>CAVUCQ010000003.1:0-1083358 GCA_963740115.1 uncultured Actinomycetota bacterium | reverse complement strand
TCGTCTCCGAATAGAGCAATGGGACGAGGAAATTCGTCGCGTAGTTTCCGATGAAGTCGATGACGACGAGGTGATCCTTTCGGGGGCAAGACGAAGGCCCCGGCCGAGTTGCTGCACGAATATGATCGCGGACTGCGTCTGGCGGAGCATGACTACCGGTTCACTGGGAATATCGACGCCTTCGTTAAAAATGTCGACTGTCAGGAGGTGGTCGAGCTCGCCGGACTCAACTCGCGTACGCGCTTCTCCCCGGTGTCGATAGATCGTCACCGGTGAGAGCCACGGTGCGCAGTCGGTTGCCTCGGAGGGTGCGTTCGTTGAGCCCGTTGAAGAAGCGCGCGCTTCCTCTTTTCGGCTACAGAAGATAGCCCTCGGGGCAGGGACTCCCGCCTGCCCGTACCGGTCGAGCGCATCAAGAAGGTGCTCCACACGCTCAGCGGTGATGAGCCGGCTCGTTTCCTCGTCGTGGTGGTGCCGTCGGCGTAGGTGATGTCCGCAATTCCGTAGTAGTGGAAGGGCACAGCATCTCCGCCTTGAGGGCATGGTGAAGGCGGATTTCATACACCACGTTGTAGTGAAAGAGTTCGTAGACATTAAACCCGTCCGTGCGTTCGGGGGTTGCCGTCATCCCAATTAGAAAGTCAGGCGACAGCTGGGAGATGACCCGTTGGTAGGTTCCGACCCCGCGCGCGGTGGGCCTCGTCGATGACCGACCATGCCGAATGCATCGGGCGCGATGTCGAAAGCACGGAGTGCTGCGACAGCGTCTGCACAGTCGCAAAGACGAAGCGGCGGTCGGGCTGCCTCACCGACCCGGTGAGCTTGCCGTACTCGCTAGGCTGCCTCCGAGCACCTTGTGATACTCGGTGATGGTCCGGTCGAGGATCTGCTCACGATGGACGACGAACAGCAGACGCTGGGGCGCGACCTGGCGTCATCGAGGGCCGAGAGGATCGTCTTCCGGTGCCCGTGGCTGAGACGATAATCGCGCGTTCGGCGCCATTCGATCCTGCGAGGCCCAGGGCGAGCAGCGCATCTCGCTGCATCGCGTTGGGCTCGATAAGTGCCGAATCTTGCGCCTTGCCAGCGGATGCGATTCCGCGGGTTCGCGTGGGCGGTGCGAGAGATGCGGCCGCATAGGCGTCGATCCACTCTTGGGTGAGTGGCTCGGAGGCGCAATCCTGTTCCTTGAGTAGGCGTTGGATCTGGTCGGCGAGGTCGCTGCCGCGGGCGGCTGATCCCGGAGATTCCACTCATGATTTTGCGATAGGGCGCTGCTCATCAGGTTGGAACTGCCGATGATCGCCGTGACGTTGTGGTCGTGTGAAAGAGTATCCCTTGGGGTGGATCCTCTGGCTGGGTGTCGGCGGACATCGATCCCTTGAGTTCGCGAAGCTTCAGAGCTCGGCGAAGGCTCGCGGCTCATTGAACCCCAGGAAGTCGGACGTGACGATGCTCCCAGCGCCGCGGAAGTCGAGGAGATGCTGCTTCGCTGGGCTATCGCGCCCGCCGAGATGAAAGCAACCGAGAAGGTGAACGCCGAGCATCGTGGACAGCTCTTCGACCAGTGCGTGCTCAACAGTGCTCCCCGCGCCGTTCATGACCAGTCGCGGGTTGTAGTGCCGAGGGCCGTCGGCCGCTCCACCGACGTAGCCGAAGTCGATGTCCAGCGCGAAGCGGTTGGCCCAATCGATCCGATCGCTCACTTGAGTCCGGCCTTGACCCTGGCCACCGCTGGTAGATCAGCAGGCGCCCAAGCGACGTTGTCGAGCTCTGCCGGATGGAGCCACCTGACGGCGGTGTGCTCCGAGAGGCGCGGCTCACCCTTCACTAAGGTGCAATAGAAAGTCGTCAGCGTGATCTCGGCAAAGTCATAGGGGTGCACAGTGGTTGTGATGTGACTCCCCACCTCCACGTCGCAGGCCAGCTCCTCGGCGATCTCGCGCTCCAGCGCTTCATGGGGGTCTCACCCGCCTCTACCTTTCCTCCAGGAAATTCCCACAGGCCGGACAAGGGTCCGCTACCTCCACGCTGCGCTGCCAACACGCGTCCCTCGCGCACGATCACCGCGCCAACAACCGCAATCCGTCGCAATAGGTGCCTCCAAGAGCTTCGGCCGGTAGCTTGAAATCCTCCGCCCTCCGCTCCTTCGCCGGCGCCAGTAGCAGGCGCGTCGTCGTCGAGCCCTACCGCGTTACCAAGACCAAGCGGCGGCCACCGGACCAAGGCAAGGCAGAGAGTCCGCGTCAGAGGCCGTTCTTGCTAGCCCCGAACTCCGCCTGCGGCTTGGTGAAGCCCTCGAAGACGAGCTGGTCGATGAGCCCTTGCCGCGAGAACGAGCTCATGTCGAGGTATGCCTCTGCGGAGGCGGCCGCCTGCTTGTTCCAATCGGCCTTCTGGGCGTCGACGCCGTACGCAGCATCCTTCTCCGAGTAGCCCTCGAACTTCAGCTGCTTGATGAGCCCAGTGCGCGAGAACGCGCTGAGGTCCAGGTACGACTCGGCGCTCTCCCGCGCGTTCTCCTGGCCTGCAGTCTCCTTCGGAACATTGCTCTTGGCCTTCTCGGCCTTTGCCGACTTGTCCTTCTTCTGGTTGACCTTGGCCCCGTCAGCCGCGGTCTTGCCGTCCTCCGGCACCTCGCAGGCTGTGGTGGTCATGGCCAGTACGGAGGCGAGCACGGCCGCCCCGAAGATCTTCTTCATGTGTGTCCCCCTGGACGCTGAATGTGGTTGCACAGTAGGTGCGGACACGCAGCAGCGAAGGTGCTTTGTCAAAGTTGCCTTGACGACTCGTTTTTCGCTGCGGCGATCACTTCGACGTCGAGCCGCGGACCTTGGTGAAACCCGGACGCCGCTCCTCATCGACATGTACGTTTCGCGGGCCACAGTCAGCAGTCATCACGTAGAGGACCCCATGACCGAGAAGAACGAAGTCCGCACCAACGAGTTCCAGCAGCCGAGTTGGCCCGCGCCCGCGGCTGAAACTGGTTCGGTGCCTGTCCACGCTGGGGCCGCCATTCCTACCCCTTACGGGGCTATCCCGCCCGGACCGCTCGGGCCGATTCGTGGCACGGGAGCATGCATCGCACTGTGCATCGTGACCCTCGGGATCTACTCGCTGGTTTGGTTCTACAAGACGCACGAGGAGATGAAGCGCCACACCAACTCGGGCCTCGGCGGCGGGCTTGCGCTGGTCCTCGCCTTCTTCGTCAGCTTCGTGATGTGGTTCCTCACTCCGAGCGAGATCGCCGGCATGTACGAGCGTCGCGGCATGCGCGCCCCCGTCAGCGGTGCCACGGGCCTTTGGGCGCTGCTTCTCGGCTGGTGCTTCGGCCTCGGCCTCATCATCTGGTTCGTGAAGACCAACGGGGCGCTCAACGCATATTGGCGTTCGCAGGGCGTTCGCTGAGCCGCTGGTAGGCGCTACGCGCCTTGAGGACCTTGGCTCTCACCACCGCGACGGCCGGCGGTGGCTCGGCGGCCCGGTCAGTGATCCGGAACCCCGGTTGCCCGCCTGCAAGGGGTGCCACCGCCCCTCACATCAGCCCGTGGTCGTACGCATACGCTGCCGCAGCCGTCCGTGCCCACCTCAGGCTGGTGAAGATGGTGGAGAGGTGGCGGGGGGACCGTCTTCTCCGACAGCACCAGGCCTGAAGCGACTGCGGGTTCGTGCGACCGGTGGCCGCTGCAGTCCTCCACACGGAAGCCAGGGCAACCCGGCGAAGAGCATCACGACTAGGAGCGTCACGACGATCCTCCTGCAGCGAAGGCGTGCCATCACCTATCGGGGCACGTACGTCTCGCGCCTCAATGCGCAGCGCACCCCAGCGCATCGTGCCGCCGCAGCGTCCGAGAAGAAATCCGTGTGATCTGGCCGCCCGGTTGCCAGGTGGCTCGAACACATGTACGATAAGTGCAGCACGCCGATTCGGAACGGATCTCGTCAGAGGCGACGGCGATCCCGGGATCGGGACAGTCACCCATAGAACCCCGGTTGGTGCTCCGGGGGCGCCGTACGGCTCTCGGGTGGCGACCTGGCAATGGGCCGGCACGTCTCACCGCACCACCCCGGAACAGGGTGGGTGTCCGTGACGCGCGTCGAGGAGGTGGCCCATGCATCCGATCATCGAGTGTGCCTCCGACATCTCCGCCGCGCTGAAGGCGGCCGGCAGCGTAGAGCCGGCGTTCATGAGCACCGCGGAGAAGAAGGCCGCGCTGGTCGCGTTGGCCGAGGCCAAGTCGCAGCTGGACGCGTTGACGGCCCGGCTGCTTGCCGCCTCGGACGACGTGGGCGAGGCGCATGGCCTGCGCGACGCTGCTGCGTGGCTCGCGGTCGAGACGCGTACGACACAGCGCGAGGCACGACGCGACCTGGCGCTGGGCCGGGCGTTGGAGGCGCACTCGGCTGTGGCCTCGGCGCTGTCCTCCGGTGCACTTCGGACCGAGCAGGCGCGCGTGGTCGCCGAAGCGGTCGAGGCGCTGCCGGTCCACGTCGACGAGGAGACGCGGTGGCGGGCCGAGACGACGTTGCTGGGCCTCGCCCGCGACCACGACGCGCGTGACCTGAAGCAGATCGGGAAGCGGATCCTCGACGTGGTCGCTCCCGAAGTCGGGGAGTGCCACGAGGCCACCGTGCTGGCGGCCGAGGAGGCACGGGCCGATGCGGGTGTGGAGCTGGTCCTGGTCGACGACGGTGCGGGGCGATGTCACGGACGGTTCGAGGTGCCCTCACACGTGGGGAAGATGCTCAAGCGACATCTGCTCGCGTTGGCCAACCCTGCACGCCACACCGAGGACGAGCTCAGGGACGACGCCGGCGGGTGGAAGCCGTTGCGGCGGCGGTTGGGCGAGGCGTTCGTGGAGTACGTCGAGCGCTACCCGGAGGACCGCACCCCGCAGACGGCGGGAGTGAGCGCCACCGTGGTGGTGACGATGACGTTGGAGCAGCTTCTCGCGGAGAACGGCACTGCGTTGCTCGACGACGGCGCCCGGATGTCCGCGGGCCAGGCCCGTCGACTGGCGTGCGAGGCCGGGATCATCCCCGCGGTCCTCGACTCACGATCCGTGCCGCTCGACATGGGTCGCCAGACCCGGCTCTTCACGAAAGCGCAGCGGATCGCCCTCGGGCTCCGGGACGGCGGCTGCACCACCAAGGGCTGCGAGACCTCGGCATCCGGGTGCCACGCCCACCACGACGACCCGTGGTCCCGACGGGGCCTGACCGACCTCTCCAACGGGCGACTGCTCTGCCCTCGACATCATCGCCTCGCCCACGACTCCCGCTACGCGATGACCACCCATCCCGACAACAAGGTCACCTTCGCCCGACGCACGTAGGCCGAAGCGGAAGACCGTCGAGGTGCGGCCCGTACCGGGGCTCCCGAGCGCCCCGGTGCATCGGCGGTCGTCTCAACGAGACGCGAACCAGGGACGGTGCAGGTCGTAGAACTGCGCGTCCGCCATGGCGTACTCGAGGTCGGACCGCACCTCGGGCGGCGGTTCGACCTGCTCACCCTGTCGCGCTGCGTCCTCGCTGGTGAAGGCGACGGTCTCGGTGAAGGTGCCGTCCGGCTCGATGGCGAGGGTGCCGCCGATGATCTCGGGCCGCATCTGGTGCAGCGACTCGGTGTCGGCGGTCATCATCGACCTGAGCCGGTCGGGGTCGTCGACCCGCCCCCGGATGACCTGGACGAAGCCCGCGCTGTCGGACCCGCCGTCCATCAGGAGGGTGACGTCGTCACAGTCGTGGAACTCGACGGGCCCGTCGAAGAGCTCCATCATGCGGGCGGCCCACGCGTCCTGCTCGGGCCGGCCGGAGTTGGCCATCGCGGAGTCCCGCGAATCGAATCGGACGACGCCCACGAACATGTCGTCGTCGGTGAACCCGTAGGTCCCTCCGAGCCAGCCCGGTGCTCCGGAGCCGAGCTCGTTGCGCCACGTGTCCAGGTGCTCGTGGAGCTCCTGCTGGCGCGTGCACTTGCCTTGGATGATCTGGATGAACACGCTGCCCCTCCTCGGTGTGGTCACCCACCTCTCGGGGATCGGGGGGTGGGAGGGCAGTCCTCGAATCTACGCCCGTGAGGGGGTCGGTGACAGGGGCATCAGGTGCGTCTAGACCGCTCAGGCCGGCTCGCCGATGTCCTCGTTCCACAGCTCGGGGTTGGCCGCGATGAAGTCCCGCATCATCGCCTTGCACTGTTCGTCGTCGACCACCACGACCTCGACGCCGCGGGAGCGGAGGTAGTCCTCGCCGCCGTAGAAGGTCGAGTTCTCGCCGACGACCACGCGCGGTATGCCGTAGAGCAGGATCGCACCGGTGCACATGTCGCACGGCGACAGGGTGGTCGCCATGGTGGACTCGGCGTAGACGCTGGCCGGCAGTCGCCCGACGTTCTCCAGGCAGTCGGTCTCGCCGTGCCTGATGGCGCTGCCCAGCTGCACCCGTCGGTTGTGGCCGACACCGAGCAGACGGTCCCCGTGCGCGAGGGCCGCGCCGATCGGGATCCCTCCCTCCGCAGCCCCCGCGCGCGCCTCGGCGATCGCCAAGGCGAGCAGCTCTTCGTCGGTCATGGTTGCCTCCTCCAGTCAGGCACGCCGGTAGGCCTTGAGGTAGGACCCCGGGTAGTGCACCTTGCGGCCCCAGATGGCCAGGGCGGTGATCACCGCCAAGTAGGGAAGCGCGAGCATCACCTCGCGCGGGATGGCGCCGAACGCCGAGGTGATGGCCAGCTGGAGCTGCAGCGCGTCGGTCACGGCGAAGATCAGCGCGCCCAGCACGACCGGCCACACGCGCCACCTCGCGAAGATGACGAGCGCGATGCAGACCCACCCGCGCCCGTTGATGATGTTGAGGGTGAAGCTGCCCAGCACGGCCAGGGTGAGGAACGCCCCACCGATCGCCATCAACGCCCCGCCGACGACGAGCGCGGCGTAGCGCGTCGCGTTCACGGAGATCCCCGCCACCTCGGCGGCCTCGAAGTTCTCCCCGACGGCGTGGAGCCGGTAGCCCATGCCGGTCGAGCGCAGCACCCACCATGTTCCGGGAGCCAGCACCAGGAAGGCGACGTACGTCAGCCAGTGCTGCTCCAGCACCGGTACGTCGGACAGCCAGGTGTTGAACTTGTCGTCGAGCTTCGGCCGCGTGCCGGCGTACAGCATCCGGAACGTGAACTCGCACGAGGCGATGAGCAGCAGCGTCAGGCCGAGTCCCGAGACGTGCTGGTTCAGTCCCAGGGTGACCGACAGGACGGCCATCAGCAGACCAGCGACGACGCCGGTGACGATCGCCGCGAGCAGCCCCCACCAGGGGGAACCGGTGCGGAGGGCGACGAGGAAGCCGGTGAACGCCCCGGCGTACATCGTGCCTTCGATGCCGAGGTTGAGCACGCCGGTCTTCTCCACGATCAGCTCGCCGATGCCGGCCCACACCAGGGGGGTGGCGATGGTCAGCATCGCCGCCAAGGCGGCCAGGACGTTGATGCTCATCGGGGATCCACCGCCTGCACGGGCGTCGACGACGGAGCGGGTGGAGATCGCCACTGGACGCGGTAGCGACGCCAGCTCAGCGCGGAGAGGACCGTCAGCATGAGGAGTGCGCCGAACATGTCACCGAGCTGGGTGGGCACCTGCAGCACCAGGGAGACGCTCTCCGCTCCCACGGTGAGGTCGCCCAAGAGACCCGCGACGAGCACGACACCGAGCGCGGTGAGGCCGCCCAGGGTGGCCACGATGATGCCGGTGTAGCCGTAGTTGTTGGAGATGCCCTGGGTGAGCTGGTGCTGAACGCCCATCACCTGGGAGGCGCCGCCCAGGCCGGCGATGCCGCCCGACACCAGGGCAGCCCGGAACCGCAGCCGGTCGACGGGCACCCCGCTGAAGGCGGCCGCGTCAGGTGCCGAGCCGGTCGCCCGCACCTGGAGCCCGACCGCGGTCCTGCTGAAGACGAACCACGTCAGCGCGATGATCAGGAGGGCGACCGCGAACCCCCAGTGCACCCGGGTGCCGGGCACGATCTCCGGCAGGTCGTAGCCGCTGCCGAAGCGATCGGAGTCGGTGAAACCACTCGTGCTGTTGCGCCACGGCCCGTTGAGGAGGCCCTGGACGACGAGCAGGGCGACCGGGTTGAGCAGGAGCGTGGTCACCACTTCGTCGATGCGACCGTGCCGCTTCAGCAAGGCAGGCAGTAGTGCCCAGAATGTGCCCCCGACCGCGCCCGCGACGAGACCGAGGAGAAGCGCGGCGAAGGCCGGCAGCCCCGGGAAGCTCAGCGCCAACCAGGTGGTCACCACGGCGCCCATGAGGAACTGACCCTCGACCCCGATGTTCCAGTAGCCGGCGCGAAAGGCGATGGCGACCGCGATGCCGGTGAACAGCAGCGGTGTCGCGGACAGCAGGACCTCGTAGATCCCCTGCGGCGAGCTGAGGGGCTGGACCAGGTAGCGCTCGAACGCCGCGGGCGGGTTGGCGCCGGCGATGCGGATGGGGATGGCGGTGAGGACGACAGTGGCCAGCACCGCCACCAGGACGGCCACAGGCGCGACCCATCGTGGCTCGCTGCCGCGCAGCACCAGGCGCATCACGCGCTCACCTCGCCGGCCATCATCCGCCCCAGCCGGTCGCTGGTGGCCTCCCCTGGAGCCACCTCAGCGGTGATCCGGCCGCGGAAGATGACCAGGATGCGGTCGCACAGCGACCGCAGCTCGTCGAGGTCCTCGGAGATCACCAGCACCCCACCGTCGCGCGCCTTCAGGTCCTCGAGGCAGCCGTGGACGTAGCGGTAGGCACCGACGTCCAGGCCGCGGGTGGGCTGGGCGGCGACCAGTGCCCGGGGGCGGCGCGACAGGGTCCGCGCGAGGAGCACCTTCTGCATGTTGCCTCCGGAGAGGTTGGCGATGACGTCCGTCGGGGTCGCCCGGATGTCGAAGCGGTCGATCAGCTCCTCGGCGTGCCGCCTGATCGCCGGGCCGTCGAGGACGCCGCGGCGGCTGAACGACGGCAGGTCCTCGAGCACGAGGTTCTGCTCCACGGTCAGCTGCGGAACGACGCTGCCACGCCGGTCCTCCGTGAGCCGCCCGAGCCCCGCCCGCAGCCGGGCGCCGACGGTGCTGTGGGTGATGTCCTCGCCGGCGACCTCGATCCGTCCGCGCCTGGCCGCGAGCGTGCCGGCCAGCACCCGGGTCAGCTCGGTCTGCCCGTTGCCGCTGATGCCGGCGACGCCCACGATCTCGCCAGGCATCACCTGCAGGCTGACGCCGTCGAGCACCGGGTGGCCGCGGACCTCGTACGTCACGTCCGTCAGGCTGAGCGCCGGCACGCGCGTGCCGGGGTCGCGGGACGGGGACGAGGTGTCCCGGGTCGCCGCCGGAACGGGAAGCCCCACGGCGGCGGCCGTGTCGGTGTCGGAGGAGTCCGCGGTCGAACCCATCATCAGGGCCGCCAGCTCGGTGTTCCCGACCTCCTTGGTGACGCGCTCGCCTACCAGCGTGCCTCGGCGCAGGACCACCACTCGATGGGAGATCTCCGCGACCTCGCGCAGCTTGTGCGAGACGAAGAGCACGCCCAGTCCGGCAGCCCGCAACCGCTCGATCGTGGCGAACAGCGCCCGGACGTCATGAGGAGCGAGCACGGCGGTCGGTTCGTCCAGGATCAGCGACCCGGCAGTCGTGGAAGAGGGCCTTGACGATCTCCACCCGCTGGCGCTCGCCGATGGACAGCGTGGACACCAGACGCTCGGGCTGGAGCTCCACACCGATCCGCTCCATGGCCTGCTCGACGCGGACGCGGTGCTGGCGCGCGTCGATCCGACCCAGGCCGACCCCCGACAGGGCGATGTTCTCCCGGACCGTCATCGTCTCCACCAGCGAGAACTCCTGGGTGACCATGCCGATGCCGGCGGCCATCGCGTCGCGCGGCGACCGGACGTTCAGGGTCCGCCCCTCCATGCGGATGACGCCGGCGTCCGGACGTACGAGCCCGTAGATGATCTTCATCAGCGTCGACTTGCCGGCGCCGTTCTCACCCAGCATGGCCACCACCTCGCCCCGCCCCACGGACAGGCTCAGCGAGTCGTTCGCGACCAGGTCTCCGAAGCGCTTGGTGATGCCTTCGAGCTCGAGCAGCGGCGCAGCGGTGCTCACTGCCGCGAGACGTCGATGGAGCCGGCCGGCGCGGACTCGTCCACCGGTGTGGTGAAGGAGCCGTCCATGATCGCCGCCTCCTTCTCCTCCACCTGCTGCGCGAGGTCGTCCGGCACGCCGCCGACGATGTCGGTGTTGATCGGTGCCAGCTCGCTGCCGCCGACCTTCATGAAGCTGTACTCACCCAGGTCGACGGCGGCCGGACTGTCCTTCGCCTGCTCGACGACCGCGTCGACGGTGGGCCGCATGTGCCAGATCAGCGACGTCACGACGTGCTGGGGAGCTTCCTCCTCCTGGTCGACCATCATGCCGATCGCCGGGATGTCCGCCTCCTCTGCTGCGGCGATGACTCCGTCACGCTCGGCGAAGAGCACGTCCGCGCCGGCGGCGACGTGGGCGTTGGCGGCCTGCTTGGCCGCTGCGGGGTCGAAGAAGGTGTTGATGAAGGAGACCTTGACCGTGGCATCGGGGTTCGTCTCCTTGATGCCCTGGACGAAGGCGTTGACGATCCGGTTGACCTCGGGGATCGGCATCGCTCCGACCACACCGATCACATCGCTCTTGGTGAGGCCGCCGGCGAGCATGCCGGCGAGGTAGGCCGGGTCCTGGAGCCAGTTGTCGAAGACGCTCATGTTGGGCTCCACGGGGTCCTCGCCGGAGCCGAACGCGAAGGGGATGTCCGGGAACTCCGCGGCCACCTTGCGGACCGCCTCCTCCGCGGCGAACGCGTCGCCCATGATCGCGTCCGGCTCCTCGTTCGACGCGATGTTGCGCAGCGTGCGCTCCATGGCGTCGGCGGTGTTCACGTTGTCGACGTGCTTGTACTCGATGACCCCGTCCTCGACCGCGCTCTCCAGTGCGGCGTGGATGGCGCCGTCCCACGGCTCCTCGAGCGGGGTGGCGAAGACGCCGTAGACCAGCGGCAGATCCTCTCCGGCCTCGCCGCCCCCGCCGCTCGAGGTCTCCTCGCCGGTGGTGCCGCCGCAGGCGGCCAGGATCGTCATGCTCGCTGCCGCCACCACGGCCAGTGCCCGGTGCCGCCAGGTGCGAGGTGTCTGCATGCTCATGAGCGCCTCCGTGGTGTCAGGAGCCGTGGCCCCTCGGGTCGCGGCCGTTCTTCGCCTTGACAGCACTCAACCCCCGACCGCCGCGGACGACAAGGGTCGAAGCCGCCTTTTCAGCGCACGACCCATGCGGGTCTCACATCAGCCCGTGCTCGTACGCATACGCCGCGGCCGCGGTCCGCGAGCCCACGTCGAGCTTGGTGAAGATGTTGGAGAGGTGGCGGGCGACCGTCTTCTCCGACAACACCAGGCCGGCGGCGATCTGCGGGTTGGTGCGGCCGGTCGCGACGAGACGAAGCACCTCCACCTCACGGGGAGTGAGCCCGGCAGGCGAGGAGGCGGGCGCGAGCAACGCCGAAACCGAGTCCGCCGCAGGGCGCGCGCCGAGACGGCGGAAGCACTCGCGCGCCACCTCGAGCTCGCGGCGCGAGGCGTCCGCGTCTCCGAGCCGGGCGAGGGCCCGTCCGCGGAGGACGCCGACGCGGGCGGCGTCGTACGGCGCGGAGGCGCGCGCCCACATCTGCCCTGCCTTGCGCAGGAACGGCAGGGCGCCCGCGGGGTCGTCGGCCGCGAGCTCGACCGCGCCGGAGCACTCGGCGGCCATCGCGGTGTGGAGCTCCGAGCAGGCCAAGGACGCCAGCTCGTCCGCGGCCCCCCGCGCCCGGTCCACCTGCCCGGACGCGAGGAACACGTCGACCGCGGCGGGCAGCACACGGGACCGCCCCACGGCACCGGCGGCCTCGTCCAGCATCCGCTCGACGGCGGCCAGCGCCGCCGCATCCTGCCCGCGCGCGAGCCACAGCAGGGCCAGCCCGGGTTGGGGGTCGCAGCCGTGGTCGGCGGCGCGCTGATAGGCGGCGTCGGCCGCGTCGAGGTCGCCGCGCAGGCGCAGCACGTCGCCGGACTCGCGGGCGGTGAGCCCGATCGCGTCCGGCGACCCGGCCTCGACGTACCGCTGCGCCGCGAGCTCGAGCTCGCTGAGGGCGGCGGCCCAGTCGCCGTGCACGCGGAGCAGCTGGGCGCGGTGCAGCGCGCACTGGCCGGTGAAGAGGAGCAGGCCGGGCTGCGCGGAGCACCACCGCTCGAGGGCGGAGGTCCACTCCGCGACGCGGCCGAAGTCGCTGATCTCCTGGCAGCCCTCGATCGCCGTGCAGTAGACGTGCCCGGCGATGACCGGCGTGCACTCGCCGGCGATCACCCGCACCATCGCCTCGTCGAGGCAGGCGAGACCCTCTGGGACCCGGTCGGTGTAGAGCCGCAGCCGCCCCTGGCCGGTCAGCCCCATCGCCACGAGGTCGGGATCGCGGTGCCGGCGTCCCGCGTCCGTGGCGAGGTCGGCCTGCTCTGACGCCTGCGGGATCTCGCCCCGGCCGAGGTGGCCGAACATCCGCGACGAAGGCCACCCAGCCCGCCTCCGCGCAGTCCGTGCCGGTCTCGTCGAGCAACGCCTCGGCCCGGGCCGACCATCCGGAGAAGAGGGCCGGCTCCCCGTGGGTGGCGCAGCTCATCGCCAGCCGGACGGCCGCGCGTACGGCCCCGCGCGGATCGCCCGCCTGCTCCTGCAGCCGGAACTCCTGCTGCAGCGCGAGCACCGCCGCGTCGTGGTGCCCGAGCAGCTCGGCCGCGGTGGCGAGGTCGTCGAGGTCGGACGCCGGGAGGTCGGCGAGGTCGGACGCGGACCAGGCGTCGTACGCCGCCGGCCAGTCGCCGCGCTCGTACGCCTGACGCGCTGGATCCACGCCGCCGGCCTCCTCCATCGCGCCCACCTCCGGCTCCGAGCGTACGGCGACTCAGGCCGCCGCGGGGTGGCTCGAGGTCGCCTTCCCCAGGCTGCGGGAGCGGGCCGCGACCCGGTCGGCGACGAAGGCCGCGTCCCGGCCCACACCGGTCATCAGCATCGAGCTGAACGAGTACTGGAAGGCCAGCCCGCAGAAGAACAGCCCGGGTGCGTCGGCGACCACGCCGCGGACCTCCTGCGGCCAGCCGTCCTCGCCGAGGATCGGCAGGTGGATCCAGTCGAAGACCTGGCGGAAGCCGGTCGCCCACACCACGGTGGAGACGTCGCGCGGCGTGCCGTCGACGACGGGCCTGCCGTCACGGGACTCCTCGATCCGGCTGGTGACGCGCTCGACGCCGCGCTCGACGAGGTCGCGTCGCTTGACCCGGAGCATCGGGCCGCCGTGGCGCCGCAGCTCCTCCTTGAGCTTGTTGCGCATCGGGCTCCGCCGGGTGAGGACGTGCTTCCAGGCGAAGAGCAGGACCGGGAAGACCGCCCGGAACGCTGGGGAGCCGAGACGGGGCGGGATCTCGCCACAGTCGCGGCCGGCCAGGATGACCGGGTGCGTCTCGGCGAGCTCGTAGGCGATGTCGGTGCCGGAGTGGCTCGCGCCGACGACCAGCACGGTCCCGTCGTTGACCTGGCTGGGCCGGCGGTACTCGCTGGAGTGCAGCTGGAGGATGGCCGGGTCGAGTGATCCGGCCACGTCGGGAAGGAGCGGCGTACGGCCGAACGTCCCGGTCCCGACGACGACGTTGCGGCAGGTGAAGCGGCCGCGGTCGGTCGTCACGACGTAGCCGTCCCCGTCGCGGTCCAGCGCCTGCACCCGCGTCTCGAGGCGCATGGGGAGGTCGAAGGTGCGGGCGTAGGTCTCGAGGTAGTCGCCCACAGCGTCCTTGCCCGGGAAGGTCCACCGACGGGCGGGGAACGGCAGCCCGGGGAGGGCGTCGAACTGGGCGGGGGAGTAGAGCTTGAGGCTGTCCCACTGGCGGCGCCAGTTGTCCCCGACGCGACCCGCGGCGTCGAGGATGACGAACGGAACGTTGCGGCGCTGCAGGTGGTAGCCGGTCGACAGTCCGGCCTGGCCGGCGCCGATGATCACGGTGTCGATGTCTGTGGTGTCCATGGACCGACGTTCTCCCAGAAGCGCCCTTTCCCGCGTCGGGCGGGACACCCATCTCCCACGCAGAGGAGCTGGGTGGATCGACCCATCAGCACTCCCGCAGGTCAGAGCCTTTCGAGGGGCACGACCACGTCTGCGGCATCACGGGTGGCGCCCACCAGCGCAGCGTTCGCCTCGTCGCTGCGCTCCACCCACGCGCGAGCGTCGGTCGGCGACTTCCCGAACTGCTCGTGCCGGCGGACCAGCCGCGCGCGGCGTACGTCATCGTCGAGCTCGACGAACCACGTCTCGACCAGCTGCGGGCGCACCCGCTCCCAGCCGCCGGACGGCAGCAGGAGGTAGTTGCCCTCCGTGACGACCAGCCGCGCAGACGCCGGGATCGCGATCGCGGCCGAGATGGGCTGCTCCAGCTCGCGTTCGAAGCCGGGGGCGAAGAGAGTCCGGTCGGGCTGGTCGTGCAGTCGCTGCAGCGTCGCGACGTAACCGTCGACGTCGAAGGTGTCCGGAGCGCCCTTGCGGTCGCGGCGTCCGAGCCGGTCGAGCTGGACGTCGGCGAGGTGAAAGCCGTCCATAGGAAGGTGGCCGACCGCCCCGGGTCCGAGGTCTGCCCGCAGAGAGGTGAGCAACAGATCGGTCAGTGTCGACTTCCCGGCGCCGGGCGACCCGGTGATCCCGAGCACCACCCGCCGAGGCTGAGCCAGCAGACCCGCTGCCCGGTCGACCAGCTCGGACAACAACAGCGCGGGCACACCTACCGCGTCCCGTAGGTCCTGCTGACGACCTCGTCGAACACCCGGTCCGGGAGGAGGTCGCGCGACGTGGTGATCGTCCGCGCCCCGCGACCCACCGGATAACGAGCGGCAGGCCGGCTTCACTGTCGCGGCCTTCACGATCTTGTCGGCGACCTCCTCGGGCGTCGCGGCGCGCGAGGGCTCGTCGAAGTGCTCCATGACCCCGTGCGCCTGGCGGGCGTAGGTGGCGTAGGCACCGGAGCCCGAGCGCTCGAGCAGCGAGCCGCGGGCGATCTCGTTCCACTCGGTGCGGACCGGGCCGGGCTCGATCAGCACCACCTTGATGCCGAAGGGCCGCAGCTCCATCCGCAGGCTGTCGCTGAAGCCCTCCACGGCGAACTTGGTGGCGTGGTACCACGCGCCGAACGGCTCGTAGAACTTCCCGCCGATCGAGGAGATGTTGATGATCCGGCCCGACCTCTGCGCCCGCATGTGTGGCGTGACGAGCTGCACCAGGCGGGCCAGCCCGAACACGTTGACCTCGAACTGGCGCCGCGCCTCATCGATCGGCACGTCCTCGACCGCGCCGTACGACCCGTAGCCGGCGTTGTTGACCAGGACGTCGATCCGGCCCTGCTGCTCGATGATCCGGTCGACGCCGGCGACCATCGAGGCGGCGTCGGTGACGTCCATCGCGAAGGTGTGCACGCCGGCCGAGGCGAGCGGAACCATCCGGTCGACGCGGCGAGCGACGGCGTACACCGTGAAGCCCTTGGCGAGCAGGGCGCGCGCGGTGCTCTCGCCGATGCCGGACGAACCACCGGTGACCAACGCGACGGGAGTGCTCATGCAGCGAGGGTAGTAGGCATCTGGAACGGGTGACCGGTACCGGCACGGCCGTTGAGGGGAGAGTCAGGCCCGGATGCCCGGCCGCATGGCGACCACCCACGCAGCGGCACCTCCCGCCGCGACCACCGACCAGAACGTCCAGGATCCCTGGCCGAACCCGCTCACCGGATAGACCGAGCCCCAGCCCAGGAACGCGGTCACGACCACCGGACTGATCACCGCCAGCGTGACCGTCGCGGCGAGGGCCGCACTCGGGGCGGCCGCCTCCCGACGGGAAGCCCGCGCGGCCAGGCCACCCGTCAGCGCGATCGTCGCACCGCCCACCGACCACCACCCGGACCGCTCCAGCGGGACGCCGCCCGGGCGCACGAGGACGATGACGCCCCACACGACGAGGGGGACGGCGACCGCGGCCAGTCGCGTCGTACGCCGCCACCCGGCGCCGCGCGGAGTCACCGCGACCACGCCGGTTGCATGCTCGTCGAAGACGAAGGCCGCGGCCGCGGCACAGCAGGCCAGGACGGTCGGGAGCAGCACCGAGGCGGAGGTCGGCCAGCGATCGACGAGGCCGGCAAGCACCACCGCCGCGACCGCGCAGCCGAGCATGCCCGGCCACGCGATGCCGCGACGGAGGTACCACCAGCGCTGGCTCACGAGTCGATCTTGAAGGGAATCGGGTCGGAGACGCGGTTGTCCTCGTTGCCCGTGGTCATCGCGAGCGCCAGGCACGCCAGGCCGACGACCACCACCGCTGTCATCGCCATCCGGAGGCCGCCGGTGCGGGCGGTCCGGTCGTGCCACACGGCGCCGAGGACGGCGGCGGCGCAGAGGCACAGCACGTAGGCGAGGTAGAAGCCGGGGTTGCCGGCGAACAGCTCCGTGGTCCCGTCCTCCATGCTCCCCGAGTGCCACATCGCCCACGGCACCCACAGCCGCAGCTCGGAGGAGTCGCCGTAGGCCAGCGGCATCGCGCCGCCGAAGCTGATCGCCACCACCGCGATCACGGCCACGGCCGAGGCACCCGGGAAGGCGAGCCAGCGTCCGACGAGCACTCCCAGGAGGGCGGCGCCGAGACAGGCCACGCCGGACAGCGCCAGCAGGATGCTCCAGACCTGCCAGTCGGGCATGGTGCCGAACCACCACTCCTGGTCCGCCACCCCCGCAGCCTGCGCCAGCACCAGCTCGTACGCCGTGAACAACAGTCCGGCGACGAACGGCACGGCGCAGGCGATCGCGACCGCCAAGGTGCGGCGGGCCTCGGTGCCGGGCGCGGTGCCCATGGCCTCGACCGCTGCTTCGGTCGACCTCGTGAGGCGTGCCGTCGCCACCAGGCTGGGCAGCCCGATGAAGAACGCCGGGACCACCGGGATGGAGAGGAGGTCGACGAAGGCGGGGTCCTCGTTGAGGACGAACATCAAGGTGAGCACCCCGAAGGCAAGGACCACGCCACCGAGGAAGATCGGGCTCCGGGCGAGTCGACGCGCCTCGATCCCGGCCATGCTGACGAGGCTGGCGGAGCGGGTCGTGGGCAGGGCAAGGCTGTCGGTCATGGTGACTCCTGGATCAGAACGGCGGGTTCGAGAACGGGTTCAGGCGGGGACGTGCGCGGCTCGGGCGTCGGCGCCGAGCATCAAGAGGTAGGCGTCTTCGAGCGTCGGCTCCGCCGGGTCCGCACCCGGTGGCCGGGAGCCGCCGACGACGTGGTGGCGGCCGGTGCCGGTGCGCCAGCTGACCAGCGCGTCCGGGCCGGGGTCGTCGCAGGTCCAGACCCGTCCGGCTGCGGTCGCGACCAGGTCGGTGACCGTGCCGTCGAAGCGGACAGTTCCGCCGGCGAGGACGACGACCCGCTCGCAGAGCGCGGCGACGTCCTCGGTCTGGTGGGTGGAGAGCAGGACGGCGCAGCCGCCGGCGATGACGGACAGGGTGCGCCGCAGGTCGGCGCGCTGGGTCGGGTCGAGCCCGGTGGTGGGCTCGTCGAGCACCAGGATCCGCGGATCGCCCCAGAAGGGCCTGCGCCAGCGCGACGCGCCGTCGCTGGCCGCCGGACAGCTTGGCGACCCGCTTGGTCGCGAGGTCTCCCAGGCCGACGAGCTCCAGCACTCGGCGTACCTCAGTGTGTCGGCGCCGCCCGGTCGTTCCACTCCTTCAGCACGGCGACGTACTCCACGAACCCGAAGGCGGTCATGTCGCCGGGATAGCCGAGCTCCTGCGGCAGGTAGCCGAGCTGGCGGCGGATCGCGGTCACCTCGGCCTGCGACCCGTGCGGGTCACGGCCGAGCAGTCGTACGTCACCGCCGTCGGCCGCGATCGACGTGGCGACGATGCGCAGGAGCGTGGTCTTGCCGGCACCGTTGGGGCCGAGCAGTCCCGTGACCCCACGGTCGAAGGACAGGTCGACCCCGTCGAGCGCTCGGGTGCGTCCGTAGGTCTTGGTGACCCTGGTGAGCTCCACAGTGTTCACAGCACGGCTCCGATCCGCTGGTCCCGACGAGACCTGACGAGGAGGACGACAGCGGCGACGGCCGCCAGGAACAGGTAGGCCAGCTGCTGGCTCGCCTCGACCGGCCACGTGGCGGGGAAGCCGCGCAGGGAGAAGACGACGACACCGCTCCAGGCCAGGACGACGAGCGCCACACCGGTCCGCGGACCCACGAAGCTGGACATGGCCAGCAGGATCGGGCACCAGGGCGAGCGCCGGTCCGAGCCAGGCCGCGGCCAGCCACGCGGGGCCGGGGAGAAGGAGGCCGAGAACTGCGGTGAACGGCAGGACCGAGACCAGGACGGCGAGGGTCCGGACGAGGATGAGCCGGGTCCGGCCGTAGGGCGCCGTCACCACGAGCGCCTCGAGCGGGTCGTTCTGCGGGCCGTAGGCGGCGGCGACCCCGACGACCGGCACCAGGGGCGCCACGAGCAGGAAGGGCGCCAGCATCTCCTTGCCGGACACAGCCGTCGCGAAGGTGGCGAAGGCCAGCGCCAGGAACGCGGACACGAGCCACGCCGTGCGCAGCGAGGTCGTGGCGGCGAGCAGCACCGCGGTCGGCTCCGAGACCCCGAGCGTCGGGCCAGCCGGATCGGCAGCGGCAGCGGCGGCGCCTCGACGGTGGCGCGGACGCCGGCCCAGCCGCGGGCCAGCAGACGGGCATCGACCAGCCCGGTGATCGCCTGCCGGCAGCTCGGGCAGTGAGCCAGGTGCTGCTCGACCGAGGCGCCCTCGATCGCGCTCAGGTCGCCCGCGACGTAGGCGGTCAGCAGCGGCGGATCGGCGTGCCAGATGTGTGTCGTCATCGCCCTCCCCATCCCTCCGGTGGTGTGGCCAGTGATCCACGCAGCTGGGCCTTTGCCCGGTGCAGCCTGGTCTTCACCGTGTTCTCACGCACGCCCAGCAGGCGCCCGGCCTCCTTGGTGGTCAGCCCGTCCAGCACGACGGCCTGGACGACCGACCGGAACTCCGGTGACAGCCGACGCAGGGCCTCGGCCAGGTCGCCGTACTCCACCCCGAGCAGGACCTCGTCCTCGGCTGCAGGTGTGCGTCCGAGGGCTCCGGTCTCCCACTCGGGGAGGAGCACGACGTCCTTGCGCGACCGCAGTCGCGACACCATCCGGCGGAAGGCGATTCCCCACAACCAGGCCGCGACCTCCCCGTCGCCGCGAAACCGGTCGGCGTCCTTCCAGAGCGCCACGAAGGTGTCCTGCACGACGTCGAGAACGACGTCGGAGTCGTTGCACCGCCTCATCAGGCGGGCCATCAACCAGGCAGCATGGCGCTGGTAGAGCTCCTCCAGCGCCGTCATGTCGCCCGCATCCACGAGCGAGAGCAGAGCGGTGTCGCTCCGATCCTGCGCTGCTGGGCCGGTGTCCGGCCGCGGGGGCTCCATGGCAATCACTGTCGCACCGGGGGACCGAAATGGTTCCCGGCTGCGGGAACTTGCCCCACGGTTGTTCAGGCCGGGTCGTGCGGAGCCGTCCTCACACCCCGATCTTCTGCCACGGCCCCCAGATCGCGAAGGTCCGGCCGCGGCTGGCCTGGATGTTCACGAACAACGTGTGCCCGTCGGGGCTGAAGGTCGAGCCGGCGAACTCGTCGGCGGTCGGGTTGAGGGCGATGTCCCACAGCTTGCCGTTCTTGGACAGACCCCGGACGAAGTTCCGGTCGGTGCTGTCCTCGCACACCACGAGCGTGCCGCGCGGGGACGTCGTGATGTTGTCGGGCAGGTCGAGGACGTCGGGACCGGAGGACTGGAAGACGCACCGGAGCTTGCCGGAGGCGGCGTGGTAGGCCCACACCTGCCCGAACCCGTTCCCGAAGCCGAGCGGGTTCTCGTTGGTCACCTCCGCCGGACCGCCGCCCTCGGTGGAGGTGAAGTAGACGACGCCGTCGCGGGCGACCTGCCCCTCCAGCCGCGAGAAGTACGCCGCGCCCTGCGCCCACCCCTGGCGCGCGACGTGGGTGATCGCCGTGTTGTTGGAGGTCGGGGCGATCACCCCGGGTGTGTAGGGGAAATCGGGCGCCGGGTCCGCGATCGGGACCCACTCGGTGCGGTAGGTCGCGTTCTGTTCCTGGGCGCCCTCGAGGTGGGCGTTCCACGCTCCCGCCACCTTGAGCATCTCGAGCGTCCCGCCGTCCTCGAGCCGGCCGACGACCATCGGGTCGGTCGGCGGCTTGTAGCGGTAGAACCCCGACGCGAAGCCGAAGTCGTCCTCGGTGAGGTAGAGGTAGCCGCTGTGCGGGTCGTAGGAGACCGCCTCGTGGGCGAAGCGTCCGGCCGAGCGGATCGGCTGCCGCGTGGACTGGCCGGTGCCCGGGAACGCGCTCACCGGCACCTCGAAGACGAAGCCGTGCGGCTTCGTCAGCGCGATGTTGGACGCGCCGGTGAAGTCGGGGCCCACGTCCGGGCCGTTGATCGTCTCCTCGCAGGTGACCCACGAGCCCCAGGGCATCTGGCCGCCCGAGCAGTTCATCATCGTGCCGTTGAGGCTGGTGAACGACCGGATCACCTCGCCGGTGTTGGTGACCTGGATGGTCGTCGTGCCGCCGCCGGCACGCGGGTCGTACGGCGTACCGGTGCCGAAGGCGGCGGGCACCGGGCTGTTGATCTCGTGGTTGCGCACCAGGACCACCGTGCCGTCTGGGCCCGGGAAGGCGCCCATCCCGTCGTGGCGGCCGGGCAGGACCGTGCCGTCGGTGAGGACCACCGTGTCCGTGGTGTCGTGGAAGGAGCGGTAGCGGAACCCCTCCGGCACGTGGAGCCGTACGACGCCGTCGCGCTCGTCGGCGACCGCTTCCAGGGGCACGGTCCGAGGATTGGTGGCTGCCGCAGCGTGCGGGGCGGCCACGAGACCGGCGAAGGGTCCGGCCATGGAGGCGGCGGCCGCGGTCTTGAGGATGGTGCGCCGCTCGACGGGCTGTTCTGTGGACATGGGTGGAGGTCCTCCTCGCTAGCTGGTGTCGGTCGTGAGTGGTTTCGAGGCTCGCTCCGCTCGCTCCTCAACCACCGAAGGAGCGGAGCGCACTCCCCGCTCACTCGAGGAGGTGGTCCAGCGCCCTCCCCATGACCGCGTTGCGCTCGGCCGGCGTCGCGATGCCCTCGAAGCCGAAGCCGAACAGCAGCGAGTCGGGAGTCGAGATCGCGGTGCCGACCGGGAAGCCGGCGGCGTCGGTGACGATCCAGTCGTTGCCGTTGGCCGCGCTGCCCTCCGGGGCGCCGGCGACCGTCCAGCCCTCGAGGCCTGTCTCGAACGACTGGGACGTGCCGTCGGGGAGCGTGACGTCGTCGACGAAGGTGCCGAGGTTCTGGGTGCCCCAGTCGCTCGCGTAGGTGATCGAGACCTCGACCGAGCCTCCGGCCCAGTCGGAGAGGTCGACGCTCCACTCCTGCCAGCCGCCCGAGTTGCCCGAGGCGGCGTGCCACTCACCCGTCGTGCCCGTGGGCGAGCAGGTGGGCGGGGTCGTCGCGTTGTGGGTTTGGTAGTGGTCGAGCTGCGGGTGCAGGGTGCGCCAACCCCCGCCGTCGGTGCAGCTGGAGCCGGTGCTCTGGGAGGTGTGCCCGTTGATGTCGGGAAGCGTCGTCCAGTCGTCGGCCCCCGGCGTGTGGGCCTCGACGAACACGTAGTCCCAGTCGACCTCGGTGTCGTACGACGTCCAGAAGTCGAGTGTCCCGCCACCGGCCGGGACGGTGACCGTCCGGGTGAGCCGCTTGTAGGACACGTCGGCGATCTGGCTGTAGACGTACTGGTCACCGGTGTGCGGGTTGAACGGACCGCCCGGCTTGTCCCAGCGCGCCGACGGCCAGCTCTCGAACTGGGGGTACTCGTCGACGGGCAGGATGCCGCTGGTGGAGATGAACGACGACGTCGCCTCCTGGTTGTCCGCCGACTCCGGTCCGTTCATGGCCCAGTCGAGCCCGACGAACGGGTCGTCGATCCCGGCCACGTCGTAGACGTTGCCTGCCTCGTCGTGCCCGTCGCCGGGGATCTGGAGGTAGCCGCCGAACCAGTACTGCAGCACGTCGTTGACGTTGTCACCCGAGCCGCGCAGCCGCAGGCATCGCCGTGCATCGGTCCCGGCGGGCAGTGAGGCGCCGCAGCCGACCTCGCCCTTCGGGTCGTAGAGCTGGCGTGCCCACCGGTGTGGCGCCGGAGTACTGGTAGCCGGCGTAGTCGCCGGTGTGCATGACCTTGCCGCCCTCGTTCATGAAGGCGCGGAACTCGTACATCTCGTCGAGGGCGAGCCGGTCCGCGTTGCCGCCTGCGCGACCGGGGGACCGGGTCACGATGTCGTCGCCGATGTACCAGATGGCTGCGTCGTAGTGGCTCAGCACGCCGAGGGCGTCCGGTGCCGTGCGGCCCTTGGCGTCGACGTCCCAGACGTCGGCGTCCTCGCCGTTGGCGTCGAGTGCGTCGAGGTAGTAGTCGAGGTAGAACGGACCGCCGGCCGGTTGCGCCGGGGAGATGCCGGTGTAGTCCTCGGCCGCGACGACCAGCACCCGGTTGCCGGTCTCGGAGACGGCCTTGTAGGTGAAGGACGGGCTGCGCTCGCCGCCCCCCTCGAACCAGACCTCGACCGAGTCACCCGGGTTCGTGCCGGTCACCGTGCCCCGCACCTGGTGGTAGTGCGTCGAGGTCATCCCGAACTTCTCTCCGCCGGCCCACTCCTGCGTCGACGCGGACTTCGTCGCTCCACCGTTGACCTTCCACTTCGCCGTGACGGCACCGAGGCTGCGCTTGGCGATGACGGCCACCGGCTGGGGGTCGCCGTACGACTCCGTGAAGCTCAGGTGCACCGACGGGATGCCCTCCTTGTAGGGGTCGTCGCTCTCGAGGTAGAAGGGCTTGGTCTTGATGCCCAGGTTGGACTTCGGGTCGTCCGGGTCGGCCGCCGACTCGGCCACCGACTCGGCGAAGGGAAGGTTGCGGAGGAACTCCTCCTGCACGAGCTGCTCGTCGTCGGGGAAGACGAAGCCGCATCCGGGGCAGCCGGGGGAGAGCTCGGGGGTCCACGCCAGGGTTCCGGTGGCTTCCTGCGCGTAGCCGTCGATCTCGCCGTTGGTGATGTAGAGGACGTCGGACGAGAGACCGGGGTGGAAGCCGTCGATCGCGGGCTTGTCGAGGTTGCCGGACAGGGCGTAGTAGATGGGGTCGTCCGCGGTCGGCGTGCCGACCTGCCAGCCGTCGTTGTAGAGCAGCCAGCGCCCGTTGGAGTGGTAGTTGATCATGAACTCGGCCTTGGCCGTGTTGAAGAGCTTGATGGCCGCCTGGGTCTCCGGCTCCGACGCCGGCGACGGGCCGCGGTAGGTGTCGCTCGACGGGATCGGCGAGGAGCCCTCGTTGTCGTAGCCCCAGTGGGAGGGGAAGTTGCGGTTGGGGTCGACGCCGTCGCCGACCTCGGTGGTGCCGTTGTTGTTGTTGTCCCGCAGGTTCTTCCGCCACAGCCGCTCGTTGGTGAACGTGTACTCGTAGCCGTCCGGGTTCAGGACGGGCACGAACCACAGCTCGGTCTTCTGCAGGAGCTTCTTCGTCGGCTCGTCGTCGGCGGCCCACCGCTGGAGGTAGGTGTTCATGATCCGGCGCGTCATCTCCGGGGCGATCCACTCACGTGCGTGCTGGGTGGAGCTGTAGATGACCGCCGGCCGGGAGCCGTCCTTGATGCCCGCGGGCGCCCTGGGTCACCTTCAGCGCGAGGATGTCGCGGCCCTGGTAGGTCGTGCCCAGCTTCACGAGCTTGGTGACGCCCGGGTACGCCTTGGAGGCGGCGATCAGCTGGTCGCGGTGGCCGCCGGGCTCGTCGTACGAGCGCCAGACGTTGTAGCCGAAGGCTGCCTGGGCTGCGGCGAACTGACGTACGGTCTGGCCGCCCTTGACCCTGGCCAGGCGTACGTCGATGCCCTGCGCGCGGAGCCGGTCGGCCTCGTCGGCGGTCATCACCAGGCTGACCTGGGAGGTGTCACCGGTCGGGTGGGACTCGTGCAGGTCGAAGCCCTGGCGCGCCAGCGTGGCGAGCTGCTCGCCGGTCACCCGGGTCGCCGTGTAGGCGTCGAGGTGCTCCGCCTTCTTCGCCGCGGCTGGTGCCGGCGCCGGCGGCGAGGTGGACGACGGCGGGGCGAGGCCGACCCCCAGAGCGGCTACCGCGACAGCGACGATGGATCCGGACACGAGTCGGCGCATGACTGACCTCCGTGGGGGTGTGATGCAGGTCACACTGCCACCGTCGGTGAGCGTGCGGAAGACCACGATGTGGGGAAAGTGCGTGGGTCCGCGTCCGCGTCAGGTGGCGGCGGGCTTGGTCGCGGTCCGCGGTGGGACGGTGTCGACGTCAGGCACCGGAGGTCGTTCGGGTTCGGGCGCATCGACCTGGGCGTCGATCAGCGGTGCCACCCAGGCGGCGCGCGGATCGGGGTCGATGAAGAGCGCCCTCACCAGCAGGGTCATCGGGACGGCGAGCAGGGCCCCCAGCGGGCCCATCAGGAAGGTCCAGACGACCAAGGACATGAACGTCATCTCGGCGCTGAGGCCGACGCTGTTGCCGACGTAGCGGGGCTGGATGAACGTCTGGATCGTCACGTTCAGGACGCTGTAGACGACGATGACCAGGAGCATGCCCTGCCACCCGGAGTCGAGGAGGGCGAGGAGCGCCGGCGGGATGATGCCGATCACGAAGCCGATGTTGGGGATGAAGTTGGTGATGAAGGAGAAGAAGCCCCACGCGAGCGGGAGCGGCACGCCGATCAGCCAGAGCGCGCCGGCGTCCAGGATCCCCACGATGGCGCCGAACAGGGCGGTCACGATGAGGTAGCTCTGGGCGCCCTTGACGAAGTGGGCGAGCGATCCGGCCACCTGCGGCTTCGAGCGTCGCAACCATGCGGTTCGCGTACGGAACCCCGGGACGGCGACGACGAAGAAGAACATCAGGGTCACGATCAGGAACATGTTGCCCACGGCACCGAGGACCCCGGAGAGCACGTCGGCCAGCACCCCGGCGACCTTGCTGACGTCGACCTTGTCGAGGGCGTCCTGGGTCGACTCCGTGCCGAGGCCCAGCGATGACAGCCCGTCGTGCGCGTCTGCCGTGAGGTCCCCGGCCTCCTGCGCGTACTGCGGGAGCAGATCCACCAGCTTGACCAGGCAGATGATGGTGCCGACCAGCATGACCAGCAGGACGGCGTACGCGGTGACGAGCGCGGCCAGGACCGCCGACCACCCCGGCCACCTGTGGCGCCGTGCCCACGCGTCGACCGGGAGCACCCCGATCGTCAGCACCAGGGCGAGCATCGTGGGCGCGACGATCTCGGCGGCGCCGCGCACGATCGCGCCGAAGGCGAACGTGGCGATGACGCAGAGCGCCAGGACAACGACCCGCGGGAGGGCAGCGTTGCGCCCGTCCGGCTCCCCCGGAGGTGTGGCCGACACGTTCGACTCCTGCGACGACATGACGACAAGGTAGGAGGCTTTGGCAGGTCACCGCGTCACCCGTAGCAGGTTAGGCGCGACGCTCCCGGAGCGGGCACGGTGGGGAGCACTGGACGCCGACCAGGTGAGCGGAGACGACGGGAGGAGCGCGGTGAGCCTGATCCTGCCGATCCTCATCCTCGGGCTGATGGCCAGCCTGTCGCCCGCGACCATCGTGGTGTTCGTCCTCGTCCTGGGGACCGCGCGGGCCCGGGTCAACGCGGTCTGGTTCCTCTTCGGCTGGGGCATCTCGCTGACCGTCGTCTTCGCGGCCAGCTATGCGGTGGCGTCTTCGAGTGACACCCACCGGGGCGGGGGACGTACGTCGGTGGCGGTCCTCGAGGCGTTGCTGGGCTTGGCACTGCTGTGGTTCGGGGTGAAGAAGT
Source organism: uncultured Actinomycetota bacterium (assembly GCA_963740115.1). GTDB lineage: Bacteria > Actinomycetota > Actinomycetes > Propionibacteriales > Nocardioidaceae > Nocardioides. The sequence goes on along the minus strand of CAVUCQ010000003.1, from coordinate 1,057,351 downwards.
GGCGCCTGAGGACCATGCCACCGGCGGCCACGACGGGCTCCTCCCGCTGGGGGACGCAGCGGATCGCGGGCCACATCGACAACCTCACACCCCTCGGCGCCGCGACTGTCGGCGTGCTCAAGCAGCCCTGGGCGATCACCAGTGCGGCCGCCCTTGTCGTGGTGCGGGACAACGTCTCCCTGCTCGAGGTGGCGGTCGCCTTTGCGGTGTTCACCGTCGCCTCCACCGCCACCGTCGCCCTCATGTTCGTGTACTACGCGCGCTATCCGGGGGAGGCCCAGGCGAGGCTGGCGGCGCTGCGGGACCGGGTGGTGGCAGCCGGTCCGGCCGTGTGGGCACTGGTGAGCATGCTCGTGGGGGCCGTGCTCCTCGTGGACGGGCTGCTCGCCCTCACGTGAGGTCCTGAGCACGCAATTTCGCCCATCGATGTCCCGATCTCACCCACAAGGGCGCATACTGGATCAAATGAGCAACCCGAGCGGCTCACGGCCGAAGCACCTCAGCAGCAGTCCGTTCGCCCTCCCCGAGGAGCAGGTCATCGACGTCTTCGAGGTCGACGACCGCGTCAGTCACGACCTCTACGGCCTGGGCAAGGTCACGGCGGTCGACAGCCATTCGGTGACGGTCGACTTCGGCGCCCAGTCCGTGCGGATCAAGCCTCCCTTCGCGAAGCTCCAGCACCTCTGAGCCGAGCTCAGTCGCGCTCCCAGGGCGCTTCGTCGCCCATCTTCTTGTAGTACTTCGCGAGGTGGCTCTTCACGCGGTCGACGTCCTTCGACGGCAGGTCGACGCCGCCGCGTCCGCCGACCATGACGTTGCCGGCGGCCATCACGCCTCGCGGAACGGCCCGCAACCGGCCGTCGACCACGTCGGCGACGAGCAGCTTGTAGGCCGTGAAGTTGTCCTTCTTGTCCGCGTCGTACCAGACGTGGGCATCGCGGTACTTCTCGTTCGGTTCCTCCTCGGCGCCGGCCCACGTGCGCACCCGCTTCTCGGCGGCGTCGCCGTCCCACTCGCGGTCGCGGTCGGCAAGGGGCAGGTCCTGGAAGCTGGTCACGGCCATGGTTCCAAGGTCCTCCTGCGCCCGGCCGTGAGGCACACCCTGAGGGACGGGCGTACGGTCGGAGGATGGCTGACGTCGACGCGATGCTGCGCCCGTTCGTGGAGTCGGGTGACGTCCCCGGGCTGGTGGCGCTCGTGGCACGTGGCGACGACGTCTCCGTCACGACCCTCGGCGTGCAGGGCACCAGCGGCGCGCCGATGCGGCGCGACTCGATCTTCCGCGGTGCGTCGATCACCAAGCCGTTGACGGCCGCGCTGACGATGATGCTGGTCGAGGAAGGCCGTCTCGACCTCGACGCGCCCGTCGCCGAGCTGCTCCCCGAGCTCGCCGCACCGCGCGTGCTGCGCGAGCAGGACAGCGAGCTCGACGACACGGTCGAGGCCGAGCGCCCGATCACCACTCGCCACCTGCTGACCGGCACTGCCGGGCACGGCTTCGCCACCTGGGAGTCGCCGGTCGTGGCGATGCTCATGGAGCAGCTCGGCCAGGCGTCGGAGGACATCCACGCGGTGCCCGAGCCGGACGAGTGGATGCGGCGGCTCGGGCAGATCCCGCTGATGCACCAGCCCGGCGCGGGCTGGACCTACAACGCGTCGTACGACGTCCTGGCGGTGCTGCTCGCCCGCGCGGCCGGTCAGGGCTTCGCCGACCTCATGGCCGACCGACTGCTCGAGCCGCTCGGCATGGTGGACAGCGGGTTCCACGTGCCGGCCGACAGGCTCGACCGGTTCACCACGCTCTTCGAGCGTGATGACGACGGCGTGCTCCAGGTCGGCGACGAGGTCGACGGCGTGTTCACGACGGAGCCGCCCTTCGCCTCCGGGTCCGGTGGACTCGTCACCACGGCCGACGACTGGCTCGCGTTCGGGCGCATGCTGCTCGCGGAGGGTGAGGGGCCGGACGGTCGTCTCCTTTCCGCCGACTCGGTGCGACTGATGACGACCGACCAGCTCACCGCCATGCACCGCGAGATGGGCGGGTTCTTCCTCGACGGGCAGGGTTGGGGCTTCGGCGGGGGCGTCGACACCGAGCTGATCGACCGGTGGAACGTGGTCGGCCGCTACGGCTGGGTCGGCGGCACGGGCACGTCGGCGTACGTCCACCCGAGCAGCGGCCTCGTCGCCGTCCTGCTGACCCAGGTCGGGCTCGCAGATCCTGCGGTGGCGCTGCTCGAGACCTTCTGGACGGCCTGCGCCGACGTCGCCTGAGGGCCACCCCGAGGGACCTTGCGTCACCGGATGCCCTCGTTACGGTGGAGGAATGAGCGACCAGGCAGACCAGGCATCGGTGGAAGCAGCCCAGCGCGTCGTGGAGGACGTGAGCTCGTGGGAGTACAGCGCCGAGCGCGACACCATCGCCGACAAGCTCGACGAGGGGCTGCGCCAGGCGGGCGTGAGGCTCGAGGACGACGAGCGCACGCGGATCCTCGCCGAGATCGACGAGATGAAGGACGAGCACTCGGCGACACCCGAGGTCCGGCGAGCGAGCCCGGCGAGCTGAGCGCCGCCATGGACGTCCGTGGAGTGCTGACCGAGGGCTTCGGCCGCATCACCGAGCTGTACGACGACGTGGCCGAGGGCCTCGACCAGGAGCAGCTGCACCACCGTCCGGGCGGCACCGGCAACTCGATCGGCTGGCTGCTGTGGCACACCGCGCGCGGGCAGGACGCCCAGGTGGCCGACCTCGCCGGCGAACGGCAGGTGTGGGAGGAGTTCCAGGAGCGGTTCGGGCTGGACAACGGCACCGACGACATGGGCTACGGCCACACCAGCGAGCAGGTGGACGCGGTCCGGATCGAAGACCCGTCGCTGTTGGTCGACTACCACCACGAGGTGACGCTGGCGACCGCGCGCTACCTGCAGACGGTCGACGAGAAGGAGCTCGAGCGCGAGGTCGACCAGCGCTGGGACCCGCCGGTCACCGCCGGCGTACGGCTCATCAGCATCCAGAGCGACTGCCTCCAGCACCTCGGCCAGGCGGCCTACGTGAAGGGCCTCCTCGGTCGAGGCTGACCTCTCCGGAGCTGCGGCGTGGAAGCATGGCGACATGCCCGCCGAGCTGGTCGTCCACGCCGCGGGCTTCTCGCCGGTCAAGGGCATGCGGCACCTCTCCTTCGACCGGATCGCGCTCGACGAGCACGGGGCGGTGGGCGATCGCGCCTTCTGCGTCGTCGACCCGGCGCGGGCCCGGGTGCTGCGGACCGTGCAGCACCCGTCGCTGATCTCGGTCGTCGCGCGGGTCGACGACGGACTGCTGTCGATGGCGCTGCCGGGAGGCTCGGTCTCCGCGGTGCCCGAGGTGACCGGGGAGTCCCTGGCCGGTGACTACTGGGGGCGCACGGTCGACCTCGACCTGCTCGCCGGCCCGCACTCGGCGGCGCTGTCCGACCTCCTCGGGCGGGACGTACGCCTCGCTGCCGCGCCGCGCGGAGGAGTGGTCTTCGCCGCCCCGGTCACCATCGTCGGCACAGCCTCGCTGCGCGCGCTGGCCGAGCGGACGGGACGTCCGGTCGAGGCGGCTCGCTTCCGGGCGAGCATGGTCGTCGAGACCGACGAGCCGTTCGTCGAGGACTCGTGGCTCGGCGCCGAGGCTTCAGCGGGGGCTGCCCGGCTGCGGATCGGCGGCCCGATCCCGCGCTGTGCCGTGATCGACCACCACCCGTCGACGGGCGTCAAGGACTCTCGCCTGCTCAAGGCACTCGTGGAGCACCGGCCGGTCAACAAGGCCGGGGAGCCGATGTTCGGGGTGTACGCCGAGTGCGTGGCGGGGGGCGTCGTCCACGCGCGGCCGGCTCGGCCCTCGGTAGCCTGAGGCAGCGAGGGGGGAGTCGCGTGAAGCGCAGGATCGTGGCGGTGGCAGGACTGTTGCTCGCCGTGTCGGCGTGCTCCTCCGACCCACCCGCCGAGTCCGCGCCCTGACCCGGCCCCGACCACCGCCCCGGCGCAGGTCGACCAGCCGCTGCCCTGCGTGCCCGGGACGAAGCCGTTCACCGGGGCGGCCGCCGACCGGTTCGGCGCGGAGCGCGTGATGGCGGCCTACTGCATGCTCGCCGACCTCGCGTTCGCGCAGGAGAAGACCTCGCTCGCGCTGCCCGTCCCCGAGCAGAGGGTGCGGGACCTGCACGGCGTCCGCTCTCTGCTCTCGGAGGACGCCCTTGAGCGCTGGCCGGCACTCGTGCGCGAGCGAGCCGGATCCGCCACGTCCGAGATCGACGGCCTGACGCTGCACGACGTACGCCGCGTGCCCGCGGGCTACGAGCGCGCGGACGACGGGCCGTACGTCTTCGGCACCCAGGTCGGGCCGGCGACGGCGGAGGTGGAGGGCGAGAGGCTGCGCCTGACGTTCACGCTCGACACGGGGCTGGTGCTGGAGGAGCGCGGCGACGACTCCGGACGGCACTCGCTCCTGCCCGTCACGCGCCTGGGTAGCTTTGTCCTCGCGCCTGAGGGGGCGGGGTGGTCGATCGAGGACTGGCAGGCGAGGTTCGAGCATGGTCCGGTGCGGCTGGTCAGCTAGGGCGGTGCGTAGCACGCCGTTCCCACCGGATCACCTGCAGCCGGCGGCCCCGACGACCTTACGCCCGTTACGCCCGTGACGGCCGGCGTCAACGCCACGTGGTGGTCACGATGACCCTCGAGCAGCTCCTCGCGGACCACGCGGTTGCGCTGCTCGACGACGGCAGCAGCATGAGCGCGGGACAGGCGCGCCGCCTCGCCTGTGAGGCCGGGATCATCCCGGCCGTGCTGGGCACGACGTCACAACCGCTCGACCTGGGTCGTCGGACCCGGCTGTTCACCAAGGCCCAGCGCATCGCGCTCGCGCTGCGCGACGGCCGATGCACCGCCCGGGGCTGCGAGACCTCGGCGTCCGGGTGCCACGCCCACCACGACGATCCGTGGTCACGCCACGGCCTCACCGATCTCGCCAACGGCCAGGTGCTGTGTCCACGCCATCATCGCTCGCCCACCACCCCCGCTACGACCTACAGGTCCACGCCGACAACACCCTCACCTTCTCCTGACGCAGATAGGCCGAGGGCCGCCTTGTCCACAGGTCGTCGTTCGTGAGTTTCCGCGCTGCCCCTCCGGGCAGGTGCTGCTCATGACTTCGCGGCGCGGATCCCACGCACTCGACCCAGCCTTCATCGGCCACATCCGGATCCAGCCTGCCCTCAACGAGGCTGAACGGGCCCACCTCTGCGCTCTCGTGGACTGCGACGGGACTCTCCGCGGTACGCCGACGGGTCGTGGGGATCGGTCCGTGCCCTTCGCGCACCTGGCGTGGGAGGTCTGCTCGGGCGGTTGCTGCCTGACGTGGAACCCCGACCTCGAATCGTCGGCGATGATGCTGCCGACGCTCCGGTTCGTCATCGACCACCTGCTCCGTCCCGGGGCCAGGGCGGAGGGGCGACCACGGTTCGTGGAGTTCACGTTCGACCACGTCCTCGACGGTGCCGTCATGGGTCAGCGGTACGGCGACCGCGAGGTCCGGCTCGTCGAGGTCGCCGCCAACGTGGCCTCCGAGCGGGTGCTGCCCGCCTGTGACCGGGCTGCGGAGACGTCGCGGGCAGGTCGCCCGACCCGGAGGCGACGACTGCCGTCGAACGTCATCGAGTTCCGGCCGCGGCGGGCGTGAGATGGGAGGGATGCGTCGGTGTGCCGGTCAGGGGGACGAGTCCCCTCCGGCCAGGGCTCGAACAGATTCATGTCGTGGGCGACTCCTCGGAGCATCGGACCCAACAAGTTCAAGACGGCGTCACCCCTGGGCGTCTCGGGAAGCATCTCGACGAAGCCCACCCCGATCAGGTTCTTGATGGCTTCGTCGCCGACGGCGAACTCATGCTCAAGCCGGCGCGTGAGCTGTGAGACGCGGTCAGGCATCTGCGCTGCGTTCTCGTGCGCCCAACGAGAGATGTCCGCCATGAGGAGGTAGGGCAGCATCTCGCCCTCCTGGTCCACGAGGTGTTCGTGCAGGAGCGGTTTGAGCTCTCGGGATCTCGGTCGTCAGCCTGTTCATCAGCGTCGCCTCGTTCATCCGTCCAACGCCTCCCTGAGCTCTCCATGAGCGATCGCGCGAGCTGTTTGTCGGCATCCGAAGCACCCTGTGTGCGGCGCAACCACTTGTCGAGACCACGAATCATGTCGTGACCCTTCTGGATGTGCCCCCGGCCGTGCGTGGCCCCGCCCGTTCGGAGCTCGTACCTGATCGCATCCATGGTGGTGCCGTCACCGATCCGTCGAGGGTTGTTCACCCCTCGAAGAATATGGTCGATGAAGTGCTCGAGCTGAGCATCACCCACCTCGGGCCTTCTGCGCGACTCGTCGTTGACCGCCCCACCCGCCCGGCAGCCGCATCTCGCCCCGTTCGTCCCGCACCGCGGCCTTGGCATAGCGGTCGAGTCGCGCCCGGAGATCGCGCAGCGAGTCCTCGACCCTGCGCAGCCGAGGGCCGGAAGTCGCGATGCTCGCGCGCAGCCCCAGCAGCAGCGCGTGGAAGCGTGGCGCCTGCGCGCGGATCCGGGCGGCAGCAGCTGCGCCCGTGGCGGACGCGCCGAGGCCGCCCGTGAGGCCGCCGACGATCACCGAGATGGCTGCCCCTTCGACGACCATCCGACCGATCTCGGCCATGAGAGCCCGGGTGCGGGCGTGCGTCTCCTCGACGGCGTCGGCGTGGTCCTCGCACGACTCTCCGAGCGCCGCGAGCTCGTCGGCCGCGTCGACCACGAGGGAGCGCAGGTCCGCCAGGCAGGAGAGTGCGGTCGGGACCTCGGGCGACAGCTGGCGCTCCACCATCTCAGAGGCGATGTCGACGTGGTCGACCAGCAGGGCCACCGAGGCGGACGCCCGCCGCCAGGCGTGCGCCGCCTCGCGCAGCAGCGCCACGTCGGCGCCCGGCCAGACGAAGCCCTCGACGTGATCGAGGATGAAGCGGTCGACGATGCCGAGCGAGGGCTCCTGCGCGCCCAGGCTCGACGGCGGCGCCGACGGCGTGACGCGGACGTAGGCGTCGCCCGTGAGCCCTCGACCGGAGTACGTGGTCACGCGCCCAGCGGCCGCTGCCTCTGCGGCAGCGTGGTTGGCCCCGGTGACGGCGAGCAGTCGCTCGAGGCCGATGAAGGCGTGAGTCAGGTCCGTCAGCGAGCCGACGGCCTCCCGCGCGGCGGCGTCGTACGACGTGGCGAAGTCGGCGCTGCTCGCGTCGTTGCCGGCCATCGCACCGAACCCGGCGAGCTTCCCCGCGAGCGACTCGGTGATGAGGGCGGCGGTCTGGTTGGCCGTGCGGCACGCGTCGGCCGCGTCGTCGAAGCCCCCGCACTCGACGCTGATCCTCACGGACGGACCTGCCGCCACAGCTCAGCGTTGACGCTCGCGGCCCGCGAGTAGTGGGTGTCGGCGGCTGAGGCGAGGTCGCGCAGGGCGGCGAGCGCGGTGACCATGTCGGCGCAGTCGGTCCGCCACGACGCGTACGACGTGGCCTGCGCGGAGCTGGCGACTCCCGACCAGTCGGACTGCAACCGTGCCTGCGTCTCGTCGATGTCGCCCGCGACCCGGATGAGGTCGCGCTGGCACGCGGCCAGCTCTCGGAGGGTGCCGCGCAGCTCGTCGAGGTCCACCTCGAAGGCCGTCATCCCAGGCGGCCCGCGAGCCGGACGGACGACCGCGCGCACCCCTGATCAACGCCCGTGACGTCGCGGCGTACCTCCTCGAGCGCCTCCGTCGCGCTGGCGAGCTGGTCGATGACGACGCGTGCGCCGCCGTTCCACTCCTCCCATCGCGCGCGGAAGGTGTCGGCTGCGTCGCCCCGCCACGTCGCGAGGACATGGTCGATGGAGAGCTCGGCCGAGCGGCGGCGCTCCTCGAGGTGCTCCAACCGCGACCGGAGTGCGGCAGTCGTGGCGGCGTGGGCGGCAGGGTCGAGCTCGATCGTTCCCGAGATGATCATGGCTCGATGCTGGCCGGACGCGGCCCCGCGTCGACACCCCTCCGGCGCGATCTGTGGATATCCCACGCCCGGCCAGATCGATCAGCCGCAGGGCACCGAGCCCAGGCGCGCCAGCCCCTCGCGGTCCCCGGGCCGAGCTCCACCTGGCCGGAGCTGCTGGCGAACATCAGCTCCATCGGCTCGGAGACGTGGCCCAGCCCGACCACGTGCGCGAGCTCGTGCAGCACGATCGCCTCCATCACGCGCGGCCGCTGGGCGAGGTTGGCGGCGGTGAACACCTCGACGTCGAGCACGACGCCGCCCGTCACGTAGCGCAACCGCCCCTGGGCTCCGTCCTCGGCCGCTCCACCGCCGAGGCCGGCGACCCCACCGGCCAGGCCGGGATACTCCAGGGCGTCGGCCCACCCGATGACGACCGGCCGGCCACCGCCGAACGGGACGAGCGGGCCCGTGAACGGCCGGCGGTCGGTGTCGCCGTCGTCCTCGAAGGCGAGCCCGGTGGCCGCGGAGATCCGGGCGATCGCGCGGTCCACCATCGGTCGGGCACCCTCCGGCATGCCGGCCGGGTTCACGGCGTACGACACCGTCTGGCACGGGTCCCAGCCGACCGGGGCAGAGGACCCCGGCTGGGTCATCGTGAAGGCGAACGTCCCTCCCGACGCCACGATGTCGGGCGCAGGCAGGCGGCGCTCGTCGCCCAGCCCGACGAGGCGGCGCACCGACTCCATCTGCGACGACGGATGGAACAGGATGGCGAGGCCCACCAGAGCGGTGGCGGCGACGACCGAGAACGCGGTCGAGGAGGAGCGGCGCGGCACCCCACGAGTATCGCAGTAGGTGATCAGCTCCTCCTTGCTGGAGAAGTAGTAGTGCACGACGCCGTGCGAGAACGGCGAGTGCTGTGCGATCTCCCGGAGTGACGTCTTGGCGTAGCCGAGCTTGCCGAGAGTCGCCAGCGCCGACTCCGCGAGCTGGTCGCGACGGCTGTCGTGCTTGCTCACGCGGGCTGCCGCGGACGCCAGGGGATCGGCGACGGCGGGGGACGAGGGCGCGGGCATGGGGCCGATCGTACGCGACCAGACGTCCGTTCTTGACATATGTCCAAACATTTCCTTGACAGTTGTCAAGATCGCGGTGTCACTGTGATGGCCATCACCCGCCACGCAGAGGAGCACCCCCGATGACCGCACTCGACCTGACCGGCCGCGTCGCCCTGGTGACGGGAGGGGCGCGGGACTCGGCGAAGGGATGGCGAACGCGCTCGCTGCCGCCGGTGCCCGGGTGATGATCGCTGACGTCAACGAGGCGGGAGCCGAGACGGCCGCGAGCCTCGGCGACGGCCACGGCTTCGTACGCCTCGACGTGACCGACGAGGCCGGGTGGGAGGCGGCCGTCGCCGCCTTGTGTCGACCAGCTCGGCGGGCTCGACGTGCTGGTCAACAACGCCGGCATCGAGATCAGCAGCCTGATCAGCGAGGTCCGGGTCGACGACATCCGCAAGATGCTCGACGTCAACATCTTGGGCACCACGCTGGGGCTCAAGCACGGCTTCCGCACCATGCGCCCGGACGGCGCGGCGGGCAAGGGCGGCACGATCATCAACATCTCGTCGGTCGCCGCGACCATCGCCTTCCCGGCGATCTCGGTCTACAGCGGCACCAAGTCGGCGGTCGACCGGCTCACCCGGGTCGCGGCGATGGAGTCGGGCGAGCTCGGCTACGGCGTACGCGTCAACTGCATCTACCCGGGCCTCGTCCCCACGGCGATGGGCGCGGGACTCGCCAACGACATGGCGAGCCTCGGGCTCTACGGCAGCGCCGAAGAGGCGGTGGGCGCGGTCATCGAGCTGACGCCCTCGGGACGGCTCGGCGAGGTCACCGACATGGCGGACGCCGTGGTCTTCCTCGCCTCCGACGCAGCCCGCTTCATCAACGGCGCCGGCATCCCGGTCGACGGCGGCATGGGCATGTGAGGTTTCGAGGCTCGCTGCGCTCGCACCTCAACCACCGACTCCAGGACCGAAGAAGGGCAAGACATTGAGCGAGAAGAAGGTCGTCGTCTACGGAGCGTCCGGTTACACCGGCCGCCTGATCTGTGAGTACCTCCGCGAGTACCACGTGCCGTTCATCGCGGCCGGCCGCAGCCAGGAGAAGCTCGAGTCGTCGCTGGCCCACAACGTCGCCGGCGTCGAGACCGCCGACTACGAGATCAGGACCGTCGACCACGACGTCGAGAGCCTGGCCGAGCTGTTCGACGGCGCCGCGGTCGTGTGCAACACCGTCGGTCCGTTCAGCACCCTGGGTCCCGTCGTCGTCGAGGCCGCGCTCAGGGCCGGCGTCCACTACACCGACACCACGGGCGAGCAGGACTGGCTGATGGCCTGTGACGACCAGTGGAGCGAGAAGTTCGCCGAGGCGGGCCTGCTGCTCGCGCCCGGGATCGCCCAGATGTACACCACCGGGGAGATCGCCACCCAGCTCTGCCTCGAGAAGCCGGGCCTTGACACCCTCGACATCGCCGTCTTCTGGGGCGGGTCGCCCGACCATCGCCTCGACCGAGACGATCCTCGTCAACGCCGCGTCGTCGGCGGCGCACTTCCTCGAGCAGAACGCCTACGTCCCCTTCGACGCCGGTCAGGGCCTGGTGCCGCTGGTCGTGCCCGGGCAGCACGAGCTCGCGCAGTCGCTGCCCTGGGGCGGCACCTCGCACCCCGTGTGGTTCCGGCGCGACCCCCGCGTCGCCAACTGCAAGGCACAGGGCGGCGTCTTCAACGCGGCCCTGATGAACGGCGTGCCCCAGATCGTGGCGGGCGCCTTGGAGGCCACGAAGGACATGAGCGCCGACGACAAGGCCGCCGCACTGACAGCGACGGCCCGGCAGGTGATGGACCAGATGCCGCCGCGCGAGAACCCGCGTATCAACAAGTCGCTCGACTCCGTCCACGCCTCCGGTCCGCTCGGGCGCGCGCACTGCGTGATCCACGGCAACTCCAACTACAAGCAGACCGGCCTGATGCAGGCCTACGCCGCCTACTCGCTCCTCCAGCAGCGGCCGCGGCGCGTCGGCTTCGCGTCCGGCTGCCAGGCGTTCGGGCACCATGAGCTGCTCGGGGTGCTCCGTACCTTCGGGCTCGTCTCGTCGCCGGTGCTCACGACCCAGGACTGAGCAGACCGACAGATGCGGCTCCACGACTACCTCGACAAGGGCGCGAGCCTGGGCGCGGACCGCCCCTGCCTGACCACGGACGGGGCGTCGCTGTCGTACGCCGAGGTGGTGGCACTGTCCCACCGGGTCGCCGCGGCCCTGCACGGCTCCGTCGCACGGTATGGGGGCACGTTCGAGGGGTCGCGCGTCGCGATCCTCTCGGCCAACGACCCGGTCGCGTTCGCCTGCGTCTTCGGGATCAGCCGGGCCGGTGGCGTGTGGTGCCCGATCAACCCGCGCAACGAGGCCACCGAGAACCGGGAGCTGCTCTGCCCTGTTCGACACCGAGGTCGTGCTCTACCAGTCGGCGTTCGCAGCGTTGGTCGCCGCCATCCGCGACCAGCTGCCCGGGGTCCACACCTGGGTCTGCCTCGACGCCCCGGACGACGGCTCGCTGCCCTGGCGGGCCTTCCTCGATCGCGGCACCGGTGTCGACGTGCCCGATCGTCCCGCGCACCCCGGTGCCGAGGACGCTCTCTATTGCTCGTCGGCACCGGGGGCACCACCGGGCGCCCCAAGGGCGTCATGCTCACGCCGACCAACATCGAGACCATGACGGCGCTGACGCTGATGGGCTACCCGTTCGACGGCCCGCCGGTCTACCTCGCCCTCGCGCCCCTGACCCATGCCGCGGGGGTGTTGTGCTTCCCGGTGCTCGCGCTCGGCGGCGAGGTCGTGATCATGCGCGCCCCCGACGTGGAGGGCTTCCTCCGACTGGTGGAGGAGCACGGGGTGACCCACACGTTCCTGCCGCCCACCCTCATCTACATGGTGCTCGGCAGCCCCCACCTCGAGTCGACGGACCTGAGCAGCCTCCAGTGCTTCTGGTACGGCGCGGCGCCGATGTCGGCGTCCCGGTCGGAGGAGGCGCTGACGCGGATCGGGCCGGTGATGGCGCAGCTCTTCGGCCAGACGGAGGCGCCGATGATGATCTCGATGATGCCTCCGGAGGACCACTTCCGGGCGGACGGCACGGTGGCGACCGAGCGACTCACCAGCGCGGGCCGGCCGGCGCCCCTGGTGACCGTCGCGATCCTCGGCGAGGACGACCTGCCGGTGCCTCCGGGCGAGCGCGGCGAGATCTGCGCGCAGTCGTCGCTGGTGATGGCCGGCTACTACAAGGACCCCGATGCCACCGCCGAGACGCTGCGCCACGGCTGGTTGCACACCGGCGGCGGCGCGGCACCCGACGAGTATCCGCCTCCGCGTGCCGTGACGAGCCGGAATCGTCCGTCTAGGGTGGGGCAACCCAACTCGGAGGTATCTCGTGGACACCATGACCCCCGTGCACAGCGCAGGCACGCTGCTGGTGATCGCCGCGATCGCCGTCGCCGTCCTCCTCGTGCTGATCATCGTGCTGCGCATGCACGCGTTCGTCGCGCTGGTGCTGGTCAGCTTCGGCACCGCCGTGGCGGCGGGGGTGCCCCTGGCGGACGTTCCGGCGGTCGCCATCTCGGCATTCGGCACCACCCTCGGAGCAGTGGCCCTGCTCGTCGGCCTCGGCGTGATGATCGGTCGGGTGCTGGAGGTGACGGGGGGTGCCCAGGTGCTGGCTGACACCCTCATCAGCCGGTTCGGCGAGAAGCGCGCCCCGATGGCGCTCGGCATCGCGGCCCTGCTCTTCGGACTGCCGATCTTCTTCGACGCCGGGCTCGTGGTGTTCCTGCCGATCATCTTCTCGGTGGCCAAGCGGTTCGGCGGCTCGGTGCTGATCTACGCCCTGCCCGCCGCCGGGGCGTTCGCCTCCATGCACGCGATCGTCCCGCCGCACCCCGGTCCGGTCACCGCGGCCACCGAGATCGGCGCCAGCATCGGGCTCACGCTGCTCGTCGGCGTCGTGGTGGCCGTGATCGCGTGGTTCGTCGGTGTCTACCTCGTCACGATGTCGTGGCTCGGCAAGGTCTACGTCCCGGTCGACGACTCGGTGCTGACCGGTGGCCACGAGCCGGACGCCGACTCGCACCCGGCCTTCGGTCACGTGCTGGCCATCCTGCTCCTGCCGCTGGTGCTCATCGGCACCAACACCGTGCTGACCACCCTGCGCGCCAACGGCTCGATCGCCGAGGAGGGTGCCCTCGTCGACACCTTCATCTTCATCGGCCAGACCCCCGTGGCACTGATCATCGCGCTGCTCGTGGCGGTCTACACGCTGGCGATCCGCCGGCACTCGAAAGAGGAGATCGAGACGATCCTCAACGACTCCCTCGGCCCCATCTGCGCGATCATCCTGATCACCGGTGCCGGCGGGATGTTCGGCGGGGTGCTGCGCTACAGCGGCATCGGCGAGGCGCTGTCCGACTCACTCGGCGAGCTCGGCCTCCCGCTGATCGTGTCGGCCTTCGTCATCGCCACGATCCTGCGCGTGGCCCAGGGCTCCGCGACGGTCGCGCTGACCACCACCGCAGGGCTGCTGTCCGCCGCCGTTGCCGAGGCCGACCCGTCCTCGCTGCAGCTCGTGGCGCTGGTCCTCGCCATCGCGGCCGGTGCGACCGTGCTCTCCCACGTCAACGACTCGGGGTTCTGGCTGGTCAGCAAGTTCTTCGGGATGGACGTCAAGACCACGCTCCGCACGTGGACGGTGCTGGAGACCACGCTGGGCGTCTCGATCTTCGTGCTGTCGCTGGGTGTCTGGGCCATCGGATGAGCGCACCGCTGCACCTCGTCTTCATGGGCATCTCCGGGTCGGGCAAGTCGACGGTCGCCCAGGCCGTACGCGAGCGCCTGGGCTGGGAGTTCGCCGAGGGCGACGACTTCCACCCGCCCGCCAACGTCGCCAAGATGCGCGAGGGCATCGCGCTCACCGACGCCGACCGGTGGGGGTGGCTGGAGTCGCTGGCCGACTGGACCGCCGAGCGCGAGGCCCGCGGGGAGCCGACGATCATCACGTGCAGCGCCCTGCGCCGGGCGTACCGCGACGTGCTGCGGCGTGGGGGCGAGGGGACCTTCTTCGTGCACTCGACGGGCGACAAGCACATGATCCTCGAGCGGATGAACGCCCGCGACCACTTCATGCCCCCGAGCCTCCTGGAGTCACAGCTCGACACCCTCGAGCCGTTGCAATCCGACGAGCACGGGATGGACGTCGACCCCGCGCTGCCGGTGGACCGCATCGCCGCGATCGTGCTGGCGCGGCTCGACCTGGCCTGACGGGATGCTGCTCGCGCGTCCACGCGCTCTGCCCGGGTCGAGGCGTCAGTTGAGGACGACGATGCCCGCGTTGAGCGCCGTCGCGAAGCACACCCACGCGAGGTAGGGCACCAGCAACCAGCCCGCGACCCGGGAGCGGTTCCACGACCAGATGATGAGCACCGCGACCGAGGCGGCGAGCGCGACGATCTCGACGAGCGCGACGGTGTAGAGGTCGGCTGCGAAGAACAGGGGAGTCCAGGCCAGGTTGAGCACCAGCTGGACCGCCCACAGCCACATCACCCGGTCCCACCCGCCAGCGCGCCACAGCAGCCAGCCGGCCACGCCGATCATCACGTAGAGCACCGACCACACCGGCCCGAACAGCCAGGAGGGCGGCGCGTAGGACGGCAGGTCCAGCGCGCGGTAGGTGGCCTGCGAGCCCGACGCGGCGAGCCCGCCGACGCCGGCCACCGCCGCGACCGCCAGCAGGAACGGCAGCAGCGTCCACCACGGGCGGGCCGACGCCAGGGGCAGGTCCCGAGAGGTCATGCCTCCATCATGCCGACCGAACCCTTGCGGTCGGGCCCGCCGATCCCATCTCGTCGGTCAGGGCAGGCGCCGGGCCCGCAGGACGGCATCAGCGATGGCGATCTCCTCGCCGGTCTCCGGGTGGGCCTGGGTGCGGGGCCGTGACTCGCAGACCTCCACCTCCCACCCGGCGGCGTCTCCGGAGCCGTCGCCGAGCGCCGGCAGCAGGGAGTCGGCGGTGAAGAGGAAGGTGTGGTGCCCGTGCCGCAGCCCGGTGGCCAGGTCCTCGGGGTGGTGGCCGACGACGAGCAGCGTCCCGCCCGGCGCGACCGCGGAGCCGAGCCGCCGTACGACATCGACCATGCCGCCGTCGGGCAGGTGCACGAAGTGGGAGGTCACGAGGTCCCACGTCTCGCCGTCGGGTTCGAAGGTGCGTACGTCGACCCGACGGGTGCTGATCCGCTCGCCGACACCTGCCTCGTCCGCGTGGGCGGCCGTGCGGGCCAGCGCCGCGTCGGCGAAGTCGACGGCCGTCACGTCCCAGCCCTGGGAGGCCAGCCAGATGGCATCGCCGCCCTCGCCGCACCCGACCTCGAGCGCCCGGCCCGGAGCCAGGTCGGCGACCTCGGCCACCAGCTGCGCGTTGGCCCGGCCGCTCCACACCTTCTCGCCCGAGTAGCGCTCCTCCCAGGCGGGCCGCTCGAAGTGCTCCGCGCGGCGCTGCTCCACCGCGCGGGCGGCGTCCGCGGAGGCGAGGTCGGCGTTGATCCAGGCACCGACGCGGTTGCCGTGCGCGGCCGAGGCCATCAGCGTCATCGCGATGTCCGTCGCGTTGCCGGCGGCGAAGATGCCCGGCACCGCGGTGGCGCCCGTCGGCTCGGTCGCGATGACGGAGCCGAAGGGCACGCCGCCCATCTCGAAGGGCTGCGGCTCGATGCCGAGCGGGGCCAGGTAGTCGGCACGGACGTGTGGCTGGGAGGCGACCACGATCGCCTGCCGCTCCAGCACAGAGCCGTCGGCCAGCCGCAGTCCGACCAGTGCGCCGCCGTCGGTGACGACCTCCTGCGGCGTGCCGTGCTCGATCCGCACACCGATGGCGCCCATCTTCTCGAGCTCCTCGTCGGGCAGCTCGACGCCGTCGTGGACGACCATGACCACGTCGTCGGAGAGCTGTCGGAACAGCAGGCCCTGGTGCCCGGCCATCGGCGTGGTCGCCAGGACCGCGATCGCCCGGTCGCGCACCTCCCACCCGTGGCAGTAGGGGCAGTGAAGGACGTCGACGCCCCAGCGCTCGGCCAGACCCCGCACCGGCGGCAGCTCGTCGACGACGCCGCCGGTCACCAGCACGCGGCGGGCGCGGAACCGGCGGCCACCCGAGGTGGTGAGGAGGAAGGCATCAACCTCCCCGGAGAGGCCGACGACGCGGTCGTGGACCACCTCGACGCCGTACGCCGCCACCTCGGTGCGGCCGATCTCGAGCAGCTCCAGCGGGGAGATCCCCTCGCGGCCCAAGTAGTTGTGGGCGTGGTCGGCGGGCGCGTTGCGGGGCTCGCCGGCGTCGATCACCAGCACGGACCGCTTCGAGCGTCCCAGTGCCATCGCACCGCTCAGGCCGGCCGCGCCGCCGCCGACCACCACCACGTCGTACATCGTTGTGTCATCCATGCCGACGAGCATGCAGGCGCATCGCCGTATTGACAAACCTTGTTGCCGCAATGGCAAACTGTCCACCATGGACGACGAGGGAGTGCTGCAGGCGGTCGGACCGCGCCTGCGCCAGCTGCGGCTCGAGCGCGAGGCCACGCTGACCGACCTCGCTGAGGAGACCGGCATCTCGGTGAGCACGCTCTCGCGGCTGGAGTCGGGGCAGCGCAAGCCGACCCTCGAGCTGCTCCTGCCGCTCGCCCGCGCGCACCGGGTGGCCCTCGACGAGCTCGTCGACGCACCCGAGACCGGCGACCCGCGGATCCGCTCGAAGCCTGTGGTGCGCCACGGGCGCACCTTCATCTCGTTGACCAAGCGCCCGGGCGGACTGCAGTCGTTCAAGATGGTGATGCCGGTCGAGCGCGACCCGCGGCCGACGCTGCAGACCCACGAGGGCTACGAGTGGCTCTACGTCCTCAGCGGCCGCATCCGGCTCGTGCTGGGCACCCGCGACCTCACCCTCGAGCCGGGCGAGGTCGTCGAGTTCGACACCCGGACCCCGCACTGGATCGGCAATCCCGGCCCCATGCCCGCCGAGGTGCTGGCGATCTTCGGGCCGCAGGGCGAGCGGATGCACGTCCGCTCCTGAAGGGCTCCTGAAGGGTGGGGACGGAGACCCGACGCGCGTGGCACGGTGCTGGCATGGCGATCCGCACCGGCACCAAGGTCACGTGGAAGTGGGGCTCCTCGCGGGCCGAGGGCAAGGTCACCGAGGTCCACCACGAGGAGGTGTCCCGGACAACCAAGGACAGCTTGGTGACCCGGCACGGCAGCGACGCCGACCCTGCGTACGTCATCGAGCAGGAGGACGGCACCACGGTGCTCAAGCTGCAGAGCGAGGTCGAGAAGGCCTAGCCGCGCTGACCGTCACTCCCACGTGCTGAGGTCGGGCGGCACGTCCACCGAGTGCGACCGCAGCACGTCGAGCGGCACGACCTCGAGGGCCCGCTCGGAGGTCGAGGCGAGGACCACCGGCGCGGCCACGCCGGCGTCGTACGCCTGGAGCCAGCGCGCCGCGACGACGCACCACCGGTCGCCGGGCGCCAGGCCCGGAAAGCTCCACTCCGGACGCGGCGTCGAGAGGTCGTTGCCGACCGATCGCTGGTGGTCGAGGAACTCCTCGGTCATGACCGCGCAGATCGCGTGCAGGCCGGCGTCGTGGGGTCCCACGGTGCAGGTGCCGTCGCGGTGGAACCCCGTCATCGGGTCGGTGCCGCACGGCTCGAGCTCGCCACCGAGGACGTTGTGTTCGCTCATGGGCCGAGCATGACGGATCCGCCGCCGGACCCACAGCCCGGGTCGAGGCCGGATGTCGCGCCCTCTTGTCCCCGCCCTGTGCCGGGAGGATCGTGGACCTGAGGAAGGAGGACGCCATGCACGCGAGTGTTGGGGACCGGATCGTCGCGGAGAGCAACAAGGTCGACGCGCCACGCAGGGAGGGCGAGATCATCGAGGTGCGCGGGGCGGACGGTGGCCCGCCGTACGTCGTGCGCTGGAGCGACGGCCACGAGGGGCTGACCTACCCGGGGCCGGACGCCCACGTCGTCTCGCGCTGACCTCAGGACGACTGGCGCGCGGCCTTCTTGGCGGCCGCTTCCTCGCGACGCTCGACGAAGCGGGTGGCCTCGCCGTCCAGGCTCGAGACCGCGGCCGCGAGCTCCTCACGCGCGCGTTCGCCGTCCTCATCGAGGCCCTCGAGCTCCCAGACCCCCCACTGCCGCAGCAGCGGCGTCACGATGTCGTCGTGGTGGATGCGCAGGTCGTAGATCCCGGCCTTCGCCATCTGCACCGCCTTGCGCGAGAAGCCGGGGATGACGCTGCCCGGCATCTGGAAGTCGACGACCTCCTCGGTGATCGCCCGCATGGTCTGGCTCGGTGCGAGCTGGAGGGCCGCCGTGACGATGTTGCGGTAGAAGATCATGTGCAGGTTCTCGTCCTTCGCGACCCGGCTGAGCAGCTTGTCGGCGATGGGCTCCTCGGTGTAGCGCCCGGTGTTGCGGTGCGAGATGCGAGTGGCGAGCTCCTGGAAGGAGACGTAGGCGCAGACGTTGAGCAGCGACTTTTCGAGGGCCTCGTAGCCGGTCTCCATCGTCTCCATCCGCGCCCGCTCGAGCTCGACGGGGTCGACGCCACGGGTCACGAGCAGGTAGTCGCGGATGCAGAACGCGTGCCGGCCCTCCTCGGCCGTCCAGCGGTTGACCCACGTGCCCCAGGCGCTGTCGCGGCCGAACGCACGGTCGATCTCGCGGTGGTAGCTGGGCAGGTTGTCCTCGGTCAGCAGGTTGACCTCGAGCGCCGTCCGCGCGATCGGCGACAGCTGTGACTGCGCCACCTCCCACGGGTCGCCGCCGAGGTCGGCGAAGTCGCGACCGAGGCTCCACGGCACGTACTCGTGCGGCATCCACTCGTCCGCGGTCGCGAGGTGGCGGTTGAGGTTGTCCTCGACCGTGGGCTCGAGCTCGGCCAGCAGCTGGGGGGTGTCGAGAGCGGCCATGGATCCATCTCCTCGAGTGAGTGCGAGGGCGCGGTGTCCTCGCGACCCTGCCTACACCCAGAGCGGCGGCGTGACCAGAGGGGCGGCGGCCGAAGTCCTGACCTGCACCATGACGGCAGTTCGCCGGCCGGCGGCCACGTCCACGCGGGACGCCGGGCGCGGACTGCGCGAACTGCCTGCAGGGTGCTCGGCTCCGCGACCGCCCGCAGCCGGGACGGGCTGCCGCTCGCCCCACGCGTCACTCGACACGCTCCCGACCCGACGCCTGAGTGACTGGTGATGCCCGTGGGGCGCCCGGCACGCTCAACCGGCTGCACTTGTACGCCCCTTACACCCCCTCATATCGAGTTCTGCGAAAACGCCACGGAATGTCGCGGGACTCTTTAAGTTGAGTCTGCTCCGGTCGGCCGGGGCACGTTTCGTCGTCAAGTCGCTCACCGAACGAGGCACACATGACTCAGGATGCAGCCCAGGCCCGGAAGGGCGGGGGTCTCTCGGTCGCCGGTTGGCCCCTGCAGCGCAAGATCGCGGCACTGCTCGCCATCCCGCTGCTGCTCGCGGCCACCCTCGCCGGCCTGCGGGTGCAGAGCGACCTCAGTGACTCGCGACAGGCGGGCACCAGTGCCAAGCAGGTCACGGTCATCCAGCCTGCGGTCGACTACCTCACCGCCGCCGAGGCTGCCATGGTCGCGGCCCAGTCCGACAACGCCGCGAGCCAGGGCGACCTGATCGACTCGATCGACGACATCAACACCTCCGCCGAGACCCTGGTGCAGGCGCGCGACAGCGCCGACCTCGACGACATCCAGGTGGCGCACGTCAACGCGCTGCTCGACCTGAGCCAGGCCATGCGCGCCGAGGGGGCCGAGGACCTCGGTCCCGCCACGTGGATCGCCCTGGTGCGCCAGCTCGAGTCCAGCGTCTCCCAGCTCACCACGAGCGTGAACGCCGCCCAGAAGACGCCCGAGCCGCGCCTCGAGCAGCTCTCGCAGGCCATGAGCGGTCGCCTCTCCCTCGCCCTGCAGCAGGGCCTGGTCGCCACCACGCTGTCCCAGTCCACCTCGCAGGAGCTGTTCTCCGAGATCGGTGTGGAAGCGGCGGCCATCGACCGTCTCGCCGGCGCCGTCGAGGGCGGCGAGGAGCAGACGGCCGCACTGCGTACGGCCAACACCCGCCACGCCGGCGAGATCCGCGACGACTCCGCGACCAACCTCGACGGCCGCGACGCCTACACCGCCTACGACGAGATCACCGGGACCCTCATCAGCGGGGTCACCGCCTCGCTCGATGAGGCGGCCTCCGACGAGCGCCGCAACGCCCTGGTCGGAGCTGCACTGACGCTGCTCGCACTGGGCGCTGCCATCTTCATGGCCGTCGTCGTCGCCCGCAGCCTGCTCGAGCCGATCGGCCGCGTGCGGGAGGGTGCCCTCGCGGTCGCCCGCCACCGCCTGCCCGACGCCGTCGCCCGGATCCGTGCCGGCCAGGAGCCCGAGCCGATCAAGACGATCGACGTCACGACCAACGAGGAGATCGGGCAGGTCGCGCGAGCGGTCGACGACCTCCACCGCCAGGCCATCCACCTCGCCTCGGGTGAGGCCCAGCTGCGCCAGACGGTCAACGCGATGTTCGTGACGCTGTCGCGCCGGTCCAACTCGCTGGTCAACCAGCAGCTGGCCCAGATCGAGCGCCTCGAGCACGACGAGGAAGACCCCAAGCGCCTCGAGTCGCTGTTCCGCCTCGACCACCTGGCCTCGCGCATGCGCCGTACGGCCGACTCACTGCTGATCCTGGCCGACGCCCCCAACCGTGCCGCCGGGCAGTTCAGCCTGACCGTGGGCGAGGCCCTCCAGGCCGCCACCTCGGCGGTGCAGGACTACCAGCGCGTCCAGATCCTGTCGAACCTCAGCACCCGCGTCGGCGACGAGGCCGCTGCCGACGTGGTCCACCTGCTCACCGAGCTGGTCGACAACGCACTGACCTACTCGCCCCCGTCCGAGCCCGTACGCCTCGCCGCCAAGCTCGGCGCGAACGGGGTCACCATCACCGTCACCGACTCGGGCCTGGGCGTGCCGCCGGCCGAGCTCGAGGTGCTCAACCGCGACCTCGAGCACGGCGCCGAGGCGACCCCCGACACCGCCCGTCGCATGGGCCTGTTCGTGGTCTCCCGCCTCGCCGAGCGCCACGGCATCGTCGCCCACCTCACCCGCAACCCCGGCGGCGGGATGACGGCCACCGTCCTGCTCCCGACGTCGGTCCTGCCGGACCTGCCGCAGACCGCGGCGCCGGCCGCGGGGTCGGTGGCGTCGGTCGCGACCGAGTCGCGCACGGCGGAAGCCGGGGAGCTCACCGCGCCCCAGGTGTCCAAGCGCGAGGCCCGCAACCAGGCGCGGGCCGAGAAGGCGCAGGCCAAGGCCGCGGAGCGGGCTTCCGAGAAGGCCGCCGCCGACGAGGCGAAGGCCGGCGAGCGTGCCGCAGCGGCCGCCAAGGTGGCCGGTGCCACGGCAGCCGCGGCCGCCGCCACTGCGGTCGCGAAGGCCGCTGAGCCCGAGCACACGACCGCCACGTCCCACGCCGACGAGCCGACCGGTACGCCGGGCCGACCGTCGCTGGAAAGCCTGCTGCCGCGTCGCGAGCCGGGCGCCAACATCCCCCGCACCGGTGCGGATGCCTTCCTGCCGCCGGAGACCTCCGGCGCCACCGGACCGCTGTTCGCCAAGCGCACGGAGCCCGCCGCCGAGACGTCGACCGGAGACGCCGCGACGTCGACGGACGAGGGTGCGGAGTCCGCGCCGGTCGAGAAGGTCGCGCCGGTCGTCCCGATCACCGCCCTGGCCGCCCGCCAGCGGGCCCAGGCCGAGGAGGCGCGGGTCGCCGAGCCCGCCGAGGAGCCCGTCGAGGAGCCCGTCGCCGAGCAGGTCGAGGAGCCCGTCGCCGAGCCCGTCGCCGAGCAGCCCGCCGAGGAGCCGGTCGCCGAGCAGCCCGTCGCCGATGCGGTCGAGGAGCCCGTCGCGGTCCCCGGCCGGGTCCACGACCCGCTCTCCGACCCGCTGTCCGACCCGTTGCCCGCCCACACCTTCGACGAGCCGCGCACCTCGTCCGAGCCGGCCGCCGAGCTCGAGCCCGAGCCCGAGCCCGAGCCCGAGCCGACCGCCGAGGTCGAGCCCGAGCCCGCCGCGCAGGCCGACGACCACGACGTCGAGGTCGACGCCGACGACCCGCTGGGCCTGGGGACCACGTCCCGTCACGCCGAGCCGGTCGCCGAGCCCGTCGCCATGCCGGTCGCGGAGGATCCCCCGACGGTCGAGGAAGCTGCCGAGGAGACGGCTCACGAGCCGGTCGCCGAGGAGGCCGCCGTCGAGGCGCCCGCCGCGTCCGTCGAGGCCTTCCCGGCGCCGTCCGGACTCCCGCACAACGGCGCCGAGCCGGCGCGTGCCGGAGGCGACTCGCCGATCTTCAAGTCGATGCGTTCGGGGTGGCTCGCCGACGAGGGTCAGGGCGAGTGGCACGAGACCGAGGTCGACCGCGGATGGGAGATCGCCGAGCACGTCGAGGAGGTCGCCGTCGCCCAGTCGACCGTGACCGGACTTCCCCGACGTGCCCCCGGAGAGCGTCTCGTTCCGGGTAGCGTGACCCCGCCCGTGGCCGCCAAGACGCGTGACCCCGAAGCCATCCGTCGCCGACTCCAGGCCCATACCGCGGGAGTCTCCCGCGGTCGACGAGCAGCCCAAACCTCCCCTCAGCACACGGAAGCAGGCCCCGCATGACGCACGAATCCTCCGCCCCCGCCGCCAGCGCCGCTGGTGACGACCGCGACCTCGACTGGGTGATGTCGCGCTTCGTCGAAGAGGTTCCCGACGCCGCGCACGCCATCCTCGTCTCCGCCGACGGCCTCCTGATGGCCTCGAGCACCAGCATCCCTGGTGAGCGGGCCGAGCAGGTCGCCGCCGTCTCCTCCGGTCTCGCCAGCCTGGCTGTCGGTGCCGCCCGCCTCTTCGAGGGCGGGTCGGTGATGCAGACCATCGTCGAGATGGAGATGGGCTTCCTGATGCTCATGAGCGTGGGTGACGGCTCCAACCTCACCGTGCTCACGACCGAGGAGGCCGACATCGGCCAGGTGGGCTACGAGATGGCCCTGCTGGTGGACCGCGTGGGACGTACCGTCGAGGCCCAGGCCCGCGTCGGTACCGGCGGCTGAGTCGGACCAGTGCCATGACGCCGCCACTCGAGCCGGAGGACGAGAGCTACCGCCCTCGCCTCATCCGGTCCTACACGCTCACCGCAGGTCGGACGGCAACCTCTGTCGATCTGGCCATGGAGGCCACGCTGCGCCTCCAGGCCGGTGCGGAGGCGCCCGTCCTGAGCCCATCGGCCGCGCAGGTCCTCGAGGTCTGCGACCGGCGTTCCGTCGCCGAGGTGTCGGCACTGACCAAGATGCCGATCGGCGTCACCCGGGTGCTGCTGGGTGACCTGATCGAGCAGGGCCTGGTGCGGATCCAGGCCACCATCACCGACAAGACGTCGACAGATGAGCGACTTGAGCTCATCGAAAGGACCCTCCGTGGACTTCGAAACTACTAAGGCACAGCGTGCGGCTGCGTCGACGAAGATCGTCATTGCCGGCGGCTTCGGCGTCGGCAAGTCGACGCTCGTCGGCGCCGTCTCGGAGATCGATCCGCTGCGCACCGAGGCACTCGTCACCAACGAGTCCGAGGGCGTGGACGATCTCGCCGCAGTGCCCACCAAGGCCACCACCACGGTGGCCATGGACTTCGGTCGCCTGACCCTGGCGGAGGACCTGGTCCTCTACCTCTTCGGTACGCCGGGCCAGCGCCGCTTCTGGTTCATGTGGGACGACCTGTGCCGCGGCGCCATCGGCGCCATCGTGCTGGTCGACGTGGCCCGACTCGACGAGTCGTTCTCGCCGCTGGACTACTTCGAGTCCAAGGGCATCCCGTTCATCGTCGCCGTCAACGAGTTCGACGGCGTACCTCGCTACCCCGCCGAGGAGATCGCGGCCGCGCTGGCCCTGCCGGCCGAGGTGCCGATCATCAGCCTCGACGCTCGCGACCGCGAGCAGGCCAAGGGTGCGCTCGTGAAGATCACCGAATACGCCCTCATGCGACTTCGTGAGTCGCTCACCGTGAATGCGAACTAGAGCCATGACCCGAGCAGCTCGTCCCAGCCCTGCCCGTACGGCGGCGGCCGCCCTGTCCTCCGTGGCCCTGTTGGTCACGCTGGGCGCCTGTGGTGGCAGCGCCAGCGGTGAGGAGTCGGCCGACGCCCTGACCGACGTCTCGCTGGTCTTCGAGGGCGCGCTCACGGTGTGCACCGACATGCCGTACGCGCCGTTCGAGTACGAGGAGAACGGCAAGCCGACCGGCTTCGACATCGACCTGGTGCAGAACGTCGCGGACGCCCTCGACGTCGAGCTCGACGTGGTCGACGTGTCCTTCGACGACATCACGTCGGGCAACTCGCTCAACAACGACGAGTGCGACCTGGCCATCTCCGCCATGACGATCACCGGCGAGCGGGCCCGCGTCCTCGACTTCTCCAGCCCCTACTTCGACGCCAAGCAGGCGCTGATCACGCCGCGCGGATCCGGCCTCGACCAGATCGCCGAGCTCGGCGGCATGCGCGTCGGCGTGCAGAAGGACACCACCGGTGAGACCTACCTGAGCGACTTCGCCCCGGAGGACACCATCGTCACGGCGTACGAAGACGCGGCGGGCCTGCAGGCCGCCCTGGAGGCCGGTGAGCTCGACGCCGCGATGCTCGACAACACGGTGTCGGGTCAGTTCGTCGCCGACAACCCCAAGCTCAAGCTCGCCCGCGAGTTCGACACCGGTGAGCAGTACGGCATGGCGGTGCAGAAGGACGGCAACATCCCGCTGCTGCGCCAGATCAACGGCACCCTCGCCGACCTCCGCGAGGACGGCAAGTACGACAAGATCTTCCAGAAGTACTTCGGCTGACCCTCCGGGGTCATCCGCCCGAGCGGTGTCCCAGCCACCTCCTGCAGCAGCGGAACGTGGCTGGGGCACCGCTCTCGTACGCCATCGGCGTGCCGCGCGCTACGGCGCGATGGTGAGGAACAGGAACGCGGCCAGCAGCACGAGGTGCACGCCGCCCTGCAGCGGCTTCGCGCGACCCGGCACGACGGTGAGGATCGCCACCGCAGCGGTGAGGAGCAGCAGCACGCTCTGCAGCTGGTTGAGGCCCAGCTCGAGCGGGCCGTCGAGCCACAGGGACGCGACGGCGATGGCCGGGATGGTGAGGCCGATGGACGCCATCGCCGAGCCGAGGGCCAGGTTGAGGCTGACCTGGACGCGGTTGCGGGTGGCGGCGCGGACCGCAGCGATCGTCTCGGGGGCGAGCACGAGGAGGGCGATCACCACGCCGACGACGGCCTGGGGGAACCCGAGCGCGGCCACCCCCGACTCGATGGCCGGCGACTCGATCTTGGCCAGTCCGACGACGGCGACGAGGGAGACCACGAGCAGGCCGAGGCTGGTGTAGGCGGCGCGGTCGGTGGGCGGGTCGGCGTGCCCGTCCTCGTCGAGGTCGACCGGGTCGTGCTCGAAGGAGCCCGCCTCCGCCGCGGCACGCCGGGTGGCGGCCGCCTCGCCGGCCGAGGTGACCAGGGGCGAGTGACCGTCCTGCGTCACCGGGAGGAAGAAGTCGCGGTGCCGGATGGTCTGGGTGAAGACGAACATCCCGTAGAGCGTCAGGGAGGCGATGGCCGCGAAGGCCAGCTGGGCCCCGGTGAACTCGGGCCCGGGCTCCGAGGTGGTCACCGACGGGACGACCAGGCAGAGCACGGCCAGCGCGATGACCGTGGCCAGCGCCGCTCCGGTGCCCTCGGGGTTGAAGACCGCGAGGTGGTGCTTGAGCGCGCCGACCAGCAGCGAGATGCCGACGATGCCGTTGACGGTGATCATCACCGCGGCGAACACCGTGTCGCGGGCCAGGCCGGCCGTGTCCTTGTCGGTGGTGACCATGAGGGTGACGATCAGGCCGACCTCGATGATCGTGACCGCGACGGCGAGGACCAGCGAGCCGTAGGGCTCACCCACCCGGTGGGCCACCACCTCGGCGTGGTGCACGGCCGCCAGCACCGCGACGACCAGGAGCAGCGCCAGCACGGCCAGGACGAACGCAGCCGGGTGACGACCCCACGTCAACGCCAGCGCCACGGCTGCCAGCAGGGGAGCGACGGTGGTCCACGAGAGCCGGGGCATGCCGCAACCCTAGGGGGATCGGTCCAGTGGCTGGCCGCCCCAGTGCCCGGGCAGGGGCTCAGCCCTCGGGCGTCGAGAGCTTCTCGAGCCGCGCGCGCAGCAGCGGGACGCGGTGGCTGTTGCCGGCGAGGGTGACGTACTGCTCGCCGAAGATCGCCAGCAGCGCGTCGTCGAGACGGCGTACGGCTCCGGCGGGGTAGCGGTAGCCCATCCGGCGGATCACCGCGTCGGCGTCCACCGAGGTGAGGAGGTCGCCGAGGTCGTCGACGGTGTCGATGCCGAGCTCGGCGAGCAGGTCGGCGATCCAGTCGTAGTGGTCGGTGTGCGACCAGCCCGCGTCGCTGTAGTGGCCGGCCAGGAAGGTGGCCAGCTCCTGGCCGACGATGTGGTCTGCCTCGGGCTCGGTGGTGCTGCCGGGCGCCGCCGCCTGGATCCGTTCGCGGATGGTGGCGAACTCCCGGTCGGCGAGCTCGATGAGGCCGGCCGCGAGGGTGAAGCGACGGTCGAGGTCGGCCGCCGCGTCCTCGGGCACGTTGCCCTTGTAGCGGATGTCGTGCTCGAACTCAGCCCAGGCGTGCTGCAGCACGGTCCGCACCTGGACGCTCGCCCGCTGTCCGGCGAGCTCCGCCTGGTCGACGTCCGCCTGGGCGACCTCCGGCTCGGCCTCGCCCGGTGCGACGCCGTCCGAGGTGTCCGTCGTGCGCACCAGCAGGTGGCGACTGGCGTAGCCGAAGCGCCCGGACCGTGCCGTCTCCTCACCGAGGTCGCGGTCGTCGAGCATGGTGAGCTCGTCGGCCAGCAGCTCGGCCACGGCCGCGACGTCGCTGTGGACGTAGGTGATGACGCGTACGCCGATCTGGTCGGTGATCTGCTCCAGCGGCTCCGGGTAGAGGGGCTTGCCGTCCTCCGTGCGGTTGGCCTTGGCCGCGAAGGACGCCACGCTCTTGGTGCGGCCGGTGACGCTGAGGTAGTCGATGCCGGCGTCGTCGAGCAGGGTGCGGATCAGCGTGACGTAGGCCGCCGTCGCGGCCGCGAGCTGCGGCTGGCGGGAGGCGTAGGTGCGTACGGCCTCGCGCACCGGCTCCCGGTCGGCGGATCCGTGCTCGGTCATGGCCACACCCTGCCAGTGCGCCGGTGGGAGCGTCGACGGCGCGCCCGACCGACGCCGCGCAGGCCGGCCGAGCCTGACCGGGGAGCCGCGACGGGTTGGCTATCGTCACATCACCATGAGCACCCCGATGAGCACGTCGACGATCACGTCCCTGCGCCGCTCGGGCGCCCGCACACGGTTCGGCGTCCTGGTCGCCGCGGGGGTCGTCCTGGGCGCGGGGCTCACCGGCTGCGGCTCCGACGGGGGCGACGACACCGCGAGTGATCCGGCGGCCTCCTCCAGCACGCCCAGCCCCGCGGACGACACGACCACGGAGACGCCCACGGAGACGAGCGCTCCGGAGTCGGGCTCCGGTGGCCAGGAGACCATCGAGGCGGTCGGCTCGGCAGGCGTCACCGAGGCCACGCTGCTCAGTGCCACCGAGGGAGGCGGCTCCCCGTCGACCCTGGCGATGGCGCTCGACACCGACCAGGCCCGCGCGGACTTCGTGGCGCAGCTGGAGGGCGGCTTCGCCGACACGGTGAGCGCCGCCGCGGCGCAGGCAGCGCAGCAGGCCCCGGGCTCCACGCCCTACGGCGCGATCGTCGCCGTCGGCTGCGACGCCCCTCGCGGGGTGGCCATCGACGCGGGGGAGGCCGGCTTCGAGGTCGTGCCCCGGCTCCCCGAGAGCGGCGTCCAGTGCCTGGCACCGGTCACCTACGTGGTGCTCTTCACCGTCCCCGACGCCTGACGCGCCGCCCTCCGGGGCTCCGGGCTCACGGCACGGGCGTCGTGGGCGGCGGAGTCGTCGGGGTCGTGGGCGGCGGGGTCGTGGGAGGCGGGGTCGTGGGAGGCGGGGTCGTGGGCAGGATCGGGACCACCGGCGGTAGCGGCAGGCCGTAGAACAGGCCGAACCCGTTGGGCACCTTGCGCTCGCTGCCGTCCGACGGCTCGTTGACGATCGCCATCGCCCCGGTGCCGTTGCGGGTGTACATCGCGGACGAGCCCCCGCCGTCGAGGTTGATCGCGTTCTCGACGCCCAGCGCCGTCATGAAGTCGGCGAGCTCGACCATCGTGTAGCCGCGGCTGGACGTCGAGCGCCCGTCGACGACGAGGATGTGCAGCTTGCGGCCGTCGGCGTCGATGCCGACCGCCGTACGCGGGTGGGCGATGGAGTTGTTGACGACGGTGCGCACCCCGTTGACCAGGAGCGGTCGGTCGCCGCTGATCGCGGCCGTCGGACGCCCGCCCTCGATCCGCTTCGACAGGGTGATCCGCTGTCGCGGCTCGAGGCGCTTGAGCTGCTTGGCCGCCTGGCCGACGCCGATGAGCACCCGGTCCTTGGAGCGGATCTTGACGCCCGAGGAGAGCGTGGCCCGGTTGGAGACCACGCGGTTCTTGCGGAGCACGACCTCGCGGGCGTTCTTCTTGCCGCCGGTGACGTCGTAGCCCTTGGTCCGGTTGAAGGCGTGGGTGAAGACCCCGATCTGACCGCGGGGCACGCGCGGGTGGTTGAAGCCGCTGACGAGCCAGTCGCGCTGCTGCCGGATCGCGTACTGCACGCTCAGCGGGCTGACGTGCGGCCCCGACGCGTCGAACCACAGGCTGGAGTTCACGCCGGGGATCCATCCCTCGCGGGAACCGGTGAGGACGCCGCCGTCCTCCACGGTCACGCCGAGCGGCGCATCGGTCCGACCGATGTCGAAGAAGTCACCGTTGACCGCGGTCAGGGCGCCGCCCCACCGGCCGAGCTGGCTCACCGTCCGGCGGCTCGTGACGAAGCTGGGAGTGAGGGCGCCGAAGCTGATGTCGGCCGCGTCGAGGTTGACGGTGACGAGGTTCATCCGGACCTGGCCGACGGGCTGCCGGCCGTCCACCTGGTCCCACTCGCGCAGCGTCACGCCGGGCGCGATCTCGTAGCTCACGTCGTTCTTCACCAGCGCCGCACGTCCACGCAGGTTGACCGCCGGGCCAACGACGAGGCCGGGCTTGCCGTCCGAGGTCTGGTTGCGGCCGCGGTAGCCGCCCTGCCCGCCCGAGGAGAAGCCCTCCCGGCTCGCGGCCGCGTCCGCTCTGCCGCCCGCGTCGTCCGCGACGGACGGGCCGACGCCGAGACCGGCGACCAGGACGCCCGCCGTGGCGAGGGTCAGCGCTCGGGATCGCTTCGGCTGGGTGCGGACGGGGCGGTGCGTGGAGGAAGACACGCGCTCCAGAGTAAAGGGGACTGGTGGGAAAATTGGGATCAGCGGGTCGGTGTCCGTCCATGTCCTCCCTCCACGCAGGCCGCGAGCGCCTAGGCTGCCGGCGTGCCCGCCGAGACCGTGCCCGCCCCGTGGAACACCTTCCACGCCGGCGACAACCTCGACGTGCTGCCCCGCCTGGCGCCCGGCTCGGTGGACGTCGTCTACACCGACCCGCCCTACAACACGGGCAACGACTTCGCCTACGTCGACCGCTTCCGCGACGGCTCCCACGCCGACCCCTACGCCGGCCGGCACGCCGCGTGGACGGCGATGATGCGGCCGCGGCTGCAGGCCGTGCGCGAGGTGCTGGCCCCGCACGGCGCGGTGTTCGTCAGCATCGACGACAACGAGGCGGCCCACCTGCGGCTGCTGATGGACGAGGTGTTCGGGGAGGCCAACTTCCTCGCCCAGATCGTGGTCAACCTCAACCCCAAGGGCCGACAGCTCGGCCGCGGGTTCGCGACCAGCCACGAGTACGTCCTGGCGTACGCCCGGCACCTGCCGTCGTGCGCCGTGGACGGCAGCTCGACCGAGTCCGTCGACGAGGCCGACTTCCCGCTCACCACCGCCGACGGCCGCCGCTTCCGCTACCTGCCGCTGCGCAACACCAACAAGAAGTTCAACCCGGTCAGCGCGCCGACCCTCCACTTCGCGCTCCACGGCGACCCGGACAGCGGACGCGTCGCCACGGCCGAGTTCGCCGGGAGCCAGGCGCTCACCCCCGTGTTCGGCGACGGCCGCCCTGCCGTGTGGCGGTGGTCGCGGCCGCGCGTCGACGAGCGCCCCGACGACCTCGAGTGCCGCGTGGTCCGGGGACGTACGGGTGAGCGGGTCGACATCTTCCAGCGGGACTGGCTGCACCGCGAGGGCGGCCGTCGCAAGAAGCTGCGCACCATCTGGCTCGCCGAGGAGATCGGGTCGACCGACACCGCCGTCGCCGAGCTCAAGGCCCTGGTCGGGCACGTCTTCGAGTCGCCGAAGCCGACCGGGCTGGTGCGGCGCATCCTGGCGACCGTGCCCAGCGACGTCGTGGTGCTCGACCCGTTCGCCGGCAGCGGCACGACCGGCCACGCCGTCGCACTGGCCAACGCCGCCGACGGGGGCAGTCGACGGTGCATCAGCATCAACTCCACCGAGCCGACGCGGGAGGGGTCCAACGCCCGGCTCGCCGGCCTGGCGACGGTCGCCGACATCACCCGCGCCCGGCTGGCCGCGGTCGCCGACCGGGTCGGTGGTGGGCTGGAGCTCCTCAGCTGACCCCGGCGGCCTGCTCGAGGGCCATCAGCTCGTCGTCGAGGTACTGGAGCAGGCGCTGCAGGTGCGGCACGGTGCGACGGCAGCCGGTGAGCCCGAAGCACATCTTGCCGTCGTAGGACGTGCACGTGATGTTGAGCGCCATCCCGTTGATCGGGATGGACAGGGGATAGGTGCCGGTCAGCCTGGCGCCGTTCCAGTAGTGGGTGGTGCGAGGGCCGGGGACGTTGCTGACGATGAGGTTGTAGGGCGGTCGCACGACGCCTTGCATCCTCAGCGCCGGGCCGAGGATCGCCGGCGCCTGGCCGAGCGCGCTCATGGCGACGATCTGGGCGGGCGTCATCGCCGACAGACCCTCCTTGCCGTCCAGCATGGAACGGTGGATCGCCGCGAGCCGCTGGGCCGGGTCCGGCAGGTGCGTGCCGAGCTGCACCATCACCGCTCCGACGGCGTTGCCGCCGTCGGAGGAGGCGAGCTGCGACGCCTTGGCGTTGAGCCCCACCGGCACCATCGAGACCAGCGTGGCGTCGGGCAGCGCGTCGAGCTCGGCGAGGTAGGTGCGCATGGCGCCGCTGACCATCGCGAGCACGACGTCGTTGATCGTGGTGCCGGTCGCCTTGCCCACCGCGCGCAGCCGTTCGATCGGCCAGTCCTGCGCGGCGAAGCGGCGCGAGCCGGTGATGCTCTGGTTGAGGATCGTGCGGGGTGCGTAGAGCGAGAGCGCCGAGGTCTCGTTGCGCACGCTCTTGTTGAGGGTGCGGATCAGCGCCCCGGGCATTCCGGCCGCCTCCGACGCGATCGCGAGCGCCGTACGCACGGTGGCGGCGGAGACGTCGGAGAGGGACGCGCCGCCGTCCGTCGGCTCCACCTCCCGCGGCTTGCGCGGGCGCATCGCCCACGGGGCCGGCATGTCGCGCTCGTCGGGATCGGTGGAGAGCGCGCTGGCGAGCAGGCGCATCGCCGAGACGCCGTCGACGAGGGCGTGGTGGGTCTTGGTGTACATCGCGACCCGGCCGTCGCGCAGGCCCTCGATCACGTGGGCCTCCCAGAGCGGTCGCTCCCACGCGAGCCGGGTGCTGTGCAGCCGCGAGCAGAGCTCGAGGAGCTCGCGGACCCGGCCCGGCTTGGGCAGCGCGCTGTGGCGGACGTGGTGCTCGATGTCGAACTGCTCGTCGGGCTGCCACACCAGCTGTCCTGCCGTACGCGCCGAGCGGTGGGGGTGCTTGAGGAAGAGGGGAGCGACCTGCTCGACGTCGCGCATCTGCTCGTACATCTCGCGGACGTAGCTGCGCCCGGCTCCCGCGGGCTTCTCGAAGAGCTGCAGCCCACCGACGTGCATCGGCATGTTGCGGTTCTCGGCCAGCAGGAAGCCGGTCGCGGTCGGATCGATCGGGTTGACCACTGCGTCCTCCTCCACCCCCCGACGAGGAGCGTCCGGGCATCCTCTCGTCCCGCGGGCACCGCCACAAGGGAGGGGTGTCGGCGTCTCAGGCCTCCAGCGAGTGGGTGAGCTCGGCCACCAGTGCGTCGACGACGGCGACCAGGTCACCGCCCGACTCGTGGGCCACGGCGCGCTGCCGCTGGTAGGACGCGCCGCGGGTCGGGATGTCGGCGACGGTCCTCAGCTCGGCCTCGCAGCCCAGCCGCTTCGCCACCGGGGTGAGCCGCTCCAGCAGGTCGTCGAGGTCGTCGGTCACCAGGCGCTCGCGGTTGTGGTCGTCGAGGATCACGATCGCGTCGAGGCCGTAGCGGGCCGCGCGCCACTTGTTCTCCTGCACCTGCCACGGCGGCAACGTCGGCAGCGTCTCGCCCGCGGCCAGTCGGGTGTCGAGGTCGACCACGAGGCAGTGGACCAGCGCCGTCAGCGCCGCCAGCTCACCGAGGTCGGACATCCCGTCGCAGACCCGGTGCTCGAGCGTGCCGAGGTGCGGCGCGGGGCGCAGGTCCCACCGCACGTCGGCCATCGAGTCGATGATCCCCGTCGTCGTCTGGTCGGAGATGCACTTCTCGAACTGCTCCCACGTGTCGAACGTGAAGGGCAGCCCTGCGGTGGGCAGCTGCTGGAACATCAGGGACCGGTTGGAGGCGTAGCCGGTGTCCTGACCGGCCCAGATCGGCGAGCTCGCCGACAGCGCCAACAGGTGCGGGTACGTCGTCAGCATCGACGCCAGGACCGGCATCACCCGGTCCCGCTCCGGCATGCCGACGTGCACGTGGACGCCCCAGATCAGCATCTGCCGTCCCCACCACTGGGTGCGGTTGATCAGCTCGGCGTAGCGGTGGCCCTCGGTGAGCTGCTGGTGGGACCAGTCGGCGAACGGGTGCGACCCGGCGCCGAGCAGGTCGACGCCCAGCTCGCCGGCGGCGGGTGCGACGACCGCCAGCGTGTCGCGGAGGTCGACGACCGCCTCACCCACCGTGTGGCAGATCCCGGTCACCACCTCGATCGTGTTGCGCAGCAGCTCCTTGTGCAGCCGCCTGGGCTCGTCGAGCCGGCCGCCGGCGAGCTCGTGGACCTCGGAGGCGACGCTGACCAGGTCGCGGCTGACGCGGTCGACGAGCGCGAACTCCCACTCCACGCCGAGCGTCGGCTCCGGCGACGCGTGGAAGTCGATGCGCATCCCGTCACTCTAGGGAGCACGGGGGTCGCCGGGGTCACCCCTGCGACGGGTGGAGGGGTCGGCGGGTGCGAGCATGGCCGCGTGGACGAGCACGACGGGCCCTCCCCCGAGGAAGGGGTCGAGGGCGGCGAGGAGCAGGAGTCGCGGGAGCGGGCCGCGGAGCGCACCCGCGAGGTCCATCTCACGATGGACCTGTGCCTGCGGATCGGCGAGATGCTGCTGTCCTCGGGCGCCGGTGCCGCCGACGTCACGGCGACCATGCGGTCGGTGGCCGACCACCTCGGGCTGCGCCACGCCGAGATCGACGTGACCTTCACGGCCCTCTCCATGAGCCACCAGCGCTCGCCCGACGACGTACCGGTGCTGATGATGCGCCACGTCACCCAGCGCGACATCGACTACGAGGACCTGACCGCCGTCGACCACCTGGTGCGCGACGTGCTGACCGACCAGGCGGACCTGCTGCTCGCGCGATCGCGGATGGCCACGATCGTCTCCCTCGGCCACGCCTTCCCGCGGTGGGCCGTCACGATCGCGTGGGCGGTGATGGCGGCGGCGGTCGGCGTCTTCCTCGGCGGAGGCGCGGTGGTGTCGGCGGTGGCCGCCCTCGCCGCTGCGACGATCGACCGGGTCCAGATCCTGATGGCCCGTCGGCGGCTGCCGTTCTTCTACCTCCAGGTGGCCGGCGGCGCCATCGCGACCGTCCTCGCGGCCGGCGTGGCCGCCACGCCGATCGACGTCGACCCCTCGCTGGTGGTCACCGCCAACATCATCCTGCTGCTCGCCGGCATCGGGCTGATGGGCGCGGTGCAGGACGCGCTCACCGGCTTCTACCTCACCTCGAGCGCGCGCCTCATCGAGGCGATGATGGCCACCGCCGGCATCATCGCCGGGGTGGCGCTCGGCATCTCGGTCGCGGACGGCGTGGGGATGCCGCTGGGTCCCCTGGTCCCGGGCCGGATGGGCAACTCGGACCTGCCCACCCTCCTCATCGGTGCCGCGGTGTCGGCGGCTGCCTTCAGCGTCGCCTGCTACGCACCGCGGCGCGCGGTGCTGCCGGTCGCCCTCATCACGGCGGCCGCGGCGCTGATCGCGCAGACCGTCGAGGTGACCGGCTTCGGCCGGGTGATGGCCGCGGGTGTGGCCGCCTTCTTCATCGGCCTCGTCGCCTACGCGGTCGCGGGCCGGGTGCGCGTCCCGCCGCTGGTCGTCGCGGTGCCGGCGATCGTGCCGTTCCTGCCGGGTCTCTCCATCTACCGCGGCCTCACCTGGCTGGCCGACGGCGGCTACCTGGTCTCGCAGGGGATCCTGGCGCTGATGACCGCCATCTCCGTCGCGATCGCCCTGGCGTCGGGCGTGATCCTCGGCGAGTACGTCGCCCAACCGCTCAAGCGCGAGGCGCGCCGGATGGAGAACCGGCTGGCCGGTCCCCGCCTGGTCGGCCCCTTCCGTGCCCTGACCCGTGCCGAACGACGCGAGCTCAGGCGGACGGGCTCCTCAGGCGACTGAGCTCGTCGAGCCAGCGACGGTGCGTGCCGTCGTACGGCGGGAGCCCGGCGCGTACGGCCGCGATGACGGCGTCGCAGCTGGCCTGCGCCGCCGCGACCACGTCGTCGGGGTAGCCGTAGGCCACCTGGTGCTCGGCGAACTCGTCCTCGTCGTCGACGAAGGCCGCGCCGGGCTCGGCCGTGCCCCAGGGCGGACGCGGTGCGTCGACCTCGGCGGAGAAGCGGATCACGTCGAGGTCGAGGTCGACGGCCCGCAGGACGGTGCCGTCCCACTGGCCGGGTGTGGTGATGTCGACGTAGAGGTCGCACCAGATGCCGGGTGCGTGGAACGTCGCGGCGTACCAGCCCCCGCTCGGCACCAGCGTCACCGCGTCGACCTCGGAGTGGAACTCAAAGCCCGGACGGTGGTTGTGCGTCTCCCTCGGGAAGCCCAGCCACTCGCCGTGCTCGTCGGAGCCGAGGTGCACGCCCTCGAACCGCCAGTGCGCGCGGTCGCCCCACTTCGTCATCTCGCAGCGGATGGGGGTCCCGGGCGGGTGCGTGCTCACGCCCCATCCCTACCAGTCGAGCTGACGCTTGTGCACACGCAGCACCCGTCGAGCTGGCGCTTGTGTGCACGCTGCACCCGTCGAGCTGGCGCTTGTGCACACGCAGCACCCGTCGAGCTGACGCTTGTGCACACGCAGCACCCGTCGAGCTGGCGCTTGTGGGCACGACGGGCGTGCACAAGCGTCAGCTCGGCACCTCGCGGGCGTGCACAAGCGTCAGCTCGGCGCCTCGCGGGCGTGCACAAGCGTCCGCTCGTCAGCGGAGGGGGAGGCGCGAGCTGACCCGGGCGACGACGTCCTGGTAGCGGGCGCCCATGAGCTTGGCGACGTGGTGGATCACGTGGGCGTCGAGGCCGACGAGGACGCGCGGCTTCCCGGCCAGCGCGCCGTCGAGGATGATCTCGGCAGCCCGGTCGGGCGACATCCTGGCCAGCTTCTCCTCGAAGAGGGCGTCGATCCGGTCGCCGTCGAGACCCGGGGTCTTGCGGCCGTTGCGGCTGATGCCGGTACGGATGCCGCCGGGGTGGACGCACGTGACGGTCACCGGGTGCCCGGCCACCAGCATCTCCTCGCGCAGCGACTCGGTGAGCCCGCGGACGGCGTACTTGGTGGCGTTGTAGGCCGACTGCCCCGGCGCCGAGACGAGCCCGAAGAGCGAGGAGATGTTGACGAGGGCGCCGTCGCCGGAGGCGATGAGGTGGGGCAGGAACTCCTTGGACCCGTGGACGACGCCGTAGAAGTTGACCCCGACGATCCAGTCGAGGTCGTCGTAGGACAGGTCGGCGAAGTCGCCGGTGGCCGTCACCCCGGCGTTGTTGACCACGAGGTTGACGCGGCCGAGCTCCTCGACCACGCCGGCCGCCCAGTCCTTGACCGCCTGCCGGTCCGAGACGTCGACGACGTCGTGGCGCACCTTGCTCGCGCCGGCGTGCTCGACCAGCCGTACGGTCTCGGCCAGGCCCTCCGCGTTCCAGTCCGAGAGGGCCAGGAGCGCGCCTCCGCGCGCGGCCCGGACGGCGAGGGCGCGGCCGATGCCGGACCCGGCGCCCGTGATGACGACGACCTTGTCGGCGACGGTGGTCAGGCTCATGCGTCCAACCGTAACTCGGAGTTACTTCCCGGCGACAGGGTCTCGGGCGACCGGGCGGGGAGGGCCACGCTGATCGTCGTGTCGCCCGGCGCGCTCGCCAGCCCCACGGTGCCGCCGTGTGCCTGGACGATGGCCTCGACCAGAGACAGGCCGAGACCGGCCCCGCCGGTGCGGGTGCGGCCCGCGTCGCCGCGCGTGAAGCGCTCGAAGGCGTGCGGGGCCAGGTCGGGGTCGAACCCGGGCCCGTCGTCGTGGACCGTGAAGCCGGCGGCAGAGCCGGTCACCGTGACCGTGCTCCCCGGCGGGGTGTAGCGCCTCGCGTTGGTGAGCAGGTTGCTCACCACCTGGTGCAGCCGCGCCGCATCGCCGGTGACCGTGATCGGGGCGTCGGGCAGGACGAGTCGCCACGACCGCTCCCCGTCGACCACCCGGGCGTCGTCGACGGCCTCCAGCAGCAGGCGGGACAGGTCGACCGGCCGGCGCTCCAGGCGCCGGCCGGAGTCGAGCCGGGCCAGCAGCAGGAGGTCCTCGACGAGCGCGGTCATCCGGCCGGACTCGGTCTCGACCTTGGCCAGCGCGGTCCCGGTCGTCTCGGGTCGGCGGCGGGCCAGCTCGGTGTAGCCGGCGATGGTGGCCAGGGGCGTACGCAGCTCGTGGGAGGCATCGGCCACGAACTGGCGGACCTGCTGCTCGCTGCGGTGGCGCTGGTCGAGCGACTCCTCGACGTGGTCCAGCATCCGGTTGAGGGCGGCACCCACGCTGCCGACCTCGGTGCGCTCGTCGGTGAGGCGGTCCGGGACGCGCTCGCCCAGGTCGATCTCGCCCGAGGCGAGCGGGAGCTCGGCCACGCGGTGGGCGGTCCCGGCGACCTCGCGCAGCGGCGCCAGCTGACGGCGTACGACGACGGTGCCGACGACGGCGGCGATCGCGACCCCCAGCAGGGTGAGCAGCGCCTCGGCGCGCACCATGGAGCCGATGATCCGGTCGACCTCGTCGGACGGCAGGCCGGCGACCAGCGTCTCGGGACCGGATCGCGTCGCCACGACCCGGTAGTCGCCGAGTCCCGGCACCCGCACGTCGTGCGCCTCGCCGTCGGCGGGCGTCGTGCGCAGGGCGTCCAGCGCCTCGTCGGACAGCTGCTCCAGCTCGGCCGGGCCGCGGTCGCTGTCGGCGATCACCGTGCCGTAGCCGTCCGTGGAGTCGAGGGCCGCCGTCACGGTGCCGACGCCCTGCCCGCCGCGGTCCGCCTCCCGGTCGCCGTCAGGGGTCGGCGCCCCGCCGAAGTCCCTGCCCGGGCCCAGGAACGCGCGACCCAGGCTCGCCCGGACGTCGTCGTCGAGCCGCTCGGTCAGGTAGGCGTGCATCGACAGCGTCACGGTCAGGGCGATCAGCACGGACACGCCAGCCACCAGTGCGACCGTCGACATGACCAGTCGCGTCGTCAGGCTCCGCGGCCGGATCCGCTCGACGAGCGTCACGACGCCGGCTTCAGGACGTAGCCGGCGCCGCGCATCGTGTGGATCATCGGGTCCCGGCCGGCGTCGACCTTCTTGCGGAGGTAGGAGATGTAGAGCTCGACCACGTTGGCCTGCCCGCCGAAGTCGTACTGCCAGACGCGGTCGAGGATCTGCGCCTTGCTCAGCACCCGGCGCGGGTTGCGCATCAGGAACCGCAGCAGCTCGAACTCGGTCGCGGTCAGGCTGATCTCCGTCCCTCC
The DNA here is from genome assembly GCA_963740115.1 of uncultured Actinomycetota bacterium. GTDB lineage: Bacteria > Actinomycetota > Actinomycetes > Propionibacteriales > Nocardioidaceae > Nocardioides. The sequence goes on along the minus strand of CAVUCQ010000003.1, from coordinate 1,018,975 downwards.
GCGGTGCACCTCGTGGCTGTCCTCGTCGAGGGTGAGGTCGCCGACGATGAGCACGTTGCCGGCTTCGGCCAGGGCCGCGGTGCCGCCCCGGCGGATCAGCCCGCGCAGCCGCGCGACGACCTCCTCGAGCGAGAACGGCTTCGTGACGTAGTCGTCGCCGCCGGCGGTCAGCCCCGCGACCCGGTCCTCGACGGCGTCCTTGGCGGTGAGGAACAGCACGGGCACGTCGTTGCCGTCGGCGCGCATCCGGCGCAGCACCTCGAGGCCGTCGAAGTCGGGCAGCATGATGTCGAGCACCACGGCGTCGGGACGGAAGTCGCGGGCCGTGGCCACCGCGTCCTGCCCGCTGTGGGCCATCCGGAGCTCCCAGCCCTCGTAGCGCAGCGCCATCGCGAGCAGCTCGGCGATGTTGACCTCGTCGTCGACGACGAGCACGCGGACCGGGGACCCGTCGGGGCGGGCGAGCTGCTGCTGCATGGCAGCATCCTGCCGTCGGTTCCTGTGTGGTTGCTGTGGGGCGCCTGTCCCGGCGCCGTGTCCGCAGGCGCCGTGTCCTCGGGCGCCGTGTCCTCAAGCGCCGTCCGCGTGGAGCCGAGCCGCCTGCCGGGTCAGGTGGGTGCGCTCGGCGACGTTGGGCGCCAGCCGGGCCGCCTCGGCGTAGAGCCTGGCCGCGGCGGCCAGGTCGCCGCCCTTCTCGTGCAGGTACGCCTCCACCGCACGGTGCCGCGGGAGCCCGGGGTCGACCTCCGCGAGGGCGGCGAGGCCTGCCCTGGCGCCGTCGGCCTCACCCACGGCGACGGCCCGGTTGAGCCGTACGACCGGGCTGCCGGTCAGCGCCAGCAGCTCGTCGTACCACTGGACCACCTGCACCCAGTCGGTCTCCGCGGCGGTCGGGGCATCCGCGTGGAGCGCCGCGATGGCCGCCTGGAGCTGGAACTCGCCGCGCCGCTCGCGGGCGAGGGCCGACTGCAGGATCGTCACGCCCTCCTCGACGAGCGCGGTGTCCCAGAGCGCTGCGGTCCTGCTCGGCCAGCGGGACCAGGGCGCCGTCCGCGCGCGTGCGGGCCGGTCGCCGCGCCTGGTGGAGCAGCATCAGCGCGAGCAGGCCGTCGGTCTCGGGGTTGCCCCCCTCGCCGCTGCTGAGCGCCGAGAGCTGGCGGGTCAGCCGGATCGCCTCCGCGGCCAGGTCGACGTCACCGGTGTAGCCCTCGTTGAAGACGAGGTAGAGCACGCGCCGGACCGTGTCGAGGTCGCCCGGCCGGTCGAACGCCTCCCCGGAGACGGTGCGCTTGGCCCGGCTGATCCGTTGGGCCATCGTCGCCTCCGGCACGAGGTAGGCCTCGGCGATCTGCCGGGTCGTCAGGCCCGCGACGGCCCGCAGCGTGAGCGCCACGGCGGACGCGGGGGTGAGCGAGGGATGGGCGCAGAGGAAGAAGATCTGCAGCGTGTCGTCGGCGACCTCGGTCGTCCCGGCTCCCGGCTCGGCGTCCACGACGAGCTCGCGCCGCCGCCGGGAGGTGTCGGAGCGTACGACGTCGAGGAACCGCCGCCACGCGACGGTCACCAGCCAGCCCTTGGGGTCGCGCGGTGCGCCGGTCTCGCCGAACGTGCGCACCGCCTCGACCAGTGCGTCCTGCACGGCGTCCTCGGCCGTCGCGAAGTCCGCCCCGCGACGGACCAGGACACCGATGACGGCCGGGATCAGCTCCCGCAGCGGCACCTCGTCGAAGGCGTCGGCGGACCCGCCGGCCACGTCGGTGCGCTCACTCGTCGGTGGCGGAGGGCACGGCGTAGAACGGCCGCACCTCGAGCCACTCGTGGATCGGCTTGCCGCCGGCGCCGGGAGCCGCGGACAGCTCGCCGGCCAGCTCGACCGCGCGGTCCCAGCTGTCGACGTCGACGACGTACCAGCCGGCGATGAGGTCCTTGGTCTCGGCGAACGGGCCGTCGGTGACCGGCGGCCTGCCGGGGCCGTCGTAGCGGACGAAGGCGCCCTCGGGCGACAGCGCCTGCCCGTCGACGTACTCGCCGGTCTCCTCCAGCCGTCGGCCGAAGTCGGCCATGAACTGCATGTGCGCGTCGACCTCGTCGGGCGTCCAGCGGTCCATCGGGACGTCGTTCACGGTGGCGGGGGTGCCGCGGTAGTGCTTGAGGATCAGGTACTTCGGCATCTCGGTCTCCTGGGTCAGGTGCAGCCCATTGTGGCTGCGTCCACCCCGGGGACGGAGCCCTGCGGCGCGTCTCGACATCGCGTCGCGACGATGTCTGGGGAATCGCATGGCGCCCGCACAGGTCGCGCACAGGCAGCCCGACCACGCTCCTCGGCATGAGTGATGACACGCAGCACGACGAGACCCAGCCGGTCCGGCCGCAGGGCGCCGCAGCCCCCACCGAGTCCGACGTCGACGACAGCCGCCCCGGCCGACGCGCCGGCTGAGGCGCCGGCCGCCGGCACCGGCCGGCGCGGCTTCCGCGAGCGGCTGCGCACCCTGCGCCGGTCCGGGGACGGGAGCCGTACGTTCGGCCTCGCCGCCCTGATCGCCTCGGCGCTGGCCGGCATCATCGTCGGTGGCCTCGGCAGCGTGGCCCTCCACGCGGTCACCCACGACGGCGACGCGCGACCGCGGTGGCTGGGTGCAGCGCCACGACAGGGGTGACGGGGAGTTCGGCGGGCCCGGACCCATGGAGGGCGGCCCCCGCGGCGTACCGGGCCTGGTGCCTCCGACCACCCCACCCGAGGACGAGGGCAGCGCCACGCTGACGCGGCGCCGCGGGAAACGCGGTTGCTGCAGTGGGCGAGAATGTCGCCCGTTGTGAAGATCACCTACCCGCCCCAGCTCCCGGTCTCCGCGCGCCGTGACGACATCGCCGCGGCCATCCGCGACCACCAGGTGGTGATCGTCGCCGGCGAGACCGGGTCGGGGAAGACGACGCAGCTGCCCAAGATCTGCCTGGAGCTCGGCCGCGGCGCGGGCCCGGCCGGCGGGGGCAAGCTCATCGGGCACACCCAGCCGCGCCGGATCGCCGCGCGGTCGGTGGCCGAGCGGATCGCCGAGGAGCTCGGCACCGAGCTCGGCGACGTCGTCGGCTACCAGGTGCGCTTCACCGACCGCACCAGCCGGGCCAGCCGGGTCAAGCTGATGACCGACGGCATCCTGCTCGCCGAGCTCCAGCGCGACCGCGACCTCAAGCGCTACGACACGATCATCATCGACGAGGCCCACGAGCGCAGCCTCAACATCGACTTCCTGCTGGGCTACCTCAAGCGGCTCCTGCCGCGCCGCCCCGACCTCAAGGTCGTCATCACCAGCGCCACGATCGACGTCGAGCGATTCGCCGCACACTTCGCCGCGCCCGTGGTGGAGGTGTCGGGACGTACGTTCCCGGTCGAGGTCCGCTACCGCCCCCTCCTCGAGCTGCCGGAGGACGACGAGGAGGGCGAGCCGGTCCAGCGCGACCAGACCGAGGCGATCCTCGACGCCGTGCGCGAGCTCTCGACCGAGGGACCCGGCGACGTGCTCGTCTTCCTGCCCGGCGAACGGGAGATCCGCGACACCGCCGACGCGTTCGACGCGTTGCGGAGCGACCGGCTCGAGATCGTCCCGCTCTACTCCCGCCTCAGCGCGGCCGACCAGCACAAGGTGTTCTCCAGCCACCCCTCGACGGTGCGCCGCGTGGTGCTCGCCACCAACGTGGCGGAGACCTCGCTGACCGTCCCGGGCATCCGCTACGTCGTCGACACCGGCGTCGCGCGGATCAGCCGGTACTCCGTGCGCACCAAGGTGCAGAGGCTGCCGATCGAGCCGATCAGCCAGGCCTCGGCCAACCAGCGCTCCGGCCGGTGCGGGCGCGTCGCCGAGGGCATCGCGATCCGGCTCTACTCGCAGGAGGACTTCGAGGCGCGGCCGGAGTTCACCGACCCCGAGATCCTGCGGACCAACCTCGCCAGCGTCATCCTGCAGATGGCCTCGCTGCGACTGGGAGACATCGCGCGGTTCCCGTTCGTCGAGCCGCCCGACCGCCGCAACATCAAGGCCGGCACCGACCTGCTCGAGGAGCTCGGCGCCATCACCACCGCGCAACGTCATACGGACGGGGCATCCGCTCGACCCGACCGTATGACGTCCCGCGGGGCGGACGGGCGGAGCCAGGGCGTACGCCTCACCGAGGTCGGCCGGCGCCTGGCCCGCCTCCCGATCGACCCGCGGCTGGGCCGGATGATCCTCGAGGCCGAACGGATCGGGTGCCTGCGCGACGTCCTCGTCATCGCCGCGGCGCTGTCGATCCAGGACCCGCGCGAGAGGCCCGTGGAGCAGCGGGCCCAGGCCGACCAGCTGCACGCCCGCTTCAAGCACGAGTCGAGCGACTTCCTCACCTGGCTCAACCTCTGGCGCCACGTCAAGCAGCAGCAGCGCGAGCTGTCCTCGAGCGCCTTCCGCCGGATGTGCAAGCGCGAGCACCTCAACTACCTGCGCATCCGTGAGTGGCAGGACTACGAGTCCCAGCTGCGGCAGGTCGCCAAGGAGATGGGCCTCGACGTCGGGCACCCCTCCGACACGCCCGACGAGGACGGCATCCACCAGGCCCTGCTGTCCGGCCTGCTCAGCCACATCGGCGCGCTGGAGGAGCGCGAGAAGCCCCGGCCCGGCGAGCGGCGCGCGATGCGCGAGTACCTCGGGGCCCGCAACGCCCGCTTCGCGATCTTCCCCGGCAGCGTCCTCAAGGGCAGCAACCCCGCCTTCCTGATGAGCGCCGAGCTGGTCGAGACGTCCCGGCTGTGGGCCCGGCAGAACGCCGCCATCAAGCCGGAGTGGGCCGAGCGGCTCGGCGCCCACCTGGTCAAGCGGACTTACTCCGAGCCGCACTGGTCGCGCAAGCGCGCTGCCGTGATGGCGCGCGAGCGCGTCACGCTCTACGGCGTACCGCTGGTCGCGGACCGGCTCGTCCAGTACGGCAAGGTCGACCCGCCGCTGGCACGCGAGCTCTTCATCCGCCACGCGCTGGTGCAGGGGGAGTGGGACTCGCGCCACCGGTTCCTCACCGAGAACGCCCGGCTGCTCGAGGAGGCCGAGGAGCTCGAGCACCGCGCCAGGCGCCGCGACATCGTCGTCGACGAGCACACGCTGTTCGAGTTCTACGACGCCCGCGTCGGGGCCGACGTGGTGAGCGGTCCGCACTTCGACCAGTGGTGGAAGCGCGCGCGCCAGAAGAGGCCGGACCTGCTGACCTTCGACCCGGCGATGCTCACCCACGACACCGCCGGCCAGGTGCGCCAGCAGGACTTCCCGACGGAGTGGCACGACAGCGACGAGGCGGGGCTCACCTTCCCGATCAGCTACCACTTCGAGCCCGGTGCCGCCGACGACGGGCTGACCATCGACGTGCCCGTCGCCACCCTCAACCGCGTCGACGCCGACGACTTCTCGTGGCTCGTGCCCGGGCTGCGCGAGGAGCTGGTGACCGAGCTGATCCGCTCGCTGCCCAAGAACCTGCGGGTCGCGATGGTGCCCGCGCCCAACACGGCCCGCGAGTTCCTCGCCGCGACGCCACCCGGCGCCGAGCCGCTGCTCGACGCGCTCGAGCGCTTCGCCCGCAGCACCCGCAGCCTCGTCATCGACCGCCAGGCGTGGGACTGGGCCAAGGTGCCGGCGCACCTGCGGCCCACCTACCGCGTGGTGACGGAGGAGGGCGCCGAGGCGGCCCGCGGCAAGGACCTCGACGCGCTCAAGGAGCCGCTGCGGCCCACCTTCGAGCAGGCCATGGCCGATGTCGCCGCGGACTCCGGGGTGACCGCGACCGGCCAGACGGTTTGGACGTTCGGCACCGTCGAGGAGTCCTTCGTCCAGCGCCGCGCCGGGCACGAGGTCCGTGGCTTCCCGGCCCTCGTCGACGAGGGCACCACGGTCGGCCTCCAGGTCCTTGCCACGCCCGAGGACGCGGCCGCGCACCACCGCCTGGGCGTACGCCGCCTCGTGCTGCTCGCGCTCGGCCCGGCGGCACCCGTCGACGACGTGCTCGCCGCCGCCGGCCTCGACCAGCGGGCCAAGCTCGCCCTCGTGGGGTCGCCGTACCTGTCGGTGGCCGACCTGCTCGACGACCTGCGTGCCGGTCTGGTGGGCGAGGTGGTCGACGCGCGGCCGACCGTGCGCGACGAGGCGGCGTACGACGCGGTGGTGGCGGCAGCACGCGACGCCGTCGCGGCGGGGCTCGGCTCCGCGGTGCACGACGTGATGCGGGTGCTGGAGGCGTGGCGCACCACCGACAAGGCGATCTCCGGCCGCGCCGACCTGATGACCCTCCCCGCGCTGACCGACATGCGCGCGCAGGTCGAACGGCTGATGGCTGCCGGCTTCGTCGGTGACGCGGGCGTGACGCGGCTGCGGGACTACCCGCGCTACCTCGCGGCCGTCACCCACCGTCGGGAGCGGCTCGACGGCCAGGTCGTCCGCGACCGGCAGCTCATGGACCAGGTCTCCGGGCTCCAGGAGGCCTGGCTGCACGCGGTGGCCGCCGTGCCGGACGGCCAGCCGCTGCCGCAGCACCTGCGCGATGCGCGGTGGCTGCTGGAGGAGTACCGGGTCTCCCTCTTCGCCCAGCAGCTCGGCACGCGGGAGAAGGTCAGCGACCAACGGATCCGCAAGGTGATGGGTGCCGCCTGACGCCAGCGCCTAACCTTGGGGGATGGCCGACCGTCCACACCACCGCCCGATGACACCGGGAGGCGGCTTCTTCGCCGAGATCGCCGGCGGCGCCGACCCGGCCCAGCTGCGGGAGGCGGGGGACCTCGCCGCGACCGTCCTCGTGCGGGGGGCCCGCGAGTCCGACGACCCGGCGCTGGCCGAGCGGATCGTGCACCTCGCCGAGAGCGAGGGCCTCGAGACCCTCGCCGAGGTCTGGTCGGGTGCGCCCGCCGACACTCTGGCCGGCAGCCTGTGGCGGCTGTTCCTGCTGCGGTCGTGGGTGTACGCCGACCCGGAGCGGGTGTCGGCCGAGTTCGAGGCCGGTCAGCGTCGGGTCGATGTCGCCCGCGTGGTGGCCGGGGTGGCGGAGCCGCCCGGGCCCGACGAGCTGCGCGGCATGGTGGACGACGTGCTGCGCGGCATCGCCCGCGGCGACTTCGCGATCACCCTCTTCCGGGCGGCGGCCTTCGCGCGCATCGTCGCCGCCGGCCGCGCCACCCTCGGCGAGTCGTCCCACGAGGAGATCACCCGCATGCTCGTGCTGTCCGAGCAGCTGGAGGCCGCCGGACACGGGGAAATCAACACGACGCCGGCCTGACGTTTTACAATGGTCCTGAGTGCGTCGGGCTGTGGCAGCCCCGGGTCCCAAAATAAGCCGCTACGAGCGGCCACGCGCCGTGAGGCGCTCCCGGTCCGGCGCACTCACACATCTCCCGGCGTCGTCGGCCCCGGCCGATGCCCTAGCCTCGGCAGATGACCTTGCGCCGACGCATCGCCTCGCTCCTCACGGGCGGCCGCCGCGCGGCGACCGACCCGGCACCGGAGGCGGTCACGTCCCGCTACGCCCCCGAGATCGACGGCGAGCCCGATCCCGGCGAGGTCGTCTGGGCCTGGGTGCCCTACGAGGACGACCCGACCCGGGGCAAGGACCGACCCGTCCTGGTGCTGGACACCGACGGCACCGGCTGGACCGGGTTGATGCTCAGCAGCCAGGACCACGACCGCGACGCTGCCGAGGAGGCCCGCCACGGCCGGCACTGGATGGACGTCGGCGCCGGTGGCTGGGACCCGCAGGGCCGCCCGAGCGAGGTGCGGCTGGACCGGCTGCTCCACCTCGAGCGCGACGGCGTACGTCGCGAGGGCGCCGCGCTCGACAGGCAGATCTTCGACGACGTCGTCGCGGCGGTGCGTGGACTCCCTCGGTTAGGGTTCCGTCCGTGCCCGCCCGCCCTCTCGCCCTTCGTCGTGCTGCCCTCGTCACCTGCGCCCTCGTGGTCGCGCTGGCGACCGCGGCCTGCACCGGCGACGCGGAGCCGGAGCCCGAGCCGACGAGGTCGACGGGCACGGGCCAGTCCGGAGCGACGGACGAGCCACGCGAGGTGGTCTTCGGGGCCTACGGCACGGACGAGGAGGTCGCTGCCTTCCAGGAGGTCGTCGACTCCTTCAACGCCACCTCGACCACCCGGGAGGTCACCCTCAAGTCCTGGCCCGACCACGAGTCGGCGCTCGAGGACGTCCTCGCGGGCGATGCCCCGGACGCGTTCCTGACCTCGCGCATCGACCTCGACCAGCTGGTGGAGGCGGAGGCCCTGCAGCCGGTGAGCCTGCTGCTCGACGAGCGCGGTGTCGACTTCGGCGACCGGTTCTCCCGCGACGCCGTCGAGGCCTTCGCGATGAACGACGAGCTGCAGTGCATGGCCTACTCGGTCTCGCCCATGGTCATCTACTACAACACCGACCTCGTCGACTTCGACAAGATGGAGCGCCGCGGCCTCGACGTGCCCACGGCCGACGAGGAGGGGGTGCGGGACCGCTGGTCGCTGGAGGAGTTCGGTGCCGCCGCGGAGTTCGCCTCGCGTCGCGGTGACCGGCGCGGCGTCTGGATCGACCCGACGCTCGAGGGCCTGGCGCCCTTCATCTACTCCGGTGGCGGCCAGGTCTTCGACGACGACACCGAGCCGACGTCCCTGGCCTTCTCCGACGAGTCCACGCGCGAGGCGCTCAGCCAGACGCTGGACATCCTGCGCGACGCGACCATCACGCCCACCAACGCCCAGCTCGCCCGCGCCACGCCGGTGCAGCTGTTCAAGCGGGGCGAGCTCGCGATGATCGCCGGCGACCGCAACCTGGTGCCCGAGCTGCGCGACGCCGAGGACCTCGACTTCGACGTGCTCCCCATGCCTGCCATCGACGGCCGGGCGACGGTCGGCGACGTCAGCGGGCTCTGCCTCTCCGCGGACTCCGAGGTCACGGGCGACGCAGCCGACTTCATCGCCTACGCCGTCTCGGACGAGGCGATCGCCACGGTGGCCTCGACCGGCTACATCGTCCCCGCCAACACGCAGGTCGCCGCCTCGCCCGACTTCCTGGCGCCCGACGACGAGCCGGCCAATGCGCGGGTGTTCAACACGAGCATCCGCTACCTGGAGGTGCCACCGTTCATCGACCAGCGCGAGGAGCTGGTCGAGGCGGTCACCCCCTACCTCGAACGCCTGGTCACCGCACCCGGCGTGCTCGACCTCGAGCTCGTGACCGAGCAGATCGACCAGGCCTCGCAGGTGGTGCTGTCGCCCCCCGAGGAGGGCGAGGAGACCGAGTCGCCGTCGGAGTCGCCCAGCGAGTCACCCTCCGGGTGACGGCTCCTCCTCGGCGCCGAGGATCGCGCCGACCAGTGCACCGGTGACGAGCTCGGCCTGCCACGGGCGCGCCCCGAAGTCGGCCAGCTGGACGCGGACGGCGTCCGCGAGGGCAGCCGGCTCACGCGTCGACGGCGGCGCCCACATCAGGCGGCGGAGGTAGTCGGGGGTCAGCAGGTTCTCCACCGGCAGGTGGTGGACCTCGGCCAGGTTGAGCATCGCCTCGCGGGCGGCCCTGAACCGCCGGTCCGCGACCGGGTCCCGGTCGGCCCAGGTGCGCGGGTGCGGGGGGCCGTCGCCACGCGGCGCCCGGCTCGGCAGCTCGTCCTCGGTCATCTCCCGGACCCGTTGCAGCGCGTCGACCCAGGTCGCGGCATAGCGGCTCGCGCCGCGGCCGTGGAAGCCCGGGGTGGCCAACAGCGCGCGCCGGTCGGTCGGCATCGCGGTGGCGGCCACGACGATCGCCGAGTCGGGCAGGATCCGCCCGGGGGTCACGTCCCGCTCGGCGGCGATGGCGTCGCGGGCCTCCCACAGGGCGCGGGCGGCACCGAGGGCCCGGCGTCCGCGCAGGCGGTGCACCCCGGACGTACGTCGCCACGCCTCGGCGCGGACCGTCGGCTCGAAGCCCAGCAGGTGATCGAACTCCTGGCGGGCCCACTCCGACTTGCCGGCCTTCTCGAGCTCGGTGACCATGTGGGCGCGCAGCTCCAGCAGCACCTCGACGTCGAGGGCGGCGTACTCCAGCCACGGCGTGGGCAGGGGGCGCGTGGACCAGTCGGCCGCGGAGTGCTCCTTGCGCATCCGCTGCCCGAGCACCGTCTCGACGAGGGTGGCGAGGCCGACCCGCGGGTAGCCCAGCAGGCGGCCCGCCAGCTCGGTGTCGAAGAGGCTGGTCGGGGTCAGCCCCACCTCGCGCAGGCACGGCAGGTCCTGGGTCGCGGCGTGCAGGATCCACTCGGCACCGGCCAGGGCGTCCTGCAGCGGGTCCAGGGTGGTCATCGGGATCGGGTCGACGAGCCAGGTGCCGGCGCCCTCGCGACGCAGCTGGATCAGGTAGGCCCGGTTGGAGTAGCGGTAGCCCGAGGCGCGCTCGGCGTCGATGGCCACCGGCCCGGTGGCGGCCGCCAGGGCCGCGCACGCCTCGGCCAGCCCGGCATCGGTGTCGACGATCGCCGGGAGGCCGTCACGGAGCTCGAGCAGCGGGGCCGGGGGAGCCTCGACCGTCGCGGGCGCTGCGTCGACCACCCCGTCGGCGCCGGCCGTGCCGGTGGCGCCTTCGTGGAGGGTCACCTCACCGAGCCGGGGCTCGGGTGCGCTGTCAGAGGTGTCGGGCATCGGTTCAGGTGCCGCGCTGCCCGCGCCGGCTCGGGATGGCGATGACGCCATCGGGGACCGGCGGCAGCCCGACGGCGGTGCACATCAGCTCGCCCCAGGCCTCCACGTGCGGTGTCATGTCGAGCGCGCCGTCGTCGTCGACGTCCGGGGTCCAGGACGCCCGGATCTCGACCTGGGCGGTGCCGGGCTCGTCGGCCATCCCACCGAAGCTCTCGGTGGTGACGCAGGTGACCGTGCCGGACGGCGCGTGGTGGCCGGCGCCGTGGGCCTCGAGGGCCTCGGTCAGCCACGACCAGCCGACCGCGGCCAGCATCGGGTCGGCGCCGAGCTCGGGGTCGAGGTCGGCGCGGGCGTAGGCCACGCAGCGGAAGGTGCCGTCCCAGGCGTCGTTGCCGGCCGGGTCGTGCAGGAGGATCAGGCGCCCGGTGCCGAGGTCCTCGTCGTCCACGGTGACATCGGCGCTGAGGGCCGACGACCACGGCGCGATGCGCTGGGGGGCGGGCATCTCCTCGCAGAAGACCTCGGGGCGCAGCGCCGCCTGACGCATCGACTCCACAGCCGCGCGGAACTCCGCGGGCCCAGCCGCGGCAGCACTGCCCGGGTGGGTCTCGTGACGGGCCACCATTCGTCCAGAGTAGGCCAGCGGTCCGTCCTGCCGATGTGCCGCCACGCCGCCTGACCTGCGAAGATTCGCGCGTGACCGACGCCCCCACGCCCGCGCGCTCAGGGCCCCACCCGGGGCTCGCCGACAGCCCGTTCCTCCAGGCCGCCCGGGGCGAGACCCCGGTCCACACGCCGGTCTGGTTCATGCGCCAGGCGGGGCGCTCGCTCCCGGAGTACCTCGAGGTGCGCAAGGGCATCGGGATGCTCGAGTCGTGCATGGACGCCGACCTGGTCACCGAGATCACCCTGCAGCCGGTCCGCCGCTACGGCGTCGACGCGGCCATCTTCTTCTCCGACATCGTGCTGCCCCTCAAGGCCGTCGGCGTCGACCTCGACATCGTGCCCGGCGTCGGCCCGGTGGTGGCCTCACCCGGTGCGTACGCTCGCCGACGTCGAGGCGATCCCCGACCTCGCCCCCGAGCACGTGCCGTTCATCTCGCGGGCGGTGCGGCAGCTGACCGCCGAGCTCGGCGCGACGCCGCTCATCGGCTTCGCCGGCGCCCCCTTCACGGTCGCGTCCTACCTCGTCGAGGGCGGCCCGTCCAAGGAGCACGCGAAGACCAAGGCGATGATGTTCGGCGCTCCCGACGTGTGGGACGCGCTGATGCGCAAGATCGCCGGCATCGCGGCGGCCTACCTCCGCATCCAGGTCGAGGCGGGCGCCTCCGCCGTGCAGCTCTTCGACTCCTGGGCCGGCGCGCTCACCCCGGCCGACTACCGGGCCTCGGTCATGCCCCACTCCGAGCGGGTGCTGGCGGCGGCGGGCGAGCTCGGAGTGCCCCGGATCCACTTCGGCGTCGGCACCAGCAACCTCCTCGGCCTGATGGGGGAGGCCGGTGCCGACGTGGTCGGCGTCGACTGGCGTACGCCGCTGGAGCAGGCGATCCCGCTCGTCGGCGGCCGCGCCGTGCAGGGCAACCTCGACCCGACCCTGGTGTTCGCGCCCACCGAGGTGATGACGGCGCGGGCCGCCGAGGTCATCGAGGCCGGCCGGGCCGCCAGCGGACACATCTTCAACCTCGGCCACGGGGTCATCCCGTCGACCGACCCCGACCAGCTCACTGCGCTGACAGATTTCGTGCACGGCTACTGATCGGCGTCACCGGGGTGAGGTCCGGGGCTGCCGCCGGCAGCTCGAGCGCCGCGAGGTAGGCGCGCGCCTGGCGCACGAGGGCGGTCTGCAGGTCGCGCAGCGGCTCGGAGGTGCGCTCCGCGCGACGGCGCAGCATCAGCAGGGTGACCGTCGTCTGGTCGGTCTGGATGGGTCGCGTCGTGAGCACGCCGGCCCGCACCAGCGGGTCGCCGGTGATGGAGAAGTCCGGCAGGATCGACACGCCCAGCCCGGCGGCGACCATCGCCTTGCCCATCTCGGCGCCGTCGGTGGCGTACGTCGTCCCGGGCAGGGCGCCGCCGAAGACCCGATGGGCGTAGCGGTGCATCACGAAGCCCGGTCGCATCAGGACGTGCGGCTCGGCGCGCAGGTCCTCGACGCTGACCCGTTCCTTGCCGGCCAGCGGGTGGTCGGCGCGCAGGCAGGCGACCGGCGTGCCCTCGATGAGCTTGTCCGCGATGATCGTCGGCGGCACCTCGTCGCCGGGCAGCACGTTGACCAGTCCGAGGTCCAGGGAGCCCTCGACCAGGCCCTGCTGGATGTCGGTCTGGCGGCCGGTGACCACCTCCACGCCACCCGACCCGTGGCGGGCGTGGAGGTCGCGGAGCGCCGGCGCGAGCAGCGTCGACGATGCGGTGTTGACCGTGCCGATGCGCAGGTCGCGACGACGTACGGACTGCTGTCCGGCAGCCTGGCGCAGCCGGTCGACGGCCTCGAGCACGTCCGTCATGCTCTGCAGGAGGTCGAGCCCCTGCCGGCTGATCCGCGAGCCGGTGCGACGCCGGTCCAGCAGCGTCGTGCCGAGCTCCTTCTCGAGCTTGGTCACCGCCTCGCTCAGCGCGGGCTGGGAGATGTGCATGGCCTCGCTCGCCCGGCGCAGTGACCCGTGCTCGGTCACGGCCGCGAGGTACTCCAGCTGTTCGATCCGCACTGTTGCTCCTGCTCTGGTTCCACGGGTGGTCGGCAGAACCTGCCGCCGGAGTCTCACGGTTCGTGACGCTCCTGCCTAAGTCTACTAAGTAACTATACAAAACGGGAGGAACTCACCCATGACCACCCTGCGTGTCCGGCCCACCCGCCGACCGCCGACGAGCTGCTCGCCGAATGGGCGCCGGTGCTGGCCGCCGTGGGGGCAGGGAGCCGGACGGCGACCACTCTGACTGGCGCTCATGGCAGTCCTGGCCTGCCACCCCCTCGACATCCCCGCGCGACCCGCTGCCCGGCGGGGCCCCACGCCGGCTGCTACTTTGTCTACTAGTTCACTACAGATTGCGAACGACGCGGCCGACGGTGGGCTCGCCCCCACCCACGCCGACCGCTGCACCGAGAGAGGTCCGACATGAAGTTCCACTGGTTCCTGCCCACCAACGGTGGCGACGGCCGCCAGGTCGTCAGCGGCGGCCACGGCGTCGAGCACGGCGCCGCCGGGCGCCCCGCCAGCGTCCCCTACCTGGGCCAGATCGCCCGCAGCGCCGAACAGCTCGGCTTCGAGGCAGCCCTGACCCCCACCGGTGCGTGGTGCGAAGACGCGTGGCTGACCACGGCGATGCTCGCCCCGCTCTCCGAGCGGCTCAAGTTCCTCGTCGCGTTCCGTCCCGGCCTGACCTCGCCCACCCTGGCGGCGCAGATGGCTGCCACCTTCCAGAACCTCACCGGCGGCCGACTGCTGCTCAACGTCGTGACCGGCGGAGAGTCGCACGAGCAGCGCGCCTACGGCGACTTCCTCGACAAGGACGGACGCTACGAGCGCTGCGGGGAGTTCCTGTCGATCGTGCGCCGGCTGTGGGCGGGGGAGGAGGTCACCTTCGCGGGCCGACACCTGCGGGTCGACCAGGCGCGGCTCCAGCAGCTTCCCGACCCGATCCCCCGGATCTACTTCGGCGGCTCCTCGCCCGCCGCGGGCCGGGTCGCGGCCGAGCACGCAGACGTCTACCTCACCTGGGGCGAGCCGCCCGCCGCGGTCGCGGAGAAGGTCGCGTGGATCAAGGACCTGGCCGAGCAGCGCGGGCGCACCCTGACCTACGGCATCCGCCTGCACACGATCTCCCGCGACACCTCGGAGGAGGCCTGGGCCGAGGCCGACCGACTGCTCGCCGGGATCTCGGACGACGACATCCGACGGGTGCAGGAGGGGCTCAGGCGCTCCGAGTCGGTGGGGCAGAAGAACATGCTCGCCCTCAACGGCGGCGACCGCGACGGACTGGAGATCCACCCCAACCTCTGGGCTGGCGTCGGACTGGTCCGTGGCGGGGCGGGGACGGCGCTCGTGGGCAGCCACGAGGAGGTCGCCGACCTGATCGAGCAGTACGCCGCCGTCGGCATCGACGAGTTCGTCCTCTCGGCCTACCCGCACCTCGAGGGTGCCTACCACTTCGGGGAGGGCGTGCTGCCGGTGCTGCAACGGCGCGGGCTCTGGACCAGCCCGGCTCCCCACGCCGCCCGGCCGTCGGTTCCCTTCGGCGCGCAGCGGGCGGCGTCATGAGCACCCACGCCCCACGAGTCGCCGTCGTCGTCGGCAACCCGAAGCCGCGCTCGCGCACGTACGAGTCGGCCCTGGTCCTGGCCGACCGGCTGGGTGGCGCCGACCTGGTCGTCGACCTGGCGGACCACACGTCCGAGCTGCTCGACTGGTCGTCCGCGACCGTCGGCGAGCTGGTGGAGCAGGTGGCCGGGAGCCTGGTCGTCATCGTCGCGAGCCCGACCTACAAGGCCACCTACACCGGACTGCTCAAGGTCTTCCTCGACCGGTTCCCCCACCAGGGCCTCGGCGGGGTGACCGCGATCCCGCTGATGCTCGGTGCCACCAACGCCCACGCGCTCGCGCCCGAGCACGGGCTGCGCCCGGTGCTGGTCGAGCTCGGCGCGACCGTGCCCACGCGCGGGCTGTTCGTCCTCGACGCCGAGCACGACCGGCCCGAGGCGTACGACGCGTGGTTCGCGACGGCGCAGCAGCTGCTGCCGGCGCTCCCGGCCACTCCCGCGACCCGTCAGGTGGTGTCCGCATGACCTCCACACCCCGTCCGCTCCCTCCGCCACCTTCGACCCGCGCACGCTGCGGGACGCCTTCGGCGCCTTCCCGTCCGGCGTCGTCGCGGTGGCGGCGTCGGTCAAGGGCCAGCTCACCGGCATCGCGGCCTCGTCGTTCACCTCGGTGAGCATCGACCCGCCGCTGGTGTCCTTCTCGATCTCGACCACCAGCTCCACCTGGCCCGTGCTGCGCGAGGCCGACCGCCTCGGCATCAGCGTGCTGGCCGACCACCACGACACCGTCTGCCGTCAGCTCGCGGGCCCTCGGGAGGAGCGCTTCACCGGGCTGCCCTTCAAGGTGACCGGCGACGGCGCAGTGCTGCTGGACGAGGCCGTCGCCACCTACACCTGCTCCGTGCACGAGGTGGTCGTGGCCGGTGACCACGTGATCGTGCTCCTGCACGTGCACGAGGTCGGCGGCGGCGACGGCGAGCACCCGCTCGTCTTCCACCGCTCCACCTTCGCCAAGCTGCACCGCGACGACCTCGACCCCGCGCGTCTCGACGGCCGGATCAACGGCGCCGAGGTCGACCGGGGCGACCGGGGCGTCGAGGAGGACGAGGCCACGAGCAGCGAGGACGCGGCATGAACCTGGCGTACGCCCGACCGCACGACGTGTGACGGTCAGGTCGCCCGGACGACCGGGTCGCCGCACGTCGCGCCGCGGCCGACCCTCAGGCGTCGACGGCGTCAGTCGGCACCGGGGCGGGCGTCCTGCGCCGACGCGCCACCAGCCAGACGGGCAGGCCGAGCACCAGGGCGACCGCGGCGAAGGGAAGCAGGGCGCCGAGCACGGTGGCGACCGTGGCGAGCATCGCGCCCAGGGCCTTCGTCCCGCCCTTGAGCCCGGCCACGAACCCGGCCGGGGCGTCGTCCTCCTCGGGCTCCTCCACCACCTCGTCCGGCGGCGTGGCGATGTCGATCGTGATCGTCGAGAGCGACGTCTGGTCCCGGAGCCACGCCTGCTGCGACTTGAGCGAGTCGAGCTCGGCCTGGCGGCTGGTGAGCTGCGACTCGATCCAGATGATGTCCTTGAGGGTCCTGGCCTCCGCGAGCAGCAGCTCCACCCGCTCGAGGCTCGCCTCCTGCGCCCGGACCCGGGCGCCGGTGTCGATGACCTCCGTCGTGACGTCGTCGGAGCCGCGGTTGGAGGACCGCAGCGTCCCGGCCTCCTCCAGCGCCGACATCGTCGCGCTGAACGACGCGCTCGGCACCCGCACCACCAGCCGGGCGTACGTCGTGGCGCCGCCCTCGCCGGTCTCGGTCTTCTCCTCGGCCACGTCGCCGCCCTGCGCGTCCACGATGCGCTGGACCTCGCGCCTGGTCCCGGCCACGTCCTTGCTGGTCAGGGAGACGGTGCCGGTCGAGATGACCGCCCGCTCCACCTCCGGAGTGCCGGCGGAGCGCTCCCGGGGCGCGGAGTCCGAGTCGGAGCCCGCGGAGGACCCGGACGTGGTCTCGTCACTCGCACCGAACTCACGTGAGGTGGCGCCGGAGCCACTGCCGTCGGACATCTCGCCCGAGGTGCCCTCGGACGCGGAGTCGGAGCCGTCGCCGGCCGAGCAGGCGGCCATCAGGGCCGTCATGGTGATCGCGGTGAGGATGCCTGCGGCGCGGGTGCGAGTGGTCATGGCTGTCGGACGCGGCCCGCGACGCCGTCGGTTCCGCCCGTGACGCAACTGTGATGCGTCAGGTCCTCTTGGCGGCAGCCGACTTCCGGGGGGCCTTGGTGATCGGCTCGGCCTTCGGGGACGCCGGTGCCTTGGCCTGCGCCTTCTTCGCCTGCGTCTTCCCCGCCTGCGCCTTCCTGGCGGGCGTGTTCGCCGGCGACGACCCCTTGAGCCGCACGCGCATGGCGTTGCCCGAGCCGGACGTCTCCAGGTAGGGCTGGGCCGCGACGAGGGTGCTGAACCGCGCCCCGCTGCCGCCGAACGTACGCGCGTCGAACGAGGGGTGGGTCCGGTTGAGCTGGTTGCCGAGCACCGCCAGGCTGGCCCAGCCCTCGTCGTCCGACACCGCGTTGAGCGCTCGCGTCAACGCGCTCTGGAGGTTGATCGGCGGTGCCGGAGCGACGTCGGAGCCGTCGTCCGGCTCGTGGGCCGGGTGGTCGTCGGTGTTCTTCCCGTCCTGGATGACCTCGAGGTCGATGAACTTGTCGCAGGCGTTCTTCAGCGCGTCGGGCGCCTTGTTCTCGCCCAGCACGTAGACCGCCTTCCCCGACTCGCGGAGGCGGTGGGCGAGACTGGTGAAGTCGCTGTCGCTGGTGACCAGCGCGAACGCCTCCACGTTGTCGTCGTAGAGCAGGTCCATGGCGTCGATGACCAGGGCGAGGTCGGTGGAGTTCTTGCTCTTGGTGAACGCGTTCTGGTGCATCGCGCGCAGGCCCAGGCTGTTGAGCTTGCGCGCCCACTGCGTCAGGTGCGGGTTGGTCCAGTCGCCGTAGACCCGCTTGATCGTGGGGTTGCCGTACTTCGCGACCTCGCTCAGCACCTCGTCGGCGTAGGCAGGTCTGGTGTTGTCGCCGTCGATCATCACCGCGATCCGGTCGGCGCCGCCGCTGGTCTCCATGCCGAGCACCCTATGACCGCGCCCGGCTCCACGGGATGAGGTCTGGCAGGCTGGCGGCGTGGCGCGGGACGTGGTGGTCGTGGGTGGCGGTGTCGCCGGACTGGTCGCCGCCCGGGAGCTCGCCGCGACGGGCCGTGACGTGCTGCTGCTGGAGGGCTCCCCGGAGATCGGCGGCAAGCTGCGCACCGCCGAGGTCGCCGGGCTCCCCGTCGACGTCGGCGCCGAGGCGATGCTCGCCCGCCGCCCGGAGGGTGTCGGGCTCGTCGCGGGGCTCGGTGCCGACGTGGTCCACCCCACCGCCGCGACCTCGGGAGTGTGGTCGCGGGGCGCGCTCCGGGAGCTGCCCCGGTCGCTGATGGGCGTGCCCCTCGACCTCGACCGGCTCGCGGCCAGCGGGGTGCTCAGCGCCCCTGGCCTGGCCCGTGCTGCGGCCGAGACCAACGGGAGCACGGAGCTCGGCGACGACGTCTCCGTCGGCGACCTCGTGGGCTCCCGGCTCGGCGACGAGATCGTCGACCGACTGGTCGAACCCCTGCTCGGAGGCGTCTACGCCGGCCACGCGCGGCTGATCTCGGCGGCCGCGGCGGTGCCGCAGCTGCTCGCCATGGCCCGGCGCGGCAGCCTGCTCGAGCAGGCCGCCGCCCTTCCGGCCTCCACGGCGCCGGTGTTCGCGACCCTCCCGGGCGGGATGGGCCGGTTGCCCGCGCTGGTGCGCGACGGCGGCGGCTTCGAGGTGCGCACCTCGGCGACGGTGCGGGCGCTGCGGCGTACGCCGACGGGCTGGGCGCTCACCGTCGGGCCCACCACGCACGCCGAGACGGTCGAGGCGGGTGCCGTCGTGCTCGCGACCCCCGCCGCGCCCACGGCCCGGCTGCTGGTGGACGAGGTGCCCGACGGCGCCGCGGGGCTCGCCGGGATCGAGGCGGCGAGCGTCGCGGTGGTGACCCTCGCCCTCCGTGCCCAGGACGTGCCGGACGCGCTCTTCGAGCGGTCGGGCTTCCTCGTGCCGCCGGTCGAGCGGCGCACCATCAAGGCGTCCACCTTCTCCTTCGCCAAGTGGGACTGGGTGCGCGCCCTCGACCCCGACGTCGTCGTGCTGCGGACCTCCCTCGGCCGCCACGGTGAGGAGGCGACCCTGCAGGCCACGGACGACGGGCTGGTCCGCGTCTCGCTCGCCGACCTCGCTGCCATGGCCGGCATCACCGCGCGTCCCGTCGACGTCCACGTGCAGCGGTGGGGCGGCGCGCTGCCGCAGTACGCCGTGGGCCACCTCGACCGCGTGGCCGCGATCCGCGCCGCGGTCGCGCGACACCCGGGGCTGGCGGTGTGCGGGGCGGCGTACGACGGTGTCGGCGTCCCTGCCGTCATCGGCTCGGCCCGCCGCGCTGTGGCCGCCATCACGCGGGCAGAATGACGCCATGAGCACCGACGAGAATCCCGCGAAGAGCAACGCCGCCCGGACGCGGGAGCTCAACGACACCATCCGCTACACGATGTGGTCGGTGTTCCGGCTCCGCGACGTCCTCGGCGACGCCGACCGCGGCGCCGAGGCCACCGACGTCGAGGCGCTCTTCGAGGTGCTGGGCGAGCAGGACGTCACGGTCCGCGGGCTCTACGACGTGAGCGGGCTGCGAGCCGACGCCGACCTGATGGTGTGGTGGCACGCCGCCGACTCCGAGCAGCTGCAGGCCGCCTACAACGCGTTCCGTCGCACCGCCTTCGGGCGTCGCCTCGACCCGGTGTGGTCGCAGATGGCGCTGCACCGGCCGGCCGAGTTCAACAAGTCGCACATCCCCGCCTTCCTCGCCGACGAGGAGCCCCGCGCGCACATCTGCGTCTACCCGTTCGTGCGGTCCTACGAGTGGTACCTCCTCGAGGACGCCGAGCGCCGCGCGATGCTGGCCGAGCACGGCCAGATGGCCCGCGGCTACGCCGACGTGCGCGCCAACACCGTCGCGTCGTTCGCCCTCGGCGACTACGAGTGGATGCTGGCCTTCGAGGCCGACGAGCTGCACCGCATCGTCGACCTGATGCGCGACCTGCGCGCCTCGACGGCGCGCCGGCACGTGCGCGAGGAGGTGCCGTTCTACACCGGCGCCCGCGTCTCGCCGGCCGACCTCCTCGCCCGCCTGCCCTGAACCTCCCCTGACCCGGCCCTCACGCGAACCGGGCGGGGACACGTCGTGGACCTGGCGCGGATGTGCGTCGTCGCAATGTAGAGTAAATCACTCGACATTGTTCAAAGGAGCTCATCGTGACCGCCATCTTCCCCACTTCGACCGCCACCTCCCTCACGTCCACCTCGCCGACCCCGCTGCCCACCGCGCGCCGCGTCCCCCGTGGCACGCCCCAGACCGCGCGAGCCGCCCTGGCCCAGTACCTGAGCACGCACGACCCCCTTCGCAACGTCGACCTCACCGTGCCGGAGCGCACCTGGGTGCGGGTCGAGAGCGGCGCCGACGCCGACATCTGGCTGATCACCTGGCCGGTCGGCTCCAGCACGGGCTGGCACGACCACGGCTCGGCCAGCGGGGCGTTCGTGGTGCTCACCGGCGCGCTGACCGAGTACGTCTGGACCGGCGTCGCCACCGCGAACACCCTCAGCACGTCCGTGCGTGAGTTCGACGGCAGCCACATCCACGACGTGGTCAACCACGGCCCGCAGACCGCCGTGTCGCTGCACGCCTACGCCCCTTCGCTCGCCGCCATGACGCGCTACGAGCTGGTGCGAGGTCGGCTGCAGGTCACGAGCGTCGAGCAGCGGGAGACCTGGTGACCGCCGTGCGCCACGACGGCATCGACGCCATGCTGGCCGACGCCCGGTCCCGACTCGACCGCATCGACGCCGAGGCCGCCCACCGGGAGACCGTCGACGGCGCCCTCCTCGTCGACATCCGGCCGGCTGCGCAGCGGGCCGTCGAGGGTGAGCTCGACGACGGCCTGCGTCCGCTGGTCGTGGAGCGCAACGTGCTCGAGTGGCGCCTGGACCCGCGGTCCGACGCCTGCCTGCCGGAGGCGTCGTACGACGCACGGATCCTGGTGCTCTGCCAGGAGGGCTACACCTCGAGCCTGGCGGCCGACGCGCTGCGGAGCCTGGGGCTCGACGCCACGGACGTGGTCGGCGGGTTCAAGGCCTGGCGCGAGGCGGGGCTTCCCGTCGCAGCCAGGGAGCCCACGGCCTGACCGGGAACGGCCTGCAGGGCAGTAGCGTCAGACCACCATGACTCTCCGACCTGTCATCGCTGCCCTGCTCCTGGCGCTGCCGCTCGCCGCCTGCTCCACCGAGGGCGAGATGCGCGCCGTCGACCCGGCCGGCGCGGGAGATGCGTCGGCCGCGACGCCGTCGGAGGCGCCCACCCCCGTCCCGGACGGTGAGGTGCGCACCAGCGGCCTCGTCACCGTGCTCGACGCCGGCACCGGTCCCCAGATGTGCCTCGGCGCGGTGGCCGAGTCGTACCCGCCCCAGTGCAGCGGTCCCCCCATCGAGGGGTTCGAGTGGGGCGAGGTCGGCTTCGAGGAGGCCTCGGGCGTGACGTGGGGGCAGTACGCGCTGACCGGCACGTTCGACGGCACCACGTTCACCGCCTCCGACGCCGTCCCGGCGGCGCTCTACGACGCGATGGCCGAGCCGCCGGAGGAGCCGCTCGGTGCGGCGTGCGATACGCCGGCCACCACGGACACCGAGAAGGCGACGCCCGAGGACCTGGACGCGACGCTCGCCGCGGCGGCCGCGCTGCCCGGCTACGCCACCGCGTGGCTGACGGGCAACACGATCAACGTCGCGGTCACCGAGGACGCGGCCGGTGCGGAGACCACGCTGCGGGAGACCTGGGGAGGCCCGCTGTGCGTGACGACCGTCGAGAGGACCGATGCCGACCTCAACGCGATCAACCAGGAGCTCCAGGCCGCGCTGCCCACCCTGCTGACCAGCGGCTCGTTCGCGCCGGACACCCTCGACGCGCAGGTCGTCTTCGACGACGGGTCGATCCAGGAGTGGGTCGACGCCACCTACGGCGAGGGCCTCGTGCGGGTCAGCTCGGCGCTGACGCCGGTCGAGTGAGCCCAGCTACCTAGGGACGTTCTGGTAGGCGAAGTCGCTGGATCGCCGACCATTTCGTCCCCAGATACCTCACTTCTTCTCGTTGAGCTTGATGCTGATCGAGTTGATGCAGTAGCGGTCGCCGGTCGGCGTGCCGAAGCCGTCGGGGAAGACGTGGCCCAGGTGCGAGCCGCACTTCGCGCAGCGCACCTCGACGCGCTTCATGCCGGCCGAGTTGTCCTCGATGTACTCCACGGTGTCGGTCATCGGCTGGTAGAAGCTCGGCCAGCCGCAGCCGGAGTGGAACTTGGTGTCGCTGGTGAACAGCTCCGACCCGCAGGCCTTGCACGAGTACGTGCCCTCGGTCTCGGTGTCGGTGTACTCGCCGGTGAAGGCGCGCTCAGTGCCGGCCTGTCGCAGGACGGCGTACTCCTCGGCGCTGAGCTCCTCGCGCCACTGCTCATCGGTCTTCTGCACGTCGTAGGGCATGGCTCCAGCGTACGGCGGCGTTCCAGCGCGGGGTCCGGCTAGGGTCGCGACATGGCAGCTGCGAAGGCCGTGATGGTGCAGGCCGGCGACCGAGAGGTGCGCGTCTCCTCGCCCGACCGCGTGATCTACGAGGCGACGGAGTCGACCGCGGAGGTGACCAAGCTGATGGTGGCGGAGTACTTCGCCTCCGTCGAGGACGGCCTGATGCGGGCGCTGCGCGACCGGCCGACCGCACTCGAGCGCTGGACGTCGGGCGTGCGGGAGGGCATGAAGCTCGCCACCGGACCGCAGGACCGCAACGCCGACGCGTTCTACCAGAAGCGTGTCCCCAAGGGCGCTCCCGACTACCTCGAGGCCGTCGAGATCACGTTCCCCTCAGGTCGCACCGCCGAGGAGATCTGCCCGACCGAGATCGCGGTGCCGGTCTGGTGCGCCCACATGGGCACACTGACGTTCCACCCGTGGCCGGTGCGGCGCGACGACGTCGACCACCCCGACGAGCTGCGGATCGACCTCGATCCCCAGCCCGGCACCACCTTCGCCGACGCCGTACGCGTGGCGGGCGTGGCTCACGGGCTGCTGGGCGACCTCGGCCTGACCGGTTTCGCGAAGACGTCCGGCAACCGGGGCGTCCACATCTACGTCCGCATCGAGCCGCGGTGGGAGTTCGCCGACGTGCGACACGCGGCGATCGCGTTCGGGCGCGAGCTGGAGAAGCGGGACGACGGGGTGACGACGGCCTGGTGGAAGGAGGAGCGCGGGGAGCGGATCTTCGTCGACTACAACCAGAACACGCGCGACCGCACCATCGCCTCGGCCTACTCGCTGCGTCCGATCCCCGGGGCTCCGGTCTCGACGCCGGTGACCTGGGACGAGCTGGCCGGGCTCGACTCGCCGCGCGCGCTCAACCTCTTCACCGTGCCCGAGCGCCTCGCCGACGGGGATCCGTGGGCCGCCATCGACGACGTCCACCACTCGCTCCAGCCGCTGCTCGACCTCTGGGACGAGCATCCGGTGGAGCTCAACTACCCACCGGACCACCCGAAGATGCCCGGCGAGCCGCCGCGCGTCCAGCCGTCGAAGAAGGTCGAGTCCCACTGGGACGCGGAGGGGAACCGGATCCCCGACTGAGCGGCGGCCCAGCCGGGGCTCGACGACCGAGCAGTGCGATCAGCGCTTCACACGTGCGCCCCGGTCGTGGTGCGGGCAGTCGGGACCCGCAGTGCGAACCCGATCAGGGCCAGCACGATGCCGAGGACGAACGCCATCGCCGCGACACCGAAGGCGACGACCGACGTGAACAGCGAGGCCTGCAGGAACGCCGAGTCCATCGCGACGGCGCGGTTCGGGTCCTCCCGGTCGAGCTCGGCATAGGTCTTCCCGCCCGTGATCGCCAAGGTGTGCTTGTTGATGACGTCGGCCTGGCAGTACGCGGAGATCGGGCCGTTCACGCCGTCTCCCGCCGCACAGCTGGCGTCGTCGGCCACTGTGATCTTCTGGTCGGCCAAGGTCGTGGAGATCACGATCCAGGTCACGACCCCTGCGATGGCCATGACGATGCCGACGACGATGGACGTAATTGCCGCTACCTTGCGCATGACGCGTCCTCCCTCCTGCCCGGCCCGCGTACGGGGCCGACGGCGCGTGCACCCGCACGCTGGGACGACTGTCGAGCCCCGGAGCGACCTCGTGCCACCCCCGTGGCGGGTGATCCCGGCGAGGAGCGCGGCCTCAGCTAGGGCCTCTCCCAGGGCGCCGGGATGGGGAAGTACGCCTCGAGGAAGTCGTGCAGCAGTGCGTCGGCCCGCTCCTCGTCGAACGCCGCGACCAGGTTGTCGGCGACGCAGAAGAAGTCGCGGTCGCGCTTGAGCATCGCCTTCAGCTGCACGGGCAGCTGCTGGTGGCCGAGGTCGACGTAGCCGTGGTGGGCGCCCGCGCGGAACGCCTGGCCGGTGACGAGGCCGTAGTTCTGGGCGAACGACGACAGCAGCGACAGGTCCGTGGCGGACCGGAACGCTGCGTCGGTGGTGCGGGTGACCTCGTCGGGAAAGCGGGCCGCGATCTCCTCGAGGGTCGTACGCCGCTGCGGGTGGGGGCTGTGCATCATCGTGTTCGTGAGCGTCACGCCGAACGCCTCGGCCAGCACGCGACGGTTGTTGTCCGCGGCGGAGAGGTAGGGCCGGTCGTCGGTGCCGGGAAGGCCGACGGCGCGGTGGTCGGCGACGAACGCGGCGTACTGCCCACCCGGTGAGAAGAAGTGCTCCGGGCGCCGGGGCCGGCCGAGGAACACGTCGTCGTTGACGTAGACGAAGTGGTCGGCGAGATCGGGCACGGTGTGCAGCCGCGTCTCGATGGCGTGCGAGCTGAAGGTCGGCAGCGCCGACGCGGGCAGGATGTCGCGGTGGTCGACGACCCGGATCCGGTCGTGCCCCGTGTCGAGCCACGAGGGGACCTGCCCGGCGGTGACGAGATGGATGCGGCGCACCCACGGCGCGAAGAGGTGCAGGCTGCGCATCGAGTAGCGCAGCTCGTCACGGCTGCGGTAGCGCGAGGCGCCACCGGCCCGCGCGCTCGGCGTGCCGCCGAGGCCCCTGATGCGCTCGTCACGCGCGGCGAGCCAGTCCTCGTCGTCACCGTCGACCCATGTGTAGACCACGTCGACGTCGAACCGGACGTCGTCGACGGTGGGCAGCGCCATCGCCTCGAGCGTCGGCACGGCGATGCCGTCGACCTCGACCGTGGTGCGGGGCGACCCGGCCGGGACGCGGTCGCCGAAGCGGTTGAGGCCCGGTGCCAGCAGGTCGCCGTCGGGCGACTCCTCCCAGAACTGCACGCCCACCTCGACGCCCTCGCCGAGCACGCCGCCGTGCCCGCCGCGCATCGGCCACGGCTCGAGGAACAGCGACGCGGTGCGGGTGCGCGCCAGGTCGTCGGTCATCGCGGCGACGGTGCCGCGGCGCTCGTGCCATCCCCGCTCGGCGGGATCGCGCACCGACAGCCAGTCCGGGACGGACCCAGCGGCGAGGGCGGACAGGAACTCCTCCCGTCGCGAGGAGGGCACGACGACGACCGGGTGCGGATCGAGTCCGCGCGCCGGCATCACGAACCACCCGTCCCCGGTCGCGGCGGCGGCGGAGGTCAGCGCCGCCAGCGCCGTCGTACGAGCCTGGGCCGGCGTGACGCCGGCGGCCCCGTCGGTCTCGGGCAGGTCGCCGAGCGGACCCGGTCGTAGCCCGTGCAGCACCCGGCGCGGGGCCAGCGGGTCGCTACGCCGGGCGATCGCCTGCCGGAAGGTCTCGACCCACCGGCGGGCCAGGGTCGGCCCGTCCCAGCGCCCGGACCGCTCGAGCGCGGCGGCGCCCAGGCGCGAGCGCAGGTCGTCGTCGGTGGCGACCCGCAGCATCGCGGCGGCGAGGGCCGCCTTGGAGGCCGGTGGCACGAGCAGGCCGTCGACCCCGTGGGTGATCATCTCGCGCGGACCGGAGGGGCAGTCGTACGACACCGCCGGGACGCCGGCCGACATCGCCTCCTGCAGCACGAGCGGGTAGCCCTCGCCCCGGGACGCGAGCACGGCCACGCTCGTCCGGGCCCACTCGGCGGCGAGGTCGTCCGTGGAACCCGGCAGTCGGACCCGGTCCTCGAGGCCGAGCTTGCGGACCTGCGCGGCGAGGTTGTCGGCGCGCGGCCCGTCACCCCACACCGTCAGCGTCCATCCGGGCAGCTGCTCGTGGATGCGCCAGAACGCGTCGACGACGTGCTCGAACTGCTTCTCGGGCGCCAGGCGACCGGCGGTGACGAAGGTCTTCTGGTCCACGGGGGAGCGCGGCTGCGGCTTCGCGGGAAGCGGGTTGGGGATCACCTGCAGCTCGGGCGCGGCGCCGCCCAGGCGGCCGGCCAGCCAGCGCGACATCGACTCGGTCAGCGACACCACGACGTCGGCCCGCGGGGCGAACTGCAGCAGCGCCCCGAGGTCGTTGACCCGGCTGGAGGAGGCGCGGTGCTCCTGGTGGACCAGGGCGACGTCGGCCGGTGCCAGCTGGGCGACCACGGCGAGCAGCTCGGGGGTGGTGGTGACGACCACGTCGGCGTCGAGGCTGCCCAGCGCCTCGCGCAGGGTGGCGTCGGTGAGGGCGCTGAACTGGGCGTCCCATGCACGCGGCACGATCAGCGACTCGCGCTCGGCGAGCTCGTCGGGGTGCCGGCCGTTGACCGCGGCGGGTCGCGCACCGCGTACGTCGACGAGGTAGGTGACCTCGACCCCGTCCGCCAGCGGGTAGTGGGTCGACGTACCGCTGCGGGTGACGCTGAGGATGCGGACGCGGTGCCCGTCACCGAGCCCGAGCAGCGCGTTGGCCTGCTCGATGCCCGAACGCGCGGTGCCGCCCATGCCGTCGGCGTTGAAGAGGACGAAGACGATGTCGAGCGGGCCGTCGCGGCGGGTGCGGGCCACCGCCGAACGCACCTTCTGGCCCAGGCGGTCGCTCAGTGCCACGTGTGCCTCAGTCCTGTCCTGGGAGCGGGTGGGAAGTGGGTCGGGACGATCCTAGGGGCCCGGCCGGTGGCCGATAGGGTGACCCGCATGCCGACGTCGCCAGCCCCACCGGATGCGCAGCCGGGCACCCCTCTGGTCCTGGTCTCCGGTTCCGGTCGCAGCGGCACCAGCTCGCTGGCCGGCACGCTGAAGCGGCTCGGCCTGCACGTGCCCCAGCCCGAGGTGGAGGCGTCGGAGACGAACCCGCGCGGGTTCTACGAGCCGCAGTGGGTCATCGACTTCCACAAGCGTCACCTCAAGGAGCTCGCGCTCTTCAACATCGACAGCCGGCCCGCGGCCGTCGGGCTGGTCGCTGCCTACCTCGAGTCCGGCGAACCGACGGCCGAGCTGCGCGAGTGGCTCTCGGACCAGCTCGCCCAGCAGCGACCCGGGGGCGAGCAGATCGTCGTCAAGGACCCGCACGCGTTCTGGTTCGCCCACGCGTGGGAGGTGGTCAGCGAGGAGCTCGGCGCCGACCTGCGGTGGCTGACCGCGCTCCGGCACCCGGCCGAGGTGGTCGGCTCCCGCGACATCGCCTATCTCTCCAGCCAGTCCGACGACCTCCGGCTGACCAAGGAGACCTCCAACGTCGCGGGCTGGGTCCACGCGGCGCTGCTCACCGAGAAGGTCGGTCGTGGCCACAAGCGCTCGTTCGTGCGCTACGCCGACCTGCTGGCCGACTGGCGTTCGGCGCTCGCGCCGGCCAAGGAGCAGCTCGACCTCACCTTCAACACCGACCTGTCCTCGACCGACCACCACGCGGTCGACGAGTTCATCGAGCCGTCGATGCGCAAGTCGCAGCTGACGTGGGACGACGTACGCACCCCGGACTGGCTGCGCGAGATGGCCGAAGAGGTCTGGGAGCTGCTCGGAGCGCTGACGACCACCCCGCACGACCCCGACACCATGCTGGCCCTCGACAGCATCCACGACGACTACAACGCCCGCTACGCCGACGCGGTCGCGCTCACCTTCGACCACACCCGCGCCGAGTCGGTGCTCGCGGCCCGCGAGGCGCGCGACGCCCAGCGGTCCACGGTGCAGCAGCTGAGGCGCGACCTCGAGGAGGCCCGTCGCTCCGGTGCCCAGCACGGGGCCACGGACGTCGGCGGGCGAGAGGCGGCCCGCATCCTGCGCCGCGCCGTCGTACGCCGCGTCACCCGCCGCTGACCTGACGCTTGTGCACGCCCGCCGGGTGCTGACTTGACGCTTGTGCACGCACGCCGGGTGCCGACTTGACGCTTGTGCACGCCTCGGCAGGACGTGGCGTGTGCACCGTCTGCCACGCTGCGTGTGCACGCCTCGGCAGGACTGCTCGCGTGTGCACAAGCGTCAGCTCGGCTCAGATGCCGGTGACGCCCTCGCCGTGACCGGTGGCCTGCTCGTCGAAGTTCTCGTGCTCGATCAGGTGCAGGACGGGTACGCCCAGCTTGCGGCGGGCGCGGGAGGTCCAGTCGACGTGGAAGAACTCGGCCACCACGTGCGGGCGGGTGAGGATGATGGCCTCGCGTGCGTCCACTGCCAGGACCATCGCGGTCAGGGCGTCCACGGGGGGCTCGGAGGTGACCTGGCCGACCGCCTTGCCGCCGGCCGAGGCGATCGCGGTCAGGGTCTGCTTGAGCTCGGTGTTGGAGTTCTGCTCGCACTCGCGGCGCAGCGCCTCGATGTCGACGTCGCTCATCGCGAGGGCCGGTGCGGCCATGAGGTCGCCTGCGCCGAGGGTGCCGAGCGAGGCCTCGACGCGTGCCGCCGCGTCCTCGAGGGGCAGGAGCACGTGGTAGACGACCTGGTCCTCGATCTCGGCGTGGAGGGACCGCACCTGCTGGGCGTCGGCAGACGTGAGGGCCTGCTCGACGAGCAGCACCACGTCGTACGTGCCCTTCCCGTCGTGGATCGAGCCGTTGTGCGCGGCGTCGCTGGTCTCGCTCATGACGTGCCTCCGGTGTCGGTGCTCAGGATTCTGGTGAGGTCGTAGCCGGAGGGTTCGTCCAGCTGGCTGTAGCCGCAGCTCTCCGGATCGCGGTCGGTGCGCCACCGCTTGAAGTGGGCGGTGTGGCGGAAGCGGCGACCCTCCATGTGGTCGTACTTGACCTCCAGCACCCGCTCGGGACGCAGCGCGGTGAAGCCGAGGTCCTTGCCCGCGCTCCACCGGCTCTGCGTGCCCGGCACGCGGTCCGGGTTGGCGGTGAGGAACTCGTTCCACCGTCCCCACGGGTGGTCCGCGATGTCGCACACCAGGGGCTGCAGCTCCTGCCAGAGGGCGGCCCGCTTCGCCGCGGTGAAGCTGGCCGAGACGCCGATGTGCTGCAGGTCGCCGTCGTCGTCGTACAGCCCGAGCAGCAGCGAGCCGATCAGCGGCTCCTCGGCGGTGGAGGTCTTGTGCTCGCGGTAGCCGGCGAGCACGACGTCGGCGGTGCGCTCGTGCTTGACCTTGAGCATGGTGCGCTTGTTGGGCTCGTACGCCGCGCCGAGCGGCTTGGCGACCACGCCGTCGAGCCCGGCGCCCTCGAACTCCTCGAACCACCGCTCGGCCTCCGCCGGGTCCTCGGTGGTGCGGGTCAGGAAGCAGGGGCCGGTGCCGTCGAGGTGCCCGAGCGCCTTCACCAGCGCGGCCCGCCGGTCGGCGAAGGGCCGGTCGACGTACGACGTGTCGTCGAGGGCCAGCAGGTCGAAGGCGACGAACCCGGCCGGCGTCTCGACGGACAGCTTGTCCACCCGGCTGGTGGCGGGGTGGATCCGCTCCTGCAGGATCTCGAACTCCAGCCGCCACCCGTCGGGGCCCTGCAGCCCGACGAAGATCTCACCGTCCAGCACGACCCGGTCGGGGAGCTGGCTCCGGCACGCCTCGACGACCTCGGGGAAGTAGCGCGTGAGGGGCTTGGTGTTGCGGCTGGCGAGCTCGACCTCGTCGCCGTCCTTGAAGACCAGGCAGCGGAACCCGTCCCACTTCGGCTCGAAGCTGAGGCCGCCGTGCCGGGCCGGATCCGGCACGCCGCTGACGCTCTTGGCGAGCATCGGCTGCACGGGCGGCATCACGGGGAGGTCCACGATCCGAGCCTAGTCCGCTTCGCCCCCTCCGGACCCTCAGTCCTCGCCGCGCAACGAGAACGAACGCAGCCGATCTCCGGCGAACCACACGCCGCCCAGCGTCACGACGAGGCTGGCCAGCACCGCCCACGGCAGGTTGGCGGGGTCGGGGAGCTCGGCGGAGAGCTCGTGGCCCACCCGCAGGCCCCACTGGCCGATGCTCAGCCAGGCCACGCCGGTGAAGAGGTTGCCCAGCAGGCTCTCCCAGATCAGCACGAACATCAGCGACGCGATGACCGCGTGCCGGGTGACCGCGGAGATCGCCAGGAACAGGGCGGAGTACGCCGTCCCTGCGACGAGCGCGCCGACGAACAGCGCGAGCGCCCGGTCGCTGTCGCCGGTGATGAGGGCGGCGACGAGGATCGGCAGAGCTCCGGCCGCCAGGGTGGCGCCGAGCGCCACCAGCCACTTGCTGTTGGCCACGCCGTAGCGGCTGACCGGCTTGGCGAGCAGGTAGACGATCGAGCCGTCGTCCACCTCGGGGCCGAGCACCGAGGACGCCGCGAGGATCGCGACGAGGGGGAGGACCAGCGGGTAGCCCAGGCCGGGGAGGATCTCGAAGGCGGCGTCGCCGTCGGCGAGGACCGTGACGAGGGTGACCAGTGCGATCAGCAGCACCGGGAAGGCCAGCAGCAGGTAGAAGCGGCGGCGACCCAGCAGTGCCTGCAGGGCCAGCTTGGCGATCGTCGCGTTCATCATCGGGCCACCAGGTAGGCGAAGACGCTCTCCAGCGACTCGTCGCTGGGGGAGAGCTCGTAGAGGGTCACGTCGTGCTGCTTGGCCAGGCCCGGCAGGCCGACGGCGAAGCTGCCCAGGTCGTCGACCTGGACGTCGAGGTGGTCGGCGCGCAGGCTCACCGACCGCACTGACGGCTGCGCCATCAGCGCCGCTGCGAGCACGCGGTTGTCGCTCGACTGGAGGGCGTACTGCACCGGCCGGTCGGTCATCAGCCGCCTGATCGCCCCGAAGTCGCCGGAGGCGGCGTGCCGCCCGGAGACGACGACCTCGATGTGCCGGGCGAGCCTCTCGACCTCCTCGAGGATGTGCGAGCTGAAGAGCACCGTGCGGCCCTCGTCGCCCAGGCGCCGGAGCAGGTCCATCAGGTGCATCCGCTGGCGTGGGTCGACACCGTTGAACGGCTCGTCGAGGAGCAGCACGGCCGGGTCGTGCACCAGGGCGGCGGCGATCTTCACGCGCTGTCGCATGCCCTTGGAGTACGTGTCGAGGCGGCGCCCGGCCGGCTCGACCATGTCGACCTCCTGAAGGATCCGCTCGGTCGCGGCCGCGGCGTCGGGCAGCTTGTGGAGATCGGCGTTGGCACGGACGAACTGGCGCCCGGTCAGGTAGCCGAAGCTCAGCTCCCGCTCGGGCACCAGCCCGATCTGGCGGTAGATGGCGGTGTTGCGCCACACCGGCTCCCCGTCGAGGGTGACGTGGCCGGCCGACGGTGGCAGGAAGCCCGCCATCATCGCCAAGAGCGTGGTCTTGCCCGCGCCGTTGGGTCCGAGCAGGCCGGTGACACCGGGACCGATGGAGAGCGAGACGTCGTTGACCGCGACGACGTTGCCGAACCAGCGCGACGCCGAGTCGAGGACCAGGTTGGTCATCGCGACCCCACCTTCCGGAAGCGGGCGACCAGGCCCGCGAGGCAACCCGCGGCGAGCAGCAGCGCGACGAGGACGTAGGCCAGCGGCCAGGCGCCGTCGACCGGCACGAAGGTCTCGACTCCCGCGTCCCAGGCGTTGGCGAGCCCGTTGTAGAGGGACCAGGGGGAGAACAGCCCGGCCGCCACGGACACCGAGTCCGCGCCCTCCTCCGACGCGATCGCCTGGATCGCGGTCACGACGCCGGTGAGCACGATCAGCGCCATGACCGAGCCGACGACGGCGAAGCCCCGGCGCAGCGACACCGACGAGATCAGGCCGGTGATGCCGGCGATCAGCAGCGCCAGCAGTGTCTGGAGCGCGACCGCCTTGAGCAGTGCGGTGACCTGGTCGCTCTTGTCGAGGCCGGAGAGCATCGCGCCGACGAAGAGCAGGAGGGTCGGCACGGCCATGAACAACCACAGCGCGACCGTCAGCGAGAACCACCGCATCAGCGCGTAGACCGACGCCGAGAGCGGACGGGCGAGGTAGAGCACGATCGAGCGGTGGCGCAGGTCGCGCGAGAACAGGACGGGGGCCTGCGCGGCGGCGAAGAGGCTCACCAGCAGCTGGGTCTGGTTGGTGTAGTCGGCGTAGGAGACCGGAAGGTCGTCGAGGCCGGTGAGGACCACCACGCCCACGACGATCACGGCCGGCAGCACCGACATCGCGAGCAGCAGGAAGGGCATCACCTTCGACTTGCCGGAGCGCCCCAGGCCGTACGCGTGGCGCAGGCCGGTGACGAACAGGGTCCGCGCGATGGCAGGGGTGCCCTCGCGGAGTCCGTCGTAGTGGCGGTAGCCGAGGTCGTGGATGACGCCGGGGCGACTCATCTCAGACATGGGGGACACCTCCGTCCAGGAACACGTCCTCGAGGTGGCGACGGTCGGGCTGCAGCCGCATCAGGCCCAGGCCGAGCTCGGCGGCGACGTCGCGGATCAGGTCGTGCGCGGCTCCTTCGCGAGCCAGCTCGGGTGGCGGCGGGTCGATCGCGACCATCGCTCCGCGGGGCCGGCAGGTGAGGCCGCGAAGGGCGAGCGCCTCGCCGAGCTGGTCGCGCTCGGTCTCGGTGCCGACGACCTCGACGAGGAGGCTGCCGGTGTGCTCGAGGAAGTCCCCGGTGGCGCTGGAGCGCAGCAGGCGGCCGCCGTCGAGGACGATGACGTGGTCGCTGACCTGCTCGAGCTCACCCAGCAGGTGGGAGGTGACCAGCACGGCGATGCCGAACTCGCTGCCGATGCGCTGCACGAGCCGGAGCATGTCGGTGCGGGCGGCGGGGTCGAGGCCGTTGGTCGGCTCGTCGAGGAACACCAGGCGCGGGTCGTGCACGAGCGCCTGGGCGAGCTTGGCGCGCTGCTTCATGCCGGTGGAGTAGCCGCCCATCGGCCGGTAGCGCTCCTCGTCCAGCCCGACGTGGCGCAGCACGTCGGCCGATCGCTCGCGGGCCGCCGACGCACCGAGGCCGGACATCCGCGCCATGTGGACGACGAAGTCGCTCGCGCTGACGTCGGGCGGGAGGCAGTCGTGCTCGGGCATGTAGCCGACGAGGCGCCGGATCTCCTGGCTCGACTCCTCGATGTCGTGGCCCAGCACGTGGGCGCGTCCGCCGGTCGGCTCCAGCAGTCCGAGCAGGATCTTGATGAGGGTCGACTTGCCGGCCCCGTTGGCGCCGACGAGGCCGGTCACGCCCTCGCCGACGTCGACCGTCAGGTCGGTCAGGGCGTGGACCGCCCCGTAGTGCTTGGTGAGGCCGGCGGTCGAGATGACCGATGGCGCACCGCTGAGTTCCCCCGTCACGTACGTCACGCTAGCGGTCCGGCGCCTCCGGAGGCATCAGGGATCGCCCTGACGGTGTGCAGGTCCGGTGAAGAATCCCTGCCCGCCTCGGGACGTCATGAGTTCCTCCGGTCCGCACCGGCGATTCCCATGACGTCCGGTCCCGAGCCCTAGGCTTGGGCACCTATCCCCGGTTGGTCTGCCGGCAGGGCCCGCCTGACTTTGAATCAGGACTAGCGACGTAGGTTCGACTCCTACCCGGGGAGCAACTGGGCTTCGGCTCACCGCTGGGCCGCGAGCACGACCGCGCCGCCACCTGCGCGGCCCGCGCTGCGTGGTCTTAGCCCGAACGGGGTATCCGGGTGCGCGGACGATCGGCGAGGTCGTGTGCCGGGCTAGGTTCCGGCGCATGAATGGAGATCGCGTCTCCCGCGCCATGCGCCTGCTCAACAATCCCGCTCGGGTCGTCCAGGGGGTCTGGCGCCGCCACCCCGTCGGCTCGTTCGAACTACGCTGTCGCCTCGACATCTTCGAGCGGCCCAACTACGCATACGGCGTGCAGCAGGGTGCCATCCTGGCCAAGGAGCTCGGGTTGCCCGCGATCAGCGTGGCCGAGTTCGGTGTGGCCGGGGGGCGAGGGCTCATCGAGCTGGAGCAGATCGCGCGCGAGGTCGCGCAGGCCTACGACGTGGAGGTCGAGGTCTACGGGTTCGATCGGGGCATGGGCCTCCCGGAGGTCACGGACTACCGTGACCTGCCCTACACGTGGCGCAAGGGCTATTTCGAGATGGACGTGGAGTCACTGAAGGCCCGACTCACCGATGCTCGTCTCGTCATCGGGGACATCGCCGAGACCCTTCCGACGTTCACGTCGACGTACGGCCCGGCGCCCCTGGCCTTTGTGGCCGTCGACGTCGACTACTACAGCTCCACCGTCGACGCCCTGAGGGTGTTCGACCTCGACGACAAGCATCTCCTGCCCCGGGTCACGTGCTACTTCGATGACATCGTCGGCGAGGATCATGTGTTCCAGAACAAGTACGTGGGCGAGCTGTTGGCCATCGAGGAGTTCAACGTGGCGCACGAGCGCCAGAAGATCGTGCCGATCCACGGGCTCGCCGCCAAGCGTGACCTGCCCGCGGCCTGGAACGACTCGATGTACGCCATGCACCACTTCGACCACCCGCTCTACGACCAGTACGTCGGCCCGGACCCGGACCAGCAGCAGCTGCGACTCTGAACCGCAACCGGCGGGATCGCTTCGGGACGATGGGCGTCCTCGCCCGCGTGGTGTCCCGGCCGCTCACCGCTGGACCGGGACGGTGGTGAAGGTGAGCTGTCCCGCTTTGTTGAAGGCGAGCTCCTGATAGGCGACCGGGGCGAACGCGCCCGCCTCGATGTCAGGGAACGTCACGATCATCGGCCCGGTTGATGGCGCCTGTGCGGCCCGGTACGGGGTGCCGTCGGCGGTGACGTAGAGGTGATCGACGGCCTTGCCGATCGTCCTTCCGATGCGGTCGATCAGGGCCGGTTCGTCGGGGCTGAAGGTCGCCAGGACGATGCTTCCCTCCGGTGCCCGGGGAACCGCAACTGGTTCACCGGCCTCCACGTCGTGAGTCTCCAGCTCCGAGGCCTCACCGCAGCGTGCAGGAACGTGCCGGAGCAGCTGCCAGGATGCCTCCTCAACCTCCATCGCGTAGTTGCAGGCAACCGCGAGCTGGTAGTTCGGTGCCTCCCACAGCAGGTTGTGACTGTCGACTCCGTAGGCGCTCAGGTGGCGCAGGATCGCCTGTTCGGGAGAGGCGTCCTCGATCGCTTCTGCGTTGAGCTGGTCGAGATACTCCGTATAGGCGGAGTACGACTGGGGCACGGGCACCGGCTTCCAACGCAGACCGGCGATCCAGGCGGCGGATGTCTCGAACGGGTCGATGTGCACGGGCGTGTCGTGGCCCAGCCGCTCGAGCATCGATGCGGGTATCGCATGGAGGTTCCTCACAGCGGTACGGCTCTCTTGCAGGCGGTAGTCGTGGGAGTCGGGGGAGAGCAGGACCGCGACGTCACTGCGCCAGCGCCCGGTGGCGGCGACCGGGTTGAGGCTGACGGTCGGGTCACTCCAGACCGCGAGGGCCGAGAACGCTGTCCAGACCGCAAGGAGCCATGCCGTCCAAGCAGCGCCGGACCCGAGCAGGTCGCGTCCGGCAAGCCCGGCCAGCACGACCAAGACCGCGCTCGTGATGAGGAAGAAGGCCGGAGTGTGCGCGACGTCGTGCCTGCTGAAGCCGTCCTTGGCCGCGAAGGCGGTCACGAGCACCACGGTCGAGACCGCCACGGCACCGTTTCGGAGTCCGATCCGGCGAACCACGCGCCACGTGGCGACCCCGAGCAGCACCACCACGACCGCCGCCAGCCGATAGGTACGCGGCGCAGTGGGATCGTCCACTGCCATGACGAGGCCGTATCCGCGGACGATCTCGACCGAACCGCGCACCCACGGCAGCACCGAGGAGATCTCCTGGTCGCGGAGGAGCCAGAGTGCCGTCGACGTGATGAGGAAGGCGCCCGCTGCGACCCCGATGCGCGCTCCCACGTCTCGCGCGGTCGGTGCCAGCAGGGTGGCCAAGCCGGTGAGGGCGACGACGGCGACGCCATCGGACAGCTTGACCTGGAGGACCAGGGCGCCCACGGCGGCCAGGACAGCGATGATGACGAGCCCCCGCCCGGTCACGGCCTGGGACGTGGCGTCGCGACTAGGGGGAGGCACAGCCATGAGAAGGACGATCCCGGCGGAGGCCGCGACGAGGTGCGAGGACGGTTCTTGCTGTTGCGTCGCGGCGATCGTCGCGACCGTCGCCAGGGGTGCGGCCACGCCGCGGTGCAGTCCTCGAGCCAGAGCGTGCCGGAGCACGGCCCACAGGGCCACGGTGGACGCCAGCTCGAAACCGAGGCCGAGCGCGAAGTCCAGCCTCCCGATGATGAGTGGAGTGTCGAGGAAGCCCCACGGCCCGTAGGTCCAGATCAGGTCGGGGCCGAAATCGAGGTCGCCGTAGGTGTTGAGGAAGAGCTGCCAAGCAGGATCCATGCCGGGTGCCGGACCGTTGGCATCCAGGCTGATGCTCAGCCAGAGCGTTACGAAGAGCCAGCCGGCCGCCCAGGCTCGCCAGGTCCAGGCGCGCCGGGCGACCCGCGAATCCGGGCGGGTCGCCGGTGTGTGCAGGTCAGAGACGGCCATCTGCCACGGCCTGGGCCACCCAGGGAATGACCTCGTCCAGCATCTCGTCCAGCGACGTGGTGCACTCGACGCCGAGCACCTCCCGGGCCTTGGTCACGTCGGGGACGCGTTTCTGCACGTCGTAGTCGTAGGCGGGGTCGTGCACGAGAGTCAGGGGTGCGTCTCCCTTGATCTTGCGCCAGATCACCTCGGCGAGTTCACGGACGGAGGTGGACTCCGGGGTGGAGATGTTGAAGTCATCGTTGTGGGCGGCGTCCTGCGCCATGCACTCGACGATGCCCCTGGCCAGGTCGCCGCCGTACGTGTAGTGCCGGACCTGGTTGCCCTCCCCGAGGATGTGCAGCGGGTCCTGGCCCTTCACGATCTTCTGCACCAGGTCGGGTACGACGTGGCTCATGGCCAGCTTGACGTTCCCGGACGCGACCTCGACGTCACCGAGGGCGCGGCCCTCCCCGATGCCGACGCAGTTGAACGGCCTCACGATGGTGTAGGGCAGCTTGTACTGGTCCCAGGCAGCCTTGGCGAAGTACTCCACGGCGAGCTTCTGGAAGCCGTAGGACGAGAGCGGTGGCGGGATCTTGCGCTCGTCGCCCTCCTTGGACGGCCAGTGCTCGGTCGACTCGAAGACCATCGAGCTCGACAGGTAGGTGACCTTCTTCAGCTTGCCGTGCGCGTGGGCCTCGATCGCGGCGTCGCACTGCGAGGCGATGATGCGCTCGTTCTGCGCGAGCAGGTCGTAGGCATATGCGTGGAAGTAGGAGATGCCGCCGATGAGCGCCGCCCCGGCGATGAAGTGGTCGCAGTCCGAGAGCAGCTTCTTCATCACGTCGACGTTGCGGGCGTCGTCCTCGTGGAAGTGGTAGCGCGGGTGGTCGTCGTAGGACTTCTCCACCTTGCCGTACTTGGAGTAGTTGTCGATGCCGACGACGTCGTAGCCGCGGTTGAGCAGCTCCTCAACGACGTAGCCGCCGATGAAGCCCGCGGAGCCGGAGACCAGCACCTTCTGGCCAGTGCCGGGGAGGCCTTCAGAGGCGTCAGTCACTGCGTTTCACTTCCTTCGGTGCGTGGGGGACGGGGTTCAGGAACGTTCGTCGGCGGCCGCGATGCGCGCGGCGTGCTCGCGCACCTGCTCCACGGTGAGCTGGGGTCCGAACGCGAAGCGGTACCAGCGCAGGTACTTCGGGATCCAGGCGTGCATGTCGAAGTGGGACTCGCCCACGCTGCGGTCCAGCCAGATCGTGGGAAGCTCGGCGACGGGCCGACGCAGGCGCCGAGCCTTCGCGGTGAGCTCCAGGCCGATCTCGAATCCGCTGCGGCTGTGGATGCCGACTTCCCGCACGAAGTCGGCGGAGTAGGCCTTGAAGCTGTTGGTGGCGTCGCGCGTGCCGACCCGTCCGAAGCGGCCGAGCGTCCGACCGGCCGTACGGGAGAGGAGCCCCTTCAGCATGGGGCCACCGACCTGTTGGCCGCCGGGGGAGTACCTCGACGCCGCCGCGACGACGACGCCTCGCTCGACGAGGCGAGCGAGCGGGTCGATCTGACGGGGATCGTCACAACCGTCGGCCATGGACACGACGGCCACTGGGTGGCGCGCATGATCAACGCCGTAGCGGATCGCGTTCGCCGGGCCCCGGCCGTAGGTGTTGACGAGCACGCGGAGCCGGGGCTCGTCGACGGCGTACTTCTCCACCACCGGCACCGTCGTGTCCTCCGGGAAGTCGACCACGATGGCGACCTCGCAGGTGCTCTCCACGGCGTCGAAGATGCGGTCCAGGACCGGCACGATGGCCTCGCCCTCGTTGTACGCCGGGATGACGATGGAGACGGCGACGCTCATACGGTGCTTCCCTTGCCGAGAAGGTTCCAGACGTCGACCAGGGGCTTGGAGGTCTCGATCGTGCGGTAGGCCCGGTGTGGGGCGCCGATGATCAACAGGTCGCTGCGGTCGAGCACCTCCTGCATGGGCAGAAGGGTGTCGTCGACCGTGACGTAGGGGTCGGACGTGAGCACCTCACCGGCGCGGAACTGCAGGATGCGCTTGAGCTTGTAGGACAGCGAGGACCGGATGTCGTCGCTCTCGGACTTGAAGGCCATCCCCAGGATTCCGACGGTGAGTGAGGGGAGGTCGTGACTGCGTTCGAGCTGGGAGACGAGGTAGAGCGGGAGACCCTCGTTGACCAGCATCGCCGAGTGGCCCAGCACGAACTTGTTGTCGGAGAACGCGGCGAGCTGCATGGTGTCCTTGAAGAGGCACGGTCCTGCTGCGAAGCCAGCCCCCGGCATGTCCGCGGCCCGTGGATAGTCCTGGGCCAGCGCCGTACGGATCCGGTCGAAGTCCAGGCCGTGGTCGTTGGCCATCACGTAGAACTGGTTGGCCGCGGCGAACTTGATGTAGCGCCAGGTGTTGGTGAACAGCTTGGCGAGCTCGGCCTCCTCGGGCTCGAGCTCGACGACCTGGTCGGTGAGGTGACCGAACAGCTTCGCTGCTCTGGCCTTCGACTCGGACGTACGGCCGGAGACGATCTGCGGCAACGAGAACAGCTCCACCATGGCCCGGCCCTCAGCGATCCGTTCCGGACAGAACGCCACGTCGAGGTCGATGCCGGCGTCCCGGAACATCCGCTCGATCCCCTGGGTCACGCCGGGATACACCGTACTGCGGAGCACGACGAGCTGGCCCGTTCTGAACCGGTCGAGCGAATGCCTCAGCACCTTGGTGACGGCGTGCGGGTCGGGGTTGAGGTGCTCGTCGACGGGGGTTCCGATCACGACGATGACCGCCTCGGCCTCGCCGATGACGGTGGGATCCACCGTTGCGTGCAGTCTGCCCCCAGCGAGGGCCTGTTGCAGCAGCTCCGCCGCGCCGTCCTCCATGAACGGGAGCCTTCCGGCGAGCACGGCCTCGACCGCCTCGGCGTTGATGTCTTGGATCACGACGTCGAGTCCGCGCGATGCCAGTGCGATCGCGAGCGGCAGGCCCACGTGCCCGCAACCGCCCACGACCACGACGTCATGGGCGAAGTCTGGGTGATCCGCAGGCTGCTCCAGGGGCATGCCCGTCTCCTCCCGATCGGAATCCGTACGCACGGAAGAGTAACGAAAGCGGCTTTGAAGGCAGCGCCACCGGGGACGCTTTCACGAGTCGTCATGAGTTGACGTGGTTCCTCGTGGCACTCGTGCCCACCGCCACTGGTCCGGGGTCACGAGGAGGGTGCGCTCGGGCCGGGCGGGCGAGCGGCGTACGACGAACCGCCCCGGAGTCGGTTCCTTGGTAGCTATCCCGATCGAGCAACAAGCGATGTCGAGCTGGCTCCGTGAGGACCGGGGACGACGTCGATCGACGTCACCCGTACGTCGGTGCCGAAGCCGTCAGAGCGGTCGATCCGCTCGGAGCCGGTGCCGTATGCGTCCACCGGCTCGTCCGGGTCCAGCGGCCGGTGAGGATCTCGAACAACCGGCGGGCGTACTCCTTGTCGTCCATGGTCCGATCAGGCTCCTGAGGCAGCCCACCTGCCTCCAGCGTCACGTCCAGGCCTCATTACCCAAGACGGGGTATCCCCCGGGGACCCTCCGTGTGCGGGAACCCCGCCCCCCCACACTCGGGTCGTGCACCAGGCGGCGGGAGTGAGCTCATGGGGCAAGCGCGTCCGCGAGCGGGTGGTCGACTCGCCGACCAGCCTCGGCGCGAAGGCACGCAAGCGGCGGTGGGACGTCTTCAGGTCCCTCTTCCCAGACATCGAGCAGATGCGTGTGGTCGACCTGGGCGGCACCGTGGAGTCGTGGCGGCGGGCCCCGGTCCAGCCGCGCGAGGTGGTGGTCGTGAACCTGTTGGAACCGGGGGATGCGGACACCTCGTGGTTGGTGCCCGTCCTCGGCGACGCCTGCGACGCGCGCGGCGCGCTAGCCGCGAGCGGGGTGGACGCGAGCTTCGACCTGGTCTTCTCCAACTCGCTCCTCGAGCACGTGGGTGGCCACGCGCACCGCGTGGCACTGGCCCGCGAGGTCAGGGAGCTGGCTCCCCGGCACTGGGTCCAGACGCCCTACCGCTACTTCCCGGTCGAGCCCCACTGGGTCTTCCCGATGATGCAGTTCCTTCCGGTCGCCGCGCGTACGCGTGTGGCTCGCGACTGGCCCCTCGTGCACACCCGTGCCGCCAGCGCGGAGGAAGCGCTCGCAGACGTCCAGTGGACCGAGCTCATCGGGATCACGGAGCTGCGCGGCTACTTCCCCGACTCGGAGGTCGTGATGGAGCGCATGGGCGGACTGGTGAAGTCCATCGTGGCGGTGCGGCGGTAGGTCAGGCTCCCGCTGGCCGTGCGCGACGGAATGCAGATGCGTCGCCCGCAGGCTTCGGCGAGCATGGACCGCGATGAGCACCCCGACGACGTACGACGACCTGCTGGCGCGCGTACGACGCCTGATCGCGACCAGCGACCGGGTGCCGGTCGTCGGGATCTCCGGCCACGGCGGGGCGGGCAAGTCGACGTTGGCCCGTGCGCTCGGTGCCGACCTGGGGCTGGCCCCGGACCAGGTCGTCGCGACGGACTGCTTCCACGCCACGACCTGCGGCCCGGACGCCGGCATGTGGGAGCAGCACGACTGGCCGCTGATCGAGGCGCTGGTGACATCGGCCCGCGGCCTGCCGCCGCCCGACCGGCTCCGGTTCGACTACCGCTGGTGGACCGGTGAGACCGGCGTCGAGGACCACCCCATGCCGCCCGTCCTCCTCGTCGAGGGCATCCGTCTCCTCAGCGACCGCACGCGCGACTGGTTCGACCTGACGGCGTGGATCGACCTCGATCCCGACACGGCCGGCGGACGCGCCAAGGCGCGCAACGTCCTGCAGGGCGACGACCGGGCCGAGCTCGACCTCTGGGACACCAAGTGGATCCCGGAGGGGCACGACTACGCCGCCACGATCCGCCCCGAGCAGCGGGCCGACGTGGTGCTGGCGGCTGCCGGGGTGAGCGGCGCCCCTACCCCGCCCGGGTGGTGACGGGCCACCGGAGTCCCGCCGACCACCCGCCGGGGAGCGGTGACAGACTGCGGCCATGGACAACCTCACCGTCATCGTCCTCGCCGCCGGCGGCGGCACCCGGATGAAGTCGAAGACCATGAAGGTGCTGCACCCGATCGCCGGGCGCTCCATGATCGGCCACGTGCTCCGCGCCGTGCAGGCCGTCGAGCCGAGCAGCGTCGTCGCTGTCGTCGGCCACCAGCGCGAGCAGGTCGGCCCGCACATCACCGAGCTCCTGCCGAGCGCCGTGCTGGCCGTCCAGGAGAAGCAGGAGGGGACCGGCCACGCCGTCCGCGTCGCGATGGAGGCCGTCGGGACGACCACCGGGACGGTCATCGTGGCGGCCGGCGACACCCCGCTGCTGGAGGGGGAGTCGCTGAGGGCCTTCGCCACCGAGCACGAGGCGGCCCAGCGCGCGGTCAGCATCCTCAGCGGCCGTGTGCCGAACCCGTTCGGCTACGGCCGGATCGTCCGCAACGCCGACGGTGACGTCGAGGCGATCGTGGAGGAGAAGGAGGCGACGCCCGAGCAGCGGGCGATCGACGAGATCAACTCCGGGATCCTGGCCTTCGACGCGGAGTTCCTCGTCTCGGCGCTGTCGCGGATCACCAACGACAACGCCAAGGGCGAGTACTACCTGACCGATGCCGTCCACCTCGCGCGCGAGGACGGCCTGACCGTCGGGGCACACCTGATCGAGGACGTGGCCCAGACCGAGGGCGCCAACGACCGCGCCCAGCTCGCCGAGCTCGGCAAGGAGCTCAACCGCCGCATCGTGACGCGCTGGATGCAGGACGGGGTGACCGTCATGGACCCGGCCACCACCTGGATCGAGGCCGACGTCGTCATCGAGCCCGACGCGACGATCCTGCCGGGCACGCAGCTCCTCGGCGCGACGGTCGTCCGCGAGGACGCGGTGGTCGGGCCCGACACCACGCTGAAGGACTGCGAGATCGGGGCCGGCGCCCGCGTCGTACGCACGCACGCCGAGCTGGCCGTGATCGGCGACCGCGCCACGGTCGGACCCTTCGCCTATCTCCGGCCGGGCACGCAGCTCGGTGTCGCCGGGAAGATCGGCACGTTCGTGGAGGTCAAGAACTCCCACATCAGCGACGGTGCCAAGGTGCCGCACCTGTCCTACGTCGGCGACGCGGAGATCGGCGAGGGCACCAACATCGGCGCCGGCACGATCTTCGCCAACTACGACGGGATGGCCAAGCACCGCACCGTCATCGGCCGGCACGCCCGGACCGGCTCCAACAACACGTTCGTCGCGCCGGTGTCGATCGGCGACGGTGCGGGCACCGCCGGCGGCACCGTCGTACGCCGGCACGTCCCGCCGGGTGCGCTGGCCGTCAGCAGCTCGCCGCAGCGCAACCTCGAGGGCTGGACGGAGTCGAAGCGGCCCGGGACGGCGCAGGCCGAGGCCGCCCGGACCGCACGCGAGCGGCAGGACGAGACCGAGGGGTGACCCCGGGGTTGGGGATGGCCCGTCGGTGGGTGAGAATCCTCGACAGGACCTCCGAACGAGCCGCCCCGAGGCCCACCAGCACAGCGAGGAGTCGCGTCGCGTGACCGGAATGAAGCGGACCACCGAGAAGAACCTGATGGTCTTCAGCGGCCGGGCCTACCCCGAGCTGTCCGAGGAGGTGGCCGTCCTCCTCGAGTGCGGACTGGTCCCCCAGGACGCCCGGGCCTTCGCCAACGGCGAGCTCTACGTCCGCTACGAGGAGTCGGTGCGCGGCTGCGACGCCTTCGTGATCCAGAGCCACACCGCTCCGATCAACGAGTGGATCATGGAGCACCTCATCATGGTCGACGCCCTCAAGCGGGCCTCGGCCAAGCGGATCACGGTCGTCATGCCGTTCTACGGCTACGCCCGCCAGGACAAGAAGCACCGCGGCCGCGAGCCGATCTCGGCCCGGCTGATGGCCGATCTCGTTCAAGACCGCCGGCGCCGACCGGCTGATCACGGTCGACCTGCACGCCGACCAGATCCAGGGCTTCTTCGACGGCCCTGTCGACCACCTGATGGCGCTGCCGATCCTCACCGACTACGTCAAGCAGAAGTACGGCGACCAGCAGCTCGCCGTGGTCTCCCCGGACGCCGGCCGGATCAAGGTCGCGGAGCGCTGGTCGGCCCGCCTCGGTGGCGTACCGCTGGCGTTCATCCACAAGACCCGCCGGGTCGACGTGGCCAACGAGGTCGTCGCCAACCGCGTCGTCGGTGACGTGGCGGGCAAGATCTGCATCCTGACCGACGACATGATCGACACCGGCGGCACGATCGTGAAGGCCGCCGAGGCGTGCGTTGCGGCCGGCGCGGCCGGCGTGATCATCGCCGCCACCCACCCGATCCTGTCCGACCCCGCAGTCGACCGCCTGAAGAACTCCTCCGCCATGGAGGTCGTGGTCACCAACACGCTCCCGGTGCCGGCGGACAAGCAGTTCGACAAGCTCACCACGCTGTCGATCGCGCCGTTGATCGCACGGGCGATCCGCGAGGTCTTCGAGGACGGCTCCGTGACCTCCATGTTCGACGGCCACGCGTAGGCGGTCTCGCCAGCCGGTCAGAGCGTCCGGTCGAGGTCGTCGATCGCGTCGTTCCACGCCCGCGCCAGGACCGTCGGCACGTCACCGGCCAGGGCCTCGGCGACCGCGGCGCGCAGCTCACGGCGTACGTCC
This sequence comes from uncultured Actinomycetota bacterium, assembly GCA_963740115.1. Classification (GTDB taxonomy): domain Bacteria; phylum Actinomycetota; class Actinomycetes; order Propionibacteriales; family Nocardioidaceae; genus Nocardioides. The sequence goes on along the minus strand of CAVUCQ010000003.1, from coordinate 974,459 downwards.
GGGGTGAGCGGCAGGCGCGGGAAGGCGTCGCCGATCACGTCGGCCATCCCCTGGCCCGAGCGGTGCGCGAGGTCCAGGCCGTCGGTGACGTAGCGGGTGAGGTAGGGGCGGACCAGGTCAGCCTGCTCCCAGCCCCAGAAGCCCGCACCCACGGCGTCGAACTCGTGGTTGCCGAGGTCGCCGCTCATCAGCCGCTTCCAGGCCTCGGCCTTCGCCTCGGCCGTCGGCACGGCGGCCCGGGCGGTGAGGGCGGCGTGGTGGCCGGCCACCGACCGGTCGCGTTCCGCCTCGGCGTCGATGTGCGACGCGTCGCCGAGCTCGGCGAGACGGTGCACCGCCGCCCACCGCACGGTGGGGTCGACGTCGGCCTGGCCCAGCCACCCGACCAGGAAGTCGGTGTCGGCACTGAGCCTGGCCAGCACCCGGGACGCCCCCGGGGCGAGCGTCGGGTCGCCGCCCTCCACCGCGCCGCGAGCGATGTCGGCGACGACCTCGAGGTACCCGGCGACCTGTGCCGGCTCGGCGTAGCGCCGCGTCACGAGCTGCAGGTTGCGCATCACTCCCTCGAACACCAACGGGTGGGTCTCGGGTCGCAGGTGCTGGTCGGCCAGCGCGACCAGGTCGCCGACGCCGATGACCTGCGACTCGCACAGGTCGACGGCGGTCCACCACAGCATCGCCCGGGTCAGCTGCGACTCCACCGCGGACAACCCCGCCGTGATCGCGGCCCACGACTGCTCGTCGGGCCGCACGACCGCGAAGGTCTCGTCGCCGGAGTTGGGCACGACCACGCGGCCGGCGAACTCCTCGAGCCGGACCGGTTCGGCGCCGAGGTGCACGTCCCGGGAGTCGACCAGCCGCATCGCGTCGTCGTACGCCGACACGGTCAGGCGGTGCGGCCGCGAACCCTCCCGGGTGAGCACCGGGACATCCCTGTCACGAGTCACCACGAGGGTGTCGAAGCCGGTCGAGCGCAGCCAGGCCCCGGCCCACGAGCGCACGTCCAGCTCGGTCGCGGAGTCGAGCGAGTCGAGGAAGTCGGCCAGGTCGGCGTTGCCGAAGGCGTGCGAGGTCAGGTGGCGGTTGACCCCGGCCAGGAAGTCCTCCTCGCCGAGCCAGTGGCCGAGCTGTGCCAGGGTGGCGTTGCCCTTGGCGTAGGTGATCGAGTCGAAGTTGGCGAAGGCCGTGTCGACGTCGACGATCTTGTCGGTGTCCTCCGCGATCGGGTGCGTCGAGCGCCGCCTGTCGGCACGGTAGCCGCCGGGCTTGCGGGTGATCGCGGCGGACGTCCATGCGTCGGTGTAGCCGGCCGCGACCCCGGCGACGTCGTAGCCCATGAAGTCGGCGAACGACTCGTTGAGCCAGGAGTCCTCCCACCACTTCATCGTGACGAGGTCGCCGAACCACATGTGCGCCATCTCGTGGGCGATGGTCGAGGCCATCCACTCGCGCTCGAGCTCGGTCGGGGTGCCCTGCGTCAGCGCCTGGTCGCGGAAGACGACGCACCCGGGGAACTCCATGGCGCCCCAGTTGAGCCCGGGCGCGAAGACCTGCTGGTAGTCGGCGTAGGGGTACTCCGGCTCGAAGACGGTCGTGTAGTGCTGGAAGCAGGCGCTCGTGATCCGCCTCAGCTCGTCGGCGTCACGGCGCAGCTCGCGCTCCTGCGACGCGCGCGCGTGCCAGCCGAAGGGGAGCGTGCCACCGGGCGCGGGGGCGTACGGCTCGTCCCACGTCACCGAGACCCACGGCCCGCCCACGAGCGTGAAGAGGTACGACGAGAAGGGCGGGGTCGTCGCGAACGTCCAGGTGTCGCCGCCCTCGCCGGACGTGCGCCCCTCGAGGAGGCCGTTGGCGAGCACGGTCCAGTGCGACGGTGCCGTCACCGACAGCGAGAAGGTCGACTTGATGTCGGGCTGGTCGAAGCAGGGAATCACCTTCTGGGTGATGTCCATCGAGGTGTGCGCGCAGACGTAGCGCTCGCCGTCGGCCGGGTCGACGGTGACGGTCATCCCGTCGCCGTCCGTGACGTAGGGCATCCGGGCCGTGACCCGCACCTCGTTGGTGTCGGCGAGGTCGGTGAGCGGGATCCGTCCGTCCTCGTACGTCGCCGGCTGCCCGTCGAGCGTGACGTCCCTGCCGCCGTTGAGCTCGAGGAACGACGACGCCCCCGGCTGCGTGCACCGGAAGGAGATCGTCGCCTCGACGGCGAAGTCCTCGGTGGAGGTGAGGTCGAGGTGGAGCTCGGTGTGGACGTCGGTCAGCAGGAGGGCGCGCTCGCGCGCCTCGGGGAGCATCAGGGGCACCGGGCCACCCTAGTGACCGGCTCCGAGGCGGCGCCTGCGACCTCGGTCGGGACCGCACGCGGATTCGACCCGGCACGGGCGCCGGGTCTAGAGTTCACGGGTTGCCTCGGCGAGGGAGCCCATCGAACGATCGGGACTCCGTGATCGACTGGGCCGGCCTCCTTCACTGCGCCGCGCTCACGATCCGGAGCGCGGCGTTCGTCGTCTCCGGAGCGCCGGGCCCCACCGACCCAGGGCTGCCAGGCCCGACCCCCACCCCACTGATGGAGGACACCATGTCTGCCCCCGAGAAGATCGCCGCCGAGCCGCGCACCGAGTTCGGCAAGGGTGCGGCCCGCCGCATCCGCCGCGAGGACAAGATCCCCGCGGTCATCTACGGCCACGGCAACGACCCGGTCCATGTGATCCTGCCCGGCCACCAGACGATGATGGCCCTCAAGCACGGCGGCGCCAACGCGCTCCTCGCGCTGGACGTCGACGGCAGCGAGCAGCTCGCGCTGACCAAGGACATCCAGGTCGACCCGATCCGTCGCGTCATCGAGCACCTCGACTTCGTCGCCGTCCGCCGCGGCGAGAAGGTCACCGTCGACGTGCCGATCCACGTCGTGGGCGACGCCGCCCCCGACACGCTGGTCGTCAACGAGAACACCGTCGTCTCCGTCGAGGCCGAGGCGACCCACATCCCGGAGTTCTTCGAGGTCTCCGTCGAGGGCGCGGCCGCCGGCACCATGATCCACGCCAAGGACCTCAACCTCCCGTCCGGCACCACGCTGCTCGCCGACGAGGAGCTCCTCATCGTCAACGTGACCGAGCAGATCTCCGCCGAGGCCCTCGAGGCCGAGCTGGCCGAGGCCGAGGCCGACGCCGGCATCGAGCACGACGTCTCCGACGCCCAGATCGCCGACGCCCAGGTCGAGGCCGCCGCCGAGGACGCCGCGATCGAGGGCGAGGGCACCGACTCGGAGTGAGTCGGCTCCTCCGCACACGCTGAACCCGTCGAGTCGGCGCACCTGCACACCACGCGTGAGCAGGTGCGCCGACTCGGTGCATCTCCGGCGTGCACAAGCGCCCACTCGACACCTCACCGGCGTGCACAAGCGCCAGCTCGGCTGATTGGATGAACGCCGTGAGCGACGACGCTGCCCCGGACGTGTGGCTGGTGGTCGGCCTGGGCAACCCCGGGCCCGCGTACGCCGGGCACCGGCACAACGTCGGCTACCTCGTCGCCGACGAGCTGGCCCGGCGGATGAACGGCACCTGGCGCTCCCACAAGTCCGGCCGGGCCGACGTGGTCGAGGGTCGCCTGTCGATGGGCGGTCCTCGCGTCGTGCTCGCCCGCGGGCGCGGCTACATGAACGAGTCCGGTGGCCCGGTCAAGGCGCTCGCCACGTTCTACAAGATCGCGCCCGACCACGTGATCGCCATCCACGACGAGCTCGACATCGCCTTCGGCACCCTGCGGATCAAGCTCGGCGGTGGCGACAACGGCCACAACGGGCTCAAGTCGATGCGATCGTCGCTGGCCACCGGCGACTTCTACCGGGTCCGGGCCGGCATCGGTCGTCCGCCCGGGCGGCAGGACGTGGCCGACTTCGTGCTGTCCAACTACTCCACCGTCGAGCGCAAGGAGCTGCCGTTCCAGGTCAGCGACGCCGCCGACGCCGTCGAGTCCCTCATCACCGACGGACTCGAGAAGACGCAGCAGCGCTTCAACTCGTGAGAGGCGGCGTCGCTCACCCATAGTGGTGAAATCGTCTCCCACTGGTCGTTCCGGTGTCCGCGGCTCGGAAGATGCAGTTGTGCCGCCCGGAGTCGGGCGGCACGCCAATGTGCTGGAGCGTGCGATGGCACTGGCGGGTGCGCCAGGCCTCGCTCGAGTGGGCCGACATCGTGGAATGACTCCCTACATTTGGGTAGCCCCCCTGCGGATCGGGGTGACCCGGGCGGGTCCCTCCGTAGCGTCGCCCACATGACCGTTCGCGTGGGGGAGCCGGTGCTCGAACCGATCTGCCGTGCCGACGTGCGTGAGGTGGCGAGCTTCCTCTCCGCGCATCTCAACTCACGGATCTCCGCGGAGCGGTGGGCCACGATGATCGTGCCGCCCTGGTCCGCCGACGCACCCAACCACGGTTACCTCCTGCGCAGCGCCGAGGGGATCGTCGGTGTTCACCTCGCCTTCTACTCGACCCGTCAGGTACGCGGTCGGGCAGAGAAGTTCTGCAACCTCGGTGCGTGGTGCGTGCTCGAGCCGCACAGGGCCCACGGCCTGCGTCTGCTGCGCGCACTGCTGCGGCAACGCGGCTACACGTTCACCGACCTCTCGCCCAGCGGAAACGTCATCGAGGTCAACCGGCGCCTGAGGTTCCACGAGCTGGACACGGCGACCGCACTGGTGCCGAACCTGCCGTGGCCGGTGCTGTCGCGGCGGGCCTCCGTCACCGACGATCCCGCAGAGCTGGACCGCACCCTGACCGGGACGGACCGCTCCATCCACACCGACCACGCCACCAGCCTCGCCACCCGCCACCTGCTGCTCCGTGCCGACGGCGAGCACTGCTACGTGGTCGTGCGGCGCGACCGGCGCAAGGGCCTCCCGCTCTTCGCGACGCTGCTCTACGTCGGCAACCAGGGCCTCTTCGCCCGTCACGGCCGGGTGGTCTTCCGCCACCTTCTCGGCGAGGGAGCGCTGGCGACCCTCTCCGAGCTGCGCGTGGTGGGCAGCCGGCCGCCGTGCTCGCGCATGATCGCGTCGCCGCGTCCCAAGATGTTCCTCAGCAAGGCGCTGCAGGCCGACGACATCGACAACATGTACAGCGAGCTCACCTGCGTGGCCTGGTGAGGCCGGGGGATCGGATGCGATGAGGACCCACCTGAACGACCTGCTGACCGAGCAGGCAGCCGTGCGCGGAAGTGCGCCCGCGCTCACCTACGGCGAGCGCACCGTCACCTACGCGACCCTGGCCGACCAGGTGCTGCGCATGGCTGGTGGGCTCCAGGGGATAGGCGTGGAACGCGCGGACCGGGTCGCCGTGTTCGCCGAGAAGCGGATCGAGACCGTCGTCGCCTTGTGGGCGACATCGGCCGCGGGCGGGGTGTTCGTGCCGGTGAACCCGGTGCTCAAGCCGGAACAGGTCGCCCACATCCTCGCCGACTGCGACGTCCGCGTGCTGGTGACCACGGCCGCCCGCTGGCGGCTGTTGGCCGACGCGGTGAAGGAGTGCGACGCGCTGCGCGCGGTGGTGCTCGTCGATGAGGTGGTGGAGGCACTGTCGGACGTCGGCACCCACGCCTACGCCGGGCTGATCGCCTCTGCTCCGGCCCCCGCGCGTCCGCCCGGGGTCGACCTCGACCTGGCTGCGATCCTCTACACCTCCGGCAGCACGGGCAGACCGAAGGGCGTCGTGCTGAGCCACCGCAACCTGCTCGTGGGCGCCGAGAGCGTGAGCAGCTACCTGGCCAACACCCCCGATGACGTGATCCTGGCGGCCCTGCCGATCAGCTTCGACGCGGGGCTCAGCCAGCTGACGACGGCGTTCGCTGTCGGAGCTCACGTGGTGCTGGCCAACTACCTGTTCCCCAAGGACCTCGTGCGGCTGTGCGATCTGCACGCCGTCACCGGCCTCACCTGCGTGCCCCCCTTGTGGATGCAGCTCGTCGACGTCGACTGGCCACAGGAGGCACGGGCGTCGATGCGCTACATCGCCAACACCGGGGGCCGGATGCCGCGCGCCACCCTCGACCGGCTGCGCGCGCTCTTCCCGGGCGCGCGCCCGTTCCTGATGTATGGACTGACCGAGGCCTTCCGCTCCACCTATCTCGACCCGGCGCAGGTCGACGCTCGGCCCGACTCCATCGGGAAGGCCATTCCTGACGCGGAGATCCTCGTCGTGCGCCCGGACGGTCTCCTCGCCGGCCCCGGCGAGGAGGGCGAGCTGGTCCACCGCGGTCCCCTCGTGGCGCAGGGCTACTGGAACGACCCGGTCCGTACGGCGGAGCGCTTCCGCCCGCTGCCGGGTCCCCACGAGGGCTGGCGGCGGCCCGAGCTGGCCGTGTGGTCCGGGGACACGGTCAGGGTCGACGAGGAGGGCTACCTCTACTTCGTCGGCCGGGTCGACGACATGATCAAGACCTCGGGCTACCGCGTCAGCCCGACGGAGGTCGAGGAGGTCGCCTATGACTCCGGGCTGGTCCGCGACGCCGTCGCGCTCGGAGTGCCGGACGAGCGGCTCGGGCAGCGGATCGTGCTCGTGGTGACGCCGGCCGCACCAGCCGGCCTCGAGGTGGATCAGCTGCGAGCCATCCTCAGGCAGACCCTCCCCGCATTCATGGTGCCGGCGGAGATCCGGGTCGCGACCGACCTGCCGCGCTCTCCCAACGGCAAGTTCGACCGGGTCCGGATCCGGTCCGAGGTGGCGTCATGAGACCGGAGCACCACGTGGCGAGGTTCGGGAGCGCAGCCGGTGAGCTCCTGGTGGGAGGCGTGTCGCTGCGACGCCTGGCCGACCGGGTGGGCTCGACCCCGTTCTTCGCCTACGACCGAGCCCAGCTCGACAGCCGGTTGGCGCAGCTGCGTTCGGCGCTGCCCGACACGCTGGAGCTCGGCTACGCCGTCAAGGCGAACCCGATGCCGGCGGTGGTCCAGCACGTCGCGCGCCTCGTGGACTCGCTGGACGTCGCATCGGCCGGCGAGATGCACGTCGCACTGGACACCGGGATCGAGCCGTCCCGCGTGAGCTTCGCCGGTCCGGGCAAGACGACCGATGAGCTGGTCCAGGCCGTGGCGGCCGGGGTGCTCGTCGAGGTGGAGTCCGCTGGTGAGCTGGACCGGCTGGTCTCGGTCGGGGAACGGGTGGGCGCACGTCCCGTGGCCGCGGTGCGCGTCAACCCCGACTTCGCGGTCAGGGGCTCCGGGATGCGCATGGGTGGAGGCCCGCAGCAGTTCGGCATCGACGCGGAAGAGGTGCCCGGGTTGCTGAGCGACGCCGCGGACCGGGACATCGACGTCGTCGGGTTCCACGTCTTCGCCGGCTCCCAGAACCTCAGCGCCGACCTCCTCGTCACCGCGCACGGCCACACGGTGGAGCTCGTGCTCCAGCTGGCCGACAAGTCCCAGCAGCCCGTGACGTACCTCAACCTCGGTGGTGGGCTGGGCATCCCCTACTTCGAGAAGGACGAGGCGGTGGACCTGCGGCGGGTGGGGGACAACCTGGCGACCCTCCTGGACACCCAGGTCACGCCTGCGCACCCCGAGGCCAGGGTCGTGCTCGAGCTCGGTCGTTACATCGTTGGTGAGTGTGGCGTCTACGTCACGAGGGTCGTCGACGTCAAGCAGTCCCGTGGGCAGTCGTACGTCGTCGTCGACGGCGGCATGCACCACCAGCTGGCCGCCTCAGGGAACTTCGGCCAGGTGATCCGTCGTAACTATCCGCTGGTGGTCGGCACCAGGCTGCACGAGGCTCCGGCCGGCTCCGCACACGTGGTCGGCTGCCTGTGCACGCCGCTCGACCTGCTCGGCAGCGACGTCGAGCTGCCCCGGGTCGAGGTCGGCGACCTCGTGGTCGTCTTCCAGGCGGGTGCCTATGGGCTGACCGCCAGCCCCGTGGCCTTCCTCGGCCATCCACCCGCCCGCGAGGTGCTCGTATGACCTCGACCGAACCCGAAGGGACGTGCTGACACATGGAGCTGGACGTGGGTGCCCCACTGGCACGCGTTGACGTGGTGACCGGAATCAGCGACCTCCTCGCGGAGATCCTCGGTCTCGGTGATCGCCGGCACGCCCTGACCGCCGACACCGAGCTCTTCGGAGCGCTCCCCGAGCTGGACTCGCTGTCGGTGCTCGAGCTGGCGACCGCCCTGGAGGAGACCTACGACGTCGTGATCGACGACGAGGACTTCACCGGGGAGGTCTTTGCGACCATCGGGTCCCTCGCGGACTTCGTCGTGTCCCGCTCCTAGGGCGCTCCCACCCCCGCTGGGACTCTCGCCGCATCGCTCACCAATATCGGCGAATCGCGCCGAGGCCAGCGGCTTCGGCGTCCCCGACTACTGCACGATGGCGACGCCACACCGGGCAGGCCACGACCGAGCCGCTCGGTGTGGACCAGCTCGCCGACCGGAGGGACACCCACCATGAGCTCGCTCCTGACATCCGGAGCCGTCGGCCGACGATCCCGGGACGCACTGATCCACGCCCGCGGTCGGATGATCTTCGCCGTGCCGGACCGGTTTCGTGGCCGGGTGGCCGCGGCGCTGCCGGCGCGCCTCGTGCCGCCCGAGATGCGTCCCGGCTTCTTCGACGACTTCTTCGACGAAGGCGACCCCTTCGGGTTCGACCGCCACCCCGAGGAGAAGCTCAAGTTCGACAGGACGCTCGAGGTGTGCGGCGAGGGCCCCCTGGGACGAGTCCTGGAGCTCGGGTGCGCCGTCGGCACCTTCACCGAGGTATTGGCCCCCCGGGCCGACGACGTGCTGGCGCTGGACGTCTCCCAGGCCGCCGTCGACCAGGTGCTGGACCGCACGCGCGCATTCTCGAACGTACGAGCCGTGGCGATGAGCATCCCGCGCGAGTTCCCGGACGGGACGTTCGACCTCGTCGTGGCCTCCGACGTCCTCTACTACCTGCCCGTGGTGGAGCTGCAGCGCTGCGTCGACCGCATCGAGGCGAGCCTGACCCCCGGCGGGGCGTTCGTCGCGGTCCACTACGTCCCGCGGATGGGCAGCGTCCTCAACGGCGACGAGGCCCACGACGTCGTCGTCGCCCACACGGGCCTCGAGCACGTCCTCTCCGAGCGCACGGAGTTCGGATCGGGTCGCCCCTACCGGGTCGATCGCTTCGAGAAGGCCTGAACCACCCCACCCACGCAACGACGCCACCCGCGAGCGGGTGGCGTCGACGCGGGTGAGGGGTCAGCGCGTGGGCTTGGGACAGATCGATTCCCCGGTGGGTGCCTCGACCCGCTCGAGCCAGTCCTCACGCCACAGCGGCAGGTGCTCGCGCGCGCAGAACCAGGCACCCGAGGTGTAGTGGCCCTTGCAGACCACGTCCTCGAGGGCGATGCACTCCTGCTTCATGTGCAGCAGCTCGCCCGTGCTCTCGTTGATCAGGCGCTCCACCCGGCTCCGCACGCGGAAGGTGCGGCCGCAGTACTGCACCATCTCGTGGGTGAACAGCATCCCGCGGTGGGCGGCTTCCGCGTTGAGGGTCTTGCCGATCTCCTCCTTGGAGCGCACCCGGACCCACTCGCCCGGCTGCAGACCGAGCTTCTCGCCGTCGACGCGCTTGTCGCCGGCGACCTCGAGCGGCAGGTACGGGCGCAGGCCCGCCTTCCTGGCCAGCTTGGTCACCAAGGCGCTGGAGCCGACGCGGACCAGCTCGGGGACGCCCACGTTGCCGACGCGGACCTCACGGACGTACTGGCCGACCGCCTTCTCGGGGATCGGCGTCGTGGCGCGCGTCGCCTCCGTGGCCTGGCAGCGGAACACCTCGCCCCGTTCGGGGTCGGTGCGATGGGCGCCGATGTCGAGCAGCGGCAGCAGCCGACCCGGCACCACGGCGTGCGCGTCCTCCTCGGCCGCGGACCCGTCGACACGCTCGAGCCATGCCTCCTTCCAGAAGATCCGGCACTCGGCCTGGCAGCCGCCGTGGCCGGAACCGTCGCACCGCGTCTCGTTGAGGAGCACGGCGTCGGTCATCCGCCGACTGCGGGACTCCTCGCCCATGTAGTCGCAGATCTTCTCGAGCCGGCGGTAGACCGTCATGGTCCGGCCGGCGTACTCCGTCATCTCCAGCATGAACGGGACGTTCTCGAAGGAGCCCGTCTCGTCGAGCGTCTCGAGGATCTCGTTCAGCGGGCGCAGGCGCACCCTGTCGCCGGGGCGCAGCGACCCCGGCTCGACCGGTTGCCTGGTCGGTCCTGTGGCGATCGTCATGACCACATCGAGCCTCACGCCACGACGCAGATGGCGTGCACGCCCACGGTTTCCCCCAGAGAGGGTATGCAGTCCGCGCCGCGCCTCGCCAGAATCGACGAAGGGGCTACGACGGCTGCGTTCTTGCGTGCGGCCCGGGGGAGGAAGTGGGCGGATGAGGCGGAAGGCCGAGGCGTTGCTGCGCTCGGGGCTGCGCTCGACCTTCGGCATCTGGCCCCTGTTCGAGGCGCGCACCAAGGCCCGCCACTGGCCGAGCGCCGTCCGTGCACACGCGACGGAGCGGAGCGAGGTGCGACGGCTCCGTCGGACGGTGGACGTTCCACCTGCCCTGGTCGTCACCGTCATCCCGACCTACCGGCGACCCGAGTCCCTCGTGCGAGCCGTCCAGAGCGCCCTCGCCCAGACGGTCCGGGACCACGTCGTCGTCGTGGTCGACGACGGGGCAGGACTGCCGCCACTTCCGGATGACGAGCGACTCGTGGCCGTCTCGCTCTCCCGCAACATCGGGCGTGCCGGCTGCGTGCGCAACGTCGGCATCGCCCTGTCCTCCTCGACGTACCTCGCCTTCCTCGACGACGACAACGAGTGGCGACCCCATCACCTCGCAACGGCGCTGGACGCGCTCGACAGCGGCCTCGACCTCGTCTACACGGGGCTCGAGCGCGTCCACCCGGACGGGACGCTGCTCGACGTGGTGTCGCGACCGTTCGATCGCCGGTCGCTCCGTGAGTGGATGTGCGTCGACACCAACTGCATCGTGGTGCGCCGGGGTCCCGGCGTGCGGTTCAGCCGCCTGCCACGCTCGAGCCCGAAGGCGCCGCCGGAGGACTGGGAGCTCGTGTGGCGGTTGAGTCGGCGCGCACGCGTGAGGCACGTGCCGGAGACGACGGTCATCTACCTCGTGAACCCTGACAGCTACTACACGCGGTGGGACAGCCAGGCCGCTCCTCCCGACAGCGTGCGAGCACCACGATGAGCGGGTCGCCACGGATCGTGCTGGCGTCGCGGCGAGCCGTGGAGGAGAAGGTGTGGCAGGCCTCGCAGCTCGAGTTCGAGGACGTCGTGGCGCAGGTGGACGATGTCGCGTGGTGCCTGCCCCGACCGCTGGGCGGGGGACCGGCAGTCCGGCTCGCCCACGGGGTGCTCAACCGGGCGGGGCGGCCGTTGGGGCGCGACCGCCGGACGAAGATGCGGCCCCCCGTCCCCACGCAGGCCGACGTCGCGGCCGACCTGTTCTTCGCCGTCTTCGCTGACGCCAACGAGATCGGCATGCTGCCGCACGTGCAGCGGACGGTGCGGAGCGCCGGGGCGCGCATCGCCTGGATCGTCGAGCTCTGGACCCCCCAGCTCGCCCAGGCGTCGGACTACCTGCGCCAGCTGAGCGGCTTCGACCACGTCATCGTGTCCAACCGCGCGGTCGTGGATGCAGTCGGACGCATCACCGGCGTCCCCTGCTCCTACCTGCCGATGGCGATCGACACTGACCGCTACGCGCCACCGGGACCCGACACGCCGGCCCGAACGGTCGACGTCGCGAGCTGGGGGCGTCGCTTCACGGGCACCCACGACCCGCTCGTGCGCGCCATGGCCGACCACGACCTCTTCTACCACTTCGACACCTTGCGCGGACCGTGGACGCTCATCGACCACGCCGAGCACCGGCTGCAGCAGGCCAGGCTGCTGCAGCGCACGCGCTACTCGATCGTCTACCGCATCAACGACGAGGAGGGCCGGATCGGCCGGACCGGCGGGGACGAGTCCCTCACCAACCGCTACTTCGAGGCGCTCGCGGCCGGCACCATCATGCTCGGCACCGCACCGGAGTCCGACGAGTGGCACGACTGCTTCCCCTGGGAGGACGCGGTCGTGCCGATCCCGGTGCCCGCTCCCGACATCGTCCGGACGATCAGGGAGCTCGATCGTGACCCCGCCCGGCTCGAGCGGGCCAGGCGCGCAGCGGTGACGACGTTCCTCAGCCGCCACGACTGGGCACACCGGTGGCGCGACGTCCTGGCCCTCGCGGGGATGGAGCCCCATCCACGGTTGGTCGACCGCCTCGACCACCTCGGGTCCCGCCTGGCCGACTGGGAGGCCAGAGCACCGTCGTGATGCGCGACGGCGGGCGACCCGGGCAGCCCTCCCCATTTGTGGGGAGGGTGGTGCCGCTCGCCGGTCACCGCTCCGGGGGAGCCGCAGGGTGGACCTGTTCGCGAAAGGAGTCGTGGGGGGAGTGACCAGCACGCGCGAAGCACGACGTACGACCTTCGACGCCGTCGTCGACACCGACGGCGTCGCGAGGGCGTCCCGCCACACCCTCCTGGCCCAGGTGGCGACCCAGGTCTCCCGCCTCGCCGTCAGCATCATCCTGGCGAGACTGCTCACCCCCAGCGAGTTCGGCGTCGTCGCCGCTGGGATGGTGGTCATGGTGGTGGCCTGGCAGCTGACCGACCTGGGGACGTCCGCCGTCATCGTCCAGCGCGACGTCATCGATGACGCCTTGGTGAGCTCGCTCTTCTGGTTCAACCTCGCCCTCGGTGTCCTCCTGTCCGCGATCACCGTCGCCGGGGCCGGTCCGCTGGCCGCCGCGCTCGGGCAGCCCCAAGCGGCTCCGGCCATCCAGGCGCTGGCCGCCGTCTCGTTCCTCGGAGCGCTCGGAAACATGCACCACGCCTTGCTGAGGCGCACCATGCAGTTCGGCCGGCTCGCCACCATCACGATCGCCAACGCGCTCGTCAACAGCCTGCTGGGGATCTCGCTCGCCCTCGCGGGTGCCGGGATCTGGGCCCTCGTCCTGGGGACCGTGGCAGGGGTGGCCGTGTCGACCGCGGCCGCGTGGTGGTTCGAACGGTGGCGGCCCTCCGCGACGTTCAATGTCCGACGCCTGCGGGACGTGGCGCGCTTCAGCATCCACTTCTTCTGGTCCAACGCCCTCGCGGTGGTGTTCGGCCAGCTCGACAAGATCATCATCAGCCGGATGCTCGGCGGTGCCGCGCTCGGCACCTACACGGTCGCCCAACGCACCGTGCTGTCCCCGGTCAGCGCGGTCAGCGGAACCGTCTCGGCGGTGAGCTTCTCGGCGTTCTCCCGGGGGCAGGACGACCCGGAGAGGATGCGTTCCGGCGCGACCCGGGCGCTGGGCGTCGTGGCCCTGGTCGTGATGCCGACGATGATCGGCCTGGTCGTCCTGGCCGAGGAGGCCGTGGCGGTGGTCTACGGCCCGCAGTGGGAGTCAGCCGTCCCGGTCATGCAGGTGCTCGCTCCGGTGGCAGCCGTGCAGGCGGCCGCGTGCGTCACCGCGTCGGTGATGCTCGCGATGGGTCGCAGCGACTGGCTCTACCGGTGGGCACTGGCCAACTGCCTGGTCGGTGCCGGCGCGATGGTGGTGGGCGCGCAGTGGGGCCTGGTGGGCGTGAGCCTCGCCCTGGCCGCGGTCGTGGCGCTGCTCACCCCGTTCGAGATGCGGATGGCGTTGCGCCTCATCGACCTGCACCTGTCGACGTACCTGCGAACGCTGGTGCCCCACGCCGTCATCACGTCCGTCATGGCGCTGACCGCGTGGCTGGTGGCGGGGGGAATCGAGACGCTGGGCGGGTCAGACGTGGAGCAGCTGCTCGGCGGAACCGCTGCGGGAGCGGTCGTCTACGTGGTCCTGATGTGGCGTTCCGGCGTCCCGGCGGTGGACGACGCCCGCCGGATCGTGGGGCGCTGGGCGGTCCGCAGGTCAGGCGCCGACACGTCGGGTGGCCACGAGCCGCCCGTGAACGGTCCTTTGGGGTGAGCAGACAGGTGGGAGATCCGGAGATGTGTGGAGCACGAGTGAGGACGGGGGTGCCGGCGTCGGCACCTCGGGGCACGACAGGGGGCCGATCACATGGACGCCGTTGACATCCTGAAGGTCTGCTTCCGCCGGTGGTACGTCATGCTGCCGATCCTGGTCGGTGCAGCGGGCATCAGCTACCAGCTGATCCAGACACAGGAGACGGGCTACACGGCCGCGGCGTCCTACGGCCTGGTCCAGCCGCGGCTCGCGGCCGGGACCGACACGGGTGAGCGCAATCCCCTCGGCGACGACGACAGCGACCTGGTCGGCGCAGCGCTCGAGGCGCAGCTGAACTCGAGGCAGACGCAGCAGGAGCTCGGCAGCGACGCCACGCAGGGATGGGGACCGGGCGAGACGGCCAACGGCTCGTCCTACTCGGTGAAGATCCCGCTGTACGAGACGACGTACGAGGTCCGCGCGTGGGGCACCGACCCGCAGGCGGTGCAGGACGTGGTCGACCGGGTGCTCGAAGCTGCTCCCGGCATCGCCGACGAGCTCCAGACCCGCGCCGGCGCATCTGCCGCGGTGCGCTACGAGCCCTTCGTCCTCGCACCCACGCAGGTGGACGCACTCCCGTCGACGTCCGCGATGAAGCTCGTGATCGCCGTGATGGGCGTCGGGGTGCTGGTCGGGGCGGCGTGGTCGATCGTGGCCGACCGTCTCCTGAGGCGCCAGCGGCCGGCGAGGAGGCCGGCGTCACGGACGGTCGATCCGGCCGCCGCGGGTCCGACATCCACCGGGACCTTCGCGGACGGCGGGGCCGTCCGGTCGCCGCGGGCTCCCGGGTCGCCGAGCTCCGGACGGGATGGACCGACAGCACCCTCCTCCGACCCGGTGGTCCCCACCAGGACCACCGAGACGGCCGAGAGTGCCGGTGCGACCAAGCCCTCGGCGGCTGTCGACCCCGGCAAGCCCTCCAAGAACGGCAAGCCCGGCAAGCCCGGCAAGCCGGGCAGGACCGGCGGACAGCCGCCGGCGGCGAGCTCGGGTCCCGACCGACGCCACCAGCCGTTGATCCGGCGGTGACTCGTGTCGTCGGCTCTGCACCAGCAGGTGCGCCGGGTGCTGACGCCCGTCGTGACCACGGGGGGAGTCGCGATGCTGCTGCTCGCCGCGATCGTGCCGTTCACCGGCGTGCTCGGCGGGACCCCGGCCGCGGCGCTGCTGGTCCTCGGGCTGATCGTCGGGCTGCTCGTCCTCTCGGCCCGTGACGGGTGCTCGGTCCTGACGTGGATGGTCGTGCTGCTCCTGCTGGTGCCGCAGCCCTACGTGCTCGTGGGCCCGCTGAAGTCCGTGGGCAACCCCGCGACGCTCGTCGCGCTGGGCGCGCTGGCGATCTGGGCTGCGTCGCGGATGTTGAACCTCAGCCAGGCCGAGGAGCTGCACCCGGTGCGCTGGGTGCTGCTGGTCTTCACGATCGCTGCCACGGCGTCGTACGCGACGGGGATGCTGCGGGACCTGACGGCGGGCGAGCGGGAGAGCATGGACCGGGTGGTCTTCCTGCACCTGGCGCTGCTGGGAGTCGTCCTGCTCGCGGTCGACGAGCTGGGTACCCGCGACCGCATCACCACGCTGCTGCAACGTGTGGTGCTCATCGGGGCAGTGGCCGCGGGGATCGGGATCCTGGAGTTCGCGTTCTCGGGCTTCAACTTCCGTGAGGTCATGCGCCTGCCCGGCCTCACCATCCATGTCGACACGATCGCGGAGACCCGCTCGGGCTTCAACCGGATCACGGCGGGCGCCTCCCACCCCATCGAGTTCTCCGTCGTCACCGCCGCACTCGTCCCCCTGGCCCTGCACTTCGTCCTGCACGCGGAGAACCGCCGGTGGCGCTTCGCCCTGGCCCTGACCGCCCTGCTGGCCGCGATCCCGCTGAGCGTCTCGCGCTCGGGCTTCCTGGCGCTCGCCGTCGGCTTCCTGGTCTATGCCGCCTCCCTCTCGAACCGGGGCCGCTTCAACGCGCTGGTGCTGGGGGTCATCGGGCTGGGCGTCTTCCGCGCCCTGGTCCCGGGACTGCTCGGCACGGTCCGCTCCCTGTTCCGCGACGCCGGCGACGACCCGAGCATCCAGGGTCGCACCGACGACTACCAGCAGATCCCCGACCTCATGCACGGGCACTGGTGGGGCGGTCGGGGGCTCGGCACGTTCGTGCCCGACGTCTACTTCTTCCTCGACAACCAGTACCTGGCTGCCCTCCTCCAGGGCGGCGTGATCGGCCTCGGCGCCTGGGTCGCGCTCCTCGTGGTGGGGGTGGGCGTGGCTCGAGGCGTCCGGCGGCGGGCCACCGACCCTGCGCTGCGGAGCCTGGGCCAGGCGCTGGCGGCCACCATCGCCGCCCTCGGCGTGTCGGCCTTCGTCTTCGACGCGCTCAGCTTCCGCCAGAGCAGCTTCCTGCTCTTCCTGACCATCGGGTGCGCGGGCGCGCTGTGGAGCCTGGTCAGGCACGAACCCAAGGAGCAGCACCGCGTCGGCGGACGCCCGACCCTGACCGAGATGGGCGACAGGTCCCGCGGTGGCTCCGAGGGGGCGGGCGGCAGCGTCGACGATGGAACGCGGGCCGGCCCGGCGGGGTCGGCCCGGCGGCGGTCGGCCCGGCGGGGGTCGGCGTCGGCCCACAGGAGGCCAGATGACGGTCGCGAGCGTCGTGATCCCCGCGCACGACGAGGCCGCCTCGATCGGCCGCACTCTACGCGCCCTGCGCAGCGGTCTGGGGGAGGCCGACCTCGACGTCGTGGTGGTGTGCAACGGCTGCTCCGACGCGACCGCGGAGATGGCCCGGCAGGCCGACCCCCGAGCCCGCGTCATCGAGATCGCGCAGCCCTCCAAGAACGAGGCGGTCCGCGTCGGCAACGCCTCGACGGACGTCTTCCCGCGGGTGCACCTCGACGCCGACATCGAGCTGCGGGGCTCGGAGCTCCTCGAGCTGGTCGCACCGCTCGCGGGCGGGCGGGTGCTCGCCACGGCGCCGATGCGCAGCGTGCCGCGCGAGGGGTGCTCGCGGTGGGTGAGGTGGTACTACGACGTGTGGGAGGCCCTGCCCCACGTGGAGTCCGGCCTCTTCGGTCGCGGCGTCGTCGCGCTGTCGCGCGAGGCCCAGGCACGGGTCGAGGCCCAGGCCGAGATGATGAACGACGACCTCGGCATGTCGGAGGCGTTCGCTGCCGACGAACGGCTCGTCGTGACCGGCGCTGTCGCGGTGGTCCGCCCGCCGCGCACGGTGCGGGACCTCGTACGACGACGCACCCGGGTGGCCACAGGCAACGCGCAGGCCGCCCGTCTCGGTGTGCGGCGGCCGACGTCTCACACCACGGTGCGCACCCTGCTCGGCCTGGCGGTGACCCGCCCCGGTCTGGCGGTCCGGCTGCCTGTCTTCGTCGGTGTCTACCTGGTCGCGGCACTGGGCGCGCGCCGTGCGGTCAGGTCCGGGGACTTCGTGACGTGGCAGCGCGACGAGAGCTCCCGCACCTGACCGGTCACGACGGCACGGACGCGTCCGCGCCGAGTGCGACGAGCACTGCGCCCGGGCTCAGCCGATCGAGCTCACCGCGGATCTCGTCGACGTAGACGGGGTTCATCGCCACGACGAGTCCGGCGGCGTCCTGGGCGAGCGCCGCGGGCGCAAGGATCTGGTGGCCGGTGCCGGCGACGTACTTCCCGGACAGGTGCGGGTTGACGTCGATGACGGCGTCGACCGCGGCCGCGACCGGACCCAGTGCGTGGAGGAATGCGGTTCCCTTCGACCCCGACCCCCACAGCACGACCCGGCCGGATCGCGCGTGCTCCTCGATGGCCCGGACGAGCCACCCCAGCTGGTGTGACGCCGCGGTGCGGAACCGCTCGGCGTCCCGGACGAGCCCGACGAGGTGGGCGTCCGGGACCCGCATGGGCCGGGGCCGGCCGGTGGGCAGGGCCTCGATGTGGACGTACTGGTCCGCGTAGGCGAGCGTGGCGGACCGGACCTCGAACCCGGCGGCCTCGAAGAGCTCGACGGCCACGGCGCGGGTGAGGTAGTTGCAGTGCTCGTGGTAGACGTCCCAGAACGCGCCCTCGGCCAGGATCCGTCCCGCCTCCGGAAGCTCGACGAGCACCGGCACGTCGGGTCGATCCTCCAGGCCGCGGCGCAGCGCACGCAGGATGGCGCCCGGGTCGTCGACGTGCTCGAGGACGTGGCGCATCGCCACCGCGTCCACGCCGGACAGGTCGGTGCCGTCCCCGAACGCCTCGGCGAGAAGTGCTACGCGCGCGTCGGGCTCGCCGAAGCGGCCCGGGTCGACGGTCGGGTCCATCGCCAGCACCCGGCCGGTCCCGGCACCGGCCAACAGTCGGCTGAAGTCACCACGGCCGGCGCCGATCTCGAGGACCGTGCGCCCCTCCAGGTGCCAGTCCGCCACCCAGCGCTCGGCGAGGCCACGCGCGTAGTCGAGGAAGGTCGCCGAGAACGCCTGCGAGTCCTCGTAGCGCGCGCTGTAGGACATGTCCTGCTCGGCGAAGAGCCGGTTGCTCATCGCCCCGCACCCGTGGCAGAGGACGACGGCGAGGCCACCCTGCGCGATCGTGCGGGCCTCCGCGCGGGTGTCCATGACCAGGCAGCTGTGGACCGGGACCGTCGCCACCTCGTGCACCATCTCGCCGCCCGGCCGTCCGCACAGCGGGCAGGCGCGCCCTGGGTATGCCTCAGGCGTCGGAGCGGACAAGGTCGAGCCTCGCCTTCTGCACGAGGAAGCCCTCGGCGTAGCGGGCTCGGCACTCGACACCCCGCAGCCGCATCATCGCCAGGAACGTCTCGTCGTCCCACCAGTCGCGACCGACCTGCGAGGGGTAGACCTTCGTGAGCAGCTCGGCCTTGCGCCGGGCGAGGTCGTCACCGAGCGGCACGTAGTGGGTCACCCGTCCGAGGTCTCCGTCCCACTTGGGGATCTCGTAGTGGAGGACGAGGGAGTCGCGCCAGACCGTCGGCACCAGCTCGGCCAGCAGGCGGTGGTCCTGGTGGCTGTCGTCGGCCCGCGGCGCCAGGACCAGGTCGGGCGACGGGCGACGCCGCGCCGCCTGCTCGAGGAAGTCCTTGACCGCCGACCAGTGGTCGGGCAGGCGTGAGTCGGGCAGGTCGCCGAAGTCGATCCCGGCCGCCGGGCCGTTGAAGGCCGTCACGGCGTGCTCGGCCTCGAGCCGCCGCTCCGTCGAGGCGGTGGCGACCAGGCAGTGCACCTCGACACCCGGGCGCTCCCGCAGCGCGAGCAGGGTGCCGCCGCAGCCGATCTCCACGTCGTCGGGGTGGGCCCCGACGGCGAGCACCTGCATCGGCCCTGCGGCCAGGTGCAGGTCCCTCACGTCGTCGCCACCAGCCTCGGTGCCGCGACCGGTGCCGCCGGCGGTCGTCGCCACAGCGCCCACGGGCACTCGCCGGACCAGTAGAGGGCCTCGAGCGAGGCACGCTCCTTGAGCGTGTCCATGGGGCGCCAGAAGCCGTCGTAGGGGATCGCGAGCAGCCGACCGTCGTGGGCCGCACGGACACACGCGTCGGTGACGAGGTCGTCGCCCTCCTCGAGGTAGTCGAAGATCCCCTGCCGGAAGACGAAGAAGCCGCCGTTGACGCGCAGAGGGAGGTCCTCGGCGGACTGGAAGCCCGAGACCCGGTTGTCGTCGCCGGTCAGGACCACGTGGAAGGAGCCCGGGGGCCGGATCGCCAGCAGCGAGCCGACGGCGTCGGAGGCGGCCAGCGTGGCGACCAGCTCGTCCATGGGGGCGTCGGTCAGCACGTCGCCGTAGTGGGCGAGGAACATCTCGTCGTCGCCGAGGTGCTGTCGGACCCGCCGCAACCGCTCCCCGATCTCGGTGCTGAGGCCGGTGTCGACGAACGTGATGCGCCAGTCGCCGATGTCGCTGCCGAGCAGCTCGACGTCACGTCCGCCCCCGGACAGGACGAAGTCGTTGCTCGCGGTCTCGTCGTAGTGCAGGAAGTAGTCCTTGACGAACTGGCCGCCGTAGCCGAGGCACAGCACGAACTCCGTGTGCCCGAAGTGCGCGTAGTAGCGCATGATGTGCCACAGGACCGGTCGGTCGCCGACGGTCATCATGGGCTTGGGTCGGGGGTCGTCGTCCGTACGCATGCGCATCCCGAGACCCCCGCAGAAGAGGACGACCTTCATCCGAGCACCTCCAGGGTGGGTAGCGGGAACACGAGCCGTGCCCCCCATTCGCGGGTGTGTGCCAGCTGCTGCGTGATCTCCTCACGGAGGTTCCAGGGCAGCACCACGATGTAGTCGGGTCGCGCCTCGTCGAGGTGCGACGGATCGAAGATCGGGATGTGCGTCCCCGGGAGGAACTTCCCGTGCTTGAAGGTGTTGCGGTCGACCGTGAAGGAGATGAGGTCCTGCCGGACCCCGGCGTGGTTGAGGAGCGTGTTGCCCTTGCCGGGCGCGCCGTACGCCGCCACGGTCGCCCCCTCCCGCGAACGGTCCAGGAGGAACTGCACCAGGTCGTTCCGGGCGGTGGCCACGGACCGGGCGAAGCCGTCGTGCCCCTCGACGGAGTGCAGGCCGGCCGCCTCCTCGTCCGCGAGGATCTTCGCGACGCTGTCGCTCGGTGCTCCGGCCGCCTCGGTGGGCACCGACCACGTGCGGAGGGAGCCGCCGTGCGTCGAGAGCTCCTCGACGTCGACCACGGTCAGCCCCGCCGCCTCCAGCACCCGCTGCGTGGTGAGCAGGGAGAGGTAGGAGTAGTGCTCGTGGTAGATCGTGTCGTAGAGGTTGCCCTCGATGAGCCGCAGGAGGTGCGGGATCTCGATGCTCACCGTGCCGGCGTCACCGGCCAGGGCGCGCAGTCCACGGGCGAAGTCGACGATGTCGGGCACGTGCGCGAACACGTTGTTGGCGGTGACCAGGTCGGCCGGGCCGTGCTGTGCCGCGAAGTCGCGTCCGGTCGTCTCGCCCAGGAAGGTCACGGTGGTCGGGATGCCCTTGGCCCGCGCGGCCTCGGCCACGTTGGCGGCGGGCTCGATGCCGTGGCAGCGGATGCCGCGCGCCGCCACGTGCTGGAGGAGGTAGCCGTCGTTGCTCGCCACCTCGACCACGAACGAGTCCTGGTCCAGGCGCAGCCGGGTGGCGGCGTCCTCGACGTAGCGGCGGGCGTGCTCGACCCACGAGTCGCTGAAGGACGAGAAGTAGGCGTAGTGACTGAAGATGTCCTCGGCTGCGATGTAGGCGGGGAGCTGGACGAGCAGGCAGCTCTCGCAGATGCGCACGTTGAGCGGGTAGAACGTCTCACCCTGGTCGAGCTGGTCGGCGCTCAGGTAGCTCTCGCACGGCGGTGACATCCCGAGGTCCACGAAGGTCCTGCTGAGCTCGGCACCGCAGAGGCGGCAGAGCGGGGCGCTCATGACGCCACCCCCTCGGCCAGGACCGGTCGTTCCATCCGCAGGTCGTGCGTCAGCCGGCCAGCGGCCTGGAGCTCGCGGATCCTGCTCAGGCGGACGAAGCGCGGACCCTCGAAGTCCTCGGCGCTGAGTCCACGCTCGGCCATGTCCCGGGAGAGCTCGGCGATGCCGTCCGCGATCGTCCACGCGGGAGCGAACGCGGGGAGCACGCGGTTGATCTTGGTGAAGTCGACCCGGTAGTCGCGGGTGTCGGGCCCGGCGCCCGCGGCGAAGGTCACCGGCACGTCCATGGCGCGGGAGACCTCGAGCGCGATGTCGCGCACCTGCACGACGTCGGCGTCGCGGCCCACGTTGAAGGCCTCGTCGTGGACGGCCTCGGTCGGCGCGTCGAGGACGGCGGCGAAGGCGCGGGCGATGTCCTCGGCGTGGACGAGCGGTCGCCACGGTGTGCCGTCGCTCTGGAGCTCGACCCGACCGCGCGTGAACGCCGTGCCGGTCAGGTTGTTGACCACGATGTCGGCCCGCAGCCGCGGAGAGGAGCCGTACGCCGTGGCGTTGCGGAGGTAGGTGGGGCTGAACGCACCGTCGGCCAGCGCCGAGATCCCCTCCTCGGCCAGGACCTTGCTCTCGCCGTAGGGCGTGACGGGACGGAACGGCGCGTCCTCGTCCACCGTCGCGTCCCCGGCGGCGCCGTAGAGGGAGCAGGACGACGCGAAGAGGAACCGCCCGACGCCGGCTGCCTTGGCGGCGCGCGCCGTGTGCACGGCGCCGTGCGCGTTCACCGAGTAGGTCGCGTCGGGATTGAGGTGGCCGACCGGGTCGTTGGAGATGGCGGCCAGGTGGACGACCGCGTCGAAGCCGTGGAGGTCCTCGGCCGTGGTGTCCCGCACGTCCCCGGTGCGCTGCTCGTAGCCCGTGACGGGCGCACCGAAGTCGCAGCCGTCGTACCAACCGGCGTCCAGGCCGACGACGTCGTGCCCGGCGGCCAGCAGGTGGGGGACCATCACGGCTCCGAGGTAGCCCCGGTCTCCGGTCACCAGCACCCTCACGACCGACCTCCTCCTGCTGGCACCCGATCGATGCCGTTGTCCCGTGCTGTGCTCGCGCTCGTCACGCTCATGCTCACCGTCCCCCAAAGATCGTGCCCGTGGATGCTCCTCACCTTGCGCCACTCCCGCGACAGGGAGGCGGCTTCGGCGGCGGACATACCACCGACTGGGTACTGGGGCCCTCACGTCATCACGTACGCCGCCGCGGGCCGACTGCTCAGCGCCACCGCTTGGCTGCGGAGACCAGGGTGTTGCGCGCCCGGCGAGCAGGGTCCAGGGAGGCGAGCATCCTGGCCCGGAGCGAGGCGACCGTGTCGTCGGAGCGGACGCTGAAGCGCGGCTGTACCCAGGCGCCGGGCCGGGCCGGCCGCTGGTCGCTGACGTTCACCTCGGCGCACCCGCTGGCCCGCAGCAGCGCGAGCGTGTGGCGGTCGTAGCGGCCGAGCGGGGCCGCGGTCCGGTCGACGCGGCGACCGAGGAGGTCCTCGAGCGCATGCCGCGGATCGGTGATCTCGGCCCGGGCCGCGGGGCCGCGCAGGCCGGACCAGGGCCGGTGCGTCAGGCCGTGCGTCCCGACGTCCATCCCCGCGGACACGAGCTCCTCCAGCCCCCGCGGCGAGATGCTCCACGGATCGCCGAGGCGACCCACGACGGGGAAGAACGTCGCCACCATCCCGCGCTCGGTCAGGGCGGGCAGGACGACGTCGACGTCGGACCGGTTGCCGTCGTCGAAGCACACGGCCACCCGCGGGACCTCCGCCACCCAGTCGAGGAGCGCTCGGAACCGGTCGTGATCGACCCAGTAGGACGCCTCGCCCGGCTCGCGCTCGTGCGTGGGCGTGCCGACCCCGTGGAAGCACACGGTGAACGGCGGGACCTGGGTGGCCATGGTCATGAGTCCTTCCGTGATCGCAGCGACCGGCGCAACGGTAGGTCTGTTCGTCGCCGGCGGGTGCGGCCCGGGCACGCACGTCCCCTTCATGGGGCATATCGACGCGGGCCGCGTGGAGTCCGGCGGCCCTCTTCCTACTCTCCGGCGAAGGGCTGGACCTCAGGGGGAATGTGCGGTGGACGGGCAGCAAGCGCGCGAAGGGGCCCACGAGCAGCGATCGGGTCAAGGAGGTGCCGTGCGATGAGGAAGTCGAGACGACGGCACGCAGCGGCACGACACGTCCTCGTCATCGTGCAGAACCTGCCGGTGCCACTGGACCGCCGGGTGTGGCTGGAGTGCCAGGCCCTCAGGGCGCGTGGCTACGACGTCAGCGTGATCTGTCCCAAGGGCCCGGGAGACCCGGCGCGTGAGGTGATCGAGGGCGTCCACCTCTACAAGTACCGCCCGCCGCCGGCTGCTCGCGGCCTGCTGGGCTACGCACTCGAGTTCGCCTACTGCTGGCTGCGCACGGCGGCGCTCTCGTTCGCCGTGTGGCGCGAACGACCCTTCCAGGCGCTGCAGGCGTGCAACCCGCCGGACACCTACTGGTTGCTGGGGAGGCTGTGGAAGCGGCGCGGTGTGCACTTCGTCTTCGACCACCACGACCTCAACCCCGAGCTCTTCCTGTCCCGGTTCGGTGCGCCGACCTCGGCGCGGGAGCGCTGGGAGCTGCGCGCGCTCACGTGGTTGGAGCGGCAGACGTTCCGGACGGCTGAACGCGTCATCTCCACCAACGAGTCCTACCGCAGCATCGCCGTCTCGCGCGGCGGTTGCGACGCAGCGACGGTCAAGGTCGTCAGGAGCGGCCCGGACACCGCGACCATGCGGCCCCTCGTGCCCGGGGCGAGGCCCGCGGACGACCCGTTCGTGCTGGCCTACCTCGGGATCATGGGACCGCAGGACGGTGTGGACACCGTGCTGGACGTGATGGAGGAGCTGGTCCGGACCCGTGGGCGCCGCGACGTGCGTGCCGTGCTGATGGGATTCGGTGACTGCCTCGACCAGCTGCGAACCGACTGCACGTCACGCGGGCTGGACGACGTGGTCACGTTCACCGGCCGGGTGGACCGCGCGCAGATCGCGGAGCACCTGAGCGCGGCCGACGTGGGCCTGTGCCCCGACGCGAGGTCGCCGCTCAACGACGTGTCGACGATGAACAAGACGATGGAGTACATGGCCTACGCGCTGCCCTCCGTGAGCTTCGACCTCAAGGAGACGCGCGTGTCGGGCGGTGACACCGTCCTCTACGCCGCGGCAGGGGACGTCGAAGGGTTCACCGACCACGTCGAGCGCCTCCTCGACGACGAGGACCTGCGCGTGGAGCTCGGTCTCCAGGCGCGGCACCGGGTGTGCGAGGCCCTGGACTGGCGGCAGCAGGCCGAGACCTACGTCTCGGTCTTCCGGGACCTGCTGGGCTCGCCCCCACCCGTCCCCCGACCCCGCTCAGCAGCATCGGCGGTCGGTGCCCGGGACGACCGCAGCGGCCGCGACGAGCTGGGCCGCGCGTACGTCGATCTCGAGGATCCCGAGGAGCTGTCGTCCTTCGTGCGCGACCGTGGCCGCCGTCGCAACGACGCCGTCGTGATCGCCGAGGCCCCGACCGAGGTCCCCGCACCGGTGGCCATCGTTCAGCCCGCTCCGGAGATCGTCGCGAGCACCGCTTCGTGATCGGCGCCCGGGAGGGCGAAGGTCTCCACCTCGGTGACCACGAGCCGGGACGAGGTGAGCACGTGGTCGATCGCCGCGAAGGCGGGCACCGTGATGCCGAGGCGGCTCTGGTGACCGCCCGCGGGCCACGTCGGTGACAGGCCTGCATTGGCCTGCACGGCAGCGTCGGTGAACCCGAGGTCGAGCAGTCGACGCATCGGTGCGTGCGCCAACGTGGCGTTGAAGTCCCCGGCGAGCACGACCGCGGAGTCCCGGTCCGTCGCGCCCTCCAGGGCCGCGTGGATCTGCTCGTGGTCCGATCGCCAGTCGTCCGCGGCGTAGGGCGGGCGGGTGTGGACCGCGACGACGGTGACGACGCCGAGCCCCGGCGCCCGCACCTCGACCCGTCGGCTCTCGGCCTCCTCGAAGAGCAGGGCGGACCCGGTGACCGGCACCCGGCTGAGCACGACCGCACCCTCCTCTCCCAGCCCGGCGGCGTAGGGCAGCCACCTCTCGATGCCGGCCTCGAGCAGGACGTCGGTCCGTCCGTTGCCGGCGTCGGTCAGGACGAGCACGTCGACCGCCTCACGACGGACGAGGTCGACGAGCGCCGTCGGGTCGCCGTACTCGAAGTTCTGGGCCAGCACCACCAGCGACGCAGGTCCACCCGCGGGCTGCTGCCCGACGTAGAGCGGAGCCAGCCACCAGGCGTGCACGGCGACGAGGCAGGTCGCCGCCAGCACGCCGGCCGCCCTCGTCCTGCGTGAGCCGGGCCATGCCACGGCGACCACGAGGGCCACGGCGGCAGTCGGCAGGCCCCACGGGGTGAGCGTCGCGAGCTCGATGAGCCGCCTCTGGGTGGGGTCGGTGACGTACGCCAGGGCGAGCAGGAGCGAGGCGAGCAGCGAGCCGACGACCACCACCGACATGAGAACGACCAGGCTGGTGCGGTGCCGGCGCCCGGGCATCGTCAGGTCCGCGGCCAGCATGCTGGGAGCCTAGGGTCCCGGGGACCGACCTGCATGCCGCAATTGCGGCAACCAGCGGCGCGAGCGCAGTGAGCCGCTCGTCCTCTGCTCCGCTGGGTTCTCGCCCATTTCGGTGGCGTCCTGCCCCGGCGTCGCGATCTACGGTGATCTCATGGAACGTGCCCGCAGCGACGAGGTCGTCGTCGTGGTGGTCACCTACAACAGCGCCGGGCTCGTCCCGGACCTCGTGGCGTCACTGCCGAGCGGCATGGGCGGCGAGCCGTGGCGTCTGGTCGTCGTCGACAACGCCTCCGTCGACCACACGATCGCCGAGGTGCGACGCACCGCGCCCGACGCCGTCGTCGTCCCCATGGGACGGAACGCGGGATACGCGGCCGGGATCAACGCCGGTGCGGCGCATGCGGGACCCGGACGAGCGCTGCTGGTCCTCAACCCGGACGTCCGGCTCACGCCGGGATGCGTGCCCCAGCTGCTGGCAGCGCTCGAGCGGCCGGGGGTCGGCGTCGCGGTGCCGCGTCTGCTCGACGGCGAGGGGGTGCTGGTCCCGTCCATGCGCAGGGAGCCCACCGTGCTGCGAGCGGTCGCCGATGCCGTGCTCGGGGCGTCGAGGGCCGGGACCGTCTTGACCCTGGGAGAAGTGGTGACGGACGTCGAGGAGTACGAACGTGGCCAGCCGACCGACTGGGCGGAGGGGTCGACGCAGCTGATCAGCCCCGACTGCTGGCGGCGGTGCGGCCCGTGGGACGAGAGCTTCTTCCTCTACTCCGAGGAGACGGACTTCCACCTCCGGGTGCGCGACCGCGGCCTGGAGACCCGCTACGTCCCCGCGGCCGTGGCGGTGCACCTCGGCGGCGAGTCGACGACCTCGCCGAGGCTGTGGTCGATGCTGGTCGCCAACCGCGTCAAGCTCTTCGCCGCCCGCAACGGGCCGGTGAGCTCGGCCGCCTACTGGCTGGCGCTCATGGTGCGAGAGGCCAGCCGCGCCGCGCTCGGTCGGGAGACGTCGCGTCGTGCGGTCCGGACGCTGCTGAGCCCCGCCGCGTTGCGCGGCCGCCGCGGTCCCGAATGGGGGGTCTGAGGTCCGGCGCCACTCCCCCGACTTGGGTATGCACAGTCCGCAGGGCAGGCCGCCGGCCCGGCCAGACCTACGATCCGGAGCATCGCCGTGAGGGGGACGGTGGAGGCGTCAGCGCCGGCGCGGGCGCTCGAGGGGAAGGGGAGGCACGTGGGGGGCTCGACTGGCACCGATGACACCTGCGGACGTGCCTGCCGTCGCCCGGTTCCCGGCTCGCTGCTGCTGGCCGAGCGGGCCCTGGAGCGGGAGGGCTGACGTGCCGCCGCCAGGGGTGCTCGCCGTCTCCTCCCGTCACCCGGTCGCGGGTGTCCTGCTGGACGTGCGCGCCGTCCTCGCCTCCGCGGGCATCCTCGACGCGACGATCCACGAGGACGCGGGACTCCTCGTGGCGACCTGGGGTGGGTTCCAGCTGGAGGCGGACGGTTCTCTCCTGCTCAGCCGCGGCCCGCGCCGCCGCGAGCGCGACCTGGGGTCGGAGGAGGTGTCGCAGATGCTGGGCCGTCGCGATGTCGCGGGTCTGGCAGAGGTGCTCCCGCCCTTCGCCGCCTTCCGGCGGCTGCCGCACGGCGAAGCCCTCGCGGTCACTGACGCCCTGGGCTTCCGGCACGTCTACCACGCAGAGTGGGACGGCGGTGCGGGCCTGAGCACCTCGGCGCGGGTGCTCGCCCTCATCGGCGACCGCCCGCTCGACCGCGACTCGTTGACGCTGCAGAGCCTCCTGGGCTGGCAGGTCGGGCAGTGGACGCTCTTCGAGGGCGTGACCAAGCTCGCTGCCGGCACGCTGGTCAGCCTCGAGGGCGGTCGGATCACGATGACGGGCGGGCGCGCGTCGGACCCTTCGCCCCTGGGGCTCGACGAGGCAGTCGACGCGGCCACGGACGTGCTGCGCACGCACCTGACCGCCTACGTGGACGACCACCCCGATGCGACGTTGCAGCTGACCGGGGGGCAGGACTCGCGGATCCTCCTCAGTGCCATCCCGCCGGACCGGCGCACAGGTCTCACCGCGATCACCTTGCGCGTGCCGGGCTCGTCCGACGCGCACATCGCCGCCGACATCGCCTCACGTACGGGCCTGCGCCACCACGTCGAGGAGCTCGAGTCGCTCGACGCGATGGACCCCGCGCAGGCACTCCGGCTGTGCCTGGAGGCCAGCACGCGTCTGGAGGGGATGGCCGATCCCCTGGCGATGGCGAGCCTGACGATGGTCGAGCGGCGGTTCGCCCAGGGTCACCGGATCGCCGGCCTCGGCGGCGAGGTCGCTCGGGGCTTCTACTACCTCGGCAACCAGCGCAACGCGGTCGTCACGCGCGGCCGGGTCGCGCGACTGGCGGGATGGCGGATGTTCGCCAACGAGGCCATCGACCCCGCAGCACTCTCGGCCGAGCTGCGCGACGGAGCCCGCGAGCGGGCCGTCGATCGCATCTTCGGGCTCATGGTCGCGTCCGGCAGGGAATGGCTGGACGCCACGGACGACTTCTACCTCTACCAGCGCATGCAGAGGTGGGCCGGCGTCACGGACACGGCCGTGTGCCTCGACCGCACCGTCATCAATCCGATGCTCGACGACCGGTTCATCGCGATCGCCCGGGCCATGTCGCCCGACAGCAAGCGAGGCTCCCGCTTCCTCGGCCAGCTGCAGATGGCCCTCGACCCCGGCCTCGGCCGCATGCCCCTCGACGGGCGACCGCCGCCGAGCGCCTACGCCTATCCCGGACTCCTCAACCGCGCGCACGCGATGCGCACGCTGGCCCGCAAGGCCGCGGCCAAGGTCCGGCAGCGCATCGGCCACAGCACGCGTCCACCCGCGGGAGGAGACGTGCTCGCCACCAAGGTGGTCGAGCAGTGGCGACGAGATCCCGCGATGCTCGACGGAGCGTTGTCGCTGGACGTGCTGGACGAGTCCTGGGTCGACCAGGTGGTCTCCGGCCGCATCGCACCGGCACCGAGCACCGTGGCGTTCATCCTCAACGTCGCCGCGCTCAGGGCCGACCGCGTCGACGCAACGTCCGGCTGATCCGACCCCTCGCACAGGTCGAGGGGTCGGACGACCGGGCTCGAGCGGCGTCAGCCCTTGCCGGGGTGACGCACGTTGCGGGCGAGGTCGAGCAGGGCCGGTGGCACCCATCGCTTGGCGACCTGCCGTGCGGACGAGGTCCACTCCTCGCCGGGTCGCTCCCGGAAGAGGGTCGTGTGCTGGTCGCTCTGCTCGTGGGTGGGTCGGTCGCTGGTGTAGTAGTACAGCGCCATGGAGCGCCGCGCACGATCCGGCGGACAGGTCAGCGGATCGGGGTGGCCGTGGTTGGCCGTGTCGAGCGTCGCGAAGACCAGGAACCGGTTGAACACCGGTAGGACCTTCTTCACGCACTTCGTCATGTCGTTGTCCCAGATCTGCAGGTGGCCCCCGTAGTCCTCGTGCCAGTCCTCGTTGAGGTACAGGATGCCGTTGAGCCGACGCTCGAGGTCGAGCCGCGCGTGCCTGTTGAAGTCCGCGTGCATCTTGAGGAAGCCACCGCGCTTGATCTGGTGGAGGCCTCCGCCGTGGTAGTGCGGGTCGGGAATGAGCGCCGGGATGTCGGTGAGCCGCTCCAGGAAGTCCACGAAGACGCCGGAGTTGAACTCGGCCAGCAGGTGCCGGGTGGCCGGCCCCATCTGCTCGGCGTCGGCCAGGGCGAGCTTCACCTCACGCGCGTTGTCGTACTGCTCCCAGCCGGGGCGTCCCGGTTGCGGGAACTCCTCGAGGACGGCCTCGAGGACGCTCGGAGGCAGGAAGTCGTCGATCACGACGTGGGGGAACGGCTCGGCGGAGAGGAACTCCTCGCGGTGCGCATCCGCGAGCGGGAAGAGCTCTTCGCGGCGGAACGTGAAATCTCGATCGACGAGCATGCTTCCTCCGTTGGCTTGGCGCGTGGGCCGCCACCTCCGGTGGCCCGCGGTGCGTGATTGAGTGTTGTCGTCCGTGTTCGGGGGCCATTCGGTCCCCAGGTCATTTCCCCGAAATGTTGGGAGCCTCCCCGCGGGCCGTGCGGCCCTCGGTGAGGCGTCAGTACGCCCCCCGCCGCCCCAGCACGGCGCTCGCTGTCCGCAGCAGGATCGACAGGTCGAGGCCCAGCGACCAGTTGTCGACGTAGCGCACGTCGAGCCGCACCGACTCGGCCCACGAGAGGTCCGAGCGGCCCGACACCTGCCACAGCCCGGTGCACCCGGGCTTGACCACCAGGCGTCGACGCGGGTCCACGTCGTACCTCGCCACCTCGTCGGGCAGTGCCGGACGAGGTCCGACGAGCGACATGTCGCCGCGCACCACGTTCCACAGCTGGGGCACCTCGTCGATGCTCCAGCGACGCAGCCGCTGCCCGAGCCGGGTGACCCTCGGGTCCTGCTGGATCTTGAACAGCACCCCGTCGGCCTCGTTGCAGGCGATCAGCTCCGTGCGATCCGTCTCCGCCGACACCGACATCGACCGGAACTTGTACATCCAGAAGAGACGGCCGTCGCGGCCCACGCGCTGCTGCTTGTAGATGGCCGGGCCCTGTGAGTCGAGCCGGACGAGCAGGCCGACGACCAGCAGCACGGGGGACAGCAGGACGAGCGCGATCGTCGCCGCGACCCGCTCGACCACCTCCTTGACCCACCGTCGTGGTCCGCGGAGCGACGGGGAGACCGCACGGACCAGGGTGAGACCGCCTGAGGCGAACACCCGCGTGCGGGTCGGCGTGACGTCGAGGAGCCCCGTCCCGACGCAGCAGCTCGGTGCCGACACCGGCCAGTCCCCAGTGCAGGCGACGCAGCTCGGCGGGGGCGAGTCGGGCGCCGGGGAGTACCACCAGGGCGTCTGCGCGGTGCTGCTCGGCGATCTGCGGCGTGGTGTCGAAACCGACGTAGGTCGGCAGGTCCACCGGCACCTTGGACGGGCGGGTCAGGCACACGGCGACGACCTCGTGGCTGCCGGCGACCTCCAGCTCGAGGATGGCGTCGCGGACGTCGCGGGGGCGGCCGGCGAGCACCAGGCGCGGACGGTGCCGTCCGATGCCGAGCAGGGGAGGGACTGCGCTCGCGAGGCCGAAGGCCACGACCAGCTGCGCCAACGACAGGGAGTCTGGGGTCTGGAACCACGGGGAGAGTGCCAGCACCACCACCACGGCCTTGAAGCCGGTCCCGAGGACGAGGCGGAGCCGGGTGGTGCGGTCCTGGTCGAGCGCCCGGAGCCGGTAGTGACCGGAGGCCGCCAGGATCGCCACCCAGCCGACGACGGCCGCCGCGGCCATCTCGCTCGACAGTCGATCCAGGGCCACCACCGTCACCGCCAGCGCGACGGCGAGGACGGTGTCGAGCGCGAGGCCCGTGCCGCTGAAGTGGCGGCGCGGGTGCACCGCCGTGCCGGTCGCGACGGTGGGGGTCAGCGAGCCTTCGAAGGGCGCCGGGTGCTGGGCCTCGCGCGGGCGGGGGACGGGGGGTGCGGTCAGCGACGCAGGGCCGGGCGGAACCATCTCGACCGAGATCTGCGCCATGCTGTACCCCCTCCAGGAGCCGCCCCGAGGCACCCGTTCGTCACGTGCTGTGAGCCTAGGAAGGCCACCGCTCCGGGGCATGCCGCAAATCAGCGAAAGGCGTGCACGCCGGCGTCCCGCGACGGGCCGCACGGGTCGGACAGGAGTTACCCAGTCCGTGGGATGGGCTCCGGACAGGGGCTGGGCCTACTCTCGAGGAGGTGCACCAGCACTGGTTTCGCCGCCGTCGCCGGGTCCTGCTCTGGCCATCGTGCACGCTTGGGACGACGAGGACCCCCACACCTCGTCACGGCGGACAAGGCGAGCCAGGGGCGGCGGTCGAGGTTCCCCCACCTCGGCCGCCGCGACCACGGACGCGTCAGGCGCCCTGCTTCCACCCGATCTGGTTGGCCATCCCCACTGCAGCCAGCTGGGAGGACACCTCCAGCTTGTTGAGGATCGACTTGACCTGGGTGCGAACCGTGGCCTCGGACACCACGCTGTCGTGGGCGATGGCACGCACCGTGCGTCCCTCGATCAGCGCCCCGAGCACCTGGCGCTCCCGCGGCGTCAGCAGGTTCAGCCGTCGGCGGATGTCGTCGTCCGCCTGGGACTGCTGGTTGAATGCGTCGAGCAGGCTCTCCAGCTCGTCGCGCGTCACCACCGGGAGGCCCTGGTGGAGGCGCCGGACGGTCGCCAGCGCCTGTCGCAGTGCGCCGCTCTTCGGCAGCACCTTGCGCGCCCCGAGCCGCATGCACTCGCCCCACCGGCCGATGTCGAGCGATGCGGTCAGCACCACGACGTTGACGTGGGCGTGTGCCAGCGGCGAGATCAGGTTGACGCCGTCACCGAAGCGTCCCAGGTCGAGGTCGAGCAGGACCGTGCGTGGGTTGCTCCTCAGCGCGAGGGAGCGCAGGGTCGCGATCGACCCACCTTCCTCGGGGAGCTCCAGCCGGCGTACGTCGTAGCCCTCCAGCGACAGGGCCAGCTCGAGCGACTCGGCGAAGAGCTGGTGGTCGTCGATGATCAGGACACGGTGGTCAGCCCGCGCGGTGCCAGGCACGGCCGTCCTCCTCGATCAGGTGGTTCTCGGGCGAGCGCCGGACGGCTGGCAGCGAGATGACGAAGGACGAGCCGACACGCGGCTGCTCCGCCAGTGTGAGGGAGCCGCCGTTCTCCGACATCAGCCGCTGGGCGAGGTGCAGGCCGATCCCCTCGCCCGGGGAGTCCTGGCCGCGCCGGCCCCACTCGAAGATCTGCGTACGCTGCTCCGCCGGGATGCCGCGTCCGAAGTCGGTGACCGTGATGTCCACCGTCTCCTCGTCACGGCGCACCACCTCGACGACGCTGTTGTCGCTGCCGCCGTGGGTGACCGCGTTGTCCAGCAGGATGTTGACGACCTCGGCCAGCTCGTCGTACCTGGCCCGGACGACGTCGCCGGTGCTGCGGAGCTCGACGTGGCGCCCCTTGAGCCGCTGCAGGTCGAGGATCAGCCCGAGGGCCTCGTCGAGGTCGATGTCGGTGGCCGGCGCGCTCTCGCACGACAGCAGGCGGTCCATGCGGCCCAGCTCGCGCCGCACCGAGTCGAGCAGGCGCTGACGGGTCTCGGGTGGGATGTTCGGGTTGTCGAGCAGCGAGGACCCGTTGACCAGTCCGGCCACCGTGCTCCGCAGCTCGTGGAAGCGCTCGCGCTGGTCGCGCGTGGCGCTCGCGAGGACCTGCTGCGCGGAGTTGATGCGCCGGCGGTCCTCCTCGATCGCCTCGCGCAGCGCTCCCCACGCCAGGGTCAGCCACGTCGCGCCGACCGCAGCGCGGGCCAGGTGGACCAGGAGGTCCTCGATGCTGCTGGTCGGCCCCGCGGACCTCACGACGAGACCCGCGCCGACGACGAGCACGGTCGCCACCAGCAGTCGGGCCATCCCCGGAGGCAGTCCGCCCCGGCGGACCACCAGTGCGACCGCCAGCACGTGCGTCGTCACCAGCACGCCTGTCACCGCGTGGACCGCGAAGGGTGCCGGCGAGGCGACGGGGAACTGCAGCAGCAGGTATCCCGACGCCATCAGGCCCATCCCGAGGCCGATGCAGAAGCACTCGTCGGTCACGTGCCCCACCTGGGGCAGGCCGGACAGGGCGGTGACCACTGAGGCCAGACCGACGACGGCTGCCAGCAGCAGCATCATCATCGTGAGGGTCCCTCGCGGCGGCGGGCTGCTCAGCGCGAGCAGGGTGACCGTCAGGGACTGGGCGGCGATCAGGGCCCCGGCTGACACGATCCACCCGGTGAGCCGTCCGGGATGCCGGCGCCAGCCCATCAGCGCGGCCCCAGCAGCTCCTGCGACGAAGAGGCCCCCGACGACGCCGTCCCCCAGCGACGGCAGCACATGAGGATCGGGCGCATGCGTGGACAGTGCGTGACCGGCCCCGATCCAGACCAGGGCCACGAAGATCGCGGTCCCCAGCAGTCCGGTCCGTGTCCCGCGGTGCAGCAGGTCGCTGCGGTTTGCAAACATGATGTTCCCCCCACAAAGCAAAGTCGTGCGTTCCCTCTGGTGCGGGCCCCCGCCCGCTCCTTGATGAACAAGGTGGACTCGGCGAGCCCCGTGATACAGCTCCCGCACTGCACATTGCGACCACTTTGCCGACCTGTCCACCCCTCCGTGGTCCGTACCCCAAATGAGGGAGGAGCGGTCTGGTCCGCTGTCCTGAGGACTCCCGCAATCTTGGTCAAGGTCGTCGCAAGGCACAGGGCAGTGCGCGTCGGGTTGGCTTCAAGAACGCGGACCTCCCGAGCCCTGCCTCCGGCGAGACCGCGCGGCCCCCGGCGCCTCCCCAATTAGGTGCACGTTGGACGATGTGACGGCACCGGTGCGGTCCGGCACGGCAGGCTGACGGGGACCAGCTGGCGCGTGCAAGGAGGCGGGATGGCCGTACCAGTGCAACGGGACACCGGCTCGGCCCCACCCCTTCCCGGCCTGACCGCATGGGTGGTGTCACCTCACCGCCTGGTCGCCCAGGCCGTCGTGGCGGCG
The DNA here is from genome assembly GCA_963740115.1 of uncultured Actinomycetota bacterium. Taxonomy (GTDB): domain Bacteria; phylum Actinomycetota; class Actinomycetes; order Propionibacteriales; family Nocardioidaceae; genus Nocardioides. The sequence continues at coordinate 939,825 of CAVUCQ010000003.1, read as the reverse complement.
CTGCAGGCGGCGGGCTCTCCGGTGGAGATGCACGCGTGGGAGACGCTCGACGACGAGGTCCGAGCGGGTGGCGCCCGAGCGGGGCCGCACCACATGGTCGCGATCTTCGACGGCCTCGACAGCCTGGACGTCGTCCACGACGTGAGCCGCCTCGTCGCCCTCGGCGGCGTGCGGGTGGCGGTGGTGACCTCGGGACCGGCACTCCGGTGGGGCGGGCTCCTGGAGGACACGGCGGTCGACGTCGTGACCAGCTCCACCAACGTGACGCAGCTGGTCGAGGTGGTCGACCGCCTCCTCGCGGGTGACCGTTTGATGGACGCGGAGAGCCGCCTAGCACTACGTGTGGCGTGGCAGGACGCACTTGACAAGCGGCGCCACTTGATGTTTGCGATGAGGACGCTGTCGCCGCAGCAGCTCCGGGTCCTGGAGCTGCTGGCCTCGGGCCGCCAGGTGGCGTCGGTGGCCGAGGTGCTCGGCGTGGCGCCGGGGACGGTCCGCAGCCACGTCAAGAGCCTGCGCTCCAAGCTGGGCGCCCGGACGCAGCTCGAGGCGGTGGCCATGCTCCGCCGGGTGCACGAGGTCGACGACGGCGTGGACGTCGTGCCGCGTCCACGGGTGGCATCGGCTGACGCTCGGGAGCTGGTGCGGCGTCGATAGGCTGCCGCACATGATGGATCCCACCTCGCTCGACGACCACGCCTTCGCCGCCTGGGCGGCCGAGCGCGCCGGAGCGGTGCTGCTCGACGTACGCGCCGGGGCCGCGGCCGGGGGCCTGGAGGGCAGGGCCCTCAAGGACGCCGGTGACGCTGCCGCGCAGGCCGAGCTCGACCGGGTCCTCACCCAGCACCGGCCGGACGACGCGGTGCTCTCCGAGGAGGCGGCGGACGACAAGTCGCGGCTCACCGCCCGCCGGGTGTGGATCATCGACCCGCTCGACGGCACGCGGGAGTTCTCCGAGCCCCCGCGCGACGACTGGGCGGTCCACGTCGCGCTCTGGGAGGACGGTGACCTCGTGGCGGGCGCGGTGGCGCAGCCGGCCCTGGGCGAGACGTTCGCGACCGGCCGTCCCAGCGTCGTGCCTCCCCGCACCTCCGAGCGGCCCCGCATCGCCGTCTCGCGCAGCCGCCCGCCCGCCTTCGTCGAGGCGCTGGCGGCCGAGCTCGACGCCGAGCTCGTGCCGATGGGGAGCGCGGGCGTCAAGGTGATGAGCGTGGTGCGCGACGTCGCCGACGCCTACGTCCACGCGGGCGGGCAGTACCAGTGGGACAACGCCGCACCCGTCGCGGTCGCCCGGGCCGCGGGCCTGCACTGCAGCCGGGTCGACGGCTCGCCGCTCCTCTACAACGAGGACGACACCTCGCTGCCGGACCTGATCGTGTGCCGACCCGAGCTCGCCGAGCAGATCGTGGACTTCGTCCGCCGCCACGGGATCGCCTGAGACGCCGATATCGGCTTGCGGGCCGCCCCCCGCCTTGCCAGCGTGGGGCCATGACCTCCTTCGTCTCGCACACGACCGTCGACTGCCACAACGCCTACGAGCTCTCGGAGTGGTGGAAGGGGCTGCTCGGCTACGTCGACGTCGAGGGGGACCCCAACGAGCCGGGCCACGAGGAGTGCATGATCCTCGACCCCGACTCGGGGCACAGCATCCTGTTCATCGAGGTGCCCGACGCCGAGCTCCCGGCCAAGCGGATCCACTTCGACCTGCGTCCGCGCGAGGGCAGCCGCGACGCCGAGGTCGAGCGGGTCCGTAGCCTCGGTGCCGACGAGGTCGCGGACCAGCGCGGCCAGTGGGGCCCCGGCACCGGCTGGGTCGTCTTCGCCGACCCGGAGGGCAACCAGTTCTGCATCCTGCGCTCGCAGGCGGAGGTGGACGCCGGTCCGCCCCCGCCTGCTGGTTGAGCCCGGCGTCAGAAGCGCCAGGGCGTACGCCGCGCAGCCGATCATCTCCATGCTGACCGTCAACCGGTCCATGCTGATGTTCTTCTCGATGGTGTCCTCGGGCGAGTGGTAGGGCGGCTCGAGCAGCGCCGGGGTCGCCTCGCCACGCCAGGAGAAGTTGGCCGACGCGATGCCCTGCTCCTGGAAGGACTGGTGGTCGCTGGCGCCGCGCAGGGTCACCGGTGAGATCTGCGCGTCGTAGCCCAGCCGGGTCGCCGCCGCCGCGACCTGGTCGGTGGTCGCGTTGCTGGTGCCCGAGAACGAGAGCAGCCAGTAGCGGGTGGCGGGACTCCAGCTGGTGCCGACCATGTCGTTCTGGAAGACGCCGCGGATGCGGTCGCGGTCGGGCTGCGGCAGCTGCGCGACGTGGTGGCGGGAGCCGATGAGCCCCTGCTCCTCGGAGCCCCAGAGCGCGAACCTGATGGTGGCCTCGGGCTTGGGGAGCTTCCTCAGGACCCGCGCGAGCTCGAGGGTGAGCACCGTGCCCGACCCGTCGTCGTTCGCGCCCGGTGCGCCGATCACCGAGTCGTAGTGGCCCGAGATGTAGACCACCGGGCCAGCGCCACCCGACCGGCCCGGCACGTCGGCGAACACGTTGTTGCTCGTCAGCTTGCGGTGCGAGGTGGTGGAGACGGTGAGGCGCAGCGGCCGGACGGCGAGGTCCTCACGCAGCAGACGCTTCTGCACCTGCGCGACGCCGAGCACCGGGATCGTCGCGACCGGCGTCGGCGACGGCGGCGTCGTCCCGGTCGTCGGCACCAGCCGCAGGGAGGCGGCCGACGCGCGGCGGGGATACTCCAGGTCGGCGGGCAGCAGCACGACGGCGGCAGCTCCGCGTCGCTGGGCCTCGAGGACGAAGGCGGCCCGCAGGTTGACGCGGGTGGGCGCGTCGGCGTCCTGGGCGTCGTCGGCGAGCACCACCGCACCGGTGATCGCGGCGGGGTCGGCGGGCCACACGGGAGCCGTCGCGGCCCTGACGTCGACCACCCGGCCGGTGACGCCGGTCCCGTCGAGCCCGGCGTCGGGCGAGGCGCCCGCCTGCCAGCAGATGTCGTCGGGCAGCTGGCCGTCCGGGTCACCGATGTCGGCGAGGAACTTGTCGGCGACGGTGAACGGCTCGAGCCGTACGTTGCTGCACCCGGCGCTGCGGAAGGACGTGAGGGCGAACTCGGCGGCCGCCTTCTCCGAGGCGGTGCCGCCGATGCGCGGCCCGATCCGCTCGGAGAGCACCCGGAGGTCGGCGAGCGCGCGGTCCGGCCGGATGCCGCGCACCACCTCTCGGTCGCGGGTGGCGAGCGCGGGTGCCCGAACGGCTCCCGGCCGGGTGGCGTCGGCGGCCCAGGCGGGCTGCCCGGCTGCGACGAGGGCGACGCCTCCGGCTGCGCCGGCGAGGAGGCCTCGGCGGCTGAGGGCGGCATGCTCGATCTGGCTGGTCTGGCTGGTCTGGCCTTGGTGTGGGTGGACAGGGTGGACTGGTCTGATCCCGAGAAGTGGCTCATGCCAGCCGAACCTATGTGTCCGACAGTCGAACGGTAAAGAGCCTCAGGGCAGGCGCTCGGGGTGCGCGGCGACGTAGGACCCCACCGGCACCGGGCGGCGGTGCGCGTATCCCTCGGGCAGCCACACGCTGCCGAGCCGGGTCAGGTAGTAGACCTGCCAGGCGAGGTAGCCGCCCAGCTGGCGCGGGTCACGCCGCATGACCTCGGCATGGTGGGTGACGCCGCGGACGTAGGCCCAGGAGTTGTTGTAGCGCCACAGCGCCGCGCCCTTGTCGCGTGCGAACCCGTTGGCCTGCAGCAGCCGACCCGCGGCCAGGATCGCGTCGTGGGCGTCATCGATGTCGCCGCCGGCGCCGTAGATGTCCCACGTGGTCGGGATGAACTGCATCGGCCCCTGCGCGCCGGCCACCGACGTGCCGCGGATCCGGCCGAACCCGGTCTCGACCAGGTTGATGGCGGCGAGGTACTCCCAGTCCACACCGAAGCGGCGCTCCGCCTCTCGATAGCTGCGCAGCAGCGTGCGCGCGGGGGCGGGCGGCACGATCCGCCACGCCGGGCAGCTCGTCCGCGAGGTCGGCGTCCCGGGTCGGGTGCATGGAACGGAACTCGCGCCGCGCCGCGACGTTGGCGCGCACCCACGCGCGGTTGCCCGGGCCGAGCCGCTCGAGCACGCGCGGCAGCCAGGCCCGGCGTCCGGCGATCTCGCGGACGGCGAGCTGGGCGGTGTGCCCGGCGGCGCCGAGCAGGTCGGGGTCCGGGTCGTCCGACCGGATGACCCTCTGCGCCGCAGCCACCATCGCGGCCGCCTCACCCGCCCTGGCGGGGCGTCGCGGCTCGCCGGCCAGCGCCGGCTCGAGCTCCGGAGGCACGCCGTGAGCCGTGGCGTCGCCGGGCTGCTCCGAGACCCGCGCGTCAGCCGGTCGCAGGTCGCCCGGAGGGGCCGGGTCCGGCGGCGTCGTGGTGCCACCGCAGGCCGCCGCTGCCAGCAGCAGCGACGCGAGAAGGGCCGTACGGGTCATGCGCCCCACTGTCACACGGCCGCGCGCGGCGGAGAAATGGACCGACCCGGCAGGAGGAGCTCCTGCCGGGTCGGCCGAGGGTGGTGACGAGGGTCAGGAGACCCAGGTGCGCCACAGGAAGCCGTTGGCGGCGTACGTGGAGTCGCCCTTCACGGTGAAGCTCCAGTACCAGGTGCCGCCGCGGCGGGGCAGGGTGACCCGGTACTTGCCGGTCGAGGTGGTCTTGATCGTCTTGAAGGCCTTGAAGCCCTTGTTCTTCTTCTTGCTGACCTTGATGACGATCTTCTTGTTGCCGTAGTCGGGCTTGACCTTGCCCTTGATCACGAAGCCGGAGCTCGGGTAGGTGATCTTGCGCGCGACGCTCACGGTGAAGGCGGCCGACTCGCTCGGGGTGTAGGTGTCCTCGTAGGTCGTCGTCGCGGTGTAGCCGGAGTAGACGACCTTGTAGGTGGTGTTCATCTGGGGCTTGACGTCGAAGAAGTCGCTGCCCGCGGAGGTGTTCGTGGCGACCGGGACCCACGTGGTCGAGCCGGCCTCCAGAGCCATCAGCGTGGACGTGCCCTTGTAGGCGGAGTAGCCGTCGCTGCTCGGGACGTCGACCGTGACGTAGATGTCGTCGCCGTACTCGACCTGCGTCGCGCTGGGCGTCGCGGTGGTCGTGGTGGTCCAGGTGTCGGTGGCCTGGCTGGGAGCGGCGATGGCGATCGGCGTGAGGCCGAGCAGGCCGGCCGTGACGGTGCCTGCGACGAGACGAGTGATGCGCATGTTCCCCGTTGTTCCTCTCGGTGGAAGTTCTGGTCGACCGGTGCTCCGGCAGCGGCCGTTGCGGTGCTTGCTACCCCTGTGGCGCCTCGGACAAACCCGAGCCTCGCCGTGGAGGTCGGCCCCTCGTCCCGCACGCGCCGGTGTCGGGCAGCACCCGTAGACTCTCAACACCCCCCATCCGTTGGCGAATGGGGGTCGTTCTGCGTGCTCCCGAAGGGACTCCCCGGTGCCATCCACTCCGCTCGTCGCTGTTGCCGAACGCCTGGCCTCCGCGCCCACGCTGTCCCAGGCCCTGGCCGATGCGGCGGTGCAGTCCGCCCTCGACCTGACCGGTCCGGCGGCGGTGCGACCGTTCGTGGTGCGCGGCCTGGTCGAGCGCGGTCGCACGGTCCTGGCGGTGACCGCCACCTCCCGCGAGGCCGAGGACCTGGTGGACGAGCTCGCCGACCTCGTCGACCCCGACACGGTCGCCTACTACCCGAGCTGGGAGACGCTGCCGCACGAGCGGCTCAGCCCTCGCAGCGACACGGTCGGGCGGCGGCTGGCCGTCCTGCGCCGGCTGCGCCACCCCGGCACCGACGCGGCCAACGGCCCGCTCCGGGTCGTGGTCGCACCGATCCGCAGCCTGCTGCAGCCCCAGGTGCCCGGCCTGGCCGACATCGAGCCGGTCGAGCTGGCGCCCGGCGACTCGCGGGAGCTGGACGACGTCGTACGCGGCCTGGCGGAGGCGGCCTACACCCGCGTCGACATGGTCGAGCGCCGCGGTGAGTTCGCGGTGCGCGGTGGCATCGTCGACGTGTTCCCGCCCACCGAGGAGCACCCGCTGCGCGTCGAGTTCTGGGGCGACGACGTCGAGGAGATCCGCGCCTTCTCGGTGGCCGACCAGCGCACGCTGGAGACGGTCCAGCGGCTGTGGGCGCCGCCGTGCCGAGAGCTGCTGCTCACCGACGACGTACGCCGTCGCGCCGCCGAGCTGGGCCGGGCGCACCCCCAGCTGCTCGAGCTCACCGACAAGATGGCCGCCGGCATCGCCGTCGAGGGCATGGAGTCCCTCACCCCGGTCCTGGTGGACACGATGGAGCTGCTGGTCGACCTGATGCCGGCCGACACGACCGTGCTGGTGCTCGACCCCGAGCGGGCGCGCAGCCGCGCCCACGACCTGGTCGCGACGAGCGAGGAGTTCCTCGGTGCGTCGTGGGCGGCGGCCGCCGGCGGCGGCACCTCTCCCATCGACCTCGGCGCCGCGTCCTACCGGGAGATCGCCGACGTCCGCCTGCACGCCCTCGGCCTGGGTCACGCCTGGTGGTCGATCAGCCCCTTCGGCATCGAGACCGACGAGGTCCTCGACGCCCAGGCCGACGGTGTCCCGAGCCAGGCGCTGCCGACCCACGCCGCCGAGGCCTACCGCGGCGACCTGGAGAAGGCCGTCGCCGACATCCGCGGCTGGGTGGGCGACGGGGTCGAGGTGGTCGTCGTGCACGCCGGCCACGGCCCGGCGGAGCGCTTCGTGGAGCTGCTGGGCGAGAGCGACATCGCCGCCCGGCTCCTCGAGGAGGGGGGAACGGCCGGTCCCCACGTCGTGACCGTCACCTGCGGCCACCTCGTGCACGGGCTGGTCGACGACCAGGCCCGGGTCGCGGTCCTCACCGGCGACGACCTGTCCGGGCAGAAGACCTCGACCCGCGACATGCGCAGGATGCCCGCGCGCCGCAAGAAGCAGATCGACCCGCTCGAGCTGAAGGCCGGCGACTACGTCGTCCACGAGCAGCACGGCGTCGGCCGCTTCGTCGAGATGAAGCAGCGCGAGATGGGTGGCGCGACCCGGGAGTACCTCGTGCTCGACTACGGCGCCTCCAAGCGGGGCGGCCCGCCGGACCGGCTCTACGTCCCGGCCGACACCCTCGACCAGGTCACCCGCTACGTCGGCGGCGAGAATCCCAGCCTCGACCGCCTCGGCGGCGGCGACTGGACCAAGCGCAAGAACCGGGCCCGGCGTGCGGTCCGCGAGATCGCGGCCGAGCTGATCAAGCTCTACGCCGCCCGGCAGGCGACCAAGGGCCACGCCTACGGCCCGGACACCCCGTGGCAGCGCGAGCTGGAGGACGCGTTCCCGTTCACCGAGACGGTCGACCAGCTCACGACCGTCGACGAGGTGAAGGCCGACATGCGCAAGGTGGTCCCGATGGACCGCCTGGTGTGCGGCGACGTCGGCTACGGCAAGACCGAGATCGCCGTGCGCGCGGCGTTCAAGGCGGTGCAGGACGGCAAGCAGGTCGCGGTGCTGGTGCCGACGACGCTGCTGGTCACCCAGCACCTGTCGACGTTCTCCGAGCGGATGACCGGCTTCCCCGTCGTGGTCAAGGGGCTCTCGCGCTTCCAGACCGACAAGGAGGCCAAGGAGGTCATCGCCGGCCTCGGCGACGGGTCGGTCGACATCGTGGTCGGCACCCACCGCCTGCTCAACCCCGACATCAAGGTCAAGGACCTCGGCCTCATCATCGTCGACGAGGAGCAGCGCTTCGGCGTCGAGCACAAGGAGCAGATGAAGCGGATGCGCACGTCGGTGGACGTGCTCTCGATGAGCGCGACGCCGATCCCGCGCACGCTCGAGATGGCCGTCACGGGCATCCGGGAGATGTCGACGATCACCACGCCGCCCGAGGAGCGGCACCCCGTGCTCACCTACGTCGGCGCCTACGAGGACCGTCAGGTCGTCGCGGCCGTGCGGCGCGAGCTGCTGCGCGAGGGCCAGGTGTTCTACATCCACAACCGGGTGCAGTCGATCGAGAAGGCCGCCGCCCGGATCCGCGAGCTGGTGCCCGAGGCGCGCGTCGCCACGGCCCACGGCCAGATGGGCGAGCACGCCCTCGAGCAGGTGATGCTCGACTTCTGGGAGAAGCGCTTCGACGTGCTCGTCTGCACGACCATCGTGGAGAGCGGCCTCGACGTCTCCAACGCCAACACCATGATCATCGAGCGCTCCGACACCCTCGGCCTCTCCCAGCTCCACCAGCTCCGCGGCCGGGTCGGCCGGTCCCGCGAGCGTGCCTACGCCTACTTCCTCTACCCCGCGGAGAAGCCGATGACCGAGACCGCCCACGAGCGGCTCGCGACGCTGGCCCAGCACTCCGACCTCGGCGGGGGCATGGCGATCGCGATGAAGGACCTGGAGATCCGCGGCGCCGGCAACCTGCTCGGTGGCGAGCAGTCCGGCCACATCGCCGATGTGGGCTTCGACCTCTACGTCCGGCTCGTCGGTGAGGCGGTCGCCGACTTCAAGGGTGGCGCGGAGGAGGAGGCCGCCGAGGTGCGCATCGAGCTGCCGGTCGACGCCCACCTGCCGCACGACTACATCCCCAGCGAGCGGCTCCGCCTGGAGATCTACAAGCGGCTCGCCGAGGTGCGCACCGACGCCGACGTCGACGAGGTCCGCGCCGAGCTGGTCGACCGCTACGGCGCCCCGCCGGAGGCGGTCGACTCCCTGCTGTTCGTGGCCCGGTTCCGCGCCCGGTGCCGCGAGGCGGGGGTGGGCGAGGTGACGGTGGCCGGGAAGTACGTCAGGTTCGCGCCGGTCGACCTGCCCGACTCCCGCGTCGTACGGCTGCAGCGGCTCCATCCGCGCAGCATCGTCAAGGCGCCGGTCAGTACGATCCTCGTGCCGCGCCCGCAGACGGCCGCGGTCGCCGGCCGTCCGGTGGCTGGTGTGGCCCTGCTTCAATGGGCCCGCGGAGTCATCGACGAGGTGATCGACCCGCCGCAAGCGCAGGCAGTGACGACTAGGAGTGACTCGTGAGCAAGACCCGCCTGATGACGGTCGCGACGCTGGGCGTCGCGGGCCTGCTGCTGTCGGGGTGCGGCAGCGCCAGCCCGGGCGTGGCGGCCGAGATCGGCGACGAGACGCTCACCGTCCGCGAGGTCGACTCCGCGGCGGGTGAGATGTGCACCGCCCTGGGCGACCAGTTCGAGGCCGAGAACACCGTCCTCCCGATGAGCTTCGTGCGGCAGGGCACCATCCAGCTGATGACGCTGCGGTCGCAGGCCATGCAGATCGCCGACGACTACGGCGTGGAGCCGGGCTCGACCTACCGCAACGCCGTAGCCCAGAGCCGTCGCACGGCCGCGACCATGCCGGACGACGTGCAGGACACCTACGTCGACCTCACCTCCGCCAACGCGCTCGCCAACGACATCGTGACCCAGATCGGCGAGATCGTGCTGGCGGACCGTGGCATCGCCGACGCGGCACCCGAGGAGGTGTCGCAGGCCGGGATCGACGTGTTCAACCAGTGGCCCGACGCCCACGGCATCGAGATCGACCCGCGCTACGGCTTGAAGAGCGTCGACGGGGTGCTGACGCCCGTCGACACCAACACGTCCGTCGCCGTGGGCGAGACCGCGAAGGCCGGGTTGTCGACCGAGCCGGATGCCGCGTTCGCCGAGTCGCTGCCGCTCACCCACCGCTGCGGCTGAGCGGCCAGAGCCGATGACGGCCGAGGGCTCGGCGCTGGACGCCTTCGCCGACCAGATGCGGCTCCTGCGGCGCGAGTGCGCGTGGAAGCGCGAGCAGACCCACACCTCGCTGATCCCGTTCGTGCGGGAGGAGGCGGAGGAGGTCGTCGAGGCCATCGAGTCCGGTGACCCGGCGGCGCTGTGCGACGAGCTCGGTGACCTGCTGCTCCAGGTGGTGATCCACGCGGTGATCGCCGAGGAGGCCGGCCAGTTCACCCTCGACGACGTCGCGCGCGGTGTGATCGCGAAGATGGAGCGTCGCAACCCGCACGTCTTCGGCGACGCGGTCGCGACCGACGCGGCCGAGGTGCTCCGGCTGTGGAACGCGGCCAAGGCGGCCGAGCGGGCCGAGAAGCGCGAGCAGGCCGAGCCGGGATAGTCCGCTGCGTCCGGCCGGTGCCGGGCGCTCGCCGACCGGCTGACTGCAGCGGACTATCCCGGTGAGCGACGGCCGGTCGCGAACCAGTGCTGGGGATCGCCGAACGCGAGGTCGCCGACCCCGCAGTCGCGCAGCCGTACGAGCGCGAGCAACCGGTCGTGCGCCGCAAAGGTCAGCAGGTGCGCGACCATCGCGCCGTAGGACAGCACCCCGGGCGTCGGCGAGAAGGCGTCGACGAAGGTCTCGTCGAAGCGACCGGTGGCGGCCAGCATCGACACGTCGTCGACGAGCTCGGGGCCGACCCGGTCGAGCCGGTGCCGCAGGGACGAGACCGAATCGCGCTCCGGGGTCGCGGCGTCCTGGTCGCCGTCGTGGACGACCGCGTGGAACCGCTCCATCTGGCCGACCAGCCGCGCGAGGGTCGACCGGAGCGTCGCGCCGTCGGTGCCCGTGACGGATCGCTCGGTCGGCAGGTCGAGGTCGTGGTCGGAGACCTGGTGGGCGCGGTCGACGAGCTCGCCGACGAACCACACGTGGTGCTCCACCATCTCGACGACCAGGTCCACGCCGTCCGTCCGGTGCCGGGCCGGCAGCCGGATGCCGGAGGGTGGGTGGAAGTGCACGTCGCCCGGTGCGTCGATCCGCCATCCCGTCGGCTCCGCCCGCCACACGGACGGCAGGACGCCGAACTCCCGGCGGAACGCCCGGGTGAACACCTCCTGGCTGGGGAACCCGCCGTCGAGCGCGATGTCACGGAGCGTCCGGTCGGTGGCCACCATGAGGTGGGCCGCCCGCTCGAGGAGGATGCGCGCGCGGAACCGTGCCGGTGACTCGCCGGCCATCGCGCGGGCCACCCGCGCGTCGGACGAGCCAGCCTCGCGGTCGGCGGCGAGCCGGTCGACGTAGGCGATGAAGGGGTCGGCAGGGGTGGGCACCGCGTGCACGCTAGCCGCGCCCTCGGACACCCGGCGACGTCGCGGCGGCACGTGGCTAGGCTGGCGCCGTCCCACGACTCTCCCCGTCAGGAGCCCTGCCATGTCCGTTGTCGCTGCAGTCGGTGCCCGCGAGATCCTCGATTCGCGCGGCAACCCCACCGTCGAGGTGGAGGTGCTCCTGGAGGACGGTGCGTTCGGTCGCGCGGCGGTGCCCAGCGGTGCGTCCACGGGCGCGTTCGAGGCCGTCGAGCTGCGCGACGGCGGCAAGCGCTACCTCGGCAAGGGCGTGCAGAAGGCCGTCGCCGGTGTCGTCGACACGATCTCCGGCGCGATCGTCGGCCTCGACGCCGACGACCAGCGCCTCGTCGACCAGGTGATGCTCGACCTCGACGGCACCGCCAACAAGGCCAAGCTCGGCGCCAACGCGATCCTCGGCGTGTCCCTCGCCACCGCCAAGGCTGCCGCGGAGTCAGCCGGACTGCCCCTCTTCCGCTACGTCGGCGGCCCCAACGCCCACCTGCTGCCCGTGCCGATGATGAACATCGTCAACGGCGGCGCCCACGCCGACTCCAACGTCGACGTGCAGGAGTTCATGATCGCCCCGATCGGCGCCGCCACCTTCCGTGAGGCGCTGCAGCAGGGCGCCGAGGTCTACCACGCGCTCAAGTCGGTGCTGAAGAAGAAGGGGCTCTCGACCGGGCTCGGTGACGAGGGCGGGTTCGCGCCCGACCTCGACAGCAACCGCGCCGCCCTCGACCTCATCGCCGAGGCGGTGCAGTCGGCCGGCTTCACGCTCGGCAAGGACATCGCGCTGGCGATGGACGTCGCCGCCAGCGAGTTCCACGACAAGGGTGCCTACGCCTTCGAGGGCACGAAGCAGACGACGGACCAGATGGTCGACTACTACGCCGACCTCGTCGCCTCCTACCCGATCGTCTCGATCGAGGACCCGCTCGACGAGGAGGACTGGGACGGCTGGAAGGCCATGACCACCGCTCTTGGCGAGAAGATCCAGATCGTCGGCGACGACCTCTTCGTCACCAACGTCGAGCGCCTCCAGCGCGGCATCACCGGCGGTCAGGGCAACGCGATGCTCGTGAAGGTCAACCAGATCGGGTCGCTGACCGAGACCCTCGACGCCGTCGAGCTGGCCCACCGCGCGGGCTTCCGCAACATGATGAGCCACCGCTCGGGCGAGACCGAGGACACCACGATCGCCGACCTCGCCGTGGCCACCAACTGCGGCCAGATCAAGACCGGTGCGCCCGCCCGCTCGGACCGGGTGGCGAAGTACAACCAGCTGCTGCGCATCGAGGACGAGCTCGGTGACGCGGCTCGCTACGCCGGTGCGGGCGCGTTCCCGCGATTCTCCGGCTGAACGAGGCAGACTGGACCGCATGCCTTCCCAGCGTCGTACGCCTCGGGGTGGGCCCGGTGGGGACGGAGCTCGCGGACCGAGGCGGAGCAATTCGTCGCGCCCGGGCGACCGCGGCTCACGGCCGCGCGCCGCGGGCACGCGTACGACGCCTGCCCGGGTCGCGGAGCCGAGTCCCGGCGCGGTGCGTCCCGTCTCCGTGAGGAGCGCCGCGCGTCGTCCCCGGTTCACCGGCCGCGCCGCCGTGCTGGTGCTGGTGCTCGCCGTGCTGACGGTGTCGTACGCCTCGTCGTTGCGCGCCTACCTCCAGCAGCGCTCGCACATCGGCGACCTCAAGGCGCAGATCGCGCAGCGCGAGGCCAACATCGACGCCTTCGAGCGGGAGAAGCAGCGCTGGGACGACCCGGCCTACGTCAAGGCCCAGGCACGGGCACGGTTCGGCTACCTGATGCCCGGCGAGGCTGGCTTCGAGGTGATCGGCGCCGACGGCAAGCCCCTGGAGGCGCAGGCCTCGCTCAACGATCCCGACGACGTCATCAAGACCGTGCCGAAGGCCTGGTGGACCGCCGCCTGGGAGTCGATGGAGCTCGCGGGCAACCCGCCGCCGCCCGACGAGGAGCCGGCCGACCTGGTCGACGGGACGCGGCAGTGACCGCGACCCCGCCGAGGATCGACCCCGCCGACGAGGCCGCGATCCGTGCCCAGCTCAACCGCCGGCCGCGTGGCATCGACTCCATCGGCCACCGGTGCCCGTGCGGCAACCCGGACGTCGTGACGACCGAGCCGCGACTGCCCGACGGCACCCCGTTTCCCACCACCTTCTACCTCACCTGCCCCCGCGCGGCCTCGCGCATCGGCACGCTCGAGGGCTCGCACGTGATGAAGGAGATGCAGGAGCGCCTGGGCACCGACGAGGAGCTGGCCGCGGCCTACCGCGCCGCCCACGAGCGCTACCTGGAGTTCCGCGCCGAGGTCGGTGAGCGTGCCGGGCTCGACGTGCCCGAGATCGACGGCATCTCGGCCGGCGGCATGCCCGACCGGGTCAAGTGCCTGCACGTGCTGGCCGGCCAGTCCCTGGCCATGGGCCGCGGCGTCAACCCGCTCGGCGACGAGGTGCTCGACGCGCTCGGCGAGTGGTGGGCGAGCGGGCCCTGCGTCGAGCGCCCCGCGACCTCGGCACAATGACCCCATGACGCTCGTCGCTGCCATCGACTGCGGGACCAACTCGATCAAGGTGCTCGTCGGGCGGGTCCGCGGCGACGGCAGCCTCGAGGTGGTGCTGCGCGACTCCCGGGTGGTGCGCCTCGGCCAGGGTGTCGACGTGACAGGGGTGCTCGCCGAGGAGGCGCTGGCCCGCACCTTCGGGGCCGTCGACGAGTTCGCCCAGGTCATCCGGGCCCACGACGTGCCGGTCGAGCGCATCCGCTTCTGTGCCACGTCGGCCACCCGCGACGCGAGCAACGCGGCGGTCTTCGCCGAGGGCGTACGCCTCCGCCTGGGCGTGGAGCCCCAGGTGCTGTCCGGCGACGAGGAGGCCGCTCTCGTCTTCGCCGGTGCCATCGCCGGCCGGGCGCCGATGCCGCCCGAGCCGGTGCTCGTGGTCGACATCGGGGGCGGCTCGACCGAGCTGGTCCTCGGCGAGGGGCAGGACCGGCAGGCGGTCTCGATGGACATCGGGTCGGTGCGCCTGCACGAACGACACCTCCACAGCGACCCGCCGAAGCCGGCCGAGATCGCCGCCTGCGTGGCCGACGTCGACCACCACCTCGACACCTGCGGGATCCTGCTGGACCGCACCCGGACGGCGATCGGCACCTCCGGCACCATCAAGACGATCGCGTGCGGCGTGCTGGGACTCGGGTCGTACGACCGCGCTGCGATCGACGGTGCCGTGCTGGCGAACGCCGACACGTCGGCCTTCGTGGAGTCCCTGCTGGCGATGACCGTGGCGGAGCGCCGCGCGCTGCCCTACATGCATCCCGGTCGCGCCGACGTCATCGGCGCGGGCGCGCTGATCTGGAGCGGGATCCTGGCCCGGGTCCCGGTGCCCGAACACCTCGTGTCGGAGGCCGACATCCTGCACGGCATCGCTGCCGCGATCGGCCGATGACCGCGGTCGCGGGGGAGTGGCTGCCCCACCCGATCACGCGCCAGGAGTTCACGAGCCCGGTCGCGCCCGGCACGGGCTGGCCCGACGACCCCGGCGCGCCCGACACCCCGGTCGCCCGCGAGGCCGACGACGTACGCCGTCTCGCGGGGACCGACGCCCTCGAGGAGCTCGACGCCCGGGTCAGCGTCTGCGCCGCGTGCCCCCGCCTGGTGACCTGGCGCGAGGACGTGGCGCGCGACAAGCGGGCCTCCTTCGCCGACCAGCCCTACTGGGGCCGGCCGATCCCCGGCTGGGGCGACCGCGAGCCGTCGCTGCTGATCGTCGGCCTCGCCCCCGCGGCCAACGGCGGCAACCGGACGGGCCGGATCTTCACCGGCGACCCGAGCGCCGACTGGCTCTTCGCCAGCCTCCACCGCACCGGCTGGGCGGCACAGCCCACCAGCCACCACGCGGGCGACGGCCAGCGACTGATCGGCGCCCGGATGGTCGCCACCGTGCGCTGCGCTCCGCCGGACAACAAGCCGACCGCCGAGGAGCGCGACACGTGCGCCCCGTGGATCGCCGCCGAGCTCGCCCTGCTCCCGAGCGTGCGGGCGGTCGTCGCGCTGGGAGCGTTCGGCTGGGCCGGCGCGGTGCGCTCGCTGGTGGCCGCGGGCGCTCCCGCCCCGGACCGGAAGCCGGCGTTCGGCCACGGCGCCGAGGTCGCGCTGGGACCGGTCACGCTGATGGGCTGCTACCACCCGTCACCGCACAACACCTACACCGGACGACTCACCCGCGAGATGACGGACGACGTCTTCTCGCGCGCTCGGGCGCTGACAGAATGGCGCCCGTGACCCTCCACGCCATCACCGTCCTCGGCCACGACCGTCCCGGCATCATCGCCGAGACCACCGACAAGCTGGCCGGGCTGGGCCTCAACCTCGAGGACTCGACGATGACGCTGCTGCGCGGCCACTTCGCGATGATGCTGGTCTGCGAGGGGTCCGCCGCCGACTCCGAGATCGAGGCGGCGCTCGCGCCGCTGACGGCCGACGGCAGCCTGACGGTCAGCGTCCGCGAGGTCCCCACCGAGCACGTCGAGGCGGCGACCGGCACCTCCTGGGTGCTCTCCGTCCACGGCGGCGACCGGCCCGGCATCGTCTCCGCCGTGGTCGGGGTGATCGCGGGCGTCGGGGGCAACATCACCGACCTCACCACGCGACTGGCCGGTGACCTCTACCTGCTCGTGGCCGAGGTCGACCTGCCCTCCGGCGCCGACGCCGCTGCCGTGGAGCGCGACCTGGCCGCGGTGGCCGCGGACCTCGGGGTGGGCGTGACCCTCCGCCCCGCCGACACCGACGAGCTCTGACCGCGCCGATGGGCACCAACCCCCGGGTCCTGGAGTGGACCGAGTCCGACCTCGGCGTGGCCGGGTCGCAGCGTGACGTCGTCCGCGCCCCGGCGGGAGTCCTGTCCACCGTGGGCCACTCCGTCGACCCGAGGGCTCCCGAGACCGTCCAGCTCGCCGCCGACCTGGTGGCGACGATGCGGGTCTCACCGGGCTGCGTGGGGCTCGCCGCGCCGCAGGTCGGCGTCGGGGTCAAGGTGTTCTGCGTCGACGTCTCGGAGCACCCCAAGACCCGCGACCACCACGGCACGTTCGTGCTCTGCAACGCCGAGGTCGTCTCCGGCAGCCGCAACGAGAAGGCTCGCGAGGGCTGCATGTCCGTCCCGGACTTCACCGGCGACGTCAAGCGCCCCAGCCGGATCGTCGTACGCGGCCAGCTGCCCGGCTCCGGCGAGGACGTGGAGCTGGAGGCCGAGGCGTTCGAGGCGCGGGCGCTGCAGCACGAGATCGACCACTGCGACGGACTGCTCTTCCTCGACCGCGCGGCCGGAGCGCACGCCGTCTACGCTCGCAAGACCTACCTGTAGGCCCTGCCTGCAGCACCCGCCCCGGTATCCCAACCGGTAGAGGAAGCGGTCTTAAAAACCGCACAGTCTGGGTTCGAACCCCAGCCGGGGCACCTCGCACCGCGGCCCCGACGCCGCTCGGCTCGCCTACCCTCGGAGGCCAAGGGGGAACCATGAGATCTCGGAGAGCACTCGTCACCGTCGCCGTCACGAGCGCCGTCGCGCTGGGCGTCGCGTCGTTGAGCGTGCCCGCGCGGTCGGCGGTGGCCACCTGCGAGGGCCGTGCCGCCACCCTCACCGGCACGGGCGGCGACGACCAGCTGACCGGCACGGCCGGTGACGACGTCATCGCCGGTCTAGGCGGCAACGACACCATCGACGGCGCCGGCGGCAACGACGTCGCCTGCGGCGACGCGGGCGCCGACCTGGTGATCGGCGGCACTGGGTCGGACCGGATCTTCGGCGGTGACAACGGACTGGTCCCCGAGGTCGAGAATGCGCCCTCGCCCAGGGGGGACACGCTTGTCCCCGGGCCCGGCGACGACCTCGTCGACCTGGGGGCCAACACGTTCGTCGCAGGCGGCTACAACAACCCGGACACGCTCGACTTCAGCGACGCGGCCGCGGGTGTGGTGCTGGACCTGGTCGCCGGCACGGCCCTCGGTGAGGGCGCCGACGTGGTCGTCGGACCGGTCCCGGCTGTCCCGGACGGTCCGGCGATCGAGGTGTTCGGCTCGGCCCACGCTGACGTCATCCTCGGCACCGAGGGCAACGACCAGCTCATCGGCCAGGGCGGTGGCGACTGGATCGAGGGCCGCGGGGGTGACGACCTCGTGATGAACGCATGGGACGAGTACTCCCCGGGCCACGGCGAGAACGCCGACGACCACTTCGACGGTGGATCGGGGGAGGACTTCGTCGACTCCACCGGCGGCGCGGACACGCTGCTGGGCGGCGACGGCGCCGACAGCATGCGCAAGGTGGGCGGACCGGCCATCGTCGACGCCGGGCCCGGCCGGGACGACATCGACGTCTACCTGTCCGGGGGTCGGCACACGGTCACGGGCGGGGATGGCCGCGACCACGTCTCGCTCGCCGTGCTCGGCGCCTTCGGCCGCACCCGCGGCGTCTTCGACCACCGCAAGGAGGTGTTCCGGGTGCGCCACGCTCACGGCCGACGCACCCGAGCGGTGGTGGAGTCGGCGGAGCAGGTCAGGATGCCGCACAACCGCGGACGGTGGACCTACCTCGGCACGTCCGGCGACGACCGGGTCACCAGCGGGGCGTCGTACACCGCCCGCGGAAGGGGTGGCGACGACGTGCTCATCGGGTCCTTCGACGACGACGTCCTGCTCGGCGGTCGCGGTCGCGACCGGGTGGTCGGGGGCCGTGGATCGGACCGGTGCCGCGCCGAGGCGCTCCGCGGCTGTGAATTCCCTGAGTGACCCGCCACGCGGGAACAGCGCCCTGCCTCCACACGTTTGAACCGGTGTCCCCCCGGCTAGACTGGAGGGACAGGCACCGTCACCACGACGACGTCGAAACCCCCGGAACCTCCGGGGGGCGGCCTCCAAGGAGAGACCAATGAAGAGCAACAACCCCGTTTTCAGCCGTTCCGAGGAGTTCAACCGCGCCTCGTCGAACGCCTACGGCGACCAGACCTACGCCGGTGGCGGACAGGCCTACCCCGGCTACGGTGACACGAGCACCGACCCGTCCACGTGGGGCACCGGTACGCCCGGCACTGGTCAGGTGGACCAGCGCCGGATGACGATCGACTCGGTCGTCCAGAAGACCGCCATCTCGGTCGCGCTGGTCTTCGCGGCCGCCTTCGCCACCTGGTGGTGGGTCGGTGACGTCGTGGACGTCAACGGTGTCGACCAGGACGCCTACAGCCGGGCGCTCACCCTGTCGATGCTCGGTGCCGGTGGAGCGTTCCTGCTGTCACTGGTGAACTCCTTCAAGCGCATCATCAGCCCTGCGCTGGTCCTGGCCTTCGCGGCCGCGGAGGGCGTGGCCCTCGGTGCGATCAGCAAGGTGTTCGAGGCGCAGTTCGAGGGAATCGTCATCCAGGCAGTGCTTGGCACCTTTGCGGCCTTCATCGGGACGCTCGCCGCCTACAAGTTCTTCGAGATCAAGGTCGGCAACAAGTTCCGCACCTTCGTCATCGCCGGCATGTTCGGCATGGTGGGTCTGGGCCTGCTGTCGCTGGTGCTGAGCTTCTTCGGCATCGACACCGGCCTCTACGGCAACGGCATGCTGGGCCTCCTCTTTGCCCTGGCCGGACTCGTGTTCGGTGTCTTCATGCTGATCCTCGACTTCGACTTCGTCGAGAACGGCGTCGCCGCCGGGCTCCCGGAGCGCGAGTCGTGGCGTGCGGCCTTCGGCCTGACCGTCAGCCTGGTCTGGATCTACACCAACCTGCTGCGGATCCTCGCGATCGTCCGCGGCGACTGATCGTCACCCCCTGAGCTGATCCTCCGCCGGCCCGCCCGAGTTCGCTCGGGCGGGCCGGCGGCATCTCAACCCTCGTGCGGCTCCGGCGACTCCACGTGTGTGGACGGGCGGCGACGACGGTGGCGCAGCTCGACCCAGCGGCCGCGCAGGCCGCGCTGGTTGCCGCCGACCTCGGTGCCGTCGACCTCGGTGCCGGGCGTACGCGCTGCGCGCACGGCAGCAGCCGCGACCGGGAGGATCCCCTCGCGGCGCATCGGCTCCGGCAGGGACTCGTCCTCCGGGAGCAGGTCGAGCGCGGCCAGGCACGACGGGATCAGCACCGCCGCGAGCTGCTTGTAGCCGTCGGCCGAGGGATGGAACCGGTCCGGTCCGAAGAGCAGCGCAGGCGCGGCGTCGAACTCGGGACCGAGGACGTCGCCCAGCGACACGGAGCGGCCGCCGTTCTCCACGACGGTGATGGTCTGCGCCGCGGCGATCCGGCGCGACCACTCGCGCGCGACCTGCTTGAGCGGCGGGGGGATCGGGCGGATGGTGCCGAGGTCGGGGCAGGTGCCGACGACGACGGCGATACCGGCCTCGCGCAGGCGGCGTACGCCCTCAGCGAGGTGGCGGACCGAGGCTGACGGCAGCACGGTGTGGGTGACGTCGTTGGCGCCGATGAGCACCACAGCGAGGTCGGGGTGGGTGCCGAGCGCCGCCTCCGCCTGGTCGGCGAGGGCGCTGGACATCGCACCGACCCTGGCGAACGAGCGGAGGTGCACCCGCCGGCCGGCCTGCGCGGCCACGCCGCTGGCGAGGTGGGCACCTGTGGTGTCCTCGACCCGCTGCACCCCGTACCCGGCGGCGCTGGAGTCGCCCAGCAGCGCGATGCGGATCGCCGGACCCGGTCGGCCGCGTCCGTACCAGCCGGTCGCGTCGGGCGGGATGTCGGTGGCGTTGCCGATGACCCTCCTCGCGATCTTCGCCTCCGCGACCAGGACTCCGTAGAGCCCGGCGCCGAGGACGGAGAGCCCACCGCCTCCCAAGGCCGCGGCCGATGCCAGCTTGCGTGCTGCTCCAGTTGCCCCCACGGCCTCGATGCTACGCAAACGCCGTTGCTCGTTACGGAGGAGTAGGTGGCTAGATTGGCCCGGTGCAGTACGCGAACTCTCTCCTCGACCTCATCGGCAACACTCCGCTGGTCCGGCTCAGCCGGACCCTGGACCTCCCGGACTCCGGTGCGGGGTCCCCTGGCGAGGGCCCGCTGGTGCTCGCGAAGGTGGAGTACCTCAATCCCGGTGGCTCGGTGAAGGACCGCATCGCCACGCGGATGATCGAGGCCGCCGAGGCGTCGGGTGAGCTCCAGCCCGGCGGCACGATCGTCGAGCCGACCTCCGGCAACACGGGCGTCGGCCTGGCGATGGTGGCCCAGCAGAAGGGCTACAAGTGCGTCTTCGTGTGCCCCGACAAGGTCAGCGAGGACAAGCGCAACGTCCTGAAGGCCTACGGCGCCGAGGTCGTGGTCTGCCCGACCGCCGTCGCGCCGGAGCACCCGGACTCCTACTACAACGTCAGCGACCGGCTCTCGAAGGAGCCGGGTGCCTGGAAGCCCGACCAGTACTCCAACCCGCACAACCCGCGCTCCCACTACGAGACCACCGGCCCGGAGATCTGGGCGCAGACCGAGGGGCGGATCACCCACTTCGTCACGGGCATGGGCACCGGCGGCACGATCAGCGGCGTCGGTCGCTACCTCAAGGAGCAGAACCCCGACGTCCAGGTCGTGGGCGCCGACCCGTCGGGCTCGGTCTACTCCGGTGGCACGGGCCGCCCCTACCTCGTCGAGGGTGTCGGCGAGGACTTCTGGCCCGAGACCTACGACCGCGGCGTCGCCGACCGCGTCATCGAGGTCTCCGACGCCGACTCCTTCGCCTTCACCCGCCGCCTCGCCCGCGAGGAGGCGATGCTGGTCGGCGGCTCGTCCGGGATGGCGGCCTTCGCGGCGCGCCAGCTGGCCCAGGAGCTGGCCGCGGAGGGGCGTACGGACGCGGTCGTCGTCGTCCTGCTGCCCGACTCGGGCCGCGGCTACCTCACCAAGGTCTTCAACGACGAGTGGCTCGGCCAGTACGGCTTCGCCACCGGCGCGCAGGCCGACCACCGCACCGTGGGCGAGGTGCTGCGCGGCAAGTCGGACCGGCTCCCCGACCTCGTCCACACGCACCCCGGCGAGACCATCGCCGAGGCCGTCCACATCCTCCAGGAGTACGGCGTGAGCCAGATGCCCGTCGTGCGTGCCGAGCCGCCCATCGTGGCCGCGGAGGTCGCGGGCTCGGTGTCCGAGCGGACGCTGCTCGACGCGCTGTTCACCGGCACCGCCAAGCTGACCGACCGGGTCGAGGACCACATGTCCGCCGCGCTGCCGACGATCGGCTCGACCGAGGCGGCCGCCGACGCGGTGACCCTGCTCAGCAAGGCCGACGCGGTGCTGGTGCACGAGGACGGCAAGCCCATCGGCGTCCTCACCCGCCAGGACCTGCTCACCTTCGTGGCCGCCTCGTGACCCGCGTGACCCGCCTGCGCGGTGTCCGCCGCGGAGTGGTCGCCCTCGCCTGCCTGGGTGTCCTCAGTGCCTGCGGCGACGACGTCAGCACCAGCACCGATCCGGTCGAGGTGGAGGTCGGGAAGGCCTTCGAGTGGAACGGCTTCGCCGTCGACGACGACTGGGAGCTCAACCCGATCAAGCGCTCGGCCGGCGTGGAGGAGGTGACCACCCCGGAGGTCAAGGGGACGATCACCAACACGTCCGACGAGGAGCGGACCGCGCTCTTCGAGATGGTCTTCTCCCTCGACGGTGAGCCGGTCGCGACCCTCAACTGCACGGCCGGCGAGATGGAGACCGACCAGTCGATGCCGTTCGTCTGCCCCGGGCTCAGCGCCACGATGCCCGAGGACTACGACGCGGTCGTGGTCCGGGAGTTCGACCGAGACACCACCTCCGGCTGACGTGGGCGACCTGTCCCTCGAGGTCGTCGCCTTCCTGGTGCTCGCCGCCCTGGTGGCGGGCTTCGTCGACGCCGTCGTCGGCGGCGGCGGACTCATCCAGCTGCCCGCCCTGCTGGTGGGACTGCCCAACGCGTCGGTGGTGCAGATCGCGGCGACCAACAAGCTGGCGTCGTTCTGCGGCACCTCCATCAGCGCGGCGACGTACTCCCGTCGGATGCGCCCGGACCCGCGCACCTTCCTGCCGCTGATGCTGGCCGCGTTCATCGGCTCGGTCGGCGGCGCGCTGGTCGCCTCGCAGCTCCCGCGCAGCGCCTTCGACCCGATCATCCTCGTGGTGCTGGTGCTCGTCGGCGGCTACGTCCTGGCGAATCCCGACGTGGGACAGCTCACCGCGCTGCGGTTCAGCGGCGGCAAGCACGTGTCCGTGGTCTTCCTCACCGGACTCACCGTCGGCTTCTACGACGGCGCGATCGGTCCCGGCACCGGCTCCTTCTTCGTCTTCGCGCTCGTCGGGCTGCTGGGCTACAACTTCCTCGAGGCGTCGGCCAAGGCAAAGCTGGCCAACTGGGCGACCAACCTCGCGGCACTGGCGGTCTTCATCCCACAGGGAGCCGTCATCTGGGAGCTGGCGCTGCCGATGGCGGTGGCCAACATCGTCGGGGGCTACGCCGGTGCCCGGGTGGCGATGGCGCGGGGAGCGAGGTTCGTCCGGGTGTTCTTCCTGGTGGTCGTCTCCGCCTTCGTCGTGCGGCTCGGCGGGGACCTGCTCGGTTGGTGGTGACCGGCCGGGCGCGCCTGCGACCGGTAGCCTCCACCTCGTGGGAGCGGTCTCGGCAGTCGACAGGTTCCAGCGCCGTCATCCCGTGCTGGGCTTCCCGCTCGCCGTGGTCTACAAGTACTTCGACGACCAGGGCCCCTACCTCGCCTCGGCGCTGACCTACTACGCCTTCATCGCGATCTTCCCGCTGATGCTGCTCGGCACCTCGATCCTGGGCCTGATCCTGGCCGGGGAGCCGCAGTGGCAGGAGAGCATCCTCAACTCGGCGCTGGCGCAGTTCCCGATCATCGGCGACGAGCTCGGCCGGCCCGAGGGCCTGCAAGGGTCCGTCGCCGGTGTCGCGATCGGTGCCCTCGCCGCGCTGTACGGCGCGATGGGGCTGGGCCAGGCCCTCCAGAACACGCAGCACGTCGCGTGGTCGGTGCCGCGCAACAGCCGACCCAACCCGTTCTACGCGCGGGTCAAGACGTTGGTCCTCCTCGTCACCGCCGGCTTCTCGTTGCTCGCGGTCTCGATCGTGTCGACCGTCGCGAGCACGACCGACCTCTTCACGGAGGCGCTCGGCACGGGGATCAAGGTCCTCCTCCCCCTGCTGACGATCGTCGTGGTGGGCACGTTCCTCACGCTCCTCTTCCGCTTCGCCGCCACCGGGCAGCACTCGTTCCTGCGGTCCGCGCCCGGCGGCTACACGCTGGCGGTCATGTGGCAGGTGCTGCAGCTCCTCGGTGCCGCCTACGTCGACCGGGTCCTGGTCGACACCTCGTCGATGACCAAGACCTTCGGGCTGGTCCTCGGCCTGATCGGGTTCCTGTGGATCGGCGCCGTCATGGCGGTGCTGGCCATGGAGATCAACGTCGTCCTCACCCGCCGGTTGTGGCCACGTGCGCTGCTGACGCCCTTCACCGACAACGTCGAGCTGACCGAGGCGGACCGACGGGCGTACGCCTCCTACGCCCGCATGCAGCGGCACAAGGGCTTCGAGAAGGTGTCGGTGACGTGGGAGCCACGGCTGGAGGAGGAAGCCGAGGAGGTCGCCGCCGCCGAGGCTCAGGAGCCGGGCGACCTGGACGGCTCGGGGCGGACTCAGTCCACGTCGCCGTCGACGTAGACCCACCGTCCGGCACGCCGCTCGAAGCGGCTCGTCTCGTGCACCCGACCGCCCTCCTCGACCACCAGGTGGGCGGTGTAGCGCGAACGGGAACAATCCGCGTGACTCGGTCGTTGTAAGTGTGTAATCATGTAATGACTGCTAGAAAGGCACACCCATGATGACTCGAGATGACTACGAAGAGGGCCGCGGACGCCGCGGCGAGGGCCGACGTGGACGGGGAGAGGGCCGTGGCCGCCGCGGCGGCTGGCAGGTCGCCGACCTGCCGTCCGCCGACGACGCGACCGACTGGTTCCGCGGCCGCCTGCCCGAGGGCTGGTTCAGCGACATCGAGGTCCGCACGGACCGCGAGGAGATCACGGTGCTCGGCACCTTGACCGACACCGCCGACGGCGCCGAGGCGGAGGGCCGCATCGGTCGCTTCCGCTCCGAGACCAAGGCCGAGCGCATCGAGATCGCGCTCGAGGCCCAGGCCCGCTACCAGCGCAAGGTGTCGTGGGGGGTGCGGCTCGGGGACACCGAGGCGCTGTTCACCCATGTCGCCGCGCCCGTGATGACCCGGCTGCGCCAGCCGGAGCGGCAGGTGCTCGACACGCTGGTCGACGCGGGCGTGGCCCGGTCCCGGTCCGACGCACTCGCCTGGTCGGTGCGGCTCGTCGGCGAGCACGCCGACGAGTGGCTCGGCCAGCTGCGCGACGCGATGGCGGAGGTCGACAAGCTGCGCGGCGAGGGCCCGGCCCTCTGACGCTCGGCGTGCAACGCACTAGCGTCGCGCCCATGACGATCGAGCGGTCCGACCCGACCTACAGCAACGACGAGCTCGGGATGCTGCGCAGCTTCCTCGACCACTACCGCGCGACCGTGCGGCTGCAGGCCTCCGGCCTGACCGACGCCCAGCTCGACCAGACGCTGCCACCCAGCGACCTCACCCTCGGCGGGATGCTCAAGCACCTCGCCTTCGTCGAGGACTACTGGTTCTCCTACAACCTCGCGGCCCACGAGCCGTCCCCTCCGTGGGACACGGCGCCGTGGGACGACGACGGCGACTGGGACTGGCACAGCGCCTCCGGCACGCCGCACGCCGAGCTCGACGCGCTGCTCGTCGCCGCGATCGCGCACTCGGACGCGTGCCTCGACGCGGCGGTGGCGGCCGACCCCGACCTCGGCCGACTGGTGGCTCGCCCCCGGCCGCCGGAGCGCGGCGAGACCGCCACCCTGCGGTGGGTGCTCCTCCACATGGTCGAGGAGTACGCCCGCCACGCCGGCCACGCCGACCTGATCCGCCAGTCCATCGACGGCGCGACCGACGTCTAGCGCGGCCCCCCGCGGCTCAGGTCTGCTCGTGGAGGCACAGCACGTTGCCGGTGGGATCCTTGAACCACGCCGCCTTCTCCGAGCCCAGCACGCAGACGTGGTCGACGGTGCGCAGGTCAGGCAGGTCGTAGTCCTCGAAGACGACGCCCCGGCCGCGGAGCTCGTCGATCTCGGCGGTGATGTCGTCCACCTCGAAGCTCATGGCGGTGCTCTCGGACGGGCGGCTGTCGGGGCGGGGGAGGAGGACGAGCGTCGAGCCGCCGTCCAGCGCGTAGACCGCGCTGCCCTCGTCGTTGGTGCCGGTGTAGTCGAGTCCCAGGGACTCGGAGTAGAACGTGCGGGCGCGGTCGACGTCGGTGACCGGGAGCATCATCGCGACCGTGCGGTGTGTGAGCGACATGAAGCGCCTCCTTGGTCCCCTCCAGTGTGCGCCCGATCCCGCGGTGCGGCGCGACTGCTCCAGACCGGTGATCCGGGTACGGGGACGTCCCGGTCTGGTGGAATGGACCCATGGCCGACCCGATCCGCGTCTTCCTCCTCGACGACCACGACGTCGTACGCCAGGGGCTGAGGTTCCTGCTCGAGCAGCAGGACGACATCGAGGTGGTCGGCGAGTCCGCGACCGCCGCCGAGGCCACCGCCCGGATCCCCGCGCTGCGGCCCCACGTCGCGGTGCTCGACGCCCGGCTGCCCGACGGCTCGGGCATCGAGGTGTGCCGCGCGGTGCGTGCCGTCGACCCGTCGATCAACGCCCTGATCCTGACGTCGTACGACGACGACGAGGCGCTGTTCGCCGCGATCATGGCCGGTGCCTCGGGCTACGTCCTCAAGGAGATCCGCAGCTCCGACCTCGTCTCCGCCGTGCGCCACGTGGCCGCCGGCAAGTCGCTCATCGACCCGGCGATGACCGCCACCGTCCTCGAGCGGATCCGCAACGGCCCGGGCACCCCCGACGAGCTCGCCTCCCTGACCGACCAGGAGCGGATCCTGCTCGGCCACATCGCCGAGGGCCTCACCAACCGGCAGATCGCGGAGCAGATGTTCCTGGCCGAGAAGACGATCAAGAACTACGTCTCGAGCATCCTCGCCAAGCTCGGTCTCGAGCGGCGCACGCAGGCCGCGGTGCTGGCCTCCAAGCTCCTCGGCGGCCCCTCGCAGCGCTGAGCCAGGGGTCCCGGCGCTGCGCGGGACCTTGGTCCCGTGGAGCGGTGACCGGCGGCCCTGCTGCCGGTGCGGGATCGGCGCGAGTGTGGTGGTGACCCCGAAAGACCCACACCACCGAAGGAGGGGATGACGATGAACGTCATCCAGCACCGCCACGAGGCCACCGCCACCGAAGCACAGGTCGGCGTGCCCGTCACCGACGACCACGACCGAGGCCCCTGGTTCGACCGGGCCCTGGCCACCTTGCGGATCGCCTTCGGCATCACCTTCCTGTGGGCCTTCCTCGACAAGACCTTCGCCCTCGGCTTCCACACCGGCTACGACCAGGAGGGCAACCTCGACCGGTTCGGACCCGCCGCGTGGATCAACGGAGCCAGCCCCACCGAAGGCTTCCTGAGCTTCGCGATCCCCGAGGACAACCCCTTCAAGGGCTTCTTCAACGGCCTCGCCGGCTACGCCGTGGTCGACTGGCTGTTCATGCTCGGCCTCCTCGGCATCGGCGTGAGCCTGCTGCTCGGGGTGACGATGCGGATCGGCGCCGCCGCAGGCGCCGCGATGTACGCCTTCATGTACGCCGCCTCGCTGCCGCTGGAGAACAACCCCGTCGTCGACGACCACCTCGTCGGCATCATCGTGATGGCGGTCCTCGCCCTGGGCGCGGCCGGCACCACCTGGGGGATGGGTCGCTGGTGGAACCGCACCGAGGTGGTGCAGAACCACCCCGTCCTGCGATGACACCAGGCTCCCAGTGAAGGCAGGAAGGCCCGACGCCAGAGATGGCGTCGGGCCTTCCTGCATGTGCGGGGTCAGGCCAGCGGGACGCGCCAGACCAGCAGCGTCCCGCGCTCGCCGACCGGTGAGACCTCGAGCGACCCGCCGAGGTCGTCGGCGCGGCGCCGGGCGTTGCGCAGCCCGCTCTCGGTGATGTCCTCCGACAGGCCCACCCCGTCGTCGGCCACCCTCAGCTCGAGCCGGTCGGCGCCCACCACCACGTCGACCTCCGCACTGTCCGCCAGTGCGTGCCGGGCGACGTTGGAGACGGCCTCGCGGAGCACGGCCAGCAGCTGCGACGCGAGCGCAGGCGGCACGACCGTGTCCACGGGTCCGGAGGTGCGCACGACCGGCGTGAAGCCGAGCACCGGGACGTACTCCTTGACCAGGCTCCGGACGGCCGCCCGCAGCGAGTCGCCGCGACGGTCCTGGAGCTCGAAGATCGTGCCCCGGATGGCCTTGATCGTGTCGTCCAGCTCGGCCACCGAGCGGTCGAGGCGCTCGGTGACAGCACCCTCCCCGGACATCGCCGCGACGCCCTGGAGCTGCAGGCCGGTGGCGAAGAGCCGCTGGATGACGATGTCGTGGAGGTCGCGGGCGATGCGCTCGCGGTCGGAGATCAGTGCCATCTCCTGGCGGTCGGCCAGCGCCTGCGTGCGGTCGAGGGACAGGGCGACCTGGTCGGCGAAGCCGGCGAGGAGGTCGCGGTCCTGGACGTCGAGGAGGCCCGAGCCCGGGTGGGCCACCGCGACCAGTGCCGTCACGGGGGCGAGGTGCGAGCGCAGCGGTACGACGACGAGGGGGGTGCCGTCGACCTCGGTGGTGACGACCGGGCTCTCGGGTCGCGGCTGCGATGCGTCGCGGGCCCGGGCGAG
The DNA here is from genome assembly GCA_963740115.1 of uncultured Actinomycetota bacterium. GTDB lineage: Bacteria > Actinomycetota > Actinomycetes > Propionibacteriales > Nocardioidaceae > Nocardioides. The sequence continues at coordinate 911,948 of CAVUCQ010000003.1, read as the reverse complement.
CAGGCTCCCGGCCCACTCGGCGTCGACGTCGCCCGCCACGCTCACGGTGTCGTGCTCCGGACCGAGCGACGACCACAGCGCCACGGCACGGGAGCCCGAGACCCGGCGTGCCGTGGAGACGATGTGGTGCAGCGCGGTGCCCAGGTCGACGGGTGGCTGCAGCAGCTCCGCGAGCTCCGCGGACGCCTCGAGCCACTGGCGGCGACGCTCGCTGAGCGCGAAGGCGCGCGCGTTGCTGATGACGTGGCCGGCGGCACGCGCCAGCTCCTCGACCAGGCTCTCGTCGGCCTCGGTGAAGGGTCCGGCGCCGGCCTTCTCGGTGAGGTAGAGGTTGCCGAACACGGTGCCGCGGATCCGCACCGGCATCCCGAGGAAGGACGTCATCGGCGGGTGGTGGGGTGGGAAGCCCACCGACGAGGGGTGCGCGGACAGGTCCGCCAGCCGGAGCCCCGACGGGTCGTCGATGATCACGCCGAGGATGCCACGCCCGCGGGGGAGGTCGCCGATGAGCGCACGCGTGCTGGTCGTCGATGCCGGTGGTGACGAACTCGACCAGCTCGCCGTCGGTGCCCAGCACGCCGAGCGCGCCGTAGCGGGCGCCGGTCATGGCCGTCGCCGCCTCGACGATGCGGGTCAGCACGCTGGCGAGGTCGAGGTCGCTCGAGATGGCCGACACCGCCTCCAGCAGCGTACGGGCGTCGGCACCGAGGTCAGGGGCAGGGCCGTGCGTCACAGGATCCAGTGTGGCGGGTCAGGCGAGCCGTCGTACGGGAAGGTGCTCCCACGGGTCCCAACCGCCGCCGAGCTGGCGCCCGGTGACCTCGGTCCACGGGATCCGTACGACGAGGTGGCGCTGGCCCGCCGCCCAGGGACGGGGCTCCCAGGCGCGGGCGATCTCGGCGCGCTCCTCCTGGTCGTCCACGAAGGACGCCCGGCCGCGGACCGAGACGCTCCAGCCCCGCTTCAGGTCGTAGTCGAACTGGTCGACCTCGAAGCACACCTGCGCGTCGCGGCCGTAGGTCCCGAGCAGGCTGTAGGCCGTCGTGCGGAGCAGGATCGATTCCCCGTCCACCGCATAGTTGACCGGGACGATGTGGGGCCCGGTGGGGGTCGTGATCGCCACTCGTCCGGCGATGCCCGCGCCGAGCAGGCGCGCGCAGTCCTCGCGGGAGAGGTCGTGGATGGTCTGCATGGGAAGCCTCCTTCGGCTGGACCCCCAGCCTCTCCCCGTCCCCGACGTGCGGGCAGGGTCGAAGGTCCCGAACCCCGGGGGACTCGCGGCCCGGACTTCGAGTGCGCTCGACGTTGACCCACCGGTCTAGCGTGGACGTCGTGACTGCACCCGAGCCCCGCACCGTCGGCCAGCTGCGCGCGGCGGGCCACCAGCCCAAGCCGCTGCGCCAGGAGATCCGCGACAACCTGCTCGCCCGGCTGCGCGCCGGCGAGGATCCGTGGCCCGGACTGCACGGCTTCGCCGACTCCGTCATCCCCCAGGTCGAGCGGGCGCTGCTCGCCGGCCACGACATCGTGCTGCTGGGTGAGCGGGGACAGGGCAAGACCCGTCTGCTGCGCGCACTCGTCGGCCTCCTCGACGAGTGGACCCCCGTCATCGACGGCTCCGAGCTCGGCGAGGACCCCTACGAGCCGATCACCCCCGGTTCGATCCGCCGAGCCGCCGAGCTCGGGGACGACCTGCCGGTGGGGTGGCGCCACCGCGACGAGAGGTACGCCGAGAAGCTGGCCACGCCGGACACGTCGGTCGCCGACCTGATCGGTGACGTCGACCCGATGAAGGTCGCGGAGGGGCGCCACCTCGGCGACCCGGAGACCATCCACTTCGGCCTGATCCCGCGCAGCCACCGGGGGATCGTCGCCATCGACGAGCTCCCGGACCTGGCCGAGCGCATCCAGGTCGCGATGCTCAACGTGATGGAGGAGCGCGACATCCAGATCCGCGGCTACATCCTCCGGCTGCCGCTCGACGTCCTCGTCGTCGCCAGCGCCAACCCCGAGGACTACACCAACCGCGGCCGGATCATCACGCCGCTCAAGGACCGCTTCGGCGCCGAGATCCGCACCCACTACCCGCGCGAGGTGGAGGAGGAGATCGCCGTCGTCGAGCAGGAGGCCCACCTCGTCGCCGAGGTGCCGGCCTACCTGCTGGAGGTGCTGGCCCGGTTCACCCGCCAGCTGCGCGAGTCGCAGGCCGTCGACCAGCGCTCCGGGGTCAGCGCCCGCTTCGCGATCGCCGGGGCCGAGACGATCGCGGCCGCGGCGCTGCACCGTGCGACCACCCAGGGCGAGGACCAGGCCGTCGCCCGCGTCGTCGACCTCGAGACCGCCGTCGACGTGCTCGGCGGCAAGATCGAGTTCGAGACGGGCGAGGAGGGGCGGGAGACCGAGATCCTCACCCACCTGCTCCGCACGGCCGTCGCCGAGACCGTTCGCGCGCACCTCGCCGGGATCGACCTGCGGCTGCTGGTCGACGCCATCGAGAGCGGCGCGATGGTGAGCACCGGCGCCCGCGTCGGCGCCCGCGAGTTCCTCGCCGGCCTGCCGGTGCTCGGGGAGTCCGACCTCTACGACGAGGTGTGCGACCGCGTCGGCGCGAGCAACGACGGCGAGCGGGCGGCCGCGATCGAGCTCGCGCTGGAGGGCCTCTACCTCGCCCGCAAGATCGGCAAGGACACCGACGCCGGGGAGACGGTCTATGGCTGAGACGGCCAGCCGCGCGGACCGGGTCGTCCTCCGGCCCGGCACGACCGACGACATCCCGGGCCTGCGGGCGCTGGGTGAGGCGGTCGTGCCGCCGACCTACGGCCCGATCGACGCGGCGTACGCCCAGCGGATGCTGGACGAGTGGTGGACGCCGCAGCGCTTCGCCGACTCGCTGCCGCGGGTGCGGATGCTCGTCGCCGAGCTGGACGGACAGGTGGTCGGCATGACCACTCTCGGGTGGCTCTCGGCCTCGCACCGCGACTTCCCGCACGCCACCGGCGACCGCGAGGTGATGTGGAAGCTCTACGTCCACCCGGACCACCAGGGCAGGGGCATCGGCAGCCGGTTGCTCCGGGAGGTCGAGGCGCTCGTGCAGGGCGACCGGCTCTGGCTCGAGGTGGTCGACGGCAACGAGCAGGCGTTCGCGTTCTACCGGGCCCACGGCTTCGAGGAGGTCGAGCGGGTCTCGGACCGGCAGTTCCCCGACGACGTCTGGCTCTGCAAGGAGCTGGAGAGGGTGCTGCCACGATGAGCCGCTACCGGCTCTACGAGGGCGGCGACCCGCTGGCGCCGCCCGTGGACCTCGCCGAGGCGCTCGACGCCATCGGCCAGGACGTGATGGCCGGATACTCGCCGGAGCACGCGATGCGCGAGTTCCTGCGCCGCGGCGGCGACGACCAGGCAGGGCTCGACGAGCTCGCCCGCCGGGTCGCGGAACGACGGCGCGACATCCTCCAGCGCCACGACCTCGACGGCACGATGCGGGAGGTGCGCGAGCTGCTCGACAAGGCCGTGCTGGCCGAGCGCGGGCAGCTGGCGCGCGACATCACCATGGACGACGCCGACCGCGAGTTCCGGGAGATGATGTTGGACAACCTGCCCTCCTCGACCGCGTCCGCGGTGAGCGAGCTCGCGTCGTACGACTGGCAGTCGACCGAGGCGCGCGAGGCCTACGAGCAGATCAAGGACCTGCTGGGTCGCGAGCTGCTCGACCAGCGCTTCGCCGGCATGAAGCAGGCGCTCGAGGGCGCCACCGACGAGGACCGGGCCGCCGTCGCGGAGATGCTGTCCGACCTCAACGACCTGCTCGAGAAGCATGCGTCCGGCACCGACACGGACGAGGACTTCCGCGAGTTCATGGACAAGCACGGCGACTTCTTCCCCGAGGACCCGCAGGACATCGACGAGCTGCTCGACTCGCTGGCACAGCGGGCGGCGGCAGCGCAGCGGATGCTCAACTCGATGACCGAGGAGCAGCGCCAGGAGCTCATGGAGCTGTCCCAGCAGGCCTTCGGCTCGCCGCAGCTGATGGAGCAGCTGGCCCGGATGGATGCCAACCTCCAGGCCCTGCGGCCCGGCGAGGACTGGTCGGGCTCGGAGGGCTTCGAGGGCGACCAGGGGATGGGGCTGGGCGACGGCACCGGCGCGCTCCAGGACCTCGCCCAGCTCGACGCGCTGGCCGACCAGCTGGCGCAGTCGCACCACGGTGCCCGGCTGGACGACGTCGACCTGGACGCGCTGTCCGCACAGCTGGGCCCGGACGCGGCCGTCGCGGCCAGGACCCTCCAGGAGCTCGAACGCGCGCTGCGCGACAGCGGCTACCTCAAGCGCGGCACCGACGGCGAGCTGCGACTCTCCCCCAAGGCGATGCGCCAGCTCGGCAAGGCGCTGCTGCGCGACGTGGCCGACCGCATGAGTGGACGCTCGGGCGCCCGCGAGACGCGTACGACCGGGCTGGCGGGCGAGCCGTCGGGGGCCACGCGCCGGTGGGAGTTCGGCGACACCGAGCCGTGGGACGTGCCGCGGACGATCACCAACGCCGTGCTGCGTGACGGCGGGTCACCGGTGCGGCTGCAGATCGACGACGTCGAGGTCGTGGAGACCGAGGCCCGCACCCAGGCCGCGGTGGCCCTGCTGGTCGACACGTCGTTCTCGATGGCCATGGACGGGCGCTGGGTGCCGATGAAGCGCACCGCGCTGGCGCTGCACCAGCTCGTCCGCTCGCGCTTCCGTGGCGACGACCTCCAGCTGATCGCGTTCGGCCGGCACGCCCAGGTGATGGAGATCGAGGAGCTGACGGGTCTCGACGCGCGATGGGCCAAGGGCACCAACCTCCACCACGGGCTGCTGCTGGCCAACCGCTTCTTCCGCAAGCACCCCAACGCTCAACCGGTGCTGCTCATCGTCACCGACGGCGAGCCGACCGCCCACCTCGAGGCCGACGGCGAGGTGTGGTTCTCCTACCCGCCGCACCCGCTGACGATCGCCCACTCGGTGCGCGAGCTCGACGCGGCCGCACGGCTGGGGGCGCAGGTCACCTTCTTCCGGCTCGGCGAGGACCCCGGGCTGGCGCGCTTCATCGACTCCATGGCGCGCCGGGTCGACGGCCGGATGGTCAGCCCCGAGCTCGACGACCTCGGCGCCGCGGTCGTCGGGTCCTACCTCGGCTCGCGCAGCGCCGCCTCGTCCTACCGGGACCAGTTCGGCGACTTCTACGGCGGTCGGGGATTCTGGGTCTGAATCTGAGGCTGGTGCGCGACGCGGGCTCGCAGGAGACTGGCGCCATGTCCACCACTGCCAGGCCCCGGCTGGTGCAGGTCGCCCAGCGCGCGACCGACTTCGCGGCGACCACGGAGTTCTACGCCGAGCTGCTCGGGGTGCCGCCGGTCGCGACCTTCGATCCGCCGGGTCTCGCGTTCTTCGACCTCGACGGCGTACGCCTGCTGCTGGACCGCGGTGCCCCGTCGGCGCTGATCTACCTGCCCGTCGACGACATCGACGCGGCCGTGGCCCGGCTGCGTGACCGGGGAGTGGCGATCACGGCGGAGCCGCACGTCATCTTCAGCCACGACGACGACACGCTGGGCCCGGCGGGCACGGACGAGTGGATGGCGTTCTTCACCGACCCCGAGGGCAGCACGGTCGGCCTCGTGGAGCAGCGTCCGACGACGACTCAGGTCAGCAGGTAGAACCGCCAGAACCCGAAGTCCTCGATCGGCAGGACCTCGAGGTCGGTGAACCCGGCCTCCGTCGCGTAGCCGCGCAGGACGGACGGCCGCATGACCGTCCCGGTGCCCACGCTGGGCTGGCTGGACATCCCGTCGGGCAGGCAGACCAGCAGGCTGAAGCCGTACATCATCCGCTCCATCTCGTCGCCGTCCGGCGCGAAGGCGTCGGCCACCGCCTCGTCCATCACGACGAGGAACCCTTCGGTGGTCAGCGCCCGGCGCACTGCTCCCAGGACCTCCACCGGCCGCGGCATGTCGTGCACGCACTCGAAGGCGAACGCGGCGTCGTACGACGCATCGCCGAGGTCGGCAGCGTCACCGTGGCGGAACTCCACGTCGACGCCGGAGGTCGCGGCGTTCGCACGCGCCAGCTCGATCGACGGGTGGTCGATGTCGATGCCGGTGACCGCGGCCGCCGGGTAGGCGCGCTTCAGCGCGATCGAGGACCAGCCGCCACCGCAGCCCACGTCGAGGATGCGGACCCCGGGCCGGGACAGCGCCTCGTGCAGGTGCGGAACGCCTGCCAACGCGGGCCCCAGCCGCGAGTCGTACCAGGGCCGGTTGCCGTCGGCCTGCGCCTCGCGCGCATCGGCACCGAGCTGCTCCCAGCTCACTCCGCCACCGGTGCGGTAGGCCTGCAGCAGCTGGGGAAGGGACGGGCCGACGGCAGCGAACATCCGGCCGAACGGCGCGAGGTAGTTCAGGCTCGTGGTGTCCGTGAGCACCTCGGCCGTCGCCGCCGGGATCGCGAAGCGGCGGGTCTCGGCGGTGCCCTCGGCCTCCACGGTGAGCAGGCCGGTCACGGCCTGTTGCTCCAGCCACTCGCGGGCGTAGCGGACGTGCGTGCCTGTGCGCTCGGCGAGCTCGGAGGCGGTGGCCGGCCCGTCGTCGACGAGGCTGCGATACCAACCCAGCCGGTCGCCCAGGAAGATCGAGAGCATGTCCACGGTGCCGAGCAGCGCGCCGAAGAGCCGCTCGGCGAGCGCGTCCGTCGTGGTGGCCGCCATCGCGCCAGTCTGCTCCTCGCGGAGCGTGCGTGGATAGCGGGTCTAGCCCGCAGCCTCCAGCATCCGCAGCAGCTCGGCACCCATGTGCTCGATGACGGCCTGCAGGGCCTTGGCCGGTCGCACCATCACGGTGAAGTCGACGATCTGCCCGTCTGGGTCCCAGGTGATCATGTCGACGCCCGAGACGTCGAGGCCACCCACCTCGGTGCGGAACTGCAACACCGCCGAGTCGTCGCCGATCCACTCCCGTTCGTAGGTGAGGCCCGGGCCGAGCACCGTGAAGGCGGCCGTGAGGTAGCCGACGACGGTGTCGCGACCGACCTGTGGCGTGTGCACCGCCGGGCTGCGGAAGACCGCGTCCGGCGCGATCAGGGCAGGCAGGCCCGCGGGATCGCCGCTCGCGACGACGGCGTGCCAGCGGGCGAGTGCCATCTCAGTGGCCGAGGCCGAGGTGTCCATGCGCAGATCGTGCCACCTGTCCCGTGCGGCGGGCTGATACGCCTTCCGACGCGCCTGTGGCCCCGCCATCCGTGGAGTGACGGGGTGTGGGGCGGGGTCATGGTCGCTGGTGGGACCCGGGTGACTCCGACGGCGGCTCGATGGCGGTGGTGCCGTGGCTGGTCGCGGCGGTAGCGGTGGCCGTGGGGGCTGGTCCACTCGAACACGCCCGGTCCGATGACCTTGCAGTGCCAGGCGGTGTGGGTCTTGAGGCGGTGGTGGAACCGGCACTCGGCGGCGAGGTTGTCGGTCTCGGTCGGTCCGGGTTGTGGTCGGCCTTCCGCTTCGGCGTCGTGGTCGTAGGCGATGACGTGGTCGATGTCGCAGCCCCGGGCCGGGCGGGTGCACCAGGGGAACACGCACGTGCGATCGCGCAGAATGACCTGTTCGCGGATCCGGTCCGGAATCGCATAGCCGGGGGCGGTGACTGGTGCGCGTTGAGGTCGATGACGGGCTTGACGGTGACCTTGGTGCGGGTGTCGCCGCACCAGGCCTTGGACCTGGTCGAGCAGCACCAGCCGTTGGCCTTCCTCCAACCGCCCGGTGGGGCCGAAGACGGTGTGGCCGTCCTCGACGGTGCGGGCGGCGAAGTGCGCGTGCAGCACCACCTCCCGCGCAACAGGAAGGCCGTCGGTGTCCCGCGGGCCGGTGTGGCCTTGGGTGTGGAGGTCGAGCGCGGTCTGGGTGCGGGCGAGGTCGCCGAGCGCGGCGGCACGGCGGGCGTCGAGGGACAGGCTGGATCCGAGGGCCTTGAGGGTGGCGGCGCCGTGGGCCAGGGCCCGGTCGAGGTCGAGGGCGTCGGCGAGGTCGAGCTCGGCCTCGAGCCGCATGGTGCCGGCGTAGTGCACGTCCTCGGAGTGCAGGGTGGCGTGGCGCGGGTCGACGGCCAGGTAGCCGTCCTCCGGATCGGCAGCCGGGTCCGGGCGTGTCCAGATGGTGCTGCTTGATGGCTTCGGCGACGAGCCGGTCGAGCTGCGCCGGGCCGACCTTCCCGGCCACGGCGGCGACCTGGACGTCGACCCACCCGGCCGCCTCGACGGTCGAGGGCGGGGACGGCGTGGATGGTGGCCTCGGCCACCGACCGCGCCCGCCACGCCGGCACCCGGCCCGCCTGCACCTGGGCCCACAGGCGCGGGAGGCGGTGGCGCAGCTCCAGGGCGTGCCCGATGAGCCGCTTCGCCGAGACCGTGGAGATGCCGAGGACGGCGCCGAGCTCGGCGACGCAGAACTCCGCCACCGTCGGGACAGCCCTCACCGGCGATGGGCTCCTCCACCTCGAGCCCGATGCCACGGCCGGTGGTGAAGGTCGCGGCGTGGTGGATCGACTCGGGCGGGTGGAGGTCGGCCCACCGGGCGGCGACGTCCAGCACGTCGGCGGCGGCGCGGTCTTCGGTGGCCTTGCGTGCACGAGCAGCGCGAGCAGCCCGGAGGCGTCGAGGTCGTCCTCGACCTCTGCCTCCGGGTCGCACTGCCAGCGTCTCGATCATGTGTTCGATTCTATGACGTCACACCGACAGTGGCCCATGCACGGGACGTTGAGAAACAGTCAAGAGCCCCGCGGCCCATGCAGTGGTTTCGAGGCTCGCTTCGCTCGCACCTCAACCACCGAACGCTGCGCTCGCACCTCAACCACCGAACGAGGCGCTCGCACCCAACCACCGAAAGGCGGTCACTCGGCGAAGCCGGGCAGTGACTCCTCGAGGATCTCCTGGAAGGGGACGGTCGCCCCGAGCTGGCTCAGCAGCCCGATGCCGCCGAGCCAGGTGCGGTGGATGAGCAGGTAGGACGACGGCAGGTTGATGCGGGTGGTCACCACGAAGGTGTCGGCCCTCGGGTCGTTGATCCGCTCGAACTGCTCGCGCATCCACTCGCGCGTGAAGGTGAAGCGCTCCTCGCCCGCCGGCTCGACGAAGGGCGACAGGAAGGAAAGGACCAGCGCCGGGTCGACATCGATCTTGTCCTTGATGAAGCCCTCGGCCCGCAGTCCGGCCACCAGCGACTCCTCGTCGGAGTCGAGCGCGATGCGCATCAGGCGCCCCATCGCCGGGGGCAGCTGGCCCTGCGGGAGCCTGGCGACGGCGCCGAAGTCGAGCACCCCGAGCCGGCCGAGGCCGCCGTCGGGCGCGGGCAGGATGCGGAAGTTGCCGGGGTGCGGATCGGCGTGGAGCATCCCGGTGCGGTGGGGGCCCTCGAAGAGGAAGCGCACGAAGAGCTCGCCGTAGTGGTCGCGCTCCGCCTGCGTCCCCTCCCGGATGACGTGGGCCAGCGAGTGCGCCGACTCCATCCACTCGGTGACCAGCACCTCGCCGCCGACGGCGACCACGGGCGGCACCACGATGTCGGGGTGGTCGGCGAAGGCCTCGGCGTACGCCGACTGGGCCTCGGCCTCGAGGGTGTAGTCGAGCTCGTCGGCGGCGCGCGCCTGGAGCTCGGCGACGAGTGGCTTGATGTCGATGCCGGGGAAGACCGGGGCGACGCTGCGGGCCACCCGTGCGATCTGGCGCAGGTCGCTCATCAGCGCGTCACCGGCGCCGGGGTACTGCACCTTCACGGCCACGTCGCGCTCGGACCCACCGGGCGTGTGGTCGAGCCACCGCCCGCGGTGCACCTGGCCGATGGAGGCGGCCGCCGTGGGGGCCCCGTCCAACCACACCAGCCGGTCCTTCCAGTCGTCGCCGAGGTGGGCGGCGAGCTGCTGGCGGACGGTCGACGTCGGCATCGGGGGCGCCGAGTCCTGCAGCGCGGTGAGGTGCTCGCGGTAGGGCGCGGCGACGTCCTCGGGCAGGGCCGCTTCCAGGACGCTGAGCGCCTGGCCGAACTTCATCGCGCCGCCCTTGAGCTCGCCGAGCGTGCGGAAGAGCTGCTCGGCGGTGCGCTGCTGGACGTCCGACAGCACGGCCTCGGCGGGCCTGCCCCCGAGGCGCTTGCCGAAGCCCATGGCCTGTCGTCCGGCGTACCCCAGCGGCAGCGCCGCGAGGCGTGCCGTACGGGCGGCGGCCTTGCGGGGGAGCTCGGTCATGGGGCCATTGTCCCTGTGGCGTAAAGGAATCGTCATTCTTCGCGTGACCTGACGCAGGTTTCCTCGTTGAGACGGCATCTGCTCGACCACCTCGGGAGACCACGTGCACCTCAAGTCCCTGCTCGCCTGTGCGGCGAGCCTGCTCGCCGCCTCGGCGACGTTCGCCGTCACCGGTTCCGCCACGGCCGCGGGCCAGGCCCCGCAGCCGGCCAACGTGTCCGACTTCCTCGCCGAACAGCTGACCGACCTGACCGGCAGGACCACGGTGATGGTGCACGGCACCTCGATCACCGCCGCCCGGGAGGCCGTCACGGCAGCCGGGATGGCGAAGAAGGGTGAGTTCCGCGCGATCGGCGTGGTCGTCGCCAACGCGACCAGGAGCCAGGTGCAAGCGGTGCGCAGCGCGCCCGGAGTGACGTACGTCGAGGGCGGCGCGCAGCCGATCGAGTTCTTCCAGGAGACCTCCAACACCGCGACCCGCGGCGCCGAGGCGGCCGCCACCCTGACCGGCGCCGACGGCTCACCGCTCACCGGCAAGGGGGTCAGCGTCGCGGTGATCGACTCCGGCGTCGACCCCACGCACCCCTACTTCAGGCGGGCCGACGGCACCTCTGCCGTCGTGGCCAACCTGAAGTCGCTGTGCGAGCCGCTCACCGAGACGTGCTCGGTGCAGCGGCTGCCCGGCTTCGTCGACACCGACACCCTCTCCGTCGGTGGCCACGGCACCCACGTCAGCGGCATCGTGGCGGGTCGCCCCACCACGCTCACCGATGGCGGCAGGCTCCAGGGCGCTGCGCCCGGTGCCACGCTGGTGTCCATCTCCACCGGCGCCGGCGTCGTGATCCTCGGTGCCGACTCGGCCCTCAACTGGGTGCTCGAGAACCACGCGGCTCCCTGCGGTGCCGGTGTCCCGGCGACGACGTGCCCGCCGATCAAGGTCACCAACAACTCCTACGGCCCCACCGGCGGCGGCGAGCTCGACGCGGAGTCGGCCACGGTCAAGCTGCAACGCGCTCTCGCGGCCGAGGGCGTCGTGACCGTCTGGGCCGCCGGCAACGACGGCGGTGACGGCTCGACCAGCCTGACCAACCCGCCCGGCCAGGACCCGACCGGCGGCATCCTCTCGGTGGCGTCCTACTTCGACCAGGACACCGGCACCCGCGCCGGCGTGGTCTCGGACTACAGCTCGCGCGGCGCCTCCGGCGACGCCTCGACCTGGCCGGACATCTCCGCCCCCGGCGAGAACATCACCTCGTCGTGCCGGCTCTACCTGGCGATCTGTGCGACCGGCCTGGACTTCCGCAACGGTCCGGGAGCGCTCGACATCGGCACCTTCAACACGATCAGCGGTACGTCGATGGCTGCCCCGCACATCGCGGGCATCGTCGCCCAGCTCTTCCAGGCAGACCCTTCCGCGAGCCCGGCCGCCATCGAGCGGGCGCTGAAGGTCTCGGCGCACAAGTTCACCGACGGGGCTGCCTACCAGTCCGGTCCGCTCGGCACCACGTCCTTCGACAAGGGCCACGGCCTCGTCGACGTCGTGGCTGCCGTCGCAGCCCTGGGATGATCCGGGGCTGACCAGACCCTCCAGGGGGAGCCATCGTGCGACAGGGGTGCGGTGGAGAGGACGGATGGGAGTCACCGACTCCCGTCCGTCCTCACCTGTCTCGAGGTGGTGCTTGGGTGGTGCCATGGAGATCGAGTTCAGCGGTGAGCTGGTCGAGTGGCGCGGTCCCTCGCCCTACCACTTCGTGCCGCTCCCACCCGACGAGGCTGACCTCGTCGACGAGGTCAAGGCAGAGGTCGTCTACTGGGGCGTGGTCCCGGTCCGCGCCTGGATCGGCGACACCGAGTTCACCACCTCGATGTTCCCGCGCGAGGACACCTGGTTCCTCCCGGTGAAGGACGCCGTGCGCCGCGCGGAGGAGATCGAGCTGGGCGAGGTGGTCGGCGTACGGCTGCGCATCGGCAGGGACTGACCGACCGGATGCAACCTTCCTCCCAGCTCCGGCGTCCACTCAGCATGACAACACTGCGCAACGCCGTCCTCGGCGCCGCGGCCCTGTCGGCCGCCACCTTGACCCTGTCCCAGCTGACCCCGGCGTACGCCGACGCGATCGGCGTCTCCGACCCGCGAGACGTCGACCACGGCGTCGACCTCCGGTCGGTGGTCGTCGACCACAGGACCGACAACGTCGTGGTGACCACGACGCACACCAACCTGCGGCCGTCGTTCCGCAGCGGGTCGGCCGGTGCCGTCTTCCTCGACACCGACCCGTCCGACACCGGCCCCGAGTTCGTCTTCGTCGGCGGCTACTTCGACGGCACCGACTACCAGCTCCTGCACACCGACGGTTTCGGCAACAAGAAGTGGGGTGCACCGGTCGAGGGCTCCTACCGCATGCGGCTGGACTACGACAAGGAGCACGTGCGGATGCGCATGTCCCGCGAGGCCCTCGGCTCGCCCGCGGAGGTCCGGGTCGCGGTGCGCGTGGCCGGCACCCGGCGCGACGGCACCAGCGACGGCCTCATCGACTGGCTCGGGGAGCCGCGAAGCTTCACCGAGTGGGTCGCCCAGTAGCCACCCGGCTCGGGCGCCGGACGTCACTTGACGACGCGGACCTCCTGCGGCCACCCGCAGCCTTCGGCGACCTTGGCGGCCCACATCTTCGCGGTCTCCAGGTCGGGCACGTCGATGATCGTGATGCCGCCGAGGTACTCGGTCGTCTCGGTGTAGGGACCGTCGGTGACGACCATCGTCCCGCTGGTGCCGTCCGCGCTGAATGCCTGCGACATGTCCTCGACGAGGCCGCCGGCGAACACCAGCACGCCAGCGGCCTCCATCTCGGCGACGACGGCCGTGGACGGCTCGACCCTGCTGAGGAACCAGTCCTCGGGGTGGTCCCCGACCCACTGCTGGTGGAAGTAGATGGCGTACTGGGTCATGTCGCTCCTCCGGTCCGGGGCCGCCCGTGCGGGCCCTCCACCACTGTGACGGACGGGTGCCGCCGGAATCGACAGCGGGCCGTCAGCGATTGGCGTCGTCCCTCACCAGCCGGAGCCAGCCGAGGGCCAGGGCGCCGACTGCCCACGCGACCATCGTGACGATCGCGGAGGTGCGGGTCGTGTCCTCGCCGATCGACTCACCGGTGAGCAGGAACATGGCCCCGGTCCCGGGAAGGGCGGAGGCGAGGTCGAGCATCCACTCGTAGGAGAACTGGGGCAGCACCAGCGGCAGGAGCAGCATCAGCAGGAACACTGCGATGAGCGCCCCCGCGGTGCTGCGCAGCACGAAGCCCAACCCCGCCGCCAGCGCCGCCCCGGCGGCGAACACGATCCCGACCGTCCCGACCACGTCGAGGCCCTCGTCGAGGGGGAGCACCAGGATGTCCGACGCCATGCTGAAGGCGGCTGCGCCGCAGGCGATCGCGAGCAGCATGCCGAGGACCGTCGCGGTGCCGACCACGACGACGACCCGCGCGACGAAGAGCGTCGTGCGCCGCGGCGTCCACTGCAGCGTCGGCACGATGCCCGCTGTGGCGTAGTCGGAGGTCACGGCGGTGAGCGCCAGAGCCAGCAGGGCGAGCTGGGTCGGGAGGGCGGCGATCGACGGCGCCACCCACGCCGGCTCGCCGACGGGCGGTACGACGTCCCCGGCCGCGTCGTTGCCGGCGATCAGCCCGAGCCCGACCATCGCGACGGCCGCCACCAGTGCGAACCACCACGTGCCCCTCACCGTCCACAGCCGGGTCCACTCGGCGCGGCAGGTGCGACCGAGGACCTGGGCGGGGGAGACGCTCGCGCCGCTCATCACGCCACCTCCGCCTCGGTGCCGTGGAACTCGACGCTGTCGCTGGTGAGCTCGAGGAACGCCTGCTCCAACGACTGCTCGACGTCGGAGAGGTGGTGCAGGGGTACGCCCCACGCGTGGGCGAGGTCGCCGATCTCGGTGGCACTGGTGCCCTCGACGTGCGCCTCCGAGTCGTCGATGCGGTGCACCCCGAAGCCCCGGTCGCGCAGCCGGGGTCCGAGCGCGTCGAGGTGGGTCGTACGGACGCGAACCAGGCGGCCGCCGAGGCCGCGGAGGATCTCCGCCGTGGTCGCGTCGGCGATCAGCCGTCCCCGACCGATGACGACGAGCCGGTCGGCGGTCTGCTGCATCTCGCTCATCAGGTGGCTCGAGACCAGCACCGTGCGGCCCTCGTCGGCGAGCCGCCGGAGCAGGTCGCGGATCCAGCGGACCCCGTCGAGGTCGAGCCCGTTGATCGGCTCGTCGAAGAGCACGACGCGGGGGTCGCCGAGCAGGGCGGCGGCGATGCCGAGCCGTTGGCGCATGCCGAGCGAGTAGCCCTTGATCCGTCGCCGGGCGGCGCCCTCGAGGCCGACCTGCTCGATGACCTCGTCGACCCGGCGCTCGCCGATGCCGTTGGTGCGCGCCGCGATGCGCAGGTGGTTGCGACCCGTCCGCCCCGGGTGGACCGAGCCGGGATCGAGCAGCGCGCCGACCTCCCGCAGCGGCTCGGCGTACGACGCGAACGGGCGACCGTGCACGAGTGCCTGGCCGGCCGTCGGGCGGTCCAGTCCCAGGACCATCCGCATGGTCGTGGACTTGCCCGCCCCGTTGGGACCGAGGAACCCGGTCACCAGCCCCTGCTCGACGTCGAAGCTCAGGTCGTCCACGGCCACCACGTCGCCGTACCTCTTCGTCAGTCCCCGGACCTCGATCACGGCTGTCTCCCCTCGTCGTCGGAACACCTCGCTCAGACGGTAGGAGCGGGCGTGGTCGGGAGTGGTGGAGGCGGTGTGGAGATCGTGTGGAGGCTTGCGCCACCCATCGAAGGACGGACGCGTCACTCATCCGGGACGGGTGAGGCGGCTCCGTCGGCGCGGAAGGACCCTGAGTGGATGACACGCCTGGTGCAAGCGCCACGAGTGCCTGTCGTGCCGGCTGTCCGACCCGAGCCGCAGCTGGTGCTCGACGTCGCGCTGGGCATCGCCGGCGCGGTCGTCGGCACCGGGGTGGCGCTGGGTCGTGCCGCCGTGGACCTGCCCCTGCTCCACCGGCGGGTCATCTGGCGCCCGAGCTTCGTCGCCACGCGATGGCAGCCGGCTTCGCTGCTCGACGACGCGGCCCGGCACGGCGCGGCCCGCCGGGCCGAGATGGTGCGAGCTGCTCAGGCGCTGCTCGACCACTGGACGCCCGTGATCGTGGAGCTGGTCGTCTCCCGCCTGGACCTCACCGGACTGGTCATCCGGCACGTCGACATCGACGACGTCGTCGAGGCGGTGGACATCGAGGCCGTCGTGGCTCGCCTCGACCTCGACGCGATCGTGCAGCAGATCGACCTCGATGCGGCGGTGGCGGGAGTGGATCTCGACGCGGCGGTCGACGGCGTCGACATCGATGCGATCGCCGGACGGATCGACATCGACGCGGTGATCGGCCGGATCGACCTGGTCGCGATGGTCGAAGAGGTGATCGCCGCCATCGACCTGCCTGCCATCATCCGGGACTCGACCGGTTCCATGGCCTCGGAGACGCTCCGCGGTGCCCGCATGACCGGGATCTCGGCCGACGAGGCCATCAGCAGGAGCCTCGAGAACCACCTGTTCCGTCGCCGCCGCAAGCGCGTCGCCACGGCGGACCCGCTGTGAACGACCCGGAGATGCTGAGCGTCCCCCTGGAGGCGCGGTCCTACCAAGGGACCCGCGCCGGGGTCGTCACGCGCGTGGCGGCGGCCGCCGTGGACGTCGTGACCGTGGCTGCGGCGCTGGTCGGCTCCTACGCCGCATGGGCGGCGTTCCGCTTCATGGTCGCACCGCGTGACTTCAGCATGCCTGCCGTCTCGCTCCTGTCCTTGGCGGAGATCTTCTTCCTCTTCCTGGTGGTGTACCTGACCGTGGCCTGGTGGATCGCCGGTCGGAGCCTCGGCGACCACGTCTGGGGCGTTCGGGTGGTCACCGGCAGGGGCGGCCGGCTCGGCCTGGCGCGGGCGTTCGCGCGGGCCGTCGCGTGTGCGGTCTTCCCCGTGGGGCTCCTGTGGTGCGCCGTCGACCGCGACCGCCGATCCCTGCAGGACCTGCTGCTGCGCACCGCAGTGGTCTACGACTGGCTCGCCCGTCCGACCGGCCGATGGGGAGCGAGCCGGGGAGTCGCCTGAGGACCTATTCTCAGCCGCGTGCAGGTGAGCGTGCTGGGGGTCACCGAGGTGTGGCGAGGCGACGAACGCGTCGACCTCGGCACGCGCAAGCGCCGCGCGCTCGTCGCTGCCCTCGCCCTGTCCGCAGGGCGCCCGGTGTCCGTCGACGGCCTGGTGGACCTCCTCTGGGGTGACGACCCGCCCGAGGCCGTCACCGGTGCGCTGCAGGTCTACGTCTCCGGGCTCCGGCGCGCGCTGGAGCCCGAACGGGCGCCGCGGGCGCCGTCCGCGGTGCTCGTCACGGTCGCGCCCGGATACGCACTGCGGCTCCCGGCGGACGCGCTCGACGCAACCCGGTTCGACCACACGGTCACCGCAGTCCACCGCCGGCTCGGCCGCGCCGACCCGGTCTGGAGCGCGCCGGCGCTCGCCGGGAACGACCTGGCCGAGGCGGTCGCCGACCTCGACGAGGCACTGGCGCTCTGGCGCGGGGTGCCGTACGTCGACCTCGAGGACGCGCCCGCCGCGGTCGCCGAGCGGACCCGGCTCGAGGAGCTCCGCACGGTCGCGCTCGAGGCCCGGGCCACCGCCGCGCTCGCCCTCGGTGACCACGGCACGGTGGCGGCCGAGCTCGAGGCGTTGACCTCGGCGCACCCCCTGCGCGAACGCCTCTGGGCGCTGCGGGTGCTGGCCCTCACCCGGGCGGGGCGGCAGGCGGACGCCCTCGACGCGCTGCGCCACGTCCGGGAGGTGCTGGGCGAAGAGCTGGGACTGGAGCCGGGAGCAGAGCTCCGCGAGCTGCAGACCGCCGTCCTGCGCCAGGACCCTGCCCTCGCCTGGGTGCCACCCAGCGGAGCCCGGGCACCCGTCTCCGCACGTCAGGTTCCGGCCGACCCGCCGCCTCGCGCGCTCACCCCAGCCCGGCCACCCACCCTCCCGGCCTGGCCGCTCGTCGGGCGCGAGGCGCAGCTGGACGACCTCACGGCGGCCTTCGAGCGGGCGCGTGCAGGAGTCCTCACCTTCGCCGCGCTCACCGGCGAGCCGGGCATCGGCAAGTCGCGGCTGTGCGCCGAGCTCGCCCATCGCGCCGTGGCTCCTGCCGATGGTCCAGAAGCCCTGCTCCTGCTCGGCCGCTGCTCGCAGGACGAGGGCGCGCCCCCGCTGTGGCCCTGGCAGCAGGTGCTGCGCGGCCTCGGGTCGGACCTCCCCTCGATGGAGGGCGACGACGAGGGGGCGGAGTTCCGCACGTGGGAGGCCATTCGCGACGGGGTGCTCGAGGCGGCACGCACGCGACCGGTGCTCCTGGTCCTCGACGACCTGCACTGGGCCGACGTGCCGTCCCTGCGAGTGCTCAGGCTGCTGGTCGAGACCGTCGACCGCGCGGGCGGCGCCAGGCTGCTGGTCGTGCTGACGTGGCGCAGCCACCCACAGCCGACGGGTGCCCTCGCCGACGTGGCCGAGGCGCTCGGCCGCCGGCACGCCGAGCGGGTGCACCTCACCGGGCTGGCCGCGCCCGAGGCCGCCGCGGTGGTCGGTGCGGTGGCGTCGCTGCGACCCACGGGCGAGCAGGCAGAACGGCTGGCCAGTCGCACGGACGGCAACCCGTTCTTCCTCGTGGAGTACGCCCGGCTCGCTCGCGATCGCGGTGACCTCGACGCGCTGATGGCCGAGGCGGCGGCCCCGACCGCCGTCCACGACGTGGTGACCCGCCGCGTGGACCGGCTACCCGAGGACGGTCGGTCCTTGCTCCGCTGGGCGGCGGTGATCGGCCGCGAGTTCGAGCTGTCCGTGCTGGCGGAGGCGGCCGGCGTGCCGGAGGACGACGTCCTGGACCTGCTCGACCCTGCGCTGGCGGCGGGGCTGGTGCGGGAGGAGGGCATCGGCCGCTACGTGTTCGGCCACGCGCTGGTGCGCGACACCGTGTACGGCGCGTGGTCGGCGACCCGCCGGGCGCGGGCACACGCCCGGGTCGCCGAGGTGCTCGAGGAGTACGCCGGCCGGGAGACCGAGGTGGCCCGGCACTGGGTGGACGCCGGTCCCGCGCATGTCGCCCGGGCCTGGCGGGCGGCCTCGGTCGCGGCGACCGAGGTCATGCGCACCCGCAACGCGTACGGCGTCGCCGGCGACCTGTTGTCCTCCGCGCTGGCCTCGCTCGAGCAGGACCCGGAGGCCACCCTGGAGGACCGCTACCGCCTGCTGATGGAACGCACGGACACCCACCGCTGGCAGGGTGACTGGATCAGCCTGCTGGACACGGCGATGGCGGCCATCGAGGTCGCCGAGCGGCTCGACGACGTCCGCCGGTTGGCCGATGCGGCGTCGTCGATGACCATCGGCGCGCTGTGGCAGTCACCCGCCCACGGCGCCGACCACCCGGTGGTGATCGCCGCCCTGCGGCGCGTGCTGGACGAGCTGCCGGCCGGCGAGCAGGAGCGCCGCTGCCGGGCGATGGTCGCGCTGGCCGCCGAGGCGTACTACACGAGCACGCCCGCGGAGCGGGAAGCGCTGGTGGGCGAGGCCCTCGCCCTGGCTCGGGGCCTCGGCGACGACGCGCTGCTGCTGCACACCACTCTCATCGGGTTCGTGGCGACCTGGCGGCCGGCCACCGCGGAGCAGCGGCTGGCCCTGGGGTTGGAGGCGACCGAGCTGGCCGCCCGCCTGGGGGACGAGCGCAGCCTGGTGATCGCGCAGACCCTGACCGCCGTCGCGCACGGGGAGCTCGGCCAGGTGGATCGGATGTGGCAGGTGTCCCTTCCCGCCCGCCACTCCGCGGAACGCCTGCACCTGAACTACCCGCTGCTCGTCCTCCATGCGCTGCACATCCCCTGGCTGGCCCAGGCAGGGCGGTTCGAGGAGGCCGAGGCGCTGCTGGAGGCCACCCAGCGCCTGGTGTCAGAGCTGCGGGTCATCCAGGCCGGGCTCGCCGAGCTGGGCGCACTGGTCTCGATCTACACGTGGAGCGGCCGCAACGAGGAGGTGGCCGGGTTGATGGGCCTGGTCGAGGACGAGTCCCTGCCGATGGTGGCGTCGGCCGTGGTGATGCTCGACCGTGCGGGGCTGACCGAGCAGGCCCGCGCCCACGCGAGCGGGCGCGTCGTGGATCTCGAGCAGGACAACTGGTTCTCGATGATGAACTGGTGCTGTGCGGCGGAGATGGCGCTCGTCCTGGGCGATCGCGACCTCGCGGCGGAGTCGTACGACCGGCTGTCCCCGTTCCGCGGCCGCACCGGCTGTGCTGGATCGGGCACCGCGCTGGGGCCGGTCGACGCGTTCCTGGCCCACGCCGCGGCCGCTGTCGACGACCTCGAGCTGGCCGGGACCCACGCCGACGACGCGCTGCGGCTGTGCCAGGAATGGCGGATCCCGCTGGCCGCGCAGTGGCTGCGCGACCAGCGGGACCGGTTCCGGTTCTGAGTCCCGGCACGAGGGCCAGCAGTCAGGCGACGTGGCGGAAGGCGAGCTCCTCCCGGCGTCGGAACCGGCGGCGGGTGAGCAGCCACAGCACCCTGTGCACCGCTCCTCCCGGCTGCGCGAAGAGGAGCTCGCGCGTGGCCGGCGGTAGCTCGTGCACCGCCCACGGCACGAGGGCGAGCAACTGGGACAGGCGGATGCCTTGCTTGAACTCCTCCTCCTCGAGCCGCGCCCACTCCTCCGGCGCCAGCACGCGCTGGATGATCGCGATGGCCTCGGTCTCCTCGTGGCGCAGGTGCTCGGCCAGCCGCTCGCGGCCACTGGCGAGCCGCACCGCGAGCCCGGCGCGCGCGTCCTCGTCGGCGTGGTTGGCCAGCCGCTCGAAGCCGGCCGCGCAGGCCTCGAGGATCGGGTCGATCCCGGCGTGCTCGTCCTCCATGGCCCGGAGCGTCGCCCGGCCGGCGTCGTCGGTCCGTTCGAGCAGCAGCGGCCAGAGCGCGCGGTCCTCGCCGCTGTGGTGGTGGTGGAGCGCCTCGGAGAACAGCGCCCAGCGCTCGGCGAGCGCCGCCCAGGCCTGCCGATCGGTGGCCGGGGTGACCCTGGCCGCTGCGGAGAAGGCGGTCAGGTCGCGGCGGAACGCGTGGTGCATCACGTACATCATGGACATGTCGACGGGGCCCGGGTGGGCGGCCGTCTGACCGGCCAGCCGGATCTGGTGGGGCCACTCGGGGTGGGTCTCGGTGGTGGACATGGTGGTCTCTTCCTTGGGTGTCGGTGGGTCAGGAGTGGTCAGCGGCCGGCGGTCGCTGGCTCGCGGTCGGTCTGGTCGAGCAGGTCGAGGTCGGCCTCGGTGATCTCCGCGCGCACGCCGGGGAGGAGCCGGTCCAGCCAGGCAGGCATCCACCAGTTGCGGCTCCCGAGGAGCGACATGGTCGCCGGCACGAGGACCATGCGGACGATGGTGGCGTCGAGCAGGATCGCTGCGGCCATCCCGATGCCGAGCATCTTGAGCAGGACGTCGACCTCGGTGGCGAAGCCGAGGAAGACGGCGACCATGATCGCCGCGGCGCTCGAGATCACCTTCCCGGTGGCGGAGAGGCCGCGCACCACGCTGCCGCGGGCGTCGCCGGTGGCGTCGTAGTCCTCCTTGACCCGGGACAGCAGGAACACCTCGTAGTCCATGGACAGGCCGAACAGGATGGTGAACATCAGGATCGGCACCCAGCTCGAGACGGGCACGGAGTGGTCGAGCCCGAGCAGCTCGACACCCCATCCCCACTGGAAGACGGCCGTGATGACGCCGTACGCCGCCGCGATGCTGAGCAGGTTCATGACCGCTGCCTTGAGCGGCACGACGATCGAGCGGAACACCATGGCCAGCAGCAGGATCGACGTGCCGACGACGAATCCGATCACCAGCCACAGCCGGCCGGACAGCAGGTCGGCGATGTCGGCGAATATCGGGGTCGTGCCGGTCACCTCCACGCCGTCGGGCACTGCGGCCCGTACGTCCTCCACCAGGGCTGGGGTGCGCTCGTCGGTCGGGCCCCAGGCGGGCACCGCGTTGAACACGCTGATGGCGCCGTCCGCCGACTGCACAGGAGGTGTGACGGCGACCAGGTCGTCGCGGCCACCGAGCTCGGTGACGAGGTCGGCCAGGGCGTCCCGGTCGAGCGCGTCGTTGTCGACGACGAAGGTGAAGGGACCGTTGTGGCCGGGGCCGTACTCCTCCGCGACCAGGTCGTACGCCTTGCGGGTCGTCAGGTCGGTCGACTGGGTGCTGGGGTCCTGCGGCCACGTCCGCATGTCGAGCACCGGAAGCGCGAGCACGAGCATGACCAGAGCGGCGCCGATCGCCCACGGGAGCGGCGTGCGGCCGACCCGCTCGGCCCACCGGGCCGTGAGCGGCTCCTTTGCCGTGCGGGACGTCCCCGCCCCATCGGCACCGCGACGCCGCTGCTTGCGCGGCAGCAGGCGGGTTCCGGCGAACCGGGCTAGCGCCGGCACCAGCGTGATCGACGCGGCCAGCACGGCGACGACAGCGATCGCCGTGGCGAAGCCGAACGAGCCGTAGACCTGGAGGCCGGACAGCCGCAGGCCCATCAGCGAGAGCAGCACGGTCGCGGCGGCGAACACCACGGAGCGACCCGCGGTCGCGACGGCTCGGCCGGCCGCCACGGGCACCGGGTGGCCGTCGCGCAGGTGCTCCACGTGCCGGGTGACGATCAGCAGGGCGTAGTCGATACCGACGCCGAGGCCGACCATCGTGGCGACGATCGGTGCCGACGTGCTGACGTCCATGGTCGCGGCCAGCAGCAGGATGCCGCTGCTGGAGATGCCGAGACCGGTGAGCGCCACGGCGATCGGCAGCCCGGCGCCGACGACGGACCCGAACGCCAGGACGAGGATCAGCAGGGCGGCGCCCACGCCGATCAGCTCGCCGTACCCCTCCATCGGCGCGGCGGCAGATCCGGGAACCTCACCACCGAGCTCGACCTGGAGCCCCGCGTCGCGGGCGGGTGCGACGGCGTCGTCGAGTGGGTCGAGGTTGCCCATCAGGTCGGGGTCGGTGACCGGGACGTCGTACGCCACGTCCAGCACGACGGTGTCGCCGTCGCTCGACGGCCTCGGCTCGCCGACGGCCAGGACGTGGGGCATGGCGAGGAGCCGGTCCTCGAGTGCTCCCAGCTGGTCCACGGGCGGCGCACCGCCGTCGCGCTCGTGCACGACGACCTGGGCACTGGCGAACCCGGAGGCCGGCAGGTGCTCGCGCAGCTGGTCGACACCGACCTGCGCACGGGCGTCCGGGACGTCGTAGTCGTCCTGGGGCGTGCCGCCGAAGGCGGACCCGAGGCCGACCACGGTCACCGCGACGACGACCCAGGCGACGATGGTCCGCCAGGGATGCGCGGCGGAGCCGTGTCCGAGTCGGTAGAGGAGACGGGACATGGTGATCAATCCTTCGAACGTCGATGGTCGAGACGTCTCGAAGAATTGCTGCGGCCACTTGGCGCCCTCTTGTCACGGACTTGGCCGCCACTTGGCGGCGACGTGCGCCGGTGGGACCTCGACCCTCAGATGGCGCCCCCTTTGACGATGCCGTGCCTGATTCCGTACGCGACCGCGGCGGTGCGCGAGTCGACGTTGAGCTTGGTGAGGATGTTGGACACGTGGCGATGGACCGTGCGCTCGCTGATGTGCAACTCGTTGGCGATCGCACGGTTCGCCTCGCCGCGGGCGATGAGGTGGAGGACCTCGATCTCCCGCGGAGTGAGGCCGTGTGTTTCGGGACCAGCCTCCATGGCCGCGACCATCCGGTCGAGCTGAGCCAGATCCGGACGCGCGCCGAGCCGTTCGAACGTCTCCCGGGCCGCTGAGAAGTGGAGCCGCGCACCATCGTGGTCTGCGAGCGAGCTGCAAGCCTGCCCGATCAGAACGTTCAGCTTGGCCACCTCGTGCGGGGCATCTTGCTCCTGCCAGGTGCCGACGGCCTGCCGAAGGAGTGGCAACGCGCCTGCCGGATCGCCCTCGGCGAGGGCGAGCGCGCCCTTGATGGCAGACCTCTCGGCCTCGATGACAGGCATCGTCAGCTCATCCGTGATCCCCTCGAACTCGGTCACGGCATCCCCGGCTGCCTCGATCTGTCCCTCTTCCAGGTAGATGGTCACCGCGGCTTTCAACAGGTCGAGGCGGTCGGGCGTCGCGGTCACCTCGGTCAATGCCCGACGGACGCCGGCCGACGCGGCGTCGACGTCACCTTCGGCGAGTCTGAGGAGGGCGAGTCCCGGTTGCGTCGGGCAGCCATGTTCCGCCGCACGGCGGTAGGACTCTTCGGCGGCGTCCCCTTCCCCACGTAGTCGCCTGATCTCGCCGAGCTGGTAGTACGCGTGGCCGCAGACCCAACCGGTGTAGCCGTCCAGGTCGCCGCAGACCGCGGCGATCTCGTCGAGGGCGGCCGGCCACACACCGTTGAGGCACAGCAACCGTGAGCGGTAGATGCGGCAGTTCCCGAGGTACGCACCTCCTAGACTGTCCAGCGAGTCGAGCCACCCCGTCATCGACCTGTTCCAGGCTCTGGCACGAGCGAAGTCGCGCGCCAGACAGCACCCACGGACGGCGGCGCAGTAGATCCATGGGGTGACGCGGGGCGACAGGCCATCGTCGAGCAGGATGGCCATCGCCTCCTCCAAGCGATCGAGCCCATCGTGCAGCCGGCCGTCGTCGATGAGGGTCTGACCCCACATGCTCAATGCCCAAGGAACCACCTCGCCCTGGCCTGCATCAACGATCGCCTCCAGCACCTCGTTGGCGCGAGAGCGGTTTCCCGTCGTCCCTTGGAGCATCGCGTCGGGGATCCTGAGCCACGGGCTGGTGGCCAGGTCGGGGCCCAGGGTGCGGCTCGTCTGCTGGAGCCAACCGTTCGCCTGAATGATCTCGTTGGTGTTCAAGAGCACCCACCAAAGCCAGAACGCGACCTGCGCTGCGTCATCCAGCTCGCCGGCTCTGACTCGGAGGTCGAACACACGGTGGAGCAGGGCGACCGCCTCGCCACCCCGGGCAGAAACCTGGGCCGACTCGGCAAACGCTTCCAAGTCCTCGACACCGAGCGGCTCGTCGGCATCTGCCGCGGCGTACTCCGCGCACGCCGCCTCCCACCGGGAGGCCCGGTGAAGCTTCCCGCGCGAGGGCGAGGTGTGCCGTGGCTACGGCCTCCATGACTTCAGCATGGCCCGCTGGATCAGAGATGGGTAGTTGTACCCACGTCGTCGGACTCAGGTTGGCGGCGCATGCCGATCCCGTCGGGTGCTCGATCGGCCAGTCTCGAATCTGAAGCTCGCGGGCCGAGCACAACAGAGATGAGACATCCATCCAAGGGGTTCCGATGAAGACAACAAGCGTGAACGGCATCGAGCTGGCCTACGAAGTCAGGGGTGAGGGGGAACCAGTCCTGTTCATCCACGGCGCCATCTGGGCCGACTTCCTTCGTCCGTTGGCCGAAGAGTCGGCGTTCAGTGGGTTCCGGAGGATCCGCTACCACCGGCGCGGGTACGGCGAGAGCGGTGGACAGGCCCGGGGCTTCGACGTGCAGGCGGCCGACATCGTTGCCCTGCTGGACCACGTCGAGGTGGACCGGGCGCACGTTGTCGGCCATTCCGAGGGTGCGATGATCGCTCTCGTACTTGCAGCCTCCTACCCCGATCGGGTGCGGTCCCAGGTGCTGCTCGAGCCGCTGCCGTCCAGCAGCTGGCTGGCCGCGAGTGACTTCTCGGAGCTGCTGGGAATCCTGGGAGCGGCGTTCGAGGCGATGGCGGGGCGCTATCAGGCGAGTGACATTGCAGGCGCCTACGACGCGCTTTTCGAGCCGACTGGCCTGGACTGGCACGCAGCAGCAGCAGCTGCGGGGCCTGGTGTCGTCGAGCAGGGCATTCGGGACGCGGCCACGTTCGTCGAGGGCGAAGCTTCCGCACTGGTCGGGTGGAACTTCGGGGCGGAGCATGCGGCAGCGATTGACTGCCCAGTGCTCTCGTGGGCCGGTTCGGACAACCCGATCAACCCCGCAACGCGAACCTTCCTCCACCACCTGTTCCCGCAGCTCGAGCAGGTCGTCCTCGAGGGTGGAGATCACTTCTCGGTCACCACTAATCCAACGGCCGTTGCCGAGCCGATCGCCGACTTCGTCTCGCGGCACAGCGCGGCCGCCGCACTCACGTGACGCGGCATGGCGCAGACGATGAGCTCAGTCGGTCTCATGCCAGCCTCGAGACATCCAGCTACGAGTGCCTGTCGCGCCAGGAGAACTCGCGTTCTACCGCCGCGAGCCGGACGGGCGGTTCTGCCCATAACTCTGCGAGAGGGCGACATCCGCCACACCTGTACCAGTTGACGGTCCATCACAATGAAATCCTCAACGGCACGGAGAGGAGGCTGAATGCTGGCGGCAGTCGATCTGGAGTTCCCGTTCGAGGGGCGCTGGTTGACCCAGAACAGCCCCGCCAACCGAGTGCCCAGTCATGGCACCGCGCTGTTGGCCAGCTCTTTCGCCATAGACTTCGTCCCCCTCGACGAGCGAGGGCGAACGGCACCGGTCACGATTGGGTCGCTTCTGCGCCCCGAACCGGCTGAGCGGTTTCCTGGCTTTGGGCGCCCCATCCTCGCCCCTGTCGAGGGTGTTGTCGTGGGCGTGCATCACACGGCGATCGATCACGCGTCCTTCCGCGGACTGCCGTCTGTCGGCTATGCCCTCACCCAGCGCCGCCGAGTCGCAGCGGGTTGGGAGGCGTTGGCTGGCAACCACGTCCTGATCGAGACGGGTAACGGGCCGGTGGTCGCGTTGTGCCACCTGCAACGCGACAGCGTCCAGGTGCAGGTGGGTCGACGGGTGCTTGTCGGCGAAGTGCTCGGGCGTTGCGGCAACTCGGGTAACAGCACCGAACCTCATGTCCATCTTCAGGCCATCGACTGCTCGGACGTTCGGCACGCCTCCGCTGTACCGATCACCTTCGGTGGCCGCGTACCCCGCAACGGCGAGATCATCGACGCCGGGTAGTCCAACATCTCGAGCTTGCGGCCGGTCAGCCTGCGGCCGGATGTGTCAGTGCCAGCTCCCGGAGCCAGGTTCGGCTTCGACCTCGTCAACAACTGCAGTTGATCCGGGGTTGGGCCGGAACGACGGTGTCGTGTGCCTGTGCTGCTCCTCGCACCCGGTAGCGCAGGCCGGTCACGGCCGGTGACTCGTCGGCTCCGGCAGGTTCCAGTTCGACGGGGGCGCCGTCGAAGGTCCCGAAGCACGGTGTCCCGCTGCCGAGGAGGACGGGCACGAGGTGGAGCAGGAACTCGTCCACGAGCCCGGCGGCGACAGCCTGCTGGGCCACGGCCGGACTCCCCATCAATGCGATGTCCCCACCGCCGGTGACCGCCGACGCCCGTCGTACCGCCTCATGGAGGTTGCTCACAAAGGTGAACACGGTGCCGTTGCGCTCCACCGGTTGCAGGAGCTCGTGCGTGAGGACGAACACCGGCGCCGAGAAGACGTCGTCCTCGCCCCAGGGCTCCTGGCCGGAGTCCCACGTGCGACGGCCGAAGATGATGGCCTTGCTGGCGTGGAACTCGCGGGTGAGCGCACTCGCGACGGACGTGCCGGAGCCCTCGTCGAGGCTGAACATCCAGTCGTGAAGCCGAGTGAGGTCACCTGCCGGTCCGGTGGCGAAGCCGTCGAGGGAGATGGAGCAGTGAAGAACGATCCTGGTCATCGTGGTCTCTCCGTTGAAGTGGTCGGATCCACGCTATGGACGGACTGGTCCACTGTTATGGTCCACTTCGATGACATCTGATGGGGCCAGTTTGATCCCCGGTCTGGCGTGGGAGCTCACGCCGGGGATGGCTGTCGGCGCACAGATCGAGAGCCACCTCCGCGACGCGATGCGTGCCGGTCACCTCCGCGCGGGTGATGCGCTTCCCTCGAGTCGCAGGCTCGCGGATCACCTGCGTGTGTCACGCGGCACGGTTTCGCAGGTCTACGAGCAGCTCGCTGCCGAGGGCTACGTCGACTCGCGGCCCGGAGCCGTGCCGCGCGTCGCGATGCGCGCCTCCGCACCCCTGGCCGCCAGCAGCGGCCCACGTCGCGAATCGCGGCTGATGGTCGACTTCCGGCCAGGCGTCCCCGACCTCGCGAGCTTTCCCGTGCAGGAGTGGTTGCGCTCGGTGGGTGAGGCAGCACGTGGAGCCGGCTCCGACCTGTTCGGCTACGGCGACCCGCACGGCGATCACGCGCTGCGCTCCGAGCTCGCGAGCTATCTGCGACGCGTCCGCGGCGCAGCCACCGAAGTGACTGACATCGTGGTGTGTTCGGGCTTCGCACAGGGGGCGGCGCTGGTTCTCGAGGGGCTTCGCACCGTGGGCATCCAGACCGTCGCCGTCGAGGACCCCGGCGACCTCTCGGTCGGCGCGCTGGCCGCACGGGTCGGACTCGGGGTCGTGCCGGTCGCTGTTGACGAGGACGGGCTGGATGTTGTCGCGCTCTCGCAGTCCGGTGCGCGCGCCGTGGTCGTGACGCCGGCGCACCAGTCGCCCACGGGGGCCGCTCTGTCGTCCCCTCGGCGCAAGGCACTCGTCGATTGGGCGGAGCGGGTCGACGGTTTCATCATCGAGGACGACTACGACTCGGAGTTCCGGTACGACCGCGCGCCGCTCGGTGTGGTTCAGGGACTGGCGTCGTCCCGGGTCGCCCTGATCGGGTCAACGAGCAAGACGCTGGCGCCTGCCCTTCGGCTGGGCTGGGTGGTCGCGCCCGCCCCGCTGGTGAACGCCGTGGCCGACATCAAGTTCGCGTCCGACCGGGGATCCCCGTCGATCGAGCAGCGCGCCCTCGCCCACATGATGACGACCCGGCGCTACGACCGGCACGTACGCCGGATGCGAGGCGTGTACTCCCACCGACGCCGTGTCCTCGCCGACGCGGTGCTCCAGGCCGCTCCGCTGGCGCGCCTCAGCGGCCTCGCGGGAGGGTTCCACGCCTTGTTGCACCTGCCGGAGGGCGCCTCGGAGGCGGCGGTGGTCGCTGCCGCACGCGAGCGTTCCATCGGTCTCTACCCCTTGTCCGGCTATCGCACCCAGGTACGACCCGCAGCCCCCGCACTCGTGATCGGCTTCGGCAACTGCAGCACCGAGAACATCACCGCCGGGATCGCGGAGATAGCGGACCTGCTCGAGCATTAGCCGTCTGGAACGCGCAGCGCCCCTACCGCCGCCTGACGGACATCTGGATCTGGCGAGGTGCCGACCCCTACCTGGCGCGCGGACACGAGAGAGCCCAACCCGTGTGGGAGCGAGGAGCGGTCAGCGAGCGGGGTCGATCATGGTCATGCCCGCCACGGTCGCCCGATCGAAGCCGGGCAGGAGCCTCGCGGCCTCGTCGAGCCCGATCGTGCGCTCGACCAGCCGCTGGGGCTGGAGCAAGCCCTGCTCGATGAGGGCCAGCATCTCCGGGTAGTCGGCCGCTGCCATCCCGTGGCTGCCCAGCACGTCCAGCTCCCAGCCGATCACCCGGTCCATCGGCACTCGCGGGTGACCGTCGATCGGCGGCAGCAGCCCCACCTGCACATGGCGACCGTGGCGGCGGAGGCTCAGGATGGCGTCGGCGCAGGTCTGCTCGCTGCCCACGGCGTCCACCGCGACGTGGCTGCCGCCTCCGCTGAGCTCGGCGACCGCGGCGGGGATGTCCGAGCCGTCGGCGAGCAACACCTTCTCCGCGCCGAGGTCGGCGGCGACGGCCAGCGCCTCGGGGTTCCGGTCCACCGCGACCACGCGACCTCCCAGCGCGCAAGCAATCATCACCGTGCTGAGTCCCACGCCCCCGGCGCCCACCACGGTGACCCACTCCCGCTCGGCGAGGCGGGCGCGTCCGACAAGGGCGCGATACGCCGTGGCGAACCGGCACCCGAGGCTGGCAGCGGTCGCGAAATCGACCGACTCGGGGATGGCGACCAGATTGGTGTCCGCGGCGTGCAGCGCGACGTACTCGGCGAAGGACCCCCAGTGGGTGAAGCCCGGCTGCTGCTGGTCCGGGCACACCTGGGCGTTCCCGGCCAGGCACCACTCGCACCGACCGCACCCGCAGACGAACGGGACACTCACCCGGTCGCCGACCGTCCACCGGCCGACGCCGTCGCCGACCTCGACCACCACGCCGGCCAGCTCGTGACCCGGCACGTGCGGGAACGCGATCTCGTCGTGTCCCGCCCACGCGTGCCAGTCGCTCCGGCACATCCCGGTGGCCATCACGCGGACCACCACGCCGGCGGCCGGAGCCGTCGGGTCAGTCACCTCGCGGACCTCAGGACGTCCCCGGACGGCATCGATGACCACGGCGCGCACCACGGCATCCTGTCACTCAGGACAGGGGCGCCGTCACGGCGGCATCACCCCGCTCCGCGAACCGCGAGCGGGAATGGCACTCCCGTGTTTGCTTGGCAGCGGTAGTCGAAGGGGTTCTCGACGAGGTACTGCTGGCGCGATCCAGCAGCGTCAACCCGCCCAGATGGACGTTGGTCGAGGTGGGTCGCGCCGCGAGGGGACCCGAACGGATCTCCGCAGTGCGCGCTACTCCGTCCGCAGGGCCGTCGCCGTACGGGTCCGCGCCGCCCAGCCGGCAGGCAGCAGCGCGCCGGCCGTGGCGAGCACCAACCCGCCGAGCGTGAACGCCGCGAGCTCCCACGGTCCGAACACGCTGAGCACGACCTGGGGCAGCTCGACCCCGGCACCGTCTCCCATCGCCGGCATCAAGATGCCGTGAAGCAGCACTCCTGAGGGCACGCCGACCAGGCCACCGACGAGCCCGATGAGCACGACCGACGAGAGCACCGTCGTCAGTGTCTGCCGCGGGGTCATGCCCAGCGCCTTGTGGATTCCGATGTCGTGTACGCGATCGCGAACGTCGAGCACGACCGCGTTGAGGACTCCCAGCCCCGCGACGGTGACCAGCATCAGGGTCAGCAGGCCGGCGAGAGCATCGATGATGACGACCAGCTCGTCGGCGCCCTCTGTACCCTCCGGGTGCGCCGCGAGATCCAGCGGGTCCAGCGCCTGCTGGAGCGCGTCGGCGTACTCGCTGGGGTCGGTGCCATCGGCCACCGACACCAGCCAGGCGGTCAGGGTCGTGCTGGCGTCGGCCTCGGTGAGGACGAGCCCGTCGTTGTTGCCCGGGTCGAACACCTCCCCGACGATCGTCAGGGTCACCGGCGTCCCGTCGCGGGTGAGCGTGAGGGAGTCCCCGATCTCCTTGTCGGCGGACCGCAGCACCTCGGTGGGGACGACGGCCTCTCCGGGGCGGTTGAACCAGCGGCCGGCGACGAGCTCGTAGCCCACCCACCCGGGGTCCTCGGTGTACTCGACCAGGGACGAGCTCACGCCCGTCAGTCCGGGCACGACCACGTCCGTCTCGGCGTACCCCAGCCAGTGCGCGGTGCCGGACTCGGCCTCCAGCGCGGCCGCGACCGCCGCCGGGTCGGCGGGCTCCGGTTCTGTTCCTGGTCTCGGCACGTGCTGGGCACCCGGTGGGCCGTCGTCCGTGAAGCCGTCGACGACCACGTCGGCCGCCGAGTGGTCGGCGGCGACCTGGATCCGGTTCAGCGACGTCGCCAACCCGGCCGCGAGCGTGACGGCAGCGGCGCCGAACGCGATCGCGAGGACCATCGCCGCCGCGCGGGCTGGCGCGCTGAACGGCCGGGCGAGCCCCAGGGTCATCGGCCGGGGCAGCGGCAGCCGCGCGGCGACCCGCGCGGCATACCGCCCGCGGCCGACCGCCGGCGTACGGCCGACCGCGAGCGCGTCCACGGCCGAGAGCCGGCCCGCTCGTCCCGCAGCGGCCGACGCGGTGACCGTGACCACCGCGAGCGCACCGACGAGCACCGCGGCGTCCACCCAGGGAGCGATCCTCAGGGCGACGGTGCCGTAGAGGTCCTCGGTGTCGGCGAGCAACGGCACCGCGACCAGGTTGCCGGCCACCACACCCAGCACCGCCCCGGCCGACGCAGGTAGCAGTGCTTGAGCGACGTACGCCCGCACGACCTGGGAAGGGGTGAAGCCGAGCGCCTTGAGAATGCCGATGCGGCGGATCGTGGAGCCGACCGCGCCGGCGACGACCGTGCCGACGATCAGGACGGACAGCAGGAGGCTCAGACCGCCGAACGTCAGCAGAAACGGCACGAACAGCGACGTCTGGGCGTTGGCCTCCTTCTTCACGACCCGCCACGACCGCGTGCTGGTGACCGCCCCGTCCGGGAGTGCAGCCGTGATGACGTCCCGCGCGTCACCGACTCGGGACGTGCTGCCGGCATCGTCGAGCCGGTACAGCATCTGG
This sequence comes from uncultured Actinomycetota bacterium, assembly GCA_963740115.1. Lineage (GTDB taxonomy): Bacteria > Actinomycetota > Actinomycetes > Propionibacteriales > Nocardioidaceae > Nocardioides. The sequence continues at coordinate 880,290 of CAVUCQ010000003.1, read as the reverse complement.
TAGCCACTGGACATCGCGGGCAGCGCAGCCAGGCCGCCCGGCGTCATCCAGGCGTCCGCCGTGTCGCTCACCGACCGCGCCAGGCCCACGACGGTGACGTCGCGGGCGTCCGTACCGTCACCCATGGTCAGGGTGTCGCCCACGGCGACCCGCAATCGCCACCGGCGGCCAGCACGGCCTCACCGGGCTCTTCCGGCCAGCGTCCGTCGGTCAGGGTCACCTGGTCTACACCGGTTCCCGGACCCGTCCGGGCGGCGACGGTCAGGACGGGGCCACGAGCGCCCACTGGCGACCCGCTCGACCCCGGTGGCGGTGGCGGGAGCACCATGACCTGCGCCACTGCGAACGGGCCGGAGGCCTCGGCCACACCGTCGGCGTCGGCGGTGGCAGCCAGCTCGCGCGGTCGTGGCCTGCTCGGGATCCGTCAGCACCGTCAGGTGCGCCCCGCGCTGGGCGGCGAAGGCGTGGTCGAAGGGCGCATTCGACGCCACCAGGAGGCCGACCCCCAGCACACCCGCGGTGACGGCGGCGGCGGTGGCCAGCATGATCACGACGGTCTGCACCCAGCGGCGGCTCACCCCGGAGCGGACGACCCGGCTCAGCGCGCTCATCGCAGTGGGGCGAGCGCGGTGTCGGAGGCGATCCGGCCGTCGACGACCTCGATCGTGCGGGTGGCGCACTCGTCCGCGAGGGTCCGGTCGTGCGTGACCAGCAGCATCGTCTGCCCGTCGGCATGCAGGTCGGTCAGCAGCCGTCGTACGTCGGCGCCGGACACGGTGTCCAGGGCTCCGGTCGGCTCGTCGGCCAGCAGCAGCGCCGGCCGGTTCATCAGCGCCCGGGCCACGGCCACCCGCTGCCGTTCACCGCCGGACAGCCGACCCGGGTAGGCGCCCGCGACGCGGTCGATCCCCAGCGTTCCCAGCAGCTCGGTGGCCCGCCGGGTCGTCTCCCCGCGAGTGGCGCCGGCCAGCTGGGCCGGCAGGACGACATTGTCGAGCACGGTGAGGTCGTCCAGCAGGTTGAAGAACTGGAAGACCAGCCCGATCGTTGCGCGCCGGTACTTCGCCGAGGCGGCTTCACCCAGCGTGTCGATGCGGCTGCCGCCCACGGTGACGGTGCCCGCGGTCGGCCGGTCCAGGCCGGCGACCAGGTTGAGCAGCGTGGACTTCCCGCTGCCGGACGGCCCGAGGATGGCGACGGCCTCGCCCGGTGGCCACGGCCAGCGACACGTCGTCCAGGGCGGGTGGGCCGCCGTCGTAGCGGCGGGTGACGCCGTTCAGCTCGATGAGTGGTGCGGTCATGGTCGGCTCCCCGGTTCGTCGGTCGCTCGTTGGCGACATGAACGCTAGGAGCGCTAACCGGTGTCGCGCGTCGCCCGCGATGAGGCTTTCCGGTCCTCCTTCAGGAGCACGCTCGCGGGGCGTCATCCTCCAGGAGTAGTCCGCCGCGGGGCGTTGTCGCTCCCGAGAAGGACGCGGTGGGTCCTCGCAGGGCGGACAATGAGCCGGTGAAGACTCGGCGCCTGCGCGACGTGGCCTGGCCGGTCCGTGCCATGCCGGAGTGGGTGCTGCGCCGTCCCGGTACGACCGAGCAGCGGTCCTTCCGGAGCTGGTTGCTCGACATCGGCCTCGCGGCCGGGCTCGCGCTCGTCGCGATCCTCAGCCACGACCAGTCCGACCAGCCGGACCTCCGGCCGCTGGACGGGCCGGACGCGCCAGTGCCTCCCGTGTTCCCCCCGCCGTCGGAGCTGTCCGACCAGACGTCCTTCTGGGACTGGGCCGGACCTGCGTTGCTCCTCGTGATGATCGCCGCACCTCTGGTCTTCCGGCGGCGCTACCCGCTCTCGACGCTGTGGGTCGTGCTGCTGATGGCCACGATGGTCACGGAGCACCCGGATGCGCTGCGGCTCTCGTTCTACGCGTGCGTCATCGCCGCCTACAGCGCCGCCGTGTACAGCCCGTACCGCGTCCTGGCGCTCCTGAGCCTCCCGGTCACCGCCTTCCTCATGGGGGAGCTGCAGGACGACTCAGCCCAACCGGCCCTCGGCGGGGCGATCAACGCCGTGCCCCAGGGCGCCGTCCCGTTCCTGATCCTGGCGCCGATCGCAGTCGCCGCGTGGGGCCTGCGCACCATGCAGGACCGCGCCGACGCCGAGCAGGCGCACGTGGTCACGCTGCAACGGGAAGGCGCCGAGGCGGTCCGCCGCGCGGCCGAGGAGGAGCGGGCCCGGATCGCGCGGGAGCTGCACGACGTCGTGACCCACAACGTGAGCGTCATGGTGATCCAGGCCGGGGCGGCACGCAAGGTACTGGACGCGTCGCCGGGTCAGGCTCGCGAGGCGCTGCTGTCGGTCGAGGCCAGCGGCCGGGCGGCGATGACCGAGCTTCGGCACGTGATGGGGCTGCTGACCGCGGACGGCGAGACGCTGGACCTGGCCCCACAGCCCGGGATGGCCGAGCTCGAGTCCTTGGTCGGCCGGGTCCGTGCCTCGGGACTGCCGGTCGAGCTGGTGGTGACGGGGTCACCGGACATCCTGATGCCGGACGGCGTCGTCCTGGCCGGGTACCGCGTCGTGCAGGAGGCGCTGACGAACGTGGTGAAGCACGCGGCCGGCTCGTCGGCGACCGTCCGAGTCGACTACGGGTCCGCCCAGTTGTCGATCGAGGTCACCGACACCGGCGGCACGCGGCCGCTGTCGGCCGACGCCGGGAGCGGCCGGGGACTGATCGGCCTGCGCGAACGGCTCGCGCTCTACGGCGGGACGCTCGACGCGGGCCCGCGCATCCGCGGTGGGTACAGGCTCGAAGCGGTCATCCCCCTGGCGCCCGCCGCCAGCCCCGACCCCGTGGAGGTCTCGTGAGTGACCGCGTGAGTGACACCGTCCGGGTCGTGGTGGCCGACGACCAGGCCCTGGTGCGCACCGGCTTCCGGATGATCCTCACCGCCGACGGCATCGAGGTCGTCGCCGAGGCGTCCAACGGCACCGAGGCCATCGACGCCGTGCGACGTACCCGGCCAGACGTTGTGCTGATGGACATCCGCATGCCGGGTCTGGACGGGCTGGAGGCGACCCGCCGCATCCTGGCGGTCGACGGCGACGCACCCCGGGTCTTGATGCTCACGACGTTCGACCTCGACGAGTACGTCTATGCGGCGCTGGCGGCGGGGGCCAGCGGGTTCCTGCTCAAGGACGTCACACCGGAGCAGCTCACCGCCGCCGTGAGGCTGGTGCGGGCCGGGGACGCGCTGCTGGCGCCGTCGATCACCCGTCGGCTGGTGGAGAGGTTCGCGCGCGGCGGCAAGGAGACGTCCGTCGTGCACCGCGAGCTGGCGTCGCTGACCCCGCGCGAGCGGGAGGTGCTGCAGATGCTTGCGCGGGGGCTGAGCAACGCCGAGCTCGCCGCCGCGTTCCAACTGTCGGAGGCGACCGTCAAGACGCACGTGGCGCGGATTCTGGGCAAGCTTCAGTTGCGCGACCGGGTCCAGGCGGTCGTGGTCGCCTACGAGACGGGGCTGGTCGCACCTGGGGAGGCGTGAGGCCCGCCGGGCGCTCAAGGCCAGCGAGTCGATCTGCGCCTGGTGGAGGTCGGAGAACCGTCCGTCCTTTCGGCGATCAGTACGGCCGGGGTGCGTCCCTGACGATCAGGCCACGCTCGATCACAGCACCCGGTCGGCGATCTCGACCGTGGAGAGCCGGTAGGCGATGATCGCCGAGGTGCAACCGGCGAGGATGGTGCACAGGGCCGGCTGCACCAGCCGCTCCGACGGGATGGTCGAGCGACGACGTCGCATCGTCGTCGCACGTGCCGCTGTATGCCTGTTCTTCATCGATCTGCTCGCGGGACCGAATCTTCCCAGGAGGACGGCGGTGCCGTCGCTGACGCTGCCCCTTGCTGCATACCGCCCAGAATGACGCGGGCACAGTTGCTCCCTTACACGAGACTGGCTGGGCGAAGTCGAGCACTGGCGTGAAATCTTTGGCAGGCGGCAAGAAGCCGACACGAAGCCGGGGTGGGGATCGCGCTACGTCAGCACCGTGCTCGCAGTAATGAAGATTCTTATGCCGTCCCTCGCGCTCCCGGACGCGACGTCCGTTGTGGCGGCATACCTCGCACCTTGGGCATCGGCACCCGCTGGCCTCGACGGGTCGCCGTCGCCTACCGTTCGAGCCTCACACGGAACAGCGGCCAAGACTATGGATTCAGATCGATGGCTACAGCAGCCGGCAAGCTCGCGATCCTTGACTTCGGTTCTCGCGCGGCGCGAGGACGGCTCTCAGGGAGCGGCTACTTCCACCGTCGTCGAAGCCGTCCTACCCTGCGGGGTGCTAATCCACATGTCGTAGGTGCCCTGGATGGGCAAGGCGACGTCGAACGTAACGAACGGATCTGAGCGCTTCAGTGAGTTCTGCGACGGCGCCCGCGTTGCCTTCTCCTCCTTGGTGGCCGGATCGGCATAGTGCACAGTGATCATGCTTTCGGACACGGCGACTGGCAGGTTTACCAAAGCCACATGCAGTTCGGTTCCTTCTTTCGGGTTGTGCGGGGTGGTTTGAGCCAATCGCAGCCCGGAGGACTCGGTCACCTTCGCGCCCACGTAGGTGAGGGCAGTCAGTCCCGTCAGTCCGAGCAGTGCGGCGGGAATCGGCGGAAGCTGGATTGCGTCGAGCTCGCCATTGCCGTAACTAACGAGGCGCTGGATGAAAGAGCCGACGAAGAAGATCATCGCCACTAGCGTGAAGACCACGTACTGGGTGTCCGCCATCGAGCCGTCCCCGTTGTTCCCCTTGCCGAGGTCTGTGATCTTGGGGCCGCTCACGTCGCTGCCGGCGGGAGCCGCCGTTCCGACTGCGGAGTCGCTGGCTGCGCCGCTGATATTCAAACTGGTCATTTCGGCCTTGTTGGCGGTGATGCCTTTAGCTAGTACGGCGGAGGCGAACGGTCCGCCCAGCAACAGAAGATAGGAGTCCCAGTCGCTGCCGTAGGCCTCCTGCACCGACAGTTCGCCCCACCAGACCATCCCGGCCAGCAGCACTAGCGCAGAGGCAAAGATGACGGTCCACAACCAAACTGCGGTCTTCGAGGTCGACGCGAACCCGTCGGCGCCGATAAGCACCTCCAGATAGCCGAACTTCCTCCGCTGGTCGCTGGTCGCGTCTTTTCCAATGCTGCCTGTGAGCGTGAAGAAGAACACCAGGAATACAACGACGACCGCCGACGACCGGGCGAGGTCGTCGGCCCGGTCTCCAGACTCGAACCACCACCAATGCACGAATCCGGCTACAGGGCCTGAAAGGAGGGCCACAGCCAGCAAGTGACGTCGCGATGGCCCGCCCATCACGACTGGTGCCATCCACGACCTGGCCGGTTGCGAAGAGTAGCGACGTCCACATCCATCACCGGCTTCCCGAGATGGGGCGGTCCCGCACCGCCCTACTCTTCTCATGGTGGCGGTGCTGGCGAAACGCCGCAAGAGACAAGCGCGCTGCTTGAGCGTCGGGTGCCGTCAGTGCTTGCACTTCGCCCAGACACCTGACTGCCGCGTGGCGTTGATCGTTATGTGATTGTGGGTCTGAAATCAAGGGTGGCCTGCTGCACGGATCGGCTGCACCGTGCACCCCATCTACGGACTCGACGTCTTGGGCAGGTGAATCGACGACACGGAAATGGCCGCGTTTTGCGGCATAACTATGTGTGCCCGCAGTAGACGGCCCCACTTTCGCTCTCCGTTCAACGGCTGGCTAAGAGGCAAGCCCGCACCTCGTCCGGCAGCGTGCGTCTCGAAACCTCTATGGCACTGCCGAAGACGCACCTCTACAGAACGCGCCGGTCCTACCCAGGGCAGACCGCCGCGTGCTGTATTGGGCGGACCGCAAGGTGCGTAGAGCAAGCTCGCGACCCACTAGGCATCCATACTTTGCGGCAGAACCTCGCTGGTCCTAGCGTCGCGCAAGCGCCTCGTCGATAGGCGGCGACGGGGCGAGGCTAAGCCGACTCCGCCAGGTGAAAATCTGGACACGCTCCTGCCATTCCAGCCTGATGCGATGACACCCGCGGGGCTCGCTGCCGTCTCGTACGCACCTCGCTCGCTACTCCGGGCACACCCAGACGCTGTCCCGCAGACCCGCATCGTGGCGTTCTCAAGGCGACGACGTGAGTGATGTATCACGAGGCGCGGTTGAGAACTCCTTGCTTGTGTGATGGATCGGGATCAGGCGCGAACTGGGCTACATCGCCGGGCGGTCCTGCGCGGGTTGATTGCTCTGGGTCTGCTCCCGGCGCTCGCGTCCCTATCGGCCTGCGGGGATGTGCTCGAAGACCTGGCCGAGGCGATCCGCGACCGGCCCACCCGGCGCAACGTGGGTGGTCTCGCCGCCGACGACCCGGTGATCTTGACCTACATCGAGGGCGTGACCCTGATGAAGGCGCTTCCAGCGAGCGACCCGCGGAACTGGGCGAACCAGGCCGACATCCACGTGAACCGGTGTCCCCACAGCAACTGGTTGTTCCTGCCCTGGCATCGCCATTATCTGTACTGGTTCGAGCGCATCATCCGCGAGCTCACCGGCGATAGCTCGTGGGCCCTGCCGTACTGGAATTGGGTCGAGGACCCCGCGATTCCGGCTGTGTTCCAGAGCGGACCGCTCTGGCACGCTCGCCAGGGCACTTCGGTCAGTGTCTCCGGAGCGACCGCCGACACCGCAATGGGAGAGACGGCGTTCGTGAACTTCGGCTCGGGGGCCCTTGCGGAAGGCGAGCCGCAGCGTCCGGCCTCGCCCAAGACCAAGTCGACATTCGAGCGCAGCGTGCATGACGCGGTGCACGATCAGATCGGCAACTCCGTCGACGGCATGGGAAGTTTCCGCAGCCCCCTGGACCCGATCTTCTGGCTGCACCACAACATGATCGACTACATGTGGGTCGAGTGGAATCTCGGTCGGGGGAACCTGAACCCCGACGCTGCACATTGGGGCGGCTTCCAGTTCGATGGCGACTTCTTCGACCAAGCCGGGTCGCCAGTAACCGGTGCCGTGTCTTCGGTCGGTTTCAGTCTGCTGTTCCCATTGCTGTCCTACCAGTTCGAGAACTCGCTCGTCGGAACAGTGCCCGGCACTAGCAGGAGGCCGACATGGCCCAGAACAACGAGGACGACCTGCGCCAGCGGCTCAACGATTCCCAGGACCCGCAGCTACTCGAGCAACGGCGACGCCTTGAGCAGGGAGAGCCACAGCCGTCGCCCAAGCTCGTCGACGAGATCGTCGTACTGCAAGAGACCGTGACCGTCGAGCAGGGCACCCCAAGATCTACGTTCGTCGGGGACGACCTCGGCCGGTTGGTTGCCCTCGACGAGGGCGACGAAACGCGGACTATGCTGGTGATCAGGCAGCGTTCCATCACCGACAACACCTTCACGGTGACCATCGAACTGACATCTGCTCAAGAGCAACCCGGCTCCGACAAGGACACCGTCGAGCTCTCCCGGCTGTGGTTCTTCGACCACGTCGACCGCGAGCATCACCTCGACGACGCGCTCATCGAGAGCGACGCACCGCTCGGACTGTGGTTCCTCGACGTTGGCGAGCAAGTCGCTCGTTTCGCAGCGCTTAACGTCCCCCCGGAAGAGGTCAGCCTGCGATTCATCGTCGCCCCCGTCCACCCAGACACCACCCCGCCAACCCCCTTCACAGTCGGGGGCGTTTCAATCGGCGTGTTCACCGGCGTCGGCGACCGCAAGGACACCGACCGCCAAAACTGACGTTCCCGGTCCGCTAGCCGACCGGGACGGTAGGGCGGTGTCATACGGCAGCCAGCGCCGGAGGCGGGGTCGCAACAGCTCGCCGACGTACTCCTGATCATCATGCCCAGGCTGTGCTCCGCGTTTGCGATCTCTCGCATCATCGGTGGCTCGTCACGGTGCGCCGTGCGTCCGTCGACCTTGTCTCTCATCGCCCAGAATGACGCTTGGCGGCGTCGTTGTAGCCGCGCTTGAGGGAATGGGTGGGACGACGCACGACGAGCGTCGCGGCTCGCCACCCCCTGCTATACCAAGCGTCTGAGAAGATGCAGGCATGAACGGAGAGTCGGGCGAGCGTCGCCGGCCCGCCGCGGGTCGGACTCTGGCCACTTGTAGATGCCGGGCGTCATCCCGTCGACCGCGTGCACCGCGACCACGTGCGCGACGTTGATCCCGCGCGTCCCGGCGAGAGATCGATCCTGTAGCCGCGGCAGTGAAACAAATGCTCCATGCATCCACCTTGTCACGGGCGCGTCGGAGCCACGCCGCCGAATTGCTTGCGGAGGGCAGACAGTCGTAAGCGCAGCGGGTTCTTCTCCACCTTTGCCAGATTCAGTGGCGGATCGACCGGCGCCACGCCTACCGGATGGCCACCAGGATCGCGACTGTCGCCGGCATTCCACGCCACATCAGCCCGCACACCCTGCGTCACGCAGCGATCACCAATGCCCTCGACGCGGGCGTCCCGCTCCGTGATGCCCAGATCCTCGCCCGCCATGCGGACCCACGCACCACCGAGCACTACGATTGCGCCCGCGGCAACCTCGACCGACACGGCGTCCACTTCCTGACCGCCTACGTCGCCGGAGTCTGAGCAGCCGCGGGATCCCGCGGTCGGTTTCGCCCAGAATGTCGCGCGCCCCGGCACCGCTGATACGACCCCGCATCCCCGCCAAACCACGGCGCGCAGGCACGCCCGCGGCTCGTTCTTCTTCCGACCGCCCAGATCAGTCGGGCAGCACCAACTTCTTGGTCTCGAAGTGCTGGTAATCCTTCAGCGAGTTGAAGTCACCACCCCAGAAGAACTTCTGCTCCCGGAAAGCCTTCTCCACCACGTCGTTCTTCGTGATCATTCCCGGACGCACGTCGGTGCGGTCCAGGTAGTCGACCCCCGCCGGCGGCAGGACGGTGCTGCCCCGGACATACGGATTCTCCACGGTGTTGATGTCGATGGCCTGGCCGTAAGAGTGGATCGAGAAACGATCGGTCGTGCCCGTGATAGGCCGGCAGTTGAACGCCGAGGTGTTGTCCGCTGCCATAGAAGCGTCATCGGATCCGCCGTAGTTCTCGATCAGCTCCATCCGCCGGATCGGGAACCCATTCTCGAACAGCACCCGAAACGCCTCCACCACCTGAGGAGCGACCAGCCGATGCACCATCAGTTGGCCCCCGGAGTGGACGGCACCGTCGAACCCGATGAAGTTCATCTCGATGATCCGCAGATCATCGATTGGCACCGGGCAGCCGGGCTTCCACGACACCCCGATCATCCGCGCCCGCGTCTCCTCATCGACCGCCCGAATGGTCGCCTGGAACGCCACAGAGGGAGCAGGCGTCGCAGTCGCGCCACGCCACGTCGCTGGAGAAGCGGCGAGCGGGACCGCCGGCGCCACAGCCAGGGCGACAGCAAGCGCGACGGAGGACAGGAAACCCGAGATCTTCATAGCTCTCCCTGTGTCAACTCTTCAACGAGCAGGTGGTGCGACAGACCCTAGCCCTACCACCGTCCCGCGTCACCTAGCCGTCGAGCAGTCACGTCGTCGCGCCACAGGTCGTCGGGCATCAACTCCCAGGCCGGCATCGGCGCGCCTATCGACTGGCGGGAACGCGGGGCACCAAAACGCCCGCGGCGTCCCGCCAGAAGTGCCCACCGGTGAATCTGGTTGACCGCCACGCGATCGAACGTTGGGTCTTGCCGCCGCCTTTACACGGCCTCTGTTGTACGCGGATGAGCGGATGGCTTGACCGCTGGCACTTGGACCGAGGCAGACTTGCGCGAGCGTCGTCGTTGAGGAGATGTGATCACGTGGGTCCGGTCAAGATCGGACTGGTCGGTTACGGCAGGTACGCCGTTGCCTCGCTGATCACGGCCCTCGACGTCCTCGAAGCCACCCGAGTCAGCTCCGAACGGCATACGGTGCAAGGTCTGGGAGGCGAGCTGTGACCGGACGAGAGCTGCTCGACGAGCTGGCGGAGCAGGAGTCACGCTTGGTCTTCGCCCATTTCGACGAGGACACCGCCTGGGCACTCGGAGTCGCCCTGCGAGAAGCCGCCCGCGCCGCTGCGCTCCCGGTCACCATCTCGATCCGTCGCAACGGCCAACGCCTGTTCCACGCCGCGCTCCCGGGCTCGTCTGCGGACAACGACGGCTGGCTTGAACGCAAGAGCGCCGTGGTCGACCGCTACGGACGTTCCTCGCTCCGCGTTGGCGAACAGTTCCGGGTCGATGGCGGGTCCTTCGACGCAGACGCCCGACTGCACCCGTCGGACTACGCCGCCCACGGCGGCGCCTTTCCCATCCTGGTGCGAGGCACCGGCTGTGTCGGCACCGTCGCGGTCTCGGGCCTGCCCGAACTCGAGGACCACCACCTCGTCGTCGAAACCCTCGAAGGCTTTCTCCCCACAAGGCACTAGCTAGGACGTGGGCGCGTCATATCGCCGCCTGTCGGCGCCGGTGCAAACGGCCGGGTCTGACGATGAGGGAATGCCCGAGCGTGCGCATGTTGGTGCCGCACGGGGTGCTTGCAGCGTGCGCGTCACGCGTGCCATGGTTCCCGGACCGGAGGTGACAGATGGCTGACGACACTCCGTCGATCAGACTTGTACGGCGCTACATCGAGGCGGTCCGGCGGGCACGGGCGTCCGGGGACGTCGACGACTTCGAGGCCCTCCGCGAGTTCTTGGCCGCCGACTTCGTCATCAAGGCCGCGAGCCCGTGGACTGACGAGCCGTGGCAGGTGATGCACCAGGGGGCTGACGCGTGGATCACGAGGTTGCAGGCGCCGATCAACAAGTCCACGTCGCTCACCACTGAGAACATCACCGTGCAGCAGGCGGGCGACGACGTGTACGTCGAGCAACTGTCGACGATCGTCGACGGCGACGGCGCCCATGTCAGCATGGTGTGCCACATCTTCTCCGTGGTCGACGGCGTCATCACCGGCGTGCGGGGCTACCGCAACGAGCGCGGGATCCCCACTGGCTGAAATCCTGGCCATCCGCTCACGCCGCAATGAGTGCGCTCATCGCGGATGGCCTGCGCACTGATCTGCTGACCGGCGTGCGTGCGGGTGCTCGGCCCCGCAGGTCACAGAACCGCAACGATCGGACTTCTCAGGATGCTGGGGGCGAACCGCTCAACGATCCCTCAGGAGCGCTTGATGTAGTCCTTTCCGGCGGTGGTCCGACGGATCCCCCGTTAAGTCGGGCCACCGTCCGCCAACCAACCTGGAGCGCACCCTGCCAAGCGACGCGCAAGCTCATGCCCAGGGCGTCGCTTTCCGCCGCGTGAGCAGCCGCGTACTCCGCGGGGAGCCGGCTCATGAACGCTGCCGAGCAATGTGACTACACAGGTTGGGCCTCAGCGTTAAGGTCAACCCTGCAACGTCAACCTCGGGTCGGACATCGCCATATGGGATCCAATTCCCCGATCCAGGAGCAACGCATGAAGGTAACCTTTGACACGCGCCACGATTCGCTGGAGGAGGCACTAGCAACCGTCCGCGCGGCCTTCGGATCCAGCGGGACCTCCGCCAACGAAGGCGGGCCCACAGCCAAACGCGGCCAATCAATCCGGGGCGCTGCGGGAACGCCAAGTGGGAATCGCTCTCCAACAGGGCGGGCCACCACGGCCAGGAAAGCGTCGGGTCGCACCGGACCGAAGCCCACTGCTCCGGCGAACCCGAGCTCGAACACCGCCCCTCCGGGCCAAGCGGACGCAATCCGTGCCTGGGCCAAGGCGCAGGGGATGCAGGTCAAGCAGGCTGGTCGCCTCCCTGCGGCAGTGCTTAAGGCCTACCGTGAGTCCGCCTCCCACAACTGAGCGCTACGGCCGAGCTTGCCAGGCCCGCGCCGATCACCCCTAAAGAGAAGCGTCACCTCGCCGCGACTGCGCCAGCCCACCGTCGCGCGACACCTTCTCGTTGTTCTTGAGCGCACGTGCTAGCCGGACAGCCCGCGCACTCATAAGGAAGGCTCAGGCGCTTGGGTGCAGCTTGGTGTCGGGCGGCGTGGTCCGCCACGACGTGAAGTGGACAGTGAGCCCGGCCCGGGTCGGCGCGCAGCAGAACGGCCCGGCCGTGACGGGTGCGACCGCATCTAGGGGCGCGACGCGAACGAGTCGCCAGGATTCGTCGTCTACACGCGCGCGCACAGTGAGTGCGTTGCCCGACCAGCTGCCACGGACGGTCACCAACCGCCCTGCCCAGTTCGGCACTGGGGACAGAGACCAGTCCGATGTGCCCTTGGTTACGACAGCGCCGAGGCTCTCTTCTCCGTCGCTCAACTCGACGCCAGCCTTGATCCAAGATTCGTCGTCGAGCTTCACGAAGATGCCGGCCTGGTCGAACTGCTCGGCGAAGTCGAGACGGAACTGCACCTCGATTGCAGACTCGGGCTCGAATGTCGTCAAGAGCGCGTGCTCGCTGGAGTGGATGAAGCCGTAGGACGTGATGCGCCAGGCGTCGCTACCTTCGCGGGCAGTGACGTGGAGGCCATCAAAGTCGGTCGCGACGTTGGCGGGTGCGTTCGTCCAACGTCCGTCGGTCCAAGCAACGGTGTGACTCAAAATTCGCCCTCCCAAGGGGCCCAGAGGCCAAGGATCCACGCGTGGATGGCTGTGATCCTCTGAGCGAGGAACTCTCGGCGGAGTAGCCCATTCCGCCGCCACTGCGCGCGCTCACAGCCGACGAGCGTTAAGCAGGAACGTAGATCAACCGGATCACGTCTTCGATCTGATCGATGGACATGAGGCGGAGCGGCGGCCTGGGTCCTGCGAAGTACGGCTTGCCGTGACCGAGCACGACCGGATGCAGGTAGATCCGATACTCATCGATCAGGCCGAGCTCGGTGAGGCTCCTGGCTAAGCCGGGGCCGGCAACTTCGACCTCCCCGTCGCGCTCGGCCTTCAGCTTGCGGATGGCGCCCTCAAGATCATCCTCAACGAGCGTGGCGTTGGGGCCGACCGACTTCAATGAGCGCGAGACGACCCATTTCGGCTGGTTCCGCCAGGCCGCCGCGAAGGCCAGTTCCGGTGCATCCCATTCGGGATGATCGTCGTCCCAGTAGCGCATGACCTCATACATTTGGCGACCGTAGACACAGCCGGCCTGCGCCCGAGCCTCCTCGATGAAGTGGCGGAAGAGCGTAGGGCTTGGCGCGAACGCCATGTGGTCGACGTAGCCGTCCAGGGACTGGTTCATTCCGAACACGAGCTTGGGCATACCGAGTCCTTTCATCGCCGCACGCCCATGATCATCGCCCATCAAGCCTCCGCACATGCCGCGATCCCCGCGCTGATAGGTCGGCCATGCATGCCGCACCGATCCCACCAGTGAGTGGCGTCAGCGCCCCGAGGGCCCATCGACGTTGACGGTCGGGATGCCGCCGCCCACCCGGGCAATCACCGCGAGGGATGGCTCGCGGCTGGGGTTGGACTCACGGTGGACAGTCCAGGCAGGGACGTGCACGAAATCGCCCGGGCCAGCATCGATGTAGCCGTCGTGGCCTTCGAACTCGAGTCTCAGCACGCCGCGCACGATGTACAGGCTCGACTCGTTGCGCTCGTGGTGGTGCCAGCCCGATACCGCTCCCGGCTCGGTCTCGACCTGGCCGGCCCAGAGCAGCGGCAGCTCGAATGCCAGGGCGCGGTTCATGCCAGGCGTTGGGTCTGCTGAAGCTAAGTCAGCCGGCGTGAAAACCCGTACGGGCCGTGGCAACTCACCGCTCATCAGTTCAGGATGCCAGTATCCGGTGTCCTTCACGACCTGCGGCGGCTTCGTGCGGTCTGGACGCGCGCATTCCGCCTGTCGGGCACTGAATCTCACGGACGGGCGGATTCCCATCGGCCCGGTCGAGAGCGCTGAGCCGGCTTCTCTCTGGTCGTGTCGGGAGCGCGGCTCGCCGGACGCCGTGTGTCGCCTCTCGTCGCGCGATCTGACCGGTGTGCTGGTATCAGGGGGATCTGTTGTGGCATCGTCCTGGAATGTTGCGCAGGTTGCGTTTGCGCCGGGCGGAGACGATTCCGCCGGTCTGCAAGTGTGGGAATCTCCTCCACTTGCGGGTCGTGGGTGTGGGGCAGCGTTGGGGCGGTGAGCCGGCCAGCGCGGTCTCCTGCTTGCACTGTGAACGATGCGGGGATGTAGAGGGCCCCGTGGGCGGAAAGCAGTCCGGCTCGAAGTAGCCGGTCACCACGCCAGCTCATGCGGCGATCCGCGCGTTCAACACGTGCGTCATTGCGCCGCGATTGGTGTGTCTCTCCGCCGCATCCACGCTGGCCAGGACGCCTAAGGGCGAAGGGCGGAGCCTCATGAACACGGGCCTCTCGTCCTTTGAGCGGCTTCATGCTTGGCCTGGGGACCGAGGCGGTGCCGTTGGGTGCGCAGCGCATGCCGAGCGAGGAAGGTGCGGCCGTGTCGATGAGGCCAGTCCTTTGCAGACTGTCCCGGTGGTGGATAGATGAGTCAGTCACACACGGCGGCTGTGACCAGCCCGCCAAGCACCTCACCGGAGGCTTGGTCGTTGACCATCGCGACAACAGACCGGCTGCCGTCAGGCGTCGTCCACGCTTCGGTGGCGAATCCCGGCAGCCCTCCCGAGTGCCCGACCATCTCCACGTCGCAATGAAGGGTCAGCTTCTCCCAGCCCCAAGCCGTACGCGACCCCGCCGAGGTTGACCAGATCACCGCGCCAAGTGCGCATGTCCTCAACCGACGCAGCATTCAACAAGAACCCGGTGGTCAACGCGTGCAGGAATCGATCGACGTCCCTAGCGCTCGACACCACCGCCCCAGCGCCCCACCCCATCGACATGTCCTCGAACGTCACGTCTCGACGACCCTGGTAGCCGCGCACCAAGGGTGCTTCCGCGACCCGACCGGGGCTCATCGACGTGTCGCCCATCCCAGCCGGGTCGAACACACGCTTCTGTAGGACCTGATCCAGCCTCTGACCCGTCAACTCCTCGACGATCAGACCCAGCAGCACGTAGTTGGAGTTGGAGTAGCTGCTCTGCTCACCGGGCGCGAACAACGGACGCTCATCGGTCGCCAGACGCACCAACTCGTTCGGCTTCCATGCGCCCGTCCACCGAAATCTGTCTGACTCCGTGTAGTTGAACAAGCCGACTCGATGAGACAACAACTGCTCCACAGTGATCTCATCACCGCCAGGCACCAGGCCGGGCAGCAGCCATCGACCGTGTCTCCCAGCGACAACGTCCCTTCCTCGACCAGCTGCATCACCGCGACAGCCAGCATCGGCTTCGACACGCTGCCGATCTGGAACCGGTGCCGGTCGCTCACCTCGCCTGAACTGCCACGCTCAGCGGGACCCGCCGACACGAATCGCGTCTCGTCTCCAACACGGACCAGCGCCAGCGCGGCAGGATATGTGCCCTCGAACACGTCGAGACGCTCCTCCAACGCGTGCGCCACGTCGTCCATCGACGCCGCAGCCGAAGGCGCCGAGCTGGTCGACGCCGCCGGCGGAGGATCCGAACCTCCGTCATCCGGACTATCCGCGCTAGAACAGCCCACGAGGAACACCCCGCACAAGACCGCTACCGCGACCGGGCTGCGCATCCGGTCATTGTGCGCCTCAAGGGCGTACCCGGCCACCACCTCACGTCGCGATCCCGGAGCCCGTCTGCCGGCGCGTCTGTCCGACCGGAACCCGGCCCACCACGTTCGCTCGGAAACGGCGCACCCGTGATCGCCGGTCCGCAAGGGGAGAAGCCCTCACGGACCAACAAGCCGTCCCTTTTCGAGCAGATCGCCCAGAACGACGCAGCCGAGGCAGAACGGGCCGGTGCGAGATCTCGTGCTGGAGCGCTCGCTCGCCGCCGCTCGAAGGTCGGACCGTGATCGCGATCGCGCACCGGCTCTTGTCCGCGCACGACGCCGACCGCGGCGCCGTGCGCGGACGGGGTGATCAGCGAGTTCGGAACTCACGACGAGCTCGTCGCTGCAGGTGGTTCGTACGCCGCACACTGGGACTCGTGGCACGGCAAGGCCTGACGGCAGTGCCCGAGGCGCCGCACCCCGCTCACGGGAGGTAGTCCGCGGGTGCCCGGCGGGTGCCCAGAGCGGGAGCCTCGGCGCCGCGACGGACCTCGGTCGTGCAGACCGGCTGCTCCACCCCGCAGGGGTGTTCCATCCAGCCCGAGCCATATAGCACGGACGTTCGATGAGCACGACGGACCCCGATCCGCCCGGGACGGTCGAGTCATCCTCAGACGGCACGATCGGAGCCGCCTGGGCACCGATCACGGAAACGATGAAGATGGCAGTCACGGCGGCCGCGCCGATCGAGCCGGCGATCGCGGTGGGGTACCACCAGCGGTCAGATTCGGAAGAGAGGCTGTAGCGGTTCATGATGCACTCCTTGAATGGGTGGCCGGTTGGCCCGTTTCTGCCTCTGTTCTCCGGCACACCGGTACCTGCCCGGTCCTGCAGCGGTATCCATCGGGTATCCGTCGCGTTGACGCCTCCCCTTCGGCGGGAGGACTGTGGAGATGTGGGCATCACCGTTCTTGGCCCGCTGACCGTGGACGGCTCGGAACGTCTCGGGCCTCGCGACCGCGTCGTACTCCAGGCCCTGGCCACCCGGCTGGGGCAGCCGGTGAGCGCCGACGAGCTGATGGATGCCCTGTGGGCCGACCATCCCCCTCCCTCCGCGGCGAAGAACCTGCAGTCGTGCGTCGTCCGGCTCCGCAAAGCGCTGGGTGCCGCGGCTATCGAGACGCTCCGCCCACGGCTACGCCCTGACGGTGCCGGCTGACACGGTCGACGCTCGCGAGTTCGAAGGCACTGGCGGCGCGCGCCCGCGAGCTGCCTCGCCGTCGGTGAGGCCGACCGGGTCGCCTTCATGCTCGCAGCACGCACTGGCTCTGTGGCGCGGGCCCGCGTTCTCGGACCTCCCCGACTGGCCACCGGCCCGTCGGGAGGCGGAACGTCTCGACGAGCTGCGCCTGGAGGCAGAGGAGATGCACGTCGACGCGCTCCTGCGCAGCGGTCGTCCGCGGGAGGTGCTGGCCCGCAGGCGCACGCCATGGTGCGCGCCGCGCCGCTGCGCGAGCGGCGCTGGGAGCTCCTCGCGCTCGCGCAGTACCAGACCGGCGCCCAGGGCGAGGCGTTGCGCTCCTTGCGTCAGCTCCGCGCCGTCCTGACCCAGGAGCTCGGGATCGATCCGGCGCCGGAGATGCTGGCCTTGGAGCAGTCGATTCTGAAGCAGGACCCCAGTCTCGCTGGTCCCCGAGCCCCAGTTGCGGGCGTCGCAGTGCCCCTGGCAAGGGCTCAAGGCCTACGACGTCGATGACACCGAGCGGTTCTTCGGCCGCGACCGCGACGTGCAGTCGTGCCTCGACCTGCTCGCGACGAACTCCTTCGTCGCCCTCGTGGGCCCCTCCGGCTCCGGCAAGTCCTCGATCATGCGCGCCGGAGTGCTGGCTGCCCTGCGCGAGCGCGGGCACAAGATCGTGGTGATCACGCCGGGTCGGCGGCCCGTCGAGGCGCTGACCGCGCTGCCCGACGAACGCCGACGCCCGCACCGTCCTCGCCGTCGATCAGACGGAGGAGGTCTTCGCGCTGTGCGAGGACCTGGAGGAACGCCGCGACTTCCTCGAGCGGCTCGCCCAGGAGGCCACCCGACGGCCGGTCATTCTGACCCTGCGCGGCGATCGCCTGGCGCAAGTCACCGAGCACGCCGGCTTCAGCCGACTGGTCGAGCGCGGCCTGCACCTCGTCGGCGCCCTGGACGAGGAGGCTCTGCGCGCAGCCGTCACCGGCCCGGCCCAGCAGGCCGGGCTGATCCTCGAACCGGGCCTCGTCGACCTGCTCGTCCGGGAGGTCCGCGACGATCCCGGCGCGCTGCCCCTGCTGTCGCACGCCCTGCTGGAGACGTGGCGGCGGCGCGAGGGCAACACCTTGACCGTCGACGGCTACCGCGCCTCCGGTGGGATCCACGGTGCGGTGGCGCAGTCTGCCGAGCAGCTCTACGGCCGGTTGGACACTGACCAGCGACACCTGTTGCGCGACCTCGTCCTACGGCTGGTCTCGCCCGGGCATCGACGGTGAGGCGGTTCGCACCCAGGTCCCGCGCCGGCTGATCGCCGTCGGACCGGCAGCACGAGCAGCTGATCGAAATGCTCGTCGACGCGCGGCTGGTGACCAGCGACGAGGGACGGCTCGAGATCACCCACGAGGCCCTGGCGCGCGCCTGGCCCCGCCTGCGCGGCTGGCTCGACGACGACGTCGAGGGCCAACGGATCCGGCTCCACCTCAGCGGCGCGGCCGACGCCTGGGACACCCTGGAGCGTCCCGACAGCGAGCTCTACCGCGGCGTCCGGCTGACCCGTGCGCTGGACTGGCAGTCCCGTACCGAGTCCGCGCTCACCGACACCGAGCGCGACTTCCTCTCCGCCGCTCGGTCGGCCTCTGACGCCGAGGAACTGAGCGCGGCCGAGCAAGCACGCGCGCAGGCCCGGCTGATCCGGCGCCTCACGGATCGTGCTCAGCGGCGCCGCAGTGCTCCTCGTCCTTGCCCTCGTCGCCGGCGGCGTCGCCGCCATCCAGTCCCGATCGCGCGGCGACGCCGCGACGCAGCCGACGCCCGACAAGCCGCGGTCTCAGCCGACGCCCGACGCGTCGGAGCCCAGGCCCAGCTCTCCGACGACATCAGCCTGTCGCTGCTGCTCGCGGCCACGGGTGCACGGCTGGACGACTCCCCGGAGACGCGCGCCAACCTGCTCGACGTGCTGGCCAAGCAGGCGCTGCTCGTACGGTCGGCGCCGCTCGGAGGCGGCTACGCGGAGACTATGGAAGTCAGTCACGACGGCCGCTGGATCGCCGCCTCCGACGACGAGAACCGGATGCACCTCTACGACGCCGCGACCAACCGGCTGCTGCGCAGCTACGACGCCGGCCTGCCTTCCGGAGGCGATCAGATTTTCATGACCGCGGCGTTCAGCCCCGACAGCAGACAGCTCGCTGTGATCCTGCGCGAGGAGTCCACCGACCCAGTGCGTGTGCTGGACCCGAACAGCATGCAACCGACGACGAAGCTCGACTTCCCTGGCGGCAAGCCGGTGCGGGGCATCGACGTCCAGTTCAGCGCCGACGGTCGCTACCTGGCCGCCACCATGCACACCGGTGCGCTCGCGGAGGCCCTTGAGACGACCGGCTACGCCCTGGTATGGGACCTCAACGCTCCATCCAGCCCACCGCAGCGGATACCGACCGGCATCGCCTTCCAGGCGATGGCCCTCAGCCCGGACGGCCGGACCCTGTACACCGGCTGGCCGCTGACGGCGTACCACGTGGCGTCGGGCGAAACGATCTGGCGCGAGCCCAAGCTGAGAACCTTCTTGACCCTCGACGTGAACGCCACGGGGACCCTGCTCGCACTGGAGCGCCACGGGCCTGTGGGCACGGGCCGTGGCAAGGACGGGCTTCTGGTGAGCGCCGAAGACGGCGATACGGTCGCCACGCTGAGAGGGCACAAGGAAGGGATCTACGACATCCGGTTCGCCCCCGACGGCAGGCTCGTCGGGTCGGCCTCCGAAAGTGGCGAGCTCATCGTCTGGGACGCCGCCACCGGCCGGCCACTGGAGCGTTTGGACATCTCCGCCGCGAGCCCGGGCTTCAGCCCGGGCGGGGACCTCGTCCATGTCGGCGGCGGCGACTCGATGCTGCGCACCTGGGACCTGTCCGTGCAGAACACGTACCTGCAGCAGACCACCCAGGTCGCAGACGCCGAAGTGTTCGCCCACGTCGACATCGCCCCGGACGGGCAGAGAGCGGCATACAGCTGGCTCGACGGGACACAGGGGTGGATCCGGTTCGTCGACATCGATACCGGAGACGCGACGCCTCCTACGCGGGTCCCGGTGCAGGAGACCGCCTGGCCCAGCGGCACCTGGCATCCCCAGGGGAAGCGATACGTCGCGTTCATGTGCGAAACCTGCGCTGCGCCGAGCACCGCCGTGGTCCTCGACCCCGCCACGGGCAAGCTCATCAGGAAACGGGACGTCATCGACGGTCGCCTGTGGTCGGTGGCCTACGTCGACGAGAACCGGAGCCTGCTCGTCGGCGACGACGAGGAACGCTCTCTCGTCGTCGACGCACAAACCCTGCGCCCCCAGGAAGAAACCTTCGACGTGCCCGCGCACTGCTGTACCACCCCCATAGGGGACGGAAGCACCGCTCTCGTTTATGAGGACACCGCCGACGGCATCTCCGAGCGCTGGCGGGTGATCGAGGTCGCCACCGGCGACGTCCTGTCCGAGGGGAACCTGAACCTTCGAGCCTACGTCTCCGAGGCCTCCCCCGACGGATCGTCCGTCGCCGTGATCGGGGACAGCGGCGAGCTCGTCACCATCGACATCGAGACGGGAGACCAGCGGAGGGGGTCGAGCGGTCTCGGGGCCGAAGGACGGTGGCTCCACTTCTCCGACGACGGCGAGCGGCTGGTCTCCGGCGCCGCCCACGGAGGGGTCAGCCTGTGGGACGCCACGACGCTCGACCTGCTCGGCACCGTGTACCCACCCCACCGCGGGGAGGCGGTCCCGGCCGGCGCGCAGTTCATCGGCGACACGTACGCCGTGGCCATCGCGTCGTACGACGGCCGCGTCTACCGGTGGGAGACCGACCTCACACGCGCCCTCGACTTCGCCTGTCAGATGGCCGGGCGGAACCTGACCGAGGACGAGTGGGCGGAGTTCCTGCCTACGCAGCCCTACCGCGAGGTGTGCCCCGGGCTCTAGCCGAACACTCGGAGCGGATCCGAAGTCGGGGACGCTTCAATGCTCCCCACGCTGCCCTCGTTCCGCCTCCCCGAGGGCTACACCCAGCGTCCCCTGGCTGGGCCCGTCGGTTCGCTGAAGGAGATGTGGTCCCCGGGGACTATTTGTGTATAGGCGGCAGTTCAAGGTCACTACTCGACAGGCCGACGTGACGGAGCACGATTACCCTCCCGCCCCAGAGCGATCACAGCAATGGGAGCGCCTTTCTATGGGACGTCGCTGACTACGTGTTCATTACTCCATCAATGAATCCTGGCTGGGCTCGCTCGCGGGCTGACGTCTGCTTGCGTGGCGGGGGCGGTGCCGGCGGGTTGTGAACACTCGCTTCGCACGACTCTTGGGCTCCGGTGCCGCAGGTGGAGCGCTCGCTCATGCCACGCTGAGTGCGTTGTGCACGTGCGTCATTTCGCCGCGAATCACCTGGCAACCACGACATGCCGCCCTCGGCGCCCTCCTACGCAGCGTTCGAGCGCACAAACTCTCGTCCGGAGCCGGAGCCGGAGCCGGGACCGGTCGCCGGTGTGTTGCAGCACGCTCCACCCATGCCTGGCGGTTGCATCGTTCGCCTGTATCGATGCGTGCCGCCGGAGGCACGTGTCTGAAAAGATGGGCAACTGTGTCGGAGACTGTCCGTGGCTCGCACCCGCCGCAAGAGCCGATCGGCTCCTGGAAGCTCTTCTTCGCCTACGGTCTGCTCTTCGCCGCCTACGGCCTGTACCTCGTCCTGCTCCCGACCACTGACCCCGATCACTGGCGGTACTACACGACGGACCCCGATGTCATCGCGTACCTGGCCGACGAGTTCCGTGCGACCGGTGGACTGATCATCGCCTTTGGCGCATTGACCGCGCTGACCTCCGCTCGATGGTTCCGGACCGGCGACCGCTGGGCGTGGTATGCCTTCTGGATCTTCCCTGCGCTGTTCGCCTGGGGCATGGCTACCACCTGGGCAGTTGCGCTGTGGATGCTCCTGCTGGTCGTGACTGTGGTGACACTGGTCATCTCGTTTCGCAGGTTCTTTCCACGGGCTGTGCCGTAAGCGCTGCTCCGCTCATCGCTGCCTTGTCGAGCATGCTCGCGGCCCGGGTGAGTCACCGGATCGGTGGCTGTTCAGGCGGACAGGAAGTCGGTCATGGCGGACATGGGATCACTGCGAGAGCTCAGCGAAGACGATCCTGCGACTGCGAGTCGTTGCCACCACAGCTGCCCTGCGGTCGCCGTATGCAACGACCACGGGCCCGTAGTCGTCCAGCCCGACCCAGGTGATGCGCGTCTGGGGCCCCCAGGTTCCGTCGGGCTGGCGGACCCGCGTCCACATCTCGCCCTGGCCGCGAATCCACACCACACGCAGGGACCCGTCGGGCGCGAAGGCGGCGGCGTTCAACCACATGCGCGACGACGCTCGTGCGATCCTTCTCGGAGGGCTCCAGGCCCGCCCGTCCTGCACCCGTGCCATCAACCACGAGTCGCCGTCGGACGAGGGCAAGGAACTCCACACGACTGCGGTCAGTCGACCGTTCGTGGTCAGCGTTTGCCAGATCTCGTCACGATCGGGCTGCGCGGCGATACTCCCTGCCGGCGTCCAGTGCCCTGACGTCATCCGTGATGAGGTGTAGGCGTGATACCCCTGTTCGTCCGACTCGACCCACATCGCGGTGACCCGGCCGGAACCGCGGTTGGCCACCCGCAGATCACCAACGCCGCCCGACTGGATGACGGGCTCGGTGGCCATCCACTCGCCGCGCGCGGAGAGCAGCCGATGCTTCACCCGCACGGAACGCGACCCGTCCGTCCACAGCACCTTTGTCCACAGCACGGCGACGGATCCGTCCCGCGCAGCACCCGCCGCGAGGCTTTGCGGCCTTGCATCCTGGCTTGTGAGGAACTTCGGTTTCGACCACGTCGCCATTGAGCCATCGCGGCTGACGGCCACGACGCGCCTCTCGGCCCCGGGAAGTCGCAGAAGCCACACCACGACCTGCCGACCGCTCTTGCTCACCACGAGCTTCGGACCAGACAGGACGCGACCTGGTAGCCCTGGAGCCAGGAGCACGCTCTCGCCGAACGTGTCATCGGCCCCCTGCGTCCTCACCTGGGGACCGGCCCCGTCGACCGGCACGTACGCAGCGACCAGGCGGTCATCTGCGGCGACCTCGAGGTCATAGCGGCTGACGTCGGCCGCTACCACCTGCTCGAGGCCCCACGTCCCGCCATCGGGCCTGGTTCGAATGACAAGTGCATGACCTTCTGGCGAAGCGCTGCTCGTGACCCAGGCGGCCGTCAACGCGCCGTTGGCGGCTGCGAACAGCCGCGTGGCGTTGCCGGCTACTCCTGGCCGAGTGAGAATCTCTCGCTGGCCCCACTCCTCTGCACCGGCCACGGCTTCCGGCGCAGGCAGGAGACTGACCAGAACGACGGCGACGACAGCCCACAGGCGACGTCTCGGGATCATCGACCCAGCATCCTCGCGCGTGCTCCTGCCGGCAAGGAACTGAGCATCGGCGTCGGTAGCCGAGTTCGCCGGGTGACCATCGTGGCCCCATGCGCAACGCAGAAGCGGCGACTCAGTCGCGCGGGAATGAGACTCCCGTGTTGGCGTGGCACCGGTAGCCGAAGGGGTTCTTGGCGAGGTACTGCTGGTGGGCGTCCTCGGCGTAGAAGTACGGCGTCTCGCTCGACGGCCGGATCTCGGTGGTGATGTCGCCGAGGCCGCGCCGCGCCAGCTCCTGGCCGTACACCGTGGTCAGCTCGTGGGCGGTCCGCTCCTGCTCGGGCGTGGTGAAGTAGATCGCCGAGCGGTACTGCGTGCCGACGTCGTTGCCCTGTCGCATGCCCTGGGTCGGGTCGTGGATCTCGAAGAACTTCTTGAGAAGGTCGGCGTAGGACACGACCGACGGGTCGAAGACGACGCGGATCGCCTCGGTGTGGCCGGTCCGGCCGCTGCACACCTCCTCGTAGGTCGGGTTCGGCGTGCTGCCGCCGGCGTAGCCGACCGACGTGGACCACACGCCGGGGATCTGCCAGTAGATCTCCTCGGCACCCCAGAAGCAGCCGAGCCCCAGGATCGCGACCTCGTGCCCGGCAGGGGCCTCGTCGGAGACCACGGGCGTGTGGAGCACGACGTGCTCGCCCAGGGTCCACATCGACTCCGTGCGGCCGGGCAGGGCCTGGTCGGGCGTGGGCAGGGTCGTGGGCTTGCCGAATCCGAACATGCCTCCATTGTCGCGGGTCGGGCAAGCGGTCCCGCATTCAACTGGACTAGTCGTCGTACTACTACCGATGACCAGTCGCGCTCGGGGCCGCCACGTGTGAGCGCCTCACATCGATTGTTCATCGAAAGGAAACACCGATGTCTTCACGTCGTTCGGCTGCGGCAGCTGCCTGGTCGCTGTCCTGCTCGGGGTGCTCGTCGGTGGCGGCCTGATGGCCGTCACGCCTGCCGGGGCCGAGGTCAGCAACGCGGTGGCCACCAACTGGAAGAAGATCTGGAAGAAGAACCTGAAGCCGCTCGCGGACAGGCGCTACTACACCAAGGCGCAGAGCGACACGAAGTACCAGCCCAAGGGCTCCTACGAGACCGCCGGGTCTGGCTACACCAAGGCCGAGAGCGACGCGAGGTACAGCGCTGCCGGGTCCAGTTACACGAAGGCCGAAATCGACGCCAAGCTCGCTCCGTTCGTGAACTCGGTCGCCGCCACCGCGGCGGCGGTCAGACCCTCGCTCTCACGCCGGCCGACCAGGTCGTCCGCTCCGTGAGCCTGATGCCGCCCGCGAACGGAACGGTCATCGTCTCGTCCTCGGCCTACATCGAAGGCACGGCGGCCGGCATCTTCCGGTGCTCCATCAGCCTGACGAACGCGTTGGACAACAACGCCTACCAGAACGTCAGCGCCGGCTGTCGGCCAGTACGACTCGATCGCCGGCACCAGCGGGCTTCCCGGTGACCAAGGGCAACCTCCTGACCGTCAACCTGGTGTGCGACGAGTTCAGCGGTGAGGCCACGCTGAGGGACAGCGCGCTCACCGCGATCTTCGCGCCCAGCTGACCCGCACGTCTCGGCACGAACGGCCGCCACCACGGGGGAGTGGCGGCCGTTCCGCTGTCCGGACACAGGATGGCTGGGTCTACGCTCGCCGTGTGACCCAGGAACGCGCCAACAAGGCCGGGTTCGAGACGCGTGCGATCCACGCCGGCTACGAGCCCGACGCGATGACCGGGGCGGTCATCCCGCCCATCTACGCCAGCAGCACCTACAAGCAGGACGGGGTCGGCGGCCTGCGCGGCGGCTACGAGTACAGCCGCTCCGCCAACCCCACGCGTACGGCGCTCGAGGGCGCCCTCGCGGCCGTCGAGGACGGCGAGCGGGGGTTCGCCTTCGCCTCAGGACTGGCGGCCGAGGACGCCGTCATCCGGGCGCTGACCCGTCCCGGCGACCACGCCGTCATCCCCGACGACGCCTACGGCGGGACCTTCCGCCTCTTCGACAAGGTCGCCAAGGTGTGGGGCCTCGACTTCACCCCGGCCGCCGTCGCCGACACCGATGCGATGGCCGCCGCGGTCGAGCCCGGGCGTACGAAGCTGGTCTGGATCGAGACGCCCACCAACCCGATGCTCACCATCGGCGACATCGAGGCGCTCGCCACCGTCGCGCACGATGCCGGTGCCCTCCTCGTCGTCGACAACACCTTCGCCTCGCCCTACCTCCAGCAGCCGCTGACGCTCGGCGCCGACGTGGTGCTGCACTCGACCACCAAGTACGTCGGTGGGCACAGCGACGTCGTCGGGGGCGCCGTGGTGGTGCGCGACCTCGACCTGGCCGAGAAGATCGGCTTCCACCAGAACGCCATGGGTGCCGTCGCGGGTCCCTTCGACGCCTTCCTGACCCACCGCGGCCTCAAGACGCTCGGCGTGCGGATGGATCGCCACTGCGACAACGCCGAGAAGATCGTGGAGTTCCTCGACGGCGACCAGCGCGTGGCCCAGGTGATCTACCCCGGGCTCGCGTCGCACCCCGGGCACGAGGTCGCCGCCCGTCAGATGAAGCGCTTCGGTGGGATGATCTCGTTCCGCGTCACCGGCGGCCTCGAGCAGGCACTCGCAGTCTGCGAGCGCGCCGAGGTCTTCACCCTCGGCGAGTCGCTCGGCGGCGTCGAGTCGCTCATCGAGCACCCCGGGAAGATGACCCACGCCAGCGTCGCCGGCACCGACCTCGAGGTGCCGGACGACCTGATCCGGCTCAGCGTCGGCATCGAGAGCGTCGACGACCTGGTCGCCGACCTCGACCGAGCCCTGGGGTGAGCGTGCCCGAGGAGCCCGACATCCGCTTCCTGCTCGCCAATGAACGGACCTTCCTGGCCTACGAGCGCACGGCCGTGGGGCTCGTGGCGGCCGCCCTGGCGGTGTTCCACCTGCTCGACCCGTCCTGGGCGCAGCGCCTGCTCGGCGTGCTGCTCGTCGGGTGCGCGGTGATCGCCGCGGGCGGCGGTTGGCTGCGCTTCCGGCAAACCGACCGGGCGATCCGCCAGGGTCGCGAGCTTGCCGCCGACGATCCCGGTCAACGTCCTGGCGCTCGGGGTCCTGGCGATGATCGTGGTGGCCGGGATCTCGGTAGTGGTGTGAGCGCCGTCGTCTGCGTGGACTTCGGGTCCACCTTCACGAAGGCGGCACTGGTCGACCTCGACTCCGGCGACCTGCTCGCCACAGCGAGCCACGCGACGACGCTGCCGGGCGCCGGCGGGGATGGTGACGTCCTGGACGGGTACGACGCCTGCGTGAGCATGCTGGCCGAGCAGGACACCGTCGCCCTGGACGCCGACGTCCTGGCCTGCTCCAGCGCCGGCGGCGGCCTGCGCATCGCGGTCGTGGGCAACGAGGAGCTCGTCACCGCCGAGGCCGGACGCCGGGTCGCCCTGTCGAGCGGGGGCAAGGTGGTGGTGGTCCTCTCCGGCGGCCTCGACGCCGCCGGGCTCACCCGGCTGCGGGACGCGGAGCCCGACGTCGTGCTGCTCGTCGGCGGCACTGACGGTGGCAACGCCGAGGTCCTCGAGGGCGACGCCGGCTTCCTGGCCGCCGCCCGCTGGCCCGGCCCCGTGGTCGTCGCGGGCAACATCGAGTCGCAGGCGCACGTACGGGCCGTGTTCGAGCAGTCGGGGACGCCGTGCGTCCTGGCGGCCAACGTGGTGCCGAGGATCGGCGTCCTGGCGCCCGACGGCGCCCGGCGTGCCATCCGTGAGATGTTCCTCAGCCACGTCATCGGCGGCAAGCACCTCAGCTCGCGCACCGACGCACGGGGCCGGTCCTTCACCGACCTGGTGCGAGGCGCCACGCCCGACGTGGTGCTGACGGGTGTCGAGCTCCTCGCTCGTGGGCTCGACGACCAGCACCCCGGCGCGGGCGACGTGGTGGTCGTCGACGTCGGTGGCGCCACGACCGACGTGCACAGCGTGGTCGAGCTCGACCCGGAGGACAGCGGACTCGCCCGCGAGGTGGTCGCCACCACGCCGGTGACGCGCACGGTCGAGGGCGACCTCGGCATGCGATGGTCGGCCGTCTCCACGGTGGAGGCCGCCGACCGGGACGACCTGGCGCCGGCCGCGGCCCGCCGGCGGGCCCACCCCGACTTCCTTCCCGACTCCGACGCCGAGCGGGAGGCGGACCTCGACATCGCGGCTGCCGCGGTGCGGATCGCGCTGGAGCGCCACGCCGGTCGCAGCAAGGTGGTCCTCAGCCCCGAGGGCCGCGTGGTCGAGCGCAGCGGCAAGGACCTCCGCGAGGTCGACCTGCTGGTGGGGTCGGGCGGCGTGCTGCGCCACGGCGGCCCGGACGCCGTACGCCGGGTGCTGCTGCCCGCCACCGGCGACGCCTTCGAGGGGGGCTGGCAGCTGCCACGCGACCCGAAGGTGGTCGTGGACCACGACTACGTGCTCGCCGCGGCCGGTCTGCTGGCCGAGGAGCACCCCATCGCGGCGCACCGGCTGGTGAGCCGCCTCCACGGCGGGGGATCGGTAGCGTGACCGACGTGAGCGAGCAACAGGCCTCAGAGCCCGACGACGTCGCGGACGAGGCGGGTCGCCGACGGCTGTTCCTGCCGCTCGTGCGCCAGGACGAGGACGGCCTGACGGAGCGGATCGCCGCGCAGTGGGCCCAGCTCCGGGCCGAGCGCCGTGCCGAGCCGGCCTTCACGACCGGGCCGTCCAACTTCAGCCGCGCGCAGGTGCCGTGGGGCCTCGACCTCGCCGCCGCCTGGTCGTGGCGGCTGATCGTGATCACCATCGCCATGCTGGGGCTGCTGTGGACGATGCGCTACCTCGCGGTGATCACGCTCCCGCTCGCCATCGCGCTGCTGGTCGCCGCGCTGGCCACGCCGGTCGTCCACGCGCTGCGCCGGATCGGGCTGCCGCGGGGAGCGGCGGCCGGGATCGTGATGGTCCTCGGGCTGGGGAGCGTCGCTCTGCTGCTGACCTTCGTCGGCCAGCAGGTCGCCCAGGGCGCCAACGACCTCGCCGACTCGGTGGTGACCGGCCTCGACCAGGTGCGCGACTGGATGCGCACCGGCCCCCTCGGCATCTCCGACTCGCAGCTCGACGGCTACATCGAGCAGGTCCAGGCCGCCGTCACCGACAGCACCGGGAGCGACGGTGTGGTCACCCGCGTCACGGAGGTCGGCACCGCCGTCGGCCACGTGGTCGCCGGCTTCTTCATCGTGCTGTTCTCGACCTACTTCTTCCTCGCCGACGGCGACCGCATCTGGGCCTGGACGGTCCGGATCGCGCCGCGCGCGGCCCGTGAGCGTGTCGACGCCTCCGGCCGGGTCGCCTGGGTCTCGCTCACCCAGTTCGTCCGGGCCACCGTCCTGGTGGCGCTGGTCGACGCGATCGGCATCATGCTGGTCGCCTACTTCCTGGGGGTGCCGTTCGTCTTCGCCATCGGCGTGCTGGTCTTCCTCGGCGCCTTCGTGCCGATGGTCGGGGCGACCGTGGCCGGCATGGTGGCCATCCTCGTCGCCCTGGTGGACCAAGGCCCCTGGACGGCGCTGCTGATGCTCGGCGGGGTCATCCTGGTCCAGCAGGTCGAGGGCCACGTCCTGCAGCCGTTCCTCATGGGTCGGTTCGTGTCCCTGCACCCGCTCGGGGTGATCGTCGCGATCGGCTGCGGGGTCCTGGTGGCCGGCATCGCCGGCGCGCTGATCGCCGTACCCCTGGCCGCGGCCGGCAACGCGGTGGCCCAGCACCTCGCCACCTACACCGAGGTCGGCGACGACGCCGAGGACGCCCTGCTGGACGACCTGGCCACCGACGGGATACCACCGGACGAGGTCGCGGCCAACGACAGCCCGGTCGCGGCTTCGGCCGATCGCGACAACCACCCCGACCACGCAGCCGACCCCTCCGACGCCAAGGACGAGTCATGACCGAGCAGGTGACCCTGGCCGATGTCGTCGCCGCGCGCGAGCTCCTCGAGGACATCACCGTGACGACGCCGATGGAGGAGTCGCGCTGGCTGTCCGCGCTGGTGGGCGGACGGGTGTCGCTCAAGTGCGAGAACCTCCAGCGCACCGGCTCGTTCAAGGCGCGCGGCGCCTACGTCCGCATCGCCCGGCTCTCCGCCGACGAACGCGCCAACGGCGTGGTGGCCGCGTCCGCCGGCAACCACGCCCAGGGGGTGGCCCTCGCGGCCACCACGCTGGGCATCCAGTCGACCGTCTTCATGCCCGAGGGAGCACCGATCCCCAAGGAGAAGGCGACCCGCGGCTACGGCGCCGACGTGGTCTTCCACGGGCGCTACCTCGAGGACTCCCTCGCTGCTGCGCGGGCGTTCGCCGAGGAGACGGGCGCGATCCTGATCCACCCGTTCGACCACGTCGACATCGTCGCCGGCCAGGGGACGCTGGGCCTGGAGGTCCTCGAGCAGGCTCCCGACGTACGCACCGTGCTGGTGCCGACCGGCGGTGGCGGGTTGCTCGCCGGGGTGGCGATCGCGATCAAGGCGCTGCGCCCCGACGTACGGGTGGTGGGGGTCCAGGCCGAGGGCGCGGCCGCCTATCCGGGCTCGCTCGCGGCGGGGGAGCCCGTGCCGCTGGAGTCGATGAGCACGATGGCCGACGGCATCGCGGTCGGTCGGCCGGGCGACATCACGTTCGCCGCGGTGCGCGACCACGTCGACGAGATCGTGACGGTCTCGGAGGAGTCGTTGTCGCGGGCGCTGCTGGCGCTGGTCGAGCGGGCCAAGCAGGTCGTGGAGCCGGCCGGGGCCGCCGCGGTCGCCGCGCTGCTCGACAACCCGACCGGCTTCGAGACGCCGGCGGTGGCCGTGCTGTCGGGCGGCAACATCGACCCCCTGCTGCTGAGCAAGGTGATCCGGCACGGCCTGGCCTCGGCCGGACGCTACCTCTACCTCCGCGTCTGCATCCCCGACCTCCCCGGCGGCCTGGCGTCCCTGCTGGCCGAGGTCGGCGCCGAGGGCGCCAACGTGCTGGAGGTCGCCCACGAGCGGATCTCCCCGTCCCTGACCCTCAACGAGGTCGAGGTACGGATCCAGCTGGAGACCCGCAGTGAGACGCACGCCGAGCACCTGAAGGAGCGGCTGCGCGAGCGCGGCTACCGGGTCGTCGACTGAGCGGTGCGCCGACTGGACGGTGCCCCACCGCCCAGCAAGGTTCAGATGAAGGGGCTCAGGCCCGGTAGGGCTCCGCGTCGACGATCGTGACGCTGAGCTCCTTGCCGTTGGGCGCGGTGTAGGTCACCTTGTCGCCCTTGGTCTTGCCGTTGATCGCGGCGCCCATCGCCGACTGCGGTGAGTAGACGTCGAGGTCGTCGCCCTCGGTGAGGTTCTCGCGGGCGCCGAGCAGGAACTTCTCGGTGTCGCCGCCACCGAAGTCGACGGTCACGACCATGCCGGGCTCGACGACGCCGTCGTTGGGCGGCGTCTCGCCGACCTCCGCCTTGCGCAGCATGTCCTCGAGCTGGCGGATGCGGGCCTCCTGCTTGCCCTGGTCGTCCTTGGCCGCGTGGTAGCCGCTGTTCTCCTTGAGGTCGCCCTCGTCACGGGCGGCAGCGATCTTCTCGATGATCTCCTGGCGCTTGGGCCCCTTGAGGTCGTCGAGCTCGGCCTGCAGCTTGTCGTAGGCCTCCTGGGTCAGCCAGACGGTGCCCTGGTCGGTCATGTCACTACTCCTGCTTCGCGTGGTACTGGATGCCTGCCGTACTGGGGGTGTGCCTCAGCGCGACCGCATCAGGTCGGTGGAACTTCTTCCGTCCGGTCAGAGTCAGCGCGGCAGCAGACGTGGGCCAGCGCTGCCGGACGGGCAGGACAACAGGCTAGCAAGCCCTGCCCGAAAGCGCAGGTCGTACGCTCAGCGCGGGCGTGGCTGGCCCGGCGCGGTGCAGCCGAGCTTCTCGACCGTGGTGGCCCTCCGCTCGGTGCGGATCACCACCTCGTTGCTGCCGTCGACGGGCGTGAACGCGACTTCCCCGACGGTCGTGTGGTCCTCGGCGAAGGCGCGGAGGCGGCAGACCGCCTCGACGCCGTCCTCGAGCTTGACGTCGACCCGGGTGCGCGTCTCGTGGTCGCTGGTCACGTCGAAGGAGACGAGGTCGGAGGTGACGGCAGGCGTGCTGTGGAACCACACCGTCCAGCCCAGCCAACCGAGGCTGACCACCGCGAGGACGCCGGCCACGCCGATGGCCACCGGACGCCGCCACCGAGAGGGGGCGCCGTAGCGGTCGACGAGGTCACTGGTCACGATTCGAACCCTAAGCGGTGTCTCCTAGACTCGCGCCCATGGCCCAGCCCCCCGCAGACCGGCCCCGCGCCGGTCTCCGCCTGATGCACGTCCACGCCCACCCCGACGACGAGTCGAGCAAGGGTGCGGCGTCGACCGCGAAGTACGTCGCCGAGGGCGTCGACGTCCACGTCGTGACCTGCACCGGCGGCGAGCGCGGCTCGGTCCTCAACGCCAAGATGGACCGCCCCGAGGTCTGGGAGAACATCACCGAGATCCGCCGCGAGGAGATGCACCGCGCCCGCGACATCCTCGGCATCCGGCAGGACTGGCTGGGCTTCGTCGACTCGGGCTGGCCCGAGGGAGACCCGCTCCCGCCGCTGCCGGAGGGCTGCTTCGCGCTCGTCCCGCTCGAGGAGGCGACCGAGCGACTGGTGCGGCTGATCCGCGACTTCCGCCCCCATGTGATGACGACGTACGACGAGCGCGGGGGCTATCCCCACCCCGACCACATCCGCTGCCACGAGGTCTCCGTCGCGGCCTACCACGCGGCGGGCGACCCGGACCGGTTCCCCGACGCCGGGGAGCCGTGGCAGCCGATGAAGCTCTACTACCACCACGGCTGGAGCTGGGCGAAGACCAACGCCCTGCACCAGGCGATGCTCGACCACGACCTGGAGTCGCCCTACACCGAGCGCCTCGACAAGTGGGAGCGCGAGCCGGAGTGGGACGACCGGATCACCACCCGGGTGCCGTGCGGCGACTACTTCGGCGTACGTGACCAGGCCCTGCTGGCCCACGCCACCCAGATCGACCCCGACGGGATGTGGTTCGCGATCCCGCGGGAGATCCAGCAGAAGACGTGGCCGACCGAGGACTACGAGCTGGTGGAGTCGACGGTGGAGAGCAGCCGTCCCGAGGACGACCTGTTCGCCGGCATCCCGACGCCCGCACCCTAGGTCCGACCTGAGACAATGGAGCCATGCTCGACCTGCTGATCATCCTCCTCGAAGACCCCACCCCGGAGCCCACCGAGGTCAAGGCGGGGCCGCTGGGCTTCGCGGTGTGGATCTTCATGATCCTGGCTGTGGTGGTGCTCGGCTTCAGCCTGGTCAAGCAGCTGCGCAAGGCGCAGGCGGCCAAGGACGCCGGCCTCTACGGCGACGAGCCGGTGGAGCGCACCGACTCCGAACCGGCGCAGCCGACGACTCCTGACGAGCGGTGAGCCAGCAACCTCTTCGACGCGCGAAAAGGTTGCTCAGCCACCGCTCGACGCCGCAACGGTCGACGCCGGCCCCACGACTCAGCGCCTGACCGCCCGCACCAGGCAGTCCCAGGCCGTACGCCGCTCCTCGCCGCCGTGCTCGTCGGCGGGGCTGACCTCGCGCGCGACCCGCTCGGCGCGGACCACGTCGACGTCGATGCCCTCCAGGTCGGCCAGCACGTCCTCGGCCGTCATCAGGACCGCGGGGTCCTGCGGCCCGCCGGTGCCGTCGGTGAGGTTGGTCGAGTCGTGGGCGACCAGCAGGAACGTCCCGCCGGGCCGCAGCATGCGCGCCGCACCGCGCACCGCTCGTCGCCGGTCGTCGGCCGGCACCTGGAAGTAGGCCATCACCACCAGGTCGACCGGCTCGGGCGGCTGCCAGGTCGTCGCGTCGGCGCAGACCCACGTCACGTCGAGGTCGCCGGCCAGCCGGGCGCCCTTGTCGAGCGCCACCTGCGAGAAGTCGACCGCCGTCGCCGACCAGCCGCGGGAGGCGAGCCAGAGGGCGTTGCGACCTTCGCCGGCCGCGAGGTCGACGGCCGTGCCCGCGGGCAGGTCGGCGAGCTCGGCGGCCACGAACTGGTTGGGCTCGCGCGACCACACCAGCTCGCTCGCGGCGTAGCGCTCGTCCCAGGCGCGTGCGTCCATGTGGGCAGCGTACGTCGATCGGCGGGCGACGGGCCTCAGACGGATCTGCCCTCGTCGACGGACACCACGCGCAGCACCCGGGCCTCCTCCGGGTCGAGCACCGGGAGGACCACGCCCGCCGTGGCGAGCACCAGTCCCGTGAGCACGGCGCCCTCCGGCGACCACGCACCGGTGAGGTCGGCCCCGCCGGGCCCGGGAGGCAGCTCCTCGGACAGCCGGTACGCGCGGTCGGGGTCGAGGCCGGTCAGCCGCAGGAGGGCCGGGTGCTGGGTCTCCGTCGCGGCGACGGTGGCGACGACGTACCAGGCCTCCGAGCGGTCCTCGGCGACGACGCCGGTGACGAGCACGGCGGGGTCGGGATGGTCGGGGTGCACCAGCGTGCCGGTGCCGATCAGCGGCCGGACCTGCTTGTGCAGGTCGATCCACGACCGGAGCTCGACCAGGCCGGTCTCGTCGAGTCGGGTGAGGTCCCACTCGATCCCGAACGAGTGGAGCAGCGCCGTCGCGGCGCGGTAGCGCAGGGTGTGGGTGCGCCCGGTGGTGTGCGACGTCGGGCCGCCGACGTGGGAGCCCATCAGCTCCGGGGGCACCAGCAGCGAGGTCCAGCGCTGCAGGTGCTGGCGCTCGAGGGGGTCGATGGTGTCGCTGGGCCAGATCCGGTCGGTGCGCCTGAGCACCTCGGCGTCGACGCGGCCGCCACCGGAGGAGCACGACTCGATCTCGAGGGCGGGGTGCGCCTCGCGCAGCTCGTCGAGCAGCCGGTAGGCCGCCAGCGTCTGGCCGTGCACGGCGGGCCGGCCGTCGTGGGTGGCGTCGGTGAGGTCGCGGTTGTGGTCCCACTTGAGGTAGGCGACGTCGAGCTGGTCGAGCAGCGCCAGGAGCGCGTCGCGCAGGTCGGTGTAGGCGGCGTCGTCCTGGAGGTCGAGGACCTGCTGGTGCCGCCACTCCGGTGGCGGGTCCGCGCGTCCTCGCAGCACGCGCTCGGGGTGGTCGCGGGCCACCTCGGAGTCGAGGTTGACCATCTCGGGCTCCACCCACAGCCCGAACTGCATGCCCCGCCCGGTCACGTGCTCGACGAGCGGGCCGAGTCCCTGCGGCCAGACCGCGGGGTCGACCGTCCAGTCCCCCAGACCGGCGGTGTCGTCGCGGCGGCCGAGGAACCACCCGTCGTCGAGCACGAAGCGCTCCACCCCGACCGAGGCGGCGACGTCGGCCAGCTCGACGAGCCGCTCCAACGACTGGTCGAAGTAGACCGCCTCCCACGTGTTGGCGATGACGGGACGCTCGGTCCGGGCACGAGGGGTGACGTCCCTCAGGTGCGCGTGGAAGCGGTGGCTCAGGGGGTCGAGCCCCGCACCCGACCACGACCCGAGCAGGCGGGGGGAGCGGTAGGTCTCGCCGGGGCGCAGCACCACCTCGCCCGGCAGGAGGAGCTCACCGCCACCGAGCAGGCAGTCACCCTCCGGGGTCCGTTCGGCGTACGTCGTGTGGTTGCCGCTCCAGGCGGTGTGCACGGCCCAGACCTCACCCGCGCCGAAGGTGAAGCCGGGGGTGCCGGCGACCATCAGCAGGGTGGCGTCGTGGCCGGTGCGTCCGCGGCGTGAGTCGCGTCGGTGCGTCCCCTGCACCCACGGATGCCGCTGCGGGGTCCGTTCCCTGCACCAGCGTCCGGTGAGGTCGAGCAGCTCGGTCGCGTGGGCCGCGACGGGCAGCGCGGTGAGGACGGAGCCGAGGTGGAGGTCGCCGTCCGCGGTGTTGGTCACAGCGGTGCGGGCGTGCAGCAGGCCGGCGTCGTCGAGGCCCAGCTCGACCTGCACGGCCCAGCCGGCCTCGTCGTCGGTCGAGGTGCAGGTCAGGGTCGCCGGCCCGGAGTCGTCGCCGGGGCCCCGGACCTCCCAACCGACCAGGCGAGGGGCAGTGGCCCGCGACCGACCACCCACCCGGTGGCCCTCGAGGGCGGGCGTGCCCGAGTAGCCCCGCGTGCCGTCGGGGACCAGGCCGGTGCTGCGCGGGACGTCGTACGCCGAGCGCGAGACGCCGGGCCGCCGGGCCGACGCGAGGGCGGCCAGCGCGTCGTCGTCGAGGTCGCCGAGCGCGGCGCCCCAGTGCAGGACGACAGGGACGGCCGCGTCGTCGTGGGCCACCACGAGGCTCACGCCGCCGCGACTGACGTGGACGGGTCGCTGCGTGGGGGAGGGGCTCACCCGCCCTCCACGTCGTCGACGTCGTCCTCGATCGGGTCGACCACCACCAGCTCGCCGACGTGGTCGGCCAGCGCCCCGCTGGCCTGGGCGGACAGGCCGGAGTCGGTCACCAGCACCGCGGCCTCCGAGAGGCCGGCCATGCTGCTGAGGCCGACGACCCCCCACTTGCTGGAGTCGGCGCACACGATGAGTCGGCGCGACCGCTCGATCATGGCGCGGTTGGTCTCGGACTCGAGCAGGTTGGGGGTGCTGAAGCCGGCCCGCACGTCCATGCCGTGCACCCCCATGAAGAACGCGTCGACGTGCAGGCTGCGCAGCGAGGAGACCGCGACCGGGCCGACGAGCGCGTCGGACGGGGTGCGCAGGCCGCCGGTGAGCAGCACCGACGTCGTGGCCTCGCCGGTGCGGTGCAGCACGTCGGCGACCCACACCGAGTTGGTCACCACGGTCAGGTTGGGGATGCGGGCGATGTGCTCGGTCAGCGCGTGGGTGGTGGTGCCGGCGGAGACCGCGATCGCCATGCCGGTGTGCACCAGCTCGGCCGCGGCTGCGGCGATCGCCTCCTTCTCCCGCCGTCGCTGCACCGACTTCGCGGCGAAGCCGGGCTCGGAGGACGACGGCTCCGCCACGGCCAGCGCGCCCCCGTGCACCTTCTCCAGCAGGCCCTCGCGGTGGAGGGCGACGAGGTCGCGTCGTACGGTCATGTCGGACACGCCGAGCAGCTCGACGAGGTCGGTGACGCGCACGGTGCCGTCACGGCTGAGCTCGGCGAGGATCCGACCCCGTCGCTGCGCTGCCAGCATCAGTCGCCCCGTCCGGGCGTGACGGCCGCGGCCTCGCGGACCACCGCCACGCCGCCGGCGGGGACGACCAGGTCGCCCGCCACCTGCCGCCCACCGACGAGCTCCATCCCGTGGGTCTCCACGTCAGCCGGTGCGTCGCCGTGGTTGATGACGAAGAGCCAGCTGCCGTCCTCGCCCACCCTCCGGGTCACCTCGACGTGCTCCGAGGCGCCCGGCAGCCGCTCGAGGCCGGCCTCGGTGACGAGGCGCCCGGCCAGCGCGTCGGTGCCGGCGGGGTCGAGGCGGGTCGCGACGTACCACGCCGTGCCGGCCCCGACCCCTCGCCGGGTGATCGCCGCACGCCCGGCGGCGGGGCCGTCGGCGTGCGTGGCGACGGCCTCGGCCCCGGTGAGCTCGAGGTCCTCGGCCCAGGTGTCGGCCGTGACGGTGCCGTCGGCCAGGCCCTCGACGTGCACCCGCTGACCGGAGAGCAGGGGCAGGAACTCGGTCGTACGCACGCCCAGCAGGTCGCGGAACGCCCCGGGGTAGCCGCCGAGGCGGACGTGGTCGTGCTCGTCCACGATCCCGCTGAAGTAGGTCACCACGACCGTCGCGCCGGCCTCTGCCGCCGCGGTGATCGCGGCCACGGTCGCGTCGCTGACCAGGTAGAGCGTCGGCACCACCACCAGGCGGTAGGACGCGAGGTCGGCCGACGGGTGGACCACGTCCACGCCCACTCCCTGCGCGGACAGCGCGCGGTGCAGGTCCTCGGCGCGGTCGCGGTAGCGGACGTCGATGCTGGGGTGGGAGTCCAGCTCGCACCCCCACCACGCCTCGTAGTCGAAGAGGATGGCGGCCTCGTTGCGAGCCGTGCTGCCGGTGACCTCCTCGGCCGCGTCGAGGACCTGCGAGGCTCGACCACCTCGCGCCACTGGCGGGTGTCGGTGCCGGCGTGCGGGAGCAGCCCCGAGTGGAACTTCTCGGCCCCCGCCCGCGAGGCCCGCCACTGGAAGAACAGCACCGCGTCGGCGCCGTGCGCGACGTGGGCGAGGCTGTTGCGCACCATCTCGCCGGGCACCTTGGCACGGTTGCGCGGCTGCCAGTTGACGGCGCTCGTCGAGTGCTCCATCAGCAGCCACGGTCGACCGCCCGCCGTGCCGCGGGTGAGGTCGGCGCTGAAGGCCAGCTCCCGGTGTCCGCCGGCCTCGGCGGCGATGAGGTAGTGGTCGTTGGACACCACGTCCAGCTCCGGTCCCCAGCGCAGGTAGTCCATCTGGGTCGTCTGCCGCATCACCATGAAGTTGGTCGTCACGGGCACGCCGGGCGAGAGCCGGTGCAGGACGTCGCGCTCGACGACGAAGTTGTCGAGGAGCTGGTCGGAGGAGAAACGGTGGAAGTCGAGCTGCTGCGTCGGGTTGGCGTGCGTGGGGGCCACGCGCGGGGGCAGCACCTGCTCGAAGTCGTCGTACCGCTGCGACCAGAACGCGGTGCCCCAGGCGTCGTTGAGCAGCGCCACGTCGTCGTCGTACCTCCGGCGCAGCCAGTCACGGAACGCCGTCGCGCTGACGTCGCAGTAGCAGCGCGCGTTGTGGCAGCCCAGCTCGTTGGACACGTGCCACAGCGCCAGCGCCGGGTGGTCGTGGTAGCGCTCGGCCATGGCCGTGCACAGGGCCAGGGCGTGCTCGCGGTAGACCGGCGAGCTGGGGCAGAACGCCTGCCGTCCGCCGGGCGAGAGGGTGCGGCCGTCGTGGGTGACGGGGAGCATCTCGGGGTGCCGGTGCGTCAGCCACGGGGGAGGGGAGGCCGTCGCGGTGGCGAGGTCCACGCGGACGCCCGCCGCGTGCAGGGCGTCCATCTGCTCGTCGAGCCACGCGAAGTCCCACTGGCCCTCGCCGGGCTGCAGCCATGCCCACGAGAACACCCCCAGGGTGACCAGGTCGACCCCGGCCTCCCGCATGAGGGCACGGTCCTCCGCGTGTGCCTCCGGGGGCCACTGCTCGGGGTTGTAGTCGCCGCCGAAGGCAAGAGGAGGCATGGATGTCGCCATGGCGTCACTGTGTCGACCCTCACACGCGTAAGTCAACGCTTTGACGGGGATTTGAGTTGGGAAATGTTTGAACAAGTGCGAAATGTGACTCGGTCGGGGTTGACGACGCTGTGGTGGCCGTCACATGCTGTGCACCCCTGTTCGGTTTTGTCCCCCGGAGGCCGTCGTGTCACATTCCCGCTCCAGCGCCATTCCCCGCTCCACCATGACCACGATGGCCGCGACGCGTCGCTCCGTCCTGCGCGGCATGGCGCTCAGCGGCCTCGCCGTCGGCGCGGCCAGCGCGCTGGCCGCTTGCGGCGGCGATTCCGGGGGTCCCGCGACGGGGTCCGGGGCCACCGTGAAGTTCGGCATCAACGAGGCCGAGGGCGTCGGTGCTGCGCACGACCGCCTGGCGGCGATCGCCAAGGCCTACGAGGAGGAGTCCGGCACGACGGTCGAGCTCAACGCGGTCGACCACAACACGTTCCAGGAGAGCATCAACACCTACCTCCAGGGCACGCCGGACGACGTCTTCACCTGGTTCGCCGGCTTCCGGATGGCCCAGTTCGCCGAGAACGGCCTGATCACCGACCTGAGCGACCAGTGGCCCATCGAGGGCCTCAACGACTCCTTCAAGCAGGCGTCCACCGCTCCGGACGGCAAGCAGTACTTCGTGCCGATCAGCTACTACCCGTGGGCGGTCTTCTACCGGAAGTCCGTCTTCGAGAAGAACGGCTGGGAGGCACCCGCCACCAACGACGACTTCATGGCGCTGATGGACGACATGCAGGGCAAGGGCGTCACGCCGTTCGCCTTCGGCGACAAGGACGGGTGGCCGGCCATGGGCACCTTCGACATCCTCAACATGCGCCTCAACGGCTTCGACTTCCACATGAACCTGATGGCGGGCGACGAGGCGTGGGACGGTGACGAGGTCAAGCTCGTGTTCGACACCTGGCGCCAGCCCTGCCCTACCACCAGGCCGACCCGCTGGGTCGCACCTGGCAGGAGGCGGCCACGGCAATGGGCAAGGGCGAGTGCGGGATGTACCTCCTCGGCACCTTCGTGGTGGACGCACTCGGCGAGAACGGCGAGGACCTCGACTTCTTCACCTTCCCCGAGCTCGACTCCTCCATCGGCTCCGACGCCCTCGACGCCCCCATCGACGGCTTCTGCGTCGCGTCGGCCGGCCAGAACCAGGAGGCCGGCAAGGCGATGGCCAAGTGGCTGGGCAGCGCTGCCGCGGCAGACGCGGGCAACAACGCGGCGGACGCACCCTTCATCGCCGCCAACGAGGGCGCCAGCACCTCGACCTACAGCGACCTGCAGAAGAAGTCGGCCGAGGTGGTCGGTGCCGCCGCCAACATCGCCCAGTTCATGGACCGCGACACCAACGCCGACTTCGCCAACACGGTGATGATCCCGTCGATCCAGGAGTTCCTGAAGAACCCCGACGACATCGACAGCATCACGGCCAGCATCCAGGAGCAGGCCGACTCGATCTTCGGCTGAGACATGGCACTCATCGACGAGGCGCCGCCGCGCCCGCCCGCTGCGGCGCCGCCCAAGGGGCGCGAGAAGAAGCTCTCGGGCCGCGACCGGTGGACCGTCATCCTGATGGTGGCGATCCCGATGTTCCTGGTCGTTGCGCTCGTGTGGCTGCCGGCAATGGCTTCGGTCGCGCTGTCCTTCGGCAAGTGGAACGGCTTCGGCGACCTCGACACCATCGAGTGGGTCGGCCTGCAGAACTACGAGGACATCGTCACGATCTATCCGGCGTTCTGGCCGGCCGTGCAGCACAACCTCATCTGGCTGGGCTTCCTCTTCGTCTTCCCGACCGTCCTGGGCATCCTGCTCGCGGTCGTGCTCGACCGGGAGATGCGCGGCAGCCGCTTCTACCAGACGGCCTTCTACATGCCGGTCGTCCTGTCCCTGGCGCTCATCGGCTTCATCTGGCAGCTCTTCTACTCCCGTGATCAGGGCCTCATCAACCAGGTCTTCGGCACGCAGGTCGACTGGTACGGCGATCCCGACATCAACCTCTGGGCCGTGCTCGTGGCCACGGCCTGGCGGCACACCGGCTACATCATGCTCATCTACCTGGCCGGCCTGAAGGGCGTCGACTCCACCTTGCGCGAAGCGGCGGCGGTCGACGGTGCCAGCGAGGTGAAGACCTTCTTCCACGTCATCTTCCCGGTCATGCGCCCGATCAACATGATCGTGGTGGTGATCGTGGTCATCGAGTCGCTGCGCGCCTTCGACCTGGTCTGGGTCATCAACAAGGGGCGCAACGGCCTGGAGGTCATCGGCGCCCTCGTCGCCCAGAACGTCATCGGTGAGGCGACGCGCTACGGGTTCGGCTCGGCGCTGGCCGTGATCATGATGCTGATCTCGTCCGTCTTCATCACCATCTACCTGCGCAACGTCTTCCGTGAGGAGCGCTCCCGATGACGTACGAGGCACCGGTCGCCGCACCCGCAGCGACCCCGGCAGAGGCCCCCGCGCAGCGGGAGGGGGGCGTCAT
Organism: uncultured Actinomycetota bacterium; assembly: GCA_963740115.1. Lineage (GTDB taxonomy): Bacteria > Actinomycetota > Actinomycetes > Propionibacteriales > Nocardioidaceae > Nocardioides. Next base: position 839,307 of record CAVUCQ010000003.1, on the reverse strand, counting down.
GGGCCGCAGGCGCGGCGTGGTGGCGACCGTCATCATGGCGGTGCTCGCCCTGATTTGGCTCTTCCCGCTCCTGTGGGCGCTCGTCAACTCCTTCCGCGAGTACGAGTACACCCAGGCCAACGGCTACCTCTCCTTCGGCGGGTGGACGACCAGCAACTACGAGCAGGCCTGGTCGCAGGGCAACTTCGGCCTGCACATGCGCAACTCGCTGCTCATCACGGTCCCGGCGGTCCTGCTGACCCTGGGGCTCTCCTCGATGGTCGCCTTCGTGCTGGCGCGGTTCAGCTACCGCTTCAACCTGGCCATGCTCGGGGTGTTCCTGGCGGCCAACCTGCTGCCGCCGCAGGCGCTCCTCATCCCGGTCTTCCGGCTGTTCCGCGAGATCCCGCTCCCACTGTTCATGAGCGACTCGGGGTCGATGCTCAACAGCTTCTGGGCCCTCATCCTGGTCAACACCGCGTTCCAGCTGGGCTTCTGCACCTTCGTGCTCAGCAACTACATGAAGACGCTGCCGCACGAGATCTACGAGTCGGCGGAGCTCGACGGAGCGAGCGTGTGGCGCCAGTACTGGCAGCTGACGATGCCGCTGGTCCGGCCGGCGCTCGCGGCCTTGGCGACGCTGCAGGTCACGTGGATCTACAACGAGTTCTTCTGGGCGACCGTGCTGATCCAGCAGGGGAACAAGCTGCCCATCACGTCGGCTCTCAACAACCTGCGCGGGGAGTTCTTCACCGACACCAACCTGGTGGCGGCAGGCTCGATCATCGTCGCCCTGCCGGTGCTGGTGGTGTTCTTCGCCCTGCAGAAGCAGTTCGTCTCGGGCCTGACCCTGGGCTCGACCAAGGGCTGAGGCCCGCAAGGAGAGGATCCGCATGGCCACCGTCACGTTCGAGGGCGCGCAGCGCTGGTACCCCGGTACGGATGCACCGGCCGTCCCCTCTCTCGACCTGGACATCCGCGACGGGGAGTTCATGGTGCTGGTCGGTCCGTCCGGGTGCGGGAAGTCGACGACCCTGCGCATGCTGGCCGGCCTCGAGGAGTGCAACAGCGGCTCGATCCGCATCGGAGACCGCGACGTCACCGATCAGGCGCCGAAGGACCGTGACATCGCGATGGTCTTCCAGAACTACGCGCTCTACCCCCACATGTCCGTGCGCGACAACATGGCGTTCTCGCTCAAGATGGCCAAGGTCCCCGCCGACGAGCGGCAGACCCGGGTCATGGAGGCGGCGCGGATGCTGGGGCTCGAGGAGTACCTCGAACGCAAGCCGAAGGCCCTCTCGGGCGGGCAGCGGCAGCGGGTGGCCATGGGCCGCGCGATCGTGCGCCACCCCCAGGTCTTCTGCATGGACGAGCCGCTGTCCAACCTCGACGCGAAGATGCGGGTGCAGACGCGCACGGACATCGCGCGCCTGCAGGCGCAGCTCGGCGTGACGACGGTCTACGTCACCCACGACCAGGTGGAGGCGATGACGATGGGCGACCGCGTGGCGGTGATGGACCGAGGCGTGCTGCAGCAGGTGGACACGCCGCTGGGCCTCTACGACCGGCCGGTGAACCTGTTCGTTGCAGGCTTCATCGGGTCACCGCAGATGAACCTCCTCCAGGCCAGGGCAGACGCGTCCGGACAGGCGCGGATCGGTGACTACCTGGTCCCCGTCGACGAGGCGGCGTCGCGGCGCATGTCGGGCGCCGTCACCGTGGGCGTACGGCCCGAGTCCTGGCGCCTGGTGGGGCCCGGGGACGGAGGCCTGCCGGTCGACGTGACGGTGGTCGAGGAGCTGGGCGCGGATGCCTTTGTCTACGGCACCTGCGACGTCGAGGGCACGCCCGGATCGGTGATCGTGCGCATCAACCACCGCAACACCGTGGCCAAGGGCGACGTCATCCACGTGACGACCGACCCGCGCGAGGTGCACGTCTTCGACACCGAGAGCGGCGCGCGGCTCAGCGACTGATCAGCGGTCGTGGCCCTCGCCGACCGTGCGCGCGTGCGGACGGCCGGGGTCCGCCATCGCCGGGTGGGGATCGCCGGCGCGCAGCGCTTCCAGCTGTGCGCACACGGCCGTTCCGTAGAACAGCGCGATCGACGACAGCAGCGCCCACAACAGGAGCGCGAAGATGCCGGCCAGCGGTCCGTAGACGCTGCCGAAGGAACCGCTGAACGACACGTAGAGCGCCAGTCCCACCGTGGCGGCGGCGCTCAGCAGCACGGCGATGCCCGCCCCGAGCGCCAACCAGGACAGTGCTGGCTGGCGACGTCGCGGCACGTGGTCGAGCAGGACGGCGATGGTCACGACGAGCAGGCCCAGCCCGATGGGCCAGCGCAGCACGTTCCACCACAGCACGGTGTCCTCCGACCAGCCGTAGCTGTCGGCCATGGCATCACCGAAGGCGCCGCCGCCGACGATCATCAGGAAGCCGAGGCCCACCGGTGCGGCCAGGAACGCGGTCAGCACCGCGGCGCGGCCGTACTTGGCCAGCGCCTTGCGGTCGCGCCGGATGCCGTAGATGCGGTTGGCCCCGCGCTCGACCTGCGCCATGGCGGTGGTCATCGAGAGCAGCGCGAAGCCCAGGCCGAACACCAGCGCGACCTCGCCGGCCCGCTCGGACTGGTCGGAGTCCTCCACCGCCGACGTCAGCGCGTCCGCGTCGCCCGCGCCGGGGGAGAGGGAGTCCACGACGTGGGCCACCACGGCTGCCGGGCGTTCCTCGTCGAGGTCGGCCGCCAGCCCGGTCAGCGCCAGCAGAAACGGGACGACGGCCAGGCATGCCTGCAGCGCGAGCGCGCGGGAGCTGGTGAAGCCGTCCCCGTAGCGGAAGCGTACGAACGACTCGACGGCGATCGTGCGGAGCCCGTGCCGGCGGGCCAGGTGCCAGGCGTCCAACGCGTCGAGCTCGTCACCATCCATCTCGGTGGTGACGGGCACGGTCCGTGCGGTGGTCATGGGCGCACCCTAGGGCCGTCACCGGAAGGCTGAGAGTCTGGGGACATGCCCAACCGTCTCGCCGGCGCCACCTCGCCGTACCTCCTCCAGCACGCCGACAACCCGGTCGACTGGTGGGAGTGGAGCTCCGAGGCGTTCGAGGAGGCCCGTCGTCGCGGCGTACCGGTCTTGCTGTCGGTCGGCTACGCCGCCTGCCACTGGTGCCACGTGATGGCGCACGAGTCCTTCGAGGACGAGGCGACCGCCGCCCAGCTGAACGAGCACTTCGTCAGCATCAAGGTCGACCGGGAGGAGCGTCCCGACGTCGACGCGATCTACATGCAGGCCACCACCGCGATGACCGGCCACGGCGGCTGGCCGATGACGGTCGTGCTCGACCACGACGGCAACCCGTGGTTCGCCGGGACCTACTTCCCCGACGAGCCGCGGCACGGCCAGGCGTCCTTCCGGCAGGTGCTGCAGGCGCTGACCGACGCGTGGCGCGACCGCGCCGAGGGGGTGCGCGAGCAGGCGGCCACGCTGCGCAAGCACCTGCAGGCGCCCGCGTCGCTCCCATCCGCTCCCATCGACGCGGAGGCGATCGACGCCGCGATCGCCCTGCTCGGTCGTGACTTCGACCCTGCGGCCGGCGGCTTCGGCGAGGCGCCCAAGTTCCCCCCGTCGATGGTGCTCGAGCTCCTGCGTCGGCGGGTCGCGCGCGGTGGTGACGACGAGGTCGCCCGGCAGGCGGCGCACATGCTCGCCCGCACCGTCACCGCGATGGCCGGCGGCGGCATCTACGACCAGCTCGGCGGCGGGTTCGCCCGTTACGCCGTCGACCGCGGCTGGGTGGTGCCGCACTTCGAGAAAATGCTGTACGACAACGGCCAGCTGCTCGCCCTCTACGCCCGCCTCGGCACGCCCCTGGGCGACCGGGTGGCGCACGAGACCGCCGGCTTCCTCGTGCGCGAGCTCGGCACCCGTGAGGGCGGCTTCGCCAGCGCCCTCGACGCGGACAGCGAGGGCGTCGAGGGCAAGTTCTACGCCTGGACGCCCACCGAGCTCGTCGAGGTGCTCGGCGAGGACGACGGAGCCTGGGCTGCCGCGCTCCTGTCGGTGACCGAGCTGGGGACCTTCGAGCACGGCAGCTCGACCCTGCAGCTACGGCACGCGCCGGACGACCCGGAGCGCTGGGCGGGCGTCCGACAGCGGCTCTTCGATGCCCGCGCCGCGCGCGTGCGTCCGGCGCGCGACGACAAGGTGGTCGCCGCCTGGAACGGCCTCGCCATCAGCGGGCTGGTCGCGACCTGGCAGCGCCTGGGCGAGCCCGAGCACCTCGAGGCCGCGGTGGCGGCGGGACGCCTGCTCGTCGACGTGCACCTGGTGGGTGGCCGCTTGCGCCGGGTCTCCCGCGACGGGGTCGTCGGCACGCCCGACGCGGTGCTGGAGGACCTGGGCTGCGTGGCGAACGCCTTCGTCGACCTGGCCGCCGCGACCCTCGACACCTCCTGGACCGACCACGCCCGGGCGCTGCTCGACGACGCGCTCGCCCGGTTCCGTGCCGAGGACGGCGGCTTCTTCGACACCGCTTCTGACGCCGAGGCCCTCGTCGCACGCCCGCGCGACCCGTCGGACAACGCCTCGCCCGGCGGGCTGTCGAGCGTCGTGCACGCTCTCGTCGCCTTCTCGGCCCTGACCGGGGAGCCGGCACACCGCACCGCCGCCGAGGAGGCGCTGGCCACCGCGGGTGTGCTCGCCCAGCAGGCCCCCCGGTTCGCCGGGTGGTCGCTCGCGGCCGCCGAGGCGATGCTCGACGGACCCCGCGAGGTCGCGGTGGTCGGCCCGGCCGGGCCCGAGCGGGACGCCCTCGCGCGGGCGGCGTACGCCCTGCCCGGCGCCGTCGTCGTGGTCGCGGACGGCCCCCGCAATGACTGGCCCCTGCTGGCGGGCCGGGACGCCGTCGACGGTCGCGCGGCGGCGTACGTCTGCCGGCACCACGTCTGCGCCGCCCCGGTGACGGATCCCGCTCAGCTTCGATAGTCCGCATCAAACGGGTTGCCCGGAGGTTTCCGGGACAACCCGGTTGATGCGGACTACACAGGTGGAGGCCTGACGGTTGTCGGTCGGCAGCGCCAGACTGGAGCCATGCGCACTCGGGAGCTCGGGCAGGTCGGCGGGAGGCTCGCGGCACCGGTGGTGCAGCAGCCGCGCCGGTTCTACGACGGCGGCACGCTGCCCCGTGATGGGGGCCCGGGCGAGCCGCCGGACCCGGGCGCGGACCCGCGCATCGTGCTGGAGCGTCATGCCGAGGAAGGCGTGGAGGCGTGGTCCCTGGAACGCCGCCTGGCCTACCTCGACCGCCACGTCGGCGAGCTGCTGGTGCCGGCCGACACCGACTTCCGCACTGACCTGACGTCGGTGCCGGCGCTGTTCACGTGGCTCGTGCCCAAGACCGGCGCCCACCTGCCTGCGGCGCTGCTCCACGACGCGCTCGTGGCGGGGCGCGACGACCCGACGTCCTACGTCTCCACCGAGGGGCGGGAGGTCGACCGGGTGACGGCCGACCGGATCTTCCGCGACGCGATGGCCGACACCGGCACCGGCGTCCTCCGGCGCTGGATCGTGTGGACGGCCGTCACGGTCGCGACGGTCTTCGTGGGACGGGCGGTGCCGTGGTCGCGTGCCCGGCACTGGTCCTACCGAATCGCTGCCGGAGTGACCATCGCAACGATCCTCTACCTCGGCTACAGCGCCACCAGCGACCTGTTCGACCGGTCCTGGCCGGGGGCGATCAGCCTGCCGTGGATGGGTGCCCGCTCGTGGTGGGCCGAGGTGGTCGGCGGCTTGTCGGGGGCGATCGTGCTGCCGCTCGCGCTCAGCCTGCTGTGGGGCCGGCTGCGGATGGCGGGCGCGATCGCCGGGGTCATGCTCGCCGTGCTGCTGCACGTGACGGTCGCCCTGGCCGTCCTCGGCGCCACCTACCTGGCGCTCGAGCGGCTCGCGCGACGCTCACCCCTCCTGGCGTGGTTGCTGGCCGGACTGGTCGTCGGCGCCGCGCTGGTGGTGGTCGCGGTGGTCAGCCTCGGGTGACGCCGCTGCTCGACGTGAGCAACCTCACCGCAAGGAGTAGGTCGCCAGCGAGACGCCGACGTAGTGCGCGGCGAAGGCGAGCACCGTGAACGAGTGGAACACCTCGTGGAAGCCGAACCACCGGGGCGACGGGTTGGGCCGCTTGAGCCCGTAGACCACGCCGCCCAGGGTGTAGAGCAGGCCACCGGCCGCGACGAGGACCAGCGACGCGATCGCGATGCCGGAGCTGAACCGGTCGGCGCCGTCGACGAACTGCGGGATGAAGAAGACCGCCGCCCAGCCGAGGGCGATGTACATCGGCGTGTAGAGCCAGCGTGGTGCGTCGGTCCAGAAGACGCGGAAGACGACGCCGGCGATGGCGGCACCCCAGACCACGAGCAGCAGCGTCGTACGGGCGCTCCCGTCGAGGAAGAGCAGCGCGTAGGGGGTGTAGGTGCCGGCGATGAGCACGAAGATGTTGGCGTGGTCGAAGCGGCGCAGGAACGCCCAGGTGCGCGGCGACCAGGTGCCGCGGTGGTAGATCGCGGACACCGTGAAGACGAGGAGCGCGGACAGCGCGAATGCGGCGGATCCCAATCGCGTCGTGGCGGTGGGGGACAGGGCGACCAGGACGATGCCGGCGGCGAGCGCAACCGGAGCGGTCGCGGCGTGCAGCCAGCCGCGCAGGTGCGGCTTCACCTCGGCCAGCTTGTCGGCCATCAGCTCGCCCGCACGCTCGACGGCGTGCTCCACGCGGTCGCGAGAGGTCATGAGCTGGTCTCCATGCCTAGAAAGTACCCGGGTCGGGGTGAGGCGCGCAGTCGTCGGGCCAGAGCTGTGGATCACGAGACGGTTACCCTTGGCGGGTGGCGAGGCTGAAGGACGCGGTGCGACGGGTGCTCTACCCGGCCTACGAGTCCCGCGTGGTGAAGCGGCTGCCCCCCGACCAGATCCCGCAGCACATCGGCGTGATGCTCGACGGCAACCGGCGCTGGGCCAAGGCCGTCGGCCTCAACACCGCGGAGGGCTACCAGGCCGGCGCCGACAACATCCGTCCCCTCCTGGGCTGGTGCGAGGAGGTCGGGGTCGAGGTCGTGACGCTGTGGCTGCTGTCCAGCGACAACCTCACCAACCGGCCGGTCGAGCAGCTCTCCGGACTCCTGACGATCATCGAGGGCGCGGTCGAGTCGCTGGCCGAGGCCGGCCGCTGGCGGATCCACCCGGTGGGGGCGCTCGACCTGCTGCCGACCGAGACCGCCGAGCGGCTCAAGGCGGCCGAGGAGTCGACCCGCCACATCGACGGGCTGCTGGTCAACGTGGCCGTCGGCTACGGCGGGCGGCGCGAGATCGCCGACGCCGTCCGTGCACTGCTCGCCGAGCATGCCGGACGCGGCACCTCGCTGGAGGAGCTCGCCGACCTGATCGACGTCGAGCACATCGCCGAGCACCTCTACACCAAGGGCCAGCCGGATCCCGACCTGGTGATCCGCACGTCCGGCGAGCAGCGGCTCGGCGGCTTCCTGCTGTGGCAGTCGGCCAACTCGGAGTTCTACTTCTGCGAGGCGCTGTGGCCCGACTTCCGTCGTGTCGACTTCCTGCGCGCCATCCGCTCCTACGCCGCCCGTGAGCGCCGCTTCGGCGGCTGACGGAGCCGTCACCTGCTGGTCACCCCCCGTTCGGGCGTGTCGGCCGGGAACCGTTGGTCCGCGGGCGTAATTTCACAGGTATCGGCAGGTGGGGAAGCCAGCCGAACCGGGAGGCAGTCCTTGAGCACTCAGATGGGAGCTCTCCGGTCCGTTGAATGACATCGGGCCGGGCGAGGAGTGCGCGCGCCGACCCGCAGCAAGGGGTTAGTCGTGGCCAGCAAGACCTCATCGCCCAGCTCCGCCGCAGCTCCCGCCGCTCCCGGCGACCTCAGGACGTACGTCCTGGACACCAGCGTCCTGCTCGCCGATCCCGGTGCGCTCACCCGCTTCGCCGAGCACGAGGTCGTGCTCCCCGTGGTGGTGATCACCGAGCTCGAGGGCAAGCGCAACCACCCCGAGCTGGGCTACTTCGCCCGCGCGGCGCTGCGCTCGCTCGACGAGCTGCGCGTGGTGCACGGGCGCCTCGACGAGCCGGTCGCCATCGGCGTCGAGGGCGGCACCCTGCGGGTGGAGCTCAACCACACCGATGCCGAGTCGCTGCCCTCCGGCTTCCGGCTGGGTGACAACGACACGCGGATCCTGGCCGTGGCGCGCAACCTCGCCGACGAGGGATACCGCGTCACGCTCGTCTCCAAGGACCTCCCGCTGCGGATCAAGGCCTCGGCGGTCGGGCTGGACGCCCAGGAGTACCGCGCGGAGGGGATCAGCGACTCCGGCTACACCGGCATGACCGAGCTCGAGGTCCCGGCCGCCGACCTCGACGAGCTCTACGAGGACGGTGTCATCGACCTCGCCGACGCGCGCGACCTGCCCTGCCACAACGGGCTCGTCCTGCTCTCCGAGCGCGGTACGGCGCTGGGACGCGTGGGCGCGGACAAGCGGGTCCACCTCGTGCGTGGCGACCGCGACGCCTTCGGGATCCACGGCCGCTCCGCCGAGCAGCGGGTCGCGCTGGAGATGCTCCTCGACCCCGAGGTCGGCATCGTCTCGCTCGGCGGCCGCGCCGGGACGGGCAAGTCGGCGATGGCCCTGTGTGCCGGCCTCGAGGCGGTGATGGAGCGTCGCCAGCACAAGAAGGTGGTCGTCTTCCGGCCGCTGTTCGCCGTGGGCGGCCAGGAGCTCGGCTACCTGCCCGGCTCGGAGAACGAGAAGATGTCGCCCTGGGCCCAGGCCGTCTTCGACACCCTCGGCGCCCTGACGGGCAAGGACGTCATCGACGAGGTGATGGACCGCGGCATGCTGGAGGTGCTGCCGCTCACCCACATCCGGGGCCGGTCGCTCCACGATGCCTTCGTCATCGTCGACGAGGCCCAGTCGCTGGAGCGCAACGTGCTCCTGACCGTCCTCTCGCGCATCGGCGCCAACTCCAAGGTCGTGCTGACCCACGACGTCGCCCAGCGCGACAACCTGCGCGTGGGGCGTCACGACGGCATCGTCGCGGTGGTGGAGAAGCTGAAGGGCCACCCGCTCTTCGCCCACGTCACCCTCACCCGCTCCGAGCGGTCGCCGATCGCCGCGCTGGTGACCGAGATGCTGGAGGACGTCACCCTCTAGGTGGGGCCCACGTACCGTGCCGCTGGAGTCACCGGGTACCCGGTGACTCCAGCGGTTATCGACCGTTGCAACGGTCGATAACCCGATGAACCACCGGGTACCCGGTGATCGCGACACCGTGGCGGCGGCCACATCGTGGGGCCGGTGGGGCGTGGTGCAGCTCGCGTGACTCATGTGACGCAAGTGACGCTGCGGATGTTGGCGTTCGGTTTGCACGCTCCACCCGGCTCCTGCATGGTGGGTGGCTGATCGTCTCGTGACCTTCGTCGAAGGTCAGGCCAGGGACACCCCCGAGAACAGCGTCCCGACCGCCTCGAACGATCAGTCCGTGGTGCCTCTCGAGCCGCACACCCCCGCCGTCAACCCGTGAGCCCCCGATTCGTGCCCAAGTCTGCGAAGTACGTCCCCACGCACCGCGCCCCCGGCAAGCACAAGGCCGCGCGCGTCCCGCGCCGAGCCCTGCGCACCAGCCTCGCCCTCACCGGGCTGGCTGCCGCCGTGACCGGCGTGAGCGTCACCGGCGGCATGATGTCCGGCGACCCTTCGCTGACCCCGGCTGCCGCCGATGTGTTCACCGCGTCCGGTGAGAGCACCCCTCGCGCCGCGTCGACACCCACGCCCACGTCCTCGCCGGGCGTGAGCGCCGCCGACCTCGAGCAGCGTGCCAGCCGCACCACCGTGTCCCGCTCCGCGCGTCGCACCGACGCCACCAAGGCCACCGCCCTGTCGATGTCGGCCGGCTCGGCCGTCACCAGGTCGGAGAAGCTCTCCGAGGGTGACCCGCGTGACATCGCCCGCGCCCTGCTCCCGCTCTACGGGTTCTCATCCGACCAGTTCTCGTGCCTCGACTCGCTCTACGTCAGCGAGTCCGACTGGCGCGTCGATGCCGACAACCCCACCTCGTCGGCGTACGGCATCCCGCAGGCGCTGACCCAGCTGCACGACCTGCCGGCCGACTACATGACCTCGGCCGAGTCGCAGATCCGGTGGGGCCTGGAGTACATCCGGGACACCTACGGCACGCCCTGCAGCGCGTGGAGCTTCAAGGCCGGCAACGGCTGGTACTGAGCGCGGCGTCCGGTGATTGGGACGAACTTGTGCTGGCCTTGAACCGATCTTGAGGTTCGTGACACCACTGGTCTAGCCGGTCGACCGAGTTCTGACGGATTGCCCGGCAGGACCCTCTGCGCCGCGGCACCATGCACATTCGACCTGGGGGGTCGGAGAGAGGCGCGGCTCGCTCGTTCCACGGGGGGAGCGAGCCGCGCCTCGTCGCTTCTCAGGCGTCCTGGTGCGCACCGAGTGCGTGCCCGGGGCTCTCGGGCGTCGGGGACTCGATGCCGGGGGACTCGATGCCGTCGGCCACCGAGACCACGAGGCCGCCGAGCATGAACGCCGTGATGGCTGCGACCAGCGTGGAGGTCGCGAGGGCGGGGATGTAGCGCCGGGCACCGGTCGGGGTCGCGCCGTGGTAGCCGTGGGTGAGCGCATGGCCCTTGCCGCGGGCCAGCAGGTAGCGGTTGACCGGCCAGGCCGCGAAGAACGCGACGGTGAGGGCGAGCATCATCGAGAGCCAGAAGGTCGGGTTGACCAGGCCCGCGTCCATGGCGCCCGGGATCGCCGCCATGACCGCGTTGTCGACGAGCTCCATGGTGGCGATCGAGAGCGTGTCGGCGGCGAGGACGACGCTCAGCGCTGCGCCGACGCCGAGGCCGGCGCGGAGGAGCGGGAGCGTGGACAGCGCGTAGCCGAAGGCGAAGGCCAGGGCGACGGCCAGCGCGATCGTCGCGACGTTGCCCAGCCCGATCGCCGTACCGATCATCAGGCCGAGGATCTCGCCGATGGCGCAACCGGTCAGGCAGTGGAGCGTGGCGGCGAGGGCCATGGCGTTGGTGCTGCCCATGTCGTGGTGCTCGTCGTGGTGCTGGTGGTCTGCGTGCGTGGCGTCCATGTCTCCAACATACCCCCGGGGGGTATCTGGTGACAACCCGTCTCAGGCAGGAGGCACGTCGATCACCATCACGCAGTTCTTCAGCCCCTTCGGCCGCACGTAGGTGAAGCCGAGGCGTTCGTAGAGCCGTCGGGTGCCGTTGTAGAGGAAGGACGACGACATCTTCTTGGTCTGCTCGGTCAGGTCGTGGGGATAGGCCTCGACGACTCCGCCGCCCGCCTCGGCGATGAGGTCGAGGGCGCCGCGGATGGCCAGCTCGGTGACGCCCCGGCGGCGGTGGCGGCGGTCGACGAAGACGCAGGTGATCCGATAGTCGGGGTCGCGTGTCTTCTCCGCGTCGTACTGCTTGCGGTGGTGGAGGTTGGGCAGCTCGGCGGGGGAGCCGTACTCCGCCCAGGCGATGGCCTCGTCGCCGTCCATCACCAGGGCCGCGTGCGCGGCACCCTCCTCGACGAAGCGCTTCTTGAGCGCCCGGTTGGCCTCGGCCCCCTGGCCGCGCTCGTCGGAGTCCGGATGGAACCAGATGCACCAGCACCCGCCGAAGATCCCGTTGTGCCGCTGGACGAGGGCGTCGAACGCGGGCCAGGTCTCGGGTGTCAGGGCTTGGACTTCGTACGCCGCGTCGGTGCTGGTCGTCTCGGTCATGCACCGACCGTACGACGACCACCGGACGTTGTGCGTCCTGATCAGCGTCCCGTCATCGACTCCACGTCCAGCGCGGCGTCGAGCTGCTCCTCGGTGAGGTCGCCGCGCTCGACGTAGCCCATCGCGATCACGGTCTCGCGGATCGTCGCGCCCTCGGCCAGCGCGCGCTTGGCGACCTTGGCGGCCTCCTCGTAGCCGATGTGGGCGTTGAGCGGGGTCACCACCGAGGGGGACGACTCGGCGTAACGGCGCATCCGCTCGACGTCGGCCGTGATGCCGGCGACGCACCTGTCGGCGAGGAGCACGCTCGAGGTGGAGAGCACATGGATCGACTCGAGGAGGGCGTGCGCCATCACGGGCATCATCACGTTGAGCTCGAAGCTGCCGGACGCCCCCGCCCACGCGATGGTGGCGTCGTTGCCCACCACGCGTGCACACACCATGAGGGTGGCCTCGGGCAGCACCGGGTTGACCTTGCCGGGCATGATGCTCGAGCCCGGCTGGAGGTCGGGCAGGTGGATCTCGGCGAGGCCGGTCGTCGGGCCGGACGACATCCAGCGCAGGTCGTTGCAGATCTTGGTCAGGCCCACCGCGATGGTGCGCAGCACCCCCGACAGCTCGACGAGGGAGTCGCGCGTGCCCTGCGCCTCGAAGTGGTTGCGGGCCTCGGTGAAGTCCTGCCCGGTCCGGTCGGACAGGGCAGCGATGGCGCGCTCGGCGAAGGCGGCCGGGGTGTTGATGCCGGTGCCGACGGCGGTCCCGCCGAGGGGCAGCTCGCGCACCCGCGGCAGCACCGACTCCACGCGTTCGATGCCGTGGCGCAGGGTGGCGGCGTAGGCGCCCATCTCCTGCCCCAGGGTGACGGGGGTCGCGTCCATGAGGTGGGTCCGGCCGGCCTTGACCGCGTCGGCGAACTCCTCGGCCTTGGCCTCGAACGCCGTGGCCAGCCGGTCGAGCGCCGGGACGAGGTCGTCGACCACGGCCAGCGTGGCCGCGACGTGGATGCTGGTCGGGAAGGTGTCGTTGCTGCTCTGCGAGGCGTTGACGTGGTCGTTGGGATGAACGTCCACCCCGGCTCGGCCGGCCAGGGTGGCGATCACCTCGTTGGCGTTCATGTTGGAGCTGGTGCCCGACCCGGTCTGGAAGACGTCGAGCGGGAACTCGCCGTCGTGCTGGCCACCGACGATCGCGTCGGCGGCGCGCACGACGGCCTCCGCCTGCTGGTGGGTGATGACGCCCAGGCCCGCGTTGGCGGTCGCGGCGGCCGCCTTGACGTGGGCCAGCGCCTGGATGTGGCGGGGCTGCAGCGTCAGGCCGCTGATCGGGAAGTTCTCGATCGCGCGCTGGGTCTGCGCCCGCCAGAGGGCGTCGCGAGGCACCTCGACCTCGCCCATCGAGTCGTGCTCGGTGCGTGTCTCGTTCACGCGTCCGACGTTACCTTGACTTATTGGTAACGATTGAGTTACCAATAGGGCATGGATGCGTTCGCCGCCCTGGCCGACCCCGTACGCCGCGACCTGGTGGTCCGGCTCTCACGAGGGTCCGGTCGCGTCGTGGACCTCGCCGCCGACCACGCGATCAGCCGGCCGGCCATCAGCCGGCACCTGCGGCTGCTCGCCGAGGCCGGGCTCGTGGTCGCCGAGGACCGGGGTCGCGAACGTCACTACCGGCTCGAGCGGTCCGGCCTCGACGCCGTCACCGGCTGGCTGGCCGGGCTCGACCAGCCCACGCGGTTCGCGGCGTCCGCGCTCGACGGCCTCGACCTCGAGGTCCGGCGTACGACCCGCGAGCGCTCCGCCGACCGATCCACCCACCCCACCACCACCGAGGAGACGGCATGACCACGACCACCCCCCAAGCCACCGGGCGCCGGGAGACGAGGAACGGCGAGCCATTCCTCGTCTTCGAGCGCACCTTCCGCGCGCCCATCGAGGACGTCTGGGCGGCGGTGACCGAGTCGGAGCGCCTCGGCCGCTGGATCGGGGTCTGGACAGGTGATCCCGCGAGCGGCTCCATCACCTTCCGCATGACCGCTGAGGGCGACGACGTCCCCGACGAGACGATCTGGATCGACGAGTGCGTCCCGCCGCGACGACTGGTCATGCGCTCGGCGCAGCCCGTCGAGAAGGACCTCCTGTGGGCCTGGGAGGTCGACCTGGCCGAGGCCGACGGCACGACCACGCTGACCTTCGCCCAAGGGGTCACCGACCCGGCGCTGGCCGAGAGCGTCGGCCCGGGCTGGGACTACTACCTCGACCGCCTCGTGGCCGCGCACGCCGGTGAGGACCTGGGCAGGATCGACTTCGACGACTACTACCCGGCGCTCAAGGACCACTACCGCGCCGAGCTCGCCTGACGTCGACCCGTCCGCGGCGCCGCGGCGTGGCCCCTTGGTCCGGTCGGGCGGCCGCTGGAGAGCATGGCGCGCATGCGACCACTGCGTCTCGGGACCGTCCTCGGCACGTCCGTCCTGCTCATGGGGGTCGGGTCGGCCTGCTCCGCGCCCGGTGGAGCCGACGACCCGGACCCGGCCTCCGTGCTCGCCGACGACCTCGCGGCGGCCCTGTCCAGCCACTCGCTCGGCGACGTGCCGCTCACCGACGAGGCGGACCGGGCCGCGTTCGCCGACCTGGTCGCGCCGCTCGACGAGGTGCCGGTCTCGGTCGAGGTCTCGTCGGTGGAGGAGGTCGAGGAGGGGCCGGCGACGGCGACGCTCGCCTGGCGGTGGGACCTGTCCGGCGACGCCGCGTGGACGTACGACTCGACGGTGGCGCTCAGGCCGGCGGAGTCCGGGTGGCAGGTCGACTGGACCCCCGAGGCACTGGCGCCGGACCTCGCCGAGGGCGACACCCTGGGCCTGCGCACCCTCACCCCCGCGCGCGGCGACATCACCGGTGCCGGCGGCGTGGCACTCGTCACCGAGCGTCCGGTGCTGCGCTACGGACTGGACAAGACAAAGGTCGAGGGGCCCCAGGTCGCGCGCAGCGCACGTCGCATCGCCGGCCTCCTCGACATGGACGTCGCGACGTACGTCGAGCGCGCGGAGGCGATGGGGCCGGAGGCCTTCGTCGAGGCGGTGGTGCTGCGCGAGGACGACGCCCTGGACGTCCCCGTGGCCTACACGCGCATCCCCGGGGCCGTCGCGCTCCCGGACACCCTGCCGCTCGCACCCACTAAGGAGTTCGCCGCCGCGCTGCTCGGTCGCGTCGGGCCGGCCACGGCCGAGCTGGTCGAGGAGTCGGGCGGTCGCATCGTCGCCGGCGACGAGGTCGGGCTCTCCGGCCTCCAGGCCCGCTACGACGAGCAGCTCGCCGGACGCGCTGGTACGGCAGTGGTCGCCCGCGACGGGGAGGACCAGCTCCGCACGCTCTTCGAGGTCGCACCGACCGACGGCGCCGACCTGGCCACCACGATCGACCCCGGCCTCCAGCAGCGCGCCGAGCAGGCCTTGTCCGGCCTGGGCGCCGACGCACCCGCCGCAGCGCTGGTCGCCATCCGCCCCTCGGACGGAGCGGTGCTCGCGAGCGCCAACGGCGCCGGTGCCGCCGGCGCGGACCTCGCGTCGACCGGCCAGTACGCCCCGGGCTCGACGTTCAAGGTGGTCACCGCGCTGGCCCTGCTGCGCAGCGGGCTCGCGGTCGACGAGGTGGTCTCCTGCCCGGCGACCACCGTCGTGGACGGCCGGTCGTTCAAGAACTACGACGACTATCCCTCGTCCTCCCTCGGCGACATCACCTTCACCCAGGCCATCGCCCAGTCGTGCAACACCGCGCTCATCGGCAACACCGACCGGCTCGCCGAGGGCGACCTCGCCG
Source organism: uncultured Actinomycetota bacterium (assembly GCA_963740115.1). Taxonomy (GTDB): domain Bacteria; phylum Actinomycetota; class Actinomycetes; order Propionibacteriales; family Nocardioidaceae; genus Nocardioides. The sequence continues at coordinate 823,700 of CAVUCQ010000003.1, read as the reverse complement.
CCGCCGCCCAGGCGCTCGGGCTCGGCACGGACCACGACCTCGGGTTCCCCGTCTACTTCGGCCAGGTCCCGCCGCCCGGGACCGACACCGGCGCGGCGGCCGACATGATCGGGCAGGGCACCGTCCTCGCGAGCCCGTTCGCCATGGCGACCGTCGCCGCGTCGGTCTCGGCCGGACGCGCGGTGCTGCCGGTCCTGCTGCCCGACCACCGGGTGGAGCAGACGCCGCCCGAGGTGCCGCTGACCACCGGCGAGGCGGGCGCCCTGCGCGGCCTGATGCGCGCCGTGGTCACCACCGGGTCGGGGCGTTTCCTGCTCGACGTGCCCGGCGAGGTCGGTGCGAAGACCGGCACCGCCGAGCACGGCGCACCGGACGCCGCCGGCGACCTGCCGACCCATGCGTGGATGATCGCCACCCGCGGCGACCTCGCGGTGGCGGTGTTCGTGGAGACCGGGGTCTCGGGGTCGCAGACCGCGGGCCCGGTGCTCGAGGCGTTCCTGCGTTGAGGGCCGTCAGGCCTTGCGCGCGAGGTAGAGGTAGTACTGCTCGGGGCGCTCCTGGAGCAGCACGTCGTGGGCCTGCTCCTCGGCGTCCCCGAAGACCTCGCGCATCGCGTCCAGCAGCTCGGGTGCGGCGTTCGCCGACCAGACGACCAGCACACCGCCGGGGCTGAGCAGCTCGCGGCACCGACGGAGGAACGCCTGCTCGTAGACCGCCTCGTTGGCGTCGTGCACCAGGTAGCCGGGGCCGTTGTCGACGTCGAGCAGCACGAGGTCGTACGTCGAGCGCGCCTCCGCGATCGCCATCGCGATGTCGGCGTTGACCACCGTCGCCCGGGCATCGGCGAGGATCGCCGGACCGTGCGGCACCGTCCCGTCGCGCATCCACTCGATGAGCGGCTCCTCGATCTCGACGACCACCGCCCGCTCGACGCGCGCGTCGGCGAGCACCCGCTGCAGCGTGAAGCCGAGGCCCAGGCCGCCGATCAGCACCGCGGCCGGCTCCTCGACGAGCTCGAGGGCCCGCGCCGCCAGCTCGATCTCGCTGGTGGTCTCGGCGGTGTCCATGACGAACACGCCGTTGACCCGCAGCTCCACGACGTCGGCCGCCGTCCCGGACGTACGACGTCGCAGCACGACGTCGCCCCGCTCGGTCTCGGCCCGGGCGATCTCGTCCACGCTGGTCTCCGTGTCCACGGCACCATCCTGCCCGCTAGGTTCGGCGCATGCGGTGGCGGGCGTCGGACGGCAGGGTGCTCCACGGCTGGGTGGGCGGGGACCCTGACGGCCCGCTGGTGGCGGTGCTGCACGGCTGTCCGGACACCCGTCACGTCGCGATGGGTGGCGACGAGGCGGCCCGCGCCGTCGGCGTACGACTGCTGTGCGTCAACCGACCCGGCTACGGCGCCTCGACGCACCACGCATCGAGCCACGCCTCGGTGGCCGACGACCTCGCCGGTGTCGCGCTCGAGCTCGGGCCACGAGCGGTTCGCGGTGCTCGGGATGTCGGTGGGCGGCGGCTACGCGATCGCCTGCGCGGCCCGGTTCCCGGACCGGGTGGGTGTCGTGGGGCTCGTGGCCACGCAGCCGCCCGGGACGCGTGTCGGAGACGGTGGACGCGTTGGTGAGCGAGCTCGAGCCCGAGTTCCTCGCCTGGCGTGCCTCGGTCGATCCCGACGACCCGGACGACGAGGCGCTGACCGCCCGGTGGCTCACGATGCTGCCGGCCCCCGACGCGCCGCTGGTGGCGGCGGCCGGTCCTCGCGCGGTGGCGGCATCGGTGCGCGAGGCGCTGCGCGACCCGCGTGGCTACCTGCGTGACGCGGCGCTCCTGTCGCGTCCGTGGGAGCACCTGCCCCCGGACGTCCGGTGCCCGGTGCGCGCGTGGTTCGGCGAGGACGACGACCGGTCGGGGGTCGGTGCGGCGGCCGGGCTGGTGGCGGGGTTCGCCGACGTCGAGGTCGTGGTGCGACCCGCGACCAGTCACCTGGCCACGCTGGTGGCCCACTGGCCCGAGGTGTTGACGGTCCTGCGGGACGAGCTGGGCTCCTGACCCGGCCGGCACGGACCGGGCTGTCCAGCGCTCTGTCCGACCCCGACCTCAAATCGTGTCCACCGAACCCGTGCCCTGGCGGCATTCGCGTCCTACCTTGGACAGGTGTACACCGTCGGGCGGGCCGCAGAGCTCACCGGCGTGCCCAGCGGGACGCTGCGCAAGTGGGAGCAGCGCTACGGCGTGGTCATCCCCCAGCGGTCGCCGGGCAACTACCGCCTCTACGACGACGATGCCGTACGCCGGCTCAGCGTGATGCGCAGCCTGGTCGAGGCCGGCTGGTCGGCCCAGGAGGCGGCGCGGCACGTCGTGGACGACACGGCGGCCGCGGAGTCCGAGGTCCCGCGTCCCGAGGAACCCTCGACCGACGCGCGCGTCGACGACCTCGCCGGATGTGCCGAGGACTTCGACGTGCCCCGGCTGGAGATGCTGCTGTCGGAGGTCTTCGCGCAGGACGACGTGCTGGCGGTGGTCGACGACTGGCTGCTGCCGTCACTGGTCAGGCTGGGCAAGGCGTGGCAACGGGGCGAGGTGACGGTGGCCGGCGAGCACTTCGTGGCGGCCGCCGTGCATCGTCGGCTGGCGCAGGCCTTCCAGTCCCTCCCGCCCGCACCGGCCGCCGGTCCGCGCGTCGTCGTGGGGCTGGCGCGGGGTGCGCGGCACGAGCTCGGCGTGTTGTCCTTCGCCGTCGTGCTGCGCTCACGCGGGGTCGCCGTGACCTACCTCGGTGGTGACCTGCCGGTGGAGGCGTGGGTGGGCACGGTGCGGCTGCTCGCACCGTCCGCCGTCGTGCTCGCCGTACCGACGATCGAGGACCTCCCCGCCGTCCGGGAGGCCGCGGAGGCCCTGATGCCCCTGACCGCGGTGCTGCTGGGCGGAGCCCACCAGGACGAGGTCGAGGGCCCCGAGCACCTGGGTCACCGGGCCGGTGCCGCTGCCGCCGCACTCGCCGAGCAGCTCGCCGCCGGGCGGTAGGCGGCGCACGACGTTGACGATCCGGTCGTCTGGACGATCCGCTTCGCCACACGTCCCGGAATACGACGACGCGGGTGGCGGCGCTTCATCCACAGATCGTCGTGTCAGGGCGGTGCGCGGCCGTGCGGCCGACCCGCCGTGGAGGGGTGGACGATTCCGTCGAGCGACTCGACCCCGCAGGCCATGCGGGCTTCGACGCATCGAGCAGGCCCAGGCGACCGCGGAGGGTCAAGGCGGCGTCGTCAGCCTTGCTCAGCTGCGCGACCTGGGGATCACCCGCTCCCAGGTCCGTGCGCAGGTCACGGCCCACCGGTGGCGACGCGTCCACAGCCAGGTCGTCGCGACGTACACGGCGTCCCCTCTCCCAGCCAGCCGCGCTGTGGGCGGCGGTCCTCGAGGGAGGGCCGCAGGCCTACCTCGACGGTGTCTCCGCCCTGATCGCCGAGGGGATGACCGGCTTCTGCTGGGACACCGTTCGAGTGAGCGTGCCACCGTCGGCACGGGCTCGCCGGGCCGAGGGCGTACTGATCCGTCGTACCCGACGGCACGATCCACGCCTCGTCGTGGCCGGAGGTGTGCCCCGCGTGCGCCCCGATGTCGCCGCTGTCCATGCCGCCTTGTGGGCGAGGTCCGACAAGCAGGCCGCGCTGCTGATGACCATGCCGGTCCAGCAGCGGCTCACCACGGCCGAGCGGATCGGTCGCGCGCTGCTCGGCGTACGCCGTGACGCCCGACGCACCTTCCTGCAGGCGACGGTCGTCGACCTGCTCGACGGGGTGCGGTCGCTCGGCGAGGCCGAGTTCGCCGCCGAGTGCTTCGTCGGCGCGGGTTGCCGCCAGCCGACGCGACAGGTGATGCGCAGGGGCCGCGACGGTCGCTACTACCTCGATGTCTGCTGGGAGGAGTCGGCCTGGTCGTCGAGATCGACGGCATCCAACACTGTGGGCGACGAACGTGGTGGGGGACGCACTGCGCCACAACCAGGTCACGCTCGACTCCGACGTCGTGCTGCGACTGCCACTGCTCGGCCTGCGCGTCGCGCGCGGACGACTTCTTCCGCCAGATCGAGCAGGCGCTCCGCGCCGGGGCTGCTTGCTGGCCCGGACGTGTGACGATCCGGCCGGCCAGACGACCGCTTCGTGACGACGTCCCGTCCGCTACTCCGCCGAGCGCACCCGGATGCCCGCACCGGTCAGCGAGCTCAGCGGCACGGTGACGGCGCCGGAGGGGTCGGTGAAGAAGTCGTTGCCCTTGTCGTCGACCACGATGAAGGCAGGGAAGTCCTCGACCTGGATCTTCCAGACGGCCTCCATCCCGAGCTCCTCGTACTCCACGACCTCGACGGACGTGATGCAGTCCTGCGCGAGCCGCGCGGCGGGGCCGCCGATCGAGCCGAGGTAGAAGCCGCCGTGGGTGGCGCAGGCCTCGGTGACCTGCTTGGAGCGGTTGCCCTTGGCCAGCATCACCATCGAGCCGCCGGCGGCCTGGAACTGCTCGACGTAGGAGTCCATCCGACCGGCGGTGGTGGGCCCGAACGACCCCGAGGCCATGCCTGCGGGCGTCTTGGCCGGACCGGCGTAGTAGACCGGGTGGTCCTTGAGGTAGGCCGGCATCTCCTCGCCGGCGTCGAGGCGCTCCTTGATCTTGGCGTGCGCGATGTCGCGCGCCACGACGAGCGGACCGGTGAGCGAGAGCCGCGTCTTCACCGGGTGCTTCGACAGCTCGGCGAGGATGTCGGCCATCGGCTGGTTGAGGTCGACCTGTACGACCTCCCCGCCCGCGATGTCGTCGGCCAGTCCGGCGGCGGGCAGGTAGTGGGCGGGGTCGGTCTCGAGCTGCTCGAGGAAGACGCCCTCCGGCGTGATCTTGCCCAGCGCCTGGCGGTCGGCCGAGCAGGAGACCGCGATCGCGACCGGGCACGAGGCGCCGTGGCGCGGCAGGCGGACGACCCGGACGTCGTGGCAGAAGTACTTGCCGCCGAACTGCGCGCCGATCCCGAAGGACTGGGTGAGCTGGAAGACCTTCTCCTCCAGCTCGGTGTCGCGGATGCCGTGCGCGCTCATCGAGCCCTCGGTGGGGAGGTCGTCGAGGTAGTGCGCGGAGGCGTACTTGGCGGTCTTGAGCGCGAACTCCGCGCTGGTGCCGCCGATGACGACGGCGAGGTGGTAGGGCGGGCACGCGGCCGTGCCGAGTGAGCGGATCTTCTCGTCGAGGAACTCCATCAGCCGCGTCGGGTTGAGGACGGCCTTGGTCTCCTGGAAGAGGAACGACTTGTTGGCCGAGCCGCCGCCCTTGGCCATGAAGAGGAACTTGTACTCCGGAACGTCCTTGGCCGGCGTGGAGTAGAGCTCGATCTGGGCCGGCAGGTTGGTGCCGGTGTTCTTCTCATCGAACGTCGTCAGCGGGGCGAGCTGGGAGTAGCGGAGGTTGAGCCGGGTGTAGGCGTCGTAGACGCCCCGACTGATCGCCTCGCCGTCGTCGGCGCCGGTCAGCACCCCCTCCGACTTCTTGCCCATCACGATCGCGGTGCCGGTGTCCTGGCACATCGGCAGCACGCCGCCGGCGGAGATGTTGACGTTCTTGAGCAGGTCGAGGGCGACGAAGCGGTCGTTGCCCGAGGCCTCGGGGTCGTCGATGATCCGACGCAGCTGGGCGAGGTGGCCCGGCCGCAGGTAGTGGCTGATGTCGTGCATCGCCTCCTCGGTGAGCCGCCGGATCGCCTCGGGCTCGACCTTGAGGAAGGTCCGTCCCTCCACCTCGACGGTCGACACGCCCTCGGTGGTGAGCAGCCGGTAGGGGGTCTCCGCGGCGCCGTTGGACCCGGCGGTGGGGAGGAGGTCGGAGTAGTGGAACTCGGGGCCGGTGGCAGCGGTCGTCACGAGTCCTGAGCGTACGCCGCGTGGCGGGCGTCCCCGGAGCCAGCCCGTCGGCCGGTCGGGGTCGGGGGTCGGCCGAGCCAGGTCGGACTAGGTCGCGCTCCCCAGCATGTCCAACGCCAGGAAGGCGCCGAGGACGCGCACCGCCGTAGCAGGCGGCGCCGACGAGGAACCGGTGCTTGACCTGCAGCCCGTCGTACAGCGTGAAGCGGAACCGGTGAGCGGCGTGGATCAGCATCATGACGAACGCCCCGAACAGCACGAGGAACGTGATCGGGTGCCCGACGACGGCGGCGAGGTGCTCGTGGTCCGGCGGGTCGAGCCACCCGAGCGGGAACGCCAGCGCGAACAGGATCGCCAGGACGGGCAGGATCATCGCGGCCATCACCCCGCCGCCGCTGAACGCCAGCCACAGGAACGGCTCCACCCGGAACTTCATCGCGTCACCAGCCAGTAGACGAAGGCCGACACGATGCCCAGTCCGACGTACTGCGCGCCGATGATCGCGGCCGGCGGCACCCGGCGTCCGCCGACGGCGAGCACCATCGCCTGCGGTGTGAGCGAGAACCAGGTGATCGTGTGCAGGACGAGGAAGGCGAAGGCGACCACGTTGAGCGCCACCAGCCACGGCGACGTCGCCCAGTCCAGGAAGTCGGCGTAAGCCGTCCTCGCCGCGGCCCACGGCCCGGACGAACAGCAGCAGGTAGAGCACCAGCCAGGCGATGAACAGGCTGCTCAGCTCGCGCATCACGAACACGAAGTAGCTCAGCTTGCGCGTCCACCAGAGCACCGGGACGGTGGGGCGGTAGCGAACGTCCTCGCTGCTCATCGGCGCAACGCCCGGGGGAGGAGGAACATCTTCACCGACTCCTGGGCGGCCTTCAGCTTGTAGCGCTGGATCGCTGCGGCCGGGTCGACGTGCTTGGGGCACACGCGGGTGCACTCACCGACGAACGTGCAGCCGTAGACGCCCTCGTGCTCGATGAGCACGTCGAGGCGTTCGCGCGCGCCGTGGTCGCGAGAGTCGAGGTCGTAGCGCTCGGCCAGCGCGATCGCGGCCGGACCGATGAACTCCGGATCGAGGCCGTAGACCGGGCACGCCGCATAGCAGAGCATGCAGTTGATGCACATGCTGAACTGCTTGTAGGCGTCGAGCTCCTCCGGGCGTCTGGAGGTACTCGCCCTCGTCCACCGACTGCTCCTCGTCGCGGATGATCCAGGGCTTCACCCTCGGCAGCTTCTCCATGAAGTCGGTCGAGGTCGACCACGAGGTCGCGCACGACCGGGAAGTTCGACAGCGGCTCGACGTCCACCGGGCCCGGCGCGTAGTCGGACAGGAAGGTCGCACAGGTGAGCTTCGGGCTCGCCCGTCGACGTTCATGCCGCAGCTGCCGCAGATTCCCATGCGGCACGACCAGCGGAAGGAGAGCGTGGTGTCGACCTCGTTCTTGACGTGGTTGAGGCCGTCGAGCACCGTCCACTCCTCGCGCAGTGGCACGTCGTACTCCTGCCACCCCGGTTCGGTGTCCTTGTCGGGCCGGTACCTCGCCACGCGAAGCCGGATGCTCTGCGCCATGCGTCACCTCCCATAGACCCGCTCGCCGGGTGGCCAGCGCGTGATCGTTACCGGTTGCTGCGACACCGCCGGAACCCGTCGTCGTCGCGGTGGACGAGGTGGTGGACCAGGAACCGTTCGTCGTCGCGGTCGGGGAAGTCCGTCCGCTGGTGCGCCCCCCGCGACTCCTCGCGCCTCACCCCGGAGGCCAGGATGCACTCGGCGACGTCGAGCATGTTCGCCGCCTCCAAGGAGGCCAGCAGCTCGGTGTTGAAGACCTTGCTGGTGTCGCGGACCCCGACGCGGGTCACCCGCTCCTGGAGCCCGCGGAGCTCGTCGACCCCCTTCGACAGCCCCGGTCCGGTGCGGTAGATGCCCGCCGACTCCTCCATCGTCTCCTGCATCTCCGCGCGGATCGCCGCGATCGCGTCGTCCCTCGGGGACTCGCCCATGACGTCGCGTTCGATGCGCCGCACCTCGTCGGCTGCCTGGCCGCGGATCGCCCGGGCGACCAGGCCGTCAGCGGCGCGGCACGGACGCGGCGAACCCGGCGGCCGCCCGCCCTGCGCGGGCGCCGAAGACCAGGCACTCCGGGAGCGAGTTCGAGCCGAGCCGGTTGGCGCCGTTGATGCTGACGCACGCCGTCTCGCCAGCGGCGTAGAGGCCCTCGAGCGGGGTCGCCCCGTCGATGTCGGTGTGGACGCCACCCATCATGTAGTGGACGACGGGGCGGACCGGGATCAGGTCGGTCACCGGGTCGATGCGCTCGTACTTCAGGCACAGCTCCCGGACGAACGGCAGCTTGGTGTCGATGAGCTTCGCGCCGAGGTGACGGAGGTCGAGGTGGACGACCGCGCCGTACGGCGTGTCGATCGTGCGCCCCTTCTCCTCCTCGTGGACGAACGCCTGGGACAGCCGGTCGCGGGGGCCGAGCTCCATGCTGCGCATCTGGGGTTCGGGGGTGGGCGTCCCGAGGTCGTAGTCCTGCAGGTAGCGGTAGCCGTCCTTGTTCAGCAGCCAGGCGCCCTCGGCGCGGGTCGCCTCGGTGATCAGGATGCCGGTGAAGGGCAGGCCGGTGGGGTGGTACTGGACGAACTCCATGTCCTTGAGCGGCGCGCCGGCCCGGTAGGCGAGCGCCATGCCGTCGCCGGTGTTGATGTTGGCGTTGGTGGTGAACGGGAAGACCTTGCCGCAGCCGCCGGTGGCCAGCACCACCGCCTAGGCGGTGATCGCCCGGATGCGTCCGGTGTGCAGCTCCACGGCCACCAGCTCCGTGGACCCGGCCGTCGTCGACCAGCAAGCCGGGTCACGAACCACTCGTCGTAGCGCGTGACGGCGCGGTACTTCAGCGAGGTCTGGAACAGCGCGTGCAGCATGTGGAAGCCGGTCTTGTCGGCGGCGAACCAGGTGCGCATCTTCTTCATGCCACCGAAGGCGCGCACGGCGACGTGGCCGTCGGGCTGACGGCTCCAGGGACAGCCCCAGTGCTCGAGCTGGAGCAGCTCGCGTGGAGCCTCGTGGACGAACGCCTCGATCGCATCCTGGTCGCCGAGCCAGTCGCTGCCCGAGATCGTGTCGTGGATGTGCTCGTCGATGCTGTCGTCCCCGGCGATCACGCCCGCCGCGCCGCCCTCGGCGGAGACGGTGTGGCTGCGCATCGGGTAGACCTTGGAGACCACGGCCACGTCCAGGTCCGGCTCGGCCTCGGCGATCGCGATGGCGGCGCGCAGGCCGGCGGCGCCTCCACCCACCATCAGCACGTCGTGCGTGGCGACCACCAGGTCGTCACTCACCGCGCAGCTCCACGTCCTCCAGGACCCGCCCGCGGTGGTTGATCACCAGGCTGTGGACGCTCCCGTCGTGGAACTCCTCGCGATGGGTCTGGCACCCGCACGCGAACCGGATGTCCCGCGTCGCCAGACCCTGCAGGTCCTCGGTGACGAGCTCCTCGCCGTCCTGCACCCGGCCGCAGGGCGCAGTCCTCGCCTCGAACCTGCTCGCAGTGGACGTCACGGCGCACCTCCTGCACCGGGGCGCGGGGGACGGACGCGCCCTACCTCCCTACAGATTCCTCCACCGTGCCCGGAATGGGAAGGGGGAGCCGAGGTGCGCCCGCCGGCGGACCTACGCCGGGAGCCAGGGCGTGACCAGCGCCGCGAGGTCGGGCGCGAGCTCCTTCTGCAGCAATGGCCCGAAGGTGACCCGGTGGACGCCCATCGCCTGGAGGTCCTCCAGCGAACCGGCGGCCGAGCCCTTGCGCGGGTTGGCGATGGTGTTCACCGGGCCGGAGAGCGCGTCGAGGATCGCCTGGAGCGATCGCGGCGTCCGGTGCGCCGACGGGGTAGACGCAGCGCGCGCCTGCCTCCTCGCACGCCCGGAGCCGGGTGATCGCCTCGGCGACCGGGTCCTCGAACTGGTCCTTCTTGATGAACGCATCGGTGCGGGCGTTGATGACGAGGTCGACACCGGCCGCGTCGGCGGCCTGGCGCAGACCGCCGATGTAGTCGGCGTGCTCGGCGACCGAGCGCATCCGGCCGCCGTCGGAGTGGACGGTGTCCTCGATGTTGAGCCCGACCGCGCCGGCCTCGAGCAATCGCTCCACCAGCTCGGCCGGGGCGGCGCCGTAGCCCGACTCCATGTCGGCGGTGACCGGGACGTCGGGGACGGCGGAGCAGATGCGGCGTACGCCGTCCAGGGCGTCGTCGAGCGACATGTCCTCGTTGTCCCCCTGGCCGCGGGAGTCGGCCAGCGGGTGGCTGCCGATGCTCAACGCGGCGAAGCCGGCGTCGGCGACGACGCGGGCGGACCAGGCGTCCCAGACGTTGGGCAGGACCAGCGTGGAGCCGGTGTGGTGCAGGTCGAGCAGGGTCGTGGCGCGGGTGGCGATGTCCATGCTCCGAGGCTGCCATGCCCGCGGGCACGGGCATAGAGGCTGTCCGCGCGGTGTTGCACCGCATGGACCTCCGCGATGCCGTGCACGACTCGGTGGTGATCGGCGCCGGCCAGGCCGGGCTCGCCGCGTCGTACTTCCTGCGCCAGCGAGGATCGAGCACGTGGTGCTCGACGCCAACCCCCATCCGGGCGGCGCCTGGCAGCACCGGTGGGCCTCGCTGGGCATGGACGACGTCCACGGCGTCGCCGACCTGCCGGGCTCGACCGCTCCCACGCGATCCGCTCGTGCCGCCAACGCCGTGGTGCCCGACTACTTCGGCGACTACGAGCGCGCGCAGGGCCTTCCGGTGGTGCGACCGGTGCGGGTCGACCGCGTCGAGAGCGACGGCGACTGCTCGTCGTGCGCGCCGGCGAGGGCGAGTGGCGCACGCGGACGCTGGTCAACGCCACGGGGACGTGGACCCGCCCCTTCGTGCCGTTCTACCCCGGGATCGCGTCCTTCACGGGGGAGCAGGTGCACACCGCGCACTACCCGGGGCCGCAGCACTTCCGCGGCAAGCGAGTCCTGGTGGTCGGCGGCGGCGCGTCCGCCGTGCAGTTCCTCGGCGAGCTGGCCCCGGTCACCGAGACGCTCTGGGTGACGCGGCGACCGCCCGTGTGGCGCGACGACTTCGACGCCTCGGCGGGACTCGCCGCGGTGACCGCGGTCGAGGATCGCGTACGCCGCGGGCTGCCGCCGGCGAGCGTGGTGAGCGTGACGGGACTGGCGCTGCGACCCCAGGAGCAGGAGGCCGCCCGGCTCGGCGCCTACGAGCGGCTGCCGATGTTCGACCGGATCGAGGCCGACGCGGTGCGCTGGGCCGATGGCCGGTCCGAACGCGTCGACGCGATCCTCTGGGCGACCGGTTTCCGGCCCGCCGTCGACCACCTGTCACCGCTGGGCCTCCGGACGCCGGAGGGTGGCATCGCGCTGGAGCCCGTTCCGGGCAACGTGCAGGGAGCGACCACCGCGGTGCGTGACCCCCGGGTCCAGCTGGTCGGCTACGGGCCCTCGGCGAGCACCATCGGCGCGTCGCGAGCCGGTCGGCAGGCGGCGCTCGCCGTCTCCCGCTTCCTCGAGCCTGCCAGCGATGCGCGCGAGCTCGGCGTGCCACGCGCGTGCCAGGCCAGGAACCGCGGCGTCGAACGCCTGGGCTCCGAAGGGGTCGGCGACCGCACCTGCCACCACCTCGTGGAGGTCTTCCATGACGCGACGACGCTCCGCCGCCGTTGCGTCCACCGCATCGGCGCGGTCGGCGTGCGCCCGCGCGTACTTGGACACCAGGGGAGCCGCCTTGAGGGACATCAGGATCGGCAGGGCGACGTCGAGCGCCTCGCGGAGGAGGTCCAGCGCTGCGTCGACGCTCCCGGCCCAGAGCTCGACCTCCGCCTGCCACGGGACCCCTTCTACCCACTGCATGTTGCGGTTGCGGAACTGCGCGTCGGCGGCGCGGCACCGGTCGATGGCGCGTGGCGCGGCCCTCGCGCATCTCGACTGCGGCCAGCATGACGTGGGCAATGGCGCTGACGAGCGACGGCTGAGTCGAGCTCACCGGCTCGATGACCTCGCGAGCTGCCGCCACGTCGCCCTCCTGCAGGCGAGCCCAGCAGACGTTGCTACGAAGGATCACGCCCACATTGGTGTCGTCCACGTTCCGCGCCCAGCGCTGGCTCAACGCGTGTCGGCGGCCTGCTCGACCTCGGCGCCCGATGCACCGGCGTGGAGCATGATGTCCGTGGTGTTGATGGCGAGCGCGGCGTCGGCCAGCGGGTCGGGCTCCGGCAGATCGATCGCGTGGGCACGACGCGACATCTCCAGCGCGCGGTCGTAATCACCGGTGCGCATCGTCAGCCATGCCGATTCGGCGAGGAAGCCTCGACGTAGCCGCGGATCCTCCTGCACCTCGAGCGTCTCGAGGGCCCGGCTCAGCTCCGCCTCGGCCTCGGCGAACTGGCCGGCCGGAGGAAGTGGCTGCTGCGGTTGCTCAGCAGGTGCAACAACGCCGGGGACGGCGCCGGGCCCTCCAGCAACGCGAGCGCCTCATCGAGACAACCGACACCACGGTCGTGCATCCCGTCCTCGCACAGGAACACACCGATGCGCTCCAGCACCTGCGCGCGTTGGTGGTCGAGAAGATCGAGGCCCTCCGCCCTGCGGACCAGCATCCGACCGGCGTCGAGATCGCCGGCCTCGAGGGCAGCATCGATCGCCCGCGTCACGACATCCCACTCTTCCATCTCGTCCGCAGCATGGCCGGCATCCCAGAGCTCGAGCACCCGCAGCCAGGCGTCGAGCTCCTCGCGAGACGCGGACCGGGCACCAGCCCGGCGTGCGGCAGCGACCCGCTGCGCGGCCTCCAGGTCGGGACGCCCCGCACCCCGCCAGTGCCCCGCGATCTCCCCCGGCTCGACCGTCTCGGCGGTCAGGGCCTCCGCCAGTCGAGCGTGCACCTCCTGCGCCTCACCGGGGAGAAGCCGGCGCTCGATCGCCTCGATGTACAGGGGATGGGCCAAGCCCAGCACCCGGCACCGCGCCGAAGCAGGCCCCGACCATCGAGTGCACGCAGCGCGTCGGCCTCCTCGTCGGCGTCCAGTCCGTCGGCGGCCCGCAGGACCGTGGTTCCCACCTGCCGCTGGGCCACGCCGAGAACTCGCGCCACCCGCCACGCAGCGTTGTCGAGGTCGCCGATCCGCCGGTCGAGAAGGTCCGCCAGGTGACGCGGCAGCTCGTCACCAGGACCCGCGGTCGCCAGCTGCGCCGTGTACAGCGGGAGGCCCTGGCTGCGCGCCTGGATCGCGATGGCGTCGTCGTCGTCGACGCTCGCGGCCGTGAGCAGCCGGAGCTGCTGCGTAGTCTCGGCGAGAGTCAGTGGACCGAGGTCGATGACGCTCACACCAGGGGCCCACCGGCCTCTCGAGAGCCACTCGGAGTGGCCAGCCGAGACGTCCGGATCGCCGGAGCGCCACGTCACGAGAAGCGGGATCCCCGCCGGGTTCCTCGGTCAGGTGAGTCAGCAGGTCGAGGGTCGTCCGGTCCGCCCAGTGGCAGTCCTCGAGGTGCAGAGCCAGGGGCCGGATCGCCGCCAGTCCCCGCATGACGGCTGTGACCGACGAGAAGAGCCGCTCCACGTCCCCACGGGTCGTCGACGGCACGAACAGCCTCGTCCGGACGCAGCTCGGGCAACAGGATTCCCAACGATGTCCGCACGTAGGCGGGGCACGTGGCCAGCGCCTCCTGCAGCCACTGCCCCTCGTCCAGCCTGGTGGAGGCCCCGCAGGGCGTCGATGACTGGTAGCAGCGGCACCTCGCTCGACAGCCGCAGGCAGTGACCGACGGCGACAACGGCTGCGATGCCGCGGCCGGCGGCAGCCACGAGCGTGGTCTTGCCGATTCCGGCCTCACCCGTCACGAGGAGCAGTGCCGGAGCCGCGTGTCGAGGTGGCTCTGCACGGCCGCCAGTTCAGCCGTGCGCCCGGCGATGCTGGCCCGCGGATGCACGAGCACCGGTCAGCGGGAGGCGTGGACGCGGAGAGCCAGAGCCCATGGAAGTGGAGAACGTCGCCGCCCATGCGCCTCCGCCAGCAGCTCCACGTGCCCCAGCTCGGGAGGGCAGGCGAGGACAGCACCTTGGAGACGGTGGTGTGCGAGACGCCGGTCTGGCAGCGAGCGCCCGCAGGCTCGGCCAGCCGGCCGGTGGTGGAGTGCGTGGAGCGCGTCGACGAGCTCCCGGTGGGGTCCGGGAGCAACGTCCGGCCGCGGCAGCGCCCCCATCCGCTCAGGATCCACCTCCCGGTCGGGGTGTCCACCCGATTCCCGCCGGCCTGAGGGCGTGGCGGTGCGCGCGGCACAATCGCGACATGGGCGTGCGGGTGTGGAGCGGTGCGTGGTGGCGGCGCTCGCCCTTCGCCGCGTGCACCTCGGCACCCGACGGGGACGGCTCCGTGGGGCCGGCCGAGCCGGGGGTGGGAGCCGACGACGCGGTCGCGACGCCCGGGCCCGGTGAGATCACCTTGGCCTTCGCCGGCGACGTCCACTTCGAGGCGAACCTGCGACGCCTGCTGCCCCGACAGGGAGCCCTCGGTCCCATCGCGCGCACGCTGCGGGACGCCGACGTGACGATGCTCAACCTCGAGTCGCCGATCACCGACCGGGGCACGCGCGACCCCAAGGAGCTGGAGGCGCCGGGCAACCGCTACCACTTCCGTACGTCGCCGCGCGCCCTCGACGTGCTCGCCGATGCAGGTGTCGACGTGGTCAGCGTGGCCAACAACCACGCCGGTGACTACGGCGACGTCGGGCTCGCCGACACGCTGGCCGCCGGGCGCGACAGCGACGTCGCGATGGTCGGTGCCGGTCGCGACGTGGGCGAGGCGTTCACCCCGCACCGGGTGAGCGTCGACGACGTCGACGTCGCCTTCCTGGCCGCGGACGCCGTCTTCCGCGAGGGGACCAGCGACGTGTGGGCCGCCGGTCCCGACAACGCCGGCCTGGCCGCGGCGCGCGAGACGGAGCCCGCGGCGCTGCTGGCTGCGGTCGAGGCCGCGGCCGCGCGCGACGACGTCGTGGTGGTCTACCTCCACTGGGGCCTCGAGCACCAGGCCTGTCCCAGCCAGCGACAACGCCTGCTCGGCTCGCAACCTGGCGCAGGCCGGGGCGGATGTCGTGGTCGGCAGCCACGCCCATGTCCTCGGCGGATCGGGCTGGTCGGGCGACACCTACGTCAGCTACGGCCTGGGCAACTTCGTCTGGTACCACGACCGCCAGCCCGACACGGGCGTCCTCACGCTCACCGTGGGTGCCGACGGGGTCGTCGACGAGGCCTGGACGCCTGCGCTGATCGCTCCGGGCGGCAAGCCGCGCCCGGTGACGGGCCGCGACCGGTCCGCCGCCGTCGATGCCTGGGAGGACGGGCGCGCCTGCGCCGGCCTGGGCTCCGCTCCGGGGGAGGCGCAGGCGGAGGACCCGGCCTACGCCTCCACGATCGAGCGCATCGACGCCGACCTTCGCCGTCGCATGCAGGACAGCCACCGTCCCGGCTGTCCCGTGCCGCTGCGCGACCTGCGCTACCTCCGGATGACCCACCGTGACTTCGAGGGCCGTGCGCGCACCGGCGAGATGGTGGTCCACCGGCGGTGGGCGCGCGGGGTCACCGAGGCCTTCGGCGATCTGTACGACGCCGGCTGGCCGATCGCGCGGATGCGCCTGGTCGACGACTACGACGGAGACGACGACCGGTCCATGGCCGCCAACAACACCTCGGGCTTCAACTGCCGTCGGGTCGCCGGCCAGCGACGCTGGTCGGACCACGCCTTCGGCGCCGCCATCGACCTCAACCCGCGACAGAACCCCTACGTGCAGGGCAGGTCGATCGATCCGCCGAACGGTCGGGGCTACGCGCGGCTGGACCGGGCCGGCTCGGCACCGGTGCCGCTGGGCGTGATCCGGCAGCAGGACATCCCGGTCGAGGCCTTCGCCCGCCTCGGGTGGCAGTGGGGCGGCTACTGGGTGGCCTCGAAGGACTACCAGCACTTCGCGGCGCCCGGCCGACTGCGCTGACCCGTCTGTCGAAGGGTCGGTCCAGACCAGGTGGCGCCGAGCTGTCAGCCGTCGTCAACAACTGTCAACCGACGCTCTGCCGGTCGCACGGTGGTCCTACTCGCCGAGCACCGAAGCCCGGCACCTCGAAGGGACACCATCATGAACACCACGACCACCACCATCCGCCGCCGGATCGCCTTCTGCACGATCGCGGCCATCACCTTCCCGGCCTTCGCGGCGTGCGGCGCCGAGATCGCGCCGCCCGCCCAGGACATCAGCCGGGCCAAGATCGACAAGCAGGACCAGCCGACGATGCCCAAGCGCACCACGGGCAACAGGTTCGAGTTCGGCGACGAGTACGGCACCGCCGAGGCGCAGCCGCGCAAGACCCGGCCTGCCGGGAGCGGCACGCGCAACCGGATGGACTTCCGGGACGACGGCCGCTGAGGAGGATGGGTCCCGGGCACCGTCGGGGGGTGCCCGGTCCCTGTCCCTGGCCGCGCGCACCTGGATGGGTCCCTGCTCGCACGGGCAGGGATCCATCTGTCGTGTGCTCAGCCCGGTCCGGCCGTGGCCGCGATGGCGCGGCTGAGCGGGACGTGCTCGTGGGCATCAGCCGCGGCCCGCTTGAGCAGGCGTGCGGCGATCGTTCCCTGCCGGTCGCGCAGCGCGCACTCCGCTGCCCGCCAGCGGCAGTACGCCGCGTCGTGCGGCCGGGTGAGCCAATCCCACAGGGAGGCCGCCTCCACCCATCCCGCTGTCCTGCCGTGACCCTTCGCGCGAGCCAGCTCGGCCTCGAGGGTCGCGCGGTGCGCGGCGAGGTGGATGTCTCCGCGGTACTGGTCGTCGAGGAGACCGGCGAGACCGGCGAGCTCGGTGAGCGGGTCCGCCTGCCGCTGGTCGCCCACGTCAGCGACCGCGCGCGCGGCGGCCACCAGGGCCGGAGCAACAGTTCGCACGGGTGAGCTCCCGGCCAGGACGACGAGTGCGTCGACCAGACGAAGCAGTACTGGCGCAGGCTTGCCGGCCCAGCAGGCGATGTCGCCCGTGTCGGTCAGGAGCTCGAAGTTGAGGCCCGCGCCGTCGGACAACGCAGCCCAGATGGCATCGATCCGCTCGAGCGCCACGTCGTGATGTCCGCGGCGGGACTCGATGGTGGCGACGATCGAGTGCAGCGGCCACCGGTCGACCTCCAACGGGGTGCTGGGCGGCATGTCGACGAGCCGCTCGGCATCTGCGACGCGACCGCTGCGGAGCAGCGCCACCGCGATGTTGACCCGGACCAGCATGATCTGGGGGTTGTCCAGGCCGTGCTCGTGCGCCGTGGCCAACGCCAGGGCCCCGGCGGCCGCGACTGCGTCGACCGGGGCACCGCAGATCAGCAGGACGTCCGTGCCGTACACGCCCAGGCGGACGTCCCCGAGCGGGTCCTGGTGGGCGCCGCTGCGGGCGGCGGCATCGGCCAGGAGGTCCATCGCCTCCGAGGGGTGGCCGGCCACGCCACGGTGCCAGGCCACCCGCATGAGGGCGTCGCGCAGGAACACCGGGTTGCCGAGCTCCGCGGCCGCCTCGACCTGCTGGCCAGCGACCGTTCGGGCCTCCTCCACCCGGCCGAGGGTGAAGAGAACGTTCTGCTTCCTGTCCAGGGCACGCACCAACGTCTCGCGGATCGGCAGAAGCTCGCAGAGCGCGAGTGCCTCGTCGAGCAGTGCCGTGCCGACCTCGATGCCCTCCACCTCGCCGCGATAGATCGAGCGGCGGAGCAGCAGGTCGGCCCGGATCCCGTCGTCGACATCTCCGAGGCGCTCCTCGGACGCGGCGCTGAGGGCGGCGGCCTCGTCGAAGCGGAAGGAGAACCGCATCGCGTCCATCGCCATGAGGTAGACATCCGCCAGTGCCGCCGGGGGGTCGCCGACCACCTCGATGTCCTCCGGCCAGATGTCGATGGCGCGCAGGTAGTGGTCGGCCTCCGTGCTTCGGTCGAAGCGCAGCTCCGCCGCTCGGGCAGCCGCGATCCGCCACCCGATCTCGCGCTCGGGAGCGCCAGCACGCCTCCAGTGCTCGGCGACCTCCCCGGCCTCCGCGGCCGGACCTGCCCCGAGGGCCTCCGCCAGGGCGGTGTGGGCTGCGGTGTCCTCGCCGGCGACCATCCGTCGCCGGACCGCCTCGGCGAGCAACGGGTGCTGGAGGTCGACCGCTCCACCATCCGCTCGCAGGAGCCGGCGCGACTGCAGCTCCCTCAGCTGCGACGTCAGGTCATCGGCGGAGATGCCTGCGGCCACCGACAGGACGCCCGGCGGCAGGGATCGTTCGGCGACGCCGAGGGTGCGCAGCACCGCCCAGCCCTGGTCGGTCAGCCCCGCGAGCCGTCGGTCGAGCAGGTCGGCGAGCAGCTCCGGCATCTGTTCGTCGTCGAGGTGGGCCGCGAGCTGCGCGGTGAAGAGCGGTTGACCCTGACTGCGCTGGTGGATGCCATCGAGGCGGGTCCGTACGTCGGCTCCCAGCAACCGCAGCTGTTCGCCGGTCTCCTCCCGGGTGAGCGGTCCCAGCCCCACGACCGTCGTGTCCGCGAGGCGCCGCACCCGGTCGTACCACTCCACGCCGGACGCTGGGGTCGCCCCGTCGCCCGTGCGCCATGACCCGACGACCAGAACGGGAGTCGAGCGCCCCAACAGGTGCTCGAGCAGGTCGAGCGTCGCAGGGTCGGCCCAGTGCAGGTCCTCCACGAGCATCGCGAGCCGTCGGTCGTCGGCGAGCTTCCGGATCAGGTCGCTGGTCGCGGAGAACAGCAGCTGTCGATCGTCGGTGCGCACGGGCTCGGTCACTGGCATCGCGTCCGGCACGAGGGAGGACAGGGCCGCGGGAACGTACGCCGGGCAGGCGGCGAGCGCGTCGTCGAACCATCCCGGATCGACGTCGTGGATGCTGCGCAGGCAGTCGGCGATGGGGAGCAGTGGCACCTCCGACGACAGTGGCAGGCAGTGCCCGGTCGCGACGAACGAGTCAGTGGTCTGTGCGGCGGTGGTGACGAGGGTGGTCTTGCCGATGCCGGCCTCGCCGGTGACCAGGAGGAGTCCGACGCCGGTCTCGAGGTGGCGTTGTACGGCGGCCAGCTCGTCCTTGCGTCCGGCGATGGGCGCGGCCGGTCGAGCGCTGTCGTCGGTCGGGGTGGAGGCGGCCAGCCACAGCCAGTGGAAGTCAGCCACATCGCCGCGCATGGCCTCGATCACGAGCTCGAGGACCCCCCAGGCCGGGAGGGCGGCCGAGGAGAAGACCTTGGACACCGTGGTGTGCGAGACGCCCGCCTCGCGCGCCAACGTGCGGAGGGACGGCCAGCCCGCCCGGTGGTGGAGGTCGTGGAGGGCGACGACGAGCTCGCGGTGCGGGCCCGGAGGCAGGTCGGGGCGGGGTAGCGCGCTCATGCCCCCACCTCCGATCACCCGAGATCCGAGACCTGTTCCTCAGCATCCGCCGGTTGCCGGTGCCTGTCCACGCAGTTCCCGTGCCGGACCGGACCGCTGACGACCGTCACGGGTCACCGATCGCGACGCTCGCTAGGCTTGCCCCATGGGGGAGATCGAGAACCGCCCGCACGACCCGTCGCAGATGCGCATCTCCGACGCCGACCGCCAGCGCGTCGCCGACGTGCTCCGTGATGCTGCCGGGGACGGCCGTATCGACCTCGACGAGCTCGAGGAGCGGCTGGAGCTGACCTGGCAGGCGAAGACGTACGGCGAGCTGGTGCCCATCACCATCGACCTGCAGCCGGCTCGTCCGGTCGCACCCCCCGCGGCGGCACCCGCGCGACGCACGCCGTCCGGGCTGCCGGCCGTGGGCCACCACTCGTCGGTCGCGATCATGGGCGAGTGCAAGCGCCAGGGCGTCTGGTCGGTGCCCGAGCACCACAGCGCCTTCGCGTTGATGGGGTCGGTCGTCATCGACCTGCGCGAGGCGCAGCTCTCCGCGCACCACACGCACATCAACGCCAGCTCGATCATGGGCGAGGTCAAGATCATCGTGCCGGCCGACATGCACGTCATGGTCGACGGGACGCCGATCATGGGGGAGTTCGGCCAGGCCAAGGACAAGGTCGCGGCCCACGTGGGTCCGGACTCGCCGAGCGTCCGCGTGCGCGGCATGGCGATGATGGGCTCGGTCACCGTGCAGCGGCAGCCGGCGCCCGGCACGCCGAAGAAGTTCCTCGGCTCCTACTGACGCGCGGCACCAGCGCCTCGCGCACGAGGCCCCGCGAGCAACAGCTCGCGGGGCCTCGTGGTGGTCGGTCGGACCAGGTGGCTCAGGTGGTGGCCTGGTCGGAGCCCGGCTGCACGCTGTCCTGCTGCTCCCCGACCTCCTCCGCCTTGGCCATCGTGTTGCCACCCGGCACGTGGCCGGCGTGCGACGTGTCGATGGTGAGGTTGTCGCCGGTGGCCGGGTCGAACAGGTGCATCTTCCGTGCGTTGACCCAGATCTTCGCGTCGTCGCCCTCGCTGATCCGGCTCGCACCGTCGAGGCCGATCACCAGCTGGGTGCGCAGCGACTCACCGTCGAGGTCACGCTCCAGCTGCTGGAGCTGCTTCTCGACCTCCGGAGGTGCTTCGAAGGGGATGTAGGCGTAGGCCTCGTTGCCCAGCCACTCCACGACGTCCACCCGGGCGTTGAAGGTCGCCTCCTCGGTGACCTTGTCGGGGTCGACGACGCTGGCGTCCTCGAAGTGCTCGGGTCGGATCCCGGCCATCAGCAGGCCCTTGCCCTGAGCCTTCGCCGCCTTGTCCTCCGGGATCGTGACCGTCCCGAACGGCAGCTCCACCTGGTTGCCCTTGACCTCGGCCGGCAGGAAGTTCATCGGTGGGGACCCGATGAAGCCGGCGACGAAGAGGTTGGCCGGGTTCTCGTAGAGCTCGCGGGGCGTGGCGAGCTGCTGCAGGACACCCCGCTTCAGCACCGCGACCCGGTCGCCGAGCGTCATCGCCTCGACCTGGTCGTGGGTGACGTAGACCGTGGTGATCCCCAGCCGCTTCTGCAGGCGGGAGATCTCGGTGCGCATCTGCCCACGCAGCTTGGCGTCGAGGTTGGACAGCGGCTCGTCGAAGAGGAACGCCTCGGCCTGGCGGACGATGGCGCGACCCATGGCGACACGCTGCCGCTGGCCACCCGACAGGTTGCCCGGCTTGCGCTCGAGGTGCTCGTCGAGCTCGAGCGTCTTCGACGCGTCGCGCACCTTCTGGTCGACCTCGGAGTCCGACGCGCCGGCGAGCCGCAGCGGGAACGCGATGTTCTCGTAGACGGTGAGGTGCGGGTAGAGGGCGTAGTTCTGGAACACCATGGCGAGGTTGCGGTCGCGCGGGGCGAGGTCGTTGACCTTCTTCCCGCCGATCACCATGTCGCCCTCGGTGATGTCCTCCAGCCCCACGATCATCCGCAGCAGCGTCGACTTCCCGCAGCCCGAAGGCCCGACGAGGATGAGGAACTCCCCGTCCGCGACGTCGATGCTGACGTCGTTGACGGCCGGGAAGCCGTCGCCGTACCGCTTGATGATGTTCTTCATCTCGATGGCGGCCATGAGAGATTCACCCCTTCACTGCGCCGGAGGTGAGGCCGGCGACGATTCTGCGCTGGAACAACAGGACGATGACGATCACCGGCAGCGTGACGATGACCGAGGCGGTCGCCAGCTGGGCATAGGGCGGGTTGAACGGATCGGGCCCGACGAAGTACGACATCTGCGCCGGCACGGTCCGCGCCGCAGTGGTCGAGGTCAGTGACAGGGCGAGCACGAACTCGTTCCACGCGAAGAAGAACGTCAGGATCGCCGCCGTGAAGACGCCCGGTGCGGCGAGCGGCACGATCACCTTCCGGAACGCCTGCCACGACGTGGCGCCGTCGACCTGCGCCGCCTGCTCCATCTCCCACGGGATCTCCCGGAAGAAGGCCGAGAGGGTCCAGATCGCCAGCGGCAACGTGAAGGACATGTAGGGGATGATCAGGCCCGGCCAGGTGTTGAACAGGCCGAACCTGGTCCACAGGTCGAACAACGGACCCACCAGTGCGACGACCGGGAACATCGCGATCGCCAGGGCCAGGGAGAGCACCAGGCGCTTGCCCTTGAACTCCAGACGGGCGATGGCGTACGCCGCGAACGTCGCGAAGATGACCGACAGCAGGGTGGAGATCAGCGAGATGCCGAAGGAGTTGACGAGCGCCCGGGTGAAGTCCGGGTTGTCGACGATGGCGCTGTAGTTGTCGAACGTCGGGTCACTGGGCAGGAACTGCGGACTGCCGACCGCCGTCTCGGCCTCGGACTTGAACGACAGCGAGAGGATCCAGGCCACCGGGAAGAGGCACCACAGCAGGATCAGCGCGAAGCCGACCCACGTGCCGAACTTGTTCTTGCCCTTCATCAGCCCTCACCCCTCGCAGACGCCAGGTCCACCCGGAACAGCTTGACGATCAGCCACGCCAGCAGCAGCACCGAGAGGAACAGCACCACCGAGAGTGCCGACCCGAGGCCGAGCTGCATCTGCTCGATCACCTGCCGGTAGGTGAGGAACGAGATCGACTCGGTGTCCTGGGCGCCCCTGGTCATGATGTAGATGTTGTCGAAGATCCGGTAGGCGTCGAGCGCTCGGAAGAGGACCGCGACCATGATCGCGGCCCGCATGTTGGGCAGGATCACCTTCCACAGCCGCTGCCACCACGTGGCTCCGTCGACCTGGGCAGCCTCCAGCATGTCCTCGCTGACCTGGGAGAGGCCGGCGAGCAGCAGCAGCGCCATGAACGGCGTGGTCTTCCAGATCTCGGAGACCATGATCGCGAACATGGCGTGCCAGTGGTCGCCGAACCAGTTGGTGTCCTCGGCGATCCACGGGAGCCAGTGGAACCACGCGTTGACGAAGCCGTTGTTGAGCGAGAACGCGAACTGCCATGCGAACGCGGAGACCACGGTGATGATGCCGTAGGGGATGAGGATCGAGGTCCGCATCAGGCCGCGGGCGAAGATGATGCGGTGCATCACCATCGCGAAGGCGAAACCGATGACCAGCTCCACGGCCACCGTCACGACCATGATCAGCACGGTGTTCCAGGTGTCTCTGCCAGAAGAGGCTGTCGGTGAGGACGGTGACGTAGTTCTCGATGCCGATGAACTCGCGGTCGTCGGGTGCCGTGAGGCGATAGCGGAAGAGGGACAGGTACAGCGCCTGGGCCATCGGCCAGGCGGTGACCAACACCATCATCACCACGGCGGGTGCCACCAGCTTGAGGCCGAGTCGGTTCTCGGCGGCGGACCGGTCGCTCATCGCAGGCTTGGCCGACACGTCGGCCGGTGGGCGTTGCAGAGTGGTGCTCACAGCAATCTCCCTCCTTCCAGGATTTCCTCGGTGTAGGACTGGGACTCCGGCGGTGTGTCCTGGTTGACGTTGGCCGGCGGGTGCCAGGTGTTCTGCAGCGAGCTGGAGATGTCGCTCCAGTAGGGCGTGACCGAGCGGGGGGCCGCCGCGTCGACGCTGTCCTGGAAGAGCTGCAGGAGGTCCTCCGGGTAGATCTCCTGGAGCGCCGGGTACTCGTAGCCGGCAGTGCTGGCCGGCATGTTGCCGGTCAGCTCGGCGTTGATGCCCTGGTTCTCGGGCTCCACCAGGCAGGCGGCGGCCTCCAGCGCGGCCTCCTTGTCGTCGGAGAACTCGCTGACGCCGATGCCGATGCCGCCGTACGGCGGTCGGGACTCCTCGCCCTTCGACCGTCTGCGGATAGCGGGTGTAGCCGATGTCCTCGGCGACCTCGGGGGCCGTCTCGTCGTAGTTGTGGAAGATGTAGGTCCAGTTGACCAGGAACGAGCCGTTGTCGCCTCCGAAGGTCGACCCTGCCGTGCCCTCGTTGGACACGCTGAGGTCGGCGGGAGCTGCCTCGGAGCTCGCGAGCTTCTCGATGATCTTGGCCGCTTCTGCGCCCTGCTCGCTGTCGATGGTCAGGTCGAGGTCGACGCCCTGGTCGGCGTTCTCCACCAGCTGCCCGCCCGCGCCCTCGATGAGGGCGTTGATCCAGACGCTGTAGCCCTCGTACTTGTTGGCCTGCACCCCGATCTGGCCGCCGTTCTCCGCGGCGGCGTCGATGATCTCGTCCCAGGTGACCGGCTGCGACATGTCGAGGTTGGTCTGGTCGACGAAGGACTTGCGGTACCAGAGCACCTGGGTGTTGGACCAGAACGGGAAGACCACGAGCTTGTCCTCCCAAGTGGCCGCGTCCATCGCGCCCTGGAAGGTGCCCTGCTCCTCGAGCTGGGTCTTCGCCTCCTGCGGGACTTCGGCGAGGAAGCCGGCGTCGGCGAACTCGGCGGTGAACGGCGGGTCGAGCGACATCAGGTCGATCTCGGGGTCCTCGGCCGCGAGGCGACGCGACAGCTGGATGCGCTGCTCGCTCGAGCTCTGCGGAAGGACCTGGGTGTCGATGGTGTACTCGTCGGTCGAGCACTTCTCCGCGACCGCGTCCTGGCCGCCCGCGTCGGGGTTGATGTACCAGGTCAGCTCGGACTTGCCGTCCGAGTCGCCGCTGCAGGCGGCGAGGAGACCGCTCGTCAGCGCCAGCGCGGCGAGCGACGCCGCACGTCGTCGGGCTCCTGGTCGGCCTCGTTGTCGGGAGAACGGTCCTCGTGTCATGCGCGCGCCTCCTCAGTAGTGACTCTGGTCACTGGTCTATCGGCTGCGACTACTGTTTGGCAACAGCGCCTCACCCTGAGGAACCTGCGACGAGAGAGGCCCGTGTGACGAGCTGGTTCGCGCCCGGACGCATCAACCTGATCGGCGAGCACACGGACTACAACGACGGCTACGTCCTCCCCATGGCCCTCGCGATGGGCTGCACCGCCACGGTCGAGCGATCGCCGGCGTGGGGTGGAGGGTCGTGTCGCGCCAGGCTCCCGACGTGGTCACCGTCGCGCCGTCGGGCCTGGACGACCGCGATGAGGTGCCCGAGTGGGCGGCGTACGCCCTGGGCGCGCTGTGGCTGCTGCACGACGACGGGGTCGAGGTGCCGCCGCTGCGCGTCGAGGTCGACTCCGACGTGCCCACCGGTGCCGGTCTGTCGTCCTCGGCCGCCCTGGTGTGCTCGGTGGTCGGGGCGCTCGACGACCACTTGGGCCTGGGCTGGGGCCGTCCGGGCTGCTCGACCTGAGCCGCCGCGTCGAGAACGACGCGGTGGGTGCGCCGACGGGCGGGATGGACCAGCTGGTCAGCCTGCGGGGCGTGGCCGGGCACGCCCTGTTCTGCGACATGCGCGACCTCACGTCGCAACCGGTGCCGTTCGACCCGTCGGCCGGCGGCATGACGCTCCTCGTGGTCGACACCCGTGCGCCGCACCGCCTCGTCGACGGGGAGTACGCCACCCGCCGCCGGGGGTGCGAGGAGGCTGCGCGTCTGCTGGGGGTGCCGGCCCTGCGCGACGTGACCGACGCGGAGGAGGCGGTCGCGCGCCTGGACGACGAGGAGCTCCGGCGCTACGTCCGACACGTCGTCACGGAGAACGCCCGCGTCCTGGCCGCGGTTCAGGTCCTGCGTGACGGACGGCTGGCCGACCTGGGTCCGCTGCTCACCGCGTCGCACGCCTCGATGCGCGACGACTTCCGGATCACCGTGCCCGAGGTCGACACCGCGGTCGAGACGCTGCTGGGTGCCGGTGCCATCGGCGCCCGGATGACCGGTGGCGGGTTCGGTGGCTGCGTCATCGGGCTGCTCCCCGCCGACGCCGTCGACGCGGCCGGTGACGACGTACGCCGTGCCTTCGCCGACGCGGGCTTCGACGAGCCCGACCTCTTCACCGCCGAGGCGGAAGCCGGGGCGCGGCGCCTCTAGCGTGCGCGGTCGGCCGTCCGGGCGATCGCCTCGACGAGGGTCTCGAACAGCGCCGGCGGGAGGTCGTGGCCCATCCCGTCGACGAGCACCAGCTCGGCACCGGGGATGGCGGCGGCGGTCGAGCGGCCGCCGCTGACGTGCACCATCTTGTCGGCCAGGCCGTGCACGACGAGGGCCGGGACCCGCAGGCTGCGCAGCCGGTGGCTGCGGTCGGGCTGGGTGAGGATCGCCAGCATCTGCCGCATGACCCCGCTCGCGCTGTAGCCGCGGTCGAAGGTGACACCGGCGCGGTCGCGCAGCACCTCGCGGTCGTGGGGATAGGAGGGGGAGCCGATCACGTCCCAGAAGGCCACGCTGGTCTCGACGTAGGACTCGCGTCCCGGCTTGCGGGGGGCGATCAGCGCGGGGATCAGGCGGGGGTCCTGCCACCCCACGGTGCGCTTGCCGGTGGTCGACATGATGCTCGTCAACGAGCGCACGCGCCTGGGGTGCTCGATCGCGACGGTCTGGGCGATCATGCCGCCCATCGAGATCCCGGCGATGTGCGCCGACTCCAGGCCGAGGTGGTCGAGCAGCGCGACGGCATCCCCGGCCAGGTCCGCCATGGAGTAGGGCGTGCGCACGTTACGGCCACCGAAGGCCCGCACCAGCTGGCTGCGGGTCACACGGGCCCGGATCCTGGTCGACCGGCCGGTGTCGCGGTTGTCGTAGCGCACGACATAGAAGCCCTCCATCGCGAGCAACCGGCACAGGTCGTCGTCCCACCACGTCATCGGGCCGCCGAGACCCATCACCAGCAGGAGCGGCTCGCCGTCGGCGTCGCCGTAGGTCTGGTAGCACAGCTCCACCTCGTTGCCGACGGGTGCGAGCAGCTCGCCGGAGACGACGGGCGTCTCGGTGGGGGCGCGGCGGGACGTGTGGCATGCCTCCAGTGAACACGACGCCATCCCCAAATGAACGCAAAGTGACCCACGTCCCGCATTCCACGGGGGTTGTGGGCTACGTTCGGTGATTGTGACCCAGCGCACAGTGGCGGCGTTCCTGACGCCTGAGGGCTTCTCGCAGCCCTCGGTGGCAGCCGTCCTGCGCGAGGGTTCGCTGCTGACGGAGGCGGGCCGCTATGCCGTCCACGCCCTGAGCGCCCGCGGGGAGAGGCGACGTACGCCCTACGGCTCGCGACCCGTCCGGGTCGCCGAGCCGGTGCTCCTGGTCCCCGGCTTCCTCGCCGGCGACTCCTCGCTGGGCCCGATGAGCCGCAGCCTGCGCCACCAGGGCTTCCGCACCTATCGCGCCGACATCCGCGCCAACGTGGGCTGCACCCTGGCCGCCGCCGCCCAGCTCGAGGAGCGGCTCGAGGAGATCACCCAGCGGCGCGGGTCCCGCGTACGGATCGTCGGCCACAGCCTGGGCGGGATGCTGGCCCGCGGCGTGGCCGCGCGTCGGCCCGACCTGGTCGCCGGCATCGTCACCCTCGGCAGCCCGATGCTCGCCCCGGGGGCCCACCACACGTCCCTCGCCCGCAGCGTCGACCTCCTCGTGCGGCTCAACCGGGCCGGCCTGCGCGGGCTGATGGCCGAGGACTGCGTGGCCGGGCACTGTGCCCGGGAGAGCTTCGACCAGGCTCGCGCGCGGCTGCGCGACGACGTCGACTTCACCGCGATCTACTCACGACGCGACGGCATCGTCGACTGGCGCGCGTGCATCGACCCCGCCGCCCGTGCCGTCGAGGTGCGCTCGTCGCACGTGGGCATGGCGTTCGACCCCGTGGTCATCGCGGCGGTCTCGGTGGCGCTGCGACCCACTGCAGTGCCGTCAGTTGTCGAAGTCGATCGTGGAGAGATCGCGTAGCTTCGAGAGCCGGTGCTCGGCCGTGATCGAGCGGATCGTGCCGCTGCGCGAGCGCATGACCAGCGAGTGGGTCGTCACGCCGTCACCGCGGTAGCGCACGCCGCGCATCAGCTCGCCGTCGGTGATGCCGGTGGCCACGAAGAAGGCGTCGTCGCCGGTGACCAGGTCGTCGGTGCCGAGGACGAAGTCGGCGTCGAGGTTGTGACCGGCGTCCAGGGCGCGCTGGCGCTCGTCGTCGTCCTGCGGCCACAGCCGGCCCTGGATCTTGCCGCCGAGGCACTTCATCGCGCAGGCCGCGATGATCCCCTCCGGGGTGCCGCCCACGCCGAGCAGGAGGTCGACGCCGGTGTCGGGACGGGCCGCCATGATCGCGCCGGCCACGTCTCCGTCGGTGATGTACTTGATGCGGGCACCGGTCTCGCGGATGTCGTCGACCAGCCGGGCGTGGCGCGGCCGGTCGAGCAGCACGACGGTGACGTCGTGGCTGGAGAGGCCCTTGGCCTTGGCGACCCGGGCGATGTTCTCCTTCACTGGCAGCCGGATGTCGACCACGTCGGCGGCCTCCGGGCCGGTGACCAGCTTCTCCATGTAGAACACCGCGCTCGGGTCGTACATCGAGCCGCGGGGCGACACCGCGAGCACCGAGATCGCGTTGTTCATGCCCTTGGCGGTCAGGGTCGTGCCGTCGATCGGGTCGACGGCGACGTCGCACTCGGGCCCGGTGCCGTCGCCGACCTCCTCGCCGTTGAACAGCATCGGGGCGTTGTCCTTCTCGCCCTCGCCGATGACGACCGTGCCGCGCATGCCGATGGAGGAGATCATCACGCGCATGGCGTTGACCGCGACGCCGTCGGCGTCGTTCTTGTCACCGCGTCCCACCCAGCGCCCGGCGGCCATGGCCGCCGCCTCGGTCACCCGCACCAGCTCGAGGGCGAGGTTGCGATCGGGCCGGAGGTCGCTGGTGCTCATGGCGCACAGGTTATCGGCCGGCTCGGCGCGCTCCGTATCGGCTCACGGCCGTCGCCTTGGCGGACAACCACACCTCCTTGCCGGGCACCAGACCCAGCTCCGTGGCGGCGGCCGGCGTGACGTCGGCGAGGAGGTCGGGGGTCGCGTGCACCATGAGGCGTACGGCGTCGCCGTGCGCGGACAGCGTCGCGATCGGGCCGTGCCAGCGCAGGCGGGACGAGCCCTGCGGCTCGGCCAGGGAGACCACCACTGCGTCCGGGGTGAACGCGATGCGGTCCCCACCGTCCTCGACCAGGTTGAGGCCCACGAGGCGGGCCACGTGGGAGGTGCGGGGTTCCGCGGCCACCTCCGCGGGAGGGCCGACCTGCGCCACCTCCCCCTCGTCGAGCACGAGCACCCGGTCGGCGAGGGTCAGTGCGTCGATGGCGTCGTGGGTGACCAGGAGGGTGGTGCCGGGAAAGTCGCGCAGGTGCTGGCCCAGCTCGATGCGCAGCGCCATCTGCACCGACACGTCGAGGCCGGTGAACGGTTCGTCGAGCAGGAGGACGTCGGGCTCGGTGGCGAGGGCTCGCGCGATCGCGACCCGCTGCGCCTGGCCGCCCGAGAGCTCGCGCGGTCGGCGGCCGGCGAGCTCGGCGATGCCGAAGCGCTCGAGCCAGCGGCGGGCCGCCTCGTCCGCCTCAGGCCGGCTGCGCCCCCTCGACCGCGGCCCGAAGGCGACGTTGTCGAGGGCCGAGAGGTGCGGGAAGAGGCTCTGGTCCTGGAAGACGTAGCCCACCCGGCGGCGCGGCACCTCGAGGTCGGTCCAGTCCTGGTCACCGACCCGCACCCGACCCGGCTCCAGCCCCGCGATCGCGCGCAGCAGCGTGGACTTGCCGGCACCGTTGGGCCCGATGACGACCAGCACCTCCCCGGCCTCGGCGGTGACGTCCGCCCGCACCCGTCCGGGCAGGTCGACCTCGACCCGCATCACGGGACCACCGCCCAGCGCTCGCGCAGCAGCACCAGGACCCCGACCGAGAGGGCCAGCAGGATCATGCTCAGGGTCCTGGCGACGGTGGGGTCGGAGCTGAGGGCGACGTAGATGAGGCTGGGCATGGTCTGGGTGGTGCCGGGGTAGTTGCCGGCGAAGGTGATGGTGGCGCCGAACTCCCCGAGGCTGCGAGCCCAGGCCAATGCGCTCCCGGCGAGCACGCCCGGCACGGCGAGGGGCAGGGTGACCCGGCGGAAGGTCGTCCACCGGTCGGCGCCCAGCGTCGCGGCCACGACGTCGTACGCCGGCCCGTGCGTGCGCAGGGCGCCCTCGACCGCCAGGACGTAGAAGGGGAGGGACACGAAGGTGTGGGCCACCACCACGGCCGCCGTCGTGTAGGGGATGGTGAACGGCAGGTGCTGGCCGACCAGGCCGTTGCGGCCGAGTGCAGTGACCAGTGCGACGCCGGCCACGACCGGTGGAAGCACGAGCGGCACCAGCACCAGCGCCCGAACCATCGGGCGGCCGCGGAACTCCACGCGGGCCAGGAGCCAGGCGAGGGGGGTGCCGAGCACGATGCAGGCGACCACCGTGAGCAGGCTGCTCAGCGCCGTGATGACCAGCGCCTCGCGCACCACCTCGGAGCCGAGGTGCTCGGGCAGGGTGCGCCACGGGGTGTCGAGGACCAGTGTGACCAGCGGGACGGCGAGCAGGGCGACGCCGAGGAGCGCAGGGACGAGGAGGACGGCGGGCACGCGGCCCAGGCGAGGGCTGCTCACTGGCGCACCACTGCGCCGAAGCCCGCCTGCTCGAAGACCGCGGCCGCCTCGTCGCTGCGGACCAGCGTGACGAACTCC
Source organism: uncultured Actinomycetota bacterium (assembly GCA_963740115.1). Lineage (GTDB taxonomy): Bacteria > Actinomycetota > Actinomycetes > Propionibacteriales > Nocardioidaceae > Nocardioides. Next base: position 793,283 of record CAVUCQ010000003.1, on the reverse strand, counting down.
GCGGCCAGGTCGGCGGTTTCCGGGTCGTCCGCGCGAAGAGGGGCGACGAAGTAGTCGATCGCGAAGGCGTCGGCGTCCTCGACGGTGACCTCGGTGACGTCGTCGCCGGCCGCCACCGCATCGGTGCGGTAGACGAGGCCGGCGTCGGCCTCGCCCTGCACGACGCGGGCGAGCACCGCCTTGACGTCGATCTCCTCGCTGGCCGGTGGATGGTCGATGCCAGCCTCCTCGAGGACGGCTGCTGCGACGGCGCCGCACGGCGCGGTGGTGGCGCACACGACGTAGTCGACCTCGTCCCTGTCCAGGTCGGGGAGCGTGGTGATGCCCGCGGGGTTGTCCGGCGGGGTCACCAGGGTGAGCCGGTTGCTGGCGAACGTCTCGGGGGTGTCGGACAGCGCGTTGCGGTCCTCGGCGACCTGCATGGACGCCTCGTCGGCCGTCGCCAGCACGTCGCCGGGTGCACCGTCGGAGGCCTGCTCGGCCAGGGTCGTCGACGACCCGAAGACCAGCTCGACGTCGACGCCCGGGTGGTCCTCCTCGAAGTCCTCGGCGAGCTCGGTGAAGGTCTCGGTCAGGCTGGCCGCCGCCAGCACGGTGACGGTCCGGTCGTCCTGGCCGTCGCCGCACCCTGCGAGCGGGAGCAGGAGGAGCAGGCCCGGCAGCACCAGCCTGCTCACGGCACCTCCACCACGACGTTGGTGGACTTCACGCTGGCGATGGCGCGTACGCCCGGCTCGAGCCCGAGCTCGTCGGCGGCGTCGCTGCTCATCAGCGAGACCACCCGGTAGGGGCCGCAGATCATCTCGACCTGGGCCATCACGTGGTCGCGCTTGACCCGTGTGACGATGCCGCTCATCCGGTTGCGGGCGCTGACCGTGCTGGCGCGGGTGCGGTCACGCTCGGCCACCTCCGCCGACTCGGCGAGGTGCTCGGCGAGCTCGGCCAGGTCTGCTCCCGCCACCGCGGCCCGGCCCCCGACCTGGTGCGACGGGAGCCGCCCCGCCTCCACCCATCGGCGTACGGTGTCGTCGCTGACGGCGAGGATCTCCGCTGCTTCCGCAATCCTGTAGGTGGTCACGCCTGGAGTATGACGCATGCGCGGGCGTTTCTGCTCCTGACTTCCGCACCTGCGGATCCGGCACCCCGCGCCGCCCCTCGATAGTCCGCTGCAGAAGGCCGCTGACAAGCCGGTCGTGACCGGCCGACTGCAGCGGACTATCGAGCGGCTGGGAGGATGGGCGCCGTGAGCGAGCAGCCGAGCCGATACACCCGCTCGTTCGGGGGCATGACGGGGGCACTGATCGTCACGGTGCTCTTCGTGCTGGCATTCGTGGCGTGGCGCGGGTTGTTCCGCGGCGACGCCGAGGTCACCGCCGAGCCGTACGACTGGCAGGGGCGGGTGGAGCTCGCGGAGCAGGCCGGCCTCGCCGTCGTGCACCCGCGTGAGCTGCCCGCGGGATGGACGGCGACCAGCGGCGAGCTGGTCGCCGGCGACGACCCGCGCTGGGCCCTGGGCGTCCTCACCGACGACGGCGACTTCATCGGCATCCGCCAGCAGGACAGCTCGGTCGACGAGCTGGTCCGTGCCTACGTCGACGAGAAGGCCGAGGCCGGCGACGACGACGCCAGCGTGCCGTCCGAGGTCACCGACACGTGGCAGACCTGGTCGGACGACGGCGGGGACCACGGGTACGCCACCGAGCTGGGCGACGAGGCGGTCCTGGTCTACGGCTCCGCGCCGGTCGCCGACCTCGAGACGTACATCGGGCTGCTCACCCGCTGATCAGCCCTCGGCCTCCGGTCCCATCGCCTCGTCGAGCCGCTTGCGGGCCCCGTCGAGCCACTCCTGGCACACCTTGGCCAGTGCCTCGCCACGCTCCCACAGCGCCAGCGACTCCTCGAGCGTCGTGCCGCCCGCCTCGAGCGTGCGGACCACCTCGATGAGCTCCTCGCGGGCCTCTTCATAGCTGGGGGCGTCACTCATCGGGGTCCTCCGGTGTCTGGTCTGGCTCGATGCGGTCGGTGGTGGCGTGGATGCGTCCGTCGGCGACCCGGACCGACACGGCCACGCCCGTCGCGACCTCCGCGACCGAGGTGACGACGTGGCCGTTGCCGTCCTGCAGGACGGCGTAGCCGCGCTGGAGGGTGGCGAGCGGCGAGAGGGCCTGGGCTCGGGCGCGCTGGTGGCCGATGTCGTCGGCGGCCCGGTCGAGCCGGTGCGAGAGCGTACGGCGGGCGCGCGCCAGCAGCTCGTCGACCTCGTCGGAGCGGACGGTCAACAGGTTGCGCGGGTCGGCCATCGCCGGCCGCGAGCGCACCTGGACCAGCCACTCCTGCTCGCGGGCGATGCGCTGGGTGATGACCTGGCGCAGCCGGTCGCGGGCCCACGTCACGCCGTGGGCCTCCTCGGCCATGTCGGGGACCACGAGCTTGGCGGCATCAGTCGGGGTCGAGGCGCGCACGTCGGCGACCAGGTCGAGCAGGGGCTGGTCGGGCTCGTGGCCGATCGCCGACACCACCGGCGTGCGCAGCCCGTGGACCGCACGGATGAGAGCCTCGTCGGAGAACGGCAGCAGGTCCTCGACGGACCCGCCGCCCCGCGCGACCACGATGACGTCCACGTCGGCGTTGCGCTCGAGCTTCTGCAGCGCCTCGATGACCTCCGACGCAGACCGGGTGCCCTGCATCGCGGCGTAGGCCACCTCGAACTGCACCGCCGGCCAGCGGCGACGCGCGTTGTCGAGGACGTCGCGCTCCGCGGCGCTGTTGGGGGCGGTGACCAGCCCGACCCGGCCCGGCAGGAAGGGAAGGTCGCGCTTGAGCTCGGGGGCGAAGAGGCCCTCCGCGGCGAGCAGCTGCCGACGGCGCTCGAGGCGCGCCAGCAGCTCGCCGAGCCCGACCATCTTGATCTCCCGGGCGGCGAGGGAGAACGAGCCGCGGTTGGCGTAGAAGCTGGGTCGTGCGTGGACGACCACGCTCGCGCCCTCGACGAGCGGCGGGTTCATCGAGTCGAAGAGCGATCGCGCGCAGGTGAGGGTGACCGAGATGTCGGCCACGGTGTCACGCAGCGTCATGAAGACGGTGTTGACGCCGGGCCGGCGGTTGACCTGCGCGATCTGCCCCTCGACCCAGACGCTGCCGAGCTTGTCGATCCACTGCGTGACCGCGTTGGCGACGGCCCGGACCGGCGCCGGGGACTCGGCCGTGGCGTCGCGGAGGGAGGGCACGCGGCGAGGATAGGCGAGGAGTCCGACGGCCGACGGCGGGCCCGTAGACTCGGCCCCATGACGACCGACCTCGGCCTGCCCCCGGTGCTCGACCCCGAGAGCGCGAAGAACGTGCTCCTGGCGGCCCCCCGTGGCTACTGCGCCGGCGTGGACCGGGCCGTGATCACGGTGGAGAAGGCGCTGGACCTCTACGGCGCGCCGGTCTACGTCCGCAAGCAGATCGTCCACAACAAGCACGTCGTGGCCAACCTCGAGTCCCGTGGCGCGATCTTCGTCGAGGAGCTCGACGAGGTGCCGGAGGGCCGGACGGTCGTGTTCTCGGCCCACGGCGTCTCCCCGGCCGTGCACGCCCAGGCCGCCGACCGCGGTCTCAAGACGATCGACGCGACCTGCCCGCTGGTGACGAAGGTGCACCACGAGGCCAGGCGTTTCGCCAGCGACGACTACGACATCCTCCTCATCGGCCACGAGGGCCACGAGGAGGTCGAGGGCACCGCGGGTGAGGCCCCCGAGCACATCCAGCTGGTGCAGAGCCCCGACGACGTCGCCGGCATCGTCGTACGCGACCCGGCGAAGGTGGCGTGGCTCTCGCAGACCACCCTCAGCGTGGACGAGACGCTCGAGACCGTGGCCGCGATCCGGGAGAAGTTCCCGCTGCTGCTCGACCCGCCGAGCGACGACATCTGCTACGCGACGCAGAACCGCCAGCTCGCGGTGAAGGAGATCTCGCCCAGCGCCGACCTGGTGATCGTGGTCGGCTCGCGCAACTCCTCCAACTCGGTGCGCCTGGTCGAGGTGGCACTCGAGGCCGGCGCGAAGGCGTCCTACCTCGTGGACGACCACACCGAGATCGACGAGGCGTGGCTCGACGGTGTCGAGACGGTCTCGGTGACGTCCGGCGCGTCCGTCCCGGAGGACCTCGTCGAGGGCGTCCTGGCCTACCTGTCCGATCGGGGCTATCCCGACGCGCGGGCCGTCCACTCCGCCGAGGAGTCGCTGATCTTCGCGCTGCCTCCCGAGCTCCGGCGCGACCTGCGCGCCGCGCAGAAGGCCTGACGGCGGGTCGATGGCCCGCTACGTCGACATCCACCCCGACAACCCGCAGCCGCGGCTGGTCACCCAGGTCGTGGAGTCGCTGCGCAACGACGAGCTGATCGCCTACCCGACCGACTCGGGCTACGCCCTCGGCGCGCAGCTCGGCAACCGCGAGGGCCGCGACCGGATCCTGCGGATCCGTGAGCTCGACGACCGCCACCACTTCACGCTGATGTGCAAGGACTTCTCCCAGCTCGGGCAGTTCGTCCACGTCGACAACTCGGCGTTCCGGGCCATCAAGGCCGCCACTCCGGGGCCCTACACGTTCATCCTCCCCGCCACCGGCGAGGTGCCGAAGCGGCTCATGCACCCCAAGAAGCGGACGGTCGGCGTGCGCATCCCCGACCACCTGCTGGTGTGCGCCCTCCTCGAGGAGCTGGGGGAGCCGATGCTCACCAGCACGCTGATCCTGCCCGGCGAGACCGAGGCACGCACCATGGGCTGGGAGATCAAGGAGGACCTCGACCACGTGGTCGACGTCGTCGTGGAGTCGGGCGAGGTGACCGCCGAGCCGACGACGGTCATCGACTGGTCGGAGGCCGAGCCCGTCGTCGTACGCCACGGGGCGGGCGACGTCGCGCGCTTCGGGGCCTGAGCCGCCCGGGCGGCGGGTCAACCGGCCGGCTGGCCGAGCTCGCGGCTCAGCTCGGTGGCGATGTCGGTCTCGCCCTCGCGGTGCAGGCGCCAGGCCAGCCAGCCGAGGCAGAGCGCGTAGCCGATGAAGAGGGCGATGCCGTGGGTCGCGACGCCCGACACGACGGCCTGCAGCACGCTGTCGCTGGGGTCGGCGACGGCGTCGCGGGCGACGAGCGCGACGAAGGCGAAGACGACGGTCATCAGGACCGGCGGCAGCAGCGCCACGAGGAAGAAGTCGCTGCGCCGCACCAGCGCCGCGAGCCCGAGGCACAGCACCATGAAGCACAGGTCGAAGAACAAGGTGAGCCGACCCACGAGCAGCACGTCGATGCACACCGCCGTCAGCGTGACGGCGACACCGAGCGAGACCACCTGGCGGCCCGGCTCGGAGCCGACCTCCCAGAACGCGTGGGCCTGAGTCACGGCCCTCAACCTAGGACCGATCTCACGCACCCTCGGCGCGGCGCGCCGGGGGCTGGTCGGGGTCGTCGGCGAGCAGGTCGTCGAGCGTGGGCTCGTCCAACGCGCTCGGGACGCCGTCGAGCGCCGCCATCTCCCGGCCGAGCCCGGGCGCGGCCAGGGACCGCGGCACGGTCTCGACCTGGCGCGGCTGGGCCAGTGGCTCCGACGTGACGCCGAGGTCGGCGAAGCGTCGCGCGGACACGAGGACCCGTCCCTCGAGCGAGCCCATCGCCTGGTTGTAGGCCACGACGCTGGCGTTGAGCGATCGGCCCACCCGGTCGAGGTGCCCCGCCATCGAGCCGAGCCGGGCGTGGAGCTCCTGCCCGAGCCGCTGGACCTCGTGGGCCTGCGCGTTGAGGACCTCGTGCTGCCAGCCCTGCGCCACCGTGCGGAGCAGCGCGATCAGCGTCGACGGCGTCGCGAGCACGACGTTGCGCGCGGCAGCCTGCTCGACCAGGTCGGGCACCGCCTGCAGCGCCGCCTGCAGGATCGCCTCGCCGGGCAGGAACAGCACGACGAACTCCGGCGTGCCCGCCAGGGCCTCCCAGTAGCGCCGCGAGCCGAGGTCGGCGACGTGCTTGCGGACGTGCTCGCCGAGCCGGGCCAGAGCCCGGTCGTGCTCCTCGGGATCGTCGGACCCGGTGAGGTCGAGGAACGCGGCCAGCGGCGCCTTGGCGTCGACCGCGATGGTGCGACCGCCGGCGAGCTGCACGACCAGGTCGGGGCGCAGGCGACCGTCGTCGATGCGGACCTGCTCGGAGAAGTCGCAGTGGTCGACGAGCCCCGCGAGCTCGACGGTGCGGCGCAGGTGGAGCTCGCCCCACTGCCCGCGCACCTGCGGCTTGCGCAGCGCGGTGGCGAGCGTGGTCGTCTCCCGGCGCAGGGTCTCGGTGGACTGCCGCATGTCGGCGACCTGCTGGTGGAGCTGTGCCTGCCACGCGACCCGGTCGTGGGCGAGGTCGCTCAGCTGGTCCTGGAGCCGCTCGAGGCCGTCCTGCACGACTGCGTGCTCGGCGACCCGCTGCTGCAGCGCGGCGACCGCGGGGTCGTCGGCGGGACGGCTGCGCGACCACAGCACACCGATCACGCCACCCAGGGCGAGGCCGACGGCGAGGACCAGCGCCAGGGTGAGCAGGAGGGGGAAGGTGTCCATGGATCCAGCATGGAGGAGCCCACTGACAGCGTGCGGGAGGTCAGGCGTCGACCGTGCCCCGGAACGTACGCCGGTAGGCCGAGGGCGAGACGCCGACGCTCGCCCGCAGGTGCTGGCGCAGCGACGCGGCGGTGCCCATCCCGGCCCGGGTCGCCACCTGGTCCACGGGCAGGTCCGTCGCCTCGAGGAGGTGCTGGGCGTGCCGGATCCGCTGCTGGGTGACCCATGCGCCGGGGGACTGGCCGGTCTCCTCCCGGAAGCGGCGGGTGAAGGTGCGCACGCTCATCGAGGCCTGCCGGGCGAGGGTGGCCACGTCGAGCTGTCGGTGGAGGTGTGCCTGCGCCCAAGCGCGTACGTCGCTCGTGGCCTCGTCGGCCCGTCTGGGCACGTGGCGCTCGATGAACTGCGCCTGGCCGCCGTCGCGCCACGGCGGCACGACCATGTGGCGAGCCACCGCGTTGGCGACCGTGGTGCCGTGGTCGCGGCGCACCAGGTGCAGGCAGAGGTCGATGCCGGCGCTCAGCCCCGCGGACGTCAGCACCCTTCCGTCGTCGGTGAAGAGGACGTCCTCGTCGAGGGCGGCGGTGGGGTAGAGGCGGCGGAAGTCGTCGGCGTACTTCCAGTGGGTGGTGGCCCGGTGGCCGTCGAGGATCCCGGCCGCAGCGAGCACGAACGCGCCGGTGCAGATCGACACCCAGCGGGCGTCGGCGGGCACGGTCGCCAGTGCCGCGCGCAGGTCGTCGGGCAGGGTGCCGTCGCGACGGGGACCGGCGATCTGGGTGCCGGGCACGATGACGGTCTGCGCGGTGGCGAGCGCGTCGGACCCGGCGGACGGGGCGATGGCGTAGCCACGCGTCGCAGCCACGGGACCGCCGTCCACGGTGACGACCTGGACGTCGTAGAGCGGGTCCCCACAGTCGTCGTGGGCCTCGCCGAGCACCTGCGGCGGGATCGTGAGGTCGTAGCCGATGACGGGCGGGATCGCCAGCACGACGACGCGGTGCGGCTCGGGCGGCGAGGACGTCATGGCCGGATTCTTGCACATGTTGGCATTCAGGCCACTCGTGAGCACCGACCGGTTCGCCCGACACTGGTCGGCGTGACGATGACGACCCCACCCCGGCCTGCCGTCGACCGACCCGCGGGCCTGCACTGGGCCTGGGTGGTCGCGGCGGTCGCCTTCGTGACCCTGGTCGGCGCCGCGGCCTTCCGCTCGGTGCCGGGAGTGCTCATCGAGCCGCTGCACGAGGAGTTCGGCTGGTCGCACGGCCTGATCGGTTCGGCGGTCTCGCTCAACCTGATGCTCTTCGGCCTGATGTCGCCGTTCGCGGCCGCGCTGATGGACCGGTTCGGCGTGCGCCCCGTGGTCACCTTCGCCCTCGTCATGGTCGCCGTCGGCAGCGGCCTGACCGTCTTCATGACCGAGCCCTGGCAGCTCATCCTGTGCTGGGGGCTGCTGGTCGGGCTCGGCACCGGGTCGATGTCCATGGCCTTCGTCGCCACCATCACCAGCCGCTGGTTCGTCGCCCGCCGAGGCCTCGTCAGCGGCATCCTCACCGCCGGCAATGCCACCGGCCAGCTGGTCTTCCTGCCGGTGGTCGCGTGGCTCGCGACCCACCACGGCTGGCGTACGGCGGCGCTGCTCGCCGCGGCAGCCGCGCTCGCCGTCATCCCGCTGGTCCTGCTGTTCCTGCGCAACCACCCCGCCGACATGGGCCTGCGTGCCTACGGCGCCACCGACGCCGATCCCGGCCCGCCGCCGCACCAGCAGGTCGGCTCGAGCGCGGGCCGGGCGATCGGCGTGCTGCGCGACGCCGCGCGGAGTCGGACCTTCTGGCTGCTCTCCGGCGGCTTCGCGATCTGCGGCATGACCACCAACGGCCTCATCGCGACCCACTTCGTACCGGCCGCGCACGACCACGGCATGCCCGCGACGACCGCCGCGTCGCTGCTCGCCGTCGTCGGCATCTTCGACGTGGTCGGCACCATCGCGTCGGGCTGGCTCACCGACAAGGTCGACCCCCGGCTGCTGCTCGTCGGCTACTACGTCCTGCGCGGTGTCGGCCTGATGACGCTGCCCGCCCTGATGTCGCCGCACGTCGCACCCAGCATGTGGGTCTTCATCATCGTCTACGGGCTCGACTGGGTGGCCACGGTGCCGCCGACGGTCGCGCTGTGCCGCGAGCACTTCGGGGCGGGGGTGGGCCCGATCGTCTTCGGCTGGGTCTTCGCCAGTCACCAGGTCGGCGCCGCCGTGGCGGCGACCGGCGCCGGCGTCGTACGCGACGTCACCGGCGGCTACGACCCAGCGTTCTACGCCGCTGCCGGGCTGTGCGCCGTCGCCGCCCTGATGTCGTACGCCATCCGCAGGACGCCGCAGCCCGCCCGGGCTCCTGCGCCGACCGCGGTCATGTGAGGTCGACGACCACGGGTGCGTGGTCGGACGGCGAGCCGCTGCCCTGGGCGGGGTCGCGCTCGTCGCGGTCGATGAACGCGCCCGTCACCCGGGAGGCCAGCGGCGGCGAGGCGAGCACGAAGTCGATCTTCAGCCCGCGGTCGCGCTCGAAGCGTTGCCGGTAGTAGTCCCAGTAGGTGAAGCCGGGGGCGTGCGCGCGGGTCGTCTCGGCCCAGCCGTCGTCGAGGAACCCCTGGAAGGCGGCGCGCTCGGGCGGTGTCACGTGGGTGGACTTGGCGAACTGCTTGATGTCGAACACGTCGTCGTCGGTCGGGCAGATGTTCCAGTCGCCAACCAGGGCGGTGGGCTGGTCGAGCCACCCGCTCGCGGACGCGCGGAGTCGCGCCAGCCAGTCGAGCTTGTACACGTAGTGCGGGTCGTCGGGCTTGCGGCCGTTGGGGACGTAGAGCGACCAGATGCGCACGCCACCGCACGTTGCCCCGATGGCGCGGGACTCCGCGGCGGCGGGTTCGCCGTACGGCGGCATGTCGGCGAAGCCGACCTGCACGTCCTCCAGGCCGACGCGCGACAGGATCGCGACGCCGTTCCACTGGTTGAGCCCGGCCACCGCGATGTCGTAGCCGAGTGCGTGCAGGCCCATGAGCGGCAGCTGGTCCTCGCGTGCCTTGGTCTCCTGCAGGGCCAGCACGTCGACGTCGTGGCGCTGCACGAAGGCCTCGACGCGGTCGATGCGGGAGCGGAGGGAGTTGACGTTCCAGGTGGCGATGCGCACGACCCCACCCTAAGGAAGGCACGCGCCGGCGCAGGTCGTGGGGCCGGGAAGCCTTTGCACAGGAAGCCCTTTACAGAAGTGCGCCCGATGGGGGAGGTTCATCGGCAACGCACTTGTCTCGGGAACTCGTGCTCAACCTGCTCGACCTCCGAGATGGCGTGTGTCCATTTCCCCCATCAAGGAGAACAACACGATGCAGCGCAGTCGACTCGGGGCGATCGCCCTCGGCGCAACGGCACTCCTCGGCACGGCCCTGGCCTCACCGGCCCTCGCCGCCACGGACTCGGAGATCCCGACCTTCACGGAGTTCCACAGCACGACCTACCAGGACACCGACAAGCAGTACATCGTCAACGGTGACGAGCCCGTCGCCACCGCCGGCGAGCTCAAGGCCTACTACGACCGGATGATCCACGGCTCCGAGGAGGCCATGACGGACGGTCTCATCGTCAACACCGTCGGCGGCGTCGACGACAAGTGGTCGACGTCGCAGGTCGGCAACCTGACCTACTGCGTGAGCACCAAGTTCGGCTCCCGCTACACCGACGTCGTCAACGCGATGACCAGCGGTGCCGGCCTGTGGGAGGCCGCGTCGTCGCGGATCAACTTCGTCCACGTGCCGTCGCAGGACGCCAACTGCAACACGCGCAACAAGACGATCCTCTTCTCCGTCGAGCCCGTGTCCACCACGCAGTACATCGCCCGGGCCTTCTTCCCGAGCACGCCCAAGCGCTCGCGCAACGTGCTGATCGACGACTCGATCTGGACGTCGGGCTCCTGGACGCCGACCAACATCATCGGCCACGAGCTCGGCCACACGCTCGGCTTCCGTCACGAGCACACCCGCCCCGAGTCCGGCACCTGCTTCGAGGACAACAACTGGCGTCCGCTGACCCCCTACGACTCGTCGTCGATCATGCACTACCCCCAGTGCAACGGCACGTCGAGCAACCTCAGCATGACCGCCACCGACCGCCAGGGAGCGGTCTCGCTCTACGGCGCCTGATCGCGTAGCGTCACCAGCAGTTCCGAGCGCCCCCTCCGTCCCGAGCGGAGGGGGCGTTCGTCATGCCTGTCCCGGAGCCCGGCCGGGTAGCGTCGGCCCGTGTCCACGATCCTCTCCGCCCGCGACCTCGACTTCATGCTCTTCGAGTGGCTCGACGTCGAGAGCCTGAGCGAGCGCCCGCGCTTCGCCGAGCACGACCGTGAGTCGTACGACGCGCTGCTGGCGCTGTGCGAGCGGCTCGCCACCGACCACTTCGCCACCCACTACCGCAAGGGCGACACCGAGGAGCCCACCTTCGACGGCGAGAAGGTGCAGCTGATCCCGGAGGTCGAGGCGGCGCTCCAGGCGTTCGCCAAGGCCGACCTCCTGACCCTGACCCTCGACGAGGAGCTCGGCGGCCTCCAGGTGCCCCGCGTCGTCGCGTCGGCCTGCATGGCATGGTTCACGGCAGCCAACATCGGCACCGCGGCCTACTCGTTCCTGACCGTGGCGAACGCCGCGCTGCTGCTCGCCCACGGCAGCCCCGAGCAGGTCGAGCGCTTCGCGCGGCCCATGCTGGAGGGTCGCTTCTTCGGCACCATGACCCTGTCGGAGCCGCACGCCGGCTCCAGCCTCGGCGACGTGACCACCCGCGCCGTCCCCGCGGACGACGGGACGCACCGGATCTTCGGCAGCAAGATGTGGATCTCGGGCGGGGACCACGAGATGGGCGACAACATCGTCCACCTGGTGCTGGCCAAGCTGCCGGACGCACCCGCCGGGTCGCGCGGGATCTCGCTGTTCGTCGTGCCCAAGTACCTGGTCGGCGAGGACGGCTCGATCGGCGAGCGCAACGACGTCGCGCTCGCCGGCATCAACCACAAGCTGGGCAGCCGCGGCACGGTCAACACCGCACCCGTGTTCGGCGGCGGCGCCTTCACCCCTGGTGGGGCACCAGGAGCCGTCGGCTACCTCGTCGGGGAGCCCCACAAGGGCCTCTCCTACATGTTCCACATGATGAACGCCGCCCGGCTCGGCGTCGGGATGTCGGCGACGACCACGGCCTACACCGCCTACCTCAAGTCCCTCGACTACGCGCGCACCCGCCCCCAGGGCAGGCCACTGGCGGGCGCCGACCCGACCGCGCCGCAGGTGCCGATCATCCAGCACGCCGACGTGCGCCGGATGCTGCTGGCGCAGAAGTCCTACGTCGAGGGAGCCCTGGCGCTCAACCTCTACTGCGCGCGGCTGCTCGACGCACAGGCGACCGCCCAGGACGACGCGGAGCGCCTCGCCGTGGGCCAGCTGCTGGACGTGCTCACGCCCATCGCGAAGTCGTGGCCCTCGCAGTGGGGGCAGGAGAGCAACAGCCTGGCGATCCAGGTGCTGGGCGGGTCGGGATACACCCGCGACTACGACGTCGAGGCGCACTGGCGCGACCAGCGGCTCAACCCGATCCACGAGGGCACCCACGGCATCCAGGCGATGGACCTCCTCGGCCGCAAGGTGCTCGGCGGCGGTGGCGCCTCGCTGCTCGCGCTCGCGGGCCGGATCGGGGAGACCGTCAGCCGGGCGACCGACCTCGGCGGCGAGCCCGCGTCGTACGCCGCCGCGCTCCAGGCGATGGTCGACCGCCTCGGCGAGGTCACCCTCGGGCTCGCCGCGCTGGGCGACCCCGAGAGGACCATGGCCAACGCGACGGTCTATCTCGAGGCGGCGGGGCACGTCGTCATCGCGTGGATGTGGCTCGAGCAGCTCGTCGCCGTGGGGGAGCGGGCGGGCGACTTCTACGACGGCAAGCGAGCCGCGGCCCGCTACTTCTTCCGTTGGGAGCTGCCCAAGGTCTCGCCGATGCTCGACCTGCTCGCCTCCGGTGACACCACGACCCTGGACATGCGCGAGGCCTGGTTCTAGACGGGGCTCGGCGCTTCGCTCCGGCCTGCGGTCACGAAGTCGGTCAGGAGCCCGGGCGTCGCGCGATCGGAAAGGGCCACCGCGACGTCGAGGCGTACGTCGCGCACCAGCACCTGCTCGCCGCCCGCAGCCGTGGTCGCGGTCAGGTCGGCCAGGCCGAGCCGGCGCTGCCACCACGACTGGCTCACGACCCAGCCGATGATGCCGTCGGTCTCGAGCACGGTGCGGATGCGGGCCAGTGCACCGCTGCCGGCGACGAGGTGGTCGCCGACGAGGGCATGACCCAGGTGCCGGTAGGACGCCTCACCCAGTGCCATGGCCAGGACGAGCAGGACGGCCGACAGGACCAGCACCCACACCCACGGAACGTCGAACCACCAGGCCGCGGCGGTGGCCACCACGATCATGACCGCGGCCGACCAGAGCTGGCGTGTCCAGGCGCGGCGGCGTGCCTTCGGGCCGTGCGCGACGAGGACACCGGTGAGCGCGCCCGGGTGCTCCAGCACCGCCTCTCCGACGCCGATCGCGACGCCCCGCGGACACGGTGGGAGCACCTGGGTGACGCCGTCCTCGACGCCGGTGGCGAGCGTGGAGAGCTCGGCCCCGCCGACGAGGCGCAGGAGCACCGGCTCGGTGAGCTCCACGCCCCGGACCTTGGCCTCCTCGACCGTGATCGAGCGCGTGGTGAACAGGCCCGCCGTCAGGTGCAGCGAGCCGTGCTCGCGCACGAGCAGGAACTTCCACCACTGCACGACGTAGCCCGAGATCGACACCACGACCCAGATCGCGAGCCCGCCGAGTGCCAGCGCGACGGCCACGGTGGCGAGGGCGAACTGGCGGATCCAGCCCCAGAGCGACGTGGCGGTCTCCTCGTTCCAGATGGGCAGGTCGTCGCCGAACTGGGAGAGCACACCGACCGCACCCGCGATGAGCACCAGGCGGCCGAGGCTGAACGGGGCGAAGCGCAGCCAGGACCAGTCGATCCGGGCGAGCACGGAGGCGGCGGGGTGCGCCGGTCGGGGGTCCGGCACCGGCGGGCCTGACCCGTCGCCTGACCCGTCGCCTGACCCGTCGCCGGACCTGTCGCCGGACCTGTCGTGGGGCACCTCGGCGGGCTGCTCGACGAGCGCGCGGCGGCGCAGCAGCGTCGTACGCAGCGCCTGGGCATCGGCGGCAGCCAGCGCGTCGAGGGTGATCCGGTCGTCGTCGACGCCCGTGCCGACCTGCACCTTCTGGACCCCGAGGACCCGGTGGAGGAGCGAGGCCTCGAGGTCGACGCTGCGCACCCGGTCGAGCGGGGCGGTGGAGGTCGTCTTGTTGAGGACGCCGCTGCGCACCTGGATCTGGCTGTCGGTGAGGCGGTAGTGCGTGGTGAGCCAGGGCAGGGCACCGAACACCAGGGGAGCGATGACCACGACGGGCAGGATCAGCCACCAGAACCTGGTGTCGCTCTGGCTGATCCCGACCAGGGCCACCACGACCGGGACGACCGCCTGGCCGATGGCCTTCACCGGGTCGAGCAGGAGCTTGCGCGGGCTGAGCCGGGACCACCCCTCGCCGGGCGGGGGAATCACGTCGCGTCGTCCGCGGTCGCGGCGGTGATGGCCGTCAGCCGGCCCACGACGTCTCGGGCGACCTGGTCGTCGAGGCAGTCGATCGTGATCGGGCCCGCGGCCGACGCGGTCGTGACGGTGATCGAGGCGAGCCCGAACATCCGCATGAGGGCACCTTGGCGCGAGTCGACCGTCTGCACCCGGCTGATCGGGGCGATCCGGCTCTGTCGCCCGATCCACCCCTCGCGGGTGTGGACCGCGGTGTCGGTGACCTCCCAGCGGTGCACCCGGAAGCGGATGCGCGGCATCAGCAGCACGTGCGCGACCGCGAGTGCCGCGACGAGCAGCACCAGGAGCCCGACCCACCCGGGCACCCCGGGGACCACGACGTACGCGACGACGGCGACGAGCACGAGGAGCGCGTCGCCGATCAGCGCGGAGACCGTCCAGAAGGCGACGGCGCGCTCGGAGACCTGGTGGGCGGGCGCGCGCAGCACCGGCGTACCCCCGACATCGCTCATGCTCCGAGTCTGGCAGGTGCCTCGTGAGGTTTCGTCGGGGCGCCCGTCGCCGCCGTAGACTCCCCGCCCGTGGCTCTCACCATCGGCATCGTCGGTCTCCCCAACGCGGGCAAGTCGACCCTCTTCAACGCCCTCACCAAGAACGACGTGCTCGCCGCGAACTACCCGTTCGCGACGATCGAGCCCAACGTGGGTGTGGTCGGCGTCCCCGACGACCGGCTGCCGCAGCTCGCGTCGGTCTTCGAGTCGGCCAAGGTGCTGCCGGCGACGGTGGAGTTCGTCGACATCGCCGGCATCGTCCGCGGCGCCTCCCAGGGCGAGGGGCTGGGCAACAAGTTCCTGGCCCACATCCGCGAGTCGGCGGCGATCTGCCAGGTGACGCGCGTCTTCCGCGACGAGGACGTGACCCACGTCGACGGCGAGGTCAACCCCGCCAACGACATCTCGACCATCCAGACCGAGCTCATCTTCGCCGACCTCGAGACCGTCGAGAAGGCGATCGCCCGGCTCGAGAAGGAGTCGCGCAAGGTCAAGGACCTGGTCGCCAACCTGCACGCCGCCCAGGCGGCCAAGGAGGCGCTGGAGTCCGGCACGCCGATCATCGCCACCGACATCGACCGCTCCCTGCTGCGCGAGCTGTCGCTGCTGACGGCCAAGCCGTTCATCTACGTCTTCAACTGCGACGCCGACGAGCTCTCCGACGAAACCCTCAAGGACAGGATGCGCGAGATCATCGCGCCCGCCGAGGCGATCTTCCTCGACGCCAAGTTCGAGTCCGAGCTCGTCGAGCTCGACGACGACGACGAGGCCCGCGAGATGCTCGCCGAGATGGGCATCACCGAGTCGGGCCTCGACCAGCTCGCGCGGGTCGGCTTCGACACGCTCGGCCTGCAGACCTACCTGACCGCCGGCCCCAAGGAGACCCGGGCCTGGACGATCAGGAAGGGCGCGACTGCCCCGGAGGCGGCGGGAGTCATCCACACCGACTTCCAGAAGGGCTTCATCAAGGCGGAGGTCGTCTCCTTCGACGACCTCATGTCCGCGGGCTCCATGCTCAAGGCCCGCGAGGCCGGCCGGGTGCGCATGGAGGGCAAGGACTACGTCATGGCTGACGGTGACGTGGTGGAGTTCCGCTTCAACGTGTGAATCAGCGCCCACGCTCCGGGGGGTTGATGCCAAGCATGCGGACGGACACTCGCACGCGGTGATCGCCACATGGCTGCTCGCAGGGTGACTGACCCGTGCCGGGGAGGTACACCACCGGCGGATCCTCCCGCGATCGTGAGATGTGGGATCCGCGACGAGAACCGCAGGACGACTACGAGGCGTGGTGACCTCCAGGCCGTATTGGAGGAACGCGACCGTGAGTGGTGGTCCGAACAAGGGAGACACCGACGCGGAGTGAGGTCCGCGCGGGCCGGTAGCGGGGCTGCCGTCTGGAGTGGATCCTCCGCCACTAGATCGGCGCCGCCGTCGCGGCGCCCCTTCATCCCTCGGTGGTATCGATGGCCATGCGGAGGGGGATGTGTGTGCGGGCGTCGGTAGCGGCTCGTCGGAGGAGCCGTCGGGCGAGAGTTCCTTGGTCGTGACGCAGGGCGATCTGGGCACCACGCCAGCGGCAGTACGCCGCGTCGTGTGGTCGAGGGTGCTGGTCCCATGCTGTGGCCGCGCCCGACCAGGTCGGCACAGTGTCGGATCGTGTGATGCGGGCCAGCTCGGCGTGCCAGAGCGATCTCCATGCAGGCACGAGCACTCCTGTCGCTGCCGAGCCGAACGGGTCGATCTGGGCCTGCCCGAGCAGCCTCAACAGGTGCCCTAGCGCGCCGTCCCGTTCGGCGATCCCGGCTTCTCGCACATCCATCAGATCCGCGTGAGCGCGGGCGCACCAGGCGAGGGTGGGCGCGGCGGTTCTGGCGTTGTCGGTGGGAAGGGTTTCGGCCAGTGTCTTCTCAAGGAGAGCTACCGCAGAGTCCGGTGATCCGGCCCAGATCTGGACCTCGGCGTACTCCGGGACGACCTCCGCCCAGTTGGCACCTCCACCGAACTGAGCGGCCTCGGCGGCTGCGCAGCGCTCCAGCGCGGCATCGACCCGACCGCGACGCAGCTCAACGGCGGCGTATGTGATGTGGGACATCGAGGTGTTGAGTGTTGGTGCCTCGCGAATGTCAGGTTCGAGCACCTGCGCGGCCCGGGCGACGTCGCCACTGCGCAGGAATGCGTCAGCCACGTTGCCACGCAGGATCACTGTCAGGTAGCGGTCGTCGAGGTGCCACCGCGCTGCTGTCGCCAGGGGCGGTGCGGCCACCTCGGCCAACAGGTCTGGTGAGGCAGCCATCTGCAGCAGGATGTCCGTGGACTGCACAGCGAGCATCAGGTCGGACAGCGGGTCGGTCCCTGCCTCCGCGGCGTCGCGTGCCGCATCGATGAGTGCGAGAGCGCGGTCGTGTTCCCCATCGACCATGGCGTACCACGCCGACCACACGAGCACCCGTTGCAGCCGAGGATCATCCTCGTGACCGGCGAGCACGTCCATCGCACGCGCCAGATCAGCGCGGCAGACTTCGTAACGCCCGACCTGGGTCAGAGTCCCGATCCGCGCGAGAAGTACGTCCACAAGCTCCGCCGATGCCGGCAACACGTCGACGAGTTGCCTCGCCTGGTCGAGGAGCGCCAACCCTTCGTCGTGGTCGCCGCCGTAGCAGTGGATGCCACCTGCCAGTCTGAGCACCCGCACCCGTGCGGCGTCGTCCACGTCCAGTGCAAGAGCCTGGTTGATCAGGGCGAGGGAGGCCTCCATGTCTTGGATGTCGGCGGCCGCGTCCGCGGCCTCGCACAGTAGTTGCCATGGCGGGACGTCGATGGGTCGATCCGTCAGGTCACGGAGCAGAAGGACGCGGCGCCAGTTCTCGAACCTTTCCGACGAGGCGTACCGTTCGCGCGCCTGCCTGGCTGCGGCGACGCGCCATCCGATCTCCTCATCGGGCCGGGACGCTGCTTGCCAGTGTCGGGCGACCTCGCCGGGCTCGACCTCGGGCAATTTGGCGAGCACGGCTGCGAGGCTGGCATGCACGGTGCCGGCCTCCCCGGGCAGGAGTCGGCGTCTGATGGCATCGCCGAACAAAGGGTGGGCCAGAGCCACACGCTCGGTAGTTCCGGGTCGCAGCAGGCGGCGGTGCGCCAGCACCGCGAGCCCGCGCAACTGTTCCTCGGGCGACAACCCTGTGGCCTGCTGAACAACATCTGGAGCCAGTGACCGCTCGGCGACGCCGAGCACCCGGGCCACCTGCCAGGGCTCACCCTCGAGCTGGCCGAGCCGAAGGTCGAGCAGGTCGGCGAGGTGGCGCGGAATCTCGCCGTCAGGTGCTCCGACCAGCTGGTCGGTGTACAGCGGTAGTCCCTGCCCCAGCGTTTGGACGCGGTCAACGACGGCCTCGGGCGGCGTGGTCCCCATCCTCAGCCGCAGCTGGGTGGCCGTTTCCTCCCGCGTGAAGGGAGGCAGTGCCACCGAGGTCACAGCTCGATCCCGACTGATCCGGGCCGCCCACTCCCGGTGCGTCGACGAGACATCCGGGTCTTCGAGTCGCCACGTGCCCACGATCGGCAGCGCGAGTCGCCGAGCGACGGTGTGTTCCACCAGATCCAAGGTGGGCATGTCGGCCCAATGCAGGTCTTCGAGCAGCAATGCCACCGGCCGTATCCGAGCAAGCGCCCCCAAGACCTCGACGACCGCGGTGAACATGCGGTGGCGTGCGAACTCGTCCGTGGCCTCCCCTGGGCTGGCGGCGCCAACCTCAGGCAGCAGCGGGGCCAGAGCCCCGGTCACGTATGGCCGGCACTGGCCGAGTGCCTGGTCGAGCCATCGCCCGTCGTCATGTGCCGCGACCGTTCGCAGGGCGTCCGCGATCGGCATGAGCGGTACCGCGGTGGACAGCGGAAGGCAGTGGCCGATGGCCACGAAGATGTCGGTGGACGCTGCAGCCGCCTCGATCAGGGTGGACTTGCCGATGCCGGCCTCCCCGACGACGAGGAGAAGCCCGTCGCCGCTCGCGAGGTGGCGTCGCAGGGCCGTGAGCTCGGCTCGGCGTCCGGCGATGCGAGGCTGCGGCAGGCCCGAGGCCGTGGCACCGGTCGTAGTGGTGGCGCTCACCCACAGGTCTCGGAACTGGACCGGGTCGCCATCCATGGCCAGGACGAGCAGCTCCAACGTCCCCCATGACGGAAGGGTCGCGGTCGAGAACGTCTTCGAGACGGTGGTGTGGGAGACGCCAATAGCCCTCGCGAGCGTGCGCAAAGAAGGCCAACCGGCCTGATGGTGGAGGGCGTGGAGGGCGTCGACGAGGTCGCGGTGCGACCCGGGTGGCACGTCCGGGCGTGGCAGCGCGCTCATCCCACCTCCACCACCCACACGTCGGAGTCGATCCCAGAATCACCAAGCAGGCACCTCAAGTCTAGGGCAGCGATCGGGCGCCGATCAGAAGGATGAGTCTTGCGTCGCGGCACCCGCAGCGGACCCCTTTTCGCAGATCGGCTGCTCCGGGCTCCCGACAGGCGGTCTGACGCAGCACGGATCGCGGCATCGTCCGGCATGCTTTTGGGGGCTCAGGCGGTCCACCAGTTAAGAAGTCGTGTCTTCTCTTTGCAGTTGTTTGGCAGGTTGTGGGTCGTCATGTCGGCGCTTCGACAGGCTGGGGCCGGGACGCCTGCGCCACGGTGGTGGGGGCTGCTCGGGTGCACGCCATTGCGATGAGCAGCGCGCCGGCCGCGGCGGTGATCGCTGGGATCATCCATCCGGCGCTGTGAACGCCGTGGGCCTCGGTGAGCAGCCCGAACCCCAGGGCGATGGGTAGGAAGGCGATCCAGGTGAGCGTGCTGACTCCCGAGGCGACGCCTGCGCGGATCGTCGAGGGCACGGCGTCGTGGAGTAGGCGCGAGACGTGAATGCTGGCGGACACGGTGATCAGGGCGAGCAGGATCTGCGCGGCGGTGACGACGACGACGTTTCGGCTGGTGGTGAGGATGAGGCTGGCCGTCAACATCAGCGCGGTGGCCGTAACTGCGGTGTGCGGGCGGTCGAGGTGGATGCGGCCGGCGATCAGGCCGCCGAGCCCCAGGGAGGAGACGAGCCCGGCCCAGTGCGGTCCGTACAGCACCGCGGGTGCGGCCAGTGCGACCAACCACAGCGGGCCGAACTCGAGGAGCACCTGCAGCACCAGACCGGTCAGCATCGACATGGTGATGATTGGCAGCAGCCGACCACGTCGAGTCAGGGTGCGGTAGGTCGAAGCGATGTGGGTGCGCAGCGAGGTCGCCTCGGAGGCGCGGTGCAGGTGCGGTTCGGAGAAGCGCAGCAGTGCGACGATCGACAGTGCCACGACGGGTACGGTCATCAGGTAGGTGATCCGGGTGCCGGTGACCCCGGCCACGATACCGCCGAGGAGAGCGCTGACTATGAGGGCAGCGCTGTCGATGAGTCGGTTGCGGCCGAGGTGGTGCTCGAACGCGGCGCTGTCGCCGGTCTCCTCCAGCACCGTGTCGTAGATGAGGGAGTCGATCGTCCCGGAGGTCAGTGCGAAGCACGCACCCAGCGCCAACGCGCTGAGGGTGTAGGTGGCCACGTCGTAGCTCAGTGCGCCGATCATCGAGCTGGCTGCCAGCGCGGCGTTGGCCATCATCAGGACCCCGCGGCGGCTCCAGCGGTCGGCGAGGATCCCCGAAGGCACCTCGAGGACCGGCACGACGGCGGCATAGGCGGCCGCCATGAGACCGATGCTCGCCGCGTCGAAACCGATCTGGTTCATGAAGAGCTTCTCCACCGGAACCCAGAAGAGGAGGCCTTGCAGGAATGTGGCCAGATACAGCGGACGCAGCCGCTTCTGCAGTGGGCTCGTGGGTTGCACGATGGTGGTCATGACGTCTCCTCCAGTGGTGGGATCACAGGAACATCGGAGCCGCCGGGCCGTCCTCGACATTGCGTCGCCGCAGTGCGGCCACAATGTCGGTGTGCTGTGTGGATCTCGTCGTGTTGATGTCTCCCGCATGGTGTCGAGGAGGCGCGAACGGTTCCGATGTACCGGTGACTGCGCGTCCTTTGGGCGCCACCGATGGGAGGAGTGAGCCATGAAGTTCATGCTGCTGATCTGGAGCAACCCGGCGAACTGGGAGGCACTGTCCGCTTCCGAGCAAGCAACGCTGGGGGGTGAGGCGTACGAGGAGCACGCTGCGCTCGACGCGGCGCTCATGGGCTCGGGCGAGCTGGTGATCTCCGCCGCACTGGCCGACCCGATCACCACGCGGACCGTCCGCGTCCGCGACGGAGTCCTTGCCAGTACCGATGGGCCCTACGCCGAGGCCAAGGAGTATCTGGTCGGCTACTACATGGTGGAGTGCGAGGGACTTGACCGGGCCACCGAGATCGCGGCGCGAATCCCTGACGCCCGCTGGGAGCGGGTCGAGATCCGACCGGCGATGGAAGTCGCCGGCCTGGAGATGTGAGCCGCACGATGGGCGACATGGGCGACACCATCGAGATCGGGCCGACGCTCCGGGCACTGGCACCTGAGGTCCTCGGGGCGCTGGTGCGCCACCACGGCCACTTCGACGCGTGCGAGGACGCCGCGCAGGACGCACTGCTCGAGGCGACGGTTGCCTGGTCGGCGAACGGAATCCCGCAGAACCCGAAGGGCTGGCTGATCAGGGTCGCGTCTCGCCGGTTGATAGATCGGTGGCGCAGTGACACGGCCCGCCGCCGCCGAGAGGCCGTCGTGGCCGCGTTGGAGCCCGCCGACGCCCTCGGGCCCAGCGCTCCTCGCACCGAGCCGCCCGTCGCCGATGACACGTTGGCGCTGCTGTTCTTATGCTGCCACCCCGCCTTGACGACAAGCTCGCAGGTCTCGCTGACCCTGCGCGCCGTCGGCGGGCTAACCACAGCGGAGATCGCCCGGGCGTTCCTGGTCCCCGAGTCGACCATGGCCCAGCGGATCAGCCGCGCCAAGGCGCAGATCACCGCAGCCGGGGGTGAGTTCCGTATGCCCGATGACGAACGCGCGCAGCGGCTCGGCGCGGTGTTGCAGGTGCTGTACCTGGTATTCAACGAAGGCTACGTCGCCACCTCCGGACCAGATCCGCACCGAGTCGAGCTGCACCGGCGAGGCCATCCGCCTCACCCGCGAAGTGCGGCGCCTACTGCCCGACGACGGCGAGGTCGTCGGTCTGCTCGCCTTGATGCTGCTCACCGATGCCCGCCGACCGGCCCGCGCTCGGCCGGACGGCAGCCTGGTCCCACTCGGGGAGCAGGACCGCAGCAAGTGGAACCGGGCTTTGATCACGGAGGGCACCGAGCTCATCACCACGACCCTGGCCAGCAACGAAGTCGGTCCCTTCCAGATCCAGGCGGCGATCGCAGCGGTGCACGCTGAGGCCACCCAGGCTCAAGACACCGACTGGTCACAAATTCTGGCGCTCTACGACCTGCTGGCCGAGTCCTCCACCAGCCCAGTGGTGCTGCTCAACCGCGCCGTCGCCGTCGCGATGGTCCACGGTCCCCAAGCCGGTCTCGCGCTGCTCGACGAGATCCACACAGACCGACACATCTCGGCGCACCACCGCTTGCACGCCGTCCGGGGCCACCTGTTGGAGCAAGCCGGCGACCGTGCCATGGCCCAGGCCGCGTTCGAGCAGGCCACCCTCCTGGCGACAAACATCCCTGAGAAGCGCTATCTCCAAGAACAGGCACTCCGGCTCGCCGCCAATACCCACCACGACAGCTGACCGACTTGCGCCTCACCCCAAGGGACAACGATGTGTGAACGGCGATCAAGAGTCGGGAACGGACGCGGCCCAGTCGCGTCCGGCCGCATCGTTGTCCGACCATATGCATTGGCGGTGGAGTGACGCGGCTTGAGCCGGCCGGTCCGGCTATTGGCGGGTGGTGATGATCCGCATGCGTTCCTCGGCGGTGATGAGGTGGTCGTGGTCGTGGGCGTCGTCGCCGAGGTCGATCTGGACGCGGTGGATGCGGCCGGTGAAGTGGCTGGTTCGGCTGGTGTAGTCCTCGCTGACCGGGGTCGCGGTGTCGGAGCCGACGTCCATGGTCTCGTCGCCGGAGAACGCCAGTGGCACGGTCGCCTCGATGCGACCTGTGGTGAGGTGGGTTCCGTCGAGGTAGAGGTCGGCGGTGGCTCCGTTGCCGAGCCCGCCGCCGTCGTAGGTGAACTCGAGGCGGACCTGGTGGTCACCGGCCGGCACCGGCTCGTTGGCGCGCACGTAGGTGTGGGTGAGACCGAACAGGTTGTAGCAGTAGGTCGGGCAGCCCTCGTGGAGGTAGAGGCTCCACCCGCCGAA
Organism: uncultured Actinomycetota bacterium; assembly: GCA_963740115.1. Lineage (GTDB taxonomy): Bacteria > Actinomycetota > Actinomycetes > Propionibacteriales > Nocardioidaceae > Nocardioides. The sequence continues at coordinate 770,209 of CAVUCQ010000003.1, read as the reverse complement.
TGCGCCGCCCTGCGCGACCACGACGCCGGTCGCGCCTCCGTCGTCGGGCACGGTGAGGTCGGCGGTGACAGCATGAGACTTGTTCTTGACGTTGAGCACGACGTTCTCGGTGAGCCGCCCCATACCTCCGAACAGCACCTGGCTGTTGCCGTGGATGAGGGTCGGTCGGCCGGCGAGGTCGGAGTTGAACCGCTCGATGCGCCGGTCGTCGAGCGGGAAGACCTTGTACTTCGAGGCTTCCAGGAGGAATTTCTGCTGGAGGTGGGCGAGCTCGTCGGGATCCTCGGCGGCAAGGTCGTGCGCCTGGGTCCAGTCGTCGGGGCCGTAGAGCTCCCACACGTCGTCGTCGATCGGCGGAAGGGGTTTGCCCTGGTCCCACGGGATCGAGTGCCGCGTGACCGCGGTCCACCCCTGGTGGTAGATGCCGCGGTTGACGAACATCTCGAAGTACTGGGTTCGGCGCCGGTCGGCCGCGTCCGGGTCGTCGAAGGTGTATCCAATGCTCACGCCCTCGTAGGGCCGTTGCTGGACGCCGTGCACGAACGTCGGCTCCGGGACGCCGGCGGCCTCGAGGATGGTGGGGGCGACGTCGATGACGTGGTGGAACTGGTGGCGGACCTCGCCGGCTGCGTCGATGCCGCTGGGCCACCGGACGATGGTGCCGGTGCGAGTGCCGCCGTAGTGGGAGGCAACCTGCTTGGTCCACTGGTAGGGCGTGTTCATCGCGTGCGCCCACCCGACCGCGTAGTGGTTGTACGCGGCCGGGGTCCCGAAGTCGTCGATCTTGTCGATCATGAACTGCGCCGTCTGCAGGTCCGCGGCACCGTTGAGGTTGATCAGCTCGTTGAAGCAGCCCTCGACATCGCCCTCGGCCGAGGCGCCGTTGTCGCCGACGATGACGTAGACCAGCGTGTCGTCCAGAACTTCCAGGTCGGTCAACGCGTCGATCAGCCGGCCGACGTGGTGGTCGGTGTGCTCGAGGAACCCGGCGTACACCTCCATCTGCCGCGCGAGCACCGGCCGCAGCTCCTCCGGCATCTCCTCCCAGGCCGGTATCTGCTCGTGCCGAGCGGTCAGCTCTGCCGACTCCGGAACCACGCCGAGCTGCTTCTGCCGCGCGAACGTTTCCTCGCGCAGGGCGTCCCAGCCGGCGTCGAAGCGGCCGCGGTACTTCTGCGACCACTCGATCGGCACGTGGTGCGGCGCGTGAGTCGCACCCGGGGCGTAGTAGGCGAAGAACGGCTTGTCGGGCATCAGCGCCTTCTGCTGGCGCATCCACGAGATCGCGTGGTCAGTGAGGTCCTCGGTGAGGTGGTAGCCCTCCTCCGGCGTCCGCTCGGGTTCGACGGGCGTGAAGTTCTCGTAGAGCGCGGGGGCGTACTGGTTGGTCTCCCCGCCGATGAAGCCGTAGAAGTGCTCGAACCCACCGCCGCCGGACGGCCAGCTGTCGAAGGGACCCATCGGACTGGTCTGCCACACCGGCACCTCATGGCACTTGCCGAACTGGGCGGTGGAGTAGCCGTTCAGCTTCAGAGTCTCCGCGAGCGGGGCGCAGTCGTTGGGACGCACTGAGCTGTACCCGGGCGCCGAGGTCGCGATCTCAGTGATGCCGCCCATGCCGACACTGTGGTGGTTGCGCCCCGCGAGCAACGCAGCCCGTGTCGGGGAGCACAGCGCGGTCGTGTGGAACCGGGTGTAGCGCAGCCCCTCGCCCGCGAGCCGCTCGAACGTCGGCGTGTGCGCCGGTCCACCGAAGGCACTAGACGCCCCGAACCCGCAGTCGTCGACCAGCACGATCAACACGTTCGGCGCCCCCTCCGGCGGACGCAGCGGCTCGATCGGCGGGAACAAGGTGTCGGGATCCTTCGCGTCGTACGTCGCCGGCCAGTTCCCCATTCGGTCCGGGATCGGCAGGACCTGACGCTGCACAGTGCTCACCGGACGCTCCTGTAGTTTCACAGTCTCGCAACTTGACTGCCGCGAGCCGGTTCCAACAATGGTCGGATCCTCACCCGCAGACCTCACCCGAACCCGGTGACCCGTCCACCGGACGCAGCGCGCCGATTGGCGGCGAAAAGACGCGTGCTCGTGTAGTCGTGGTTCGGGACAATCTGCCTGAAGCGAGGTCGGCGTCCCGTTCGTAGGCGATGGTGACGGCGAGCGCAATCGAGGTGATGTAGATGCGCTCCTTCAGCGCCTCCGACCGCTGCTGTGCGGTCCTTGTGCGCACAGATCTGAGGGGCTGCAAGCGCTCTGCCGCCTTGTTTCCGGCGCGGAGATCGAGATCGGTGGCGGGCGATGTGGCTGGCGCCGGCCGGATGCCATGAGCATGCCGCTCGCTGCCCAGGTCAGCTGGTCGCACGCGACTCCGCATCGCCGTGCGTGGACTGGTAGACCACCGCGTATCTCTTGCCGCTGTTCTTCATCACTGCGGTCATCAAAGCCGCGAAGGGAAGCGCCATGAACGCACCCACGGGCCCGGCAATCGCGCCACCCGCCAGAGTGGCCCCGAAGGCCACCGCGCCGTTGAGCTGCATCGTCTTGGCCGACAGTCGTGGGCTGAGCAACGTGTTCTCGAACCACTGGTACAGCAGCACCCAGATCAACAGGATGAGTGCCCTCCCAGGGCCTTGGAGCGCGAGGACGGTGAGGAGTGGGATGGCGGCGCCGATGTACGTGCCGATCGCGGGGATGAACTGCGAGAAGAAGCCCATGAAGACCGCAAGCGGCAAGGCGAATGCCAGAGGCAAGCCAAGGATCAGCATGACGCACGTCCCGAATGTGGCGTTGATGAGAGTCAACAGGAGCCGCGAGTAGAAATAGTTGCCAGTCTGCCGAATCGACAGCTCCGTCACCCAGCCGTACAGCTCTTGGCGATCGGGGTTCAGGCGAGACAACACCGCCCGCTCGATCCGCGGGTAGTCCGCTGCGAAGTAGAAGGCGAACATCGCAACGACGGTGACGTCGAACAAGGTCCCGATACCGGACGAAGCCAGCCCGAGAATGTTGCCCGACCAGCCGCGCAGGGAATCCTGAGTGACGACCGCGGCCCGGTCGCCTGCTTCTTCGCCGACCAGGTCCCGGCCCAGCCAGTGGCGGCTCATGCCGTTCAGCTGATCAACCCAGCTGCCGCCGTTGGCGCGCACCTGATTCGCGAATTCGTCGATCGCCGGGTTCAGGACCCACACCATCAAGATGACGAACGAGACGACCGACACGTAGATGACGCCAACGGCGGCCCCGCGGCTGCGCCCCCAGCGCCTGTGCAGCTGGTCCACTCCCGGGATCATCGCCACCGCAAAGAACGAGCTCACGACGAGCAGCCACAACAGGTGGCGCAACTCTTGAACCAGCAACACCATCATCACGGTGGCGAGGAATACCCCCACGACCTTCCAGAGCACGCTCCACACGAACTGGTTGAGCCAGGCGGGCCTGGCCTCCGTCGCGGTCGGAGCGGGCGTCTGTTGCGGGATATCCGGATCGGCAAGTTCGTGTGCGGTACGACCCGACCTGGCCGGTTGCCGGAAGTGCAGTCGCTTCTCTTCGAGGCTCATGGTGGGTGCTTCCTTGATGTCCGCCGAGCTTGCAGCAGGTCGGTGGCGCCCGACGGCGAGGTGCCCGCGGGTTCCGCCGCGATGACGGGTGGCGCCGGAGGCGGCTCCGGGGTCATGCGATCAGGCGGTCCGCCTGCTTGCCGAGCCGACGGAGGGTGAAACCGGCGAAGATCTCGTTGACCCCGCGGCAGATGGCCCACACTCCGACCAGTGTCACCAACGTGATCAGGGAGCGGTCCCACGAGCGGGCCGCCCAGACGCCCAGCACCAGCTCCGAGATGCCGAGCAGGAGCCCGGTCCACCACCACGTCAGCTTGGGTCCGGCCAGTGCGGTGACGATGTGGATCGTGCCGAAGGCGATCAGATACCAGGCCACCATGAGTGACACGACGTAGAGGGTGATGTCCGGCCAGACCAAGGTGAAGATGCCCGCAGCGATCCCCAGGACCCCACTCAGAATGGAAAGCCAGCGCATGCGGGGGACTCGGTCGTTCACCACCAGCTGCGTGATGCCGCCGAACATGAACGCCACACCGACGAATGTCGCCACGGCGATCAGGCTGCCCACTTGGTACGACAACACGAACATGCCGAACCAGATCCACAGTGCCCCGAGGGTCACGAGCCACCACGAAGCTGCCGAAGCCTCTCGGGCGCCGGCCCGCATCGTGTCGCCCAGGGGGTCGGGGGTGATGACGTCATTACTCATTGCAAGTCTCCTTTGGGATGCTGTCGTGGCGGGCAAGGAACGGTTGAGCCTTGCCCGCCACGGCGCGGTTTGTCGTGCGGACTGCGGCTGCATAGCCGTCAGTCCGGAATGCGGGCTACGAGTTGGCGGCAGCCTTGGCGAGCTTGTCGGCGTGGGCGCGGGCGTGGACGGCGTCGAGCATCGACAGCTGTGCATTTCCGAGTGCCCAGTCGGCGAAGTCGAGTGCCTCGGCCGAGTCAGCCTCGGCCCAGTCCGCTTCCTTCGCGGCGACCTTGGCGTCCATCTGACGGTTCCGCTGGTCGATGTTCGCCTTGACGTCGTTCACCTTGGCCGAGGCGTCAGCCTTCAGCTGCGTCCACTTCGCCCGAGCCTTGTCGTCGGTCTGCGAGAGCTGCTGCCGTGCGTGCTGGGCTGACTGGTCCAGGTTGGCCTGCGCCCGATCGATCCGCTGCTTGAGCTGCGAATCCGACTCGGCCGCGGCCGCCTGGACCGACGCCCTGGCCGCTGCGACGCGCTGCTGCAGCCCGTCCAGTCGAGCGTAGAAGTCCGTGTGCTGCGTCATGAGTTACCACCTTCGTTGGGTTCGGACCCGGAGAGGGCCACTTGGGTTGTTCGTACAGTATTGACGATATCGTCAGAACTGCAGATGTCAAGCAGAGGTGGTCGGGTGATGACGAAAGTCCTCACTCGTCGGGACGTTCGGCAGGGATCACAACCCGCAGTCATGGACCTCCGACCCCCAAAGGCGAGTCGATCTCAGGCGGAGGCATCCGGCGCGCGGCAGCGCGTGGTCGCCTCAGGCAGGTCCCGGGCGATCGCTGAGGTACTCACCATGCGGGCCGCACGGTCGCAGGACGGCGAGCGTCGTCAGCTGCTTCCCGAAGTGTTCTCGTGACCTCGGGAGGTCAGGAACCGCGAGACCACGGGCCCCAGCTCGCCTGCGGCGGTGATCAGGCCCAGGTGCCCGTCGTCGTACACGTGCAGCGCGGAGTGCGGCAGCAGGGCGTGCATGATCCTCGCGTTGACCAGCGGGATGATGGGATCGTCGTTCCCGGCGAGGATCAGGGTGGGCTGCCGGATGAGCGGCAGGGCGGGGAGGCTCGACCAACCGACTCCGGCGAGGAGCTGGAGGAAGTAGCCGGCGCGTGGCCCGAGGCGCTCCTGCTCGTGGACGACCTGCCTGACCTCGTCGGGCTGTAGTCGCAGCTGCCCGCCGTACAACTTCGGCGCGATGGAGTTGGCGTAGGCAGGATCGCGGTAGCGCCTGGGGGTCAGCATCTTGCTGAGCACGCGGGGGTGGGCCGGCACCATCAGCGTCCCGGTCCCGGTGCTGACGAGCACCAGGCGTCGGCAGCGACGGGGGTACTGGAACGCCAGCTGCTGGGCCAGCCCGCCGCCCCAGGAGATGCCGAGGGTGTCGAACCGGTCGTAGCCGAGCCGGTCGACCAGCGTCCCGACGAGCCACGCAAGCGCCGCGAAGGTGTAGGGCACCCTCGGAGCCGGGGAACCGCCCACGCCGGGTACGTCGAACCGGACCACCTCGATCCGGGGGTCCACCTCGTCGACGAACGGCTGGAGCAGTTCGAGGCTGGCGCCGATGCCGTTGCAGAGCACCAGCGGTGGGCCGGCACCCGTGCCGGGCCGGACAGCGACGCGGACGTCGTGCCCGAGGGCACGGACCCGGAGGAACCTGGTCACGTGTCGAGGACGTAGGTGCCCGGTGCCTCCGCGAGCACGCTGAAGCGGCTCGATCCGTGCTCCTTGGGGGCGGGAACGCGTGGGCCGCAACGCTCGTCGAGCCACAGCCCGAGGTCGGTCCACCAGCTGTCCTCGTGGGCGTGCGATCCCTCGAGCCAGACCTTGGCGTCGCTCGTCGCGTCGTCGTTGGTGTGGAAGGACGCCCTGGGGTTGCCCGGAGGGTTGACCAGGGAAGCGATGTGACCGCTGGTGGACAGTACGAAGCGGGTGGTTCCACCGAAGAGCCTGGCGCTGCGGTAGCAGTTCTCCCACGGGGTGATGTGGTCGGTGATCCCGGCCACCACGTAGGAGTCCACCAGGATGCTCCTGAGGTCGATCGGCACGCCGAGGACGGTGAGGGCGCCGGGCCGCGCCAGCGAGTTCTCCATCGCCAGGTCGACGAAGTCGGCGTGCAGGGCGGCGGTCATCCGGGTCGTGTCGGAGTTCCAGAACAGGATGTCGAACGCCGGGGGTCGCTTGCCGAGCAGGTAGTTGTTCACCCAGTAGTTCCACACCAGGTCGCCGGGCCGCAGCCACGCGAACACCTCGGCCAGCGCGCGGCCGTCGAGGTAGCCCTTGCGCGCCGACTTGGCCTTGGCCCGGCTCGCCAACCGCTCGTCCACGAGGGCCGACATGGTCCCGGCCCCGTGGTTGTCGATGACCGTGACGGCGAGGCACAGCGCCGCCAGCCGGTCCTGTCGGCCGAGGCCGGCGAGGTGCGCCGCTGTGATGCTCGCGAGGATGCCGCCTGAGCAGACGCCGCCGAGCACCGTCCGCGCGCTTCCCGTGATCTCCTCGACGGCGTCGAGGGCGTCGAGGACGGCGAGGACGTAGGAGTCGAGGTTCCAGCCGGAGTGTCGAGCGTCCGGGTTGCGCCAGGAGATGACGAACATCTGCCGGCCCTGACGTACGCCGTGCTCCACCAGGCTTCGCTCCGGGGCGAGATCGAGGGCGTAGAACTTGTTGATCGTCGGGGGCACCACCAGCGTCGGCACCTCAGAGACCTCGTCGGTCTGCGGCGTGTATTGGATCAGCTCGAGCATCTCGCTGCGGAACACGACCGCCCCTGGCGTCGCGGCGATGTTCTCGCCCACGACGAAGCCGCTGCCGTCGACCATCTCCGGCAGGCGTGGTGCTGAGGCGAGGTCCTTCACCAGCTGCGTGCCCCCGCGGACCAGGCTCAAGCCCGCGGTGTCGATCACTGCCTTGGCCGAGGCTGGGTTGACGAGAGGGACGTTGCTGGGAGCGGTCGCCTGGATGAGGTTCTCCAGAAGGAACTGGACGCGCTGGCGGTCGCGTGGCTCGAGGTCGGCGTCCACCACCAGCTGCTCGGCGGTCCGTCCGCCCGCCAGGTAGAGCTGAACCAGCCGTCTCAGCAGCGGGTTCTCGGTCCAGGCGACGTCGGTGAACCGGCGGTCTCTGCGCTGTGGTGCCACGGGGGACGTGCCGATGAGGATGCGCGCTGCTTCCGCGCCAAGTCCGGCCAGCCGCCGGGCCGTGGTAGCCGGCTGGCGCGCGAGGGATGCCGCCCACTTCACCGTCGACTTGTCGGGGGAGAGGCGGCTGGCCGAACCGAGCGCGGCGTCGACCAGAAGCACGTCGGGGGGAGCGGCGCGCTCGGCCAGCCCGGAGGTGGTGGCGGTGGTCATCGAAGGATCTCCTCGCACTCGCAGGTGGCGACGCGTGGACGTCGTGGCCATCGGCATGGCCGCTGCGGACTGCAGAATACCTCATAAGTGACGATATCGTCAGTACTAGTCCGTAGCGGCTCTAGCGGCGGTGGCCCGCACGGTGTCGATGTCGGGCAGTGGGAGCGAGCAGATCCGCTTCGCCTGACGCGCGGTCACCCCGAACATGCGGAGCAGCTCTTCGGCCACCCGGTCGGTGGTCTCCTCGACGTCACGCTCCGGCTGGTCGAGCAGCAGCTGACCGAGCGCGATCAGCGCTCCAGCGGTCATCGTCACGGCGACGTCGAGGTCCTCGACCTCGAAGCGGCCGGCATCCACGGCGGCCGTGATGTCCCGCCGGGCCCGTGGAGCCAGGCCGCTGTCGGCGCTCAGCAGGCGTAGCACGTTGTTGAGGAAGACCCGGCTGAGGTCCGGCTCCCTGCGATGAAGCCGCCCGGTGAGTCGGAAGCTGCAGGCGAACACCTCTGCGGGGTCCTCGATGTCCGCGGTCAACTCGTCGAGCAGCTGCCCGTAGCCGTCCATCACCGCCTCGACAGCCGCTTCGAACAGCTGCTCCTTGGTCTCGAAGTGGTTGTAGAAGGACCCCATGCCGACGTCCGCGGCCTGGGTGATCTCCAGGATCGGCACGCTCGTCCTACCTTCGGCGATGAGGGTCTGCGCGGCCCTGATGAGGGCGGCTCGGGTCCGGGCCTTGCGCCGGTCGAGCCGATTGCCGGGCTGCGTGGATGCGGTGGTCATGGGCGCTCCTGTGCGTCGTCATCGCGGTGGTGACACTCATCCTAACCGGGACGGGTCAGAAGTGACGATATCTTCAAATGGCACTTGACTGATCAGATGTTCGTGAGTGACGATATCGTCAGATACCCACCGAGGAGTAGACATGACGAGCCACCACGGGACGCACAATGACCTGCACAGCGAGCAGGGCGCTGTCGCCGGTGAGCACCCGGGCCGCGCGAAGAACCCAGTCGTCAAGGTCGCGGACCTTGCCTGGCTCGAGTTCATCAAGCCCGACCTTGCGGCCTCTGAGCGGTTCGCGCACGCGTTCGGATTCAGCACCGTCAGCCGCACACCGGACGAGCTGCAGCTGCGCGGGAGCGCCGCCGGCGCGCCGTGCGTGATCGTGCGAAGCGGACCGCGGTCGCGGTACCTCGGCGCTGCCTTCCGGGCCGCGTATGCCACCGACGTCGTGCGTCTCGCCGACACCACCGGGGCGAAGGTGGAGAAGCTGCCGGAAAGCATCGGCGGCATCACGGTGGACCTGACCGACCCCAGCGGAGTGATGGTGCGGGTTGTCGCGGACACGCACGACCTGGCCGCCCTGCCGGCCGAGCCGACGAGGGCGTACAACTTCGGAAGCGACGTGCGCCGCACCAACGACACGCAGCGCCCGCCGCGCGAACCCGCCACGATCCAGCGTTTGGGCCACGTCGTGCTGCAGACCACGACGTACATCAAGACCTTGAACTGGTACCTGGAGCACCTCGGCCTCATCGTCAGTGACTTCAAGTACTACGAAGGCCAGCGCGATCGCGGTCCCACGATGAGCTTCATCCGCTGCGACCGCGGCACCGTTCCCACCGACCACCACACGTTGGCGATGATGCTCGGTCCCAGCAACCGGTACGTGCACTCGGCGTACCAAGTGGTAGACCTCGACGCGCTGGCCGCGGGCGGGGAGTACCTCAGCGAGCGGGGCTTCCACCACTCGTGGGGGATCGGTCGACACATCGAGGGCAGCCAGATCTTCGACTACTGGCGGGACTCCGACGGTCTCCTGGTGGAGCACTTCGCCGACGGTGACCTGTTCGACAGCACCCTGGAACCCGGGTGGTCGCCGATGACGGCGTCCGGTCTGGCGCAGTGGGGCCCGCCGGTGACCAGGGACTTCCTGGGGCTCAGCCCCGGCCGAGAGGCAGTGCACGAGCTGATGTCGATGGCTCGGTCGCTGCGTGACACCAACGAGTTCGACCTGACCCGCCTTCGAGGCCTCCTGAAAGTGACGAGCTCATGAGCATCACGATCCTTCGTTCCACCGACGGCTGGTGGGTCCGCACCGCCCACGGCGCCGCACGGATCGACACCGACGCCACGACCTGCGGTGACGTGCTGGCCGACCCGGACAAGATCGCGGCGGCCCGGGGGAGCAAGCGGTCGGTCGATCCGGCCACGCTGGAGCTGGTCTCGCCCGTGACGGCCCCCGCCCGTGTCGTGGCGCAGATGACCAACTACGCCAGCCACGTCAAGGATGCCGGCCTCAAGCCGGAGACCATCCCGCTGACCTTCTTCCGCAAGACCTCCGGTTCGATCAGCGGCCCCTTCGATGACATCGTCCGGCCCAGCCACGTGCGCTGCCTGGACTACGAGGTGGAGATCGGCCTGGTGATGGGCCGCGAGCTGCCGGTGGGAACGCCGGTCACCGCGGAGAACTGGACCTCCTTCGTGGCCGGCCTGGTGGTGACCAACGACGTCTCGGCGCGTGACGTGCAGCTGCCGAAGACGCAGTTCTTCGAGTCCAAGTCCTACCCGAGCTTCACGCCTGTCGGGCCGTCGCTCGTCCTCCTCGACGGCGATGAGCTGAAGCGGTTCGGCGACCTGCGTCTGCGGCTGTGGGTCAACGGCGAGCTGCGCCAGGACTCGGTGGTCGACGGCGACATGATCTACTCCCCGCTCGAGGCGCTGCAGGCGTTGAGTCGGTTCCAGCGCCTCGATCCCGGTGACCTGCTGCTGACCGGGACCCCGGCGGGCACTGCCCTGAGCGCGCCGCCGAAGCCGGTCGAGCTCATCGCAGCGTTCCTGCCTCCCGCACTGAAGTGGAAGATCTTCTTCGAGCGACAGGCCAAGAATCCCGCCTACCTCAAGCACGGCGACGTCGTCGAGGTCGCCGTCGGCACGGACGACGGGGCCATCGACCTCGGCCGGCAACGCACCGTCGTGAGGAGCGCGTGATGGGTGACCGGCTCTGGCCCATGTACGACGTTCCGGGCGACCTCGAGCAGATCGAGTCCGTGCCGATCTCCGAGCGGGGACTGCCCGACACGACGTACGAGATCGTCACCCGAGCCGCCCAGCGATGGCCGGACCGCTTGGCGCTCTCCGCCCTGCCCGACGGGCTGTACTGGGAGAACCCGGTGAACCACACGTTCTCGGAGCTGCTCGCGGAGGTGCACCGCTACGCGAACGTGCTCCATTCCGTGGGAGTACGCCGTCCTGACGGGGTCGCGCTGATGGCGCCGAACTGCGACGAGCTGGTCACGGCGACGCTGTCCGCCGAGCTCGCCGGCATCGCCGTGCCGATCAACAGCGCATTGTCCCCCGGGCACGTGATCGAGCTGCTGCGCCGATCCGGAGCCCGGGTCCTCGTGGCCGCGGGTCCCGATCTCGCGCCGGAGGTGTGGGAGAGCGCGCGGACGCTGGCCACCGAGACGGGCATGGTTGCCCTCCTCGCGATCAGCCCGAGCGGCGGCGACCACAGCGACTTGGAGCCGATCGCCGGCGTGCGGGTCGCGCACCTTTCCTCACTCGCTGCCGACCAGCCCTACAACGTCTTCCTGGGCGAGCCTCCGGAAGCGTCCGACCTGGCGGCCCTCTTCCACACCGGCGGGACAACCGGGGCCCCCAAGCTCGCCGGGCACACCCACCTCAACGAGGTCAGCGACGCGTGGATGCTCTCCCTGACCAGCGTCATGCGGGAGGGCGCGGTGGTGTTCGGCGCGCTGCCGCTGTTCCACGTCAACGCCGTCCACGTGACGGTCCTGGCGCCCCTGTTGAGCGGCGCCCGGACCGTCTGGGCGGGCCGGCTCGGCTACCGCGACCCAGCCCTGCTCCCACTCTTCTGGAGGCTCGTCGAGCGCCATCGGATCACGACGATGAGCGCGGTGCCCACCGTCTACGCGGCCCTCACTGCTCATCCGGTCGACGCCGACATCAGTTCCCTTCGCCATGCAGTCGTCGGCGCCTCACCCCTGCCACATGCCGTCCGGGACGGATTCGAGGCCGCCACCGGCATCGAGCTGGTCGAGGGCTATGGCCTCACCGAGGCCACGTGTGCGAGCGCGCTGAGCTTCCCGGGCCGACGGCGTCCGGGCGCCGTGGGCCAGCGCCTGCCCTACCAGCAGCTCAAGACGGTCGACGTCACCGCCGACGGCCAGTGGTTGGACCTACCTGCCGGCGCGGTCGGCCTGCTGGTCGTCAGCGGCCCCACCGTCTTTCCCGGCTATGTCGTGGACCGAGGCCCCGACGGCCCCGTCCTGAACGGGTTGGGCAAGCTGCGCGACGGATGGCTGGACACCGGGGACCTCGGCAAGGTCGACAGCGACGGCTTCGTGCACCTCGCCGGCCGGGCCAAGGACGTCATCATCCGCGGAGGTCACAACATCGATCCCGCAACGATCGAGGACGTCCTGCTCGCGCATCCCGACGTCACCAACGCGCAGGCGGTGGGTCGCCCCGACCCACACGCCGGGGAGGTGCCCGTCGCCTTCGTGACCCTGGACGTTGGCGCGTCGACCACGGGGGATGAGCTCCGCGCCTGGGCTGCCGCAAGAGTTCCCGAGCAAGCCGCGGCCCCCAAGACCGTCACCGTGCTGAACACACTCCCGGTCACCCACGTGGGCAAGCCGTTCAAACCGGCCCTCCGTGCACAAGCGGCTCGCGAGGCCGTCGCCGAGGCGCTCCGCCACATGCCCACGGTCACGGACGTTCACGGTGTTGTCGAGAACGGCACGGTCGTCTCCGTGGTCGAACTAGCCCCAGGCGCCGACGAGACCACGGTCGCCGACGTACTCAACCGCTACACAGTCACCTGGAGATTGGAATTCTCATGAACACCACAACAATTTTGGCGAGCCTGCTGGTCGTCGCCTTCGCCGCCGCCGGCACGGCCAAGCTGGCTGCCGTACCCGCCATGCGCGCCAAGGCCGACCACGTCGGGTTCAGCGTCGCCGCCTATCGGCGGATCGGCCTGCTCGAGGTCCTCGCCGTCCTGGGCATCCTCGTCGGAGCAGCGGTCCCGGTGATCGGGGCGTTGGCGGCCACTGGACTGGTCCTGCTGCTCGGCGGGGCCGTCGTCGCGCACCTCCGAAACGGCGACGGGCTCCGTGAAGTGGCCCCGGCCGTCGTCCTGGGCGGGGTGGCTGCGACCTTCGTGGGTCTGGTCCTTGCGAACTTGCGATGACCACCCCTGAAGGACCAGTGCGCGATGCGGTCCCTGTCGTCATCGTTGGGGCGGGGCCGGCGGGCGTCACAGCCGCCACCCTGCTCGGGCAGTACGGCGTGGAGTGTCTCGTCCTGGACCGCTGGGACGGTGTGTTCCCCCAGCCGCGGGCCGTGCACCTCGACGACGAGATTTATCGGGTCCTGGTGCGGCTCGGGATCGCCGAGGAGTTCGCCGCTGTGTCCCGGCCCACCCGCGGCCTGCAGCTGATCGATCGCAACCACCGCGTCTTCGCGGTGTTCGACAGGGCCGGCGACCACGGGCGGCACGGGCATCCCCAGGCGAACATGTTCGACCAGCCCGAGCTCGAGCAGTTGCTGCGCACCAACCTCAAGGACCAGAGCACCGTCGACCTGCGCGGCAACGTCGAGGTCAGCGACGTCGCGCAGGACGGCCACGGCCGCGCCCGGGTTCACTTCACCGACCGGCTCACCGGCGAGCACGACTCGGTACTGGCCACCTACGTCCTGGGCTGCGATGGCGCCAACAGCGTGGTGCGCACGGCGATCGGCTCCACCATGGAGGACCTGGAGTTCGCCCAGCGCTGGCTGGTCATCGACGTGGACAGCACGGTGGAGCTCGACCAGTGGGAAGGCGTGCACCAGGTGTGCGACCCCGACCGCGCTGCGACCTACATGCGGATCGGGGACACCCGCCACCGCTGGGAGTTCCGTCTCCTCGAGGGCGAGACCGCGGCCGACTTCGCATCCATCGACGCGCTTCAACCCCTCATCGGGCCGTGGGTCGAGGGCATCGCCTGCGACCAGCTCGTCCTCGTGCGGGTCGCGGAGTACCACTTCCGAGCGCAGCTGGCCGACCACTGGCGCAATCGCAACGTCTTCCTGCTCGGCGACGCCGCCCACCTCACACCACCTTTCATCGGGCAGGGGCTGTGCGCCGGTGTCCGTGACTCCATGAACCTGTGCTGGAAGATCGCCGGCGTGGTCGCCGGCGACCTGCCCGAGTCGGTGCTCGAGACCTACGAGCGCGAGCGCAAGCCTCATGCCCGCGCCATGATCCGCCTGGCCAAGCTGATCGGCGTCTCGATGACGCAGGGCGGCCGGGCCGGCGACGTGCTCCGCAAGGTCATCGCCCCCCGGCTGCACTGGATTCCCGGCTTGCGCGACCGCCTCCTCGATGGCGAGACCCCGCCGTTGCACCGGTCCGCGCTGGTGCAAGGTCACGGGCGTCGCACCTCACTCCGCGGACGGTTGTGCCCGAATGCGCTCCTGGCCGACGGCACGCGGTACGACGACGCGACCCGTGGCGGCTTCGTGCTCGTGACGCGTGTACCGCTGTCACCCGAGCAGCGGGCCGTCCTGGCTGGTCGCGGCACCGAGGCGCTCGTGGTGGGGCCCGGCTCGGCACTGCACAGGTGGCTCACCGACGGCAGGGCCACGGCGGCGTTGGTGCGGCCGGACTTCACCGTGATGCGGGCCGGCCGTGACGTCACGGAGGTGTGCGCAGCCGCACCGACGTTCCGGGTCGCCTCATGAAGCGCGAGACCTACGACGCCGACCACGAATCCTTCCGCGAGTCCGTGCGGGGTCGCTGCAGAACAGGCCGTCGCCGAATTCCGGGCCACCCCGGATCAAAGGCGCTCGTCCGGGCAGAGAACGGGCACGATGCCTACCCCGCGATCAAGGCCGAGGCAGCGCGAACCGTCACCTCCGGTCCGAGATGAACCCTGGCTCGGGCGAGATCATCTGGTGGACGCTCTTCCCGTCCGAGGTCGCAACGAGATCCTCGGCCTTGACCTCGACGACTGAGGGCCAGCGGTCCGCAAATAGTCCGCAAGAAGTCCCGCAAAGACCGACGATCGCCGACGACGCCCAACCGTCCCGAGAACGCGTTTGCGCAGGTCAGGCCCCGCTTTCTGGCATCAACCGGCGATGATCAACCACTGCCGACCACCCGCCTGATCGTTCCGCTTCGACGTGTGAGTCGACACTGTTTGCGCAGGTCAGAAGGGGTGTAGGGGTAGTTCAGGCCCGTTCTGCCCTCACTGTGCCCTCACCAGAACCGACGCGGTCGTGGGCGGCCCAATTTTGGGGGCCGCGGGCTACGTCGGGTGGCGCGCGACTCCTGCCGGCCTGGGAGCGGCCTTCGGTCGACGAACTTCTACGGGTTTTGCACGAGCCGCAGCAGGTTGCCGTCCGGGTCGATGAGGGCACCGATGCGCATACCTGAATCCTCGACGCGCGGCGCGTGGACACGCGGCCACCCGATGCGGGTCTCCGGCAGCCCAGCCTCCAAGCACACGGCGTAGAACGCGTCGACGTCGTCTACTCGCAAACAGCAACTGGCCGACGTAGAAGCGGGGTTCACGTCGGGTTCCAGGAAGAACTCGAGCAGGATCGTGCTGCGTTGCAGGATCAGCCATTGGGGATCCTCGTACGCCGCCTCGAACCCAAGCGCGGTGTAGAACACCACGGTCGCCCCGAAGTCACGGGCGGGAAGATTGGGAGTGGCGTGGTCAACCATGCCCCCACGCTAGTGTCCGAAGGTCGCGGCCCTGCTCGAGTCGCGGCCGTTCCGAGCGTCCGGACATGCCGCAATCCGTGCGGATTGTCAAGGTTGAGCGCGGCCGCTCACTCTGCGTCGGACTCCTCGGAGTCAGACCACCATTCGCGGTCGCGCTTCTCGAGCACTTCCTGCAGCCGACGCCATGTCTCCACCTCGTTGGACTCGGGCACTGGCTGGCTCACACCTGTACAACTGCCTCGGGCCCTTGCGGTTACGGGTGCCCGCCTACCCGCGCGTCTCTCCACAGGAGCGGCAGCGCGACATCACCGTCATGCTCCCGTCCGACCGCGCGCACGCTGGCGAGCACCGGGGCCGCTGATTGGCACGTACGCGTCGCGGCCCGGCGCTACCCGACCTGCTGGAGAATTACACGATTGATCTTCACTCATCGGCGTGGCGGGCTTGACTCAGAGCCAATACGATCACTCATCGTGCAACAACAGCCCCATTGGTCACAGGCGTCACAGCGCCGCCCGCGCTCAGCTCAGCGAGCGCTTCAGCGCGTCGTACGGCGTGCTGGTCGTGCGATCAAGCTGTTCACTGGCGTGCTTGCGGTCCTCCTGCTCATCACGCCGCCCACCGCCGACAGGATCAGACTGGCCACGTCGACCTACCTGTGCTCCGGCTATGCCAACTGCCAGGCTGCCGGGTACGGGCACGCCGGCTACCGCCAGGCTTCGTCCACGGCGTACTGGCGCATGTTTGTCGGGCACAACTGCACCAACTACGTGGCCTACCGGCTGATCCAGTCCGGTATGCCGAACCTCCGGCCGTGGGAGGGCAGCGGCAACGCCTCGAACTGGGGCGTGGCGATGCCCAGCATCACCGACCAGACCCCCACGGTCGGATCCGTCGCCTGGTACAAGCCGCACGTCACTCCGGCAGGTGCGAACGGCCACGTCGCCTACGTCGAACAGGTCATCTCTGACACCGAGATCATCGTCTCGGAGGACTACTGGGGCGGAGACTTCTACTGGCGGCGCATCACCAAGTCGGGCGGGGGCTGGCCCACGGGGTTCATCCACTTCAACGACCGAGTCGTCGCCCCCACGACCGCTCCTGCCATCGTCGGAACCCCTGCGGTCGGAGCGCCGCTGGAGGTGGTGACCGGCGCGTGGACCCCTACGCCCACCAGCGTCAGCGTCCGGTGGCTCGCCGACGGTGCCGCCATCCCAGGCGCGACCGCGCCCGCCTACGTCCCGACGCCCGACGTGAAGGGCAAGGCCCTGACCGCCGAGGTGACGGCCCTGCTGGACGGCTACACCGCCGGGCAAGCGGTTCTCGCCACCGCTCCCGTCGCCCCTGGCAGGTTCCAGCCGTCGGAAGTGCCGGCGATCCAAGGTGTTGCGGAGGTCGGCCAGACGCTGGCTCTTACGAACGCGTCGTGGGTGCCGCAACCCGCCAGGGTCAAGACCCAGTGGTACGCCGACGGAGTGGCCATTCCCGAGGCCACAGGGGCGTCCCTCGTCCTGACCCGGGACCACATCGACCGACGCATCAGCGCACGCGTCACGGCAAGCGCGAGCGGCTACCGGAAGTCGGCCTCGACCGCGCCGGAGACCACCCCCGTGCTCGCCAAGCCCATCGCCATCACCAGCCCGTCCCGCGTGAAGGGCACACCTGAGGTGGGCAGCCGGCTCGTCGCCCGGGCGGGGAGCGTCCAGCCCGAAGACGCGTCGATCACGTACGCCTGGCTCAGGGACGGCCAACCGATCGCCAAGGCCACGAACCCCACGTACACGGTCCGCCGGGCCGATCTCGGCCGCGCTCTGTCGGTCCAGATCACCCTGACTCGGCGCCACTTCCGCACGACCACAGAATCCGTGGCCGTCGCCCCCGTGACGACCGTTCCTGAGGTGAAGGTGCGCACCGACGCCACGCGCAAGCGCGTCGCACTCGACATCCGCGTCAAGGCTCCAGGGGCGTCGAGGCCGGACGGGGCCATGACGGTCAGCGTGGGAGGACGCACAGTCGAGGTCCAGCTCGTCGGAGGGAAGGCGCGGGTCGTCGTGCGCGGCGTCCGGCCTGGCTTGAAGCCGGTGATCGTGCGCTATGCGGGGACCGACGTCGTGCAACCCGCAGTCGCGCGTTCGAACGTCAGGGTGCCCACCCGCGGCTAGCTGTGATGCCCAAGCAGGTGGGTGAGGCGGCAGTTACCCCCGCTCGATGTCAGACGTGTCGCACCGTCCTCTGACCTGCTCGGTGACCCTTGGGCACGCACTGAAGCCGATTTCGATAGCGGGGATTGTTCCCCGATTGCGGTGACGCGGCGGCGAGGCGGCAGGTCCAGCGTTCACGACCACACCGTCGACGACCCTAGGGGACATCGTGAGACCAGCAAGACCAACGGCCATCATCGGACTGGGGGTTGCCTGTGCCGTGACCTTGGCGCTGCCGCCCGCATCGGCAGCTCAGAAAGTCGGCTGCCCGTCCGCCGACAAGTGGATGCACGTCACGGTGGAGCTCGCCGCGCAGCGCATCTTCGAGGAGGCCAACAACAATGGGTTCCCAGACGTCCAAGCCGTGTACGACCTCCTGGACGCCAAGTACGACAAGAATGAGAACGGCACAATGTGCATCGACCCGGTGCTCTCGCCCGAGCGCAACCCGAACTCGGAGCTGAACTGGTTCTACGTGCGCGACGACAACTCGAACGGCGGCTGAGCCGCCGGCGACTACCTTGTCGCCCAGATCGACGCTGGTCGCCACGCGAGTCTGGGCAGTCTCGCGGGTGTGCGTCAGCCGAGCAGTGCCTCGACGTCGGGGAGTCCTTGGAACCGGGAGAACGTGCCGGCCTCGGCGATCTCCTCGGCGGCCTTGAGGAACCCGTCCCAGGCGGTGCGGGCGAGCGTGCCGCCCACGCTGATCCGCCGCACACCCAATTGCGCCGCGTCCGCGACCGTCGTGAACGGAGCGTTGATCAGCAGGTTCACCGGCTTCGGCGACACCGCAGCCACGATCGCCGAAACGTGCTCCAGGTTGTCGATGCGGGGTGCGTAGAGGCAGTCCGCCCCAGCCTCGGCGTAAGCCTGGAGCCGACGGATGGTCTCGTCGATGTCGGGACGCCCGTAGACGAAGCCCTCGGAGCGTCCCGTGAGGAGGACGTTCGTGCCGCTCTGGTCGATGGCGCGTCGGGCAGCCTCCATGCGTCGCACGGACAGGTCTAAGTCGAGAAGCGGGTCGGCGTCGTCCCCCGAGGAGTCCTCGATGGAGAGTCCAGCGATCCCCGTCTCGACGGCCATCGTCACGTTGACTGCCACCCCCTCCGGTTCGACCGCATAGCCGTCCCGGAAGTCGGCGTTGACCGGCAC
The DNA here is from genome assembly GCA_963740115.1 of uncultured Actinomycetota bacterium. Classification (GTDB taxonomy): domain Bacteria; phylum Actinomycetota; class Actinomycetes; order Propionibacteriales; family Nocardioidaceae; genus Nocardioides. Next base: position 751,466 of record CAVUCQ010000003.1, on the reverse strand, counting down.
AGCCACCGCGTCGGCTACGAGCCGGAGATGGTCAACACCGCGTCAAGGGTGACCTGCGCGTCGCCGCGACCCAACGACCAGGCCAGGCCGGCGCTCGTCGTGGCCAAGGCCTGGAACCCCAGCTGCTCCAGCACCCGCGCGCTGCCCACGTCCCACGGGTTCGGCATCACGAAGCATCCCGTGGCGTGAAGCCGGTGGAACTCGTCGACCCGACTCTCGTGCGTGCTCATGCCACACCTCACCAACGGCCGGGATCGGCACGATACTCCCTGCCCGCGCCGGCGCTGGGCGCGTGGCTCCCTTGGGCGCACTAGGCAGAGGTCGCGACGGCCTCGATTTCCAGATCGAGGTAGCGACCCACCAGTCCTCGTGACCCGGTGATCCCGAACGCGGTGCGGTCCAGACCTCGCGCCCACCCGTGCACGTGGAGTTCCGAGGCGTCGGCAGTGAGTCGGTCGACCCGTACGTCGATCAGTACCACTTGTCCGTGTGCGGTGACGGTGCCGGGAATGAGCCATCCGTCAGGTGTTCTTCGGATGCTCTCCGACGCAAAGGTGATATCGGGGTAGTGCTCGACGTCGAGCAGGCCACGCGATCGGACGTCCCGGTCTCGCTTGTCGCTGTTGGAGTGGAAGCTGGCGGCGTCCACCGTCACATTGGTGCTCAGCGTTTTCGGGTCTTCCCCGATGCGCAGTTCGCCGGCCCGGACCGAGAACGTCGCGTGCACCGTTCCGAGGCCGAGCATGTGCTTGCCGGTGTAGCGCACCCGCGACCGGTGGGGGTCCAGGCGGTAGGTACCGGCTGCCGGGACTGTCAGCGGCTGGGAGTGCTGGTCGAGCATGGTGGCTCCTTCTTCACGGGCGACGCGCCTGTTACTGCTTTTAGCGCCTCCCTAATCATTAGAGTGTTACTCTGTCGAATGTGTCTGTCAAGCGGTCCTACTCCTCCGCCCGGCGGGAAGCTCAGGCGCGCGAGACTAGAAAGTCGATCCTCGAGGCGGCGGGTCGTCTCTTCATCGCGCACGGATACGCCGCGACGACGCTTCAGGCGATCGCCGACGAGGCGGGGGTGGCGGTACAAACGGTGTACGCCGCCTTCGGAAACAAGCGTGAACTGATGCGGCAGCTGGTAGAGACCGCGATCACCGGCGACGACAACCCCACGCCCGTCACTGAGAGGGCCGAGGCCCAAGCCGTCGCCGCGGAACCCGACGTGCACCGGCGCGCGCAGCTCGACGCCGCTTTGAGCCGCACCATCGTCCAACGTGTCGGCCCCATCGTGCGAGTAGCTGAGGAGGCGGCGGCGTCTGACCCCGAACTGGCCACCACGATGGAGACCATCAAAGCTGCTCGACGACACGAGATGCTCGTGTCGGCCAGCCTGCTTGCCGGCCGCCAAGGGCTTCGCCTGGACCCGGAGGAGGCTGCCGCGACGCTGTACGTGCTCTACAGCCCACACGTGGCGGACATGTTGATGAGGGATTACGGCTGGTCACCCCAGCGCTACGAGGCATGGTTGGCCAGGATGCTGCTGGAGGCCGTCCTCGGCACAGCGACCGAAAGCTAGTACCAATCGACCAAGCGGTTGCGGCGGAACGGTGTCGCCGCACCGCCTCGCTATTGGGTACGGGCGAGATCGCGGCGTTGGGTGCTTGTCTCGCGCGCGGCCTTGCGCCTTGGTTGCGCGGTCAGCTCGGCAGATGGAGGTCGATGAACGGAACGGTGTGTCCGGCGAGGAGATAGCGGTCATGCTCAACGAATCCGTGGGCAAGGGCGAATGACAGCCCGTCCGTGTTCGACTCGAGGACGACCGTTTCGATCCTCCTGGCGCCAGAGGACCGTGCATGTGCGAGCTCGGCCTCGAGATATGCGGCGCCATGACCCCTACGCCGATGCTCGGACAGGATGCGAACGATCACGGTCGCGACGCGATCGGGTTCCGACGGTGCCCGCAGGGTGGCGTTGCCGACGAGCTCGCCGGATGCGTATGCGAGGGTCAATCGATGGTGTGCAGCCCGCTCGGCGACGTCCGCGGCTGACAGGGGCGCGGTCGGGATGATCGTGTCGTGGATTGAACGCCAGTCATCGAGCAGGTGTTGGGTCGCGGCGACGATGTCGAGGGGCACGCGACCAGTGTGGCCCACTCACCACGGAGCACCCCTGTGCTGGCGGCGTTCGCCGCGGGGGTCGCGATCCGCGGAGGCGAGGCTCATGCTGTGATGGCGACCTTGCCGCGGATCGTCCCCTCTTCCAGCTGCCGCACCGCCTCAGCTGCTCGGTCGAGCGGGTACCAGCGGTCGAGCGAGGGAGTGAGCTGGCCGGTCTCGACGAGCTTCGCAAGCTGCTCGTAGTCGGTGCCGCGCTCACGGGCGAGGAGGAGCACGAGCCGCTGCCCGATGAAGTGCGACAGAAGCGCGCCGCGGAGCTGCCGGGTCATACCCGTGATCGCACCACCGTTCTCGCCACCGACGAAGACGGCGGTTCCGTGCGGCGTCAGCGCCCGCCGCAACTGGCGTACGGACGGGCTGCCGGCGACGTCGAGGATGAGGTCGTAGCGACGTCTTCCGTCGGCCCAGTCGTCGCGGGTGTAGTCGATCACGTGGTGGGCGCCGAGGGCAGTGACGTGCTCGAGCTTGGCGCGGCTGCACACCCCGGTCACTCCAGCGCCCATGCTGACGGCCAGCTGGACCGCGTAGCCTCCGACGCCGCCGGAGGCACCGGTGACCAGCACCGATTGACCGGCCTTCAGCTGGCCCGCAGTGAGTGCTTGGAGGGCGGTGCCTGCGGAGATCGGCACCACGGCGGCCTCGGCGAAGGAGGTGTTCGTCGGCTTGCGAGCCAACTTGTCCTCCGCGGCGACGGCGTACTCCGCGAACGCACCGGGAGCGACGCCGTAGACCTCGTCCCCTGTTGCGAAGCGTGTCACGGCGGCACCGGTCGCTACGACGGTTCCGGCGACGTCGCGGCCGGGAACCGGGTTCCTCGGTCGGCGGATGCCGAGCGCGAGCCGAACGGCGTACGGCTTGCCGGTCATGAGGTGTTCGGTGCCGCGGTCGAGGCCAGCAGCGTGCACGCGGATCAGGACCTGGTTGTCGCCGACAGCTGGCCGAGGCAGCTGTGTGAGCCGCAGGACCTCGGACGTGCCGTAGCGGTCCTGGGTGATCGCTCGCATGTGGGCCATGGAGGCGGTGGTCTCGGAGTTCATGATGGTTGTCCCTTTCGATCGGTCGTTGCCAAGGCGGCGGTGCTTCACACCGTGGGCATCGGGTCGTACTGGATGTAGCGGCGGACGTCGCGTGCACGCTCGACGTCGGTGAGGCGGGCCACCAGGTGCAGGGCCATGTCGATGCCGGCGCTGACGCCTGCGCTGGTGACGAGGTCGCCATCGTCGACGAAGCGCGCTTGGACGTCGGTGATGATGGTGGGGTCGAGCTCGGACAGATGATTCAGCGACGCCCAGTGGGTGGTGGCCCGGCGGCCGGTCAGCAAGCCGGCCGCTGCGTAGACCAGGCTCCCGGTGCAGACCGAGGCCATCAGGGGGACCGAGCTCCGGAGGCGGCGGACCCAGCCCAGGTGATCAGGGTCCTGGAGCATCGGCCGGGTGCCAGGGCCCCCCGGGTGGATGAGCACGTCGAGCGCGGGAGCGTCGTCGAACGAGTGGTGCGCACCCAGGACCAAGGACTTGGCGCCGACCACGGGGGCACCGTCCACCGACATGCAGAACGCCTCCCAGCCGTCCTCGGGGTACTGCTGCGTCCAGTGAGCAAGCACCTCCCACGGCCCGACCGCGTCCAGCTCCTCGACTCCGTCGAAGACGACGACACCGATTCGACGCCGCCTCCGCAGCGGCGTCCGTCCGTCGTCCAGATCGATGGGGGACGGGTGATCCATGACGTGCCTCCTGGGCTGGTCAGATGTGGGGTGCGGGCAGCGCCCGGCGTCCTCCAAGACTGCGGCAGGAGTGGGCCCGTCGCCCCGGCCAAAGCGCCGGGTTCGCGCTAGCGCGGGCGGACGAGTGGGCGTGTACGTTCGGCACGTGCTGGTCGGTCGGGACCCCGAGCGGGCGCTCCTCGCGGCGCTCGTCGATCAGGCTCGCCACGGGACGGCCGGCAGCGTCGTCGTCCGTGGCGAGCCCGGTGTGGGCAAGTCGGCGTTGTTGGACGTTCTGGTGGCCTCGGCAGCGGATTGCACCGTTCTGCGCACCCGAGGGCTCGAGGTCGAGGCGCCTCTGGCGTTCGCGGCGCTGCACCGGCTGCTGCGGCCCCTCGCCCGGCTGCGAGACCAGCTTCCGACCCCGCAGGCCAGAGCCTTGCGCGTGGCGTTCGGGGAGGACGACGGGCCCTCGGTGGAGCCGTTCCTCGTCGGCGTGGCCACCTTGTCCTTGCTGGCGGCTGCAGCTGAGGAGGGTCCGGTGCTGTGTGTGGTCGATGACGCGCACTGGCTGGATCCGGCCACGGCAGGCGCCTTGCTGTTCTGCGCTCGCCGGTTGGGTGCGGACAGGGTGGCGATGGTCTTCGCAGCCCGGGACGGTGCGGGGGAGAGGTTCGAGGCCTTGGAGCTGCAGGAGCTCGCCCTGACCGGTCTGGGCGCTGAGGAGGCGCGTGCCCTTCTGGCCGAGCAGCTGGGGAGCGAGGTTGCCGAGGATGTTGTGGGCAGACTGATCGAGGACACGCGCGGTAATCCGCTGGCCCTCCTCGAGCTGCCGGGCGAGCTGACGCAGGCCCAGCTGGCGGGGGCGGCTGCATTGCCTGACCAGCTGCACCTCACATCCCACGTCGAACGAGCCTTCCTCGACCGGAGCCGCCGGCTCCCGGAGCCGGTGCAGAGGATCTTGCTGCTGGCGGCGGCTGACGACACCGACCGCCTCGACGTGCTGCGACGCGCATCGGCGCAGCTGGGCCTCGACGAACATGACTTGCAGTCCGCTCTGGACTCGGGACTGCTGATCAACAGCGTGGACACCATCTCCCTCCGGCACCCGTTGGTGAGGTCGGCGCTCTACCAGGCCGCTTCAGGCCCTGATCGGCGCCGAGCCCACCGCGCGCTGGCGGAAGCCTTGGCCGGGTCGGGCGATGCCGACCGCGAGACCTGGCACCGTGCGCACGCGGCCGAAGGGCCGGAGGAGGGGCTCGTCGACGCCTTGGCCGCAGTCGGTGCTCGATCGCAGCGCCGCGGCGGGTACCGCGCCGCCTTGGCGGCGTACGAACGGGCGGGCCAGCTCACCAGCGATGGAGCGCGGCGTGCGGGTCTCGCCTTCGCCGCCGCTCACAGCGCTTGGGCCTGCGGGCAGGCAGCTCGCGCGCAAGGGTTGCTCTCCGCGGCGCGCGAGGGCACGGAGGACCCGATGCTGCTCTGCGACGTGGCTCGGCTGCGTGGGCACATCGAGGTCAACATCGGCTCGGCGCCGGAGGCGCACCGTGTCTTCGTCGAGGCGGCGCACTCTGTGCTCCCGGCGGACCCGACCCGCGCCCTCGACATCGGGGTCGCGGCGGCGGTCATGCGCACCTTCGGTGCCGACAGTGGGACGCCCTTGCGCGCGGACGACCTCCTCGCCGCGACGGGCGAGGACGACTCCGCGCGGACCCGATGCCTGCGACAGATGCTCATCGCCATGACCCACGTCGCGGAGGGGAGGTGGCCGCCCGCGCTCGAGGCACTTGACTTGGCGTTCGAGCTGGGAGAGACAGTCGACGACCGCGACGTGCTCTGGAACCTGGGCAACACCGCGCTACAGGTGGGTGACGACCCTCGACAGCATCAGTTCTACTCCTACGCCCTGTCGCGAGCGCGGGAGGGCGGCGCCGTCACGGCGGTGATCTACTGCCTGCAGCGGTTGTGCTTCAGCCACCACGCCGCGGGAGATCATCTGGCGTTGCGGGTGAGTGCCGAGGAGGCACTGGCGCTGGCGGAGAGCATCGGTCAGCCGGCCATGACTGCCCTGCCGATCGCCTGGCTCGCCCTCTTGGCGGCCCAACAAGGCAGTTCGGACTACGACGACCTCACGCTCCGGTTGGAGACGCTGCTCGCAGCCCATCCGCTCGGCATCACCACCGATCCGGTGCACGACCTCTCGGCGTGGGCGAAGGCGGTCCGGGCCGCGAGCCGGGGCGACGCGTCCGAGGCCCTGCATCACATCTCCCGGCTGCGGCTGGCGTTCATCTGTCGCATGGTGGCCCCGGAGCGGATCGAGGCGGCGGTCCGTGCCGGCGAGGCCGGCTCGGCGCGTGCTTGGACCGATGAGCTCGCCGCCTTCGCGGAGGCGACCGGGCGACCGTGGGCGCTCTCCGCCGTGGCATTCGGCCGGGCCGTGACCTCCGAGGCCGACGCTGAGCCGCTGTTCGAGGTGGCGCTGCGGGAGGGCTCGGTCGGTGGTCGTCCCTTGGACGTGGCACGCGTCCAGCTGGCCTACGGAGAGTGGTTGCGTCGCCACCAGCGCCGTGTCGATGCGCGGCAGCACTTGCGCCAGGGCCTCGAGACATTCCGGGACGTGAGGGCTGAGGCACTGGTCTCCCGCGCCGAGCAGGAGCTGCGCGCCTCGGGTGAGACCGCGCGCAAGCGCGATCCCTCCACCTTGCTGAAGCTCACTCCCACGGAGCTCAAGATCGCCCAGCTCGTCAGCTCGGGGATGTCCAACAAGGACGTCGCCGCGCAGTGCTGGATCTCGCCCAGGACTGTCGCCTTCCACCTTCGCAACGTGTTCGCCAAGGCGGGCGTCACCTCCCGTGGTGAGCTGGCTCGGCTCGACCTCGCCTGAACGCCGGCCCGAGCACCCTCCCCGCGTCCATGTACATCCCGGCCATCTGGCCGGGGTGAGCAAGTGCTCGCGCGTCCACGCTCGTCAGCAGTGCCCCACCCGATCACTGCGAGAGCGAGAAGCCCATGAGCACCGACGTCCACCGCACCGCCCGCCCACCCGGTTCGCCTCCCGAGACGCGTCACCGCGAGCGGAACCTCACGCGGGTCGTCGTGGGCTCGCTCGGGACCGGTGCGGCCCTGGCCGTCCTCCTGACCATGGTGGTTGTCCCGGGCGCCTCCGAGGGCGTGACCACCGGGTCGGCCCTCCTGGCGTTCGGCCTCGGCTGGACGATGCTGCGCGTCCGGTCCGCCCGGACGGCGCGGCCCCAGCGTTGGGCAACCGTCCCAGCGATCGCGATGACGGCCACGGGCGCCGTCTTGATGGCGGCCGCTCCCTCGGACCACACCATCACCGGCATCACGTGGGTGTGGCCGCCGCTCGTGCTCGTGCTCACCGGATGGACCTTCCTCCGCATGCGCCGGACCATGGGCGGAGCTGGCCGGTGGCTGGTGTCGATCGTCCTCGTCGTGTTGGCCGCCGCATCGCTCGGCGCTGGCGTCGGGACCGTCTCGACGGGCTCGTTCAAGGACACCTATCCGGCTCCGGGCACGACCCTCGACGTGGGCGCTCATGACCTCCACATCGACTGCCGCGGTCAGGGTCAGCCGACCGTTGTCCTCTTCAGCGGCCTCGGCGAGTTCTCCGCCTCATGGGCGCGCGTCGTCGACGGAGTCGCCGCCACCACGCGTGTGTGTGCCTTCGACCGCGCAGGCCAGGGGTGGAGCGACGACGTCGACGAGCCGCAGGACGGCGTGACTGCCGCAACGGACCTGCACGCGCTGCTCGCGGCGGCGGGGGAGCGCGGTCCGTTCGTGCTCGCTGGCCACTCGATCGGCGGTCCGTACGCCATGGCGTACGCCCACCAGTACGCCGCGCAGGTGGCCGGGATGGTCTTGCTGGACGGCACCAGTCCCCGCCAGTTCGACGCGGTCCCCAGCTACCCGAGGGAGTACGCATTCATGCGGCGCGCCTACGGCGTCCTGCCCTCGCTGGCGCGCCTCGGTCTCGGGCCGCTGCTCGCCGGATCCCACCTGCCCGACCCGGACGCCGCGCCGGTCGACGCCATGGCCGCCACCCCGCGGGCCGCCCGCAACGCACGCGACGAGCTGTCGATGCTTCCTGCGACGTTCCGGCAGGCCCAGGCCCTCACCACGCTCCAGAACCGTCCACTGGTCGTGCTGACGAGCGCGGAGACGGCTCTCGACACCGACGGCTGGTCCGAGGAGCAGGAGCGCATGACAGCGCTCTCCACCGACGGGGTCCACCGCGAGGTCGCGGCCAGCCACGCCGGAATGGTCGAGGACCGTGACGGCTCCGCCGCCTCGGTGCAGGCCATCGCATCCGTCGTCCGAGCCATCCGCTCCGGCACGTCCGTCACGACCCCCTGACCCCTCTCGGAACCACCCACCCCACCACCCGAGGAGAACCCCGTGTCCCACACGTCCGCACAGCCCGGCTCGCACCATGAAGCGGCTGACCCGCATCCCGCCCATCACCAGGCGACGGCGCCGCCGCTGGCGACGACGAAGGCCCCCGCCGCCCCTGGACCCTCCTGGCCGTGGCCCTGGCAGCACAGATCCTTGTGGTGCTCGACATCTCCGTGGTGAACACCGCGCTGCCCTCCATCGGGCGCGCACTCGACATCGAGGGCGGCAGCCTCCAGTGGCTCGTCACGGCCTACGTGATGATGTCCGGCGGCGGCCTGCTCCTCGGCGGTCGGATCTCCGACCTCCTGTCCCGGCGTGGCGTCTTCCTGACCGGGCTCGCCCTGTTCACCGCGGCCTCCATCGTGAGCGGGTTCGCCGAGACCGCCAACCAGCTGATCGCGGCCCGTGCGGTCCAGGGCCTCAGTGCCGCCCTGCTCACCCCGTCGGCGCTCTCCCTCATCACCACGCACTACTCGGGCGCACAGCGCAGGACCGCACTGGCACTGTGGGGAGTGGTCGGCAGCCTCGGAGTCGCCGCCGGCGTCCTCCTCGGCGGAGCGGTCACCACCTGGTCGAGCTGGCAATTCATCTTCTGGATCAACGGACCCATCGGGTTCGTCGCCCTCATCGTCGGGCACCGCACCATCGCCAAGCAGCGCCTGACGCGTCCGGGCCTCGCCGCCTTCGACCTCCCGGGCGCCGCCACGGTCCTCGCGGGGCTGGCGTCCCTCGTCTACACGTTGGGCGCCACCGAGACCCGCGGCTGGTGGTCGCTCCACACGGTGGCGGGACTGATGGTGTCGCTGATCCTCCTGGTGACCTTCCTCAGGGTCGAGCGCCGCGCTCCCCAGCCGTTGTTCCCGCCACACGTCTGGAAGCTGGAGGCCCTCGTCTCCGGCACCGCCGTCATGCTCGGCATCACCGGCATCCTGGTCGGAGCGGTCTTCCTGACCTCGATCTTCCTGCAGACCGTGCTCGGCTACTCCGCGCTGCGGACCGGTGTCGCCTTCCTTCCCTTCGCGCTCGCCATCACCCTCGGCACCGTGGTCGCGCGTCACCTTCTGGCGCACCTCGCACCCCGCACCGTTGCGGCGTTCGGCCTGGTGGTCACGGGTGCGGCTGCCGCCCTCCTGTCCCTCGCAGGAGCGGATGCGGCCTACACGACCGATCTCCTGCCCGGTCTGGTCATCATGGGGCTCGGCGTCGGCATGGTCTTCGTCCCGGTGTCGGTCACCTCGATGGCGGGCATCCCCTCCTCCCACGCCGGGGTCGCCTCCGGCTTCCTCATGACGGGACATGAGGTCGGCGCAGCCCTCGGGGTCGCCGTGCTGTCCGCCGTGGCGAGCACTGCCGGGTCGCTGGCCACCGTCAGCGGGGCGGCCGACGCCTACTCCCGAGGATTCGTCGGCGCCTCGGTCATTGCGGCCGGTGTGGCCGTGTACGCCCACCGACGGATGTCCGCCAGTCGCATCGCGGCCGGCGCCGGTCACATGCACCTGCACTGACGGCCAACCCCGGCCATTCGACCGGTTCGAGCAGATCCGCACAGCGGGACTCTGGACGCATCAGCACATCACGGCGACAACGAAACCAGGCGGTGAGAACGATGAACAGGATCTCCACGATCTCGGACACGACTCAGGTGCGACCCCAGACGGGCGACGCTCCCGACGTCTGCTGGTGCGGCCAGGATCTCGAGCAGGTCCGCGGCCGCCACTGCACCCGATGCGGCACCGCCCGCTCGGCACGGACCCACGCGGTCCTGCCCCGACTGGTCGCCTGAGAGAGGCGAGCCCGATGAACGGCACAGCCATCCAGACACATCAGGCAGTAAGCGCCCGACATGAGCGCCTCACGCTCGGGCTCCTGGTGTCAGCGCAGTTCCTGGTGATGCTGGACACCTCGATCGTCAACGTCGCCCTGCCGTCGATCCAGTCCGAGCTCGGGTTCGGTCCGGCCTCAGTCACGTGGGTGGTGAACGCGTACGTCCTCGCGTTCGCGGGACTGCTGCTGCTGTCAGGGCGAGTCGCAGACCTGTTCGGCCGCCGCCGCGTCTTCGTCGTCGGCGCATCCCTGTTCACGCTCGGCACCCTGCTCGCCGCACTGGCTGTCAGCCAGGAGCTGCTCATCGCGGGACGCGTCGTGCAGGGCATCGGCGCCGCGTGCCTCAGCCCGGCGGCCATGTCTCTGCTGCTGTCCACCTTTCCGCCCACGCAGCGCGCCAAGGCAATGGGCGCATGGGGTGCGGCCTCCACGCTGGGTGGAGCCAGCGGAGTCATGGCCGGCGGCGTGCTCGCCGGCAGCTTCGGCTGGCGAGCGGTGTTCCTGGTGACGGTTCCGGTGTCGCTGGCCGCCGTCGCGCTGGCTCGGCGGGTGCTCGTCGAAGACGCCCCGGGAACCCCGCGCACCTTCGACTGGGCCGGTGCGGCCGTCGTCACCGGCGCTCTGATCACTCTGGTGCACGGTGCCGTCGATGCCGTCGACCACTCCTGGACCTCACCGAGGGTCGGTGGCCTGCTCGTTGTCTCCGCGATGCTGATGGCGGCCTTCGTCGCCATCGAGCGCCGAGCCCAGGATCCGCTGGTTCCGCTCGAGCTCCTCCGCTCGCGCGACCTGCGCAGAGCCACGGCGCTCGCGCTGTTCGGCGGAGCGTCCCGAGCCTCCACCTTCGTCCTGGTCGCGCTCTACTTCCAGCAGGTCCTCGCCATGTCTCCGGAACAGGCGGGCTTCGCCATGGTCCCGACGTCGCTGGCCGGGTTCGCGGTGTCGCTCACCCTGCTGCCTCGGGCGATCGGCACCATGGGCCCGGCTCGCAGCCTCGTCATCGGACTGCTCGTGCTCGCAGCCGGACACCTGTGGCTGGGCTATGCGCCGTTCGGGTCCGGCTACGCCATCGGGGTTCTCCCCGGACTGCTCCTCGTGGCAACCGGCGTGGCGCTCAGCTTCACTCCCACCACCATGGTCCTGACGTCCGCTGCGCCGGAGACGCACCGCGGGCTCGCGTCCGGCCTGGCCGCCGCGTCCATGCAGATCGGCGGCGCCGTCGGGACCGCCGCCTTCATCGTCATCGGCGTCGCGGCCGGGCGCCAGGCTGACGGCGCGCTCGACGCGACCGGATTCTCCGCGGCATTCACGGCAGCCGCGGCCGTGGCGCTGCTGACCGCTGCGATCGGCTTGACCTTCACGCGATCTCGCGCGTGAGACCACGGCGCCGGATGCGCTGTGCCCTGCGGAACCACCCCCTACAGAAGCGAGGCATCATGTCTTCTATCGCAAGCACGCCAGCACCGACGAATGCCGTCCGAGTACGTCGGTGCTCGGCACCGCAGCCTGGGTCCAGGCAACGAAGGGGTGGCTCACCCCCTCCGAACGACGGGAGCTGCTGCGCCCCCTGGCAGCTGCGCACGTCCGGAACCTCGTCGGCAGGACCCGACTCGCGCTGCACCTGCACCCGGGCCGCCACACCCACGTGGCGCCCGAGCAGCTGGAGCCACCTCGGACTCTCCTCGCGCGCCGCGCCGAAGAGGCAGCGGCACGTCGGCTGCCCCCCACGCTGCTGCACCACAGCCGACGGACGTACCGGTACGGCCGGGCTCTGGGCATCGTCACCGACATCGACGTCGACCAGGAGCTCCTCTACGCCGCCGCCATGCTCCACGACACCGGCCTCCTCACGTCCACCGGAGACGCCGACTTCACGCTGGCCAGCACTCACGTCGCCCGGCGGGTCGCCGACGAAGTGGGTCTCTCCCAGGAGGCCACCACCATCGTTCTCGACGCCATCACCCTGCACCACAGCCCGGGGGTCGGTCCTCAGCACGGACCCGTGGCCCAGCTGCTCTCAGCCGGCGCGGCTGTCGACGTCATCGGGCTGCACGCCTGGCAGCTCCCCGACGACGTGCTGTCCGACGCGGTGGAGCTGCATCCGAGGGAGTCGTTCAAGGATGCGTTCACGCAGGCGTTCCGCAGCGAGGCCGCGCGCGTACCCAAGGGACGCGCTCAGTTCCTCCACCGGTACGGCGCCTTCGCCGCTGCGATCCGCCTCGCGCCGTTCTCCGAGTAGTGCGGTCCACCACTAGGTCGGGAGGAACGGTGAATGGACCAGCTCCTCACTCACCTGCCACAGACGACGGGCCACGACCGGGTCGTGGCTTCGACGTGAGGACTTCTTCGGCTTGCCGCGGGCGAAGAAGAGTCCTGTCGTTCCTTCGACGGCCGGGTCGGCGGCGAGCAGGACCGAGGTGGCCGCGCCCTGTTCGGGTCGTTGCATGAACGGGCGGGCGAACGGGACGATCAGGCGTTGAGTCCGCCCCGGGTCCGAGGCGCCGAACCCGGTGCTGACGACTCCCGGATGCAGGGCGTTCGCCGTGATGCCGGTGCCCGTCGTACGTCGCGCCAGCTCGTAGGTGAAGAGGACGTTGGCGAGCTTGGACTGGTTGTAGGCGCGGGCTCCGGAGTACCGGTGCTCGCCCTGGAGGTCGTCGAAGTCGATGCGTCCGAGGGCCTCGGCATTGGAGGCCACGGTGACCACCCGCGCCGACGTAGTGGCCGCGAGGCGCTCGAGGAGGAGGTTCGTCAACAGGAACGGGGCCAGGTGGTTGACGGCGAAGGTGCGCTCGAGACCGTCGACGGTGGTGTGGCGGGTGTTCCAGTAGCCGCCCACGTTGTTGACCAGCACGTCGAGGCGAGGGAGCCGGGCCAGCACCTCGACGGCCACGCGTCGGACCTCGGCCTGCGACGAGAGGTCGGCGGTGAAGGCGTTGGCCTGGGTGCCGCCCGCGCCTGCGATCTCGCGGGCCGCGATCGCGGTGCGCCCGGCGTCGCGACCGATGATGGACACGGAAGCCCCCATCTGGGCGAGCCGCAGCGCGGTGGCTTTGCCGATGCCGCCGCTGCCTCCGGTGATGAGCACCGCCTTGCCCGTCATCGGCCGACTCGGCTTGCTGGTCATGCCGGTGTGCGCTGGAACTCGGAGGTGAGGGACGCCTGCTGGGCGCCGTACGGCCGTACCAGCAGCCAGCTGACCAGGAGCAGCCAGGCACACCAGACGACGTAGCCGGCGAAGTTGGTGAGGCTTGCTGCCGACACGAGGGGAACGGCGATCCCGGTCGCGATGAGCGCTGCGGCGGTGTAGCCGATCGCGGCGGCCCACCGCGGTAGGACGGTGCGGCGCAGCGCCAGCACGACGAGCACGGTGAAGACGGCGGTGAGCACGTAGCCGATCGTCTCACCGACCACCTTGCCCAGGACCAGGTGCCACAGCTCGAAGCGGGCCTCTGCGTCCTCCCGGGCAGCCGGGTCCAGAGCATCCTGGGCGATCCCTGGTACGAGCGTGACCCAGCGCTGCAGGCCGATGACCTGGACCGTGGCGGCGCCGATGCCGACGATGGCGATCCATCGACCCAGTCGACCGCCGGCGAGACGACCGAGGGCGAGGCCGGCGGGCGCCATCAGCGCCGCGCTGACGACGAGGACGAGGAACCACGTGGTGACGGAGCTCTGGTTCTCGCGGAAGAGCGACAGGACATCCCTGGTGGGCTCCTCGAGGATCTGGGGGTACTCGAAGACGATGCCGAGGACGGTGAATCCCGCGATCGCCAGCAGGGACGCCAGAGCGAGGGAGGCGGCGGCCACGCGTGCGTGCGTGGAGGTCGCGGCGGTGGGGGGACGGTTGAGTGCGGTGGTCATCGGGTGCTCCTGGGTGCGGTGGACTGGCTGGAGACAGCGGGGGCGCTCGTGTTCGCGAGGTCGTCCTCGCGGTACCAGGCGACGGTGGCGGCGAGGCCGTCGTGGAGGGGGGTCGCGTGCTCGCCGAAACGGGAGCGGTACTTCGCGTCGTCGACCACCCACCTGTCGGTGAACTGGTAGAGCGTGTGCTGGTACTCGCGCATCATCGGCTTGATCACGCCGAAGGCGCCCAGGGTGAAGCGGCCGGCGGCCAGGGTGCGGGGTCGGTGCCCCGTCAGGGTGTAGATCTGACCGATGAGGTCCTTGGTGGTCTGCGCCGGCGCGACGGGCAGGTGCCAGACCTGGCCGGTGACGTCCTCGGCCGTGGCCAGGTTCACGAGCGCGGCCGCGACGTCCGGGGTGTAGGAGTAGCTGTGCAGCTGGCGTGGGTCGCCCATCACCTGGGCGGTGCGGCCGGTGAGGGCGGGGCCGAAGACGGACTCGCCGAGGGCGGAGCGGGTCGTGCCGGGTCCGTAGTAGTCCGACGCGCGACCGATCACGACCTCGACGTCACCCTTGGCATGCGCGAGCAGTAGCTCCTCGGTCATGGTGGCGCGGGTGGCCGACTTGCCGGAGGTGGGTGCCGGCGCCATGGTCTCGACCAGGTCCCGCCCGCGAGGCGGGCCGTAGGTGTAGAGGTTGTCGAGGACGACCAGGCGTGCGCCGGCGGCCGCCGCGCCAGCCAGCACGCCGCGCTGGAGGGGAGGGAACTGCTCGTTCCACCGGTCGTAGCTCGGTGCGTTGAGGCAGAAGTAGACGGCGTCGGCGCCTGAGCAGACTCGTTCGGTGAAGCGCGGGTCGCTGGCGTCACCGGCTGCCATGCGGGCGCCGGGGAGGGCGCCCGCGCCGGTGCGGTTGACGGCGATGACGTCGTGGCCGTCGCGGACGAGGTGCTCGACGACGAGGCGGCCCACCTGGCCGGTGCCGAAGACGACGTGGCGGCTCATGACGCGCTCCCAATAGGACGGGCTGCACGGAGACGGCTGTCGGTGGACCCTTGACGGGCCAGCACCAAGGCGAGCGGTGCCGTCAGGGCGGCGACCACGATGGCGCCGCTGGATCCGAAGATGTAGAAGTGCTGGTCGACGGAGCTGCCGATGACGGCCTCGGAGACCAGCCACCCGAGTGCCCAGGCAACCGTGAGGACGATGGGCCAGACCAGCGCGACAGCTCGCAGGTGGCGGATCAGCAGCAGGCCTTGGGTGGCTCCGACGAACGCGCCGGTCACCGCGCCGAGCACCACCAGGGAGGTCGTGTCGGTGGCGTAGTCGGTGACGGCCGCGCCGAGCGCCGTCCCGGCCGCCAGCCCGACGGCTGTGCTCAGCACCCAGGTGATCGCACGGGGCCGAGCGGGTCCGAAGGCCCACGCCTGTGCCAGGCCGAGGACGAGTCCGGTGACGGCTCCTCCGGCGAGAGCCGTGGAGACCGACTCCAGGGGACCCACGGCCAGGTAGGCGATGTATCCGCCGATGGGGAAGCCGAGGAAGGACACCAACCATCGGCCGAACGTGCGCCATGGGCTGGATGGGGAGGTGCTGCGGGAGTCAGCTGGGCGGGGGCCGCTCGCCGCGTCGCGCGGCTTGGCAGGTGTGGTGGTCATGATGTCGTGTCCTCCGGACTGGTGGTGGATGTGGTTGGAACTTCTGGTAGGGCGGGACGTCCTGCGATCCAGGACGCCAGCAGGTTGTCGGGGTACTCGCTGAGGTGGTCGCGCACGAGCGCGTCGAGGCGGTCGGTGTCGCCACCCAGGTGGGCGCGGGCGAGGGCGACGAGCTGCCGGTCGCGGCTGGTGGTCGAGAGCGCCTCGGCCCTGTCGAGCAGCTCGCCCTGTCTGCCCAGCAGTGCGGCGGCCACCAGCAGGGGAGGTGAGCTCGACGTCTCGGAGGTGTGGATGACCTGGGAGGCGGCGGAGAGGTCACCACCGATGAGGCGGTGCAGCAGGACAAGTGTCGGGTCGGGCATGAAGGAACCCTGCTCCCCGGCGCTGACGACAGGCTGACGGGCGCCGGGGCGGGCCGTCAGCAGAGAGCTCCGCGACGCGGAACGTCTAGCCCGCGCGCCGCAGGAAGCCGCTGAGGGGCCTACTGTCGAATCATGCTGACAGTCGCCCTTCTGGGCGCGGTCGAGATCCGCCACCGCGGGTCGATCCTCGCCGTCCCGGCGGGCCGGACCACCGAGCTGCTGGTCAGGCTGGCTCTGTCACCAGGGGTTCTCGTGCGCACCGATGCGCTGCTGGAGGACCTGTGGGGCGGAGCATCGGCGAGCCGGAACACGCTGCAGTCCAAGGTCTCCCAGCTTCGGCGAGCCCTGGGCGACCGGAACCTCGTCCGCGGAACGGGGGACGGCTACGTCCTGGCCGTCGATCCGCAACAGGTCGACGTCGGGCGCGCCATCACATTGGCAGCCGAGGCGACCGCCGCTCTCGAGCGCGGCGAGTCCCCCGAAGCGGCTGCGAAGGCACTCGAGGGCCTGGCCCTGTTCCGCGGCGACATCCTCGTCGATCTGGGCGGCTGGGCGACCCCGCACCGGGTCCAGCTGGAGGAGGTGCGACTGACTCTCGTCGAGGTCTCGATGACTGCGCGCACCGATCTGGGTGCCGGAGGAGATCTCATCGGAGAGCTGGAGGTGCTCGTCGCGGAGCATCCCCTTCGCGAGCGGCTCTGGGCCGCACTGATCACGGCGCTCTACCGCTCTGGTCGGCAGGCGGAGGCGCTGACCGCCTACGCGCGGGTGCGCGCGCTGTTGGTCGACGAGCTGGGTGTCGAGCCCGGGACGGAGCTGCGACTCCTGGAGGTGCAGGTGCTCCGCCAGGGAGCACTCGTGTCGAACCCTCGCCCTCACGACGCGCTGGTCCGCCCCGGCAACCTGCCCGAGCAGGCAGCCGAGCTGATCGGCCGCAACGGCGACGTCGCGCAGGTGATGCAGTCGATGGACGACCACAGGATCGTGACCCTGGTCGGTACGGCAGGCGTCGGCAAGACGGCTCTCGCCCTGGCATCAGCCCATCGCCGTCACCTTCCCGGCGGGGTGTGGCTGATCAGGTTGGAAGGTCTCGATGGCAGTGCTGATCTGAAGAATGTCGTCGCCGGTCAGCTGCACGTCTCCGGGGGCGATGCGGCCCTGCTGGAACGGCTGAGAGGGGCGCAGACGCTGCTCCTGCTCGACAACTGCGAGCACGTGGCTGAGGCCGTGGCAGCACTCGTCGCCTGGCTGACGAGCACGGTTCCCTCCGTGCGGTTGCTGCTGACGAGCCAGGTGCCGCTCCGGGTCGACGGCGAGTGCGTTCACCACCTGTCACCGCTCGACCAGACCGATGCGGTGGCCTTGTTCGCGACGCGGGCCAAGGCGCTGCGAGACAGCTTCGTCCTCGACGTCGCAACCGCCGACCTGGTGGGGGACATCTGCCGGTCCCTCGACGGACTCCCTCTGGCGATCGAGCTGGCAGCGGGGCGCGTGAGATCCATGTCGGTCGATGACATCGCACGGCGCCTGGACGACCGCTTCGCCCTGCTGCGCGACCCCAGCAGCACCAGCACCGAGCGGCGGCGGGCCCTCGCCGGTGCCATCGGATGGAGCTATGACCTTCTCTTCCCCGACGACCAACGGGGGCTGTGGGCGCTGTCGTGCTTCACCGGCGGAGCCACTCTGGACGCGGTCGAACACGTCCTGGGCGCGCTCGGCGTGCCGCCTGCTGCGACGGTGGACGTCATCACGCGTCTCGTCGACCGTTCCCTGGTCGAAGTCGACGGTGCTGTCGACGGTGCCGTTCGCTACCGGCTGCTGGACAGCATCTCGACCTTCGCCGGCGCCCGGCTCGAGGACAGCGGCGGAACGCCGCTCGTCCTGGCAGCGCACGCGACGTGGTACGCCGACATCTCACGGTGGTGCGCGCGGCACGTGCGGACGGCCGAGCAACCCGGGTGTCTGCGCATCGCTCGAGCCGAACGGGACAACATCGACGCCGCCCTTGCCTGGTGCAGCGAGCACGACCCGGCGCTCGGCGTCGAGATCGCTTCCCAGATGGGATGGACGTGGGTGGTGATGGGCGAAGGACCCGCGGGTGCCGTGCGCCTGCGCAAGGCGAACAGCTCCCACGCCGAGCCCCTGCAGCGTCTCCGGGCCCACCTGCTGGCGGCCTGGCTCGAGGCCTCGGCCGGTGACCTGGTGCTCGCCGCGAACGACCTCGGCGCTGCCCGACGCATCGCCGCGGCGCTCAACGACGACCTGGCCTCCGCTGACGTGGATCGGCACGAGGCGTTCCTCGCCCTGCAGCAGGGTCGACCCGATGTGGCGGCGCGCTCCGCACGTCGAAGCCTCGACGCCAACCAGCGTGCGGAACGACCGTGGGAAGCGGCGGCCAGCCTGATCCTGGCCGCCTACGCGGCCCTCATGGTCGGCGACACCGCTACAGCGGCGCGAGAGGCGACCGTGGCCGTGGGGATCCTGTCGCCGATCGACGATGCGTGGGCGCTCGTGCACGCCCAAGGGCTCCTCGCGGGCATCGCGCGGGTGGAGGGGCGTCTCGACGAGGCCTCGCACGCACTTCGCGAAGCCGCCGAGAAGTCCCGCGTGCTGGGCTTTCCGGGGCAGGCGGCCCTGCACCTGGCGAGCCTCGGCGAGGTCGAGCGCCAGCTGGGGCAGGACCGGCGCGCCGTCCGCACCCTGCGTCGGGCAGTCGACCAGGCCATGGTCGGCGGGGACGGACGGCTCGCGGCGACCGCGCGGCTGCACGTGGCCCAGCTGCTCCGCGCCGACGGGGAGGGCCCGGCGGCCCTCGACCTCCTCGAGCAGAACGTCGAGTGGTACGCGCACGCAGGCGGCGGCGACGGCGCGTTGTTGAGCACGTGCATCCTCGTCGCCGAGACCCGGGACGCGCCGGCACTCGCCTCGGTCCTCGACGAAGCCCGACGGACGCACGACGTACCGGTGCAGGTCCACGCTCTCGACGCCCAGGCCCGCCACGCGGCCATGGCCGCTCAACCGGCCCTGGCCTTCAGCCTTCTCGGGCGGGCCGACGATGCGGCTGCACTAGCCCCGACCGCCGTCCCCGAGCGGGAACGTCACGACAAGCGACAAGCTCTGTCACTCCTCGTCGCGAGCGAACGCTAGGCGCTGAACAGGCGAACCCTCAGGCGGTGCAGCTGCGGCATGAGGACGTGGATGACGATCGGGCCGGAACGTCCTCCGCCTCGCATCGCCGGGCAGCGACAGGGTGGCTGGCGCGCCAGTTCGTGCGGTTCACCCCATCGCATCTGTAGCTCCTCAGCGCCACAGTTCATTGAGGAGGTGTGTCCATGACTGACGTGCGGGTGCTGCTGGTGGACGGCGAGGCGCAGCTGCTTCCTGACCTGGTGCTCATGGACATGAATCTGCCCGGGATGGACGGGCTGGAGGCCACCCGTCGGCTGCGTGCCCGGCCCTCACCACCGGTGGTGCTGTTGGTCTCGACCTATGACGAGGATGCGGGCGCCCACTTCGTTCCTTGGTGCGGCGCTGCAGCGCACGTCAGCAAGTCGGCGTTCGGACCGGACCGGCTCCGGACCGTGTGGGAAACGGCGTCGGGACGAACGCCCACCCCCGCGCGGCACCGCCGGGGCGCTTTCGGGTGATCACCTCACTCGTGCGGCTCACCCCATCCTTCCCACCGTCGTGCCCCATCAGACTGAGCAGCGGAGGTGTGCTGGAGTGATTGTCGTGAGTGTGCTGATCGTCGACGACCAAGCACCGTTCCTGGGCGCCATGAGCGCGGTGATCGAGGAGACCGACGGGTTCCAGGTCGTCGGCCCACGCCACCTCGGGCGAGGAGGCGGTCGTGACCGCCGATGCGCTGCTCCCCGACCTGGTGCTGATGGATGTCAACCTCCCCGGCATCGACGGGCTCGAGGCTACGAGGCGTCTGCGAGGCCGCACATCGCCGCCCGTGGTGCTGTTGCTCTCGACGTACGACGAGGACGCGGGCGCACGTTTCATCGCTGAGTGCGGGGCGGCGGCCTACGTCACCAAGTCGGCCTTCGGACCCGACCGCCTGCGGGAGGCTGGGCAGCAGCAACTACCTGACGCTGGCAGGGGAACCACGCCTCCAGGGAGGTGAGGCCGTCCACGGTCCGCACGGTGATGGTCCCACCAGCGGCCTCGACCCGATCACGAATGTGGCTCAGCGGCAGCTGGCCCCTGTCGCCGCCGGTGACCGCCACGAGCAGCTCGTCGTCGACAGCTGACAAGGCGACGTGGACCGGGTCTCCCAGGTCGCGCGTCGCCTCGGCGACGCAGAAGTACGCGGCTGCCTCGACCCTGGGGTCGAAGCGCCGACCATCGGCGTGCTCGTCGACCATGAGACGGCGCGCGCCGCCGGTCCGGGTGAAGAGGGACTGGAGGGCCGTGGGAAGCCCGGAACGAGCGAGCTGGGCGGGGAACACGCCTCGAGTGATCTCGCGCAGCGACTCCATCGCTGCGTTCAGCGCACGCACCATGGGATCGAGCATGGGCGCGAGGAGCGACTCGTCCGAGTCGCTGTCACGGCCGTCGACTGCTGACAGCTCTCGCAGGCGCTCGGGGAGCGGCCGCAGGTGGGGGAGGACCTCACTGGCGATGGCCCGTTCGAGACGGCTCCGCTCGGCATCGCCGGCGTTGATCAGCCGACGACGAGAGTCACTCAGCTCGCGGGTGCGCTGGCCCAGCTGTTCCACCTGAGCCGACAGCTCGACCGTGAGGCGCGCGTTGCGGAACGCCAGTCCTGCCTGGTCGGCCAGATCGGCGAGCAGCTGGTGCTCGCGGCGGCGCAGCGGATGCCCGAGTCGGCATCGCCACCCAGATGCTGCCGAGGCGCGCCTCGAGATGCATGACCGGCAGCTCCAACCCGGGAGCCTCCGGGTCACCCAGTCGGCCGGGCGGCCAGCTCGCCGCCTGGTCGGCGCCGGCGACCACGTGGAGCACGACGGTGACCTGGGTGGCATTGACCGCACGCGCCGCGGCCTCGGCCACTTCCGGCAGCAGCCTCGAGGGGTCGGGGCTGCTGCCGAGGCGCCGACTGAAGTCGGTGAGTGCTTCGTACGGTGCCGCCGCGGTGCCGAACGCCAGCCGGTCCGCCACCCGGACGACCCAGCTCCGCAGGGGCTGGAAGGCCAGCGCCACCACAGCGGTCGCGAGCAGGGAGGACCAGAAGCCGTTGGTCCCATCGACCGTGAGGCCGACGGTGACGACGACGAGCACGTAGCCGGCAGCGACGAGCACGGTGGCGAGCGCAACTACTGCGGCGCGGTTGACGATCATGTCGATCTCGAGCAACCGGTGGCGGAGCACAGCGACCGCCACGCACAGAGGTACGGCGACCTGGGCCACCCGCAGCGGCATCGCCGCCAGCCACGTCCCCTCGACACCGGTCACCCGCGGCACCACTAGAATCACCACCACGCCCACGGCCAGCAGCACGGCGGCGGACGCGACCCACAGCAGCTGGCGGCGTACGTCGTCGCGCGAGCGCCGCAGCCGCACCACCAGGGAGACCGCCGAGGCGATGAGCCCGACCGCGACCAGCATCCACCCGAGTGTGAGAAGTGGCTCGGTGATGGCGCGGGTGCTGTCTCGCTGTCCGTAGACGAAATCCGCGGGCGGGGTGGTCAATGTCCCGAGCGTGTGCAGCACGAGCCCGATTCCCGTGACCCAGACGGCCCAGCGCCACCGGGGCGAGGGCAGGCGGCCATCCGGTGCAAGGAGGAACACCAGGACCAGCGCGACGAAGGCCGGCCAGCCGAGCAGCGGTGCCGCCCACAGCGCCAGGTGGCCCGAGGCCTCCCGCCCGGGGTCACCACCCTCGAGCGCCCAGATGCCGTACGCGTCCGCGGCCAGGGTGACCGACAGCAGGCTGGCCACGCGACAGCAGCCAGCCGATGGGGTGCCCGGGATGGCGCCGGACGATGAGCGCACCCATCAGGGCACACCCCAGGCTGGCCAGTGGCGCCAGCGGCCAGCCGTGCTCGGCCCACGTCGCTTCATTCCACAGGGAGCGATGCGCGGCAGTGAAGACGGTGTCCAGGACGATCGCGACCATGACGACGCCCAACAACGCCCAGGCGATCCGCGCCCGCACGTCAGGCCGCCCGACCGTCGACCAGGGCGGTGACGGTGGTGCCCGTGCCGGGCAGCGACGTCACGGTCAGGACTCCGCCGACGGCGTCCAGCCGGTCACGCATGTTGGCCAGTCCCGCCCCGGCCGACTGGTCGCTGGAGTGGGAGAAGCCGTCGCCGTCGTCGGTCACCACGAGCCGTGACGTCCCTGCGTCGTCGCTGATGCGCACGACCAGCGCGTGGGCTCCCGAGTGCTTCGCCGCGTTCTGCACCGCCTCCATGCAGCAGAAGTACAGCGCTGCTTCCACGGTCGAGGGGAGTCGCACCATTCCGTCGGCGGCGATCGTCACCGGGATCGCGCTGGTGGCCACCGCGGTCCGCAGAGCGGCCACCAGGCCCTGCTCGGACAGCACGCTCGGGTAGATCCCACGCGAGAGCGAGGAGAGCGTCTCGATCGCGACCGTGGCGGCGTCGGCTTGCAGTCCGAGGAGCGTCGCAGCACGAACGGGTGAGCTGCTCGAGAGAGTCTGCGCCAGCCGCAGGTTGACCGTGAGTGCCACCAGGTGCTGCTGCGCTCCGTCGTGGAGGTCTCGCTCCAGCCGACGTCGTTCGGCGTCCTGGGTCTCGATGAGCCGCCGCCGCGATGCCGTCAGCTCGTCGGCCTGCTCCACCAGCTCGCCCCGCCGGAGCGCGAGGTCGGCCCGGACACCCAGGTGCCGCAGCATCAGCCCAGCGCGGTCCGCGAGAGCGCTGAACAGCCTCTCCTCGATCGGGGCCAGCAGGAGGCCGGGCCGCTCCTGGAGGCGAAGGACGCCCAACGGCTCCCCTCCGTGGGTGACGGGCAGCGCCCTGAGCCCCGACCCGGCGGCATCGCGTGCCTCGGGCAGGAGGGCCGGTGGTGTCGTGGTGGCGTCGGCGTCCGCCGGCCACGTGGCGGCCAGGGTCAGCCGGTCGGACACCGACACCCACACCTGGGCCCACTGGGCTCCGGTCCCTTCCGCGAGCAGCCGGGCCATCCGTGCCGGCAGGTCCTCGGTCGACTCTTCCTCGGGCATGCCCTCGGAGAACCGATTGAGGACGTCGTACGGCACCGCGGACCGGTCGCCGAGCAATCGCGATGCCCACCGTTCGACGCCGGCCTGGACACGGGCGAACGACAACGCCACCGTCGCCGTGGCCAGCACGGACAGGACGATGCTTGGCGAGTCGGTGCGGCCGAGGACGGCTCCTCCGCCGCGGACGACCACCACGTAGACGCCCGCCACGAAGGCGGCCATGCCGATCCACACCAGCACCCGATGCAGGACGCGGCTGTGGAGCCGTCCGGTGCCGCGGCGGATCCTCATGCTGTGAGTGTGCGCCTGATGGCCGTGACGCAACAGGACACCGGCCGTACCCCCGGGGTGGGGCTGGCCGCACCCCGCGTCCGGCGGGTGTTCAACCGCCCCCGAGCCTCGACGTAGGCGAGGACGGCCATGACCCGCCGGTTGGTCTCGTGCTCGTCGACCAGCCCGAGCTTCTGGAACACCGAGCCGATGTGTTTCTCCACGGCCCGGTCACTCATGAACAGCGTCTTGGCGATGGTGGCGTTGTTGCGCCCGGTGGCCATCACCGCCAGGACCTCCCGCTCACGATCCGTCAGCCCGAGCAGAGGACCTTCACCCGCCCGCCGGGCCAGCAGCGCCTCTACCACCATGGGATCGAGTGCCGACCCGCCGCGCGCCACGGCGGTGAGGGCGCGGACGAGCTCGTCCAGGTCGCTGACCCGCTCCTTCAGCAGGTAGCCCATGCCGGCGACCCCCTCGGACAGCAGGTCGAAGGCGTAGTCCTCCTCGACGTACTGGGACAGCACGACGACCCCGGTCTCGGGGTGCTCGGAGCGGATCCGCTTGGCCACGACGATGCCCTCGTCGGTGTGGGTGGGAGGCATCCGGATGTCAGTGAGCACCGCGTCGGGGGAGTGGGTGGCCACCGAGGCGAGCAACAGCTCAGGGTCGGCCACGACGTCGACCAGGTCGACGACGTCGACCTCGGCCAGCAGTGCGGCGATCCCTTCGCGGACCAGGTAGTTGTCGTCGGCGAAGACGACCCGCAGTGCCATGCCCCGACTCTAGTGGTGGTGGCGCACGCCGATCGGGGTGCTGGCCCCTGCAGTCCTGCTGCCAGCCCCATCGTCACCCGGGAGCCGCGTCCCTAGCGTCGAGGGATCTCGATCTTTCGTCCTGAGGAGCCCCGACATGTTGGTCAATCTCGCTGACTGGTGCTTCCGGCGCCGCCGCGTCGTCGTCATCACCTGGCTCGGCGCGCTGGTCGTGTCCTTCCTCCTGGCCGGTGCTCTGGGCGGGGAGTTCCGACAGGACTACCTGCAACCCGGCTCGGAGTCGCGGGCGGCTTCACAGGCACTGGAGAAGAGCTTCCCGCAGCGCTCGGGTGACACCGTCCAGATCGTGCTGCACGCCGAGCAGGGAGTGACGTCCTCCGAGGTGCGGGACCGGGCCGAGGAGCTCTTCGCCGAGGTGGCGCGCAGCGACGACGTCGTGGGGATCGCCAGCCCCTTCGCCGAGGGCGGGGCCGCCCAGGTCTCCGACGACGGCACGACGGCGTACGCCGATGTGGCCCTCAGCATGACCGTCAACGAGTACACGCCAGGCGCGGGCCGCTGCCCTGGTCGATCCCATCCTCGAGGCAGGCGACAACACCCTTCAGGTCGAGGTCGGCGGCCCGGTGGCTGCCCTGTCGCAGGCGGCGCCGGTCGGCTCCGAGGTGGTCGGACTGGTCGCGGCCGCCGTCATCTTGCTGTTCACCTTCGGCTCCGTGGTGGCGATGGGGTTGCCGCTCATCACGGCGCTCTTCGGGCTCGGTGTCGCGATGGCGCTCGGAGAGGTCCTCCGGCGCGTGGTCGATGTCCCTGACTGGGCTCCCGCGACCGCGGCGATGGTCGGGATCGGCGTCGGTATCGACTACGCCCTGCTCATCGTCACCCGCTACCGCACCAGCCTCGCCGCGGGCCAGGACCCGCGGCACGCGACCACGACGGCGATCTCGACCGCCGGTCGCGCGGTCCTGTTCGCCGGGATCACGGTCATCGTCTCGATGCTGGGCATCCTCTTGATGGGCCAGCCCGCGATGAACGGGTTCGCCTTCACCGTCGTCCTCGCCGTCCTGGTGACCGTCGCAGCGTCGCTGACGCTGCTGCCTGCCATGTTGGGCTTCACCGGTCACCGCATCGAACGCCTGCACGTCCCGTTCGTGAGCAGGCAGGGCCGTCCCTACGACGCCTCCCGATGGTTCCGCTGGAGCCGCTTCATCCAGCGTCGTCCCTGGATCGCCGCCATCGGTGGACTGGCAGTGCTCCTCGCGCTGGCCGCGCCGTTCCTCGGCATCCGGTTCGGCTTCCCCGACGCCGAGAACGACGCGCCCACCTCCACCACCCGGCAGGCGTACGACCTCCTGGCAGAGGGGTTCGGCCCCGGCTTCTCGGCTCCGATGGTGCTGACCGTGCAAGGCACGGCAGCCGACCTCCAGGGGGCCGCTGACCGACTCGGGGCCTCGCTGGGCCAGGTCGACGGGGTGGCCTACGTCGCCCCCGCGATCGTGAACGAGGTCGGGGACACCGCGGTGCTCACCGTCACCCCGACCACCTCACCGCAGGACGCCGCCACGGAGGAGCTCGTCGACCTCCTGCGCGACGACGCGATCCCCACGGCCACCGCCGACACCGACCTGACGGTCCACGTCGGCGGCATGATCGCGGCCAACGTCGACTCCACACGGGGTACCGCTGACCGGCTGCCGTTCTTCTTCGGCGGCGTGCTGCTGGTGTCCTTCCTGCTGCTGATGATGGTGTTCCGCTCGGTCCTGGTCCCGCTGAAGGCCGTGGTCATGAACCTCCTGGCGACCGGCGCGGCGTTCGGTGTCCTGGCCCTGGCCACCGGTGGCGGGCCGCTGGGAGACCTGGTCGGCATCCCCGAGGCGACCCCGATCCCCATCCAGCTGCCGATCGGCATCTTCGCAATCCTGTTCGGCCTCTCCATGGACTACGAGGTGTTCCTGCTCTCGCGGATCAAGGAGGAGTACGACCGCACGGGCGACAACGCCCTCGCCGTCGCGGACGGCCTGGCCAAGTCGGCCCGCGTCATCACCGCCAGTGCCGCCGTCATGGTGACCGTCTTCTTCTCCTTCGTGCTGGGCGAGTCCGTGCTCACGAAGATGTTCGGCCTGGGTCTCGGCGTGGCCGTCCTGATCGACGCGACCCTCGTCCGGATGGTGCTGGTCCCCGCGACGATGGAGCTCCTCGGTGATCGCAACTGGTGGCTGCCGAGCTGGCTCGATCGCCTGTTGCCCCACATCGACGCCGAGGGTCGGGATGTGACGGACGTTCCAGTGGAAGCTCCAGAGCAGCCCATCGCGCCTGTTCCGGTGCCGGCAGGCAGCGGTGCCCCCTCATGATCACCGTCGAGGGAGTCACCAAGAAGTACCACGGCTTCACCGCGGTCGACGACGTCAGCTTCACCGCCCGCGCGGGTCGGGTCACCGGATTCCTGGGTCCCAACGGAGCCGGCAAGTCCACCACCATGCGGATCATGGTCGGACTCACCCGAGCCACTGCCGGCACCGTCACCATGGGGGGACGCCACTACGTCGACCTGCCCAACCCGGGCCTCGAGGTGGGCGTGCTGCTCGACGCGTCAGCCCAGCACGCCGGTCGCACCGGCCGCGAGACCCTGACCGTCGCCCAGATGTACATGGGCCTGCCCCGCAGCCGCGTCGAGGAGATGCTCGAGGTCGTCAGCCTCACCCCCACCGAGGCGTCCCGCCGGGTCGGCGACTACTCCCTGGGGATGCGCCAACGACTGGGCATCGCCGCCGCCCTCCTCGGCGACCCGGAGGTGCTGATCCTCGACGAGCCCGCCAACGGCCTGGACCCGGCGGGCATCCGCTGGATGCGTGACCTGCTCCGCGGCTACGCCGACCGAGGTGGCACCGTCCTGCTGTCGTCCCACCTGCTCCACGAGATCGAGGTCATCGCCGATGACATCGTGATGATCGGGAACGGACAGATCGTCTCCCAGGGCTCCAAGAGCGAGCTCCTGCACGCCGCCGGAACAGTGGTCCGTTCAGCGGACCCCGGCCTGCTCCAGAGCGCGCTCGACGAGCTCGGCATCGCCACGACCAGATCGGGCGACGGCGCCCTGCGCACCGACGCGGACACCGCCACTCGTCGGCAAGGTGGCGCTGGAGGCAGGCGTCGCCCTGACCGAGCTGCGTGCCGAGGACGCCGGGCTCGAGGACATGTTCCTCGAGCTCACCGCCACCTCCCAGCGAGAAGGAGCAACGACATGAGTGCCAGCGCCGCAGAAGCCCTCCGTCCAAAGATCCCGGTGCGCCACCGGCTGACGTTGGCCCGGGTGACGCAGGTCGAGCTCCGCAAGATGTTCAACACCCGCTCCGGGTTCTGGCTGATCGCCAGCATCGCCATCTCCGCGGTCCTGGCAACCGGCGGCGTCATCCTGTGGGCGGCGGACGACCAGCTGACCTACTCCACCTTCGCCACCGCCATCCGGTTCCCGGTCGTGGTCATCCTGCCGCTGATCGCGATCCTCTCGGTCACCAGCGAGTGGAGCCAACGCACCGGCCTGACGACGTTCACCCTGGTTCCGCACCGCGGCCGGATCATCGCGGCCAAGGCCATCTCCTCGGTCCTCATCGCCGTCGCAGCCATGGTGCTCACCTTCGCGGTAGGCGCGCTCGGCAACCTGGCGAGTGCCGCCGTGACCGGCACCGCCTTGGTGTGGGACGTGACCTGGACCCAGTGCCTCTACTACGTCCTCGGCATGATCCTCGAGCCTGCTGATCGGATTCATGCTGGGCGTCCTCGATCCGCTCGTCGACCGGGGCCATCGTGGCCTACTTCGTCCTCACGTTCGTGCTGCCAACGATCTTCGGCCTGCTCGCGGAGAGCCAGCAGTGGTTCCGCGACCTGCAGCCGTGGGTCGACGTCCAGTTCGCCCAGAGCGGACTGTTCGTCTTCGACCAGGCACTGACCGGTGAGCAGTGGGCCAACATCGCCGTCACCGGCCTGAGCTGGCTGCTCATCCCCCTGGCCATCGGGCTCGGATTCGTCATGCGGGCAGAGGTCAAGTAGGCGCTGCCGCTCCGGACGTACTCGCTCACCCCTCCATCGCTTCGAAAGGCACCACCATGACTCACACAGATGCCCCCACGGCCACGACCATGCGGGCGATCGTCCAGGACACGTACGGGTCGGCCGAGGTGCTGCGCCTCGAGCGGGTCCCTCGACCGCGTATCGCCGACGACGAGGTGCTCGTGCAGGTCAGGGCGGCCGGACTCGACCGGGGAACCTGGCACCTGATGACCGGGCAGCCCTACCTCCTCCGCGTCATCGGATTCGGCCTCCGTGCACCGAAGAACCGGGTGCCGGGCCTGGACGTCGCCGGCACGGTCGTCGATGTCGGTCCAGCGGTGACCAGGTTCTCCACCGGCGACGAGGTGTTCGGGATCTCCCGCGGGTCCTTCGCGGAGTACGCCGCTGTGCAGGAGGACAAGCTCTCGCCCAAGCCGGCGAACCTCACGTTCGAACAGGCGGCCGTCGTGCCGATCTCAGCAGGTACCGCACTGCAGGCCCTGACCGACGCGGGCAGGATCGAGGCCGGCCAGCGCGTCCTCGTCATCGGCGCCTCCGGGGGAGTCGGCAGCTACGCCGTACAGCTGGCCAAGGCATTCGACGCCGAGGTCACCGGTGTGTGCGGCCCCGCGAAGCTCGACTTCGTGACGTCCCTCGGTGCGGACCACGTCATCGACTACACCTCGGAGGACTTCGCCGACGGCACCCGCACCTACGACCTCATCCTCGACGTCGCCGGCAACGCTTCGTTGACTCGTCTGCGAAGGGCTCTCACGCCGAGCGGAACGCTCGTGATCGTCGGCGGCGAGGATGGCGGGAAGTGGACCGGAGGATTCGGCCGGTCGCTGCGGGCTCCGGTCCTCTCACTCTTCGTGGGCCAACGGCTGACGATGCTCGCGAGCAAGGAACGAGCCAGCGACCAAGAGCGGCTCGCGGCCCTCATCGAGGCCGGCAAGGTGGCGCCGAGCGTCGACGCCATCTATCCCCTGGACCGCGTCGGGGAAGCGATGCGGCACCTGGAGGCCGGCCACGTGCGAGGCAAGGTTGCCATCACCATCTGAGGCCCCCCTGCGCTCCGTCTGCCCTCAATCTGCCCTCAACAGGGCCGAAAGCACGGGCATTCCGCCCAGACAACGCAGGCTTGAATCACGTGTTGATCCAGCGCCGAGGCACCTTCCCGGCAACGACGTGCAGGCGTTCTAGTCGCCACTCACTTCTTGATGGGGAGCACTCGCGAGGAAGTCCGACACAAGCCGGTTGAAGTCGTCGGGTCGCTCGATCGGGACCAGATGCGAGGACCCGTCCCCCCGGATGACCTCAAACTGGGAGCCTGGGATCGCGTCGGCCACCTCGCGGGCAATCCAGGGCGGCGTCAGCAAGTCTTGTTCTCCAACGATCACCAGGGTCGGGGCCGAGATTGTGCCCAATCGGTCGAGGGAATCGAACTGCAGGTATGCCTTCGCCTGTCGCGCGTACGCCTCGGGACCCATCGGATGGGGATTGCTGGCCAGCATCTCGGCTGTGTCGCGCACAGCATCGGAATTGCGGAGGAAGGCTGTGGAGAACAGCGAGACGAACTGCTGTCCACCGAACACCTCCCCGGTCGGGTCGTTGGTCTTGACCCAACTCCAGATCTCGATCGGATCCACGGCGTTTCGAGCCGGCGCTGCGCCAGTCCCGGTGAGCACCAACCGATCCAGCCGGTCGGCATGCCGGAGAGCAAACTCCTGGGCGATCAGACCGCCCATGGACAACCCCAGCAGGTGGCTGCGCTGAACTCCCAACGCGTCGAGCAGACCTGCGACGTCATCGGCCATGTCCGCGATGCGGTACGGGTGGTCGGCCCGCGAGCTGCGGCCGGCGTCACGGTTGTCCATCAGCACGACCTGGAACTGCGTGGAAAGGGCTGGCACCTGGGCCAGGGTCCAGAGGGAGGAGTCGTACCCGATCCCCATCAGCAGGACCAGCGGAGGTCCGTCTCCGTGGACCTCGTAGTACAGCTGCTGCCCGTTTGCCCGCACTGTGCCTGAAGGTGCCACGTGCGTCAGTTGTGTGGTCATGTCGAACTCCTGTGTTGATCCAGCGGTCGCCCCGCGGGGCTTGGTCAACCCCAAGGCGTGAGGAAGACTGTTACCGCGGTACCCCTCGGTGTTACCGGGCCCGGAGGCACCCGCCTCCAGATGGGTGAGCGATGGACGACCTGGCCGGAACGGAGGTGCTGGCGCAGGGACGCGAGGCGGCCGCGCGCGGTGACTGGCCGCGGGCCTACGACTCGCTCGAGCGAGCCGACCAGCTGGCCCGGCTGTCGCTCGAGGATCTCCGGTTGCTGGCGCAGGTCGCCTACGCCAGCGGCCATCTCGAGACCACCATCGAGGCGTGGGAACGTGTACACACGCAGGCCCACCAGGCAGGCGATTCTCTTGCGGCGGCGGACGCGGCGTGCCAGGTCGCGCTGCACCTGTTGATGGATACCGCGTTGATGGCCCCGGTCCGTGGCTGGGTGAGGCGAGCGGAGCGACTGCTCGAGGGGTACGACCAGACCCCGGTTCACGCCTGGGTGGCGGTCGTCACCAGTTACGAGCGGCTCATGACGGGCGACCTACTCGCCGCCCGCGAGTGGGCCGGTCGTGCCGTCGCGGTGGGGTCGAGCTGCAACCCGGCCGCAGCGGCGATCGGCCGGGTCGCCGAGGCACATGCCGTGATCCTGGGCGGGGAGGTCCGTCGAGGCCTGGACCTGGTCGAGGAGGCTGCGGTCGCGACCGTCTCAGGCGAGCTGGATGTGATCTCGACCGGAATGGTCTACTGCGAACTGGTGTGCATGCTCCAGGGGCTCGCTCAGTACGACCTCGCCGAAGAGTGGACCGAGGCGATGGAGCGGTGGCGCCGCGGACACGGTATCGGCAGCGTGCACGGACGCTGCCGCGTGCACCGTGCCGAGATCCTCCGGCTGCGCGGCGCGACCGCCGAGGCGGAGCAGGAGGCGCTTGCAGCCTGTGCGGAACTGCGACCATACCTCCGCCGGGAGTTCGGGTGGCCCCTCACGGAACTGGGCCGCGTGCGCCTTCAGTTGGGCGATCTCGAGGGTGCCGAAGAGGCCTTCCTGGCGGCTCGCCAAGCGGGCTGGGATCCGGAGCCGGGACTCGCGCTGATGCGACTGGCTCGCGGCGACGTCGCGCTGGCCGCGGCATCCATCCGGGACGCCCTGGACCGTCCTCGGACCATCCCCTCCAAGGAGCTGCCCCCGAACACCGACCTGCGCCGGGCCCCATTGCTCGCCGCTCAGGTCGAGATCGAAGTGGCCGCCGGAGACCTCCTCGTTGCCCGCGACGCCGCCGACGAACTTGCCCGCGTGGCCGCAACGTTCCAGAGCAACGCGCTCGTGGCCAGCGCCGCCATGGCAGACGGACGCGTGCGGCTCGCCGACGACGACACGGCGGGTGCGCGGCAGGCGTTCCAGACCGCCGTCGAGCTGTGGGGCCTCGTCGGGGCCCCGCACGAGGCCGCGTTGGCCCGAACGTGCCTCGCCGAGACAGACCGAGTCGCCGGGGCTCACGTCCGTGACCAACGCCAGCCGGTGGCGACACGGCAGCCCGAGCAGCACCCGCACGAGCCCAACGCCTTTCACCAGCAAGGCGACTATTGGTCTGTCTCCTTCGAAGGACACACGGTGGCAGTACGGGACTTGAAGGGCCTCCACTACCTCGCTCGACTCCTCGCCGATCCGGGTCGGGAGTTCCACGTGCTCGACCTCGTGGCCAGTGGCGGCGACCCGGCCGCGACTGCCGTGACGACCGATCCCGAGCTCACCCCCTCCGACTGGGGGGATTCGGGTCCGCTGCTCGACGCCCGCGCCAAGAGCGTCTACCGCCGCAGGCTCGCGGAGATCGAGGAGGACCTCGACGACGCGCGGCAGACCAGGGACACCGGACGTGCTGCCCAGGCGGAGGCGGAACGTGAATTCCTCATAGCCGAGCTGTCGCGGGCCGTGGGGCTGGGAGGGCGTGACCGACGGGCCGGCTCCGCATCGGAACGCGCCCGAGTCAGCGTCACCCGCGCGATCCGCCACGCCCTCAGCCGGATCCGTCAGCACCACCCACCCCTGGGAGAGCACCTCGACCAGGCCATCCGCACCGGGACCTACTGCGTCTACCTGCCGGACTCGAGGATCACCCCCGGCTGGAAGAGCTGACGGCCGTCGCTCACGAAGTTGTTCCCAGTGAACGTCAAGCCATGTTCACTCGAGGCGATGCTGAAGCCGGCAAGGTCGGGTGCAACGCGCTGCGCCAGCGCCGCACGTCGGCATGGATACGGAGCGCCGGTGCGAGCAGACGCCATGCCGGCGGCGCTTGGACGGAAGGCCTTCAGCGGTGGGCGGGTCCAGCACTGCGGACTGCGACAGCGACCCCCGCTGCCCATCCGGGTGCGCGACCGCCCGTGGGCGGTCGAAGCTGATCGATGTCGTGTCCGCTTCGTTGGAGGAGCCAGGACGTCACGGAGTTGGAGTTCCACATCTCGCCTGTGTGCAGCTCGTCGCGTCCCCAGGTCAGGACGGGACACGACGCAACGAGCGCCAGCACTTCTCGTGCCTTGGTCGCGTCGTTGCTGACGCGTTGCGGGCTGTCGACTGCGGCTGCCGCGTCCGGGATGGTGCCGTCGCACCAGCAGCGGATCTCGTAGCGAAAGAGGCGCAGTCGTCCACAGGTTGGTGCTCCGACCGGCCACTGCCCCGCACGCACTGGCCCCCTGCTCCGGCACCCAGGGGGAGCCAGTAGAGATCGACGCTCGCTCGGCGTTGCCGGTGCTGAACCTCGGCCAGGGGACGGGGGCGCGCCGAGATGGTCATCCTGTCGGGACCGGCAGCCGCTGGGTGCCTGCGTCGGTGCTGTCGGCGTTGTAGCGAATCGCGTCGAAGCTGAGCTGGACGTAGGTGAACCACGTGTCGTCGGCACGCCAGCGCCCCTCGCCATTGGTCGGCACTCGATGTCCGTCCGTGTCGCGATGTCCGAGCAGAGGCGTGGACCACGTCTGCCGGACGAAGGAGGTGCCGTCGGCGGATGCTCGGAGACGGTCCTCGGAGACGAAGTCGACGAGGTCACCCGAGACATCGAAGGTCAGCTCGGCGGAGACTTTCTGACCCTCGTTGGTGTAGTCACCCCGGACGTGCCGGTCGTCGATGGCGACCCAACGGATGGGCGCGTCGGCGATCGCGCCGGGGGCCAGCACCACGAGGTCGTTGAACACCGTGACGGTCTCCCCACGATCCATCTCGGCACCGGAGGCGTCGACGACTGTGACGAGCGAGAGCAGCTTCGCCTGCATGGTCGCGGTCGCGTGCGCGTAGTTGTGCAGGACGGTGACCGGCAGCCCTGACCGGGTGGCGTCCATGATGAAGAAGCGCTCGGGAGCCTCCCCGAAGGTGTTGACCTGCTTGCCGGTGAACGACATCCACGCCTCGCGTGGGCCGCTTCGGATGCGGCCGTGGAAGTCGGCGTACAGGCTGGTGACCCTCGGTCGACCGACGGCACCCGAGCGGCGGATGTACGCCGCCAGCGGCCCGGGCAGGTGGTCGAGGTCCCCCTCGGTCAGCACCCGGGGCGCGGGGTCGGCAGCCGCGAGCGCGCGGGCGGACTGCTGCTGCCACGTGGCATGGAAGCTGTTGGGCCCCACCGAGACGAACCCGTACGCACGCGACCAGCACCAGGAGGACGTTGACCACCGTGCCGACCTTCGCGTCGCTCCACGAGGTCGCGATGGCGAGCTGGGACACCACCGCGGCGGCCCCGGCGATGAGCCACCACCACGTGGGTGCACCGAGGGCGATCAGCGCGGCGGAGCCGACGACGAGGATCGCGGCGAGAAGCCACAATGCTCCGGCACGGGCGTCGATGGGTTGCCTGAGCTGAGGCGCGTCGGCCCAGCCGAACCCTTTCGCGACCCCGAGCAGATGGATGATCCCGTGCACCACCAGAACGGTGACCACGGTCCAACGGACGACGTTGGTCATGAGATCAGCCCCTTCAACATCACTCTCCTCCCCTTGCCACGCACGCGATACGGACAGTGACCGACGACACGAGTGAGCGAGTGCCGCGCCTCGAGCCCGCCTCATGTCAGCCGGGACAAGGCCCCAAGCACGCCGCGACGGAGTACTGTCGAAACCAAGGCCTCTGCAACCCCTGGAGGACGCGGAGGATCCAGGCCCGGCCGGTCCAACAGCGCGGCTGACAGGACCGAAGAACGATGCCGCCCGTGGGTGACCGAATCTCGCTACCCGCGGGCGGTTGCTCCCGCGACCCCAGGAGATCGCGAGGACGGTTCCGTTCTGTCGGCGCGCTCAGCGTCGTCCCGCACGGCTCGTGCAGCAAGCACGACGTGGGTCCGTACCAACCGCCACTAGGCTAGGTTGGCGGCAGACTGCAAGTGGTAGGCCCCGCGCCTGGTCTTCCGAGGCGCATGGGCACTGACGCAGGCAGCAACGTCAGGCGGTAGCGAGATGACCTCGCGGCTCAGCACGGCACGGTTCATCCGCACTGCGGCCCAAGCATTCGCGCCGGGCGTCCGGTGATCTCGTTCGTCTGGTCACCTGGGGAACGGTTGCCCGCAGGTACGGGTGGGTCGGAGAACTTCACGATCGGCCAGGTCCGCGAGCTGAACCGTCGCGAGATCGACGCTCGCGTGATCACCGTGGGTCTGGGGACGGCCGACGGCCGTGAGGAGTTCGACGACGTCCCGTTCCATGCTGTCGCCACCCTCGACGCCGTGCGAATGCTGGACGACACGCTCGTGTTCGTCAGTGAGGCACCGCCGGTGACGACGATGAACCCGGCCTACCAGATCCTGCACGTGCCACCGCCTCTGCGTGAGCACCAGCAACTGTCCGTGGTGGCCGGGACGCGGGACCGCACGCTCATCGCGACCAGCCGCTATGCGGCAGCGCTGTGGTCGGACTTCCTCGACGTGAGCCTCGACTCCGTCCGGGTGGTCTACCCGTTCGCGGAGCCGGCCTTCGCGGCCCAGCCGCGTGCGGATGCCCGCGCCGACGTCACCCGCGTGCTGTACGCCGGGAGACTGACGCCGGAGAAGGGCATCTTCACACTGCTGTCCATGCTGCACACCGATCTGTTCGAGCACGGCTCCGTCTCGTTCACCATCACCTCGGCCGGCGCGGACAAGACGCAGGGCGCGATCATCGAACGCATGCTGCAGGTGCACCCGGGGATCGACCTGGTGCCCGCGCGCCGTACACCCGCCGACATGGCATCCCTCCTGGCCGAGCACGACGTCGTCGTGATGCCGTCGAACAGCCAGTACTGGCACGAGACATTCGGGATCTTGTCCATCGAGGCCCAGCACGCCGGCTGCCGGGTGGTGGCCTCGAATGATGGCGGGCTGCCAGAGACCGACTGCGGGGGGCTCGTGCTGGTGACGCCGGACGACGCCGAGGCACTGGCCCAGGGGATCTTGGCGGCTCGACAAATGGGTCCGGTCGCCCGCCCGGAGCGTGAGCGAGCTGGGTGTGACTTCACCGTCGCCGACTCGGTCGACAGCCTCCTCGACGTCCTCCGGGCCACACCTGCGCCGACACCCTGGGCCGTCATCCAGGAGCTGGAGGAGCTGGTCGCGCTGCCATCCGTCAGCCCTCCGCACGAGCACTCGGGTGATGACGTCCGGATGGTCAGGGCCCAGACGGCCCAGTCCACGCGCCACCTACAAGCAGACGGGCCATCATGACGGTCGCGAACCCAGCACCCGACCACCACCTCGACACCGCCACCCGGCCGGACGGCAACGCCACCGATGTTCGCTACCTCGAGGAGGCCAGCGCGGCTCTGCTACCGATCATGGCTGCCTGCGATGCCGCTGCCGGCCGAAGCGCCAGGCGCGACGTCCGTGCGCTGGCCCGCGGGGCCCTGTCCGTACAGACCCAACAGCTCTCGGCCATCTCGGAGGTCCTGCGTGCCTGGGGGCGAACAGACGTCGTGCGGCCGCGAACGACCGACGCCGACGCGCTCGTCGGGCTGCACGGTGGGGTGCTGGACCGGGTCTTCCTCGAACGCCTCACCGCTCACGCCCACGCCTCGATCACTGGTGCCCGCGCCGAGATGGTGGCTGGTGTCAGTCGGTCGGCGCGACCCATCGCAGAGCGCGCCATCCACGCACAGGACCGACAGGTGGCGGCACTTGCCCGGCTGGTCCGCACCACGGCCAGGGCGAGCGAAGCGGACATGGTCTGACGCCCCCGAGACGCGCGTCAGGCCGACCTCCGAACCTTCGCCACGGCCGCGACCCACCGCGACTCCCGTCCGGGGGAGCGTCTCGGGGCCGGTCCTGGTGGTGTCCGTGACGCGCCATGCCCGGACGCAAAGCCGCCGCCTGAGGGCGTACCTCGGAGGCGGCTTCGCATCCTGGAGAAGAGCTAACGTTGCGTTCCGTCTCGACGGTCGGCGCGGCCACTCTCGCCAATGCCAATGTACTCCGAATCCCCCGGGTCTGCTGCGGGCGACGGGCGGGCGACTTTTCGCCCACCTGGGCCCAGGCGGCGGGGTGGATGCTGGTGAGCGTCGTGGTCAGTCGACCGGGATGCCTGCCGCCAGGGCCGCCGCGCGGAGCGTGCTCGCGAACAATGCCTCGCGCGCCTCGTCTGCCATCCAGTCGAACTGGCCGTAGGCGTCCAGGCAGGTGATGCCGTGCAGAGTGGCCCAGGCCTGGATCATGGCCTGGAAGCTCTCCGGGGGCACCAGTCCGCCGAGCTCGGGGTGCTTGTCGGTCGCGCAGGCGGCCATCTCGTCGGAGACGTCGCGGACGAGCGGCTCTTTGAGAACGCCGAGCTCTGCGGCGCGGATGAAGAGCAGCGACAGCTGCGCCATCGCGTCCTTGGCGGCGTCCGTGGTCGGCCCGTCCTCCGGCGCGACGTAGCCGGGCACGGGCATCCCGAGGATCAGGGCGAACTGCTCGGGCTCGCGGCGTGCCCAGTTCCGGTACGCCGTCCCGACCGCGATCCAGCGACCCGCGATGTCGTCGGGATCGCGCTGCTCGCGGGCCTCGGCCACCTCGCGACCCAGCTCGCGGTAGGCCTCGGCGATCAGCTCGGTCAGCAGCGCGTCCCGGTCGGCGAAGTAGCGGTACAGCGCCGGCGGGGTCATCCCCATCTCCTTCGCGATGTCGGTGAACCGGACGTCGACGGTGCCCTGCTCGCGCATCAGCCCGCGAGCCACCTCCTTGATCTCCTCGACGGTGGCCGCGCGCTGGCGCTCGCGGCGAGTCAGGGTGACGGTCACGGGTGGTCTCCTCCGAGATGGACAGGCAACACGGTTGTCATTGCGTTACGCATCGTCACACACGCAAAGAGCCTTGACAAGTGATCGCGCATAGTGTTCGTTATGGAGCATCACGCTTTCGAAGGAGCATCACCGATGACCACCTTGTCACCCCGGCGCCCGCTCGACTCCCTCCCCTCGGCCGCACGGCTCGGCCCGCTCGGCCGACTGGCCCGAGTCACCTTCCGTCGTCGCGGACGCACCGTGCTCGCCTGGCTGGCCGCGCTGGTCGTCGCCGTGCTGCTCGCCATGACGATGGGCGGCGACTTCAAGGCCGACTACTCCGCCCCCGGCTCCGACTCCCAGGAGGCGCAGACCCTGCTGGAGGACCGGTTCCCGTCCCAGGCCGGCGACACCGTCGATGTCGTCGTGCGCGCCGACGGCGGCGTCCGGGAACGGCAGCAGGCGGTTCGGGAACTGCTCGCAGACCTCGGCTCGGTCGATCACGTCGAGGCGGTCTCCGACCCCTTCGAGGACCTGGCCGGCATCAGCCAGGACGGCACGACGCTGGTGGCACACCTGCGCCTCGACGTGGAGAACCCCGTCGACATGCCGCGCGAGGACAGCGAGCAGATGCTCGACATCGCGGACGACGCCTCGAGCTCCGGCTTCCAGGTCGGCTTGGGCGGCCAGAGCATCGTGCAGGCCGAGCAGGGTGAGATCGGCTCCGAGGGCCTGGGCCTGGCCGCAGCGGCGATCATCCTGCTGATCACGTTCGGCTCGGTCGTCGCGGCCGGACTCCCCATCATCATGGCTGTGGCCGGGCTCGCGGTGAGCAGCACCCTGACCACTGTCGTCATCTCCTTCGTCGACGCGCCCGACTGGTCGACCTCGCTGGCCACGATGATGGGTATCGGCATCGGCATCGACTACGCGCTGCTCATGGTCACCCGCTTCCGCGAGTGGCGGGCAGCGGGTCTGGACACCGAGGCCGCCACGGTGGCCACCCTCGACACCGCCGGCCGCTCGGTGATGGTCGCGGGCACCACGGTGGTGATCAGCATGCTCGGCCTGTTCGCCATGGGCCTGTCGTTCATGCGCGGCGCGGCAGTGGTGACGATCCTCGGTGTGCTGATCGTGATGCTCGCCAGCGTGACGCTCTTCCCCGCCCTGTTGGGCTACCTCGGCAAGCACGTCGACCGGCTCCGCCTGCCGGTCGGGCGCGGACACACCGTCGTCGTTGCCGAAGGTGGACACGTCGAGCCTTCGCGCGCCTGGCTGGGCTGGAGCAGCTTTGTCGAGCGCCACCGCATCGTGGCCGTGATCGTCGGCGTCGCCACCCTGCTGGCGCTCGCAATGCCGTTCCTCGACGTCCGCTTCGGGTTCCCCGACGCCGGAAACAACCGCGAGGAGACCAGCAGCCGGCAGGCCTACGACAGGCTGGCCGAGGGTTTCGGCGCCGGCATGAACGGCCCGCTCCTCCTCGTCGCCGAGGTGCCAGACGGTACGTCGACCGGCGCCCTCGACCAGATCTCTGCCGCCGTCGCCGAGACCAGCGGAGTAGCCG
Organism: uncultured Actinomycetota bacterium; assembly: GCA_963740115.1. Taxonomy (GTDB): domain Bacteria; phylum Actinomycetota; class Actinomycetes; order Propionibacteriales; family Nocardioidaceae; genus Nocardioides. Next base: position 712,424 of record CAVUCQ010000003.1, on the reverse strand, counting down.
GCGTGGCGCCGGCAACCCTCAACCCCGAGGGCGACACGGCCGTGGTGACCGTCATCCCGACGACGGGCCCCCAGGACGCCGAGACCGCCGACCTGGTCAACCTCCTGCGCGACGAGGTGCTGCCCCGCGCCACCGACGGCACAGGCGTGAGTGTCCACGTCGGCGGCGTCACTGCCACCTCGATCGACAGCTCCGACAACATCGCCAGGCGACTCCCGTTGCTCATCGGTGGCGTGGTGCTCCTTTCGATGCTGCTCCTGGTGGCGTCCTTCCGCTCCATCGCCGTGGCGGTGAAGGCGGCTGTGATGAACCTGCTCTCCGTAGCCGCGGCGTACGGCGTCGTGGCCCTCGTCCTCCAGGGCGGCTGGGCCGGCCAGCTGATCGGGATCGACACCCCCACACCGCTGCCGGCGTTCGTGCCGGTCCTCATGTTCGCGGTGCTCTTCGGGTTGTCGATGGACTACGAGGTCTTCCTCGTCAGCCGGATGCGCGAGGTCTGGCTGCGCACCCGGAACAACGAGCAGGCCATCCTCGGCGGCTTGGCCGGCACCGGCCGCGTCATCACCGCTGCCGCAGCGATCATGGTCGCGGTGTTCGCGGCGTTCGTACCCTCACCCGACGTGGTCATCAAGGTGATCGGAGTGGGCATGGCTGCGGCGATCTTCATCGACGCGACGGTGGTGCGCCTGCTGCTCGTCCCCGCAGTGATGCACCTGCTCGGCAGGGCCAACTGGTGGATGCCCGCTCGGCTCGGCCGGATACTCCCCGAGCTGCACGTCGAGGGGCACCCGGAGGACCACCTCCCGACGAGGGCAGCGGCCACAACGAGCGCCTAGGCAGGCGGAAGGACAGACCCCACCGCATCGACCCGCTCGATGCGGTGGAAACCCTGCCCTTCACAAACTGTGGTGAACGCCCGGTCGAGTCGTACATCTGACGATGTGGGGCGGGGATTCGCTTGAAGACCGCCTACCGACAATCTCCTCCGCATGCGTCCGGATCTGCCGAAGCGGCACGTGACCCGGTCCCAGTTCGTTCCCCGCGAGCGCCTCAGGCGAGATCCTCTGACCGTGGGCGCGGGCCACGTCGTGGTCCTGTCGAAGCCACTCGGCGGACTGGTCGAGCCAGTCCACGATGGATTCCACAACGTTGCTCAGTTCGAAATGCTGCCCTCCAAGTCGCGGAGCACACGCAGCAGGACTCGCTCGACCTCGCGGGGCGCGATCTGCGGTGCCAGCAACAGGGTGCGTGCGGAGAGGGCCCGTTCTACTCCAGCGAGGGAGGGGTCTCGTGCGAGGGCCCACGTGCCGGCGTCCGTCTTGGACGTGTGCTCTCCGGTCAGCTCGAACCTCCACACCCGGCAGGCGGTCAGCACCATGTGGGCCGCGTTCTGGTCGTCGTCGATCACTCCGAGCCAGGTCGTGAGCCAGCTGGTCCCGTTGGCCCGAACCAGGTGGGTTGGCACTTCGCCAAGGACCTCACGCGGCTCTCGCCCCACAAGAGAGCGCCCGTTCGCGCGCGCCTCGGACAGTTCCGGCCAAAGATCCGGCACATGGTCCTCGGGACCCTCGATCTCCAGTTCCTCGCCATGACCCGGCCAGCGCCCGACCGCGAGCTCCCTGCTGGGGTGGCTGCCAGGACTCTCAGCAGTCCGTCGTGTCACCACCAGCAGATCGACACCGCCCGCCGGGCCCAGGTCGGCGGCGCGCACGGCCCGGATGAGCGCATCCGCATCGCCTGACGCAAGGGAGGAGTCCACAACGAGGAGCAGGTCCAGGTCACTGCTTCCCGGGCGGAAGTCGTCCATGGTCAGAGACCCGTGCAGGATGGCGGCGACCAGAGACGATTGCAGGATGCCGGCGCACGAGTCCGCCAGCCGCGTCACTGCGGCGACCGCCCCGTCCTCGATGCTGCTCATCACAGCCCTCCTCACCAGCCAGGGTCCCTCCCAACGCGCACTCATGCCGCGATGACTGCGTCATGCCCCCCGAATCCGGGACCACCCAACGCTCGGCCGAGATGGTGAGCGAGGACCACGAGCACCACTTGCCAAGAATGGCGCAGACGCCGGATACGGGAGCACGTGCGAGATGATGCTGCATGGCAACCGAACGACATCGAGAGATCGAGCGCAGCTTCGACGTCGATCCGAGAACGCCGCTTCCGCCGCTGCAGGACGAGGGTGGGGTGGTTTCGGTGGGGCAGGCCGTGGAGCTGGCGCTCGAGGCGACGTACTTCGACACCGCGGACCTGGCCCTTGCGCGCGGCGGGGTGACGGTGCGGCGTCGGACGGGTGGCACCGACGACGGGTGGCACCTCAAGGTGCCGAGCTCCGGAGACTCGCGTATCGAGCTGCGTGTTCCGTTGGGCCGGGCCGTCAGGACTGTGCCCACGAGGCTCACGGCGTCGGTGCGTGCGCTGGTCCGGGACCGTCCCCTCGTGCCCGTCGTGCGGGTGAGCACGCGTCGTCTCGAGCATGCCCTGCGCGACGAGGCCGGCGCGGTGCTGGCGCTGGTCTGCGACGACCAGGTCCGAGCCGAGCAGCTGCTCACCGCGGATCAGCAGCTCGAGTGGCGCGAGTGGGAGGTGGAGCTGGTCGGCGGCGATGAGGTTCTCCTCGACGAGATCGAGGAGCGCCTCCGCGGCGCAGGGGCCGAGCCGACGACCTTCGCATCGAAGCTGGAGCGTGCGCTGGCCGGACGCCTGCCACCGCCCCGGCGCGAGCCGTCGGTGAAGTCGCTACGGCGCGGGACGGCCGCGGTCGTGGTGCGCGCGCACCTGACTGAGCACATCGCCAGGCTGCACAGGCAGGATGCGCGCGTCCGTTTGGGCAAACCCGGCTCCATCCACAAGATGCGCATCGAGGCACGACGGCTTCGTACGGCGCTCAAGACCTGCCGGCCGCTGTTCCTGGACGGCGCGACGGACACCCTCGATGACGACCTGCGTTGGCTCGGACGCGCCTTGAGCGATGCCCGCGATGCTCAAGTGCTTCGTGAGCGACTCCGAGAGCTCGTGTCGGACCATCCACCTGAGCTCGTGATGGGGCCGGTGGGTGTCCTGATCGACGACGAGCTGAGCGCCGCCGAGCAAGTGGGGCGCAGGAAGGCACTCGCGGCGTTGGAGGACACTCGCTACTTCCGCCTGCTCGACGAGCTCGACGCCTTCGTGCTTGATCTCCCGGTGACGGATGAGGGGGACATGGCGGCGCGCGACGTGCTTCGCCGGCTACTGCGCCGCGACGCCAAGCGCCTGCAACGTGCCGTCCGGCACGTACGGCAGGTCGAGGACGGCGAGCCTCGCGACGCCGCTCTGCACGAAGCCCGTAAGAAGGCGAAACGACTGCGGTACGCCGCCGAGCTGGCGGTGCCGGTGCTGGGAAAGCCGTCATCGAAGCTGGCCTCCTCGGCCAAGGACGTGCAACGGATCCTGGGCGAGCACCAGGACACCGTGATGTCCCGCACGTTCCTGCGCGAGCACGGGGCACGATCGCACGCCGATGGACTGAATGGGTTCACCCTGGGTCGGTTGCATGCGATCGAGGAAGGTCGTGCCGGTGCCGCGAGGAAGGACTTCCACCAGGCGTGGGAGGACATGAAGATCTCCAAGGTTCGCAAGCGCCTCGGTCGCTAGTCTCAGGCGCTCGCGGCGGCTCGTCGTGCGCCACGGCGTCCCGCGAGGAGATCCATGGCGGGTTCGGCGTCGCTCGCGTCTAGTGTGCGAGCATGGAAGGGCTTGTGCTTCGTGTCCGGCTCGTCAGCGGGGACAGCTTGGACGTCACGTACGACGAGGGCACCGCGCGGAGTGAGAGCGAGGTCATCGACCACGTCGTCAACACGCTCTCGCAGGACTCCGGCGTGCTCCGCTGCAGACACGGCGATCGGCTCTTGGTGCTGTACGCAAGGGGTGTTGCTGCGGTGGAAGTCGCGCCCCGCGGCGCGGTCCTCTAGTGGTTCCTGTCCCCTGTGGCGAGATCCGCTGCCGACCCGATGAGACGTGGACGTCCGCTCCCATTCGTGCCACGGTGGAACGAACCACCGGTTGGAGGGAGCAAGCCATGGAACCGTCACCAGAGTCGATGTCATGTCCTGACTGCCACGCCTTGACCGACGACCTAGCGGCTCATGAGCGCTGGCACTCGCGTCTGGTCCAGGACATCGCCGTCGCCGTCGACAAGGAGAACAAGCGCCGCGACGCGGCGGGCACGCGCTGAATGATCGGGAGCTGATCACCGTGCCGCGCGACACGGGTGAGGAGAACGCGATCCGGGCACGGAGAGGTCGATGGAACCGAACTCGGCAACACCAGACCAGGACTTCCTGGAGGAGCTGCGGCGACACCGCGCGGAGCTGCGCGAGTCGATGAGCGCGCTGGAGGATGCCTTGGCCGCGCCGGCCACCAGCGACCGGGAACGCTGGGCCCAACGTGTCCACGTTGCCGCGGTGGAGCTCGCTGGCGACTTTCGTGAACATGTCGACATCACGGAGGCCCCCAACGGGCTGTATCGCGAGCTTCTCAAGACCTCACCCCGCTTGTCCGGGGCCGTCGCCACGCTCACCCGTGAGCACGTGCTGATCCGGGGTCAGGTCGACGGCCTCCTCGCCCGAGTCGCCGCGCCAGAAGTCATCGGTGACGCTGACAGAGTCCGCGACCTGGGTACGGCGCTCCTGGGGAGACTTGTCCGGCACCGGCAACGAGGCTCCGACCTCGTCTTCGAGGCGTATGAGTTCGACATCGGGGGCGAGACCTGAGCGGAGCCCCCTCAGGCGACGCCGTGGCGCTGCACTCTGGCATCCGAGGTGTCGATCGACACAGCGTGGTCTTGACGGCGCCACTCGGGGTACCGGAGGGGGACATGCAACCCATCGTGCAGACACTGGAGGTCATGGCGGACCTCGACCTCGAAGACGGCAGCGACCTCGTCCGCGTGCTCAGCAGTCAGAGCGTGCAGATGCACTCGCTGGTCCCGGACGTCGTGGGGATGAGTGTCGGCACGGTCGAGCACGACCTGACCCTCACCACGCAGAACTCGTCATCAGACGACAGGACCGAGACGACTGAGGATCCGCCGACGAGCGAAGCGGCCCGTTGGCTGACGCGCTACGTGCGGTTGAGCTTCTGTCCGCCGCAGCCAGTCGGTGACGTCTGCCGCAGCGTCTCGTACCTTCTCGCCCCTGCACGGCGAGGCCTCGGCCATGGCGGCCCCGCGACATGCCTGCGAGTCGCCGTGGCGCCGCCTCATGCTGTGATGGCGGTGTGGGTCCCTGCGTCGCCGATGAGCTGGTCGCGCAGCGCGACCGCCTCCGACACGGCGGCGAGGAAGCGGACCGTGCTGTCGCCCACGTGCAGGTCGTCGAAGTAGTGGTGCCGCATGGCCACGCGAGCCAGGTGGTGCTCATCGTGGTCGAGTCGGTCGTCCAGGAGTGCCGCCAGCGCGTCCACGTTGGCGTCGTCGATGACGTCGGCGCAGCGACTGATCGGGACCTGCTGCCGGAGCCAATCGGTGTCACGGTGGCGGTCGGTGAGGAAGATCGGCTTCTCTGTGTGCAGGTACAGCCAGTCCAGACCGACCGAGGACACATCCGTGATCAGGGCGTCGCACCCGGGCATCATCGCGAGGATGTCACCGCTCAGGGTCTGCGTGTGCCCGGCGGCGGGGTCGACCCGCGCAGCTTCGCTGATCATCCCCATGATGCTCCGGTGCGCGTCGGAGACTGCGGGGGAGAGGCTGGTCGTGACCTTGGGGTGCGGCTTGTAGACCAGACGGACATCGGGCACGTCAAGGATCGCCCGGACGATCGATTCCCCCAGCGTGTCGACCGAGGTGTAGTCGTTGTAGTCGGCGTCGCCCTCCCACGTGGGTGCGTACATGACGGTCCGTCGTCGGCTCGATGCCAGGAGCGGCGTGCGGGGCAGGTCGAGCTGTGGCCGACCGACGCGCACGAGCCGGCTGGCGTTGAACTCGAGCAGCCCGGACGTGTACCTCTGGACTGCGGCATCGCCGGCGACGAACACCCGGTCGTAGGCCTTGGCGTTGTTGCTCGCCATGGACTGCTTGTCGCTCTCGCCGTGGTTGATGTGGATGTGCAGCCGGCGGCTGTCGAGCAGTGACTCGAAGTTGAGCACCGAGTTGTTGCAGTAGAGCACGACCTTCGCGTCCAGCTCGGCGTAGAGGTCGGTGAGCTCGGGGAACGTGGGGGCCGTGAAGACGGGGAGGTCCGTTCGTGACTCGATCAGCGCGGCGGAATCGCGGTCACGCAGCACCAGGGCGACCGGCTGGACGTCGTCCAGGATCTCGAAGACCTCCAGCCACTGGGCCAGCTGGTAGGTCCGGGTCGGGTCGCCGGCGAAGTAGGCGATCACGTACACGTTGTTCACGAGGAAATTCTAGTCCTCGGCTGTCAGGCAGGATGCGGTCTGGCGGATGAGCGTCATGAGGAAATGTCCCGCCGCGAACTCTTGGCGAAGGAGCTCTTCCGAGAGGCGCCGCGAGCGATCTAGGGTGCCAACGATGCCGCATCGGGCGGCATCCGGACCGTCTGGAGATCGCCATGCGCAGAACCGTGCTTTCCGTGCTGACCACCGCCGTACTTCTTCTCCCCGGCTCGCTGGTGGCTTCGGCGACCGTCGCAGCACCCGAAGAGGCGGGCACGCGCATCACCGGCACCTGGAGGGGCGCCGTCTACGGTGACGACGGCGCCGCTGCCGGCTATCGCGCCAAGGTGCGCGTCTTCAAGCGTGACGGCCAGCTGCGCGGCAAGGTTGCCGCGGGCGGCTGCTACGGCGTGTGGCGCTTCCAGGGCCGCCGCAACGGTTGGTACCGCTTCACCGAGGTGATCACCCGTGACACGACGGGGGGCCGCTGCGTCGAGAGGGTCGCGGTGAAGGCGCGACGAGACGGCGCAAAGCTGCGCGTCATCTGGCGTGAGCCCCGCTCCGGGGACACCGCGACGATGCTCGCGCGTCGAATCTGACCGCTACGTCCACGGTCCGACCGATCGCAGATGCAACCCGCCCTGGCTCTCAGGGAGAGCCAGGGCGGGTTCCGGACGACGGTCCTAGTGACTGGACCTATGCCTGGGGTGGAGCGTCGTGACGGCGATCTGGGCGACGGTGGCGCTCAGCATGCCAAGCACCTGTGCCAAGGACCGTACGTACATCGGCGTCAGCGGTCGTGACGGCCGCGGTCGTCGGCGTGGTCGTCGTAGAAGTCGCGGCTGCCGGACTTGGCGAGGCCGCGGCTGATCATGTAGCCGATGGTCAGCAGGGTGACGTAGAACCACGCCTCCTGCGTGCCGAAGTCGCTGGTGTCCGTGACGGCGGAGGCGACCAGGACGGCGAGGGCGACCACGACGTACGCGATGAGCTCGGTCGTCTTGTAGGACGACTTGGTCTCGGTGCTGACACGACGACCCGTCGTGAGGTCGGCGTGGTTCTTGGTGTTGGAAGGTGCAGACATTCGGTGTCTCCTTGCGGCTGATGTTGCTTGGCGTGCCCGTTGCTTGAGCCGCTGCGCACCCGGACGGGTGCGGCACACGGGGTACCCGTGCCAGGCGTGCGGATGCGCCGCGCGAGTGTGCGCTGCGTCTCATCATCAAGCCCCGCTGCAGAGCCCAGGTCACGGCCACGGGGGCTGGCAGGCGCATGAGGTGGCCCCGCCGGTTGACGCTCAACGGGCGGGGCCCGAGCCGACCGCGTTCGGGAGTGAGGGAGGGTCGGCCGTGACCACAGGTACCCCCGGCCGCTCGACCTGATTCGTCAGGCGTCGCGCACGTCCCGGGTCCGCGGGGCGCTGGAGCTGGTCGAGGTCGGGTCGACCGTCGAAGCGGTCGGGTCCGGGACGTCCGAGAGGCTTCCGGTCCCTTCGGGGCCGGTGCCGTAGCCGGCGCCGGTGCGGGCATCGAGGCTGGGCGTCGGTGCCGTGTAGCCCGTCGTGGCGGTCGCGGGAAGGGTCGGGCTCGTCGTGCTGGTCAGTCCGGCCGAACCGGTCCTGGTGCCGGTCCCGTACGTCGGGCCGCTGTCGGCGAGCGAGGCGGCCGCGGCCCCGTCGGCGGTGGCCCGGAACATCCGTCCCGCCACCACACCGGCGGCCAGTGCCCCCAGCAGGAAGGTGCCGGGTCGGCGCCGCGCGAAGTCGCGCGCGTCGTCGAGCAGCTGGCCGGGCTCACGATTCTCGAGCTGGCTGCCGAGCGAGCGGACCCGCTCGGACACCTCGCGGGCCACGTCGTTGGCCAGGCCGCCGTGCGGGGCCTGCTCCACCATCTGCTGCAGGTCGTCACCGAACGTGCGGAGCGTCTGCGACAGCTTGTCGCGCTGGGTCAGCGCCTGGTCGCTCACCTGTGAGGTGACCTGCTGACGGGCGTCCCCCACGACGCTGCGCGCCTGCTCCGCCGCCGTGCTGGCGACGTTCATCGCCTCGTCCTTGGCGGTGCCGGCCACGTTCCTGCCTTGGTCGACTGCCGTCGAGGCCGTGTCCCTGGCCCTGTCGGTCGTGCTCGGGCCCGTCGAGCCGGTCTCAGTGGTCCCGCTGACTCCCAGGTCGGATCCGACACTGGATCCGATGGGGGTGTCTCCGGTCGTGTATCCGCTGTTCGTGGTCATGTGTCCTCCTCGTGTCGGACTGGGTCCGTTCCCGGGGTCGTGGTCCGGGCGGAGTTCCTGCGTCGGCCAGTCGATCCGGTACCCACATCAGCGAGTGGCACTCACACTCCAACGGACTTTTGCCAGCAGCCGTGGCCGAGGCATTGCTCGCGGACAGATTGCCGCTTCAACCATGGTTGCGATGAGCGGTTCGGAGGACTAGAACGGTCAGTGTCCTCGAGGCGCCTCGTACCAGCCTCTTGCGCAGCAGGCTCAACGAGGCGCCTCGCCCTGTCCGGCTCGCACCTGGTCCTGACGAGGTGTCCTCGCGGGCAGGGAAGCGGCGATCGAGACCGGGACTCGTCTCATGGGAAGTCCGGGCAGCAGCGCCGGGACGCGGGCAGCGTAGGCGTCGTACGACGCTCCGAACGAGCGCCGCAGGTCGCGCTCCTCGAACCTCACCCCGACAGCGATGTAGGCGGTCGAGGCGACCGCGAAGAGAAGGTGGGAGGCACCCATCTGCGGGGTCGCCCAGAAGGCCAGGAGCATCCCGGTCAGCAATGGGTGCCGCACGACGGCGTAGAGGCCCCCGGTCTGGAGCTCGGTGATCGGGGCGGAGGACTTCCGAGGGGCCCATCCGGCCTGCCGCAGCCCCGTGAGCTCGAGGTGGTCGACCGCGAACGTCGCCGTGATCGCCAGGAGCCAGCCGGCGGCGCACAGCGACCACAGGACGACCGCCGCAGGGCCGTCCAGGTCCCAGAGCTGACCGCCCCAGGGCTGCCAGAGGACCAGCAGCGCGACGAGGCACACGTCGGTGGCCAGGACGAACGTCGTGCGTTCGAGCGACGCGGGGATCCGACGACGTAGCCACGACTTGACCCCCCGCCGCGCCATCACGGAGTGCTGCACGGCGAAGAGGCCCAGGAGACCGAGGTCGGCGGCAACCGCGAAACCGGTGGGCGTGCGCGCCGGGCCGTCCACGGTCCGAGGAACGACCACTCCGGCGAGGAAGCCGACGGTCCACAGCATGACGACGACGAAGCCCAGCCAGGCGAGGGCTGACAGGGAGAGGGAGGTGAGGCGTGAGGACATGCCTCGATGCTGCGGGACCAGCACCGCCGGCGCAGCCGTGGAACTACCTCACTTCTGCGGCTCGCGCGCGACGTACCAGGCGGCGACCTGCGAGCGTGACCTGAAGCCGAGCCGCAGTCGGATCCGCTCCAGGTGCGACTCGGCGGAACGCTCGCTGATGCCCAGGCGCTCGGCCAGCTCACGGTTCGTCAGCCCGTCGGCCACGAGCGCCGCCACCTCGCTCTGGCGAGGGGTGAGGCTGGTCGGCACGGCCCGGCGCAGCCGTGGGAGCCCCAGGAAGCGCCGCACCTGGTCGACCACGGCCCCGGCATCGCCCATGGCCGGAAGGTGCGACCGACCCTCGAGCTCCACCAGCTCCGCCTCCGGGATCGCGGCGGCGAGGGCCCTGCCCTGCGCGACCGGAGCCGCTCGATCACCGATTCGGTGCAGGACCAGGGTCGGCGCCGTGACCCGGCCCAGCGCCGGACGCACGTCGAGGGCATAGGCCAGGCCGAGCAGAGCGACCGCCGTGTCTGCCGAGGATGCCGCGCGCTGGTACTGGGCCACGACGCGGCGGGTGCCGGCATCCGTGTCGGGCGCGAAGAGGTCGGTGAGCAGGTCGGATCCCAGGCCCCAGTGCGTCGCCAGCAGTCCGAGCACGTGCCGCCTGCTGTCCTCGTCGCCGATCGAGTCACCGGTGGCCCAGCCTCCGTAGAGCACCAGCTTCGAGATCGTGTCCGGCATGTCCGCAGCCCACTGTGCGGCTACCGCAGCGCCGAGCGACCAGCCCAGCAGGTCGAAGCGCGCCGCACCGACGGTCTCGGTCACGGCCCGGATCGTGGCGAGCTCGAGCGCCATCGTCCGAGGTCCGTCGTACGGGTCCGAGAGCCCACACCCCGGCCGGTCGTAGCGCACCAAGGTGCGCCCGGACGACAACGCCTCGTGGAACATGCGCTCGGCCGGGATGGACCAGCCCAGCTCGAGATGGCTGAGCCAGCCCGGGGCCACCAGCAGGAACGGCCCGTGGCCGGTCACGGCGTAGGCGACCCGCCCGCCGCCCTCCAGCTGCGCCGTGCCCAAGCGCTGCTCAACTGCAGCCACGGCACCAGTGAACACCACGAAGCCCGGGCAGCGCCCCAGTACGGGCCAGGCCGCTCACTCCCCGCCCAAGTGAGGTAGTTCCCCGCCTGACAGGAGTCACCAGCGACCCGAGGCTGAGTGCATGACCACCACCACAGCAACCGCACACCCGCCCGCCCCTGACCAGCCGCGGCCCGGCCGGCGCATCTGGGACAGCGTTCCTTCGCTGGCCACCGCCAACGAGATGTCGGGCAGGAGCCTGATCGGCCACCTCGGCATCGAGTTCATCGAGGTCGGCGACGACTACCTGGTCGCACGGATGCCGGTCGACGACCGCACGCGCCAGCCCCTCGGCCTCCTCCACGGCGGCGCATCGGTCACGCTGGCGGAGACCCTCGCCAGCTGGGCAGCGGTCTTCACCATCGACCATCGCGAGGCGAGCTGCGTCGGCATGGAGATCAACGCCAACCACATCCGGCCCGTGATGGCCGGGTGGGTGACCGGCGTCGCAACGCCGATCTCGCTCGGCCGTACGACCCAGGTCTGGCAGGTCCGGATCACCGACGACGACGAGAGGCTCGTCTGCGTCTCGCGGTGCACCATGGCGGTGATCCCCAGGTCGGAGCAGGATCGCTCGAGCGGCCGGACGTAGACGGTCGTGCGCTCGTGGGCTCATCCGACGACGGCAAGTCCGTCCGGGTCACCCCCGGGTTCTCCCTCGGCAACGACCTGCATCCTGTCGATGTCGACGGCGACCACCAGGTCAGCGGGGGAGCAGGTCGTGTAGACGGTGCGGCCGTCGCCGCTCATCACCACTCGTTGCGGGCCGTCCGGGACGCCGACGCTGCGCAGCACACGGCCGGTCTCCGTGTCGAGAACCGCCAGCTGGCCCGCTTGACGCAACGCCACGATGAGGCGTCCCGCCCCCGAGGCGGCAGTGCCGAAGGCGATGCCCGGCAGAGTGATCCACCGGTCGAGCGACAGGTTCAGGACGTCGACGACGGCCAGGCGGGGCGCGTCCTGGTCGGCGACGTACGCCGTCCTTCCGTCCGCGGACAGGCTGATGCGGTTGATCCGCTCCGCCAGGGGAAGGGACCGTCTCGTGCCGGAGGTCACCTCGAGCTCGGTGATTGTGCCCGGGTGCACGTCTGCGGTGTAGACGTGACCACCGTCCGGCGCCATGGCCAGCATGTGCGACTGCGGGTGGGCAGTCCTCAGCACCTGGTGAGGAGCGACCGACACGTGGCGGGGATCGCCCGGGGTCCGCTCCCATGCCGCCACGTCGACTGACAACACCGACCTGGTCCCCTCGGCGGTGACGAACAGGCGTCCGTCGCGACCCCAGGCGGCGAAGTGCGGCCGAGATCCTCGGGGGAGCGGGACGAGGTCGACTCGGACCCCGTGCTGGAGGTCGACGACGTCGATGCCGTCCCCCGACCGGCCCGGCCCGGACACTCCGCCCGTGCCGTAGAGCGGCACGTAGGCGCGCTCGCCGTCCTCGGAGGGCACGACCTCGTGGCCGATGTCGGACAAGCCGGCTCGCCACCGGACGACCAGGGAGGCCGGATCGAGGCTGACGAGCGCTCGGTCTCTCTTGCACACGACCAGGACCTGTGGCTGCATCGCGAACGATCCTCTCCGGATGTGTGCACGTGCCGAGGCCGCCGGGAGCACGAGCCTCCCGGCGGCCTCGGTGCGGACAGGGCTACTGGCAGAAGGGCACCACGCCCATGGCGCTGAGCGTGCCCTGCACGACGTGCTCCTTGAACTCGACGTCACCCTGCAGCGGCTCGGCCGTCCAAGCCCTGACGTCGTGACCCAGGGTGGTCAGCCAGGAACGGCCGCCGTCGTAGTAGTGGCACCAGCTCACCGGGTGGGCCTCCCCGAGGGCGGCATGTCCCGGGTGGCCGTTGGTGCCTTCGGGTCGGGTGCTCGTGGCCGCGTCGACGTTGGCCAGCACGTTGACGTAGCTCGGGTACGGCGTGAGGTTGTACCACTCGTCGGTGAAGGCCCACGTCGCTGGCAGGTCGGCGGTCGAGACATCGGTCTGGTTCACCGTCTCGACCGTTCCCGCGCGGTTGGGGCCGTGGTCGTAGAAGTTGGCACCACCGAGCAGGCCCTCGTAGTACTCGAAGCTGTACTCGGCGCCGAAGGCGTTGTGGATGCCGACGAAGCCACCGCCGCGTCGGACGTACTGCTTGAGGGCGGTCTGCGCCGTGTCGTCGAGCGTGTCGCGGTTGGAGCTCAGGAAGACGACGGCGTTGTAGTTGTTGAGGGAGAACCGCGCCAGGTCCTCGGTGTAGTCCACCTGGACTCCCTCCTCCTCGAGCCACGTCTTGAGGTTGGCCTGCGCCACGTTGTTGGCGTTGAGCGGCGGGTTCAGCCCGGGGCCGAGCGCCGTGCCGAGGTGGGCGTGTCGCGGGCCTGCGGTGCGGCTCCAGATGAGCACGCGCTTGGCCTCGCCCTCCTCCCAGCCTGCTCCCCAGTCGTGGTAGCAGGACGGGTCCACGCCGCGACAGACGCCGTAGTCGGCGATCTCGTCGGTGTAGACGCTCTCGACGATGGGATGGCTCGGGCCCTTGTCCTTCTTGAGCGTCGTCGGACCGGCGAGGGTCGGACTGACGAATGCCACTGATGCGGCGGCGATCGCACCGGCGGCGATCGCTGCGGAGACGGTGGAACGTGCTGACATGATGCCTACCCCTAGTCCACTAGATGGACCATATGGTCCATTCGGTTTTCGAGAATGTAACCGCCGTCACGCCGCGGGGCAAGAGGTGTGATGACGCCGCAGACTGGTAGGTCCACTGTGCGGTTTCTTGCTTCCGACTCTTGTGACGGCGCAGTGACGACGGTTACGGTCCGTTTCACCAGTCGGTCTAATGAGACCACCAGATGGACCTCATCGGTCTCATGGACACCACGCCAACGGCGAGCCGCTGCGCGCGTCGTCGATCCAAGGAGAGAAGCAGTGCTCACTCATCTGACCGGGCGGAGGGCGGTGACGGGAGTCGCGGCCGTGATGGCGTTGACCGTGGCCGCGACTCCGGCTTCTGGTCTCATGCCGGCCAACGCCCCCGACATCCCGGCGCTCGAGGCCAGCGGGGCCGACATGCCGACCGTCGGTGGCAACTTCGGAAATCAGAACTACTCCGGCCTGACCGAGATCAACAAGCGGAACCTCAAGAAGCTCGCACCGACGTGGCGGACACACGTCTCCGCCGTCGCTCCCGCGACCGACGACACGGGCCAACAGACCCATCCCATCGTGGTCGACGGCGTGATCTATCTCGACACCCCTCAGGGCGGCGTGATCGCGGTCGACGGGGCGACCGGCGAGGCGAAGTGGAAGTGGCAGCCCGAGGCGCCGTCCGGCGGCAACCGGCGCGGCGTGTCCGTCGGTGAGGGCTTGGTCTTCTCGATGGCGTCCGGCGGGCGAGCCGGCAACGACCAGAACAACGACCCGAATGCGCCTCCGGGAGAGGACATCCAGGTTGTCGCTCTCGACCAGGACACGGGCGAGGAAGTCTGGATCACCTCACCCCTCGGCCCGGACGGGGACACCCTCGGCCGGGACTCTGGACCCGCGACGCGCTACCACGATGGACTCGTCTACATCCACACGAACAACGGCCCACGCGGCTCCGTCTCAGCGTTCGACGCGACCGACGGCAGCCTGGAATGGACCTTCTACGGAGTTCCTGAGCGCGGCACTGTCTACACCGACGTCAACGGCAACACAGTCGACCCGACCTCGACCTGGGGCCCGGTGCGTCCGGACGGGTTCGACTGCGCCCTCGACGGCGGCGCGACCCCCTGGATGCACGGTGCGCTGGACCCGGACCTCGGCCTCTACTACATGACGTTCGGCAACCCGCGCAGCTGCGGCTCGTCGCAGGACGGGTCGGGCCGCCCTGGTGACAACCTGTTCTCCAGCACGATGGTGGCCGTCGACCTCAAGACCGGCGACTACAAGTGGCACTACCAGTCCATCCCGCACGACGTGTGGGACATGGACAACGTGCACCCGCCGACGCTGGCCGACGTCGAGGTGGATGGCGAGACGCGCAAGGTCATCTTCTACGGCAGCAAGTCGGGGCACCAGTTCGTCCTGGACCGGACGAACGGCAAGCCGGTGCTGCCCGTCGTCCAGAAGCCGATGATCACCGACTCGCGTCAGGTGCAGCCGAGCACACAGCCGTTCCCGGTCAAGCGCCTGCTGCCCGAGTGCGTCGTGTGGGAGCGGCTCAGCCCAGACAACGTGCCCGGTGACCCGTGGCGTGCCGTGCCCAACTACAACGGCTACCAGCCCGACGCCAACGGCAACCTCGTCTTCAACCCCGACAGCTACGTCAAGGCGGACGAGCCGTTCCTGACCTACCCGCAAGGAGACCCCAAGCGGTCCGGACACCGTCAGGGGTGCATGTACGACCCGCACTGGGACCTGCCGATCCTGTCGACCACGAGCCAGAACGGCGGTGGTGACTGGTCGAACAACTCCTACAGCCACAGCACGAACATGGTCTACTTCCCGTACGGCACCAACCCCGTCGCCCACTGGCGCGGTGCGTCCTCGAACGGTCAGCGCGCCATGGGTCAGTACCAGACCGGCGGCATCCTCGCCTACGACGCCTCGACCGGTGAGGTGCAGTGGAAGAACCACCTCGGCACCGACATGTCGCACGGCCAGGGACCGCTGACCACTGCCAGCGACCTGCTCTTCGTGGGTCAGGCGGACGGCAACTTCCTGGCGCTCGACGCCACCGACGGGGACGAGCTGTGGCGCTTCCAGACCGGGAGCAGCATCGCTGGCGCGCCCATCACCTACGAGATCGACGGCGAGCAGTACGTCGCCGTCATCGCCGCAGGAGGCACGAACCCGTACGGCAACTCCGTGACGCTGGGCGACTCGCTGTGGGCGTTCAAGCTCGGTGGGACCTACACCACAGAGTCGGGCAGCCAGGAGGGTCCGGACACGAAGCCGCTCGCGATCCGACGGCCAGTCAGCGGCAGTGCTGTCCAGGGCCAGACCGTCAACAACACGGTCCTGCTGGCACGCACCAGTCGCACCGCTGACACGGCTGCCGCCGCCGACAGCACATCGACGGCCGGCATGTCGCCCACCCACCTCAGGGTGCCCGTGGGCACGACCGTGACCTTCCGCAACCCGGGCCGGGAGACGTTCCCCAACTTCCCCAACACCAAGGAGCACTGCGCCACGCAGTTCTTCGAGGGGATCTTCAACGAGCGCCTCAAGCCGGGGGAGTCCTTCGACCTTCACCTTCGACCGGGCCGGGGAGTACTTCTTCAACGACTGCACCGACCCCAGGCCGACGGGCAAGATCGAGGTCTACCTGACACCGCAGGACCTGCCGGGGGCGCTCGACTTCCGCCCGTCGCGCCTCGACCTCGGTCCGGGCGACGGCCTGTTCACCGGAGTGCACGGAGTCGTCACGGCCGTGCTCGACATCCCCAAGGGGTATGTCTACGACAGCGGCGCCCAGCTCACGACACCCCTCTCGGCATCGCCGGTGGAGGCCGTCAAGGCGCATTCCAACGCCAACAAGCTGATCGTCCAGTTCGAGAAGGCCGACCTCGACAACAACGTGCCGGAGGGTGAAGCCGTGCCCCTGACGCTCGTGGCGAACTTCCTGCACGAGGGCGAGCAGAAGCAGCTGACGTCGACAGTCCGTGTGGAGGTGGTGAAGTAGGCCTTGTCACGCGACAACGGGTCGCCGGCGCACAGCGCCGGCGACCCGTTGCTCGTTCCGGAGACGACAGACGGTCATCGCCTCGGCGCCACAGGCCGGCCTAGGTCTCGGGCGGCCTGTACGTCGGCAGGATGGAAGGGGGCATGGGTCCCTTGAGGCGGCTGCCGGAACCGGCTTCCTCCCAGGCGTGCGCCAGGATGCCGACGCTGCGGCTCAGCACGAACAACCCACGCGCCAGTGCGGCCGGGAATCCCAGCTCGCCATAGATGATCGCGGTTGCTCCGTCGATGTTCATCGGTACGCCCCGTGCACGACCACGAGCCAGCAGGCGCTCGATCGCCAGCCCCGCCTGGAGGTGGCGTCCGGTCACGAACCCGCCGTCGCGAGCGGCCTCGACGAGGCCGAGCAGCGGGTCGCGACGTGGATCGACCGGGTGGAACCGATGTCCGAATCCAGGTACGTGCGGGCTGTGCTCCCGGAAGCGGGTCACGCACTCCTCGGCCGCCGCGTCCCAATCACCCTCGGCGTCGGCGCGGTCGACGATCTCGTCCAGGAGGCCGAGGCACTGCTCGCCTGCACCGCCGTGGACGTCCCCGAGGACGTTGACGGCACTCGCCATGGCGTTGTTGATGCCGACTCCGCACGTGATCGCCATCCGCGAGATGGCGATCGACGGCGCCTGCGGACCGTGATCGGTGCTGGCCACGAGGGCGGCCTCGAGCAACGCAGCCTGCTGCGGCTGGGGCCGCTCACCGCGCGTCATCAACCACACCATCTCGGCGAATGACGTCGTGCCGATCAGGTCCTGCACCGGGATTCCACGGTGCTCGATCACACCGGGTTCGATGCGGGTGATGGAGGTCGCCCACCAGTCAGCAGGGTCAGGTGCGTCTGCCATCAGCTGAGCCGTCCTGCGGCCGGTGCGAGTCGCTCGTCGTTGTGCTCGCCGAGCAGCGGGGGACGGAACTGCGGCTTGAGCGACCGGCCGTCCACCCGGACGCCGGAGCCCATGACGCGCACGTGCTCCCCCTCCCGGTCGGGGACCTCGACCTCGGCGAAGAAGTCACGATGCTCAAGCTGCTCGAGGCCCACAGCCTGGGCGACTGTCAGGATGCGGGCAGCCGGCACACCGTGCGCCGACAGGGTCTCCTCCCACCATTCCGCCGTGGCCCTGGCGAGGCCGGCGTTGATCTCGTGGTTGAGGGCCTCACGGTGGGTCTTCCTGTCCTCGCGCAGGGCGAAGCGCTCGTCTCGGACCAGGTCGTCCCGCCCGATCAGTCGGCACAGGGTCTCGAACTGCTCCTGCCTGTTGGCCGCGATGTTCAGCGGCCCGTCCGCGGCCTGGAACGTGCCGGACGGCGCCGCGGTCGCGTTCTGGTCGCCCATGGGCGTGGGCTCGATCCCGCTGATCAGGTAGTTGCTGGCGGCCCACCCCATGGCAGACATGGAGGCCTCCAGCATCGACACGTCCAGGTAGGAACCGCGACCCGTGCGCCACCGGCTGACCAGCGCCGCGTTGATGGTCATGGCGGCGACCAGGCCGCCCACGGTGTCGCAGATCGGGAAGCCGACACGCTGGGGTGCCGTGTCCTCGGTGCCGGTGATGCTCATCATCCCTGAGAGTCCCTGCACGATCTGGTCGTACGCGGGTCGCTGGCTCATGGGGCCGGTCTGACCGAAGCCGGAGATGGCGCAGTAGACGAGTGTCGGCTGCAGCTCCTGCAACCGCTCCCACGAGTATCCGAGTCGTGCCATCACACCGGGGCGGAAGTTCTCCAGGAGGACGTCAGCGTCTGCCAGCAGGCGTTCGAACGTGTCCCGTCCCTCGGGAGCCTTGAGGTCGACCTCGACCGACCGCTTGCCCGAGTTCTGTGCGAGGAACGAGGCACCGATGCGTCGCCCATTGAGGTCCGGATCGGGGCCGAGCTGGCGAGCGAGGTCACCGCGACCCGGGACCTCCACCTTGGTGACCTCCGCGCCGAGCAGCATCAGCTGGTAGCTGCAGAAGGGGCCTGCGAGGACGTTGGTGAGATCCAGGATCCGCACGCCCGCCAAGGGTGCAGGCGCGGGCGCCAGATCTGATGCCGCCGAGTCGGGGATGCTCATGCGATTGCGCTCCGGACCGCGGTGCCCAGTGCTCTGCCCGACATCGCGACGGCGGCGCTCTGGAGGGCGGAGGCGAAGTCGGGGATCCGGTCGTCGGTGAAGCGTGCAGTCGCCCCGCTCATGCTGAGGGCGGCGACGACATGACCGTTGTCCAGCACGGGCACCGCCACGGCCGAGACGCCGGACTCGCGCTCCCCGTGCGACACGGCGAAGCCATCTGCCTTGGCCTGCGCGACTGCCTTCCTGAGGCGTGCCAGGTCGGCGCGCCCGGCGGGGGCGCCGGCCACCACCCTGGCCAGCAGGCTGTTCTCGACGTCGGCGAGGAGCACGCGAGCAGAAGCACCGGCCCACAGGGGGAACTCGTCGCCGACATTGACCACGTGCCGCAGTGCCCGAGGACTCTCTGCCTGCGCGATGCACAATCGTCGAACGTCGCGGCGGATGTAGAGGTTGACCGTCTCCTCGTGCTCGCGGGCCATGTCGGTGAGCATGCTGCGGAACTCGGCGGGAAGCTCCCAGGCGTTGCGTGCCAGGTGCGCCCAGCGCCACAGTCCGGGTCCGGCCATGAAGCCCGACTCGGTCGCCCACAGGAGCCCCGCGTTCACCAGGGTCTGTGCGAGGCGGATCGAGGTGGTCTTGGCGAGCCCGGTGTTGTCGACGATGTCGCGGATCGTGATCTGCGGCCGCTCCTCGCTCAGCAGGTTCAAGATCTCCAGCGCCCGCTGCACGCTCCGCACGCCGCCCATGGCTTCGGACGAGGTTGCGCCCACTTCGGCGTCGTCGCCTGCTGAGCTGCCTTTCACCATCGAGCCACTCCTAGGTCGGGACGCTGGATGCGTCGTCTCGATTCGGTGACAAGTTTCACATCGACCCTTGCCACGATCATTGAATTGCCCGTACCTTACTCAAAGTCCACCCAGTGGTCCAGATGGACCGTCAGACGGATTAGGGAAGGTGAAGCGAGTGACGAGCGAGTCCCCTGAGATCGTTCGCAACCTGGTTGCGGGGTCCTGGAACGAGGGATCGACCCTGGATCGCCGCAGTCCCGTCACCGGGGACATCGTCTCCAGCGCCGCGCAGGCCAGCACGGAGGATGCCGAGCAGGCGCTCGAGTTCGCCGCAACGTCCGCTGACGAGGTGGCTGCACTGTCGCCGGCCGCTCGCGCCGACATTCTCGAGCGCGCCGCGGTCCTCGTGCAGGAGCGACAGGACGACATCGCCCGGCTGCTGGCGCTGGAGCTCGGCAAGCCGGTGAGGGACGGACGCGGCGAGGCGCAGCGCGCCGCCGAGACCCTGGCGCTCTCTGCTGCGGAGGCGAGGAGCATCGGGGGAGAGGTACTGCCCTCGGCCGGTTGGGCCCGCGGTGTGGGCACCACTGCGATGACCTTCCGGTCCCCGGTCGGGGTGGTCGTGGCGATCACCCCGTTCAACGCCCCTGTCAACCTCCTGGCCCACAAGCTCGCCGCCTCCTTCGCCGCTGGCAACACGACGATCGTCAAGCCGCCGCCCCAGGCCCCCGCGAGCTCGACCCGCTTCGTGGAGCTGCTCCTCGAGGCAGGGCTTCCCACGAGCGCGGTCCAGGTGCTGCACGGCGGACCCGAGCTGGGCGAGGTGCTCACCGGCAGCCCGGTGGTGGCCGCCATCAGCTTCACCGGAAGTGCCGGTGCCGGTCACGCCGTGGCTCGCAACGGAGCCGGCAAGCGCCTGGTCCTCGAGCTCGGCGGCAACGCGGCCACCATCCTGTGTGAGGACGCGGACGTGGCCGAAGCGGCCGTCCAGTGCGCCCGCACCGGCTTCAGCAACTCCGGACAGAGCTGCATCAGCGTGCAGCGCATCTTCGTGCCTCGCTCGATGATGGACGACTTCACCGGTCGCCTGGCCGCGGCGGTCGGCGAGCTCCGCATCGGTGACCCGTTGGACGAGTCGACGGACATCGGAAGCATGGTGGACGAGAACGCCGCCGACCGGGTCCTGCAGTGGGCGAAGGACGCCGAGCGGGACGGCGCCAAGCTCGCGACGGGCGGAGCCCGCAACGGCGCCACCCTCGAGCCGCTCGTGGTGGTCGACCCGGCCCGCGACGCCACGATCGTGCGGGAAGAGGTGTTCGGAGCCGCAGTCGTGGTGCTGCCGTACGACGACTTCGACGAGGTCATCCGCGAGTGCAACCGCAGCCGCTACGGGCTGCAGTCGGGGCTCTTCACCCACGACAGCCGCCGCATCTTCCAGGCCTGGCGCGAGCTCCAGGTCGGCGCGGTGGTCGTCGGCGGGACCTCCAACTTCCGACTCGACAACGTGCCGTTCGGCGGGGTCAAGGACTCCGGCATCGGTCGGGAGTCGCCGCGCTGGATGATCGACGACTACACCTACGTCAAGACCTTGCTCTGGAAGGACGAATCCGTGTGGGGAGCCACCCGATGACCATGACCAACCAACACGACGAGGCGGCGCCGGTGGTCACCGACGCCGCGAGCCCGGACCGGATCTCGACGGGTGCGGACGTCATCGTGCGCCAGCTCGAGGAGTGGGGAGTGACCCACGTCTTCGGACTGTGCGGTCACACCAACATCGCACTTCTCGACGCCTTCGGCCGCAGCGACATCGAGTTCGTCGTCTTCCGGCACGAGCAGACCGCCGCCCACGCCGCCGACGGCTATGCACGCGCCACGGGGCGTCCGGGAGTGGTCGTCGTGCACGTCGGCCCCGGCATGATGAACGCCGTCACGGGCGCAGCGACGGCCGCGCTCGACTCGGTCCCGCTCGTCGTGATCAGCGGCGACATCCCCTCCTACTACCGCGGCCGCCACCCGCACCAGGAGGTGAACCTGCACGCCGATGCGGACCAGACGGCGATCTACCGCCCGTTCGTCAAGCGCGCGTGGGACGTGGCAAGGGTCGAGGACCTTCCGCGCTTCCTCGAGCGCGCGTACTGGACGGCGGGTGCCGGACGCCCCGGCGTGACGCTCCTCAACGTGCCCATGGACATGTTCTCCCGTCCGCTCGCGGCCGAGCACGCAGAGTCCTACCCGCTCCCGGTCACGAGCACGCGTCCTGACCTGCCCGCCGACACCGCCGACGCCATCGCGGCCGAGCTCGTCAAGGCGGAGCGTCCCCTCATCTACTTCGGTGGCGGCGTGCGTGAGCCGGCCGCGAAGGAGCGGATGCTGCGCATCGCCGAGCACCTCGACATCCCCTTGGTCCACTCCCTGATGGCCAAGAGCGTCGTCTCCGACGACCACCCCCTCCTGCTCGGCATGCCGGGCTTCTGGGGGCTCGAGTTCACCAACGAGTACGCGCGCTCCGCCGACCTCGTCCTGGCCCTCGGCACCCGCTTCGCGGAGACCGACGCGAGCTCCTGGGAGCGCGAGTACACCTGGCAGTTCCCGCCCACGCGCCTGGTGCAGATCGACCTCGACACGGCCGAGATCGGGCGCAACTACCCGGTCACGATCGGCGCCGTGGCGGACGTCGGCCTCGCCCTGGCCGCGATCGAGGCCGCTCTGCAGCGCGCGAACGCGGCACCAGTCGACCGCGCGGAGCTTCGGGGCACGATCGCCGAGACCCGCGGCGCACTCTTCGCCGACACCGAGGAGCGCGGCCTGGACCCCGCCTTCCCGCTCAAGCCCGAGCGGATCCTCAAGGACGTACGTGACAACCTGCCGGAGGACGCCGTCCTGGTGACCGACGTCGGGTGGAACAAGAACGGTGTCGCCCAGAGGTACCCGATGAGCGACCGCGGCCGTTTCGTCACCCCCGGCGGCGCCTCGACCATGGGATTCGGCCCGGCTGCCGCGCTGGGAGTGCAGCTGGCCTGGCCGGACCGTGCCGTCGTGGCCCTGGTGGGTGACGGCGGGATGAGCGCGCAGCTCGCCGCCCTCCCGACCGCCGTGGAACGCAACCTGCCCGTGATCTTCGTGGTGATGAACAACGCCGCGCACGGGACGATCGCGGACCTCCAGGCCTCGAGCTACGGAGCCAGCTACGGCTGTGAGTTCCTCGACCGGGACGGGCGGCCCTACAGCCCTGACTTCGCCGCCCTCGGGCGCGCCTGCGGAGCCGAGGGAGTCAAGGTGGCCGCCGTCGAAGAGCTCGGCGCCGCCGTCGAGGAGGCCGTCCGGTCGCGTCGCCCCACGGTCATCGACGTGCCCATGGTGAACGACCCGGTGCCCACGCCTGGGCACTGGAACATCAAGGACATCTACAAGGGCGTCTTCGAGTAGTCCACGACCGCGATGCCCTTCCCGTCATCGCTGTCCACAAGTAACGTACTAGTTAGGTAATCCGGCGTCGCCGGCCCATCAGAGGAGGAGCCATGTCAGTCAAGCGCAGCAAGAGAGGGCTTGGACTTGCCGCGGCGTCGATCGCGAGCTTGTTGGTCCTGTCCGCGTGCGGAGGGGACGACGAGGGAGGCGACAGCGGCGGCGGCGACGACGGCGGCGCCACGACGCTGTCGTTCGCCAACAGCTACCCCGACGAGCACCCGCACAACACGTGTGGGGCACAGGTCGTGGCCGACGAGCTGGCCGAGGGTGGGACCGGCGTGGAGATCGAGATCTTCTCCAACAGCCAGCTCGGCCCCGACGCGGAGCGGTTCGCCTCGGTGGCGTCCGGGGACATCGACCTCGACATCCAGGGTGCCTCGGCGATCTCCGCCTCGTTCCCCGAGGTCGGGGCGCTCGATGCCGCGTACGCCTTCGACGGCCCGGACGCCCTGTTCGAGTTCGTCGACAGCGAGGAGTTCGAGGGTCTCAAGGAGCGCATGCTCGAGGAGACCGGCGTGCGGGTCCTCGACGTCTGGTACTTCGGCATGCGGCACTTCACCGCCAACCAGCCGATCCGGACGCCGGACGACTTCGAGGGCCTGCGGATGCGGTTCCCCGACAGCCCGCAATACCTGATGAACGCCGAGGCACTCGGCGCCGAGCCCACTGCCGTGGCCTTCGAGGAGGTCTTCCTGGCACTGCAGCAGGGCACCATCGACGGCCAGGAGAACCCGGCCCCGACCATCAAGGACCTCAACCTCCCCGAGGTGCAGAGCCACGTCAGCCTCACGGGCCACCAGGTCGGCTCGGTGCTGGCGATCATCTCCGAGGACACCTGGCAGAGCCTCTCCGCCGAGCAGCAGGAGGCCGTCCAGGCCGCCATCAGCGACACCCGCGACGGCGACCGCCAGTGCGTCGAGGACGCCGAGACCGAGATCGTCGAGGAGTGGAAGTCGACCGGCGACATGACCGTCGTCGAGGACGTCGACCTCGACACCTTCCGCTCCCAGGCCGAGGAGTTCTTCATGTCCAACTACGAGGGCGAGCAGCTGGCCCTCTACGAAGCGATCCGCGAAGGCGCTTCGAGCTGATGCCACCGGTGGTCGTCGCCGCCACCCGGCGGCGACCACCGGCCACCACGAAGGGGAACAGGACGTGCAGGCAATCGTCACGGGCGGTCGGGGCGGCATCGGTCGTGCCATCGTGGATCGCCTGGCGTCCACCGGCTACGACGTCGTGGCCGCGGACGTTGCGCCGGCCTCGGACGACGACCTGTCTGCGCAGGCGGTCGCCCACGTCGTCACAGACCTCACCGACGAGGCAGCGGTCAGTGACATGGTGCGCAGCGCGTCCGCTGGCGGCCTGCACGTCCTGGTGAACTGCGCGGGGATCTCGCCGAAGCGCGACGGTGCTGCGCCGCAGGTGCCCGACATCGACCTCGACGAGTGGGACCGGGTCTTCTCGGTCAACGTCCGCTCGTGCTTCCTGACCATCCGGGAGGCGTGGCCGTTCCTCGCCGAGCACGACAACGCGTCCATCGTCAACGTCGTCTCCGCGGTGGCGAAGCTCGCCGCGTCGGGGCCGCCGGGCACGTCGTACGGCCTCACTCATCCAGCCGGAGCGCACTACTGCGCGTCGAAGGCCGCCCTGGGCAACCTGACGCTGTCAGTCGCTCGGGCCCTCGCCGATCGTGGCATCCGGTGCAACGGGGTCGCGCCCGGCTACATCAACTCGGGGATGCGCAACGCGACCTCTCCGGAGGTCGAGCGGGCCGTCGTGCGGCAGCTGCCGCTGGGTCGGCCGGGCACGAGCGCCGAGGTGGCCAACGTCGTGGACTTCCTCGTCTCGCCCGCCGCGTCGTACCTGACCGGCGAGATCATCGACGTCGACGGGGGCTGGTCCCCGGACTGACACGTCCACGAGCGACCCACCAGCAAGAACGTCAAGGAAGGACACGAGAGGTGCAGACGACAACGACACGGCAGGAGCAGCCCTGGGGCCTGCAGCGACCCCGCTGGCTCGCCGCCGGGCTGCGAGGGATCGAGCTCGATCGAGCTGACGTTCGGTGCGATCTGCGTCGTCGCCATCGTGGCCCTCGTCATGCTGCAGGTGCTGGCGCGCGTCACGCCGCTCGACAACCAGGTGTGGACCGGCGAGCTCGCTCGGTTCTCACTCGTGTGGATGTCGTTCGGCCTCGCCGGCTACTTGCTGGGCCGCGACGAGCACATCGCCCTGGACGTCGTCGACCACGTCCTGCCCCCGCTGGGCCAGCGCCTCGTCAAGGCGTTCTCGCTGGTCGTTGTCGCGGCGACCGCGCTCATGTTCGGCTACGAGGGTCTCGACCTCTTCACCGCCGGTTCACCGATCAAGTCGCCCGCGACCGGGATCCCACTGGCCTGGATCTACTTCATCCCGATGCTCGGGATGGCTCTCACGGTCCTGCGGGCCCTCGTCGAGCTCGTCTTCCCGTCCAGCCACGAGGGCCAGATCCGGGTGGCGGGCGAGGTCATCACCGACGACACCCTCGCCGCCGACGGGGACGCACTCACGCACGCAGCCCTGGGCGAGAAGCCGCCCACCGCCGACAAGGAGACCGTCCGATGAGCGTCGCAGTGCTGGGACTCCTGATCGCCGCCTTCATCGCCCTCCGCGTGCCGATCGCCTTCGCGATCCTCGGGCCGTGCCTGGCCTACATGTGGTCCCACGACCAGTCGGTGGGCTTCGCCATGCGCACGGCCACCGGCGGCGTCAACAGCTGGCCGCTGCTCGCAGTGCCGCTCTTCATCCTGGTGGGCTTCCTCGCGACACGGGCGGGCATCGCCGAGCGGGTGTTCGCATTGGTGCTCGCCCTCTTCGGCAAGTTCCGGGGAGCCCTGGGCTACGTCAACATCGGCGTGAGCCTCGGCTTCTCGTGGATGAACGGCTCTGCCCTGGCCGACGCCGCCGGCGTCGGGTCGATCGAGATCCCGCACATGGTCAAGAAGGGCTACCCGCAGCGCTTCGCCGTGGGCCTGACCGCAGCGTCCTCGGTCATCGGCCCGATCATGCCGCCCAGCATCCCCGCCGTCGTGTTCGCCTCCGTGGCGCTCGTGTCGACCAGCGCCCTCTTCGCCGCCTCGGTGGTGCCCGCCCTGCTCATCTGCCTGACGCTGGCCATCTACGTGTTCTTCTGGGCGCGCGGACACGATGAGATCCCCAACGAACCCTTCGAGTGGGCCCAGGTGCGCCGGACGACCCTCGGCGGTCTCGGCGCACTGCTCGCCCCGGTCATCATCCTGGGGGGCATCCTCGAGGGATACTTCACCCCCACCGAGGCAGCAGCGGTGGGAGCCGTCTACATGCTCCTGCTCGGCTTCCTCTATCGCTCGCTCAAGGTTCGTGACCTGCCGAAGGTCTTCGCAGACACCGCGACGACGACCGCCGCCATCATGGTGATCCTCGGCGCCTCCAGCCTGCTGGGCTGGATCCTTGCCCGCGAGCGCGTCCCGCAGTCCATCGCCGAGGCGTTCCTCGGCTTCACCGACAACAAGATCGTCTTCCTGATCCTGGTCAACCTGCTGCTGCTGCTCCTGGGCGCCATCATCGAGCCGACGTCGGCCCTCGTGATCAGCGTTCCGGTGCTGCTCCCCGTGGCGACGCAGCTGGGTGTCGACCCCATCCACTTCGGCGTCATCGTGGTCCTGAACCTGATGATCGGGCTCATGACACCGCCCATCGGCGGCGTGCTGTTCGTCCTCGCCTCCGTCACGAAGACACCCGTGGCCGAGGTGTTCCGCGGAGTGGCCCCGTTCCTCATCCCGTTGCTGGTGACCCTGGTGCTCATCACCTTCATCCCCCAGCTCGCGCTGTGGTTGCCCGAGTTCCTGGACCTGTAGTGCCGTCGAAGCACCACCCGTCGCTCGGCAGCCCGCTCCGCCTGCGTGGCGTCCGGCTGCGCAACCGGGTGGTGGGCGCGCCGATGGAGCGCAACTACAGCGACCTCGCCGGGCGAGCCACACCGAGGTACGCCGCCTACCTCGGTGCCCGAGCGGCCGGGGGAGCGGCGTTGCTGTTCACCGAGGCGTCGTACGTGCGGCAGGACTCCAAGGCCCGGCTGCACCAGGCCGGGATGCACGACGACAGCGTGCTGCCGGGCCTCCGGTCCGTCGCTGCGGCCGTGCACGAGCACGGCGCTCTCCTCGGGGTCGAGCTCAACCACGCAGGCCGGGTCGTCCCGTCCGCCGTGTCGCAGCAGGTGCCCGTCGGGCCGTCCCCCGTCGCGTGCACGGAGATCGGCGGCGAGGTGCCGCACGAGCTGACTCCTACCGAGATCGACCGGGTCGTGACGGCGTACGCGGACGCCGCCCGTCGGGCGGTGCAGGGAGGCGCGGACGTGATCGCGGTGCACGGCGCGCACGGATACCTCATCGGACAGTTCGTCTCGCCGCGCTCCAACCGCAGGTCGGACCGCTACGCCGAGCCGACCCGGTTCCTCGACGAGGTGGTGGTGGCCGTCCGGGACGCCATCGGTGCGGACGTCCCCCTCTTCCTCCGGTGGTCGGCCTTCGAGGGTCTGCCCGGCGGACTGGACGCCGACGCGTCCCTGCGCACGCTGCTCCGAGCTCGGCTCGACCTCGTCGACGTCGTCGACCTCTCCGCCGGCACGTACGGCGCAGGCCACTGGATCACGCCGAGCGGCGAGGTCGAGGAGGGTTACCTCTCGGGGTTGGCCCGGCGCTACCGCCACGAGACCGGGCGGTTCGTGTCCATGGCGGGGAGGATCACCTCGCCCCGGGTCGCCCAGCGCCTGGTCGAGGACGGCGACACCGACCTGGTCTCGGTCGCTCGCGCGTTGCACGCCGACCCCTCGTGGTCACGCCACGCCACGACGGGCACCGAGCCGCGGCCGTGCATCTCGTGCAACCAGGGATGCGCAGACGTCATCTTCACCGGGCAGCCACTGTGGTGCACTGCCAACCCGGCGACCGGCCGCGAGGGCGCCCTTCCCGCGCCGGCTCCGAGCCGTCTGGACGTCGGACGCGAGACGATCGTCGTCGTCGCCGGCTCCGGGCCCGCCGGACTGCAGGCCGCCCTCACGCTCGCCGAGGCGGGCTGGCCCGTCGCCGTGCACGAGAGGACCGGCACCTTCGGTGGCCAGCTCGCCATGGCGTCCCGGCTGCGGGCCAAGCCGCAGTTCGGGCGCCTGCTCGACTGGTACCTGGCCGAGCTGCGACGCCTCGAGGTGGGGCTGCACCCCGGCAGCGAGGTCGACGCCGCATCGCTCACAGGCCGAGCGGCTGGCTGGGTCGACGCGTCCGGAGGCACGGACTACCTCCCGCCCGTCGCGGGTGAGGGGCTCCATCGCCTCGTGGGCGTGCGAACCTGGCTGGCCCGGGGCGTACCGGACCAACCCGGTCCCGTGACGGTGTGGGGCGCCGACCGCTGCGGTACCTACGTGGCAGACCATCTGTCCGGCCTGGGCTGGAACGTCACCTTGGTCGGTGCGCAGGCCGAGCTCGCGCCGGACGCCGGGGCTCGTGAGCGGCTGCCCGCCGTGGAGCGGCTGGCGGACGGAGCGGCCGAGCTGCACCTCGGCGCGGTCGTCGAAGCGGTGGGTGCGGACGAGCTGGTGCTCGCCGTGGCAGGGGAGAGGCGGATCATCACCGGCGTCGGCCCCGTGCTCGTGTCGCTCGGCGCCGTCCCCGTCGGGCTGTCGCTGTCGGTCCCCGCCGCTGTCACCGTGCCGGCCGTCGGAGCCGGGGAAGCCGTGGGTGACGGCCCTCTCGACGCCGCCGTGGCCTCGGGCGATCGGGCAGCCCGGCGGCTGATGGCACTGCTCACGGGCGTCGGGACTGCTGCCGCATGCTGAGCGACCTCGCGGTCAGCACCTACACGGGTCTCGGGCGTACGGCGTTGGCCGAGCTGCTGCCCGCCCTCGCGGACGCGGGGTACGAGCAGGTCGAGATCCTCGCCGCCCCACCTCACGTCGACCTGGACGACCTCGGGCCGGCGCTCGCGAACCTCACGTCGGTCCTCCGTGCGACGGGCCAGCGGGTCACCAGCGTCGTGCCCTCCGGCGTCGACGTGAACCTGGCCAGCAGCCAGGAGGGAATGCGCGAGTGGAGCCGGCAGCAGTTCCTCGCGGCTGCAACGCTGGCCTCGGAGCTGGGAGCCCCTCGGGTGGTCGTGCACCCCGGTCGCAGGCATCCGCTCCGGCCGCCTCCACGGCAGGAGCTGTGGAAGCGCGTCATCGACGGCTTGGAGGTGATCACGGAGGCGGCGAGGACGAGAGGCGTCGAGGTGCTGCTGGAGAACGTCCCGACCGGCCTCATCGACACGGCGGATGAGTGCACGCAGGTCGCAGCGCTGCTGCAGGGCCGCGTGCGGCTCTGCTTCGACGTCGCGAACGCCTTCATGGTGGAAGACGTCCCCCAGGCGATCGGCTCGCTGCCCGGCCCGCCGGGGCTGGTGCACGTCTCCGACACGCGGCAGGACCGGTGGTTGCACGATCCGCTCGGGAGTGGTGACGTGGCGTGGGACGACGTGGCCGCCGCGTTGCTGGCCAGCTCCTACGACGGTCCTGTCGTGCTGGAGACGCTGCACGACGCGGATGCAGCTGACGGCTTCGATCGCGATGCCCGTGATGTGGGCCGCGTGCGTCACTCGTGCCAGGGGCGGTTGATCGGTGCACGGTGAGCACCACGAAGGCCCGGATGCCCGGGACCTCGGCATCCTCAGCGTGGCCGTCCTGGGCGCCTCGTCCGCGCCGCCCCTCATGGCTGCGATCGCCGCACCGGCGTTGGCCATCGCGTTCTGGAGGAACGTCATGGCGCTGCCTGTCGCCGTTCCGATGGCTCTGTGGCAGCGGCGCTCGGACCACCGACGGCTCACGGTGCGTACGGCTGTCGTCATCGTCTTTGCCGCCTCGATGCTCGGGACCCACTTCGCCTCGATGGCCTCGGCCCTCGACCGCACGACGGTGGCGTCGGCCGCGACCCTGGTGTGCAGCCAGAGCATCTGGGCTGCGCTCTTCGCCAGCGTTCTCGGGCAGAGGCTGACGCGGGCCGCGTGGATCGGGACGGTGATCGCGTTCGCCGGTGTCGTCGTGGTCACCGGGGCAGACGCCGTGCTGTCGCCCGGGTCCGTGGTGGGCAACGCGCTGGCGCTGGCCGCAGGTGCTGCAGGCGGGGCCTACATGGTGGCGGGCGGGGTCGTCCGCCGGACCGTCAGCACGTCCGTGTACACCGCGCTGTGCTACGGCTGCTGCGCTCTGCTCCTCGCCGTGGCACTCGTGCTGGCCGGGCAGCCCTTCACGGGATACCCGCCCTCCGCGTGGATCCAGCTGGTGGCGCTGACGGTGCTGGCCCAGCTCGTCGGTCACTCCCTCTTCAACCTGGTGCTGCGGTCGGTGAGCGCCAGCTTCGTCTCCCTGGCGCAGCTCATGACGGTGCCGCTGGCGATGGTGATCGCTGCCGTGCTGCTGGGCGAGACTCCTCGCCCGGCCGTGCTGCCCGGCGCCGCGCTGATGATGGCCGGCATCGCCGTCGTCCTGACTGCCCACCGGCGGGTCGGGGCCAAGCGCTGACGCGCCTCAGACGGCCGGGCTCGCAACCAGCTGCTGCAGGTGGTGCAGCATGCGCTCGGGGCGGGGAGTGCGGCCGGTGACCAGCTCGAAGGTGCGCGCCGCCTGGTAGACCGCCATGAATCCTCCGTGCAGGACCCGGCACCCGCGTTCGCCGGCTGCCCGCAGGAGCTCCGTCTGGAGGGGGCGGTAGACGATGTCCGCCACCCAGTGCTCGGGCCGCAGAAGGTCCGTGTCGACAGGTGTGCCCGGGTGGTGGGCCATTCCGGTCGGGGTGCAGTTGACCAGGCCGTCAGCCTCGTGCGAGCGCGTCCCCGATGTCGTCCGAGCGCACGGCACGCACGTCGCGGTCGGCGTACCGCGCACGCAAGGTCTTCGCCAGGTCCTCCGCGCGCTGGGGATCGCGGTCCGTCACCGACAGGCGCGCGACCCCGCGGCCGAGGAGCGCGTCGGCGACCGCGGCACCGGCCCCACCGGTCCCCACCTGAGCCACCGAGGAGAGCGACGCGCCAGCCAGGTGCCTGTCCACGGCTTGAGCGAAGCCGGTGACGTCGGTGTTGTGCCCTTCGAGCCGGCCGTCCCGGACGAGCACCGTGTTCACAGCGCCCAGCCGCTGCGCGGTGGGGCTCAGGTCGTCCAGCAGGGGAAGGATCTGCTGCTTGTAGGGAAAGGTGACGTTGAGGCCGTCGAAGCCGAGCTGGACGACCGAGTCGAGGAACGCACGCAGCCCGGCGTCATCGAGACGGTCCTGGCCGGTGTCGATGGTCCGGTAGACGTAGGCGAGCCCGTGGTGCCGCGCCTCCTCCA
Organism: uncultured Actinomycetota bacterium; assembly: GCA_963740115.1. GTDB lineage: Bacteria > Actinomycetota > Actinomycetes > Propionibacteriales > Nocardioidaceae > Nocardioides. The sequence goes on along the minus strand of CAVUCQ010000003.1, from coordinate 681,249 downwards.
TGTGCATGGGTGGCGTCAGCGAGGAACCGATACCTGCCCCGAGCAGGCCCACCAGGTAGGGGTGCTCGTCCGTCATGGGCTGCCGCCCGCCGTCATCGGTCACGTAATGAACTATATGGTACGTACACGAAGACGCGCGAGGGTCGCGTGAACCGGTCAGTACACTCCGGCCATGCCTGACGCTCCGCGCACACGTGACGCCGCCCGATCGCGGGCCGAGGTCCTGGACGTGGCCGAGGAGGTGTTCGCAGAAGCGGGGTACTCCGGAGCGCGGGTGGACGAGATCGCCGCACGCATGTCCACGACGAAGCGAATGATCTACTACTACTTCGGGTCCAAGGAGGAGCTCTACGTAGCCGTCCTCGAGCGCGCCTACCGCGGCATCCGCGACGCCGAACGAGCCATGGACCTCGGCGACCTGCCGCCCGCGGAAGCGCTCCGCCGGGTCGCCGAGCTGCACCTTCGACCATCATCACCGCCACCCCAGCTTCATCCGCCTCGTCGCGATCGAGAACATCCACCACGCCGAGTTCCTCAAGAAGATCGGAACCTTGCGCGAGCTCGGCACCCCAGCGGCCTCGTTGCTGGAGGAGATCCTCGAGCGTGGCCGCTCGGACGGCAGCTTTCGCGGAGGCGTCGAGGCGCTCGACGTCCACATGGTGATCAGTGCCTTCTGTGTCTTCCAGATCGCCAACAACCACACCTTCAGCTACCTGTTCGACTACGACATGCGCTCGAAGGCGCAGCGCACGCACAACCGACAGGTCCTGGGCGACATCGTCGTGGCGTGGCTGAGCCCGGTCCGCTGACGTAGCAGGTCCGCGTGGTGGTACGCGAGTCTCACGGAGTGGTCTCGGGGTGGATCGAACTCACTAGTTCGTTCACGCTGTAGCCAGTGACGCAGGTCACCTGTCGCGAGATTGCTCGGAGGTCAATCGTGGATGTTGCTCGTCGTTCCCTGTTGCGCGGTGCTGGCGCCGGACTCGCCCTCGGCGCCGCAGCGACCACACTCGCCCGTCCCGCCGAGGCGGCCCCCCCAGCCCGCCTCGGCGCTGCCCGCCCGCTCGACGGCCGACCGCTGCCGGCGTTCGACTTCACGCGCGCCAACAAGCTGCCCCGCGAGATGTCCGGCTACTGGGAGAAGGTCTTCACGATCGGTGGGGTGAGGCGCACGGCCAAGGTCTACATCTCGCCCGAGACGCCGATCCGGTCCTACTACACCGTGCTCGCGGCTCCCGAGGGCACCGACACCGAGACCTTCCTGTGGAAGACCGGTTGGCGCGAGCTCGCCGATCAGCACGAGGAGGGGCTCTTCGTGCTGGAGCCGGGTCCGGGTGGCTGGGGGTCCGCGGACCAGGAGGCGGCGTACGTCCGAGCGGCCATGTCGTTCTACCAGTCCAACGGCTACTTCTCGATCTTCGGTGAGCACTACCTCGTCGGCTACGACGGCGGAGCGACGGCTCTCGAGGGATGGGCCGTCGAGTTCCCGCTGCGCGTCATCGCCCAGACCTACCTGCGCTCGGCGGGACTCGAGCGGTCCTACATCGACCGGTTCGCGAGCAAGGAGTACGACGGCACCACCGAGGGCAGCTACACCCAGGTCGTCCTGCCGCCCGGCTTCGACCGGGTCACCAACGCCGAGACGGTGCTGCCGACATGGTTCGTCGATCCGCGGGACTCGGCTCGCGCGTCGCTCGACTACTGGGCGGCTGCCAACGACGTGAGCGGATCTCGACGTGACACGGTGCTCGGCACCGTGCGCCACCAGGCGTCCGACTCCGACCGGTGGATGACGTCGCACTCCGGGCCGATCTCGGTCGTGGCCGAGCTCGACCGTCCGGTGAGCTTCTGGAACCGCAAGCTCACCGACGACATCCGCACCTTCCTGACCCGCTACACCAGGTACGAGAACTTCTTCGCCTATGGCAACCAGCTCATGGAGCGTGCCGACTACGAGCGCCTCGGCATCGAGGTGCGCACCATGGTGGTGGACGGAGACGTGCGCGAGTACCTGGTGCACGTACCCGCCTCCGCAGCGCGGATGTGGGGCGATCGCGCACCCGTGCTCTTCGTCTGGCCCGGCAACACCCAGACCGACAAGGTCTTCACCGACGCGTCCGGTTGGTGGGAGGTGGCCGAGAGGGAGGGCTTCATCACCGTCACGGTGTGTGAGCAGTACAGCGCGAGTGCGATCTCGGTCAGCCACGCCGACTCGGTCGCGTTCCTCCGCCAGCTGCGCGAGGTGCTGCTGGCCGAGCTACCCGGTCGACCCGACGAGGTTCTACTCCACCGGGCAGTCCGCCGGGAGCATGGTCACGACGCGCTTCGCCATCGCGATGCCGGAGCTCTTCGCCGCCGTGGCCAGCACGTCCGGTCTGGCGGCCCCCGGAGCCGACGGTCGCGTGACGTTCGAAGGCACCAGCTACCCGGCGAGCGGCGCGCCCATCCCGGGCTACCTGGCCTACGGCTACGGCGACCTGGGCAACCTCGCCGGCGACCTGTGGGACGACACCGACAACCTGCTCGACGACTGGGCCGAGTACACCCTGGGGACGCACGGCCTCGAGCTCTCCGCGGTCCCGCGCGAGGCGGCAGCGGTCCACGGCTACCGGGACCGGTTCCGGACGTGGACCTGGTCGCGCCGCTACGGCAATGCTGACGTGCCCCTCGTCAAGGTGACCAAGAACCTCTTCCGGTCGCACAACATGATTCCCGAGGAGATGCCGCTCCTGTGGGAGTTCCTGCGGCACTACAGCAGCGAGACCCAGGCCGACGGTGCCGTCGCCCGCTGGTTCTCCCCGTCCGGGTTCACCGTCGCCGGGGACCGCGTGAGGATCATGTGACCACTGACTACGTGCTTCCGGCCCTGTCGCACACCGCTCCCGCCCCGCGACTGGCCATCTCGACCGCGTGCCTGGCCGGCGCGCTCGAGGACAAGCTCGCCGCCGCGGCGGCTGCGGGCTTCTCCAGCGTGGAGCTGCTGGCCGGGGACCTGCTGCTCTCGGACCTGTCGCCGCGAAGGGTCAAGGCGGAGGCCGCACGCCTGGGCATGTCGGTCGAGACGTATCAACCGCTCCACGTCGAGGCGCTGCCCGACGACCAGTTCGGCGCCCTCCTTCGTCGCGCCGAGCACTCCCTCGACGTCGTCGAGGAGCTGGGAGCGGGAGTCCTGCTCCTCTGCTCGACCACGTCGACGGGCGGTCTGGACGACGACGACGTCGCTGCCGCCCAGCTCCACCGGCTGGCCGAGCTCGCCGCAGGCCGCGGCGTACGTCTCGCCTACGAGGCGGTGCCGTGGGGACGAGTGTCGACGCACGACCACGCGTGGCGGCTGGTGCGAGCCGTGGACCACCCGAGCCTCGGCCTCTGCCTGGACAGCTTCCACGTGCTCGCCGGGGACAACGACCCCTCCTCGGTGGCGTCGATCCCTGGGTCGAGCGTGTTCCACGTCCAGCTCGCTGACGCTCCCAGGCTGCACCTCTCCGACCGGGCCTGGAGCCTGCACCACCGCACGTACCCCGGTCAGGGCGTGCTGGACGTGGCGGGGTTCGTCCGCCGTCTCGCGGCGGGGGGCTACGCAGGTCCCATGGCCCTCGAGGTCTTCAATGACGTCCACCAGCAGGAGGATCCCCGGTACGCCGCGATGGGCGCCATGCGCGCCATGCACTCGTTCACCGACCTGGTGGGTCCACTGGGCGCCGGGACGCGGTCGTCGACGCTCTTCAACGTCGACCTCCCGCCCGCGCCCCCGCTCTCCGGGTTCGCCTTCGTCGAGCTGGCGGTCGACGACGTCTCCGCCCCAGTGGTGGAGGAGACGCTCGGCGCGCTGGGTTTCGCCCTGACCGGCAGGCACCGCTCCAAGTCGGTCGACCTGTGGGAGCAGGGTGAGGTCCGCCTGCTGCTGAACCGGGACCCGCACCGATCGGTGGATCCGGCGACAGCCTCGGTGTGCGCGCTGGCGGTGGAGAGCTCAGACCCCGGCGCCTCGGCCGATCGAGCAAGTCGACTGTTTGCACCCAAGCTCCCACGACTCAGGGCGCCCGACGAGGTCGACATCGAATCGGTCGCCGCGCCCGACGGCACTGCTGTCTTCTTCTGCGACTCGAGCCGGGAAGGCTCATGGCTCGCCGACTTCACGTCCACCGGCGCGGAGCCGGCCGGGGAGGCCCTCCTGACGGCCATCGACCACGTGTCACTGGCGGAGTCGATAGACGACTTCGACCAGACGGCACTGTTCTACCGCAGCGTCCTCGGTCTGGGGTCGGCCGAGACTGCCGAGGTCACGGCCCCCTTCGGTCTCATCCGGACGTGGTCGGCGGCCGACCCCGCTCGGCGCGTACGGGTGAGCCTGAGCACAGCCCCGATGCGTCGAGGGGGCTGGGCGCCGACCGTGGTCAATCCCCAGCACGTCGCCTTCACCACCGTGGACGCGGTCGGATGCGCGCAGGCGCTCCGGGACTCAGGGGTGCGGATCCTCGCGATCCCGGGCAACTACTACGACGACCTGGAGGGCCGCTCGGACCTGCCGGCCGAGCTCCTCGCTTCACTGCGTGACCACTCGATCCTCCACGACCGTGACGAGCGGGGCGAGTACCTCCACTTCTTCACGGAGATCGTCGCGTCTCGGCTGTTCTTCGAGGTCGTGCAGCGGATCGGCGGGTACGACGGGTTGGGGGCCACGCACAGCACAGCGCTGCGCATGGCAGGGCACCGAAGGCAGCGGCTGCGGGTCGTGTCCGGTGTCGGCTCGGAACAGGGGCCGGCCGATCAGCAGGGCGGGCACGACTACTCCCTGGCCCACCTGACTGCCCTGAGCCTCTCCCCGCCCGAGCTCGTCGACGCGGCTGCCTCAGCGGGTTACCGCTACGTCGGTCTCAGGTTGACCAAGGTGACGATGGAGGAGCCGCACTACCCCCTCACGTACGACCCTGCGCTGATGCGGGCGACCAAGACCCGCCTGGCGGCCACCGGGGTCCAGGTCCTCGACGTGGAGCTCGCCCGCCTGACCTCTGGGGACAGTCCCCGCGACTACATGCGCTTCCTGGAAGCCGGAGCGGAGCTCGGTGCCCGGCACGTCATCACCCAGCTCCCGGACTCCGACTTCGCACGGAAGACGGACAAGTTCGCCGAGCTGTGTCAGCTGGCTCGCCCCCTCGGACTGACGATCGACCTGGAGTTCCCGTCCTGGACAGAGACACCCAGCCTCGGTGAGGCGGCCAAGGTCGTGAGGGCCGCCGATCAGCCCAACGCCGGGCTGCTCATCGACCTCCTCCACTTCGCCCGGTCGGGATCGAGCATCGAGGAGCTCCGCAGCCTGCCTCCGGAGTGGTTCCACTTCGTGCACGTGTGCGATGCCCCGGCTGAGATCCCCGACAGCACGGAGGAGCTCATCCACACCGCCCGCTTCGAGCGGCTGTTTCCCGGTGAAGGAGGCATCGACGTGAACGGCATCCTGGCGGCGCTCCCCGACGGTCTTCCCTACGCCCTCGAGATCCCTCGAGCCAAGCTGGCGGTCCAGGTCGGCGCCAAGGAGCACGCGCGCCTCGCGATCAGCGCAACGCGCCAACACCTGGACGCAGCCCCCAGGAGCCCTGCCAAGTCGCCCCCGGCTCCAGCTCGATGAGGTCCACGCCGGTGCGGAAGGCGTCCGGCGGACAGGTCATGGGTTCGATGGCCACAGCTGTCCGCCGTCGCTGGGACTCACCCACCTGGTCTCCCGTGTAGACCATCAGGTATCGAAAGGCGTGATCGACCCACAGCTCGAGGCGACCGCTCGCCTTCCGGGTCACCCAGTCGGGCCAAAGCATGGCCGTCGCGTCCGACCGCGAGACTGCCGAACGCCAGGTCCAGCTGAGCCGATCCGATTCTGCGAGGCTGCCGGAAGTCGCGTGGAGTCCCCGCCACCGCGGTCGACGTCGTCACACCGGCCGGGCCGTCCGGATCGACGAAGTCCGCAGCCGGGATGGTCAGGTCGAGCGCGGCGATCGAAGGCGTACCGAGTGTGAGGTAGGGATGGAACCCGACCCCGAACGGTGCCGGGTCACGATCGGCATTGACCGCCTGGAAGGTCACCGTCAGCCCGCCGTCGTCCAGCGCGTAGGTGACCTGGAGGTCGGAGCTGCCACTCGTAGCCGGGTTGCGGGTGCAGAGCGCAGGCCAAGGTGACCGCGGCGGGATCCCGCTCGACGAGGGTCCAGTCGAGCCAGCGCACCAGTCCGTGAATGGCATCGTGCCGACCGATCTCGTTCAGTGGCGCCTGACACGCTCGGCCGCGGTACTGGTAGTGACCGTCGGTCAGCCGGTTGGGCCAGGGCGCGAGCACCTGACCCCGGCCATCGGTGGCGCGGTCGGCGACCCTGAAACCGTCGACCACGTCCAGCCCGCCGACGGTGTAGCTGCGAAGGGTCGCGCCCACTTGGGTGATGACCGCCTTCGAGTCACCGTGGGCTATCTCGTGCTGCTCACCCGAAGGTGGGGGCCGCATCCTTCGTCCCCTCCTCCCGGACACGTCACGAGAGCTCACGGACCGTCTCAGCGGCGATGATGCGTGCGGCGGCCTCGATCAGGGCAAGGTGTGAGAACGCCTGCGGGAAGTTCCCCAGGTGTCGACCCGTATCGACGTCGAACTCCTCGGCGAAGAGACCGAGCGGTGATGCGATCCGGAGGAGCCGCTCCATCAGGTCCTGGGCCCGCTGCTCCTCGCCGATGATCGACAGTGCGGACACCAGCCAGAACGAGCAGATGAGGAACGTCCCCTCCTTGCCGGACAGTCCGTCGTCCGTCTCGTCGGTGCGGTAGCGCAGCACGAAGCCGTTCTCGGTCAGCTCGTCGGCGATCGCCAGCACACTGGCGCGCAGCCGCTCGTCGGTGGCTGGAAGGAAGCCGAAGATCGCTGCCAGCAGCGTCGACGCGTCCAGCGCGTCCGTCTCGTAGTGCTGGCGCAGGACCCCGCGGTCGTCGACCCCGTTCGCCAGGATGTCGGCCTTGATGTCGTCGGCGGTCTCGCGCCAGGTCGCCGTGAGCTCCGCGTCGCCCCGGATCTCCGCCAGCTTCGACGCACGGTCGAGCGCGACCCAGCCCATCAGCTTCGACGACACGTAGTGCTGCGGGGCGCCGCGGGCCTCCCAGATCCCCTGGTCAGGTTCGCGCCACACCTCGCTGGCACAACGGGCCTGCGACTGGACGATCGGCCACAGCCGCCGGGGCAGGCGTTGGCTGCGTCGCGTGTGCAGCAGGACGGAGTCCAGGACCGCACCGAACACGTCGTTCTGGCGCTGGTCGAACGCCCCGTTCCCGATCCGCACCGGTCGAGCGCCCGCGTACCCCGACAGGTCGTCGCGGGTGGACTCCGTCAGGTCACGCCGGCCGTCGATGCCGTACATGATCTGCAGCGCCCCCGACTCGGTCGGCTCCAGGTCGGCGACGAACTGCATGAACTCGTCGGCCTCCCAGTCCAGGTTGAGGAAGTGCAGCGCCTGCAACGTGAACGTGGTGTCGCGCATCCAGGTGTAGCGGTAGTCCCAGTTCCGCTCGCCGCCGGGCGTCTCGGGCAGTGAGGTCGTGAGGGCCGCCACTGTCGCCCCGGTCGGCATGTACGTGAGGCCCTTGATGGTCAGGGCCGACCGCTGGATCGGGTCGCGCCAGCGATGGTCGGGCATCCGCGCCCGGCCCAGCCACGCACGCCAGAATCGGATGGTCGCGTCGATCCGGGCATTCGCCTCGGTGACATCGACCGGCGCTGCCAGCCCGTCGGCCCAGGACAGGGCGCAGAAGCACTCCTCGCCGGCCGAGAGCACGTGCCGGGCTCGGACCCGGCTGCCCTCGACCCCGAGCGAGAGATCGGTCCGCAACCGCATGGTCTGGCCACCGGCTGTCGCGTCGGCGGCATGCCGTCCGTCGTCGACCAGCGTCCACTCCGCGGACGTCCGCCCGTAGTCGAAGGCCGGCTCGCAGACGAGGTCCAGCTCGACGGTGCCCTCCAGGCAGCGCACCGTCCGCACCAGGAGGTGGTCGGCATCGTCGTCCGCCGGAGGCCGGGTGTGCGGCGTCACCACGTCCTCGGACGTCCGCGGGCCCATCGTCAGCGCGTCGCGGACCAGCACCCAGCCCGACGGCGTCTTCCACGTCGTCGCGAGGACGTTCGAGCCGGGCTCGTACGCGCGCGACGTCGGGTGGTTGATGCCGAAGGGTCCGAGCCGGAAGTAGCCCGCCTGGCGGTCGAGCAGGGTGCCGAACACACTGGGCGAGTCGAAGCTCGGGAGGCACAACCAGTCGACCGCGCCGTCGGGCGCCACCAGGGCGCCGGTGTGGCAGTCGGACAAGAACGCGTAGTCGGCGATGGGCGGGAACGGCGACGGCGCCGCGGCGCTCTGGGGCATCGCGTCGCCCATCACGCGGTCCATGGGTTGTGCCAGCCGCCGTGCTCAGCCGTCAGCCGATCGGCCTCCGCCGGCCCCCAGGACCCCGGGGCGTACGAGTGGACCGGAGGTGGCGCGTCGAGCAACGGCTGCATGATCCGCCAGGTCTCGTCGACCCCGTCCTGCCGGGTGAACCGGGTGCTGTCGCCGCGCAGCGCAGCATGCAGGAGCACTTCGTAGGGCGTGGCGCCTTCACCGCCCTGGTCGGCGAACTCCATGTCCAGGTCGATCCTCCCGACTGCCGAGAGGTCGCTGCGTCGTGCGTCCAGAATCACTCGGATCCCCGTCGACGGGTCGAGCTTGACGACGACCTGGTTCGCTTCTGTCTGCGGTCCCATGACCCCGAAGCCCAACGGCGGTGGACGCTTGAAGATGACCCGCAGCTCGGTCTGGGTCACGGGTAGGCGCTTGCCGGTCCGGATGAAGAACGGGACACCCGCCCATCGCAGGTTCTGGATCTCGAGGCGCATCGCGGCGTAGGTCTCTGTCGCCGAGTCCGGTGCCACCCCGTCGATGTCGCGATATCCGTCGTACTGCCCCCGGACGTAGTGAGCCGGGTCCGCCTCGACGACCGCGTTGAAGAGAGCGACCTGGGCATCCTTGATCGTCTTCAGGTCACCACGCGAAGGCGCCTCCATCGCCGCCGCGGACACCACCTGCATCAGGTGGTTGACCACGACGTCACGCATCGCCCCGACGGGGTCGTAGAAGTGGCCACGGTCCTCGACGCCGAAGTCCTCGGACATGTTGATCTGCACGCACGAGACGTAGTTGCGGTTCCAGACCGGCTCGAGGATGGTGTTGGCGAAGCGCAGGTGCAGGATCTCGTCGATCCCCATCTTCCCGAGGTAGTGGTCGATGCGGAACAGCTGCGACTCGTCGATGTACTGGTGCAGCTCGTCCGCGAGCGCGCCGGCGGACGACTGGTCGTGTCCGAACGGCTTCTCCACGACCACGCGAGCCGATCCGGTCAGATCGGCCTCGGCCAGGCCGTGCACCACTCTCCCGAAGAGAAATGGCGGGATCTCGAGGTAGAACACGGGGCACTCCGCGCCCTTGATCGCGTCAGCGACCCGCTGGTAGGTGGCGGGGTCGGTGAAGTCACCGTGGACGTAGGACAGCCTCGCGGTGAACCGGTCGAACACTCCGGGGTCGATCACTTCGCCCGTGCCCTCGATCGACTCGCGGGCGCGCGCCACGAGCTGGTCCTGGGTCCAGTCGTCGACGGCGACGCCCACGATCGGACAATCCAGCAGGCCGCGGGCCTCCAGCCGGTACAACGACCGGAACGTCATCACCTTCGCCAGGTCGCCGGTGATCCCGAAGACCACGAGGACGTCCGCCGGGCGCTGGTCGGAGCGCTGTGTCTGTGCCACCGTCATTCTCCTCAGATCTGCTCACGCATGCCGCACGGAGGTGCGGGGCAGCCGCGCGGATCCCGGCGCGTCGCCTCGCTCGATCGGGATGATTCGCCCCGGCGGCCACGGCGTGCTTCCTCCGAATCGGGTGAGGACGCACTTCGTCCGAATCGGGTGAGGACGAGCGTTCATGAGCGGGCGATCGTCTGCCGGGAGTGTCCGCCGCGGGAGGGTTCAGCCATGGCAGGTGACCAGCACTACGACGTCGTGATCATCGGGACGGGAGCCGGAGGGGGAACCCTCGGGCACCGGCTCGCCACGAGCGGCGCGAAGGTGCTCTGGCTGGAACGAGGTGACTTCCTGCCGAAGGAGCGCGACAACTGGGAGACCCAGGCGGTGTTCGTCCGTGGCAAGTACCTCGCACCGGAGGTCTGGTACGACGGGCACGGCCGCGACTTCCAACCAGAGGTGAACTACTACGTCGGCGGCAACACCAAGTTCTACGGAGCGGCCCTGTTCCGGCTCCGACCGGAGGACTTCGGGAGCTGCGTCACCACGGCGGCATATCGCCGGCCTGGCCCATCTCCTACGACGACCTCGAACCCTTCTACACCCAGGCCGAACACCTCTACCTGGTGCACGGTGACCACGGCGAGGACCCCAGCGAGGGCCACGCCAGCGCCCAGTACGCCCATCCACCGGTGTCCCACGAGCCTCGGATCCAGCAGCTGAGCGACGACCTCGAGAAGCTCGGGCTCCATCCGTTCCACCTGCCGATCGGGGTCAACCTCCAGGAGGCGCAACCCGGCGTCGCGGCACGGGCCAGCGCGTGCATCCGCTGCGACCGCGTCGATGGCTTCCCGTGCCTGCTCGACGCCAAGTCGGACGCACAGGTCATCTGCGTCGATCCGGTCCTCCCCCTGGACAACGTCACCCTCGTGACCGGCGCGCACGTGCAGCGCCTCGAGACGGACGCGTCCGGCCACACGGTCACCGGCGTCGTCACCACCCTCGACGATGGCTCGGTCACCACGTTCACCGGCGACATCGTGGTGGTCGCGTGTGGCGCGGTGAACTCCGCGGCTCTCCTGCTGAGGTCGCGCAGCGATCATCACCCCGATGGCCTGGCCAACAGCTCAGGCGTCGTCGGTCGGCACTACATGAGGCACAACAACATCGCCCTGATGGCCGTCTCGCGAGAGCCCAACCCCACCCGCTTCCAGAAGACGCTGGCGATGAACGACTGGTACCTCGGCGCCGACGACTGGGAGTTCCCCCTCGGCGGGATGCAGATGCTCGGCAAGTCCGACGACGAGGAGATCCACGCACAAGCCCCCCGGTGGGCGGGTCGGCTGTCCCCCGACGTGCCGTTCGAGGTCCTGGCGCACCACGCGGTCGACTTCTGGCTCTGCGGGGAGGACCTGCCGCTGCCGGACAGCCGCGTGACCGTGGACCGGGACGGTGCCATCCACCTCAGCGTCGACGAGAAGAACAACGTCGAGGGTGTCAAGCGGCTGCGTCACAAGCTCGACGGGATGCTCGACAAGCTCGGGATGCACCAGCACCATCTGCTGGACCGCAGCCTCTACCTGCACAAGAGCATGCCCATCGGCGCGACGGCCCACCAGGCCGGGACCGTCAGGTTCGGCCGCGACCCTGCCTCGAGCGCCCTCGACGTGAACTGCAAGGCCCACGACCTGGACAACCTCTACGTGGTCGACACGAGCTTCTTCCCCAGCATCGGCGCAGTGAACCCCTCCCTGACGGCCATCGCAAACGCCCTGCGGGTCGGCGACCACCTGACCGAGCGCCTCGCCTGAGACCGCTGCGCGATGGTCGATACTTCGGTTCACCGGGTTGTCATTGTCGGAGGCGGCTTCGGCGGGCTGTTCGCGGCCAAGTTCCTGCGCCGGGCGCCCGTGGATGTGACGCTCGTCGACGCCAGGAACTACCACCTCTTCCAGCCGCTGCTCTACCAGCTGGCCACCGGCATCCTGTCGGAGGGCGAGGTCGCGCCGCCGCTACGGGACATCCTGCGGCGGCACGCGAACGTGACCGTCGAGATGGCCACGGTCCAGGGCTTCGACCTGGCCGCCCGCACCGTCACCGCACACCGACCCGACGGCACGGTCCGCACCTATGAGTACGACAGCCTGGTCGTCGCCGCCGGAGCTGCGCAGTCGTACTTCGGCCACGACGAGTTCTCCCGTTTCGCGCCGGGAATGAAGACGATCGACGACGCCCTCGAGCTGCGAGGCCGGATCTTCGGTGCCTTCGAGATGGCGGAGAACGAGCAGGACCCGGAGGCGCGTCGCGCCTGGCTCACCTTCGTGGTGGTCGGTGGTGGCCCGACCGGGGTCGAGGTTGCCGGCCAGATCGCCGAGCTGGCTCGTACAGGCCTCAAGGGCAACTTCCGCCGGATCGACCCCGCCGAGGCCGAGGTCCTGCTGGTCGACGGCGGCAAGGAGATCCTTGCGACGTTCGGCGACCGACTCTCGGCGAAGGCGGCCGCGGAGCTGCGCCGGCTCGGCGTGACGATCCGCAGCAGGTCCATCGTCACGGCTGTCGACCCGTTCGGGGTCGACGTGCGGGACGCCGACGGGGCGACCGAGCGGATCGTGTGCCGGACGAAGATCTGGGCCGCCGGCGTGCAGGCGTCACCGCTGGCCGGCCTGCTCGCCGAGGCCGGCGGGGCCACGTGCGACCGGGCCGGTCGCATCGTCGTGAACGACGACTGCACGCTTCCCGGCCACCCGGAGGTCTTCGCGATCGGAGACATGATGGCGCTCCGCGAGCTTCCCGGCGTCGCCGAGGTGGCGATGCAGTCAGGGATCCACGCGGCCAACACGATCAAGCGCCGGCTGCACGGCAAGGAAGCGGCGACGTTCACCTACCGGGACCTCGGCAGCATGGCCACCATCTCCCGATTCCACGCCGTGGTCAGCTTCAGGAAGGTCCGGCTGTCCGGTTTCCTCGGATGGTTGATGTGGCTCGTGGTGCACATCACCTTCCTGACCGGCTTCAAGAACCGGCTCTCGGCGATGTTCCACTGGACGGGGACGTTCGCGGCGGGCGGACGCGCCGAACGCACGATCACCGTGCGGCAGACGGTCGGTCGGGTCGTCCTCGAGCAGGCCGGCGAGGGCGACATCGCACGGGTGGTCCCGCCGTTCGTGCCGCACGACGATGCCGGTGACGCGCCAGCCTCGGACGAAGAGCGACCGCCGCGATGATCGATGTCCTGACGAGCGTCCCCCTCGCCATCGACCCCGTGCCGTGGGCTCGGTCGCAGATGGCGTTCACGCTCGCCTTCCACATCATCCTCGTGCCGTTGGGCGTGTCGTGGTCCGTGATGGCCCTGATCGCCAACTACCGGGGGATCAAGCACGACGACGCGGACGCGATGCTGCTCGCGCAGCGATGGTCGAAGTACATGGCGGTCACCTTCGCGGTGGGCGCGGTGACCGGGACGGTGCTGTCCTTCGAGTTCGGCCTGCTCTGGCCGAAGTTCATGGGGCAGTGGGGCGCGGCCTTCGGCGTGCCGTTCGCCTTCGAGGGGATCTTCTTCTTCGCCGAGGCCGTCTTCATCTCGATCTACATCTTCGGCTGGCGCCGGCTGAAGCCGTGGACCCACTTCTGGACCGGTGTGCCCATCGCGATCGCCGGCATCTTCGGCAGCATCTCGGTGGTGGCCGCCAACGCCTGGATGAACTCCCCCCAGGGCGTCACGCTCGACTCCTCCGGCAACATCACCGACGTCGACCCGATGGGAGTGATCTTCAACGACGCCATGCCCCTGATGGCGGCCCACATGGTGGTCGCGGCCTACCTGGTCGGCGGCTTCATGGTCGCCTCCGTGTACGCAGTGGGGATGCTGCGGGGGCGCACCGACCACTACCACCGGACCGGTTTCATCATCGCCTTCACCGTCGCGGCGATCGCGACACCCGTGCAGATGGGCGTCGGTGACGGCCTGGCGCGCTGGGTCTACAACAACCAGCCCACCAAGTTCGCCGCGATCGAGATGGTCCCCAAGACCAGCAGCGACGTGCCGGAGGTGCTGCTGGGACACCTCAACTCCAAGAGCGAGGTGGTCGGCGGCATCCCGATCCCCGGGCTTGCCTCGATCCTGTCCGACCCCGGCACCGGGACGTCGACCGTCATCGAGGGCCTCGACAAGACGCCCGCCGCGGACCGCCCCACCAACCACCAGGTCAACGTCGTGCACCTGGCCTGGGACGCGATGATCGGCCTGGGCACGATGTTGTTCCTGCTGACCCTGTGGTGGTGGGCGGCCTGGATCTTCCGGCGAGACATGCCTCGGAGCAAGTGGTTCCTACGGGCCTCGGCAGCCTCCGGGGTGCTCGCGGTGATCACCATGGAAGCGGGCTGGATCGTCAGCGAGGTCGGACGACAGCCCTGGATCGTCTACGAGAAGATGAAGGTCGAGGACGCCGCCACCGCCAACACCGGGATCTGGATCACGTTCATCGGCGTGGTGCTCCTCTACGTCGGCCTCGGAGTCACGACGATCCTCGTGCTGCGGCAGATGAGCCGCCGGTTCCGGGAGGGTGACCGCACCGGCGAGGCCGACGTGCCGTACGGGCCGAACGACCCGGACACGCCCTCTCCCGCGGACGACGAGAAGGTTCCGGTGTGATGGCCACCACGGCCGCCATCATCCTGTTCGTGGCGGTCACCGCGTATGCCGTCTTCGGAGGAGCCGACTTCGGGGCCGGGTTCTGGGACCTCGTGGCCGGTGGCACCAAACGCGGGAGCCGTCCTCGCGAGGTCATCGACCACGCCATCGCCCCGGTCTGGGAGGCCAACCACGTGTGGCTGATCTTCGTCTTCGTGCTGCTGTGGACCTGCTTCCCGGAGGCGTACGCATCCATCACGCTGACGATGTTCGTCCCACTGACGCTCGCCGCGCTGGGCATCGTGCTCCGAGGCGCCAGCTTCGCGTTCCGCAAGGCCGTGTTCGCGACCCGGGACCGCCGCAACTTCGGCGCAGCCTTCGCGGTCTCGTCGGTGCTGGTGCCCTACTGCTTCGGCGCCGTGGTCGGCGGCATCGTTTCGGGGCGGGTCCCGGCCGGGGGCAAGGCGGGCGACCCGTGGGACAGCTGGGTCAACCCGACGTCCGTCGTCGTCGGGCTCCTGGTGGTGTGCCTGGACGCCTACCTGGCCGCGTTCTTCCTGGTCCGCGACGCCGACCGGCTGTCCGACGAGACGATGGTCGCCTACTTCCGCCGCCGCGCCACCGTCGCGGCGGTCGCAGCCGGCGTGGCAGCCGCGGTCGGGATCGTCGTGCTGCAACGTGACGCCGAGTACCTCTTCGACGGCCTCACCTCGAGGGCACTGCCCCTGGTCATCCTGTCTGCGGTGTCGGGCCTGGCCGCCCTCGTGCTGGTCGCCCGCGGCATCCGCCGGGGCGCCCGCCTGGCCGCCGTCGGCGCCGTCGTCAGCGTCATCCTGGCCTGGGGCGTGGCCCAGTGGGACTACCTGCTCCCCGAGTCCCTGACCGTCTCCGCCGCAGCCGCCCCCACCGGCACCATCACCGCCGTGCTGGTCGCCACCGGCCTCGCGGTGGTCCTGATCGTGCCCGCCTTCGTGCTGCTCTACGTCCTGGACCAGAAGTCACTGCTGCCCGAGGAAGGCATGCCCGAGCCCGCACGCGTCTCGAGTGCGCCGAGTCCACCCGCTACCGATGAGCCGGGCGCTCGCTCGACGTAGCGCGGAACCATCCGCCTCTTCCCAGGCGGTCAGTGTGGGATATCTGAGACTCTCACGTGTAGGCATGAGTAGCCTGCGAATGTCAGTGCGAGACAAGGGTGGTGCGCATGGGGGTCGAGCCCGCCGATGACTGGCGCCGCGGTGACGTCGTGGACACGCCTCCTCCGACGTCACCCCCGACGTTCGACCTGGCCCCGGACGCCGTCGCCGCCACGCCGCTCTGGCCGGTCCAGGAGATCGTTGACGGCGCCTTCTTCGTGATCGCCACGGCGCTGGTGATGTGGCTCGGATGGCTCGTGGTCACCGTGGGCTTCGACGGCTGGTTCGCGATCGGCTCTGTCTTCCTCTTCTGGGTGCTGCTGGCCTACGTGGGGCTGCCTCGCCTGCAGGAGGTGCTCTCGAAGGTCTACGTGCCCGACTACTTCATCGGGCGATCCCTCACCGAGGTCGGCATGCTCGGTGACCCGATCAACCTGGCCCTCGACGGCAGCGAGGCCGACATCCATGCCGCCATGACGCGAGCCGGATGGGTCCGTGCCGAGGAGCTCACGATCCGCTCCTCCTGGGGGATCGTGCTCTCGTCGGTGCTGCGCCGCCCCTACCCCGAGGCCCCGGTCTCCTCACTGTTCCTCTTCGGGCAGCGGCAGGCCTTCGCCTACCAGCAGGAGGTGGACGGCAACGCCTCCCAACGCCACCACGTGCGCTTCTGGCCGGTCCCTGACGGCTGGAAGCTGCCCGGTGGGTTCCAGGTGGGGTGGCTGGCCGCTGCGACGTACGACAAGGCAGTGGGCATCTCCTTGTTCACCCTCCAGGTGACGCACCGCGTGGACGCCGACATCGACATCGAGCGCGACTACGTCATCGACACGGTCCGGTACGTCGAGCCGAAGGCTTCCCTACGCGTCATCAGGGAGTACTCCAGCGCCTTCACCACCCGCAACGGCGGAGGCGACGTCGTACGCACCGACGGAAGCCTGCCGATCCTGGACCTGACCGGCCTCCAGGCGACGCAGCCGGACCAGTTGGAGCCAGCGACCGATGCGCTGTCGCGTGCGGTGTCCCACCGGGTGCCGCCGCCGACCCTCCTCGCCGCGGGGGTCATGAGCATGGCCAAGGCCACGGTGACGCTGATCGCCGTCCTCGCCGCGATCTTCGGGAGGGACAGCGCCCCGACCCAGCCGTCGACCTTCGAGCTGGCGGTGATGGCGGGGGGTGCGCTGTGCCTCGCCGGCCTGTGGGTGTTCATGCTCGCTCACCACGCCTGGGCTCGGATCGTCCTCATGGTCGTGTGCACCGTGGAGGCGGTCACGCAGCTGCTCGAGCTCAGTGCCGCCGCCGACGTCAAGTTCCTGGTGTTGATGAGCACGGCGACCACCGTCCTCATCCTCATCGCGGTGAGCTCCAACGAGGCCAGGCGCTGGGTGCGACTCGGTCGGCGAGGCTGACGGGATCGACGACCATGCGGATGAGCGTCCCGTCCGAGGCCCAGGTCGGTCGCTAGGCTCGGGCCATGGCACGCAGCGTGTACGTGGCGGGTGTCGAGGGGTTCACCGGCAAGTCCGCGGTGGCGCTCGGGGTGCTGGAGCAGCTGTCTCGCCGCGTGGCGCGGGTGGCGGTCTTCCGGCCGGTGGTCCGTGCCGAGGCGTCCGCGGGCGACGTCCGCGACTACGTCCTCGACCTGCTCGTGTCGCACGACGCCGTCTCCCTGACGTACGACGAGTGCGCGGGCGTGAGCTACGACGACGTGCACGTCGACCCTGACGGTGCGATGGACCGCATCGTCGCGCGCTACCACCGGGTCGCGGAGCAGAGCGATGCCGTGGTGATCGTCGGGAGCGACTACACCGACGTCGGCGCGCCGGCGGAGTTCGCCTTCAACGCCCGGGTCGCCGCCAACCTCGGTGCGCCGGTCCTGCTGGTCCTCAACGGCCACGGACGGGGCGTCGACCAGCTGCGCACGGCAGAGGCGATGGCGGAGGCCGAGCTCGCCGCCAACCACGCGACGCTCTTCGCCGTCATCGCCAACCGCGTCGACCCCGCGGCGATCGACCGGACGGCGGCGGCGCTGCGGCGCGACGGCGTGCCGGCCTTCGCCCTGCCCGAGCAGCCTCTGCTCAGTGCGCCCTCGGTGGGTGACCTGATGGTGGCGTGCGACGGCCGCCTGGTGCGCGGCGACGAGAGCCAGCTGGCGCGCGAGGTTCCCGGTCTCGTGGTCGCGGCGATGACGCTGCCCAACGTGCTGGACCGGCTCTTCGACGGTGCGCTCGTCGTCACGCCGGGCGACCGTCCGGAGGTGGTCCTCGGTGTCCTCACGGCGCACCAGTCGGCCAGCTTCCCCCAGATCTCCGGCATCGTCCTCAACGGCGGGCTCGAGCTGCCCGAGCAGGTGGGGCGGCTGCTGGACGGGCTCGAGGTGGCGCTGCCGATGATCGCCACCGACCTCGGCACCCACGCCGCGTCGACCGCGCTCACCAACCGCCGGGGCCGGCTGGACAAGGACTCGCCCCGCAAGATCGCGACGGCGTTGACCCTCTTCGCCGAGCACGTCGACGGCGAAGAGCTGATGAGCGGTCTCGAGGTGGCCCGCACATCGGTCGTCACGCCGCTGATGTTCGAGCACCAGGTCCTCGACGCCGCGATCGCCGACCGCCGCCACATCGTCCTGCCGGAGGGGGAGGAGGAGCGGATCCTGCGCGCCGCCGACATCCTCCTTCGCCGCAACGTCGCCGACCTGACCCTGCTCGGCGACCCGATGATCGTGCGCGCCAAGGCTGCCCACCTCGGCATCGACGTCTCCGCGGCCCGGCTGCTCAGCCCCTACGACGAGGAGCTGCGTGAGCGGTTCGCGCAGGAGTACCACCAGCGGCGCTCGCACAAGGGCATCGATCTCGAGGCCGCCCGCGACATCGTGGTCGACGTCTCCTACTTCGGCACGATGATGGTCGAGCTCGGCCTCGCCGACGGGATGGTGTCCGGGGCGGTGCACACCACCGCGCACACCATCCGCCCGGCGCTGGAGGTGATCCGCACGGTCCCCGAGGTGTCGGTGGTGTCGTCGGTGTTCTTCATGTGCCTGCGCGACCAGGTGCTCGTCTACGGCGACTGCGCGGTCAACCCGGACCCCACCGCCGCCCAGCTGGCCGACATCGCCATCGCCTCGGCCCGCACCGCGGCTGCCTTCGGCGTCGAGCCGCGGGTCGCGATGCTGTCGTACTCGACCGGCACCTCGGGCAGCGGCACCGACGTCGAGAAGGTCACCGAGGCGACGGCGCGCGTCCGCGAGCGGGCGCCCGACCTGCTCGTCGAGGGGCCGATCCAGTACGACGCCGCCATCGACGCCGCGGTCGCGCGGACCAAGCTGCCCGACTCGGCCGTGGCCGGGCGAGCCACGGTCTTCGTCTTCCCCGACCTCAACACGGGCAACAACACCTACAAGGCCGTGCAGCGCTCGGCCGGCGCGCTGGCAGTCGGCCCGGTGCTGCAGGGCCTCCGCAAGCCGGTCAACGACCTCTCGCGTGGCGCGTTGGTGCGCGACATCGTCAACACGGTCGCGATCACCGCGATCCAGGCGCAGGAGCTGTCGTGACGGAGCGGGTGCTGGTCCTCAACGCGGGGTCATCGTCCCTGAAGTACCGCCTCCTCGACGGCGAGTCCGGCGCGGCCGAGGCGTCCGGGTCGGTGGAGCGGATCGGCGAGGCGAGCGGGACGCTCACCCACACGGTCGGCGGCCAGGACCACACCGAGGAGCGCCGCGTCGCGGACTTCGAGGACGCGCTGCGCTCTGCCCTCGGCGCGTTCGACCGCCACGGGCCCGCGATCGACCGCGACACCCTGACCGCGGTCGGTCACCGCGTCGTGCACGGCGGTGACCTCTTCGCCGAGCCGGTCCTGGTCGACGACCGCCTGCTCGACACCGTCGAGGACCTCGTCCCGCTCGCGCCCCTGCACAACCCGGCCAACCTGGAGGGACTGCGGGTCGCGCTGCGCCTCTTCCCCGACGTGCCGCAGGTCGCGGTCTTCGACACCGCCTTCCACCAGACGATGCCCGAGCACGCCTACACCTACGCCGTGCCGATGAGCTGGCGCGAGAAGCACCGCATCCGCCGCTACGGCTTCCACGGCACGTCGTACGCCTTCGTCTCGCGTCGTGCCGCGGAGCTGCTCGGCCGTGCGGTCGAGGACACCCACCTCGTGGTGCTGCACCTCGGCAACGGGGCGTCGGCGACCGCTGTCCGCGGCGGGCGGTCCGTCGACACCTCGATGGGGTTCACCCCGCTCGAGGGGCTGGTGATGGGCACCCGCTCCGGTGACCTCGACCCGGCGATCCACGGCCACCTGCACCGCGAGCTCGGCTGGTCCATCGACGAGATCGACCGGGCGCTCTACCGCGAGTCGGGCCTGCTCGGCCTCTCAGGCGTCAACGACTTCCGTGAGCTGACCGAGCGACGTGCCGCCGGCGACGCGGCAGCGACGCTGGCCTTCGACGTCTACGCCTATCGCGTGCGCAAGTACGTCGGGGCCTACTACGCCGCGCTCGGGGAGGTCCACGCCGTCGTCCTCACCGGCGGCGTCGGCCAGCACAGCCCGGAGCTGAGGGCCGCGGCCCTCAGTGGTCTCGAGCGGTTGGGGATCGTCCTCGACCCCGCACGCAACGAGGCGCAGTCGTCGGACGCCCGAGCGGTCTCGGCCGACGGGTCGGACGTCGCCGTCCTGGTCGTGCCCACCGACGAGGAGTGGGAGATCGCCCGTCAGGCCCTGGCGGTCGTGCGCCGGTCCCGTTAGGCGGCGCGTCATTGTCGGTGGCCGCGTCTAGAATCGAACACATGATCGAGACGCTGGCAGCCGGACGCGGAGCAGAGGTCGACGGCCTCGACGCCTCCGGGCTGCTCGATGCGCTGCGTGAGCGAAAGGCCACCGAGGACCGCGCCGCTGCCGATCTGCTTGCCCTCGCCGCCCGGTGGGCCGACCTCCACCCGCCGGAGTCGATCCACCACGCCGCGGCCTTCACCGCCGGTCGCGGCATCGGTCTCGAGGTCGAGGAGCCCATCGCTGGTGACGGTTGCCCGATGGTGGCGGAGTTCTGCGTCGCGGAGCTCGGCACCGTCCTCGGCATCTCGACGTGGCGGCGAAGCGGCTCATCGGCCACGCTCTCGAGCTGCGGCACCGCCTCCCGCGGCTGTGGGCACAGGTGCAGACGGGTCGGGTGCCGGCGTGGCGGGCGCGGTCGGTCGCCGAGGCCACCATCCACGCGGTGCCCGCGTTGACGGTCGAAGCGGCCGGGTGGGTCGACGTGCAGGTCGCGGCCGTCGCCGGCAAGGTCGGACCCGCGCAGCTCGACCGGCTCGTCGCCGAAGCCATCAAGCGCCACCACCTCGACAGCTCCCGATCCGGCCGCCGACCCCGAGGACGGCTGGCAGCACGTCGACCCGCGCCACGCCACCCTCCACTCCGAGGACGTGCACTACGCCGGCACCATGCGGCTCGAGGCCGAGCTCGACCTCGCCGACGCCCTCGACCTCGACCGAGTGCTGACCCACGGCGCCGCCACCCTCACGGCCCTCGGCTCCGCACTGTCCCTCGACGCCCGCCGGGCCGCCGCGCTGGGCGACCTCGCCCGCACCCAGACCGCACTCGACCTCCACGCCCAAGGCCACACCGGCACCGGCGTCAGCGCGATGGCGATGGGCTTCCTGCTGCCCGCGAGGTGGTGCTCCACGCCCACTTCGACGCCACCAGCGCCGAGCGCGGACCACCGTCTTCGCGCCCACGGGTCGGTTGGAGGAGCGGCAGCGGCTGGTGCTGCTCGAGCAGGTGAAGGTCTGGTGCGGCGACACCCGCACCAAGGTCACCGTCAAGCCCGTCATCGACCTCAACGCCGAGCTCTCGGCCCCCCGCTACGACGTCCCCGACCGGATCCGCGAGCAGGTCCTCCTTCGCGACCGCACCTGCGCGTTTCCCTGGTGCAGCAGACCCGCCCGGGGTTGCGACGTCGACCACGTCGTGCCGTACGACCTCGACGCCGATGGAGGCGAGCAACCCGGGCCCACCACGACCTCGAACCTGGCTGCATCGTGCCGGTTCCACCACCGGCTCAAGACCTTCACCGCCTGGCGCTACCGGATGACCGCGCCCGGGGTGTTCGAGTGGACCAGCCCCCACGGTCACCGCTACCGCCGCGACCAGCACGGCACCACCGCACTCGAACCCGAGTCCGAGCCACCCGAGCGACCATGACCCCGCCCCACACCCCGCAACCCCGCCACTCCACGGATGGCGGGGCACCGGCACGTCGAGGCGCTCGGGTCCGGGCGACGCGCTCATCGCGGCATGAGCCGATGTTCCGGCTCTTGCGCTTGACTTTGGAGCCCACTCCAAGGTTTATGTTGGGCGCATGACGGCATCCGAGGTGACGAAGCGTGGCATGCGGGTTGCAGAACTCGCCAACACCGTCGGCATCAGCCCCGACACTGTGCGCTACTACGAGAAGGTGGGGTTGCTTCCGCAGCCAGACCGGAGTGCCACCGGATATCGGGAGTACGACGGGTCCGCCATCGACCGGCTCCGGTTCATCCAAGGGGCGCAACGGCTGGGGCTGAAGCTGAGCGACATCGGTGATCTGCTGGCCATTCGCGACACCGGTGAGTGTCCGTGCGAGCCCGCCGAGCACCTGTTGTCCAGGCGATTGGCTGAGGTCGATGCCGAGATTGCCCGGCTGACCGTGCTTCGCACTGAGATGGCCGCGATGCGAGACGCACTCCCAGCCATGGAGTGCCCACCACCCGCACCCGGAACGTGGTGCCCTCCCGAGGAAAGGGGGTGATGACAGTGATCCTGCCTGTGATCCTCGACGACAACTGCTGCGATGACCCCACGTGCACGTCGGAAGAATGCGGCTGCGGCTGCTGATCCGTGACGGGAGGGGTCGGGCACTCGAGCTGGCCCCTCCGCCAGTCCGCTCGTCGGCAGAAGCCTCTATGAGCGGAGCCGCCGCGGTACGCCGGTGTCGAGCTCCGGCGGCTCGGCGATGCGGATCTTCACGTCGACGCAGAAGAGCCCGTTCGCGTTGACGACCACTGGCTCGAGGGTGAGGTCCGCGACGTGGGGCACGTCGACGGCCAGCCGACCCACGGACGCCACCAGCGCTTCGAGCGGGGCGAGGTCGACCTCCTCCAGGCCGTGGTCGCCGACCAGCTGCGGCCAGATCCTGAGGGCACGCACGGCGCGGGCGGCGTCGGCCGCCTCGACGGGCGGCAGCAGCAGCACCTCCTCGGCCCAGCTGCCGACCGGTCCCGCCGCCCCGCCGCCGACCCGGACCAGCGGGCCGAGCTGCGGGTCGCGCACGAGGCCCACGGAGGCGACGTGCCCGAGCACCAGCGGCTGCACCAGCACGTCGACCCGGTCCCGGCCCAGCTCCTCGGCGAAGCGTCGTGCGGCGTCGGCGACATCACGGCCGGTGCGCACGTCGATCCGGACCAGGCCGCGGTCGGACTTGTGCCGCACCGTCGGGTCGGCCACCTTGACGGCGACCGGGTAGCCGATCTCCGCCGCGACCGCCTCTGCCTCGTCGGGATCGGCGGCGAGGTCGCCGACGAGGTGGATGCCGTAGGGCGCGAGCAGCTCGACCTGCGCGGAGGGCGCGAGCCACTCCGGCTCGCCGCTGCGGGCGGCCAGTCGCGACCGCACCCAGGTGCGGGCGTGGACACCGCGGGTGCCGAGCTCGACCTCCGGTGGGTCTGCCGGAACGCGTCGCCAGGCGGCGTACCGCATGGCCCGGCCCAACGCGCCGATCGCCGCATCCGTCGTGCGGTAGACGGTGACACCCGGGAGGCCGCGAGCCGCGTCGAACGCCGCGCCGGGGGTGACGAGGAGCAGCGGCACGTCGGCGCCCGAGGGCCGCGCCTGCGCGACCGCCGCGAACAGTGCGTCCCGGTCGGTCAGCCGGTTGGCGACGAGCAGGACGAGGACGGCGTCGGCCTCGCCGGCCTCGAGCACGGCACGCAACGCGGCGGTGAGCTCGTCGGGCGTGACCTCTGCCCCGAGGTCGACCGGGTTGGACACCCCGACCGCGCCGGGGACCACGGCGCGCAGTGCGGCGCCCAGCTCGTGGGAGGTCGGGGCGACGACCATGCCCTGCTGGTCGGCCCGGTCGGTCGAGAGCGCGCCCACGCCGCCCGTGTTGGAGACGATGCACACCCGGAGCCCGGCCGGGAGCGGCTGCTCCACGAGCAGCAACGCGGTCTCGGTCAGCTCGGCGCCGGTCCGGCAGGCGATCACGCCGGACTGGTCGAGCAGCGCGTCGACACCGACGCCGACGGTGGAGGTGACGGACGGGTCCTGCCGGGCGCGGGACCGGCCACCGACCACGGCCAGCAGCGGCTTCTGCTCGGCGAAGCGGCGCGCGGTGCGGGCGAACTTGAGGGCGTTGCCGAACGACTCCAGGTAGAGCGCGCAGGCCGCGACCGCGTCGTCGTCCATCCACGCGGCAAGGAGGTCGTTGCTGGAGACGTCGACCTTGTCGCCCAGCGAGACGAAGGTCTGCACGCCGAGGCCGACGTCGCGGGCGAGGTCGAGGAGCGCGAAGCCCATGCCGCCGGACTGCGAGGCGACCGCCAGGCCACCGACCTCGGGGACGTCGTGGAGCAGCGTCGCGTTGAGGCCGTCGCCGTTGTCCAGGACGCCCTGGGAGTTGGGGCCGACCAGCCTCAGGCTGTGCGCGCGGGCGATCCCCAGCAGCTCCAGGCGACGCTCGTCGCTGCCGGTGCCGGCGAAGCCGGACGAGATCACCACTGCGGCTCCCGCGCCGTTGGCGGCGGCGTCGCGCAGCACGTCGGCGACCGCGTCGGCCGGCACGGCGACCACGACCAGGTCGACCGGAGTGTCGAGGCCGGCGAGGCTGCGGCTGGTGGGGAGGCCGTCGATCGACTTCGCCTCGGGGTGGATGACGTGCAGCGTCCCGGCATAGGACGAGCTGCCGATCGCCTCGAGCACGCCGTGGCCGAAGCCGCCCGCGGAGCGTCGTACGCCGACGACCGCCACGCTCGTCGGGTGGAGCAGCGGGCGGAGGGATCGCGCTGTGGCCCGCCACTCACGCCGGTCGGCGGCCTCCACGGCCTCACGGGAGGCGTCCGTGCGCAGCTCGACCTCCACCTCGCCGGCCACCGTGCTGCGGGTCGCCTCGAATCCGGCCGCCCGGAAGACGCGCAGCATGCCGTAGTTGTCGCTGAGGACCTCGGCCTCGAAGCGGCTCACCCCGTGGCGCCGGCCGAGGGCGGCGAGGTGCTCCAGCAGCAGGCTGCCCAGGCCACGGCCGCGGTCCTGGTCGGCGACCAGGAAGGCGACCTCCGCCCTGTCCGGGGAGATCAGCTCTGCAGTTGCCAGGCCCGCCGCCCGGCCCCGTACGAGCGCCACGAGTGCGGCCGACCCGGTGTTGTCCGGAGCGAACAGGTGGTCGACGTAGCGCCGACCGGCTTCTCGGCTGGGGGAGAAGAAGCGCAGCCGCAGCGTGTCCACCGAGACCGACTCGTGCAGCTCGAGGACGGCGTCGCGGTCGTCCTCGTGCAAGGACCGGATCACAGCGATCGTGCCGTCGGCCAGCAGCACGTCCGCCGGCTCGGCGCTCCAGTCACGCGGGGCGAGGGTCGGGGCAGCCTCGGCGGTCACGTCACCAACGTGCCAGAGCCGGCCACGGCGTGCCAGCCTCGTTCGCTGACCATGGATACCTGCCGGAGCAGTCCAGGTGTCTTGATGTGGTCGTCGGACAGACGCCTCAGCAGCAGCGTCCGCCCGGCCGGTGCTCACGCTCATGGTCTCGTAGACGTTCGAACTCACGCCGGGACATCGGCTGCTCACCGAAGTCAGCGCACTCCGTGAGGTATTCGTCCCACTTGGCCTCTCCCGTGAGCTCACGGACGTACCAGCGCAGCCTGCGTGCCACCTCCAGGACCACAGTCATCGGTGACTCCCCACTTCGGTCCCACGCCCGGCGGCCTCCCACTGCCGGACGGACTCCTTCTCCTCAGCCGTGGCGAGGAAGTCGGAGGGCGCGACCAGATGGGACTCGTGCCACGGCACCTCTGTGGTCGACAGTCCGCCGGCGCGCAGTGCCCGGACCCAGATGACCATCGCATTGGCGACCACCACGATCACCAGGAGTGCGAAGATCGACTGCAGGGTGCCGTTGACCGTTGAGTTGAAGATCACCTGCTCCATCTGGTCGACGCTGGTCGCGGGGGCGAGCAGCTCACCGGCGTCCAGGGCGTCGGCGTAGCGCTCACGCTGGGTGAAGTAGCCGATGGCTGGGTTGTCGGAGAACACCTTCTGGTAGCTGGCCGTCATCGTGACGATGAGGTCCCAGACCAGACCGATCCCCGGCACCCACGCCCACTTGACCTTGCCGTGCTTGATCAGCAACGTCACACAGAGCGTCAGTGCGATCGCCGCGAGCAGCTGGTTGGAGATGCCGAAGAGGGGAAAGAGCTGGTTGATGCCGCCCAGCGGGTCGGTCACGCCGACGTACAGCATGTAGCCCCACAGCCCGACCACCACGGCGCTCGCCGACCACGAGGCCGGCTTCCAGGAGAGGTCGGCGTACTTGGGCCACACGTTGCCGACGGTGTCCTGGAGCATGAAGCGACCCACCCGGGTGCCGGCGTCGACGGCGGTCAGGATGAACAGTGCCTCGAACATGATCGCGAAGTGGTACCAGAAGGCGGCGAGCCCGCCTCCGAACGCCTCGGTGAAGATCTGGGACATACCGAGCGCGAGCGTCGGTGCGCCACCTGTACGGGAGATGAGCGTCTGCTCCTCCACCGCTGCGGCCGCTCCGGTCAGCTGGTCAGGCGTGATGGTGAAGCCGAGGCCGGCGATGAACTCCGCCGCGGTGGCCGGGTCGCCCCCGGTGGCACCGGCCGGGCTGTTCATCGCGAAGTAGAGGCCCGGGTCGATCACGCAGGCGGCGATGAGGGCGCTGATGGCAACGAACGACTCCATCAGCATGGCGCCGTAGCCGATCATCCGGACCTGGCTCTCCTTGGCCAC
Organism: uncultured Actinomycetota bacterium; assembly: GCA_963740115.1. Lineage (GTDB taxonomy): Bacteria > Actinomycetota > Actinomycetes > Propionibacteriales > Nocardioidaceae > Nocardioides. Next base: position 654,704 of record CAVUCQ010000003.1, on the reverse strand, counting down.
CATCTTGGGGGTGGTCCCGGAAGCGATGAGGGCGTGGAAGCCCGACAGTGCGCCGCACGCGATGGTGATGAAGACGAACGGGAACAGCTTGCCGGCGAACACCGGTCCGGTGCCCTCGAGGGCGAAGTCGGTCACCGCCTCCTGTTGCAGGACCGGCGCGGCGAGCACCAGGCCGACGGCCAGCAGGACGATCACGCCGATCTTCATGAACGTGGAGAGGTAGTCGCGAGGGGTGAGCAGCATCCAGACCGGGAGGATCGAAGCGATGAAGCCGTACACGACCAGTCCGAGCGTCAGCTGCTCCTTCGAGAGGGTCAGCGCCTCCTCGAGACCCATCTGCTCGACATAGCCGCCGCCGATGATGGCGAGCAACAACAGAGCGACCCCGATGGCGGTGACCTCCGATACCCGGCCGGGGCGTAGCACGCGCAGGTAGTAGCCCATGAACAACGCGATGGGGATGGTCAGGCTGATCGAGAAGACGCCCCACGGCGACTCGGCCAGGGCGTTGACGACCACCAGTGAGAGCACGGCCAGGATGATGATCATGATCGCGAACACCGCGATCAGCGCGGCGACCCCGCCCACCACGCCGATCTCCTCGCGCACCATCTGGCCGAGACTCTTGCCGTCGCGACGCATCGAGAAGAAGAGCACCACCATGTCCTGCACGGCGCCGGCCAGGATGACGCCGACGATGATCCAGATCGTGCCCGGCAGATACCCCATCTGGGCGGCGAGCACCGGCCCCACCAACGGGCCGGCCCCCGCGATCGCGGCGAAGTGGTGCCCGAACAGCACGTGACGATGGGTGACGTCGAAGTCTCGGCCGTTGTTGCGCCGCTCGGCCGGTGTCGCCCGGGTGTCGTCGACCCCCAGCACCGTGTAGGCGATGAAGCGGGCGTAGAAGCGATAGGCGATGGCATAGGAGGCCAGTGCGGCGAACAGGATCCAGAGGGCCGAGACCTCTTCTCCCCGAACAAGTGCGAGGACCGCCCAGCAGACGCCGCCGACCACGGCGACCGTCCCCCAGATGACCATCGACTTCGCGGTCATGCGGGGCGGGCCACCGGGCGGGGCCGGGGATTCGGGGGTGTGCGTCGACTGTGTGGACATGGAGCGCCTCCTCCGTGCTCGGGCGCGCCCGGCGGGCTGCGAGCCCTTCCCTGATCTGTACCCCTCTCTGGGCCTCACCACAAGAGGTCGCTCGGCGCGATCACCCCCCGGGGGGAGAAGGCCTGGACAGGACCCTGCCGGGACAGCTCGCCGACCCCGGTGGGCACCGGGGCCGACAAGGTCGTACGAAGCACGAGTCAGCGGGGCACGAGCTCCTCCGTGCGAGCGGCAGGAGCGACCACGTCCGTCGGCCAGGTGTCGGCGTCCTCCGCACCCTCGATGTCCACGACCGGCAGGGCCTTGTCCAGCCACCGCGGGAGCCACCAGTTGGCGTCGCCGAGCAGCGACATGGTGGCGGGCACGAGGACCATGCGGATCAGGGTGGCGTCGATGGCGATCGCCGTGGCGAGTCCGAGGCCGAGCATCTTCAGCGAGGGGATCGGGCTGCCGACGAAGCTGAGGAAGACGGCGATCATGATGAGCGCGGCGGAGGTGATGATCCGCCCCGTTCCCGCCAGACCGCGGGCGACCGACTCGGTGTTGTCGCCCGTGGCCACGTACTCCTCCCGGATGCGCGAGAGCAGGAAGACCTCGTAGTCCATCGAGAGCCCGAAGAGGATCGGGAACATGATCACGACGATGATCGAGGTGATGGGGGTCGGCCCGTCGAGCCCCAGCAGCTCCGCTCCCCAGCCCCACTGGAAGACCATGACGAGGACTCCGTAGGCCGCGCCGATCGAGAGCAGGTTCATCACGGCCGCCTTGAGCGGGACCGCCACGGACCGGAAGACGAGCATCAGCAGGAGGAACGAGATCCCGATCACGGCTCCGACGAACAGCGGCAGGGTCTTCCTGAGCTGGCTGTTCAGGTCGTCGGTGATCGCCGTGATCCCCGAGACGTAGGTGTTGTCCGGGATGACCGCGCGAACCCGTTCGATGGTGGCCGAGGTCTCGGCATCGGCCGGACCGGCGTCCGGCAGGGCGCTGAACACCGACCGTGCCGCCGTCGGCGGAGGTCTGGGGTGCGCCGACGGAGACGATGCCCGGCACGTCCGCGATGGCTGCCGACACGCTCGCCACGTCGTCGTCCACGCCGGCCGAGGACCCGAGGTCCATGACCACCATGAGCGGGGCGTTGAACCCGATGCCGAAGCCTTCGGTGAGGAGGTCGTACGCCTGGCGGTGCGTGGTGTGGGCAGGGGCGTCGCCGGCTGCGGGGAACGCCGTCTGGATCGACAGGGCGGGCGCCGCGAGTGCGGCCAGCATCGCGACCGAACCGAGGAGGTAGGGCCAGGGGCGCCGGGAGACGTGGTGGCCGAACCGCCACCAGGCGCTGTCCTCGGTGCGGACGGCAGGTCGGTGGCGCCGCACCACCCGGCCGGCGTCGATCCGGTCCCCGAGCAGGGTGAGGAGTGCGGGAAGCAGGGTCACGGCTGCGGTGACGGCGACCAGCACCATGAGGGCGGTGGACAGACCGATCGAGGTCAGGATGCCCAGACCCGTGATGCCCAGGGCCGCCGTGGCGATCATCACGATGCCACCCGCGAAGACGACCGCGGTGCCGGAGGTGGCCATCGCGTTGGACAGGGCGCGGGCGTTGTCCTGACCCGCCGACCGGCCCTCCCGGTAGCGGGCGACGATGAACAGGGCGTAGTCGACGCCCACCCCCAGCCCGACGAGTCCTGCGACGGCGATCGCGGAGACGGACACGTTCATGGTGCTGGCCATCAGGATGATGCCGCCGATGGAGGCGCCGACGGCCACGAGGGACATCCCGATCGGCACGATCGCCGCGACGACCGTCCCGAAGACGACGAGCAGCACGACCAGCGCCACGAGCAACCCGATGGCGGTGTGGAACGACGTCTCCTCAGCGGCGTTGAGGAAGACGGCGTCGCCGCCGAGCTCGACCTGGAGGCCGGGGGCGCCCATCGAGGAGACGGCCTCGGACAGGACCCCGAACGCGGGCTTGCCGATCTCCCGCTCGGGAGCGTCGAGCGTGATGACGGCGAACCCGATCCGTCCGTCCGCGGAGATCGTGGCTGACTCGAACGGGTCGGCCACCGACTCGACGTGGGCGACACCGGAGACGTCGTCGAGCACCTGGACGATGGTGTCCTGGTGCTCGTCCAGCGTCGTGCCGTCGCCCGCGGCCAGCACGACCATGGCGGAGCCCTTGGCCGCCTCCGGGAAGTTCTCGTCGAGCAGCTCCAGCGCTGTGGCGCTCTGGCTGCCCGGGGAGGAGAAGTCGTCGACGAACGTGCCGCCGGCCGCGATGGCGAGGAAGAAGACCGCGCCCATGACGGCGAGCCAGCTGGTGATGGTCCGCCACGGGTGTCTCGCGCTGGCTGACGCAATGCCGCGGGTGAGCTTCTGCATGATCGTGCCCTTCTGGAGTCGGGTCGGGTGGTGCATGGCCCGGAACCTAGGGAGCGACGTGGTGAGGGCGGATCACCACAGGTGGTGAACGGGGTGGTGAACAACCCGATCGGATCGTCAGCGCACGCTGCGGATCGGAACCACGGCGGCGGCCGCGAGGAGAGCGCACGTTCCGGCGACGGCGTACAGGACGGCGTAGCTGTCGCCGCTCGCAGCGAGGATGAGGGGCGCGACCGCCGGGGCCAGGGCGTACGGCAGGGCGTTGGCGATGTTGAACAGCCCGAGGTCTCGCGCCGAGTCGGCCGAGTCGGGCAGCACGTCGGCGACGAGCGCGAGGTCGACGGCCATGTAGGTGCCGAACCCCAGCCCGCTGATGGCCATGCCGACCAGGAAGCCGCCGAAGCTGTCTGCCGCGGCGATCACGAAGAGGGCGACGCCGTACGTCACGGCGGCGGCCGCGACGAACACCTTGCGCCTCCTCGCTGCGGTCGGACAACCTGCCTCCGACGAGGGAGGCGACCACCAGCACGGCGGACTGGACGAGGGTGGCGAGGAACACCTGCTCGGGCACCTCCGCCTCGGCGCTGCCGACCCGGTCGATCAGGTAGTAGGCCTGGTAGGTCGTCAGGAACGCGAAGGCGCAGATGAACAGGAACCGCCCCGCGAACGCCCAGGCGAAGTCGGGGCTCGCGGCGCGGGTCCAGGTGGAAGGCAGCGCCCAGGTCGCGCAGCGTCCACCTCCGCGCCGTGGCCCGGTCGAGCCGCCGGTCGTCCAGGTGAAGGGCGAAGAGCAGGACCAGGCAGCTGCCGATCACGCACGGAGTCAGGAACATCGCGGCCTGGTGGCCCTCGAAGAGCTGGACGAGGAAGGTGCCCAGCACCGCGGCGACGGGCACGGTGATGCCCAGCACGCCCGACACCGTGCCGCGCTGCGACACCGGAACCTGGTCCGGCAGGACGGCGACGAGGGCTGCCTGCAGTGCGTTGAACGAGACCTGCGCCAGGCACCATCCGACCAGCACGACGACGACGCTGGGCGCGGTGGCGACGACAGCGATGCCGACCACGCCTCCGGTCAGCCCGCCGACCATCCACGGTCGTCGCATGCCGATACCGGGAAGGCGTGCGGTCGCTGAGCCGGCCGAAGACGGGCGCTGCGACAACGGTCAGCAGACCGCCGACCCCGGTGACCAGCGCCAGGCTCTCGGGTGCCTGTTCCGCGCCGACGATCGACCGGATCTTCAGGGCCAACGTGACCAGCAGCGGGGCGATCAGCATCAGCGCGACGCTCATGTACGCCAGCGCGTACGTCGTCACGAATCGCGGTCCGACAGGTCCGGTCGGCGTGTGTCCTCTGCCGGGGACCGATCCGGTGGCACCACGCATGTCGCTCTCCTCTGCGTCCGGCTGGCGTGCCGGGTGGCGGCGGGGCGTGCTCTCGACAGTAGGCGGGCCACGAGGCGCATGGGAGGGCAGCGCGAGGCCGGTCTGGACCGGCGACTTCGCAATCGCCTCGAGGGGAGGGAGGATCGGGTGTGTCGCTCCCGCTGCTCGAGACCAAGCTCTTCCTCCCGGCCCCACGGCCGGGGCTGGTGGCGCGTCCGCGGCTGCGCGAGCGTCTGGATCGGGGCCTCGGTGCCAAGCTGATGCTGGTCTCGGCGCCGGCCGGCTTCGGGAAGACGACGCTGCTGGTCGACTGGGTGGCGTCCATCGCCGCCTCGTCCGACGGCGGTCACTCCCGCGGGGCCTGGCTGGCGCTCGACCCGGCCGACAACGACCCGTCCCGGTTCTGGCGCTACGTCGTGGCTGCGCTGCGCACGGCGCTGCCGGGCGTCGGCGAGGACGCGCTCGCCCTGCTGCAGGACTCGCAAGCGCCACCCGTTCGAGATGGTGCTGACCACCCTGGTCAACGAGCTCGCGACCGCTGAGGGCGACACGATCCTGGTGCTCGACGACTACCACGTCATCGACTCAGGGCTCGTCCACGACGCGATGACCTTCCTGCTCGCCCACCTTCCTGATCGGTTGCACCTGGTGATCGCCACCCGGAGCGACCCTCCGCTTGCCGTTGCCCCGGCTGCGTACCCGGGGCGATCTCGTCGAGGTCCGCGCCGCCGACCTGCGCTTCACCGTCGAGGAGGCGGCCACGTACCTCAACGGCGTCATGGGACTGGAGCTGCAGCCGGCCGACGTGCGCGCGCTGGAGGGGAGGACCGAGGGGTGGATCGCCGCGCTCCAGCTCGCCGCGCTGTCGATGACGGGACGGCAAGACGTGTCCGGGCCTTCATCGCCGGCTTCGCCGGTGACGACCGGTACGTCGTCGACTACCTCGTCGAGGAGGTGCTGCAACGTCTTCCGGCGGATCGTCCAGGCCTTCCTGCTCCGGACCTCCGTCCTCGACCGGATGAACGGGGCCCTGTGCGACGCCCTGACGGGTCAGGGCGGGGGCCGCGGCGTGCTCGAGGCGCTGGACCGCGACAACCTCTTCGTGGTCCCGCTGGACGAGCGCCGGCACTGGTACCGCTACCACCACCTCTTCGCCGACGTCCTGCGCGGCCGACTGCTCGACGAGCAGCCCGCCCTCGTCCCGGAGCTCCACAAGCTGGCCGCGGCCTGGCACGAGGAGGAGGGCGACCACGCCGAGGCGATCAGGCACGCGCTGCTGGGAGCGGACTACGACCGGGCCGCGGAGCTCATCGAGACGGATGATGCCTGCGATGCGCCGGGACCGCCGCGAGGCGACCATGCGAGGCTGGCTCGAGGCGTTGCCGACGGAGGTGCTGCGCGCGCATCCCGTCCTCGGCAACGGTCTCGCCGGGTGCGCTGATGTCGACCGGCGTCTTCGACGGCGTCGACGAGCTGCTGGACGCGACCCAGGCCTGGATCGACTCCGTCGGTGCGGACGCCCCGGTGCGCGGCGCGGTCGCGGACGGGGAGGAGTACCGCCGGCTGCCGGCGGACGTGTCGGTCCACCGAGCCGGGCTCGCGCTGGTCCGCGGAGACGTGGAGCAGACCGTCGCCCACGCGCGTCGAGCGCTCGAACAGGTCGGCGAGGACGACCACCTGACCCGCGGCGCCGCGTTCGCGCTGCGCGGCCTCGCGGCCTGGTCGACCGGGGACCTGGGCACTGCGCACGAGTCCTACGCCGCGTGCATGGTCGAGTTCGAGCTGATCGACCACGTGTCCGACGTCCTGGGGTGCTCCGTCGCCCTCGGCGACATCGAGGTGGTGCTGGGCCGGCCACGCGACGGCCGCGCGCACCTACCGGTCGGCCCTCGCGCTGGCCGATCGCCACCCCACTCCCGTGCTGCGTGGTCGCGCCGACATGCACGTCGGGCTGGCCGCCCGACATCTCGAGGTCGACGACCTCGCCGCAGGCCCGCCGAGAGCTCGCGCGCAGCCGGGAGCTGGGCGAGCACGCCGGCCTTCCGCAGGACGCCTACCGCTGGCGCGTCGTGATGGCCGGAGTCCGTGAGGCCGAGGGAGACGTCGAGGTCGCCGTCGACCTCCTCGACGAGGCAGAGCGCCTCTATGTCGCGGACTTCCTGCCACCCGTCCGTCCGGTCCCGGCCGTTCGCGCCAGGACGTGGGCACGACACGGGTACGTCGACGCGGCTCGGGACTGGGCCGACCAGGTGGACCTGTCGCTCGACGACCCGCTGAGCTACCTGCGGGAGTTCGAGCACGTCACCCTCGCCAAGGTGCTCTCGGCGCGCCACGCGCGAGGAGCGGACGGCGTCGACCTGCGGCGCGCGGTCGTCTTCCTCGACCGGCTGCTGGAGGCGGCGACAGAGGGTGGGCGCGACGGATCGGTCCTCGAGATCCAGGTGACCCGTGCTCTCGTGCTCCAGCAGCTGGGCGACCAGGCAGCCGCGCTGGCGTCGCTGGGTGCCGCCCTGGAGCTCGCGGAGCCGGAGGGCTACGTCCGCACCTTCGTCGACGAGGGCGGGCCGATGGCCACCCTGCTGGCGGCCGGTGCAGCGCGCCTCGTCGTACGTCGCACGCCTCCGCTCGGCCCTCGCAGGGTCCGCCGCCACGTCGTCGCCCTCCGGAACGGGTGCGAGGCACCGCGCGCCACGCCACGGGACGCTCGTCGACCCGCTCAGCAGCCGCGAGAAGGACGTGCTCCGCCTCCTCGGACACCGAGCTCAACGGCCCGGACATCGCCCGCGAGCTCGTGGTCTCGCTGAACACGGTGCGGACCCACACCAAGAACCTCTACATGAAGCTGGGCGTGACGAGCCGACGCGCAGCCGTCCGGCGCGCGCCAAGGAGCTCGACCTGCTCTGAGCCGCACGCGCTCGTGGCCGGCCGAGCAGCGGTCACCACGCCAATCACCACGTGTGGTGAGCCGCTCTCACCACATCGGCTCCTAGCGTCCGCGACATGGACGAACCACATGCCGCCGCCGGACCCGTCTCCGATCCCGGGTGGTACCGCATCCGCATCCAGGGCCGCCTCGAGCGCAGGTGGAGCACCTGGTTCGACGGCATGTCCCTCACCCACGGACGCGGACGGCACCACGGTCCTGCGCGGTCAGGTCGGCGACCAGGCGGCCCTCCACGGGCTGATCCAGAAGGTCGGCGACCTGGGTCTCACGCTGCTCGAGGTCACCCACGAGTCGCCCGACGCTCCAGCGGGGACGCGGCCATGAGCACCACACGCACAGCGACCGCACCGTCGCGCACGCGACGCACGCACGCCCACCTGGCGCGTGCCGCTCGCCCTCGTCGCCCTGTCGCTGGTGCCGGTCGTCGCCGGGATCGCTCCGGCTCACCGACGTGTCCACCGGCTCCACCTTCATGCCGGAGGACGCCCACCACCCGTCGATCCCCGTCGCGCTGGTCGTCCACATCGTCAGCGCCATCGTGTACTCGCTCGTGGGAGCGTTCCAGTTCTCCGCAGGTCTGCGCCGGCGGAGGCCGGGATGGCACCGAGCAGCCGGTCGGGTCCTCGTCCCGATGGGGCTCGCGGTGGCGGGATCCGCGCTGTGGATGACCCTCGTCTACCCCAGGGAGGCCGACACCGGACCGCTGCTGTTCTGGTCCCGGTTGCTGTTCGGCGTGGGCATGGTCCTGTGCCTCGTCCTGAGGTGTCCTCGCGATCCTCGCCAGGGACGTCCCCACGCACCGCGCTTGGATGATCCGCGCCTACGCCCTCGGCCTCGGCGCCGGCACCCAGGTCGTCACCATCGGCCTCGGCCAGGCCGTCTTCGGGACCAGCACGGTCGTCACCGACGCCGTCACCGCCGCCGGGTGGGCGATCAACCTCGGCCTGGCGGAGCTGGCCATCCGGTTTCCACGTGAGCGCTCTCGGACGACGACTCCCCGGCCCACCCAGCACGCTGCACGCCACCACCACACAGGAGGACCCTCGATGATCACCGTTGAATCAGTCACCAAGACCTACGCCGGCTTCACCGCCGTCGACGACGTCAGCTTCACCGCCTCGGCCGGTCGCGTCACCGGATTCCTCGGCCCCAACGGAGCCGGGAAGTCCACCACGCTACGGATCGTCACCGGCCTCACGCCACCGACCCGCGGCGATGCGCACGTAGCCGGTCGTCGGTTCGCCGACCTGCCCAACCCGGGCCTGGAGGTCGGCGTGCTCCTCGACGCCTCGGCCCAGCACGCCGGTCGCACCGGGCGGGAGATCCTCCGGCTGAGCCAGCAGATGATGGGGCTCCCGCGGAGCCGGGTGGACGAGATGCTCGACCTCGTCAGCCTGACCCCGACAGAGGCCGGACGCCGGGTCCGCGACTACTCCCTCGGGATGCGTCAACGGCTCGGCATCGCACACGCCCTGCTGGGAGACCCTCAGGTCCTCATCCTCGACGAGCCCGCCAACGGCCTCGACCCCGCCGGCATCCGGTGGATGCGCGACCTCCTCCGCGGCTACGCCGACCGGGGTGCCACGGTGCTCCTCTCGTCCCACCTCCTGCACGAGATCGAGGTGGTCGCCGACGACATCGTCGTCATCGGCAACGGGCGCATCGTCGCCCAGGGCACCAAGGCCGAGCTGCTCGCGAGCGCCGGCACCCACCTCCGCACCCGGCATCCCGCCGACCTCCAGGCGGCTCTCGACGTCGCCGGCCTGAAGTCCAGCGTCACGTCGCCCGGCGTGGTGCGGGTCGACGCCGACCCCGAGCTCGTCGGCCGCGTGGCCACCGATGCCCGCATCCCGCTCATCGAGCTACGACCTGCCGAGACGGCCGGCCTCGAGGAGATGTTCCTCGAGCTCACCGCCGACACCCAACGAGAAGGAGCAGCAGCATGACCACCCAGACGCTCAGCGCGAGCCCGCCGGCCAGCCCGCAACAGACAGTCTCCGCCGCCGGCACGCATGGCTCGCATCCCGTTGCGACGGATCGTCGCCGTCGAGCTGCGCAAGTCCTTCGACACCCGCGCCGGCCTCTGGTTGCTGGCCAGCGTCGGACTCGCCTCCGTCCTCACGTCCGGTGCCGTCATCGCCTGGGCGCCGGACGACGACTTCACCTACAGCACCTTCACCACGACCATCGCGTTCCCGATGTCGGTGATCCTGCCGATCATCGCCGCGCTCGCCGTCACGGCCGAGTGGACCCAGCGCAGCGGGCTCACCACCTTCACCGTCGTCCCGCACCGCGGACGCATCATGCTCGGCAAGGCGCATCGCGCTCGTGTCCGTGGCCCTGCCCGCCACTGCTGCCGCCTTCGTCGTCGGCGCTGGTGGGAACGTGGTGGGGTCGTGGGTCTCGGGCAACGAGACGGTCTGGGACCAGTCGCTCGCGGCAGTGCCCTACGTCGGCCTGTCCCTCGCGTTGTCCCTGGCCATGGGCCTCGTCTGCGGAACCGTGATCCGCAACTCGGCCGGCGCGATCGTGGCGTTCTTCGTCTTCTCGTTCGTGATCCCGCCGCTCCTGGGGCTCCTCGCCATGACCCAGGACTGGTTCCACGACGTGCAGCCGTGGGTCGACCTCGACTACCAGCTGACCGCGCTGCTGCGGGGATCGTTCGACTCGGAGCAGTGGTCGCAGCTGGCCGCCACCAGCGGCCTGTGGCTCGTCCTGCCCGCTCGTCGTCGGGATGTGGACCCTCGTCCGGTCGGAGGTGAAGTGACATGACCTCGCTCGACGCAACTGGTGACCCCAGGACGATGATCCCCCCGACCGACCGAACCATGCTGAGCCTTGTGCAGGACCGCTACGGCAGCCCCGACGTACTCCGTGTGACGGCGGCTCCGCGACCCGTTCCCCAGCAGGGTCAGGTACTGGTCCGCGTGGAGGCGTCCTCGGTCAACGCACGTGACTGGCACGTCATGCGCGGCGAACCGCGGGTGGCTCGCCTGCTCGACCGCAGCGTCTTCGCGCGCACCTCACCCACCGTGCCGATCCGCGGCACTGACTTCGCAGGCACGGTCGTCGCCGTCGGAGCCGGCGTCACCCGATGGCGCACGGGTGATCGCATCTTCGGCGAGGCGGAGGCGGCGTGGGCCGAGTACCTCGTCGCCGCACAGGACGCCGTTGCCGCGGTGCCGCATGGCGTGAGCTCTGAGGAAGCAGCGGCGCTGCCACTGGCGGGAACCACCGCGCTCATGTGCCTGGCGGCCGGGCAGCCGCGGCGCGGTGACCGGCTGCTGATCAACGGAGCGTCCGGTGGAGTGGGCACCTTCGCCGTGCAGCTTGCCCACGACATGGGACTGCACGTCACCGCTGTGTGCAGCGCCCGCAACGCCGACCAGGCCAGGCTCATGGGCGCGCACGCAGTCATCGACTACGCGATCGAGGACTTCTGCGTGACACCCGAGCGCTACGACCTGGTCGTGGACCTCGTCGGCAACCGGCCGATCCGGGCGCTGCGCCACCTGCTGCACCCGACCGGCACGCTCGTGCTCTCCGGTGGCGGAGCGCCGGGCACGGGTCGCAACATCGGGCCCATCGGAATGCTCGTCCGTGCACAGCTGCTCGCTCGCACGCCGGGACCCCGGATCGCAGTCCCTCAGGCACGACCTACGACCGCCAGCCTCGAGACGCTCGCTGGTCTCGCGCGTCGCGGCGCGCTCGTCCCCGTCATCGACCGAGTGTTCGGCCTTCACGACGGCGCCGCAGCGATGAGGTACGTCGAGACCGAGCACGCGCGCGGCAAGGTCCTCGTCGTGATGGGCCGTGCTTCCGCGTCTCCGGCATCCTGCTCAGCGTCCACCGCATCTGGTCGTCGGTGATGATCCAGAGCACGTTGCCTGCCATCCACCCCAGCCTGGGCGGGTCTGTCGCGGCGGCGTCCGCTCACTGGCTCAGGTTGGTGATGAGGTTGATCGACACGGCCAGCACGCCGGTGCCGAACGCGTAGGAGAGCAGGGCGTGCCCCAGCACGATCCGACGGACGGGCGTGGACGTCGGCTCGGTCTCGGAGGTGGCGAACGACATGCCGACGGTGAACGCCATGTAGGCGAAGTCGCTGTAGGTGGGGTCATCGTCCTGCTTGAAGTCGATTCCACGTGTGTCCGGCTCGTCGAGGTAGTACATGCGGGCGTACTTGAAGGCGTAGACGGTGTTCACCAGTGCCCACGACAAGGCGACACTGAGGACGCTCAACAGCACGGACGCGACGGCTGTGGCGCCGCGCTGACTGCCCGACTGCACGAGGGCCACCGCGACGATGCCCAGGCTGGCGACGGCGGCGGCCAGCAACCAGATGTCTGTCGACCTCGTCGTGCGCTCCTCCTCTGCGAGACGTTCTGTCCCCTCGGCGTCCTGCGGCCAGCTCCGTCGCCACACCCAGACGAGGAGGACGGCGACGGTCACGGTCCAGCTGACCAGCGGCAGCAGCTCAGGGGTCGCCAGGAGACCGACGGCGGCACCAGCGATGAGCCCCGCCGCCAGGCTGACGAGCGCCCGGCGTGCCGACAGCAGGCGGCCGGCGTGCTGAGTGGTGTGGGTGGACGTGGCCATGGTCCCCTCCCGTCGATCGAGGTTCCCCAGTACCCCTGACGGCTGATGGCACGCGCCCTTCATGAGGCCGACGCCGCCCGGTGTCCTGGCGTGGACCTGGGAGGACGCCTAGCCCGCGAACGTCGCGAAGGTCCAGTGGTTGCCGTCGGGGTCAGCCACCGTGAAGTCGCGCGAGGGATAGTCGGTCTGGTCGACGATCTCGTGCACGAGCCTCGCCTCCAACGCGATCGCGCGAGCCAGCACCGCGTCCGGATCGGCGGTCACCACGTGCAACGAAGCCGTCCCGGGGCGACACGGGGTGGATCGCTCACCTGTGCTCGAGAGGAGGATCCGCCCGCCCTCGGGCCAGTCGAGCTGGCAGTGGTGGATCGCATCCACACGCTCGCCGGGGATCAGCAGGTCTTCGGTGAAGCCGAGCAGGCGCAGCCAATCGCGAAGTGCCGCGGCGTCATCACTGACGAGGCTCGCCCACACGCTCTGCTGCCGCACACCGCTCATCCGGACGGTCATGGTCGTCAGCGTACGACGGGTTGGGGGCTCAGCTAGAGACTGAGCGTCGCCTCGACGTCGATCCTGCTGAGCTTCATGGGATTGCGGACGGCGTAGATGCGGGTGATCCGTCGATCGTCGACGACGAACATGATCGCGGTGTCGTGACCGTCCTCGAGTCCGACGATCCTGGCGCCGGGCGCTCCGTTGAGCATGATCGGCAGGACGGTTGCGCCCGCACCGAACTTCGGGAACGTGCGCAGCAGGTTCGCCACCTTCTTCGCGCCCCTGACGGGATGGGCGATCGCCTGAGCGATCCCGCCGCCGTCCGCCACGAGAACCACATCGGGGGCGAGAGCGTCGAGCAAGCCCTGCAGGTCGCCGCCGGCCACCGCCGCGAGGAAGCGTTCGACCACCTGCTGCTGCTCGCTGCGGCTCACCTCCATCCGAGGTCGCCTGGCCGCGACGTGCTCCCGAGCCCGGTGCCCGATCTGACGCACGGCCGCCGCGGACTTGTCGACCGCGCCCGCGATCTCGCCGTACGGCATGTCGAACACCTCGCGAAGCACGAAGACGGCGCGCTCGGTGGGAGTCAGCGTCTCGAGCACCGTGAGCATCGCGAACGAGACACTCTCCGCCAGCTCGACATCCTCTGCGACGTCCGGTGCCGTCAGCAGTGGCTCGGGCAGCCACTCGCCGACGTACTCCTCACGCCGTCGCGCGTTGGCCCGCAGCCGGTCGAGCGCCTTGCGCGTGACCATCCGGACCAGGAACGCCCGCGGGTCCCTGGCCTCGGAACGGGCGCCCGGGCCGATGGCGTCCCAGCGGATCCAGGTCTCCTGGACGACGTCCTCGGCCTCGGAGGCCGATCCGAGCATCTCGTAGGCGACGGTGAAGAGCAGGCCGCGGTGGGTGACGAACGGGTCCTCGGACACGGTCACGACCGTACGGCGGCGCGCTGGGCGAGCGGCTTGAGGCCGCACGCCGCAGCGAAGCCGTCGGACTCGATCCCGAGCGCGACGTTCGGGCGGGTCGTGAAGTTCGCGAACGCGATCACCGCTGTGAGCTCGACCAACGCGGGATCGCCGAGCTGCGTCCGGAGCGAGGTGACCATCGCGTCGGTCACGGTCGGCTCGGTCTCGGTCATGGCCTCCGCATAGGCGAGCACCTCACGCTCCAGCGACGTGAAGACGTCCGACTCGCGCCAGCGAGGGATCTCTCGGGCCTTGGTCATGTCGAGGTCCTTGTTGTGTGCCTCGAAGTAGTTGAAGTCCAGGCACCAGCTGCAGCCGACCATCGAGGCGACCGCCATGTGCGCGAACGACTTGAGCTGCTCGTCGCAGGTGTCCCACTTCTTGACCTTGCCGCCGGCGGCGGCCATGTCCATCAGGACCTTCGGGTTGTGCCAGTAGACACCGATCGAGCTCGGCACCTGGCCGAGGGTCTTCCTGGCGAAGCGCTTGATCAGCGAGCCCTTGATGCCGGAGATCTCGGCGGCGGGGATACGGGTCGTTCCGGTCATGTCGTCCTCCTGGGGTGGTCGGTACGACATCAAGACGCCGGTGAGCACCCGTTTGTGACAGACCGAGCGAGCCGACCCGCACGACAGCGCGTCAGTCGTGGACCAGGATGGTCTCGAGCTCGATGAGAGCGCGGTCGGCGTATCCCTTCCACATACGAGCGATGACGCTCGTGGTCAGGCGAGCCGGCGACGCCCTCGGGTAGAAGGTCCAGGCCCAGCCGATGCGAGCGCCGGAACCCTCCGCCGCGATGGTCCACGCTCCATCGATGGTGTGCACGAAGTGCCGGAGCGGCCCCTCGATCTCGTCGAGGACGTAGGAGAAGCCCTCGGGCCGGTCGACGGAGGTCAGGGTCTCTCGCAGGCACGCGCCGTCGGCGAGCACGATCGTGCGCGTCTGGCCCACGATGCCCCAGTCGTCCGGCTCGTCGGTGACGTCCTTCACCGCCGGGAAGGCGGCGTAGCGCCGGGTGAACACCTCCGTCAGCCGAGCGCCCATCAACCGATCGAAGGCCACGGCGGGCTCGACGGCAACAACCCTCGACGTCTCCACCCGGTGACCGGACATGACCGCAAGACTAGCGTTCAGCTGCCGCTGACGACGTGACTTCGGCTGTCAGGCCTCGACGTACCACGCCTCGTGGATGCTCCGTCGCAGGACGGCCCGCTGCATGACCTGGATGGCGATGCCGCCGATCGCAAGCACCAGCAGGAGCAGGGACCAGCCGAACGTGCTCGACACGCTGTCGGTGAAGTCGCCCCTGGTGAAGTCGGCGGAGTCGAGCGAGCCCACCAGCAGCATGAGGCCCCCGGTCACGGCGACGGCGCCGGCGACGGAGCCGATCAGGATGAGCACCAACATCGGCACGTCCGTGACCACCGACACGACGCCGACGACCAGGCCGACAGCCAGCCCGACGAGGACGGCGACCCAGTTCCAGGAGATCCCCAGGGCGACGATGAGCCCAGAGCCGATCGCGAAGCCGGCCGCGCCCATCGCCAGGACGATGGCGACGTAGTAGTAGAGGTACGCCAGGACCGCGAAGATCAGCGCGAAGACCAGGCCGAGCACCCAGCCGAGCACGGTGCCCAGGAAGCGTTCATCGGCAAGCTCTGCGACGAGGCCGGCGCCGAAGGCGAAGCCGGCGAAGAAGCCCCAGATCGGGATCACGAATCGCAGCACGAACTGCCCTGCAACGAGCATGGCGCACCCGGCGACGATCGCGAGGATGCCCAGGAGAATGTCGGCCATACCAGCAATGTAGGGGCCCCGGACCCTCCGCTCCGGGACGATGCGGTCCAGCGGCGCGTCAAGCCACGGCCGGTCGGGCCGTGGGCACGGACGTCACGCGCGCTCGATGCGGGTCCAGCCCGACCAGCCGCGCTCGGCGATGAGCTGCCGAAGCCGGGGAACCATGGGATGCGACCCCCCGGCCAACGAGTCGAGGAGACCGACGAAGGCAGGGTCGTCCATCTGGTCGTCCGCGGCGAGGTAGCCGTCGGCTGCAGCCTGCTCGAACATGCTCACCATCAGGTCGGCCATCTCCTCGACCACCCGCGCCTGCGCGTCACCGTCGGTCTCGAGCAGGCGGCCGATCAGCTGGTAGAGGCGGATCAGCTTCGGGTCCTCCAGCTGGGCGGTCTTGTCGACCATGAAGGCCGGGATCTGGTCCGGCCACCGGGCTGCCACCAGGATCCACGCGTCCCGCTCGGCCTCGATCATCGCCTCGGGCGCTCCAGCGGCGCGCACCAGCTCGAGGTAGTCGCTCACCTCCTGCGGCACCGCCAACGAGTCGCCGCTCGCGAGCTGGGCGATCCGCCGCCGGTGCGCCTGCAGCTCCCGCACCTGGCGCCGCAGCTCGCCGTCGATGACGCGCGTCGCCTCGGCGAAGGTCTCGGGGTCGGCGTCGAGGAGCGTGTCCACGCGGGCGAGTGGTACGCCGGCCTCCGCGAGCGTGCGGATCTTGATCAGCCGGACCACGGCCGCGGCGTCGTAGCTGCGGTAGCCGGACGCGTCCCGGGCCGGCTCCGGCAGGAGTCCCACGTGGTGGTAGTGCCTCACGGCACGGATCGTCACGCCGGCGTACGACGCCAGCTGCCCGATGGTCAGCACGGTCACATCCTGCCGCCCCGGCGCCGGACGGTCATGCGATCTTGGTGCGGTAGACGGCCATCGCGCCGGCGTAGGCCACGACCAGGAGGCCCAGGCACCAGGCGAGGGCGACCCAGAGGTCGTTCCCGACCGGCTGGTCGATGAACAGCCCGCGGATCGCGTCGACGATCGAGGTGACGGGCTGGTGCTCCGCGAACGCACGCACGGGCCCGGGCATGGTCTCCGTCGGGACGAACGCGGAGCTGAGGAACGGCAGGAAGATCAGCGGGTAGGAGAACGCACTCGCCCCCTCGACCGAGCTGGCGGTCAGCCCGGGGATCACGGCCAGCCAGGTCAGCGCCAGGGTGAAGAGGACCAGGATGCCGGCGACCGCGAGCCAGGCCAGCACGCCGGCCCCCGAGCGGAACCCCATGAGCACGGCGACGAGCACCACCAGGACCAGCGAGACCACGTTGGCCGCCAGCGAGGTCAGCACGTGCGCCCACAGCACCGACGAGCGCGCGATCGGCATGGACTGGAACCGCTCGAAGATGCCACCGTCCATGTCGAGGAAGAGCCGGTAGGCGGTGTAGGCGATGCCCGAGCCGATCGTGATGAGCAGGATCCCGGGCAGCATGTAGTCGATGTAGTCCTCCGTCCCGGTCTGGATGGCGCCGCCGAACACGTAGACGAACAGCAGCATCATCGCGATCGGCGTGATCGCGGTGGTGATGATGGTGTCGGGGCTCCGGGCGACGTGGCGCAGGGAGCGGCCGGTCAGGGCGGCGGTGTCGCCGAGGAAGTGCGTGGTGGTCATGACCTTCTCCTCTGGTTCTCTTCGGCGGCGTCGCCGGCCGGGTGTGGGTCGCCGACGAGGGCGAGGAAGACGTCCTCGAGGCTCGGCTGCTTCTCGACGTACTCGACGCGAGCGGGCGGGAGCAGGGCCTTCAGCTCCGCGAGCGTGCCGTCGACGATGATGCGACCCTGATGGAGGATCGCGATGCGGTCGGCGACGTGCTCGGCCTCGTCGAGGTACTGGGTGGTGAGCAGGACCGTGGTGCCCCTGGCGGCGAGCTTCCTGACGGTGGCCCACACCTCGAGCCGCGCCTGCGGGTCCAGGCCGGTCGTCGGCTCGTCGAGGAAGATGATCGGCGGGTCGCCGACCAGGCTCATCGCGATGTCGAGACGGCGTCGCATGCCACCGGAGTAGCTGCCCGCCTTCCGGTCGCCCGCCTCGGTGAGGGAGAAGCGGGTCAGCATGTCATCGGCCACCGTCCCCGGGTCGGGGAGGTGTCGCAGCCGGGCCATCAGTGCGAGGTTCTCGCGGCCGCTGAGGACCTCGTCCACGGCGGCGAACTGCCCGGTGAGGCTGATCGACTCCCTCACCTTCTCGGGCTGGGTGGCCAGGTCGAACCCGTTGACGGTGACCGTCCCCGAGTCCGCCCTGGTCAGCGTGGCGAGGATCTTCACCGCGGTGGTCTTCCCGGCGCCGTTCGAGCCCAGCAGGGCGAGGATGCTCCCGCGGGCGACGTCGAGGTCGACGCCGCGCAGGACGTCGACGTCCTTGAAGGACTTCTCCAGGCCGCGTACGCGGATGGCCGGATCGGCGTCCTGCTGGTGCCGCTTCTTCTCGTCTCGCCACGTCGCCATGCGTGTCCAGCTCCTCGGTGTCAGCCCCGATGCGGGGTGACCCAAGCGTCCATGGTTGACGTTGCGTCAAGGTCAAGCCGAATTGCGCGACGTTCCTCGCCACGCGACCCAGGGGTGGCGCTAGCCTTCGTGACCATGGGCGGTGCACCGGGCAGGTTGCACGTGCGCCTGGCCGCCGACGCGGCCAGTGTGGCGGGCGCACGCCGCTTCGTCGTGGACGGCCTCAGCGCGTGGGGAGAAGCGCGTTTCGCGGACGCCGCCGAGCTCGTCACCAGCGAGCTGACCAGCAACGCCGCGCTGCATGCCGGGGCCGAGTTCATGTACGTCACGCTGGAACGCGGGACGACCGGTGTGTGGGTCTGCGTCGAGGACGACGGTCCGTTGGGCCCGGACGTCGTGCAGGCCCGGACGCCATCGCCCGAGGTCGACGTCTCCTGGAGCGAGCTGGACGCGACCGGGCGTGGCCTCGCCATCGTGGGAATGGTGGCGGGGCGCTGGGGCGTCGACGAGACCGCCCGCGGCAAGCAGGTGTGGGCGGAGCTGGTCGATCCGGACGACATCTCCCCCTCGGCGCAGGAGCCGCACCGCGCCGCATCGACCGAGATCGCACCGGTGACGGAGCACCTGCCGCCGGGCTGGGTCACGGTCCGGCTCGCCCAGTGCCCCGTCGGGCTCAGCCTGCAGCAGGACCGTCACCTCGATGAGCTGGTGCGGGAGCTCCAGCTGTTGTCGGTGGGGCAGAGCAGTGCCGAGTCAGCCGCGCTCGCGGAGGAGATCAGTGGCCTCCTGGTCTCACCCACCCATGCCCGGCTGACGGGCCGCAGGGCGGCGGAGCGTGCCCGCGACGAGGGCAAGGAGGTGGTGGACGTGGACATGGCCATGCCTCGCGAGTTCAGTGGCCTGATCGTGCAGCTGGAGCAGGCCGTTGCTCGTGCCGACGAGCTGTGCGGGGACGGGCGACTCCTCACGCTCGCCTCGCCCCCTGAGGTGCAGGAGCTCCGGGCCTGGATGACCCACGAGATCGTCGCCCAGGCGACCCACGGGGCTGCCCCGATCCCGTGGGCCGAGTGGCGGAGGGCACCCGGCTAGCGCCACGTGTGGCGGAGCGGGCGGATGCCGTGGGGGCGCGGCGTCAGAGTCGGTTGTCGGTGAGCGACGACGAGCGATCGAGCTCCCCGAGCACGTCGCCCGTCAACGTCTGACGGGGGACGGACAGCAGGTCGCTCGCGGGCGGGACGGCCACGAGGCGTTCGTAGACGTCCACGTAGCCGCGGCTCATCGCTCTGGCCGAGAACTTCTCCGCCTGGCGCCGGCATGCGTCGGGATCGATCTCACCGATCCGGGCCGTCGCCTCCACCATCTCGTCCGCGCCCTCGCAGATGAAGCCGGTGACACCGTCCTCGATCACCTCCGGCACCGACCCGCGCCGCAGCGCGATCACCGGGGTGCCGGCGGCCATGGACTCGATCATCACCAGGCCGAAGGGCTCGGGCCAGTCGCTCGGGAAGAGCGTGGCTCGGGCGCCGGCGTAGAACCCGGGCTTCTGGTGCTCCTCGATCTCGCCGACGAAGTCGACGTCCGGGCCCATCTTCGGCGCGACCTCCTGCTCGTAGTAGTCCTCGTCGAGCGGGTCGACCTTGGCCGCGACACGGAGCGGCAGGCCGCTCCGGCGGGCGACGTCGATGGCGGTGAGCGGGCCCTTCTCCTCGGCGATGCGTCCCACGAAGGCCAGGTAGCCGTCGTCGTCGTGGGGCACGTCGTACGACGTGAAGTCGAGCCCGTTGTAGACCGTCGCGGCCCAGGTCAGGTCGAGGTCCGCCACGGCCCTGCGCTGGTCGTCGCTGATGGAGACCAGCGGCACGGAGCCGTACCTCGGCAGCAGGTCCCGCAGGAAGTCGAGGTCCAGCCGTCCGTGCATGGTCAGCACGGTGGGGGTCTCGAACAGCCGCGCGAAGGGCATGTTCCAGATGTCCAGGTGCGAGTGCACGACGTCGAACTCGTCGCGTCGCCGGTAGAGCTCGACCAGCATCTCCAGGTGCAGGTGTGGTGCGAGGTTCACCAGCTGCTCGGCACTGAGCCGCGTGCGCAGGGGATCCCCGAACTCCTCGAGGACCGCTGCCGTCTCGGAGGTCCTGGGCCCGAAGAGCGTCACCTCGTGGCCCATGGCGACCAGCTCGTCGCACAGCGTGGCGATGACCCGCTCCGTCCCTCCGTACGCCCCGGGCGGCACCGCCTCGTAGAGCGGCGCGACCTGCGCGATCCTCATGCCGGCTCGACCAGGGGGAACAGGTGTCCCATCCCGGCGTGGTAGCGCCGATCGCAGGCGACGCACTCGACGTCGCCCTCCGCCGTGGTCGCCATCTGCTCGCCGCACCCGGGGCACGGCAGGTCGAAGATCGTGCTCATTCGCTGCTCCCTCCTCGGGTGGCGCGCGCACCACCCACAGTTCTCCCGCAGCGCCGGTACCCCTCCCGCGACACGATCATGCGGAACGTGCATCGACTGGGCACCGTCGGGCAGAGTGGGGGGATGTCTGAGCTACACCTCTCGGCAGACACGGTCCCTGCGGGCGGACGCCATGACCTGGTCACGGTGCACGGCCGCAGCTTCGCGATCAGCGCGGAGACAGGCGACATGGTGTCCCCGACCCACGGCCTGGTCTACGACGACCTGCGGCACCTGAGCCGGCTGCGCATGGTGGTCGTCGGCGGCGCCCGCACCGAGCTGTTGGCCGCCAGCACGCCCACGCCGGTGTCGGCGGTCGTGGCGTCGCGCGTCGCCACGCCCGTGACGGGCGACCAGACGGGACACGAGGCTGCCGGTGGCCGGCTCACCGAGGTGCTCGTGGTCCGCCGTCGCTGGCTCTCCGGCGGCCTGGTGGAGGAGCTGGTGCTGCGCAACCCGCACCCGCTGCCGGTCGTCGTACGGCTCGAGCTGGAGGTGGCCGCCGACTTCGCGCACGTCTTCGACGTCAAGAGCGGTGTCGTTCCCGAGCGGGTGGCCCGAGCCGTGAGCACCGCACCGGGGACGTGGACGCTGCCGTCCCCGCACCCGCAGGAGGCGGACGAGCCGGACAGCACCGTGGTCGTCATGCAACCCGCTCCGGACGACGCCGACCCGGACAGTGGCTCCGCGACCTGGCACCTGCACGTCGCCGGAGGCGGGGAGACCACCGTCACCGTCACGGTGCAGCCCGTGTCGGCGGGCGTGCCCGGCCGGCTGGAGCCTCCGTCGACGGGTGCGCTGGCGATCCGGGAGCTGGCGGCCTGGCGCGCCTCGGTGCCCTCCGTGGTGTCGTCGGACGCACGGATCCCCGCCGCGGTCGACCAGGCGCTGGCCGACCTGGCGGCCCTCCGCATCGTCGACCAGGCGCATCCCGACCGTGCGGTCGTCGCGGCCGGAGCACCGTGGTTCATGACCCTCTTCGGTCGCGACTCGCTGCTGACCTCATGGATGATGCTGCCGTTCGACGGCTCGCTCGCGGCCGGCGTGCTGGCCAGCCTCGCCGACCTGCAGGGTCGGGAGGACCACGCGGCGTCCGAGGAGCAACCCGGCCGGATCCTGCACGAGCTGCGACGGCACGGAGGAGGTGGGCCGTTCGCCTCCCGGAGCCGCTACTACGGCACCGTCGACGCCACCCCGCTCTTCGTGGGCCTGGCTGCGGAGGCGTGGCGGTGGCGAGCGCTCGACGTGGGCGCGCTGCGCGACCTCGCTCCGGCCATCGGGCGCGCGCTGGACTGGACGGTCGGTCCGGCCGACTCGGACGGCGACGGGTTCATCGACTACCTCCGGCGCGACCCGCGCGGGCTGGCCAACCAGGGGTGGAAGGACTCCTGGGACGGCATCAACCGTGCCGATGGCACCCTGCCCACCGGCCCGCTCGCGCTCGTGGAGGTGCAGGGCTACGCCTACCAGGCCCTGCGCGGCGCCGCCGAGCTGGCCGGCGTGGTCGACATCGGCCACGACGCCGCGGACCTCCACGATCGAGCCGATCGGCTCAAGGACCGCTTCAACGACCTCTTCTGGGACCGACGGGGGTGGTACGTGCTCGGCCTCGACCGGGACGGCCGTCCGATCGACTCGCTGACGACCAACCCCGGCCACGCTTTGTGGTCCGGCATCGCAGAGGAGGACCTGGCCCGCACGTACGTCGAGCGCCTGGTCGACCGCGACCTCTGGACCGGCTGGGGCCTGCGCACCCTGGCGGCCTCGATGGCGGCCTACGACCCGCTCAGCTACCACAACGGATCCGTCTGGCCCCACGACACCGCCCTGTGCATCGCCGGAGCCGCGCGCTACGGCTGCTGGGACGCCGTCGACCTGCTGGTGGACGGGGCGCTGGAGGCCACCCGCCACTTCGAGGGCCGCCCCCCGAGCTGTTCGCCGGCGTGGCGCGCGAGGACGTCCCCACGCCGGTGGCCTACCCCTCCTCGTGCTCGCCCCAGGCCTGGTCGTCGGCCTCGGTGCTGCTCCTGGTGCGCGCCGTGCTCGGGCTCGAGCCGTCGGCCGACGGGTCCGGGGTCGAGCTCACCCGCTCGGACCTCAGCGGCGTACCGGACCTCCTCCTCGAGCGGCTCGAGCTCGGCGGGCAGCCGCTGTCGGTGCGCGTGGAGGGTGGCAAGGGCGAGATCTCACTCGGCTGACCGGAGTGATCTTCGACCCAGCGTGTCCGCACGGGCGAGGGTCCGGGCTACCGTGGGGTAACCAGTTCCCGACCGCTCGAGGATGACCACCATGCCGCGTCTCGACCCGCACGAGGTCGTGCTCCACGGCCACGCGCTCTCCTTCGTCGACAGCGGCACCGGCCCGGTGGTGCTCTTCATCCACGGCATCCTCGGCTCGCAGCGCCAGTGGTCCCACCTGGTCGACCGGATCGACGACGACCACCGGGTGATCGTCCCCGACCTCTTCGGCCACGGTGACTCGGCCAAGCCGACCGGCGACTACTCGCTCAGCGCGCACGCCGCCACGCTCCGCGACCTCCTCGACCACCTCGGCATCGAGCGCGTCACGCTCGTCGGGCACTCGCTCGGCGGCGGCATCGCCATGCAGTTCTACTACCTGTTCCCCGACCGGGTGGACCGCCTCGTGCTGGTCGCCAGCGGCGGCCTGGGACGCGAGGTCAACCTGGTGCTGCGGTCGGCGACACTGCCGCTGGCCGAGCAGGTGCTGGGGGTGATCGCCTCCGCGCCCGTCCTCCAGCGGGCCGAGGCGCTGGGGCGGGGCGCGCAGAAGGTGGGCTGGAAGCCGGGCGCCGACATCGGCGCCATCTGGCGCGGGTTCACCTCCCTCGGCGACCGCGAGAGCCGGCGTGCCTTCCTCGCCACGACCCGAGCCGTGATCGACTTCGGCGGGCAGAGCATCAGCGCCCACGACCACCTGGCCGACGTGACGCCGGTCCCGACCCTGATCGTGTGGGGGTCGAAGGACCGGATGATCCCGGCGTGGCACGCCCTCAGTGCGCAGCGGGCCGTCCCGGAGTGCCAGGTCGAGCTGTTCGAGGGCGCCGGCCACTTCCCGCACCTCGACGACCCCGACCGCTTCGCGCGCGTGCTCCGCGACTTCATGTCCGCGGCCGAGGGCGAGCCCCTGGCGGCGGCCGAGGGCTGACCCCGCCGCCGGGCTCAGAGCGCGAAGTGGCCGGGCGCGAGGCTCCGCAGCACGCAGAACTCGTTGCCCTCCGGGTCGGCCAGGACGGTCCACGACTCCTCCCCGGTCTGCCCGACGTCGGCCGGTGAGGCGCCGAGCGCCAGCAACCGCGCGACCTCCTCGTCGTGGGAGCGATCGATGGGCGAGAGGTCGAGGTGCATGCGGTTCTTGACCACCTTGTCCTCCCCGACCGCGGCGAAGAACATCGTGGGCGCCACCGGTCCGGAGCGGACCGCCTCGAGCAGCGCGCTGTCCTCGGACCTCGCCGGTCCGATCTCCACCAGGTCGGGCTCCGCGTCGAGGACCACCCAGTCCAGGACGGCGCACCAGAAGGCGGCCAGCGCCTGCGGCTCGTGGCAGTCGAGGGAGATCTCGGTCAGTCGGGAGGCCATGGCAGCGATCCAAGCACTCGCGGGCGCAGCGGCGCGACGCATACTGGTGGGCATGTTCCCCGCCAAGCCGGCCTCCGTCTCGGCGGCGGACGGCGCCAAGGCGGCGGCCGAGGGCCGGGTGGTCGTCTACTGGCGACAGGGGTGCCCGTTCTGCAAGCGGCTGCAGCTGCGCCTGGGTCGCCGCGTCGGCGACGTGGTGTGGGTCGACGTGTGGGCCGACCCCGACGCGTCGGCGTACGTGAAGAGCGTCAACGGAGGCGACGAGCTCGTCCCCACCGTGGTCATCGCCGGCCGGCCGCACAGCAACCCCGCTCCTCGCGAGGTGCTCGCGGCGCTATAGGGCGGCGTACTCCACCGCGATCGCCGCACCGAGGCGCGCATTGTCCTCGACGAGCGCGATGTTGGCGGTCAGCGAGGTGCCGTCGGTGAGCTCGACGATGCGACCGAGGAGGTAGGGCGTGGCGTCCTTGCCGCGGATGCCGAGCCGGTCCATGTCGCCCAGGGCCCGGTCGATGATCGCGCCGATCTCGTCGGCCGGGATCTCCGACTCGGCCGGGATCGGGTTGGCGACCACCACGCCGCCGTCGAGACCCAGGTCCCACTTGGCCTTCATCAGTGCGGCCACCTCGGCGGGGGAGTCGACGCGCATCGGGGCAGCGAACCCGGACGAGCGCGAGAAGAACGACGGGAACTCGTCCGTGCCGTAGCCCAGCACCGGCACCCCGAGCGTCTCCAGCTTCTCCAGGGTCAGGCCGATGTCGAGGATGCTCTTCACGCCGGCGCAGACCACCGCCACCGACGTGGTCGAGAGCTCGGTGAGGTCCGCCGACACGTCGTACGACGTCTCCGCGCCGCGGTGCACGCCGCCGAGACCACCGGTGACGAACACGCCGATGCCGGCCAGCGCCGCCAGCCGCATCGTCGAGGCGACGGTCGTCGCGCCGTGGAGGCCGCGCGAGACGACGTAGGGGAGGTCGCGGATGGACACCTTGATGACCGACTCGTCCGAGGCGAGCAGCTCGAGGTCGTCGGCCGACAGGCCGATGGTCGGGCGGCCGTGCAGGACGGCGATCGTCGCCGGCACGGCGCCGTGGTCGCGCACGATGCCCTCGACGGTGCGGGCCATCTCGACGTTCTGAGGGTAGGGCATGCCGTGGCTGATGATCGTGCTCTCCAGCGCGACGACCGGCCGCCCGGCCGCCAGCGCGTCGCGGACCTCGTCGGTGACGGTGAGCATTCAGGACCCCTTCTCGGACGTGTGCTTCTCGATGGCCGCCGCCAGGTCGGGGCGGACGGTGTGGGGGCTCTCGATGGTCACTGCGGCTGCCCGGTGTCCCTGCCGCGCGGCCTCGACGGCGTCGGCCCCGTCCAGCCAGGCCGCGATCCAGGCGGCGAGCATCGCGTCACCCGCGCCCGTGACGTCGACGACGGTGGCGGGCTCCGCCGCCAGGTGCACGGGCTCCTGCCCGCGGGTGCACATCCACGACCCCTCGGCGCCCGTCCGGAGCCAGACGTGCTCGACACCCCGGTCGTGGAGCTCGGCGACCGACGAGCGCCAGTCACCGAGCGGGCGTCCGGTGAGGGCGGCGAGCTCGTCGGTGTTCGGAGTGACCAGGAGCAGGTCGCGGACCAGGGCGGCCAGCCGGGCCGCCTTCGCGACGGACACCGGCTCGAACGCCAGCGGGACTCCGGCGGCCGCGGCGGCTGCGACCACCCGAGCTGCCTGGGGGAGGGCCAGGTTGCCGTCGAGGACGACGAGCCCGGCATCGGTCAGGTGCAGGGTCTCGAGCTCGAGGGCGTCGACGGTCGCCATGTCGGACACCGCCGCGACGAGCTCGCCGCGGTCGTCGAGGACGGCGGTGTAGGTGCCGGTCGCGCCCGGCACGCGGCGTACGGAGCCGACGTCCGCACCGCACTCGGCCGTCACCCGCAACGCCTCGGCACCGAAGGCGTCGTCGCCCACGGCGGACACCAGCCGCACCGGAGCGCCGAGCAGGCCGAGGCACGCGGCGATGTTGCGCCCGACCCCGCCGGGGGAGATCCGCGTGTGTCCCGGGTTGCTGGTCGCGCGCACGAGCGGCGCGGAGGTCCGCGCGACCACGTCCATGTTGGTGCCGCCGACGACCACCACCCACGTCTTCACGGGCAGATCCTGACAGAGCGGTCGGACGGGGTCAGATCTCGTCGTCGACGTACGTCGGGCCGGCGACGCGCAGCCCGGCCAGCGTCAACGGCACCGAGGTGAGCGCGAGCAGCACGAGGACCAGCGACCAGCCGCCGGTGGCCTCGTGGATCAGTCCCACGACGAACGGTCCGATCGCCGCGAGGGCGTAGCCGATCGGCTGCACGAAGCCGGAGAGCTGGGCCGTCACCGACGGGTGCCGGGTGCGAGCGGTGATGAGGGCGATCGCGGTCGGGAACGCCAGGCCGGAGAGCCCGAGCATCAGTGCCCAGAGCCACGGGACGGTGGCCGGCGCCACGAGCAGGCCGGCATAGCCCAGGGCGACCATGACGCCGAAGGAGACCATCAACGGCCGCAGGCCGCGGCCTGCGAGCGATCACCGTCGGCATCGCCAGCGCGCCCAGGACGCCGACGCTGGACAGCAGGGCCTGGAGGGCGCCGGCCGACGACGCCGAGAGGCCTGCGTCGCGGAAGATCTGGGGCAGCCAGCCGAACTGGACGTAGGCGTGCATCGACTGCACGCCGAAGAGCACGGTGAGCGCGACGGCGGTGGGGGAGTGCACCATCCGGCCACTGGGCGGGGGCTCGCCGCTGACGTCGTGCTCGGTCGGGGACCGTCGCTCGCGCAGTGCCAGCCACCCCCACAGCGGCAGGGCCACCACGACGAGCAGCGCCCACATGCCGAGGCCCGTCTCCCACGACCCGCTCGCCTCGGTGACCGGCGCCGTCAGCAGCGGACCGAGTGTGCCGCCCACCACGAGCCCCGTGCCGTAGACGGTCATCAACACGACCGTGTGCCCGTGGGCCTTGATCCACGCCGGGACCAGGACGTTGCCGACGGCCATGCCGGCCAGCGCGACGACGGTGAAGAGCAGGAACACCGGGACGCTGCCGGTGGTGACGCGCAGCAGCAACCCGGTAGCGGCGGCGAGCAGGCCGATCGCGATGCCGGCGGTCATCCCGACCTTGCGGGCGAAGCCGACGGCGAGGGCCCCGAACAGCCCGAAGCAGAGCCCCGGCAGCCCGGTCAGCACGCCGGCGACTCCCGCGCTCATGCCGAGCCCCTGCCGCACCTCCTCCAGCACCGGCCCCGGGGAGGACGCACCGGGTCGCAGGTTGATCGAGACGAGGACGACGGCGGTGACGAGCAACCAGAACGGGACGTTGACGCTGCGAGGGCGGGGATCAGCGTCGGGCACGTGCACCGACTCTAGGCAGCACGAGCAGTGCGCCGAGGACGAGGGTGGCGACGACCACGAACGGCGTGGCCGTGCCCTGCCCGCTGGCCTGGCGCAGCACCATGCCGACGACGAGCGCGCCGAGCCACACGACGACGCCGGAGCCGATCGCCGCGGGCGGCCGCCGCAGGACCGCCAGCGCGGCGTACGCCACCAGGGTGCCGGCGAGGAAGGGCCACGCCGTCGACCACCAGCCGCCCGGCGTCAGGGTGCCGTAGTGGCTGAGGCGGCCGATGACCGCGAAGACACCGACGAGCAGGAGGTCGACCACGAGCCACATGGCGGGAAGCCTAGAGAGGGCGGCGCTAGTCTCGGCCGCATGACCACGACCGCTGTGCGCCCGGTCACCCGCGAGGTCCGCTCGGGCGTCCACTGGGGCGTGGCCCACGGACTGCCGACCCTGTTCCTCCGTCGGGCCGCCGGCCAGGGCGACCTGCAGGCACGCCTGATCCGGGTCGGGGCGCTCGGCACCGACGAGGTCTTCGACCTGATCGAGGAGATCCGGTCGAGGGGCCCGCTCTACCGCTCGCGCATCGGCCACGTCGCCACCAGCCACGCCGCCGTACGCCAGCTCCTCACCAGCGACGACTTCCGCACCGGACTGCCCACCAGCGACGGCCCGCTGGGCAGGATCGCCCGCTGGGCGGCGCCCGACACGCTGCACCCGGTCGAGCCGCCGTCGCTGCTCGTCACCGAGCCGCCCGACCACACGCGATACCGCAGGCTCGTCACCCGCGTCTTCACCATGCGCGCGGTGGAGCGGCTGCGCGCCCGCACCGAGGAGATCGCGAGCGACCTGCTCGACGCCCTCGAGCCGCGGGCCGGCAGCACCGTCGACCTCGTCGAGGCCTACTGCGCCCAGCTGCCGGTGACGGTCATCGCCGAGATCCTCGGCGTGCCCGAGGAGGAGCGCGAGCGCGTGCTCCACTTCGGGTCGGCGGCCGCACCGAGCCTCGACCTCGGGCTGGGCTTCCGCCGCTACCGGGCGGTGTCGCGGGCGCTCGCGCAGTTCGACGGGTGGCTCGGCACCCACCTCGACAACCTGCGTCGCGAGCCCGGCGACAACCTCCTCAGCGAGCTCGTCGCCGTGCGCGACGAGGGCCACGGCCTGAGCGAGTCCGAGCTCAAGGCCACGGCCGGGCTCGTCCTCGCGGCCGGCTTCGAGACGACGGTCAACCTCCTGGGCAACGGCATCGCGCTCCTCCACGACCACCCCGGCGAGCGCGCCCGCG
This sequence comes from uncultured Actinomycetota bacterium, assembly GCA_963740115.1. Lineage (GTDB taxonomy): Bacteria > Actinomycetota > Actinomycetes > Propionibacteriales > Nocardioidaceae > Nocardioides. The sequence goes on along the minus strand of CAVUCQ010000003.1, from coordinate 625,837 downwards.
TCGACGCCGACCCGTCGCTGTGGCCCAACGTGGTCGAGGAGGTGCTGCGCCTCGACCCGCCGGTGCTGCTCACCGGCCGGATGGCCGCCCGTGACACCGAGCTCGCCGGACAGCGGGTGCGCGCCGGGTCGATGGTGACCGCGATCATCGGCGGCGCCAACCGCGACCCCGAGGTCTTCCCCGACCCGCTGCGCTTCGACGTCGGTCGCGCCAACGCGCGTGACCACATCGCGTTCTCGGCCGGGCGGCACCACTGCCTCGGCGCCCAGCTCGCGCGGATGGAGGGCGAGGTGGGCCTGCGCGCCATCTGGGAGCGGTTCCCCGGGCTGCGGCTCGACCCCGGGGCGCGGCGCCGGCAGACCCGCATCCTGCGCGGCTTCGAGACGCTCCCGGCCACGCTCCGCCCCTAGCCGGCTCAACCGGGATACCGTCCCCCGGTGCCGACCCGGGGAGCAGTACGCCTGCTCGTGCTGCTGCTCCTGCCGCTGCTGGCGTACGCCGCACCTGCCCAGGCCGAGGAGTGGGTCCCGCGCCCGGTGCTGAACCTCGACTTCCCGGACCCCGCCGTCGTCGCGACCCCGGCCGGGTTGGTCGCCTACGCCACGGGTGACCGGGTGCCGCACGCCTGGTCCCGCAGCGCGGACGGCCCGTGGCAGCGCGGACCCAGCCTCCTGACGCACCGCCCGGCGTGGTCGCGCGAGGGCGGTGTGTGGGCCGTCGACGTGGCTCGTGCGGGTGGCCGGTGGCTGCTCTACTACGCCACCCCGGTGCGCGGGATGGGGGAGCACGGCCGGTGCATCGGGGTCGCACGATCCGCGTCCCCACGCGGCCCGTTCCGCCCGGTGGGACACGCCCCGCTGGTCTGCCCGTCCTACGCCGCGACCCCCACCGCGCAGGACCCGCTGCTGCCCCGCGACCCGACGCTGCCGCGGGCCGGGGTGATCGACCCGTCGTGGTTCCGCGACGCCGACGGGTCGTCGTACCTGCTCTACAAGACCGACCGGATCCCCTCGACCATCCGCGCTCGTGCCGCTCACCCGCGACGGGCAGGCGGTGCGCCGCGGCGCGACGAGCGTCGAGCTGCTGCGGTCCGCGGACGTGGTCGAGAACCCGGTCCTGACCCGACGGTCGTCGGGCTACGTGCTGCTCGCCTCCGAGGGCGACTGGACCCGCTGCACCTACCGCACCCGGTGGCTGGTCTCGCCGAGCCTGCTCGACTGGACGGCCGCGCAGACCGGGCTGCTGCTCGACGCGGAGACCACCGGCCTGTGCGGGCCCGGCGGCGCCGACATCGTGGAGGGTCGAGGCGGCCGGACGCTGGTCTTCCTGCACGGCTGGACCTGTCGCGGGACGGCGCTGCCCTGCGCCGGAACCGGGAAGTGGGACCAGAAGCCGCGGTCGCGTGGCCGCCGGTCGCTGTACGCCGCCACGCTGGGCTGGGTCGGCGGTGTGCCGGAGGTCACCGGCTGGCTCCGGGCACGCTGAGGCGGTCCGGTCCTAGGCTCGGGTCATGGTTTCCGAGTGGGACACGCACACCACCCTGACCGCGTCGGGCGAGGGGCTCTTCGGGGCTGACCTCGATGCCGGCTGGGTGGTCGGCGGCGGCGTCAACGGCGGCTACCTCCTGGGCCTCGTCGGCAAGGCGGTCGCCGAGACGGTTCCGGCCAAGCCCGACCCGCTGGCGGTCAGCGCGTACTACCTCTCGGCCGCCACGCCCGGTCCGGCTCAGGTCACCACGCGGGTGCTGCGCGAGGGTGGAAGCGTCGCGACCGTCGCCGCCGAGCTCGGCCAGGAGGGTGCCACCCGCATCACCGCACTGGCGACGTACGGCGACCTCGGGGCCATGCCCCAGGACGTCGGGACCACCGCCGAGGAGCCGGTGCTGCCACCGATCGACGAGTGCGTCCCCGGCTCGATGGCGCCGGAGGAGGTGCGGCGCATGGCGCCGCTGATGGAGCGCTTCGACATCCGCTTCGACCCGGCCTGCGTGGGCTGGGCGATGGGCGCGCCGAGCTGCCGCGGCCACATCCAGGCGTGGTTCAGGCTGGCCGACGGCCACGACGTCGACCCGGTCGGCCTGCTGATGGTGTGCGACGCCCTGCCGCCGGTCACCTTCGACCTCGGCCGCCCCGGTTGGGCGCCCACGCTGGAGCTCACCGTCCACGTCCGCGCGGTCCCGGCGCCGGGCTGGCTCAAGGTCTCCCACCGCACGCGCAACGTCGCCGGCGGGATGTTCGAGGAGGACTGCGAGGTCTGGGACTCGGCCGGCCGGCTGGTGGCGCAGAGCCGCCAGCTGGCGCTGCAGCCGCGCGCCTGACTGGGCGTTGAGTCGCTGGGAGACTCAACGCGCATCCCGGGCGTGTCGCGCGGGATCTCAGTCGAAGAACGAGCGGTCCATCGCCACGATCCACCGCCGCCGCGGGTGCTCGGTGAGCGACCAGAGCTGATCGGTCGACGGCCAGTAGCTGAGGTCCTCCGGGCCCATGGGAAGCGCCCAGCGGCGCTCCCGCATCGAGCCGGGCTGCCCGGACCACACCGCGCCCGGCATCCACGGCCCGTGCGAGACGGTGACGTGGTAGCGCCCGCCGGCGATCACCGCGCCCTGCATCTGCCGCACGCCGCCCTCGTCGACCGCCAACGGCCGCGAGAAGCCGTCGTCACCGACCGCGAGCTGCCAGGTCTGCGGGTCCAGGGGGTAGCGGGCCAGCCGCGTGGTGGCGTCGCGCCGGAGGGCGTACTCACCGGCGATCAGGGCCGGCGGGTCGGAGCGGCGGTCCAGCGACAGGAAGGAGTAGCGGAGCTTCTCGTGCCCCTCGTCCGTGTAGGCCCGGTAGGTGAACCTGACCGGCAGGACGTAGCGGTGCCCGAAGGAGTGGAGCGTCGAGCCTTCGAGGCCGAACCGGTCGGGGTGCTCGTCGTCGCCCGGGACGCGCATGATGTCGTCGACCCGCGCCGTCACGAAGCCGCGGCTGGTGGCGGCGATGTGCAGGTAGGGGCCGGCCCACACGATGCCGCCGGCGTGGATGTTCATCGGCTTCAACGTCAGGTGGCCGTGCTTGTCGAAGACGGGCGAGACGAGCAGGACGTGGCGGTACGTGCCGGAGTCGAGGTCGACGAACGTGACCCGTGACCCGCGCTTGATGCCGTCCTTGCCCGTCGAGTACCACGTCGTCACCAGCACCTTGCGACCGCTGATGTCCTCGGTGTCCGAAGCGTCCGCGCTGGTCGAGACGCCCTGGGGGTACCAGAGCTCGTCCCGCTCGTCGTGGGCGTCCCAGCGGTACGCCTCGCGCACCGCGCGCCCCAGCAGGCGCGGCACGACCCGCGCCGGGCGTACGGCGTACTTCAGGTCGCCGAGCACCCCGTCGAGCCCCGCCGGCTCGCCCAGCACCGCGGCCAGCGCGGCGATCTCGCGGACGTTCTCGTCGGTGCGCTGCAGGTGGACGCCCTCGACGTACGGCGACGCCGAGGCCGTCGGCACCGCCTCCGGGTCTGGCCCGGGCGCGGGCACGGAGTCGCCGGCAGGACGCATCCCCCGACCCTAGCCAGCCGTGGACCCGCCTCCTGCCCTCCCTTGGGGTAGTCCGCTGCGGTTGGCCGGTCGGCAAGGCCGCAACACCGGTCATTCGCAGCGGACTATCGAAAAGCGATCACAGGCCGCGAGCCGCAGCCCAGGCGTCCCACCAAGCGGGCTTGCGCAGGGTCCACGTACGGCGCCCTGCCGGCTCGAAGCGCGAGCGCTCGCGTGCTGCCAGCATCCGCTTCACGGCGAGCGCGCGGTCGCCCAGGTCGCCTCCGACGATCTCGAAGCACTCCAGTCCGTGATCGCGGAGCGCTTGTTCGCGCGCGACGTCCGAGCGGTGCCGCTCGCCGTCCTTGTGGTCCGCGCCCTGGTACTCGCCCACGCAGCCGGCCTCCACGTCGAGGAGGTCGACGATCGCGATCAACCGGTCGTGCAGGTCGAAGATCGGCACGTTGCAGAGAGGTCGAGGCAGCTGCGCGTCCCACATCCACGTGAGCACCATCCGGACCTCCTGCGGTGACCGACAACCGAGACCCGCAGTGGCCGCTGCGTCGCGTGCCAGCGCGATGCCGGTCCACGCGTTGCGATCGGCGAGGTAGTCGCGGAAGTCGACGATGGTCATGAGACGGGCTGCGATGGCCATCTCCACGTCGACGATGGCCTGCCGCAGATTGCCGTGTCGCCTCATCTCGTCGAAGGCCGCGCGTGGAGGCAGCGTCGCCCAGACCCCGGCCACGAACAGGCGTTCCTGCGGGGCGAGCTGTGCCTTGGAGATCGCAGTTCGACGGTCGGCGGCACGAAGGTCACGGCCACCCGTCACCAGTGGCACCGGCAACGGGTACCCGTCACGGAAGTCCGTTCCGTCGAAGAACCTGGCTCCTTGCCACCGCAGCGACGCCCAGCCAGTCACCGCGCCGTAGGACCGGATACGGCGGGACTGCTCGAGGATGCGTTGCTCCGGACGGTCGGGTGCATCAGCCGGGACGTACATGCCCCTCGAGGTCTGCCGCCACCGTCGTCCCGCTGCCTGGTGCCGGGTCGGTCCGTCACGTCCGGTCGGATCGAGGCCGACCGGCACGACCAGGTCGTTCGGACGCTCGATGCGGGGGTCCCACTGGTGTCGGTCCATCGCACGAGCCCAGCGGCGGCGTACGACGATCCGGAGGCGCTCGGATGCCGGCTGTGGAGGGGCGCCGAGCCGGCTCGCCTGTGGACGGTGAGCGGCCTGACCTTCGGTCCGCCCGACCCTCCACAACCCGACCGCGGGGTAGTCCGCTGCGGTTGACCGCTCGCAGGCCCCACCAGGCCGGTCAAGCGCAGCGGACTACTCGGGGTCGCACGGGGCCGACGACGGTGGAGAATGGCCCACGTGAGGGCCATCTTCTTCGACGAGGACGACGCGCAGGCGGTCGTGGCGCGGCTGCGGGCCGACGGCTTCGAGGCGACGGTCGACCGGGAGCGGCTGGCGGGGGAGGACGACGACGAGGACCACCCGTGGGCGGTGACGAGCGACGCCCCCGCCTTCATGCTCGAGGTGCTGGTCGACACCCACGACGGCTGGCTCGACGAGGGCGAGGACGCCGAGGCGACCCAGCCGAGCCTGCCACCCCTCGACCTGCCGGCCGCCCCGCGCCGCATCAAGCGGACCTGACCGTGTCGCGCGGCGGCTGGGCCCTCGTCCCCGTGCTCGCGCTCGCCGCCTGCACCGCGGAGGCCGAGTCCCCACGAGAGGCCCCGCCCGCGACCACGAAGGCGCCGGCTGGAGGAGGGCAGGCCGAGCACGAGACGGCACCCGCTGCCCGGCCGTTCGACCTGACCCGCCACTCCCGCTCCGACCCGGACAGCATCTGGGTCGTGGTCAACCAGCGCCGTCCCCTGCGCCCGGCCACCCACACGCCCGAGCTCGCGGCCGTCGACGGCTACCTCGTGCACCCCCGGGTCGTACGCCCGCTGACCCGCCTGCTCGCCGCCGGCCGCCGGGCGGGGCTGGACCTGCGCATCCTCAGCTCCTACCGGTCCCCGGGCAGGCAGGCCCAGCTGTACGCCGACGCGGTGGCGGCGCTCGGTGCCGAGCGTGCGTCCCTCACGACGGCGCCGGCCGGCCGCTCCGAGCACCAGACCGGGCTCGCGGTCGACCTCGGTCGCGCCACGACCGGCGCGTGCAACGTCGCACCCTGCTTCGCCCGGACGAAGGAGGCGCGGTGGTTGCGCCGCCACGCGCACCGCTTCGGCTTCGTCGTGCGCTACCCGGCCGGCGGTCGGGCGGTCACCGGCTACGCCCACGAGAGCTGGCACTTCCGCTACGTCGGGCCGCCGCTCGCCCGGCACCTGCGCCGGGAGCGGATCGCCACCCTGGAGGAGGCGTTCGGGCTGCGTGGCGCCGGCTCCTAGGCTGGGCACCATGCCCGAGAACCTCCAGCGCCACGACCAGCGCCTGCTGCTCGTGCACGCCCACCCCGACGACGAGTCCATCAACAACGGCGCCACCATGGCGCGCTACGTCGACGAGGGCGTCGGCGTGACGCTCGTGACCTGCACCGCGGGCGAGATGGGCGAGGTGCTGGTCCCCGACCTGGCGCACCTCGCCTACGACGAGAAGGGCGGTCTCGGCGACCACCGCCGCGGCGAGCTCGTCGAGGCGATGAAGGTCTTGGGGGTGATCGACCACCGCTTCCTCGGCGGCTTCGGCCGCTTCCACGACTCCGGCATGGCCTGGCACGAGGACGGCCACGCGATCGCCGCCGAGGTCGTGCCCGACAGTGCGTTCTGGCACGCCGACCTCACCGAGGCCGCGGACGAGCTGGTGAAGGTGATCCGCGAGGTCCGTCCGCAGGTGCTCGTCACCTACGACGAGTTCGGCGGCTACGGCCACCCCGACCACATCCAGGCGCACCGCGTCGCGATGTACGGCGCCCAGCTGGCGGCAGCGCCGTCGTACAAGCTCGAGCTCGGCGAGCCGCACGACGTCGCGAAGATCTACTGGACGGCGATGAGCGAGTCGCGGATGCGCGCGAGCCTGCGCGCGCTGCGCGACGCCGGCGACACCGAGACGTTCGCCGGGATGGAGCCGGACGGCAAGCTGCCGCCGTTCGTGACCCCGGACGAGCTGATCAGCGCCCGCGTCGACGGGAAGGCGACCGTGCAGCGCAAGATGGACGCGCTCGCCAAGCACGCCACCCAGGTGGAGACCGACGGCCCGTTCTTCTCCGGCGCCGAGAGCGGCCACTCCTGGTGGTCCGAGGAGTTCTACCGCCTGGTCAAGGGCACCCCCGGCCCGACCGACGCCGACGGGTTCGAGGACGACCTCTTCGCCGGGTTGTGAGGGCCGACGATCCGGGAATTCGGGGTCCGGCCACCTAAACTCCCCGCGTGGCCACCACTGCGCAACGTCCTGTCGAACCCCGTGAGAAGGCGGGCGCGTCCGTCGTCGTCTGGCTGCTGCTCGGGCTCGTGGTGCTCTTCGGTGGCCTCTACGTCGCCGCGCACTACGTCGCCGGCGACAAGGTCCCGCGCGGCACGACCGTGTCCGGCGTCCGCATCGGCGGACATCCCCAGGACGAGGCGGCGCAGCGGCTCCAGGCCGGGCTCGCCGACAAGGTCGCCCGCGACATCGCCACCACGATCGAGGGCACCCCGGTGGCCATCGACCCCGCGGAGGTCGGCCTGCAGGTGGACTACGACGCCTCCGTGGCCGAGGCCGGCGGGGAGGCCAGCTGGGACCCGGTCCGCCTCTGGAACTACTTCACCGGCGGTGACACCTTCGAGGCGGAGGTCGTCCTCGACGACGCCACCTACACCTCCTACCTCGCCGCCCTCGACGAGCAGCACGGCACGGCGGCGCGCGACGGCGCGGTGGCCTTCGAGGGCGAGCGCGTCGTCACGACGGAGCCGCGCGCCGGTGCCGCCCTCGACCCCGCCACCACCCTGTCGGCGCTGCGCTCCGCCTTCCTCGAGGACGCCCCCGACGAGGTCGCCCTCGAGATGTCCGACGTCGTCCCCGACATCGACGAGGGAGACGTCCAGGAGGCGCTGGACGGCTTCGCGTCGCCCGCCGTGGCCGCGCCGGTCACCCTGAGCTTCGAGGGATCCACGGTCAAGGTCTTCCCGGCCGACTACACCGCCGCGCTCAGCCTGGTGCCGACCGCCGGCGAGCTCGTCCCGACGCTCGACGCCGCCCGACTGGCCGAGGTGGTCGCGGGCAAGGTGACCGCCGGCGCACCGGTCGACGCGTCGGTCGTGCTGGTCGGCGGACGTCCGCAGGTGGTCCCCGCCAAGCCGGGAGTGACCTTCGACCAGGCGGAGCTCGAGGCAGGCTTCCTCGACGTGGCCGCCGCGCCGCCGGGCGAACGTACGCTCGCGCTGACCGCCAAGGTCGCCAAGCCCGACTTCACCACCAAGGACGCCCGTGCGCTCGGCGTGACGGAGCGGGTGTCGACCTTCACGACGTACTTCCCCTACGCCGAGTACCGCAACGTCAACATCGGCCGGGCCGCGGAGATCATCGACGGGACGCTGCTCAAGCCGGGCGAGACCTTCTCCCTCAACGACACGGTGGGGGAGCGGACCGAGGAGAACGGCTTCACCAAGGGCTACGTCATCAGCGACGGCATCCTCATCCAGGACCTCGGTGGCGGCGTCTCGCAGATGGCCACGACCCTCTTCAACGCGATGTTCTTCGCCGGCCTCGAGGACGTCGAGCACAAGCCGCACTCGTTCTACATCGACCGCTACCCGGTCGGGCGCGAGGCGACGGTGGCGTGGGGAGCGGTCGACCTGCGCTTCACCAACGACACTCCCTACGGCGTGCTCATCGACACCAACGTGACCCCCTCGACGCCGTCGTCGTCGGGCGTCGTGACGGCGAGCATGTACTCCACGAAGTACTGGGACATCACCACCACGACGGGCGAGCGCTACAACCTCACCAAGGCCAAGACCCGCCGCATCGACGACCTGACCTGCCACCCCAACGAGGGCTTCGGCGGCTTCGACATCGACGTGGTGCGCTACTTCCGCCCCGTCAACGGCAACACCGAGACCCGCGACGACGAGGTCTTCCACACCACGTACATCCCCAGCGACACGGTGATCTGCACCAACCCCGACGCCGTCGACGAGTAGTCGACGACGGCGCCGGGTCCCGGTTCACGGGGTCAGCCGGTGCAGGTCCCTCGGGAAGAGCGTGACCTCGCGGACGTTGGCCGCCTCCACGAGCCGGCCGACCCACCGCTCCAGCCCGATGGCGAAGCCGCCGTGGGGCGGCATCCCGTGCCGGAAGCACTGGAGGTAGGCCGCGTAGTCGGCCGGGTCCTCGCCGCGCGCCCGGATCGCCTGCTCGTAGTCGGAGTGCCGGTGCAGGCGCTGGCCGCCGGTGACGAGCTCGACGCCGCGGAAGAGCAGGTCGAAGCTGTTGGACCAGCGGGCGTCGTCCGGCTGCGGATGGGTGTAGAACGGCCGCTTCGCCATGGGGTAGCCCTCGACCGCCAGGAAGTCGCTGCCGTGCTCGGCGAGCGCCCACGCGCCGAGCGCGCGCTCGTGCTCCGGAGCGAGGTCGGGCTCGTCGGCCGGTGCCCCGACCAGCGCGAGCGCCTCGCTGAAGTGGACGACCGGGATCTCGGCCGGGACGACCGGGAGGCGGGCGCCGGACCGGGTGACGGCCGCTCCGTGGTCGGCCACGGTGGCGACCATCCCGGCGAGCACCTCCCGCAGCACCGCGAGCACGTCGCGGTGGTCGCGGACGAACCCGAGCTCCACGTCGAGCGAGCGGTACTCGGCGAGGTGTCGCACGGTGTCGTGCGGCTCGGCGCGGAAGACCGGCCCCACCTCGTAGACCCGCTCGAAGACACCGACGAGCTGCTGCTTGAAGAACTGCGGGCTCTGCGCGAGGTAGGCGGGGCGACCGAAGTAGTCGACGGCGAACACGTTCGCCCCCGACTCGGTCGCCGAGTCGACGAGCTTGGGGGTCGTGACCTCGGTGAAGCCGAGGCCGTCCAGCGTGGCCCGGAAGCCGCGCATCGAGGCCGCGGCCAGCTCCCAGCGAGCCCGCTGGGCGGGGTGGCGCCACAGCACCGGCGCATGGTCGAGGAGCGTCGGCAGCGAGACGTCGAGCGCCGGGCGCCACAGCTCGGCGGGCGGGGTGTCGGCCGGCTCGGTGAGCGCCTCGACGCGTGCGTCGGTCACCTCGACGCCGCCGGGCGCCTGGGCGTTGGCCGTCGCCGTGCCGGTGACGCGCACGGTCGTCTCCTCGGGAGGTACGGCGGTGCCGGCCGGCAGCACCACCTGCGCGAGCCCGCTGCGGTCGCGCAGCACGAGGAAGGTCACCCGCGCCAGCTCGCGGCGCCGGTGCACCCAGCCCTCGAGGCGCACCGGGGTGCCGGGCGCGGTGGTGGTCAGGTCGTGGCAGAGCGTTCTCATGATGTCCTCCAGGTGGGTGAGGCCCTGGAGGTGTGGGCGGGGGCTAGGTCGCGGTGCCACCACACCTTTGCCGCGACGGGTGCGCGGCCTCTCGTCGGTGACGCCGGACGCGCGGACGGCCGCTGCGCTGCTGGCGTGCAGGAGGTGTGTCAGGCCCCGCGGTCGTCACGCACATCGTGACCGGCGCGCCGTCGGGCTCGCAAGTCGATAACTGGGGCGGCGGTTGACCGTCCTGAGGGCCGGACGCATGCTGGGTCCGGAGGCGGGCGACATGGTCGTGACGGTGCTGGGAGGCAACGGTCAGCTGGGTGCGGCCTGCTGCGCCGAGCTGGCCCGCCAGACGGTCCCGGTCCGCGCCACGGTGCGGGACGCCCGCCGCGCAGCCGGGCTCGCCGACACCGTCGACGTCGTCGAGCTCGACCTCACCGCCGGGTCGGCCGCGCGCCGGCGGGCGCTGGACGGCTCCGAGTGCGTCATCCTCTGCGCGAACGCCGTCGCCCCGCGCGCCGGCGACCACCCGCAGGCGGTGGACCGGGCGATGGTCGACCTGGTCGGCGACGCCGAGGCCGTGGGCGTACGACGCCTGGTGCTGCCGTCGATCCCGGTCACCCGCGCCGACGATGCGGTGCCGTTCGCGCGGGGCCGCCGCGCTCTCGAGCGCCGGGTCCTGGACTCGCCCCTGGAGTCCTGGGTGCTGCGGTTCCCGCCGTTCATGGAGTGCTGGCTGGCGCTGGTCGGGTCGTCGTTGCCGCTGCGAGGCGAGCCGCACGCGACGATCGGGCGACCGTCGCCGTTCCTGCGGCGCTTCCGCGGCGTCACGTCGCGGCTGGTGGAGGACCGCGGGGTGATGCTGGTCCCGGGTCCGGCCGCCCACCGGCACGCCTTCATCGCCGTGGGCGACGCGGCCCGGGCGTGCGTGGAGGCAGCGCTGCGTCCCGACGCCGCCATCGACCCGGTGCAGGTGGCGGGGCCGGAGGCGCTGAGCTGGACCGACGTCTCCGGCGCCTTCGCCCGGGTGCTGGGCCGCCGGGTGCGCGTGCTGACGACGCCGGCGGTGGTCTTCGCCGGAGCCGCACGCCTGCTGGGGCCGGTGGCCGAGGTGCCCGCGCGGACGATGGCCCTCAACTACTTCATGGCCGCCGAGGAGACGCCGTGGGCCGACGCGGGCGGCGGGCTGGTGGACGCGTCGAGCATGACGACCGTCGAGCAGCTGCTGCGGGCGAAGGCCGCGCTGCCGGGCCGCCCGCCCACCGTCGTGTGAGCCTCAGGCGTCCGGTGCGCGGAGGTAGCGGTTGCGGTGGTGCACCCGGAAACCGAGGCCGGCGTACAGCGCGAGGGCGGGTGCGTTGTCGCTCTCCACGTGGAGCCACACGGTGCGCGCGCCGCGCGAGGCTCCCCAGTCGAGCAGCTCGGCGACGGCACTGGTCGCCAGCCCGCGGCGGCGGTGATCCGGTTCGACGTGCAGGGAGTGGACGCACAGCCAGTCGCCGTCGAGGGATGCCCCGCCGGTGGCCGCGCCGCCGTGGAGGCGGACCGTGAGGCGGTCGCCGTCCTCGACGAGCTCGGGATCGGCCGGCGCGGCGCCGCGCAGGCCGCGGAGGACGGATGCGACACCGGCGAGCATCGTCTCCGAGTCGCCGACCCCGAACGGCTCCCACCCCTGGGCGCGCAGGCCGCGCTCGACGTCACCGTCGCGCTCCACCTGCGCCATCGGCGTACGCCCCAGCCGCTCGTACGTCGCCCGGACACGCACCGCCGCGGCGTCGAACGGCATCCCGGGGTCACCCATCGCCAGCACCGAGTTGCCGCGCTTGAGCAGCCGTCCGCCGATCGGCGGCGAGCTGCGCAGGACCCACTGGCCCAACGGCTCGCGGGTGACCTCGGGCCAGTCTGCGAAGGAGTGCAGCTCGACGTCGCGGGGCGAGACCCGCGCCCGGACGGACGCGCGCGGAGGGACCGGCTTGCCGGTCACGACGTCGGACAGGGCGATCTCGACCGGCCCGGCCCGGTCGGCGGGGCCGTCACGATCGATGGTGAGGAAGGCCGGCCCCCACGACGTGCAGGTGCCGAGGACGTCGGTGGCCGAGCCGTCCGGGAGCAGGTGGCGCACCACGATCCGGCGGCCCACGACGTGCGGTCCGAGGGTGTGCGACCCCACCCTCGTCTCGGCTGCGTGGGGCTCCGGTGTGTCGACCACTCCCGGATACTAGAGTGAGTGGACACGTTCCCCCATCCGTGCCCAGGAGGACCTGGTGACCTACGTCATCGCCCAGCCGTGCGTCGACCTCAAGGACCGCGCATGTGTCGATGAGTGCCCCGTCGACTGCATCTACGAGGGCAAGCGGATGCTCTACATCCACCCCGACGAGTGCGTCGACTGCGGTGCCTGCGAGCCGGTCTGCCCGGTCGAGGCGATCTTCTACGAGGACGACACCCCGGAGGAGTGGAAGGGCTACTACGACGCCAACGTCCACTTCTTCGACGACCTCGGCTCGCCCGGTGGCGCCGCCAAGATGGGCGTCATCGACAAGGACCACGAGCTCGTCGCCGCACTGCCCCCGCAGGAGCACGACGAGTGACGCACCCGCCGGTCTCCGGCCGGCTCCCGGACTTTCCCTGGGACAAGCTCACCCACCACGCCGCGACGGCGCGCGCCCATCCCGACGGGGTGTGCGACCTCTCGGTCGGTACGCCCGTCGACCCCACGCCCGCCGTCGTCCAGGACGCACTGCGGGCGGCGGCCGACGCGCCGGGCTATCCCACGACGATCGGCCTCGAGGCGACCCGTCAGGCGGCGATCGACTGGCTGGCCCGCCGCCACGGCGTGACCGGGCTCGGGCTCGACGGCGTCCTGCCGGTCATCGGCTCCAAGGAGCTGATCGGCTCGATGGCCGTGCACCTCGGCATCGGGCCCGGCGACCTCGTCGGCTACCCGGCCCTGGCCTACCCGACGTACGAGGTGGGCGCGGCGCTGGCGGGCGCCGACAGCCTGGCGACCGACTCGCTCACCGCGTTCGGCCCGCGGACCCCTCGGCTGCTCTGGCTCAACAGCCCGGCCAACCCGAGTGGCCGCGTGCTGCCGCTCGCCCACCTGCGCAAGGTCGTCGACTGGTGCCGCGAGCGGGGCACGCTCCTCGTCTCCGACGAGTGCTACATCGAGTGCGCGTGGGAGGGCGAGCGGCCGCTGTCGATCCTCGACCCCGCCGTCAACGGAGGCTCGCTCGAGGGGATCCTCGCGGTCCACTCGCTCTCCAAGCGCTCCAACCTCGCGGGCTACCGGTGTGCCTTCGTCGCCGGCGACCCGGCTGTGGTCGGCGAGCTGCTGGCGGTCCGGAAGAACCTCGGCCTGCAGATGCCCGGCCCGCAGCAGCGGGCGATGGTCGCCGCGCTCGACGACGACGCGCACGTCGACGAGCAGCACGCCCGCTACGCCGCCCGCCGCGCCACCCTGCGGGCAGCCCTGGAGGCGGCCGGGTTCCGCATCGACCACTCCGAGGCCTCGCTCTACCTCTGGGCGCAGCGGCGGACCGACGCGGGCGACGAGAGCTGCTGGGACACCGTCGCGTGGCTGGCCGAGCGGGGCATCCTGGTCGCGCCGGGGGAGTTCTACGGACCCGCGGGGCGACACCACGTCCGGGTGGCGTTCACGGCGAGCGACGAGCGGGTCGCGGCGGCCGCCCGGCGCCTGGCGGCCTGAGGTCAGTCGAAGACGTCGACGTGCACGTGGTCGCGGTGCTCCAGGATCGCCCGGTCACCGCGTGAGGACGACGGGACCCGGTAGTCGGTCCATCCGTCGTCCGACCGGGAGCCGGCGTGCCAGATCAGGTCGTCGAAGATGAGCGTCTTGATGTCGAGGCGGTCGGCGTTGGCGACGAGGTAGGTGGCCAGTGCCCAGCCGCGCTGCCGGTTCTCCCGGTTGACCGGGCGGAAGAACACGTCGATGGCGCGCCCCTCGTAGTGCGCCGACCCCTCCATGTGCCCGCTGGAGACGCCCTCGGGCTCGAACCCACCGAGCGACAGCGCGCCGAAGCGTGCCTCCAGGTCACGTCGTACGACCCCCGCGCGGGCCACCAGCCCGCTCTCGTCCAGCCCGTCGGACGCCTCGTCGGCGTCGCCGGGCACGTCGCACCACAGCGCGCCGGGGGAGTTGCCCGTCAGCGCGGAGGCGAGCGCCCGACCGTCCGCCTCGTGGTCGGCGTACGCGTCGGGGTAGGCGGAGCGCTGCACCGCCTGCGCGGCGACGGTGATCTCCATCTCGCGGTAGCCGTCGACCTTGGCCAGCTCGTCGTAGAACGCATTGGTCGCGTAGACCGGGTCCATCAGCTGCTCGGTGCTGCCCCAGCCCTGCGACGGACGCTGCTGGAACAGCCCGAGCGAGTCGCGGTCGCCGTAGTCGATGTTGTAGAGCTTCGACTCCTGGAACGCGGTCGCGAGCGCAATGCTGGCGGCCCGGGCGGGCAGGCCCCGCTCGACCGCGATCGTGGTGATGAGCGAGGCGTTCTCCGCCTGCTCCAGGTCGATGTCGACGCGGTGCCCGTCGACCTCGGCGGTGCAGCCGCTGGTGTCGAGGATCGACGGCCCCAAGCCGTCGCGGTCGACCAGCACGAGGGCGGTCGCGACCGCGCCCAGCGCCACCACGGCCCCGATGGCCGCCGTCCGGACGGAGGGCATGTCAGTTGGCGTGCAGGGCGGCGTTGAGCGCGATGCCCTCGCCCCTCCACGGCACGGCCTCGATGGCGCCGCTGACCGAGTTGCGGCGGAACAGGATGTTGTCGACGCCTGAGAGCGTCGCGGCCTTCACGACCTGCGGCGTGCCGTCCTCGTCGACGACGGTGACCTTGGTGCCGGCGGTGACGTAGCAGCCGGCCTCCACCACGCAGTCGTCGCCGAGCGAGATGCCGATGCCGGCGTTCGCGCCGAGGAGGCAGCGTTCGCCGACCGAGATGATCGTCGTCCCGCCGCCCGAGAGGGTGCCCATGATCGAGGCGCCACCGCCGACGTCGGAGCCGTCGCCCACGACGACGCCGGCGGAGATCCGCCCCTCGACCATCGAGGCGCCCAGCGTCCCGGCGTTGAAGTTGACGAAGCCTTCGTGCATCACGGTCGTGCCCTCGGCGAGGTGCGCGCCCAGCCGCACCCGGTCGGCGTCGGCGATGCGGACCCCGCCGGGGACGACGTAGTCGGTCATGCGCGGGAACTTGTCGACGCCGAACACCTGGACGACGTGGCCGGGCACGACGGTGCGGAGCCTGGCCCGCACCTGCTCGAAGCCCTCCACCGCGCAGGGACCGGCGCTGGTCCACACGACGTTGGTGAGGAGTCCGAAGACGCCGTCCATGTTGAGGGCGTGCGGGCGCACCAGCCGGTGCGACAGCAGGTGCAGCCGCAGCCACACCTCCTCGGTGCTGGCCGGCGCGGCGTCCAGGTCGGCGATCTCGACCAGGCGCAGCTCGCGGGTCGTGCCGCGCATGTCGTCCACGCCGCCGTCGAGGTAGGCGAGCTCCTCGGGTGCGTCACCCTGCGTCGCGCCCAGCACCGGGGAGGGGAACCACGCGTCGAGGACGGTGTCGCCGTGGAGGGTCAGCAGGCCGTAGCCGGAGGCAGCAGTCACCGCACCAGCGTACGGAGGCGTCCCACCACAGGCCCTACTGGCCGGCGCGACCGTCGATGCACTCACGCACCAGGTCGGCGTGCCCGCAGTGGCGTGCGTACTCCTCGATCATGTGCACGACGATGTCGCGCACCTCCGTGGGATCGCCGTGCACGTCGACGACGGCATCGAGCTCGGTGCGGTCCAGCACCTCGCGGGCGTAGGCGATCTCTGACTGCCACAGCGCGTGGCTGGCGCGCACCAGGTCGTCGTCGGCCCCAGGGAAGGTGAATCCGGCGTCCTCCGCCTCGTCCTGGAAGAGGCGGGGGAGGTCCATCCGCGCCTCGATCACCCGTCGGAACCAGCTCTGCTCCACGCGGGCCATGTGCCGGACCAGGCCGAGCAGCGAGATGTTGGACGGCGGCACCGCCTTGGTGGCGAGCTGCTGGGCGTCGAGCCCGTCGCACTTGAGCGCGAGGGTCTGGCGGTAGAACTCGAGGTAGCCGACCAGGCAGTCGCGCTCACCGCGCACCGGGCCCTGCTGCATCCGCGGGTCCTGGTCGGTCGGGAGCCACATGCCGTCGTACCCGGGGTGCGCCATGGGACCAGCCAAGCGCCTGGCACCGACGCGACGCAATCGGATTGCACGGTGGCCCTAGCCTGTCGCCCATGTCCGCGGGTGAGCTGATGGTGCTGTTCGGGCCGCCGGCCGTGGGCAAGATGACCGTCGGCCGGGCCGTCTGTGCCCGTTCGGCGGCGGCCCCGGGGCCGGTGTGGCGGCTCTTCCACAACCACCACACGATCGAGCCGCTCCACGAGATCTTCGGCCAGGACAGCCCGGCCTTCGGGACGCTCAACGCCGAGTTCCGCCGCCGGGTGATCGAGGAGGCGGCCGCCACCGGCGTACACCTGGTCTTCACCACCGTCTGGAACCTCGCCGGCGAGCGCGACGCGGCCTACGTCCGTGGCCTCGTCGCGCCGTACGCCGACCGCGGGCTGGCGGTGCGGTTCGTCGAGCTCTACGCCGATCTCCCGACCCGGCTGGAGCGCAACGTGGGCGCGGACCGCCTCACGGCCAAGCCCTCCAAGCGCGACCTGGCGTGGTCGGTGGCACACCTCCACGAGCGCGAGGAGGCGTTCACCATGAACACCTCGCCAGGCGTCACCCTCCCTGCTCACGAGGTGCTGGGCGACTTCAGCCACCTGCGCCTCGACACCACCCGAATCGGGCCCGACGAGGCGGCCGCCCGCATCCTCGCGTAACCGATTGGCGGGCGCGCGAGCGCTGGCCGTACGATCGGGGCAGGCGTCTGAGCCGTCATCAGCGGCGAGCCACGGGAAGAACGGGTACGGCGATCCGGCCGCCACCTCACTAGAACCCGGCGGGTCCGGCCCGACACAGCCGAAACGAAGCGGGTGCACGCACGTGCGCCAAGCGAGGTGGTACCGCGGCAGCCCCAGGGACGTCGTCCTCGTGTCAGTGACCGAGACGTACGACGCCACCGCAGGAGTTCCGCCCATGACCTACCCGAAGGTGTCGCACACCGACGCGACCACGGTCCCCAGCAGCCCACGCTTCCCGGCCATCGAGGAGGCCGTGCTGGCCTACTGGGAGTCCGACGACACCTTCCGGGCGAGCGTCGAGCAGCGTGACGCCGGCCGGGACGGGGCGAACGAGTTCGTCTTCTACGACGGCCCGCCCTTCGCCAACGGACTGCCGCACTACGGCCACCTGCTGACCGGCTACGTCAAGGACCTCATCCCGCGCTACCGCACGATGCGCGGCCAGCGCGTCGAGCGCCGCTTCGGCTGGGACACCCATGGGCTGCCCGCCGAGCTCGAGGCGATGCGCCTCAACGGCATCAAGACGACCGACGAGATCGTCGAGCTCGGCATCGAGAAGTTCAACGAGGCCTGCCGGCAGTCGGTGCTCAAGTACACCGGCGAGTGGCGCGACTACGTCACCCGCCAGGCGCGCTGGGTCGACTTCGACAACGACTACCGCACGATGAACCCCGAGTTCATGGAGTCGGTGCTCTGGGCCTTCAAGCAGCTCCACGAGAAGGGCCTGGTCTACGAGGGCTTCCGCGTGCTGCCCTACTGCTGGCAGGACGAGACCCCGCTGTCCAACCACGAGCTGCGGATGGACGACGACGTCTACCAGATGCGCCAGGACCCGGCGGTGACCGTGGGCTTCCGGATCGAGCCCGAGGGAGACGACGACGAGCTCGCCGGCACGCTGGTCCTCGTCTGGACGACGACCCCGTGGACGCTGCCCTCCAACCTCGCGGTGATGGTCGGCGAGGACATCGACTACGTCGTCGTCGAGTCATCGACGCCGACCGGGAGCCCCGAGCGCTACCTCATCGCCGAGGCCCGTCTGGCGTCCTACCAGCGCGAGCTCTATCCGGACGCCGACGAGCCCACGATCGTGAGCCGCCACCTCGGTGCCGACCTCGTCGGCCGGACGTACACGCCAGCGTTCGACTACTACGCGGGCCACGAGCGGGCCTTCCGGCTCGTGCCCGCCGAGTTCGTGACGACCACCGACGGCACGGGCCTGGTGCACACCGCCGGCGCCTTCGGTGAGGACGACAAGGTCGTCACCGACCGTGAGGGCATCGAGGCGGTCATGCCGGTCGGCAAGGACGGCCGCTTCACCTTCCCGGTCGTCGACTACGAGGGCATGCAGGTCTTCGACGCCAACCTGCAGATCATCGACCACCTGAAGGCCGCCACGAAGGCCTCGTCCGACGGGCAGAGCGGCGCGACCGGCTCGGTCACGCCCGGCACCGTCCTGGTGCGCCGGGAGACGTACGACCACTCCTACCCGCACTGCTGGCGCTGCCGGCAGCCGCTGATCTACAAGGGCGTCTCGTCGTGGTTCGTCGAGGTCACCAAGGTCAAGGAGCGCCTGATCGCGCTCAACCAGGACATCCGCTGGGTGCCCGACCACATCAAGGACGGCCAGTTCGGCAAGTGGCTGGAGAACGCCCGCGACTGGTCGATCACCCGCAACCGCTTCTGGGGCAGCCCGGTCCCGGTCTGGAAGTCCGACGACGAGCACCACCCGCGCGTCGACGTCTACGGCTCCTTCGAGGAGATCGAGCGCGACTTCGGCCGGCTGCCGCGCGACAAGGACGGCAACCCCGACCTGCACCGCCCGTTCGTCGACGAGCTGACGCGGCCCAACCCCGACGACCCGACCGGCAGTTCCACCATGCGCCGCGTCACCGACGTGCTCGACGTCTGGTTCGACTCGGGGTCGATGTCGTTCGCCCAGGTGCACTACCCGTTCGAGAACAAGGACTGGTTCGAGCACCACTTCCCGGGCGACTTCATCGTCGAGTACATCGGCCAGACCCGCGGCTGGTTCTACACGATGCACGTCCTCGCGGGTGCGATCTTCGACCGTCCCGCGTTCTCGACCTGCCTCAGCCACGGCATCGTGCTCGGCAACGACGGCCAGAAGATGTCGAAGTCGCTGCGCAACTACCCCGACGTCCGCGAGGTCTTCGACCGCGACGGCGCGGACGCGATGCGCTGGTTCCTCATGTCCAGCCCGATCCTGCGCGGCGGCAACCTCGTCGTCACCGAGCAGGGGATCCGCGACTCGGTGCGGCAGGTGCTGATCCCGCTGTGGAACAGCTGGTCGTTCTTCAGCCTCTACGCCAACGCGGCCGCCGGCGGGAAGGGCCACGACGCCACCTGGCGCACCGACAGCACCCACCCGATGGACCGCTACATCCTGGCCAAGCTGCGCGACTACGTGGCCGCGATGACCGACCAGCTCGACAACTACGAGGTGGCCGCGGCGTGCGACGCGACGCGCAGCTTCCTCGACGTGCTGACCAACTGGTACATCCGCCGCTCGCGCGACCGGTTCTGGGACGAGGACGCGGCCGCCTTCGACACCCTCTACACGGTGCTCGAGGTGGTCTGCCGGGCGACGGCGCCGTTGCTGCCGCTGACCACCGAGGAGGTGTGGCGCGGCCTCACCGGCGACCGATCGGTGCACCTGATGGACTTCCCCTCCGTCGAGGACCTGCCGGCCGACGACGCGCTGGTGGCGTCGATGGACACCGTGCGTGACGTCTGCTCGGCCGGCTCGGCGCTGCGCAAGGCCGCCAACCTGCGCAACCGGCTGCCGCTGTCGCGGCTGACCGTCGTCACCGAGTCGGACCTCACCGGCTTCGAGTCTCTGGTGGCCGACGAGCTCAACCTCAAGTCCGTCGAGCTGCTGCCGACCGACGCGCCCGACGCAGCGGCGTACGGCGTCTCGCAGCGGCTGAGCGTCAACGCCAGAGCCGCCGGCCCGCGCCTCGGCAAGGACGTACAGCTCGCCATCAAGGGATCGAAGTCCGGTGACTGGTCGGTCGCCGAGGACGGCACCGTCACCGCGGGCGGGCTCGAGCTCGTCGAGGGTGAGTACGCCCTCGAGACGGTCGCCGGCACCTCGCGGGAGGACACCGTGATCGGCCTGCTGCCGCGGGGCGGCTTCGTCGTCCTCGACACGGCCGTGACGCCGGAGCTCGAGGCCGAGGGCACCGCGCGCGACCTGGTGCGCGCCGTCCAGCAGGCACGCAAGGACGCCGGCCTGCAGGTCAGCGACCGGATCGCGCTGACCCTGTCGGGCCCGGCCGCGACGCTCGACGCGGCCCGGGCCCACGAGACGCTGCTCAAGCAGGAGACCCTGACCGAGAGCGTGTCGTACGCCGACGCGGCCGAGGTCGCGGTCGAGGTCGCCCGCGTCTAGGCCGACAGCCGTCGGAAGGCGCGCGCCGACAGGGGGAGGAACACCGCGGCCAGCACCAGCGGCCACACCAGCGCGACGGCGACGGCGTGGTCGGCGAGGATGCCGTCGGTGATCCCCGAGGGGTTGCCGAACAGCTCGCGGCACGCTGCGGCGGTGGCGGAGACCGGGTTCCACTGCGCGAGCAGGCCCAGCCACGTCGGCATGTCCTGGGGCGAGACGAAGACGCTGGACAGGAAGCCGATCGGCCACACCAGGATCTGCACGGCCATCACCCCGCCCTCACCGCGCAGCACCAGCCCGAGGAAGATCCCCAGCCACAGCACGGAGAAGCGCAGCCACAGCAGCAGTCCGACCGCGAGCAGGGACTCCGACCAGGACCCGCCTGCCTGCCACCCGATCAGCAGGCCGCCCGCCATCAGCACCAGCAGCTCGACGGCCGAGTTGGCCAGGTCGGCTCCGGCGCGTCCGAGCGGCACGGCGACGCTGCTGATGGGTAGGGAGCGGAAGCGGTGGGTGACGCCCTTCTTGGAGTCGTTCGCGATCGCGCTCATCGTCGCCTCGAGCCCGAACAGCATCGCGAGGGCGAACATCCCGGGCATCAGGTACGCCAGGTAGTCGCCGCCGCCGGGCAGCGCGATCGAGCCGCCGAAGAGGTAGCCGAAGACGAGCACGAGCATGATCGTGAACGCGATGCCGAACAGCGGGGTCCACGGCTCGCGCTGCCAGTGCCTGAGGTCGCGCTGCATGATGATCCAGCTCTGTCGAAGGGTGCTGGTCGCAGTCATCGGTGACCTCCGTCGTGGGTGGTGGGCCGGTCCGTGAGGTGCAGGAACACCTCGTCGAGCGTGGGCTCGCGCAGCTGGACGTGGGTGGGGGTGATCGCCGCGGCGTCGAGGGCACGCACGACGGCGAGGAGGGCGGTCGTGCCGCCCGCGGTGCCGGCCTCGACGACGAGCTCGGACCGCTCCTCGTCGACGTGGACCTCGCTGTCCACGGCCGCGGCAACCGCCGCCCGGGCGGCGTCCGCGTCGGGCCCGGTCGGCAGGCCGACGAGCACCCGGTCCCCGCCGAGCCTGGCCTTGAGCTCGGACGGGGTGCCCTCGGCCACGACCCGGCCGACGTCCATCACCGTGATCCGGTCGGCGAGCCGGTCCGCCTCTTCGAGGTACTGCGTGGTGAGCAGCACCGTCGTGCCCAGCGCGACCACGCGGCGTACGGCGTCCCAGACGTCGGCGCGCCCGCGCGGGTCGAGCCCGGTCGTCGGCTCGTCGAGGAAGAGCACCGCCGGTCGGGTGATGAGCGCGGCGGCGATGTCGAGGCGGCGCCGCATGCCGCCGGAGTAGGTGGACACCTTGCGGTCCGCGGCGTCGGCGACGTCCATCGCCTCGAGCAGCTCGGCGGCGCGCGCCTGCGCCGCGGCGGAGCCGAGACCGTGCAGGCGGGCGAACATGACGAGGTTCTCGCGTCCGTGGAGGATCTCGTCGAGCGCGGCCGACTGCCCGACCAGGCCGATCACCGACCGGACCTGTGCGTGCTGCGTGCGGACGTCGAAGCCGGCGACGTGGGCCTCGCCCTCGTCGATACGGGTCAGCGTGGCGAGGGTGTGGACGGCCGTGCTCTTGCCGGCGCCGTTCGGCCCGAGGAGCGCGTGCACCGAGCCGGCCGAGACGTCGAGGTCGAAGCCGTCGAGGGCGAGGGTGTCGCCGTACCTCTTGCGCAGTCCGCGGGCTTCGAGGGGTCGGGAGCGTGGCATCTGGCCTCCAAATTCGTACGATGTACGGAGTTCAACGGGTCAACGGTAGCATTTGTTCCGTACGGCGTACGAAGAAGTTAGGGTGGGCGCGTGCCCGACCCCGATCCCGTACTCCGGCTGCTGTGGCGGCACAGCGTCCCGAGCCCGGAGGACGCCGCCGCGCGCCGTGGTCCGAAGCAGAAGGTCACGGTCGACGATGTCGTCGACGCGGCGATCGACATCGCCGACCGCGACGGCCTGGCGTCGCTGTCCATGCGGGGCCTGGCCCAGCACCTCGGCCTGGGCGCCATGACGCTCTACACCTACGTCGCCACCCGCAACGACCTCCTCGTCCTGATGGTCGACCAGGTGCTCGGCCGCACGGTCCTGCCCGCGCACCCCGACGACCTGCGCGAGCGGCTCGAGCTCGTGGCCCGGGTGCAGTACGAGGACTGCCGCGCTCACCCGTGGCTGCTGGAGGTGACGGGCGTACGCGCCTGGCTCGGTCCGCACATGGCCGACCGCTACGAGTGGCAGCTGGGCGCCGTGGAGGGGATCGGCCTCGACGACATCGAGATGGACCAGGCGGTCACCCTCCTCGCCTCCTTCGGTGCCGGCATCGCGCGGGCCGAGCAGGTCGTGCGGCACGCCGAGCGCGAGTCGGGGATGAGCGACGCGGTCTGGTGGGAGGCCAACCACGAGGCGCTCGGCGAGGTCATGGCGGGACGCGAGTACCCCCTCGCCGGCCGCGTCGGCACGGCCGCAGGGGAGGCCTACCAGGCCGCCAGCGACCAGCGGCGCGAGCTCGACTTCGGACTGGCCCGCATCGTCGACGGGCTGATCGCCCACCTCCCTGACGGGCCCTGACACCTCCCGTGGGCCGACGCTGACAAGATGGCCGACATGGATCTCGACCTGTCAGCCGACGTCGTCACCCTCACCCGACAGCTCGTCGACATCGAGTCGGTGTCGCACGACGAGGCGGCGATCGCCGACGCGGTGGAGGAGGCGCTGCGCGGGCTGGCGCACCTCACGGTCACGCGCCGCGGCCACACCGTCGTCGCGCGGACCGACCTGGGTCGCGGCGAGCGGGTCGTGATCGCCGGACACCTCGACACCGTGCCGCTCAACGACAACCTGCCCGCCCGGCTCGAGGACGGCGTCCTTCACGGGCTCGGCAGCTGCGACATGAAGGGCGGCGACGCGGTGATGCTCAAGCTCGCCGCCGACGTGACCGAGCCCAACCGCGACCTCACCTTCATCTTCTACGAGGCCGAGGAGGTCGACTCGGTGCACAACGGCCTGCGCAAGCTCACCGTCAGCGACCCAGACCTCGTCGAGGCGGACTTCGCGATCCTGATGGAGCCGAGCAACGCCTCGATCGAGGCCGGCTGCCAGGGCACCATGCGCGTCGACGTACGCACGACCGGGGAGCGCGCCCACAGCGCCCGCAGCTGGAAGGGCGTCAACGCGATCCACCTCGCCGGCCCGGTCCTCGCGCGGCTCAACGACTACGTCGCACGCGAGCCGCAGATCGACGGCCTGACCTACCACGAGGGCCTCAACGCCACCGGCATCCGCGGCGGGGTGGCCGGCAACGTGATCCCCGACGAGTGCGTGGTCGAGGTCAACTTCCGCTTCGCCCCCGACCGCAGCGAGGCCGACGCCGAGGCACACGTGCGCGACTTCTTCGAGGGCTACGACGTCACGGTGACCGACATGGCCGCCGGCGCGCTGCCCGGCCTCGACCGACCGGCCGCCAAGGCGTTCGTGGAGGCGGTCGGCGGGGAGCCGAACCCCAAGTTCGGATGGACCGACGTCGCGCAGTTCACCCGGCTCGGGATCCCCGCCGTCAACTTCGGTCCGGGGGACCCGACGTTCGCCCACAAGCAGGACGAGCACGTCCCCACCGAGCACATCGAGCGCTGCGAGCGCACCCTCAAGGAATGGCTGGGAGCACCGATGGGAGCGACCTCGTGAGCGACCGCATGGAAGGACCGGTGGTCACCCGCCGGGGCCAGGTGGAGACGGGCTCCACGACCGACCAGCGGCTGCTGGACTCGCGCGGTCCGAGCGACTGGGTGCACACCGATCCCTGGCGGGTGCTCCGCATCCAGGCGGAGTTCGTCGAGGGCTTCGGCGCGCTGGCCGAGCTCGGCCCGGCCATCGCGGTGTTCGGCTCCGCGCGCACCCCGTCGGACCACCCGCACTACGCCGTCGCGGAGGAGGCCGGCCGCAAGCTGGTCGAGGCAGGCTTCGCGGTCATCACCGGCGGTGGCCCGGGCGCGATGGAGGCGGCCAACAAGGGTGCCTGCGAGGCCGGGGGGATCAGCGTCGGGCTCGGCATCGAGCTGCCCTTCGAGTCGGGCCTGAACCAGTGGGTCGACCGGGGCATCAACTTCCGATACTTCTTCGCGCGCAAGACCATGTTCGTCAAGTACGCGCAGGGGTTCGTGGTCCTCCCCGGCGGCATCGGCACCCTCGACGAGCTCTTCGAGGCGCTCACCCTGGTGCAGACCCAGAAGGTCACGTCGTTCCCGATCGTGCTCATCGGCACCGACTACTGGCGGGGCATGTTCGACTGGCTGCGCGGGACGGTCCTGGCCGAGGGCAAGATCAACGCGCCCGACCTCGACATGATGGTGCTCACCGACGACGTCGACGAGGCGGTGTCGCTGATGGTCGCCGCGCGCGAGGACCGCTGGCCCACGCCCGCCCCCGAGCGGCCCGAGTGAGGGGAGTGGCGCACCGATGACATGGTTCTTCGCCGTCCTGATCGTCCTCGCCATGGGCGGGGTCGCGATGGTCGCGTCCGGACGCGGTGGCTCGATGGCGCCGGCCTACGACGACCGCCCCGACCTGGCGCTGCCCGACGACCGTCCGCTCGAGGCCGCGGACCTGCGCACCGTGCGGTTCCCGCTGGCGGTGCGCGGCTACCGGATGTCCGACGTCGACGACCTGCTGGCCCGGCTGGCCACGGAGCTCGAGGACCGTGCGGCTGGGAACGGCGAGGGCGGCTCGTCTGGCGACCCCGGACCCGCCTAGGGCACACTTCGACGAATGTCGTTCCCGATCGTCGTGTGGATCCTCACGGGCCTGGCCGCCGTGGCCATCGTGCTGACCCGGCTACGGCTCAGGGGTGAGGACGCGGCGGGTCGGTTCTCCATCAGCCGGCGTCTTCCCGCGGCCCACTTCGTGGCCGGGACCCTCGCGCTCGTCCTGTGGGTGGGCGTGCTGGTGGCGTCGGAGGACACCGTCATGGGCGGGCCGTTGGTCGGCATCCTGGCGATCGCGCTGTGGTGGATCACCGCCATCTGCGGCCTCTTGATCCTCGCTCGCTGGCTGCCCGCGAAGGGGCGGCACGCCCCCGAGGCCACCGGCGACAGCTGGAGCGACGGGCCGGGACTCTCCGTGCTGGCCCACGTCGGGATGGTGGTCGGCGTCCTGGTGTTCACGTACGCCTACCTCACCGCCGCCGTCTGATGGGGCGGCTCCTCCGCACGGCGCTCGTCGTGGCGGGTCTCGTCGCGGGCGGGCTCGTCGCGCCGACGCCCGCCTCTGCGCGCGAGGCCGGTCCCGGTGTCCGGCCGGCCGTGGTCGAGGCCCGGACCATCGGCCACTCGGTGAAGGGCAGGCCGATCCGGGCGTGGCGACTGGGCGAGCCGGGCAAGCGCCGGATCGTGCTGGTCTCGACCATGCACGGCAACGAGCCGCACACCCGGGGCATCCTCGAGAGCCTGCGCGACGGCCGGGCCATCCGCGGCGTGGACCTGTGGGTGATCCCGACGTACAACCCGGACGGGCTGGCCCGGGGCAGTCGCCGCAACGCCCGCGGCGTCGACCTCAACCGCAACTTCCCGCACAGGTGGGCCGACCTCGACGGCAGCCACGAGTCGGGCCGGCATCCGGCGAGCGAACCCGAGACCCGCGCGGTGATGGCGTTCCTGGAGGAGATCGACCCGCTGCGGGTGGTCAGCTTCCACCAGCCGCTCAACGGCGTGGACACCGACACCAAGGACCCGCGCTTCGCCCGCCGCCTAGCGCGCGCGCTGCGGCTGCCCCGGGTCTCGCTCGACTGCGGCGGCCTCTGCCACGGCACCATGACGATGTGGTTCAACCACCACCTCCGGGGCTCGGCGCTCACCGTCGAGTACGACCGCCACCCGCCGCGTCGGCGGATGGTCGTCGAGGCGCCCCGCCAGCTGCTCGGCGTCCTGGGTGCCCACCGCACCTCGCGCGACTGACGTACGTTCACCCACGGTGGGCCGGGGTCAGCGCCCCTGGAAGACCGGCTTCTCCTTGGCCACGAAGGCGTTGACCGCGCTCAGGTGGTCCTCGGTGCCGCCGGTGAGCGCCATCATCTCGGCCTCGAAGGCCAGCGACTCCTCGAGCGGCCGGGACGCCGAGTGCGCCACAGCCCGCCGGATCGAGCCGAAGGCGACCGTGGGGCCCGCGGCCAGCCGGGTCGCCAGTGCGCCCACGGCCTGCGGGAACTCCTCGGCTGTGACGACCTGCGTGGCCAGCCCGAGCTCGAGCGCCTCGGCGGCGCTGACCGTGCGGGGGAAGTAGAGCAGCTCCATCGCCTTGGCCCGCCCGACCAGGCGCGGCAACGTCCAGCTGGAGCCGGTGTCGCACGACAGCGCGACACCCGCGAACGACGTGTTGTAGCCGGCCGAGTCGACCAGGATCCGGAAGTCCGCCGCGAAGGCGAGGCTCGCTCCGGCGCCGGCCGCCACGCCGTTGACCGCCGCCACGACGGGCTTCGGCATGGTCGCGAGGGCCAGCACGATCGGGTTGTAGTGCTTCTCCACCGTGTCCGACAGCGGGATGTCCGCCTCGCCCGTCAGCCCGGCCAGGTGCTCCTTGAGGTCCTGGCCCACGCAGAACGCACGCCCGCTGCCGGTCAGCACGACGCACCGCACCGTCGGGTCGTCGGCCACCTGGCGCACCGTCGCCAGCAGCAGATCCTTGGTCGGCACGTCGAGACCGTTCATCGCGTCCGGCCGGTTGAGGGTGATGGTGGCCACCGAGTCGACGACGTCGAGGAGCACGGGGGCAGCGGTTGAGCTCGTCATGGGGGCAGTCTGCCCGACGTACATCTGGCGTCCGCGCGCCCTGTGGTGCCGATCACGTGCGCCATGAGGGATAATGAATCCTGTACGACGCCTATCGGGGCGGCCAGGCACGACTCAGCCGCCTCGATTCGCATGTGACGAGCCACCATCCCCGACGAGATGGCTGAACAGGAAGAGGTGCGCCGATGGCCGCCATGAAGCCCCGCACGGGCGACGGACCGCTCGAGGTCACCAAGGAAGGCCGCGGCATCGTCATGCGCGTCCCGCTGGAGGGCGGTGGTCGGCTGGTGGTCGAGCTCAACGCCGAGGAGGCGACGAATCTCGGTGACGCCCTCAAGGGCGTCGTCGGCTGATCGTGGCCACCACGGCGCAGCTCCCCACGCAGGTCTCCCCACCCCAGTTCGCCCTCAGCCCCGCGCTGCCCCACCAGGTCGGCGGCGCGGAGGTGTGGGCCTTCCCGGTCCTGCCCGGCGTCGACGGGCCGCTGCTCGGTCCCGGTGCCGACGAGGCCTCGGAGGCGCTCGGTATCGACCTCCTGGCGGCGCTCGAGGTCGCTCGAGCCACCGGTCGGGCCGGCGAGGTCACGACGGTCCCGGTCGCGTCCCTCGAGGCCTCCCACGATGTCAGCCTCGTGCTGCTCGTGGGCGTCGGAGAGGGCTCGGTCACCGACTTCCGCCGCGCGGGTGCCGCGTTGGCCCGCGCGACCAAGGACCGCGCCAGCGTGGTCACCTCGCTCGCGGCGATCACGCCCGACGAGGGCTTGGGGGCGTTCGTCGTCGGCGCGATGCTCGGCTCGTTCGCGTTCCACTGGCGCTCGACCGGTCCGAAGGAGCGGCCGGTGGCGCGGATCGTGCTGGCCGACGTGAGCGACGACGGCGCCGACGACGAGCTGGCCCGCGCGCTCGCGCTCGGAGGGGCTGGCTGGCGCTCCCGCGCGCTCGCCATGGTCCCGGCCAACCTGAAGACCCCGGCCTGGCTGGCCGAGCAGGCCGCCGGGGTCGGCGAGGCCGCCGGACTCGAGGTGACGATCTGGGACGACGAGCGGCTGCGCGCCGAGGGCTTCGGCGGCATCCTCGCCGTCGGCGGCGGTTCGGTGCACCGGCCCCGCCTGATCCGGATGGACTACGCCCCGCGCGGCGCCAGCCGGCGTACGCCGACGGTGGTGCTCGTCGGCAAGGGCATCACCTTCGACAGCGGCGGCCTGGACATCAAGCCCAGCGAGAGCATGCTGACCATGAAGCGCGACATGAGCGGCGGTGGCGCGGTGATCGCCGCGATGGGCGCGCTGCGCGACGTCGACTGCCCGGTGCGCGTCATCGGCCTGGTGCCCGCCGCGGAGAACGCGATCAGCGGCTCCGCGATGCGGCCCGGCGACGTGATCACCCACTTCGGCGGCCGCACGTCCGAGGTCAACAACACCGACGCCGAGGGGCGCCTGGTGCTGGCCGACGCGATGGCCTACGCCGTCGCCGAGCTGTCGCCGACCGTGCTGGTCGACATCGCCACCCTGACCGGTGCCATGAAGGTCGCGCTGGGGCAGTGGACCGGCGGCTACTTCGCCAACGACGAGGTCCTCGCCGGGCACGTCGAGTCGGCTGCCACTGCCTCCGGTGAGAGCCTCTGGCGGATGCCGCTGGTCAAGGACTACGAGGACCGGGTGACGTCCAAGATCGCCGACGGCGACAACGCCGCCGGCGGTGCGGGTGCCATCACCGCGGCCCTCTACCTCCAGCACTTCGCCGGTGACGTCCCCTGGGCCCACATCGACTTCGCCTCGGCCGCCGAGTCGCCCGCCGACCGGCACGAGTGGACGGCCGGCCCCAGCGGCTTCGGCCCCCGCCTGCTGCTCAGCTGGCTCGGCTCCGACGACCCGCTGGCCGGGATCGCCTGATGCTCGGCCTCACCGTGCGCTGGTCGCTCGCCGACGCACCCGCCGGGGTCGAGGACCAGCTCGCCACCTACGTCGCCGAGACGTCGCACGCGCGCTTCACCGGCATGGCCGGGCTCCGCTTCAAGACGTGGCGGATGGTGCGGGGTGAGTGGTTCGAGGGCTGCTACGTCTTCGCGACGAGCCAGGCGCGCGAGGAGTTCCAGCGCACCTTCACGGCCGGGGCCGCCGAGTCGCCGGGCTCGCAGATCATCGGCTCTCCGCCGGTGCTGATCGAGGCGTGCGACGTCGTCGCGATCGCCGAGGGCTGGGACGGCTTCGCCGCGACCCCCCGCGCCTGAGGCCGCTCAGGCCTCGGGCGCCCACTCCTTCTTCGCGACCAGCAGGCCGTCACCGACGGGCAGCAGCACCGGCACCAGGGACTCGTGCTCGAGGATCGTGCGCCCCAGCTCGCGGATGGTGACCGTCTCCTCGTCGCGCTGCGCGGGGTCGGCCACCCGGTCGTGCCACAGCGCGTTGTCGAAGGCCACGATCCCGCCGGGCCGCAGCAACCGCAGCGCCTCCTTGAGGTAGGCGGCGTACTCGCGCTTGTCACCGTCGCAGAAGACGAGGTCGTAGTGGCCGTCGGTCAGGCGGGGGAGCACGTCGAGCCCGGCGCCGGCGATGGTGCGGGCCCTGTTGCCGGGGATGCCGGCCTCGGCGAAGGTCTCCTTGGCGAGGCGCTGGTGCTCGGCCTCGATGTCGACCGTGGTGAGCACGCCGTCGGCGCGCATCCCGCGAAGCAGCCACAGCCCCGAGACACCGGTGCCCGTGCCGATCTCGACGACCGCGCGGGCCTCGAGGACGGAGGCCAGGAAGCGGAGCGCGGCGCCGACGCCGGAGCCGACGGGAGCGACGCCGACCTCCTCCGCGCGGCTGCGGGCGGCGGCCAGGACCTCGTCCTCGGCCACGAACGACTCGGCGTAGGACCAGCTCGCGGTCTTGATCGGCGCAGTGGTGGTGGGCACGGCGCGACTCTATCGCGCGCGAGCCGGTCGACGTGTCCGGGAACACACGCGCCACCCCGGTCGTTGGACGCTGTACGCCGCCTCACCGGGGAGGCCCGGGCGGGCAGTTTCTTGGTCGGAGCGCATGAGGTTCACAGGGAACTCTCAGGCGGACTACCTAGCGTCAGGAAGGACAACGAACCGAGTTGCAGCTGCGGTCGAGGAAGACGAGCCAGGGGGCACCAGTGGGCGAGCAGGTCGACGCGAGCCCTGTGCCCGACCTGGTCCCGACGTGGGACGAGGTCGTCGACCTGCACTCCGACCGCGTCTTCCGCCTCGCCTACCGGCTGACGGGCAACCGGCCCGACGCCGAGGACCTGACCCAGGAGGTGTTCGTCCGGGTCTTCCGCTCCCTGGACACCTACACGCCCGGCACCTTCGAGGGCTGGCTGCACCGCATCACCACCAACCTGTTCCTCGACGGCGCCCGCCGCAAGCAGCGGATCCGCTTCGACTCGCTCTCCGACGAGCGCGCCGCCCGGCTGACCAGCCCGGTGCCCACGCCCGACCTCGCCTTCGCCGACCAGACCTTCGACGACGACATCGAGACGGCGCTCGCCACGCTGCCGCCCGACTTCCGCGCCGCCGTCGTGCTGTGCGACGTCGAGGGCCTCAGCTACGAGGAGATCGCGGAGATCATGGACGCCAAGCTCGGCACGGTGCGCTCGCGCATCCACCGCGGGCGCAGCATGCTCCGCAAGGCGCTGGCCCATCGCGAGCCCGCGGCCGGGCGCCAGCGCTACTCCGGCCCCACCGCCGCACCGCGCCACCCGCGGTCGCCCGGGGCGGTGTCGTGATGAGCCATCTCGGATCACGCGTCAGTGCGCTCCTCGACGGTCGCCTCGCACCGGAGGAGGAGGAGCGCTGCTGGGACCACGTCCATGGCTGCCACTCCTGCCGCGACCTGGTCGAGCAGGAGGGCTGGGTCAAGACCCAGCTCGCCCAGCTCTCCTTCGGTACGTCGGAGACGTCCCGCGACTTCAAGTCCTCGCTCATCGGTCGCTGCTCCTCGCTCTCGCCCGCGTCGGGCTCCGGCTTGACGGCTGCGGCGCCGTTCCCGACGTCCACCCACCGTTCTCGTCGCAGCCTGGTGGCCATCGGTGGTGGCGCGGCGAGCGCGTGCGTGGTCGGTGTCCTGGTGCTCGGTGCCGCCGGTGGGACCCAGCGGGTGGAGCCGCGCCCACCGGTCACCGACCTGAGCCGCCCGACCGGTTCGGCCGGCCCGATCAACGGTGCCGCAACCTCCCGGACGCCCCTGGCCGAGCGCCTTGTGGCGATCCGGGAGAAGATTGCTCCGTGAGCGACGCGCACGAGCCCGACGAGCAGGCACCCGACGAGCCGACCCAGCCCCTGGCTGGATGGAGTCCGCAGCCCGACGGGCAGGCCTACGGTCGCTCCGACGCATCCGCCGACGACACGTCCACCGACCGCCCGTCGCACGACGAGGAGCCCCCGGCGGCCCCCACGGTGCCGCTCGACTCGCACGCCCCCGGCGTGGCCAGCGGGCCCGTCGGACCACAGGACCCGACGCAGGGCTTCGGCCCCGCGTACGTCGGTCCCGGCCCGGGTCCCTACGACGCCCAGCCCGGCTACGCCCAGCCCGGCTACGCCCAGCCCGGCTACGCCCAGCCCGGCTACAGCCAGCCCGGCGCGTCCGGCCGGTCCCGCAGGCTCCCCGTCTGGGTGTGGCCGGCCGTCGCGGCGCTCGCGCTGGTCGTGGGCATCGTCGGCGGGGTGGCCGGCGGGGCGCTGCAGGACGAGCTGGCCTCGCAGCGCGGCACGGTCGACAACGGCCTCGGCGGGGTGCGGACCCAGACCGCGGCGCCCCTCGACGCCGAGAACGGGTCGGTCGCGGCCGTCGCCCAGGCGCTGCTGCCCAGCACCGTGCAGATCGTCGCCGAGTTCGACGGCCAGGAGGCCGGGGCGACGGGATCGGGCTTCGTGCTGGACCGCGAGGGCCACGTGGTCACCAACAACCACGTCGTGGCCTCCGCCGCCGAGGAGGACGGCCCGATCGTGGTGATCGACCATGAGGGCGACCGGCACGAGGCGACCGTGGTGGGTCGCAGCGCGGTCTACGACCTCGCGGTGCTCGACGTCGACGGCGCGGGGTCGCTCGAGCCCGCCGCACTCGGTGCCTCGCAGGTGCTCCACGTCGGCGACCAGGTGATCGCCTTCGGTGCCCCGCTCGGCCTGAGCCAGACCGTCACGGCGGGCATCGTCAGCGCCCTCAACCGTCCGGTCACCACGTCCGGCGAGTCCGACGACCAGTCGTCCTACATCAACGCCGTGCAGACCGACGCCGCGATCAATCCCGGCAACTCGGGTGGACCGCTGGTCAACCTGGCGGGCGAGGTGGTCGGGGTGAACTCCGCGATCGCGACCAACGGCGGCGCCTCCAGCGAGTCGGGCAACATCGGTGTCGGGTTCGCGATCCCGATCGAGCAGGTCGTCACGACCGTCGACCAGATCCTGCGGACCGGCAAGGCGGAGTACCCCGTGATCGGCGCCCAGGTGCGCACCGGTGGGGAGCCCGACGCCGAGGGCGCGACCATCACCGAGGTCATGCCGGACACCCCGGCCGAGCGCGCCGGTCTGCAGGAGGACGACCTGATCACGGCCGTCGGCGACCAGCCCGTGAACGACGGCATCGCCCTCATCGTCGCCATCCGGACGCACCTGCCCGGCGAGATCGTGGAGATGTCGGTCGTGCGCGGCGGCGAGGAGCAGATCGTCCAGGTCGAGCTCGACGGCAAGGTGGGCTGACCGTCCGGCCCGTCAGTCGGGCGACGACTGCTGCTCGGCCTCCACGAACGGGTGCTCGTCGACGAACGTCCTGGTCTCGGCGTACATCCGCTGGATGAAGTCCTCGAGCTGCACCCGCTCGACGCGCCACTGCCCGCGACCGCCGATCTTGATGGCCGGCAGGTCGCCGCGGCGCACGAGGGCGTAGACCTGTGCGCCCGAGGTGTTGAGCACCTCGGCGACGTCGGCGAGCGTCAGGAAGCGGGGGTCCTCGGCCATGGCTCCATCGTGCCATCGTCGTGGCCCGGCGCGACGCCGCCCGGCCGGAGGCTGTGGACAGGCAGGTGTGAAGTCGCCGTCGTGGGGCAATGATGGCCGGGTGTCTCGGAACAGGTCCCGGAAATCGCGCGCCGTCGACGTCCCTGCGGCCAGCCGCACCAGCTCTCCGGGGTGGCGCGACCCGCGCCTCTGGATCGGGGTGGCGCTCGTCACCGGCTCCGTGGTGGCGGGTGCGCGCATCCTGGCCGACGCAGACGACATGACGGCCGTCTGGGCGGCCTCCTCCGACCTGGTCGCCGGGCAGACGATCACCGCCGACGACCTGACGGCGACCCGCGTGCGCTTCGACGACGACGCCGACCAGCAGCGCTACCTGCCCGTGGACGACGAGCTCCCGGCCGCACTCATACTCACCCGTCCGCTGGTCACCGGCGAGCTCGTGCCCGCCGGTGCGCTGGGCGAGGAGGCGGTCGACGACACGGTGGCGGTCTCCATCGCCGTCGCCGCGGAGCACGTGCCCACCGGACTCGCCCGGGGCTCGCGCGTCGACGTGTGGGTCATCGGTGAGGACCGACGCTCCCGCGCGGCGGCCGAGCTCGTCCTCGACGACGTCCTCGTCCTCGACGCGCCCCTCGTCTCCGACTCGTTCGCCTCGGCCACGAGCAGGCAGCTGGTGCTGGGCGTCCCGCAGGACGACGAGGAGTCGTTGGGGCTCGTGCTCGCCGCCAGCGGCGACGACCGCGTCCGCGTCGTCGGTCGGAGCTGAGCGCCGTGATCTGCGTGCTGCTCCTGGCCGCGGGGGAGGCGTGGGAGTCGCCGGTGCTCGCCGACCTGGAGGCGCACCCCGGCGTGGTGGTGCTCAAGCGGTGCGTCGACGTGGACGACCTGCTCGCGTCCGTCACGAGCGGGCAGGCCGACGTCGCCGTGCTGTCCCTCGACGCACCCGGGCTCGACCCGACGAGCATCGCCCACCTGCGTCGCCATGCCGTACGTCCTGTCGCGGTGACGTCGGCCCGCTCGGACGACGTCGACGTGCGCGAGCACGCCCAGCGGCTGGGGATCACGGCGGTCGTCGGCCCGGGGGAGCTCGCCTCGCTGCCGGCGGTGGTGACCACGGTGCACGACGACGCCGACACCCGGGCACGCGACGGTGCGCCGGCGTCCGTCCCGGCGCCGGACCCCGCCCCTGCGGTGGCCGCGGGCCGGGTCGTCGCGGTCTGGGGACCGGCCGGGGCGCCGGGGCGCACGACGGTCGCGACCAACCTGGCGTGGGAGGTCGCTCGGCGTGAGGTCGACACGGTCCTCGTCGACCTCGATCCCTACGGCGGTGCGGTGGCCCAGCAGCTCGGGATCCTCGACGAGGTCTCCGGGTTGCTCTCGGCCTCGCGCCTCGCGGCCTCGGGGCAGCTGGACGACCGGTTCCCCTCGGTCTGCCGGGGGATCGGCGACCACCTCGCCGTGGTCACCGGCCTGCCGCGTGCCGACCGCTGGCGCGAGGTCCGGCCCGCCCACGTCGACCAGCTCCTCGAGCAGGCGCGGGCGCTGGGACACGTCGTGGTCGACACCGGTTTCTGCCTCGAGGACGACGCGGCACCCGACTTCGGCGGTCGTCCGGGCCGCAACTCCCTCACCCTCGCAGCGCTGGAGCAGGCGGACGAGCTCGTCGTGGTGGGCGCGGCTGACCCGGTCGGCCTGACCCGGCTGGCGCGGGCACTGGTCGACGTGCGCGAGCGCGCGACGGGTGTCCCGGTGCGCGTCGTGGTCAACCGCATGCGCGGCTCGATCGGCTGGTCGGAGAAGGAGATCGCCGGGATGGTCGAGGGCTTCAGCCGGGTGGCGGGGCTGCACTTCCTGCCCGAGGACCGGACCGCCCTCGACCGTGCGCTCGTCTCCGGGCGGCCGCTGGCCGAGGTGGGTGACTCGTCCCTCGTGCAGGGCCTCGCGGCGCTGGCCGACGCGGTGTTCCCCGACAGTCTGGGCGCCATGGCGCACCACCGGGCGAGGCACGGCCTGCGTCGAGCCCGGCGCTGATCCTTCAGGCTTGATCTGTTTTTGGTCAAGGAACGACCTACACTTGGCTCTTTCCGTCTGAAGGAGAGCTCGTGTCGACCCTCGTCCGCGCGTGTGCCTACGCGCTCCTCGCCCTCACCCTCGTCGCGGGCCCGGCCCACGCGGCCGGTCGGGTCCCGAAGGGGACACCGGGCAACGACGTGATCAACGGCAAGACGAAGCCCGACCACGTGATGGCGCTCGGCGGCCGCGACCGGGTCCGCGGCTACGGGGGCGGCGACACGATCTACGCCGGCAACGGCAACGACACCGTCTACGGCGACTCGGGCGACGACTGGATCACCGCCCAGCCCGGCACCGACTGGGTCGCCGGCGGGATCGGCAACGACAAGGTCGACGGCGGCCAGGGCGACGACGTGCTCTACGGCGGCGAGGGCGACGACGTCCTCGCCTCCAACGACGGCCACGACACCGTCCACGGCGAGAGCGGCAACGACCTGCTCGGCGGCAACGACGGCGACGACCGGCTCAGTGGCGGTGAGGGGTCGGACAAGCACATCGGTGGCGCCGGCAACGACTGGATCGACGGAGGCGCCGGGGACGACGGCGCCATCCAGGGCGGTCCCGGCGACGACGTCCTCATCGACGGCGAGGGCAACGACGTGCTGGTCAAGGGGGACGAGGGGAACGACGTCGTGTTCTTGGGTCCGGGTGCCGACAAGGTCTTCGGCGAGCAGGGCAACGACACCATCTACGTGCTGCCCGACGGCTCCGAGGACCGGATCCACTGCGACGACCCGACCCAGAACGACAGCGGCAACGCCGACCAGGTGATCTTCGTCGGTCGGCGCGACCCGCTCGACGTCATCGACTACCGCGGCTCCTGCGAGGTCGTCACGGTGACCCAGGCGCTGCCCGCCGGCTGGCCCTACGGCTCCGTCACGCAGCGAACAGCAGGTACAGACCTCCCACGGTGAACCCCACCATCGCCATCAGCAGGGGCAGCTGACCCGTCAGCTGGTGCCGCGGCGGCAGCAGCTTGACCGCACGGTCGTGGGCGGCCACGACCGCGACGACGTGGCCGACGGCCACCGCCAGGACCTTCGTGACGGCGACGACGTCCGGGTGTCCGGAGAGCCAGTAGCTGACCTGCAGGTCGGCGGTGCCGAGGTAGTCGTCGCCCCTGCTGAACGGGTCGCTGAGCTGGATCACCGTCTGCTGGCCGTACTCCACGAAGTAGGTCAGGTAGTGCGCCACGATGTAGCCGACGATGATCGGCACCATGGAGTGGGCGAACAGGTTGGGCAGCGCCCGCCGGGGGGTGTCGCTGGTGACGCCGGTGGCCATGGTGGCGACGGTGAGCACCAGCGCGACACCGGCCGTGAACCCGACCAGGGCGAGCGTGTCGGGCCAGACCCGCGAGGTCGACAGGGACTGCACGAGCTTGAGCCACGGCGTCGACTCCCGGAACGAGTCGAAGGCGGTGCTGCCGAAGAGCACGGCCACGACGGCCACCAGGCCCGGGCGCGCGACCACCGTGTCGAGGTTGGCCAGCGGGCTGCGCAGCACCAGCACCCCGTCGCGGCGACCCCACACGGAGAGCTTGCCGACCAGCGAGGAGTAGACCTCGAACGGGTCGGCGCGGGCGAGGAACGTCGTACCCCACACGGCGGAGCCGATGAGCATGATGCCGAGGTAGGCCGCGCACCACAGCCGCACCGGGCCCAGGTCGGTCGAGTGGGGGTAGACCAGCTCCAGCCAGACGAAGGAGAAGAGGCCCACCGCTGCCGGCCAGTAGCCGAGGCGGGCGGGATAGGCGGAGAGGCCCTCCCCCTGCGGCACGCCGGAGACCTTCGCGAACAGCATGCTGATCGTGCGGGCGGGACTGACCGCCCGGTAGAACGGGCCGAACAGCAGCGAGGCCGGCACGATCCCGACCCAGAGCAGCACGTAGAACGTCCCGAGGAACGGGTTGATCAGGGAGTCCTTGCCCGCGACCGCCGCCGCTGCGACGTAGAGGAAGGACGCCATGCCGAGCACGCGGGCGAGGACTGCCAGCGCTCGGGAGGACACGAGGCGGTCGAGCCACGCCGGGGCCGGACGGCCGCTCGTGTCGGCGTCGTAGCGGGGCTCGCGCCACGCCACGGCGAGCACGGTGAACGAGATGACCAGCGCGGCGACCGCGCCGGCGATCGCCAGCTCGGGCGGGATGGGCAGGTCCTTCGCGCCCCCGAGACCGTGGGCGGAGATCGAGCCGCCCACGCCCGGCTGCCCGCTCAACGAACTTCGAGCTGCAGCACGATCGAGTCGGGATCGTGGCTCTCCACCTCGACCACTCCCGGGCGGTCGATCGTGATCTCGTGCTCGGACGTGCCGGACTCGTAGGCGATCTCCTGCTCCGGGGTGCTGTGCACGTGGAGCTCGCCGGCCTCGTCGGCGGTGACGGTGACGACCAGGGACTGGCCCACGCCGAGCTCCACCCGCTCGCCGTTGGGCGTGAACTGGCCGTCCTCGCGGGTGATCGTCACCGCGACCGAGTCGGCGTCGGTGCTCACACTCGGGGTGTCGGCCGGGCCCGGATCGTCGCCTCCGCACCCGGTGAGGCTCGCGGCCACGACGAGGACGAGGGGGGCAAGGCGGGCGAGGCCGCGAGCGGGCACAGCGTTCTCCTTCGGGTGTCCAACACGGGTGACGGTGGTCGCGACGCGCACTCGGACACCGGCTCTGCCAGAATCCCATGCGTGACAAGCGGGAGGGCAACCGGCCCGGGTAGCAGCTCGGGCACCGGCGCGGGCTCCGTCGGCTCGACACACCAGCAAAGGGGCAACAGATGAGTGAGCGGCTCCGGCCGCGGGACCTGGCCATCCTGGCCGCCGAGTCCCCCACGACGCCCATGCACAACGCGACCGTCGAGATCTTCGACCTCGGCGACTCGGGATTCGACCACGACCGGCTGGTCGAGCTCATCGCCGACCGGATCGCGTTCGTCCCGCGCTACCGCCAGCGCCTGCAGGTGGTGCCCGGCCGGCTCGCCAACCCGGCGTGGGTGGACGACGAGACCTTCGACCTCGGCTACCACGTACGCCGCTCCGCGCTCCCGCGACCCGGCACCATGGACCAGCTCCGCGAGCTCGTCGCCCGCATCGCGTCCCGGCCGCTCGACCGCAGCCGCCCCCTGTGGGAGGTCTACTTCGTCGAGGGCCTCGCGGAGGGGCGGGTCGCCCTGCTGACCAAGAGCCACCAGATCCTCGTCGACGGCCGCGAGACCGTCGACATCGGCCAGGTCCTGCTCGACACGTCGCCGGACCGCTCCACGCTCGGGCACGACGACGACTGGCGCCCGCGACGTACGGCGGGCCCGGTCGCGGCCGCGGTCAACGCGGTGACCGACAGCCTCGAGAGCCCGCGCACCGTGTGGTCGACCACCCGAGCCAACGCCGAGTCGCTGGGCCGGCAGGCGAGCGCCACCGGCGCCCGGGTCGCCGAGGTGGCCAACGCCCTGGCCGGCCGCGGCCCCGTCCACTCCAGCCCGGTGCACCGGCGGCTGTCCCAGCAGCGTCGCTTCGTCGCGGTGCGCACCGAGCTCTCCGACTACCGCGCGATCCGCGAGGTGCACGGCGGCACCGTCAACGACGTCATCCTCGCCACCCTGGCCGGCGGCCTGCGTGGCTGGCTGATGACGCGAGCGGAGTCGATGGGCGGGCTGCGCACGATCAAGGCGATCGTGCCGATGTCGGTCATCGACGACGAGCTCGAGGCGACCTCGCTGGGGAGCCAGATCACCGGCCACCTGGTCAACCTGCCGATCAGCGAGCCCAGCCCGGTCGTACGCCTGCACCAGGTCAGCTACGACCTCAAGGCCCACCGCGACAACGGGCGCAACGTCTCGGCGCGGCGCCTGTCCGGGATCGCCGGCTTCGCCCCGACCACCTTCCACGCGCTCGGCTCGCGGCTGGCGGCTGCGGAGCTGCGACGCGGGTTCCACGTCTCGATCACCAACGTCCCGGGCCCCCAGTTCCCGCTCTACGCGGATGGTGCCCGGATGCTCGAGTCCTACCCCGTCCACCCCCTGCTGCCCGACCACCCGCTGGCCATCGGGGTGACGTCCTACGACGGGGGCGTGTTCTACGGCATCACCACCGACCGCGACGCGGTGCCGGACGCCGACGTGCTGGGCCAGTGCGTGCTGGAGTCGCTGGAGGAGCTCAAGGACTCCGCCTCCGACTCGCGGCCACGGGCTCCCCGCGGACGTCGGAAGACCTCCGAGGCAGGCAAGACGTGACGCGTCGCTACCTCCCCAGCACCCTGCCGCGCCTCGCGGAGGAGTGGGAGCGCGACGGCCCGGAGGTCCTCGACCCCGTGGTGGCCGAGGACGACGGCGAGGAGACGGAGTACGCCGCCCTGATGACCGCGGCCGACGCCTCGGCGGCACTGCTCGCGGGGCTTCCGGACGGGCAGCGCCGCCGGGTCGTGGTGGTCGTGGAGACCGCCGCCGCGGACGCCCCGGCCACGTGGCGCGACGTGGTCGCGGTGCACGTCGACAGCCAGGACGACGCCGATCCCGACGACGACCTCGCGTGGTGGGCGACCCAGGAGGTCGGTGACCTGCTGGGCTCCACCTGAGCCGGCACTTTGAGGCCCGCGCGGGTCTCTGACACGATCAGCCGCATGGACGCGATCACCTTCCCTCCGGCTCCCACCAACGAGCCGAACCTGACCTATGCCCCCGGCAGCCCGGAGCGCGAGGAGCTGGTCGCCGAGCTGGCCCGGATGGAGAAGAAGCAGCACACCTTCCGCGCGGTGGTCGGCGGCAAGCGCCGCAACGGCGGTGGTGCGGAGATGAAGGTCGTCCAGCCGCACGACCACGCCCACGTGCTCGGCACCTTGAAGAACGCCACGACCAAGGACGCAGAGGCCGCCGTCAGGGCCGCGACCGACGCCGCGCCCGACTGGCGGGCGATGCCGTTCGACGAGCGGTGCGCGATCCTGCTCAAGGCTGCCGACCTGCTCGCGGGTCCGTGGCGGCAGCGGCTCAACGCGGCAACCATGCTCGGCCAGTCGAAGACGGCGTTCCAGGCCGAGATCGACGCGGCGTGCGAGCTGATCGACTTCTGGCGCTTCAACGTCCACTACGCCAAGCAGATCCTCACCGACCAGCCGATCGCCAACAGCCCGGGCATCTGGAACCGCACCGACCACCGTCCGCTCGAGGGCTTCGTCTACGCGATCACGCCGTTCAACTTCACCGCGATCGCCGGCAACCTGCCCACCGCCCCGGCGCTGATGGGCAACACGGTCATCTGGAAGCCGTCGCCGACCCAGCAGCTCGCCGCGTCGCTGACGATGGAGCTGCTCGAGGAGGCCGGCATGCCGCCCGGCGTCATCAACATGCTGCCCGGCGACGGGCTCGACGTGTCGAAGGTGACGCTGGCCCACCGCGACCTGGCCGGCATCCACTTCACCGGCTCCACGCCGACCTTCCAGCACCTGTGGCGCACCATCGGCGAGAACATCAGCTCCTACCGCACGTACCCGCGGATCGTGGGGGAGACCGGCGGCAAGGACTTCATCGTCGCCCACCCCAGCGCCGACCCCGACGTGCTGCGCGTCGCGATGATCCGCGGCTCGTTCGAGTTCCAGGGCCAGAAGTGCTCGGCGGCCTCGCGTGCCTACGTCCCGAGGTCCGTCTGGGCCAGGATCAAGGACCAGCTCGTCGCGGACACCGAGGCACTGTCGATGGGCGACGTGACGGACCTGTCGCACTTCATGGGTGCGGTGATCGACGACCGCGCGTTCGCCAAGCACAAGGCGGCGATCGCCCGCGCGAAGCGACAGAAGCACCTCACCGTGCTGGCTGGCGGCCAGGTCGACGACTCGGTGGGCTACTTCGTCCGCCCGACGATCATCCAGTCGACCGACCCGACCGACCAGATGTTCTCCGACGAGTACTTCGGGCCGATCCTGGCCGTCTACGTCTACGACGACGCCGACTTCGAGAAGGTCGTCGCGCAGATGGAGTCGTTCGCCCCGTACGCCCTCACCGGCGCGATCATCGCCCAGGACCGGACGGCCATCGCCTGGGCCCGCAAGACGCTGCGCTTCGCGGCCGGCAACTTCTACATCAACGACAAGCCCACCGGCGCCGTCGTCGGCCAGCAGCCCTTCGGCGGCGGGCGCGCATCGGGCACCAACGACAAGGCCGGCGCCGCGGTCAACCTGCTGCGCTGGACCTCGCCGCGCTCGATCAAGGAGACGTTCGTGCCCCCGAAGGACCACCGCTACCCGCACATGGGCTGACCGCCCCGACGGGGGAGGAGAGTCGATGATCCCGCTCCACATGGGATCCCTCCACGCCTACGAGCAGGCTCTCGTCCTGGTCCTGGCGTTCGGTCCCTTCGTGGTGCTCGGGATCGTCGTGTGGCTGCGCCGCCGCGCGGATGCAGCGGTGCCGGAGGAGGATTCCCGGCTCCGGGAATCCCCCTCAGGCACCGCTCACCCGGTCGACGGTCCTCCGGCGCAACCGAGCGGTGAGTGACGGGCCCTCCGGGCCGCCGCGACACCCCTCAGGCACCGCTCCTCCTCAGCGCGAGGCGAGCCACTCCACCCCGACCTCGTGCTCGCGGTCGTACGCCTCGCCGAGCAGGTCGGCGACCATGCCCTCGATCTTGCCGCCGATGAGCGGGATCCGGGCGGACACCTCGAGGACCACCGTCTGGGTGGTCCTCCCGCCCGACTCGGTGAGGGTGAGCGACCCGACGGCCTCGCCGGGCTTGCCGGTGATCGCGAGGTGCAGGTCGGCCGACGTCGGCGAGGTCCACGTCTCCCTCTGCACGATCACGATCTCGTCCCCGACGAACGAGCGGGCGAAGGACGGGATGTCGCCGGCCGAGCGGACCTGCTCGATGATCGCGACGTCGCCGTCGATGTCGACCGAGCCGCGCACGACCTTCTGCCGATCGAGCACCTCCCGGCGGAACGCGGGGTCGTCGAGCATCGTGGTGACGGCCGCCGCCGGGGCGTCGTACGTCAGGTGCTTGGTGAGCTTCTTCATGGCGCCCATCATGGCGCTCCTCGACACCTCACGGACGCCCACACCCCCCTGTTGTGACCGTCACACGCGGGTTCTATGGTCAGGACGTGGCGACGCCCGAGGAGACCAAGGACCAGCAGCTCGACGCGGCGACGAAGCTCCGCCCCG
This sequence comes from uncultured Actinomycetota bacterium, assembly GCA_963740115.1. GTDB lineage: Bacteria > Actinomycetota > Actinomycetes > Propionibacteriales > Nocardioidaceae > Nocardioides. The sequence continues at coordinate 583,581 of CAVUCQ010000003.1, read as the reverse complement.
ACTGGGGTGACCTGCTGCGGGCCTACTACCGCCACGTTGCCCCGGAGGAGGTCGCCGAGCGCTCCCCGGAGGACCTGCTGGGCGCGCTCGCCTCCCACCACGAGCTGGCGTCGTCGCGTCCGCAGGGCACCGCGACCGTGCGTGTCGTGACCCCCACCAGCGCCGGTGGTGGCTGGTCGGCCGCCGGCCGCTCCGTGGTCGAGGTCGTCACCGACGACATGCCGTTCCTCGTCGACTCGGTGACGATGGAGCTCAACCGGCTGGGCCACAACGTGCATTCGGTGATCCACCCGCAGTTCTCCGTCGAGCGCGACATCACCGGCGAGCTGCAGCACGTCGCCTCGCTCGCCGAGCAGGCCGACGTCGACGGCTCGGACACCGGTGCCGAGTCGTGGATGCACGTCGAGATCGACCGCACCGACGACGAGGAGGCCGCCGACATCACCGAGGGCGTGCAGCGGGTGCTGCGCGACGTGCGGGAGTCGGTCGAGGACTGGGCCAAGATGCACGCGCAGGTGCTGTCGGTCGTCGAGGAGCTCGACGCCGACCCGCCGCCGCTCCCGCAGGACGAGCTGCGCCAGGGCCGTGACTTCCTCACCTGGCTGGCCGACGACCACTTCACCTTCCTCGGCTACCGCGAGTACCAGCTCGAGGCCGAGGAGGGCGCACCCGACGAGTGCGGGCTGCGCGCCGTCCCCGGATCGGGGCTCGGGATCCTGCGCCACGACCAGGACCTGTCGAGCTCGTTCGCCAAGCTGCCGCCCCTCGTCAAGGCCAAGGCACGCGAGAAGACGCTGCTGGTGCTGGCCAAGGCCAACTCCCGGGCGACGGTGCACCGTCCCGCCTACCTCGACTACGTCGGCATCAAGACCTTCGGCCCCGACGGCGAGGTCGTCGGCGAGCGCCGGTTCCTCGGCCTCTTCTCCAGCGCCGCCTACACCGAGTCGGTCACCCGCATCCCGGTGCTCCGCGAGAAGGTCGACGAGGTGATGCATCGGGCCGGCTTCGACCCGCGCAGCCACGCCGGCAAGGCGTTGATGGACACCTTGGAGAACTACCCGCGCGACGAGCTGTTCCACACCTCGCCGGCCGAGCTGGCACCGGTCGCGCAGGACGTGATGTTCGCCCGCGAGCGTCGCCAGCTGCGCGCGTTCGTGCGTCGCGACACCTACGGCCGCTACGTCTCGGTGCTCGTCTACCTGCCCCGCGACCGCTACAGCACCGCCGTGCGCGAGCGGTTCTCCAACATCCTCGTCGACGACCTCGGCGGGGAGCACGTCGAGTTCACCGCCCGCGTCAACGAGTCGACCACGGCGCGCGTGCACTTCGTGGTGCACCCGCCCAAGGGCAGCAGCATCCCCGACGTCGACGTCGCCGACCTCGAGCGTCGGCTCACCGAGGCCTCCCGGTCCTGGCGCGACGACTTCATGGCGTCGGTGGTCGCCGAGTACGGCGAGGAGCGCGGCTCCCAGCTGGCCCGGGCCTGGTCGGAGGCGTTCCCCGAGGCCTACAAGGAGGACTACAGCCCGCAGCGCGGGTCTGCCGACCTCGGCCGGATCGAGGACATCGAGGGCGACCAGGGCATCGACCTGGCGCTGTTCGACCAGGACGAGAAGGCCGGCACCTACGGGCGCGGCGACTCGCGGCTCAAGGTCTTCCGCGTCGGCGAGCCGCTGTCGCTGAGCACCGTGCTGCCGATGCTCACCTCGATGGGCGTGGAGGTCGTCGACGAACGGCCCTACGAGCTCGAGGGCCTGTCGCGACCGTCGTACATCTACGAGTTCGGCCTGCGCCACGGCCGGGCCCTCTCGCCGCACGAGCGGACCCTGTTCGCCGAGGCGCTGCGTGCCGTGTGGGACGGCTTCAACGAGATCGACGGCTTCAACCAGCTGGTCCTGGCCGCCGGCCTCACGTGGCGGCAGGCCACCGTGCTGCGCGCATATGCGAAGTACCTCAAGCAGGGCAACTCGCCCTTCGCCCTCGACTACATCGAGGGGGCGCTGCGCAGGAACGTCGACATCACCCGGCTGCTCGTCGAGCTGTTCGAGTCGCGCTTCGACCCGGGCCGCGGGGACCGCGTGCTCGAGGCGGACGCGGAGGCGCGGACGGCCAAGGTGGAGGCGATCGAGGAGCGCCTCGCGACGGCGCTCGACGACGTGGTCAGCCTCGACCACGACCGCATCCTGCGCTCCTACCGCACGCTGGTCCGGGCGACGCTGCGCACCAACTTCTTCCAGCGCACGAGCGAGGGCGAGCTGCACCCCTACATCTCCTTCAAGCTCGAGCCGTCGGCCATCCCCGACCTGCCCCAGCCGCGGCCGCGCTTCGAGATCTTCGTCTACAGCCCGCGCGTCGAGGGATCGCACCTGCGCTTCGGCGCTGTCGCTCGCGGTGGCCTGCGCTGGTCCGACCGCCGCGACGACTTCCGCACCGAGGTGCTCGGCCTGGTCAAGGCGCAGATGGTCAAGAACACCGTGATCGTGCCGGTCGGCGCGAAGGGCGCGTTCTTCTGCAAGCAGCTGCCCGACGCGTCCGACCGCGACGCGTGGCTGGCGGAGGGCGTGGCCTGCTACAAGACCTTCATCTCGGGGCTCCTCGACATCACCGACAACCTCGTCTCCGGAAAGACCGTGCCGCCGCCCGAGGTCGTCCGCCACGACAGCGACGACTCCTACCTCGTGGTCGCCGCAGACAAGGGCACCGCGACATTCTCCGACATCGCCAACGGCGTGGCCAAGGACTACGGCTTCTGGCTCGGCGACGCCTTCGCCTCCGGCGGCTCCGTGGGCTACGACCACAAGGCGATGGGCATCACCGCCAAGGGCGCCTGGGTGTCCGTGCAGCGGCACTTCCGCGAGATGGGCGTCGACTGCCAGGCCGAGGACTTCACCGGGGTCGGCATCGGCGACATGTCCGGCGACGTCTTCGGCAACGGCATGCTGTGCTCCGAGCACACCCGCCTGGTGGCGGCGTTCGACCACCGCGACATCTTCATCGACCCCGACCCGGACGCGGCGTCCTCCTTCGCCGAGCGCAAGCGGCTCTTCGAGCTGCCGCGGTCGAGCTGGAAGGACTACGACGCCTCGCTGATCTCCGAGGGCGGCGGCGTGTGGCCGCGGGCCGCCAAGTCGATCCCGGTCTCGGCCCAGGCGCGGACCGCGCTGGGGCTCGGCTCCGACGTCACGGCGATGACGCCGGCCGACCTGATGAAGGCGATCCTGCTCGCGCCCGTCGACCTGCTGTGGAACGGCGGCATCGGGACCTACGTGAAGGGCTCGGAGGAGACCAACGCCGCCGCCGGCGACAAGGCCAACGACGCGATCCGCGTCAACGGCGAGGACCTGCGCGCGAAGTGCATCGGCGAGGGCGGCAACCTCGGCTTCACCCAGCTGGGCCGGGTGGAGTACGCCCGCTTCGGCGCCGGCGGCAAGGGCGGCCGGATCAACACCGACTTCATCGACAACTCGGCCGGGGTGGACACCTCCGACCACGAGGTCAACATCAAGATCCTCCTCGACCGGGTCGTGCGCACGGGCGCGATGGACGAGGAGGGACGCAACACGCTCCTCGCCGCGATGACCGACGAGGTCGGCGCGCTGGTGCTGCGCGACAACTACGAGCAGAACCTCGCCCTCGCCAACGCCGAGGCGCACGCGCCGTCGCTCCTGCACGTGCACGAGGACTGGATGCGCGCGCTCGAGAAGCGCGGGGTGCTCAACCGCGAGCTCGAGGGCCTGCCCAGCACCCGTCAGGTCCGTCGTCGCCTCGACCGCAAGCAGGCGCTCTCGGCGCCCGAGCTGTCGGTGCTGCTGGCGTGGACCAAGATCGTGCTCGCCGACGAGCTGATCGACTCCGACCTGCCCGACGACCCCTACCTGCGCGAGGACCTGCTGGCCTACTTCCCCAAGCAGATGCTGCCCGACCTCGAGGCAGCCATCGAGGACCACCCGCTGCGTCGCGAGATCATCGTGACGCAGGTGGTCAACGACCTGGTCAACGGCGCCGGCATGACCTTCTGGCCGCGCCTGGCGGGGGAGACCGGTGCCAGCCCGGCCGACCTGACCCGCGCCAACTTCGTGGCGCGCGAGATCTTCGGGTCCCTCCCGCTGCGCCAGGAGATCGCCGCGCTGGACAACCAGGTGCCGGCCGAGCGCCAGACCCGCATGCGCATCGAGATGCGTACGCTCGTCGAGCGCGCGTCGCGCTGGCTGATCACCAACCGCCGGCCGCCGCTCGACTCCAGCGCGACCGTCGAGTTCTTCCGCGGGCCGGTGCAGGCCGTGATGGCCAAGCTGCCGAGCATCATGAGCGGCCGCGAGCTCGACGACTACCGCGCCCGCAAGCAGCGGCTGACCGGCCACGGCGTGCCCGACGACCTGGCCTCACGGGTCGCGGTGCTGGCCTCCGCCTACGCCCTCCTCGGCATCGTGGAGACCGCCGACCGGCTCGGCCTCGACCCGGTCGAGGTGGCGCGCGTCCACTTCGCGCTCGGTGAGCGGCTGGGCCTGCCGGCGCTGGTCGAGCGGATCTTCGCGCTGCCGCGTGACGACCGCTGGCAGACCATGGCCCGCGCTGCGGTGCGCGACGACCTCTACGGCGTCCACCAGCAGCTGACCGCCCAGGTGCTGCAGTCCACCAGCGCCGACGACTCGGCGCCGGCTCGTGTCGCAGAGTGGGAGAACTCCGACGAGGAGATCGTCGGCCGCGCAGCCTCCACTCTGGAGGAGATCTGCCGCGAGGACACCGCGGAGCTGGCGCGGCTGTCCGTCGGGCTCCGCGTCGTGCGCGGCCTGCTGTCCTGATGGTCGCGACCTGCTGATGGGACTGCTGCTCGCGACCCCGCGGGCCCGGCTGCGCCGGCTCGCCGCACGGGCCGGTCGTCGAGCGTCGGCGAGCCCGCTGACCGGCCGCACCGTGCTCGTCACCGGTGCGAGCTCGGGCATCGGCGAGGCCACGGCGCGGGCGGCGGCCGCCACGGGTGCGCGCGTCGTCCTGGTCGCCCGGCGCGAGTCGGAGCTCGAGAGGGTGCGGGCCGCGATCGAGGCGAGCGGCGGCCACGCGTCGTCGTACGTCGCCGACCTGAGCGACCTCGACGCGGTGGACGCGCTCGTCGCGCGGGTGCTGGCCGAGGTCGGGACCGTCGACTACCTCGTCAACAACGCCGGCCGGTCCATCCGCCGCTCGCTGCACCTGTCGCACGACCGGTTCCACGACTTCGAGCGCACCATGGCGATCAACTACTTCGGACCGGTCCGGCTGACGATGGGGCTGCTGCCGTCGATGCGTGCGCAGGGCTTCGGGCAGGTGGTCAACATCGTGACGTGGGGGGTGCAGATGAAGGCGCCGAAGTTCGCCGCCTACATCGCGTCCAAGACCGCGCTCGACTCGTGGTCGCGCATCGCCGGGCGCGAGACCTACGCCGACGGCGTCACCTTCACCAACATGCGGTTCGCGCTGGTGCGCACCGCGATGGTGGTGCCGACCGACGTCTACGACAACCGCGCGAGCATGAGCGCCGAGCAGGCGGCCGACAAGGTCGTCCGCGCGCTGGAGGACCGGCCGGTCACGTGGGACACCGCAGCCGGTCGGGTCGGCGAGGTCGTCAACATCGTCGCGCCGCGGCTCAGCGACGCGCTGATGTCGCGCTTCCACCGTGCGGTGCCGGACTCGGCGGCCGCGTTCAGAACATCAGCACCGCCGCCGTGACGCCCGCGGCCACGACGCCCCAGCGGAAGACCGCGTCGGGCAGCTTGCGGCCGATGCGGGCGCCGACGTAGCCCCCGACCAGGGATCCGGCCGCGAGCAGCACCACCACGTCCCAGCGTGGGTCGGCGACGAAGACGAAGATGAGGCCGGCGACGATGTTGCCGACCATGAGCGACAGCGTCTTCAGCCCGTTGACGATCCGCAGCTCGAGGTCGGTGCCGAGGCCGAGGACGGCGACCATCATGACTCCCGCCCCGGCGCCGAAGTAGCCGCCGTAGACGCCGGTGATGGTGGCGAACACGGTCGTCGTGGGGGACATGTGCCGCCGCTGCGCCACCCGCTCGCCGTTGCGCGCACGCAGCCAGGCGGCGATGCGGGGCTGGGCCCCGACGAGCAGGCAGGTGAAGAGGATCAGCCACGGCACGACCGCCTCGAACACGCTCGCCGGGAGCCCGAGCAGCAGTGCCGCCCCGACCGCGGCGCCGAGGGCGCACACGACGACGATCGCCTTGGCGATCGGCCCCGCCTCGCGGACCTCGCTCCGGTAGCCGACGACCCCGCCGAGGCCGCCGGGGATCAGACCGAGCGTGTTGGTGACGTTGGCGACGACGGGCGGCAGGCCGAGCGCCACCAGGACCGGGAAGCTGAGGAGGGACGCGACGCCCACGGTGGAGGAGAGCACGCCGGCTCCCAGCCCGGTCGCGACGACCAGGAGCGCCTCGCCCAGGGTCACTGCGTCCCGCGCAGGAGCGCCACGTCGCTGACCATCTCGACGTGGGCGTGCATCGCGGCAGCGGCGGCGTCGGGATCGCCGGCCCGGATCGCCTCGGCGATCGCGCGGTGCCCCGCGAGCGAGGCTTGGGGGCGACCGGGCTGACCCAGCGACTCCAGACGGGTCTCCTTGACGAGGTCGCCGATCTCGTCCATCAGCCGGGCCAGGAGGAGTGAGTGCGACGCCGCGGTCACGGCGCCGTGGAAGCGCTCGTCGCCCTCCACGCCACGCCCGCCGGCCGCGATGTCGGCCTCCATGGCGGCGAGGGCGTCGTCGATGCGGGCGAGGTCGTCGTCGGTGCGCCGTGCGGCGGCCAGGGCCGCGATCTTGGTCTCCAGCGCGTCGCGGGTCTCGATGATCTCCGGCAGCCGGTCGGCGTGCTTACGGATGGCCTCGACGATGCGGGTCGACTGCTGGTGGCGCGCGGTGACGACGGTGCCGTCGCCGTGGCGTACCTCCACGACGCCCACCACCTCGAGCGCCACGAGCGCCTGGCTCAGCGTCGCCCGGCTCACGCCGAGGCGCTGCGCGAGCTCGCGCTCGGGCGGCAGCTTGTCGCCGGCACCCAGCCCGTTGTCGCTGATCCACGACGAGATCTGACCGGCCACCTGCTCATACAGGCGGGTACGCAGCAACCGGGGAGGAAACGACTCGGACATGTCACCAGCCTATTGACTCACGGATCATTGTCCTATTGGCTAGGCCACTGAGCCAAGCACGTGACGAGGGTCACCCCCGGGTCCTTGCCGTGCGGCCATCGACTCGGAGGTCACAGCATGGGTCCGGAATGGGTAGCGATCATCGCCCTGGTCGCATTGTTCGTGGTCGGCACGGTGCTGCCGATCAACATGGGAGCGCTGGCCTACGTCGCCGCGTGGCTCGTCGGCATGTACGCACTCGACCTCGACGAGAAGGAGATCCTCGCCGGCGTCAGCGGTGACCTGATCCTGACGTTGATCGGGGTGACGTACCTGTTCGCGATCGCGCGCAACAACGGCACGGTCGACCTGATCGTGCGCACCGCCGTGCGTGCCGTCGGCGGCCGGGTCGCCCTCATCCCGTGGGTGATGTTCGCGGTGACCGCGGTGCTCACCGGCATCGGGGCCGTCAGCCCGGCCGCGTGCGCCATCATCGGCCCCATCGCGCTCGGCTTCGCCGGCCGCTACGGCATCAGCCCGCTGATGATGGGCATGTTCGTCGTCCACGGCGCCCAGGCCGGGGGCTTCTCGCCGATCAGCATCTACGGCGTCATCACCAACTCGGTGATGGAGGACGCCGGCCTGCCGTCGAGCGAGATCACGGTGTTCCTGGCCAGCCTGCTGGTCAACACGGCGATGGCCGCGATCCTGTTCGTCGTCCTGGGTGGTCGCCAGCTGATGTCGATGCGGGTCGACCCCGACGACAGCGACACCCTCGACGAGGACCTGCACCGCGGCGGTGCCACGGTGCCGGCCCGGGGCACGGGCGCCTCCGCCTCCACAGGGACCCAGGCCACGGGCGTACGCCGCGACCAGGTGCTCACCCTGCTGGCGTTCGTGGGCGTCGCGCTCATCGCGCTGGTCTTCGACAAGAACATCGGCTTCGTCTCCATCACCGCCGCGGTCCTGCTCGCGATGCTCGCCCCCCAGGAGCACAAGGATGCCGTCCGGCAGATCGCCTGGCCGACCGTCCTCCTGGTCGCCGGCGTGAGCACCTACGCCACGATCCTCACGACGGCGGGCTCGCCCGAGTTCGTCGGCAACTGGGCCGCCGGCCTCGGTGCCGCGGCGATCGGCGCGCTCGTGCTCTGCTACGTCGGTGGCGTCGTGTCCGCCTTCGCCTCCTCGACCGCCCTGCTGCCGGTGATCATCCCGATCGCCGTGCCGCTCATCTCCGACGGCGGCATCAACGCGGCCATGTTCGTCGCCGCCCTCGCGGTGTCGTCGACCATCGTCGACGTCAGCCCCTTCTCGACCAACGGAGCGCTCATGCTGGCCAACAAGCCCGACACCATCGAGGAGCCGGTCTACTACAAGCAGATCCTCACCTACTCGGTGATCGTCGTCCTCGTCGGACCGCTGCTGGTGTGGGCGGCCCTCGTCCTCCCGGGGTGGTGAGGGACGTGACCGGACCGCTCGCAGACCTGCTCGTCGTCGACCTCACCCGCGCACTCGCGGGACCGCACGCCACCCAGATGCTGGGCGACCTCGGCGCCCGGGTGATCAAGGTGGAGGCGCCCGGCAGCGGCGACGACACCCGCGGGTGGGGGCCGCCGTTCGTCGGCGAGCCCGACGCCCGCCAGTCGACGTACTTCCTGTGCACCAACCGCAACAAGGAGTCGATCGCGCTCGACCTGAAGGACGAGACCGACAAGGACGTCCTGCTCGGGCTGGTCGACCGCGCCGACGTGCTGGTGGAGAACTTCCGCACCGGGGTGCTCGAGCGGCTCGGCCTCGGCATCGAGGAGCTGATGCGTCGCAACCCACGGCTCGTCGTGCTCTCGATCACCGGGTTCGGCCACGACGGCCCGGAGGGCGGTCGGGCCGGCTACGACCAGATCGCCCAGGGCGAGGCCGGCCTGATGTCCCTGACCGGCTCCGGGCCTGACGACCCGCAGCGCGTCGGCGTGCCGATCGCGGACCTGCTGTCCGGGATGTACGGCGCCTACGGGGTGCTGGCGGCGCTGCACGAGCGCCACGCCACCGGCAAGGGCACCGTCGTGCGTACGTCGCTGCTCGCGTCGGTCGTCGGGGTGCACGCCTTCCAGGGCACGCGCTGGACCGTGGCCGGCGAGGTCGGTCGGGCGCAGGGCAACCACCACCCCTCGATCGCGCCCTACGGCCTGTTCCACTGCCGCGACGGCGCGGTGCAGATCGCGCTGGGCAGCGAGGGCCTGTGGAAGCGCTTCTGCGGCGGCTTCGGGCTCGACCCCGACGCCGATGGCCTGGCCACCAACGGCGAGCGTGTCGCCCACCGCGAGCGCGTGATCGAGGTCGTGGAGCAGGCCTTCGCCGAATGGGACGCCGAGCCGTTGCTCGCCCGGCTCGCCGAGGTGGGCGTGCCGGCCGGCAAGGTCCGCAATCTCGACGAGGTCTACGAGTGGGACCAGGTCGCCAGCCAGGGGCTACTGGTCGACGTCGAGCACGCCACGCTCGGCCACCTCACGCTTCCCGGTCCGCCGTTGCGGTTCTTCGACGCGGAGGGGACCGAGGTGACCCGTCGCGACCACGTCGCGCCGCCGCTGCTCGACCAGCACGCCGACGAGATCCGCACCTGGATCGGCGGAGGTGGCGCGTGAGTACACCCCGGGGCGTTCTCCTCCTCCGCTGCGCTTCCCCCAACAACGGCGCGGGGACCCCGTGACCCGTCGCTGGACCGCGCACGAGCTGCTCGACCTGGTGCTCGACACGGGGACCTTCACCTCGTGGGACGCCCCGATCGACCTGTCCGGTCTCGACGACGGCTACCGGGCCGTCCTCGAGGCCGCGGCTGCCCGGGCCGGCACCGACGAGTCCGTGCTGACCGGTCGCGGCGAGGTTCGCGGCCGGCCCGTCGCGGTGGTGGTCAACGAGTTCGGCTTCCTCGCCGGGTCCATCGGCCGCGCCGCAGCCGACCGGATCACCGCCGCCGTACGCCGGGCCACGACCGAGGGCCTGCCGCTGCTGGCCAGCACCGCGTCGGGCGGCACCCGCATGCAGGAGGGCACCCCCGCCTTCGTGCGGATGGCCGAGATCTCCCGCGCCCTGATGGACCACCGCGCCGCCGGGCTGCCCTACCTCGTCCACCTGCGGCACCCCACCACCGGCGGCGTGTACGCCTCGTGGGGCTCGCTGGGCCACGTGACGGTCGCGGAGCCCGGTGCGCTCGTCGGCTTCCTCGGGCCGAAGGTCTACGAGGCGCTCAACGGGCGCCCCTTCCGACCCGGCGTGCAGGTCGCGGAGAACCTCGCCGCCGTCGGCGTGATCGACGGCGTCGTGGCGGCCGAGGACCTGCCGGCGATGGTCGACCTCGCCCTGGCCGTGCTCGTCGACCCGCCCGGCCCGGGCCGGCTGCCCGCCCGCGCGGCCCTGCCGGCGGCCGCGGGGACCGCCTGGGACAGCATCGAACGCACGCGGCGAACGGACCGGGTCGGCCTGCGCGACCTCCTCGCGCACGGCGCCTCCGGCACCATCCAGCTGCGCGGCACCGACGAGGGCGAGCGCGACTCGACGGTGATGGTCGCGCTGACCCGCCTCGACGACCAGCCGTGCGTCGTGGTCGGTCAGGACCGGGCCCGCCAGGCACCGGGCCACGCGATGGGGCCCGGCGCGCTGCGGGAGGCGCGTCGTGGCATGCGGCTCGCCGAGGAGCTCGGCCTGCCACTCGTCACCGTCATCGACACCCCGGGCGCCGAGCTGTCGCCGGATGCCGAGGAGCGCGCCATCGCCGGCGAGATCGCCCGCTGCATCGCGACCCTGACGACGATGAGGGTGCCGACCGTCTCGGTGATCCTCGGGCAGGGGTGCGGGGGAGGGGCGCTGGCCTTCCTCCCCGCGCGCACCGTGATCGCGACCGAGCACGCCTGGCTCTCCCCGTTGCCGCCCGAGGGGGCGAGCGTGATCGTGCACGGCGACGTCCACCACGCAGCCGAGATGGCCGAGCGGCAGCGCGTCCGCGCCGCCGACCTGCTCGCCGACGGGATCGTGCAGCACGTGGTGCCGGAGGTCGACGGCGAGTCGCCCCGCGACCTCGCGGTGGCCGTGGCGGCCCAGGTGTCCGCCCTGCTGCGGGAGCAGGTGGGCGGAGCGCTGGCGGTCGGTGCCTGAGGCGCGCTCGTGAGGAGCTAGCTGGCCTTCTTGGCCGCGGTCTTCTTCGAGGCGGCCTTCTTCGCCGTCGACTTCTTGGCGGCACTCTTCTTCGCGGCCGCCTTCTTCGCCGGGGCCTTCTTGGCCGCACCCTTCTTGGCGGTCGAGGTCTTGGGCTCCTCGGACTCGTCGGCCTCCTCGCCGCGCGCGGACTTGGCGGCCGCCACCGACTTCTGCAGGGCCGCGAGCAGGTCGACGACCTCGCCGGAGGTCTTGGTGGAGGTCTCGGTGCGCTTGATCTCGCCGCCCTCGATCTTCGACTTCACCAGCGCCTCGACGGCACCGGCGTAGTCGTCCTCGAACTCGCTCGCGTCGAAGTCGCCGGCCAGCGTCTCGACGAGCATGTGCGCCATCTTGACCTCGGTGTCCTTGACGTCGCCGCCCTCGACCTTGAAGTCGGGGGTGCGGACCTCGTCGGGCCACATCATCGTCTGGAGCACGATCACGTCGTCCTTGACCCGCAGCACGGCGATGGTGGTGCGCTGGCGCAGCGCGACCGTCACGACCGCCATCCGGTCGGCGTCGAGCAGCGCTTGGCGCAGCAGGGCGTACGGCTTGGCGCCGGCGCCCTCGGGCTCGAGGTAGTAGGACTTCTCGAAGAGCAGCGGGTCGATCTGCTCGCGCGGCACGAACTTCTCGACCGAGATCTCCCGCGACGACGTCGACGGCAGCTCGGCCATGTCGTCGTCGGTGAGGATCACCATCTCGCCGTCCTCGGTCTCGTAGCCCTTCGCGATGTCGGCGTAGGCCACCTCCTCGCCGTCGAGGGAGCACACGCGCTGGTACTTGATCCGCCCGCCGTCCTTGGCGTGCACCTGCCGGAAGGAGACGTCGTGGCTCTCGGTGGCGGCATACAGCTTGACCGGGACGCTGACCAGGCCGAAGGAGACGGCACCCTTCCAGATCGCTCGCATGGCACGACGATAGCCGTCCGCACTGACGCCCGTCTCCACTCGACGGGGTGCCAGACTGGCCCGGTGCGCCCGATGCTCGCCACCAAGACCGACCGCGTGCCCACCGGCGCGCAGTGGCTGCACGAGGTCAAGTGGGATGGCGTACGCGTCCTGGTCGACGTGCGCGACGGACTCGTCCGGATGACCAGCCGCAACGACAACAACGTCACACCCGCCTGGCCCGAGATCAGCGTCCCGCCCCTCGGCGACCGCGACCTCCTGGTCGACGGCGAGGTGATCGCCCTCAACGAGCGCGGCCTCCCGGACTTCCGTGTGCTGCAGCACCGCATGCACCTGCGCAACGCCAAGGAGGTCGCGCGCCTGGTCAAGTCCGTGCCCGCGACCCTGATGGTCTTCGACCTGCTGCGCCTCGACGGCGAGGACCTGGCCGACCGTCCGCTGGAGGAGCGCCGCGCGCTGCTCGAGGAGCTGCCGCTCGCCGACTCGACGTGGCAGGTCCCGGCGGCGTACGACGACGGCGACATGCTGTTCGACGCCACCCTGCAGCAGGGGCTGGAAGGCGTGGTGAGCAAGCGACGCGGCTCCCGCTACCGGTTCGACGCGCGCAGCGAGGACTGGCGCAAGCTCGCTCACCGGCACCGCGGCTCGTTCGTGGTCGGCGGCTGGCGCCCGCAGGTCGGTACGACGGACCGGCTGGCCGCGCTGCTGGTCGGCGAGCCGACCCCGGACGGCCTGCTCTACCGGGGCCGCGTGGGCAGCGGGATCGCCGGAGGCACCAGCGCCCGGCTCGCTGCGCTGCTCGCACCCCTGACCAGCAGCACGTCGCCGTTCGCCGACGAGGTGCCGCGCGTGGACGCCGCGGGCACGTTCTGGGTGGAGCCGCGGGTGGTGGTGGACATCGACACACACGGCCTCGGCTACGAGCGGCTGCGCCAGCCGTCCTACCAGGGCGTGCGCGACGACCTGTCCCCGGAGGACCTGGAGCCGGGTTCCCGAGGACGTGTGACGCCGTGACCGAGATGCAGGTCGACGTGGACGGGCGCACGCTCACCATCAGCAACCTCGACAAGGTGCTCTACCCGCGCACCGGTACGACCAAGGGCGAGGTGCTCAACTACTACGCCCAGGTCTCGCCCGTCCTGCTCCCGCACCTGGTCGACCGGGCCGTCACCCGGATCCGCTGGCCGCACGGGGTGGAGGGGTCGAGCTTCTTCGAGAAGAACGCGCCGTCCGGCACGCCGTCGTGGGTGCGTACGCACGAGGTGCCGACCACGGGCTCGCGCTCCGGCAAGGGCGACGGCACGATCCGCTTCCCGATCTGCGACGACCTCGCCACCCTCACGTGGCTGGCCAACCTCGCCGCGCTCGAGCTCCACGTCCACCAGTGGACCGTCGACCCCGACGGCAACCCCCGCAACCCCGACCGGCTGGTCATCGACCTCGACCCCGGCGAGCCGGCCGGGCTCCACGAGTGCGCGCAGGTCGCGCTGATGGTGCGCGACGCACTGGCCGAGCGCGACCTGGGCTGCACGCCGGTGATGAGCGGCAGCAAGGGCCTCCACCTCTACGCACGCCTGCCCGCCACGGGGCGGACGAGCCTGGACAGCGACGGTACGACGGCGCTGGCCAAGGAGGTCGCCGAGGCGCTCCAGAAGGAGCACCCCGACCTGGTGACGGCCACGATGACGAAGGCGAAGCGGCCCGGGAAGGTGTTCCTCGACTGGTCGCAGAACTCCGGGTCCAAGACCACGATCTCGCCGTACTCGCTGCGCGGCAAGGAGCGCCCGACCGCCGCCGCCCCGCTGACCTGGGAGGAGGTCGAGGCCGGCGCCGAGGACGACCTGGCCCTCGAGCAGCTGCACGATGGAGCAGGTGCTGCAACGGGTCGCCGAGCTGGGCGACGTGTTCGACGCCTGAAGCGCCGGAGGCCTCAGGCCCTCGCGCATCCACAGATTCGACCCCCACCCGCGGGGGTGCCCTCTATGCTCCCTCGCATGGCCCACGACGTGTTGGTGGTTGAGGACGAGGAGGACATCGCCGTCCCGCTGATGCGCACGCTCGAACGCGAGGGATACGACGTCAACCGCGTCTCCGACGGCGCAGCAGCCGTGGCCTTCGTCGCGGGCGAGGGGCCGGCGGTGGTGATCCTCGACCTCGGCCTGCCCGACATGGACGGCATCGACGTGTGCCGCCAGATGCGCTCCGGCGGCTACCTCGGCGGGATCATCATGGTGACCGCCCGGGCCGGCGAGCTCGACCGCGTGGTCGGCCTCGACGTCGGTGCCGACGACTACCTCGCCAAGCCCTTCGGCCTCGCCGAGCTCCTGGCGCGGGTGCGGGCGCTGCTGCGCCGCAGCGCGATCGTCCCCGTGCCGGACACGACCGTCACGACGTCGTCGGGCCTCAGGATCGACGCGGCCTCGCGCCGCGTCCACCTGGGTGAGCGCGAGATCGCGCTGACCGCCAAGGAGTTCGACGTCCTCGCCGTCCTGGCCTCCCAGCACGACAAGGTCGTGCCGCGCGAGACGCTGATGAGCCAGGTGTGGGACCAGAACTGGTACGGCTCGACCAAGACCCTCGACGTCACCATCGGCCGCCTGCGCAGCAAGCTCGAGGCCGCCGACGCCGGCGAGAAGGTCGTCGCGATCCGCGGTGTCGGCTTCCGGCTCGAGACCGGCACCTAGCTCGACCGGCCGGTCGGTCGCAGGCGCCACACCGGGACGCGCGCCCACTCAGCCGTCGGCCGCGGCCGTCATCAGGTACGCGAGCAGGTAGCTGCGCGAGTTGCCCTGGTCGATGTCGGCGTCGGGGAGCGCTCGGGCCCGCTCGAGTGCGTCCTGGGCTCGGGCGCCGGCGAGACCTTCGTACATGAGCACGTAGTCGCCGAGCGGACCGCTGCCCGCCTCGTCGACGTTGGCGCCGATGCGGTCGGGGTCTCCGGCGAGGTAGCCCGAGGAAGGGCTCATCGGGATCAGCTGGATGCCGAGGATCGCCGACGGCGCAGGCGAGAACCAGGTCGCGTAGTCCCGCTTGCCTCCCCAGTTGATGCCCATCGCCCCGTGGTCGAACCCGTCGTAGACCGGGTCGGCGGTGTCGAAGTTGGTCCAGTACGTCGTGGCGGCATGCGCTTCCGCGCTCATCATCCACGCCGCCTGGCGCTCGAGCTCCTCGTCGCCGGCGACCTGCGCCCACAGCTGCAGGCCCGCCCAGGCGTTGACCGCCTCGGAGGACGATTCCTGGTTGTTGGCGTCCGCGAACTCCCCGGTGCCGGCCGCCCAGGAGTGGGACGCGTAGACGTCGAAGGGCCGCCACTGCGGCGTGACGCCGGTGTCCGAGCCGCTGGCGACGTCAGCGGCGAGCAGCGTCATCACCGGTGCGAGCTCCTCCACCAGGGACGGCTGGTCCGCACCGAGGACGGCGGCGGCGTAGAGGAAGTAGCCGTAGTGGAAGTGGTGGTCGTTGAACAGCTCGGAGCCGAACGCGGGCGTCTGCCCGACCACCCCCTTCCAGTCGGGGTCGTAGCCGAAGCAGAACGCGGACCGCTCGGCGCAGCCGTCCACCTGGGTCCACTGCCCGAGCACCTCGGTGAGGCGCGCGCGGGCCTGGTCCGCCGCGTCGTCGGCCCCCACCTGGCGGGCGATGTCCATGAGCTGCGCGGTGCGGTAGGCCCACTTGCCGCCGAAGTAGGTGTCGGCGGGTGGGTCGGGAAGCTCGTCGACGTCCGACCGGACCTGCTCGGCGAGCTCGGCGCGGTCGCCGTCGGAGAGGACCGAGAGGTCGAGCCCGCGGGCGGGCTGCTGCCGCGGGGCGGACCACGCGAGCGTCGAGCCGGGGCACAGGGTCAGGGTGCCGTAGACCGTGGGAAAGCTGCCGAGGTCGCAGTCGTCGCCCGCGGCCGAGGCTTGGTGGGGGAGCACGCCGTGGGCCGGTGTGCCGCCCGCGGTGTCGTAGGTGAGCTCGGTGCTGACCTCGTCGGTGCCCACGGAGTACGTGGCGGACGTTCCGGTGAGTGGCACCGCGTGCTCGGCGATCACATCGGGCTCGACGTCGGTGGGGACCGGGAAGAGGACGACAGTGTCGCCCTCGCTGAGCGAGATGGTGTCGCCCTCCAGGGTCGCGCCGTGCAGCCGCAGCCCCCAGCGGCCCGCGGCTGTATCGGCCACGGCCACGTCGCCCGAGCCGGTGAACGTGACGGAGGTGCTGAGCGTCTCGTCCGTGGCCGCCACGTGGCTGACGAACGGCCACCCCTCAGCCACGGTGGTGCGGCCGAGCGGCGACCCCTCGGCGTCGCGCGTCTCCAGGGTGACCGAGGCGACGTCGTACGCCGAGACGACGGTGCTGGCCGCCTCTGCGACCTCCACGCTCACGTCCCGCTGGGAGCTGCCGACGATGCTGGTCGCGCTGGTGACCACCTGGGGCAGACCCGCACCGAACGACGAGTCGTCGATGCTGAAGGCGAGCGGCAGCGGGAAGACCGGCTGTGGCTCGTCGCCGAACACGAGGCCGGAGAACCAGCGGTTGGTCGGGGGCGTGAGCCCGTCGGCGAGACGTAGGGCGGACAGCGGAGCGAGGGTCAGCTCGGGCAGCTGCTCGACCAGAGGCTCCACCTCCGTGGCAGGAAGGGCCGCCTGCCCTTCTGCGGGAGCACCGGTCGGCTCCGAGTCCGGCGACCGCGACTCGTCGCCGTCGGTGCACGCGGCGGTGAAGAGCACCACGAGGACCACGAGGAGGCCGAGCCGGCGACGGACCGCCGTCACCGGACGCCGATCCGGTGCAGGAACTGCAGGAACTCGTCCGTCGGCCCGGCCAGCAGGCCGTCGTCGTGCAACGTCAGCGTGACCGCGACGGGGGAGCCGGGCTGCGAGAATGCGGCGTACTCGTCGGACCGCAGCCGCGGAACGTCGACCTGCACGGTCGCGTAGGCGATCCCGTCCGCGGTCTCCACGCTGATGGCGCTCACCTTGCCGCGCAGCACCTCGCGGCTGGGCAGCTCGACGTCGGCTCGCCCGCCCACCCGGATGCGGGCGTAGTCGACCGGCTGGAGGCGGAACTGCGCCTGCACGAAGGCGGTGTCGTCCTGCGTGATGACGGCGACCGTCTCGCCACCCGGGACGTAGCCGCCCTGCCGGGCGTCGAAGTCCTCCAGGGTCCCGTCGGCCGAGGCGAGGTAGGTGACCAGACCAGTCCTGGCGTCCAGCTCGTACGCCTCCGTCGACACCGGGTCGAGCCCGTTGGCGAGGTCCTTCTGGAGGGAGAAGCTCGACACGGTGAAGAGCCGGTCACCCTCGCTGACGGCCGTCCCCGGCTCGACGAACTGGTCCACCATGATGCCGCCGTAGTCGGAGCCCACCTGGTACTGCACGGCCTCGACCGTCGCGTTGGAGCTGAACGCCTGGCGCTCGCGCTGGTTGACCACCAGCGTCAGCACGCCGCAGACCAGCAGCACCGCCAGGATGCCGATGAACAGTCGGAGACGGTTCCCCCAGGTCATGCCGCAACCTCCGCGTTGTCGTCGTGCTCGGCCGGGGATGACCCCTGCCCGCTGTCGGTGGAGACACGTGACGGCCTCCTGGCGGAGCGACGCCCCAGCCGGGACTCGCGCCAGGCGACGACCATGAACGTGCCGAGGATCAGGGTGTTGGTGATGTTCCACGCCGCGCCGAGTGTGAATACGCCTTGGCGACGCACCTGCCACAACGCGACCGCTGATGTGACGAGCAGGAACACGAAGGCCAGCACCTGCGGGATGATGAAGTTGAACGGCGACGCGGCGGTTCCGGTGGTGCCGGTGACGTGCCACTTCTGCTCACGCCGCAGCAGCGCGTTGAACCACGCGCGCACGTAGATCGGGAACGAGACCGCGGCGAGCATCAGCACCTCCCAGCGGAAGCTGCCCAGCGTCGCGAAGGCCAGGAGGATCTGCATCAGGTAGAAGCCGGCGTAGACCGCCAACCACTGCCCGACCCCGACGCTCAGGGCCACGGGATGCAGATCGAGGTAGATCTCCATCGGCGGCACCAGCAGCAGGAGCCCGGGCGCGATCCCGGTGAAGTAGTGGGTCGCGGTGATGCCGTACATGATCCGCTGGTCCACAGTCAGGCTGCGGCGCCGCGAGAACGGATTGCTCCGCAACAGGATCTCGAAGCCGCCCGTCGCCCAGCGCAGCTGCTGCTTGGTGTAGGCCTCGATGGTCTCGGGGGCGTCGCCGACCGCCAGGGGTCGCGCGAGGTAGATGCTGCGCCAGCCCCGTTCGTGCAGCTTCAATGACGTCCACACGTCCTCCGACTTGGAGTCCGCGTGGATCCCGCCGATCTCGTGCACGGCCGCACGGCGGAACATCACGTTGGTGCCGACACAGAACGCCGCGTTGAAGTGGTTGCGGCCGGGTTGGATGAAGCGGTAGAAGACGGTCTGCATGTAGCCCGCGCCGCGAGCGATCATGGTGTGCAGGTTGCCGTAGGTCTGCGGGGTCTGCACGAACGCCACGTTGTCGTCGCTGAAGAAGGGCAACACCTCCTCGATGAACTCCGGGCGTGGCACGAAGTCGGCGTCGAAGACGACGAAGAAGTCACCCTTGGCCTGGGTGAGGGCGTGATTGATGTTGCCGGCCTTGGCGCCGGCGCTGCCCCGGCGGCGCAGGTAGCGACAGCCGAGCTCGTCGGCCAGTGCCCGCATGCTGTCCGAGCTTCCGTCGTCCAGCAGCCAGGTGCGGTGTGCTCCGCGGACGGCGAGCGCCGCCTCGACCGTGCGACGCACCACCTCGACCGGCTCGCCGTAGACCGTGACGAAGACCTCCACGCCGACCTGGCGTCCGTCCAGCGCCAGCGTCCGATCGGGATTCGCGGGATCGTAGAGGCGTTCCTGCGTGGTCCAGTAGTGGTAGTCCCGAGGATCTCGGGCGGACAGCATCGTCCACATGGCGAACAACGCGTGGACGACCAGCACCCCCTCGGCCGCGATCACCACCAGCCATGGCAGCAGGTCGCCGCGGTTGCTGGGGTCGAGCAGAAAGCGTGCGTAGATGAGCACGCCCGCAGCGGCCAGGGCGGTGAGGACGATGAGCACCGGCGAGTACGCCTGACGCGTGGCTGCTCGTCGATCGGCCGGACTGTCGCGCGTGACGCGTGCAATGTCGTTGGTGTCCAACGTGGGAACCGTCCCTACCTCGAGCGCACGTGGCAGACCGCCACAGCGAGCGCCCGAGCGCTCGTCGTGCGGCCCACGTCGCTGGGGGCTCGCACCACGGAGATCAAACCGTACCCAGTCGCTGCCGAGGTCATTCAACCGAGGAAGGGGTGCTCTGCCTCACACCCGTCTGCCTACACCCGTCCGGAGGTTCCGGCCCGCCCGGCCGGCCGTGTGACACTGGGGCGGCCGCTCTGGGAGGCACCTACTGCATCACGCCCGCAGGGAGGGACCCCAATGGCTGACATCGTGTTCGAGCAGGTCACGTGCCGCTACCCGGGCGCGGACGCACCGGCCGTGTCCGAGCTCGACCTGGCGGTTGCGGACGGCGAGCTGTTCGTCGTCTGCGGCGCCCCGGAGGCGGGCAAGTCCACTGTCCTGCGCATGCTCGCCGGCCTGGTCCCGGTGACGAGCGGCCGGATCCTGGTGGGCGGCCAGGAGCTCACCGACGACCACGAGCCCCTCATGAGCCTGGTGTTCCAGAACTACGCGCTCTATCCCAACCTCACCGTCGCGCAGAACATCGCCCTGCCACTCGCCGAGCTCCGGTTGGCCAAGAAGGAGGTCACCCGGCGTGTCAGGGAGGCAGCCGCCCAGCTCGACCTCGGGGACGTGCTGGGCCGCACCGGCGAGACGATGCCAGCCGGCCAGCGGATCAGGATCGCGCTCGCTCGAGGCCTGGTGCGCGAACCGGCGGCCCTGCTCATGGACGAGCCGCTGGCCAACCTCGAGCCCCGGATCCGCGCGGAGATCGCCCAGCTGATCGTCGACGCCCAGCGGCGGCACGGGATCACCACGGTCTACGCCTCAGCAGACCCCGAGGAGGCGCTCGCCCTCGGCGACCGTGTCGCGCTGCTGGAGCATGGCGTGCTGCGCGAGGTCGCGGTGCCGGAGGACGTGGCCCCGGGCCGGCCGGGCCAGCGGGCCGCCGCGCCGGACTGAGTTCTCGCCGCACCGCCGAGGAGGTCGTCCGCGACCACGAGCTGAGCCTGACCGGAGATCGGGTCTAGCGCTGCCGGCGGACGCGGGTGCACGATGTCGAAGGCTGGCTACTCCAGTCGCTCGTACCTCGAGCCCCTGGTCCGCGCAGCCGTCATCGGGTCCGACTCGGCGCAACCCGTCGAGCGGCTCACGGAGCAGAGGAGCACAGGTGAAGCATTTTCGGGAACGCCGTCATCACATCCTTGCCGTCGCCGCCGCAGTGAGCCTGTTGGCGGGAGGCCTCGCCACAGCTGCGGGCGCTGCCCCCGGCACGAGAACAGAGAGGGCCGACAGGCCAACCCTCAAGGTCGCCAACGCCGCGTCGGCGCGGTCCGACCGTGACCGAGGGCACGTCCAGAAGGAGACATGGAAGCTCGCCAAGGAGCGCCAGGCGCAGCGTGACGCCGCGTTCCAGCGCAAGCTGGAGGGCAAGCGCCCCTACCCCGCAGGCGTCGGCCCGGCGAAGCGGGTCCCGCTGACGCTCGAGGGCACCGACCGGGTCTTCGTGATCCTGGCGGAGTTCGGAGACCTGCGGCACCCGTTGTTCTGCGACGCGAAGGCCGTCGAGCCGCCCACGGCGCCGCAGCCGTGCACGTACCCCTCCGACGGGACGCCCCAGCAGTTCAACGGGCCGCTGCACAACCAGATCCCGGCCCCGGACCGCTCGGTCGACAACTCCACCCTCTGGCAGCCCGACTACACCCCTGAGCACTACGAGGACATGTACTTCAACCGGATGAGGGAGTACTACGAGCACCAGTCGTCGGGGCGCTACACGATCGAGGGTGACGTCACGGAGTGGGTGAAGGTGCCCTTCAACCAGGCCCGCTACGGCCGCAACTTCTGCGGCTCGATCGTGTGCTCCACGACGTACTCGCTCCTGCGTGACGCGATGGGCATCTGGGTCCAGGACCGGCTCGCCGAGGGCATGACGATGGCCGAGATCAACGCCTACCTCGCCAGCTTCGACATCGAGGACCGCTACGACATCGACGGCGACGGCAACTACGACGAGCCCGACAAGGTCATCGACCACTTCCAGATCGTCCACGCGGGCGGCGACGAGGCGGCCGGCGACCCGGCATACGGCACCGACGCCATCTGGAGCCACCGCTCCCGTGCTGCACTGGCGGCCGGCCCCGGCGGCATCCCCGGCTTCCAGGTCGGCACCGGCACCACCGCGAACGGCGCCAACATCCCGACCAACCTGACGGACTACTGGGTGGCCGACTACACGATCCAGCCCGAGAACGGTGGCCTGGGCGTCTTCGCCCACGAGTTCGGCCACGACCTCGGCCTGCCCGACCTCTACGACACCTCGGGCAACACCGGTGGCGGCGAGAACAGCACCGCCTTCTGGAGCCTGATGTCGTCGGGAGCCAACATCGGCGACGGCAGCCCCGACGGCATCGGCGACGCGCCGACCGACCTCGACGCCTGGTCGAAGCTCTACCTCGGCTGGCTCGACGCGCAGGGCGACCAGGGACCGTTCTACAAGGTCGTGGACGCCGGGAAGGAAGGTACGGTCCGGCTCTCCGACAACGACGAGGCCCTGACCAACGGCGTCCAGGCCATGATCGTGAACCTGCCCGACAACGTCGTCGACTACACCCTCGGCGACCCCGCGCAGGGCGAGTTCATGTGGTACTCCGACAAGGGCAGCAACCTGGAGAACACCATGACCAAGACGGGCGTCACGGCGGGGGCGTTCACGGCCAAGGTCAACTACGTCACCGAGGACGAGTACGACTACTTCTACGTCGAGGCGTCGTCGGACGGCACGAACTTCACTCCGGTCGACACCAACCTGTCCGACCACGCCGGTCACGCCGGCCACGACCCGGACGCCAACAACCCGACCGGGCTGGGCATCACCGGCTCCAGCGAGGGCAAATGGGTGGAGGTGTCGGCGACCCTGCCGGCCGGGACCACCGCGGTCCGGATCCGCTACTCCACGGACCCTGCTGTCACCGAGTTCGGCGTCCTCGTCGACGACGTGAAGATCAACGGCGTCTCGATCGGTGACGCCGAGCAGGAGGGCCAGGGTTGGGTGCTGGACGGCTTCTACCGCACGAACGGCGAGTACCAGGTGAGCTACTACAACGCCTACATCGTCGAGAACCGGCAGTACGACGACTACGACAGCTCGTTGCGGACGGCGTACAACTTCGGGTTCATCGGCAGCCGTCCGGACTGGGTCGAGACGCAGCCGTACCAACCGGGCGCCCTGATCTGGTACCTGAACGACGAGTACAACCTGCAGGGCGACTTCAGCAACGACGTCGCCGACCACCCGGGCGAGGGATTCCTGCTGCCGGTGGATGCCCACCCGCAGTTCTCGCACTGGCCGGACGGCACGCTGATGCGTCCCCGCATCCTGTCGGCCGACTCGACCTTCGGGTACAAGAAGACCGACCGGGTGACGCTGCACAAGGAAGGCGTGGCCGGCGTCCTGCCGTCGTACCCGGGTCAGCCCGTCTTCGACGACACCGCGCAGTGGTGGTTCAACTCGGACGAGCACGGCGCGACCGGGGCCCACCCGGGTCGCTACCAGCCGGGCTGGTACAGCGTCGACGTGCCGAAGACCGGCACGACGATCCGCGTGGCCAAGCCGGGGAGCCGCAACGGCACCCTCGACATGGTCGTGTCGCGGAACTAGCACCACGACCAGCGATCGACAACAGCCAGGCCAGGAGTCTCGCGTACGCGGGGCTCCTGGCCTGGCTGTTCGTCCCGGCGGCTTCTCCACAACCTTTGCCAACCCTCTGTTTCCGACGGGCTCGCGCTGGGTAGCGTGACGGTGCACGTTCTCGGGACAACAGGGGCACCGCCATGGCAGCGGATCGACTGGCAGCGGATCGACACACGCTCAACCGCTCGCACGCCCGTGCGCGCCCGGACGCCCATATCGACCTCGTGCACCAGCTCGACGGGCAGGTGCGCGAGCGCGTCCGTCGCGAGGGTGTCGACCCGCAGCGCGAGGCGGTCGTCGTACGCCGCATCGCCGAGGACGTCGTCCGCGACCACGACCAGCTGAGCCTGACCGGCGCGGTCGCTCCGATCGCCGACGACGGCGCGATGGTCGGTGAGCTCGTGGCGCGGGTGTCGGGCTTCGGCCCCCTGCAGCCCTTCCTCGACGACCCCGAGGTCGAGGAGGTCTGGATCAACGACCCCAGCCGTGTCTTCATCGCCCGCCGCGGCCGGCACGAGCTCACCAACCTCAGGCTCGACGCCGCGCAGGTCAACGAGCTCGTCGAGCGGATGCTCAAGTCGAGCGGCCGGCGGCTCGACATCAGCACCCCGTTCGTCGACGCGATGCTTCCCGAGGGCCACCGCCTGCACGTGGTGCTCGAGGGGATCACGCGGGGCTTCACCGCGGTCAACATCCGCAAGTTCCTGCTCCGCGCCCACCGGCTCTCCGACCTGGTGGCGCTGGGCAGCATGACGCCGCAGGCGGCCAAGTTCCTCGAGGCGTCGGTCCGCGCCGGCCTCAACATCCTGGTCGCCGGCGGCACGCAGGCTGGCAAGACCACGATGCTCAACTGCCTGGCGGCCGCGGTGCCGGGTGGCGAGCGGGTGGTCAGCGCCGAGGAGGTCTTCGAGCTGAGGTTCAGCCACCCCGACTGGGTCGCGATGCAGACCCGGCAGCCGGGTCTCGAGCAGACCGGCGAGATCGTGCTGCGCGACCTCGTCAAGGAGGCGCTGCGCATGCGGCCCAGTCGCATCCTCGTCGGTGAGGTGCGCGCCGCCGAGTGCCTCGACCTGCTGCTCGCGCTCAACTCGGGCCTGCCCGGCATGTGCACGCTCCACGCCAACAGCGCACGGGAGGCACTGATGAAGATGTGCACCCTGCCGCTGCTGGCCGGTGACAACATCTCGGCCCGCTTCGTGGTGCCCACCGTGGCGACGTCGGTCGACCTCGTCGTCCACCTGGGCGTGGGTGCCGACGGCGTACGCCGGGTCAACGAGATCGTCTCGGTGCCGGGGCGGGTGGAAGCCGACGTCATCGAGGTGGAGCCGATCTTCGTGCGCGGGGCCTCGGAGCTGCGGCGGACGGGCGGGGTTCCGGCGCGGGTGGAGCGCTACGAACGCGTCGGCATCGACATCCACCAGGTGCTGGCCGTCGACCGCGGGCCGGGTGAGCTCTGATGGGCGCCCTCGTGGGTCTCGGCCTGGGGGTCGGGCTGCTCCTCGTCTGGTCGGCCTTCGCCCTGCCGCGAGCGCCCAGGGCGTCCACGCCGACGTCGACTCCCCTGCGGCGCCTCCTCGGTCGTGCCGGGCTGAGCGACGTGACCTCCGCGAGCGTGGTGTCGCTCTGCGCCGCGCTCTTCGCGGTGGCGTTCGCCGTCGTGCAGGCCGTCTCGCGGACCATGCCGGTCGCCTTCGTCTTCGCGGCGATGGCCGCCTACCTGCCGATCGCCGTCCTGCGACAGCGCGCGGCGCGACGGCTGCGCGACTTCGCCGAGGTGTGGCCCGAAGCGGTCGACAACCTCGCCAGCGCCGTACGAGCCGGGATGTCCCTGCCGGATGCCGTCGCCGCGCTCGGCACCACCGGACCCGAGGCGCTGCGCACCGACTTCGCGCAGTTCGCCCTCGACTACCAGGTCACCGGACGGTTCGGCGAGTGCCTCGACCGGCTGAAGGACCGGCTCGCCGATCCGGTGGGGGACCGGGTCGTCGAAGGGCTCCGGCTGGCACGCGAGGTCGGCGGCGGAGATCTCGGTCGGCTGCTGCGCAACCTGTCGGGCTTCCTGCGCGACGACGCGCGCACTCGATCCGAGCTGGAGTCGCGGCAGGCGTGGACCGTCAACGGCGCCCGCCTCGCGGTGGCCGCGCCGTGGATCGTGCTGCTGCTGATGTCCTTCCAGACCAGCGCCATCCGTCACTACGCCTCGCCGGGCGGGGTGCTCGTCCTCGGCATCGGCTTCGCCGTCTGCGTCCTGGCCTACGCCGCGATGATGCGCATCGGCCGGTTGCCCGTCGAGAAGCGGATCCTGTCGTGAGCACCATGGTGCTGGGTGGCCTCATCGGCGCAGTCGGCGGCGCCGGCCTGGTGCTCGTCGCCGCGCGGATCAGCGCGCTGCGACGTCCGCAGCTCGCCGAGCGGGTCCTGCCCTACCTGCGAGACCTGCCGGTGCGTGACCAAGGACCTGCGCTCCGCCCGGTCTCGTCGTCACCGACGTCGGCGGCCGCACGGATCTTCGGCCCGGGGCTGCGGTCGGCCGCCGGCGTGGTGGAGCGGGTGATGGGTGGCAGCACGTCCGTGCGCCGTCGGCTGCAACGCGCAGGCCTGGAGCGGACCGTCCAGGACTTCCGCATCGAGCAGGTCGTGTGGGGTCTCGTCGGCTTCGGCGCTGCCGCGGCGTTCAGCCTGCTGCGAGCCCTGGGCGGCGTCGGCAGCGTCGGCTCGGCCGCGGTGTTCTGCGCGCTGGGCCTCGTCTGTGGAGTCCTCCTCCGCGACAACCGGCTCAGCGCCCAGGTCAGGGACCGCGAGCGGCAGGTCCTCAGCGAGTTCCCCACCATCGCCGAGCTGCTCGCCCTCTCCGTCGCTGCCGGCGAGAGCCCGGTGTCCGCGCTGGACCGCGTCGTACGCCGGAGCCACGGCGCGCTGTCCGACGACCTCGCCGACGTGCTCGCGCGGATCCGCACGGGCGAGCCCGTCGGTGCGGCTTTCGAGTCGCTCGCTCGCGCGACGGGCCTGCCGATCGTCGCGAGGTTCGCGACCGGCATCACCGTCGCCATGGAGCGCGGCACGCCTCTGGCCGACGTGCTGCACGCCCAGGCCGCCGACGTGCGGGAGGCCGGGCGCCGGCTGCTCATCGAGACCGCGGCGCGCAAGGAGATCGCGATGATGGCGCCCGTCGTGTTCTTCGTGCTGCCGGTGACGATCCTGTTCGCCTTCTACCCCGGAGTGCTGGGCCTGCGGCTCACCACACCCTGACTCCTGCTGCCACCACGACCACCACGAAAGGGACACCACCATGCACCAGTCGATCTCGGGACTGCTGTTCCACCTCGTCCACCCGGTCCACCTCGACGGGGACCGTCGGCGGGACGACCGCGGCGACGTGCCGGGCTGGGTCATGGTGACCCTGATGACCGCCATCGTGATCGCCGCGCTGACGCCCTTCGTGGGCGACGAGCTGCGCGCACTCCTCGAGCGCGCCTTCTCGATGGTGGGCAGCTAGGTGCCACACCGCGCTCGCGGCGGCGAGCGCGGAGCAGCAGTCGTCGACTTCGTGCTCGTCCTGCTGGTCCTGCTGCCGTTGGTGCTCGGCATCCTCCAGCTCGCGCTGGTCCTGCACGTGCGCAACACCCTCGCCTCGGCCGCTGCCGAGGGAGCCCGCCACGCCGCCGTGGCGGGTTCGTCCGCGCCGGCCGGACAGGCCAAGGTGCAGGAGCTTGTCGACGGTGCGCTCTCGCAGGAGTTCGTCAGGTCCGTGAGCGTCCGCCCTGCCGTCGTCGGGGGCACCGCGGGGTACGAGGCGGTCGTCGAGGCGGACGTCACGGTGCTCGGACTGGGCGGGACCGGCATCCACGTCCGCGTCGAGGGCCACGCGATCGCCGAGCCCGACACCGCGGCGCAGCCATGAGCTCGCCCGCAGTCAGCCCGCGCCGGGACGAGACCGGCTCGGCACTCGTCGAGCTCAGCTGGTTGGCGGTCATCCTGCTGGTCCCGCTGATCTGGATCGTGATCTCGGTCTTCGAGGTGCAGCAGGGCGCGTTCGCGACCAGCGCCGCGGCACGTGCGGCCGGGCGGGCGTACGCACTCGCGCCCGACGACGCCACCGGTGAGGCCCGGGCCAGGGCGGTCGTCGAGCAGGTGCTGGCGGACCAGGGCACACCGGGCCAGCGGGCGCGCGTCGACATCACGTGCGAGACACCCGCGGACAGCTGCCACGCCGGCACCGCCGTCATCACCGTCAGAGTCGACTCCGGTGTCGACCTCCCGTTCTTCCCGGCGATCCTCGGTGACGGCGCGGCGAGCTTCTCCCTCGATGCCAGCCACACCGTCCCGGTCGGGCAGTACGTCGAGAGCGCCGCCGAGGACGAGGAGCAGGCCGAGCGATGAGGCACCGCGACGAGCAGGGACAGGTCACGCTGCTGATCATCGGCTTCGCGAGCATCCTGCTGATGGCGGTCGTCGTGGTGATCGACGCCTCGTCGGCCTACCTCCAGCGCCAGGGACTCGACAACCTCGCCGACGGAGCCGCGCTCTACGGCGCCGACCTCGGGGCGGCCGGCGTCTACGAGGAGGGCCTGGACGCCGACCGGCTCACCCAGCAGGAGGCGGCGGTCGAGGCCGCGGTGCGGGAGTACCTCGCGAGGGCCGGCGCGGGGAGGAAGTATCCGGGCATCGACGTGGGCGTGCGGGTGGATCCCGTCGGGCGGTCGGTGACGGTGCGCCTGGAGGCTCCGCTCGACCTCCCGCTGGCCATCCCCGGCTCCCCGAGCAACCCGACGGTGAGTGCGAGCAGCACCGCCGCGGTGACGGTCGTCACGGGCACCACCTGACGGGGTGGGCGAATCGCCGGTCCCCCCGGGGTCGCGGGTAGCGTCGTGCCGGTGATTGAGACCTGGCCCGGCACGCCCTACCCCCTCGGTGCGACGTTCGACGGCACCGGCACCAACTTCGCGGTCTTCAGCGAGGTCGCGGAGCGCGTCGAGCTGTGCCTGTTCGACCCCGACCCCGAGAAGCCCGGCACCTTCCGCGAGACCAAGCTGGAGGTCACCGAGGTCGACGCGTACGTCTGGCACTGCTACATCCCGACCGTCCAGCCCGGCCAGCGCTACGGCTACCGCGTCCACGGCCCGTGGGACCCGAAGAAGGGCCTGCGCTGCAACCCCAACAAGCTGTTGCTCGACCCCTACGCCAAGGCAACGGCCGGCGACATCGACTGGGACCAGTCGCTGTTCGGCTACGACTTCGGCGACGAGGACTCACGCAACGACGACGACTCCGCCGCGCACATGACCCACGGCGTGGTCATCAACCCGTTCTTCGACTGGGAGGGCGACCGCCGCCTCGGCATCCCCTACAACGAGTCGTTCATCTACGAGGCGCACGTCAAGGGCCTCACCCAGCTGCACCCGGACGTCCCCGAGGAGCAGCGGGGGACGTACGCCGGGCTCGCGCACCCGTCGATCACCGCCCACCTGACCAAGCTGGGTGTCACCGCGATCGAGCTGATGCCGGTGCACCAGTTCGTGCAGGACTCGACGCTGCTCGACCAGGGCCTGCGCAACTACTGGGGCTACAACACCCTCGGCTTCTTCGCCCCGCACGCCGACTACGCGTCGAGCACCCAGGGCCAGCAGGTCCAGGAGTTCAAGGCGATGGTCAAGGCGATGCACCTCGCCGGCATCGAGGTCATCCTCGACGTCGTCTACAACCACACCGCCGAGGGCAACCACCTCGGGCCGACGCTGAGCTTCAAGGGCATTGACAACCCGGCCTACTACCGGCTCGTCGAGGACGACCAGCGCTACTACATGGACTACACCGGCACCGGCAACACCCTCAACGTGCGCCACCCGCACTCGGTGCAGCTGATCATGGACTCCCTGCGCTACTGGGTGACCGAGATGCACGTCGACGGCTTCCGCTTCGACCTCGCCGCGACCCTGGCCCGCGAGTTCTACGACGTCGACAAGCTCTCCACCTTCTTCGAGATGGTGCAGCAGGACCCGGTCGTCAGCCAGGTCAAGCTGATCGCCGAGCCGTGGGACATCGGCCCCGGCGGCTACCAGGTCGGCGGCTTCCCGCCGCAGTGGACCGAGTGGAACGGCGCCTACCGCGACACCGTGCGCGACTTCTGGCGCGGCGAGCCGTCGCTGGGCGAGTTCGCGTCCCGTCTCGCCGGCTCCTCCGACCTCTACGAGCAGTCCGGGCGCCGGCCGTTCGCCAGCATCAACTTCGTCACCGCGCACGACGGCTTCACCCTGCGCGACCTCGTGTCCTACAACGAGAAGCACAACGAGGCCAACGGCGAGAACAACAACGACGGCGAGAGCCACAACCGCTCGTGGAACCACGGCGTCGAGGGGCCGACCGACGACCCCGAGATCCTCGAGGCGCGGGCCCGCGAGCAGCGCAACTTCATCGCGACGCTCCTGCTCAGCCAGGGCGTACCGATGCTGCTGCACGGCGACGAGCTGAGCCGCACCCAGGACGGCAACAACAACACCTACGCCCAGGACAGCGAGATCAGCTGGGTGCACTGGGACGAGGCCGACCGGCCGCTGGTCGAGTTCACCGCCGCCGTCGCGCGGCTGCGCGCCGACCACCCGACGTTCCGCCGCAAGCGCTTCTTCGACGGCCGCACCGTCCGCACCGGGGACGGCGAACGGCTCAACGACATCGTCTGGCTGGCCCTCGACGGCCAGCCGATGGACGACGGCGACTGGGCTGGCGGCAAGGCGATCGGGATGTACCTCAACGGCAACGGCATCGCCGGCAAGGACCTCCGCGGCGGCACCATCACCGACGACCACTTCCTCGTCTACTTCAACGCCGACGGTCCGGCGCAGGTGACCCTGCCGCCCGAGGAGTACGCCGCCGCGTGGGACGTCGTCATCGACACCGGCGGCGACCCCGACTCCGACTCGACGCTCCAGGCCGGCGGCACGTTCGACATGGCGACCCACAGCCTCGTCGTGCTCCGCGAGCACTCCGAGCCCGAGGCCAGCCCGGACCACTCGGTCGCCGCATCCCTCGCCGCGAGGTCGGGTACGGACGCCCCGTGACGAGCCGGCCCCGCACGCCCCACAGCACCTACCGCCTGCAGATCAGCCCCGACTTCGACCTGTTCGCGGCCACCCGCGTCCTGCCCTACCTGCACGACCTCGGCGTGGACTGGGTCTACCTGTCGCCGCTGCTCGCCTCCGAGCCCGGCAGCACCCACGGCTACGACGTCGTCGCGTTCGACCACGTCGACCCCGAGCGGGGTGGCGCCGAAGGCCTGGCCGCGGTGTCGGCCGAGGCCCGCCGGCTGGGCATGGGCGTGCTGGTCGACATCGTGCCCAACCACGTCGGGGTCGCCACCCCGAGCGAGGACCCGTGGTGGTGGGACGTGCTGCGGCTGGGCCGCGAGTCCGAGCACGCCAACGCCTTCGACGTCGACTGGGCCGCCGGCCACGGCCGGATCCTCATCCCCGTCATCGGCGACGACGACGAGGACGCGATCGAGATCACGGGCGGCGAGGTCCGCTACCACGACCAGCGCTTCCCGCTGGCGCCCGGCACGACGACCCTCGAGGAGCAGCACTACGAGCTGGTCAGCTGGCGCGCGGCCGACGAGGACCTCAACTACCGCAGGTTCTTCGCCGTCAACACCCTCGCCGCCGTACGCGTGGAGGACCCCGAGGTCTTCGCCGAGACCCACGTGGAGATCCGCCGCTGGTTCGACGAGGGTCTCGTCGACGGGCTGCGCGTCGACCACCCCGACGGCCTGCGCGACCCCCAGCGCTACCTCGAGGACCTCGCCGCCCTCACCGGTGGTGCGTACGTCCTGGTGGAGAAGATCCTCGAGCCGGGGGAGGAGCTGCCGAGCGGCTGGGCGACCTCGGGCACCACCGGCTACGACGCGCTGGCCTACGTCGACCGGGTGCTGACCGACCCCGCCGGCGAGGCGCCGCTCACCGCGCTGGAGGACCGACTGCGCGGAGCGCCCGTGGACTGGCACCAGATGGTGCACGACAACAAGCGGGCCGTCGCCGACGGGATCCTGCACTCGGAGGTCCTGCGGATCACCCGCGAGCTGAGCCGCGTGATCGATGACGTCGCGGACGAGGAGCAGGTGGCCGACGCGGTCGCCGAGCTGCTGGCCTGCTTCCCCGTCTACCGCTCCTACCTCCCCGAGGGCCGCGAGCACCTCGACCAGGCCTTCGCTGCCGCCCGGAAGACCCGCCCCGACCTCGCCGCGACGTACGACGTCCTCGAGCCGGTGCTCGCCGACGGGTGGACCGCGCCGGCCCGCCGCTTCCAGCAGACCTCCGGCATGGTGATGGCCAAGGGCGTCGAGGACTGCTCCTTCTACCGCTGGTCGAGGCTGACGTCGCTCAACGAGGTCGGCGGCGACCCGTCGATCTTCGCCGTCGACCGTGGACGCGTGGCACGAGGCGATGGCCGCCCGCCAGCGCGACTGGCCGGACTCGATGACCACGCTGTCGACCCACGACACCAAGCGCGGCGAGGACGTCCGCGCCCGGATCACCGTCCTGGCCGAGGAGCCGGGGCACTGGGAGCGGGCGCTCGACGAGCTCCTGCGGCTCGCGCCCGTGCCCGACCCGGCGTTCGGCTCGCTGCTGTGGCAGGCCGTCCTCGGCGCGTGGACCCCCGACCACCTGCCCGACCTGCCGCGAGCGGCTGCACGGCTACGCCGAGAAGGCGATGCGCGAGGCCGGCGACCACACCACGTGGACCGAGCCCGACGAGGCGTACGAGGCCGCGGTGCACGCCGCGGTCGACGCGGTCTTCACCTCCGAGCGAGCGTGCGCGAGGTGCTGCTCGGCCTGGCCGCCCGGATCGAGGAGCCGGCGCAGGCCAACTCCCTGGCGGCCAAGCTGCTGGCCCTGACGATGCCGGGCGTGCCCGACGTCTACCAGGGCAGCGAGCTGTGGGAGACGTCGCTGGTCGACCCGGACAACCGGCGCCCGGTCGACTTCGAGCACCGGGCCGCCGTCCTCGCCGGCACCGCCGAGGACGACGCGGCGACCAAGCTGCACGTCACCTGCTCGGCGCTGACGCTGCGCCGGGAGCGACCCGAGCTCTTCACCACCTACACCCCGGTCACCGCCACCGGTACGGCCGCCGGTCACGTGGTGGCCTACGACCGCGGCGGCGCGATCACCGTCGTCACCCGCCTGCCGGTCGGCCTCGCCGCCGCCGGCGGCTGGGGCGACACGGTGCTCGACCTGCCGGACGGGCAGTGGCACGACGTGCTCACCGGCCTCGACACCGACGGCCGGCTCGCCGA
This sequence comes from uncultured Actinomycetota bacterium, assembly GCA_963740115.1. Lineage (GTDB taxonomy): Bacteria > Actinomycetota > Actinomycetes > Propionibacteriales > Nocardioidaceae > Nocardioides. Next base: position 551,222 of record CAVUCQ010000003.1, on the reverse strand, counting down.
CCTGCTCGGCGTCCACCCGGTGGCGCTGCTGGTGAGGAAGGACTGACCCATGACCGCGTCGATCTCTCGGGGACCCTTCGACGTGTGGGCACCTCGGCCCGGGCGGGTGCGGCTGCTCTGCGGCGACAACGTCGGCGGCTCGGTCCTCGAGATGCAGCGCGGCGACGACGGCTGGTGGACGCCGGCCGAGCCGCTTCCGCAGGCGGTCGACCACCCCTCCTACGTCGACTACGGCTACCTCCTCGACGACGACCCCGAGCCGCGACCGGACCCGCGCTCGCGCCGCCAGCCCGGCGGGGTGCACGAGCTGTCGCGGCGGGACCTCACGACGTACGAGTGGGGTGACGACGCGTGGACCGGCCGGCAGCTCGCGGGGTCGGTGATCTACGAGCTGCACGTCGGCACGTTCACCCCGCTGGGCGACCTCGACGCCGCGATCGGCAGGCTCGACCACCTCCGCGACATCGGCGTCGACTTCGTCGAGCTGATGCCGGTCAACGCCTTCAACGGCACCCACAACTGGGGCTACGACGGCGTCGGCTGGTTCGCCGTCCACGAGGGGTACGGCGGGCCGGATGCCTACATGCGCTTCGTCGACGCCTGCCACGCCGCCGGGCTCGGCGTCGTGCAGGACGTCGTCCACAACCACCTCGGCCCCTCGGGCAACTACCTGCCGCTCTTCGGCCCCTACCTCAAGGCAGGTCGCAACACGTGGGGCGACCTGGTCAACCTCGACGGCGAGGGGTCCGCGGAGGTGCGCCGCTACATCCTCGACAACGTGCGGATGTGGTTCGAGGACTACCACGTCGACGCCCTGCGCCTCGATGCCGTGCACGCCCTGAGCGACACCTCCGAGGTGCACCTCCTGGAGGAGATGGCGATCGAGACCGCCGCCTGGTCCGCGCACGTGCGCAGGCCGCTGACCCTCATCGCCGAGTCCGACCTCAACGACACCACGCTCGTACGCCCGCGCGAGGCCGGCGGCTACGGCCTCGACGCTCAGTGGAGCGACGACTTCCACCACGCCGTGCACGTGGCGCTGAGCGGCGAGACGACCGGCTACTACGCCGACTTCGAGCCGCTGGAGGCGCTGGCCAAGGTGTGCGAGCGCGGCTTCTTCCACGACGGCACGTGGTCGTCGTTCCGCGAGCGCGAGCACGGCAAGCCGGTCGACACCGAGCACATGCCGACGTGGCGGCTGGTGGTGGCCAACCAGAACCACGACCAGGTCGGCAACCGGGCCCGCGGCGACCGCCTGGCCGAGCACCTCGACGACGACCAGCTGGCCTGCGCCGCCCTGCTGACCCTCGCCGGACCCTTCACGCCGATGCTGTTCATGGGGGAGGAGTGGGCCGCCTCGTCGCCGTTCCAGTTCTTCACCTCCCACCCCGAGCCGGAGCTCGGCACGGCCACGGCCGAGGGACGGATCGCCGAGTTCGAGAAGATGGGCTGGGACCCCGCCGAGGTGCCGGACCCCCAGGACGTCGAGACCTTCCACCGCTCGCGCCTCGACTGGGACGAGCGGACCACGGGGCGGCACGCGGTGGTCCTCGACTGCTACCGACGCCTCGGTCGGCTGCGCCGCGAGCTGCCCCAGCTCACCGATCCCGCGTTCTCCTCGGTCTCCTGCACCGTCGAGGGGCGGCTCTTCACCATGCGCCGCGGCGACCTGCTCGTCGTGGTCAACGCCGGCGAGGACGTCGCTCGGGTCGACGTGGGCGAGCGAGAGGTGCTGTTCGAGACGCCCTCGGGCGTCACCCTCGACGGCGGAGTCCTGACCGTTGCGGGACACGCCGGAACATTGTTGGGGCGGGTCGCAACCTTTTCGTGACGGCGTGAGTCTCCCAGTGGCACGGGCCATCGGCCATCAGTCACACACACGGGGGAACCCCATGAACCGCATCGTCACCCTGACCGTCTCGGCAGCGCTCGCCCTCAGCCCGTTGGCCCTCGCCACCACGACGTACGCCGCACCCGCGAAGGCGGGCGCCTACACCGTCACCGCGAAGATCAACAAGACCGTCGCCATCGGCAAGGAGACCACCATCAAGGTGCGCGGCCGCGTCACCCCGAAGGCCGCCGGCCAGAAGGTCGTCCTGCAGCAGCGGGTGGGCAAGAAGCGGGCGTGGAACGACACCGGGAGCGCCAAGATCAAGACCGACGGCACCTACCTGCTCAAGGACAAGCCCGTCCACCGCCGGCTCGCGCGCAGTACCGCGTCCTCAAGCCCGCCTCCAACGGCATCGCCAAGGGCCTCAGCAACGCGCTGACCGTCGAGGTCTACCGCTGGCAGCGGCTCGCCAGCCGCGCCTCCGGACCCAGCACGAACCTGACGCTCCGCGGGGCCCTGATCGCCACCGACTACTACGGCGCCAGCCTGGTGACCGAGTCCGCCGGCTCGCCGTCCGCGATCGAGTACACCCTGGGTCGCAAGTGCCTCGAGCTGCGGGCGACGTACGCCCTCACCGACGACTCCGCCACGGGTTCCAGCGGCGCGGTCACCGTCACCGCCGACGGCGCCGTGCGGGCCACACACGCCTTGGCCGTCGGCACCGTCGTGGAGGACGAGACCCTCGACATCTCGGACGCCTTCCGGCTGAAGTTCGACCTCGCCGCGAGTGCGACCCCCGCGGCGTACGCCGCCGTCGCGACCCCCGAGGTGCTCTGCACGCGCTGACCCACCGGCACCACCAGTCCGCAGCGGCGGGCGCGTTCGGGGTACAGGCCCCGGGACGCGTCCGCCGCTGCTTTCGCGCTGCGCACGGCCGCGCCGTACTGTTGGCTCTTGTGGCAGGCATCGACTACGACGCAGAGATCAAGCAGCTCCAGGCGACGATGAAGACGATCGGTCAGGTCCTCGACCTCGACCGGATGCGGACGGAGATCGCGGACCTGAGCGAGCAGGTCGCCGCACCCGACCTCTGGGACGACGTCGACAGCGCCACCCGCGTCACCGGCCGCCTCTCCGCGCTCCAGGGCGAGCTCGACCGCTACACCGGCCTCGAGACCCGCATCGAGGACCTCGGCCTGATGGTCGAGATGGCCCAGGAGGAGGGCGACGCCGACTCGCTGCGCGACTCCGAGGCCGAGCTGCTGCGGATCAAGAAGTCGGTCGAGTCCCTCGAGATCCGCACGCTGCTCGCCGGCGAGTACGACGAGCGCGAGGCGATCGTGACGATCCGCTCGGGCGCCGGTGGCGTCGACGCCGCCGACTTCGCCGAGATGCTCATGCGGATGTACACGCGGTGGGCCGAGCAGCACAAGTACGCCGTCGAGGTCTACGACGTCTCCTACGCCGAGGAGGCGGGCATCAAGTCCGCCGAGTTCGCGATCCACGCGCCCTACGCCTACGGCACCCTGTCCGTCGAGGCCGGCACCCACCGCCTGGTGCGGATCAGCCCGTTCGACAACCAGGGCCGCCGGCAGACGTCCTTCGCCGCGGTCGAGGTCGTCCCGGTGCTCGAGCAGACCGACGAGATCGAGGTCGACGAGAACGACATCCGCACCGACGTCTTCCGCTCCGGCGGTCCGGGCGGGCAGTCGGTCAACACCACCGACTCGGCGGTGCGCCTGACCCACATCCCGACCGGAATCGTCGTGTCCTGCCAGAACGAGAAGTCGCAGCTGCAGAACAAGGCATCCGCGATGGTGGTCCTCAAGGCCAAGCTCCTCGCGAAGAAGAAGGCCGAGGAGGCCGCGCTCAAGAAGGACCTCAAGGGCGACGTCCAGGCCAGCTGGGGCGACCAGATGCGCAACTACGTCCTCAACCCCTACCAGATCGTCAAGGACCTGCGGACCGGCCACGAGTCGGGCAACCCCAGCGCCGTGTTCGACGGCGACCTCGACGACTTCATGGAGGCCGGCATCCGCTGGCGCCGGGGTGCGGAGAAGGTCGACGCCTGATCGGCCGCGCGTTTCGGCCCCTCGCACACCCCTCACGTAGCCTCGACGCGTGATTCGCTTCGAGAAGGTGACCAAGGCCTACCCCGGCCACCCGCACCCCGCCCTCGACAACATCTCCGTCGACGTCGAGAAGGGGGAGTTCGTCTTCCTCGTCGGCTCCTCGGGCTCGGGGAAGTCGACCTTCCTGCGCCTCGTCCTGCGTGAGTACCGCCCCAGCTCGGGCCGGGTCTACGTCGCGGGCAAGGAGATCAACCGGCTGGCGAGCTGGAAGGTGCCGCGGCTGCGCCGCGACATCGGCACCGTCTTCCAGGACTTCCGGCTGCTGCCCAACAAGACCGTGACCGAGAACGTCGCCTTCGCGCTGCAGGTCATCGGCAAGTCGCGCAAGGAGATCAAGGACCTCGTGCCGGAGACGCTGGAGCTGGTGGGCCTCAGCGGCAAGGGGGACCGGATGCCCGACGAGCTGTCCGGTGGCGAGCAGCAGCGCGTCGCCGTGGCGCGCGCGTTCGTCAACCGGCCGATGATCCTGATCGCCGACGAGCCGACCGGAAACCTCGACCCGACCACGTCCGTCGGCATCATGAAGCTGCTCGACCGCATCAACCGCACCGGCACGACGGTCGTGATGGCCACGCACGACTCCGGCATCGTCGACCAGATGCGCAAGCGCGTCATCGAGCTCGAGAACGGCCACGTCGTGCGCGACCAGGCGCAGGGCGTCTACGGCCACCAGAACTGACGCAGAACTGACCCGTACCTTCCTCCACGGATCGAGAGCCTTCTCTTCATGCAGCTTCGTTACGTCTACTCCGAGCTCGGCCAGGGCCTGCGGCGCAACCTGTCGATGCACCTCGCGGTGGTGCTGACCCTCTTCGTCTCGCTGACGCTGGTCGGCCTCGGCGTGATGTTCAACCAGCAGGCGTCGCGGGCTGCAGAGCACTGGGGCAACCAGCTCCAGATCACGGTCTACCTGTGCCGCACCAACGACAGCAGCGCGGTCTGCCCCAACGCGGTGACCGACGCCCAGAAGACCGAGATCTCGGCGGTCGTGGACGACAACCCGGAGGTCGACGACTACCACTTCGAGTCCAGCGAGCAGGCGCTCGACAAGGCGCGCGAGCTCTACGGCGACGAGCTGTTCTCCGGTGACAACCCGGCCATCACGGCCGAGGACATGCCGCAGACGATCTGGATCACCCTGCACGACCCCGACCAGTACGAAGGCATCACGTCGGCCGTGCAAGGGCTCGACGGGGTCTCCAAGGTCCGCGACATGCGAGAACAGGTGGCCCCGATCCTCGAGTCGATCAACATGCTGCAGTGGGTGGCGCTCGGCACGGCCGCCTTCCTCGTCTTCGCCGCCCTGCTGCTGGTGGCCAACACGATCAGGCTCGCGGCGTTCGCCCGGCGCAAGGAGATCGGCATCATGCGGCTGGTCGGTGCCTCCACCCTCTACATCGCGCTGCCCTTCCTCCTCGAGGCGCTGGTCACCGCGCTCATCGGTGTCGCCCTCGCCGTCGGGGCGCTCTGGGGCTTCATGTACTTCGGGATCGCCGAGCTGTCGCAGAACCAGCTGAAGTTCGTCCCGTGGATCGGGTGGGACGAGTTCTGGCTGGCCGCGGGAGCGGTCGCGATCCTGGGTCCGCTGCTCACGTTGCTCCCGACACTCGTGTTGACGCGCAAATACCTCAAAGTGTGATCCGCGGGGGTTAGCGTCTAGGCGTCTCCCGCCGAAGCCCGGGGGGAGGCGCCACTTCCCCGCTTCCCCAACGCAAAGGCTTCCCCGGTGCGTCACTTCCCCCGTACCGCTCATCGCCGCATGGCCGCAGCACTCGTCGTGGCCGTGTCATTGGGCGTCTCCTCCGTCGCCGTCGCGCAGACCGACGACCTCAAGGACAAGCAACGCCGGGTCGAGCGCGACATCAAGGGCGCGCACGACGACCTCGACTCCTCCAGCGCCCAGCTCCAGCGGGCCGCCGCCCGCCTCGACGCCGCGAAGGAGCAGCTGTCCGTCGCCAAGACGCGGCTCGCCACGGCACGCGGCAAGGTGGAGGTCGCCCAGGAGCGCGACGCCGAGATGAAGGCCGAGCTGGCCGCGGCGGAGGCCGAGCTGGTCGCCGCCGAGGCCGCGTTGGCCCAGGGCCAGGTCGACCGCGAGTCGCAGCGCCAGCGGGTGGCCACCACCGTGGCCGAGATGTACTCCGAGGGCGATCCCGAGCTGATCGCCTTCTCCTCCCTCCTCGACGCCGAGACCACCGAGGAGCTGACCCGGCGCGACGGCGTGCGCGACGTGATCGTGGGCCAGGAGGCCCGGGCGTACGACCAGCTCAAGGCCGCAGAGGTGCTCCTCGAGGTCCAGGAGCAGCAGGTCTCCGACGCGCGCGACGAGGTGGCGGCCCAGCGGGAGGCCGCCGCCGAGCACCTCGTGCTGATGCAGGAGCTGGAGACCGAGCAGCAGGCGGCGAAGGACTCCGTGGTCGCCCTCGTCGTCGAGCGTCGCGACGCGCGCGGGGAGGCGCAGAAGGCGCGGGCCAAGGACGCCGCCAAGCTGCGCAAGCTCGAGCGCGAGCAGGACCGCATCGAGGAGATGCTGCGCAAGCGGGCCCTCGCGGCGCTGCGCCGGGCGCGGGCACAGGCTGCGGCCCAGTCCCGGTCACAGGCCGGCGTCCCGTCGACGGGGCTCCTGGCACGACCGGTCGACGGCTACGTCACCTCCGGCTTCGGCTACCGCACCCACCCGATCTACCACTACTGGGGCCTGCACGACGGCGTCGACTTCGGCGGCGATTGCGGCACCCCGTTGCGGGCCGCGGCTCCCGGCCGGGTCGTCTCCTCCTACTGGAGCGGCGTCTACGGCCACCGCCTGATCATCGACAACGGCGCCATCGGCGGTGCGGGCATCGCCACGATCTACAACCACGCGAGCTCCTACACCGTGGGCGTGGGCGACCGTGTCGAGCAGGGCCAGGTCGTCGGGTTCGAGGGCAGCACCGGCTGGTCGACCGGCTGCCACCTGCACTTCACCGTCATGGCCAACGGCGCCGCCGTCGACCCGATGAACTGGTTCTGAGGCCCACTCCGCTCAACCGGCTGGACACGCTCTGGGACAATGGACCCATGGCGAAGGAGCAGGGCCAGAAGATGGTCGCGCAGAACAAGAAGGCGCGCCACGACTACCACATCGAGGACACGTGGGAGGCCGGCCTCGTCCTCATGGGGACCGAGGTGAAGTCGCTGCGGCAGGGCCGTGCGTCCCTCGTCGACGGCTTCGCCGAGATCGACAACGGTGAGGCGTGGCTGCTCGGCGTCCACATCCCGGAGTACACCCAGGGCACCTGGACCAACCACTCCGCCCGCCGTCGTCGCAAGCTGCTGCTCAACCGCACCGAGATCGACAAGATCGAGCGCAAGATCACCGACAAGGGCTACACGATCGTGCCGCTGGCGCTCTACTTCAAGGACGGCCGCGCCAAGGTCGAGATCGCGCTGGCCAAGGGCAAGAAGGCCTACGACAAGCGGCACTCGCTCGCCGAGCGCCAGGCCGACCGCGAGAAGGTGGAGGCGGTCCAGCGCAGGCTCAAGGGCCACCGGGATTGAGCGAGGCATCGAGCGCTGTGACCGACGAGGCCCGGCGCGCCCGGGCCTTCGCCGACGACCTCGGCCTCCCCGGCCTGATGGACCTCCACACGCACTTCCTGCCCCCGCGGGTGACGGCCAAGGTGCGGGCCCAGTTCGACGCCGCCGGTCCGCTCATCGGCCGCCCGTGGCCGCTGCACTACCGCGACGAGGACGACGTCCTCGTCGACACGCTGCGCTCGTTCGGCGTACGCCGGTTCACCGCGCTGCCCTACGCCCACAAGCCCGGCATGGCCGAGTTCCTCAACGACTGGGCCGCCGGCTTCGCGGAGCGGGTGCCCGAGGCGGCGGTGTGCGGCACGTTCTTCCCCGAGCCCGGCGTGACGGCGTACGTCGCCTCCCGCTGCCCGAGCGTCGAGGTCTGGAAGGTGCACGTGCAGGTGAGTGCCTTCACGGTCACCGATCCGCGGCTCGACGAGGCGTGGGGGATGCTCGCCGAAGCGGGGGCGCCGGTCGTGCTGCACGCGGGCAGCGGCCCCGTCCCCACCGAGCACACCGGCCCGGCGCCCGTCGCCGAGCTGCTCGGGCGGCACCCCGGCCTGCGGCTGGTGATCGCGCACGCGGGCGCGCCGGAGTACGCCGAGTTCCTCCGCCTCGCCGAGACCCACGAACGCGTCGCGCTCGACACGACGATGGCCTTCACACCCTTCTTCGACGAGATGGGCGGCGCCTACCCGCCCGACCTGCTGCCGCGGCTGCGCGACCTCGGGCTCGCCGGCAAGGTGCACCTCGGCAGCGACTTCCCCCACATCCCCTACGCCTACGCCGACCAGCTCGACGCGCTGGAGCGGCTCGGCCTGGGGGAGGAGTGGCTGCGCGCGGTGTGCTGGACCAGCACGGCGGCCCTCCTGGGCTAGGCAGGGCACATTCGCGGCGTGGCGCTCTTGACGCGGGATAAGTAAGTACGCTGAACTAACTAATGTGACACCGCACACGCCAGTCGGCCGCCAGCTGCGTCCCCGGGGCAAGCTCCTCCAGGAGGACGCGCGCCGGCACCACCGCTCGCTCCTGCTGCAGCACCTGTTCCGCGAGGGTCCCGCGAGCCGCGCCGACCTCGCCCGCGCCAGCGGCCTGACGCGCGTCACGGTGTCGGACCTGGTCGGCGAGATGCTGGCCGAGGGGTTCGTCAGCGAGCTCGGTGCCCCGGCCGAGAGCCGGGTGGGCAAGCCGCCCACGCTCGTCGGCCTGGCCGTCGACTCGCACCACGTCATCGGCCTCGACCTGTCCGAGACCGACCGGATGTCGGGCGCCGTGGTCAACCTCGCCGGCACCGTGGTGGCCCGCCACGAGGTCCACGTCGACGGAGCCGTCGGCGAGGAGGCGGTCCTGCTCGTGCTGCGCCTGGCCGCGGACCTGGTCGAGATGACCGACCGCCCGGTGCTCGGCATCGGTGTCGGCAGCCCGGGCGTCGTCGACTCCGCCGGCACCGTCATCGACGCCCCCAACCTGGCCTGGACCGACACGCCCCTGGCCGCCCGGCTGGCCGAGGCGTCCGGGCTCCCGGTGTTCGTGGCCAACGACGCCAACACCGCTGTGCTGGGCGAGCACACCTTCGGCGAGTCCGGCGACGGCGGCCTGATGGTGCTGCGCGTCGGCACCGGTGTCGGTGCGGGCCTCGTGCTCGGCGGGTCCCTCCTCCACGGCCACCTCGGTGCCGCCGGTGAGATCGGGCACGTCGTGGTCGACCCCGAGGGCGAGCGGTGCGCCTGCTCGCGCACCGGCTGCCTGGAGACGCTCCTGTCGGCGCCGCGCCTCCGGCGCCGCGTCGGGGCGCCCGGCGTGGACGCGCCCGCCGTGCTCGCCGACGTCGGGACGCGGCTCGGCGAGGTGCTCGCGCCCATCGTGGCCGCGCTCAACCTGCACGAGATCGTGCTCAGCGGTCCGGCCGAGCTGCTCGACGGCCCCCTGCTCGACGCGACCGATCGCACCATCCGCGAGCGGACCATGCCGATCAGCTCCACCGCGCTGGCGGTGCGCACCTCCAAGCTCGGCGAGGACGTCGTGGTCGTGGGTGCCGCCGTGCTCGTGCTGTCCGGAGAGCTCGGTGTCTCGTGAGCACCTCCACCCCCAGCCCACCACCCCCAGGATCCACCGCAGACCCAGCTCCACCCAACGCCCAAGTGCTCCATCGATGAGAGGAAGACTCCAGTGCGCATCAAGAAGTCACTGACCGGGGCGGCGGTCGCCGCGCTCGCGCTGACGACGCTCGCCGCGTGCGGCAACGAGGACGACGGCTCGTCGAACGACGACGGCGGTCCCGAGTCGGCGGACATCCGCGTCTGGCTCAACGGCGCGGACACTCCGCAGGAGGCCCGCGACTGGCTCAAGACGACGTTCGAGGAGGACAACCCGGGCTCCACGCTGACCATCGAGGAGCAGGAGTGGGACGGCCTGGTGGAGAAGCTCACCACCGCGCTGTCCAGCGAGTCCGAGACGCCCGACGTCGTCGAGATCGGCAACACGCAGGCACCGACCTTCACGTCGGCCGGCGCGTTCGCCGACCTGACCGACGAGCTCGACGACCTCGGCGGCGACGACCTGCTGCCCGGCTTCGTCGACGGTGCGACCGTGGACGGCAAGACGTACGCCGTCCCCTACTACGCCGGCTCGAAGTACATCTTCTACCGCAAGGACCTCTTCGAGAAGGCCGGGCTCGAGGTGCCGACCACGCTCGAGGAGTTCGTCGACGCGGCCGTCACCCTCAAGCAGGACAACCCCAAGCCCGCCAACTTCTCCGGCTTCTGGTTCCCCGGTCAGGACTGGCGCAACGGCGCCGCGTTCGTCTGGTCCGCCGGCGGCGACCTCGCCGTCGAGGACGGCGGCGAGTGGAGCCCGGCGCTCAGCTCCGAAGGGTCGCTGGCCGGCCTCGAGATGGCGCAGCAGCTCTTCACGGAGGCATCGGGTGCGCCCAAGGACGGCAACGAGGCGGACCCGTGGACGCCCTTCTGTGCCGGCGAGGTCGGCATGATGTCGACGCCCGGCTGGGTCAAGGGCCTGATCGAGGCCGAGGACACCGGGTGCCCCGACACGTTCGCCAAGGAGATGGGCGTCTTCGCGCTCCCCGGCACCGACGGCGAGCCCGCTCCGGTGCTGCTGGGCGGGTCGGACATCGCGATCGCGGCGAAGTCCCCCCACCAGGACCTGGCGCAGGAGGCGGTCGAGCTCATGCTGAGCGACGAGTACCAGACGATCCTGGCCGAGAACGGTCTCACGCCGGCCAAGGAGTCGCTGGCGCCGCTGCTCGGTGACGACGAGTACGCCGAGGCGACCGTCGCCGCCGCGTCCAACGCCAAGCTCACGCCGGCCGCGCCCGGCTGGGCCAACGTCGAGGGATCCCGTGTCCTGGAGGACCTCTTCAGCGCCATCGCCCAGGGCGGCGACGTGGCCGACCTGGCAGGCAAGGCCGACGAGCAGATGAGCGGTCAGCTGAACGGCTGAGTCGGCTCACCCGAGCCGGCACCGGCGGGGGCGGCACCAGCCGCTGCCCCCGCCGCTGCCTGCCCACCCGGTCCCGTGGCATCCCGTCACGCCATGATGAGCAACCGTGGGAGGAGCAGACGATGAGTGAGCGCACCGGACGCCCACGCGGCGTCCACCTGCCCTACGCCCTCGTCGCCCCGGCGGTGCTGGCCCTGTGCCTGGCGCTCGGCTACCCGCTCGTGCGGCAGCTGGTGCTGTCCTTCCAGGAGTTCGGCCTGGCCCAGCAGTTCGGGCGGCCGCCCGAGTGGGTCGGCCTGGCGAACTACCGGGAGCTGCTGACCGATGCCTACCTGTGGCGGGTGACGGCTCGTACGGTCGTCTTCTGCGTCGTCAACGCGGCCGTGACCATGGTGCTGGGGGTCGGTCTCGCGCTCGTCATGCGCACCATGTCCAAGCCCGTACGCCTGCTCACGCAGTCCGGGCTGCTGCTCGCCTGGGCGATGCCGGTCGTGGCCTCGCTGACGGTGTGGCTGTGGCTCTTCGACACCCAGTACGGCGTCATCAACTACGTGCTGACCGCGATGGGCGGCGACTTCCAGGGCCACGGGTGGTTGCTGCGGCCGCTGTCGTTCTTCTTCGTCGCGACGGTCGTCGTGGTGTGGATGAGCGTCCCGTTCGTCGCCTTCACGGTGTACGCCGCGCTCACCCAGCTGCCCGGCGAGCTGCTCGAGGCCGCCGAGATCGACGGTGCGGGGATGGGCCAGCGGCTGCGCTACGTGACCCTGCCGAGCATCCGGCCGGTGCTGATGGTGGTCGCGCTGCTCCAGGTCATCTGGGACCTGCGCGTCTTCACCCAGATCTACATCCTCCAGGAGGCCGGCGGCAATGCACGCGCCACCAACCTCCTCGGCACCTACATCTACCGGCTGGGGATCGGCGGCGGAGACTTCGGCACGTCGGCCGCCGTGGCCGTGTTCATGCTCGCGCTCGCCGTCGTGCTCACCGCGCCCTACGTCCGATCGATGATGCGCCACGAGAGGAGTGCCTGATGACCCGCTCCGCGCCCCGACCCGTGCGTTGGCTCGCCAACGGCGTCGGCCTGCTGGCGTTCGCGCTGGCGGCGTTCCCGGTCTACTGGATGGTCAACAGCTCGTTCCTCGACCGCAACGAGATCCGCAACCCGGTGCCGACCTGGGTGCCGTTCGGGGGCGACCTCGACAACTTCCGCACCGTCTTCGACAGCGACCAGTTCGTCAACGCGATGAAGGTCAGCCTGATGGTCACCGGGCTCACGGTGGTGGTGGCCCTCGGCTTCGCCTTCGTAGCGGCCGTCGCGGTGTCGCGGTTCCGCTTCCGGGGGCGGCTCTCCTTCATCCTCACGCTGCTGCTGATCCAGATGATCCCGGCAGAGGGGCTCTTCATCTCCCAGTACAAGATGCTGGAGACGATGGAGCTCCTCAACACCGTCGTCGGCCTGACGATCGTCTACGTCGCAGGGGTGCTGCCCTTCACGATCTGGACGCTGCGCGGCTTCGTCGAGGGAGTTCCCTACGAGCTGGAGGAGGCGGCGATGATGGACGGCTGCACCCGCACCCAGGCCTTCTTCCGGGTCACCTTCCCGCTCCTGGCACCGGGCCTCGTCGCCACCGGTGTCTTCGGCTTCATCCAGGCGTGGAACGAGTTCACGCTGGCGCTGGTCGTGATGACCCGCGAGGACCGGCGGACGCTCCCGCTGTGGCTCTCGACCTTCACCGACGTCAACCGCGGCACCGACTGGGGCGGCATCATGGCCGGATCGACGCTCATCGCGGTGCCGGTGATCGTCTTCTTCCTGCTCGTGCAGGGCCGGATGGCGAGCGGGCTCACCGCCGGGGCGGTGAAGGGATGATCGAGTCCGGCTCCGCCGACCACCCGGCCTCGCTCGCGCTGCAGGTGCTGCTGCCCGGCTTCACCGGCACAGCGCTGCCCGACGACCACCGCGCGCTGCTCGCGCAGGGGCTCGCCGGCATCTGCTACTTCGGCAGCAACACCGCGGACGGCCCGGCGACCACGGCCGCCCTGAGCGCCGCGATCCGCCGAGCCAATCCCGCGGCCGTCATCGCCGTCGACGAGGAGGGAGGCGACGTGAGTCGCCTCCACACGCGTACGCCCAGCCCGGTGCTGGGTGCCGCCGCCCTCGGCGCGGTCGACGACCTCGCCCTCACCGAGGCCGTGGGCGGCTGGATCGGCGCGGAGCTGGCCGCTGTCGGTATCAGCCTCGACCTGGCGCCCGTCGCGGACGTCAACAGCGATCCCGACAACCCGGTCATCGGCACCCGCAGCTTCGGCACCGACCCCGCGCTGGTCGCCGGGCACGCCGCGGCCTGGACCCGCGGCCTCCAGTCGGCCGGCGTGGCGGCCTGCGCCAAGCACTTCCCCGGCCACGGCGACACGGCGACCGACAGCCACCTGGCGCTGCCGACGATCGACGTCGACGCGTCGACCCTCGAGCGGCGTGAGCTCGTGCCGTTCGCGGCCGCCGTCGCCGCCGGCACCGCCGCGGTGATGACCTCCCACATCGTGGTCCCCGCCCTCGACCCCGACCGTCCCGCGACGCTCAGCCCGGTCGTGCTCGGCCTGCTGCGCGACCGGCTCGGCTTCGACGGCGTGATCGTCAGCGACGCCCTCGACATGGCGGGCGCCTCGGCGGGGCGTGGCATCCCGGAGGCCGCCGTACAGGCCCTGGCGGCCGGCTGCGACCTGCTGTGCCTCGGTCCCGACACGTCCGCCCCGCTCGTCGAGGAGGTGCGCGACGCCGTCGTCGCGGCGGTCCGCGACGGGCGACTCCCGGCCGGGCGCCTCGCCGAGGCAGCGGCTCGCGTACGCGCCATGGCCGGGCCCGCCGGTCCGACGCACGACGGTGCCCCCGACCTGCGCCGGCAGCGCGAGGCGGCCGCGTCCACGCTGCTCGTCGAGCGCGAGCTCCCCGACCTGGCGGGCGCGCTCGTGGTCAGCATCGAGACGACCGCCAACATCGCCGTCGGAGCGGTGGCGTGGGGCCTGGACCCCGACCTCCGGCTCGACCCGGCTGCGCTGGCCAACGGCCTCCCCGCAGACGTCCCGGACGTACCCCTCGTCGTGCAGGTCCGCGACGCCCACCGCCGTCCCGAGGTGCTGGACTTCCTCGAGTCGCTGGCCGCGTCCGGTCGCCGCGTCGTGGTCGTCGAGTGGGGCTGGCCCGGGACGTACGACGTCGGGCTTGCGAGGATCAGCACGCGCGGATCGTCCGGTCCGGGCGTCGCCGCGGTGGTCGATCGGTTGCGAGAGGCAGGGTGGACGCGGTGAACGCCGCACTGGCAGGGACACGAGCGGTCGGGCTCGACATCGGCGGCACCAAGACGCACGGCGTGGTGCTGGGCGAGGACGGCGAGATCCTCGCGCAGGTGCGCGAGTCCACGCAGTCCGGTGCGGACGGCGTGCTGGCCACGGCCGGCCGGGTCTTCGACGCGTTGCAGCACGAGACCGGCGCGCCGCTGACCTGCCGGGTCGGCGTCGGCGTCCCCGGCCTGGTCGACGTGGAGCGCGGCGTGCTCCGGCACGCGGTCAACCTCGGGGTCAACGGTGACGACCTGCCGCTCCGCGACCTGCTCGCCGAGCGGCTCGGCGTCGACGTGGTCGTGGAGAACGACGTCAACGCCGCGGCGCTGGCCGCCCGTGCGCTGGCGGGTGCCGACGACGTGGTCTACCTCAGCGTGGGCACCGGGCTGGCCGCCGGACTGGTGATCGACGGCCGGCTGCGACGCGGCGAGCACGGCGCCGCCGGCGAGATCGGCCACGTGCCGGTCGACCCGGCCGGCTCCGAGTGCGGCTGCGGCCAGAGCGGGTGCCTGGAGACCATCGCGTCCGGACGGGCACTGGCCAAGGCCTGGCCGACGACCGGCCGCCCGCCCGCCGCGGCCCTCTTCGCGGCCGCCGCAGCCGGCGACCCAGACGCGCTGGCCGTGCGCGACCGCTTCTGCTGGGGCGTGGCGAGCGCGATCCGGGTCCTCGGCCTGACGATCGACCCCCAGTGCATCGTGCTGGGCGGTGGCGTGAGCGAGATCGGCGAGCCCCTGCGCGAGCAGGTCGTGCGCCAGCTCCGGGCGCTGGGGGAGGGGTCCCCGTTCCTCGCCTCCCTCGAGCTGGCCGACCGGCTCACCATGGTGCCGCGCCACTACCCCGTCGCCGCGGTCGGCGCCGCGATCCTGGGCAGGTGAGCCGTGGCCGACCTGCTGGTGCGAGGCGGATCCCGTGAGGTTGCTGTCGCCGGCGGTGTCGTCGTCGACACTGCTCCCGCGGAGGCGCCGGTGCTCGACGCGACCGGCCTGACGGTGCTCCCGGGGGTCATCGACCTCCAGGTCAACGGCGTCGCCGGCATCGACCTCACCGCCGAGCCGGCCCGGTTGTGGGAGGCGGGCGCCGCGCTGGCGGCGTACGGCGTGACGGCGTGGCTGCCGACCGTGATCACCTCCTCCCCCGAGGCGCGCGAGCAGGCGCTCGCGACCTACGCCGCCGGTCCGCCCGCCGGCTGGCGCGGCGCGGTCCCGCTGGGGCTGCACTTCGAGGGACCGTTCATCGCCCCCGCACCGCAAGGGCGCCCACCCCGAGCAGTGGCTGCGCACCCCCACGAGCGAGCTGGTGGCGGGCTGGTCCCGCGAGGCCGGCGTGGTCATGGCGACGCTCGCTCCCGAGCTGCCCGGAGCGCTCGACCTGGTCCGCGAGCTCGTCGGACGCGGCGTGCTCGTCGCGGTCGGGCACACCGAGGCCGCGGCGGACACCGTGCAGGCCGCGGTCGAGGCGGGTGCCACGAGCGTGACCCACCTCGGCAACGCGATGCCGCCGATGCTCAGCCGCGAGCCGGGCGCCGTCGGCGTCGCGCTGGGCGGGTCCGACCTGGTCGCGGGACTCATCGTGGACGGACACCACCTGCATCCCGCCGTCGTCATGGCGGCCTGGCGGGCGCTCGGCCCGGCTCGGTTCCTCACCGTCTCCGACACCACCGCCGGCCTCGGGATGCCCGAGGGCGCGGCCAGGCTCGGCGACCAGGACGTCGTCGTGTCCGACGGCACCGTCCGGCTGGCCGACGGCACCCTCGCCGGCTCGGCCGCGAGCGTCATGGACTGCGTGCGGCTGCTGCGGCTCACCACGGGCTGCTCGCTCGAGGACGCGGTCGCAACGGTCACCACGACCCCGGCTGACCTGGTGCGCGACCGGACCCGCGGCCGGCTCGACCGAGGTGCCCGCGGCGACCTGACCCTCGTCGACGACGACCTGCGCGTCGTCGCCACCGTCGTCGGTGGCGTCGTCGTGCACGACGCCCGCACCCACCGGGGGACCGGCTGATGGAGGTCGTACCGCTCGAGAGCGCCGACGCGGTCGGTGCGCTCGCCGCCGACACGATCGAGGCCCTCGTCCGCCGCACGCCCGCCGCCGTCCTCGGGCTGGCGACCGGGTCCAGCCCGCTGCCGACCTACCGGGAGCTGGTGCGACGACACCGCGACGGCACGGGACCGGCGTACGACGCGGTGCGGTGCGCCACCCTCGACGAGTATGTCGGGCTCGCGCCCGGCCACCCGCAGAGCTACCGCGAGACCATCTTCGCCGCCGTGACCGACGGCCTCGGCATCGCGCGGGAGCGGGTCCTGAGCCCGGACCCCGCGCCCGAGGGGCTGCCGGAGGCCGGGGAGGCGTACGAGGCGGCGCTCGCCGCTGCGGGCGGCGTCGACCTGCAGGTGCTGGGCATCGGCCGCGACGGCCACCTCGCGTTCAACGAGCCGGGGTCGTCCCTGGCGTCGCTGACCCGGCTCAAGACGCTCACCGACGTCACCCGTCGCGACAACGCCCGTTTCTTCGAGTCGCTCGACGAGGTGCCCCGCCACGTGCTGACCCAGGGCCTGGGCACGATCGGCCGCGCCCGCCACCTGCTCCTGGTCGCGACCGGGGAGGACAAGGCGCGGGCGGTGGCGGACGCCGTGGAGGGCCCGGTCTCGGCTTCGTGCCCGGCCTCGGTCCTGCAGCTGCACCGCCACGCCACGGTGCTCCTCGACCCGGCGGCGGCGTCGCGTCTGGCGCGGCTCGACCACTACCGCGAGGTGTTCGCCGGCAAGCCCGCGTGGCAGGGCCTCTGATCGTCCCGGCCCCGTGAGCGCTGGCTAGGTTGTCGGGGTGGACTCCGGTACGTGGATCGACATCCTGCTCGTCCTCGGCTTCGTGCTCATGGGTGGTGTCTTCGCCGCCACCGAGCTGGCGCTGGTGTCGCTGCGCCCGGCGCAGGTCGACAAGCTGGAGGCCGAGGGTGGTCGCGGGCACGCGGTGGCGTCGTTGGCGCGCGACCCCAACCGGTTCCTCTCCGCCGTCCAGATCGGCGTCACCGTGGCGGGCTTCTTCTCCGCGGCGTTCGGCGCCTCGACGCTGGCGCCGTCCTTCGCCCCGGCCTTCGAGCGCCTGGGCGTGCCGGCCCCCGCGACGGTGTCGCTCGTCGTCACCACCCTCGTCGTCTCCTACCTCTCGCTCGTCCTCGGCGAGCTGGTGCCCAAGCGCCTCGCCCTGCAGCGGTCGGTGGGTGTGTCGCGCCTCTTCGCGCCGCCCCTGGGCCGCTTCGCCACGGTGATGACACCGGTGATCTGGCTGCTCTCCGGCTCGACGAACGCGCTCGTCCGGCTCCTGGGCGGCAACCCGCACGCGGCCGGCGACGAGGTCGACGAGGACGAGCTGCGGCTGATGATCTCGGGGCACGAGGACATCCCCGAGAACGAGCGCAAGATCGTCGGCGATGTCTTCGAGGCGGGCGACCGCTCGCTGAGCGAGGTGATGAGGCCCCGCGGCGACGTGGTCTTCCTGCGCGGCGACCTGTCGCTGGCCGACGCAGTCGCGGTGATCTCCGAGCAGCCCTACACGCGCTACCCGGTCACCGGTACGTCCTTCGACGAGGTCCTCGGCTACCTCCACCTGCGCGACGTGCTCGGGCACGCCGATGACCACTCGCGCACGGTCGCCGACCTCGCCCGCGAGCTCCCGGTGCTGCCGCGCACCAACCGGGTGCTGCCCTCGATCGACCAGCTGCGCCGGCTCGGCGCCCACATCGCGCTGGTCGTCGACGAGTACGGCGGCACCGACGGCATCGTCACGCTCGAGGACCTGATGGAGGAGCTGGTCGGCGAGATCCACGACGAGTACGACCGCGACGCCGAGCTCGCGGCCGCCGCGGATCCCGAGTCGGTCGACGCGGGCCTGACCATCGAGGAGTTCGGCGAGCGCACCGGCGTCGCACTCCAGGACGGGCCGTACGAGACGGTCGCCGGCTACGTGCTCCACCGCCTCGCCCGGATGGCCGAGGTGGGGGACCGGGTCACCGTCGCGGACCACGTCCTCGAGGTCGTCGAGGTCGACGGGCACCGCATCACGCGCGTACGCCTGCACGCCGCGGCGCAGGCCGGCGAGCCCGACGACTCCGACTGACCGAGGGCCGGCAGTCCCGGTGGCCCGGGACCTCCGACACTGCCGCTACCGCGGCGCCGGCGGTGTGCTGGGCACATGGGGAATGACGGACGGCGATGGGTGGCGGCCTGCATGCTCGCCGAGGCCATCGGCATGACCGCCGCTGCCGTGGCGGCACGAGGAGCCGACGCGATCACCTCCGCGGCTGTGGCGCTGGCCGTGGTCGTCGCCGGCGGCCTCGTGGAGGGTACGGCGCTCGGACTGGCGCAGTGGGGAGTCCTGTCGTCCCGCCTGCCCGGCCTACGGCGCGGGGCGTACGTCGGGGCGACCGTGCTGGTCGCTGGCCTGGGCTGGGCCGCGGCTTCGGCCCCAGCCGTGCTCTCGGCGGACGACTCCGGCGCTTCACCCCCGCTGGGCCTGGTGCTGCTGGGCGCGGCCGGCATCGGCCTGGTGATGGGTGCCGTGCTCGGCGGTGCCCAGGCGTTGGCGCTGCGACGGGCTGCTCGCGCTCCGTCGCGCTGGGCGCTGGCCAACGCCCTCGCCTGGCCACCGACCATGGTGGTGATCTTCCTCGGGGCAACGGCACCGTCCGCGTCGTGGCCGACCGCCTCCGTCGTGGTGCTCGGCGCGGTGACCGGCGCCGCTGCCGGGGCGGTGCTGGGGCTGGTGACGGGGCCGATGCTGCCGGTGGCAGCGGAATAGCGTTCGCCGGATGTCGGTTGAGACACCTAGACTGTCCGTGCAGACGCAGGTGGTCTGCTTGACAACACAAGAGGGGCTGATCGGTTTCGACTTGGGACGTTAGTTCCAGGGGAAGCGGGTCGAGAAGCCAGCGTCATCTCGTAAACGATCGCTGGAAACCTATAGTTGCCAATTCTGAGCGCAACGACTTCGCTCTCGCTGCCTGAGCAGTGATCGAAGGGTCTGACCGGGCATCCGTCTCCGTCCCGGACCCAGGCCTCATCTAGGAGACTTGCTGGTCACTCTCTGTCAGGAGGGGTGACCGGGACTCAATCCTGACTGGGCCTGTCGGCGACGTGTCTGTGCGAGCGCCGGGGCCGAGAAAAGCGACATCACAGACTGCACCCGGAGAAGACCTGGCTCGGCGCTCGAGGACCGGGGTTCGATTCCCCGCAGCTCCACTGATTCTCGAGGCGAAGGTGTGCCCGCAATCTGCGCGGGCCACCTCGCCTCGTCGTGTTGTACCGCGCTGCGCGCGGCGGCTTCGGGGTGGTCAGCCGAGCAGGGCCGCGCGGGCCACGTCGCGGCCCGGTGCCCGGCGCAGCCCCTCGCCGATCGTGCGGGCCAGGTGCGGGGCAGGGCCGTCGAGGACGGCGCGCACGGCGGCACGCAGGTCCGCGGACGTGACCGCGTTCGGGTCGAGTGCTGCTCCCAGGCCGGCGGCCTCGATCGCCGCCGCCCCCGCGAACTGGTCGGTGGAGAACGGCAGCACCACCATCGGCACCCCGGCGGTGAGCGCCTCGGTCACGCTGTTGTTGCCGCCGTGGGTGACCAGCACCGCCGCCCGCTGCAGCAGGGCGACCTGCGGCAGGTAGGGACGCACCAGCCAGTCCGGCGGGACGTCCGGCAGGCCGGTGGCGGAACCGGTCGCCACCGCGACCCGGAGGCCGAGCGGGCGCAGCGCGTCCAGCACCGTCGCCAGCACGTCCCCGCGGGCCGACAGGAAGCTGCCGAAGCTGACGTAGACCACCGGCCGGTCGTCGGCCGCCAGCCAGTCCCGTACGTCGTCGGCCGCCGGCTCGTCCCGCACAGCCGAGCCGAGGAACACGTGGGCGGCAGCAACGCCGTGCGTGCCGGGTCGTGCAGGGCCGCCGGGTAGTTCAACATCAGCAGGTCACCGTGCTCGGCGAACGCGTCCGCCGACGGCGTGGCGCCGGGTGCCAGCACGCGCAGCGCGGCGTTCCACTCCGCGGTGAAGGCGTCCCGGACGTCGCGGCACAGCCGGTGCAGGGCGGCGAGCTCGGACTCCGGCGCGGTGAAGGCGGCCGGCCAGGCGGGCGGGTAGCCGTACACCTCGTCGCCGACCGGCAGCGCGGACGGGTGGCCGAGCACCACATCGGCGTGCGGGACGCCCGCCACGCGCCAGCGCCAGGCGGGCGCTGAACGCCAGGTGGTCGACGATCACCTGGTCGGGCTGCACCCGGTCGACGACGTCCAGCACGGCCCGGGCCCGGTCCACCGGCTCCCACAGCAGATCGGTGCGCCGGCCTCGGCCTGGTAGCGCAACGTCGCCACCATGCCGTGCCGGGTGGCGGCGAAGAAGCCGCGCAGCGCGGCGTCCTCGCCGGGTGGCTGCTGCTCGGCCCGGATGACCCCGGGGTTCGAGCCCCGGCCCAGCACCAGGTCGGCACGGTCGAAGCCGAACTCGGCGACGATGCCGGCGGTCGCCGGGCCGGTCGCCACCACCACCGACTCGCCGGCGTCCCGCCAGGCCGTCGCGAGGGTCGCCAACGGCAGCAGGTGCGAGGCGTAGTCCGGACTGATCACCAGCAGCGTCATGCGAGCAACCGTGTCACGAGCGGCCCGCCGTACGGGCGGCACCGGCGTAGATCGCGCTCAGCCGGTCGGCCATGGCCTGCACGGTGAAGTCGGCGCGGATCCGCTCCAGGGCCCGGTCGATCCGCTCGGCCTGGCCCGGCGCGGCCGCGAGGTCGAACGCGGCCCGCATCGCACGGGCCACCTCGTCCGGCCGGCGGGTGTCGACGAGCACGCCGGTCACCCCGTCGTCGATGTAGGTGGCCGGTCCGCCGGCTGCCGGGCCCACCACCACCAGCCCGGAGGCGAGGGCCTCCACCAGCGCCAGGCCGAACTCCTCCTTGAGGCTGCTGCACACGTACACCCCGCCCGGGCCGATGCCGCCGGTCCTGCCCGCCCGCGCGGCCGCCAGCCAGACCGCCACCACGTCGTTGGGCCGGTGGCCGGGCATCAGCAGGCCCGCGCGGCCGCGGGGAACCGCGCCAGCACCTCGGCGATCAGGTCGAGCTGCTCGCGCTCGTCGGGCGACGGATCGGCCAGGTCGCCGCCGACGATCAGCAGGTTGCACCGCTCGGCCAGCTCGGGATCGCCGGCCCACGCCTCGACCAGGGTCGCCATCCCCTTGACCCGGTGCAGGCGCCCCACGCTGATCACCAGCGGCAGCCGCCTGCGGTGCTCGGGCAGCGCGGCGACGAGCGCCTCGAGCTCGGCCAGCGCCGGGCCGGGCGCTCCGGGCCGCTCCAGCTCGGCGGCGGCCGCGGCACTGACCCTCAGGTCGATGCCCTCTGGCACCACGGTGAACCGGCCGGGCTGCGCGGCCACGTCGAGGCCGAGCAGCTCGCGCATGTCGTGCTGCAGCTCGGGGCGGGGGAAGAGGACGATGTGGGCCGAGTCCTCGGCCAGTCGCTGCACCAGGCGGGCCGGAACCAGTAGTGCTCCCGTTCGTCCTCGGTGCCGAAGTTGCCCCGGTGCAGGCCGCCGGTCATGTCCAGCGCGTGGATGACGGCGTGCGGGTCGGGCGCGAGGGTGAACACCACCGGGATGCCCAGCTCGCTGGCCACCTCGGCAGCGGCCAGGCTGCCGACCTCGGCCATCCGCAGGTGCAGCACGTCGGCGCGGTGCGTGCGCAGCACGCGGCGGATCCCGCGCTCCGCCGCGACCCGCGACGGCCAGGCCTGCGCGGCGGAGGTGGCCTCGGTGAGCAGCGGCACCGGGGTCAGCAGGTGCCCGTCGGCCGGGGCCAGCGCGTCCACGGCGGCGCGAGCGGTGCCGCGGGACATGGTCAGCACCCGGTCGATCCCGGGCTCGGTCGCCAGCGCGTCACCGAGCCGGACCAGCAGCGTGGCGATGCCGCCGTTGTCACCGGCGCCCGCCCGGCTGAGGTCGCGGTCGATGTCGGCGTGCAGGAAGAGCTGGGCGACGGTCAGACCCGGCCCGGCCCCGCCTCGCTCGGCGGCGTCGATGCCCAGGTCGATCGCGGCGAGCCGGGCGACGGTTCCCAGGTCGCCGTCGGCCGTGCTGAGGTCACGGACGACCGCGACGCGGCGGCGTCGGCCGGGCGGTCACCCAGGGCGGCGACGGCGGTCAGCCGTACCGTCGGGTGCTCGCCGGGGTCGACGGCGAGCTGCGAGCAGCGCGCGGCCGGCGATCGGACCGGGCACCAGGCCGAGGGTCTCGACCAGCCTGCTGCGGACCGCCGGACCGGGCGCCCCGGCGAGCGCACCCTCGATGGCGAGCGCGACCTGCCCGGGCGCGGAGGCGGCCCATCGGGCGAGCGTGCGCTGGGCGAGGACGCCGGAGAACCCACCGCTCACGACGACCCCGACCAGCCGGCCGATCGCGTCGAGGCGGGGCAGCCGGGCCTTGAGCGCCCAGCTCGCGTGCTCGCGCAGGAACGCCCGGGGGTGCGACAGCAGCTCGGACAGGACGGCGTCGGCCCCGTCGTCGAACACCCGGGCGAGGGCGTGCACGGCCGCCACCGCGGTCAGCTCGTCGTCGCTCGTGGATCACCGCGGCGAGCAGCCGCACCGCTTCTGGTCCGCCCTCGCCGCCGGCGGCGGCCGCGAGGCGATCCCCGCTGCGCAACACGTCCACCACGAACGGTGCCTGCTGGACCTCGTCGAGGGTGCGCCGAAGAGACAGAGCCATGTGGCGTGTTCGGCGCCGGCACCACATCGGATGGCCGAACAGCCGTCGATGTGCGGGATTCGCACCCTTACCGGTGGCCGACCTCCAAGACACGTGCCACTGCGGGTCCAGTTCTCGTCAGACGGAGCGGCGGAGCTCGCCCGGACCTACTGTTCGCCCATGCCTGTGGGGGCAAGACCAACCGTGTGGCGCAGCGGAGCGCGCCCGCGCTGACGGCTGCGGGTTGGGCCGTCGGCGCCGCCTGCACCACCGCCATCCTCGGCACGCCGTACCTGCGCTTCGCTACCACAGCCCGGAGCTGCACCTCGTTCTTGACTTCTTCGGGATCATCGCGTTGCTGCTCGCGTACCTCTCGTCCGGTCGCTTCGCGGACCCAGCGACTTCAGACCTGCTGCTCGTCGTTGTCCTGGTGCTGCTCGCGCTGGTGGGGCTCGGGGTGGACGCTGTGGTCCACCGGTTCGCAGAGCCCGCCCAGACAGACGCTCGGCGTCTGGCTGCCGTTCACGCTCCTGATTCCGCTGCGCCCCTCCTCATCGCGTGGCCGCCGTCGTGCCGGAGAGCCGCTGGACCAGTCGACAGGTCGTCCGCGGATCAGCGGTGCTCCTGGCAGCGCTGGTCGGCGCTCGCGCTTGGGGGCGGTGATCGTGGCGCCTCCCGGTCGCCGTGACCGCAGCGTCTCCGGCCATCGGCCAGCGCCCTTCATCGACGGCCACCCCGCGCTCCCTCGCCGCCCAGACGCTGGCGCGACCTGCCTGCTCTACGCCTCTCTGCACGTTCCCCCGTGCAGGCGCTGCAGCGGCGAGGAGGTGCTGCGCTGGCTCGGGCCGGGCTGTGCGCTCCTCGGCTTCGCGCGGGTCAACTACCTCCTCTTCCCTTCCCTCTACTCCGGCTGGCTCTACACCGGTGACCTGCTGCGCACCGCCGGCTACGCCTGCCTCCTCCTGTCGGGCGCCGCCCGCGAGATCCAGCAGCTACTGGGCCGGCGCAGGCCGACCTCGCGGTCGTGGAGGACCGGCGCCGGCTGGCCGCGAGCTGCACGACGGGGTCGTGCAGGAGCTGAGCTACATCCGGTCCGAGGCGCGCGTGCTGTCCCGCCGACGTCGAGGGCGGCGCCACCGGCAATCGATCCTCGACGCCTGCGACCGGGCGCTCGACGAGGCCCGAGCCGCGGTCGACGCGCTGGGGCGGGACACCGACGAGCCCCTCGGCTATCGCCCTGCACCGCTCGGCCCGCGACGTGGCCGAGCGGCACGGCGGCCGCGTCGTGGTCGACCTCGACGACTCGGTGCAGGCCGACCAGCACCAGCGGCACGCGCTCGCCCGCATCGCCCGGGAGGCTGTCTGCAACGCCGCTGCGGCACGGCGAGCGCGGGCTGCGTCCGCGTCGACGCTCGAGGCGACGCCGGCGGGATGCCGCCTCGTCGTGCGTGACGACGGTCGCGGCTTCGACGTGCGGCGGTTGCGTACGGCTACGGGCTACGGCCTGACCAGCATGCGCGAGCGCGCCCGCAGCCTGCCCGGTGCGATGCGCTGGTGACGTCGGACGGCCGGGCGCGGGACCACGCGTGGTGACGGTGACGCTGGTGACGACGCAGCCCTCGGGTCGTGATGGCCGACGACCACGCCCGGATGCGCCTCCCGATGCGGGCCGCGTTCGACCGGCGGTTGCGTCGTCTGCGGCGAGGGCGCCTCGCGCCGAGGAGGCGGTCGCGCTCGCCATCGAGCACCGGCCCGACGTCGCCCTCCTCGACATCCACATGCCCGGCAGCGGCATCCCGGCGGCCGCAGAGATCAGCCCGCAGCCTGCCCGCGACCGCCGTCGTCATGCTCACCGCCTCCGCTGAGGACGACGACCTCTTCGACTCGCTGCGTGCCGGCGCCTCCGGCTACCTCCTCAAGGACACCGATCCGGCCGCGCTCGTCGACGAGCTGCGCGGTGCGCTCGCCGGGGAGGCGGCGATGTCCCCGGCGGCTCGTCGGCCGGATCATGGAGGAGTTCCGCGCGCCCGCCACCGCCGCGCTTCGTGCGCCGGTCCCCGGCCGCCGGCCAAGCTCAGCGCGCGCGAGTGGGAGGTCATGGAGCTGCTCGGGAAGGGCTCTCCACCGACGAGGTCGGCGCAGCGGCTCTTCGTGTCGCCCACGACCGTGCGGGTGCACGTCTCGGCGTCCTGCGCAAGCTCCGGGTCAAGGACCGCGAGAGCGCCTTCAAGGCTCCTGCGCGCGAGGGACTTACCTCGGCGCCCACGGTCGACCAGCTGCGTCAGCGCATCGATGAGGGCGTCAGCCTCGTGGAGCGAGAACTCCTCCGCGCCGACCAGCACGTACGGCCCCTCCCGGTCTCCCGTGCTGGGTCGTACGTCATGCACAGCCGCAGCTACCGTACGGCGCACCATCAGCGCGCCGCTGACGTGAACCGGTGTCGTCCTCGCCGGGATGCCGGCCATGGTCGAGCGCGCACCAGGACGGGCACGTCACCGGCCGGCGGGATGACGGCGCCACCTCATCCCAGTCCTCCTTCGTCCTGTGCCGGCCGGCCGGCCTTCCACGTCCAGCTGCCCCCAGGCCACTGTCGTCGACCTGGGGGCAGCTCCTCCTCGTATGGCGTGCGTTCGCTACTTCAGCGAGATGTTGACGGTGCGCGAGCACCCCGTCGCCCATGTCGATTCTGAGCTGGTACGTGCCGGCGGACAACGTCTTCGTGTTGAGGTTGAAGACGTACTAACCACTGGTGGCGTCGTACCGGAACAGGTTGCCGGTCGTGGCGCTCGAGGTGGAGATCGCCTCGATACGGTGCCGGTGACGGCTGCGCCGATCGCTGGAGGTACTGGCGGGCCGACAGGCCGGTGATCCCCGCACTGGCTCCGGTGAGCTGGAACTTGACCGGAACGGTGCTGCCCAGCTTGAAGATCGAGCTGCCGTCGCTGTTGACCGGCTGGAGGACGTTCGACCACGCAGCCGTCACGGTGACGGTGAACGTCTCCGTGCCGGTGTTGCCCGCCTTGTCCGTCGCCGTGCAGGTCACCGTCGTGCTGCCCAGCGAGAACACGGTGCCGGACGCCTTGTCACAGCTGGCCCCCACGGCACCGTCGACGATGTCGCTCGCGGACGGCGCGGAGTAGGTCACGACCGCGCCGTGCGCCGAGGTGCGGTGGCCGTCCTGGCGGTCGACACCGTCAGGTTGGGCGCGGTCGTGTCCTCGACCGTGACGGTGAAGGAGTTGTCGCCGAGGTTGCCGGCCTTGTCCTTCGCGGAGCAGGTCACTGTCGTGGTGCCGAGCGGGAACACCGTGCCGGACGCCTTGTCGCAGGTGGCGGTCAGCGGTCCGTCGACGTCATCGGAAGCAGTGACGCCCATGTAGGTGACGGCCGCGCCGCTCGGCCGGTCGCCTCCTTGACGATGTCGGCCGGCACTGTCACGACCGGCTTCGTCTGGTCCTGCACCTCGATCGTGAAGGTCGCCTTGCCGGTGTTGCCCGCGCGTCCGTCGCCTCACAGGTGACGGTCGTGATGCCGAGCGGGAAGTGCTGCCCCACGCCGGTGAGCAGGTGACCGGTCGGACACCGCTCGACCAGGTTGCTCGACCGCAGTCACCGGTGTACGCGACCACCGCGCCCGGTCGGTGAGTCGTTCCCCGTCGACCACGTTGGCGGGCGCCTGTCACCTCAGGTGCGCGTGGTGTCCTGACACCTTGACGGTGAAGAAGCTCGAGCCCTTGTTGCCGGCTGCGTCGATCGCCGTGCAGGTCACCGTGGTGGTGCCGAGCGCGAAGACGTGTCGGAGGCTTGGCTGCAGCTCGGGTCCATCGGGCCGTCCACGAGGTCGCTCGCGCTGACGTCGCCGTAGACGACCTCGGCGCCGTTCGGCCCGGTGGCCTCGGTGACCTCGTTGGCGGGGACCTTGACGCTCGGAGCGGTGGTGTCGACGACCGTCACGGTGAAGCTCTCCGTGCCCTTGTTGCCGGCATTGTCGGTCGCCGAGCAGTCACCACGGTCGTCTGCCGAGCGCCGAACGTCGAGCCGGAGGCCGGGTCGCACTCGGTGCTCGACGGCACCGTCGACCGCGTCGCTGGCCGAGGCCTGAGAAAGCAGCCGGCGACGCCGGCGGCGGAGGTCGCTTCCTTCGTGATGTCGGCCGGGACCTGCACGGTCGGCGCCGTGGTGTCCTGGGACGGTCACCGTGAAGGAGCTGTCGCAGGTGTTGCCGGCCTCGTCGGTGCCGAGCAGGTCACCGTTGTGGTCCCCAGCGCGAAGACCGGCCCGAGGCCTTGCTCGCAGCTCAGTGCCATCACGCCGTCGACGTCGTCCTCGCGCGGTTGCCGCGGCGCAGGCGTCGGAGGCGCCGGTCGACGCTGGTCGCCTCCACGGTCCGGTGTCGCCGGAACGTTGACGACCGGCTTGGTGACGTCCTGCACCTCGACGGTGAACGTGCTCCTGCCCTCGTTGCCCGCCTTGTCGGTCGCCGAGCAGGTCACGGTGGTCGTACCGAGCGCGAACTTCGTGCCCGAGGCCGGCAAGCAGCTCGCGGCGATCGCTGCCGTCCACCAGGTCGGTGGCCGTCGCCGCGTCGTAGGTGACCGTCGCGATGTCATTGCCGACGACGAGGTTCGCCGAGGTGGTCACCAGGGGAGCCGTGGTGTCACGCACGACCACGTTGAACGCGTCGCTGGTGCCGGTGTTGCCGGCCTTGTCCGTGGCGGAGCAGGACAGCGTCGTGGTGCCGACGGGGAAACCGTCGCCGGAGGCGTACGACGCGCCGCCCGAGGTGGTGCACGTCACGGGGCGGACGCCGTCCACCGCGTCGAAGGCGCTCGCGGAGAACTCGACCGGCGTGAGGGCGTTGGTCGCCTCGACGGGGCGGGTGCGTCGACGGTGACCAGCGGCTTGCTGGTGTCGACGATGGTGTAGGTGGCGGAGGCCTTGGCGTTCAGGCCGCCGCCGTTGCCGGTGTCCGTGTAGTCGCAGGACGCGGTCTGGCTGCCGAGGCCCTCGGCGGCGCGCGTGCCGGTGATGGCATTCAGGCTGGCGTCGAAGGAGCTGTTGCCGTCCTCCTTGTCGGTCACGTTGCAGCGGGCGACCGGCACGTTGCCGAACTCGTAGGAGGCGCCGTTGACAACACCGGAGATCGTCACTGCCGGAGCCGTGTTCACGACGACCGGCTTGGTCACGGCCAGCGTGAAGCACGCGCCCGCTCGTGCCGTAGGTGCCGCTCACCGGCTGTCCGCCACCGACACCGAGATCGCGTACGACCCCGGCGTGCCCGACGAGAAGTCGAAGAACTGCGGACGTCCCGCACGCCGGTGAACGTCGCGCGAGGCGGGCGTGACGGTGACGGCCGCCGGCGCGGTCACCTTCACCGTCGCCGGTTGACGCCGCCTGGCGTTGCAGCTGTTCTCCGTGTCCCCACCACGTTGTGTTCTGGTTCTGGATCGAGTAGCCGATCGACGTCGAGCCGCCACCAGCGACCACCGTCGGGCTTCCCCCAGCGACCACCGTGTTCGAGACGATGTCGGCGTGCGCCGCGGTCGGCAGTGCCAGCACCGCCAGCGCGCTCGCGCTGACCAGCGCGAGCGCCCGGCGCGACCCCTCGCGCGCACTCGTCCGGACTCCCCGGTCCGCCTCTGCGTTCGTTGCATGATCTTGCCTTCCCCACGATTCCGGCCGACCCCCTGCGGGCAGCCCACAGCAAGGGTGGGTCCGCGGACACGAGGAGGTAAGGGGTTCCTGCGTTCAGAGACCTGAACGCGGCGTTCAAGGGTGTAAACGCCCGTCTGTGAGTGCGCCTCAGACGAAGGGCAGCAGCGCCTCGATCGAGTCCGTCGGCGTCTTGAGCGCAATGCCCGCCCCGATCGGGCGAAGCTTCCAGACCGGCCCGTCACGGAACAGCTTCGCCATGACGAGCCCCGTCTCGCGCACCCCGAGCGTGAGGGTGAAGCGGGCGATCTCGGTGTCGTTGTCGTCGACGAGCCGGCAATAGGCGTTGCGGATGAACTCCAGCGAGTGCCCCTGATAGCTGCTGACGATGAACAAGATGGAGTGAACCTTGGGGTAGACCCGACCGAGGTCCACGGTGATCACCTCGTCGTCACCCTCGCCCTTGCCGGTGGTGTTGTCGCCCAGGTGGACCACCGAGCCGTCGCGGGTGGCGAGGTTGTTGAAGAACGCGAGGTCGAAGAACTGGCCACCGGCGAACTGCACGGCTGAGGCGTCGAGGTCGATCGGCGGTGCTCCGCTGCCGATGAATCCGGCCGTGGGGGAGTGGTCCCACCCGACGGCCATCTGCACCTTGGTCAGGGCCTCCCCGTCCTCGGCGGTGAGGGCGAGCTCCTGCCCCTGGGTGAGCTCGATCACGGGTCACTCCTCCGGTCGACGGTGCTCCCGAACGTACAGGAAGGGCCGTTCGGCGGGCTGCCGTCCCGGCGTCGCGAGTGGCTCACCGCCGCGGCCGGCTGGCGACGTAGACGGTGCAGGCGGACGTCCCGAGGGTGATGGGGTTGTCGAAGCTCACGACCTCGGCGCGAGCATGGGTGAACCCGGTGCGCAGGTGGTCGAGGAGACCGTCCTGCGGAGGATCGTCCGACCAGAGGGCGAACACGCCTCGATCGCTCAGCGCCGCTGCCGCCGAGCGGACGCCCGAGGCGGAGTAGAAGTCCCCGTGTCCCTCGGCGAGCAGGACCTCCGGGGAGTGGTCGATGTCCACGAGCAGCACGTCGACCCGGGGGCACTCGCCCGAGCGCATCATCGCGAAGAAGTCCGCCTCGACCAGCTCACAGCGAGGGTCGGCGGCCAGCCCGCTCGTGTCCGGCACCAGCTGCCGCACGTGCCAGTCGATGACCGCACCCACCAGCTCCACGACGACGAGCCGCTTCGTCCGAGGATCCTTGAGGGCCTCGTGCGCGGTGAAGCCCAGTCCGAGCCCGGCCACCAGGACGTCCAGCTCATCGCCGTCGGCCTCGGCGAGACCGAGCCGAGCCAGGGCGAGCTCGGTGGCGTTGAACTGGCTCGACATGAGGTACTCGTCACCCAGCCGGACCTCGTGCACCCAACGCTGGGTCAACCGGTCGAAGCGCCTGCGCAGGCTGATCTCTCCGAGGGGGGTGGTCGCGTAGCCGAGCTCCTCGTAGGGCAACGGACTCATGGCGCCTTCCACGTGCTGCCCGAGGTTCGATGTCTGCCACCAGAACCTACCCCCGGACGTCGCAGCCTCAGCCGTCGAAGACGTTCCAGCAGATGTCGTTGCGGCGGCGCTGGTCCTCAAGCACGAGCTCACGCACGGCGTCGGGCAGACGCTCGCGCTGCCACCGGCACTCGGCCTGTCGTGCTGCCTCCGCCTCCCCGCCCGGCGCCGCCGCTACCGCCGCCTTGATGGCGTACGCCGCGGCGCCCAGGTCGTGCTCGGCGACGTGCGCCACGACGGCGGCCTGTCCGGCGGCGTACGCAGCGAACCTCGGGGCACCTCGCAGGTCTCGGGCGGCACCCATCGCGTGACCGCCGGCAGCGCGGGTCGCCATCATCGGCTTCGCTCCCGCCACCCACGACCGCGCGGCCTCGATCGCCCGCCGCGGGCGTACGTCGTCGGGCCTCGCCGCCTCGAAGAGCCCGAGGACGTGCTCCGCACACTCCGCCGCCCAGAGGGCGAGCAGGTGGTGGTCCGCGTCAGTGAGGCTGCCGCCCCGACGGATCGTGACGAATCGTGGGTCACGCACCTCGGGCAGGATCATGCGGCGCTCAGGTCAGGCGCGAGTCGTCGGAGCCGGGGGCGACCTCCGGGTGCAGGATGCCGGCGAGCACCTCGACGCCGTCGACCAGTCGCGGTCCGGGGCGGGCGAAGTGTCCGTCCGCGTCGACGGCCCACACGGGGATGTCGGGGAAGCGGCGGCGTACGTCCTCGGCCAGCGCCGCGCTGCCCTCGAGGTCGAAGCCGCAGGGCGCGCAGACGACGACGTCGGGACGCGACGCCGCCGCCTCGTCCCACGTGATCCGGCTCGACCGGGTGCCGGCGACGCCGAGGGCGGGCTCGCCGCCGGCGCGGGTGACCATCTCCGGGATCCAGTGGCCGGGCGCGAACGGCGGGTCCGTCCACTCCAGCACCAGCACGCGTGGCCGCGGACGGCCGGCGACCTTCTCGGCGACGGTGTCGAGGCGAGCCTCCAGCGACGCGACGAGCGTCGCTGCCTCGGCGGCCCGGTCGGTGAGCCGACCGAGCTGGGTGATCGAGGACAGCACGTCGTCGAAGGTGTGCGGGTCGATCGTCGCGACCTCCGCCCGACAACCGAGGTAGGACAGCGCCTCGTCAACCGTGCTCACGTCCACCGCGCACACGGCACACAGGTCCTGGGTGACGACGAGATCCGCGTCCAGCTCCACCAGCGCGCCGGCGTCCAGCCGGTGGAGGTCCTCGCCGGCGGCGAGGGCGGCGCCCACGAAGTCGTCGATCTCCCGGGGTGAGAGACCCTCGGGCATCGCCGACGTGGAGACGACTCGCCGCTCACGCGCGGCGGCCGGGTGGTCGCACTCGAACGTCACCCCGACGACGTCGTCACCGGCGCCGACGGCGAACAGGATCTCGGTGGCCGACGGGATGAGCGAGACGATGCGCACCCGGGGAGCCTAGGCGAGCACGGATCCCGCGAAGTAGAGGTCCACCCCGGGCGGCGCCTCGTAGATCGCTCGCGCCTGGTCCGGGTCGATCCGGTGCGTGCCGAGGTGGTCGACGAGTAACGCCAGTCCGCGCGGGGTCAACCAGACGTAGCGGCCCGCACCGCACTGACGGGAGCGGTAGCCGGCGTGCGTCTTCCAGCGGTGGTGTCGCCGACCCAGAGGGCCGGAGTTGTGGGAGCCGGTCTGGCACGGGCCCGTGTCGGGTGGCCCCGTGTCGTCGTAGGGCGTCGGGTGGTCGTAGTCGACACGTCGGCTGGTCGACGTGGCGTATGGCCAGTAGTCGCCGGCGGTCCTGAGGTAGGTCTGCTCCTTGAGCGACTCGGGGTGCTCGTAGGCGGTCGAGCGCACGCGCGAGGACAGGTCGCGCACCGGTCGGACGGTCAGTCGGGTCCGGCCGAGGAGCCCGGCCAGGGTCGAGAGCGGGACCGGACCGAGTCCTTCGGCGCGAGCCACGGCATCGGCGCCGGCGAGGGCGGCCTCGTGGAGGTGGACGTAGAGGACGGCCTTGGGCGCGAGGGCCGACAGGTCCGCTGCGCGCAGGGCGTCGAGCAGGTCGGCCGGAAACGCGGTGGCGCGCGACGGAGCGTCCTCCTCCGAGACGTCCGGGAGATCGACGTCGAGCATCGTCTGCTCGTCTCCGGGCGCACTGTGCTCGAGCAGCAGCTCGAGCAGCTCGGCCGGCCGGGCGAGGAAGCCGAACGCGATCGCGCGGAGCTCGTCGGCGCCGGCGTGCGGGTGCGTCGGGGCGAGGATCTCCGTCACGCGGTCCAGGGTTGCGGCCACCCAGACGGCGTCGCCTGCTTCGACACGGGCGATCACGGTGCGCAACCCGAACTCGTCGGTGCGGCCGAGACCGACGTAGCGCCGCGCCTTCTCGGCCTCGGTGCGCTCGTCGTGGAGCGCAGGGTCGGCCTCGATGATCTTGGCCTCGGCGACGGCGAGCACGCGCCCGCCGGACTCGTGCTCGATGATCCGCGCGACCGCGGCATCGACGACGCCCACGCGGTCGGCGGGCAGGTGTCGGGACAGCTTGGCGACCCGCCGGGCGATGAACACCTCCGCCTCACCCGCGCCCAGCACGGCCCAGGTCTGCGGGAGTCGGTGCTGGAGGTCGAGCACGTCGGCGATGGCGTTGGTGGTGGCCGTGACGCCCGTGCCGCGCGCCAGCGCGATCTCGCCGAGGCAGAAGTCCTGCACTCCTGGCGTGCCCTCACCGCCGAGGTGGACCAGCACGTCTCCGAGCCGCCGGGCCGTGCGCCCGTCCGGTCCCTCGGTGGGATCGCTGGAGTGGACCGCCGCCCACTGCGCCAGCACCTCCAGGTCACGCACCTCCGCCAGTCGCCGGGCCCGGACCACGGCGCTCGCCGCGGCCAGCAGGGCCGCGGGGGCGAGGTCTGCGAGGGTGTCGATCATGTGTTCGATTGTAGTGCGTGACACCGACACCGGCTAGCCCCGCTGGTGGGTTGTGTGGAGATCGGCGTGATGGGCGTGGCGCCCCGCCCCGGGACCGTCCGGACCCTGCACACTTCTCGACGTCGGCCGTCAACCTTCGAGGCCCCCCACCCGGTTTCAAGCAGTGAGGAGGAACGGTGGACTACTTCGCGGAGTTCGTGGCGGCCCGGGGGTCGGCGCTCTGGCGCGCGGCCTGGCTGCTCACCGGGGACCGGTCGCTGGCCGAAGACCTCATGCAGACCGCGCTCACCAAGGCGTGGCCGCACTTCGACCGGGTCAGCCGCAACGGGTCGTTCGAGGCCTATGTCCGCCGCACCATGTTCACGACGTACGCCGGGTGGCGTGGGCGCCGCTGGCACGGCGAGATCCCGACCGGGGACCTCCCCGAGACCGGTCGGACCGACGAGGCGCCCGACCCCGACCTGCTCCGCGCACTGGCTGCGCTGCGCACGTCGCCCCTCCTCGCCGAGACGACCCTCGCAGAGGAGGCACGATGAACAACCTGACGCAGCGCCTGAAGGACGGCGTCCCGACGCCCCCCGACCCGACCGACCTGTCCGGCATCGCGACCCGCGCCGCCGCCGCCGGTCGCCGGCGTCGGGCGCAGCGCCGCCTCGCGTCCGTGGCCGCCGTCGCCTTGCTGGCGGTGGGCGGAGTCCTCCTGCCGCGAGTGCTCGACGACGAGCCGCCCGACGTGGCCGAGCGCAGCGAGCCGCAGTGCGTCGCGTCCGCCGACGCTCCGCTCGAGGAGATCGCGATCCAGGAGGCGTCCTGGGTGCGCTTCTGCGACCTTGCCGATCCGGGCGCGGCGCAGCGGGCCCGCTTCCCGCGAGGCGCCGTCACGGGCGGCCTGGCGGCGGCGGTCGTGCAGGGGTGGTCCGACTGGGCGCTCGACAGCGCCTGCGGGAAGGAGACGCCGCCGGTGCCGAGCCGGCTGTTCCGGATCCAGGTCGGTCTGGCCGACGGGAGCGTCACCGAGATCGAGGGCGACACCGGCTGCACCGACGGCCACCTGCTGTTCCGCGACGACGCCGAGGACCCGTCGCTGTCCTCGGCTCCCTTCCTGCCCGGACAGGTCTCCGCGAGCGACGTCTGCGCCTACAAGGGCAGTGGCGACCGGCGCACGCTGGTCGATCAGTGGCAGGTCGACCCGATCGTCAACATCCGGTCCGACGCTGCGACGGGCTACGAGGACGGCGTGGCGGACTGTGACACGCGGCCCGACGCGACGTCGTACCTCGTCGTCCTGCAGGACTTCACCGGCACCGCACGGACCTTCACCCTCGACATGACGGCCTGCGGCGAGATGTACGGCGCCACCGGCGTGCCACCGGTCGAGACCTACCTCGGGCTGGCCTCGGACCAGCTCGTCCGGACCGTGCGGGGCAGCAAGCCGTGACACGTCACGCCACGCACGTCAGTCGTCGCCGAGTGCCCTCAGCCGACGCGTCTCCCACGCCTTCTTGGCGGCCCGGCTGCGCCGCCGTCGGGCGCGTTCCGCCTCGGCGAGGAGCCGTTCGGCAGCGCGCTGCTCGCGACGTACGGCGTTCTCGGCGCGTCGCCGCTCGGCCTCGGACGACCGCGGGGGAGCGGACCGGCCAGACGTACGGCAGGTCGTCGGGGACGTCGGGGAAGCGGCCGCGGTAGAACTCCGGGTCCTTGCGCACCAGCGCCGACTGGTGGCTGCGGTGGAGCTCGGGGTCGCCGAGCCAGGGTGGGAGGGCCCCGGCCTCTGCCAGCTCCGGCTGCGTCCGCACCGACTCCACGCCCGCCGGGCGCAGGTCGGTCGCGATCGTCGCGGCGCACGTGTCGCCGAAGCCGAGCTCGATCCACGCCTCGCAGCAGGCGAACCCGTAGCGGCCGAGTGCCTCCTCGAAGCCGCGCCACATCAGGGCGGCGGGGTGGTTGGCCCAGCCGTAGCCGGGGACCGTCAGGGCCCGCACGACCTGGATCGTCTCGACCCTCTGCTTGCCGAGCCGCTTCTGGTCGAGTGCGCGGGCAGAGGCCTCGAAGTCGGGGTAGGGGAGGAACGTCTGCACCCCTCGCACGCTAGCCAGCCGGTCCGGACCGCGCCCCACCCCGACGACGGCGTAGCGGCATGCGAACGACACCGCGCCGCTGGCGAGCAGGCAGACTGGCCCCATGGCCGACTGCGTCTTCTGCCGGATCATCTCCGGCGACCTTCCCGGGCATCCGGTCCTCGACACCGCCGACCTCGTCGCGTTCCTCGACACCCGGCCGGTCTTCAAGGGCCACGTCCTGCTCGTCCCCCGCACCCACGTCGAGACCCTGCCGGACCTGCCGGCGGACCAGCGCGACGGCTTCCTCGCCGCCGCCCAGCGGCTCGCCACCGCGGTCAAGGACGGCCTGGGCGCACAGGGCTCGTTCGTCGCGATCAACAACGTCGTGAGCCAGTCGGTGCCCCACCTCCACATGCACGTCGTGCCGCGCACCAAGGGCGACGGGCTGCGCGGCTTCTTCTGGCCGCGCACGAAGTACGCCGACGGCGAGGCGGAGTCGTACGCCGAGCGACTGCGCGACGCCCTCGGCGCGGGGTAGGGGACTCAGCCCCGGCGCTCGGCGACCTTCTCGGCCTCGGAGTAGGCGGAGAGGTCCAGCACGGCGCGGAACGTCCACGGCTCCTGCCGTCGCCGCAGCGGGTTGCCCGTGGCCCGGGCCGCCAGCACGAAGGCGGCAGCGCCGACCGCGACCCCGGCGACCACGTCGACGAAGAAGTGCCAGCCGAGGTAGATCGTCGCCACGATCGTGAGCGCGAGGAAGGTCCAGGCGGCGGCGCGGATCACGGCAGGCAGCCGCATCTGCTCGGTCATCAGGCAGATGGTGACCATCACGGCGACGTGCAGGGACGCGAAGGCCGCGATCGTCTGCACGGTGCCGGTGTCCCAGGGGCCGGCGAGCACCTGGATGCGGTCCGAGAGCAGCATCTCGTTGACCGAGGTGTTGGGGGTGTGGGGCAGCGCGGCGAACCACTCCGGCGAGGAGTAGACGGGCCCCATGGACGGCACGGCGTAGTAGAGCACCACGCCCAGGCACCAGTCGATCGAGATCGCCGTGACGTACCACGCGCCCGCGGTGGACCGGCGCGTCCAGACCAGGGCGATCGCCAGGCTGCACGGCACCAGGCCGATCCACACGAGGTAGACCGCCGCCATCACCCAGTTGGCCCAGGTGGTGCCGAGCAGCTCGTGGATGGCGACGGCAGGATCGTTGCCGAGCCACAGCCACCGGTCGATGCGGGTGAGCTGGGGTCCGCGATCCGGTCGGTCACGAACGGGACGAAGCTCTTGAGGTTGCGGAAGGCGACGTAGGCGACGTACCAGGTGACCAGGCCGCTCAGCGTGAACATGATCTGGTCGCGGTTCCACCGCTCGACCAGCACCGCGCGCAGGGCCGGTCGCGCCGAGGCTCCGCCGCGACGCACCAGCAGCACCCACCTCGCCAGGACGTCCAGGGCGACCGCCGATGCGACGATCACCGGGAGCCGGAACCACGTCGGCAGGGATGCGCCGTCGGGGTCGCGCAGGGGCAGGTCGTAGGTCCACGCCACCAGCGCGGCCATCGCTGCCATCACGGCCGCCACGAAGGCGGCGGCACGGAACTCCCCCTGACGCACACGGACACCGTAGCGAAGATCGCGGCCGGTAGCCTCGGTGCGCCAGTCCACTTCATCCTCACGTGTCGATGAACCACCTCGAACCTCTAGGAGTCCCCATGGGTCGCTTCGACCGACGCGTCGCCGTCATCACCGGTGCAGCGCGAGGCATCGGCTTCGGTATCGCGCAGCGCCTCGCGAGCGAGGGAGCGTCGATCGCGATCCTCGACCTCGACGAGGCCGCCGCTCAGGACGCCGCCGGTCGGCTGGAGCTGGCCGACGGGGCGCGGGCGATCGGCGTGGCCTGCGACGTCGTCGACTCGGCCGCCGCGGAGGCCGCCGTGCAGCGCGTGGTCGACGAGCTCGGGGGGATCCACGTGCTCGTCAACAACGCCGGCGTCACCCGCGACAACCTGCTCTTCAAGATGACCGAGGAGGACTGGGACGTCGTGATGGGCGTGCACCTCAAGGGCGTCTTCAACATGACCAAGGCGGCGCAGTCGCGGTTCGTCGAGCAGAAGTACGGCAAGATCCTCAACCTCTCCAGCGTCTCGGCGCTGGGCAACCGGGGGCAGGCCAACTACTCCGCGGCCAAGATGGGCATCCAGGGCCTCACCCGCACCCTCGGCATCGAGCTCGGACCGTTCGGCATCACCGCCAACGCGATCGCTCCCGGCTTCATCGTCACCGAGATGACCGACGCCACCGCGCGGCGCCTCAAGCTGGAGCCGGAGGAGCTCCAGCGGCTCAACGCCGAGGCGACGCCCGTACGGCGCGTCGGCCAGCCCGAGGACATCGCCGCCGCCGCGGCGTTCCTGTGCAGCGACGAGGCGTCCTTCATCACCGGCCAGACGCTCTACGTCGACGGCGGGCGCAAGCTCGGCTGAGCGTGATCTGCGCGACACCTCACGCGGCGAGCCGGGTCGGGACTTTGTCCCTCGTCGCCTGATCTGCCTACCGTGCAGGCGGTCGAAAGACCCAACCGTCCCGGATGACGCCGAGTCCTGCCCGGCCGGGACGACCCCCGAGACATCGAGGGCAGGAGTGGGGGACCCACAGGTTCCACCGCCGACGCACGCGTCGGCTCGGGGCGAAGCCGCCGACAGGTGGCAGGGCACTTTCCAGCCCTAGCCCGACAGCTCACCTCACAGGCGTGGGAAAGGAACAACCATGCCTGCGACTCCTCGCACGGCGCGAGCCTGCGCGCTCGCCCTCGCCGGTCTCGGCCTCGCCGCATCGACGATGACGGCCCAGCCGGCCGTCGCCGCCAGCGGTGGTGGCTCCACCACTGAGATCACCACGACCTCGGCCCAGCCCCGCCCCGTGGCCAGGAGGATCGACGACCGCGTCCTCGGTGCCCGCGACACGGCCATGCGCCAGCGCGGCGACGCCTACGCCTACGGCGCCTCGGGTCCGGACCGCTTCGACTGCTCGGGGCTGGTCTACTACAGCTTCCGCCGTGCCGGCTTCGCCGTGCCGCGTACGTCCGGCGCCCAGGCCGGCTTCACCCGCCGCGTGGCGAAGCAGGACATGCGACCCGGCGACCTGATGTTCTTCACCGGGAGCGGCGGGGTCTACCACGCGGCCATCTTCCTGAAGTGGTCGCACGGACACGCCGTGATGGTCCACTCGCCCGGTTCGGGGGAGCGGGTCCGGGTGGCCGTGCCGTGGACCTCGAGCTGGTTCGGCGGCACGCTGCGCCGTCGGTGACAGGCTGCAATTGGTAGGTAGTCCCTGCTGATCTACCCTGTGGCGCGCCTTCCCTGATCGGGGCGGGCGCGCCCCCACACTTCAAGGCAGAAATCCCCCGCTCGATCGGAGTCCCCGTGCGTCACCGTCTTCACCCCTTCTCGTCCAAGGCAGTCGTCGCTGCGATCGTCGCGGCCTCGCTGCTCCTCGCGGGTTGCGGTGGCGGCAACGACGAGGACGCGCCCAGTGACGCCGCCCCGTCCGAGACCACCGCGTCCGAGGCGAGCGAGGCGCCGCCGGAGCCGACGTACTGGCCCCTGACCGGCCTCGAGCGCACGGGCGATGCGCCGAAGCACCCGGTCATCGTCACCAAGGTCGACAACACGTCCTCCAGCGCGCCGCAGGTCGGCCTCGGCTCGGCCGACCTGGTCGTGGAGGAGCTCGTCGAGGGCGGCTACACCCGTCTCGCAGCGTTCTACTACTCCCAGGTGCCCGCCGACATCGGTCCGGTGCGCTCGATGCGCGCCAGCGACATCGGGATCGTGCCCGAGGGCGCGACGGTCGTGACCAGCGGCGCTGCGCCCGTGACGATCAACCGGATCAACGGCGCCGGGATCCCGTGGATCACCGAGGGCGCCGCAGGGGTCTACCGCGAGACCTCGCGCTCGGCCCCCTACAACCTCTTCGCCCACCTCGGCGACATCGCCAAGCGGCTCAAGTCCGACGAGGAGCCGCCGGCCTACCTGCCCTGGGGCACCGCAGCCGACCTCCCGAAGGGCGGCAAGGCGAGCACCCTCACCGCGGACTTCGGCGCGCACTCGACCAGCTGGCAGTTCCAGGGCGGTCGCTACGTCAACAGCAACTCCTACGCCGCGCAGGGCGACCAGTTCCCGGCCGACTCGGTGCTGGTGCTGCGGGTCAAGGTCGGCGACGCCGGCTACAAGGACCCGGCCGGCTACCCGGTGCCCGAGACCAAGTTCGAGGGCAAGGGTGCCGCGGTGCTCTTCCACGGCGGCCGCGTCATCAAGGGCACCTGGACCAAGGACGGCCTCACCGGCGAGCTGGAGCTGGCCACCAAGGGCGGCGAGCTCAAGGTGCCCGCCGGTCACGTGTGGGTGGAGCTCGTGCCGGCTGTCAACGGCAACCTGACCTTCGCCAAGTAGCCGCGGGAGGCTCAGCCCGCGTCGGGCACCCCGCCGCCGTCCTGCAGCTGCCGCTGCAGCCCCGCCATGATGAAGCCGATGGCCGACTCGACCCGTGCGGCCGCGGCGGCCGGGTCGTCGTCGACGGCCACCGAGCCTCCGGCGGCCGACATCGCGCCGAAGAAGATGCGGGTGAACGTGTCGAGCATGTCGTCGTCCGTGACCCGGTCGCCGGTGGTCAGCACCGAGCGCACGATCTCGTCGACGATCTTGTAGGTCGACCGCTCCTCCTGCTCGCGGTAGCGCTCGTGGCCGAGCACGGAGGGTCCGTCGGAGACGACGATCCGGCGGTAGGCCGGCTCCTGCACCGCGCCGAGGAAAGCGCCCAACCCGGCCTGCGCCCTCTTCCAGGGGTCCTGGTGCCCGTCCATCGCCGTCGCGATGCCGGCTGTCGCCCGGGACTCCACCCGCTCGAAGGCGGCCTCGAAGATCGCCTGCTTGCCACTGAAGTGGTGGTAGAGCGCACCCTTGGTGACGTCGGCCCCGGCGACGATGGCGTCGAGCGAGGTGGCCGAGTAGCCGAGCTCGCTGAAGAGCCGCTCCGCGACGTCGACGAGCGCACTCCTGGTCGCCTCCGAGACGCGCTGTCGCCGTTCCATCCGCGCAGCCTAGGTGACACGGCCAGGTGACCAGACCAGATGACGAGGGTGGTGTGCACGGCCCGGCCATCGGTCATGATGGACGGCATGCAGCTGACTTCGGGGATGCTGCTGGTGGCGACGCCGGCCCTGCAGGATCCCAACTTCGTCGACACGGTGGTGCTGCTGCTCGACGTCACCCCCGACGGCGCGCTCGGCGTCGTGCTCAACCGGCCCACGCAGGTCCTGGTCGCCGACGTCCTCGAGCCGTGGCGCGACGTGGTGGCCGAGCCGGAGGTGCTCTTCCGCGGCGGGCCGGTCGGCACGGACGGCGCGCTCGCGGTCGCGGCGCTGCGCGACCCGCAGGACACCCCCGTGGGCTGGCGCCCGGTCTCCGGCCTCATCGGCATGGTCGACCTCGACACCCCCACCGAGCTCGTCGACGGCTCGTTGGCCGCGATGCGCGTGTTCGCCGGCTATGCCGGGTGGGGCGCCTCCCAGCTCGAGGGCGAGGTCGAGGAGGGCAGCTGGTACGTCGTCAGCGCGCAGCCCGACGACGCCTTCCGCGGCGACACCAGCGGCCTGCGGCGCGACGTGATGAGACGGCAGCCGGGCATGCTGGCGTGGCACGCCAACCGCCCCGTCGATCCCGACCTGAACTGATCCAGAGGCTAGGCTTGCCCATCATGAGCACCATCGGATTCTCCACCTCGTCTTCCGGCGGAACGCAGACGATCGAAGAGCGTCAGACGGTTCCCACCGACGAAGGTGACCACGAGCGGTTCTCCCACTACGTCCCCAAGGACAAGCTCACCGAGGCGATGGTCATGGGCACCCCCGTGATCGCCCTGTGCGGCAAGGTGTGGGTGCCGTCACGAGCCCCGGAGAAGTTCCCGGTGTGCCCGGAGTGCAAGGAGATCTGGGAGTCGATGAAGCCGGGTGGCGACTCCGGTCCTGGCGGCTCGGGTCCCGAGGCGTGACGGGGCGGCCCGAGCTGCCGCTGCCTCCCGCGTGGCCCGACCGGGCCGCCTGGGGCACCGCGCCCTCCCTCCGTGCCTGGCAGCAGGCGGCGATGGACCTCTACCAGTCGCGCCAGCCCCGTGACTTCCTCGCGGTCGCGACGCCCGGCGCAGGCAAGACGACCTTCGCGCTGACGGTGGCCGCCGACCTGCTGAGCCGCCGCGTCGTCGACCGGATCACGGTGGTCGCGCCGACCGAGCACCTGAAGACCCAGTGGGCCGAGGCCGCCGCCCGGGCCGGCATCCCGATCGACCCCGCCTACTCCGCCGGCAAGGGCCGCACGTCCGACGACTACGTCGGCATCGCGGTCACCTACGCCGGTGTCGCGGTCAACCCGCTCGCCATGCGGATCCGCACCGAGCGGTTCAAGACGCTGGTCATCCTCGACGAGATCCACCACGCAGGCGACGCGCTGTCGTGGGGCGAGGGCGTGCGGGAGGCGTTCGACCCAGCCACCCGCCGCCTGTCCCTGACCGGTACGCCCTTCCGCTCCGACATCAACCCGATCCCGTTCGTCACCTATTCGCCGGGCGACGACGGCATCCCCACGTCGCGGGCCGACTTCACCTACGGCTACGCCCACGCGCTCGCCGACCACGTGGTGCGGCCCGTGCTGTTCATGGCCTACTCGGGTGAGATGCAGTGGCGCACCCGCGCCGGCGACGAGATCGCCGCCCGGCTGGGGGAGCCGCTCACCAAGGACATGCACGCCCATGCGCTGCGTACGGCCCTCGACCCCCAGGGGTCGTGGATGCCTGCCGTGCTGGAGGCGGCGGACAAGCGCCTCTCGGAGGTGCGCCGCCACGTCCCCGACGCCGGCGGCATGGTGATCGCCAGCGACCAGGAGACGGCGCGCGCCTACGCCGGGCTGCTGAAGAAGATCAGCGGCGAGTCGCCCACCGTCGTGTTGTCCGACGAGAAGGGTGCCTCGAAGAAGATCGCGACCTTCACCGAGTCGGACAAGCGGTGGCTGGTCGCCGTCCGGATGGTCTCCGAGGGCGTCGACGTGCCGCGCCTGGCAGTCGGCGTGTGGGCGACCACCACCTCGACACCGCTGTTCTTCGCCCAGGCCGTCGGCCGGTTCGTGCGCGCGCGCTCGCGCGGCGAGACCGCGTCGGTCTTCCTGCCCTCGGTGCCCCACCTGCTGGAGTTCGCCTCCGACATGGAGGCGCAGCGCGACCACGTGCTGGGCCGCCGGGTCACCGACGAGGACGACATCTTCGCCGCCGAGAACGACCTGCTCGCGGCCGCCAACGCGGGCGAGTCGGCCTCCGAGGAGCTGGAGATGTCGTGGGAGGCGCTCGGCTCCACCGCGTCCTTCGACCACGTCCTCTACGACGGGGCGCAGTTCGGCCACTCCGGCGAGGTGTTGTCCGGCTCGGAGGAGGAGATGGACTTCCTCGGCATCCCGGGGCTCCTCGAGCCCGACCAGGTGCGCGAGCTGCTGCACTCGCGCCAGAGCGAGCGCGCCCGCAAGCAGAAGTCCGCCGGGACGGGCGACCGGGTGGTCGACTCCGTCGAGCAGCTCAGCACCCACCAGCAGCTCGGGGTGCTGCGCCGCGAGCTCAACGGCCTCGTCGCCGCGTGGCACCACCGCACCGGGCAGGCGCACGGCATCACCCACTCGGCGCTGCGCAAGGAGTGCGGGGGACCGCCCGCCGCCGTGGCCAGTGCCGATCAGCTCCACGAGCGGATCAACCGGATCCGCGAGTGGGCGATGCGCCAGAGCTCCTGAACACCCTCCGGTCGCACGGCGCCGCGACCGGGAGTTGCTGCCATGCTGCTCCTATGGCCTCGGAGACCTCGCAGACGCTGGACCGCGGCCTGCGTGTGCTGCGCGTGCTGGCCGAGAGCCCGGAGGGCCTCACCATCACCGAGCTCTCCGGCCGGCTCCAGGTCAACCGCACCGTGGTCTACCGCCTGGTCAGCACGCTCGAGCAGCACGGGCTGGTCCGCCGCGACGCGCGCTCGCGCCTCTTCGTCGGACTGGGCGTGCTCCACCTCGCCAGCGCGGTGCAGCCGCTGCTGCGCGACCTCGCCGTCCCGGTGCTGCGCTCGCTCGCCGAGTCCGTCGGCTCGACCGCCCACCTCACGGTGGCCGACGGCGACGAGGCGCTGGCGCTGGCCGTGGTGGAGCCCACGTGGACCGACTTCCACGTCGCCTACCGGGTCGGGGCGCGCCACCCGCTCTCCCAGGGGGCGGCCGGCAAGGCCATCGGCCTGCTCGACGTCACCGAGCCGGCGTACGCCGTGACGAGCGGCGAGCTGCAGAGCGGCGCCCGGGGCCTGGCCGCGCCGGTGGTCGGGGTCGACGGGCTGCGCGCGAGCGTGGGGGTGGTGACCCTCGACGGGACGATCGACGAGGACGTCGTGGCCCCGCAGGTGATCGCGGCCGCGCGCGAGGTGGCCGACCGGCTCAGGTGAGCGCCGCCGCGGCCCGCGCCAGCGGCACCACGCGGTGCGGGATCTGGGTGGCGAGCGCGATCACGGTCGTCGAGCGGTCGATGCCCGGATCGGTGAGCACCAGGTCGATCACCCGCTGCAGGTCGGCGTTGGAGCGGGCGACCACCCGCGCCCACATGTCGCCGGCACCGGTGATCGTGTAGGCCTCGAGGACCTCGGGGATCTTGGACAGGTGGGCGGCCACGGCGTCGTGGCCGCCCCGCGCCGCGGAGCCCTGGCGGATCTCGAGGGTCAGGAACGCCATCACGGGATAGCCGATCGCCTCGGGGGAGAGGTCCGGCCCCCAGCCGGTGATGACGCCGGCAGCGGCGAGCCTGTCGAGCCGAGCCTGCACGGTGCCGCGCGCGATGCCGAGGCGACGGCTCGCCTCCAGCACGCCGAGCCGCGGCTCGGAGGCGAAGAGCTCGATCATTCTGCTGTCGATCTCGTCCATCCGCCCTCCGATGTCTGTGCAGATTGTCCAACGTTTCGGCGTACTGTTGCACACCTTGCCGGTCCTTGGGCAGGGTGAGGGCATGACGACTGACATCGCCTCGACCGGTGGCGCCCTGACCGT
The DNA here is from genome assembly GCA_963740115.1 of uncultured Actinomycetota bacterium. Taxonomy (GTDB): domain Bacteria; phylum Actinomycetota; class Actinomycetes; order Propionibacteriales; family Nocardioidaceae; genus Nocardioides. Next base: position 506,935 of record CAVUCQ010000003.1, on the reverse strand, counting down.
GGACGAGATGAAGGCCGACCTGTCCCTCGAGCAGCTCCGGCAGCTGGTGGGACTGGTGGAGTACGACGCCGACGCCGACCAGTTCCCGGTCACGGGCTGGGACGCGATCTGCTTCGTCGTCGGCAACGCGACGCAGGCTGCCCACTACTACGCCTCAGCGTGGGGCATGGACCTGATCGCCTACTCCGGTCCGGAGAACGGCAACCGCGACCACAAGTCCTACGTGCTCAAGTCGGGGTCGATCAAGTTCGTCCTCAGCGGTGCCGTCTCGCCGGACAGCCCGATGATCGCCCACCACGCCACGCACGGTGACGGCGTCGTCGACATCGCCCTCGAGGTCCCCGACGTCGACCAGTGCATCGCCCAGGCCGTGAAGGCCGGCGCCACGGTGCTGCGCCAGCCCGAGGTCCTCAGCGACGAGCACGGCTCGGTGCGGATCGCGGCGATCGCGACGTACGGCGAGACCCGCCACACGCTCGTGCAGCGCACGATCGACGGCGAGACGTACGCCGGCCCCTACCTCCCCGGCTACGTCGCGGCGCAGCCGCGGTGGACCAAGAAGGCCGACCAGCCCAAGCGGCTGTTCCAGGCCCTCGACCACATCGTCGGCAACGTCGAGCTCGGCAAGATGGACGAGTGGGTCACCTTCTACAACAAGGTGATGGGCTTCGTGAACATGGCCGAGTTCATCGGTGACGACATCGCCACCGACTACTCCGCCCTGATGTCCAAGGTGGTCGCCAACGGCAACCACCGGGTGAAGTTCCCCCTCAACGAGCCCGCGATCGCGAAGAAGAAGTCGCAGATCGACGAGTACCTCGAGTTCTACAACGGTCCCGGCGCCCAGCACCTCGCGCTGGCCACCGGTGACATCCTCGCCACGGTCGACGCGCTCCGCGCCAACGGGGTGGAGTTCCTCAACACCCCCGACTCCTACTACGAGGACCCCGAGCTGCGCGCGCGCATCGGCGAGGTGCGGGTGCCGATCGAGGAGCTGCAGAGCCGCGGGATCCTGGTCGACCGCGACGAGGACGGCTACCTGCTCCAGATCTTCACCAAGCCGCTCGGCGACCGGCCCACCGTGTTCTTCGAGCTCATCGAGCGGCACGGCTCCCTGGGGTTCGGCAAGGGCAACTTCAAGGCGCTCTTCGAGGCCATCGAGCGCGAGCAGGACGCCCGCGGCAACCTCTGAGCTCCGGCCGCGTTCTGGCAGGCTGGGCGCATGATGATCCGCCCCGCCGAGCTGGCTGCGATCAAGGCCGGCACGGTCGACCTGGCGTTCCGCAGGTGGGCGCGGCCCCGGGTGGTCGTCGGCACCCGGATGCGCACGTCGGTCGGCCTGCTGGAGGTGACCTCGGTCGAGCAGGTGAGCATCGCGAGCCTGCGCGCGGAGGACGCCCGCCGCGCCGGAGCCCCGTCGCTGACGGCGCTCAAGCAGGCTCTGGCGGTCCGTTCCGGTGATCCCGCGTGGCGGATCGGCCTGGCGTACGCCGGTCCCGACCCGCGCGAGGCACTGCGAGCCAGCGTGCCGGACGCGGCGGAGATCGCGGCGATCAACGCGCGCCTCGACCGCCTCGACGCGTCGTCGTCGTACGGCCCCTGGACCCGCGAGACCCTCGACCTGATCGACCGCAACCCCACCGTGCGCGCCCCGGACCTGGCGGCGCAGGTGGGGCGGGAGACGGCGGACTTCAAGAAGGACGTCCGCAAGCTCAAGGAGCTGGGACTGACCGAGTCGCTCGCGATCGGCTACCTGCTCTCGCCACGGGGCGAGGCGGTCGTCGACGCCGGCCTCCCGACCCCGCGTCAGCGGGCACCCCGGGAGGGTGGCGCGCCCCTGCCGCGCACCATCGGGGCACCGGCCACGAGGGCCCTGCGGGAGGTGGGCGTCACCACCCTGGAGCAGGTCGCCGACCACTCGGCCGCCGACCTGGCGGCCATCCACGGAGTGGGTCCGGTCGCCATCGTGCGGCTGCGGGAGGCCCTGGCCGAGCGAGGACTCGGCTACTCGGGGGAGTAGCGGATGCGGCTCAGTGGGCGAGCAGGCCCACGCCGAGCGTCCCCATGACGACCGCGATGGCCGAGTCGAGGACGCGCCAGGCGGTGGGTCGGGCGAAGAGTCCCCGGAGCAGGCGGGCGCCGTAGCCCAGGCCGAAGAACCACAGGACGCTCGCGACCAGCGTCCCGGTCAGGAACCACCAGCGGTCCGTGCCGAAGCTGTTGGCCACGGTGCCGAGCATGAGCACCGCGTCGAGGTAGAAGTGCGGGTTGAGCCAGGTCAGCGCCAGCGTCAGCAGGACCGCGCGACCCGGGGTGAGGGCCGCGCCTTCGCCGGCCTCGAGCTTGCTGGGGCGCCAGGCCCGCATCGCGGCGTGCACGCCGAAGGCGATCAGGTAGAGCCCGCCGAGGACCTGCGCCACCGGGAGGACCGCGGGCCACCGCTCCAGGACGACCCCGAGCCCGGCGACGCCGGCGGTGATCGCAAGCACGTCGGAGGCGAGGCAGGTGAGCACGATGGGCAGGACGTGCTCGCCGCGGATCCCCTGGCGCAGGAGGAAGGCGTTCTGCGCGCCGACGGCGACGATGAGGGCGAATCCGGTCAGCAGACCGGTGAGGGCAACCTGGAACATGAGGACAACGCTAGGTCGCCTGACTGCATCAATCCAGCGAAGTATTTTCACGAATCATTAGGATGTCTCATTATGAAAGACATCACTCAGCTCGACCCCGTAGCCCTGCGCACCCTGGCCGTCGCCGTCCGGCTCGGGACCTTCGAGGCGGCCGCCCGCGAGCTGCACGTGACCCCCTCCGCGGTCAGCCAGCGCATCAAGGCGCTGGAGACGCGGATCGGGCGCGTGCTGCTCCACCGGGTCAAGCCGCTGGAGCCCACCGAGGCCGGTCTGGTGCTCGTGCGGCTGGCCACCCAGACCGAGATCCTGGAGCGGGAGGCGGTCGCCGAGCTGGTGGAGGAGGCCGACGGCGACCAGACGTCGTACGCCTCGCTGCCGATCGCCGTGAACGCCGACGCCCTCTACGGCTGGTTCGTCGACGCGCTCGCGGAGGTGCAGGGTCGGCACCGGGTGGTCTTCGAGGTGGTCCGGGAGGACCACACGCGCACGGCGGAGCGGCTGCGGCGCGGGGAGGTGGTGGCCGCGATCACCGGCGAGCCCAAGCCGGTGCCCGGTTGCCGGGTGGTGCGGCTGGGCCGGCTCCGCTACGCCGCCGTCGCCACGCGCGACTTCCACGCCCGCCACTTCGCCGACGGCGTCGGCTCGGTGACGCTCGCCGAGGCGCCGCTCGTCGCCTTCGACCGCAGCGACTCCCTCCAGCACGACTTCGTGCGCAGGGTCACCCGCCGGCACCTCGCACCGCCGGTCACCTACGTCCCGTCGGTGCGCGAGTTCGACCGCGCCATCCGCGTCGGGATGGGGTGGGGGCTGCTGCCCGAGTCGGACGTGGCCGAGGAGCTGCGGCGCGGCGAGCTCGTCGAGCTGGTGCCGGGCCGACGCCCCGAGGTGGCGCTCTTCTGGCAGCACTGGCGTCTCGGGTCGTCGCTCGTCTCCGACCTCACCGACGCCGTGGTCGACGCCGCCAGGCGCTGGATGGCCGCTTGACGAGATCTTCGGTTTCCCTGACAGGTCCAGACGGCGACCCTAGGCTGCCGAGCGGGAGCACGCAGCTCATCTCGCACCAGGACCGGATGGGGACACCTCGTGACACGACACAGCACCTCGTGGGCGGCGGCCCTCGCTTGTGGTCTGCTCCTGGCCCTCACCGGATGCGGCGGTTCGGGCACGGCGGCCTCCGGCAAGACGCAGGGCGCGGCGCTCCTCGGCGCGCAGCTCGAGGGCATGGTCAAGCAGGTCGACAAGATGGGCATCGTCGAGTGGCACGGCCAGCTCCTGACGAAGAACCCGGACAACGGCGGCAAGCGCCTCCTCGACCTCAGCGGCCGGTTCAGCCCGTCCACGGGCTACACCGAGCTGTCCCTCGACTCGACCATCGACGGCAACGTCCAGCAGGTCGACTACCTCGTGGTGGCCGGACGCAGCTACTTCAACAGCGACATCTGGGGTCCCGGCGCCGCCGACTGCTGGGCCGACATCACCGATGACGTGGCGCGCACCTGGGCGCTTCCGACCGACCTCAACCCGAGCTGGCCGCTCACGACGGCGCGGCCGGTCGAGCTCGACGGCGAGGACGTCGCCGTCAGCCTGCCCTTCAAGGAGGTCCTCGCCGGCCTCCCGCGCGGCCTCTTCCCGACCGTCCCCACGGTCCCGTACGACACCGAGGCCAAGGGCGTCATCGCCCCGCACGGTCACCTCGTCGAGGTCGGGGTCGACCTGGTGAGCCTGTGGAACGACCTCTCCAAGGAGCAGCGCGCCGCCTTCGACACGCGCCGTGCCGGCTGGTGGGCGATGACGATGAAGGAGTCGACGAACGGCGCCAACATCGTGCCCCCGCAACACGTCTTCGACCCGGCCGTGACGCCGCCGAGCCAGTGCACGCGGGTCTGACCGGCCCGTCTGCTCCCTAGAGCACCTTCGACAGGAACAGCTGCGTCCGCTCGTGCTGCGGGTCGGCCAGGACCTCGCGCGGATCGCCCTCCTCGACGATCACGCCCCCGTCCATGAAGACCAGGTTGTCGCCGACCTCCCGCGCGAACCCCATCTCGTGGGTGACGACCATCATCGTCATGCCCTCCGCGGCCAGGTCCTTCATGACGGCCAGCACGTCCCCGACCAGCTCCGGGTCGAGCGCGGAGGTCGGCTCGTCGAACAGCATCATGTCGGGGCTCATCGACAGCGCCCGGGCGATCGCGGCGCGCTGCGACTGGCCGCCGGAGAGGTGGGCCGGATAGGCCGACTCCTTCTCCGAGAGCCCGACCTTGGCCAGCGTGGCGCGGGCGATCTCGACGGCCTCGTCCTTCTTGCGACCCTTCACCTTCTCCTGCGCGATGGTGAGGTTGCGGAGGACCGTCATGTGCGGGAACAAGTTGAACTGCTGGAACACCATCCCGATCCGGGCGCGGAGCTTGTCGACGTCGGCGTCCGGGTCGGTGATCTCCTCGCCCTCGACGAAGATCTTCCCGCTGGTGGGGGTCTCGAGCATGTTGACGCAGCGCAACAGGGTGGACTTCCCGGACCCGGACGGCCCGATGACGCACACGACCTGCCCGTTGCCGACGTGGAAGTCGATGCCCTTGAGCACCTCGTTGTCGCCGAAGTACTTGTGGAGGTCCTGGACGTCGATGGCCGCCCCGGAGCGGTCGGCCCCGGCGCGGTGGGTGGTCTCGGCGGTCATCAGCGGGCCCTCTCCGCGCGGCTCTCCATACGACGTACGACGATGGACAGCGGCACCGTGATCAGCAGGTAGCAGAGTCCGATCACGATGATCGGGGTCAGGTTCGAGGCGGAGTTCATGCCCTCGCGACCGAACTTGGTCAGCTCGTAGCCCGACAGCGACAGGCCCAGGATGTAGACCAGCGACGAGTCCTTCGTCAGCAGGATCAGCTCGTTGGTCAGCGGCGGCAGGATGATCCGGAACGCCTGGGGGACGACCACGCTGATCATCGCGCGTCCGTGGGACATCCCGAGCGAACGTGCGGCCTCCATCTGTCCCTTCGGCACGGCCTGGATGCCGGCCCGGATCGTCTCGGCCATGTAGGCACCGCCGACGAGGCCCAGGGCGAGGGTGACGACGCCGAGGTTGCCGAACGGGATCTCGTACCGCGGGAAGGCGAGGTTGAAGCCCACGCTCAGCGCGATGAAGACGACGAGGGCGGGCAGCCCACGGAAGAGCTCGATGATGCCGGTCGCGATCCACCGGTAGGGCCCCACGCTCGACAGGCGCATCAGCGCCAGCACCAGTCCGAGGATCAGGCCGAACGTGAAGCCGCACGCGGTGTAGATGATCGTGTTCTTGAGCGCGATGGTGATGACGTCCGGGAACTGCTCCTTGACCAGCTCCCAGTCCCAGAACGCCCGCTGGATCTGGTCCCAGTCAGCGACGAGGATGATCGCCAGCAGAACGACCACGAGCACGGCGTACTGGACGTAGCGCCACCTGGCGGCACGCTGACGAGGACTCGCCATGGACTCACATCACCTTCGTCGGTGGGTCAGGGCAGGTGTCACTCAGCGGGAGCGGTGCCGAACCACTTCTCGTAGACCTCGTCGTACTCGTCGCTGGCGATGCCGTCGTTGATGGCCGTGAGCAGCTCGGCGTTGCCGTCCTTCTTCACCGAGAAGCCGTACTCCTCGCCCGTCTGGAACTCCGTGACCACCTCGACGTCGGGGTTCTGGCTGACGAAGTAGTTGAGCAGGCCGTTGTCGTTGACGCCGGCGTCGGTCTTGCCGGTCCTGACCGCCTGCTGCATCAGCGAGGAGTCCTCGAAGGAGATGATCTCGGCGTCCTCGGGCGCGTTCTCCCGCACGTAGTCGGCGCCGGTGGTGCCGTCCTGGACGGCGATCTTCTTGCCAGCCAGGTCCTCGAGCGAGGTGATGCCGGAGCCGGTCTTGGTCATCAGGGCCTGCGTGGCCTCGAAGTAGGGGTCGGTGAAGTCCATCACGGCTGCGCGCTCGTCGGTGATGGTCATCGCCCCGGCGCCCACGTCGCACTGGCCGGTGTTGAGCGCCTCACCCGTGGTGATCGTCTCCCACGCGACGTCGAGGACCTCGGTCTCGAGGTCGTTGGCGTCGGCAGCGATCTTCAGCACGTCGGGGTCGAAGCCGACGACCTCGCCGCCCTCGGTGAACTCGAAGGGCTCGTAGGGAAGGTGGGTGCAGATGGTCAGCGTGCCTTCCTTGACCAGCTCGATGCCCGACTCGGTGGTCGTGGAGGTGTCGTCCTTGGCGCAGCCAGCCGCGGTGAGGGCGAGTACGGCGGCGCTGATGGCGGTGGCGAGAGCACGGGTCTTCATGCGCCCCACCGTAACCCCATCAGCGGGTGGGCGCGTTGCGCGCCGCCCCGCAGCGGGGCATGGGCGCGACAATGGCGCCGTGCCCACCTACGTCGCCTTCCTGCGCGCCATCAACCTCGGAGCGACCCGCAAGTTCGCCAAGGACGCGATCAAGGCCGCGACCGAGGCGGCCGGCGGACGCGACGTCGAGACCTACATCAACACCGGCAACGTACGCCTCACGCACTCGGCACGCTCGGTCGCCAAGGTGCAGCAGCAGCTCGAGCAGGCGTACGCCGACGCCGCGGGGTTCGAGGTCCCGACGGTCGTGTTCACCACCGCCGAGCTGGCCGCCATCACCGCACGCGGCGACGAGCTGCACGCCGAGCACGACCCCGGCGGCCAGCACTACGTCACCCTCTACGCCTCGCCGCCATCGGCCGCCGCCGTGAAGGCCGCGCACGCCCTGGAGCGCGAGGGCGAGACGGTGGTCGTGGAGGGTCGTGCGGCCTTCGTGCTGCTCGACGGCAACATCCACACCTCGCGGCTGCTCGCCTCCAAGGAGCTCGCCGCCCTCGGGAAGGGCACGGCCCGCACCATCAAGGTGCTCCGCACCGTCACCGAGAAGTGGTGCTGAGCGACCTCAGGCGATCTCGACGCCGGCGCTCGACAGCTCGACGAGGGCGGAGGCCGTGCTGTCCTCGGCTACCCCGGCGCAGAGGGCGGTGAGCACCCGGGTCTCGAAGCCCTGCCCGGCGCTGTCGAGGGCGGTCGCACGGACACAGTGGTCGGTCGCGATCCCGCACACGTCCACCGCGGACACGGCGCGGGTCCGCAGCCAGTCGGCGAGCGGCTCGCCCGACGACGTGCGCGCCTCGAAGCCCGAGTACGCCGCCGCGTGCTCGCCCTTGTAGAAGACCTCGTCGAACGGCTGCGGGTCGAGGTTGGGGTGGAAGCCGGCGCCCTCGGTGCCGACCTTGCAGTGCACCGGCCACGACTGCGCGAAGTCGGGCTTGAGCGACCAGTGCTCGCCGGGGTCGATGTGGTGGTCCTTGGTGGCGACCACCACGTCGTACGACGGCGCGCCGGGCTCCTGGTGGGACCAGCGGTGCAGGAGCTCGCCGATGTCCGCGGCGACGCGGGCCCCCCCGGGCACGGGCAGCGACCCGCCCTCGCAGAAGTCGTTCTGGACGTCGACCACGATCAGGGCTCGTGCCATGCGACGAGGCTAGCGGGGGAACGGAGCCGGGGCAGCCCTCCCGCCACGTGGCGAGAGGACTGCCCCGGACCGCGGCCTCGGCGGCCTGGTGGGCGTGACCCCTGGAGTCACCCTGTCCACGTCGTCAGCGGCGGGTGGCCGTGACGATGCGGTACTCCCACTCACACACCAGGCCGGGGCCCCCGTCGCCGCGGTCGTGGGACTCGGCGAGCGCGACCAGGTCGGCGCGGAGCGCGGCGCGCCCGTCGTCGTCCAGCCGGCCCGCCGCTGCGTACGTCGGTCCGTAGTAGGTGAGGAACAGGTCCGCGAACGCCTCCGCGTCGGCGAAGCGCTGCGTGACCGTCGCGGTGATCGACTGCACATCGGTGACGCCGTCGCCCAGCAGTCCGGCGACGACCTCCTCGGTGCCCCAGCGCGTGGCCGGCTGTGCACCCGGCGGGGGCGAGACGTGCGCACCGACGGTGCGCAGCATGCCCCCGACGAACCCCTCCGGCGTCCAGCTCGCCAGCCCGATCCGCCCGCCGGGGCGGGTCACGCGCACGAGCTCGCGGCCGGCGGCGTCGTGGTCGGCGGCGAACATGACGCCGATGGCCGACATCACGACGTCGAAGGACGCGTCGTCGAAGGGGAGGTGCTCGGCGTCGGCCTCGGTGAGCTCGACGGCCAGGTCCTCCGCCTCCGCGCGGCGCCGGGCGATGTCGAGGAGCGCGGGCACGTAGTCGATGCCGACGGCCTCGGCCGAGCGCCGGGCGGCGGCGAGGGCGACGTGGCCCGTTCCCGTGGCGACGTCGAGCACGCGGTCGGCGGGCCCGACACCGACGTGGTCGACGAGGTGCTCGGACACCGGGACGGTGAGGGCGGCGATCTTGTTGTAGTCACCGCTGCTCCAGACCTTCTGCTGCTTGTCACGCAGCTCGGTGAGGTCCGGTGTGGAGGTGGTGCTGGTCATGCTGGTTCCTTTCGTGGTGCCGTCCGGCGACTCCTGTGCGCCGGCGACGGATGTGGTGGCCGCGGAGACGTGCTCGAGCCGGAGTCCGGCCCGGGCCACCGCCTCGGTGACCAGGTCGGCCGAGTCCGCCTCGTAGAGCAGGAAGCACGTCTCGTCCTCGGGGACGAAGATCGACCGCAGGTAGCGCACCGCTCGTCCCTCGCGGGAGAGGTCGGCGCCGGCCTGCTCCGCGAGCGCGACGTGGTGCTGCGCTGCGGTGTGGTCGCCCTGTGCGACGTAGAGCTCGACGAGGTACTCGGCCATGACCCCACGGTGCCCGCCCGGACCGGGGTGCCGAAACTGCGGATGACCCGAGGAAGTGACCCCGGAGGAACCCCAGTTGACACCGGCAGCGACCTCGGGCGGGGCCCGGGAGATCCCTCAGGACACCGTCTCGTCGAGCTCCTGCAGGCGTGGGGCGAGCTCCATCCGGGACCGGATGTCCAGCTTGGTGTAGGCGTTGCGCAGGTGGAACTCCACGGTGCTCACCGTCACGACGAGGGCACGCGCGATCTCCTTGTTGGCGAGCCCCTGGACGGCGAGGTCGGCCACGCGCCGCTCGGTCACGGTGAGCCGTCCGGCGGCGCTCGGGCGGCGGGCGCCGACGCGCTCGAGCTCGGCCCGCGCGACGGCAACCCAGCCGGGGGAGCCGAGCTGCTCGAACAGCCCGACGGCACGCTCCAGCGACTCACGCGCGCCGCCCCACTTGCGCGCCCGTCGCTGCGCCCGGCCCAGTGCGAGCCACGTCCGGGCACCGTCGGCGGCCAGCCCCAGGTCGCCGTACGCCGTCGCCGCGGCCGCGAGGGCGTGGGCGTCCTCCTCCGACCAGCCGGCGGCGAGGGCCGTGGTCGCCGCCCCGCGTACGGCAGCGTGCCGGGCCCACGTGTGGTCCTGCGCCTGCGCCGCCTCCGCGAGCACCGCGACCACCTCACGGGCGTCGTCGAGGCGGCCCAGCTCGACGAGCGCCTCGACCAGGTCGGGCGCCGCCGGGAACGCCCCGGGGTCGAGCACGCCCTCGCGGCGCGTGTGGTCCCAGACGGTCTGCAGGTGCCCGACCGCCTCCTCCGCGTCGTGGTCGAGCAGCGCGGCGAGGCCGAGCGCCCGGGTCGCCTCGAGCCAGTCCCAGCGGATGCCCATCGACTCGGCCTGCGTGACGGCGCGGACGCCCCACTCGCGGGCTCCAGCAGCGTCGCCCCTGCCGGCCAGCAGCAGGCTGCGGCACCGCTCGTACATCGGCCAGTGCACCAGGCTGCTGTCCGTCGAGGCCGCCCACTCGTCCAGCCGCTCCTCGGCCGCGCCCCAGTCGCCCACCCGCAGCTCCAGCTCGCACAGGTGCAACCGCGCCAGTGCGTAGGGCTGGGGCTCCGCGCGCTCCGCCGCCAGCAGCCGGAACGCCTCGAACCGCTCGCGGGCCCCCGCCGGCTCGCCCCGCCACACGTGCGACTGCCCGACGACACGCGCCGGGGTGCGGGCGAGATAGGTCGACTCGCTGGCCAGGGCGTCGTACTGCTCGACCAGGCCGGCCAGCGGCAGCCCGCGCAGCGCGGACGTCCAGATGCGCGTGTAGAGCGCCAGCCGCCGAGCGCCGGCCGAGCTGCCCGCCGACGCCTCGACGGCCTCGGCCGCGTGCTCGTCCGCGGTGCCGACGTGGCGCACCTCGATGACCGCCTCGTTCTCGGCGAGGTGGCACAGCACCCGCAGCCGCAGTGCCGCGTCGTCGCCCGCCTCGTCGAGCGCCCGCTGGAGGAGGGCGAGGATGTCGTCGTTGTCGCGCACCACCCCGCCGGTGAGCAGGAGGCACGCGCGCACCCGGTCGGCCCGATCGGGCAGGGTCGCCACGCGCGGCTCGAGCAACCGGGTGAGGCGCTGCTTCTCGCCGGCGGCGTGCAGCAGCCGCCCCAGGCCCACCACCCGCGCCGCGTCCGGGTCGCCGGGCGGGGTGAGGCGCAGGGCGTGCGCGGCCAGGTCGACCGCGAGCCGCGTGGCGCCCCGGGCGGACGCCCGGCAGACGGCGTCGTCCAGCTGCTCGGCGAGGCGGGCGTCGGGCTCGGTGGCGGCGAGGGCGAGGTGGAGCGGGCGGCGCTGGTCGTCGGCCACGACGGCCGCCAGGTCGGCGTGCAGGCGGCGGACGTCCTCGCCGGAGGCGGAGCGCCTGGCCACCTCGGCGAGCAGGGGGTGCGCCGGGCGGAGGCGTTCGCCGTCGACGTGGACGACGCCGGAGTCCTGCGCCTGTGCGACGGCCTCGGGACCGGCGAGCTCGCGCACCTGCGCGACGCGCAGGTCGGCGTCGAGGGCGAGCGCGAGCAGCACCCGTCGCGCTTCCGGGGGCAGGTCGGCCACCCGGAGGCCGAGGAGGTCCTCGACCGCGTCCGGCACGGGGAGCTCGTCCCCGAGGCTGTCGAGGTCGCGCGCGGCCAGCATCCGGCCCACCTCGAGGGCGAAGAGCGGGTTGCCGGTCGTGGTGTCGTAGACGCGCCGCAGCAGGTGGTGCGGCAGCCGGAGGCCGAGCCGGCTCGCAAGGATCTGACGGGTGCCGCCGAGGCTGGTCGTGCCGACCACGAGACGCTCGACCCGGTCGTCGGCCAGGGCCCGCTCGAGGACCGTACGGCTGCCGGGGCGTCGCGCCAGCAGCACGGTCACGTCCTCCGACAGGCGGCGCGACGCATAGGCGAGGGCAGCCTGCGAGGGCGGGTCGAGCCACTGCAGGTCGTCGACCGCGACCAGCAGTCGCTGCTGCGCGGCCAGGCAGCGCAGCGACGACAGCAGGGCGAGGGACACGACGTGGTCCGTCGGGGGGTCCTCGCCCGGCTCGGCCCGGTAGAGCGCCACCTCGAGCGCATGGAGCTGGGGTGCCGGGACCGACGCCAGCTCGTCGCTGGACACCCCGTCGAGGAGGTCGATGAGGCCCGCGAACGGCAGGCCGGTCTCCGACTCGCTGGCCCGCGCGACGAGCACGCGCATGCCGCGCTCGTGCCCGCCGGTGACGCCCTGCTCCCACAGGCTGGTCTTGCCGACTCCCGGTTCACCCTCCAGCACGAGGGCGCGGACCGACGTGGCGTCGCTGTCGAGCAGCGCAGCGATCGCGGCGAGCTCGGCCTCGCGGGCGACCAGTCCCATCTCGGCATGATGTCAGCCGGAGGGCCGGCCCGGCACCGGGAATCCGCGCCGAGCGCTCAGCCGCCGAGGTGCATCGTCGGGATGACCGCTTCCCCGGCCGACATCATCGTGACCGCCCGCGGCAGCTCGGCCACCGAGGTGCGGTGGCGCGTGCGGGCCTCCTCCAGGGTGGCCCGGCCCACGACGTCGCCCCGTGCGACCAGCGGCACCAGCAGCGGACGGTCGTCCCCGTCGTCCTCGGGCGGTGTGCCGATCCCGACCACCTCGGCCTCGGCGGTGCCCGACGACGACCGGCGACGCAGGGCGTACTTGCGCCCGCCGATCGACGCCTTGTCCGTCGACCTCTTCGCCACCGAGACGAGCTCCCCGTCCTCGCCCTCGCGCGCCACGAGCTTGTAGACGAAGCCGCACGTCGGGTGCCCCGAGCCGGTCACGAGCTGCGTGCCGACGCCGTAGGCGTCGACGGGGGCGGCCGCGAGGGCGGCGATCGAGTGCTCGTCGAGGTCGCTGGTCACCACGATCCGCGTCCCCGTGGCTCCGAGGCCGTCGAGCTGCTCGCGCACCTCGCGGGCGATCTCGCCGAGGTCTCCGGAGTCGAGCCGCACGGCTCCGAGGCCGGTGCCGGCCACCTCCACCGCGAGGCGCACCGCCTCCGCGACGTCGTAGGTGTCGACGAGGAGGGTCGTGCCCACGCCCAGCGTCTGCACCTGGGCCCGGAAGGCCTCGCCCTCGGAGTCGTGGAGGAGCGTGAAGGAGTGCGCGGCGGTGCCCGCGGACGGCACGCCGTAGAGCTGTCGCGCGGCGAGGTTGCTCGTCGCGTCGAACCCGGCGACGTACGCCGCTCGTGCCGCCGCCACGGCGGCCTGCTCGTGCGTGCGGCGTGAGCCCATCTCGATGCACGGGCGACCCGCCGCGGCCAGGGTCATCCGCGACGCGGCCGAGGCGATCGCCGAGTCGTGGTTGTAGATCGACAGCAGCACGGTCTCGAGGAGGACCGCCTCCGCGAAGGTCCCCTCCACCACGAGCAGGGGCGAGTAGGGGAAGTAGGCCTCACCCTCGGCGTAGCCCCAGACGTCGCCGGAGAAGCGGTAGGAGGCCAGCCAGTCGAGCATGTCCGGGTCGACGACACCTTCCAGAGAGGCGAGCGCCGCCGCGTCGAACCGGAACGACTCGATGGCGTCGAGCGCCCGCCCGACGCCCGCCACCACGCCGTAGCGGCGACCCTGCGGAAGGCGGCGCGGGAAGAGCTCGAAGACCGCCCGCCGCTCGGCCGTTCCCGCCTGCCGGGCGGCCTGGACCATGGTGAGTTCGTAGTGGTCGGTCAGGAGCGCCGCTGAGCTCGTCACGACCGACACTGTGCCACGATGGTGCCGTGTCAGCCGCCAGTCCCGTAGAGGTCGAGCCGACCCTGACCCCCGACGAGATCACCTTCCTGGCCAAGCCCTGGGTGACCCTGGTCTGGGACGACCCGGTGAACCTCATGTCCTACGTCTCCTACGTCTTCCAGAAGTACTTCGGATACGACAAGGCCAAGGCCGAGAAGCTGATGCTCGAGGTGCACAACGAGGGCCGGTCGGTCGTCTCGACCGGCACCCGCGAGGAGATGGAGCGCGACGTCCAGGCGATGCACGAGTACGGCTTGTGGGCGACCATGGAGAAGGCCTCCTGAGGTGAGCGGGTTCGAGCACCACCGCAAGTCCGACCGGGTCATCGCGACCTTCACCGGCTTCGAGGCCGACCTCCTGCGGTCGCTGGCCTCGCAGATGGTGGAGCTGCTGCGCAACGAGCGGGCCGTGCCGCCCGGGCCGACCGCGGATCCCTTCGAGGCGCTGATGTCGGAGTTCTCCGGGGCCACCACCATCCCCGAGGACCCCGTGCTGGCGCGGCTCTTCCCGACGGCGTACGTCGACGACGACGAGTCCGCGGCCGACTTCCGCCGCTTCACCGAGGGCAGCCTGCGCGACGGCAAGGCGGCGGCGGCCGGCCTCATCATCGACACCCTGGAGGACGCCGGACTGCCGCCGGAGCTGTCCGAGGACGGCCTGGTGATCGACGTCGAGCTCACCCGGCCCGAGGCCGAGACCTGGATGCGCGCCTTCACCGACATCCGCCTCGCCCTGGCCACGCGCCTCGGCGTCGAGGCGGGCGACGAGGACTACTGGCACTCGCTGCCCGACGACGACCCGCGCGCGCAGGCGCACGACATCTACGAGTGGGTCGGCTACCTCCAGGAGAGCGTCGTCGAGGCCCTGACGTGAGGGGCGCCGACCTGATGGGGCCACGATGAGCCCGGTCCCCGACTTCATCGTCGCGGTCCGCCGCAAGATCGGCCACGACCCGCTCTGGCTCCCGGCCGTCACTGCGGTCGTGCGGCGCGGCACGGACGTCCTGCTGGTCCGGCGCTCCGACAACGGCCGGTGGACCCCGGTGACGGGCATCGTCGACCCCGGGGAGGAACCGGCGGTGGCCGCCGCCAGGGAGGTGTGGGAGGAGGCCGGCGTGCGCGTCCGGGTGGACCGGCTCGCCTCCACCGGCGCCCACCCCGAGATCGTGCACGCCAACGGTGACCGGGCCGCCTACCTCGACCTCACCTTCGCCTGCACCTGGCTCGAGGGCGAGGCGCACGTCGCCGACGACGAGTCGACCGACGTGCGCTGGTGGCCGGCCGACGGCCTGCCTCCGATGAGCGAGCTCATGCGGCACCGCATCGACGCGGCGCTCAGCGGCGAGCGCGAGGCGCGCTTCGTGACCGCGCCGACCACCGGTCCCGAGCCCGCGCCCGAGCCGCTCCGACCCGACCGGCCCGTCCTCGGCGTGGACGCCTGCAGCACCGGATGGGTCGGCGTGCTGCTCGGCCCCGAGGGCCGCCCGAGGGTCTACGTCGCCCGCGACATCACCGAGCTGCTGGAGCTGGTGGGCGAGACGACGCAGGTCTCGGTCGTCGCCATCGACATCCCCATCGGGCTCCCGGACAGCAGCGGGCGGCTGGCCGACGCCGAGGCCCGGCGGCTGCTCGTCGGCAAGTCGTCCTCGATCTTCTCGACACCCGTCCGCTCCGCCCTCGAGGCCGAGACCTACGCCGAGGGCCGGGCGGCCAACCTCGTCGCCACCCAGGGCCGCACCAGCGTCACCGCCCAGGCGTACGCGCTGCGCGAGAAGGTCCTGCAGGTCGACGCGTGGGTGCGCTCGCGGCCCGGCGTGCGGGTCATCGAGGTGCACCCCGAGGTGAGCTTCGCGCGGATGGCGGGCGCTCCGCTCCTGGCTCGCAAGAAGGACGACGAGGGCGTCACCGCCCGGCGCGAGGCGCTGGCCGCGCAGGGGATCACGGCGCCGCCGTGGTTCAGGGGCGCGGGCTTCGGCGAGGACGACCTGCTCGACGCCTGTGCTGCTGCCTGGACGGCGGCCCGCCACGACCTCGGCGTCGCGGAGTCGCTCCCCGCCGCCCCGGAGGTCTTCTCCGACGGGATCCCGGCCGCCATCTGGGTCTGATCCCGGGGCGCCCTCAGCCGGAGTGCGTCAGCACGCCGTAGCGCTCCCGTGACGCCAGTGCCCAGCGGGAGACGGGCACCGACACCAGGGCGATCGCCAGCATCAGTGCCGCGAGGATGAGCCACCCGGTCTCGCCCATGTCGACGCAGAGCAGCGTCACGACCGGCGGTCCGACGACGGCGATGACGCTGAAGCCGAGACCCGCGAAGCCCTGGTACTGGCCCTGCCGCTCGTGGGGCGCGAGTCCCATCTGCAGCCCCCACTGGCCCCCGGAGCCGATCATCTCGCCCACGACGTGGACCAGCGACCCGACCACCAGCACCACGACCGCGAAGGTCGCGTCACCGCGGTCGGCGAGGGACACGATGGCGAAGCCGGCCGCGATCCACACGGCCCCGCGCACGAGCGCCTTGGCGCCCGCCTCCACGGAGTCCGCCCGACGCGAGAGCCGCACCTGGAAGACCGCGACGCATGCCGTGTTGATGATCAGCAGGACGGCGACCATGACGGGCGGTGCCGACGTCCGCTCGGAGATGTAGAGCGCCAGGCCGAGCTCCATCACGAAGAAGTGCAGGGAGAACAGCCCGGTGACGGCCACCACCACGACGTAGGGCCAGTCGCGCAGCACGGCGAGGCGTGGCTCCCCCGCGGCGCGGCGGTAAGGGGGCAGGTCCGGCAGGCGGGTGGTGTTCCAGGCGGCGAAGCCGGTGAAGACCGCATTGAGCACGAAGACCGAGACGTAGGCCCACGGCTCGTCGATCACCAGGGCCGCACCGCCGAACACGGAGCCGAGCCCGATCGCGGTGTTGGTGACCGCACGGAGGTAGGCCTTGAACAGCACGCCGCGCCCGCCCGTCGCGAGCTGGGCGATGACGCCCTGCTGCACCGATCCGGCCGAGCGCTCGAAGAGCGCCAGCAGCCCGAGCAGGACCGCGAGCTGCCACGGCGTGCGCGCGAGCACTGGCAGCGCACTCGTGACGGCCGCGCCCGTCATGCAGAAGGTGAGCACGCGGCGGGGTCCGTGCGTGTCGCCGAGGTGACCGGCCGGCACCTGGACGACGATCCCCACGATCGCGGCGACGGAGAGCGCCAGCGCGACCTCGGCGGCGGAGAAGCCGACCTGGCGGGTGAAGTAGAGAGCGCTGGTCGTCATGACCGCGCCCGCGCCGAACCGGTTGGCGAACGAACCTAGCGCCAGGACCCGGAGGTCGCGCTCGAGCGGGATGCCGCGTCGCGTCAACGGCGGCGGGACCTCACGCAGCGCCATCCATGTCCTTCCCCCACAACTGTCTCGACGTCAAGACTATGTGGTGAGACGGGGCGAGGTCACATCGGTTCGCTGCCTACCCTTGGCACCGTGCTGACCATCGCCCAGGAGACGTACGACGCCATCGTGGCGCACGCCAAGCGCGACCACCCCGACGAGGCGTGCGGCGTCGTGGCGGGGCCCGAGGGCAGCGACCGGGCCGAGCGGTTCATCCCGATGGTCAACGCGGCGGGCAGCCCGACGTTCTACGAGTTCGACTCCACCGAGCTGCTCGCGCTCTACAAGGACATGGACGCCCGCGACGAGGAGCCGGTCGTGGTCTACCACTCCCACACGGCCACCGAGGCCTACCCCAGCCGCACCGACATCCGGCTCGCCAGCGAGCCTCACGCCCACTACGTGCTCGTGAGCACCCGCGACTGCTTCGACGAGGCCGGAGGGAATATCGACGGTCCCGTGGAGTTCAGGTCCTACAGAATCATCGACGGTGTCGTGACCGAGGAAGACGTCACGATCACGCCTACGGAAGAGAGTCCCCACTCATGAGGAGCAGAGCCTGATGGCCATCGAGGTCCGCATCCCCACCATCCTGCGCACCTACACCGACGGCGCGAAGTCGGTCGACGCGACGGGGTCCACGCTCACGGCGCTCATCGACGACCTCGAGGGCAACCACCCGGGCATCAAGGGACGGCTCATCGAGGACGGCGACCTCCGCCGGTTCGTCAACGTCTACGTCAACGACGAGGACGTCCGGTTCATCGGCGGCCTCGACGCCGAGCTGGCCGACGGCGACCAGGTGGTCGTGCTCCCCGCCGTCGCCGGTGGTTCCTGACCCCGTGACATGACCCGCTACGACGACCTCCTGGCCTCGGTCGGCAGCACCCCGCTGGTGGGCCTGCCGCGGCTCTCGCCCAGCACGGACGTACGCCTCTGGGCCAAGCTGGAGGATCGCAACCCGACCGGGTCCATCAAGGACCGCCCGGCGCTGGCGATGATCGAGCAGGCGGAGACCGACGGCACGCTGCGTCCCGGGTGCACGATCCTCGAGCCCACCAGCGGCAACACCGGCATCTCGCTGGCGATGGCGGCCAAGCTCAAGGGCTATCGCATCGTCTGCGTGATGCCCGAGAACACGTCCGAGGAGCGGCGCCAGCTGCTGCGGATGTGGGGCGCGGAGATCGTCTCCTCGCCCGCCGCCGGCGGCTCCAACGAGGCCGTCCGGGTCGCCAAGAAGATCGCCGGGGAGCACCCCGACTGGGTGATGCTCTACCAGTACGGCAACGACGCCAATGCGCTCGCGCACGAGCAGGGGACCGGACCCGAGCTGCTCGCCGACCTGCCGGGGATCACGCACTTCGTCGCGGGCCTCGGCACGACCGGCACGCTGATGGGTGTCTCCCGCTTCTTCCGGAGGACCAAACCGGACGTACGGATCGTCGCCGCCGAGCCACGCTACGGCGAGCTCGTCTACGGCCTGCGCAACCTCGACGAGGGCTTCGTCCCGGAGCTCTACGACGCCTCGCTCATCGACTCGCGCTTCTCCGTGGGTCCGCGCGATGCCGTACGCCGGGTGCGCGAGCTGCTCGAGCTCGAGGGCATCTTCGCCGGCATCTCCACCGGCGCGATCCTCCACGCGGCCCTCGGCCAGGCGGCCAAGGCGGTCAAGGCCGGCGAGCGCGCCGACATCGCGTTCGTCGTGTGCGACGGCGGCTGGAAGTACCTCTCCACCGGTGCCTACGAAGGAACCGTCGACGAGGCCGAGGACCGCCTCGACGGGCAGCTCTGGGCCTAGTCCTCGGCTCAGCCCGCGTCGTTGGCCCCGATCACCACGGTGGCCAGGTCGGGGGAGCCGACGACGACGTCCTGCGACGCGGCGCCCAGCCGGACCCAGACGGTCTCGCCGGTCTCCGCCTCGGTGTCGTCGAGGATGGAGACCGGGATGTAGCGCTGCACCTGTCCGGGTGCGAACGTCAGCTCGCCGCTGGCCGCGGCGAAGTCGGTCCCGGGCGTGGCGGTGCCGCCGGTGACGGAGTAGGTGACGGTGACCGCGGCGCCCGGCGGGCTCTGCAGCTGCACCGGGACCCAGGCCGTCCGCACCCGCTCCTGCGTGCGCAGGCGCCTGGCGCCGAGGCGCACCTCGTTGCGGCTCAGCCACCTCACCCGCTGCGTCAGCCAGTCCCGCAGGAACGCGACCTCCCCTGCGTGGGTCTGGGCGTGGTGGGTCCAGTCGAGGTCGCCTGCGGCGTGCCACTGCTGCCAGTCGGTCGCGGCGGCCGGGGCCAGCGTGGCCGCGGCGTCGGGGACCTGCGCGACGACCGCCTCGACGAGCGGCCGCAGCCGCGCCCAGCGGCTCTTGACCCGGGTCGAGAAGGCGGGGTCCTCGAGCATGCGGGCGACCCAGTGCTCGCCGACCCGCGTGAGCCAGCCCTCGGGGGACGACGTCGCCCGCCACCGCGTGCCCGCGCTCAGGTCGAAGTCCCACACCGGACCGAAGACGAACTTCTTGCCGGGGACCCAGCTGAAGTGGACGCTGGAGTGGAAGTTGGAGTCCTGGTTGCTGAACAGCTCCTCGACGAGGTACCAGTCGATGACCTTGCGGACATTGATGTGGGCGGCGTAGCCGCGCGTGGGGTGCGCGAAGGACGGACCGTAGAGGACCTTCTCGAAGGACGTCACCGCCTTCCTCACCTGGCGGCGCTGCGTCCGGGTGACCTCGTCGGGGTCCTTGAAGGCGACGGGCGTGCCGCGGGAGGTGCGGAAACCGGGCTCGTCGTCGCGCAGGTAGCGCCGGTTGATCTCCAGGAGGTAGCCGTCGTCGGGGAGGTCCACCCGGCCGCTGCCCTTCTCGACCTGCTCGGAGAGCATGTAGAGGCCCTGCGGCTGTCCGTTGAGGACGACCTCGACGAAGCGGAACTGCGGCGTCCAGCCCAGCCGGGTCTGCGAGGCGACGGCGAACGCCGCCGCGGTGCGGAGCGCGCTGCGGTCGGCGTAGCCGGCGAGCAGCACCCACTCGTCGTACGCGCGTGTGCCCACGAGCGCGGCGTCCTCGGCGAGCTTGAGCTTGTAGGGCTTCTTGGGCCACGTCCAGGTGGAGTTGCCCCGGCCTCGCACCTCGGTGGCGCGGGTGACGCCGTCGAGGGTGACCGTGCCCTCGACGTAGTCGTCGCGGTCGATGGGCTGGCCCAGGGTGTCGATGACGAGCTGGCTGGGCGGCGCCGGCGGCCAGCCGACGTCAGCCGGCGAGGCGGCAGCAGGTGCGGTCGCGCGGGAGGGCAGCGGCGCCGACTGGACGGGCGGTTGCGCGGCCGTGGCCACCGCCACCCCCACGACCATCGTGAGCGCGATCTTCCTGAGCATGCTGATTGTCCTCTCGATCGCGCCGGTGCGACGGTCGTGGCTTCGGGTCACTCCGGGTCGGACAGCTGGAGGTCGATGTCCTGACCAGCATTGTGCTCGCTCCCCGGCACCGCGTCGAGGTCGAGCAGGTCGAGCGCGAGGTTGGCCAGGACGCCGTTGCGGATGGGCTGGCGCCGGAGCCCGTAGGTGGTGCGGCGGGCGCCCGGGTCGCGGTAGTCGGGGTTGAGCTCGTAGAGGTCGGTGCCTGGTGTCACGCCCGGGCCGCTCACCACGAAGGGGATCCGGTAGTTGTCCACCCGCGTGGCGTCGGAGTGGCTGGCGCCCCGGCCGCCGTGGTCGCTGGTGAGGATGATCGCGGTGCTGCCGGAGAGCTGCGGGTCCGACCTCACGGCGGCCACCAGCTCACCGACCAGGGAGTCGACCTGGGCGACCGCCCGGAGGTAGGGCCGGGACATGAACCCGTGGTCGTGGCCGGCCGAGTCGGGCAGGGAGAGGTGCACGAAGCGGAAGGCGCGCACGTGGTCGCGCAGGTCGCGCCGGACCGCGCGCACCAGCAGCGGGTTGTCGAGCTGGATCCGCGTCAGGTCGATGCTCGCGGGCCAGCTGCGGTTCCACAGCGAGAACTTGGTCTTGCTGGCGAACAGCGCGGTGGAGCCTCCCGCGCCGTGGATCGCGGTCCACACCGACTCGACCCGTCGTCCGGCGGCCGCCTGGACGGTGGCGGGACGCCGCCGGTCGTCGTTCCAGGTGACTCCGTGCCCTCCGGTGGAGGACTCGATGCGCCGTCCGGTGACCATCCCGGTGTGGTTGGGGAGGGTGATGCTCAGCTCGCGCTCGGTGCGCGCGTTGAGCGTTGAGGCGCCGGCGTCGAGGAGTGCGTGCAGGCGGGGAGTGCCGTCGCGGCCGAGCCTGCGCAGGGCGTCGGGGTTGAGGCCGTCGATCGAGATCGCCAGCACGGAGGCGACGGCGTCGTCGGCGGACGCGCGACCCATCTGCGTCGCCTCGTCGCCGGTCGGCACCTGGGCGGGCGCCTGGGCGCCGGCGAGCAGGATGCTGGTGCCGGCGAGCACGGATGCGAGCGAGGACACGAGCAGGGAGCGCAGAATCACGCGGCGACGATAACCCGACCGACGCCATGTCGTGGTGTCGACGCGGCGGGGAGGGGTCGCCGCACGGTTCTGGGAGAATCCCGGCGATGTCCACGCCCAGCTCGTCCTCCAGGTCGCGGGCCGCGTCGGGCCTGGCTGCCGGCTCGGTGCTGTCGGGGCTGCTCGCCTACGTCTTCTTCGCTGCCAGCACCCGCGGCCTGGGGGCTGCGGATGCCGCGCCGGTCGCGGTGCTGTGGTCCTACTGGGGCTTCGCCGCGGCGGGGCTGACGTTCCCGGTGCAGCACTGGATCACCCGCACTGCGGCGGTGGCCGGGGAGGGTGCCGTCCGGGCCGCGTGGGCGACGCCGCTCCGGCTGGTCACGGTCGTGGTCGTGATCAGCGGGGTCGGGGCGTGGCTCCTGCGCGAGCCGCTGTTCGGCGGCGACGCACGGTTCGCCGTGCTGATCGCGCTGGTGGGCGTGGGTGCGGCCGGCATGGGGGTGGTGCGGGGCCTGCTGGCCGCTCGGCGGCGCTACGAGGCAGTCGGCGCCCTGCTCGTGGCCGAGAACCTGGTGCGCTGCGTGGCGGCGCTGGTGCTCGTCGCGCTGGACGTGGACGACCCCGGTGCCTACGGGGTCGCGCTGCTGCTGGGGTACGCCGCGTGCGCGGGGTGGATCTCGGCGTGGCGGACGGAGCCCGGACGGGGTTCGGCCCTGCCGGTCGGCGAGCCCCGGTCCACCGGGTCCTTCCTGGGAGGTGCGGCGGGCGCCCAGGTGGTGGCGCAGGCCGTGCTGACCGGTGGACCGGTGCTGCTCGCCGTCCTCGGCGGCTCGCCGGCGGAGGTCACGGCGCTGTTCGCCGCCCTGGCGCTCTACCGGGCCCCCTACACCGTGCTGCTCGGCCAGGTCGCCCAGGCCACCGGCGCGTTGGCCAGGCTCGTCGACGCGAGGAGCCTCGACCGGCTGCAGCGGGTCGACCGCGCGGTGCTGGCCGCGACCGCGGTGGGCGTGGGTGTCGGCGCGGTGGTCGGCGCGTGGCTCGGTCCCTGGCTGGTCACGCTCGTCTTCGGCCCGGACGTGCGCGTCGAGCAGGGCGTCTCGGTGGCGCTCGCCGTGGGCTCGGTCCTGGCCCTCGTGACGCTGGTGCAGGGCGTCGTGCTGCTCGCCCACGGTGTGCCGCAGTGGACGCTGGTCGCCTGGCTGCTCGCGCTCGTGCCCGCGGCGTCGGTCGTCCTCGCTGCACCGGGACGTCCGACCACGACCATCGCGACTGCCTTCGTGGTGGCCGAGGGAGCCGCCTGGCTGCTGCTCCTCGCGGCCACCCGCCGCGCTCGCCGGGTCCTCAGGCGGGCTTGACCGCAGCCACCAGGATCGACGACCCGAACGGCAGGTCGCGTCGCGCGAGCAGCCGGGCCTCCTGTCGGCAGAGGGCACGCAGGAGCCGGTCGACGACACGGGGCGGACGCGGCAGCCGATCTGCACCCGGGCCGGGCGGACGCAGTCGCCGGAGCACCCGCTCCGCGACGAACATCGGGAACACCAGCGCGAACGCGTGCGTGACCCGCTCGACCTCGAGTCCCTGCCGCTCGAGCGCCGTGACGAGGCGGCGCCGGGTGTAGCGGCGGTGGTGTCCGGCCCGGACGTCGTGGTCGCTCCAGGCCCACTGGTAGGCGGGCACCGAGACGAGCATCCGCCCGCCCGGCCGCAGCACGCGCGCCAGCTCGGCGACCGCACGCGACTCGGGCTCGCAGTGCTCGATCACGTCGAAGGCGGCCACCACGTCGAACGTCTCGTCCCGGAACGGCAGCGCCAGTGCGGAGGCGCAGGCATCGCGTCCCGCGACGAGTCCCCGGGCGTCGAGGTCCACGGCGACCCGCCCCTGCTGCGGCAGCCAGCGGGCACTGGGCCCGTCGGCGCTGCCGACGTCGAGCACCCGCGCCGGCCGCCCCACCCAGTCGCCGAGCCCGGCGCGCAGGAGGTCGTTGCGGGCGGCGTACCACCAGTAGGTGGGGTCGTCGATCGAGGACGAGCCCGACTGCTCGACGGGGGACACGGCCCTCACCGGCCCGACAGCACGTCGACCAGGGCGGTGACCACCCGGTCGCAGTCGTCGGCCTCCAGCTCCTGGTGGAAGGGCAGGCGCAACAGCCGCGCGCTGACCTCGGTCGAGGTCGGGCACTCACCGGGGGCGGCGGCGAAGCGGCGACCACCCTCGGAGTCGTGCAGCGGCACGTAGTGGAACGCCGTCGGCACGCCCTTCGCCTTCATCGCCGCGATCACCTCGCCACGCCTCTCCGGCTCGGGCAGCAGCACGTGGAAGAGGTGGTAGGCCGGCTCCCGGTCATCGGGCACGTCGGGCAGCCCGAGCCCGAGGTCGCCCGCGTGCTCCGAGAGGCCCGACAGGTAGTGCTCGAAGACCGTCCGCCGGCGCGCCTGGATCACCTCGCGCTCCTCCAGCTGGGCCAGCACGATCGCGGCGAGGGGGTCGGCGAGGCCGAACGACGACCCGGTGTCACGCCAGGAGTACTTGTCCACCTGGCCCTGCATGAACGCCTGCCGGTCGGTTCCCTTGTCGTAGTGGACCCAGGAGCGGGCCACGTCGCCGGGGTCGTTGAGGACGAGCGCGCCGCCCTCGCCGCAGCTGATGTTCTTGGTCTCGTGGAAGCTGAGGGTGGAGAACCGACCGAGCGAGCCGAGCGGCTCGCCCCGCCACCGGCCGAACAGGCCGTGCGCGTTGTCCTCGACCAGTGCGACGTCCGGACGCCCGACCAGCGCCTCGCGGATGCCCGCCACGTCGCACGCGATCCCGGCGTAGTGCACGACCACCACCGCGCGCACCGTCGGGCCGTGCACGGGGTCGGCCAGCAGCTCGGCGACGTGCCGCGGGTCCAGGCCCAGCGTCCGGGGCTCGATGTCGCAGAAGAGCAGCCGGGCCCCCTGCCGCACGAACGCGAGCGCGGTGGTGGTGAAGGTGAACGAGGGCACGATCACCGTGTCGCCCGGCTCCAGGTCCATGAGCATCGCGGACAGCTCGAGGGCCGCGGTGCAGGACGTGGTGAGCAGCACCTCCGCGGAGCCGGTCTCGGCCTGCAGCAGCCGCCGCACCTCCCGCGAGTAGGCCCCGTTGGCCGACTGCTGCCCACGCGTCAGCGACTCGCGGACGTAGTCGATCTCCGCGGGCACCCACGTCTGCACGTTGAACTCGATGTCGTCCATGGCTCTCCTCGTCAGGCGGGGGGTCGCGACGGCGACCCCCAGGGCAGGTCCCGGCCGAGCAGGTCGGCCAGCTCGGCGTCGGCGTCCGCGAAGTAGTCACGGAGGCGCTGGTGCAGATCAGGGTCGAGTCGGGTGCGCGGTGTGCTCCCCACTGGCGTTGACCGGGGTGCCGTGCGACTCGGGCCGGTGGCGGGGGTCCAGCCCCAGCCAGGCGTAGGTGTCGCGGAGCGTCGCGGGGGTCGCCACCAGGTCCTCCAGGAGCTGGACCCGCAGCCGGTCGCCGTGCTCGGCCACCCACGGTCGCAGGTGCTCGGCGTAGCGCCCTCGCTCGAGGTAGGCGAACGGCGACACGGAGGCACCCGACCCGTCCCACGGGAGGGGGCCGGCCAGGTTGGCCTCGAGCACCTCGGCCAGTGGCCGCCGCTCCATGCCCTGCTCGGTGCTGAACGACCAGTGCGACACGGCGCGGGCGACCGGGTCGCGGAGCTGGACCAGGACCATCGGGTCGCCCAGCAGTCGCCGTGCCGCGCGGGCCGCCGCGGGGACGTCGAGGTAGCTCGTCGACTTCTCGCCGAGCAGCTGCCCCTCCCGGGCGTGCGGGAAGTACGTCGCCCGGTACCACTCGACGCCCTGCGCCACCCGGGCCGGGTCCAGCAGCACCTTGGGCTCGGGGCGGGCCGGTTCGGCCATCGCGACGTCGGGGTGGTCGGCGAGCAGCGTGCGGAGGTACGTCGTGCCGCACCGCTGGGCGCCGGCGACCAGGAAGTGCCTGCTCACCCGGCCTGCTCCGACGGCCCGCGGACGAGCTCCGCCACGTGCGAGGTGACGGGGTCGCTCACCGCGTTGAGGGTGCGCACGACGTACTCGCCGAGGATGGAGAGCAGGGCGATCGAGAACCCGTTGAACATCGACAGCAGCACCATGAGGCTGGTCCACCCCGGCACGCGGGTGTCGTTCACCACGCGGGAGATCACGAGGTAGGCGCCGAACAGGAAGCTCAGCCCGGCGAGGACGAAGCCGAGCAGAGCACCCAGCCGCAACGGGAACGACGAGTAGCTGAAGAGGATCGTCATCACCAGGCGGACGATCCGCACGAGGTTGTAGTTGCTCGACCCGATGGGGCGGGGCTCGTGACGGACGTCGACGTTGGCGCGCTGCGACGAGTACATCAGCGCCTGCCCGGTGATGTAGGGGTGCGCCGTGCGGGAGCTGACGATGCGGGTGACCACGTCCCGGCGGAGGATGCGGAAGTTGGAGACGGCGAGGTTGGCGGGCTGGCCGAACACCCGTCGGTTGATCATCGAGATCAGCCTGCTCCCCAGCCGGCGGTAGCCCGCCGCCTGCTTGGCCTCGAAGCGCCCGAAGACGACGTCGTAGCCCTCCATCGCGCGCTCGATGAGCAGGAGCGCCTGGTCGGGAGGGTTCTGCAGGTCGTCGTCCATCGTGATCACGTAGTCGCCGGTCGACTCCCGCATGCCCGCCACGTTGGCGTGGTGCTGGCCATAGTTGGTGAGCAGGTCGATCGCCACCAGGCCGGGGGTGGTGCGGGCCTTCTCGGAGATGACCGCCCAGCTCCCGTCCTCGCTCCCGTCGTTGACCAGCACGACCTCGTGGCGCAGCCCGGCGTCGCGGAAGACCTCGAGGGTGCGGTCGATCGTGGTGCCGACGATCGCCTCGCTGTTGAACACCGGGATCACCACCGAGTAGGTGAAGTCCCGCGCGTCGGCCGGCCCGCTGCCGGGTGACGGCCAGGCCGGAGCGTCGCTCATGGGTGGATCGTGTCACAGCGGGTCCCGGCGCCGGGGGTCAGTCGGCGACGGCGTCCTGGAGCTCGCGGAGGGCGGCCGGGCCGACGTCGCGGTCGACATACCAGTACCACCCGGTCGTCGTGCCGATCTCGACGTAGTGGGCGTCCAGGGTGGGCATCAGCCAGTCGTAGCGCGCACCCCCGCCGACCGCCACGATCGTGGGCCGGTTGCGCGAGATCCAGGCGGCGTAGCCCTCCAGCCCGCCGGGCCAGGTGTCGTCGACGTAGGTCTCGAGCCCGAGTCGGAACATCTGGTGCGGGCTGGGGTTGACCCGGTGGGCCAGGACGAGCGGCTGGGGGGCCTCGATCGACACCATGGTGGCGTCCGGGAGGACGTCGAGGACAGCGTCTACCTCCGCCCGCTGGGCCGGGAGGACCGGCTCGTGGTCGTCCAGCGCGTAGCCGAGCCCGCCGGCGAGGAGCCCCACGCAGGCCACGACCGCCACCGCGGTGCCAACCCGGCGGGGCAGCGCGCGGACCACGAGGGCGAGGACGCCCGCCAGGCCGAGGGCGGCGTACGGCACCAGCACCAGGGCGTCGGCCCAGCCGTTGAAGGTGCGGTAGCTCCACATGGCCCCGGCGAGCGCGCCCGCCGTCGCGGCCACCAGGGCGACGTCGCCGGGTCGTTCGGGGTAGCGGGTGCGGGTCCGGGCGAGCCGCCACAGTGCCGGCAGCGTGACGAGGGGGAGTGCCACCAGTCCGGCGAGGAACGGGTACGTCGCGAACCCGAACGCCTCCCGGAAGGCCTCCCACGTCGCCTCCGGGTCCTCGTCGAGCCCCGGCTGGTAGGTGGCGGTCAGGTGGATCCGGATGAAGCCGTCCAGGGCCTCGGGCAGCGCGCCCACGACCGCGAAGCCCACCACGAAGACGAGGGTCGTCAGGGCGCCCGCCACGACCACCCGGAGCAGGGCGACGACCCGGCGCCCGGGGGTCAGCAGCGCCGCGACCGCCACCGTGGCGGCACCGGGGAGGAAGGCCGGTTGCCACGTCAGCGTGGCCAGCGCCAGGCAGGTACCGGCCCAGGCCCAGCGGCCGCGCACCGTGGCAACGAGGGCCACGGTCAGGAACAGCATCATGGTGGTCTTGTCGCGTGGTCCGCCCACGGCGTAGATGACCACCGCCGGCATCGTGGCCACGAAGAGCGATGTCGCCGCGCCCACCGCACGGGACCGGAAGACGTCCCGCCCCAGGACGTAGGTGGCCCAGACGATGAGGACCGAGACGAGCAGCAGCGTCACTCGCATCGCCAGCAGGTCGTCGACGTCGAGCAGGTCGCCCACCCAGGCGCCGACACCCGGGACCAGGTGGGCGAGCGGACCCGACCGGTTCATCACGCCGACATAGGGCGGCACCCCGTCGGCCACGCGCTGCCCGGCGTACGCGTAGAGCGCGAGGTCGCGGGTCAGCACGGAGTCGAAGCCGCGCAGCAGGAAGACGGCGCCGCCCAGGACCGCGAGGGCCGGTCCGAGGGGATCGAAGCGGCGCGTCACGGTCCAGAGCCTAGGGAACCCGCGCCCGCCGGTGCCACGAGGGCCGTGCCGAGTGTGACGCGGCCGACGCCGCCGATCGCGTGCCATCCGTGGCTCCGACCGCCTAGCCTGCTCCCTGTGCCGACCCCCCCGACGCGGATGACCGCCGATGCCCCCATCGGTATCTTCGACTCCGGGTTCGGTGGCCTGACGGTCGCCCGTTCGGTGATCGACCAGCTGCCGCACGAGTCGGTGGTCTACCTCGGCGACACGGCGCGGCAGCCCTACGGCGACAAGCCGATCGGCGCGGTGCGCGAGTACGCGCTCGAGTGCCTCGACCACCTCTACGACCAGGGCGTGAAGGCGCTGGTCATCGCGTGCAACTCCGCCAGCGCCGCGATGCTGCGCGACGCCCGCGAGCGCTACGACGTGCCCGTCGTCGAGGTCATCCTGCCCGCCGCACGGCGGGCCGCCGCGGCCACGCGCAACCAGCAGGTCGGCGTCATCTGCACCCGCGCGACGGCGAGCTCGATGGCGTACGACGACGCGTTCGCCGCCGCGCCCCACCTCGACCTGCACGTCCGGGCCTGCCCGCGATTCGTCGACTTCGTCGAGCAGGGCGTCACGGGTGGCGAGGACCTGCTCGCCGCGGCCCACGACTACCTCGACCCGCTGGCCGCGGCCGGCGTCGACACGCTCATCCTCGGCTGCACCCACTACCCGCTGCTCACCGGCGTCATCTCCTACGTGATGGGCGACCAGGTCACCCTGGTCAGCTCGGCCGAGGAGTGCGCCAAGGACGTCTACAAGATGCTCGCCGGCACCGGACTGATGCGCGAGGGCGGCGACGCCGACTACACGTTCTCGACCACCGGGAGCCCCGAGGACTTCGCGACCATCGGTCGTCGCTTCCTCGGCTCGGAGCTGCTCGGCGCCAGCCAGTTCGCCGGGGGTCTGCGGTGAGGCTGACGGTGGTCGGGTGCTCGGGCTCCTACCCCGGCCCCGAGTCCGCGGCGAGCTGCTACCTCCTGGAGGCGGAGCACACCTCGGCGTCGGGGGAGAGCCGCACCTGGCGGATCCTGCTCGACCTCGGCAACGGCGCCCTCGGCCAGCTCCACCGCTACGCCGACCCGTTGAGCATCGACGCGGTCTTCGTGAGCCACCTGCACGCCGACCACTGCCTCGACCTCTGCGGCTACTACGTGATGCGCAAGTACCACCCCACCGGTCCGCAGCCGCCGATCCCGGTGTGGGGTCCGGCCGGAACGGCCGAGCGGATGGCGCGCGCCTACGACCTGCCCGACCAGCCCGGGATGACGGAGGAGTTCGACTTCCGGGAGTACGGCGACGCGGTCGAGCTGGGCCCCTTCCGGGTGGAGCCGCGCCGGGTGGTCCATCCCGTGGCGGCGTACGCGTTGAAGGTCACTGGCGACGGCCGCACGCTCGTCTACTCCGGTGACACGGGCCCCTGCGCCGCCCTCGACGAGGTCGCCGCCGACGTCGACCTGCTGCTGGCGGAGGCGTCCTTCCACAGCGACGTGGACAACCCGCCCGACCTGCACCTCACCGGCGCCGACTGCGGGCGTACGGCGTCCCGGGCGGGGGTGGAGCGACTGGTGCTGACGCACGTCCCGCCGTGGCACGACCCGGCGGTCGCCGAGGCCGAGGCCCGCGCGGAGTGGCCGGGACCGATCGAGCTCGCCCGGGCAGGGGCGACCTACGAGGTGTGACCCGACCGCCGGCTCAGACCAGGCCGGCGTCGTGGACGACCATCGCCACCTGCACCCGGTTGGTGCTGTCGAGCTTGGTGAGCAGCCGCGAGACGTGTGACTTCACCGTCGGGACCGAGAGGTAGAGCTCCGAGGCGATCTCGGAGTTGCTCAGTCCCCGGCCCACGCACACCGCGACCTCGAGCTCGCGCTCGGTGAGGGCGCTGAGCCGCTCGGCCGCCGTGGAGGTGCGGTCCGTCGGGGCCGTGCTGCGCAGCCGCGAGACCAGGCTGCGCGTGGCGGAGGGGGAGAGCATCGCGTCGCCCGCGGCCACCGTCCGGATGGCGTTGACGATGTCGCCGGGCGGTGTGTCCTTGAGCAGGAAGCCGTCCGCCCCGGCGGCGATCGCGCCCACGACGTGGTCGTCGGCGTCGAACGTCGTGAGCACCACGACCGCGGGAGGTGCCGGGCGCTGGTGCAGCGTGCGGGTGGCCTCGAGGCCGTCCATGACCGGCATCCGGATGTCCATCAGCACGACCTCGGGACGCAGCTCCGTGACGAGCGCCAGCGCGGCCTCACCGTTGCCGGCCTCGCCGACCACCTCGATGTCGGCCTGCCCCCCGAGCATCAGCGACAGCGCCGACCGGACCAGCGGGTCGTCGTCGACGAGCAGGACGCGGATCACGCTGTCCACGGTAGCCACGCTTCCAACACGAACGTCGATTCCTCGGTCCGCTGGTCGAGCCGGCCGCCGCGCAGCTCGGTGCGCTCGCGCAGCCCGACCAGGCCCAGGCCCGCACCGGGAGCGCCGGTCGCCAGGTGGCCGACCGGGTTGGCCACCACGACCGTGATGCCGGCCTCCGGGTCACCGGTGGAACGGATCGCGACCACCGCACCGGGAGCGTGCTTGCGGACGTTGGTGATGCCCTCCTGCACGATCCGGTAGACCGTGCGCCCGGTGGCGTGCGGCACGGGCGTCGTGTCGTCCACCTCGTCGGACCACTCGATGCGGAGGCCGAGGGTCCGTGCCTCCTCGACGAGGGCGGCGATGTCGCCGTACGTCGGCTGGGGTCGCGCCGTGGCCGGACCCGGGTCGTCCTCGCGCAGCACGCCGAGCACGTCGCGCAGCTCGTGGAGCGCGTCGTTGGCCTGCTCCTGGATCTGGCTCAGCCCTGCGCGCAGGCGGTCGCTGTCGAGGTCGTCGCGGAAGGCCAGTGCGCCGGCCTGCATCGAGACCTGGGTGATCCGGTGGGCCAGCACGTCGTGCATCTCGCGGGCGATGCGGGCCCGCTCGGTCGAGCGGGCCTGGGTGACCCGGAGCTCCTGCTCGAGCTCGGCGCGCTCGGCCCGGGAGCGGAGGGTCCACATGATCTCGCGGCGCGACCCGATGTAGAGGCCCCAGCCCATCATCCCGGTGTTGACCGCGACGTTGACCAGCGTGGTGATCACCGGGTCGGCGTCCACGAAGGGTGCCACGGTCGTGTAGGTCTGGGCAGCCGCCAGGTTGGCCACGCCGACGACCAGCACCTGCCAGGTGACCCGTCGGGTCGCCACCGAGACCGCCGCCAGGGTCGCCGGTCCCGCCGCGATGCCGGACACGGCGCTCATCGCAGCGATGGCCAGCGCGATCGTCACGGGGGCGCGGCGACGGAAGAAGACCAGCACGTAGGAGGCGACACCCAGCACGAGCTCGGCGACGAAGAGGACCGGGAGGTCGCGTCTCTCGATGCCGGCGACCGAGTACCACACCGTCCCCGAGATCATCAGGCAGAGCGCGTAGCGCCATGCGTGAGAGACCCAGGTCAGCTCGGGCTGGGTCTCGGAGGGGGTGGGACGAGTCTCCACGGCGCTCAGGGTAGCGACCGCTTTTCCTACTTTGGTCACAGCTCGCACCGCCTCCGGACCGATGCGGCCGAGGGTGGGTGCCCCTCAGGCTGGTGCCACCACCGCGTGGAGGGAGCTGCGCGGCGTGGGGCCGCGCAACTGGTCCCCACGGGGTAGGGGCCTGTAGCCGGGTCCGGTGGCTCACGGGGGTGACCGGACCCGGCTTCGCCGTGTCATGGGCCCTAGGGTCGTGCCATGACCTCTGCACCCCTTGTCACACCCCGAGAAGACGGCCGCGCCGACGACGAGCTCCGCCCGATCACCATCACCCGGGGCTGGCTCGACCACGCCGCCGGGTCGGTGCTGATCGAGTTCGGCGGCACCAAGGTGCTGTGTGCCGCGTCCGCCTCGGAGGGTGTGCCGCGTTGGCGCAAGGGCTCGGGCCTGGGCTGGGTCACTGCGGAGTACGCCATGCTCCCCGCCTCGACCAACACCCGCTCGGACCGTGAGTCCGTCAAGGGCAGGATCGGCGGCCGCACCCATGAGATCTCACGGCTGATCGGCCGCTCCCTGCGTGCCGTCATCGACTACCGCGCGCTCGGGGAGA
The DNA here is from genome assembly GCA_963740115.1 of uncultured Actinomycetota bacterium. Lineage (GTDB taxonomy): Bacteria > Actinomycetota > Actinomycetes > Propionibacteriales > Nocardioidaceae > Nocardioides. Next base: position 474,875 of record CAVUCQ010000003.1, on the reverse strand, counting down.
ACACGATCGTGCTGGACTGCGACGTGCTGCAGGCCGACGGTGGCACGCGCACGGCGGCCATCACCGGTGCCTACGTCGCGCTGGCCGATGCCGTCGCGCACCTGCGCGCGGGCGGCGCCCTGGCCGGTGAGCCGCTGACCGGATCGGTCGCGGCGGTCAGCGTCGGCATCATCGACGGTGCGCCCCGCCTCGACCTGCCCTACGTCGAGGACGTGCGTGCCGAGACCGACATGAACGTCGTGATGACGGGCGACGGGAAGTTCGTCGAGGTGCAGGGCACCGCCGAGGGTGCCGCCTTCGACCGCGCGGAGCTCGACGCGCTCCTGGCGCTGGCGGAGAAGGGTTGCGCCGACCTCACCCGGCTGCAGCAGGAGGCGCTGGCCCGGTGAAGGTGTTCCTCGCCTCGGGCAACGCGAAGAAGATCCTCGAGATGCAGCGGATCCTGGCCGAGCACGTGCCCGACATCGAGGTCCTCGGCATCCACGACGTCGAGGGCTACGTGGAGCCCGTCGAGGACGAGCCGACCTTCGCCGGCAACGCCCTGCTCAAGGCGAGGGCCGGGGTGGCGGCCACCGGCCTGCCCTCGGTCGCCGACGACAGCGGGCTGTGCGTCGACGCCCTCAACGGCATGCCGGGGGTGCTGTCGGCTCGCTGGTCGGGCTCCGACAAGTCCGACGCGCGCAACAACGCGCTGCTGCTCGACCAGCTCCACGACGTCCCCGACGAGCGGCGGGGCGCACACTTCGCGTGCGCGGTCGCGTGGGTGCTGCCCGACGGGACCGAGCGGGTCGTCGAAGGGCGCATGGACGGACGGATCATCCGCGAGCAGCGGGGGAGCGGCGGCTTCGGCTACGACGTGGTCTTCGTCGCGCAGGAGCACGACGCCGAGGAGCTCACCTCCGCCGAGCTCCCGCCGGGCGAGAAGGACCGGATCTCGCACCGGGGCCGGGCGCTGCGCCAGCTGGCGCCGTACGTCGCTGCCGACCTGGCATCAGGCGACTGAGGTGGTCTCCCGCGCCGCGACCCGGCGCGAGACCCACATGCCCCACAGGGCGGCGAACACGAACATGATGATCGAGTAGACCGCTGCCGGCACCGAGATCTCGACCTCGTCGAGCACCTCCACCGCCACGAAGATCGCGAGGGTGCCGTTGTGCACGCCGATCTCCATCGACGAGGCGATGGCCTGCGGGCCGGTCACGCCGAACGCCTTCGGCACGACGTAGCCCACGACCAGGCTGGCCGCGCAGAAGAGCGCGGCGATGAGACCGACGTCGGCGAGGTAGTCGCCGACGTTCTCGAGCTGGTCGAGCAGGATCCCGACCACCAGGATGGCCAGGATCACGGCGGAGCCGATCCGCACCGGCTTGTCCATGCGTCGCGCGAAGTCGGGCGCCCGGCCGTTGACGAGCATGCCGATGCCCACGGGCACCAGGATCAGCGCGAACACCTTGACGATCTCGACGAGCGGCATCGAGACGTCGTCCTGGCGGTCGTACCAGGCGATGGCCAGGCCGGTGATCAGCGGCAGCGTGACGACCGCGATGACGGTGTTGATGGCGGTGAGCGTGATGTTGAGCGCGACGTCGCCGCGGAACAGGTGGCTGTACAGGTTGGCGGTCGTCCCGCCCGGTGAGGCCGCGAGCAGCATCATGCCGATGCCGAGCAGGGCGGGCAGGTCGAAGAGCACGACCAGCCCGAAGCAGATCGCCGGCATCAGCACGATCTGGCACGCCAGGGCGACGGCGACCGCCTTGGGTGCCCGGGCGACCCGCTTGAAGTCGGTGATCGTCAGGTCGAGGCCGAGGCCGAACATGATGATCGCGAGGGCGAGGGGCAGTCCGACGGTGGTCAGCGCGGAGTCCATGCGCGGACTCTAGGGGTGAGGTGGCTCGCCTCGCGGGATGTCGCACGATCTCGTCTGTCGTGCGCTCGGAGAGATTCGAACTCTCACTGGCCAGGACCTAAGCCTGGTGCCTCTGCCGTTGGGCTACGAGCGCGTCCGCCGGCCATCCTGACACGGCGCGGGCACTACTCATGGGCGGTGGCTGAGCAACCGAATCGGGAGAGGGAAAGGTTGCTGGTTCACCGCCCGAGTGCGCGGGGGGTACACCTCAGTCCAGCTTCAGGTCCCGGCGCAGCTTGGCGACGTGGCCCGTGGCCTTGACGTTGTACTGCGCCAGCTCGAGCGTTGCCGTCCTCGCCGATGACGAAGGTGGAGCGGAGCACGCCCTCGACCTCCTTGCCGTAGAGCTTCTTGGTCCCGTAGGCGCCGTAGGCCCGGTGGACGGCGAGGTCCTCGTCGGACAGCAGGGTCAGGGTGAGGGCGTCACGCTCGCGGAACTTCGCCAGCTTGCCGGGCGTGTCCTTGGAGACGCCGAGGACCTCGTAGCCCGCGCCGCGGAGCGACTCGAGCGACTCGGAGAAGTCGCACGCCTGCGTGGTGCAGCCGGGGGTCATCGCCGCCGGGTAGAAGTAGAGGATCACCTTCTTGCCGCGCAGGTCCGAGAGCGAGACCTGGTCACCGGTGTCGCTGGCGAGGGTGAAGTCCGGGGCGGTGTCGCCGGCGGCGAGGCGGTCGGGCACGGGAATCTCCTGGAGTGCGGTGATGGGCTCGTGTGGCTGTTGCAAGCAGTTTGCAATAAGGTCGGCGTCGTGCCGACCCGGTATCGGGGGATCCGGGTCGGCCACCAGACATCCAACCAGTCGACACCCGAGCAGATGGGGAGCAGACGTCGTGCACGTGCCGGACGGCTTCCTCGACGCCCCCACCTCGCTGGCGACCGGCGTCGTGGCGGCGGCCGGGATCGCGGTCGCCCTGCGCGGTGCGCGCCGCGAGCTCGACGACCGTACGGCTCCGATGGCCGGCCTGGTCGCGACGTTCGTCTTCGCCGCCCAGATGATCAACTTCCCGGTCGGCGCCGGCACGAGCGGGCACCTCATGGGGGGCGCACTGGCCGCCGTGCTCGTCGGGCCGTGGACCGCGGTGCTGTGCCTGGCGGTCGTGCTGGTGGTACAGGCGCTCCTGATGGCCGACGGCGGCATCACTGCGTTGGGCACCAACATCACTCTGATCGGCATCGTCACCGTGGTGGTCGGCTGGCTCGTCTTCGCCCTCCTGCGCCGGGTGCTGCCCTCCCGGCTCGGGATCGTCGCTCCCGCCGCGGCGGTCGGCGCACTGCTCAGCGTCCCGGTCGCTGCCCTCGTCTTCACCGGACTCTTCGCCCTCGGTGGCAACGCCCCCGTCGACCTCGGCGCCGTGGCGACCGCGATGCTGGGCTGGCACTCCGTGATCGGCATCGGGGAGGCCGTGGTGACGGGGCTCGTGGTGGCCAGCGTCGTCGCTGCTCGCCCCGACCTGGTCCACGGCGCCCGCCCGCTCCTGTCCGAGCGCGAGCTCGAGACCCGCGAGGTGCTGGTCCGATGACGACCCGCCGCTTCTTCGCCGTGGCGCTGGTGGTCAGCCTGCTCGTCGCCGGTGTCGCCAGCTACTACGCCAGCTCGCACCCCGACGGCCTCGAGCACGTCGCCGAGTCCACCGGCTTCATCGATTCGGCCGAGGACTCCGCCGCCGCCGACGGCCCGCTGGCCGACTACCGGGTCGAGGGCGTCGAGCAGGAGCGGCTCAGCGGCGGTCTCGCCGGCGTGATCGGGGTCGTGGTGATGCTCCTGCTGAGCACGGGCCTGTTCTGGCTCGTCCGCCGCCGGGACCGCGACGACGCGGAGGCGTGATGGGGGCCGGGCACGGCCACCGGCTGTACTTCCACGGCCACAGCGTGGTCCACCGCGCGCCGGCGCACCTCAAGGTGCTGGGCCTCCTCGGCTTCATGCTGGTCGTGGTGGCCACCCCCCGCCAGTCCTACGCCGCCTTCGCCGTCGAGGCCGCGGTGCTGCTCGCGGTCGTCGCGCTCGCCCGGGTGCCGCTGGGCTACCTGCTGCCGCGGATGGTCGTCGAGCTGCCGTTCGTCGTCTTCGCCGTGCTGATGCCCTTCATCTCCCACGGCCCTCGCACGGAGGTCCTCGGCCTGACGGTCTCCGAGCCCGGCCTGGTCGCGGGCACCGCGCTGCTGGTCAAGGGCAGCATCGGCGTCCTCGCATCGCTCACGCTCGCGGCGACCACCGAGCCGCCCGACCTGCTCCGAGGACTCGAGCGGCTGCGCGTCCCCGACCTCATCGTGCAGATCATGGGCTTCATGATCCGCTACCTCGACGTGGTCACCGCCGAGCTCGCGCGCATGATGACGGCTTTGCGCTCGCGCGGCTGCGACCCGCGGTCGCCGCGGCACTGGCCGGTGCTCGCCCGGTCGCTGGGCGCGCTGTTCATCCGGTCGTACGAGCGCGGCGAGCGCGTGCACCTCGCCATGCTGTCGCGCGGCTACGACGGCAGGCTGCCGTGAGCACGCCGGTGCTGGAGGTCAGGGGACTCGCCTTCGCCTACCCCGACGGCCACCAGGCGCTCTTCGGTGTCGACCTGCACGTCCACGAGGGCGAGCGGGTGGCGCTGCTGGGGCCCAACGGCGCGGGCAAGACCACCCTCGTCCTGCACCTCAACGGCATCCTCACGGCCGGCCGCGGGAAGGTCACGGTCAGTGGGCTGCCGGTGGCCAAGGAGCACCTGAAGGAGATCCGGCGCCGGGTCGGCATCGTGTTCCAGGATCCCGACGACCAGCTGTTCCTCGGAACCGTCCGCCAGGACGTCGCGTTCGGGCCGGCCAACCTCGGCCTCAAGGGCGCCCAGCTCGACCGGCGGGTGATGGAGGCGCTGGAGCGGGTCGGCATGGCCGACTACGTCGACCGCCCCCCGCACCACCTCTCCTACGGCCAGCGGCGCCGCGTCGCGGTCGCCACCGTGCTGGCCATGGAGCCGGAGATCCTGGTGCTCGACGAGCCCTCGTCCAACCTCGATCCCGCCTCCCGCCGCGAGCTCGCCGACATCCTGCGCAGCCTCGACGTGACGGTGCTGATGGTGACCCACGACCTCCCCTACGCACTGGAGCTGTGCCCGCGCAGCGTGGTGCTCAGCGACGGGGTGGTGGTGGCCGACCGCACGACGTTCGACGTGCTCACCGACGACACCCTCATGGCGGCCCACCGGCTCGAGCTGCCGTGGGGCTTCGACCCGCGGCGCATTGATAGCCTGCCCCGGTGACCCAGGACATGAGCGCGCTCGAGCGCGAGATCGAGGAGACGCGACAGCGGCTCGCATCGACCATCGACCAGCTCGCCTACCGCGCCCGCCCCAAGACGATCGTCGGTCGCCAGGTGGCGACAGTGAAGGCGAGCTTCGTCGACCTCGACAGCGGCGCTCCGCGCACCGACAACATCCTCAAGGTCGCCGGCGCCGTGGTCGGCGCCATCGTCCTGTTCGCCGTCGTGCGCCGGGTCGCCAGCTGAGCGCGATGGTGACGGACGGGGGCAGTGCCCCGATCAAGATGCTGCACGACCGCCTGCTCGTGGAGGTCGACCGCGAGGCCGGCGAGCGCCGCTCGACCGGCGGCATCGTCATCCCGGCGACCGCCGCCATGGGCGCGCGGCGCCTGGCCTGGTCGCGCGTCATCGCCGTGGGACCGCACGCCCGCGCCGTCGAGGTGGGCGACCGCGTGCTCTTCGACCCCGAGGACAAGGCCGAGGTCGAGGTCCAGGGCGAGGTCTACGTCGTGATGCGCGAGCGCGACGTGCACGCGGTCGCGGCCGAGCGCCTCGAGGGCGGGTCGACCGGGCTCTACCTCTAGGGCCGCTGCCGACGGGGCGCCGTCCACCCGCACCCTAGGCTTCGCTCCATGCCCTACCTCGTCAAGCAGTCCGACCGCGCCCCGGCGGTCACCGCACCGGTCCCCGTCGACGAGTCGCTGCCGCGCGCGTGCGTGATCGGGGCCGGCTCGTCGGGCATCACCGCGGCCAAGCACCTCTACCTCGCCGGCATCCCGTTCGACTGCTTCGAGAAGGGCAGCGACATCGGGGGGACGTGGGTCTTCGACAACTCCAACGGCCAGTCCGCCTGCTACGACACCCTCGAGATCAACACCTCGTGCCCGCGGATGGCCTACTCCGACTTCCCGATGCCCGAGGACTACCCGCCCTACGCCCGCCACGACCAGGTGCACGACTACTTCGAGCAGTACGTCGACCACTTCGGGTTCCGCCACACCATCACGTTCGACACGACGGTGGAGGACGTCTCCCGGGCCGCCGACGGTCGCTGGGACGTACGGATCACCGGACCGGACGGCACCGAGACGCGGACGTACGACGCCGTGCTGGTCGCCAACGGCCACCACTGGGACCCCCGCTGGCCCGAGCCCGCCTACCCTGGAGACTTCGCCGGCGAGCAGATCCACGCCCACGACTACCGCTCCCGCGACCAGCTCGAGGGGCGCGACGTCGTCGTGGTCGGCGCGGGCAACTCCGCGATGGACATCGCCGTCGAGTCGTCCTTCCGCGCGCGTACGACGACGTGGTCGGTGCGCCGCACGGAGTGGGTGCTGCGCAAGTTCCTCCTCGGGAGGCCCACCGACCAGGTGGCGCTGCCGGGCTGGCTGCCGTGGTGGGCCACCGCCGCACGGATGCGGATCGGCGCGACGCTGGCCGGCAGCATGACGAAGTACGGCCTGCCGACCCCGGCGCACAAGCCGGGGCAGTCCCACCCGGTCCAGTCGGAGAAGATCCGCGAGCGGCTGGCGGCCGGCGCGGTGACGGCGCGACCGGGGATCGAGCTGCTCGACGGCGACCGGGTGGTGTTCGTCGACGGCACCAGCGCCCCGGCCGACCTGATCGTGTGGGCGACCGGCTACCAGGTGAGCTTCCCCTTCTTCAAGCCCGAGCTCGTCTCCGCCGAGGACAACCACCTCCCGCTGTGGAAGCGCGCGGTCCACCCCGACCTCCCCGGCCTCTGGTTCGTCGGCCTCGTGCAGGCCGTCGGCGCGGTGATGCCGGTCGCCGAGGCGCAGTCGGCCTGGATCGCCGAGACCCTCGCGGGCGGCTACGTGCCACCGTCGGACGCCGCGGTCCGCCGGCAGATGGCGGCCGAGCACGAGCGCGACACCAAGCAGTTCTACCCCTCGCCGCGCCACACGCTCGAGGTCGACTTCGACCACTACCTCTGGGACCTCGGGCGCGAGCGGAAGGCGGGCCGTGCCCGTGCCGCGGCGGCGAGGAAGCCGCTCGTGACGCCCACCGACACGGCACCCGCACCGACCCGCACCGGCGGTGTGCGGCGTACGGTCGCGGGGCTCCTGCTGCGGGCCGTGCGCTGGCGGACGGTCGGTGAGGTGCCGGAGCGTGGCGTCCTCGTCGGCGCACCGCACACGTCCAACTGGGACTGGGTGCTGACCATGCTGCTGGCGTGGAGGTACGGCATCACGATCCGGCTGCTGGTCAAGCAGGAGCTCTTCGTCGGCCCGCTCGGCTGGCTGCTGCGTCGCACGGGAGCGGTGAGGCTCGACCGCAAGAACCCCGCCACGACGATCAAGGCGCTGCTGGCCGAGGCGGAGGGCGGCGACCCGTGGCTGATCGGCATCGCCGCCGAGGGGACCCGCACCCGTGGGGAGTACTGGAAGTCCGGCTTCTACCGCATCGCCCGCCAGACCGGGCTGCCGATCACGCTGGCCTTCCTCGACGTGCCGTCGCGCACCGTCGGCTGGGGACCGACCTTCCACCCCACGGGCGACGTCAGCGCCGACATGGACGTCCTGCGCGAGTTCTACGCCGACAAGACGGGCTTCCGGCCTGACGGTTTCACGCCTCCCCGGCTGCGTGAGGAGGGTTGAGACCCGCCCTCCCAAGGGGTGTGTCCGACTTTCCTGCCGGGCATCGTGATGGCTAGGTTGGAGGGACAATCGAAGGGAGCATGACTATGGCTTTGTTGCTGTGGATCCTCGCCGTCATCCTCGTGGTGGCCGGCATCTTCTCGCTCATCAGGGGCCAGGTGCTCTGGGGCATCGTCCTCATCATCGTCGGCCTGCTGGTCGGCCCCGGTGGGGTCAGCCTCTTCACATAGCAGCCACGCACGACGCTGGGAGCCGGTCCTTCGGGACCGGCTCCTTCGCGTGGTCCCGACGATCGGGCAGGATCCAGCCATGGCATCCCACGCAGCCGCGCCCAGCTCGCGCGCCGAGGTCGAGCGGCTGCTGGCGCGCATCGAGCTCGTCGAGCCACGGATCGGCTCCATCTGCATGCTCCACCCCGACGTCTTGGAGCAGGCCGAGCGACTCGACCGGGAAGCGGCGGACGGTCGGGTGAGGAGTGCCCTCCACGGCCGTGCGGTGCTGGTCAAGGACAACATCGACACCCACGACCTGCCGACGACTGCCGGATCGCTCGCCCTGGCGCAGGCGCCACCGCCGACCCAGGACGCCACGCTCGTACGACGGTTGCGGGACGCCGGGCTCGTGGTCCTCGGCAAGTCCAACCTGTCCGAGTGGGCCAACATCCGCGACGAGGCGTCGACGTCCGGGTGGAGCGCCTACGGCGGGCTCACCCGCAACCCCTACGCCCTCAACCGGTCGGCCGGCGGGTCCAGCTCGGGCAGCGGCGCGGCGGTCGCAGCCGGGCTCGCCCCGTTCGCCGTCGGCACGGAGACCGACGGCTCGATCACCTGCCCCGCGGCCTTCAACGGTTGCGTGGGCATCAAGCCGACCGTCGGCACCGTCCCGACCGACGGTGTGGTGCCGATCGCGCCGTCCCAGGACTCGCCGGGCCCGATGGCCAGGACCGTCCACGACGCCGCCGCGCTGCTGACGGTGCTCGCAGCGGACGGCCACGACTACGCGGCCCACGCGGTGCCGGGCCGCCTGGCGGGGAAACGGATCGGTGTCCCGCGTGCGCACTACTGGGGCTACTCCCCGCACGCCGACTTCGCTGCCGAGCGGGCCGTGGCCCTGCTGGCCGCCGAGGGGGCGACCATCGTGGACGCCACCGACCTGCGTGAGCTGGGCGACGAGGTGTGGGAGGACGAGCTCCTGGTCCTGCTGGCGGAGTTCCGCGCAGGTGTGGCGGACTACCTCGCGACGCGCCGAGGGGACGTGCCCCGCACCCTCGAGGACCTGGTCGCCTTCAACCGGGAGCACGCCGCGACGGAGCTGGCCCACTTCGGCCAGTCGCTGTTCGAGAAGGCCCTGGCCGGACCGCTGGCGGGCAGCCTCGAGCACCTCGAGGCCCGCGCCCGCGGGGTCGCGTCGACCCGTGGACGGGGCATCGACGAGGTGCTGCGCACCCACGATCTCGACGCCCTGGTCACGCCGTCCTACGCTCCCGCCGGCCCCATCGACCTCGTCAACCCCGAGTCCTTCCCGGGCTCGTGCAGCGGCCCCGCCGCAGTCGCCGGATATCCCCTCGTCACCGTCCCGACCGAGCTCGCGGCCGGGCTGCCCGTCGCGATCTCGTTCTGGGGCACCGCCGGCTCGGAGCGGGCGCTCATCGAGATCGCCGCCGGCTACGAGGCCGCGCGCGATGCCGCGAGCGGTCCCCTGCCCGAGCCGACGTTCCCGACGTTCGTGTGAGCTGCGTCCGGGCCTCGTGGCGGGAGACGGCGAACGGCCCCCGCCTGCGGTGCAGATGGGGGCCGCCTGTTGTACGCCATCAGGGACTCGAACCCCGAACCCGCTGATTAAGAGTCAGCTGCTCTGCCAATTGAGCTAATGGCGCATGCGGTGAAGCGAGTAGAACATTACCGCGTCGCGACCGGCAGGCGAAATCGAGGTACGGGCCGACGCGGCCGCGTTCAGAGGTCCTCGAGGACGGCCTGCGCGGCGTTGTGCCCGCCGAGTCCGGACACCGCGCCACCACGCCTCGCACCCGACCCGCAGAGCAGGACGACGTCGTGCTCGGTCTGCACTCCCCACTGCTGCGCCGGGGTCTCCAGGCGCGAGCGGTTGGGCGCCCAGGGCCAGTCGAGGTCGCCGTGGAAGATGTGGCCACCCGGCATCGCGAGGTCCTTCTCGACGTCCTGCGGGATCTTGGCCTCGAGGCACGGCCTGCCGTCCGCGTCGGTGGCCAGGCAGTCCTCGATCGGCTCCGCCAGCACCGCGTCGAGCGAGGCCAACGCCCGCCGCGTGGCCAGCTCGCGGGCGCCCGGGTCGGCGTCGAAGAGACCGGCCGGCGTGTGGAGGCCGAAGTAGGTCAGGGTGTGCGCCGATCCGGCCCGGTCGCCCAGGATCGAGGGGTCGGACAGGCTGTGGCAGTAGACCTCGCCCGGCATGGGGTCGGGCACCGCACCGCCCGCCGCAGCGGCGTACGCCTGCTCGAGCTGGGTGTAGTCCTCGGCGAGGTGCAGCGTGCCGGCGAAGGCGACCTGGGGGTCGGCGCCCGACCTCAGCGCCGGCAGCCGGTCGAGCAGGAAGTTGATCTTGAGCTGCGAGCCGACCGGCTTGGTCTCGGCGTCCTCGCCCTCGCCGAGCAGGATCCGCAGCACCCAGGGCGCCACGCCGGACAGGACGCGCCGGGCGGTGACCGTCCGCTCACCGCTGCCGTCGTGCCAGGCGATCTCGGCCCCGTCCGTCCCGGGCGTGATCGCGCTGACGCCGGCTCCCGTGACGATCTCCGCACCGGCGTCGGCGGCGGCCTTCGCGAGCGCGTCGGTGACCGCACCCATCCCTCCGATCGGCACCCGCCACTCGCCGGTCCCGTTGCCGATCAGGTGGTAGAGGAAGCACCGGTTCTGGATCAGTGAGAGGTCGTCCATGGAGGCGAAGGTGCCGATCAGGGCGTCGGTCGCCACCACGCCGCGGACCGTGTCGTCGGTGAAGCGCGCGCGGATCGCGCGGCCGAGCGGCTCCTCGACGACGTCGCTCCAGATCCGCTCGTCGACCAGCGCCCTCACGTCGCGCTCCAGGGGGAGCGGCTGCATGAGGGTCGGCGCCACGGTCTCGGCCAACCGTCCGACCTCGGCGTAGAAGGCCTGCCACGCGGCGTACTCCTCGTCACCCCCGGTGAGGTCGCGGAACGAGGCCCGCGTGGCCTCGCCCTCCGGCCGCTCGACGAGCAGGCCGCCGGAGCGCTCACCGCGCGTCCACGGGGTGTACGACGCCGTGCTGCGCGACGCGAGCCGCACGTCGAGGTCCAGGTCGGCCATCAGCCGCTCCGGCATCAGGCTGACCAGGTAGGAGTAGCGCGAGAGACGGGCCGGGTGCCCGGAAAACGGTTCCATGGACACGGCGGCGCCGCCGGTGTGGCCGAGCCGCTCCAGCACGAGGACCGACAGCCCGGCGCGTGCGAGGTAGGCGGCGCTGACCAGTCCGTTGTGGCCGCCGCCGACCACCACGACGTCATAGCTCTCGTTGCCGGGATTCACCGGCCCAACGTAGACCCTCGGACGGCGAGCACGTCGTTGGGCACGACGACGGCACGCCGCGTCGCCCGGGGCCCTTTGTCGCGTGGTGCCGGGTCCAACGACCCTTCGTGCGGGGCAGGGGACGGCGGAGAATGGGGACACCGAACCGAGCCGAGGAGTCGTCATGACCGAGCAGCGAGTGATCCCGAGCGCGCCGTCCGCGAGCGTGCTGGAGGGACGCCCGATCGTCGTGGGGATCGGACCGGAGGAGGTGGACGCGGCCCTGCAGTTCGCCGCGGCGGAAGCCATCAAGGCCGGCTGCGGCCTGCACCTCGTCCACGCGGTGCACGTCGTGCCGGTCCGTCCGCAGAAGGCTGCGGTCCTCGCGGCCGCCGAGCAGCGGGGACGACAGGTCCTCGACGGCGCGGTGAAGCGTGCCGAGGACCTGGTCCGGGGCGCCGTGCCCGTCACCCACGAGCTGGCCCTGGGTACTCCCGCCAAGGTGCTGGTGGAGCTTGGCCGCTCCTCGCGGATGGTCGTGCTCGAGCACCGCCACGTCTCGCGCCTGTCCCGCGTCGTCAACCGCACCGTGGCGGGCGGAGTCGCGGCCCACCTGCCGGTGCCTGTCGTGGCCGTGCCCAGTGGCTGGACCCGCGGAGACGGGCCCTCGTTCGTGGTCGCGGGCGTCGACGTGCCCGAACGATCCGACGAGGTGCTCGCCGTCGCCGTGGCCGAGTCGCGCGCTCGCGGCGCCGCCCTTCGCATCGTGCACTCCTGGGCACTGCCCGTGCACTACGACGGGGTGCCCCTCCAGGCCGAGGAGCAACGAGAATGGACCGAGCGCTCCCGTGCCGAGATCGGCGCGGCTCTCGACCGGCTGGGCGATGCGTCCGTGGCGATCGACGCGGAGGTGGTGGTGCACCCGGGGCGTGCCATCGAGGGGATCCTGGACGCCTCGAAGGGGGCCGAGCTCCTGGTGATCGGCAGGCACGACCCGTTGGTGCCTGTCGGCTCGCACATCGGACCCGTCGCGCGCGCCGTCCTACGCGAGGCCACCTGCCCGGTGCTGCTCGCCACCCCCCGGGCCCACCGGGTGGCCCACCGGCCCTGACGTCGGGTCAGCGCCCGAACAGCCGTGCGAGGCGGCCTCCTGCCGGACGCACGGCCTTCGGGTGCCCGGGGCAGCGCTCGTCCTGCGGGACGCCTGCCATCACCTGCTGGACGTGCTGGCCGCATCCGGCCCACGTGGTCCTGCCGCAGGTCTTGCATCGGACTGCTCGGCACATGCGCGCTCCTGTTCGGTCGACGAGACACCCTAGAGGCAGGCCCGGGACCAGGGTCATAGGGTCGGGCGGATGAGGGAGACCACGAAGACGCTGCGCGAGCGCGTCGACGGACGGCTCAGTGACCCCATCTGGTGGAACGACGTCCTCCAGCTGGGCAAGACGGTCCTGGCGGCCGTCACGGCATGGGTGATCGCGGCCGAGGTGCTGGACCTGCCCCAGCCGTTCCTCGCGCCGTGGGCGGCGCTGCTGGTGGTGCACGCCACGGTCTACCGGACCTTCTCCAAGGGCACCCAGCAGGTCGCCGCCACGATCGTCGCCGTGGTGCTGGCCACTCTCGTGGGGGAGGCGCTCGGGCTCACGACCGGGGCCATCGCGCTGCTCCTGGTCGTCTCGCTCGTCCTCGGCGCCGTGCCGTGGCTGGGAGCCGAGGCGACGACCATCGCGACCACCGGTCTGGTGGTCCTCACCACCGGCTTCGACAACGACGTCATGCTCGTCTCGCGCCTGCTCGACACCGCGATCGGGGTGGCCGTGGGCCTGTTGGTCAACGTGCTCGTCTGGCCGCCGCTGCGACGTCGTACGGCCGCCGAGTCGCTGGACCGGGTCGACGACGGCATCGGCGAGCTGCTGACCGACATCGCCGCGAGCCTGCGGGAAGGGTGCCGCGACGAGGAGTCGACCGCCTGGATCGACCGCACCCGCGACCTCGACGCGGACCTCAACCACGCCTGGGCGCTGGTGCGGCAGGCGGAGGAGAGTGCCCGGATGAACCCGCGGCGGTCGGCACGGGCGATGAGGGACCCGCAGCAGTGGCACGGGTTGCTGCGACGGATGGAGCAGGCCATCGCCGAGACGCGCAGCCTCGCCCGTACGCTCGGCGGCCAGCAGGCACACCGTGAGACCTGGGGCGAGGCGTTCGCCGGGCCGTGGCTGGCGATGCTGGGCGACGCCGGGCAGGCCGCGAGCGACGCCGACCCTGCCCTGCTCCTCGACGTACGCCGGCGCCTCGAGGCCTTCACCGAGGAGCTGCGAGCCACGGAGCGGTCGCCGGAGTGGCCGATCTACGGAGCGCTCATCATCAACCTGCGCAACATCGTCGACGCCATGGACGAGGTCGCCGAGGCGAACCCGATCGGCGGGAGCCCCCTCCCGCTGCGCCTCCCGGTCGGTCGCGGACCGGCAGCGAAGACCCCGGACGCCTGAGGGCCCGGACGCCTGAGGGCCCGGACGCCTGAGGGCTCTGGACGACCAGGGCGCGGTCAGGCCGACGGGGCAGGACACGTACGGGGAGCCGGCACCAAGGCCGCGCGGGGCTGACGGGGGCACAGCCTGCCGCGACCCTCCAGCAGCCCGTCGACCGGCGTCAGCCGGAGGCCGATGCGGTGGAGCAGCGCGACCGACCCGGCGTTGCCGGGTTCGACCGTCGCCTCGAACCACGCGATGCCGCTCGCGCACGCATCGGCCGCGACGGCGTCCAGCAGCGCCGAGGCGATGCCACGGCCCTGCGCGGCGTCGACGACCTCGAAGGCCACCTCCGCGCTGTCCGGCCCGGTCCGGACGTAGCGACAGATGGCGACGGGTCGGCCGTCGAGGAGCGCTACCCAGGCGACGTGCCGGTGGCCGTCGATGTCCATGAGCGATCGACGCGCATGACCGGTGAGGCGCGGCATGGGCACCAGGTAGCGGTGCTCGCGCGAGCGCGGTGACAGGCCCTCGAACACGGTCTGCAGGACGTCCGTCTCCTCCCGCCGGAGCGGGCGCAGGACGACCTCCCCGCCGTCGGCGAGGAGCACCCGGAGGTGGGACCGGGACGACGCGTGGCGTCGGACGGAGGTGGCGAGCACGGCGCGACGCTTCCGTCAGCGCGTCGGGCGCCGGTGGCGGCCGGTGCGACCGCGTTCGAGTTCCTCGAGCTGGAGGGTGCGGGCCAGCAGCCGGTCGGGACGACCGGAGATGGTGCGCAGCTCCCGCTCGCGAGAGCCGGCCAGCAGGGCGTTCAGCGTGGGGTTCATCTGGAGTCTCCTCGTGGTGTGCGTCGGTCGTGCCAAGTGGTGACCCGAGGTTGACCGCACCACCTTCCGGAGGCCTTCCCGCACGCCGAGGGCCGGGGGAAGGGACGCGGAAGGCCCGGGGAAGGCGGCGGCGGCAGCCTCGGTGCCACGACCACACGGTCGCCAACCAGCACCGCGCCGGACACCGGCACCGACACAGGAGGAACCCGCATGACCCTCACCACCGACACGTCGCCCCTCAACGGCGTCGACACCGCCACCCTGCTCGGGACCCGCGACGCCGTCGCGCAGCAGCACGAGATCGCGAAGTTCCAGTTCCGGGCCAGCAACACCTGGGTCTCCGGTACCCACAGCCGCACGACCGTGTCCGGCTTCCACGGCGCGATGCAGGAGATGCAGCACGAGCGGGAGACCGTCCTCGATTCGGACCACCCGGCCGTCCTGGTCGGTCACGACCACGGCCCCACCCCGGTCGAGTACCTGCTGCACGCCATCGCCTCGTGCCTCACCGCCGGCATCGTCAACATCGCCGCGACCCGAGGTGTCCGGCTCACGCACGTCTCGGCGCAGGTCGAGGGGGACATCGACCTGCTCGGCATCCTCGGTCTCTCCGACGGCTCCGTCCGCAACGGCTACGAGCGCATCCGGGTCACGTTCCGCGTCGAGGGTGACGCCGACGACGAGACGCTGCGCGAGATCGTCCAGCAGTCACGTCGCCGCTCGGCCGTGTACGACGCCCTCACCAACCCGACGCCCGTCCAGATCGACGTGGTCACGGGCTGATCCCACTCCGCACCCTCACCAGCGGCCGGCCGGGCTTCCCGGCCGGCCGCACCCGAAAGGAATCCGCATGACCACCCTCGACACCGTCGTCGTCGGCGCCGGCCACGCCGGTCTGGCCGTCAGTCGGCTCCTCACCGACGCCGGCCGTGACCACGTCGTCCTCGACCGCGGTCGGGTCGGCGAGCGCTGGCGCACCGAGCGATGGGACTCACTGCACCTCCTCACGCCGGCGTGGATGACCCGCCTCCCCGGAGGGGGCTACACCGGGCCCGACCCCGACGGCTACCTGAGCAGCGGCCAGTTCGTCGGCCTGCTCGAGAGGTACGCCTCCTCGTTCGGGGCGCCCGTCGTCTCCGGCGCCACCGTGCTCTCCGTGACGGCCGGCGACTCGGCGGCGCGCCGCTACCGCATCGTCACCACGGCCGGCACCTGGCACGCCCGGCACGTCGTCGTGGCCACCGGGCCGCACGGGACGCCGAACGTGCCGGAGGGCGTCGCCGGTGCGGAGGTCCTCACCTCCCACCGCTACCGCAATCCCGACCGCCTCGCGCCCGGTGGGGTTCTCGTCGTGGGCGCCTCGGCGTCGGGACTGCAGATCGCCGACGAGCTCAACCGCTCGGGCCGGGACGTGACCCTCGCCGTCGGTCGCCACACGCGGGTGCCCCGCCGCTACCGCGGCATGGACCTCTTCTGGTGGCTCGACGTGACCGGCCGCCTGGCCCGCACCATCGACGAGGTGCCCGACCCAGCGGCCGCCCGCCGGGAGACCTCGCTGCAGCTGGTCGGTCGCAACGACCCCGACCGCGCGGCCCCCGACCTCGACCTCGCCGGCCTGCACGCCCGCGGCGTGAGGCTGACCGGGCGCCTGGCGTCGGTCACGGGCGGGCGGGCCCGGTTCGGGAGCGAGCTGACGGCCACCGTCGCGGCCGCCGACCGAGCCATGGAACGCCTCCTCGACAGCTTCGACCGGTTCGTGGAGCGCACCGGCCTCGCCGGCGAGGTGTGGTCCCAACCTCGACCCCGACCGGTCGAGGTGCCCGCCGGCCCACGCCAGCTGGACCTGCGGGCCGAGGGCATCGGCACCGTCCTGGTCGCCACCGGCTACCGCCCCGACCACCCCTGGCTCCGGCTGCCGATCCTGGACGCCGACGGCAGCATCCGCCAGCGCCGCGGCGTCACGCCCGCCGAGGGGGTGTACGTCGTGGGGCAGCGCTTCCAGCACCGCCGGGACTCGGGCTACATCGACGGCGCCCGGCACGACGCCCGCGCCGTGGTGGAGCACCTCCACGCCGGCAGCAGCCGCCACCGACCGAGCGTTGCGGAGCCGGCGGCATGAGCGCGTACGACGTCGTGGTCGTGGGCGGTCGGGTGGCCGGCGCGTCGACGGCGCTGCACCTGGCTCGGGCCGGGCTCTCGGTGGCGCTGCTGGACCGCGGCCGGCGGGGGACGGACGCGCTCTCCACCCACGCCCTCATGCGAGCGGGAGTCCTCCAGCTGGCGCGGTCCGGTGTGCTCGACACGCTGGTGGCGGCGGGCACCCCGCCGATCCGCCACACTCTCTTCCACCAACCCGACACCGAGCTCGTGGACGTGACCATCAAGCCGCGGGCGGGGGTGGACGCGCTCTACGCGCCTCGTCGCCACCTGCTCGACCGGGTCCTGGTCGACGCCGCGGAGGAGGCGGGCGCCCACGTCCTGCACGAGACGTCCGTGACCGCGCTCCGTCGCGACGCGACCGGCCGGGTGAGGGGCGTGTCGGCGCGCAACGCGGTCGGCTCGCCGATCGACCTCGAGGCCGTCCTCACCGTCGGCGCGGACGGCATCCGCTCGCGTGTCGCCGAGCAGGTCGGCGCACCGGTCCGCTGGCAGGGTCGCACCGCCAGCGCGGTCCTCTACCGCCACGTCGAGGGCGGACCGACCGACGCCTACGAGTGGGCGTACGGCGATGGGGCCGGGGCCGGCGCCATCGCGACCAACGACGGCCAGGCGTGCGTATTCGTGGGCACGACGCCCGAGCGCATGCGGGGCCTCCGCCGCTGGGGCGCTGAGCGAGCCATGGCGAACCTGCTCGCCACGGCCGGCCCGGCGCTGCGGGACCGCGTCCACGGCGCCCGACCGGCCTCGCCGCTCCGGGGATGGCCCGGGATCCCGGGGTTCGTGCGCGACTCCTGGGGACCCGGGTGGGCCCTCGTCGGCGACGCCGGCCACTTCAAGGACCCCATCACCTCCCACGGCATCACCGACGCCCTGCGCGACGCCGAGCTCCTCGCGCACGCCGTGCTCGCCACGAGCGCGGGGTGGGAGAGCGAGGCGACGGCCCTGTCCGGCTACCAGGCGACGCGCGACCGGCTCTCCCACCGGCTCCTGGCGGCGACCGAGCGGGTGGCGGCGTACGACTGGGACGCGGACGGCATCCGGACCCTGCTGCGCGAGGTCAGCGCGGCGATGACCGACGAGGTCGAGCACCTGCACGCGCTGCCGCGGCCGCCGCGGGCCGCGGCCGTGGGGACGTGACGACGGACCTTGTCGCCCCCGCCACTACTTCCTACGATGGAAGGTCTCGGCCGGGGAGGTGCGCGATGCGGGTCGACGTCACGCTCCTCGACGGCTTCTCCGTCGTCGTCGACGGCCGCCGCGTCGACGAGCGCGCCTGGGCCCGCCGCAACGCCGCCGCACTGGTGAAGGTGCTGGCCCTGCGCCCGGGGCGACGCCTGCCCCGCGAGCAGCTGATCGACCTGCTGTGGCCGGACCTGCTGCTCGACCAGGCGGCACCCCGGCTGCACAAGGCCGCCCACCAGGCCCGGACGGCTCTCGGCGTGCCGGGCGGCGTGGTGCTCGCCGGCGACACCGTCACCCTGCTCCCGGACGCGCAGGTCGTGGTCGACGCCGAACGCTTCGACGCGGCCGCGAGCGACCCGGCCCTCGCCGAGGAGGCGATCGGCCTCTACCGGGGCGACCTGCTGCCGGACGACCTCTACGAGCCGTGGGCCGATGCCGAACGGCAGCGGCTGCGGACCTGCTACCTCGGGCTGCTCCGGGCGACCGGCCGCTGGCACGACCTCGTCACCGCCGAGCCGCTCGACGAGGAGGCGCACCTCCGGCTGGTGCAGCAGTACGTCGACGACGGCGACCGCGGTCAGGCCCTGCGCCACCTCGACTCGATGGCACGGCTGTGGCGCGAGCACCTCGGCGTCGAGCCCGGCGCCGAGGCCCGCGCGCTGCGCGCCCACGTCGAGGCGATGTCACCGGTCGCAGGGGCGCGGCTGGTCCCCAACCGCCGCGCGACGGCCGTCCCGCGTCCCCCGACCAGGACCGTCGGGCGCGACCGGGACGTGTCGCGCGTGCTCGAGCTGCTCGACGGGCACTCCCTCGTCACGCTGCTGGGCATCGGCGGCGTCGGCAAGACCCGCCTCGCGGCGGAGGTCGCCCACCGGTTCGTCGAGACGACCTCCCAGCGTGCGTGCTACGTCGACCTCACCAAGGTGTCCGATCCCGCGCTCGTGGCCGAGCTGACCGTGCGCGAGCTCGGGATCCGGGCGGGGGAGAACCAGAACGTCCGGCAGATGCTGGAGGAGGCGCTGCACCGGCAGTCCCTGCTGCTCGTGCTGGACAACTTCGAGCACGTCGTGGACGCGGCCGACCTGGTGGGCGACATGGTCCGGTGGTCCGTCGACCTCCGCGTGCTGGTGACGAGCCGGGCGCGGCTGCGCGTCTCCGGCGAGCAGGTCTTCGAGGTGCATCCGCTTCCCGTCGAGCACGAAGCCGGGTCGTACGGGCTGCCGCACGCCGTCGCCCTCTTCGAGGAGGTGGCGACCCGACTCGACCCGCACTTCCACCTGGCCCCGCACATCGAGGACGTCACGGAGATCTGCCGGTCCGTCGACGGACTGCCGCTGGCGATCGAGATCGCGGGCGGACACCTCCGCACGCTGTCCCCGTCGCTGCTGCGGCAGCGCCTGAGCGCCCGCCTGGCGTCGTCGGCGGCCGCGGGACGCGACCTCCCCGACCGCCAGCAGACGATCCCGGCCACCATCGACTGGAGCCTCCAGCTCCTGGGCCCGCAGGAGCAGCGCCTCTTCGCCCGCATGTCGGTCTTCAACGGGGCGGTCTCCCTCGACGCGGTCGAGGCGATCTGGTCCGACGGCGACGTGGTCGACCCGCTCAGCGTGCTCGTCGACCACAGCCTCGTCCGGCGCACGACCGGCATCCGCGGCGAGCCGCGTTTCGGCATGCTGGCCCTCGTCCGCCAGCATGCTGCCCTGCAGCTGCGCGATGGCGAGCTCGAGGCCGTACGGGACGCTCACGCCGCATGTGTGGCGGCACACGTGGAGGACCTCTACGCACGCCGCTGGACCGACGCCGCCGACCGATGGCTCGACGACATCACCGAGATGCTCCAGGAGGTCCGGGCGGCGCACGACTGGGCCGGCCGCCGTGGCGACCTCGGCCTCAGCGCCCGCATCACGGCCGCCCTGGGTGCGTACTGGTTCCTCGAGGGCCACCACGCCGAGGGCTCGCGCTGGATCGACGACATGCTGGTCCATGAGGACGATCTCGACCCTCCCGTGGCGGCTCGCATCAGGCTGGCCGCGGGGTTCCTGGCGTTCCCCAGGAGCCAGCCCGAGGCACGTGTCCACTGGCAGCGTGCCAGTCAGCTGTTCCGTGAGCTCCACGAGCCGCGGCTGCTGGCCTACGCCCTCGCCGTCGGCTCCGCGACGTACATCGCCGACACCGATCACTACGAGCAGGCGATGCAGGCCAACGACGAGGCGCTGGCGCTGGCTCGCCGCGTCGGCGGTCCGGCCCTCATCGCACAGGTCCTCAACATCCGGGGCGAGCTCACCCGGGTCGCGGGCGAGGACGAGCGGGCGCGCGAGGCGTACGAGGAGGGGCTCCGGATCTCCACGGCACTCGACGACGACATGTACGTCAGCGTCTTCTACTCCAACCTGAGCTATCTCGCCGACCACCGCGGCGACCACCGCGAGGCGCGCACCCTGACGCACCAGGCGCTGCGGATCTGCTGGTCCCTCGGACGGCGGCTGATGGCCGCCTGGACCGTCTCCCAGCTCGCTGGCCCGGAGCACGGGCTCGGCAACTCGGAGCTGGGCGCGGTGCTCGTCGGGGCCGGCGACGAGGCGCTGCGGGTCCTCGGCGCCCGGCGCCACCCCGGTGACCTCCCCGAGCACGAGCGGGTGGTGGCCGGCATCCGGGCCGCTCTCGGTGAGGAGCAGTACGCACGGCTCTACGCCCGTGGGGCGTCGATGTCCCTCGACGAGGTCCTGGCCCTGGTCCTCGACGAGGAACGGACCGGGCCGGTGCCGGCGAGTCACTAGAGTCGTGCTGCTCGACGTGGAGTCGCGGAGAGGCCGCCCCGGCGCCGACCTCGGGGGCCCGGAGGAGGAGTGGTGCTGGAGGCGTTGGGGCTGAGCGAGGACGAGGAGCGTGCCTACCAGAGGTTGGTGGCGGGGACCTCGGAGTCCGCCGAGGACCTGGCTGCGGCCCTGGGCCTCGAAGCACGCGCGGCCGTGACACTGCTGTCGGACCTGGAGGGCAAGGGTCTCGTCGCACGCTCGGTCGCCGACCCCACCCGCTTCGCCGCCTCGCCGCCCGCGGTGGCGTTGGGCGCCATGCTCACCGAGCGGCAGGAGGCGCTGCGTCGTGCCGAGCTGCAGCTGACCACGCTGGCGGAGAGCTACCGGACGGGCGCCGACGAGCGCGCGTTGGTCGACGTCATCGAGGTGGTGCACGGCCCCCAGGCGGTCGCGCAGCGCTTCCTGCAGCTGCAGCGGGGCGCCCGCAGTGAGGTGCTCGCCTTCGTGAAGGCATCGGTCGCGGTGGTGAGCCCCGAGGAGAACGTCGACGAGGACCGGGCCCTCGAGCGAGGCGTGGCCTACCGGCTGGTCATCGAGGCGCGCGCCTTCGACCGGCCAGGGTACTTCGACGAGGTCCGACAGCTGGTCGAGTCCGGTGGGACGTGCCGGGTCCGCGAGTCGGTGCCCATCCGCTTGCTCGTCGCGGATCGTGAGCTCGCCCTGCTGCCGCTGGCGGGGACGGACGACCGCGGGAGCGGGGCGCTGCTGGTCCACCCGAGCGGTCTGCTGGACGCCCTCGTCGCCCTCTTCGAGCTCGCGTGGGAGGGCGGACAGGCGTTCAGCCCGACCGGGGACTCGGCCGGCGACTGGAGTGAGGACCTCGATGGCGCGCCGCTGGACGAGGTGGACCGGCAGCTGCTGACCCTGCTCTTCCACGGCCTCACGGACCAGGCCATCGGCGGTCAGCTCGGGATGTCGCAGCGGACCGTGCAGCGGCGGGTGCGCCAGCTCATGGAACGAGCCGGCGTGTCGTCTCGCTTCCAGCTGGGCCATGCCGCTGCCGGTCGTCGGTGGCTCGGTCGCTCCTGAGCCCTTCCACGAGTACCGGCGGGGGTGTCGGCATTGCGTCGCTGGCGAGAAGGCGACAGCCGTGTCCCTTGAACGGGACCGTGGCGCGTCTCACAGTCGAGGGAGCACGCGATGACGCGACACCCGCGTCGGTGCCGTGCTCCCATCGAAAGGATCCTCCGTGCCACCATGCACTGGTCCGAGCGCGCTCCGCTGCGCCCTCGCACGCCCGACAGCGACCGGCGCCACCGCGCTCGTCGCGGCCGTCGCGCTCACCGCCTCCCTCTCCGGCGTCGTCGCTCCTCCCGCAGGAGCCGCACCGTCCCCGACCGACGGCCGCCCCGAGTCCGGTCCGCCGGTCCAGCACCGGGTCACCCTCGTCACCGGCGATGTGGTCCGTGTCTCCACCGGCGATGACGGACACCAGTCGGTCTCGCTCGAGCCGCGCCCGGACGGCACGACGCCCCAGGCGGCCATCACGCGCACCGACGGGCACGTCTTCGTCGTGCCGACGTCGGCGTTCGGGCTCCTGGCCGCCGAGCGCATCGACCGGGACCTCTTCGACGTGACCGCCCTGGTGGAGGCCCGCTACGACGATGCCTCGACCGGCTCGCTCCCTGTGATCATCGACTACGGGCGCGGCACCACCGCGGCCGCCGAGTCCAGGAGCGCCTCGTTCACGGCAGCGAAGCGCACGCTCACCGTGCCGATGCTGGGCGTCGCGGCGTTCCGCGCGGACAAGGACCGCGCGAGGGCCTTCTGGGACGACCTCACGAAGGACGATGCCGACGGTGCTCCCGATGCCCTGACCGACGGGGCCGTCCGGGTCGATCTCGACGGCCGGGTGGAGGCTGCGCTCGAGCACTCGGTGCCGCAGATCCACGCACCCGAGGCCTGGGCGGCGGGATTCGACGGCACCGGGACGACGGTGGCGGTCCTCGACACGGGCTACGACCCGACGCACCCCGACCTGGCAGGCAAGGTCTCGGACTCGCTGAACTTCACCTCCGACGCCGGTGTCGCGGACGGCAACGGACACGGCACGCACGTCGCCTCCACGATCGCCGGCACCGGCGCGGCGTCCGACGGCCTGCGCCGAGGCGCCGCACCGGGAGCCGACCTCATCGTCGGCAAGGTGCTCACCGACGGGGGCTGGGGTGCCGACTCCTGGGTCCTCGCGGGCATGGAGTGGGCCGTGCAGCAGCAGGCCGACGTGGTGAGCATGAGCCTGGGCGGGGACGCCGACGACGGCACCCATCCGTTGGCCAAGGCGCTCGACGAGCTGTCCGCGTCCTCCGGGACCCTGTTCGTCGTCGCCGCCGGGAACGCCGGTCCCTCCCCGTCGACGGTCAGCAGCCCGGGCTCCGCCGATGCGGCGCTGACGGTCGGCGCGGTGGACGGGAACGACGTGATGGCCGGCTTCTCCAGCCGTGGCCCCCGTGTCCTCAACGGCGGTCTGAAGCCGGAGGTCACCGCCCCCGGCGTCGACATCACGGCCGCCCGCGCCGCAGGGACCAACCTCGGTCCCACGGTGGACGAGCACTACACCTCCATCAGCGGGACGTCCATGGCGACCCCGCACGTCGCCGGGCTCGCCGCCATGCTCAAGCAGCAGCACCCGACGTGGGCGGGTGAGCGCCTCAAGTCGGCGATCGCCAACAGCACCGTTCCGGTCTCCGACGCAACGGCGTTCGACACCGGCACCGGCCGCATCGACGCGCTCCGCGCCATCCGGGCGGACGTCCTGGCCCCTGCCTCGCTGCACCTCGGCTCGTTCGCCTGGCCCTACGCCGAGGCGGAGCCGACCAGCACGACGCTGCGCTACACCAACACGACCGACACCGACGTGACGCTCGACCTGGCCCTGGCCGGCCAGGACGGCTCCACGGTCCGGCCCGGCACCATGGCGCTGACCGCCGACCAGCTGGTGGTGCCGGCCCACGGCGAGGCCGTCACGGAGGTCACCCTGGATCCCCGGATCGGCGAGCCCGGCAGCTACTCGGGCGTCGTCACCGCGACCGGGGCTGACGGCCGCACGATCCGGACCGCCGTCGGGTACCTGCTGGAGCAGGAGCTCTACGACGTGACCGTTCGCGTGGTCCCCCGCTCGGGCTCCCAGCAGGCCGCCCACCAGGTGTCGCTCAACTCCATCGGCGCCCCGTGGTTCTTCGACCAGCGCACCTACGACGCCGTCTCCGGCGCGGTGACCTCGACCTTCCGGGTCCCGCCGGGCACCTACAGCACCGCCGTGACGTCGTTCGGCCTGGCCGCCGACGGGGCTCGCGAGGGCATCTTGTCCTACGAGCCGCAGTTCACCGTGGACCGCAACCGCGAGATCGTCCTGGACGAGGACGCGACCAGCCGGTTCGACTACGGCGTCGACCGCCCCGTGGTCGACGACAACGCCACGCTCGACTTCTCCTGGACCGGCGAGTCCGGAGGTGCCGGCTTCATGATGGCCGGTCCCCACGACCGCGTCTATGCGCGGCCCACTGCGGGACTTCCCGGCGCCGCGTCGCTCGCCACGAACTGGCAGCTCGCGCAGCCGGAGGCCACGATCACGCCGACCGGTGGCAAGGCTGTCGGCGCTCGGCCACTGCCGCGGCCGGGGAAGCCCGTCGCTGAGTCGCCGACCCCCCAGGTCGACGGCAAGCACCCGATCGTCGACGCAGGTGCTGCGGCACAGCCCCGTACCGCCGGGGTGGCCGGTGCGCTCGCGTTCGTGTCCGGAACCTGCAGTGACCTCGGTGCTGCCGCGGCCACGCTCGACGCCGCAGGCGCAGTGGCCATGGTGGCCTACGCCGGTCAGGGCGAGACCTGTGCGGGCACCGTGGGCGCCGAGCCGCCGTTGCCGGCCCTGGAGGTCCGGCCGTGGCAGGCCTCGGCACTTCTCGCCGAGGACGGGTCTGCCCGCATCGACACCCGCACCCACCCGGAGTACATCTACGACGTGGTCCACCACTACGCCGACGAGGTCCCCGACGGTGGCGTCGTGGACGCCACAGGTGACGCGGTCGCCGCGGTGGTCGAGGACTACCGTGGCCTGGGCACCACCAGCGAGGACGGGCTGGTGGCGATGGAGGAGCTGATCGGCTGGCTGCCGAGCCGCGGTGGTGTCGCGAACCTCGGACAGATGCGACTGGTCCCGTTCCCGAGCACTGTCACGCACTACGTGTCCGCGGACGCGGTGTGGGAGCGCAAGGTGATGGTGCTCGACGCCACCTACCTCGGCGAGTACGCCAACCTCTGGGCGCCGCGCAGGACCTTCCGTGGCGGCACCAAGACACGTGACACGTGGTTCGGCGGTCCCGTCGGCTCTCGCGTCTCGCCGCTGCAGAGCGTGACGAACGGCGCTCCGCCGCCGGTCCGCGAGGGCGGCTGGCTGTACTTCTCGCACGGCGCCTTCACCGATGCGGCAGGGCACTACAGCAACTCCGACCTGTGGACCCAGGAGTACTCCGGCACCATCTCCATCGACGGGGAGCCGGTCTACACGACCGACTGGTCGACCTTCTTGAACGAGCGGATCCCGGCCGGCGACCACGACGTCGTGGTGGACACCCACGCCCACCGGAAGAACCACTTCTGGCAGCTCTCGACGGACATCCGGACTCGTTGGGCGTTCCGATCGGAGCAGCCGACGGGTGCCCGGTCCGTGCTGCCGATGCTCGGCGTCGACTACCGGATGGAGCTGTCGGGCAGCAACAGCGCACCCCAGGGGCAGTACCGCTTCGAGGTCGCGTTCCCGATGCCCGAGGGCGTCACGGCGAGCCCGCTGGCGCACCGCAGCCTCGACGTCTCCTGGGACCAGGGCGCCACGTGGGAGCCGCTGGCGCTGAAGGACTGTGGCAAGGGCGCGTGCTCGGTGACGGTCCGCAACCGGGCCGGGGCGAAGGCGAGCCTCCGGGCCCGCGCCGACGACACGCTCGGCCGCAGCGTCGAGCAGACGATCATCGACGCGTACGCCGTGCGCTGAGCCGAGTCGAGCCCCTGACCTGCATCTCTGCGGGTCAGGGGCTCGATCTGTTGGGGTGAGTAACGGGACTTGAACCCGCGACATCCGCCACCACAAGGCGGCGCTCTACCAGCTGAGCTATACCCACCATGTCTGCTCGCACAGGCGAGGACGACGAGAAGTGTAGGGCAATCAGTCGGCGGGGACCGCATCGAGGTCGGCATCCGGGCCAGTGTCGGGACCGAGCCCGGTGAGCTGGCCGCCGTGCCTGGCCGCGATCTCCTTCGCCTGCGTGCTGTCCGGTCCGGGCTGGGGCACGAAGACGGCCTCGCGGTAGTAGCGCAGCTCCTCGATGCTCTCCTGGATGTCGGCCAGCGCGCGGTGGTTGCCGCGCTTGGTCGGGGCCGCGAAGTAGGCGCGCGGGTACCAGCGGCGCGACAGCTCCTTGATCGAGGACACGTCGACGATGCGGTAGTGCAGGAAGGACTCCAGGGCCGGCATGTCGCGGGCCAGGAAGGCCCGGTCGGTGGCCACGGTGTTGCCGGCCAGCGGCGGCCGGCTCCCGTCGGGGCAGTGCTCCTTGATGTAGGAGAGCACCTGCTCCTCGGCCTCGGCGAGGGTCGTGCCACTGGCGAGCTCGTCGAGCAGGCCGGACTTCTCGTGCATGCTGCGGACGAAGTCGATCATCTGCTCCATCGACTCCTGGGGCGGCTTGATGATGACGTCGACGCCCTCGCCGAGCACGTTGAGCTCGAAGTCGGTGACCAGAGCGGCCACCTCGATCAGCGCGTCGGCGCGCATGTCGAGGCCGGTCATCTCGCAGTCGATCCACACCAGTCTGTCGCTCACGATCGGTCACCCTACCCACCGCTCTCAGCGACGACTCAGGCTCACCTCCTACCCTCTGGGATGTGAAGGACTGGTTCGGCCTCGTCGCGCGGCTCGTGACGGGCGGCGTGTGGATCGTCGCCGGCGCGCTCAAGCTGCCCTACCCCGCCGACAGCGTCCGGGCGGTGCGCGCCTACGACCTCCTGCCCGAGGCGGTCGTCCCGGCCGTGGGCCACCTGCTGCCCGTCGTCGAGGTCGTCATCGGCCTGTGCCTCGTGCTGGGTGTGATGGTGCGCGGCATGTCCGTGGTCTCGGCCTTGCTGTTCGTCGCCTTCATCATCGGCATCTCGAGCGCCTGGGCGCGAGGCCTCTCGATCGACTGCGGCTGCTTCGGCGGCGGCGGTGAGATCCCGGACGCCGCCGCGAAGTACCCCGGTGAGATCGCCCGTGACGTCGGCCTGCTGGCACTGAGCCTGTGGCTCGTGGTCCGACCGCGATCCAGGCTGGCGCTGGAGACCGTCCTGTTCCCCCGTACGACCGACACCGACCCCACCACCGAAGACGAAGGAAGCCTCGATGGCGCAGAAGAAGACCTCGCACAGGACCGCTGAGGAGAAGGCGGCCACGCAGGCCAAGCGGGATGCCCGGCGCGCACGGACCGAGCGCGCCCGCGCGGAGGCCGAGGAGCGTCGCAAGGCGCAGAAGCGCAAGGAGCAGCTCACCCGCTACGGGTTGATCGCCGGTGTCCTGGCGCTGGTCGTCGGCGGCTACTTCCTCATCACCAGCCTGGGCTCCGACAAGCCGGACACCGCGCCTGCCGGCGCGTCGGGCAACTACGGCCTGGTCGTGGGTGACGCCGACGCGCCCAAGGAGATCGTGGTCTACGAGGACTTCCTCTGCCCCTTCTGCGGCCAGCTCGAGCAGACCGTGGGTGACCAGCTCGACGCCGCCGTCGAGGCCGGCGAGGTCAACGTCGAGTACCGCCCGCTGCCGTTCCTCGAGCGGATCAGCGACTACTCACCCGAGTCGGCCAACGCGTTCGCGGTCGTGCTGGACGAGTCCGGGCCCGAGGTGGCCAAGGCCTTCCACGACCTGCTCTTCGACAACCAGCCGTCGGAGGACGGCCCGTTCCCCGACGAGGACCAGCTCGTCGAGTGGGCCGTCGAGGCCGGCGCGACCGAGGCGGACGTACGTCCCGGCATCGAGGACATGGCGTTCGAGGGCTGGGTCGAGGCGGCCGGAGAGGCGGCGTCGAAGGAGGGCATCAACTCGACGCCGTCGGTCTTCGTGGACGGGCAGAAGGTCGAGGGCGAGACGCTCGCCGACATCGCCGCCGCGATGGTCGGTTCGGGCAGCTGACACCCCGGCTGGAACACTGCGGGGCGTGAGCCTCCACGACTTCATCACGGGCCTGCCCAAGGCCGAGCTGCACGTCCACCACGTCGGGTCGGCGTCGCCGCGGATCGTCTCCGAGCTCGCGGCGCGCCACCCCGATGCCGGCGTGCCCAGCGACCTCGAACGGCTCCGCGAGTTCTTCACCTTCCGCGACTTCGCCCACTTCATCGACGTCTACCTGGCCGTGGTCGGCCTGGTCCGCACGCCCGAGGACGTCCGGTTGCTGACCTACGAGGTGGCCCGGGAGATGGCCCAGGGCCAGCACCTCCGCTACGCCGAGCTCACCTGCACGCCGTACACCTCGGTGCGGCGCGGCATCGCGATCCAGGCCTACACCGAGGCGATCGAGGACGCCCGGGTCGCCGCCGAGCGCGACTTCGGCCTGGTGCTGCGGTGGATCTACGACATCCCCGGCGAGTCGGGACTGCCCGCCGCAGACGCCACCTTGGAGTACGCCCTCGAGCACCGCACCGACGCCCTCGTCGGCTTCGGCCTGGGCGGGCCGGAGATCGGGGTGCCGCGCGCCCAGTTCGCGCCGCACTTCGACGCCGCTCGCGCAGCCGGGCTGCACTCGGTCCCGCACGCGGGCGAGACGACGGGTCCCGAGACGATCTGGGAGTCCGTACGCCTGCTCGGCGCCGAGCGCATCGGCCACGGGTGCTCGGCCGTCGACGACCCCGAGCTGCTGGCCCACCTCGCCGGCGCCGGGATCGTGCTCGAGGTCTGCCCGACCTCCAACATCGCCACGCGGGCGGTCGACCGGATCGAGGACCACCCGCTGCGGGCGTTCGTGGAGGCGGGGGTCGCGGTGACGATCAACTCCGACGACCCACCCATGTTCGCCACGACGCTCAACCACGACTACGAGGTGGCCGCCGGGCTGCTCGACCTCGACGAATGCGGCGTCGCAGACCTTGCCCTCACCGCGGTGCGTGCGTCCTTTGCGCCGGACGACGTGAAGGCCCGGATCGCCGCCGAGATCGAGGCGTACGCCGACGTCCGGCCGGTCGCGGCCGACGCGCCGTAGACCGGCACCCGGGAAGCATTCGGCCCCGCAACCTCATACGTGGCGGGGCCTGCGCCCATCCTGACGCGGAGCAGCCGTTCGGGCGGGGAGGCTGCACCGCGTGTCGCAGGTCGCGATCGCGGCGACGGCGATGCGCAGCTGGCGCCCCCGACAGGATTCGAACCTGTGACCCGCGGATTAGAAGGCCGCCGCTCTATCCAGCTGAGCTACGGGGGCTGGCGGCAGTCAGTATCCCAGCCCGGCCCCCCACGTCGCGGAGGGCCGGGCCGACAGCAGAGACGTGTGACGATCCGGCCGCTGTGGCGACCGGATCGTCACACCTCCCGGGACGACGTCAGGCGGCCGCGGCGGACTCCAGCTCGGACGTCGCTGACGTCTCGGGCTTCGGCTCGAGGTCCTCGCGCCACGCCGTACGCCCGCGGTGGGCGTCGTACACCGCGGTGTCCAGGATGCCCTCGCGCTTGGCCACGATGGTCGGCACCAGCGCCTGGCCCGCGACGTTGACCGCCGTACGGCCCATGTCGAGGATCGGGTCGATCGCGAGCAGCAGGCCCACGCCCTCCAACGGCAGGCCCAGGGTCGACAGCGTCAGCGTCAGCATGACGGTCGCGCCGGTGACGCCCGCGGTGGCCGCCGAGCCGATGACCGAGACGAACGCGATCAGCAGGTAGTCGGTGACCGAGAGGTCGAGGCCGAAGAACTGCGCGACGAAGATCGCCGAGATCGCGGGATAGATGGAGGCGCAGCCGTCCATCTTGGTGGTCGCACCGAGCGGCACGGCGAAGGAGGCGTAGGCGCGCGGCACGCCGAGGTTGCGCTCGGTGACCGACTCGGTCACGGGCATCGTCCCGACGGACGACCGGGACACGAAGGCCAGCGAGATCGCCGGCCACGCGCCGGAGAAGAACTGCTTCACCGAGAGGCCGTTGAGCCGCAGCAGGACCGGGTAGACCCCCAGCAGCACCAGGGCCAGGCCGGCGTAGACCGCCACGGTGAAGGTCCCGAGGGAGCCGAGGGCGTCCCAGCCGTAGCTGGCGACCGCGTTGCCGAGCAGGCCCACGGTGGCGACGGGCGCGAGCAGGATGATCCACCAGAGGACCTTCTGCACGATGGCCAGTGCCGAGCGGACGAAGGTCAGGAACGGGTCGGCGGCCTCGCCGACCTTGAGGGTGGCGATGCCCGTGGCGATCGCCACGACGAGCAGCTGCAGGACGTTGAACGACATCGACACGCTGCCGTCGTCGCCCGTGGAGCCCTGCAGACCCAGCACGTTGGCGGGCACCAGGCCGGTGAGGAAGTCGACCCACGAGCCCGTCGAGGACGGGGCGCTCGCCGCGTCGGAGGTGACGCTCGTGTGGTCGCCGGGCTGCAGGACCAGGCCGAGCACGATGCCGATGCTCACCGCGATCAGCGCGGTGACGGCGAACCAGGTCAGTGTCTTCCACGCGAGTCGCGCCGCGCCGGTGACGTCGCGGAGGTTGGCGATCGAGGCGACGATCGCGAGGAAGACCAGCGGCGGGACCACGGCGCGCAGCAGCGTGACGAACGTGCCACCGATGGTGCTCAGGGTCTCGGTGAGCCAGTTGGGGTCGACCTCGCCCGTGGTGGCGTCGACGCCGTCGGCGCCCATGCTGCGAGCGACGAGCCCGAGGACCACGCCGAGCACGAGACCGATCAGGACCTGGACGCCGAACGAGGGAAGGGTGAAGCGGGAGCGCTTCTCCGTATGCGGAACAGAAGAGGACATGGTGAAGGAGGGAACCTTTCGAGTCCGCACCTACGAGAGCGGTGCGGGAGGACGCGGAACAGGAGTCAGTGGACGGCGCGTCGGAGGCGACAGAGCGCACTCTCGGTGCGAGCGAGGTCGACGGCGCGACGCTGCGTCAGCAGGTCTCCGACGGTCGTCGGGGCAGTGGGAGCGCGCACGTCCGGCCCAACCGGGTGTGTGCGCCGCGGATTCCGTGGTTCGCGTCACACCCCGTCCTGCTGCTGCCTAGACCACCAATGGGCGGTGTTGCCGCCGCCCTGGTGCGGGCGTTGACTAGGTGGGCCGAACTTTCACTCGAGGTCGTCTGAGTGGTGGCACGCGTCCTCGCAGACCCGAGGAGGAGCGATGAGATTCAAGAGCATCCTGTCGATGCTGTCTGCCATGACGATCGTGCTCGTGCTGGGGACCGTGCCCGGGCCCGCCAACGGCGAGGCACGCAGGCAGGCGCCCGCCGCCAAGCAGTCCGCATGGGCCAGCGCCGGGACCGCAGTGCTCGCGTGGAACGTGATCGCCGTTGACACCCTGAACGGGCTTCCGGGCAACGCCGGAGGAGCCCCACCCGCCGCCCAGATCCACGTGGCGATGGTCCAGGGCGCCGTCTACGACGCAGTGAACGCGACCGAGCCCAAGCACTACCGGCCCTACCTCCTGGATCGTCGGTTCTCCGCCCGCGCCTCGAAGGATGCGGCGGTCGCCGCTGCGGCGTACGGCGTCCTCCGTCATCTCGTCTCGACCGTGCCGAACATCCTGCCCACCGACCGGACGACGCTGCTGGACACGCTCGCGACGCGCTACCGGACCGCGTTGGAGGCGGTCCCCGACGGTCCGTTCGAGCGCCAGGGAGTCGCGGCAGGAGAGGCAGCAGCCGCGGCGATGATCGCGGCTCGCGCCGACGACGGCCGCTTCGGTCCGTCCCAGTGGGTGCCGAACACGGCTGCCGGGCACTGGTGGCCACAGCTGAACGCTGCCGGCGCACAGATCCTCGACCCCACTCCGTGGGTGGGCGCGGTCGATCCGTTCCTCATGGAGTCCTCCTCGCAGTTCCGCACGGCCGGGCCGGTCGCGATGTCCAGCGACACGTGGGTGCGGGACTTCAACGAGGTCAAGGCGATCGGTGCGGTGAACAGCACGGTGCGGACGCCCACCCAGACCTACATCGCCAGGTGGTGGCAGAGCACGCCGGTCCGTAGCTGGAACGAGGTCGCCCGCGACCTCGCCGGCCGCAGCGACCTCGACGCCATGGACACCGCTCGCCTCCTCGCGATGACGAACCTGAGTGGTGCCGACGCGGCGATCAACTGCTGGAACGACAAGTACTACTGGGACTTCTGGCGGCCGTGGAACGCCATTCCACGCGCGGCGGAGGACGGGAACCCGGCGACGGTCGCGCAAGCTGGTTGGCTACCGCTGATCGCGGCGCCCTATCCCGACCACCCGTCCGGCCACCTGTGCCTGGACGGCGCGCACACGCGGATCCTTCAGGGGTTCTTCGGCGACACCATCCCGGGTGGCTTCCAGATCACCAGCACCTCCACGTTGCTGGCCCCCCTCCCGGCCGATCCCCGGGTGCGGGCGTTCGGCAGCTTTTCGCAGGCCATCGCCGAGGTGACCGAGGCTCGCATCTGGGCCGGCCTCCACTACCGGACGGCCGACGAGCAGGCCCAGACCTTGGGGTGGAACGTCGCGGACCTCGCGGTGGCGAACTACTTCGAGCCCGTCGGCCGAGGGAGGACCGCGCACCGCCACGGGCACAAGCACCGCTAGCGCGACAGCTGCACCAGCACCTCGTAGTGGGTGGTGTGCGGAAACATGTCGAGCACGCGCGCCTCGACCGGCTGCAGCGACGGCATCCGGTCGAGGTTGCGCGCGCGACGGATTCCATGGTTCCGGTCACACGTGCGGCGTCGGCTCCCTAGGGTTCGCCGCATGTCTCGTCACCTCGCCGCGCGCGTCGCCGCATTCGTCGTCCCCGCCGTCCTCCTGACGGTGCCCGCCGCCCACGCGGAGAAGGTGGTGACCGAGGACGCGGTCGGTGACGTCGTCAGCTACGCGGAGCTGCCGGACGGCTCGTCGCAGCTCCTCCCGGCTCCTGACCAGGCCGGGGTCGACATCGTCCGCACGGCGGTCGACCACGGGAATCGACGGCTGCGGATCACCGTGCGGTTCCGCGCCCTCGAGCGGGACCCCTTCCACTTCACGGTCGTCCGGGTGGTCACTCCCAAGGGCAATTTCGACCTCGCCGTCGAGCGACTCGGCGGCAAGCCGATCGCCAGCCTGGAGAAGGGCCGTGCGTCGGTGGACTGCCGTGGCCTCAAGGCCAAGGTGGACCTGGCCAGCGACACGGTGACGACTTCAGTTGCCACGTCGTGCCTCGGCGCTCCTCGATGGGTCCAGGTCGGCGTGGGTGCAGTCGCGGTGGCCGAGGACGCTTCCTCCCCGGAGATGATTGCTGCCTTCGCCGACGACGGGCACCGCGACGGCACGATCCGCGAGAGCACCATCAAGAAGGGACCGCGCATCCACCGCGGCTGACGACGCACGCCCCGGACGTCACTCGATCCGTGCCTCATAGGATCTTGTAAGCCGCACAGAGACCGGAGCTCCCCATGTCCCACCGCCTCGCGCCCCTGATCGTCGCGGTCCTGCCCGCTGTTCTGCTCCTTCCCACCTCCGCCCATGCCGAGAAGGTCGTGACCCACGACGCTGCGGGCGACGCAGACGTCGTCGGCTGGCTCGCGGAGGAGGACGCCGAGCTTCCCCCGACGCCCGACCCGTCACCGGCGGACATCGTCCGCACCGTCGGCGCGCACGGGGAGAGGCGACTGAGCATCGCGGTCCACTTCCTCGACCTGGCGGGCGTGCGGGATCACTCGACGCGCTTCGTCGTCCGGACCCCGGCCGGCTCGTTCCGCCTCGACGTGCGGGCGAAGGGAAGGCGGACGCGCACGACGCTCACGCAACGGGGACAGCAGATCGACTGTCGCGCCCTGCGGGCACGGTTCGACGCCGGCGCGGACGTGGTCACGGTGTCCGTGCCCACCGCGTGCCTCTCGTCGCCCCGTTGGGTCCGGCTGGGCGTCACTGCCTTCGCCCCGCTCCCCATGACCGACCCCGCGGTCCTCGCCTCCACCGTCGACGACGGCCACCGCGACACAGTGCGCCTGAACAGCGTCGGCACGGGACCGAGGATCCACCGCGGCTGACCCGGAGCCCCGCTCGGCCGACAAGGTCGTGACGGTTGACGCACCGGGTGATGCCCGGGCCTTCACCTTCGACCAGCAGGCGCAGTTCGTCCCGGCGCCGCAGGAGGCCGCGGTCGACATCACCCGGACCGTCGCGGCCCTCGGCCACCGCCGGCTGAGCGTCACGGTGCACTTTCGCGACCTGCAGGTGCGACCTCGGCACACCACGCTCGTGCGGGTTGGGACCCCGCGACTCACCTTCGACGTCATCGCCGAGCGCATGTCGGCCTCGCGGGCGACGGTGGAGGTGTCGGACCGCGGTGACACGGCGTTCGAGTGTCGTGGTCTGCGAGTGAGCTACGACGGCGCAGCAGACCTCGTCTCGCTCTCCGTGCCCACCTCCTGCCTCGAGGCGCCGCGGTGGGTGCAGCTCGGCGTCCGCGCCACGGCCAGCCCCGAGGCGAACCCGGAGATCCGAGCACCATCATCCTGTTCGCTGACGACGGCCACCGCGGCAGCATCCGTGAGAACAGCATCGGCAAGGGGCCGAAGGTCCGGCGCGGCTGACCCTCACCGCGCGAGCAGCACCAGCACCTCGTAGTGCGTGGTGTGCGGGAACATGTCGAGCACCCGCGCCTCCACCGGCTGCAGCGACGGCATGAGGGACAGGTCGCGCGCCAGCGACTCGGCGTTGCACGACGAGTAGACGACGTGGCCGACGCCGGAGCCCTCCAGCCAGCCGGCCAGCTCGGCGCCGATCCCGCGCCGGGGCGGGTTGACGACCACGACGTCGGGCACGACGTCCGCGGCGAGGGCGTACGCGGTCGCGTCCGCGGCGACGAACGCAGCGTCCACGCCCAGCTCGTCGGCTGTGGCCCGAGCCGCGGCGACCGCGTCGGCCGACACCTCGACGCCGAGCACCTCGCGGCCGGGCGCAGCCAGGTGCAGCGCGAAGCCGCCGACGCCGCAGTAGAGGTCCCACACGCTGCGCACGCCGGTCGAGGTGGACAGGTCGTCGACCCACGTCCGTGCCTGGTCGTAGAGCGCCTCGGCGACGAAGGTGTTGGTCTGGAAGAACGCCTTGGGGCCCAGCCGCAGGGTCACCCCGGTCGCCAGCCGCATCGGCAGCACCGACTCGCCGGTCAGCACGATCTCGCGCTCGCCCTCCAGCACGGCCTTGTGCTCGGGCTGCACGTTGATCGTCACGACCCGCAGCCCGGGGACAGCGGCGAGCAGTGCCGGGAGGCGGGAGCGGATCCGCGACTCCGTCGCCGTCGACCGCACCACCAGCCGGAGCAGCAGCTCGCCGTCGGGCGACTCGGTCAGCAGGACGTGCTTGAGCTCGCCGGTGCGCGCCGCGACGTCGTACGGCGGCAGGCCGGTGTCGCGGATCCAGTCGGCGACGCGGTCCAGGGCCGCGGTGAGGCCGGGGGAGTGCAGGCCGCAGTCACGCAGGTCGATCCCGGCGAGCGTGTCGCGGTCCAGGATCCCCAGGGTCGGCGCCTCGACGGTGCCGCCGACCGCCATCTTGGCCTTGTTGCGGAAGCCGGACCCGACCCCGGCGACGGTCGGCAGCCAGACCGGCGCACCGACCAGGGACCGCGCGTGCTGCTCCTTGTCGGACAGCTGTCGTGCGCGCGGGACCTCCAGCAGGGTGCAGGAGCGGCAGCGGAAGGCGTCGTAGTGGTGGCAGTCGATCTCGAGGCTCGTCGCTGACGCTCCTCGCACCTCAACCACCGAGGCGGGAGCCCATCCACGCCTCGACGTCGGCCGACGTGCGGGGGAGGGAGGCCGAGAGGTTGGTCCGGCCGTCTGCGGTGACGAGGATGTCGTCCTCGATGCGGATGCCGATGCCCCGCAGCTCCTCGGGGACGAGGAGGTCGTCCTCCTGGAAGTAGAGGCCCGGCTCGACGGTGAGGACCATGCCCTCCGCGAGGTCGCCCTTGGGGTAGATGTCGACCGAGGCCCGGCCGCAGTCGTGCACGTCCATGCCGAGCATGTGCGACGTGCCGTGGAGGGTCCAGCGGGCGTAGACCTTCGACTCCGGGTCGAGGGCCTCCTGCGCCGTCACTGGCAGCAGCCCCATGTCCTCGAGCCCGTGGGCCAGCACCTCCATCGCGGCGTGGTGGGCGGCGAGGAAGGCGACGCCGGGGCGGACGGCCTCGATGCCGGCCTGCTGCGCCTTGAAGACCAGGTCGTAGAGGTCGCGCTGCAGCGGCGTGAACGTGCCGTCGACGGGCAGGGTGCGGGTCACGTCGGCGGTGTAGAGGTTGTGGCCCTCCACGCCCATGTCGAGCAGCACCAGCTTGCCGGGCTCGATGGAGCCGGTGTTGTCGATCCAGTGCAGCGTGGTGGCGTGCGAACCGCCGGCGCAGATCGAGTCGTAGCCGATGTCGTTGCCCATCGCGCGGGCGCGCCGGAAGAAGGTGCCCTCGATCCAGCGCTCGCCGAACTCCAGCACGCGGTCCCACTCCCGGACGGAGTCCTCGAAGCCGAGGGTGGTGATGTCACAGGCCTCCTGCAGCTCGCCGACCTCCCACTCGTCCTTGACGAGCCGCAGCTCGTCGGCGACGCGCGCCAGGTCCTCGTCACTGGTCACGTCGCGGGTCTTGCGGTCGTCGTCGAAGGACGGCAGGTCCTTGACGTGGCGGACCTCGATCCCGAGCGAGTCCGAGATCTCCTGCGCCGACGGACGGCGGCCGGCCCACAGCTCGCCGTACTGGCGGTCGCGGAAGAACTCGTCGGTGTCGCGCTCGGAGCGGGGCCGCGCGTAGAGCACCGACTCGCCGTCCTCGATCACGAGCACGGCGTCGGAGGTCTGGTTGCCGGAGAAGTAGGCGTGCGCGGTGTCGGGACGGAAGCGGTAGTCGGTGTCGTTGGCGCGCACCTTGTAGGTGCCTGCGGGCAGCACCAGCCGCTCACCGGGGAAGGCCTCGGCCAGCTTCGCGCGGCGTGCCGCGGCCCAGTCGGCGACGGGGTGGCGCGCGAGCTCGAGGTCGCGGTTGCCCCAGCCCTCGCGCATGAAGGCCGCATAGGCGGCCGGAACGGCCGGGTCGTGCGACTCGGTCCTGGGCTCGTCGCCACCCCCGGCGGCGGTGTCGGCAAGGTTCTCGGCGGGGTTCTCGGCAGTCGGCTCGCTCACCCGGTCACTGTACGACGAACGCGTGCCGCACGCGGGCCGTGGCGTCCCGCCCGTAGGGGTGCGGCACCCGTGATCGAGGGCGGCGCTCCGTTAGGGTCGAGGCATGCACCGAGGCCGTCGCGACAGTGTCGCGTTCACCGTCGTGGTGGGGTTCCTGGTGCTGGTCGGCGGACTCGTCATGGCCCTCGTCGTCAGCCTCTCCGGTGCGCCCGGATCGCTGGCCCTCGCGGCCGTCCTCGCAGCCCTGCCGGTCGGTCCGTTGGTCGGCTGCTTCATGTGGCTCGACCGCTACGAGCCCGAGCCGCGCAACCTGCTGGTCGCCGGCCTGCTCTGGGGTGCCTTCGTCGCGACTGCAGCGGCCCTGCTCTTCCAGGGCATCGGCCTCGCGGGCGGGGCCGATGAACGCGACAGCCTCGCGGTCCTGGCGCCGGTGAGCGAGGAGGCCACCAAGGGTGCCTTCCTCCTGCTGCTCCTGTGGTGGCGACGCCATGAGCTCGACGGCGTGCTGGACGGCATCGTCTACGCCGGCATGGTCGGCATCGGGTTCGCCTTCACCGAGAACATCCTCTACCTCGCGGCTGCCTACGACGGGACGGACGGCCTCGGACCCGGCGGCACCACCGCACTGACCGGCACCTTCGTCCTGCGGTGCCTGGTCAGCCCCTTCGCGCACCCCTTGTTCACCGTCTTCACCGGCATCGGCGTCGGCATCGCCATCGCGTCGCGCCGCCCCGAGGTGCGGTTCCTCGCCCCGGTGGCGGGATTCGCGATGGCCGCACTGCTGCACGGTCTCTGGAACGCCTCGACCTTGTCGGGCACCGCCCACTTCTTCGTCGTCTACGGCACCCTCATGCTCCCCGCCTTCCTCGCCGTCGTGGCCTTCGCCGTCTACCGCCACCGCTCCGAGGGGCCGCTGCTCACGCTCGCCCTCCGTGACGCGGCCGACCGCGGGCTGCTGCCAGCGACCGACATCCCGTGGCTGGTCGACCTCAGGGCCCGCCGCCACGCGCGACGCTGGGCCCGCGACCACGGCGGCCCGCAGGCCGAGCGCGGCATGCGCGCCTACCAGGCGGCGGCCGTCGAGCTCGGCTACCTGCACCACCGCTACCTCCGTGGCACTGCACCCGACGACTTCGCCGCCCGGGGCCAGGAGCACGTCGAGCGGCTGCGCGAGATCCGCCCCTACATCTCCTTCCCCGGACAGGTGGTGCCGACCCGATGACCGAGCACGAGCCGGACCAGGCGGACCAGGCGGCCCCGGGCCGTCGTACGCCTGACACGACGACCGCGATGGTGACCGCACTGGTGCGGATGCGGGGTGCTCTGCAGGAAGCCCGGCTGCCCCTGGAGCTGCCGGGCGCGGAGGAGCAGCGCGCCGCCCGCACCGAGATGGTGGACCAGCTCGAGGACTACGTCATCCCGCGGCTGATGACGCTCGACGCACCGCTGCTCGCGGTGGTCGGCGGGTCGACCGGCGCGGGCAAGTCGACGCTCGTCAACTCCCTCGTCGGCACCCGGGTCACCACTCCCGGGGTGCTGCGGCCGACCACCCGCTCGCCCGTCCTGGTGCACCACCCCGACGACGCGAAGTGGTTCGGCCAGGACCGGCTGCTGCCCGAGCTCGAGCGGGTCAGCCGCCAGACCAACGACCCCGAGGCGCTGCAGCTGGTGGCGTCGCCGGCGATGACGCCCGGGCTCGCGATCCTCGACGCTCCCGACATCGACTCGGTCGAGGAGCGCAACCGGGTGCTGGCCGCGCAGCTGCTCGCGGCCGCCGACCTGTGGCTCTTCGTCACCTCGGCCGCCCGCTACGCCGACCAGGTGCCGTGGAACTTCCTGCGCAAGGCAGCGGAGCGCTCGGCCGCCGTGGCGATCGTGCTGGACCGCACGCCCGCCGACGCCGTGGAGACCATCTCCACCCACCTGGCCCGGATGCTGGCCAGCCGCGGCCTCAAGGACTCCCCGCTCTTCACCGTCGAGGAGGGCGAGGTCTCCGAGATGGGGCTGCTCCCCTCGTCGTCGGTGATCGAGATCCGGCAGTGGCTCCAGGCGCTGGCCGACGACCAGGACGCCCGTGCGGCCGTCGTGCAGCAGACCCTCGACGGCGCCGTGCGCACGCTCGCCCGCCGCACGCACACGGTGGCCGACGCGGCGACCGAGCAGACCGACGCCGTACGCCGCCTGCGCGAGGACGCCAACGACGCCTACGACCGGGCCGTGGCCGCGATCAGCGAGGCATCGGCGGACGGCACGCTGCTGCGCGGTGAGGTGCTCGCGCGCTGGCAGGAGTTCGTCGGCACCGGCGAGCTGCTCAAGTCGCTGGAGACGCGCGTCGGCTGGCTCCGCGACCGCGTCGTCAACGCCATCAAGGGCAAGCCGCAGCAGGCCGAGCGGGTCACCGTCGCGGTCGAGTCGGGCCTCGAGACGC
The DNA here is from genome assembly GCA_963740115.1 of uncultured Actinomycetota bacterium. Lineage (GTDB taxonomy): Bacteria > Actinomycetota > Actinomycetes > Propionibacteriales > Nocardioidaceae > Nocardioides. Next base: position 435,420 of record CAVUCQ010000003.1, on the reverse strand, counting down.
TCGTCCTCGAGCACGCCGAGGCGGCCGCGGAGCGCGCCGAGGCCTCGTGGCGAGGCACCGCGGCCGGCCAGATCCTGCTGCGCGACGCGGGTGAGGACCTGGGGCGGGCCTCGCGGGACTTCCGGCGCAGGGCCGAGCGGGCGGTGCGGGACTGGCAGTCCGACGTGCTCGACATGGTCCGCACCGAGGGCGCCGACAAGCGGTCCACCGCACGATTCCTGGCCTTCGGCGTCAACGGCCTGTCCGTCGCGCTCATGGTGGTGGTCTTCGCGCACACGGCGGGGGTCACCGGTGCCGAGGCCGGTATCGCGGGCGGATCGGCGCTGCTGGGCCAGAAGCTCCTCGAAGCGGTCTTCGGCGACCAGGCCGTCCGGTCCCTCGCCGATCGGGCGCGTCGCCAGCTGGAGGCGTCCGTCAGCGACCTGCTCGACTCCGAGCGGCGCCGCTACACCGACCTGCTCGACAGCCTCGAGGTCGCGCCCGAGGTGCCGGACCGGCTGCGGTCCGCGGCCCGCAAGGTCGACGACCTGCGCTACGCGGCGAGCCGACCCCCCGGGGTGTCGGAGGGCGGCGACACCGCCCCCTAGGGTTGGGGTGAAGCAGTCCACCCAGTCCGGTGAGGGAGTCATGACGTCGTTGCTCGAAGGGGCCAAGAAGCTGGTCACCAGGAGCTCTGACATCGGCGCCCGCGTCGACGGCCTCGAGAGGGCTGCGATCGCGGCGCGCGGACGGGTCGACGACACGATCGTCGACGACGCCACCACCGTCGCGGCCCGCGCCGCCGGACGGCTCAAGCTGTCGGCCGACCACACCGTGGTCGCCCTCGCCGGCGCGACCGGCTCCGGGAAGTCGTCCACCTTCAACGCGCTGGCCGGGCTCGAGCTCTCCGCCGTCGGCGTACGTCGTCCCACCACCTCGTGGGCCACGGCGTGCGTGTGGGGCAAGGAGGGCGCCGAGGAGCTGCTCGAGTGGCTCGGCATCCCGGCCCGCCACCAGGTCACCCGCGACTCGATGCTGTCCAAGGCAGATGAGGACGTCGAGATGCGCGGCGTCGTGCTGCTCGACCTCCCCGACCACGACTCCACCGAGGTGTCCCACCACCTCGAGGTCGACCGGCTCGTGCAGCTCGCCGACATGCTGGTGTGGGTGCTCGACCCGCAGAAGTACGCCGACGCCGCGATCCACGACCGGTTCCTCAAGCCGCTGGCGGGCCATCGCGACGTGATGCTGGTCGTGCTCAACCACATCGACACGGTGCCCGAGGACCGTCGCGCGTCGATGGTCGATGACGTACGCCGCCTGCTCGAGCTCGACGGCCTCCCCGGGGTGCCGGTGCTGGCGGTCAGCGCGCGGCACGGTTGGGGCATCGACGAGCTGCGGGCGATGATCGCCAAGCGTGTCGCGGAGAAGAAGGTGACCCGCTCCCGGCTCGAGGCCGACGTGAGGTCGGCCGCCCAGCGGCTGCAGGAGGCGACCGGCAGCGGCAAGCCGCCGACCCTGTCGAAGGAGCGCATCGCCGCCCTCGACGACGCGTTCGCCGACGCGGCCGGGGTGCCGACGGTCGTCAAGGCGGTCGCCGACTCGACCCGGCTGCGCGCCAACCGCGCCACCGGGTGGCCGGTGACGGCCTGGTTCTCCCGGCTCAAGCCCGACCCGCTCAAGCGGCTGCACCTCGACCTCGGTGCCTCCGGCAAGGAGCTCACGGGCGCCGCCCGGACCTCGGTGCCGAAGGCCACCGGGGTCCAGAGCGCCCGCGTGGACACGGAGGTGCGCTCCCTCGCCGACCAGGTCGGCGAGGGGATGGCCCCCTCGTGGGCCCACGCCGTGCGCGCGGCGTCGGTGTCGCGACTGCCCGACCTCAACGACCGCCTCGACCGGGCCGTGGCCTCCACCGACCTGGGCGCCGACAGGATCCCGGTCTGGGCCGGACTGGTCCGCGTCCTCCAGTACGTCCTGATCGTCTCCGCGCTCGTCGGTGCCGGCTGGCTGGCGCTGCTGGCCTTCGGCTCCTACGCCCGCCTCCCCGAGCCGCCGACCCCGGAGGTGTGGGGCTTCCCCCTCCCGACCCTGCTCCTGCTCGGGGGAGTGGCGCTCGGCGTGCTCCTGGCGCTGGTCTGCCGCTGGCTGGTCGCGCTGACCGCGAGGGCGCGGGCGCGGACGGCCGACAAGCGCCTCCGCGACGCGATCTCGGCGGTCTCCGCCGAGGTGGTGGTCGAGCCGATCCAGGCCGAGCTGGTCTCCTACTCGGAGGTCCGCGAGGGGCTCTCCGCCGCGCTGCGCTGAGGCGTCGCGGGCCGCTGGGCGTCCACAGAGGAGGCCGGCCACGGGTCATGCACAGCCGCTCGTCCGGCGGACCTCGGTTGTCGGTCGGGTTGCCGAGCCTTGGGTCATCGCGGCGGAACCACCGCCGCCGGACACCAGGAGGCATCCCGATGCACGACACCCAGATCACCCTGACCGGCTGGATCGGCGGCGACGTCACGCTGCGCGAGGTCGCCGAGGGCCGCCAGGTCGCCTCGTTCCGCGTCGCGTGCACCCCGACCCGCTACCGCGACGGGGAGTGGGTCAAGGGCACCACGTCGTGGCACACCGTCAAGGTGTGGAACCGGCTGGCCCGCCACGTGGCCGCCTCGCTCCACAGCGGCGACCCGGTCGTCGTCCACGGCCGGCTCGTCGCCGACGTGTGGGAGCGCGAGGGCAAGCCCCAGACCTCCTACGAGGTGGTGGCCAGCGCCGTGGGGCACGACCTCTCCCACGGCACGACGACGTTCGCCAAGCCGGAGGTGGTCGCGGCCGCACCGGTCGTCGAGGCGCCCACGGCCCAGGCAGCCGAGGCCGCCTGAGGCGCGATTGTCGGCGCGGGTGCGGTTCCCCGTAGGCTCGGCCGCATGGCTGAGTACGTCTTCACACTGCGCAACGTGCGCAAGGCCCACGGTGACAAGGTTGTCCTCGACAACGTCACCCTGTCGTTCCTCCACGGCGCCAAGATCGGCGTCGTGGGGCCCAACGGCACGGGCAAGTCCTCGCTCCTCAAGATCATGGCGCAGCTCGACCACGCCAACAACGGTGACGCGATCCTCGACCCCGGCGCGACGGTCGGGATGCTGCAGCAGGAGCCGCCGCTGAGCGAGGGGAAGACGGTCCTCGAGAACGTCGAGGAGGCCGTCGGCGAGCTCAAGGGGAAGATGAAGCGCCTCGAGGAGGCGTACATGGAGATGGGCGAGCCCGACGCCGACCAGGACGCGCTCATGCAGGAGACGGGCGACCTCCAGACCGAGCTCGACAACGCCAACGCGTGGGACCTCGACAGCCGCCTCGACCAGGCCATGGACGCGCTGCGCTGCCCCCCGCCGGACGTCCTCGTGGACAACCTCTCCGGTGGTGAGCGCCGCCGCGTGGCGCTCTGCAAGCTGCTCCTCCAGCAGCCCGACCTGCTGCTCCTCGACGAGCCCACCAACCACCTCGACGCCGAGTCGGTGCAGTGGCTCGAGGGTCACCTGGCCGGCTACCCCGGCGCCGTCCTGGCCGTGACCCACGACCGCTACTTCCTCGACAACGTCGCGCAGTGGATCCTGGAGCTCGACCGCGGCAAGGCGCACCCCTACGAGGGCAACTACACGACGTACCTCGAGACCAAGAAGGACCGGCTCAAGATCGAGGGCCAGAAGGACGCCAAGCGCGCCAAGGTCCTCGAGCGCGAGCTCGAGTGGGTCCGCTCCAACGCCAAGGCCCGCCAGACGAAGAGCAGGTCACGTCTCGCGCGCTACGAGGAGATGGCGGCCGAGGCCGACCGGATGCGCAAGATCGACACGTCCGAGATCAACATCCCGGCCGGTCCGCGCCTCGGCGACGTCGTCCTCGAGGCCGACGGGCTCGCCAAGGGCTTCGAGGACCGCACCCTCATGCACGACGTCTCGTTCAAGCTTCCGCGCGCCGGCATCGTCGGCGTGATCGGGCCCAACGGCGTCGGCAAGACGACGCTCTTCCGGATGATCACGGGGGAGGAGAAGCCTGACGCGGGCGAGCTCAAGGTCGGCCAGACGGTCAAGATCTCCTACGTCGACCAGAGCCGCGGCGGCATCGACCCCACCAAGAACGTCTGGGAGGTCGTCTCCGACGGGCTCGACTTCATCAAGGTCGCCAACTTCGAGATGAACAGCCGCGCCTACGTCGCGTCGTTCGGCTTCAAGGGCCCCGACCAGCAGAAGAAGGCCGGCGTGCTCTCCGGTGGTGAGCGCAACCGCCTCAACCTCGCGCTGACGCTCAAGATGGGCGGCAACATGCTGCTCCTCGACGAGCCCACCAACGACCTCGACGTCGAGACCCTGTCGTCCCTCGAGGACGCCTTGCTCGACTTCCCCGGCTGCGCCGTGGTCACGTCCCACGACCGGTGGTTCCTCGACCGCGTCGCCACCCACATCCTCGCCTGGGAGGGCGACGACGAGGACCCGGCGAAGTGGTTCTGGTTCGAGGGCAACTTCGCGGCCTACGAGGAGAACAAGATCGAGCGCCTCGGCATCGAGGCCGCGCGACCGCACCGCGTCACCCACCGGCGCCTCACCCGCGACTGAGGCGAGGTTTCGCTGTCGGGTCAGCGGATCTCGCTCTCGGGGTGCCGCGTGACGAGGTGGTCGGCGACCCGGTCGAAGACCCGTCCCACGGCGGCGAAGTCAGCCTCGGCGACGAGGTCGACCAGGTTGCGGCGGACGCTCTCGACGTGGCACGGCGCCGCGCGGACCAGCAGCTCGTAGCCCGTCTCGGTCATGGTCGCGACCACTCCGCGCCCGTCCTCGGGGGTCGTTCCGCGCGTGATGTAGCCGGCTGCCTCCATCCGCGCGACCGTGTGGGTCACCCGGCTGCGCGAGTGGGCCATCGCGTCGGCGAGCTGGGCCATCCGCATCGCGCGCCCGGGTCGCTCGGAGAGGCGCACCATGACCTCGTACTCGGTGAGCGACATGCCATACTCGCGGCGCAGGTCGTCGTCGAGGCGCTCCAGCAGCAGCGTCATGCCCATCATGAGGGCACGCCAGGAGTGCTGCTGGGTGTCGTCGAGCCAGCGCGCTTCACCCGTCCCGGTCATGACTGAAGCCTAGTGGGCCCGACGCCCGATTCGGCTCAGGCCATGCGCTCGAGGATCATCGCCATGCCCTGCCCGCCACCCACGCACATGGTGATGAGCCCGGTGGACTTGTCGTGCCAGTCGAGGCTGTTGAGCATCGTGTTCTGCAGGCGGGCGCCGGTCATGCCGAACGGGTGTCCGACCGCGATGGCCCCGCCGTTGACGTTGAGACGGTCGATGTCGATGCCGAGGTCCTGGTAGGACGGCACGACCTGGGCGGCGAAGGCCTCGTTGATCTCGACCAGGTCGATGTCGCCGATGCTCATGCCGGCGTACGCCAGGGCGTTGCGGGTCGCCTCGACCGGGCCGAGGCCCATGATCTCGGGAGACAGGCCGGACACGCCGGTGGACACGATCCGCGCGAGCGGCCTGAGGCCGAGCTCGGCGGCCTTCGTGTCGGACATCACCACGACCGCGGCGGCGCCGTCGTTGAGGGCGCAGCAGTTGCCGGCGGTGACCACGCCGTCGGGGCGGAACACCGGGTCGAGGGCCGAGATCGCCTCGTAGGTGACCCCGGCCCGAGGACCGTCGTCGGTGGAGACGACCGTGCCGTCGGGCGTGGTGACGGGCGTGATCTCGCGGGCCCAGAAGCCGTCGGCGATCGCCTTCTCGGCGAGGTTCTGGGAGCGGACGGCGAACTCGTCGAGCTCCTTGCGGTCCAGGCCGCGGAGCCGGGCGACGTTCTCGGCGGTCTGGCCCATCGCGATGTAGATGTCGGGGAGCTGGCCGTCCTCGCGCGGGTCGTGCCAGTCCTGGCCGCCCTTGGCGTAGGCGTCGGTGCGGGCGCCGGCCTCCTCGAAGAGCGGGTTGCGCGTGCCGGGGATGTGGTCGGAGGTGCCCTTCGCGAACCGGGAGACCGTCTCGACGCCGGCGGACACGAAGATGTCGCCCTCGCCGGCCTTGATGGCGTGGAACGCCATCCGTGTGGTCTGCACCGACGAGGAGCAGTAGCGGGTCACCGTGGCGCCCGGGACCTCGAGGCCGAGCAGCGTCGTGACGACCCGCGCCATGTTGTTGCCCGACTCGCCACCGGGGAGCCCGCACCCGAGGAGCAGGTCCTCGATGGTGCTGGGGTCGAGGTCCGGGATCTTGTCGAGGGCGGCCTGCACGACGAGGGCGGTCAGGTCGTCGGGACGGAAGTCCTTGAGCGAGCCCTTGTTGGCGCGGCCGATGGGGGAGCGCGCTGCGGAAACGATGACTGCCTCGGGCATGGAGAACTCCGGTGGCTCGAAGGGGTGCACGGTCTTCCGGCACCCTAGTGCGCCTCTCGGGGGCACGGAACGACCGCCCCTGTGGCCTTCCTCATGCCTGCCCCGACCCGTCGGCGCGCGTCGTCTGCGACGATCAGGTGGTGCGCCATCTCTACCGCTGTCCGCTGAGGTGGGCCGACCTCGACCTGCTCGGCCACGTCAACAACGTCACCTACGTCGACTACCTCCAGGAGGCGCGGGTCGACATGTTCCGCACGCACGCGCCCGACAGTCGTGCGGAGGACCTGGCGGAGGGTGTCGTCGTGGTCCGCCACGAGGTCACCTACGTCTCCTCGCTCACCTTCGGCTTCGAGCCGGTCGCCATCGAGTGCTGGGTCACGGAGATCCGCGCGGCGAGCTTCACGATGGCCTACGAGATCTTCGCCGAGGACGAGGCCGGGGAGCGCACGGTCCACCTGCGGGCCCGCACCGTGCTGACGCCCTACGTCTTCGCCACCGAGCGGCCGCGCCGTCTCCACGAGGAGGAGCGGACGGCGCTGTCGCGGCTGCTCGAGCCGGACGAGCCCGTACGCCCGGCCCCGGCGCCGGACGTCGTCGACGTGCCGGGCGGGACGTACCGGGTGCACGTGCGCTTCAGTGACGTCGACGTCTACGGTCACGTCAACAACGTGAAGTACTTCGAGTACTTCCAGGAGGCCCGGATCCAGCTGATGGTCGCCCAGGGTCGCGAGCTGGGGGACGGCTACCACCTGGTCGTCGCGCAGACCGACGTGGACTACCGGCGGCCGATCCTGTTCCGGCCCGAGCCGTACGACTGCCGCACGTGGGTGTCGCGGGTCGGCAGCACGTCGGTCGTCTTCGAGTCGGTGGTGCGCGACGGCGACGAGGTGCTGGCGCGGGCACGCGTCGTCGGGGTCTGCATCGCCAACGACACCGGGCGTCCGGCCCCGGTGCCGGAGGAGTTCCGCGCGCTCGTCCCTGCGTGACCCGTCAGAGCACGTCCGCGGGCGTCGGCGGGAGCGGGTCGGGGGAGTTGACCATGAACTGCGCGGCGTGGGTGACGTAGTCCCAGAACCGGGCATCCTGCTCCGGCGTCAGGTCCACCGAGTCGAGACCGGCCCGGAAGTGTCGCAGCCAGTGCTGTGCGGCGGTGGGCGTCACCAGGAACGGCCCGTGCCGCATCCGCAGCCGCGGGTGGCCGCGGGTGTCGCCGTAGGTCGTGGGACCGCCCCAGTACTGGATGAGGAACAGGGCGAACCGCTCCTCCGCCGGACCGAGGTCCTCCTCGGGGTACATGGGTCGCAGCACCTCGTCCGCCGCCACACCCTCGTAGAAGCGGTGCACGATCGCGCGGATCGTCTCCGCGCCGCCGATCTCGTCGTAGAACGTGGTGGTCACGAACCCATTGTCCCGGTCGGGGGGTCACGCCCCCTCGGTGGGCTCCGCCGAGGCCGCCGACGGCGCGCTCTCCTGCCAGACCACCCGCTGGGCGACGGCGAGGTTGATGCCCTCGTGCTCGAAGCGCGCCTTCACCCGCTCGCGCATCGCCCGGGCCACGCCCCACTGCTCCATGGGTGCTGTCTTGAGGGTGACGCGCATGATGATGCCGTCCACGCCGAGGGACTCCACGCCCCACACCTCGGGCTCCTCGATGACGAGGCCCTTGAAGTCCTCGTCCTCCCAGAGGTCGTGGGCGACCTCCTCCAGCACGCGGCGCACCTTCACCAGGTCCTCGGTGTAGCCGACCGTCACGTCCAGCACAGTGCGCGCCCAGTTCTGACTCATGTTGCCGACGCGGAGGATCTCGCCGTTGCGGACGTACCAGACCGTGCCGTTGACGTCGCGCAGGCGCGTGACGCGCAGGCTCACCGCCTCGACGGTCCCGGAGGCCTCGCCGAGGTCGACCACGTCGCCGACGCCGTACTGGTCCTCGAAGATCATGAAGATCCCGGAGAGGAAGTCCTTCACCAGCGTCTGCGACCCGAAGCCGAGGGCCACGCCGAGGATGCCGGCGCTCGCGATGAGGGGGGCGATGTCGTAGCCGAAGCTCGGAGATCGCCATCAGGGCGACGACGGTGAACACGGTGCCGGTGACGATGCTCTTGAGCAGCGACCCCATGGTCGCCGCACGTTGCACGCGCCGGGTGTAGCCGGGGTCCTCACTCAGGTTGAGTGCCTCGCCCATCCGGCCGCCGGTGATCGCCCGGCTGACGCGGTTGGGCAGCATGCCGACCTCGGCCCGCCTGACGACGCGGTCGATGATGCGGTGGAGCACCCAGCGCACGGCGAGCGCGATGAGGACCAGGCCGATGAGCGCAGACGGTTTTCCGACGATCCAGTCGGTGGCGGTGGCGAGCTGGCTGTTGCCGGTCTGCTCCAGGACCCAGGTGCAGAGGTCCTCGTCGCTCGAGCAGGTGAGAAGGGGGTGGGTCTCGCTCCCGGAGACCTCGGTCACGTCGATGATCGGGGCAGTGAGGGGGTGAGGCATGCCGGCCAGTATGGGCGATACCCTTGTGCTCGTGACCACGCACGTCAGCCCCTCCCACACTCATCGGCGCCCGTCCCGTCGCGTCCTGCGCGCCGCCGCCGCCCTGACCAGCGCCGTCGCACTGTCGTTGTCGGCCGCGCCCGCCCACGCCGACGTGCCCGAGGGCTGGGCCGAGGTCACCAGCATCGACGGCCGCAGCGCCCTCATGCTGCTGGTGGGCGCCCCGCTGCTGCTGTTCGTCCTGATCGCGCTGGCGGTCTACCTACCGGCGATGGTCCGCGGCGAGAAGCTCCTGCCCGACTACTCCACCGGTGATGCCCAATGGATCGGCGGACCTCGCCAGGGCGTCGCCGAGCTTCCCGGCGCCGGACAGTGACGACTCGCGGGCGGGTGGCGCCAGTGGCCGCTGGTGAGCTGTTGAGCGAGTCCGACCGGCTGGCCCTCGACAAGGCGATCCGCCTCGCCGAGCAGGCCTGCCGCTTCGAGTTCTCCGTCTACGTCGGGCCTGCCGAGGGCGACGACACCCGCGCCTGGGCCACGCGCCTGCACAACCGGCTCGTCGCCCCCGCGCGCAGCGTGCTGATCCTGGTCGACCCGAGCCGCCGCGTCATCGAGGTCGTGACCGGCGGTGACGTACGCCGTCACCTCACCGACGCCGAGGTCGAGCTGGCGGTGCTGAGCATGTCGTCGGAGTTCGCCGACGGCAACCTGCTCGCCGGCCTGCAGCGCGGCGTCGCGATGCTCGCCGACCACGCACGGCCGCAGAACACCCTGCACGCCTGACGCCGGGCTGACGCTCGTGCACGAGCGCCACCCCGGCGGATCGTTCAGCGGGCGTCGTACGCCTGCGCGGCGAGAGCCCGGGCGATCTCGGCCCGCGCCTCCCCGACGTAGCGCTGCGCCTGCTTGGGCGCGTTGTTGTCGGCGAGCCACTCGTCGATGCGGGCGAGCGTGGCCTCCGAGGCGAGGACCTTCGGGAAGCCGTACTCGAGCACGACGGACGCCTTGTGGAACCCGAGCGTGTCGACCAGCGTCTCCGACGCCGCGAGGAACTTGTCCAGGTAGGGCGCCAGCACGTCCTCCTGGCCGAACCGGAAGATCGAGTACGCGATCTCGCGCGAGGTCTCGTTGGGCGTGGCCGGGTCGAGGATCGCGTTCCAGCCCGCCTCCTTCGCCTCCGGCGTCGGCTGGGCGACTCGGGCCGCAGCCGCCCGCTCCTTGCCCGAGATCGTCTTGTCGACCTCGAGCTCGGCGTCGATCTCGGCGTCACCGAAGCGGCCGGCACGGGCCAGGGCGGTGATCAGCACCCACCGCAGGTCCTGGTCGACGGCCAGGCCCTCGAGCGGGAAGGACCCGTCCAGCAGGTGGATGAGGTCGTCGAGCGCGGCGTCGCGGTGGGCGGCGCCGGCGTAGGAGCGGGCGAAGGTGAGCTGGTGGTCGCTGCCCGGCTCGGCGGCGAGGAGCAGCTCGCGCAGGCCCGACTCCCAGGTCGCCCTGAGCTCGGCCCGGTGGGCCGGGTCGGAGTAGAAGTTGACCGCGAGAGCGGTCGACGCCGGGATGCGGGTGACCGCCCAGGCGTCGGTCTCCTCACCGATGTTGGCGAGCACCAGGTCGACCCAGTCGCGGCTGCGCATCTCGCCGTCGCGGGTCATGTCCCACGTGGCGCCCCACACGAGGGCGCGCGGCAGGGAGTCCTCGAACGTCGACAGGGCCGAGATGGCCGTGGCCAGCGAGCGCTCGTCCAGGCGGATCTTGGCGTAGGCGTGGTCCTCGTCGTTGAGCAGCAGGAGGGCCGGCTGCTTCACCCCGACCAGCTCGGGCACGTCGGTGCTCGCTCCCTCGACGTCGACCTCGACGTAGTCGCGACGGACCAGGCGGCCGCCTTCGTCGTCGTACAGACCGATCCCGAGGCGGTGGCGGCGCAGCGTCGGCCAGTCGGGGTGCGCCGACTGGGCCACGGCGAACGAGGTGTAGGCCCCGTCGCCGTCGAGCTCGAACGACGGCGCGAGCGTGTTGACGCCGGCGGTCTGCAGCCACTCCTGGGCCCAGCCCTGCAGCTCGCGTCCCGACTCCTTCTCGAGGGTGGTCAGGAGATCCTTGAACTCCGGGTTGCCGTACTCCCACTCCTTGAAGTAGGCGCGCACGCCCTGCAGGAAGGGCTCGAGGCCCACCCACGCGACCAGCTGCTTGAGCACCGAGGCGCCCTTGGCGTAGGTGATCATGTCGAAGTTGACCTCGACCGCGTGCAGGTCGACGTTGTCGGCGGCGATGGGGTGCGTCGAGGGCAGCTGGTCGGCGCGGTAGCCGGTCTGCTTGCGGGCGTTGGCGAAGCCGGTCCACGCGTCCGTGAAGTCGGTGGCGTTGGCCTCGCACCAGTAGCAGGCCCACTCGGCGAACGACTCGTTCAGCCAGAGGTCGTCCCACCACTTCATGGTGACCAGGTCGCCGAACCACATGTGCGCCATCTCGTGGGTGATGACCGAGGTGCGGAACTCGAAGAACGAGCGAGGCTGGCGGCTGCGGGGGAGGTACTCGTCGCGCAGCGTCACGCAGCCGGCGTTCTCCATGGCTCCCGCGTTGTACTCGGGAACGTAGAGCTGGTCGTACTTCCCGAACGGGTAGGGGTAGTCGAACTGCTCCTCGAAGAACTCGAAGCTTCTGCTTGGTGAGCTTGACCAGCTCCGCCGTGTCCATGTGCTCCTTGAGCGACTGGCGGCAGTAGTGGCCGAGCGGGATGGACCCGAACTTGCCCTCGTAGGTGTCGAACTCCCCGTGGTACTCGCCTGCGACGATGGCCGTGATGTAGGTCGACATCCGCTTGGTGGCGGGGAACCTCCACACCGAAGCGCCGCCGTCGAGCTCGGTCGGCTCCGGGGTGGCGGCGTTGGAGACCACCACCCAGTGCGAGGGAGCGGTCACGTTGAAGGTGAAGACGGCCTTGAGGTCGGGCTGCTCGAAGGTCGTGAACACGCGTCGCGCGTCCGGGACCTCGAACTGGCTGTAGAGGTAGACGCGGTCGTCGACGGGGTCGACGAAGCGGTGGAGTCCCTCGCCGGTGTTGGAGTAGGCGCAGTCCGCGGTCACGACGAGCGTGTTGGTGGCCTCGAGGCCGCCGAGCTCGATCCTGTTGTCGACGTACGCGGTCACCGGGTCGAGGTTGCGTCCGTTGAGGGTGATCTCGCGGACCGTCGGCGCGACGAGGTCGGCGAAGGTGGACGCCCCGGGCTCGCGGCAGGTGAACTCCAGCGTGGTGACGGAGCCGAACGTGGACTGGTCGGACTGTGGTCCGGTGGTCAGGTCCAGGTCGACCGTGTACGACGTGACGTCCAGGAGTGCGGCGCGGGTGGCGGCCTCGTCCCGGGTGAGGTTGGTTCCAGGCATGCGCGCATCCTGCCACCGGCAGTGTGGCGCGTCCCACACCGGTCGGGGTGGCCGGGCGTCCACCACGGAATAGTCCGCGCCGCTCCCGGATTGAGGTGGACATGGCTACCGCTGACTTCTGGTTCGACCCGCTCTGCCCGTTCGCCTGGATCACCTCGCGGTGGATCCGCGAGGTCGAGCAGGTCCGCGACATCGAGGTGCAGTGGCACGTGATGTCGCTGGCCTACCTCAACAAGGACAAGGACATCCCGCAGGACTACCGCGACATGCTCGAGGGCAAGGAGAAGCCGGTCCGGGTGGCGATCAAGATCGCGCAGGACCACGACAACGCCACCCTCGGCGAGTGGTACACCGCCATCGGCACCCGCCGGCACAACAACGGCGAGGAGCTGACCCGCGAGATGGTCGCAGCGTCGCTGGCCGACGTGGGCCTGCCCGCTGGACTCATCGAGGCCTGGGACGACGCAGGTCTCGACGACGACGTCGCGAAGAGCCACCACGAGGGCATGGACGCCGTCGGTGACGACGTGGGGACACCGACCATCCACATCAACGGCTCGGCGTTCTTCGGCCCGGTCCTGTCCAGCATCCCGCGCGGCGAGGAGGCCGGCGAGCTGTGGGACGGCGCCGTCGCCCTCGCGAAGTTCCCCTACTTCTACGAGCTGAAGCGCTCGCGCACGGGTGAGCTGGACTTCTCCTGAGGCTGGCCCCGTCCCGGTCGACGGGCCGCCGAATCCGGGTGGCGGCCGGTCACTAGGCTTGCGCCCATGACTCGTGTCCTGTCCGCCGTCGCCTGGCCGTACGCCAACGGCCCGCGCCACATCGGCCACGTGGCCGGTTTCGGCGTGCCCTCCGACGTGTTCAGCCGCTACATGCGGATGGCGGGCCACGAGGTGCTGATGGTGTCCGGCACCGACGAGCACGGCACGCCGATCCTCGTCACCGCCGACCAGCAGGGCGTCAGCGCCAAGGACCTCGCGAGCAAGTTCAACGAGGTCATCGTCACCGACCTCGCCGACCTCGGGCTGTCCTACGACCTGTTCACCCGCACCACGACCGGCAACCACTACGGCGTGGTGCAGGAGATGTTCCGCACCGTCCTGGCCAACGGCTACATGGTCGAGGAAACCACGCAGGCCGCGATCAGCCCCTCGACCGGGCGCACGCTGCCCGACCGCTACATCGAGGGCACCTGCCCGATCTGCGGCTACGGCGACGCCCGCGGCGACCAGTGCGACAACTGCGGCAACCAGCTCGACGCGACCGACCTCATCGACCCGCGGTCGAAGATCAACGGCGAGACGCCCGACTTCGTCGACACCCAGCACTTCCTGCTCGACCTGCCGGCGCTGGCCGACGCGCTGGGGGAGTGGCTCGACGAGCGCGAGGCCAGCGGCACGTGGCGTCCCAACGTCATCAAGTTCAGCCAGAACATCCTCAAGGAGATCCGGCCGCGCGCGATGACCCGCGACATCGACTGGGGCATCCCGGTCCCGGGCTGGGAGGACCAGCCGACGAAGCGGCTCTACGTCTGGTTCGACGCGGTCATCGGCTACCTCTCCGCCTCGATCGAGTGGGCACGCCGGCTCGCCGAGAAGGAGGGGGGCAGCCCCGACAGGTGGCGCGAGTGGTGGAACGACCCCGACGCCCTGTCCTACTACTTCATGGGCAAGGACAACATCGTCTTCCACTCGCAGATCTGGCCGGCCGAGCTGCTCGCCTACAACGGGCAGGGATCCCGCGGCGGCGAGCCGGGGGCGTACGGCGTGCTCAACCTGCCGACGGAGGTCGTGTCCTCGGAGTACCTCACGATGGGCGACCAGCAGTTCTCCACCTCCCGCGGACACGTGCTCTACGTCGGCGACTTCCTCGCCCGCTACGGCCCGGACCCCCTGCGCTACTTCATCTGCGCGGCCGGCCCCGAGACCTCCGACGCCGCCTTCACGTGGGCCGACTTCGTGACCCGCAACAACTCCGAGCTCGTGGCCGGCTGGGGCAACCTGGTCAACCGCACGGCGACGATGGTCGCCAAGGGCTTCGGCGAGGTCCCGCCGTGCGGTGACCTCGAGGAGGTCGACGAGGCCGTCCTCGCGGCGGTGCGCGGGGGGTTCGACAGCGTGGGCGGGCTGCTGGAGCGGCATCGCCTGCGTGCCGCCACGGCCGAGGCGATGCGCATCGTCGGCGAGGTCAACAAGTACCTGACCGTGACCGAGCCCTACAAGATGAAGGACGAGTCGCAGCGCGACCGCCTGGCGACCGTGCTGCACGTGGCCCTCCAGTGCGTCAGCGACTGCAACACGCTGCTCGCCCCGTTCCTGCCGCACGCCGCCAACAAGGTGCACCTGGTGCTGGGCGGCGAGGGCGAGCTCGTCCCGATGCCGCGCATCGAGCAGGTGGACGAGCTCGACCCCGACAACGGCGCCGGACTGCTCAGCTACCCCGTCATCACGGGTGACTACTCCGCCACCCCGCGGTGGGAGTCGCGCCCGGTGAAGGTCGGCGCCACCGTCGAGAAGCCATCGCCCGTGTTCACCAAGCTCGATCCGTCGGTGGTCGACGAGGAGCTCGCGCGGCTCGGCGGCGCCCCGGCCTAGGCTGGGGGCATGTCCTCCGAGATGCCGCCTCCGACGACCGCCGAGATGTACCTGCCCCACTTCGTCGTGAAGCAGAAGCTCACGATGATGGTCAACCGCTACGAGGTCTCCGAGTCCGACGAGGCCGGCAACCCCGTCCGGATGATGGCCCTGGCCGAGCAGAAGCGGATGGCGTTCAAGGAGCAGGTCACCTTCTTCTCCGACGCAGGGAAGTCGCGCCCGGTGTTCGGCTTCAAGGCGCGCCGCAAGCTCGACCTCAACGCGGGCTACGACATCACCGACGAGGGCGGCGCCCAGATCGGCTTCTTCCGCAAGGACTTCGGCGCGTCGCTGCTGCGCTCCACGTTCCACCTCGAGGGACCCGGCTACACCGGCACCGGACGCGAGCGCAACCAGGTGGCCGGGCTGCTGCGCCGGTTCACCGACCTCGACTTCATCCCCATCCACTTCGACTTCGTCGACGCCGAGGGGCAGCCGCTGCTCTCGGTCGAGCGCAAGATGTCGATCGGTGACCGCTACCGCGTCACGGTGCCCGACCAGCGCGTCGACTTCCGCGTCGCCGCGGCCGTCGCCGTCGGCCTCGACGCGCTGATGGCGCGCTGAGGACCCACGATGCGCTGCGCGGTCCTCGGCACCGGGATGGTCGGTCGCACCATCGCCGCTCGCCTCTCCGAGCTCGGCCACGACGTACGCCTCGGCACCCGAGACCCGGGCGCCACCCGGGCCCGCGACGGCTGGGTCGAGGTGCCCGGCGTGGAGCTCGTGCGGTTCGCCGAGGCGACCTCCGAGGCCGACCTCGTGGTCCATGCGGGCAACGGTGCGGCGGCGCTGGACCTGCTGGCCCAGGCCGGCGACCTGACGGGCCGGGTGCTGGTCGACATCTCCAACCCCCTCGACTTCTCCGCGGGGTTCCCCCCGACGCTGAGCGTCAAGGACACCGACTCGCTGGGCGAGCAGATCCAGCGGGCGTTCCCGGACGCCTTCGTCGTCAAGACGCTCAACACGCTGACCGCCGACCTGATGGCCCACCCGGACCGGCTGCCCGAGCCCACCAGCGTCTTCGTGAGCGGCGACGACGCGGAGGCCAAGCGCCTGGTGACCGGGCTGCTCATCGAGATGGGCCACCGCGACGTGATCGACCTCGGCGGCATCGACACGGCGCGCGGCGTCGAGATGTGGATGCCCCTGTGGCTGCGTCTGATGGGCTCGCTCGGCACGGCGGAGTTCAACCTCAAGGTGGTGCGGAGGGAGTGATGTACCCCGACGTGCGCGCCGCCGTCGAGGCCGACACCAGCCCCGACCTCCGCGCCCCGGGATTCGACCTCGCGGCCCATCGCGAGGAGGTGCGCCTGGACAACCTGCGCCAGCCGCGTGAGGACGTCGCCGCGGTCGAGGATGTCGACGCGGACGGCGTACGGTGCCGGCTCTACACGCCCGCCGACGCGCTCCCCGGCCTGGTCGTGCACGCCCACGGAGGCGGCTTCGTGCTCAACGACATCGACGTCCACGACGGCATCTGCCGGCGCTTCACCAACCGGGTCCGGCGACCGGTGCTCAGCGTGGACTACCGCCGCCCGCCCGAGCACCGGTTCCCGGCCGCCCCCGACGACCTCGACACGGTGGTCGGTTGGCTGCGACGCGAGGCCCCGCCCGGTCCGTACGCCGCCCACGGCGACTCCGCCGGCGCCAACCTCGCCCTGGTCGCCGCGCTGCGCAACCCGGGGTTCTTCCGTGCCGTGGCGCTCATCTACCCCTTCCTCGACCCCCGCGGGACGTTCCCCTCCTGGGCCGGCGCCGCCGAGACGGGCTTCGACAAGGGCGAGGCGGACTGGTACTGGGAGCAGTACGCCCGCACCGAGGCCGACTACGACGACCCCGACCTCGCGCCCCTGCACTCCGACCGGCTGCACACGCTCCCCCCGACGTTCGTGGCGACCGCGGAGTGCGACCCCCTGCGCGACGAGGGTGAGGAGCTGGCCCGGCTGGTCGCCGGGACGGGCGTCGAGACGGTCGGCATCCGTTGCCTGGGCCAGACCCACGGGTTCTGGCGGCACGCCCAGTTCACCGCGTCCGAGCCCCTGGTGCGCCAGGTGGCCGGCTGGCTGGACCAGGAGCTCGAGCGCGTCGGGTCCGACCCGACGTAGTCGGGGCGGAACTGGCGTGCGAAGCCCCGCAGCCGCTTGCGGCAAGGGGGCCTTGAGAGGATGTCCCCCATGCGCGTTCACCTGGGCTCCGACCACGCCGGCCTCGAGCTGAAGGACCACCTCACGACGTGGCTCGTCGACCACGACTACGAGGTCGTCGACCACGGTCCGTTCGTCTTCGACGCCCTCGACGACTACCCCTGCTTCTGCCTCCGGGCCGCGGAAGGCGTCGTCGGCGACCGCGAGGAGGGGCTCGACAGCCTGGGTGTGGTGATCGGCGGCTCGGGCAACGGCGAGCAGATCTCCGCCAACAAGGTGGAGGGCGTCCGCTGCGCCCTGGCCTGGTCGGAGGAGACGGCGGCGCTCGCCCGCGAGCACAACGACGCCAACGTCGTCTCGATCGGTGGTCGCATGCATCCGCTGGAGGACATGGTGCGGTTCGTCGAGGTCTTCCTGACCACACCGTTCAGCGGCGACGACCGCCACGTGCGTCGCATCGGCCAGGTCACCACCTACGACGTGACCAAGGAGCTCCCCCCGCTGCCCGAGTCGGCACTCAACGGACCGGCGGCGGCCGACACCGCCTCCGACCCAGCGGATGCCTGAGGGGCACACCCTCCGCCGGCTGGCCGACGACCTCACAGCCGCCTTCGCGGGCCGGACCGTGCGGGTCACCTCGCCCCAGGGCCGCTTCGCCGCCGACGCGGCGCAGATCGACGGATCCCGGGTGGTCGGCGCCGACTCGGCGGGCAAGCACCTGTTCCTCGAGCTCGAGGGCGGGCGGTTCGTCCACGTCCACCTCGGGCTGATCGGGCAGTTCGACGTCCACGCGTCGGTCGGCCAGGTCGAGCCCCCGCGGGGCGCGGTGCGCCTCCGGCTGGTGGCCGACGACGACCTCGGCACGGCGTACGCCGACCTCCGCGGCGCGATCCTGTGCGACCTGGTCGGCCCGGCGCGGCGTGACGAGGTCCTCGGCCGGCTCGGGCCGGACCCGTTGCGGTCCGACGCCGACCCCGAAAAGGCATGGCGCCGCATCTCGCGCAGCCACCGACCGATCGGCGACCTGCTGATGGACCAGAAGGTGCTCGCCGGCGTGGGCAACGTCTACCGCGCCGAGGTCCTGTTCCGGCACCGCATCCACCCGCTGCGACCGGGCAACACCCTGCGCGTCGGCCAGTGGCGAGCGATCTGGGCGGACCTGGTCGAGCTCATGGGCGAGGGCGTGCGATCGGGTCGCATCGACACCGTCCGGCCCGAGCACACGCCCGAGGCGATGGGCCGCCCGCCGCGGCAGGACGACCACGGAGGGGAGGTCTACGTCTACCGCCGTACGTCGATGCCGTGCCACCTCTGCGGATCCACCGTCCGCACCGGCGAGCTCGTCGGACGCAACATCTTCTGGTGTCCGCGATGTCAGCCCACGTTCCGTTCCCGAGCCGTACAGTCTCCCCCGAGGAAGCCTGGCACGGCGGGAGGAGCTGGGGAGACATGAGCTCTTCCGGCGCGCGTCGACCGACGGCAGGTGTGGGCGACCGGCTGACGGGCGCCTTCAACCGGGTGGTGCCACGCGGTGCGGGCATGCTCGTGCTGCTCGTCGTCGCCACCGTGCTCATCGGGCTGGCGATCTGGCGGTTCTCCGACGACGCGCCGCTGGTGATGCTGCTCGTCCCGCTCGTCGTGTCGAGCCTCGTCCTCGGGCCCCGCCAGCTGCCGTGGTTCGTGGTGTTCGTGCTGCTGGTGCTGGCCGTGGTCGTGCCCACGCAGGACATCTCCATCCGGATCGCGCTGACGGTGGTGATCATCTTCGGCCTCGGGTTCGTCGTGCTCCTGTCCTCCTTCCGGCGCTCGCGCCTCGGCGTGGCCGGCATCCAGGGCGAGATGATGTTCGTCGACCTGCGCGACCGGATCCTGCGGCAGGGCGGCATCCCCGACCTGCCCGACGAGTGGTACGCCGCCGCCGAGCTCCGGTCCGCCGGAGGAACGCCGTTCGCGGGCGACTTCATCGTCGCCTCGCGCGTGGGTGACCGGCTCGAGGTCGCCGTCGTGGACGTCTCCGGCAAGGGCCAGGGCGCCGGCACGCGGGCACTGCTCCTGTCCGGGGCGATCGGCGGACTGCTCAGCGCGCTGCCGCCCAGCGAGTTCCTCGGCGCCGCCAACACCTTCCTGCTCCGGCAGGACTGGCAGGAGGGGTTCGCCACCGCGATCCACCTGTCGCTCGACCTGACGACGGGCAACTACGAGATCCGCACCGCGGGACACCCTCCCGCCGCCGTGCGCCACGCCGGGTCCGGCCGGTGGGAGGTGATCGCGTCGGAGGGACCGGTCCTCGGCCTGATCGAGGGGACGACCTACGAGGCGACCTCCGGCCAGATGCGCCACGGCGACGCCCTGCTGCTCTACACCGACGGCATGGTCGAGACCCGTACGCGAGACATCGGCTCGGGCCTCGACAAGATGCTGGGCCAGGCCGAACGCCTGCTGCGCGGCCAGTTCGAGGGCGGCGCCAAGCGGCTCATCGAGTCGATCGGGTCGCGCAGCGACGACCGCGCGCTGCTGCTCGTCCACCGGCGCTGACCCGCGCCAGCCGGTTGCGTCCCACGCTCGCGCGTGTGGCACCATGACACCCGCACCGACGACCACGACGTCGTCGGGGCACGCGGATGTAGCTCAATGGTAGAGCCCCAGTCTTCCAAACTGGCTACGCGGGTTCGATTCCCGTCATCCGCTCCAAACGGGCAGCCGATGCCGCCGCGAGGTGGGCAGGATGCCGGTTTGACGGGGCGTAGCGTAGTGGCTAGCGCGCCTGCTTTGGGAGCAGGAGACCGCAGGTTCGAGTCCTGTCGCCCCGACCGCCGAGTCCCCGCGCGGGCGTGATTCGGCCTGCGCGCCACCCGTCGATAGACTGACGAGGTTTGCGGACGCTGCGCCTGCCGTGCGCGCCCGCGGACGTACCCATGACCTTCAGCATCAGGAGACATTTGTGAAGAGCGCCGTCGAGACCTTGAGCCCGACCCGGGCCAAGCTGACCGTCGAGGTGCCCTTCGAGGAGCTCAAGCCGAGCCTCGACGCGGCCTACCAGAAGATCGCGAAGCAGATCAACGTCCCCGGCTTCCGCCGCGGCAAGGTTCCGCCGGCGGTCATCGACCGCCAGGTCGGCCGCGGGCCGGTCCTCGACGAGGCGATCAACGCCGTCGTCCCGCAGTCCTACATGGCCGCCCTCCAGGAGCACGACCTCGAGCCGCTCGCCCAGCCGGAGATCGAGGTGACGAAGTTCGAGGACAACGAGTCCCTCGAGTTCACCGCCGAGGTCGACGTCAAGCCCGACTTCGAGCTGCCCGCCTACGACGGCCTCGAGGCCAGCGTCGAGGACATCGAGATCTCCGACGCAGACGTCGACGAGCAGGTCGAGGCGCTCCGTGAGCGCTTCGGCACGCTGGCGCCGGTCGAGCGTCCGGCCGCCGACGGCGACTTCGTGACCATCGACCTCGTCGCGTCCAGGGACGGCGAGACCGTCGAGGGCGGCGAGGTCACCGGCATGTCCTACAAGGTCGGCCGCGGCGGCATGATCGAGGGCCTCGACGAGGCGCTCGTGGGCCTGAGCGCCGGCGACGAGACCACCTTCGCCTCCGAGCTGGTCGGCGGCGACCTGGTCGGCGAGCCGGTCCAGGTGACCGTCAAGGTGAGTGCCGTGCAGGAGCAGCAGCTCCCCGACTACGACGACGAGTTCGCGCAGCTCGCCTCCGAGTTCGACACCGCTGACGAGCTCACCGCCGACGTGCGTGAGCGCCTCGGCCGGGGCAAGCGCCTCGAGCAGGCCGCCGCCGCGCGCGACGCCGTCCTCGAGGCCCTGCTGGAGAAGGTCGAGATCCCGCTGCCCGAGGTCATGGTGACCGACGAGCTCAACGCCCGTCGCCAGAACGTCGAGCAGCAGCTCGGCTTCGCCGGGATCACCATGGAGAAGTACCTCGAGGACGAGGGCCAGACCCAGGAGGAGTTCGAGGCCGACCTCGAGCGTCGCGTGCGCGACGCCGTCGCGGCGCAGTTCATCCTCGACAAGGTGGCCAAGCAGGAGGAGTTCGGCATCGAGCAGGCCGAGCTCTCCGAGCACCTCGTGCGGCGTGCCCAGCAGTCCGGCCAGGACCCGCAGGAGTTCGCCAACCACATGTTCGAGCACAACCACATCCCCGAGCTCGTGCAGGAGATCCTGCGCGGCAAGGCGCTCGCGACGATCGTGGAGTCCGCGACCGTCAAGGACGCCTCGGGCAACGTGGTCGAGCTCAAGAACCTGCGCCCCGACGGCACCATCGGCGAGCCGGTCGAGGCCACTGACGAGGCCGCCGAGGCGCCCGCGGAGAACGACGAGGCCTGACCTCCGTCGCAGCACCCGACCGGCGTCCACCCGTGGGGTGGGCGCCGGTCCGCACGTGCGCCCTCAGCCGGAGGACGAGCGCTCCGTGCGCCCCAGCACGTCGAGGGCGTAGCCGGCGATGGCGGCCCGCTGCCTCGACCAGTGGTCCATGGCCCGGCGCCGCTCCTCGGTGAGCTCGCCGGCGGCGGCCAGCTGGTCGGCCTCGGCGAGCATCTCCAACGGCAGGCTGGGCAGGCCGTTGAACAGCATCAGGCTCACCGCGTGGCCGCGTGCCAGCTCGGCCTCGGTGATGTCGAGACCCTCGGCGGCCAGCCCCTCGCCGTACGCCTGCAGGCAGGCGGCGGCGAGCTCGGGCAGGTCGTCGCCGTCACGCCGGCCGACCTGGATGTCGCCCACGAGGAGCTGCGAGAGGTCGAACCCGACGGGCTGCGAGCGCCAGAACCCGAAGTCGATCAGGGTGAAGCCGTCGCCGTCGGGGCGGCGGAGCAGGTTGTTGGGGCAGGCGTCGCCGTGGGAGGGCAGGTGCCGCAGGCCGGCGTACTCCTCGGCGAGCCGGTCCAGGCGTCCGGCGACGCCGGTCAGGTGGGCACGCAGGTCACCGAAGTGCGCCGCGACCAGCGGGTGGCGCCACGACGCGTCGTCGTGCAGTCCGGGGAGCACTGTGTGACCGAGGCGTCCCTCGACGAAGTGGTGGATCCCCCACGGCTGCGGGTCGAGGTCGGCCAGCTCGGCCACCCGCGAGCTCCCCGACATCCGCCCGAGCAGGCCGGCCGCGGCGGTGTAGGTCTCGCGGTCCCACGGGGCGGGGTCGTGCTCGACCGCCTCGAGCCAGATCACCGCCGTCTCGTCGGGATGCTCCTCGACGCGCACCGCCCGAGGCATGGCGAGCCCCTCGGGAAGGCGGGACGCGAGGTCGGACGCGTACGCCAGGGGTTCCGCGCGCCACGGCAGCGTGGCGGCCGCCCACTCGGCGATCTCCGGGGGCACGGAGGCGAACGCGGGAGAGTGGCGCCAGTTGTGGACGCGCTTGACGAACAGTGTGAACTCGCGCGGCCCCCGGCCCGCGTCGGCGCGGCCGCGCACCCAGGTGCGCGCACCGGTGAGGATCGACGGGACGTCGTAGGCGACCGTCTCGGCCACGGAGTCGACGAGCGTCACCTGCGGCACTCCCCACAGGTCGGCCACCATCTCGGCGAGGTCGCCGTCGTCGACGTCGTCGGCGCCCAGCGCGTCGCGCCGGTGCGAATCGGGGAGCGCCGACGCGAAAGTTGCTTTCATGACAGGAAAAGGTAAGTTGCTTTCATGACTCGTGTCAACCAGATGCCGGCCATCGAGCCCCACCTGCCCATGCTGATGGGGATGGTCTTCGGCCACCTCCGGGCCCGCCTCGCCCGCGAGGCCCCCGAGCTGCGCCCCTCCCAGCTGCGGGTGCTCGAGTGGCTGCCCCCGGAGGGCCTGACCATCTCCGAGCTGGCGGAGAGCGCCGAGATGACCACCCAGGGGTGCGGCCAGTTCGTCCGCCAGCTCGCCGGGCTGGGCATGGTCGAGGTGGCCGTCGCCGACCACGACGCCCGCGCCCGGCGCGTGCGCATCACTCCTGCCGGACGCGACGCACTGGCCAGGGCGATGGCGGTGCTGCGGGCGTGCGACGAGGCGTGGGCGGACCGGGTCGGCCCCGAGCGCTACCGGGTGTTCCGCGAGGTGCTCGAGGAGGTCGCGCTGGGCTGAGCGCCTCGCCCGCCCGCGGAATCCGCTGTGGGCGAACAGGGGGGGTTCTCGCGTGGAAGTGTCCGACGTTCCGGCTAGTGTCGCCAGCGTGAACCAGAACTCCAGCCCAGCCCTCTCGCCCGAGATGAACGGCGCCGGTGGGATGTATGGCCTCGACGACCACATCTACCAGCGACTCCTCCGCGAGCGCATCGTCTTCCTCGGCTCGGAGGTGCGCGACCAGAACGCCAACGCGATCTGCGCACAGCTCCTGCTGCTCTCCGCCGAGGACCCGGAGGCCGACATCTTTCTCCACATCAACAGCCCCGGCGGCTCCGTCGACGCCGGCATGGCGATCTACGACACGATGAACTACATCCCCAACGACGTGGCGACCGTCGGCATGGGCCTGGCTGCCTCCATGGGCCAGTTCCTGCTCTGCGCCGGCACCAAGGGCAAGCGCTACGCCCTCCCGCACGCGCGGATCATGATGCACCAGCCCTCCTCGGGCATGGGCGGCTCGGCCTCTGACATCAAGATCCAGGCCCAGCAGTCCCTCCACATCAAGAAGGTGCTCCTCGACCTGATCGCCGAGCACACCGGCCAGACCGTCGAGCAGGTCGTCGCCGACGCCGACCGCGACCGGTGGTTCACCGCCGAGCAGGCCGTCGACTACGGCCTGGTCGACAAGGTCGTCACCAATGCCCGCGAGGCCGCCGACGAGGGTCGTCCGGCACGCACGTCCGGCTCGACGCAGGAGGACTGATCCATGAACTACTACATCCCGCAGTGGGAAGAGCGGACCTCCTACGGGTTCCGTCGCATCGACCCCTACGCCAAGCTCTTCGAAGAGCGCATCATCTACCTCGGCACGCCGATCAGCGACGACGTCGCCAACGCGGTCATCGCCCAGCTCATGTGCCTGGAGACGATGAACCCCGACACCGACATCAGCATCTACATCAACAGCCCCGGCGGATCGTTCACCGCGCTCACCGCGATCTACGACACCATGCGCTTCATCAAGCCCGACGTGCAGACCGTGTGCCTGGGCCAGGCGGCCTCCGCGGCCGCGATCCTCCTGGGTGCCGGCGCCAAGGGCAAGCGCATGGCGCTCCCCAACAGCCGCATCCTGATCCACCAGCCCTACACGGAGGGCACCTTCGGCCAGACGTCCGACATCGAGATCCAGGCCAACGAGATCCTGCGCATGCGCGAGCTCCTCGAGCGCATGATCGCCGACTCGAGCGGCAAGGACATCGACCAGGTCAGCCGCGACATCGAGCGCGACAAGATCCTCACCGCCGAGCAGGCGGTCGAGTACGGCCTCATCGACGCCGTGATCGAGTCCCGCAAGGGTGCCCCGGCCCTCACCTGAGGCCGGGCAAATCATGAACCGCGACATCTCGTGTCCGGCCCCCGTCGGGGGCCGGCACGGGGTACCGTCGTGGGGCTTGAAGCAAGGTGTTGACAGCCGGGCGCCCCGCCCGGCGAGACTGGAGGACACGAC
Organism: uncultured Actinomycetota bacterium; assembly: GCA_963740115.1. Taxonomy (GTDB): domain Bacteria; phylum Actinomycetota; class Actinomycetes; order Propionibacteriales; family Nocardioidaceae; genus Nocardioides. The sequence continues at coordinate 410,897 of CAVUCQ010000003.1, read as the reverse complement.
TCGTGGCACGTATCGGTGACGGCGGCGACCTGCTGAAGTGCAACTTCTGTGGCAAGAGCCAGAAGCAGGTCAAGAAGCTCATCGCTGGCCCCAATGTCTACATCTGCGATGAGTGCATCGAGCTGTGCAACGAGATCATCGAGGAGGAGCTGGCAGAGGGCTCCGAGGTGAGCCTCGAGGAGCTGCCGAAGCCGAAGGAGATCTTCGAGTTCCTCAACTCCTACGTCATCGGCCAGGAGCACGCGAAGAAGTCGCTGGCGGTGGCGGTCTACAACCACTACAAGCGCGTCCAGGCCGGCCTCCAGCCCGTGTCCGGCAAGGCCAAGGACGACGTGGTCGAGGTCGCCAAGTCCAACATCCTCGTCATCGGCCCGACCGGCTGCGGCAAGACGTACCTGGCGCAGACGCTCGCCCGGATGCTCAACGTGCCGTTCGCGATCGCCGACGCCACGGCCCTGACCGAGGCCGGCTACGTCGGCGAGGACGTGGAGAACATCCTGCTCAAGCTGATCCAGGCCGCCGACTACGACGTCAAGAAGGCCGAGACCGGCATCATCTACATCGACGAGATCGACAAGGTGGCCCGCAAGGCGGAGAACCCCTCGATCACGCGCGACGTCTCCGGTGAGGGCGTCCAGCAGGCCCTGCTCAAGATGCTGGAGGGCACGACCGCCTCGGTGCCCCCGCAGGGCGGCCGCAAGCACCCCCACCAGGAGTTCATCCAGATCGACACCACCAACATCCTCTTCATCGTGGGTGGTGCCTTCGCCGGACTCGAGCAGATCATCGAGCAGCGCGTCGGCAAGAAGTCGCTGGGCTTCACCGCGGACGTGCGCGGCGCGGCCGAGCGCGAGGCCGACGACCTGCTCGCCCAGGTGCGCCCCGAGGACCTCACCAAGTTCGGCCTCATCCCCGAGTTCATCGGCCGCCTGCCGCTCATCGCGAGCGTGAGCAAGCTGGACCGCGAGGCCCTCGTGCAGATCCTGACCGAGCCCCGCAACGCGCTCGTCAAGCAGTACCAGAAGCTCTTCGACCTCGACGGTGTCGAGCTCGAGTTCACCGTCGACGCCATCGACTCGATCGCCGACGCGGCGCTCGAGCGCGGCACCGGTGCTCGTGGCCTGCGCGCGATCATCGAGGAGGTCCTCCTCTACGTCATGTACGACGTGCCCTCGCGGGGCGACGTGGCGAAGGTCATCGTCACCCGTGACGTCGTCGAGGACGATGTCGCACCGACGCTGATCCTGCGCGAGTCCGAGGCGAAGAAGAAGAAGTCGGCCTGACGCCGACGCGCGGCTGTGGCCCGACATGACCAGTCGGGCCTAGTCATTTCGGACTATTCCGGGCCATCGGTGCTGATCATGCGTCATGACCCGACCACACTGGCGTCTTGTCAGCATGTGGGAAGGGGACCCCGTGGGGGTTGATCAGAAGCGGCCGCTCGTCGGCTTCGCCGTCGTGGCCGTGCTGTGTGCCGTGCTGATGGGTGTCTCCATCGGTCGCGGTTCCGCCATCACCGAGCTGTTCGGCCCGGGCAGGCCGATCGCGGCGCCTGCCGAACACACCCTGGGTGAGCCTCGGGGCGACGCGACCGTCCCCCGGCCCACTCCGGTGGCCGTCCCGGCCGAGCTGAGCGCCCAACCGCTCGGTGTGGCCGTCGGCTCCCCGGTGGTGAAGCGGTCCGGCGCCGGCTCGCCGTCCGATTCGCAGGCCACCGCGTCCGAGACGGCAGTCCCGGACCCCTCGACAGCGGGCAGGACCGAGCAGAACGCCGAGCGGGCCGCCGCCAGGGCCGCCCGCCTGGCCGACCTGGCAGCCGCCAGCGCCGCCCGCCTGGCAGAGAAGGCAGCGGCCAAGGCCGAGCGGACGGCCGACAAGGCTGCGCACCGGGCTGCCGAGAAGGCCCAGCGCAGGGCGGAGAGGGCCCAGGAGGCAGCCGCCAAGGCCGAGCTCAAGGCCGCCAGGGCCACTGCGAAGGCCGAGCGCAAGGCCGCCAGGGCTGCCGAGAAGGCGGCCGCCGAGGCCGCCCGCAGCGCCGCGAAGGCGGAGCGCGACGCGGCGAGGCAGGCGGAGAAGCTGGCCCGCGTCAGTCCTCGGTCGGTGCCAGCTCGGCGCTGACCCGCAGCTCGGACGCCGACTCGTCGGCGACGAACTCCAGGTCACCCACGATCGTGCCCACTGCGCGCAGGTCGTCCTGCGCCTGCTGCGCCGCGGCGACGAGGGCCTCCGGTCCGGTGATCACGACGCGCGACAGCGGCGCACGCATCTTGGCCTTGGCCTGCGACTTCGCTCCCCGGATGCCGGTCAGCGCGGCCGCGACCGCGTCGAGGACCAGCGGCTGCGCGGCCGCGGCCGAGCCGAGGTCCGCAGCGGTGGGCCACGCGGCGTGGTGGATCGAGCCGTCCTGCCACCACGACCAGACCTCCTCCGTGGCGTAGGGGAGGAACGGCGCGAGCAGCCGCAGCTGGGTGTGGAGGGCGATCGCGAGCGTCGCCCGGGCCGAGTCGGTGGCGGCACCCCCGTCCTCGTCGTAGGCGCGCTCCTTGACCAGCTCGAGGTAGTCGTCGCAGAACTCCCAGAAGAACGTCTCGGTGACCTCGAGGGCGGTGGTGTAGTCGTAGGCGTCGAAGGCCTCGGTGGCCCTGCGCACGACGGTCTCGAGGCGACCCAGCAGTGCGCAGTCGACCGGTGCGCTGACCGCGCTGGGGGCCAGGGTCGTCGCGCCGACGTTGCCCAGGACGAACTTGGAGGCGTTGAGCACCTTCATCGCCAGCCGGCGACCGACCTTCATCTGCGACTCGTCGAAGGGGGAGTCCGCGCCGGGACGGCCGATGGCGGCACGCCACCGGACCGCGTCGGCGCCGTACTTGTCGAGGATGTCGGTCGGGACGACGACGTTGCCCTTGGACTTCGACATCTTCTTGCGGTCGGGGTCGACGATGAAGCCCGAGATCATCGCGTGCGACCACGGCACGACCTGGTGCTCGAAGTCGGCCCGCACCACCCGGGAGAACAACCAGGTGCGGATGATGTCGTGCGCGTGGGTGGCGAGGTCGTAGGGGAAGACACGGGAGAACAGGTCGTCGTCGACCTCCCACATGCCCGCGATCTGCGGGGTGAGCGAGGACGTCGCCCACGTGTCCATCACGTCGGGGTCGCCGACGAAGCCTCCGGGCCTGCCGCGCTGGTCCTCGGTGTAGCCGTGCGGTGCCTGCGTGGACGGGTCGACCGGCAGCTGGTCCTCGGACGGCATCAGCGGGTGGTCGTGGTCGGGCTCGCCGTCGGCGTCGAGGGGGTACCAGACCGGGAACGGGATGCCGAAGAACCGCTGGCGCGAGATGAGCCAGTCGCCGTTGAGGCCACCGACCCAGTTGTCGTAGCGGTGCTTCATGTGCGCGGGGATCCAGGTGATCTCCTCCCCGCGCGCGAGCATCTCCTTGCGGAGTCCTGCGTCCTTGCCGCCGTTCTTGATGTACCACTGGCGCGTGGCGACGATCTCGAGCGGCTTGTCGCCCTTCTCGTAGAAGTTCGCCATCCGCTGGGTCGCGGTGGGCTCCCCGTCGAGGTCGCCCGCCTCACGCAGCAGCGCGACCATCGCCTCGCGGGCACTGAAGGTCGTCTTGCCGGCGAGCTCGCCGTACGCCGCCGACGCGTCGTCCGCCGCCAGCCACTCGGGCGTCTCGCGGAGCAGCCGGCCGTCGCGGCCGACCACCGTGCGGACCGGGAGGCTCAGCTCGCGCCACCACATGACGTCGGTGAGGTCGCCGAACGTGCAGCACATCGCGATGCCGGCGCCCTTGTCGGGCTCGGCGGCCGGGTGCGCGAGGACCGGGATCTCCACGCCGAACACCGGCGACGTGACCGTCGTGCCGAAGACGTCCTGGTAGCGCTCGTCGTCGGGGTGCGCGATCAGTGCCACGACACTCGGGATCAGCTCGGGGCGTGTCGTCTCGATGTGGATCGGGGTGCCGTCAGGGCGGTGGAACGCGACCCGGTGGTAGTGGCCGGGGTAGTCGCGCGCCTCGAGCTCGGCCTGGGCGACGGCCGTCTGGTAGGTGACGTCCCACAGGGTCGGCGCTTCTGAGAGGTAGGCCTCGCCGCGGGCGTAGTTGCGCAGGAACGCGCGCTGGCTCACGGTCCGCGAGTGGTCGCCGATGGTCGTGTACGTCGGGTTCCACTGGACCGACAGTCCGAGCTGGCGCCACAGCCCCTCGAACGCCTTCTCGTCCTCGACGACCAGCTGCTCGCAGAGCTCGATGAAGTTGGGCCGGCTGATCGGCACCTGCCGCTTCGGGTCGGGCTTCTCGGGAGGGGTGAAGTCGGCGTCGTAGGGGAGGGTGGGGTCGCAGCGGACGCCGAAGTAGTTCTGCACCCGGCGCTCGGTCGGCAGGCCGTTGTCGTCCCAGCCGATCGGGTAGAAGACGGCCTTGCCCTGCATCCGCTGGTAGCGCGCGATCAGGTCGGGGTGGCTGTAGGAGTAGACGTGGCCGACGTGCAGCGAGCCGCTCACGGTCGGTGGGGGCGTGTCGATCGAGTAGACGTTCTCCCGCGGCTGGGTGCGGTCGAAGGCGTAGGTGTCGTTGTCCGCCCACGTCCGGGACCACTTCTCCTCGAGGCCCTCCAGTGCCGGGCGCTCCGGTACGACGACGGCACGCAGGTCGGTGCTCGTCGTGTCCGGGCTGGCGTCCGGGGTCTGGGTGGCAGGAGTGTCAGTCATGCCCCGGAGTCTATTGACGGGCCTCCGGCCTGCGAAAACGAGTATCGGCACGGCACCGACGCGTCCTAGCGTGACGGGATGGACCGTGACCTCGAGCTGGAGTTCTTCGACGCTCCCCAGCCCTTCCTCGACGCCGCCGGCGAGCTGCTCGCGGCCGACCCCGTCCTGGGCAGCGTCATCGCCAGCGTGAGCGAGCGGACCGCCCGGGAGCTGGCGGAGGGCCGGGACTCGTGGGCCGAGGTCAAGGCTCCCTTCGAGCGCTGGTGGCTGGTCGTCCGGGACGGTTCCGGAGCCGTCGTGAGCGCGGCCATGCGGACGGCGCCGTTCAAGCCCTACCCGACGTTCGCCCTGCCGATGGCGGACGCCGCCGCCGGCGCACTGGCCGCCGCCCTGCACGAGCGGGGCGAGCTCCTCGGCGGCTCCAACGGCGCGCTCCCGGGCTCGGAGGTCCTGGCCCGCGTCACCGCCCGGCTGGTCGGCGGGGAGGTCGTCGCCGACAAGGCGACCCGGCTCTGGGAGGCCACCTCCGTCGAGGTGCCGCCGGCGCCCGAGGGCCGGCTGCGCCGTGCCACCGAGGACGACGCCGAGCTGGTGCTGTCGTGGTTCGAGGCCTTCCACGCGGAGGCCGACGAGCAGGCCGGGCGCGAGCCCGACCCGGCGTCCGGCGAGCACAACACGCTCGACGCCGTCCTGGTCCGGATCCGCGAAGGCGTCGAGTGGCTGTGGGAGCTGCCCGACGGGACGACCGCCCACCTGACGGGCGCGGGCCTGCCGTCGTACGGGGTGTCGCGCATCGGGCCGGTCTACACGCCGAAGGAGTTCCGGGGACGCGGCATCGCGTCCCACGTCGTCGGCGAGCTGACTCGCCGAGGGCTGGAGGCGGGCAGCCGGATGTGCCTGTTCACCGACCAGGCCAACCCGACCTCCAACAAGATCTACGCCGGCCTGGGATACGCGCCGGTGGTGGACATGGCGGAGCACCTCGTCCGCGTACCGGCGAGGGCCTAGTCTCGGCGGATGCGGCGTACGACCCTGCTCCTGTTGGCCCTCACCCTGCTGGTGTCGACGCCCGCATCGGCCCCGGCGGCCCCGGCGCCGGACCTGCCGCGCGCCGGGGTTCACTCCGTGGGTGGCTGCGAGCTGTTCCCGCCCGACAACCCGTGGAACCGTCGCATCGACGCCCGGCCCGTGTGGCGGTCGTCGGACGCCATCGTCGGCAAGCAGGCGGCCGGGCACGACCTGCACCTCGACCTCGGCACGACGGAGGACTACTACGGCGTCCCGGTGAACGTCGTCGAGGAGGACCAGCCGCTGCTGCCGCTGAGGTTCGGCGTGGACGGGGAGGACTACCGCGACGAGAGCGACCGGGGGCCGGTCTTCGTGCCGGCCGACGCGGCCATCGAGGGCGGCAGCGCCGGCGACCCCGACCCCGAGGAGGGGGACCGGCACGTCATCACCGTGCGCCGAGGCACCTGCGACCTCGTCGAGCTCTACGCCGCCGAGCGGGTCCGTGACGCGTCCGGGAGGGTGGTCGCCTGGCGGGCCGCAGCCGCAGCCCGGTGGGACCTGTCGTCCAACCGGCTCCGCCCGGCCGGGTGGACGTCCGCGGACGCGGCGGGCCTGCCGATCCTGCCCGGGCTGCTGTCCTACGACGAGGCGGCGTCGGGGCGGATCACCCACGCCCTCCGGTTCACCCTGCCGTCCGCGCGGCACGCCTACACCTGGCCGGCCCGGCACTGCGGCCCGAGCGGCAACACCGCGGCCGACCTGCCGGCCTACGGACTCCGCTTCCGGCTGCCGAGGTCCTTCCCCGCCCGGCGCTACACCGGCGCCGCCCGCGCGATCGTGGTGGCGATGAAGCGCTACGGCCTCGTCTACGCCGACCAGGGCTCCGCGATGTACGTCACCGGCACCGCCGACCCCCGGTGGGCCGACGCCCTCGACCAGTTCCGCGAGCGGCCGCTGGACGGCCGCGCGCTCGAGGTCGTCAAGCCGTGGCGCCGGGTCGTCCGCTGCTAGCGGCCCGGCCCTAGACTCGCTGCGAGATGACTGACCTTCCCCTGGACGCGCGCCCCGCCGAGACCTTCGCCGAGGTGGAGGACGCCCTGCTGTCGCGCTGGCCGGAGACGCGGCTCGAGCCGAGCCTGGACCGCATCCGCGCCTTCACCGAGCTCCTGGGCGAGCCGCAGCGCTCGTTCCGCTCGGTGCACCTGACGGGCACCAACGGCAAGACCAGCACCAGCCGGATGATCGAGACGCTGCTCCGGGCCCTCGACCTGCGCACCGGTCGCTTCACGTCCCCGCACCTCGAGCGGATGAGCGAGCGGATCAGCGTCGACGGTGAGCCGCTGGACGACGAGGCCTTCGTCCGCGCCTTCAACGAGGTCGCCCCCTACACGCACCTGGTCGACGCCGAGCAGGACCACCCGCTCAGCTTCTTCGAGACCATCGTGGCGATGGCCTACGCCGCGTTCGCCGACGCTCCGGTGGACGTGGCCGTGGTCGAGGTCGGGATGGGCGGCGGCTGGGACGCCACCAACGTCATCGACGCCGACGTGGCCGTCGTGATGCCGGTCGCGGTCGACCACGCCAAGTACCTCGGCGACGACGCTGCCACGATCGCCGCCGAGAAGGCCGGGATCATCAAGCCGGGGTCCGTCGCGGTGCTGGCCGAGCAGACGCCGGAAGTCCTGGCCGTGCTGCTGGCGCGGGCCGCCGAGGTCGGCGCCACCGTCGTGCGCGAGGGCATGGAGTTCGGCGTCGCGGCACGCACGCCCGCGGTCGGCGGCCAGGTGGTCTCCCTGCAGGGCCTGCGCGGTCGGTACGACGACGTGTTCCTGCCCCTCTACGGCGCCCACCAGGCCCAGAACGCCGCGGTCGCCCTGGCTGCGGTCGAGGCCTTCGCGGGCGGCGGTGCCCTCGACGACGAGCTGGTCCGGGCCGCGTTCGCGGAGGTCACCTCGCCGGGCCGGCTCGAGATCATCCGGCGCAGCCCCACGATCGTCCTCGACGCGGCGCACAACCCCCACGGCGCCGAGGCCGTCGCGGCGGCACTGGAGGACTCGTTCTCCTTCAGCCCCCTCGTCGGGGTCGTGGGCGTGATGGAGGACAAGGACCACGAGGGCGTCCTCGCGGCGCTCGAGCCGCACCTGGCCTACGTGGTCTGCACCCAGAACTCGACCCCGCGCTCGATGTCGGCCGCCGCGCTCGGGCGGTCGGCCGTCGAGGTCTTCGGCGAGGACCGGGTCAGCGTCGTGCCCGATCTCGCGGAGGCGATCGACCGTGCCGCGACGCTCGCCGAGGCCGCCGAGGCGATCGATGTCTCGATCGGCGCCGGCGCGGTGCTGGTCACCGGCTCCGTGGTCACCGTGGGCGAGGCCCGCACGATGCTCAAGGGCCGCCGATGAGCGAGGAAGCAGCCGAGGCTCCCGCACCGCCCCCGGGTGGGGCCCCCAACACCGAGCGCTCGCCACGGCGCGGCATGTGCGCCGCGGTGCTGAGCCTCGAGGCCATCACCCTCGGCCTGACCACCCCCGTGATGATCACCATCGCCGACGTCGCGGCCGGCACCGCCCTGACCGTCGGGCTGGGCCTGGCCGTGGTGTGCCTGCTGCTGGCCGGGATGCTGCGCGCCGAGTGGGCCTACGTCGCGGGGTACGCCGTGCAGGTCGCGGCCATCGGCCTGGGCTTCGTCGTCACCGCCATGTTCGTCCTCGGGCTCGTCTTCGCGGCACTGTGGACGGCCGCCGACCTGCTCGGCCGCAAGATCGAGCGCGAGCGCGCCGAGGCCTGGGCGGCCTGGCGGGCCGAGCAGGACCGCGCCTGACTAGGCTGCCGGCATGACCGACGTCCAGCGTTCTCTCGTCCTCGTCAAGCCCGACGGCGTCCGCCGCGGACTCTCGGGGGAGATCCTGCGCAGGATCGAGGCCAAGGGCTACACGCTCGTGGCCGTCGAGCTGCGCAGCGCGACCCCCGAGATCCTCGCCGCCCACTACGCCGAGCACGAGGGCAAGCCGTTCTACGGGCCGCTGGTGGAGTTCATGCTCTCCGGTCCGGTCCTCGCGGTGGTCGTCGAGGGCCAGCGCTGCATCGAGGGGTTCCGCTCCCTCGCCGGCGCCACGGACCCCACCGTCGCGGCTCCCGGCACCATCCGCGGCGACCTCGGCCGCGACTGGGGCCTGGCCGTCCAGCAGAACCTCGTGCACGGGTCGGACTCGGAGGAGTCGGCGTCGCGCGAGATCGGGATCTGGTTCGCCGACCTGCGCTGAGCCGCGCGTGTCCTGCCGGGAACAGCCGAATCCGCTACCTAACCTGAGTCACGGGTCGGCTGCAGGAAGGGTCGTACCCCCTTCCCAGCACGATCCCGACCTGCGAGGGCACCGCGGCAATGGCACACAGCATCATCGGCCGAGACATGGCCGTCGACCTCGGCACCGCCAACACGCTGGTCTATGTCCGCGGCAAGGGCGTCGTCCTCGACGAACCGTCGGTCGTCGCGATGAACACCACGACCGGCGAGGTCCTCGCCGTCGGCCACGAGGCGAAGCGGATGATCGGCCGCACGCCCGACAACATCGCCGCCATCCGCCCGCTGAAGGACGGCGTGATCGCCGACTTCGAGGCGACCGAGCAGATGCTGCGCTACTTCATCCACCAGGTGCACCGCCGCCGCTACTTCGCCAAGCCGCGCATGGTGATCTGCGTGCCGAGCGGCATCACCGCCGTGGAGCAGCGCGCGGTCAAGGAGGCCGGCTACCAGGCCGGTGCCCGCAAGGTCTACATCGTCGAGGAGCCGATGGCGGCCGCGATCGGCGCCGGGCTGCCGGTCCACGAGGCCACCGGCAACATGGTCGTCGACGTCGGCGGCGGCACCACCGAGGTCGCCGTGATCAGCCTCGGCGGCATCGTCACCAGCCTGTCCGTCCGCACGGCGGGCGACGACCTCGACCAGGCGATCATCGCGTGGATGAAGAAGGAGTACTCCCTCATGCTGGGGGAGCGCACCGCCGAGGAGGTGAAGATGACCCTCGGGTCGGCCTTCCCCCTCCCCACCGAGCCGGACGCCGAGATCCGCGGGCGCGACATGGTCTCCGGCCTGCCCCGCACGGTCGTGGTCTCCAGCTCCGAGCTGCGCCAGGCCCTCGAGGAGCCGCTGCACAGCATCGTCGACGCCGTGCGGACCACGCTCGACCAGACGCCGCCCGAGCTCGCCGGCGACATCATGGACCGCGGCATCGTGCTGACCGGCGGCGGCGCCATGCTCCGCGGGCTCGACGAGCGGCTCCGCCACGAGACGGGCATGCCGGTCCACGTGGCCGAGGACCCGCTGTCGTCGGTCGCCTACGGCGCCGGCAAGTGCGTCGAGGAGTTCGAAGCCCTGCAACAGGTCCTCGTCTCGGACCCCCGGCGCTTCTGATGGAGCCGCACCTCATGGGGGAGGACTGATGGGCGCCTTCGGAGGCCACGACGGCCGTGAACGACGCTGGCGCGGCCTCGACCGGCTGGAGTCGGGCAACCGGCCGCCCCGCTCGCTGCTGGTCGCGCTCGTGCTCGCCAGCGTCACCCTGATCACCCTCGACGTGTCCGGGAGCGGCGCCTCGCCGCTGGAGCCGGCCCGTCGCGTGGTGGGTGAGGCGCTCGGTCCCGCCGAGTCGGCCGCTGCCGCCGCCGTACGCCCGTTCACCTCGGTGCCTGCCTGGTTCCGCAGCAAGGGCGACCTGTCCGACCAGGTCCGCGAGCTCGAGGCCACCAACGCCGAGCTCCGCGGGCAGGTCGAGCTCGCCGGCTTCGACCGCAACCGCCTCGCGCAGTACGACGGCCTCACCGCGGCCGCGGCCGACCTGGGCTCGGCCCTCGTCCCGGCCCGCGTGGTGGCCCTCGGATCGCGCCAGTCGCAGAGCTTCACCGTGACCATCGATGCCGGCTCCCGGGCCGGGGTCGGTCCCGACATGACGGTCGTCAACAACGACGGGCTGGTCGGGCGCGTCCTGCGCGTCACCCGCAGCACCGCCACCGTGCTCCTCATCATCGACCCCGACTCGACCGTCGGCGGCCGCGTCGGGTCGAGCATGGAGATCGGCTTCGTCAACGGCAGCGGTTCCCTCGACCAGGACTCCGCGCTCGACCTCCGGCTGGTCGACGACGCCTCGGTCCCCGCCCGCGACGACACGGTCGTCACCTGGGGGAGCACCACGGGCCCCTACGCCCCGGGCGTGCCCATCGGCACCATCACCGAGGTCTACAGCTCGCTGCGCGAAGCCTCCCAGCGCGCCGTGGTCAAGCCGTTCGTCGACTTCTCCGCCCTCGACGTGGTGGGCGTGATGGTCCCCAGCGGCGCCCCGAGCGACCGGGCGATCGTCGAGGCCGACGGGAGCCTCAGATGACGTACCTCCGCTGGCTCGCTGCGCTGGGCGCGGTCGTGGTCGCCCTCGTCGTGCAGGTCTCACTCTTCCCCCACGTGTCCTGGCACGGCATCGTGCCCAACCTCTGTCTCCTCGTCGTCGTCGCCGCCGCGCTCACCGTCGAGGCGCCCTTCGCGCTGCTGCTCGGCTTCGCCGCCGGGCTGGTCCTCGACCTGGCCCCGCCTGCCGACCACGTCGCCGGGCGCTGGGCCCTGGCCCTGACCGTCGCGGCGTTCCTCGCCGCACGGGTGCGGCAGGACGTACGTCCGACGGCCCTGGCCGTCGTGGGCACGGTCGCGGCCGCGTCGTTCGTGGCCACCTCGCTGTTCGCGCTGTCCGGGGTGCTGCTGTCCGACCCCGCGATGTCGGTCGCCGGCCTCCTCGAGGTCGTCCTGGTCGCCGTCGTGTGGGACGTGCTGCTCACGCCGTTCGTGCTGCCCCCGCTGATGAAGCTCTTCTCGCGGCTCGGCCCCCAGTGGGCGACCCCGTGAGCCGCACCACCGGCAGGAACACCCGGCTGCGCCTGGTGGTGGTGCAGGCGCTCGCGTTCTCGCTGTTCGCGACCCTGTTCGTCCGGCTCTACTACCTGCAGGTCATCGGTGGGGAGTCCTACCAGGCCCAGGCGGCCAACCAGTCGGTCCGCGACATCGTCGTGCAGCCCCAGCGAGGGCTGATCGTCGACGACCAGGGGCGCCCGCTCGTCGCCAACCGCACGTCGTGGGTGATCTCCGTCGACCGCACCCTGCTCGGCAAGCTCGAGGACCGCCAGCGCACCGAGCTGGTCCGGCGCGTGGCCGTCGTCGTCGACGCCGAGCCCGCCGACGTGGAGGCGCGACTCGTCACCTGCGGCGATCCCGGCAGCGTCCGCGACGTGTGCTGGAACGGCTCGCCCTACCAGCCGGTGCCGGTGGCCACCGACGTCTCCAAGGACGTCGCGCTGCGGGTCCTCGAGCAGCCCGAGGACTACCCGGGCGTCCTGGCCGAGCAGCAGAGCGTGCGCTCCTACCCCCGCCCCTTCGGCATCAACCTCGCCCACGTCCTGGGCTACCTCAGCCCGATCACCGAGGACGAGTACGACCTCGCCGCCGAGCGCGACGACCGGTCCCTCAACGGCGCCTCGGTCGTCGGTCGCGCCGGGGTGGAGAAGCAGTACGACGAGTGGCTGCGCGGGCTGCCGGGCTACCGGCGCGTCGCCGTCGACTCGATGGGCCGGGTGCTGGGCGACGACTCGCTCGTCGAGAGCACCCCCGGCGACACCCTCGTCACCTCGATCGACGCGAAGGTCCAGTCCGTCGTGGAGCGCCAGCTCGCCGAGCGGATCGCCTTCCAGCGCACCCAGGTCGACCCGGTCACCGGTCGGAGGTACGCCGCCGACTCGGGTGCCGCGGTGGTCCTCGACGCGAAGACCGGTCGGGTGATCGCGATGGCCAGCCAGCCGACGTACGACCCGGACGTGTGGACGGGCGGCATCAGCCAGGCGCAGCTCGCCCACCTCTACTCCGAGAAGGCCGGCACCCCGCTCCTCTCGCGCGCCACGCAGGGCCAGTTCGCCCCGGGCTCGACGTGGAAGCCGTTCATGACCGCGGGGGCGCTCACCAACGGCTACACCACCGACACCACGCTGCCGTGCTCGTCCGGCTTCCAGGTCGGCAACCGGGTGTTCAAGAACTACGAGTCCGGCGCCTACGGCAACATCGGCTTCGCCAAGGCGCTCGAGGTCTCCTGCAACACGTTCTTCTACCGCGTCGGCTACGACTTCTGGCAGCGCCTCGGCAGCGACCCCGCCGACGTGGACGCCCGTGACCCGCTGGTGGAGATGGCGAAGGAGTTCGGCTTCGGCTCGCGCACCGGCATCGACCTCCCGGGCGAGGCACCCGGCCGGATCGCCGACCGCCGCTGGAAGCGTGCCTACTTCGAGTCGCAGAAGGACTACTACTGCGAGATCGCCGACAAGCCGCAGACCGACGACACCAGCGACTTCGTCTACAAGTTCGCCCGGGAGTTCTGCATCGAGGGCTACGCCTACCGCGCCGGCGACGCGGTCAACTTCTCCATCGGCCAGGGCGACACGATCGTCACGCCGCTCCAGCTGGCCCGCGCCTACGCGGCCCTCGGCAACGGGGGCATCCTCTACGCCCCGACCGTCGCCAAGGCGATCGTCAGCCCCGAGGGCACGGTGCTGCGACGCATCGCGCCGCGCCGCACGGGCCGGGTCGACGTGCCGCAGCGCTACATCGACTACATCGACAGCGCCCTCGGCAACGTCACCCGCGTGGGCACCATGGCGTGGAAGATGATCGGCTTCCCGCTCGACGAGGTCACGGTGCGCTCCAAGACGGGCTCGGCGGAGGTCTACGGCAAGCAGTCGACCGGGTGGGTGGCGTCCTACACCGACGACTACGTCGTGGTGATGATGATCAGCCAGGGCGGCACCGGCTCGGGCTCGACCGGTGACGGCATCCGGGCCATCTGGGAGTCGCTCTACGGCGTGGACGGCGAGGCCGTACGTCCGGCGCGCGCCGCCATCCCCGGCACCACCTCACCCACGAGGCTGCCCCAGTTCCTCGACGACGGCTCGATCATGCCGCCGGTCGTGGGGGAGTGAGGCCGCGATGACGATCCTGTCCACCCGACCCGCCCGTCCGGGCCACACCACCAGCAGCCTGCGCGCCCCCGGCCTCGACTGGTTGCTGGTGCTCGCCACGCTCGCCCTGGTCACGATGGGCACCCTGCTGGTCTGGTCGGCCACCTCCACGCGCGCGGACCTCACCGGGGGAGACCCCAACGCCTACCTCCGCAAGCAGCTCGTCAACGTGGCGATCGGCCTGGTTCTGATGGTCGCCGTCCTCGCCACCGACCACCGGTGGGTGCGCATCCTCGCGCCCCTCGCCTACCTCGCGAGCGTCGCCGGACTGGGGATGGTGCTGGTCGCGGGCAGCACGGTCAACGGCTCCCGCTCCTGGCTCCAGGTCGGCGGCATGTCGATCCAGCCCTCCGAGCTCGCCAAGCTGGCCGTGGTGATCGGCATGGCGCTGGTGGTGGCGGAGCGGACCGAGCGACGGTGGGGCCGCCGGGTGGGCAGCCTCGAGGTCGTCGCGATGCTCGTCATCGCCGGCGTGCCCGCCGTGCTCATCCTGATGCAGCCCGACCTGGGCACCATGCTGGTCCTGTCCGCGACGGTGTTCGGCGTCCTGGCGGTGGCCGGTGCGGGGCGCTGGTGGCTCGGCGGACTGACCCTGGCAGCGGTGGTCGGCGCGGTCGCCGCGGTGTCGATGGGCGTGCTCAAGCCCTACCAGGTCGACCGGTTCATGGCGTTCACCAACCCCGGGCTGGACCCGCGCGGTGCGGGCTACAACACCGAGCAGGCGCGCATCGCCGTCGGCAACGGCGGCCTGTTCGGCCAGGGCCTCTTCGACGGTTCGCAGACCAGGTCGGGCTTCGTGCCCGAGCAGCACACCGACTTCATCTTCACCGTGGCGGGCGAGGAGCTCGGGCTCGTGGGTGCCGGCGTCCTGATCCTGCTCCTCGCGGTGGTCGTCTGGCGCGCGCTGGCGATCTCGGCCGAGGCCGACGACCTCTTCGGCCGCGTGGCCGCGGCCGGCATCGCCTGCTGGTGGGGCTTCCAGGCCTTCCAGAACATCGGCATGTGCCTCGGCATCATGCCGGTCACCGGTGTGCCCCTCCCGTTCGTCTCCTACGGCGGCAGCTCGCTGTTCGCGGGGATGCTGGCGCTCGGCCTGCTGCAGAACATCCACCTCCGGTCGTCAGCCGCAGTCCGACGCTGACCCCGGTCGAGGGAGCACCGGTCCACTACCGGGCGACAGCCCGTCGGAGCGTCGGCGCTGGCCCGGTGTCGTGTAGCCTCGGGCGCCGACGGGACCGCTTCGAGGAGCCGGTCGACGGGAGCCGACGGGGAGCAGACGATGGTGGAACCAACCGAGCCCGACGCGCGCGCCGACGCGGGAGAGGCGGAGTCCCCGGTCGCCCGGCTCGAGCGTGAGAACGAGGCCATGCGGCGCGAGGTGCTGGAGGCTCGCCACAGCCTGCTGGTCAACCGCGACCACGTGGTCGGCACCGAGGCCGAGATCGGCCGGCTCAACCGCGACGTCCTGCGGATGCAGCAGGAGCTGATCTCGTCGCGCAAGAAGATCCGTGCGCTGCAGAAGCGCAGGAACGGCCTGATGAGCCGCAACCAGGACCTCCAGGGCCAGCTCACCGCCGCGCGCGCCCGCACCCAGGCGCTGCGCGCCGAGCTGGACCGGCAGGTGGCGGCGCGGGTGCCGCTGTCGAACCGCGTCGCCCGACGGCTGCGCGGCGGTCGCCGCTGATGGCCGGCCCCTCGCCGCAGTTCTCCATCGTCACGCCGGTCTACGCACCACCGATCGACGTCCTGACCGACACGATCGCCTCGGTCCTCGCGCAGGAGCATGCCGACTGGGAGTGGGTCCTGGTGGACGACGCGTCGCCGGACCCCGACGTACGCCGGGTGATCGCCGACGCGGCCGGGCAGGACGGGCGCATCCGGCTCGTGGAGCGCGACACCAACGGCCACATCGTGGCCGCCTCCAACGACGCCGTCGCGGAGGCCCGTGGCGAGTTCCTGGTCTTCCTCGACCACGACGACCTGCTCACCCCAGACGCGCTCGCCCGGATGGCGCGGGCGATCGATGCGGAGCCCGACGCCGACTACCTCTACTCCGACGAGGACAAGGTCGGCGACGACGGTGAGCTCTTCGGACGCTTCACCAAGCCGGTCTGGTCGCCCGAACGGCTGCGCGGCCAGATGTACACCTCGCACCTCTCGGTCATGCGCACCGCCCTGGTGCGCGAGGTGGGCGCGTTCCGTGAGGGCTACGACGGGTCGCAGGACCATGACCTGGCCCTCCGCGTCAGCGAGCGGGCGCGCCGGGTCGTCCACGTGCCCGAGGTGCTCTACCACTGGCGCGCGGTCGCCGGGTCGGCAGCGGCCGACATCAACGCCAAGCCCTACGCCGACGACGCGGGACGGCGTGCCGTGCAGGACCAGCTCGACCGGCTCGGGATCGCCGGGACCGTCGGCCCCGGGCGCGAGCCCGGCCGCTACGTCATCGAGCGCCGGCTCGACCCGGCGGTGCGCGTCTCGATCGTCATCCCGACGATCGGGCAGTCCGCGACCGTGTTCGGCGAGCGGCGCGTCATGGTGGTCGACACCGTGCGCTCCGCGCTCGAGCACACCGATCACGACAACCTCGAGCTCGTCGTGGTCCACGACACGCCCACGCCGCCCGAGGTGCTCGACTCGCTCCGGGAGATCGCGGGCGACCGGCTGACGCTCGTGGAGTACGCGCTGCCCTTCAACTTCTCCCAGAAGATCAACCTCGGCTGCCTGCACGCCTCCGGCGAGCGGCTCGTGTTCCTCAACGACGACGTCGAGGTGATCTCGCCGCGGTGGCTGGAGAACCTCGTCGGCCCGCTCGACGAGCCCGACGTCGGGCTCACCGGGGCCAAGCTCTACTTCAGCGACGGCTCCATCCAGCACGCCGGCCACGGCTACTGGAACAAGCACTACCACCACCCGTTCCGCTACTGGACCCGCGAGGAGTCCGGACCGTTCGGCGAGCTCGTCGTCAACCGCGAGATGACCGGCGTGACGGCCGCGTGCTCGGCCATGCGGCGCGACGTGTTCCTCGAGGTGGGTGGCTTCCCCGAGGCGCTGCCGTCCAACTTCAACGACGTGGACCTCTGCTACAAGGTGGCCCACCTGGGCTACCGCACCGTCTGGGTCGCCAACTGCGAGCTCTTCCACTTCGAGTCGCAGACGCGCGACGGCACGGTGAGCGCGTGGGAGCGGCACTTCGTCGTACGCAGGTGGGGCATCCCGGACGTCGACCGCTTCACGCCCGCCGACATCGCCACTCCGATGATGAACCCTCACCGCCTCCTGGACGCCCGGTTGGCCGAGCCGCGGCGCGGCGCCCGCAAGAAGGCGACCGCCCGGCGTCCTCGCTGACTTCGGCGCCGCCGCCCCCAGCGCGTAGGCTGGTCCCTTGCCCTGGAGCATCGGGCGTCGTCGATCGTGTGAGGTGTCGTGCAGGTGTGTGCTGAGTCGGTCTTCCCGCGGCTGGAGGGCAAGCTGCCGTCGGTGCAGAAGCCGATCCAGTACGTCGGCGGCGAGCTGAACTCCGTCGTCAAGGACTGGGACTGCGCGGCCGCGTCCGGGTCGGGCGGCCCCACGGTGCGGTGGGCCCTGATGTATCCCGACGCCTACGAGGTCGGTCTGCCCAACCAGGGCGTCCAGATCCTCTACGAGGTGCTCAACGAGCGCGACTGGATCCTGGCCGAGCGCACCTACTCGGTGTGGCCCGACATGGAGCAGGTGATGCGCACCGGCGACGAGCTGGGGCCGATCCCGCAGTTCACCGTCGACGGCCACCGCCCGGTCGGCGCCTTCGACCTCTTCGGCGTGAGCTTCTCCACCGAGCTCGGCTACACCAACATGCTCAACGCCCTCGACCTCGCCCGGATCCCGCTGCACGCGGTGGACCGTGGCGAGGACGACCCGGTCGTCATCGCCGGGGGCCACGCCGCCTTCAACCCCGAGCCGATCGCGGACTTCATCGATGCCGCGGTCCTCGGCGACGGCGAGGAGGTGGTCCTCGCGATCTCCGAGGTCGTGCGCGAGTGGAAGGCTCAGGACAAGCCGGGAGGTCGCGACGAGCTGTTGCGCCGCCTCGCGGTCACCGGCAACATCTACGTGCCGCACTTCTACGACGTCGCCTACGCCGAGGACGGCGCGATCGAGGCCGTCGCGCCCAACCGCCCCGGCATCCCGTTCCGGGTGCGCAAGCACACGCTGATGGACCTCGACCAGTGGCCCTACCCCGCCAACCCGCTGGTGCCGCTGGCCGAGACGGTCCACGAGCGGTTCTCCGTCGAGATCTTCCGCGGCTGCACCCGCGGCTGCCGGTTCTGCCAGGCGGGCATGATCACCCGCCCGGTGCGCGAGCGATCCATCGAGACCATCGGCGACATGGTCGAGAACGGCATCCGCAAGTCGGGCTTCGAGGAGGTCGGCCTGCTGTCGCTCTCCAGCGCCGACCACACCGAGATCGGCGAGATCGCCAAGGGGCTGGCCGACCGCTACGAGGGGTCCAACGTCTCCCTCTCGCTGCCCAGCACGCGCGTCGACGCCTTCAACATCACCCTCGCCAACGAGTTCTCGCGCAACGGCCGGCGCTCGGGCCTGACCTTCGCCCCCGAGGGCGGCTCGGAGCGGATGCGCAAGGTGATCAACAAGATGGTCACCGAGGAGGACCTGATCCGCACGGTCGCGGCGGCGTACTCCCACGGCTGGCGCCAGGTGAAGCTCTACTTCATGGTCGGGCTGCCGACCGAGACCGACGACGACGTCCTGCAGGTCGCGGAGCTCGCGAAGAAGGTCATCGCCAAGGGCCGCGAGGTCTCCGGGCGCAACGACATCCGCTGCACGGTCTCGATCGGCGGCTTCGTCCCCAAGCCGCACACCCCGTTCCAGTGGGCCGCGCAGCTCGACCACGTGACCACCGACGAGCGGCTCAAGAAGCTGCGCGACACGGTGCGCGACGACAAGAAGTACGGCCGTGCGATCGGCTTCCGCTACCACGACGGCAAGCCCGGCATCGTGGAGGGCCTGCTCTCGCGGGGCGACCGCCGCGTGGGCCGGGTCATCGAGGAGGTGTGGCGCGACGGCGGTCGGTTCGACGGCTGGAGCGAGCACTTCTCCTACGACCGCTGGATGGAGGCCGCCGAGCGCGCGCTGGCCGGCACCGGCGTCGACGTCGACTGGTACACCGTCCGGGAGCGCGACTACGACGAGGTGCTGCCCTGGGAGCACCTCGACTCCGGCCTGGACAAGGACTGGCTCTGGGCCGACTGGGAGGACGCGCTCGCCGCGGCCGAGGGCGCCGACATCGAGATCGAGGACTGTCGCTGGACGCCGTGCTACGACTGCGGCGTCTGCCCCGAGATGGGCACCGAGATCCAGGTCGGGCCCACCGGTCGCCAGCTCCTGCCGCTCAGCGTCGTCTGAGCTGCCCGGGGGTCGGGCTCAGGCGGGCTTCCGGGCGAGGACGGCCAGCTGCCGGTAGCGCGGGATGTTCACCCGCGCGGCTCGCAGCCCGGTCGGGCGGCCGGTGCGCTGCGGCCGCTTGAGCAGCCGCAGCAGCACGTCCTCCGCCGCGACGAGCGGGTAGGAGATCGGGGTGACGTCCTCGGCCAACAGCTCCAGCCCCGCCTGCTCGAGCAGGGCGTGCACCTCGCTGGCGGAGCGGTACTCGCGCAGGTGGGTGGGGTCGAGCACCCAGCCGGCCTCGGGGTTGCGGCGGAAGTACCACGCGCCCTTGAGCTTGAGCGGCGTCTCGACGTAGACCACGCCGCCCGGTCGGGTCAGTCGCGCCATCTCGCGGACGTAGCCGGCGTCGTCCGGCACGTGCTCCACGACGTGGGTCGACGCGACGACGTCGGCGGACGCGTCGGGGAGCGGCACGCGGCCGTCCTCCGAGACGAGCACGTGGTGCCCACGCTCGCGCGCCCGTTCGCCGCGGGTCCCCGAGATCTCGAACCCGGTCACCTCCCACGAGCTGCCGACCTCGGCGCGGACGACGTCGAGGAGGCCGCCCTCGCCGCAGCCGACGTCGATGAACCGCTGGCCCTCCACGAGGGAGAGGGCGGTGCGGAGCAGGACCGGTACGTCCAGCTCGTTGTCGATCTGCGGGTACAGCTCGGCGTAGTCGTCCCAGTCGTTCGTCTGATCCACGGCTCTTCGCGCTCCTCGAGGGTGGCTCCCGGATGCCGTCGACCCGCTGCCGGCGGCCTCCGCACACTATCGCCGCCGGCGCCACCGCGGCGTGGAGCGCCGGGCGGGTCCCGAAGCGGGAGTGGGCGTGCCCACTGGCTAGGGTGTGGCGCCGACGCACCGTCGGCCGGAGGGGATGGGACATGTTGCGACTGCTGTCGACCGCTGTGGTCGCGCTCGCAGCCGTCGTCTGCGGCGCGATGTGGGCGCTGTCCTCGCCTCCCGGCTCGTCGCCCGACGACGGCTACCACCAGACGACCATCTGGTGCGTCGACGCGACCACGTCGTCGAGTACCTGCCGTGTGGTGGGGGAGTCGGAGACCACGGGCGGCCCGGTCGTCGAGGTGCCGGCCCTGGTGGCCAACGCGAGCTGCTACGCCTTCGCGCCCGCCGAGTCCGGCGCCTGCCAGCGGGCCCTCGAGGGGCAGCGCACGACGACCGAGGCGATCGACGACGGCAGCTACCCGGGCGGGTTCTACCGGGTCATGCACCTGCTCGTCCGCGACAGCGTCCCGGAGTCGATCGTGGTGATGCGCGTCTTCAACGTCGCGCTGGCCGCCCTGCTGCTGGGCGCGATCGCCCTGGTCTCGACCGCCTCGGTACGCCGCCTGATGGTGCTCACCCTCGCCCCGGTGCTCGTGCCGCTGGGCTGGTTCATCCTGGCGTCGGTCAACCCGAGCAGCTGGGCCCTCTCCGGGCTGACGGCCTACGGCTTCGCCCTGCACACCCTGCTCCTCGCCGACGGCCGTCGGCGCATCGTGGCAGGCGTGCTCGGCGGGGTGGGCCTCGCCATGGCGCTGAGCGCCCGCGGCGACGCGCCCGTCTACGCCGGAGTCGTCACCGTCGCGCTGTGCGCCCTGCACTGGCGAACCGTGTGGGCCGACAAGCGACTCCTCGCCCTGCCCGTCGTGGTCGGTGCGGTGTGCCTGTGGCGGGTGCTCGTCGCCGCCCAGGTGGCCAGCATCGCCGGCGCGTCCGCCGAGACCGAGCGCACGCTGCGCGAGGTCGTCCCCAACCTCCTCGTGGAGTGGCCCGCCCTGTTCAGCGGCATGTTCGGCTACGCGTTCGGACTGGGGTGGCTCGACACGGCGGTCAACTCCGTGACGGCCTACCCCGTCGCCCTGATCATCGGGTTCCTGGGCCTGAGCGGGCTGGGTCGGATGAGCCCGGCGAAGGCGGTCGCCGCCGTTCTCATCTTCCTGCCGATGGTCGTGCTGCCGCTCATGACCCTCTACCGCACGCGGCTCATCGTCGGCGAGAGCGTGCAGCCGCGCTACATCCTCCCGCTGATGCCGATGCTCCTGGCCGTCCTGCTCACCGAGCGGATGGCCGGCCGGACGCTGCGGCTGGGCCGCGTCCAGTCCGTGCTCATCTGGTTGGCCCTGACGGTCGCCACCACCGCCGCCATCTACGCCAACGCGCGGCGCTACGTCACCGGCGTCGACGGACCCACGCTGATCGACGACCTCGAGTGGTGGTGGCAGTCGGCGCCGTCGCCGGCCGCCGTGACCCTGATCGGGGGAGCGGCCTTCGCCGTGTTCGCGGCGCCCCTGGTCGTGATGCACTGGCGTCGTCCGTCGGACGTCCCGGCCGTCGCCGACGACACGACGCGCCCGCACGACGGGCCACGAACCGAGGAGACCGCATGAGCTACCGCGCCGTCGAGTCCGCCGAGCTGTCCCCCGAGGCCGTGGTCGGGGACGGCACCAGCCTCTGGCACCTGTGCCAGGTGCGGGAGGGCGCGGTGCTGGGGGAGAACTGCGTGATCGGTCGCGGCGCCTACATCGGGTCCGGCGTCCGGATGGGCGACAACTGCAAGGTGCAGAACCACGCCCTGGTCTACGAGCCGGCGGTGCTCGGCGACGGCGTGTTCATCGGTCCCGCGGTCGTGCTGACCAACGACACCTACCCCCGCGCGGTCAACCCCGACGGCTCCCTCAAGTCGGCCTCCGACTGGGAGGCGGTCGGCGTCACCATCGAGGACGGCGCCTCGATCGGTGCCCGCTCGGTCTGCGTCGCGCCGCTGCGGGTGGGCGCGTGGGCGCTCGTGGCGGCCGGATCGGTCGTCACCCGGGACGTGCCCCCGCACGCCCTCGTCGCGGGCGTGCCCGCGCGCCAGATCGGCTGGGTGTCCCGGACCGGGACCCGCCTGCACGAGCAACCGGACGGATCGCTGGTCGACGCCGACACCGGCGCCGTCCACGACGTCGTCGACGGACACCTCAAGGAGAGAACAGAGTGACGAAGCCAGAGTTCATCCCCCCGGCCAAGCCGATCATCGGCGAGGAGGAGCGCAAGGCCGTCGACGCGGTGCTGGCGTCGGGGCAGGTCGCCCAGGGGCCGCAGGTGGCTGCGTTCGAGCAGGAGTTCGGCGACCAGCTGGTCGACGGGCGCACCTGCGTGGCGGTCAACTCGGGCACCTCCGGGCTGCACCTCGGCCTGCTCGCCGCCGGGATCGGGCCGGGCGACGAGGTGATCGTGCCCTCCTTCACCTTCGCCGCCACCGCCAACTCGGTCGCCCTGACCGGCGCCACCCCGGTGTTCGTCGACATCGAGCCCACCTGGTTCTGCCTCGACCCGATCGCCGTGGAGGCGGCCGTCACCGAGCGCACCAAGGCGATCATGCCCGTCCACCTGTTCGGCCACCCCGCCGACATGTCGGCGCTGGGCCAGGTCGCCGAGCGCCACGGCGTGATGCTGTTCGAGGACGCCGCGCAGGCCCACGGTGCGACCTGGGACGGCGCCTCCGTCGGCTCCTTCGGCACCTTCGCGATGTTCTCCCTCTACCCGACCAAGAACATGACGTCCGGCGAGGGCGGCATGGTGTCCTGCGCCGACGAGGCGTTCGTGCGGAGCGTCAAGCTGCTGCGCAACCAGGGCATGGAGCGTCAGTACGCCAACGAGGTCATCGGGCTCAACAACCGGATGACCGACATCCACGCGGCCATCGGGCGCGTGCAGCTGACGAAGGTCGCCGGCTGGACCAGGACGCGCCAGGAGAACGCCGCGTTCCTCGACGCCCACCTCGAGGGGGTCGTGGTGCCTGCGGTCGCCGACCGGGCCACGCACGTCTACCACCAGTACACGATCCGTGTCCCCGAGGGCCGCGACGAGGTCGTACGACGCCTGCGCGAGGAGTTCCAGGTGGGGTCCGGTGTCTACTACCCGATCCCCAACCACCGGCTGGAGTCGCTGCAGCGCTTCGCCCCGGGGCTGGACCTGCCCGAGACCGAGCGGGCAGCCGCCGAGGTGCTGTCCCTCCCGGTGCACCCGTCGCTGGCACCGACCGACCTCGACCGCATCGTCGAGGCCGTCAACACGGTCGTGAAGGCGGGTGCGTGATGGCCGGCCCGCTGCGCGTCGGTGTGATCGGCCTCGGCTCGATGGGGCG
The DNA here is from genome assembly GCA_963740115.1 of uncultured Actinomycetota bacterium. Lineage (GTDB taxonomy): Bacteria > Actinomycetota > Actinomycetes > Propionibacteriales > Nocardioidaceae > Nocardioides. The sequence continues at coordinate 387,576 of CAVUCQ010000003.1, read as the reverse complement.
CCACCACGCCCGCGTGATCCGCGCGACGCCCGACATGGAGCTCGTGGCGGTCGCCGACCCGGTCGGGGACAGGTTCGAGGTGGCCGGCGACCTGCCGGTCCTCCCTGACGTCGACGCCCTCGTCGCCGCCGGGCTGGACGCGGCTGTCGTCGCCGTCCCCACCGTGCACCACGAGGACGTGGCCCTGGCGCTCGCCGGGGCCGGCGTCGCCACCATGGTCGAGAAGCCGATCGCCCACTCGGTCGAGGCGGGGGAGCGGGTCGCCGCCGCCTTCGACGCGGCAGGCGTGGTGGGGTGCGTGGGATACGTCGAGCGGTGCAACCCGGCGGTCATCGCGATGCGCGACCGGATCCAGCAGGGCGTGCTGGGGGAGATCTACCAGATCACCACGTCCCGCCAGGGACCCTTCCCGCCCCGCATCACCGACGTGGGCGTCGTGCAGGACCTGGCGACGCACGACTTCGACCTCACCCCGTGGATCGCCGGGTCCCCCTACGTCCGCCTCACCGCGCACACGCAGCACCGCTCGGGACGCGACAACGAGGACATGCTCGTGGCGACCGGACGCCTGGCCAACGGGGTCATCGTCAACCACCTGGTCAACTGGCTCTCGCCGCGGAAGGAGCGCCAGTGCATCGCCACCGGGGAGCGCGGCGCACTCGTCGCCGACACGCTCACCGGCGACCTGACGTTCTACGCCAACGGCACGTTCGAGAACGACTGGGACGCCGTGGCGACGTTCCGGGGGGTCAACGAGGGCGACGTCACGCGATTCGCGATCCAGAAGCGCGAGCCCCTCGCGGTCGAGCAGGCGCACTTCCGCGACGCCGTCCGCGGTGAGGACGTGGCGGGCATCGTGCCGATGAGCGAGGGCGTGCAGACGCTGCGCGTCGTCGACGCCTGCCTGCGCTCGGCGAGCGAGGAGCGCGAGGTCACCCTCTGAGGTGTCCGGCGCGCTCCAGCTCGGCGACGATGGCCTCAGTGGGATGGAACGCCTCCAGCAGCGAGGGCCGCGCGTAGTCACGCCAGCGGCGGAGGAAGTCGCGCAGCACCTGCATGTCGAGCCCGGTCAGCAGCAGGTTGTCCCCGATGCCCTGCTGTGACTCGACGGCCTCGCGGTGGATGGCGGCCGGCTTGCCGAGGATGCCGCACTCCTGCTGGAGGCCGCCCGAGTCGGTCACCACGAAGCTGGCCCGCGCCAGCAGCGGCATGAACCGCGCATAGGGCTGCTTGTCGACGAGCCGGAAGTCGTCGTCGAAGAGGTGGCCCAGGCCGAGCTCGGCGATCCGGTTGCGCTCGGTGTTGCCGGCGGGCATCACCAGCGGCATGGTGCGGCTCGCCTCGTGCAGCACCTCGAGGGTCTGGGTGAACACCGGGCCGTTGCGCAGCATCTCGAACCGGTGCAGCGTCACCAGGCCGAACTCGTCGGGGAGGTCCATCGCCGGGGCGTCCCCGTCGATCGCCAGCCGCAGGGCGTCGATCACCGTGTTGGCGCCGGTGTCGACGATCGGGCCCTTCGCCCGCTCGCGGCGCAGGTGATCGACCTCGTGCTGGCTGGGCGCGAAGTGGAGGGTGGCGATCCTGGCCACGACGCGACGGTTGAGCTCCTCGGGCATGGGGTGCCAGATGTTTCCGGTGCGCATGCCGGCCTCGACGTGCGCGACCTCGGCCCGGAGGAAGCGCCCGAGCAGCGCGCCGAGCACGGTGCTGAACGTGTCTCCGTGCACCACCACGAGCGGACGGGCTGAGCCGCGCCGGAGCCGACGGCCCAGCTCGCGGCGCCGGCGTACGACGCTCCACAGGATCCGCAGCGCCCAGGCGGGGACCTGCGCGACCCGTACGACGTCCTGCTGGTGACGCGACGGCACGAGGTCGATGGCGGGTTGCGGGAGCCCGAGGTCGGCCAGCGTCGCCGGGAGGCCGCCGACGTGGAACGCGGTGTTCCAGAGCTCGACGTCCTCGCCCTTCTCCTCCAGCGCCCGGATGACCGGTGCCAGCTTGATGATCTCGGCGGTCGTCCCTGCGATGAAGGCGATCGTCACTGGCTCTCCCGTGCTCGTCCCGTGCGCGTCCCGGGTGGGTCCCGGCGTTGCAGTATCGTCTGCTCGCGGATCAAGGCGAGCGACGAAAGGGTGGTCCACCACCGTGCAGGACTCCCTGCCACCTCCCACCGCAGCAGCCCCCGCACCTGAGGCCCACCCGCGGCTGGGCGTGGTCGTGCCAGCCTACAACGAGGGCACCTGGGTCCGACGGGCCCTGGACGCCCTCGAGGTGTCGGCCGACCGAGCCGCGTGGCCGCTGGACGTCGTGGTCGTCGACGACGGCAGCACCGACCCCGAGAGCCTCCGGGTGCTCGACGAGGTCGACGAGCGACCGCACGTGCGGGTGGTCCACCAGCCCAACGCCGGACGCTTCGCTGCCCGCGCCTCGGGCCTCGAGGCCGTCACCGCCGACCTCGTGCTGCTCCTCGACGCCCGGGTGGAGGTCGCCCCCGAGTCCCTTCAGCGCATCCGGCAGGCGGTCGGCCGGGGCGACGAGGTGTGGAACTACGACGTCGTGCCGGGCTCGCAGGACCTGCGCGCGCTCTTCTGGACCGGCATCACCAAGGTGTGGTGGCGCGACTACTTCCGCCACCGCCGGCCGATCGCCTTCGGCCCCGAGGACTTCGACCGCTATCCCAAGGGCACCGGAGCGTTCCTGGCCCCGCGGGAGCTCCTGCGCTCGGCGGCCGGCGGGTTCGCGTCCCACTTCGCCGACGCGAGCCTGGCCTCGGACGACACCCGCCTGCTGCGCACCGTCGCCGAGGCACAGCCCATCCACCTGTCTCCCGAGGTCCTCTGCACGCACCACGCCAAGAGCGGGCGCGGCTCGTGGTCGCGCCAGTGCTACTACCGCGGGACGACGTTCGTCGACGGCTACCTCGCCGACGCCGGACGAGCCCGTGGGCTGCTCGCCGGGGCGCTGGGTGCCGTCGCCGTCGGAGGTGTCGTGGCGGCGACGCTGCCGCGCACCACGGGTACCGCGGCGGCACTGGCGTGTGTCGCCGCGGGTGCGGTGGCGCGCTCGTGCGGTGCGACGGGGCGTGAGTCGCTCGCCGTCGGTGTGCTCAGCCCCGGCTTCGGCGTCTGCTTCGGCGCGGGAGTCCTCCGGGGGCTGCGCATGGCGGCAGGGCCCGCGTGACGCGGGTCAGGCGACGCCAGCTCGGGCTGCTCTCCGTCTCGTTCTTCGCCGCCAGCGGGCTGGGCCTGCTGTTCCTGATCGCCGCCGCGCGCTGGCTGACACCCACCGAGAACTTCCACTTCCAGGCGGTGTGGGGGCTGGTCTTCGCCTTCGGCAGCGTCCTCGGCTCCGTGGAGCAGGAGGTGACCAGGCGCTCGACGTCCGCCGCGCTGGACGGCAGGCGTACGCCGGTGGGCGCCGTGCAGGCGATCGCCCTGGCAGCCATGGCCAGCCTCGTCGTCCTCGCCGCCCTCCTGGCCACGCCGAGGGGCGGGGAGGTGGTCCAGGGGTCGGTGCCGGTCATCGCCCTGGTCCTCCTGTCGGTGATCAACTTCTCCGTCCTGGTCCTGGTCCGCGGGATGCTGCTGGGCGCCCATGCGCTCCGGGGCTACGCCGCCCTCCTGGTGGGGGAGGCGCTGCTGCGCCTCGTGCTGATCGGTGTCCTGGTCCTGGCCGGGGTCGAGGCGGCCGTGGAGTGGGCGGTCCTCGCGACGGTCGCCGGGTCCCTGGTCTGGGTGGTCACCCTTCGACGGCTGGCGCACGCCGTCGACTGGTCCGTCCCGCGTGACCCGTGGCGACAGGTCGCCGGGACGGTCACCGCGCTCGGCATCGCCAACGGCCTCTCCGCGCTGGTGCTGACGGGATTCCCCACGGTGTCGATCGCGCTGCTGGGCCAGTCGACCGACCTCGCGGTCCTGATGGCAGTCATCACGCTCGCCCGGGCGCCGCTCGCGCTGCTGGCCCCGGTGCAGGCACTCACGGTGCCGACGGTGGTGCGGTGGAGTCGCAGCGGTGACACCGCACCGGCTCTCGCGCGCGCTGCAGTACATCGCCGGCGGCAGTGCCGTCGCGGCGGTCGTCGCGGCCGCCATCGGCTACGTCGTCGGGCCCTGGGCCGTCGCGTTCGTGCTCGGCGCCGACTACCGCCCCGGACCGGCTGATGGCCGCCCTCGTCGCCGCGTCGACGTGCGTGATGGCCGGTGCCCTGCTCCAGGCCGCCGCGCTGGTGGCGCTGCAGCGCTACTGGCAGCTCACGGCCTGCTGGGCCGCCGCGATCACCTCGGCCGCCCTGCTCATGCTCCTCGCCCCGTGGGGCGCCGAGCAGCGCGGCCTGGGCGGATTCACGCTCGCGTCGGTCGTCGCGTTCGGTGCCACGGCAGTCGCCGTCAGCAGGACCGTCGCCGCAGCCGGGGGCCGCGAGGCGCAGACCGCCCATTAGGGTTCCCCCCATGCCCGAACGCCGCGACCAGCGCATCCTCGTGGTGATTCCCGCATGGAACGAGGCAGGAGTGATCGCCTCCACCATCGCCGAGATCATGGCCGCGCGCCCCGACGTCGACCTCCTCGTGGTCGACGACGGCTCCGGTGACGCGACCGCCGACGTGGCGGAGGCCGCCGGAGCCCTGGTGGCGCGGCTGCCCTACAACCTCGGCGTCGGCGGAGCCATGCGCACGGGATACCGCTACGCCCTCCGCGAGGGCTACGACGTCGTCGTGCAGATCGACGCCGACGGCCAGCACGACCCCCGCTACCTCACCGAGCTGGTCCGCGGCCTCGACGAGGCCGACGTCGTGGTCGGTGCCCGGTTCGCCGGCACCGGCACCTACCGTGCGTCCGGTCCGCGGCGGTGGGCGATGTGGCTGCTGGCGAAGGTGCTGTCCCGGCTGGCGGGCGTCCGGCTGACCGACGTCACGAGCGGCTTCCGGGCCGCCAACCGTCGTGCGGTCACCGTCTTCGCCGACCACTACCCGGCCGAGTACCTCGGCGACACGGTCGAGTCACTGGTGATCGCGCTCCGGGTGGGGTGCACCGTGCACCAGCTCCCCGTCGAGATGCGTCCCCGCACGGTGGGCCAGGCCAGCCAGAGCCCGCTGCGGGCCACCCTCTACCTCGCCCGGGCCGTCGTCGCGCTGGGGCTCGCCCTCGTCCGCCGGTGGCCGTCCGCCACCGAGACCCTCGGGCAGGAGAAGTCATGAGCTCCACCTTCACCCTGGGAGTGATCGGCGGTGTCCTGACCCTGGCCGTCCTCTTCGAGATGCTGCGCCGCCAGCGGCTGCGGGAGAAGTACGCCGTCATCTGGATCCTGGTCGTGGGCATCACCGTGCTGGTCGCGGTCTTCCCGCGCACGCTGACGGCCGCCGCGGACCTGCTCGGCGTCCAGGTGCCGGCCAACCTGCTGTTCTTCGGCGCCATCATGTTGCTCCTCGTGATCTCGATCCAGCTGAGCTACGAGATCGGCCGGCTCGAGGAGCGCACCCGCACGCTCGCCGAGGAGGTGTCCCTGCTGCGCCTCCAGCACGAGCGGCACCACGGGGCGTCCGCCCCGGAGGTGCCCGACGTCGTGGAGCGCGGCGAGGCACCCCCCGACGATCCGGGAACCCCCGGCACACTCGGCTAGCGTCCTCCCGTGCGTGAACAACCCGAGCAGCAGGCCCCGCCGGTCCAGCGCCTGCGCGTGCGCTACGCCAAGCGCGGCCGCCTGCGCTTCACCAGCCACCGCGACTTCAGTCGCGCCTTCGAGCGCGCGGTCTTCCGCGCCCGCATCCCGATGGCGTACTCCTCGGGCTTCAACCCCCACCCGCGCATCTCCTACGCCGGTGCGGCGCCCACCGGTTCGGCGAGCGAGGCGGAGTACCTCGAGCTCGCGCTGGCCGAGGTGGTCGTGCCGGCCGACGTCCACGCCGTGCTCGACGAGGCCCTGCCGCCGGGCCTCGACGTCCTCGAGGTCGTCGAGTCGCCGGGCGGATCGCTGGCCGACCTGCTCGAGGGCAGCCGCTGGCGCATCGACCTGGCTGCCGACCGCGGAGGCCGTCACCGACGCCGTCGACCGCTTCCTCGCCGCCGACGAGGCGCTCGTGGAGCGGATGACCAAGAAGGGCGTGCGCGAGTTCGACGCCCGCGGTGCGGTCGTCTCGCTGGCCCTGCTGCCCCCGGACGCCGCCGCGACCGGGCGTACGTCGCTGGACGTGGTGCTGCGGCACGGGACCCCCGCCGTACGTCCCGACGACGTCCTCCGCGGGCTCGAGGCGGTCGCCGGGCTCGCGCCGGGCGACGCGCCGCTGATGACCCGCCTCGCCCAGGGTCCGCTGCTCGACTCCGGCGAGGTCGCCGACCCGCTGGCGCGCCGCGCATAGGGATCTCCACGGACTGGTGTGCGATACTCGGCTCGTTCGACGCTCCGGCGACAAGTCGGGATCCGTCGAGCCGACGACGTTCTCGCCGGTCACCCCAGTGGCAGGCACCCCGGACGGGTGGACGTCACCGGAACCGCGACGCGGCCGCTGGAGTCAGTGACAGCGACTCCGAGGTGGCCCGGCGACCGCGGCAGGTGACAGACAGCCTTCGGAGACGCATACGCGGAGGGGGTCGCCGCCACTGAAGCTTTGCGTCCCCGGGATCGCCACACCGAGAGCGGTGGACGCCGTATCGGCACCGCGACGGTGCCCGAGGAGCACCACATGCTCGATTCCGACCAGCCCGACCGCACCGAGACCGGCACCGGACCGGACGGCGACACGCCGGCACCGCAGGCCGCCACACCGGTCGTGACCCGCCGCACCCGGAAGGCCCCGGCCAAGAAGGCCGCGGCCCCGCCCGAGGTGCCCCCCGCCGGCACGGCCGCTCCGGCCGACGCCGCCGCCGCGCCGACCGACGAGCCGGCGACCACGGACGTGCCGGCCAAGAAGGCCGCCGCCCGCAAGGCGCCGGCGAAGAAGGCCGCTGCCAAGCGGACGCCCGCCAAGAAGACCGCCGCGACCGCCCCCGACGAGGCACTCGAGCCCGGCACCGCTCAGGACGCCGCTCAGGCCGCGTCAGGCCGCTGGCGGACACGCCGAGGCGGCCGCCCCGGCGAAGAAGACGGCCGCTCGCAAGTCCGCCGCGAAGGCTCCGGCCAAGAAGACGGCGGCCAAGAGGTCCACCGCGAAGAAGGCCGCCGCCGACCCCCGAGCAGTCCGAGGAGGCGCCCGCCGAGGCAGCCGCGGCCGACGAGGCCCCCGGCCACGCCGTGCTGTTCCAGGCGCCGGTCGCGACGACCACCCGCCGTACGCGCAAGCGCACCGAGCCCGTCGCCGACGTACCGACCGAGACCCCCGCGGAGGACGAGGACGAGGACGAGGCCGAGGCTTCCTCCGACGAGGCCACTGCGCCGGCCGCCGGGGTGACCACCCGCACCAGGTCCGGCGGCACCACGGGCGCCGCCAAGAAGTCGGGCGGCAGGAAGTCGGGCGCCACGAAGGTGGCCGACCAGGAGCCGACGAGGCCGACGAGGCCGGCGAGGCCACGGCGCCGCAGGTCGACGGTGAGGACCGGTCGCAGGAGTCGGCACTCCCGGACGACGAGTCCGGTGACGACGAGGGCGGTCCCGCACGTCGCCGCCGCCGCCGCGGTGGCCGCCGCCGGCGCAAGTCCTCCGACGGCTCCGACGGCTCCGAGGCGTCGGACTCCGCCGACTCCACCGACTCCGCCGACGACGCGGACTCCGAGGGTGCGCCCACGGGCGACGAGACCGGCTCCGACGACACCGGCGAGGGCACGGCGACGGCAACGGCGAGGGCACCTCGCGCCGCCGCCGTCGGCGCCGCCGTGCCGGGGACGAGGGCGGCGACGACGCCGAGCCCAACACCGTGACGCGGGTGCGCAAGACCCGTTCCGCCGAGGACCAGATCACCGCCGTCGCCGGTTCCACCCGCCTGGAGGCCAAGAAGCAGCGCCGCCGGGAGGGCCGCGAGGCCGGGCGCCGGCGGGCGCCGATCGTCAGCGAGGCCGAGTTCCTGGCCCGCCGCGAGTCGGTCGAGCGCGTGATGGTGATCCGCCAGCGCAAGGACCTCATCCAGATCGGGGTCCTCGAGGACAAGGTGCTCGTCGAGCACTACGTCGCCCGCGAGTCGCAGACCTCGCTCATCGGCAACGTCTACCTCGGCCGGGTGCAGAACGTGCTGCCCTCCATGGAGGCCGCGTTCATCGACATCGGCAAGGGCCGCAACGCGGTCCTCTACGCCGGTGAGGTCAACTGGGCCTCGCTGGGCCACAAGGAGGGCCAGCCGCGGAAGATCGAGTCGGTCCTCTCCAGCGGCCAGATGATCCTGGTGCAGGTCACCAAGGACCCGATCGGCCACAAGGGCGCCCGCCTCACCAGCCAGATCAGCCTCGCCGGCCGGTTCCTGGTCTACGTCCCCGACGGCACCACCTCCGGGATCTCGCGCAAGCTCCCCGACACCGAGCGCAACCGCCTCAAGGCACTCCTCAAGGAGATCGTCCCGGACACGGCGGGCGTGATCGTGCGCACCGCCGCCGAGGGCGCCAGCGAGGAGGAGCTCACCCGCGACGTCGAGCGGCTCAAGTCACGCTGGGAGGACATCGAGAAGAAGTCCGCCAACAGGGGCTCGGGTCCGCAGCTGCTCTACGGCGAGCCCGACCTGACGCTCAAGGTCGTGCGTGACCTCTTCACCGAGGACTTCGCCAAGCTGGTCATCGAGGGTGACGACGCCTGGGACACCGTCCACGGCTACGTCGAGTCGGTGGCCCCTGACCTGGCGGAGCGCGTCGAGCGGTTCGAGCGCGGCGGCACCGGCGGCGACATCTTCGCGACCTACCGCGTCGACGAGCAGATCCACAAGGGCCTGGACCGCAAGGTGTGGCTGCCCTCGGGTGGCTCGCTGATCATCGACCGCACCGAGGCGATGACCGTCGTCGACGTCAACACCGGCAAGTTCACCGGCTCCGGGGGCAACCTGGAGGAGACGGTCACCAAGAACAACCTGGAGGCGGCCGAGGAGATCGTGCGCCAGCTCCGGCTGCGCGACATCGGCGGCATCATCGTCGTCGACTTCATCGACATGGTCCTGGAGTCCAACCGCGACCTCGTGGTCCGCCGGCTGGTCGAGTGCCTGGGCCGCGACCGCACGCGCCACCAGGTCGCCGAGGTCACCTCGCTCGGCCTGGTGCAGATGACGCGCAAGCGGATCGGCACCGGCCTGCTCGAGGCGTTCAGCGAGAACTGCGAGCACTGCCAGGGCCGTGGCGTCGTGATCAAGGACCAGCCCGTCGACCCGCACGCGAGCTCCGACGAGGGCGAGGGACGGCGCGGCGGCCGCAAGCGCGGTGGCCGCCGGGGAGCCACCGGCGACAACGGCTCCGACAAGCACGCCGAGCAGGGGAGCGGCGCCCCGTCGCCCAAGGACCTGGCGGCCATGGCCCGCCACGAGAAGCCGGTCGAGCAGGCCGACGAGCAGGCTGACCAGCAGGTCGACGCGCACTCCGACCAGCAGGCCGATGTCCCGGCCGCGAGCGTGGAGACGCCCGTCGAGACCCGCTGTCGAGACGCCTGTCGAGACCGCTGCCGAGCCCGCCGCCGAGCGTTCCAGCGGAGGTTCCCGCGGAGGTCACTGCCGTCACTCCGGCCGAGGCACCGGAGGTGTCTCCCGCCGAGCTCCCCGCCGAGGACGAGAAGCCTCGGGTGGTCACGCGTACGCGTCGACGCTCCGCCAGCCGCCCTGCCGGCCCGCCGGCCGTCCCCGCCACGTCGATCGGCGTGACCGGGATGCTGCCCGTGTCGGGCCTCGTCGAGCCGGGCACAGTGGGCGTCGAGCCCGGTGACGTTGCGGCTGCCGAGGCGCCGACGGTGGAGCACGTCCCGATCAAGAAGAAGGGCTCGCGCAAGCGATGACCCAGACGACGCGGAGGCCCTCGGAGGCGCCTGCGGTCGGTCCGTCCCAGGAGCCGGTGCGACGGGTCCCGTGGAGCGTGCGCGAGTCCGGCCGCCCGTGGCCCCGCGCCACCCACCTGCTGCTCCAGGGCACCGGGGTGCTCCTCGCGGCACTGACGTTCTTCACCGTGCTCGGGATGCCTGAGCTGCCCTACCACCCGGCCCGGGACCTCGAGCTGAGGGCCACCTACGACACCTACCGCGAGACCGGCGTCCCGCTCGTCAAGGTGAACGGCACCGGGTCGTGGTACGGCGCGGTCGAGGGCGCCGGCCTGACCAAGGCGGCAGGCGACGACGACCCGGGCAGCTACCTCATCGCGTCGTGGATGTCGCACCTGACCGGGTCGGACTCGCCCTACACCGGCCTCGGGTGGGTGATGGCCCTGCTCTGCGCGCTGCCGATGCTCATCCTCCCGGTGACCATGGCCCGGGTGTTCCAGCGGGCCAGGGCCGGACTCGCGATGCTCGCGCTGCCGGCGGTGACCTGGCTGGTCAACGGCGGCACGGTCCTCGTCGGCACCGAGTACGGGCTCTCCGACCAGGTGTCGCCCGTGCGCGTCTACGCGCTCTACGGCCTGCCGGCGGCCCTGCTGTTCGCCTCGCTGGTGCTGCTGGCCTACTCGCTGATGCGGCGGCCCTCGCTGCCGTACGTCGTCGCTGCTGCACCGTCGTGTTCGTCGTGCTCGCCACGTCGGGCAACCTCCTGCGCTCCATGTCGGGTGTCGGCACGGCGCTCGCCGTCGGTGTGCTCTGGTGGGTCACGGTCAGGGGGAGGGCCCGTTGGGTCGTGGCTCCCGCGGTCTCCGTGGTCTGCGCCCTCGCCAGCCTCTGGCTCCCCGGTGTGGTGATGGACCGCATCGACGCCCAGCGGGCCGAGGTCATCTCCCCCGAGACGGCGCGACTGCCGAGCGCCCACACGCTGTGGCACCCGCTGTACCTCGGTCTGTCCTACCCGCAGCCGCTGACGGGCGAGGCGTCACCGTTCGGCGTGACGTGGTCCGACGAGGCCGGCTGGGCAGCCGCCAGGGCGGTGGACCCGGACGTCGTGGTCGCGAGCGCCGAGTACGACGCGATCATGAAGGACCTCTACCTCGACCAGGTCGCACCGGCCAAGTGGCAGGCGGCGCGCCTCTACCTCGGCAAGGCGCTCTACACCGTGAAGCACTTCGGCGCCACGATCCTGCTGATCCTGATGGCGGCCCTGCTGGTGTGGCGTCGTCGCGGCCCCCACCGTGCTGCGCTCGCGCAGCTGACGGTCGCCTCGCTACCGGGGCTCTGCCTCGGGCTGCTGCCCGTGGTTCTCGTGATGCCGATGCTGTACTACTACACCGAGCTGGTCGCCGTGCTCGGCTTCCTGACCGCCGTCGCAGTGGCCGGGCTGGCGTGGGTCCTGTCCACCCTGCCGTCGCTGGTGCGGGTGGAGGAGCGCGCGCTGCTGCAGCTGCGTTCGGCCCCGGTGCCGCTCCCGGTCCCGGCCGGCGTGTCCGTGGTGGTGCCCACCCGCAACGGCGCGCCCGTGGTCGGCGGCACGCTCGAGACGCTCGCCCAGGCGCTCGGCGAGGCCGACGAGCTGATCGTCGTCGAGAACGGCTCGAGCGACGACACCACCGAGGTGCTGGAGCGCGTCCACGCCGACTGGCAGCAGCGGGTGCCGCTGACGGTCCTGCACAGCGAGCCCGGTCTGGGCAATGCGCTGCGCACCGGGGTGCTGGCCAGTCGCGGGGACCGTGTGCTGCTCACCGCGGACGACCTCCCGTTCGGGTTCAGCGACCTCGACGCGTTCCGGCGGCTCGACCAGGACGAGGTCGTCGTCGCGGTGGGCTCCAAGGCGCACCCGGGGTCCGTGACGCCCCGTTCCTGGCGCCGGCAGGCCCAGTCCCGGGTCTTCCGGTGGCTGCGCACCGCGCTCCTCCACTCGGCGGTCGGCGACAGCCAGGGCACCATCTGGGTCGACGGCCCGTGGGCGCGCGCGTTCGCGGCCGTCTCGCGCGAGACCGGTCTCATGTGGACGGTGGAGCTGGTCCTGGCCGCCGAGCAGCAGGGCCTGGACGTCTGGGAGGTGCCGGTCGTGCTGGAGGAGTCCCACGACAGCCGGGCCAGCAGGTTCCGCCTCGGCGATGCCACCACCGCGGTGCGGGAGATCTCACGCCTGGCGGTCCGCAAGGACGACTACCTCGGCCAGAGGTGGGCCACGACCGGCACCGTCCTGTCCATGAGCACGGAGGCCGCGGCGCCGGAGTGAGGGTCCGACCTCGTTTTGCCCGGTCGCCCCCCGATCCCGTAGTCTTGTCCCTCGGTGTTCGACACACCGATCCCTGCGCGCCCGCCACGCGGCGTACTCGCCCGAATTTCAGGCGGTGTCGTGCGCAGACCCGATGTTTTCCGCAGTTCTGATGAGGAGAGTGGCCGTGTACGCGATCGTGCGCGCTGGCAGCAAGCAGCAGAAGGTTGCCGTGGGCGACGTCATCGAGATCGACAAGACCGACGTGGCCACCGGTGACACCATCACCCTGCCCGTCGTCATGGTCGTCGACGGCGAGAAGGTCACCGCGACCGGCCTCGACAAGGCGAGCGTGACCGTCGAGGTCACCGGCGCCACCAAGGGCCCGAAGATCATCATCCAGAAGTACAAGAACAAGACCGGCTACAAGAAGCGCCAGGGTCACCGCCAGAAGTACACCCAGGTCAAGGTCACCGACATCTCCCTCTGAGCGCTTGCTCGAGGTCGACACGTCTCTTCAGAAGGACTGAAGAAATGGCTCACAAGAAGGGTGCCGCGAGCACCAAGAACGGTCGCGACTCCAACGCCCAGCGCCTCGGCGTGAAGCGCTTCGGTGGCCAGGTCGTCGGTGCCGGCGAGATCATCGTCCGCCAGCGTGGCACCCACTTCCACCCGGGCACCGGCGTGGGCCGCGGCGGCGACGACACGCTGTTCGCCCTGCAGGCCGGCGCCGTCGAGTTCGGCACCCGCCGCGGTCGCCGCGTCATCAACATCGTCCCCGGCGAGTGACGCCACCGCGACACTGAACGACTTCTGCGAAGGGCGTCCCTGTCTGGGGGCGCCCTTCGTGGTTTCGCAGGCTCGCTCCGCTCGCACCTCAACCACCGATAGGAATCCTCATGGCCATCCCCACGTTCGTCGACCACGTCACGCTGCACCTCGCAGCCGGACGAGGTGGCAACGGTGTGGCCTCGGTGCACCGTGAGAAGTTCAAGCCGCTCGGCGGCCCCGACGGCGGCAACGGTGGTCAGGGCGGGTCGATCATCCTCGAGGTCGACACGAGCGTGACGACCCTCGTCGACTACCACCACAGCCCCAAGCGCCGCGCCGAGAACGGCGGGCAGGGCGCCGGCGACCACAAGAACGGCGGGAACGGCAAGGACCTGGTGCTGACGGTCCCTGACGGCACCCTCGTCAAGGACAACCGGGGGAACGTGCTGGCCGACCTCGTGGGCCAGGGCACCACCCTCGTGATCGCCCAGGGCGGTCGCGGGGGGCTCGGCAACGCCGCGCTGGCGTCGTCCAAGCGCAAGGCTCCGGGATTCGCACTGCTCGGCGAGCCCGGCGACGAGCTCGACGTACGCCTCGAGCTGAAGGTCGTGGCCGACATCGGCCTGGTCGGCTTCCCCAGCGCCGGCAAGTCGTCGCTGATCGCGGCGATCTCCCGGGCACGGCCCAAGATCGCCGACTACCCCTTCACCACCTTGATCCCCAACCTGGGCGTGGTCACCGCCGGCGAGACGACGTTCACGGTCGCCGACGTGCCCGGCCTGATCGAGGGCGCCGCGGAGGGCCGCGGCCTGGGCCACGACTTCCTGCGCCACATCGAGCGCTGCGCCGCGCTCGTCCACGTCATCGACACCGCCACCATCGAGCCGGGCCGCAACCCGCTCGACGACCTCGACGTCATCGAGGGCGAGCTCGCCCGCTACGGCGGGCTCGAGGACCGGCCCCGACTGGTCGCGCTCAACAAGATCGACGTGCCGGACGGGCAGGACATCGCCGACATGGTCGTCGACGAGCTCCGCGGACGCGGCCTCCAGGTCTTCGAGGTCAGTGCGGCCTCGGGCGCGGGTCTGCGCGAGCTGACGTTCGCGATGGCCGAGATCGTCACCGCCTCCCGCGCGGAGAAGCCCGAGGTCGAGGCCCAGCGCATCGTGCTGCGGCCGCCGGCCGTCGACGGTGGAGCCGACTTCGAGGTCGTGGCCAGCGATGACGGCTGGCGGGTGCGCGGCGCCAAGCCGGAGCGCTGGGTGCGCCAGACCGACTTCAGCAACGAGGAGGCCGTCGGCTTCCTCGCCGATCGCCTCAACCGCCTCGGCGTCGAGGTCAAGCTCGTGCAGATGGGCGCCCAGGAGGGCGACACGGTCCTCATCGGCCCCGAGGACAACTCGGTCGTCTTCGACTTCAAGCCCAGCATCGAGGCCGGTGCCGAGATGCTCGGCCGCCGGGGTGAGGACGAGCGGCTCCGCGAGCAACGCCCGGCCCGTCGACCCGCCGTCACGAGATCGACGAGGCGATGGAGACCAAGGCCGAGGAGGAGGCCCGCGCCGACGTGGCCCGCCGCCTCGACGCGGAGCGCAAGAAGGGGCCCAACCGCAGCACCGGCAGCTCCGGCGTGGGTCCGATGTCCTACGAGATCGGCACCAAGGACGACCCCGACTGGGACGGCACGGACCAGGACTCCGAGTGAGCGAGCGCGCCGCATTGGTCGGTGCTGCCCGGCGCCTGGTCGTGAAGGTCGGGTCGTCGTCGCTGACCAGCGCCGCCGGTGGGATCGACCCGGCACGCGTACGCCGGCTGGTCGAGGTGCTGGCCGCCGCCCGCGGCGCGGGTGCTGAGGTCGTGCTCGTCTCCTCCGGCGCGATCGCGGCGGGCCTCGCTCCGCTGGGCCTCGCCCGGCGCCCCCGCGGGCTCGCGGCGCAGCAGGCGGCGGCGTCGGTCGGCCAGGGCCTGCTGGCCCACCGCTACCAGGAGGAGTTCGCCCGGCACGGCATCGTGACCGGCCAGGTGCTGCTCACCGTCGACGACGTGACCCGCCGGGCCCACTACCGCAACGCCCACCAGACCTTCGCCAAGCTGCTCGAGCTCGGAGTGGTCCCGATCGTCAACGAGAACGACACCGTCGCGACCTCCGAGATCCGCTTCGGCGACAACGACCGCCTGGCCGCGCTGGTCGCCCACCTGGTCCACGCCGACCTGCTGGTCCTCCTCTCCGACGTCGACGGGCTCTACGACGGACCGCCCGGCCGGGCCGGTTCGCGCCTGATCCCGGTGGTGCGCTCCGAGGACGACCTCGCGTCGGTGACGATCGGTCCGGCGGGGTCCTCCGGAGTCGGCACGGGCGGGATGACGACGAAGGTCGACGCGGCCCGGATCGCGACCGGCGCCGGCATCGACGTGGTGCTCACCTCGGCCGAGCAGGCCGCCGCCGCACTGTCGGGTGCCGAGGTCGGCACGCTGTTCGAGGCCACCGGCAAGCGCCGTCCGACCCGGCTGCTGTGGCTCGCCCACGCGACGTCCGGGCAGGGCACCCTGACGCTCGACGCCGGCGCCGTACGCGCCGTGGTCGAGCGTCGTGCCTCCCTGCTGGCCGGCCGGCATCACCGGCCGTCGCCGGGGCTTCGTCGCCGGTGACGCGGTCGACGTGCTCGGACCCCGACGGCAGCCGTCGTCGCCCGCGGACTGGTCAACTTCGACGCCGACGAGCTGCCCGCGCTGCTCGGCCGCTCGACCGAGCGAGCTCAAGGTGGCCCTCGGAGCGGCCTACGAGCGCGAGGTCATCCATCGCGACGACCTGGTGCTGCTGGGCTGAGGACCTCGGGCGCTAGCGTCGGGCGCATGACCGACACGCGCGAGCCGCTGCACCGCACGCCCGAGGAGGTAGCGGAGGACGAGGAGTTCTTCCGCTGGTACGGCCCCTGGGCGCCGCTCGACCCCGACGGCCTCGTGGACTTCATGGCCGGCTTCGACCGTCCGTGGTGGATCGTCGGGGGATGGTCGATCGAGGCCTTCACCGGGATTGCCCGGGAGCACGAGGATGTCGACCTGTCCCTGCTCGCCTGCGACCTGTCGGCCTTCCGCGAGCACGTCGGCGACCGCTGGCACCTCTGGAGCAACCACGGCGGCACGCTACGGCCGTTCAACGACCGTCACCCCGAGGTGCTCGACGTCCGCAGCCAGGTATGGGTCCGTCGCAGCGCCGCCGACCCCTGGGTCATCGACCTCCCGATCACGCCGGACAGCGACGGGCTGTGGACCAGCAAGCGCGACCCCGAGCACGTAGCGCCGGCTCGGGACGTGACGTGGGTCGACGGCAAGGGCGTGCGCTACCTGCGGCCGGAGATCACGCTGCTCTACAAGGCGGTGCTGCACCGCCCCAAGGACGACCGCGACCTGGCCGTGACGTGGCCGCTGCTCGGACCCGCCGAGCAGCAGTGGCTGCGGGAGGCGGTGGGCCGCCTCTACCCGGGCCACGGCTGGCTGGGCGGGACGATGGCGGGCGTGACTCCGGCAGCCCCGTAGGCTTGGCAGGTCATGACCGACCGCATCGTCTACCTCGACCACGCCGCGACCACGCCGATGTTGCCGGTCGCGGTCGAGGCGATGACCCGCCAGCTCGCGGGGTCGGCAACGCCAGCTCGCTGCACGCCTCCGGGCGCGGCGCCCGCCGGGTGGTCGAGGAGTCGCGCGAGACCATCGCGGACGTCATCGGTGCCCGGCCCGGCGACGTCGTGTTCACCTCCGGCGGCACCGAGTCCGACAACCTCGCGCTCAAGGGCATCTTCTGGGCGCGCCGCGGCGAGCCGACCCGCGCCGCGTCGCGGATCCTGTCGACCGCCATCGAGCACCACGCCGTCCTCGACCCGCTGCACTGGCTGGGGAGTACGACGACGCCGAGGTCGAGCTGCTCCCGGTCGACTCCGCAGGGCTTCCTTCGACGTCGAGTCGCTGAGGGACTCGATCGAGCAGGGACCCCGGATCGGTGGCCCTGATCTCGGTCATGTGGGCCAACAACGAGGTCGGCACGCTGCAGCCGATCGACGAGGTCGTGGCCCTCGCCGCCGAGCACCAGATCCCCGTCCACACCGACGCCGTGCAGGCGCTCGGGCAGGTGCCGGTCGACTTCGCCGCCTCGGGCGTCGACGCGATGACCTTCACCGGCCACAAGGTCGGCGGCCCCTACGGCGTGGGCGCGCTCGTCGTACGCCGTGACCTGGCGGTCAGCGCGCTCGTGCACGGCGGCGGCCAGGAGCGTGACATCCGCAGCGGCACCCTCGACGTGCCCGCCATCGCCGGCCTCGCCGCCGCCGTCGAGGCCTCGCGTCAAGGCCCAGCACGAGCACGCCGCCGCGGCTCGCCGGGCCTGCGCGACGACCTGGTACGCCGGGTGATCGAGGTCGTCCCCGACGCCCACCTGCACGGCGCGCCGATCCGGCCCGCTGCCGGCTCCCCGGCAACGCCCACATCGGCTTCCCCGGCTGCGAGGGCGACTCGCTGCTCATGCTGCTCGACGCCCGCGGCATCGAGTGCTCGACCGGCTCGGCGTGCTCGGCCGGCGTGGCCCAGCCCTCCCACGTGCTGCTCGCGATGGGCTGCGACGACGACCAGGCCCGCCACTCGCTCCGCTTCTCGCTCGGCCACACCACGCACACCCGCCGACGTCGACGCGCTCGTCGAGGCGATCGGCCCGGTCGTCGAGCGCGCGCGGGCCGCCAAGGGGCTCTGATGGCGCGGGTCGTCGCCGCCATGTCGGGCGGGGTGGACTCGGCCGTCGCCGCGGCGCGCGCGGTCGAGGCGGGCCACGACGTGACCGGCGTGCACCTCGCGCTGAGCCGCAACCCGGCGTCGTACCGCTCCGGCGCCCGCGGCTGCTGCACGATCGAGGACAGCAACGACGCGCGCCGTGCCGCCGACGTGATCGGCATCCCGTTCTACGTCTGGGACCTCTCCGACCGCTTCCACGAGGACGTGGTCGAGGACTTCATGGACGAGTACGCCGCGGGCCGCACCCCCAACCCGTGCCTGCGCTGCAACGAGAAGATCAAGTTCGCCGCCGTCCTCGACCGGGCGCTGGCGCTGGGCTTCGACGCGGTGGCGACCGGCCACTACGCGCAGCTGCGCACCGGCGACGACGGCCTCATCGAGATGCACCGCGCGGCCGACCACGGCAAGGACCAGTCCTACGTCCTGGGCGTGCTCACCCAGGACCAGCTGCGGCACTCGATGTTCCCGCTCGGCGACACCGACAAGCCCGCCGTGCGCCGCGAGGCCGAGGCCCGCGGACTGCTGGTCGCCGACAAGCCCGACTCCCACGACATCTGCTTCGTCGCCGACGGCGACAACGCCGGGCTGGCTGCGCGACAAGCTCGGCGACCGTGCCCCCAACCACGGTGGCGACATCGTGGACGCGACCACGGGCGAGACGGTGGGCAGCCACACCGGCACCTACGGCTTCACCATCGGCCAACGCCGCGGGCTCCGGCTCGGCACCCCGGCGGCGGACGGCAAGCCGCGGTTCGTCCTCGACATCGAGCCGGTCAGCGGCACGGTCACCGTCGGACCGCGTGAGCGGCTGGCGGTGGACCACATCGCCGGCATCCGGCCGCGCTGGTGCGGGACCGTGCCGGAACGGGTCGAGGGCACGGTGCAGCTGCGCGCCCACGGTGCCGAGCACCGTGCTCTCGTGCGTGTGTCCGGGGACCGGGTCGACATCGACCTCCTGGATCCGGCCGAGGGCATCGCCCCCGGGCAGGCGGCCGTGATCTACGACGGCACCCGCGTCGTCGGGTCGGCGACCATCGAGGCAACTCGTCCCGTCGAGGCGCGGGCGTGAGCGGTGTGGCGGAACGGGCCGGAGAGCTGTTGGGGCCGAGGCACACGACGTACGTCGTCGCGCGGGTGACGCCGGCCGGCGTCGAGACGGGTGCCGTGGGCACCGACGAGCACGGCGACGTCGAGCTCGGCTCCGTGAGCAAGGGCTTCACCGGCTTCCTGTGGCGCGACGCCGTCGACCGGGGCGAGGTCGCGGAGCGGGCGGTCGTCGGCGACCACCTCGACGTGCCCTCCGCCGTTGCCGGCATCCGGCTGTCGGCGCTGGCCACGCACTCCTCCGGGCTGCCCCGGCTGGCCGGCTCCGACGTGATGCGCCGGACCTGGGAGCTGTGGCGCGGGGGTCGCAACCCCTATCGCGAGGACCTCCCGGCGCTGCTCGCCCTGCTCGACGGCGTCAAGGTCAGCACGAAGCGGCGGTCCTCCTACTCCAACCTCGGCTTCCAGCTGCTCGGGCACGCGGTCGCGGCGAGCACCGGGACGTCGTACCCCGACCTGGTGGGACGGCGGATCGCCGACCCCCTCGGGATGGATGACACCTACGTCCCCACGTCCGCCGACGGGCTGCGGGCGGGCGCCGTCACGCCCCGCAACCGCCGGGGCCGGCAGGTCGAGCCCTGGGCCAACGCCGCGATCGCTCCTGCCGGGGGTGTGCGCTCCTCCGCAGCGGATCTCGCGACCCTGCTCCGCGCCATGCTCGACCGCACGGTCGCGGGCGCCGACGCCCTGGAACCCGTGGTCCCGCTGGCCGGGAAGGTGCGCATCGGCGCCGGCTGGCTGACGGGCCCGCTGCTCCGCCGCACGGTGACCTGGCACAACGGCGGCACCGGTGGCTTCCGCTCCTTCGTGGGGATCGACCGCGACCACGGTGTCGGCGTGGCCCTGGTGAGCGCCTCGACGCGCTCCGTCGACGGTGCCGCGGCACGGCTGCTGGCCGAGACGGGAGATGCGGCGTGAGCACCGCGACCGGGATCGGGTCGATGCCCGGCGCCGAGGCCGGCGACTATGCCGAGGCCGTACGCCTCGTCGTGGGCGAGCTGCCCGACCTGCCGCACGTCCCCGAGCTCCCGGGGCGAGGCGTCACCGCCGCGATGACCGGGCGTGGGCTGGCCGTCGTCGACGGCCTGTCCGCCGACCTGCAGCCGGCCGGGTGGCGCCTCACGGACGCCAGCGGCGTCGACCACCGCCGGGCGCGGTCCCTGCTGGCCCAGGACCTCGACGTGGTCGAGGAGCAGGCGCAGGGCTACGAGGGTGCCTTCAAGACCCAGGTCACCGGCCCGTGGACGCTGGCCGCGACGGTCGAGAAGCCCCGGGGCGACAAGGTTCTCAGCGACCACGGCGCCCGCCGCGAGCTGGCGCAGTCGCTGGCCGAGGGGGTCACCGTCCACCTGGCCGACCTCCGTCGCCGCCTGCGCGGCGTGGATCGGTGGATCGTCCAGGTCGACGAGCCGGCGCTGTCAGCGGTGGTCGCGGGCCAGGTGCCCACCGCCAGCGGTTTCGGACGCCACCGCCGCGTGCAGGCGCCCGAGGCCTCCGCCCACCTGGAGTGGGTCGTCGCGGCGATCACCGACGCGGGCGGGGAGGCGTGGGTGCACTCGTGCGCGCCGCAGACTCCCTGGGCGCTGGTGGCCGGCACCGGCGTCTCCGGCCTCTCGGCCGACCTCGACATGCTCGGACCCGAGGACCTCGACACCTTTGCCGAGGTGCTGGAGTCGGGCCGGACGGCCGCCCTCGGCGTCGTGCCGTCGACCGATCCCGCCGGCGAGCCGTCGGACGCGCGCCTGACGGAGCGGGTGCAGCGCTGGCTCGACATGCTGGGCCTCGATCCCGAGGTGGTGGGGGAGCGCCTGGTCGTCACCCCGACCTGCGGCCTGGCCGGTGCCAGCGCGTCGTGGGCTCCCCGAGCCGTACGCCTGTCCGCGACCGTCGCGCGCAACCTCTGACCGCTCCGGACAGGGGACGGACGAGGGAGGACCTCCGTCGCCGGAGATCCTCCCTCGCTCGATGTGGTGCGGTCGATCAGTGGGCGACGACGCCCTCGGGGCCGTCGGTCGCCAGCTCCTCGTGCTTGACGTCGAGGAAGATCCAGATCACGGCGGACGCCGCGAGCATCAGGATCGAGCCGACCAGGAAGGCGTTGGTCGAACCCTCCGTGAAGATCTGCTGCTGGGCGATCTGCTGGAACGCCTCGGCCTGCTCGGGCGACAGCTGGGGGCCGCCCGCCGCCGCTGCGGCGAACTCCTTGCCGCGGTCGGTGAAGGTCTGCGTCGCGACCGTGGCCAGGACCGCGAGGCCGAGGGCCCCGCCGACCTGCTGCGCGGTGTTGAGCACACCCGAACCGATGCCGGACTCCTCCGAGCGGAGGTGGTGGACGGCCGTCAGTGTGACGGGCACGAACGTCAGACCCATGCCGAAGGCCATCATGATGATGAACGGCAGGATGTCGGTGACGTAGCTGCCGGTGAGGTCGCTCGGCGGGAACGACGTGTCGTAGGGCAGGGTCGAGAAGCCGTAGAGCGCACCGGCGGCGATCAGCGTGCCCACGCCCGAGATGTAGCGGGGGTTGATCCGGCTGACCAGGTTGGAGGCCAACCCGGCGCCGACGACGATGCCGACCGTGAAGGGCAGGAAGGCGACACCGGCCTGGAGCGGGCTGTAGCCCATGACGTTCTGGATGTACTGGCTGAGGAAGTAGAACATCGCGAACATCGCCGCAGGGGCGAGGAACATCGCCACGAAGCTTGATGCGCGGGTGCGGCTCTGGAAGATCCGGAACGGCAGGAGCGGGTGCTTCACGCGGCTCTCGATGAGGCCGAAGACGAGGAGCAGCAGCACGCCGGCCACCAGGCTCGCAACGGTGATGGTGTCTCCCCAACCCTGGGTGCCGGCGCGGGACAGGCCGTAGACGACGCCGAGCAGGCCCAGCGTGCCGGTGACGGCACCGGGCAGGTCGAGCTCACCCGGGTGCGACTCGGACTCGTTGAGGAAGCGGGGGGCGAGGAACGCGGCGGCGAGGCCGATCGGGACGTTGATGAGGAAGGTCAGGCGCCAGCCGTCGATCACGATGCCGAAGATCTCCGGCGAGGTGCCGGTGAGCCAGCCACCGAGGATCAGGCCGACGGCAGCGCCGGCGCCCGACATGGCGGCGTACACCGCGAACGCCCGGTTGCGGGCGGGGCCCGCGGGGAACGTCGTGGTGATCAGCGCGAGGGCTGCCGGAGAGGCGAGGGCGGCGCCGAGCCCCTGGAGTCCACGGGCGGCGAGCAGCAGCGGCTCGTTGGTGGCCAGGCCACCGAGGAGGGAGGCCACCGCGAAGATGACGAGCCCGATCATGAAGACCTTGCGACGGCCGTAGAGGTCGCCGAGGCGTCCACCCAGCAGCAGCAGGCTGCCGAAGGCGAGGGCATAGCCCGTGACGATCCACGGGAGGTTGGCGTTGCTGATCCCCAGGTCGGTCTGGATGTAGGGGAGCGCGATGTTGGCGATGGTCGCGTCGAGCACGACCATCAGCTGCGCGATGGAGATCAGGACCAGGGCCCAGGTCAGGTTGAGCTCGCGCTGGGGCGGTGTCACCGCCCCAGCGGGCGGGGTGGCGCTGGTGGTGTCGGTCATCGGAGTCCTTCGGTGGTGGCTGGGTCTATCTGAGCAGAGGGGTCCGACAGTGGGTCGGACCGTGGGGTGGAAGCAGTGGTCAGTGATGAGTCATGGGGTGAGTCAGGCTGTGGTTGAGCAGGGGGTGGACAGGGGCCGTGCAGTGCGGCGGGGAGGATCACCTCGTCGAGCACCCGCCCGACGAGCTCGGGGGTGACGGCCTCCCCGAGCAGGAAGGCACGGTGCAGCACCACCCCGGCGAGGGCCGGCCCGAGGATGGTCAGGTCGGTGTCGGGGTGCACCTCGCCGCGGTCGCGGGCCCGTTCGTAGACGGCACGGGAGACGGCGATCTTCGGGCCGATGAAGTCGCGCCGGTAGACCTCGGCGAACTCCGGGTCGCGGCCCATGGCGGTGACGACCGCGGACAGCACGGACTGGGCGAGGGGGTCGTTGAGGCCGCCGGTCCCGCAGTAGGCCGCGAGCAGGTCGCCACGCAGCGAGCCCGTGTCCGGGACGCTCGCCGCGTTGCTGTGGTGGCACATGACGGCGGCGACGACCAGCTCGGGCTTGCCCCTCCACCGGCGGTAGAGGGTGGCCTTGGACGCCTTCGCACGGGTGGCGACGGCGTCCATGGTGAGCAGGTCGTAGCCCACCTCGGCGAGCACCTCGAGGGTCGCCGCGAGGATCTCCGTCTCGCGCTCGCCCTCCACGCGGGGGCGGGTGCCGGTCTCGGTCGGGGTCATGGGAGCTCTCGGGTCGGTGTCACGTCAACGATGAAACGAAACGGTTTCGTTCCACCAACCAGACTGTAGGCAGATCTATTCCGATGGAACAACTCCGTTCCATCCGGTCCAGACAGCTGGCGCGTGCGTGACCGCGCGGGGGCGCCTGCGAGTGTCGGCGCCGACCGGCAGACTGTCCCCATGAGCACGTCCGACGAGCCCACCCCCGCGCCAGAGGTCGCCACCGCTCCGCCGGAGGCGCGCGAGCGCCATCGCGCGCTCAGCGAGGAGGTCGACGACGCCCGCTGGCGCTACTACGTGCTCGACGACCCGACGCTGTCCGATGCCGACTTCGACGTCCGGCTGCGTGAGCTCGAGGCGCTCGAGGACGACTTCCCCGAGCTGCGCACGCCCGACTCGCCCACGCAGAAGGTGGGCGGCTCGGTCTCGACCGAGTTCACCGCGGTGGACCACCTCCAGCGCATGGAGTCGCTCGACAACGCGTTCACCAGCGAGGAGCTCGGGGCGTGGTACGCCCGCATCCTGCGCGAGGGCATCGACGCGCCCGCACTGCTCTGCGAGCTCAAGGTCGACGGCCTCGCGATCAACCTGCTCTACGAGGAGGGCCGTCTGGTCCGGGCCCTGACCCGCGGCGACGGGCGCACCGGCGAGGACGTCACGCCCAACGTCAAGACGATCGCCTCGGTGCCCCACCGGCTCACCGGCTCCGAGGAGCACCCCGTGCCCGACCTGGTCGAGGTCCGCGGCGAGGTCTTCCTGCCCAGCGAGGCCTTCGAGCGGCTCAACGCCTCCATGGCCGACGCCGGCAGGCCGATGTTCGCCAACCCGCGCAACGCAGCGGCCGGCTCGCTGCGCCAGAAGGACCCGCGCGTCACGGCGACCCGTGACCTGGGCATGGTCTGCCACGGCATCGGCGCGCGCCGGGGATTCGAGCCGACCGCGCAGAGCGCGGCCTACGACGCCCTGCGCACGTGGGGGTTGCCGACGTCCGACCAGGTGAGGGTCGTGCCCACCCTCCAGGACGTCGAGGACTTCATCGAGGAGGTGGGCGAGCACCGCCACACCATCGTCGGCTACGAGATCGACGGCCTCGTCGTGAAGGTCGACGACGTCTCGCTCCAGCGGCGGCTCGGCTCCACGAGCCGGGCCCCCCGGTGGGCGATCGCCTTCAAGTACCCGCCCGAGGAGGTCAACGCCAGGCTGCTCGACATCGCCGTGCAGGTGGGACGCACCGGACGGGTCTCACCGTTCGGGGTCATGGAACCGACCCGCGTGGCCGGCTCCACCGTCGAGCGGGCCACCCTGCACAACGCGCACGAGGTCCGCCGCAAGGACGTACGACCCGGTGACACCGTCATCCTGCGCAAGGCCGGTGACGTCATCCCCGAGATCGTCGGCCCCGTCCTCGCCCTCCGTCCCGAGGGCCTGGCCGAGTGGGTGATGCCCGAGGAGTGCCCGGCCTGCGGCACGAGGCTGGCGCAGCAGAAGGAGGGCGACCGCGACCTCCGGTGCCCCAACCACGAACGGTGTCCGGCGCAGGTGCGCGAGCGGGTCTTCCACGTGGCAGGCCGCGGCGCCTTCGACATCGAGGGCCTCGGCTACGAGGCGGCGTCCGCGCTCCTGGCGTCGGGAGCGATCGCCAACGAGGGTGACGTCTTCGACCTCGACGAGGCCAGGCTGCTCGCCACGCCGCTGTTCACCCGGGCGCCGAAGAAGGGGGAGGAGGGCACGCAGCAGCGCAGACGGCTCCCGGGCGCTCACGGCCAACGCACAGCGGTTGCTGGCCAACCTCGACAAGGCCAAGGAAGCAGCCTTCTGGCGCGTCCTCGTCGCCCTGTCCATCCGGCATGTCGGGCCCACGGCTGCCCGCGCACTGGCGCAGGAGTTCGGCTCGTGGCGGGCCGTCGACGAGGCGACGGAGCAGCAGCTCGCGGCCACCGAGGGCGTCGGACCCACCATCGCCGCTGCCGTGGTGGAGTGGCGCGAGGTGCCGTGGCACCGCGAGATCGTGGAGAAGTGGTCGCGCCACCTCCCGTTGGCCGACGAGCGAGACGACTCGCTGCCGCGCACCCTCGAGGGCCTGACGATCGTGGCCACCGGGTCGCTGCAGCACTACACCCGCGACTCGGTGAAGGAGGCGATCATCGGTCGCGGCGGCAAGGCATCGGGCTCGGTGTCGAAGAAGACCGACTACGTCGTGGTCGGTGAGAACGCCGGCTCCAAGGCCGACAAGGCCGAGCAGCTCGGGGTCCCGATCCTCGACGAGGACCAGTTCACGATCCTGCTGGAGAAGGGCCCGGAGGGGCTGGACTGACCCGGCGGGAGGTTTCGCGGGGCGCAGGATGCGGTAGGGGTCCGCCAACCACTATCTCCCTGGGAGTCACAGATGCGTCTCGTCCCCGTCCTCGTCCCCACCCTCGTCGCCGCCGTCGGGCTGGCCGCGCCCCTCGCGCTCGCGCCGTCGGCCCACGCCGCCGTCACGTGCGGGGGCCTCAGGGCGACCATCGTCGGCAACGACAAGCCCAACGCCATCACCGGCACCGCCAAGCGCGACGTGATCGCCGCCAGGGGCGGCAACGACCGCGTCCGGGGGCTGGCCGGGAACGACGTGATCTGCGGCGGTGACGGCGCCGACACGATCCTGGGCGGCGACGGCAACGACCGCATCTCCGCCGAGGCCGACTCACTGCGCATCGACCGGTTCGGCCGGGTCGTGAAGAAGGGCGACACGGTCTCGGGGGGCGCCGGCGACGACACGATCGACCTCGGCTACGACCCCCGCCCCGCCGGCGAGGGCACCCGGGTGGTCATCGACGGCGTCTCCTACGCCAACGCGCCGGCCGCGGTCGTGGTCGACCTCGGCGCCGCCGCCACCGTCCCGGTCGCCGCGGAGGGCAGCGACACGCTCACCGGGTTCGACGGCGGCATCCGGATCTTCGGCTCGTCGCTCGGCGACACCATCAAGGGCACCAGCTCCGACGACGTCATCCTCGGCGCGGGGCGGCGACGACACGATCTTCGGCCGCGGTGGTGACGACACCATCGCCGCGGACTCCGCCGGCACCGTGGGCAACGACCGGCTCTACGGCGACGCCGGGGACGACGCCCTCAGCGGCACCGTCGGGATCGACACCTTCGTCGGGGGCACCGGCGAGGACACCCTCGCCTCCACGTCCGAGAACCACCAGGTCTTCCGCGGCGGCGGAGGCGTCGACACGGTCACGTTCCCGATCCCGTTCGAGTCCGGCTTCGTCGCCAAGGGGCACGGGGGCCAGGACAAGCTGCGGCTGCTGCCCAGCTCCAACCCGGCGTTGAAGCCGACCGTGCGGATCGACCAGATGAAGAAGTCCACCATCCGCGACCTGCAGCCCTACACGCTGGAGGGCAGGATCACCGGGTTCAGCGACGTGCTCCTCCCGGCGCGCGCGCTGTCGATCTTCAAGGGCAGCAACGACTCGGAGATCGTCTCCGCCAACCCCGACTACCGGGCGATGATCTACGGTCGCGGCGGCGCCGACGTGATGACCGGCTCCGACGAGCCCGACCGGCTCGACGGTGGCAGGGGCTTCGACATCGCCCGCGGACGCGGGGGCAACGACACCTGCAAGGCGGCGGAGAGGCGCTCGAGCTGCTGACCCCTGGGCGCCGCGCGTCCCCTTCCGCCGGTCTGCCCGGCAGTGCAGGATGCGAGCATGTCGCGCGCCCGCCGGTTGCTCGTGCTCGCGGCCGCCTGGGCGGTGCCCACCGTCTGGGTGGTGGCCGGCCTCGTGCTGGGGTGCTCGGACGGCACCAGCGTCTCGTCCTCGTTGGCGCCGGCGGGAACGCCGTGGGGCGAGACCGTGCGGGTGGCACGCACCTTCGGCGAGACGCCGCTGCTGCCGGGCGACGAGGTGCTGGCCGTCGACGGACGCACGCTGTCCGACTGGGTCGACGGCTCCGACACCACGCGGGAGCCCGGTGACGTGGTCCGCTACGAGGTCCGACGCTCCGGGCCCGGGCTCGACCGCATCCAGCAGGTCGACGTCACCCTGACGACGTACGACGTCGTGGCCGCGGTGCGGACCCAGCCGCAGGTGCTGCTCCTGTCGGGCCTCCTGCTCCTCGTCGGCTCCGCCGTCTACTGGGCGCGCCCCCGGGCGCCGGCGGCGCGCGCCTTCCTGGCTGCGACGGCGCTGCTGCCCGCCGTCGCGACCTCCGTCCCGTTCGGAGCCGGCGTGATCGACCTGGCGGGCGCACCCGGCGTGCGGCGCCAGGTGCTGGGGGAGGTGGTGGCCGCCCTGGGCCTGGTCGCGCTCGTGCTGTCGGTGGCCGGGCTGGGGGACCTCGGTCGGCGACGGCGCTGGGTGCTCGCCGCCGCGGTGCTCGCCCCTCTCGTCGGCTACGGCGCCTGGGTGGCGCTCGCGCTCGGCGGCGCCGGCTCCCCGCCGGCTCGGCTCCAGGTGCTGACTGCGGTCGCGCTGCCCGCGCTCTGGGGTGCGTGCCCGCCCTGCTCGTCGTGGCCACGCTGGCGTACACCCGCGCCCGGCGCCGCGAGGAGGTCCTCGCGACCCGGCTGGCGTTGCTCGGACTGGGTGCCGGCGTGGGGACGTGGGTCCTGCTCGGCCAGGTGCCCGTCTGGATCACCGGCACCGCACCGTTGCGCGGCGACGTCCTCGCCGCCCTGGCAGCGGGCGTCTCGCTCGCCTGCCTGGGCGCCGCTGCCGGCCACTACCGGCTCGCCGAGATCGAGCCGAGGGTGCGGCGCGGGCTCGTCCAGGGGCTGGTGCTCGTGGTGGTCGGAGCGGCCTTCGCCGGGATCGTGGGTGCGGTCGACGCCGCGGCCGACATCTCGGTCGGCTCCATGCTCGCCGGCGGTCTGCTCGCCCTCCTCCTGCTGCCGGTCGCCGTGGCGGTCCAGCGGTCGGTGCGCCGGCTGGTCTACGGCGACCGTGAGTTCCCCGACCGGGTCGTCTCGGACCTGCGGCGGCTGGATGCGGTCACCGCGCCCGAGGACTCACTGCGCGAGGTGCTCGAGCTGCTGGCCCGCCGGCTGCATCTCTCGTTCGCCGCCGTCGACGTGTTCGCGACCCCGACCTCGGGACCCATCGCCGCGGCCATCGGTGCGCCGTACGGCACCCCGGCGACCGTGGACCTCGCCGTCGGCGGGTCCACCCTGGGACGTCTCCGCGTCGAGGTCGACACGGCCCACGACCCGTTCGGGCCGGGGGACCGACGACTCCTCGAGGACGTCGGCGCACAGGTCGGGGCACTCGTCCAGGCCGTCACTGCCAACCGGGAGCTGCAGCAGTCGCGTCAGCGCCTGGTGGCGGCCCGGGAGGAGGAGCGCCGGCGGCTGCGCCGCGACCTGCACGACGGCCTCGGCCCCTCGCTGGCCACCCTCGCCATGCGCCTCGAGGCGGCCGAGGACCTGATCCACGACGACCCGGATCGGGCCGCCGACCTGGTCGCCCGCCTCTCGGACCAGGCGCGCGAGGACATCGGGGAGGTACGTCGCCTCGTCGAGGGTCTGCGCCCGCCCGCGCTCGACCAGCTCGGGCTTGTCTCCGCGCTCCGTCACCGGGCCGCGGAGCACAGCGCGGGCGAGGGGGCGGTGCGGGTGCCGTGGACGGTCGAGGCCGACGACGACCTCGAACCCCTCCCCGCGGCCGTCGAGGTGGCGGCGTACCGGATCGTCGTGGAGGCCGTGACCAACGTGCAGCGGCACAGCGGCGCGGACGGGTGCGTGGTGCGGCTGACCCGCGAGAAGGGGGACCTCCGGGTCCGCATCGCCGACACGGGCACCGGACTGGCTCCGGAGCGCCGCGCGGGTGTAGGCCTGTCCTCGATGCGCGAACGCGCGGAGGAGCTCGGCGGTTCGTTCGAGGCGCAGCCGCGTCCTGGAGGGGGCACCCTCATCGACGTACGTCTGCCCCTCGCCGACGGGGAGCAGTGAGGAGGAGCGGCATGGAGAGCCACCGGGTGCTGGTCGCCGACGACCACGACGAGTTCCGGCGCGGGCTGGAGGCGTTGCTGGCTGCGACCCCTGCTGTCGAGGTCGTCGGCTCGGCGGCGGACGGCGCGATGGCGGTCGCACTCGCGCTCGACCTCCAGCCCGACGTCGTCCTGATGGACCTGCACATGCCCCGGGTCAACGGCATCGACGCGACCACGCAGATCGTCCGGTCGTCCCCGCACATCGGGGTGCTGGTCCTGACGATGATGGAGGACGAGGAGTCGGTGTTCGCGGCCGTGCGCGCCGGTGCCCGCGGCTACCTCCTCAAGGGCGCCCGGCGCGCCGAGATCGTCCGGGCCGTCCAGGCGGTCGGTGCCGGCGAGGTGATCTTCGGCCCGGGCATCGCCGACCGGATGATGACCTACTTCTCCTCCGCGCGCACCCGACCCGCGGCCGACGCCTTCCCCGACCTGACCGACCGCGAGCGGGTGGTGCTCGGCCTCATCGCGGAGGGCAAGGAGAACGGGGAGATCGCCCGTCAGCTGGGACTGTCGATCAAGACCGTGCGCAACCACGCGTCCAACATCTTCACCAAGCTTCAGGTCGCCCACCGGGCGCAGGCGATCGTGAAGGCGCGCGAGGCCGGACTGGGGTGACCGGTCAGCCGGAGCCGTCGCGGCAGCCACCCTGGAGGCGTGCGTCGTCGCGGGCGTCGGCACCGACGGCCCGGGCCTGCTCGAGGTCCGGATAGACGACGGACGCGCCGTACTCCACACCGAAGTCGCCCGTGATGATGCACGACGTGGTCGTGCCCGGGTCGACCGTCGTCAGCGCCTGGACGAGGCGGAACACCTCGGACGGGGACAGGTCGGTCTGGAGGCCACCGAGCGCGGCCAGGGCGGCGTGCTCCATGTAGCCCTCGTCGTCCTCCGCGGACCGGAGCCGTTCCAGCACGCCGAGCAGCAATCGCTGGTGGTTGGCGGACCGGTCGAAGTCGCCGGCCGGCAGGCCCTCCCGGGTCCGGGCGTAGGCGAGGGCCTCTCCCGAGTCAAAGGTGTTGCTCCCGCGACGCACCTCCACCCCGTCGTCCTCGGTGGTGAAGGCGATGGGTGAGTCCACCCGGACCTCCCCGACGGCGTCCATCATCGAGAGGAAGCCGTCGAACCCGGTCACGAGGACCAGGTCGGGCGCGATGCCGAGCAGCTCCTCCACCTCACGGGCGGCACCCTCCGGACCACCTTCCTGGAGAGCGGTGTTGATTCGCGCGCGACCGCTCGGCAGCTCGACGTAGAGGTCGCGAGGGAGCCCGATCGCCACGGCGTGGCCGCTGGGCAACTGGATGCCGATGAGCTGGATGGCGTCGGTGCGTCCCTGCATGACGTCCTCGCCCGCTGCGGCCTCGGAGCCGAGCGCCAGGACCCAGAGCACCCCCTCGCCGGCGTCGACGGCCTTGGCGGAGCCGATCGTCGTCAGGCTGATCGTCGTCGGGTTGACCGAGCCGGTCGGCACCACCGCGATCACCGCGACCAGCAGGAGGAGGCGCGGCGCAGGTGCGCAGCAGGCGCTGCATCGGCCTCACGGGACCGACTCCGCGTCCACGTCTTCCCCATCGTCGAAGGTCACGTCGTAGCCGAAGATCGACCAGGCGTCGCGCTCTGCGTCGAGCAGGAAGCGACCGTCGAGGACCAGCGGTCGCCGCGTGCCGTCCTCCATCGTGGCCTCGAAGGCGAAGTGGACCTTCGCGGTCCCTCCGTGGACCTCGCCGGCCTCGGTGAGGAACGAGAGCCTCGCGTCCAGCTCGGTGGCTCGTACGTCAGTGGCGTCGCGGACGCTGGCGGCGGTGAGCAAGTCGATGTGCCTGGCCGCCGAGCGGGCAGCCCCGCTGGTGAAGGACTCGAACGAGCTGACGAACTCCTGGCGGGGGAAGTCGCCGAGGAACGCCTCGACCACGTAGGCGGAGAGCACGTCGCTCACGGCGCCCTCGACCTCGGCGCGGGTGCGCTCGTCGAGCTCGTCGGCCCCGCTGACGGTCTCCACCCGCAGCGCGGCGGACTCGGTCGTGGGCGTGTCGGTGTGCTCCGGGGGGTTGCCCGTCGAGCACGCGGTCGCCACCAGGGCCACGACGGCGACCGCACCCGTCCGCAGCACGGCGGGACCGGTGCTGCGTCGAGGGTGACCCATGGGCATCATCATGTCCGAAGCACGGGACCTGTGTCTCAACTCGCCGGGACCGTGTTGACCGGCGACAGGTCGTAGCGCTCGACGTTGTCCCGGGCCGGGTGCCGCTCGCCGGCCGGTCCCTGCGCCAGCCCCCGCACCAGCGTCCCGGTCACCGTCCGGACGAAGCGGACCGTGGCGGCCCCCAGCGGGCGCTCGCACCGGTCGACGAGCGCGCAGCCCCACCGCAGGGTGCCGGCGTTGAAGACACCGGCGCCGGAGGGCGTCGAGTAGTAGATCGCCTGCGCCGAGGTCATCACGCCGCGGCAGGAGTACGGCGAGTGGCTCAGGACCTGGAGTGGGCGCGGGAGGTGCGAGTCGGGGTAGACCCGGTCGGCCTCGGGCCCGACCAGCCCGGTGACGTGGTCGCCACGTCGCACGCCGGTGCCCCGGAAGCCCCACCAGCCAGGGCTGGCGATGACGTAGTCGGTGTCGACGGGGAAGCACTCGTACTGCATGCCGAGCAGGTCGTGCTCGGGGCGGGGCACCGGTGCCTCGCGGAACATCGCGGTGGTGTCGGGCGCGCCCTCGGCGTACAGCGGGTCGAGGTGCGCGTCGTGCCGGTAGCCGACGACCCGCCGGGCCGGGCCGTCGGCACCCGGCTCCAGGCGCACCCGCCAGTACATCGTGTTGGCGCCGAGGAACGCGAGGTTGGTCCCCGCGTCACGGGCATCGAGCACCGCCTGGCGCATCGTGGTGGTCCAGTACTCGTCGTGTCCCATCGAGACGTAGCCGTGGGCGCCGTCCAGCGCGTGCGCCTCGGTGTGGAGGTCGACGTTGGTGAAGTAGGACAGCGGGACGCCGGTCTGCTCGGCCCGGACGATGATCGGGATGGCGGCGGTGCGGTAGTCGTTGGCGCCCGTCGCGCCGTTGTAGGGGCGGTCGAAGCTGACGACGTGGGCGCGGGAGTCGCCGTTCGCGCCGGCGTACAGGCTGTAGCCACCCCACCGGTTGTAGGCCTGCCACGTGGTGACCGGAGCGACCAGCGCGACGGTGCCGGCGGCGGAGGGTGAGGTCACGACGTAGGGCACCTGGGTCTCCCACCCGGTGTCGGTGCGCAGCCGCAGGACGTAGAACCCCGGTGCCCACGCGGTGGTGTCGATGGTCAGGTCGCGGGTCCAGGGAGCCACCACGGTGCGGGTCTCGTGGGGCGCGAACCGCGGCGGCGACTGCTCGCGGCCGAGCCGGAACCCCGACTCCCACACGAACGCCCCGGTCCCGCCCTCGTAGGAGCCGATGCGCCACGCGGAGGCTTCCCAGCCGCCCTCGGTGGTGGAGACCTTGAGCCCGACCCGCGCGCCGGGCAGGCCGCTCGCGCGGGTGGTGTACGCCGCCAGCTCGCCGTGCAGCGAAGGACGGGAGATCCGCCACGCCTCCGACCCGCGCGGCTCGGGCGCGAGCTCCTCCTCGGGCTCGACCGCCGCCGGGCCGACGTCGGGCAGCACCGCCCCCGCGGCCTGCCCGACGTCAGCGGCGGGCGGACGGGTCGACGACCCGCAGCCCGCCAGGAGGAGGCCCAGGACCAGCCCCACCAGTGCCACACAAGTCCTCATGATGACCACCTCGCCCCGTGGCGCCGGAGGGTCCGGACGCCGTGGGACCGACCCTTCGCCGGTGGTCGGTCCCGGCACATGGGGCGGTGATCCCGGCGGGTCGGGACTTCCGGGACGCGGACGCGACCGGGGGGCGGGGGCCCGCGAGGCGTGGACCTAGGATTGCCCCCATGCCCGAGATCTCCCGGGACGAGGTGGCGCACCTGGCCACGCTCGCCCGCATCGACCTCTCCGACGACGAGCTCGACCACCTGGCGCCGCAGCTCAGCGTCATCCTCGAGTCCGTCGCCTCCATCAACGGCGTCGCGGGGGACGACGTGCCCCCCACCTCCCACGCGCTGCCGCTGACCAACGTCTTCCGCGAGGACGTCGTGGTGCCCGGCCTCACCGCCGAGGAGGCGCTGTCCGGTGCCCCGGCCGTCGAGGGCCACCGCTTCTCCGTGCCGCGGATCCTGGGCGAGGAGGCCTGATGGGCGCCGACGACCGGTGGACCCGGGGGTCCACCGCAGCCGACCTCGCCGC
The DNA here is from genome assembly GCA_963740115.1 of uncultured Actinomycetota bacterium. Classification (GTDB taxonomy): domain Bacteria; phylum Actinomycetota; class Actinomycetes; order Propionibacteriales; family Nocardioidaceae; genus Nocardioides. The sequence goes on along the minus strand of CAVUCQ010000003.1, from coordinate 354,260 downwards.
CGCACTCGCGTCGGGCGAGACCACCTCCGTCGAGATCACGCGTGCGCACCTGGGCCGCATCGAGGAGGTCGATGCGGACGTCCACGCCTTCCTGCACGTCGACGCCGAGGGCGCCGAGGCCCAGGCCGCCGAGTCCGACGCGCGTCGGGCCCGCGGCGAGGCACACGGCCCGCTGGACGGCGTACCCATCGCGGTCAAGGACGTGCTCGCCACGCGGGGGCTGCCGACGACGTGCGGCTCGAAGATCCTCGAGGGCTGGATCCCGCCCTACGACGCCACCGTGGTCGCGCGCCTGCGGGCGGCCGGCCTGCCGATCCTCGGCAAGACCAACATGGACGAGTTCGCGATGGGCTCCTCCACCGAGCACTCCGCCTACGGCCCGACCCGCAACCCCTGGGACCTCGACCGGATCCCCGGCGGGTCAGGAGGCGGCTCGGCGGCCGCGGTCGCGGCCTTCGAGGCGCCCCTCGCGATCGGCACCGACACCGGCGGCTCGATCCGCCAGCCCGGCGCCGTCACCGGCACGGTCGGCATGAAGCCGACCTACGGCGGCGTCTCCCGCTACGGGCTGGTCGCCCTGGCCAACAGCCTCGACCAGGCCGGACCGGTCACCCGCACCGTGCTGGACGCAGCGATGCTGCACGACGTGATCGGCGGCCACGACCCCCGCGACTCCACGTCGATCCAGCAGGAGTGGCCCTCCTTCACCGAGGCCGCCAGGGCGGGCGCCGCCGGCGACCTGACCGGCGTCAGGGTCGGCGTCATCACCGAACTGGCAGGCGACGGCTGGCAGGGCGGGGTGATGAACCGCTTCAACGACTCCGTCGAGCTTCTGGTGAAGGCCGGCGCCGAGGTCGTCGAGGTGTCCTGCCCGTCCTTCGTGCACGCGCTGGCGGCCTACTACCTGATCCTGCCCGCCGAGGCGTCCAGCAACCTCGCCAAGTTCGACGCGATGCGCTACGGGCTCCGGGTGGTGCCGGAGGGCGACCCGAGCGCCGAGGACGTCATGCGCGCCTCCCGCGACGCCGGCTTCGGCGACGAGGTCAAGCGCCGGATCATCCTCGGCACCTACGCACTGTCGAGCGGCTACTACGACGCCTACTACGGCCAGGCCCAGAAGATCCGCACCCTCATCAGTCGCGACTTCGAGGCCGCCTTCGCCAGCGTCGACGTGCTGGTCTCCCCGACGGCGCCGACCACGGCGTTCAGGCTGGGCGAGAAGCTCGACGACCCGATGGCGATGTACCTCAACGACCTCGCCACCATCCCCGCCAACCTCGCGGGAGTCCCGGGGATCTCCGTCCCCAACGGGCTCGCCGACGAGGACGGCCTGCCCAGCGGCTTCCAGGTGCTCGCACCGGCGCTGGCCGACGACCGGGTCTACCGCGTCGGCGCGGCGCTGGAGGCCCTGCACGTCGCGGAGTGGGGCGGCCCGCTGCTCGACCAGGCCCCGGCCCTGGACACGAAGGAGGTCGCGCGATGACCGACACCCTGATGCCCTTCGACGACGTGCTGGCGGCGTACGACCCGGCGCTCGGTCTCGAGGTCCACGTCGAGCTCAACACCGCGTCGAAGATGTTCTGCGGCTGCCCGGCGGTGTTCGGCGGCGAGCCCAACGCCGGCGTGTGCCCGACCTGCCTGGGCCTGCCCGGCGCGATGCCGGTCGTCAACGGCAAGGCGGTCGAGTCGGCGATCCGGATCGGCCTCGCGCTCAACTGCGACATCGCCGAGTGGTGCCGCTTCGCGCGGAAGAACTACTTCTACCCGGACATGCCGAAGAACTTCCAGACCTCGCAGTACGACGAGCCGATCTGCTTCGACGGCTGGATGGACGTCGACGTCGACGGTGAGACCTACCGCGTCGAGATCGAGCGCGCCCACATGGAGGAGGACACCGGCAAGTCGCTGCACGTCGGCGGCGCCACCGGACGCATCCACGGCGCGGACTACTCCCTCGTCGACTACAACCGCGCCGGGATCCCGCTCATCGAGATCGTCACCCGCCCGATCACCGGCGCCGGGGAGAAGGCACCCGAGGTCGCCAAGGCCTACGTCGCGCAGCTGCGCGAGCTGATCGTGGCGCTCGGCGTCTCCGAGGCCCGGATGGACCAGGGCAACCTGCGCGCCGACGTCAACCTGTCGCTCGCGCCCAAGGGAAGCGGCGTGCTCGGCACCCGGACGGAGACCAAGAATGTCAACTCGTTCCGGTCGGTCGAACGGGCGGTGCGCTACGAGATGCAGCGGCACGCGGCGATCCTGAGCGGCGGCGGCTCGATCCTGCAGGAGACCCGCCACTGGCACGAGGACACCGGGATCACCACCAGCGGCCGCGAGAAGTCCGACGCCGAGGACTACCGCTACTTCCCCGAGCCCGACCTGGTGCCGGTGGCGCCGAGCCGCGAGTGGGTCGACCAGCTGCGTGGCACGCTGCCGGAGAACCCGACCGTGCGTCGCTCGCGGCTGCAGGCCGAGTGGGGCTTCAGCGACCTCGAGATGCGCGACACCGTGGGCGCGGGCGCGCTCGGACTGGTCGAGGAGACCATCGCCGAGGGCGCGGCTCCGCAAGCCGCTCGCAAGTGGTGGCTCGGCGAGCTCGCCCGCCGCAGCAACGAGGACGGTGTCGACCTCGTGGACCTGCCGATCACGCCCGCCCAGGTGGCCCGGATCCAGGCGCTGGTCGACGACCGGACGGTCAACGACAAGCTGGCCCGCCAGGTCTTCGAGGGCGTGCTGGCCGGTGAGGGCAGCCCCGACGAGGTGGTCGCCGGCCGCGGCCTGGCGGTGGTCTCCGACGACGGTGCCCTGGGCGCCGCAGTCGACACCGCCATCGCCGCCAACCCCGACGTCGCCGACAAGATCCGCGAGGGCAAGGTGGCGGCTGCCGGCGCGCTCATCGGCGCGGTGATGAAGGAGATGCGCGGGCAGGCCGATGCCGGCCGGGTGCGTGAGCTGATCCTGGAGAAGCTGGCCTGAACGCCACCTCCCGACGAGGAAGTCGGGTGGGCTAGACAACTTGTTAGGGTGCTGGCGAGTCACATGGGTCACATCACCAACCAACGCTCGCACCACCCGGGGGACGGCCTGGCCGTCTGAGCCGTCGTGCCCTCTCCCCGCGAGCGGGAAGGAAGTCATGCACCATTCCATTCGTACGGCGGCGATCGCGCTGTCTACCGCAGCCCTCTCGGCGGGAGTGCTCGTCGCACCCACCGCCTCGGCCGCGCCCACCGCGGCCCCCTCGCTCCCGAGGACGGACAGCACGCCGTCGCAGATCGCCGCAGGCTGGCTTGCCGGGCAGCTCACCGACGGGCTGATGACCAGCAAGCTGGGCACCGACTTCGGGCTGACGATCGACACCGGTCTCGCGCTCTCCACGGTCGCGGGTCGGGGCTCGACCGTCACCGCGATCAACAACGCGCTCGAGCCCCGGATCGCCGAGTACGTGGGCGACGGGACCAAGGAGTCGTACGCCGGGCCGCTCGCCAAGGCAGCGGCGTTCGCGCGGACCGCGAAGAAGAACCCCACGAGCTACGGCGGCGTCAACCTCGTCACCCGCCTCGAGGAGCGCACCGCCGACGCCTCGGCCGGTGCCACCGCCGGCCGGATCTCCGACAAGTCGGAGTTCGGCGACTACGCCAACGTGATCGGACAGTCGTACGCCGTGCGTGCGTTGTCGCTGGCCAACTCCGCCGAGGCCGGAGCCGCCCGTGACTTCCTGCTCAAGCAGCAGTGCCCGTCGGGCTTCTTCCGGCTCAACTTCGACAAGCCCGCAGCCACCAGCCAGTCGTGCGCGGAGGGGGTCGCCGGCAGCGAGGCCGACCCCGACGCCACCTCGCTCGCCGTGATCAACCTCGTCGAGTCCCGCGACAACAGCCAGGCCGTCAAGGACGCGCTGGCCAAGGCCGGCACCTGGCTGGCCGGGCGCCAGCGCGGCAGCGGCGCGTTCCGCGGGGGCACCGGCACGGCGGTCATCAACACCAACTCCACCTCGCTGGGTGGCTACGCGCTCGGCCTGCTGAAGAACCGCGACGCTGCCCTCAAGGCGGCGATCTGGGTGCGCAAGCTGCAGCCGGTCGACAAGTTCAAGTGCCGCACCGCGCTCACCAAGGACACGGGAGCCGTCGCCTACCGCAAGGAGGCGGTCAGCGCCGCCAAGACCGCCGGCATCAGCGTCGACGCCCGCGACGAGTGGCGCCGCGCCACCGCCCAGGCGGTGCTGGGCCTGCAGTTCGCCCCGGCGAGCAACGACGACCTGCGGATCGAGTCCGCGCGTCGTGAGGCGCGCGCCGGCGACCGTCCGCAGTTCCGCGTCTTCGGGATCTCGCCCGGCGAGCGGGCCTGCGTGCAGGTGAAGGGCGACTTCCGACGCATCATCGGCAAGCGTTCGGGCGAGAAGATCGTCCGCAAGCTGCAGATGCCGACGGGCAACGCCCGTCGGGTCGCGATCGTGAAGACCGCCGACGACTCGGCGCGCACGTCCATCCGGGTCCGCAACTGACTCGTTGGTCCACCCACCTCGGCCCGGCGTCCCAGACGCCGGGCCGAGGTGCGTCCGGGCCCGGACGAGGGATAGGCTGCGCGAGCCGCACCCGACCGGGTCGGCACCACTTACGCCCGAGCTGGGGAAAGCCGGTCCGAAACCGGCGCTGACCCGCAACCGTGGGCACGGGAGCGATCCCGTGCGAGCCGGAACACCCGCCTCGACGCGTCTTGATCACCATCGCTGTCGAGGAATGCAGCGAGGGCAGAGCGGCGCATGCCGTCTCCCTCGCTGTCGCAGCGAGGGAAGGGAACATGATGACCCGCCAGTCGCAGTGGCTCGGCCGAGCCGGCGCACTCGCGAGCGCCGCCGCAGTGACGCTCACCACCCTCGTGGCCACGGCCACCCCCGCCCAGGCCCATCCGGCAGGCGACCGCGCCGTCGAGGCGGGCGCAGCCTGGCTGACCGGCCAGCTCACCGACGGCCTCGTCCACAACGACCAGTTCGGCGGGTTCGACGACTACGGGCTCTCTGCCGACTTCGCCTTCGCGCTGGAGGAGGTCGGCAAGGACGCCACTGCATCGGCCGTCGTCGACGCGATCGAGCCGAAGTCCGAGTCGTGGGTCGCAGGTGGGCCGGGCCGTGTCTACGCCGGCAGCCTCGCCAAGCTGGTGAGCCTGGTGCAGGCCACCGGCCAGGACGCGACGGCCTACAACGGCACGAACCAGGTGACCCGGCTCGCGAACCTGGTGTCCTCGTCGGCGCCCGTGAGCGGTCGGCTGGAGGACGCCGGGGTGAACCCGGTCGACCCGTGGGACGCCGACTTCGTCAACGTCATCGGGCAGTCCTTCGCGTCGCGCGCGCTGACGACCGCGGGCTCGAGCCGGGCGGTCGACGCCACGGACTTCCTGCTCGACCAGCAGTGCAACCAGGGCTTCTTCCGGGCAACCCTGACCGCCGACAAGACCAGCACCCAGCAGGGCTGCGTGTCCGGCGTCGACACCGGCAGCATCGACACCACCGCCCTCACGATCGTCAACATCCTGGCCACCCCGGGAGCCTCGACGCGTGCGAAGGGTGCCGCGGCGCTGGCCGCCTCGTGGTTGAAGACCCAGCAGGCACCGGACGGATCCTTCACCGCCGGCGGCGCCGAGGGCTACAACGCCAACAGCACCGGCCTCGCCGGCTGGGCGCTCGCGGAGGCCGGCGACACCGCCTCGGCCACCAAGGCCGCCGCCTGGCTGCGTGGCGTGCAGATCGCGGACCTCGCTCCGTGTGCGACCACGCTCACCGCCGACAACGGCGCGCTGGCCTTCAAGCCCGACCTCCTGTCCGCCGCCCGTACGTCCGGCATCGCCCCCGGTGCGCGCGACCAGTACCGCCGCGCCACCGCGCAGGCGCTGCCGGCGCTGGCCCACGTTCCCGCGGCCGCAGGCGCTGCCCCGGCCATCTCCGCCCCGACCACCGCCGTGGAGAAGACCACCGTCACCGTCACCGTCGCCGGGCTGGGCGCCGGTGAGCCGGCGTGCGTCAGCTTCGGCTCCCAGGCCAAGCAGGTCACCGGGGCGGGTGCGGCCCTCGGCGTGACCTTCGAGCTTCCCGCCGGTGTCGCCACGCACACGTTCCGGCTCGCCACGCTGGCCGGTGTGGCCACCGCGAGCACGTCCGCGACCGCGTCCCCGCCGGCTCCGGCTCCGGCGCCAGCACCGCAGGTCGGCACGCTCGACGCCCGGCGCGTCGTCAAGGTGGCGCGCAACCGCTTCTCCGTCGAGCTGACCTGTGGGAGCGACGTGGCGTGCGCCGGCAAGGTCGTGGTGCGCACCGCGGGCAAGGTCAGGGTCGCCCCCGGCAAGCGCGTCGTCGTCACCATGGCGAAGCGGACGTACTCCGTCGCGGCGAACGGGGAGAAGACCCTGGTGCTCAAGGTCACGAAGCGTGGTCGCGCGCTCCTCGAGGACGGCAGGGTGAGGGTCCGGGCCGTCCAGACGGCACCCGGCGCCGAACGGGCCGTCACGAAGTTCTGGCTCAAGGCCGTCCGGGGCTGACTGGCATGCATCACTCGCTCATGCGATGCCTCTTCTCCGGTCTGGTGCTCGTCGCCCTGGGTGGCGGGTCGCTCGTCTCCGCGCCGGCGGCACTGCTGCCCGCCGCCGGCGCCGCGACCTGCACGACCTCCGGCGGAGTGAGCGTCGTGGTCGACTTCCGCGAGCTCGGTGGCGGAACGGTCACGGCCTGTGCGCCCGACGGCGGCGGAAGCACCGCGACGGCGATCTTCGAGTCCGTCGGGGTGGACCTGTCCTACGCGACCCGACAGCCGGGGTTCGTGTGCCGGGTCAACGGGGTGCCCGCTGCCGACCCGTGCGTGAATGCCTCTCCCGTCGATGCCTACTGGGGCCTGTGGTGGTCCGAGGGCACGACCGCGTCCTGGACCTACTCGTCCTCGGGCGCGGGAGGTCTGACGGTGCCGGCCGGCGGATCGGTGGGCTGGTCCTGGCAGCAGGACCGTCAGTCCAGCGGCGCTGTTCCGCCGGGCGTCGCGCCGCCGGTGAGCAGGTCCTCGACCCCGACCGCCACGCCGACGTCGTCGCCGACCTCCTCGTCCTCGTCGCCGAGCCCGTCACCGAGCCCCTCTCCGACGGCCACGCCGTCGAGCGGCGGTGGGTCGTCCGGGAGCTCGCCGACGGCCAGTCCGAGTCCGGGCTCGGGGGGCGGGACGAGCGGTGGCGCGGGCAGCACGGGAAGCCCGGGCGGCTCCTCGGCCTCGCCGTCGGCGACAGCCTCGGCGTCACCGACCGACCCGTCAGAGTCGCCGCTCGCCTCTGAGTCTCCCAGCGACTCACGGTCGAAGGGCGGTCCCGACGACCCCGCCCTCGACGGTGAGTCTCCCAGCGACTCAACGTCCAGCGAGGACGTCGACCCGGCGGACTCTGCCTCTGAGTCTCCCAGCGACTCAAGCGCCAGCGGCGCCGCGGAGGCGGGTCCGGCCACGGCCGACGCGCCGTCGCGGGTCCCGGCGTGGGTCACCTGGAGCATCGTCGGCCTGCTCGCGATCGCGATCGCGTGCAGTGCCGCCGTGGCGCGTCGCAGACGGGGGGTCTGACGCGCCGTGACCGGATCGGCGGCCCTGCCGAAGAGGGCACTGCCGCGTGACCTGCACCCGATCGCCTGGTGGACCTGGGCGATCGGGCTGGCCACCGCGGCGACCCTCACCACCAACCCGTTGCTGCTGATCCTCATCATGGGGACGGCGACGGTGGTGGTCATGGCGCGCCGATCCGGTCACCCCTACGGCCGCTCGTTCCGCCTCTATGCGATGCTCGCCGCGCTGACGGTCGTGGCCCGCGTGGTGTTCCGGATCATCTTCGGCGGGCAGGAGGTCGGGCGCGTGCTGCTCTACCTTCCCGAGGTCCCGCTGCCCGCCTGGGCAGCGGGCGTCCGGCTGCTCGGTCCCGTGACCAGCGACGCGCTGCTCGCCGGGCTCTACGACGGCCTCCGGCTCGCCGCGATCATTCTCTGCGTCGGCGCAGCCAACTCGCTCGCCAACCCCAAGCGCCTGCTCGCCTCGGTGCCTCCCGCCCTCTACGAGATCGGGAGCGCCCTGGTCGTCTCGGTGACGGTCCTGCCCCAGCTCGCCGACAGCGCCCGCCGCGTGCGCGCCGCCCAGGCACTGCGCGGCGGTACGGCCACGGGCGTGGGCCGCCTCCGCCGCTTCCTCGTCCCCGTCCTCGAGGACGCGCTCGAGAGGTCACTCGCACTGGCCGCCGGCATGGACACCCGCGGCTACGGTCGCTCGGGCGGAGCGACCGTACGCGAGCGGCGGGTCACCGGGTCACTCCTGCTGGTCGCCCTGACCGGCATCTGCGTGGGGACGTACGCCTGGCTCGACCCGACCGCTCCGCGGATCCTGGCCCTGCCGATGCTGGGTGCCGGTGCCGTCGTCGCGGTGCTGGGCCTCGCCAGCGCGGGTCGCCGCGTCCAGCGCACCCGTTACCGCCCCGATCCGTGGCTGGCTCCGGAGTTCTTCACCGCCGGCGTCGGGCTCGTCGTCGCCGTCCTCGGCTGGTACCTCGGCCACACCCAGGTCGCCGTCGCCTACCCGGGCGTCACTGTCGCGCCGTACCTGTCGCCGTTGGCGCTCGTCGTGGGACTGATCGGCATCCTCCCCGCCGTCGCGACCCCCGTACCGGCGACCGCCTTCACGCACAGCGACCTGCGGCGGCGGGAGGCGGCGGCATGAGCGACGACGGCGTCATCGAGCTCCGGGACATCGGCTTCCGTTACGACCGGCACGAGGTGCTGCGCCACGTCGACCTCACCCTCGAGGAGGGCGAGCTCGTCCTCGTGTCGGGACGTACCGGCGTCGGCAAGTCGACGCTGCTCGGGGTCGTCACCGGACTGGTACCTCGATTCACCGGCGGCATCCTCAGCGGCGACGTCCTGCTCGACGGTCGAAGCATCGTCGACCAGCCTCCCCGCGAGCGGGCCCACCTCGTCGGCTACGTCGGCCAGGACCCGCTGGCCGGGTTCGTCGCCGACACCGTCGAGGAGGAGCTCGCCTACGGCATGGAGCAGCTCGGGGTGCCCGCCGAGACGATGCGTCGCCGCGTCGAGGAGACCCTCGACCTCCTCGGCATCGCCGACCTCCGGGCGCGTGACCTGCGCACCCTCTCCGGCGGCCAGCAGCAGCGTGTCGCGATCGGCTCCGTGCTGACCACGCACCCCCGCGTGCTCGTGCTCGACGAGCCCACGTCGGCCCTCGACCCCACTGCGGCCGAGGACGTCCTCGCCACGATCACCCGGTTGGTCCACGACCTCGGCCTGACCGTGCTGCTCGCCGAGCACCGTCTCGAGCGGGTCGTCCCCTTCGCCGACCGGATCTGCGTGGTCGCCGGAGACGGCACGATCAGGGTCGGTCGGCCGCAGGAGGTCCTCGCGGACTCACCGGTCGCCCCGCCCCTCGTCGAGCTGGGACGCCTCGCCGGCTGGGAGCCGCTGCCGCTCACCGTCCGCGACGCCCGCCGCCACGCCCGCTCGCTGCCGTCCCTGACACCGCACGAGCCGGCATCCGTCCCAGGCGCCGACCCGCTGGTCGTCGCGCGCGGGATCACGGTCGCCCACGGCCACACCGTGGCCGTGCGCGAGGTGGACCTCACCCTGTCGGCAGGGCGGGTCACCGTCCTGATGGGGCGCAACGGGTGCGGCAAGTCGAGCCTCATCTGGGCCCTGCAGGGCTCGGGCAAGCGTCGGTCCGGCACGCTCGCCGTCGCCGGCGACGACCCCGCCGTGCTCGCGCCCGCCGAGCGTCGTACGCACGTGGGGCTGGTGCCGCAGACCGCTGCCGACCTGCTCTACCTCGAGACCGTCGCCGAGGAGTGTGCAGCGTCGGACAGCGGCGCCGACGCCGCGACCGGGACCTGCCGTGCGCTGCTCGACCGGCTCGCGCCGGGGATCGACGAGACGACCCACCCGCGCGACCTGTCCGAGGGCCAGCGCCTCGCCCTCGCCCTCGCGATCGTGCTCAGCGCGCGTCCGCCCGTGGTCCTGCTGGACGAACCCACTCGTGGGCTGGACTACGCCGGCAAGGCCGAGCTCGCCCGCATCGTCGGCGACCTCGCGGCTGACGGTCGCGCGGTCCTGGTCGCGACGCACGACGTCGAGTTCGCCGCCCACGTCGCCGACGAGGTCGTGGTGATGGCCGAGGGCGAGATCGTGTCCAGTGGTCCGCCGAGGCGGGTGCTGGCCGAGTCGCCGTCGTTCGCCCCGCAGGTCACCAAGGTGCTCGGACCGCCGTGGCTCGTCGTGGAGGAAGTGGCCGCCGCCCTGGAGGAGGTCGGTCACCGATGAGCACCGAGACCCGGACCGATGCCCGTCACGGTGTGGCCCTGCCGATCGGTCCTCGCACGGCCGCCGTCCTGGGCCTGGCGTCGCTCGCCGGGCTGATGATGCTGTGCTGGCCGCTGCTGCTCGACGCACAGCCGGGCCAGCGGGTCGAACCCCCGTTCCTCTTCCTGGTCCTGCTGCCGTTGGCGATGGTCGTCGTGCTCGCCGAGATGGGGGAGGGCGGCATGGACTCGCGCGTCCTCGCCGTCCTGGGGGTCCTCTCCGCGATCAACGCGGTGATGCGAGGACTCGGCGCCGGCACGGCCGGTATCGAGCTGGTGTTCTTCCTGCTGGTCCTCGGCGGGCGTGTCTTCGGTGCCGGGTTCGGCTTCGTCCTGGGGTGCACGTCCCTGTTCGCCTCCGCCCTGCTCACCGCCGGTGTCGGGCCGTGGCTGCCGTTCCAGATGATCTGCGCCGCCTGGGTCGGAATGGGTGCCGGGTTCCTGCCCCGCCGCGTGGGAGGCCGTGCCGAGATCGCGATGCTGGCCGGCTACGCCGTCGTGGCGGCGTACCTCTACGGCATGCTGATGAACCTCAGCTACTGGCCCTTCGCCCTCGGCATCGTGGTGCTCGGCCACGAGGGCTCGCTGGCGTACGTCGCCGGAGCGCCGGTGCTGGAGAACGCCCACCGTTTCCTCATCTACACGCTGCTGACCTCCACGGGCGGCTGGGACACGGGTCGCGCGGTCACCACGGCGGTCGCGATCGTCGTCATCGGTCCGGCGATCCTCACCACGCTGCGCCGAGCCGCCCGTCGTGCGGTCGTCAGGGGCGGATGAGGAGGATCCGGTCGTCGTCCGGAGACGGATCGCCGCGGCCGTCCTGGTTGGACGTCGTCAGCCAGAGGGTGCCGTCGGGCGCGGTGGCCACGGTGCGGAGCCGGCCGTAGTCCTCGGTGAAGTACGCCTTCGGGCGTGAGGCCCTGCCGTCAGCGGACACCTCGATCCGCCACAGCCGCTGGCCGCGGAGCCCGGCCATCCAGAGGTGGCCGTCCGACCAGGCGAGCCCGCTCGGGGAGGCCTCGTCGACCGGCCAGACCGCCTGCGGGTCGATGAACTCGGGGGCCCCGCCGGTGCCCTCGACCTCGGGCCAGCCGTAGTTGCCGCCCTTCTCGATCAGGTTGAGCTCGTCCCAGGTCGAGTCACCGAACTCCGAGGCCCAGAGCCGGCCGTCGTCGTCCCACGCGAGTCCCTGGACGTTGCGGTGGCCGAGCGACCAGACGGGGGAGTCGGGATCGGGGTTGCCCGGAGCGGGCGCGCCGTCCGCGGTGATCCTCAGGATCTTGCCGGCGAGGCTGTCGGGGTCCTGCGCCAGCTCCGGGTCGCCGGTCTCGCCGGTGCTGACGTAGAGATAGCCGTCGGGACCGAACGCGATCCGCCCACCGTCGTGGATGAAGCCCCGTGGGATGCCGTCGAGGACGACGGTCGGCTCACCGAGCCTCGTGCCGTCCAGCTCCGCACGGAGCACACGGTTGTCGGAGCCGGTGGTGGTGTAGAGGAAGAGGGTCCGGTCGGTGTCGAACGTCGGGGAGACGGCGACACCCAGCAGGCCGGCCTCACCCTCGGGGACGGTGGACGCGATCGCGCCGAGCTCGTCGACGGTGCCGTCGCCGGCGACCTGCAGGACCCGGCCACTGATCCGCTCGGTGACCACCGCGGCCCCGTCGGGGAGGAAGTCCACGCCCCACGGCACCTCGAGCCGGTCGACCAGCGTGCCGACCACCTCGGGAACGCGGTTCGCCTCCGGAGTGCCCTCGGGCTCGCTCTCGGACTCGCTCGGGGTCGGCTGGCTGGGAAGGTCGGTCGGCTGGGTGGTGCGGGGCACCGGGTCGGCCGACTCGCCGGAGCAGCCGCTCGCGACCCCCAGCGTGAGGGCCAGCGAGCCGAGGACGAGTCGCGATCTCATGTCGCGATTGTGCCCGGGGCCGCCGAACGTCCCTCGAGGTGCTGGCCGGGCGCTTCGCCGGGAGCCGATCCAGACCGGGTGGCCCCGATGGAGGCGACGACGACGCAGGCGATGGCCAGCCACTGCACGGGCGACAGGTGCTCCTGCAGCACGACGATCGCCGCGAGTGCGGCGGCGGCCGGTTCGAGGCTCATCAGGATCCCGAACACGGCGGGTCGCAGGCTGCGCAGCGCGACCAGCTCGCAGCTGTAGGGGATGACGGAGCTCAGCAGCCCGACGAGCGCGCCGATCGTCAGGATGCGGGCGTCCCAGAGGCCGCCGCCCGCGGTGAGAAGCGCCGGCAACGTCATCCCCGTGGCGGCGACGACGCTCGCGACCGCGAGACCGTCGAAGCCGGCCCACCGTCGCCCCGTGCTGGCGCTGAGCAGGATGTAGGCCGCCCACGCCGCGCCGGCGAGCAGGGCGTACGCCACGCCGGCGGCGTCGAGTCCCGTGGGCTGGAAGCCGAGGAGGACGACGCCGGCCCCGGCCAGGAGGACCCAGACGACGTCGCGGGCGCGCCGGGAGCCGAGGACCGCCAGCGTGAGCGGGCCGACGAACTCGATGGTGACCGCGATGCCGAGCGGTATGCGGGCGAAGGACTGATAGATCGCCCAGTTCATCGTGGCCAGGCTGACGCCGAAGCCGACCACCACCAGCCAGTCCCGACGGCTGCGGCCGGCGAGCCTCGGGCGGGCGATGGCCGCCAGCACGAGCGCGCTGGTGACCAGCCGCAGCCACACCATGGCCGTCGGCGAGATCTCGCCGAAGAGCCCCTTTGCGATGGCGGCGCCGAGCTGGACCGACAGGATCCCGACGAGCACCAGCCCCACCGGGCCGAGCAGCGTGCGGCTCGGCGTGGGGGTCACCGGATCAGCCTATGCAGTGGTCCGCCCGGCGCACGCCGCGTCTCACTCGGCCTCGTCGAGGCGCTCCAGCGCCCGCCGCGCCTGGCGGTTCTCGGCGGCGAAGTAGTCCAGGCCCCAGTCCGCGACCAGCGACGGGAACCGGAACGGCTCGCCCGGCCGGTCCGCCCCGCGCAGCGCTTCGCGGACCTCGGCGAGGTCGTCGACGGCCCGGTCCAGCTCGACCAGGTAGTCGCGGAGCATCTGCCGGGTCTGCTCGGGCTCGGTGGCATGGCCGACGAGCAGCCGCAGGAGGACGGGGTGCTTGAGCACGGGGAACCCAGCCGGCGTCCGGTCCATCCAGTCCCGGAGGGCTGCCTGTCCGGCCTCGGTGATGGCGTACGTCGTGACCTCGCGGCCGCCGTCGGTGCGGGCATCGGCCGACACGAAGCCGCGGTCGGTGAGCCGGCGCAGCTCGGTGTAGATCTGGCTCATCGCGGGGGAGACCCAGTAGAAGCGGAGGGTGACGTCGGCGCGCTGCTTGATCTCGTAACCCGTCAGCTCGTCGCCGAAGGTGAGGAGGCCGAGGATCGCGTACCCGGTCACCGGGATGTCTTGACTCATCTCCGTCGCAGAGTAGTGTTCCTAATCGGAATAGTCACGGAACTGAACGCCACTCGATCGGTCCTGGAGGCCCGCATATGCCGCGCACACTGCTCATGGTCGGAACCCGCAAGGGCCTGTGGCTGGGCACCTCCGACGAGGCGCGCACGTCTTGGGAGTGGACCGGACCGCACTTCCCGATGGAAGAGGTCTACTCGGCCATGATCGACACCCGCGGCGACGCCCCCCGGCTGCTCGCGGGCGCCTCCTCGAGCTGGCTGGGGCCGCAGGTCTGGCGCTCCGACGACCGCGGTGCGTCGTGGGACGAGACGCCCAACGGCGCCGCCCGCTTCCCCGAGGACACCGGCGCGACGTTGGCTCGGGTGTGGCAGCTGCAGCCGGGGCTCGCCGGGGACGGTGGCGACGGCGTGGTGTGGGCCGGGACCGAGCCGGGCGCGGTCTTCCGCTCGACCGACCGTGGTGAGACGTTCTCGCTCGTGCGCGGCCTGTGGGACCACCCCCACCGCGAGGAGTGGAACGAGGGCTTCGGCGGCCAGGCGTTCCACACGATCCTCCCGCACCCGCAGGACCCGTCCAGGGTCCTCGCGGCTCTCTCCACCGGCGGGGTCTACGTCACCTCCGACGGCGGTGAGTCGTGGGAGCCGTCCAACACCGGCGTCAAGGCGGAGTTCTTCCCCGGCGACCGCAACTACCCCGAGTTCGGCCAGTGCGTGCACAAGGTCGCCCGCGACGCCGCGGACCCGGACCGGCTCTACCTCCAGAACCACGGTGGCGTCTACCGCTCGGACGACGGCGGTTCGTCCTGGCAGGACATCGCCCCCGGCCTGCCGACCGAGTTCGGGTTCGCGATGGTGGCCCACCCGCATCGAGGAGACACGGCGTACAACTTCCCGATCACCGGAGCCGAGGCGCGGTGGCCCGTGGACGGCAAGGCGCGGGTCTACCGCACGACCGATGCCGGCGCGTCGTGGGAGCCGCTGGGGGATGGGGCCTTGCCGGACGGCTACTTCACCGCGGTGATGCGCGACGCCATGTGCGCCGACGACCACAGCGACGTCGGGCTCTACTTCGGTGGCCGCAACGGTGGGGTCTGGGCCTCCCCCGACGAGGGTGCCTCGTGGCAGGAGATCCACAAGGACCTGCCGGACGTCCTCGTGGTGCGGGCCGCGAAGATCGACTGAGCCGCCCGTTGACCTGGTCCTAGGCTCCCCTCATGGCTGACTTCTCGCTCTCACGCAGCACCCGGGTCCAGGCGCCGTCGGGCCGGGTCCACGCGCTCGTGGACGACTTCCGTGAGTGGCCGAAGTGGTCGCCGTGGGAGGGGCTGGACCCCGACCTGAAGCGGGAGTACGGCGGCCCCCACCACGGAGTCGGCTCGACGTACCACTGGTCGGGCAACAAGAAGGCCGGCGAGGGCACGATGCGGATCACCGAGTCGACGCCCACCTCCGTCGTCGTCGACCTCCAGTTCCTCAAGCCGTTCAAGGCCAGCAACATCACCACGTTCACGCTGGTGCCCGCTGGGGACGCCGGTGAGCTCACCGACGTCACCTGGACGATGACCGGCGCCCGCAACGCCCTGATGGGCATCATGGGCAAGCTGTACTTCGACAAGGCGATCGGCGCCGACTTCGAGCGTGGCCTCGCCTCGCTCAAGCAGGCAGCGGAGCGGGTCTGACCCGTCCAAGCCGCCCACCCTCGCGGCCGTCTCGTCCGGGCGACCGGGCGACCGGGCCCCGCGTCGTGCCCCGTGCGTCCTGGCCGGTGAGTCTCTGAGCGACTCACGGCCGAAGGGCACGCCCGGCGGCCCCCTTGCGTCCTCGCTCGTGAGTCTCTGAGCGACTCACGCGCAAGGACGCGTGGGAGGGGGGTGGTCGGAGGGGGCCACGAGCCACGAGCCACGCACAGGGTGCGGGTTCGGGCGGCGAGCAGGGGTGCCTGTGGAGAGGTCCGGCCGGGTGTCGTCGACCTCCGTTGTGCTGGGAGGCACGACACCGACCACACCGGAGGAACATCGATGGGACGCACGACGACGTGGGACTTCGAAGCGAAGTGGACCGAGGCCGAGCTCGCGTGGTTCGGCATGGGGCCGTTCGACGGGGAGATCCCCGGGCTCGTACGCCGGGTCCGCCGCATCCTCGACGTGTCCCAGCGCGGATTGGCCGCGCTGCTGGAGGTGTCCCAGTCGGTCGTCGCCCGGTGGGAGACCGGACGCACCAGCCCGCGCGCGTGCATGGTGCACCACCTGCTCCGGCTCGCCGGGCTGCACGCCACGTTCCACGACGACGAGACCGGTGAGGTGGTCGAGCCGATGCGGGACGACGGGTGCCGGGACCGGCGCGCGAGGCGGCACCCGGCACACGTCGATCTCACCGTGATCGGGTGGTGGCACCCGCGCGGTGCCGAGTCGACGGCGGGGATCTGGAGCTGGAGGAGCACGTCGCGCGAGCGGCGTGACCCGCTGGTCCGGTTCCGTACGCATCCCGACGGGCGGCGCATCGAGCGACTCCTGTTCGGCACGCCCGACGACCATCCGTCGGTGATGCAGCTCGCCGCGGAGGCCGAGCACCTCGACGAGCGCCGAGAGGAACGACGGGCGCGGGCACGAGCAGGAGCAGGAGTGATGAGACGCCCCGGCCCGGGGCCGGAGCCGACCACTAGCCTGACGGCATGACCCACGCAGCGGACGCACCCGACCTCAAGCCCCGGAGCCGCGACGTCACCGACGGCCTCGAGAGGGCAGCGGCGCGAGGGATGCTGCGCGCGGTGGGCATGGGCGACGACGACTGGGAGAAGCCCCAGATCGGCGTGGCGTCGAGCTGGAACGAGATCACACCCTGCAACCTCTCGCTCGACCGCCTCGCCAAGGCCGTCAAGAACGGCGTGCACGCGGCGGGCGGGTTCCCGCTGGAGTTCGGCACCATCTCCGTCTCCGACGGCATCTCGATGGGCCACGAGGGCATGCACTTCTCCCTGGTGAGTCGCGAGGTCATCGCCGACTCAGTCGAGACCGTGATGATGGCCGAGCGGCTCGACGGCTCCGTGCTGCTGGCCGGCTGCGACAAGTCCCTGCCCGGCATGCTGATGGCCGCGGCCAGGCTCGACCTCGCGAGCGTGTTCCTCTACGCCGGCACGATCATGCCCGGCCAGGTCGACGGCAAGGACGTCACCATCATCGACGCGTTCGAGGCCGTCGGCGCGTGCCTGGCCGGCAAGATCTCGCGCGAGAAGGTCGACGAGATCGAGCGTGCGATCTGTCCCGGCGAGGGCGCGTGCGGCGGGGCGTACACCGCCAACACCATGGCCAGCGTCGCCGAGGCGATCGGGATGTCGCTCCCGGGGAGCTCGTCGCCGCCGGCCGTCGACCGGCGTCGCGACGGCTTCGCCCACAAGTCGGGCGAGGCGGTCGTCGGGATGTTGCGCCAGGGCATCACCGCGCGCCAGATCATGACTCGCCCTGCCTTCGAGAACGCGATCGCGATGGCGATGGCGCTGGGCGGGTCGACCAACGCCGTGCTGCACCTGCTCGCCATCGCCCGTGAGGCCGAGGTCGACCTCACGCTCGACGACTTCACCCGGATCGGCAGGAAGGTCCCGCACCTGGCCGACATGAAGCCGTTCGGACGCTTCGTGTGGACCGACTTCGACCGCGTCGGTGGCATCCCGGTCCTGCTGCGGGCACTCCTCGACGCGGGTCACCTGCACGGCGACGTGCTCACCTGCACCGGCAAGACGATGGCCGAGAACCTCGCCGACCTCGACCCCAAGCCGCTCGACGGCGAGATCCTGCGCCAGCTCGACCGGCCGATCCACGCCACCGGCGGCCTGACGATCCTCAAGGGTTCGCTCGCCCCGGACGGCGCCGTGGTCAAGAGCGCCGGCTTCGACGACTCGACGTTCACCGGCACGGCCCGGGTCTTCGACGGCGAGCGCAAGGCCCTGGATGCCCTGGCCGAGGGCGCGATCACGGCGGGCGACGTGGTCGTCATCCGCTACGAGGGCCCGAAGGGCGGGCCCGGCATGCGCGAGATGCTGGCCATCACCGGCGCCATCAAGGGCGCCGGTCTGGGCAAGGACGTCCTGCTCATCACCGACGGGCGCTTCTCGGGTGGCACGACGGGGCTCTGCGTCGGCCACATCGCCCCGGAGGCCAGCGACGCGGGCCCGATCGCGTTCGTGCGCGACGGTGACCGGATCACCCTCGACGTCGCCAACATGACCCTCGACCTCCACGTCGACGACGCGGAGCTGGCGGCGCGGGCAGAGGGCTGGGAGCCGCTGCCTCCGAAGTACACCCGAGGCGTCCTCGGCAAGTACCGCAAGGTCGTGCAGTCCGCGGCCCACGGCGCCGTCTGCTACTAGGTAGCGCCGCGGTGCCCCCCGACGACGCCGGATAGGTTGCGGAGGTGACCACCGCAGCAGCCCTCGACGGCGCCGACCCGCTCGCGCACCTCCGCGCGCGTTTCGTCGGAGCCGAGTCCGACCTCGTCTACTTCGACGGCAACTCCCTCGGCCGGCCCGTGGCCGCCACCGTCGAGCGCCTCGGCGACTTCATCCGGGACGAGTGGGGAGGCCGCCTCATCCGCGGCTGGGACGAGCAGTGGATGCAGCTCCCCACCACCCTCGGCGACGACCTGGCGAGGATCTGCCTCGGGGCGGCCGCCGGCCAGACCGCGATCGGCGACTCGACGACCGTGTGGCTCTACAAGCTCATGCGCGCCGCGGTCGACCACGCCGTCCGCACCGACCCGGGACGCACCGAGATCGTCATCGACACCGACAACTTCCCGACCGACCGCTACGTCGCCGAGGGCATCGCCGCCGAGCGGGGGCTGACCCTGCGGTGGATCGAGGTCGACACCTCTGAGGGCGTCACCGCCGACCAGCTCCGCGCCGCGGTCGGCGAGCGCACCGCGCTCGTCGTGCTCTGCCACGTCGCCTACCGCTCCGCCTGGCTCGCCGATGCGCCGGAGCTGACCCGGATCGCACACGACGCCGGCGCGCTGGTGCTCTGGGACCTGTGCCACTCCGCCGGGTCGGTGCCGATCGCGCTGGACGAGTGGGACGCCGACCTCGCCGTCGGCTGCTCCTACAAGTACCTCAACGGGGGACCCGGCTCGCCCGCCTTCGGCTACGTCAACGCCCGGCTGCAGGGCGAGCTCACCCAGCCGATCCAGGGCTGGATGGGCCACGCCGACCCGTTCCTGATGGGGCCTGGCTACGCGCCCGCCGCGGGCATCCGTCGCTTCATCTCCGGCACGCCGCCGATCCTGGGCATGGTCGCGATGCAGGGCATGCTCGAGCTCATCGACGACGCGGGCATGGAGGCGATCCGTGCCAAGTCGGTGGCCCTGACGTCGTACGCCGTCGAGCTCGCCGACGCGACGCTGCCCGAGGTCACCCTCGCCTCCCCGCGCGACCCCGACCAGCGCGGCGGCCACGTCACCCTCCACCACGACCGGATGCGCGAGGTGACCGCGCGCCTGTGGAAGCGCGACGTCATCCCCGACTACCGCGACCCCGGCGGCCTGCGCATCGGGCTGTCACCCCTCTCGACCTCCTTCGACGAGGTCGAGCGCGGCATGGAAGCCGTCGCCGCCGCGCTGCAGGAGACGCGATGACCACGGCCGGGCCGACCACCAACGCCTACGGCCAGCGCCTCGGGCGCGCCGTCGACTGGACCCCGGCCACGCGGCCCGCACCGGTGCCGCTGGAGGGCAGGGGTGTACGCCTCGAGCCCATCGGCCCGCAGCACGTCGACGACCTCCACGCCGCGGTCTGCGGCGAGGACGACGAGCCGCTCTGGACCTACCTGTTCTGGGAGCGTCCGCGCGACCGCGACGCCATGGCAGCCATCGTGGACGACGGCGCGCAGGACCCCGAGCAGGCGATGTACGCCATCGTGCCGGTCGAGACCGGGCGGGCGGCGGGCTTCTGCTCGCTGATGCGCATCGATCCGGCGATGGGCTCGATCGAGGTCGGCGGCATCGCGTTCGGCCGCCAGCTGCAGCGCAGTCGTGCGGCGACAGAGGCAATGGCGCTGCTGATGCGCCACGCGTTCGACGACCTCGGCTACCGCCGCTACGAGTGGAAGTGCGACAGCCTCAACGCGCCGTCGCGCCGGGCCGCGATCCGGCTCGGTTTCATCTGGGAGGGCCGGTTCCGCAACGCCGTCGTCTACAAGGGCCGCAACCGCGACACCGACTGGTTCTCGATCACCGACCTCGAGTGGCCGCGCGTCAGCAGCGCCCTCGACGCCTGGCTCGACGACCGCAACTTCGACGCGGCGGGCCGCCAGCGCGTACGCCTCGCCGCCCGCCCGCCGGAGCCCGACCGACCCGAGAAGGGGCACTGACATGGATCAGCGCGTCAGCTTCATCACCCTCGTCGTCACCGATCTCGACGTCACCCGTCGCTTCTACGTCGACGGGCTGGGATGGGAGCCCGAGCTCGACGTCCCGTCGGAGGTGCTCATGTTCCGCGTCGCCGACAAGGTGGTGCTGAGCCTCTGGGTCGAGTCGGCCTTCGTGGCCGAGGTCGGTCACGCACCGGCACGCGGCGGCGTACCCCCGATCACGCTGGCGCACAACCTCGCGACCGCCAGCGGGGTCGACGTCGTCCTGCAGCAGGCCGAGGCCGCCGGCGCCACCCATGTGGTCGGGGCGGTCGAGCGGGAGTGGGGTGGCTACACCGGCTACTTCGCCGACCCCGACGGGTTCCGGTGGGAAGTGGCGTACAACCCCGGTGAGATCGGGCAGTCCGTACTCCCGTGACGACGCCCGCGATCGACCTCACCGCCGTCCCCGGCTGGGACGACTACTTCCTCGGCATCGCCACGGCCGTGTCGGCCCGGGCCAAGTGCAGCCGCCGTCGGGTCGGAGCGGTGCTCACGATCGAGCACCGGATCATCGCCACGGGCTACAACGGCGCTGCGCCGGGCGAGGCCGACTGCCTCCAGGGAGCCTGTCCGCGCGGCCAGCTCGGGTACGACGAGGTGCCGGGGCTCGGCGACTACGACCGGCCCGGCACGATCGGGTTCTGCATCGCGATCCACGCCGAGGTGAACGCGCTGCTGTTCGCCACCCGCGACACCAAGGGCGCCACCGCCTACATCACCGACCCGCCCTGCCCGGGCTGCCGCAAGGCGCTGGCCGCGGCCGGCGTCGTGCGCGCCGTGTGGCCGGACGGCGAGCACGACCGCAAGGGCCTCACCGACTGGGCCTGACGGACTGGGCCTGACGCTCAGCGCGTCGTGACCCAGACCAGCTCGTCGGCGTCCCACTTCGCCAGGGCCACCGGCACCAGCGCCGCCAGCGCGTCCGCGGAGGAACCGGTCGTCAGCTCGCCGGCGTGGGCGAGGCCGTACTCCTGGCCCACCGCGTTGTTGTGCGCGTCGACGCCCGAGTCCCGACGGCTCGGGGTGCCCGCCTCCTGGGCCGCCGCGATCGTGCGGGCGGCCTCGATCCCGAAGCGGGCGGTGAGCACGGCCTGCCACATGAAGTGCCGCATCGCGTTGGTGCGACCCCGTACGCCTCGCCCGTGCGTCGCGGCGGCGCGCAGGGAGCCCTGCGAGATGCGCAGCACCTCCAGCGCGCCCGAGGGGCCGAGCCCGGCGTGGAGCGCGGCGGTGTAGAGCCGCGGGACGACCGTGGCGGAGTGGATGGCCTGGCCGACGAGGTCGCCGAGTCCCGTTCCTGGTCGCATGGACACACAGTGTCAGACTCGGACCATGGGCCCGTCCGCACTGCGCTTCCCGCGTCCGCTCCGTCCCGGCGACCGGATCGGCGTCACGTCTCCCTCCGCCGGGGCATCGGGCGACGCAGCGGCGCGGATCGACTTCTGTGTCGAGTGGCTGCGCGGTCGCGGGTACGACGTGGTCGTGGGGGAGTGCATGGACGGCTCGGGCCTCACCTCCGCGCCTGCCGGCCAGCGGGCGGCCGAGCTGACCCGGATGCTGGCCGACCCGGAGATCGCGTGCGTCGTCCCGCCCTGGGGCGGAGAGACCGCCATCGACCTCGTCGACCTCCTCGACTGGGACCTGCTCGCCGACGCCGAACCCACCTGGCTGGTCGGCTACTCCGACCTCTCGACCGTCCTGCTTCCCGTCACCACCCGGCTGGGGTGGGCGACGATCCACGGCGACAACCTCGCGGACACCCCCTACACCGTGCCCGACGGCCTCACGCACTGGCTCGACGTCGCCAGCGCCGAGAGCCCGGTCGTGCAACGCGACTCCGGACTGGTGGCCGACTGGGTGCGCTTCGAGTCCGAGCCCCGCGCCACGGACTGGGCACGCGTGGGCGACGGTCGGTGGGAGGTGCTGGGCGTCGACGGTGCCGATCAGGGCCGGGTCGACGTGTCCGGACGCCTCATCGGGGGCTGCACCGAGACGGTCGCCAACCTCGCCGGCACGCCGTACGGCGACGTGCGGGCCTGGGCCGAGGGGCTGGACGAGCCCACCATCGTCTACGTCGAGGCGTGCGAGGAGCACGCGGTCAACACCTGCCGCTACCTGCACCACCTCCGGCTCGCCGGCTGGTTCGACCGGGCTGCCGCCGTGCTGGTGGGACGGACCAAGGCCCCGGACCACCCGCAGCTGACCCAGCGCGAGGCCGTCGTGGACGCGCTGGGTCGCCTCGACCTTCCGATCGTGGTGGACCTCGAGATCGGTCACGTGCCGCCGCACCTGCCCCTTGTCAACGGAGCGCTCGCACGGGTCGTGGTCGACGGGGACACACGCGAGATCACCCAGACGCTCGCCTGACCGGTTGGGGGTGGCCGCTGCCGGTGGCCCGTGGCAGGGTCGGAGACATGGCTGACGACCCCCAGCAGAAGCTCACTGCCGCCGAGGTCCGGGAAGCCCCCGGGCTCGAGGACTGGCGCCACCTCCTCACGGGCATCCGTGCCCGGTTCCGCACCGGCGACTTCGCGACCGGACTGGCGCTGGTCGACCGGATCGGTGCGGCGGCCGAGGAGGCCAACCACCATCCCGACATCTCGCTGACCTATCCCGAGGTCATCGTGACGCTGTCGAGCCACGACGTCGGCGGGATCACGAGTCGCGACCTCGACCTGGCGCGGCAGATCAGCGGGTTCGCCGCCGACCTCGGGGCGGCGGCCGACGTCTCCGGCCTCACCCAGCTCGAGCCCGGTCTCGACACGTCGGCGCCCGAGCGGCTGGGCGCCTTCTACGCCGCCCTCCTCGGCGGCGACGTGGCGGACGGCGAGCCCGTCGACCCGAGCGGCCAGGTGCCCGGGCTGTGGTTCCAGGGCCCTGGCGACGACGGCGACAGCCCCCTGCCGCCGCAGGACTTCGATCAGCGCTGGCACTTCGACGTGTGGGTGCCCCACGACGAGGGGGAGCGTCGGGTCCAAGCCGTTCTCGACGCCGGTGGCACGCTGGTCAGCGACGCGGAGGCACCCTCGTTCTGGGTGGTCGCCGACGCCGACGGCAACCGGTCCTGCATCTGCACCCGGCTCAACCGCTGAGGCAGGGATGGGCGACCCCACGGCACCCCTGTCGTTCAGCCAGGTCCAGGCCGAGGCGGGTCTCGACGACTGGCGGATGATGTTCCAGACCCTGGAGACGAGGTTCGACACCGGAAGCTTCGCGGCCGGCCTCGACCTGGTGACCCGGATCGGCGCGGCCGCCGAGGAGGCCGGCCACCACCCGGAGCTCGACCTCCGCTTCGCGACGCTGCACGTGCGGCTGATCAGCCGCGACGTGTTCGGGGTGACGACCCGCGACCTCGACCTCGCCCGGCGGATCACTGCGCTCGCGGCCGAGGTCGGCGTCACCGCCGAGCCGCTGGCCGTGCAGGTCGTCGAGCTCGCGCTCGACACCGCCGACCGCGCCGAGATCAAGCCGTTCTGGCGCGCCGTGCTCGGCTACGACGACCACCCGCTCCACGACGGCGAGGTGCGCGACCTCACCGGGATCGGGCCGGCCCTGTGGTTCCAGGCAAGCCCGCCCCACGACGAGCCGCGCCAGCGCTTCCACCTCGACGTCCGCGTGCCGCCCGAGCTCGCCCAGCCGCGGATCGACGCGGCGCTGGTCGCGGGCGGCGTCCTCGTCACCGCGGAGCACGCCCCGGCCTTCACGGTCCTGGCCGATCCGCAAGGCAACAAGGCGTGCATCACCACCGGCTCGGGGCGCGACTGAGCGCGGACCGCCTCCAACATCCGAGACCGTCGTTTCAGATGCTGGGACGACTGCCACACTTGCTTGACGCCGGACGGCCCCGGCGACGACGGTTGTCGCATGCGCACCGAGATTCTTGTACGCACGCGACGCGTGAGCTGAGGTCCCAGGACCGCAGGCACACGCGTCACCCCTCGTCGCCCACCGGGCCGAGGGGTTTTTTGTTGGGCACAGCACGACCGGACGGAAGAAGAACCATGACGGAGCAGGGCGGACAGGTCACCGGGGCGCAGAGCCTGGTCACCTCTCTGGAGGCGGCCGGCGTCACCGACATCTTCGGCATCCCCGGCGGAGCGATCCTCCCGGCCTACGACCCCTTGATGGACTCGACGCGGATCCGGCACATCCTCGTCCGCCACGAGCAGGGCGCCGGCCACGCCGCGCAGGGGTACGCCGCCGCGACCGGCCGGGTGGGCGTCTGCATGGCCACCTCGGGTCCGGGCGCGACCAACCTGGTCACTCCGCTGGCCGACGCGCACATGGACTCGGTGCCCCTCGTGGCCGTCACCGGCCAGGTGGGGGCCGCGATGATCGGCACCGACGCGTTCCAGGAGGCCGACATCCGCGGCATCACGATGCCGATCACCAAGCACAACTTCCTCGTCACCGACCCGGCCGACATCCCCAGCACGATCGCGGAGGCGTTCCACATCGCCTCGACGGGTCGCCCGGGCCCGGTGCTCGTCGACATCGCCAAGTCCGCACTGCAGGCGCAGACCACCTTCGCCTGGCCGACCGAGCTGCACCTTCCCGGCTACCGCCCTGTCACCACGCCCCACGCGAAGCAGATCCGGGAAGCGGTGCGCCTCATCAAGGACGCCCGCCGCCCCGTGCTCTACGTCGGCGGCGGCGTGATCCGGGCCGGCGCCTCCCGCGAGCTCGCCGAGCTGGCCGCGTTGACCGGCATCCCGGTGGTCACCACCCTGATGGCTCGTGGCGCTTTCCCCGACAGCAACCCGCAGCACCTCGGGATGCCGGGCATGCACGGCACGGTGGCCGCGGTCGCCGGCCTGCAGAAGAGCGACCTGATCATCAGCCTGGGCGCCCGCTTCGACGACCGCGTGACGGGCAACCTCGACTCCTTCGCACCCCACGCACTGGTGATCCACGCCGACATCGACCCGGCCGAGATCGGCAAGAACCGCCACGCCGACGTCCCCATCGTGGGCGACTGCCGGGAGGTCATCTCGCAGCTCCTGGCGCTGCTGCGGACCGAGGGCGCCGACGGCGACTACGAGGCGTGGGTGGCGTTCCTGGCCGGGGTGAAGCAGGGCTACCCGCTGGGCTACGACGCCCCGTCCGACGGCTCGCTCGCCCCGCAGTACGTCCTCGAGCGGCTCGGCGCGATCGCCGGGCCCGAGGCGATCTACTGCGCCGGCGTCGGCCAGCACCAGATGTGGGCCGCGCACTACGTCGGCTACGAGAACCCGAACACGTGGATCAACTCGGGCGGTCTCGGCACGATGGGCTTCTCGGTGCCGGCCGCGATGGGGGCCAAGGTGGGCAAGCCCGACAGCACGGTGTGGGCGATCGACGGCGACGGCTGCTTCCAGATGACCAACCAGGAGCTCGCCACCTGCGCGATCAACGACATCCCGATCAAGGTGGCGATCATCAACAACGAGTCGCTCGGCATGGTCCGCCAGTGGCAGACCCTGTTCTACAACGAGCGCTACTCCAACACCGACCTCCACTCCAAGCGCATCCCCGACTTCGTCAAGCTCGCCGAGGCCTACGGCTGCGTGGGGCTCGCGTGCGAGTCGCCAGACGACGTGGACGCCACCATCGACAAGGCGATGTCGATCGACGACCAGCCCGTCGTGGTGGACTTCCGCGTGCACCGCGACGCGATGGTGTGGCCGATGGTGGCCGCGGGCTCCAGCAACGACGAGATCAAGTACGCCCGGGACCTGGCGCCCCAGTTCGACGAGGACGACATCTGATGAGCAAGCACACGTTGAGCGTCCTGGTGGAGAACAAGCCGGGCGTCCTCGCCCGGATCGCCGGCCTCTTCTCCCGGCGCGGCTTCAACATCGACAGCCTCGCCGTGGGCCCGACGGAGCACCCCGAGGTCTCGCGGATGACCATCGTGGTCAACGTCGAGGAGTCACCGCTGGAGCAGGTCACCAAGCAGCTCAACAAGCTCGTCGAGGTCATCAAGATCGTCGAGCTCGACGGGTCGGGCTCGGTCAACCGCGAGCTGCTGCTGGTCAAGGTCCGCGCCGACGCGACCACCCGCGGCGCGGTGCTCGACGCCGTCCAGCTGTTCCGCGCCAAGGTGGTCGACGTCTCGCCCGAGGCCGTCACCGTCCAGGCCGTCGGCAACGCCGACAAGCTGTCCGACCTGCTGCGCGTGCTCGAGCCCTTCGGCATCCGTGAGCTGGTGCAGTCCGGGATGGTCGCGATCGGTCGCGGCTCCCGCTCCATCAGCGAGCGCCCGCAGCGCCCCGTCGCGGTGCCCGCACCCCCCATGGCCATCTGACACCCCAGAACCGTCCCCGAGAAACCCACCATGAAGGAGAGCCCCCAGTGGCTGAGATGTTCTACGACGACGACGCCGACCTGAGCCTGATCCAGGGCAAGAACGTCGCCGTCATCGGCTACGGCAGCCAGGGCCACGCCCACGCGTTGTCGCTGCGCGACTCCGGCGTCGACGTCCGGATCGGGCTGCAGCCCGGATCGAAGAGCCGGGACAAGGCCGAGGCCGAGGGCCTGCGCGTCCTCACCCCTCGCGAGGCCGCGGAGGAGTCCGACCTGATCGTGATCCTCGCCCCCGACCAGCACCAGCGAAAGCTCTACGCCGAGGAGATCGAGCCCGCCCTCACCCCGGGCGACACCCTGGTCTTCGGCCACGGCTTCAACATCCGCTTCGGCTACATCACGCCCCCCGAGGGCGTCGACGTCTTCATGGTCGCGCCCAAGGGACCCGGCCACCTGGTGCGTCGCGAGTACGTCGACGGCCGCGGCGTCCCGGTGCTCGTGGCGGTGGAGAAGGACGAGTCCGGCAAGGCCTGGGACCTGGCGCTGTCCTACGCCAAGGCCATCGGCGGCCTGCGCGCCGGCGGCATCAGGACCACGTTCACCGAGGAGACCGAGACCGACCTGTTCGGTGAGCAGGCCGTGCTCTGCGGCGGCGCGTCCCAGCTGGTGATGTACGGCTTCGAGGTCCTCACCGAGGCCGGCTACCAGCCTGAGGTGGCCTACTTCGAGTGCCTCCACGAGCTCAAGCTGATCGTCGACCTGATGTACGAGGGCGGCATCGCCAAGCAGCGCTGGTCGGTCTCCGACACCGCGGAGTTCGGCGACTACGTCTCCGGCCCCCGGGTGATCACGCCCGAGGTCAAGAAGAACATGGAGGACGTGCTCGCCGACATCAAGAGCGGCGCGTTCGCGGATCGCTTCATCAGCGACATGGACAACGGCTCGCCGGAGTTCACCCAGTTCCGCAAGCAGGGCGAGGCCCACCCCATCGAGCAGACCGGCCGCGAGCTGCGCAAGCTGATGGCCTGGGTCAAGTCGCACGACACCGACTACGTCGAGGGCACCGCCTCCCGCTGACCGCGGCACCGGCACGCGCGTCGCACGGGGGTCGACGCGCGTCCGGTGCTGGCGACGGCAACTCTCGTGCGCGACGATGCTCCCATGAGCGAGACAGTGACCCCCGGCTCCCGCCTCGAGCAGGCCAGGCGGCTGGGCGTCGAGACCACGGGCATCGAGATCATCGACGAGGCCGAGCGGACCGCCAAGCCCTCCGACCTCTTCTGGCCGTGGTTCGCGGCCAACGTGTCGGTCTTCGGCATCAGCTACGGCACGTTCGTGCTCGGCTTCGGCATCTCCTTCTGGCAGGCGGCGGTCGTCACCGTCGTCGGCGTCGTGGTCTCGTTCGCCCTCTGCGGGATCATCGCGATCGCGGGCAAGCGAGGTTCGGCGCCGACGATGGTGTTGAGCCGGGCGGCGTTCGGTGTCGACGGGCAGAAGGTGCCCGGCGTCGTCTCGTGGCTCGTCTCCATCGGCTGGGAGACCTTCCTCGCCATTCTCGCCGTCCTGGCGACCGCCACGATCTTCGACCAGCTCGGCTGGTCGGGAGGCACCGCCACCAAGGTGGTGGCCACCGTCGTCGTGGCGCTGCTGATCGTCTCTGCCAGCGTCGCGGGCTACCACGTCATCATGCGGATGCAGTCGGTCCTGACCTGGATCACCGGCATTGCCACGATCGTCTACGTCGCCCTGACCGTCGACGAGATCGACTGGCCGACCGTGAGCGACCTGCCCAGCGGCAGCACGCAGCAGATGGTGGGCGCACTGGTCCTGGTGATGACCGGCTTCGGTCTCGGCTGGATCAACATCGCCGCCGACTGGTCGCGCTACCAGCACCGCGACGCCAGGGGCGCTGCCATCGTCGGCTGGAACACCCTCGGCGGCGCGATCGCCCCGGTCCTGCTGGTCATCTTCGGCCTGCTGCTGGCGGGCTCGTCCGAGGAGCTGGCCGCCGGCATCGTCGCGGACCCGATCGGCACCCTCGGCACGCTCCTGCCGACCTGGTTCCTCGTGCCCTTCCTGCTGACCGCGATCCTCGCCCTCGTCAGCGGAGCCGTGCTCGGCATCTACTCCAGCGGCCTCACCCTGCTGAGCCTCGGCGTACGCATCCCGCGACCGATGGCGGCGCTGCTCGACGGGGTCATCCTCACCCTCGGCACGATCTACGTCGTCTTCTTCGCCACCAGCTTCATCGAGCCCTTCCAGAGCTTCCTGATCACGCTGGGGGTCCCGCTCGCGGCCTGGGCGGGGATCATGATCGCCGACATCGCGCTCCGCAAGCGCGACTACGACGACGATGCCCTCTTCGACGCCTCGGGTCGCTACGGCGCCTACGACTGGGTCTCGATCGGCACCATGGTCGTCGCCTCGGTGCTCGGCTGGGGCCTGGTCGTCAACAGCTTCGCCACCGCGGCCTCGTGGAACAACTGGCAGGGCTACCTGCTCGGGCCGCTCGGCCTCGGCACCTGGCTCGAGGAGGACGGCTACTGGGAGGGCAACTGGCCCTACGCCAACCTCGGGGTGCTGCTCGCCCTGGCGCTCGGCTTCGTCGTCACGTACGCCGCTCGCCGCGGCAAGGTGCGGCGGCAGGAGGCCTGAGGCGCCCGACACGCCCGGGACTCGGCGTTGAGTCTCTGGGAGACTCACGGCGAGCGCGGAGGGAACACGCAGGTCAGGCCGGGTGTTGGGCCAGTCGTGAAGATCGAGATCTGGTCCGACGTCGTCTGTCCCTGGTGCTACATCGGCAAGCGCCGCCTCGAGAACGCGCTGGCCGAGTTCGGCCACGCCGACGAGGTGGAGGTGCACTGGCGCTCCTACCAGCTCGACCCCGGTGCGCCGACCGAGCCCACCGAGAGCACCACGACGATGCTGGCCCGCAAGTACGGCCAGTCGCCGGCCGGCGCCCAGCAGATGCAGGACCGGGTCGAGGCGGTCGCGGCCGAGGAGGGCCTGGTCTACCGGCTCTCCGAGACCCTGCACCTCAACACCGTCGACGCCCACCGGCTGATCCACCTCGCCCACGCGCAGGGCGGCAACGACCTGCAGGGCCGGGTGAAGGAGGCGCTCCTCAAGGCGTACTTCACCGAGGCCCGCAACGTCGCCGACCACGCCGTGCTGCGCGAGGTCGCCGTGGCCGAGGGCCTCGACGCGACCCGCGTCGACGAGGTCCTCAGTGGCACCGAGTTCACCGCAGACGTGCACGCCGACATCGAGCAGGCGCAGGCCTACGGCGCCGGCGGGGTCCCGTTCTTCGTCGTCGACCAGAAGTACGGCGTCTCCGGCGCGCAGCCGACCGACGTCTTCACCCAGGTGCTCGAGCGCGCCTGGTCGGAGTCGCACCCGCAGATCCAGGTGCTCGCGACCGGCGACGAGTGCGGCCCCGACGGCTGCGCCGTCTGAGCCCCGTCGGCCTACGACCGGGACTTCTCCCCACGAGCCGCCTTCTCCGCCGTGGTCGCGACCCGCGCGGCCCGGGTCTCGGGCCTCTTGGCCAGGACGATCCACGCCAGGATCATCTTCTGCGCCGACGGTGACCACGACTCCCAGTGCTCCCGCGAGCCGGGATGGAGGTCGAACGCCGCGGACAGGTCGTCGGGCACGACCAGGTCCTCGACCGCGTCCATCAGGGTCCACATGCCCGACTCCTTCGCGGCCTCGACGACCGCGGCCGCCCGGCCGGCTCCATCAGCCCGGCCTCCTCGAGCCGCGAGACCCGGCCCTTGTTGATGCGCGTCCACATGCTGCCCCTGCGGCGGGGGGCGAACCACATCATCGTGCGGCGCTCGTCGACGCCCTTCACCGTCGAGTCGACCCAGCCGTAGCGCAACGCCTCGAGCACCGACTCCTCGTAGGAGAACGCCCGGTCGACGGCCTTGCGCGTGCTCACCAGCCACACCCCCGCAGGCTGCGTGTGGTGCTCGCGCAGCCACGCGCTCCACTCCTCGACCGTCGCCGGTTCGAGGCGCTCCGCGTCGTCCATGGCACCCATCGGGCCATCGTAGGAGTCACCTCGGACACTGGGCGGGCTGAGGGATGGACGGTTTCGTGGGGCGCGCGGACCCGCGGGTACAGTGACTCGCGCACAGCGTCGTGCAGTCCTGGACACACCCTGATCATCAGAGGACCCCGCTGTGAGCGCACCCGCACTCTCCACCCAGGCTCGGCCAGTCGTACTCATCGCCGAGGAGCTGAGCCCCGCCACCGTCGAGGCGCTGGGCCCGGACTTCGAGATCCGCACCTGCAACGGCGCCGACCGCGCCGAGCTGATCCCCGCGATCGCCGATGTCGACGCGATCCTGGTCCGCTCCGCGACCAAGGTCGACGCCGAGGCCCTCGCTGCTGCGCGGCGCCTCAAGGTCGTCGCCCGCGCCGGTGTGGGCCTCGACAACGTCGACGTGAAGGCGGCCACGCAGGCCGGTGTGATGGTCGTCAACGCGCCGACCTCCAACATCGTCAGCGCGGCCGAGCTCGCGGTCGCCCTCATGCTCGCCGCCGCCCGCCACATCAGTCCCGCCCACGCCGCCCTGCGGGGCGGCGAGTGGAAGCGCTCCAAGTACACCGGCATCGAGCTCTACGAGAAGACCGTCGGCATCGTCGGTCTCGGCCGGATCGGCGTCCTGGTTGCGCAGCGGCTCAGCGCCTTCGGCATGAAGGTGATCGCCTACGACCCCTACGTCCAGGCCGGCCGCGCGGCGCAGATGGGCGTCCGACTGGTCGACCTCGACACGCTGCTCGCGGAGTCGGACTTCATGAGCGTCCACCTGCCCAAGACGCCCGAGACCCTCGGCCTGATCGGCGCCGACCAGCTCGCCGCGGCCAAGCCGAGCCTCGTGCTCGTCAACGCCGCGCGCGGCGGCATCGTCGACGAGGTCGCGCTGCACGACGCCCTCAAGACCGGCCAGATCGCCGCTGCAGGCCTCGACGTGTTCGCCAGCGAGCCCTGCACCGACAGCCCGCTGTTCGAGCTCGACAACGTCGTCGCCACCCCGCACCTCGGCGCCTCCACCGACGAGGCCCAGGAGAAGGCCGGCATCGCCGTGGCCCGGTCGGTGCGGCTCGCGCTGAGCGGCGAGCTCGTCCCCGACGCGGTCAACGTGCAGGGCGGCGTCATCGCGGAGGACGTACGTCCCGGCATCCCGCTGACCGAGAAGCTCGGCCGGGTCTTCACCGCCCTCGCCGGCGAGGTCGCCCAGCAGCTGGACGTCGAGGTCCGCGGCGAGATCACCGAGTTCGACGTCAAGGTGCTCGAGCTGGCCGCCCTCAAGGGCGTCTTCGCCGACATCGTCGAGGAGCAGGTCTCCTACGTCAACGCGCCCCTCCTCGCGGCCGAGCGCGGCACGGAGGTACGGCTGCTGACCGACGCCGAGAGTCCCGACCACCGCAACCTGATCACCCTGCGCGGCACGCTGGCCGACGGCACCCAGGTGTCCGTGTCGGGCACCCTCATCGGCCTCGCCCAGAAGGAGCGCCTGGTCGAGGTCAACGGCTTCGCCGTCGACATCGAGCCCACCACGCACCTGGCCTTCCTCACCTACGAGGACCGGCCGGGCATGGTCGGCACCGTGGGTGGGATCCTCGGCGACGCGGCGGTCAACATCGCCGGCATGCAGGTCTCCCGCCAGGACAAGGGCGGTGCGGCACTGGTGGCGCTGAGCGTCGACTCGGCCATCCCGGTCGAGACACTCGCCGAGATCCAGACCGCGATGGACGCCTCCTCGGTGCGGGCCGTCGACCTGTCCTGACCCGTCGGCCGGCCGCGGGCGTGGTCACGATTGGGTAACGACGCGGTAAAACCTCCCTGAGGATCTATCGCGTGAGGCGGGTCACAGCGGACGATCCGGGTCGGACCGTCGCATCGGGCGATGGTCGTCAGATCAGGGATGTCTCGGGCGACGATCTCGACCGTGCTTCCCTGCCTGCATGGAGGGAACACCCTGTTGAGACACCTCTCACGCCGCAGCACCCGTGCTGCTGCCTTCGTGGCGTCCGCCGGCCTCGTGGCCGCCGGACTGCTCGTGAGCTCGCCCACCACCGCCAACCCCGGCGCTGACGCGCCGGAGGAGGTTCCGTCGGCCGACCAGCCCGACGGTGGCCACGAGCCGAAGCACCCGCTCAAGATCAAGGAGAAGCGCGACGCCCAGAAGGCGGCGGCGCTGGAGCGCATCATCCGCGGCAAGAGCCCGTTCCCCAAGGGCACGCCCAAGGGCCAGCAGATCCCGCTGGAGACCGAGGGGACCGACCGGGTCTTCGTCGTGCTCGCCGAGTTCGGCAACGAGCGCTATGCAGGAGCGGGCAGCACCGCCTGTGGTGCCGGCTGCTTCACCGACACCCCGCCGTTCAACCTGCCCGACCCCGAGCCGACGACGTTCGACGGGCCGCTGCACAACCAGATCCCCGAGCCCGACCGGTCGAAGGACAACTCCACCATCTGGCAGGAGGACTTCAACCGCGAGCACTACGAGGACATGTACTTCAACCGGATGAAGGAGTACTACCGGGTCCAGTCCTCGGGTCGCTACAGCATCGACGGTGACGTCACCGAGTGGGTGAAGGTCCCCTACAACCAGGCCCTCTACGGCCGGGGCTTCTGCGGTACGCCTCCCGGCACGCCGGTCACGACCTGCGCGTCGACCAAGGCGCTGATCCGTGACGCCATGGCCGTCTGGGTGGACAACCAGCTCAAGGCCGGCCAGACCATGGCCCAGATCCAGGACTACCTCAAGACGTTCGACTACCAGGACCGCTACGACGTCGACGGCGACGGCAACTACCGCGAGCCCGACGGCTTCATCGACCACTTCCAGATCGTCCACGCCGGCGGCGACGAGGCCGCCAGCGACCCGATCTACGGCACCGACGCCATCTGGAGCCACCGCTGGTACGCCAACCTGCAGCAGAAGGCGCCCGGCGTGACCGGCGTCAACATCGGCTCCAACGGCGGCGCCTACGGCCTCGGCACCACGGCGGCCAACCCGGTGCCGCACAACCCGACCGGCGTCTGGGTCGGCGACTACACCATCCAGCCGGAGAACGGCGGCCTCGGGGTCTTCGCCCACGAGTACGCCCACGACCTCGGCCTGCCGGACCTCTACGACACCTCGGGCAACCTCGGTGGCGGCGAGAACAACACCGGCTTCTGGACGTTGATGTCCTCGGGCTCCAACATCGGCGACGGTGGCGACACCACCGGCGACGCGCCCGTCGACATGGGTGTCTGGGAGCTGCTGCAGCTCGGCTGGCTCGACCAGCAGGGCGACGACGGCCCCGGCCCGTTCTACGAGCTCCTGCAGCCCGGTGAGCGCAAGGAGGTCCGGCTCGGCAACAACACGCCCGCCACCACGGGGGGAGCGCAGGCGCTCGTCACGCGGCTTCCCGACCTGACGCGCGACCGGCCGATCGGCACGCCCTTCGCGGGCAGCCAGATGTTCTGGTCCACCGAAGGCAACAACCTCGAGACGACCATGACCAAGACGGGAGTCTCGGGCACCAACCTGACGGCCAAGGTCGACACCAAGATCGAGGTCGACTGGGACTACGCCTACCTCGAGGCCTCGAAGGACAACGGCGCCACGTGGCAGATCGTCCCGACCAACCGGTCCACCAACACCGACCCCAACCATCAGAACGAGGGCAACGGCATCACCGGTGACTCCAAGGGTTGGGTGGACCTGACCGCGACCCTGCCGGCAGGCACCAACGCGGTGCGGTTCCGCTACTGGACCGACGTCGCTGCTGTCGAGCGCGGCATCTTCATCGACAACATCGCGATCGACGGCACGGTGATCGGTTCCGCCGAGACCGACGCCGAGGGGTGGGTGTTCGACGGCTTCAAGCGCACCTCCGGTGTCGAGGTGGAGAAGTTCCTCAACGCCTACGTCGCCGAGAACCGTCAGTACGACGGTTACGACACGTCGCTGAAGACGGCCTACAACTTCGGTTGGCTCCAGACCCAGCCGGACCGGGTCCAGCACTTCCCCTACCAGAACGGTGTGCTGATCAGCTACTGGAACACGATGTACAGCGACAACAACGTGAGCGTCCACCCGGGCGCCGGTGAGGTTCTGCCGGTCGATGCCCACCCGCAGCTCACGCACTGGAGCGACGGCACGTTGATGCGGCCGCGGTTCCTGTCCTACGACTCCACGTTCGGCGGGGAGGCGACCGACGCCATCTCGTTGCAGGAGGAGTACCGCGTCGCCGGCGGTCCGGTGCAGACCCGTACGGGATCGGTGGCGTCGCAGGCAGGCGTCCGGGTCTTCGACGACCGCCTCACCTGGTGGTACGGCAGCGACGGCGACGAGGTCCTGACCGACCACGACAACAACCCGGCCACGCCGATGGTGCTCCGGCACCCCGGTCGCTACCAGGTCGGCTGGTACAGCGTGAACCCGCCCAAGACGGGCACCACGATGCAGGTCGAGGACTTCCAGGGCAACGGCACCGTCAAGGTGCGCGTCAACTGGTGACGACTCGCTGATGCACCGGTCGCCCTAGGCGACCATCACCCGGCCGGCGGCGCTCTGCGTCGCCGGCCGGGCTGCGTGTGAGGACACGTGCTCCCAGGCGGCGGCGAGGCGGCGTACGGCCTCGGCGAGCGTTTCCGGCGAGGCGGTCCACGGGATCCGGACGAAGCGGTCGAGCCCGCCCTCGACGGCGAAGACCGGTCCCGGCGCCACCACGACGCCCCGCCGCTCGGCCTCGGCGCTCGTGGCCGTGCCGAGGGCGTCGGGCAGCTCGCACCACAGGGCCAGCCCGCCGTCGGGCACCCGGAACCGCCACTGCGGCAGGTGCTCGCCTACCGCCGCCACCAGCGCGTCGCGCCCGGTGACGAGCCGCTCGCGGTGCAGCGGGAGCACCTCGTCGGCATGGTCCAACAGGTCGGCCAGCACCAGCTGCTCGAGGACCGGCGCTCCCAGGTCGAGCCCGATCCGGGCATGGATCAGCCGGTCCATCTCGGCCAGGGGAGCACGGACCCAGCCGAGCCGCAGGCCGCCCCAGTAGGACTTGCTCGCGCTGCCGATCGTGATCGCGTCCGGGGCGTACGCCGCGAGCGGGGGCGGCATGTCATCGGCGAGCCCGGGCCGCAGCGCGAGCGCCTGGTGGGCCTCGTCGGCGACGACGATCGTGCGCGTACGGGCGAGCGAGGCGGCCAGCTCCTCACGCTGCGCCCCGGACATCAGGTGGCCGGTGGGGTTCTGGAAGTCGGGGATCAGGTAGGCCAGCCGCGGCGAGGTCTGCCGCAGGGTGGCGCCGAGCGCGTCCAGGTCCCAGCCGTCGGGGTCGACGGTCGCCGGCACCAGTCGGGCACCGGCGTGCCGCACGGCCTGGGTGGCGTTGGGGTAGGTCGGCGACTCCACCACGACGCGCTCACCGGGAGCGGTGAAGGCCTGGGCGACGACGGACGCGGCGGCGAGAGCGCCGGCCGTCACCATGATCTGCTCCGGGACCGTGGGAAGCCCGCGGGCGTCGTACGCCGCCGCGATCCGCGCCTGGAGCGCCGGCATGCCGAGCGGGAAGTAGCCCGGTCCGCCGAGGTAGGCGGGAAGCTCCTCGGTGGCGCGCTGGTAGGCCTCCATCAGTCCGGGCGGGGCGCAGTGGGCCGCGCAGTTGAGGTCGATGACGTCCTCGCCACCTGTGCCGGGCATGAGCGAGCGGTCGTGTGCGCGGCGGTGACCGCCCGGGACCTGGGTGAAGGTGCCCGACCCGCGGCGCGCCTCGGCGTAGCCGGACTCGCGCAGCACCTCGTAGGCCCGGGTCACGGTCGTGCGCGACACGTCGAGTGCGCTGGTCAGCTCGCGCTCGCTGGGCAGGCGTACGCCGAGGCCGACGCGGCCGTCTCCGATGAGCACCCGCAGCGCCTCCGCGAGGCCGAGGTAGGCAGGGGAGCGGGGGAATTCGCCGACAAGAGTGGCTATGCGCTGGGCGCTGATGACGCGGCTCATGCAGGCCACTGTTCCACGATTGGCTATGTCGGACAAGGCCAATCAGGGGCACGATGGTTCGCATGAGCACCGTGCCCTGCGACGTCCCGACCGCCACCACCCACGCCCCCCGCGGCGTCCTCGTCGATCTCGGACCACTCGCCCAGCTGCGCGCCGGGAGACTGGCCCGGCGCCTGCCCCAGCTCTTCGTGGGGTTGTTCCTCTACGGCGTCTCGCTGGCGATGATGGTGCGCGGTGCGCTGGGCCTCGCCCCGTGGGACGTGCTGCACTCGGGCTTCATCCGCCACGTGCCGATGACGCTGGGGCAGGCCGTCATCCTGTTCAGCTTCGTCGTGCTGGTGCTGTGGATCCCGCTGCGGGAGATGCCCGGGCTCGGCACGATCAGCAATGCCCTCGTGATCGGCTTCTCCGCCGACGCGACCCTTGCCGTGCTGGGGCAGCCCGACGCGATGTGGGCGCGGATCGCACTCATGCTCGGCGGCGTGGTGCTGTGCGGCCTGGCGAGCGCGCTCTACATCGGCGCCCAGCTCGGCCGCGGCCCGCGTGACGGACTGATGACCGGGCTCGCCCGCCGGACCGGGCTCTCGTTGCGCCTGGTCCGCACCGCGCTGGAGGTCGCCGTCGTGGTGATCGGCCTGCTGCTCGGCGGCGTGCTCGGGGTCGGCACGATCGCCTACGCGCTGGCGATCGGGCCGCTCACCCAGCTGATGCTGCCGTGGTTCACCGTCGACCTGCCGGCGCCGGTGCCGTCAGAGTGAGCGTCAGCGACGCGTCGCGATGACCGCGGACGCGTCGGCGGCCACCATCACCTCGACGGCGGTGAAGCGGTCGTCGGTGAGCCACTGCTCGCGGAGGGTGTCGACCCGGCCGTAGGTGATCGGCGGCCACGACTCGCACGGCGCGAAGTCGTCGAGAACCACGATGCCGCCCGGCTCGACCAGGTCGATGATGGTGTCGACGCCGACCTCGGACGGGGTGCCGGAGTCGAGGAAGAGCAGCGAGAACGGGCCGCGGTCGCGCAGCACGTTCCAGTCGGCGGCCAGCACCTCGACCTTGGTGTCGTCCTCGAAGATCTTCGCGGCCGCGCCGGCCAACGACTCGTCGAGCTCCGCGGTCAGGATGTGCGCCCCGTTGCGTACGCCGCTGCGCAGCCACGCCGTGCCCACGCCGCAGCCGGTGCCGAACTCGGCCATCGTGCCGCCGCGGGTCGCCGCGAGGGTGGCCAGCAGGCGTCCGGTCTCGTTGCGGCAGAAGGCGACGTAGCCGGCCTGGCGGCACACGTCGAAGGCGCGGGAGACGACGTCGGGCAGTTCGGGAGGAGCAGACATGAGATCGCCGAGTGTGTCATCTCTCGAGCGAGGTCTCAGGTGCCGGTCCCACATCTCACGATCTGACACGTTCCGGAAAGCGGCTGCGCGCGACAGGGGAGCGGTCGTACAGTCGCCCCACCATGCGGAACGTCCTCGTACTCATCGTTCGCCGCGGCGGGGCCTGACAGAAGGCCACCTCGTCGCGGTGTTCGGCGTCGACGAGGTTCCGCCACCGGCCTTCTCCTTCCGCACCAGTCGGAAGGGCTCGATCAAGTCGAGTTCGAAGCCACCGCCTCTGCGGCGGGTCCACGCAGCTCCTGCGCGATCCGCATGCTCGATGGCCGGCAGCCGGGCCCCGGGCGATCCCCGCACTCCCACTCCCTCACCCGCCGCGGTGTCGGTGCCTTCGACACTCACGTCCACCAGCTGCTCGACCAGGAGTGAGACCCATGTACGACCTGTATCCCGACTCGTGGGGCCCGGCGGCCCACGACCCCGAGAACCCCCGCAGCGCGGAGAACACCGCGGCCGCCCTGCAGACGGCGCTTGACCTGCGAGACAACGGCGGCCTGCGCCCCGACGACAACTAGATTTCGCGGCATGCCCGACACCCAGCAGACCGCTGCGCCCACGCTCGCCGTCATCCCCGGCGACGGCATCGGCCCGGAGGTGACAGCGGAGGCGCTCAAGGTCCTCGAGGTCGCCTCCCCGGTGAGGTTCGAGTCGACGCGCTACGACCTCGGCGCCGAGCGATACCTCGCGACCGGCGAGGTGCTGCCCGACTCGGTGCTCGCGGAGATCCGCGAGCACGACGCGATCCTGCTGGGAGCGGTCGGCGGCAAGCCCAACGACCCCGCCCTGCCCCCGGGCATCCTCGAGCGCGGGCTGCTGCTGCGGCTGCGCTTCGAGCTCGACCACTACGTCAACCTGCGTCCGTCGCGGCTCTTCCCCGGCACGGCCTCACCCCTGGCCGACCACGTCCTCGAGCGGGGTGACATCGACTTCGTCGTCGTGCGGGAGGGCACCGAAGGCCCCTACACGGGCAACGGTGGCGCCCTCCGGGTCGGCACGCCCGCCGAGATCGCCACCGAGGTCTCGGTCAACACCGCCTACGGCGTGGAGCGGGTGGTGCGTGACGCCTTCACCCGCGCCGCGAAGCGGCCCCGCAAGAAGCTGACCCTGGTCCACAAGACCAACGTCCTGGTCAACGCCGGCTCGCTGTGGTGGCGCCTCTTCGAGTCCGTCGGCGCCGAGTTCCCCGACGTGACCACCGACTACATCCACATCGACGCAGCCATGATCTTCATGGCCACCGACCCCGCCCGCTTCGACGTGATCGTCACCGACAACCTCTTCGGCGACATCATCACCGACCTGGCCGCTGCCATCACCGGCGGCATCGGGCTGGCCGCCTCCGGCAACGTCAACCCTGACCGGACCACGCCCTCCATGTTCGAGCCCGTGCACGGCTCCGCCCCCGACATCGCCGGCCAGCAGAAGGCCGACCCGACCGCCGCGATCCTCTCCGGCGCGCTCCTCCTCGACCACCTCGGTCACGCCGAGGCGGCCGCCGCGATCGAGGCCGCCGTGCTGGCCGACCTCGGTGCACGCGCTGCCGGGGCGAGCCGCTCCACCAGCGAGGTCGGGGACGCGATCGCCGCCCGACTCTGAGTAGGTTGACCCCATGCAGATCAGCACCACCGCCAACCCCGCCCCGGTCGACGACGCCCGGCTCGCCGAGATCCTCGCCAACCCGGGTTTCGGCCAGCACTTCACCGACCACATGCTGACGTGCGAGTGGACGCCCGAGGCGGGGTGGCACGACGCGCGGATCACGCCCTACGGCCCCCTGACGCTCGACCCGGCGACCGCGGTCCTGCACTACGCGCAGGAGACCTTCGAGGGGATGAAGGCCTACCGTCACGACGACGGCTCGATCTGGACCTTCCGTCCCGAGCAGAACGCCGCGCGGATGGTGCGCTCGTCGCAGCGACTGGCCTTCCCCGAGCTGCCGGTCGACGACTTCGTCGCCTTCGTCGACGCGCTCGTCGAGGCCGACCAGCGGTGGGTGCCCGACAGCGAGGGCGAGAAGTCGCTCTACCTGCGACCCTTCATGTTCGCCTCCGAGACCTTCCTCGGCGTCCGCCCGGCCCAGCACGTCACGTTCATGGTGATCGCCTCGCCGGCCGGCGCCTACTTCAAGGGCGGCATCAAGCCGGTCAACCTGTGGCTGTCGGAGACCTTCACCCGTGCCGGCCGCGGCGGCATGGGTGCGGCCAAGACCGGTGGCAACTACGCCGCGTCGCTGGCCGCGCAGCGCGAGGCGATCGAGAAGGGCTGCGACCAGGTCGTCTTCCTCGACGACCAGGAGTTCCGCTACATCGAGGAGCTCGGTGGGATGAACCTCTTCTTCGTCCACGCCGACGGCCGCGTCGTCACCCCGGAGACCGGCACCATCCTCGAGGGCATCACCCGTGCCTCGATCATCGAGCTCGCCGGCAAGCTCGGCCACGCCGTGGAGGAGCGGAAGTTCTCCATCGACGAGTGGCGCGACGGCGTCGCGTCGGGCGAGATCACCGAGATCTTCGCCTGCGGCACCGCCGCTGTTGTCACACCGGTCGGTGAGCTGCGCTCACCCCAGGGAGCCACTGCCGCGCCGGCGAGCACCGAGCTGACCATGCGGATCCGCGACGCGCTGGTCGGGATGCAGTTCGGCCGCGCCGACGACACCTTCGGTTGGATGCACAAGGTCTGCTGACCTGATGTCCGGCGACGCGGCGACCTCCGGCCAGTCCTCCTGCCGGGGCTCCGACGCGTTCAGCGGGCAGTCCCCGCGCTCGCTGCGCGACTTCATGAGGACCGAGTCCGGGTCCGCCGGCCTCCTCGTGGTCGCGGCGCTGGTCGCGCTGGTCTGGGCGAACTCACCGTGGTCGCAGTCGTACGTCGACCTGTGGCACACCGAGCTGTCGATCCGCTTCGGCAGCGGCGGCCTGACCATGGACCTGCACCACTGGATCAACGACGGCCTGATGGTCGTGTTCTTCTTCGTGATCGGCCTCGAGGTCCGCAAGGAGTTCGCCATCGGCGAGCTGACCGACCGCAGCCGCGTCGTGGTGCCGCTGGTCGCGGGCATCACCGGCATGCTCGTGCCGGCCGCCATCTTCCTGGCCCTCAACCCGTCCGGGGAGGAGGCCGCGGGCTGGGGTGCCGTCATCGGCACCGACACCGCGTTCCTGCTGGGGGTGATGGCGCTGGTCGGTCCCGCGGTGTCCACCCAGCTGCGGATCTTCCTGCTCACCCTCACCGTGATCGACGACATCGTCGCGGTGAGCGTGATCGGGGTCGTCTACTCCGACGACCTGTCGTGGGGAGCACTCCTCGTCGCGGCCGGCTGCCTGCTCGTCCTGGTGGGACTCGACCGGGCCGGCGTGTGGCAGGCCGCTCCCTACGTCCTCGTCGTGCTCGTCCTCTGGATCGCCACCGTGGAGTCGGGCGTGCACGCCTCGATCGCCGGCATGCTCAGCGGGCTGCTGGTGCCGGCGCTCGACCCGCGGCGATCCGACGTCGAGGACGCCGCACGGACGTTCCGCGCCTTCCGGCAGTCACCGATGCCGGGCGTCCAGCGCGCCGCGCGACGCTCGCTCACCCGCGCCATCTCGGTCAACGAACGGCTCCAGGAGGCACTCCACACGCCGACCAGCCACGTCGTCGTCCCGGTCTTCGCCCTGGCCAACGCCGGCGTCGACCTGCGCGACGGCGTGCTGGGGGATGCGTTCACGTCGGCCCTGATGTGGGGCATCGTGCTCGGTCTGGTGCTCGGCAAGGCGATCGGCATCTTCGCGGGTGCGTGGGCCAGCGTCCGGTGGGGCTGGGGCCGGCTGCCCCAGGGCGTCGGGCTGGGCCACACGCTGGCCGGCGGCGCCCTCTCCGGCATCGGGTTCACGGTCTCGCTGCTGATCATCAGCCTCGCCTTCGGGTCGTCGCGGTTGCAGGACCAGGCCCGCGTCGGCGTGCTGGTGGCTGCCGTGCTCGCCAGCCTCGCCGGCTGGCTGGCGTTCCGGTTCGCCGCGCGGTTCCTCGGCCAGCGCGACGCCGCGCTGCCCACGCTGCTCATCCCTCCGGTCGACCCTGCTCGTGACCACCTCCTCGGCCCGGTCGACGCCCCGCTCACGCTGGTGGAGTACCTCGACTACGAGTGTCCGTTCTGCGCGCGGGTCAGCGGTGTCGGCGACGAGCTGCGGGCCCACTTCGGTGACCGGCTGCGCTACGTGACGCGCCACCTCCCGCTGCCGGTGCACCCGCACGCCGAGCTCGCTGCCGTCGCGGCCGAGGCTGCCGCCCGGCAGGGTCGCTTCTGGGAGATGCACGCCGTCCTCTTCGCCCACCAGGACGAGCTCGAGCTGGAGGACCTGGTGGGCTACGCCGCGGAGATCGACCTCGACGTCGAGCAGTTCCTCCGCGACCTCGACGACGAAGACCTGGCGCGGCACGTCGAGCACGACGTCGCGTCGGCGGAGGAGAGCGGCGTACGCGGCACTCCGACCTTCTTCATCGGCGAGACCCGGCACATCGGGCCGCACGACGCCCGGACGCTCATCGCGGCGCTCGAGGCGGTCGCCCCGGTCCGCTGAGGAGTCCTCGCCCGACCAGAGGCGGGTGGGCACGCGTGAACCGTAGTGCCCGGCGCGCGTCGCCCGGATCGGCCGGATGACCGACCGCCGGCCGTATCCTCGTCGCGTGACGACTTCCCCGCGCCCGGAGGCGCCGCCGCCCGGGCTGACGGTGGGCGGCTACGCGCTGCGCGCCCGGCTCGGCGAGGGCGGGATGGGCGTGGTGCACCTCGGGCAGAAGCCGGGGGAGCGGCCGGTCGCGATCAAGGTGCTGCGCCCGCACATCGTCGGCGACGACGAGGCACGGCGCCGGCTGGCGCGCGAGGTCGGCTCGTTGAGCCGCGTCCGCAGCCGGCGGATCGCCGAGATCGTCGACGCCGACCCGTGGGGTGAGATCCCCTTCGTCGCGACGCGCTACGTCCCCGGCCTGTCGCTGCACGACCACGTGGTGGAGGAGGGGCCGCTCGCCGGCGCCGACCTGCTGTGGTTCGCCGACTGCCTGGCCGAGGCGCTCGAGGCGGTCCACGACGTCGGGGTGCTGCACCGCGACATCAAGCCGTCCAACGTGATCATGGAGGGCCGCACGCCGATCCTCATCGACTTCGGCCTGGCGCGGGTCGCCGACGACTCGCGCATCACGATGACCGGGTGGCTGCTCGGGACGCCGGGCTACCTGGCACCCGAGATCCTCTACGGCGACGACGCCACCGCCGCTTCCGACGTCCACGCGTGGGCGGCCACGGTCGCCTTCGCCGGCACCGGTCGCGCCCCCTTCGGCCGCGGCCCGTCCGTGGCCGTGATGGACCGCGTACGCCGTGGCGAGCACGACCTCTCCGGCCTCGACCCGGCGGTGCGCCCACTGGTCGAGGAGGCGCTCGCGCCGAGGGCCGAGGACCGCCCGTCGCTCGACGACGTGCGCGACTGGCTGGAGGACCTGGCCGGGGGTCGCCCGTCTCACCCGGACGTGCCGATGACCCAGCCGATGGTGACCGCGATGCGCGACGACCTCGCGGCGCCGACGCGCATCGGCACCGGCGTGACGCCCCCTGCGGAGGTCCCGGTGCACTGGTCGGAGGAGTGGAGCTCGCCCCTCGACCTCGCCTCTGGCGAGCCCGGGGACGAGCGCTACGACGACGCGCCGACGCAGGGATGGGGCGAGGCCGGCACGGTGCCGCACCGCCAGACCCGGGTCCTGCCCGACGGGACGATCGAGTACGTCTCCACGGACTACGGCTCGGTCCGCGAGCGCGTGCCGGCCGGAGAGCGGTTGCGCCGGTCCCTGTCGCTGCTCGCCGCGGGCGGTGTCGTGACGGCTGCGGTCGCCGTCGCCCCCTACGTCACGCTCGCGGTCGTGCTCGTCGCGGTCTGGCTGCTGCGCAGCGGCTCGCTGGCCGCCTCCTCGGCCGGCAACCGCCGCAACCGGCGCGGGGTCAAGTGGTACGACGGCATCCAGCTCCTGCTCGCCGCGCCCTGGCACGCCGTGGCCGGCCTCGGCGGCACGCTGCTCCTGCTCCTGTGGAGCCTCGGCATCGGAGCCGCGGTGGCCCTGCTCTGCTTCGCAGCGTCGGTGTCGATGACGACCTCCCTGGCCGTGATCGGTGCCGCGTTCACCATCGGCCTGTGGTGGGGGCCGGGCTCGGAGCGCCTGCGCTCACCGGTCCACCGCGTCGTCGACCCGCTCGCGCGGCGCGGGGTGCCGTGGCTGCTGGTGACCCTCCTCGTCGCCGCCGGCGCCTCCGGCCTGGGAGCTTCTGTCGTGGCGCAGGGGACGGCCTGGACGCCGTACGACTCCGCGCCGTTCTCGGGAGTACGCCTGCCCGGTTGGCTGTGAGGGCCATGCCCGGGCTGGATCGGGGTACGTAGCCACCTCACGCCACAGAGGCAGGAGGCTCCATGAACGCCGAACAGCCAGACATCGCCGCCGAGATCGGCACCGACCCGGCAGTCGACACCACCGGGGACGCGACCGACAACGAGAGCTACCACGGCTACAGCGTCGACGACGAGACGCAGCCGCAGAGCACGGGTGACAG
Organism: uncultured Actinomycetota bacterium; assembly: GCA_963740115.1. Lineage (GTDB taxonomy): Bacteria > Actinomycetota > Actinomycetes > Propionibacteriales > Nocardioidaceae > Nocardioides. The sequence goes on along the minus strand of CAVUCQ010000003.1, from coordinate 309,857 downwards.
CCTGGTCGACGACGACCGCGGACTGGCCGAACCGCTGGACGAGGGCTACTCGCCGCCGGAGAAGTGGTCGGCGGGGCAGGGCTTCGGCAACACGCCGCTCGAGGAGAGCATGGGGGAGTCGCTGGACCAGCGCCTCGACGCAGGAGGTGCCCGAGCCCGACCCCTACGAGCTCGCCGACGCCGAGGCCGAGCGCGGTGACCTGGCGTCCCTGGTGGCCGAGGAGTCCCCGACCGAGGGAGAGATCACGCCCGACGCCGACGGTGCGCGCGCCGGCCGGCTGGTCGCGGAGGACGAGGGCGTACGCACCGACACCGAGAAGGACCTGGTCGCGACGGACGTGGGCATCGACGGGGCCGCAGCCGGCGCGGAAGAGGCCGCCGTGCACGTGGTCGACGACCCGGAGCTCGGCCCCCCGGACTGATCGATGCGACCGGACCGGCGGTGACGGCTCAGAGCACCGAGAAGCCGCCGGGGAGTCCGTGCCGACCGGTGGCAGCCAGCAGGAGCGGTCCCGCCAGGCCCTCGCCGATGGCGAGCTCTACCACCAGCTCGAGCGCCTGCGTCGCAGGGAGCGCGGGCACGTCGGGCGACACGCCCAGGGCCGACCTGAGGTCAGCGGTGTGCACGACGAGCTCGAACGTCCGGGTGGGCAGGTAGTCGCTGAGTCGCATCCCGCCGACGATCGTGGTGACCAGCTCGGAGCCGTCGCACGCCTCGACCAGCGGAACCACGCGCGCAGCGATGCCTGCCACCGCGGCAGCCGGATCCGTGCCCAGCGCGTCGCCGGCCTCGCGTCCGCGTGCCGCGACGTCCGGTCCGGCGGCGATGGCACGCGTCGCCCGGAAGTATCCGGCCGTCGAGTCGACCTCGACGGTCTCGGCGGGGCGGGACACGTACGTCTCCACCGTCAGCAGCGAACGACTCGTGTGACCGACCAGGCTGCGGACGTCCCACTCGCCCAGGCCGGGCTCGCTCCACCGGTCGTCCACCTCGGCCACCGTGCTGACGAACCACTGGGCTGCCTCGGCGAACGCGCGGCGTGAGCTGGTCCAGGAGAGTTCCACACGACGAAGGCTAGACAGGTCGGCGCCGGCGCGGAACATCAGCAAAACTGCTGATGCCCGTCAGCAGGTGGCAGCGCCAGACTCGAAGTCACGCCACCAGGGAGACCGATCATGAGCACCATCCTGCGACGCAGCGCGCACGCCGACCAGCTCGAGGCCGAGGTGCGCGATGCCGGCTGCTGCCAGGAGGTCGCCCGGTGCGTGGTGTGCCGCGCCAAGCTCGACGAGGTACGTGCCGCCCGGCGCGACGCCCTGATCCATGCGATCGGCTCAGTGCGGCCGCGCCGCGCGCTGCTCTGAGGACCCTCGGCTGCATCTTCCAAAGGGCACGTCCAGGACTTAGGTTCTGAAGACTGTCCGACTCGGAGGGCCGTGCCTTCCCGGTCATCACTCGAGGAGATGCCTGTGAACAGAACCATCCGATGGTCTGCGGCGCTGTGTGCCGCGATCCTCATCCCGCTCGGCCCCGTCGCAGCGGGGGCCGCGGCGTCCAGCCCGGCCGCCAGCGCCTCAGCCGCCCCCGCCGACGGCCGTCTCGTGGAGATCCCGGCGAAGGCGGCCCTCCGGGAGGCGGTCGCCCCCAGCGAGTGCGGGCCCACGCTGCTCGACGCCTACATCGACGAGCTCTTCGCCGAGATGACGGACGAGCAGTTCGCCTTCCTGGTCGCCCACCAGGACGCCCTGCTCGCCGTGCCCACCTACGACGCGCTCTTCTTCGGAAGTTCCGACGACCCCGACTACGCGCTCGAGTCGCACGCCCGGCAGCTCACGAACACCTTCGAAGACCTGCAACGGTTCTGGGACATCGAGTCCGACGACATCCAGCTCATGGCCATGCACAGCGACGTCCTGCTGGACGCCGAGCGCATCGCGGCCACGCTGACGGCCATGGTGGCCGCCGGCGAGCTGGCGCCGATGACCGCCGCCGAGATCCAGGAGGAGGCGGAGACCGTCGCCGAGTTCATGCAGTCGCAGGGGGACTTCTACCTCAACCCGCTGTGGACCCTGAACGCCTATGCGTTCAGCGGCGAGGGAGAGACCGACCCCGTGATCGCCGCACTGCCCGACAAGCTGGTCTTCGGTGACGGGATCCTCGCGGCGTACGACGCCATCGGCCTCGGCGACGTCGGCCCGCGGGTGATCATGGCGCACGAGTTCGCCCACCACGTCCAGTTCGAGCTCGGCGTCTTCGACACCGGCCCCACGGACCCGGCCGAGGCGACGCGGCGCACGGAGCTGATGGCCGACGCCATGGCGACCTACTACGCCGTGCACAAGAAGGGGCTGGCGCTGAACCAGAAGCGAGTGGTCGACGCGCTGCTCAGCTTCTACACCGTCGGCGACTGCGCGTTCGCCAGCCCCGGTCACCACGGGACACCCCTGCAGCGTGAGCGCGCGGCCGACTGGGGTGGCGACCTGGCTGCCGCTGCCAAGCCGCGGAGCGCGGTGCTGTCCGCTGCCGAGTTCGTGGCGCTCTTCGACGACGCACTCCCGGACATCATCTCCGGGAGCTAGTCCGAACGTCCGAGCCCTGTCCCGGCCGATCGGCCGGGACAGGGCTCGCTCGTCACGCGGGTGCGGTTCACTGGGACCATGTCGTCCGACCAGTGGCAGACCGACCGGCTCGACCTCGACGCCTACCTGGACCGTCTCGGCGTCGCGGCGCGCGAGCCCGGTCCGCAGGCGCTCGCCGAGCTGCACGAGGCGCACGTGCGGACCTACACCTTCGACAACATCGACGTCCTGATCGGCCGGCCGCCGGGCGTCTCCCTCGACGAGGTCCAGCAGAAGTTCGTCGTCCGGGGCCGGGGCGGCTACTGCTTCGAGCACTCCACGATCTTCGCCGCCGCCGTCGAGCGGCTCGGCTACCAGGTGCGGCGTCACCTCGGCCGGGTCGGCGACCCCGCCGCGGGCGCCCAACAGGGAAGGACGCACATGGTCGTCGAGGTGGTCCTCGAGGGCCAGCGCGTGCTGTGCGATCCCGGTTTCGGGATGAGCCTCCTGCGACCCATCGCGATGGTCGACGGCGCGGAGGACGACTACCTCCCGGGCTGGCGCCACCGACTGCGCCGCACCGACGCGGGCGACTGGGCTCTGCTGCGGCGGCGCGAAGACGGTTGGGAGCTGGCCCACACCACCGACGAGCTGGAGGTGAAGCCGGTCGACATCGTGATCGGTCACCACTACACGAGCACCTATCCCGGTTCGCACTTCACCACCGGCCTGGTCCTCACCAAGCACCTGCCCGGCCGTCACGTGACCGTCACCCACGAGTCGCTCACCATCCGGACCCCTGGTGAACCGACCGAGCACCGCCCGCTGCAGGGGGGCGAGATCGAGCAGTGGCTGGCGACCCTCGAGGTGCCGCTCACCCCCGACGAGGAGTCCCAGCTCCTCACCAGGCTCCGTGTGCTGGGTGCATCGTGAGGGCGGTCGTCCACGACCGGTACGGATCCCCTGACGTGCTCCGTGTCGAGGACGTCCCGACACCGGTGCCGGGCGCGGGCCAGGTACGGGTCAGGGTCGCCGCGACCTCGGTCAACCTCAGCGACTGGGAAGGCCTCTGTGGTTCGCCGGCGTACGCCCGGATCGGGGGACTGCGCTCCCCGGCACGCCGCACCCTCGGGTCCGACATCGCCGGCGTGGTCGACGAGGTGGGCGAGGGAACCACCCGGTTCCGGCCGGGCGATGAGGTGTACGGCGACAACCTGGCGTTGATGGGTGGCTTCGCGGAGTACGTGATCGCTCCCGAGTCCTGCCTGGCGTACAAGCCGGCCGAGCTCACGTTCGCCGAGGCCTCGACCATCCCGCAAGCGGGCGCGATCGCCCTGCAGGGGACCGCGAGGGTCGCGGCGGGGCACCGGGTGCTGATCAACGGCGCCGGCGGGGGATCCGGCTCGTTCGCGATCCAGCTCGCCAAGAGCCGGGGGGCACACGTCATCGGTGTCGACAACGCGGCGAAGCAGCAGCACATGCAGTCGTTGGGTGCGGACGAGGTGATCGACTACGAACGGGACGACTTCACCCGCCCGGAGCATCCGTACGACGTGGTCCTGGACCTGGTCGCACATCGGTCGGTCTTCGCCTACCGGCGTGCGCTGGCCCGACGCGGCACCTATCGATGCGTCGGTGGATCGGTGCCGGCCCTGCTGCGCGTCGCCACGGCCGGCTGGATGCTCGGGCGGCTGACCCGTCGGTCGATCGGGGTGCTCGTCGTGAAGGAGGGCCCGGCCCACTTCGAGCCCCTGGCCGCCCGCTGCCTCGCTGGGGAGGTGAGGCTGCACATCGACCGCACCTTCTCGCTCGAGGAGACTCCGGCCGCCCTGGCCCACGTCGGTGAAGGACGTGCTCTCGGCAAGGTGGTGGTCGCACCGTAGGTACGGGCGAGCTCCGGGACCGAGCAGTGATGCCCCCTGAGGGTCTACCCAGACCCTCCTTGCCGGGTTACCTTCCCTTCCACAGCCTTGGAAAGGGACTACATGAGCCACAGCAGAAGCCTGGTCGCCCGCCGTCTCGGTGTCGCGATGACAGCCCTCGTCCTCGGGGTCGGACTGGCGACCCCGGTCGCGGCCGCACCGGCGAAGGACAGCAGCACCGACTGCATCGACTACGGAGACCTCGCGGAGGCGCCGGCGGGCACCATCCCGCGCGACGACCTGCACGCCGTGCACAAGGACCCGCTGGCCAAGGCGGTCAAGGCCGTCACGTCGGCCAAGGGCAAGGGCGGGACGACCGCCGCCACTGCCGCCGCCTTCGAGCCCGTGACGATCCCGGTCCGCTTCAACGTCGTCTACAAGGACACCGGCCAGGGTGGCGGCTACCTGTCGGACGCCCGCATCGCCGCCCAGATGGACGTGCTCAACAAGGCCTACCAGGGCACCGGGTTCTCGTTCGTGCTGCAGGAGGTCAACCGCAAGGCGCAGCCCGAGTGGTTCAACCTCGTCTCTGCCAACGGCGCGACGCCGCGCTACTACCGGGGCAGCGGCAAGGAGGTGAAGATGAAGCAGTACTTCCAGGACGAGACCGTCACCTCGGAGACGCTGAACATCTACACCGCCTCGCTCGCGCAGTCGCTGCTCGGCTGGGCCTACTTCCCCTCCGACTTCGACCCGGACGCCACGGCCGGCAACCCGCTGCCGACCTACCTCGACGGTGTCGTGCTCGACTACCGCAGCCTGCCGTCCGTCAAGGGCGACACCGGTGACGCCTCGGTCTACACCGTCTACGGCGAGGGCGACACGGCGACCCACGAGGTCGGCCACTGGCTCGAGCTCTACCACACGTTCCAGGGCGGCTGCTCCGAGCCGGGTGACTACGTCGACGACACCGCCGCCGAGGCCTCCCCGGCGTTCCAGTGCCCGATCGGCCGCGACACCTGCACGAGCCCCGACGTCGACCCGGGTGTGGACCCCATCCACAACTTCATGGACTACACCTACGACGCCTGCATGTACGAGTTCACCGCCGGGCAGACCCTGCGGATGCAGACCGCCTGGACGGAGTATCGCAACCTCCCCTGACCGAGCACGAACCGGTCAGTACCGACCACGACCCGGCCCAGCAGCGGAGCGCTTCATCACCGCGGCTGGGCCGGGCTCGTCGGGTCACCCCGCGACCGCGGGTCGGCCGGTCGATCGGTCGCCACCGGAGGGCTCGGCGTCGCCGCTCCCCAGCGACGCCAGCCTGTGCTCGAGCATCGTCACGATCTGCGGTCGGTTGGCGTGGTGTCGCTCGTGGTCGAGCAGCTGTCGTACCCCGTCGGGGTCGAGGATGCGCGGGCGGGACTCCCCCGACCCGGTCGGCGGGCTGTCGTAGCCGGTCAGCTTAAGGTCGTTCGTCATGGTGCCCGGTACCCGCAGTTGCCGGCTTCACGCCTTCTCGAGCAGGCCCCGCTCCTCGACCAGCCCCCGCGACAGCGTCCGGTAGCCGACGTCCTCGAACAGCACCGTGACGCGGTCGTCCTCCACGTCGGTCACCGTCCCGTGCCCGAACTCCGGGTGCCGCACGGTGTCCTGCACGACGTACGCCGCACCGTCGCCGTGGCCCTCCTCGGGCGCGAGCCCCGCGCGGCAGTTGTCGCAGGTGCCGCACAGCCGGCCCGAGGGTGCGCCGAAGTAGCCCAGGACGAACGCGCTGCGGCAGCGTTGGGTCTCGGCGTAGGCGCGCATCATCTCGACGCGCGAGCGCTCCAGCCGCCGGTGCGCCTCGGCACGGGCCACCACGGCCTCGACCAGCCGTTCGGGGTCGGCGTCCTCGGCCAGGTCGCCGGCCTCCCGGGCGAGCCGGACGAGGTTGAGGATCCGTCCCGCCTTGCGCGGACCGAAGTCGAGGTGCTCGCTCACCGTGCGCGGGTCGTCGCTCGCCGCCGACTGCGCGGCTGCGGCGACGGCGAGCACGTCGTCGCCCCGGGGGACCGGCGTCGCGAAGAAGCGCCCGAGCGCGAGGTCCTCGGGGCGGTAGACCAGGACCGCCCGAGCCGGTTCGCCGTCGCGTCCGGCGCGACCCACCTCTTGCCAGTAGGTGTCCGGCGACTCGGGCACGTCTGCGTGCACGACGAAGCGGATGTCGGGCTTGTCGATGCCCATGCCGAAGGCCGACGTGGCCACGACCAGTCGCAGGCCGCCGGTCATGAATGCGTCCTGCACCTCGCCGCGCCGGCCCTTCGGGAGACCGGCGTGGTAGGCCCCCGCCGGGTGGCCGCGCTCCAACAGCGCGTCGGCGTACGCCTCGGCACGCTTGCGGGTCCGGCAGTAGACGATGCCGGAGCCGGTCTCGCGGCCGAGCCCGTCCGTGAGCTCGTCGACGAGGTCGAGGACCCGCTCGCGCTGCTCGTCGGGATCGGCGCAACGCTCGACGGCCAGGGAGATGTTGTCACGCTCGAAGCCGGTGACGACGACGCGGTGGTCCCGCAGGCCCAGGCGCTCCACGATGTCCTGCTGGGTGGGAGCGGCCGCGGTGGCCGTCATGGCGACCACCCGCGGAGCGCCCAGCCGGGACACCAGGTCACCGAGGCGCAGGTAGTCGGGCCGGAAGTCGTGGCCCCAGGTCGAGACGCAGTGGGCCTCGTCGACCGCGACGAGCGCGGGTCGCAGGGCGGCCACCCCGGCGAGCACCTCCGGGTTGGCCAGCTGCTCGGGCGAGAGCAGCAGGAACCGGGCTCCGCCTCCGTCGGCCCCTCGCAGGGCCTCGGCCCGGGCGGCCTCCGACTCGGCGGAGCTGAGGCGTGCGGCCGGCAGCCCCGCCTCCTCCAGGGCGGACACCTGGTCCTGCTGCAGCGCGAGGAGCGGCGAGACCACGACGGTGCACCCGCCGAGCAGCAGTCCGGCCGCTTGGTAGGTCAGCGACTTGCCCGACCCGGTCGGCGCGACCAGGAGGACGTCGTTGCCGTCGAGGAGCGCGCCGATCGCCTCCTCCTGCCCGGGCAACAGGTCCGAGTGGCCGAAGTGCCGCTCGACCGCTTCCCGCACCTGCGCGGAACCGATCGCCATTCCTGACTCCTTCGCGCCGACCAGCAGCCGGACGTGACTGCGGTCGGCTCGGGTACCCGACTGGGGTGATGGCCATGCGAGCGGGGTGGCCAGACACGCAGCGCGTCAAGATGCCCCGATCGTGGTATGCGCCGCCCGGTGATCCGGGTGGATCTTGGGAGGCACGACGACGTCGTCCACGCGCTCGAGGAGGCGAGGGCCATGACCCGGAGCGGCATCGGAGCCACGGCATTGGGACGTTCACCCGCCCTCCTGGGCGCCCGCGCCATGTCCGCGGCGCACTGGCGGATCCTTCTGGCCACCCTTCTCCTGGCGGTCACGAGCGTCACCTTGGCGATGCTGGAGACCACCGAGGCGCGCGGCGCCTCCACGCTGCCCGCAGGCTTCGAGGAGACCGTGGTGCTCAGCGGCCTGACCAACCCGACAGTGGTGCGCTTCGCCGCAGACGGGCGTGTCTTCGTCGCCGAGAAGCGCGGAGTCATCAAGGTCTTCGACTCGCTCACCGACCCGACGCCCGACGTCTTCGCCGACCTCAACGTCAACGTGCACAACTTCTGGGACCGGGGACTGCTCGGCATGGCGCTCGATCCGGACTTCCCCGCGGAGCCGTACGTCTACGTGCTCTACACCTACGACCACGTCCTGGGCTCCTCCGCACCGGCCCCGAGGTGGGGGACCCCGGGTGTGTACTCGGACGCCTGCCCCACCCCGCCAGGCGCCACTGCGGACGGGTGCGTGGTCAGTGGACTGCTGTCCCGGCTGCAGGCGTCCGGCAACAGCATGTCCGGCGCGGAACAGGTGCTGATCGAGGACTGGTGCCAGCAGTACCCCAGCCACTCAGTGGGGAGCGTGGAGTTCGGCAGCGACGGCTCCCTCTACGCCAGCGGGGGCGACGGCGCGAGCTTCAACTTCGTCGACTTCGGCCAGGACGGGTCCCCGGTGAACCCCTGTGGCGACCCGCCGGGCGGCGCCGGATCGGTGCTCACGCCTCCCACGGCCGAGGGCGGTGCCCTGCGCAGCCAGGACCTCCGCACCCCTGCCGACCCGGTGTCCCTCGACGGCACCGTCATCCGCGTCGACCCGGCCACCGGCGCCGGCGTGGCGGGCAACCCTCTGGCCGCCTCCGCCGACGCGAACGCGCGCCGGATCGTCTCCTACGGGTTGCGCAACCCCTTCCGCATCACCGAGCGGCCCGGCACCAGCGAGATCTGGGTGGGCGACGTCGGCTGGAACGAGTGGGAGGAGATCAACGTCATCCCCACCGCCGACCAGATGCAGAACTTCGGATGGCCCTGCTACGAGGGCGCCGGGCGCCAGTCCGGGTACGACTCCGCGAACCTCAACGTCTGCGAGAACCTCTACGCCGCGCCGGGGGCAGTGACCGCCCCGTTCCACGCCTACCACCACAACAGCCGGGTGGTGCCCAACGAGAGCTGCCCCGTCGGCAGCTCCTCGATGGCCGGGCTCCAGTTCGCGTTCGCGGCCGGCCAGCACTCCTACCCCTCCGACCACGACGGCGCGCTCTACTTCGCCGACTACTCCCGTGACTGCATCTGGGTCATGCCCAAGGGGGCGGACGGCAGACCTGCGCCGGGCCTCGTGCGTACGTTCGTGGCGGGTGCCGCCAACCCGGTCAACCTCCAGGTCGGACCGGCTGGAGACCTGTTCTACGTCGACTTCGACGGTGGCACCGTCCGGCGCATCCAGTACCGGGCGGCCGGCCAGGCACCTGTCGCGGTGGCGACTGCGACTCCGACGACCGGGACCGCTCCACTGGCGGTGCAGTTCGACGGCACCGCCTCGAGCGATCCGGATCCCGGCGACAGCCTCACCTATGCATGGGACCTCGATGGCGATGGCGCCCACGACGACTCGACCAGTGCACAGCCGTCGTTCACGTACACCACATCGGGCACCTTCACCGCGTCCCTGCAGGTCACCGACGGCGACGGACTGACGGCCTCGGACACGGTCCTCATCGTGGTCGGCAACACGCCACCGACTCCCGTGATCCAGACGCCGGCAGCAGGCACGACGTGGAAGGTCGGGGACGTGATCACCTTCTCCGGCTCGGCCACGGATCCCCAGGACGGCAGTGTGCCGTCGGCCGCGCTCTCGTGGGAGCTCGTGATGCAGCACTGTCCGTCGAACTGCCACGAGCACACGATCCAGACGTTCTCCGGGGTGGCCACCGGCTCCTTCACGGCTCCCGACCACGAGTACCCGTCGTACCTCGAGCTCCGTCTCACCGCGACCGACTCCCACGGGCTGAAGGCCACCCGCAGCCTGCGACTGGATCCGCGCACCGTGTCGCTGACCTTCCAGACCAATCCCGGCGGCTTGAACCTCACCGTGGGGAGCAGCACGGCGAAGGCGCCCGTCACACGGACCGTCATCGTCGGTTCCACCAACTCGGTCAGTGCCCCGTCGCCCCAGACCAAGGGGTCGAAGTCCTATCAGTTCGTCTCCTGGTCGGACGGCGGTGCCCAGACGCACAACCTGGTCGCACCGGCCACCAGCCAGACCTACACGGCCCGGTTCCGCTGATCCCCGCTCTCAGTCCACCAGGTACTGGTCCGCCCAGGCGCTGATGATCCGCGCCGCCCGCTTGGCCTGACCGGGGGCGGTGAGCAGATGGTCCGACCCCTCGAGCGACACGAAGCTGCGCGGGTGTCGGGCCGCCTTGAAGATCTCGCTGGCGTTGGCGATGCCGACGGTGTTGTCGGTGGGGGAGTGCATCACCAGCAGCGGCCGGCGCAGCCCGACAATGGCGTCGTGGAGGTGCGCCCGGCGTACGTCCTCGACGAACTCGCGCTTGAGCTGCAGCGTCTTGTTGCCGAAGCGCGCCGGCGCCTGGCCGTCGGCCAGCACCCGCTCGACCACGGCGTCGTACTGGTGCTCGACGTGGGAGGGGTCGTACGGCGCCCCGACCGTCGCGATCGCCCGGGCCTGCGGGACGTCGCGGGCGGCGGCGATCACGGCCGCGCCACCGAAGGAGTGCCCGACGAGGACCTCGACGTGGCGCCCGGTCGTCTCCAGGTAGCGCGCGGCCTGTGCGGTGTCGGCGACCTTGTGGGAGAACGAGCCGTCGCCCCAGTCGCCCTCGGAGTCGCCGAGGCCGAGGTTGTCGAAGCGCAGCATCCCGATGCCCTCCGCGGCGAGCTGCTTGCAGATCCGCGCGGCGGCCGGGCTGTCCTTGCCGAGCGTGAAGCCGTGCGAGAAGACGCCCCAGCCGCGGACCTCACCGGTGGGCACGTCGACCAGTCCGGCGAGCGTCTCACCGGAGACGCTGGGGAACCGCACGCGCTCGGCCATGTCCACATCCTTGCGCAGATCCTCGCCGGGGGTCCTCGCTCACGGGGGCGCGAACTGTACGAGAAGTGTGCGGGTCGAGTCGCTGGCTGCTCGGGACGGACCACGATGGGGTGTTCGGCAGAGGGATCCGGAGGGGGTCCCCGGAGAAGGGAACCGGTCAGATGAGCACCACCACCCTGCGACGCCTCGGCGTCGTCACCGCGGCCGCGGCGGCAGCGATCGCCGTCACGGCGACCAGCGCGAGCGCCCACCACTGCTTCGTGCCGATGTACACCCTCGACGGACCGACGTCGTCCAACTGGTTCGTCGTCTCGGCCGAGATGGGGGCCGGCTTCGAGGGCTACGAGGCCGAGTGCGCCGGGGCGCGCGACGCCGGCTACGCCGCACTGCGAGCCGCCGGGCTGCCCGTGGGGCTCAAGGTCTTCGAGAAGATGACGATCGGTGACCCGAAGGGCGTGGAGCGCATCCCGAACCCCAACGGAGCCGACGGCAAGGGCCTGGAGTACTTCGGTGCCGGGTCGCCGCTCCCCGGCCAGATGGTGGCCACCTACGTCGCCGGGGCGGACGCCTACACCTGCTGACCCGGCGCCGACACGCGCCCCGAGCTGCCTTGTGGGGAGGACGCTCGGGGCGCGCGTGTGCGATCAGCGCCGCACCTCGGCCGCGCACGCGATGCACATCCGGGCCGCCGGCAGCGCCTCCAGCCTCGGCTCGCCGATCGCCCGGCCGCAGCGCTCGCACGCGCCGTACGTCCCGGCGTCGACGCGGGCCAGGGCAGCATCGACCTCGGCCAGGTGGTGTCGCACCTGCTGCACCAGCGCGCCGATCTGGGATCGCTCGAAGGCGATGGTGTGTCCCTCGGGGTCGTGCTCGTCGTCGGCGTTGGTGTCGAGCGAGGCGGCCACGACGTCGTCGAAGTCGCTGGTGAGGCTCTCGAGGCGGGCCACCGTCAGGCGCCTCTCCTCCTGCAGCCGCTCGTGTGCCTCCATCGGGCCATCATGGCTGTCGGCGCCGACTGCTTGAATGGGCCCATGAGCCTGGTGACCTGGCAGGACCTCTGCATCGATGCCCTCGACGTCGGCGCGCAGGCGCGCTTCTGGGCGGCGGTCAGCGGCCTCGAGGTCGCCGACGCCGAACCGCCCGCCCGGCTCGCCGGCCCGACCGCCCGCCACACGGTCTGGGTCAATCCGGTCGACCGGCCGCACCGCACCAAGAACCGCACCCACCTCGACGTCGACTGCGCCTCGGTCGAGGAGCTGGTCGCCCTGGGCGCCCGCGTGCTGGCGCCGTCGGAGGAGACCGGCTTCGGCTGGACCGTGATGGCCGATCCGGAGGGCAACGAGTTCTGCGCCTTCGTCCGCAGCGCCGACCGGCTGCCCTCCTACCGCCTGCACGGCATCGGGATCGACTGCCGCGATCCCGGTGCGCTCGCCCGCTGGTGGGGCGAGGCCTTCGGTGCGGAGCCCGAGCACGACGCGGCGTACGACTGCTGGACGCTCACCGGGGTCGCCGTCGACGAGCGCATGACGCTCGACTTCGCGCCCGTCCCCGAGCCCCGCAGCCAGCCCAACCGGCTCCACTGGGACGTCGTCGGCCGGGTCGACGACCTGCTGGCGCGGGGAGCGACCCACCTGTGGGACCAGCCCAGGTGGACCGTGCTGGCCGACCCCGAGGGCAACGAGTTCTGCGTCTTCGCGCCGGACTGACCCCGACCGGATCGCGAGACCGCCACCATGGTGGCGAGATCGGTGGCACCATCGGTGTCGTGAACACCAGCTCCATCATCATTGCCTAGCGCGACGGGACTCCCCGCCGCGCCGACCTCCTGCACCCCAGGGGGTCTTTTTGTATCCCCAGCACCGAACCGAGAGAAGACCGATGGACCTCCACGGCGCGTTCCACGTCTACGACACCACCCTGCGCGACGGCGCCCAGCAGGAGGGGCTCAACCTCTCGGTCGCGGACAAGCTGGCCATCGCCAGGCAGATCGACGACCTGGGCGTGGGCTACATCGAGGGTGGCTGGCCGGGCGCCAACCCCAAGGACACCGAGTTCTTCCGCCGTGCCGGCGAGGAGCTTGACCTGCGGCACGCGAAGCTCGCGGCGTTCGGTGCCACCCGTCGCGCCGGCGTACGCGCCGCGGACGACCCGCTCGTCGCCGCCCTCCGCGACAGCGGAGCGGGTGTCGTGACCCTGGTCGCCAAGTCGCACGACCGCCACGTCGAGCTCGCGCTGCGCACCACGCTGGAGGAGAACCTCGCGATGGTGCGCGACACCGTCACCCACCTGCGTGAGGAGGGGCAGACCGTCTTCCTCGACGCCGAGCACTTCTTCGACGGCTACCGCGGCAACCGGGCCTACGCACTCGAGGTGCTGCGCACCGCCGCCGAGGCCGGCGCGGAGGTCGTCGCGCTGTGCGACACCAACGGCGGCATGCTGCCCGACTGGGTCTCCGACGTGGTGCTCGACGTCATCGAGTCGACCGGCGCCCGCGTCGGCATCCACGCCCACAACGACAGCGGCTGCGCGGTCGCCAACTCGCTCGCCGCGGTCAACGCCGGGGCGACCCACGTGCAGGGCTGCATCAACGGCTACGGCGAGCGCACCGGCAACGCCGACCTCGTCACGGTCGTCGCCAACCTGGAGCTCAAGCTCGACCACAACGTCCTGCCGCACGGACTGCTGCGCGACGCGACCCGCATCGCCCACGCCGTCGCCGAGGTGACCAACGTGCCGCCGGCCTCGCGGCAGCCCTACGTCGGCACGTCGGCGTTCGCACACAAGGCGGGGCTGCACGCCAGCGCGATCAAGGTCGACCCCGCCCTCTACCAGCACATGGACCCCGTCGGCGTCGGCAACGACATGAGGCTCCTCGTCTCCGACATGGCAGGCCGCGCCTCCATCGAGCTCAAGGGACGCGAGCTCGGCTACGACCTCTCCGACGGCTCGCCGGAGATGAAGGAGCTCGTCACCCGCGTGACCGCACGCGTCAAGGAGATGGAGCAGAACGGCCACACCTTCGAGGCCGCCGACGCCTCCTTCGAGCTGCTGCTCGCCGAGGAGGTCGAGGGCACCCGCCCGTCCTACTTCGACGTCGAGTCCTGGCGTGTCATCACCGAGACCCGCACCGACGGCGAGGCCATCTCCGAGGCGACGGTCAAGCTGCCGTGCCGAGGGCGTGAGGTACGTCGTCACCGGGGAGGGCAACGGGCCGGTCAACGCCCTCGACGCAGCGTTGCGCGAGGCGATCGGGCAGGCCTTCCCGGAGGTCGCCAAGTTCGAGCTGATCGACTACAAGGTCCGCATCCTCGACCAGGGCCACGGCACCGACGCGATCACCCGCGTGCTCATCGAGACGACCGACGGGGAGTCGTCGTGGGTCACCGTCGGAGTCGGCGCCAACGTCATCGAGGCGTCGTGGGGCGCGCTCGTCGACGGGCTGACCTTCGGGTTGCGGCGCCAGCACCGCTGAGGTTCCTGTCCCTTTCGTGCGCTTCTCGACCGTTGCAACGGTCGATAACCGTTGCGATCACCGGGTACCCGGTGATCGCAACGGCAGCGAGCTCAGAGGCTGTCGCGCAGCTCGATCAGGGCCTGCTTGAGCTCACCCTGGTCGCCTGCGTCGTCCAGGACCCGGATGGCGTTCGCCAGCTGGGCCTTCGCCGAGGCGCCGGCCCCCATGCCGTCCAGGGTCTCGGCCTTCTCGAGGTGCTTGGCCACCTTGTCGAGCGTCGCCCCGGAGAGCTCGCCCGAGCGCACGGCCTGGTCGAAGTAGGCCCCGGCGACGTTGAAGCTCGGCGCCCAGATGATCTTCTCCTGGTGCTGGGCGTTGAACTCCTCGAGCTGGACCTCGCTCGCGGCGTCGATCTCGTTCTCCGACATCATGTCGCTCGTCAGCAGACCGAACGTGTCGAAGCCCCGTGCGATCTCGGTGCCGAAGACGTTGCCGTTGTACCAGTAGGTCGACCAGAGGCCGCCGAGGTTGAGCCCGGTCGGGTTGGGGGTGTTGATCGGGCCGCGGTCGAAGTAGGCGATCTCGACGGGATTGGCGGTGTCGCTGAAGTCGATCACCGACAGGCCGCCCTGGTACCACGCCTGCACGAGGATGTCGCGCCCGGGCACGGGCACGAGCGACGAGTTGTGGGCCACGCAGTTCTCCTGCGAGGTCTGCACGGCCGGCATCTTGTAGTAGCTGGCGAACTCCATCTGGTCGCCGGCGAGGTCGAAGAGCGCGTCGGCGCCCCACTCCGGCTTGTCGGTCACGCGGCAGCGGGCGCTCGTGCCGCCGCCCCACTCGTCGGTGAAGATCACCTTGGTGCCGTCGTTGTTGAAGCTCGCGGAGTGCCAGTAGGAGAAGTTCGGGTCCGACACCGCGTCGAGGCGCACCGGGTTCACCGGGTCCTAGATGTCGAGCAGGATGCCGTTGCCCTGGCACGCGCCGGCGACCAGCTCGCGCGCCGGGAACGCCGTCATGTCGTGGCAGGTGTTGGTGTTGGGCAGGGGCGAGTACGCCGTACCGGACGGGTGCAGCGTGCCGGGCGTCGTGTTCTGCAGTCCGTTGTAGGCGCCCGTGTCAGGGTTCGGTGAAGATCCGCGGCTGGCTCACGATCGCCGCTGTCTGCGGCGCGGCCAGCGGGACCTTGATGACGTCGATCCGCCACTGGGTCGGGTTGCCGGTGGTGACCGGTGCCGGGTCGTTGGCGTTCGCGTTCTCGCAGCCCGCCAGCTCCAGCGGGGAGCGGACGCCGGACGTGCCGGAGTTGTAGACGTAGATGTTGTTCGGGTCGTCGGGGTCGGTCACGATCGTGTGCGTGTGGGACCCGCGGCAGGTCTGCACGCCCGGCGAGCTGGACCGGGTTGGACTGGTCGCTGATGTCGAAGATGCGGACGCCGCGGAACCGCTCCGGGTTGACCGTGCCGGGTGCGCCCTGGCTGCCGCAGTCGATGCGGCCGCGGGTCTCCTCGACCGACATGAAGAGCAGGTCGCCGTAGACCGACACGTCACCCTGGCCGCCGGGGCACACGAAGGAGCCGCTCAGCGTGGGGTCGGTCGGGTCGGAGATGTCGTAGAACTGGAAGCCGTTGAAGTTCCCGACGATCGCGGTGTCACCGGTGAACGCGAGGTCGGAGTTGACGAAGCCGAAGTTGCCCGGCGGTGCGTCGAACGGCGCCACGCGCGGGTCGTTGTCGAGCAGCTCGATGTTGCTGCTCGCCTCGGACCACGGGAAGTAGCCGGGTGCGAGGCCGACTCGCGGGGATCGTCCGCGGCGTACGCCGCCGCCGGCAGGATCGCGGCGGCCAGGACCATCACCCCCGCAGCGCGCATCGTCCGGACCGGCTCCGACGGGGTAGACGAGACATCGCGATTGACCCTCCCTCAACAGGTCGGTCCGAAGTGCTCGGGTCGGGAGGCCCGCCGCGCGGTCGACCTACGATGGCTGGTCAACGTACCGAGTCCCGCTCGCGCACCGCCAGACCCGAAGCCACATCGATTCGACCTCGATCGGAGCCCCGCATGACGACCAGACGTCGACGACGACCTGGTCCGGTGCACCTCGGAGCCGTGGTCCTGCTCTGCCTCGGGCTCGCCGCGTGCACCTCGGACGAGGAGCCGAAGGCCGAGGACGCCCCGCCCGTGGTGCAGCTCGGCGCTCCCGGGGAGTCCGGCACGACGCTCTCGCCTGAGGAGGCGGAGGGTATCGAGGACCCCCTCCACACGGCCGCCGACGTCGCCTTCGTGCAACAGATGATCCCGCACCACCAGCAGGCCCTCGACGATGACGGCCCTGGTGGCGGATCGCGCCGGCAGCGACGACCTGCCCACGATCGCCGAGCGGATCGAGGTCTCGCAGGTGGACGAGATCCAGCAGCTGGAGGACTGGCTCACCACCCGCGGCGAGGACGTCGCCGGCATGCACGCAGGGCCATGGCGGCGACCACGCCGACATGCCCGGGATGCTCACCCCACGGCAGCTCGCGCGGCTCGAAGCGCGCGACGGTCGCGCGCTTCGACCGCCTCTTCCTCCAGTGCGATGATCCGCCACCACGAGGGCGCCGTGGTGATGGTCGAGACGCTGCTCACCGAGGGCGAGGGCGGCCAGGAGTCCGAGGTGTTCCAGCTCGCCAGCCACATCGCGTCCGACCAGGCGGTCGAGATCGCGGCGATGCAGCGGGAGCTGCAGGAGGCGGAGTAGCCGCCCGCTACCCCTGCGGCGTGCTGCCTGCCGTCCGCGGCGGTCGGTCACCCACCACGCGTCGCACCAGGTCGTCCCAGCCGGCCTCCAGCCGCTCGACCGGGATCCGCTCGCGCTCGACCTGCTGCTCCAGCACGACCAGCTCGAGCGGGGCCAGGATGGCGGTGGCGAGCAGCGGCAGGTCGCCGTCGACGCCGAGCTCGCGGAGCAGGTAGCGCACGTGCATGTTGGCGAAGGACAGCGCCGCGACGGACCTGGCGCCGGCGCGACCGGCGGCCGCGATGAGGTGGGCGTGGGTCAGGTTGGTCCGCAGCCGCGAGTGGCCGAAGGCGAGCAGCCGCTCCATCGGAGGAGCGCCCGGCCCGAGCGGTGGCGGACCGCCGATCACCGACGCCTGCCACCGGGTCTCCGAGGTGTTGAGCACGGCGGCCATCAGGCCCTCGCGGCTGTCGAAGCGGCGGAACAGGGTGCCCTTGCCCACTCCGGCCTCGGCCGCGACCGTGTCCATCGTCACGCTGTCGACCCCCCGCGTCTCCACCAGGCGCAGCGCCGCTGCGAGGATGGCCTCCCGGTTGCGCGCCGCGTCGGCCCGCTCCGGAGCGGGCTCGTCGGCCAGCGGGAGCAGTCGGGTCACGCGGCCAGCCTAGGGACGACGAACTTCGCCGGCACGGGAATAGAAGCGGACCACGGTCCGTTTCGACCACCATGACCACTGACAAGCAGACCCGCGTCGCAGTCCTCCTCGGCTCCACCCGCGCCGGGAGCCTCAACCGCCGCATCGCCGAGCACCTCCGCGACCACGCCCCCTCGGGCGTCACCGTCGACGTCGTCGAGGGTCTCGACGCCGTGCCGTTCTACAACGAGGAGATCGACGGCGACACCGCTCCCGCCAGCGCCACCGCGCTGCGCGAGCTCGGTCGCTGCCGCGGACCGCGTCCTCGCCGTCACGCCGGAGTACAACGGCACCATGCCGGCCGTGCTCAACAACGCCATCGACTGGCTCTCGCGCCCCTACGGCCAGGGCGCCATCGTCGGCAAGCCGTTCGCTGCCATCGGCGCCACCCCGACGCCGTACGGCGGCAAGTGGTCGCACGAGCACGCCCGCCACTCGGCCACCATCGCCGGCGCCGTCGTCGTGGACGGCATCGTCGTCGACGAGTCCGCCGTCGAGGGTGACCCGCTCGACAACGAGGCCGCGGTCCAGCGCTTCCTCGGTGCCCTCGACGCCCTCGTCGCGCACGAGGCCGAGATCGCTGCCTGACGCGGACCCGCGATGGTCGCTACGGTCGGCGTGTGCTCCACGACCTGACCGCGCTCGAGCAGGGCGACGCCGTACGCAACGGTGACGTGTCGCCGCTCGAGCTGGTCGAGCACTACGCCGACCGGGCCGACCACGTGGGCGCGTTCATCACGCCCACCCACGAGCAGGCACGCGAGCACGCGCGCCGACTGACGGAGGCGGGACGCCCCGAGGACGCCGGTCCGCTCTGGGGCGTCCCCACCGGCATCAAGGACCTCCATCCCACCGCCGGGGTGCGGACGACGTTCGGCTCGGCGGCGTACGACGACTTCGTCCCCGAGGAGTCCGACGATCTCGTCCTCTCGATCGAGGCGGCGGGGATGCCGAGCCTCGGCAAGACCAACACCCCGGAGTTCGGCTCGCCCTGCTACACCGAGCCCGACGTCGCCCCACCCGCCGTGACGCCCTGGGACACCACGCGCACGGCCGGCGGATCGTCCGGCGGCGCCGCCGCGGCCGTGGCCGCCGGGCTGCTGCCGGTGGCCCCCGGGTCCGACGGCGGCGGCTCGATCCGGATCCCCGCCTCGTGCTGCGGCCTGGTCGGGCTCAAGCCGTCGCGCGGTCGCATCAGCGGCGCGCCGCGCTACGGCGACCCGGTCGGCCTCGCCACCGCCGGCACCCTCGCGCGCACGGTCCGCGACGCCGCGGCCCTCCTCGACGTCCTGGCCGGGCGCCGGGTCGGCGACCCCTTCTGGGCGCCGCCGCCGTCCGGGCCCTTCCTCGACGCCTGCGACCGGGAGCCCGGTCGGCTCCGCATCGGCCGCTTCGTCGTGCCGGTCATCACCGACACGACCGTCGACCCGTCGAGCGTGCTGGCCTGGGACGACGCCTCCCGGCTGCTGGAGCAGCTCGGCCACGACGTCGAGGACGTGCCGGTGCCGATCCCGCCCGAGGCGGTCGCTGACTTCGAGACCTGCTGGGCGGTCCTCACCGCGCTGTCCCCGGCGCCGCCCGGCCGCGAGGAGCGGCTGCGACCGCTGACCCGCTGGCTGAGCGGACTCGGCCACGCCGTCAGTGGTCCGGAGTTCGGGCTGGCAATCGGCCGGCTGCGCCAGCACGCCGCTGTCGCGCTGGCCGCGCTGGCCCCGTACGACGTGGTGCTCACGCCCACGCTGGCGACCCCTCCGGTGGAGGTCGGGGCCCTGCGCGACGACGCCGACCCGGCCCGCGACTTCGCTCGCCAGAAGGCCTTCACGCCGTGGACGAGCGCCTGGAACGTCACCGGCATGCCCGCTGTATCGCTGCCGTTCCACCTGACCGACGACGGCCTGCCCGTCGGCGTGATGCTGGCCGCCCGCCCGGCCGAGGAGGAGCTGCTGCTCTCGGTCGCCGCGCAGGTCGAGGCGCAGGCCGGGTCGGGTCGGGGCTGGGTGGACAGGCACCCGCCGGGGTGGTGAGGTGGGCGCCATGGGTGAGCTGACGCCGTACATCTGCGTCGCCGACGCGCGCCGCGCCCTCGAGTGGTACGCCGACGTGCTCGGCGCCGAGATCACCTACGAGCCCATCGTCATGGACGACGGTCGCATCGGCCACGTCGAGCTCGCCGTGGGTGGTGGCCGCTGGATGATGTCCGACGAGTTCGAGTCGGCCGGCGTGGCGGCACCCGACATCTCCCGGGATGCCGCGGTCACCCTGCACCTCGAGGTCGACGACGTCGACGCGATGTGTGCTCGCGTGGTCGCGGCCGGCGTCACCCTCGACCGCGGTCCCGAGGACAGCCCACCGGCCGGTCGGGTGGCGGTCTTCCGCGACCCGTTCGGCCACCGGTGGTTCCTCGACCAGCCGCTCGAGTGATCAGTCGTCGCCGATGCCGCGCGCGTGCAGCGCGTCGCCCGACTCGTGCGCGCGTGCGACCACGCGGATGACGAAGGGGGAGAGGTAGGCCCTCGGGGTGCGGTCGAGCCCGCGCGCGCGGGCCGCGTCGCGGGTCTCGCGGGCGATCGCGATCGTGCCGGGCAGTGCACCGATCGTCAGGGCGACGGTGAGCGCCACCCGGTCCGGGTCGACGCCGAGCACCCGCAGCGGTCGCGCCCATCGGGAGAGCGCGTCGACCATCTCGTTGACCGTGGTCGTCGCGGTCAGCGACAGCGCGGCCAGGGCCAGGCTGAGCAGGTCGAGGAAGGTCTCGACGGCCTTCTCCGCGCCGTACCACCACCACTGGAAGAGGCCCGCGACCACCGCCACGAGCAGCACGCCGCGAGCCGCGCGCCACACCGAGCGCAGCGGTACGCGTGCCACCGCCGCCAGCAGCAGCGTCACCAGCAGGAAGACAAGCGCCAGCCGCACGTCGCGGACCATCACGATGGCCAGGCTCAGCGCCGCCAGCCCGAGCACCTTCGCCCCGACCGGCAGCCGGTGGAGGATCGTGTCGCCGGGCTGGTGCAGCCCCGCCATCAGGTCGCTCATGCGGTGTCGACCAGGTCGGTGTAGTGCGCGATCGCCCCCGCGGGCGCACCGTCGGCGACGACCCGGGCCGAGTCGACGACGACCACCCGCTCGCACCGCGCCGCCAGGTCGAGGTCGTGGGTGACGAGCACCAGCTGCTGGTCGAGGCCGAAGAGGGTGTCGCCGACGCGTCGGGTGTTGGCGCGGTCGAGCAGGGTCGTGGGCTCGTCGGCGACCACGACGGTGGGCTCCAGCGCCAGCACGCCGGCCAGCGCGAGGAGCTGTCGCTGGCCGCCCGAGAGCGAGTGCACCGAGTCGTGCGCGTGGTCGGCGAGTCCGTTGGCAGCGAGCACCGCGAGGGCCTGCTCACGTCGCGCTCCGCCGTCCTTGACGGCGCGCCGCAGCGACAGCTCGATGTCCTCCACGCACGTCGGCATGACCAGCTGCGCCGCCGGGTCGGTGAAGCAGAACCCCACCATGCGTCGTACGGCTGCTCCGGCGCGCGCCACGTCGTGACCGTCCACGGTGACGCGTCCCGACGAGGGCCGGACCAGGCCGTTGATCAGCCGCGCGAGGGTCGACTTGCCCGATCCGTTGGCGCCGATGATGCCGATGCGACGCTCGGTCAACGTCAGGGTCGTGGGCGCGAGGATCTCGCGCTCGCCGCGTCCCGGCAGGGGCACCCGGACCGCGGCGGCGTCGAGCTGGATCGTGGGCAAGGACGCGTCAGTCGAGCTGCAGCAGCTGCGGGAAGGCGCGGTGCACCTCGGCGGCGATCATCGCCACCAGCGAGGTCTTGACCAGGTCGCCGAGCCAGAACGGCATGTCCCAGGTGAGCGCCTGCGCGAACGAGACGTCGAAGTAGAGCATCATCCCGAGGATCCCGAGCGGGTGGATGACCAGGATGCTCGCGGTGATCGAGCAGGCGAAGACGACCAGCGCGCGGGTGCGGCGCTCGCGGGCGACGTATTTCACGAGGTAGCCGCCGAGGGCCGCGGCGAACGGGAAGGCGATGAGGTAGCCGCCGCTCGGGCCGGTGAAGACGCCGATGCCCGAGGAGTGCTCGGCGAAGACGGGGAGGCCTACCGCACCGAGCGCGAGGTAGAGCGTCACGGCGGCGAACCCGCGCAGTGGACCGAGGATGCAGCCGGCGAGCATGACGGTCAGCGTCTGGAGCGTGATCGGTACGCCGGCGCTCCCGACCGGGATCGCGCCGATGTAGGCGCTGGCGCAGATGAGGGCGGCGAACGCCGCGACGAGGGCGATGTCGCGGGTCGGTGACGAGGACCCGGAGCCGCTGTCGTGGCCGGAGCCGGGAGTGGTCTCGGGCTGGGTGGTGGCAGTCATGGGAGTCCTCGATGAGCGCTGCGGGCGACCTGAACGGTGTTCAGGTTAGGCTGGTGGCGACACCTCGTCAACGCAGGACCGAGGCCGGGAGGGTGTGTGGCTCATCACCGCAGCGACGTGCTGGGGCACGCCGTCACCCTGCTCGACTCGCATGGGCTCGCGGCGCTGACGATGCGGCGGCTGGGGGCGAGCTCGGCGTGCAGCCGAGCGCGATCTACCACCACTTCGCCAGCAAGCAGGAGCTCCTCGCCGCCGTCGCCGACGAGATCCTCGCGCGCGGGTCCCGGCCGCGTACGGCCGTCGAGTGGCCCGACCAGCTGCGCGAGGTGTGCTCCGAGCTGCGCCACGCGATGCTCGCCTGCACCGACGGCGCCGACGTGGTCGCCACGGTCTCCGCCTTCGGGCTGGGTGCCGCCGCACCGGTCAAGGAGATCGAGGCGATCCTCACCTCAGCCGACGTGCCCGACGAGCTGGTGGCCGTCGCCTCGCGGACGCTCGTCCACTACGTCTTCGGCCACGCCTTCGAGGAGCAGACCGCCCGGCAGGCCGTCCGACTCGGCGCGGTCGAGCGGTCGCTCGAAGTCCCTCCCCGACTTCGACCTCGGGCTGGACCTGGTGATCGACGGCCTGCGGGCCCGCCTGCCCTGACCCTCGGGCCTCCTCTCCGGTATCTAGGGACGAAATGGTCGGTCCAAGGGGTGTCCGGCCGACCAGAACGTCCCCAGATACCCCGCGGGCAGTATCGACCGACAGGTGGAGGCTCAGGAGGTGGTGTCGACCTCGGCCCCGTGCAGCTCCGCCAGCAGGACGCCGCCGGCGAGGTCGAGCCGCGTCCCCTTGAGCAGGGCGGCCGACAGGTCGACGCCGCCGAGGCTCGCCCCACGCAGGTCGGTGCGGTCGAGGACCGTCTCCCGCAGCACCGCCCGGTCGAGCCGGGCCCGGGCGAGCGTGGAGAGGGTCAGGTCGGACATCGACAGGTCCGCCTCCCGCAGGTCGACGCCGGTGAGGTCGAGGCGGGACAGGTTGGTGCCGCGGATCGTCACGCCGAGCCACGAGCCGCCGGTCACCGTGAGCGGGCGCAGCACGCACTCGGAGAAGGTGCTGCCCACCAGCTTGCAGCCGTCGAGCGTCGCGTCGAAGAACGACGTACGCCGGAAGTTGCAGCCGACGAACGCCGTCGCCGTGTGGGTCGAGGCGTTGAAGCGTCCGCCGTGGAACGTGCACCGCTCGAACGCTGCGCCCGACGTGCTCGCCTCGGACAGGTCGACGTCGGTGAAGGTGCACTCGACGAACCGGGCCGCGCCGAGGTCGTCGCCGTACCAGTCCTCGCCCCTGAAGTGCTCGCCTGCGGCAGCCTGGGCGTCGGTCACGGCAGCCACCGTATCCGGGGGCCGACGATAGGGTCGTGCCCGTGATCGCGTCCCACCAGCACCGCTTCATCTTCCTCAAGACCCGCAAGACTGCGGGCACGAGCGTCGAGATCGCGTTGTCCAAGGTGTGCGGACCCGACGACATCATCACCGAGATCAGTCCCGAGGACGAGGCGCTGCGCCAGGCCGCCGGCGGTCGCGCGCCGCAGAACTTCGAGTCGCCACCGCAGCCGCGCAAGGCGTACAACCACATGGGCGCCAAGGCGACTCGCGACCTGGTGGGCTCGAAGACCTTCTCGGACTACTTCACCTTCGCGATCGAGCGCAACCCGTGGGACGCGGTGGTCTCGCTCTACTTCTGGAAGTACAAGGACCGCCCCGAGCTGCCGGACTTCGAGACCTACGTCCAGGAGATCTGGATCGAGCAGCTCGCCAACAACCGCCGGCTCTACCGGATCCGCGGGAAGATGGTCCTCGACCGGGTGCTGCGCTACGAGAACCTCGACGCCGAGCTGCGCGACGTGTGGCGGCAGCTCGACCTGCCCGGTACGCCGGACCTGCCACGCGCCAAGGGCAACGCGCGGCCGGCGGGGCACTACCGCGAGCTCTACACCGATGCGTCCCGCAAGCGGGTCGAGACGGTCTTCGCCGACACCATCGAGGCATTCGGCTACGAGTTCTGATGTTCACGCCCGGCGAGGTGATCTCGCGCCGTGAGGTGCTGCACGGCGACCTCTGGCTCTCGCACCGCGTCACCGTGGTCGCCGACGACGGCGACGTGCTGGCGACCCGTCTCGATCCCGGCTCGGTGTTCACCTTCCCCGAGCACCCGTTCGGGCCGCACCCCTGGAGCGCGCACGCGCAGTGGGGCGGCTCGGTCGTGCTGCACCTGAGCCGCGCCGACACGGCCTACGGGGTGTGGAAGTTCTTCGAGACCGACGGCACGTTCCGTCACTGGTACGTCAACTTCGAGCCGCCGGTCGTCCGGGTGCCCGGTGGCTACGAGACCGACGACCACGGCCTCGACCTGATCATCTGGCCCGACGGCCGCCGGGAGTGGAAGGACGTCGAGGACCTGCACCACCAGGTGGCGGAGGGCCGGATCACCCCGGACACCGTCGGCGAGGTGCTCGCGACCGCGGCCGAGCTCGTCACCCTGCTCGACGAGGACCGACGCTGGTGGAGCGACTGGGACGACTGGACGCCCTAGTGGCGTCCGGACGTCATGGGACCTGACGGTCCGAACCGGTGTTTTCCATGACGTCCTTGTCCACGACGGCCAGCAGGCGCTCGCACTCCGCGATCAGCCGCGCGCGCAGCGGGGCACCCCGCTCGGCGAAGCCGCGCTGCCCCTCGACGTACGCCGCATTGCCCTCCGCCGTCTCGATCCTCACCGGCTCGAAGCCGAGGTCCGTGAGGTCGTAGGGCGCCGCCCTCATGTCGAGGACGCGGATGTCGCGGGCGAGCTCGAAGCAGTCGGCGACCAGGTCGCTGGCGACCATCGGCGAGAGCCGGAAGGCGTGCTTGTAGAGATCCATCCCGGCGTGGAGGCAGCCGGGCTGCTCGAACGCCGGCCGGTCGTCGCGCCCGGGCTGCAAGGGTGTTGAGCGGTCGGGCGGTCGGGGTGAAGAAGCGGAAGGCGTCGAAGTGGGTGCAGCCGATCCGGTGCGACTCGACCACCGCGTCGGTGCCGTCCTGGCCGAGGCGCAGCGGCCACTCGTGGCGGGTCCCGTCCCCGGACGCGGCAGCCCGGTGGACCATCGCCCACTCGTGCAGCCCGAAGCACCCGAACTGCGGTGCCCGGCCGGCGGTGGCGGCCAGGAGCGTGTGCAGCTGCTCGACCAGCGGCCGCTGGGAGACGACGTACGAGGCTGTGACCGCGACCGGGTCTCGTGACGGTTGCTGCGCGACCTCCTCGACCTCCTCGACCAGCAAGAGGCGGGAGTAGCCCTTGAGCCCGACGTACGCGTCCGCGTCCTCGAGCGCGACGCCGTGGCCCGGGTGCCACCGACGCAGCTGTGCCGGTCGTTGGGAGTAGTAGGTGAAGAGGAAGTCGTGCACCGGGTGCTTCACCCGGTCGGCCCGCCGCGCCAGGTGCGGCTCGACGAACTCGTCGACGCGGGTGGCGTGGGCGTCGGCCAGGGGACGCCACTCGGCCGGGGGAAGCACCTTCACTGCCCCGAGTCTAGGGCCAGACCACCTGGACAAAGCCCTCGACCGCGGTGCTGCGGAGGCAGACACTGGCCGGATGGACATCGGGATGGACAGCGACCGCTCTGCCGGCCTCGACCGGGCTCACGCCCTCGCCCTCGAGTGGCTCCGGTCCCTCGCGGACAGACCGGTGCCGCCGGCCATGCGGATCGAGGACATCACGCAGCGCCTCGACCCCGTGCTCCCGGACGGCCCGACGGACCCGGCGAAGGTCGTCGACGAGCTCGCCGCTGCCTGCGACCCTGGGCTGACCGCCATACCCGGCGGTCGGTTCTTCGGCTTCGTCATGGGCGGCACGCACCCCGCAGCCCTGGCCGTCGATTGGCTGGTCAGCGCCTGGGACCAGAACACCGGCATGCGCACGGTCACTCCCGCCCACTCGGCCGTGGAGGACCTGACCGAGGCCTGGCTGCTGGACCTGCTCGGCCTGCCTGCGGGTGGCGCCGTCGGCTTCGTGACGGGCGGGACGATGGCCAACTTCACCTGCCTGGCCGCCGGACGCGACGAGGTGCTGCGCCGTCACGGCTGGGACGTCGCCACCCAGGGACTCGCCGAGTCTCCGGGCGTACGCGTGCTCGTGGGCGCCGAGCGGCACGACACCATCGACCTGGCGCTCCGCTACCTGGGGCTCGGCTCGCCCGAGGCGGTGGCGGCCGACGAGCAGGGGCGGATGGAGCCGGCCGCTCTCGCCGCTGCGCTCGACGCCGGGGACGGCCGGCCCACCATCGTGTGCCTGCAGGCGGGCAACGTGCACTCCGGCGCCTTCGACCCGTTCGAGGCGTGCATCGCCGCCGCCCACGACGCGGGTGCGTGGGTGCACATCGACGGTGCGTTCGGCCTCTTCGCCGCCGCCTCGCCGACCCGGCGGCACCTCGTCGCGGGTCACGACGCGGCCGACTCGTGGGCGACGGACGCGCACAAGACCCTCAACGTCCCCTACGACTGCGGGCTCGCGATCGTCCGCGACCGGGCCGCGCTGCGCGCGGCGATGGGCATGCACGGCGACTACCTCATCCACGACGCAGCGGGGGAGCCGTTCGACAAGGTTCCGGAGATCAGCCGGCGCGGACGCGCCTTCCCCGTGTGGGCGGTGCTGCGGTCACTGGGCCGAGACGGCGTCGCCGCGCTGGTGGACGGGTTCTGCGACCACGCACGGACCTTCGCCGACGGCATCGCGGCCATCGAGGGCGCGGAGGTGCTCAACGACGTCGTGTTCACCCAGGTCTGCGCCACGTTCGGCGACGACGACCGCACCCGCGCGGTGGTCGACGGGACGCTCGCCGACGGCACGGCCTGGACGACCGGCTCCCGGTGGCGCGGTCGTGCGGTGCTCCGGGTGAGCGTCAGCAACTGGTCGACGACGACGGAGGACGTGCTGGCCAGTCTCGATGCATTGCGCCGCGCAGCCGCTCGATAGGCTCGCTGCATGCGCATCTGTCGGTTCAGCACGGGCGAGGAGCCACGCTTCGGCGTCGTGACCGGCGAGGTGGACCAGTTCGGCCAGCCCGCCGACGACTCGGTCGTGGTGGCCCTCGTCGGTGACCCGCTCTACGTGGGGATCAAGCTCCTCGACGAGGAGCACAAGCTCAGCGACGTACGACTCCTCGCGCCGATCATCCCGCGCAGCAAGGTGGTCGGCATCGGCCGCAACTACGCCGCCCACGCCGCCGAGCTCGGTCACGACCTGCCGTCCGAGCCGCTGATGTTCCTCAAGCCCAACACCACCGTCATCGGCCCCGGCGACCCGATCTTCTACCCGCCGCAGACCGCAGACCTCCACTACGAGGGCGAGCTCGCCGTCGTCATCGGTCGCATCTGCCGCGACGTCCCGGTCGAGCAGGCCACCGACGTGATCTTCGGCTACACGATCGCCAACGACGTCACCGCGCGCGACCTGCAGAGGTCGGACGTGCAGTTCACCCGCGCCAAGGGCTTCGACTCCTTCTGCCCGCTCGGCCCGTGGATCGAGACCGACCTCGACCCGCAGGCCTTCGCCGACGGACGCGAGGTGCAGACCTACCTCAACGGCGACGTCGTGCAGGACGGCACCACCGCCGACATGATCTTCGACGTGCCCACGCTGGTCGCCCACGTCTCCTCGGTGATGACGCTCCTGCCCGGCGACGTCATCCTCACCGGCACCCCCGAGGGTGTCGGGCCGATGCAGGTCGGTGACGAGGTCGAGATCTCGATCGCCGGCATCGGCGCCCTCACCAACCCCGTCTCGAAGCGCTAGTCCACCAGGGAAGCTGAGCACCCATGACCACCCCCGTCCGCGTCCGTTTCTGCCCCTCGCCCACCGGCTCGCCGCACGTCGGCCTGGTCCGCACCGCCCTGTTCAACTGGGCCTTCGCCCGCCACCACGGCGGGTCGATCGTGTTCCGCATGGAGGACACCGACAAGGAGCGCAGCACGCAGGAGTCCTACGACGCGATCCTCGAGCTGTGGCGCTGGCTCGGCCTGGACTGGGACGAGGGCATCGAGGTCGGCGGACCGCACGGCCCCTACCGGCAGAGCGAGCGCGGGGAGGTCTACCGCGACGTCCTCACGCGCCTGCGCGAGTCGTCGTACACCTACGACTGCTTCTGCACCAATGACGAGGTCGAGGCGCGACGCAAGGCGTCGGGGTCGAAGATGCAGGGCTACGACGGCTTCTGCCGCGACCTGTCCGCCGAGCAGCGAGCCGCCTTCGAGGCCGAGGGTCGCTCGCCGATCGTGCGCTTCCGGATGCCCGACGGCGCGATCACCTGGAACGACGCGGTCCGGGGTGACATCACGTTCGAGACCGAGAACGTTCCCGACTTCGCGCTCTCGCGCGCCAACGGCGACCCGCTCTACACATTGGTCAATCCCATCGACGACGCGCTGATGGAGATCACCCACGTCCTCCGGGGCGAGGACCTGCTCTCCAGCACGCCTCGGCAGCTGGCGCTCTTCGAGGCCCTCGTCGAGCTCGGATTCGCCAAGGAGGTGCCCACCTACGGGCACCTGCCCTACGTCATGGGCCAGGGCAACAAGAAGCTGTCCAAGCGTGACCCCGAGGCGCACGCGCTGGCCTACCGCGAGCAGGGTTTCCTCCCCGAGGGGCTCCTCAACTACCTCGCGCTGCTCGGCTGGGCGATCGCCGCGGACCGCGACGTGTTCTCGCTCGCCGAGATGATCGAGCGGTTCGACATCAAGGACGTCAACCCCAACCCGGCGCGGTTCGACCTCAAGAAGGCCGAGGCGATCAACGCCTCGCACATGCGCCTGCTCTCGATCGACGACATCACCCACCGGGTCCTGCCGTTCCTCAAGGACGCCGGGGTCGTCAGCGACCCGGTGTCGGACGCGGACGCCCAGCTGCTGGAGCTGGCGATGCCCCTGGTCGCCGAGCGGATCAACAAGCTGACCGAGGCGCCGGCGATGCTCGACTTCCTCTTCGTCGACGAGGCCCACTTCGAGCGTGACGCAGCCGACGTCGCCAAGCTGCTCGACGACACCGGGCGCGGCGTGGTCCGGGCGGCGTACGACGCCCTCGCCGGCCTGCACGAGTGGTCGACCGCGGCCATCGAGGAGGCCCTGCGCCTCGCGCTGATCGAGGGCATGGAGCTCAAGCCGCGGCTGGCCTTCGGGCCGGTGCGGGTGGCGGTCACCGGCAAGCGGATCAGCCCGCCCCTGTTCGAGTCGATGGAGCTCCTGGGCCGCGACCGGAGCCTGGCCCGGCTGCAGTCCGCAGTGGCCTGACAGGACCGACGTGACCACCCCTCTGCCGCCCGACTTCCGCCCGCTCTACCACCAGCTGCACCGTGTCGGGCGGCCCGGCTGGTGGCGTCCTCTCGTGGGCTCGGTGCTGCTCCTGGTGCTGGTCTTCGCGGTGGTGCCGCTCATCGCAGGGACGCTGGCCTTCGTCGCGCTGCTCGCCGCGGGCAACAGCACGGAGGAGGCCACCGCCGTGCTCGACGTCACCGCCGAGACGACACCGGCAGGCCTCGCGGTGCTCAACATCGTGATCGCGCTGGCGATCCCGGCGACGTGGGCGGTGACGTGGTGGCTGCACCGGCTCAAGCCGCGCTGGCTGTCGTCGGTGGGCCCGAGGCTGAGGTGGCGCTTCCTCTTCGTGTGCCTCGTCCTGTCGGTGGTGGCGCTGCTGGCGTCCCTCGCGGTGAGCCTCCTCCTTCCCCTCGCGCCGGGGGAGGCGCCCGTCGGCGAGGTCAACGACTTCACCTCGCGCACCCGCGACTTCATGCTGGTGATCCTGCTGCTCACGCCCCTCCAGGCGGCCGGCGAGGAGTACCTCTTCCGTGGCTACCTCACCCAGGCGTTCGGGTCGCTGGTCTGGGCACGACGGGCGTCGCAGGCACTGGCCGTGCTGGGACCGGCGCTGATCTTCGCGCTCTTCCACGGGCTCTCCCAGGACGCGCCGGTCTTCTTCGACCGGTTCGCCTTCGGGGTCGTGGCCGGGATCCTGGTCATCCTCACCGGGGGCCTCGAGGCGGCCATCGCCATGCACGTCCTCAACAACTTCCTGGCGTTCGGCCTCGCCCTGGCCTTCGGTGACCTCACGACCGCGCTGACCGCGACGGGCGGCAGCAGCTGGTGGATGATCCTCTCGACGCTGACCCAGTCGCTGGTCTACCTCGGGCTCGCGACGTGGGTCGCGAAGGCGATGGGGATCGTGAATGCCGGTCCACCGGTGGGGGGAGCGCTGCCACCTCCGACGGGCCACCCCGTTTTGGAGGGCTCGCCCCCGCGCGTGTAACGTTCGGGGTCGGTTCCGCAAGGAACCACGTGGTGGTCGGAGCGGTCAGACGATCGATCTGATACCCCCATGGGGTATGGTGTAATTGGCAACACGGCTGGTTCTGGTCCAGTTGTTCTAGGTTCGAGTCCTAGTACCCCAGCGAGTCCGATCCGTCAGGTTCGGATTTGGTGCGTCACTCCATCTTTGGATAGAGTTTCGCCCGCCGCTCATCGAGCGGCAGCTGCAAGCCCCCGTCGTCTAGCGGCCTAGGACGTCGCCCTCTCACGGCGGTAACGCCGGTTCAAATCCGGTCGGGGGTACCACGCAGAACGAAGGGCCCGGTCACCAGACCGGGCCCTTCGTCGTGCGTCGCCTGCTTCGGGTGATCCGCCCGGCACCATGGCGAGCCGACGATCCCACCATGAGTGCGTCGGTGATGATCCTCGTCGGGTTGCTGGTGGCGGTGGCAGGGATCTGGTCCGTGCGCCTCGTGCTGGTGGGCGCGGGTGCCGGGGCCGCCTGGCTCCTCGCCGACGCGTTCGGGGCCGGGACGGCCACCGCCCTCCTGGTCTCCGCGGCGGGCGGCGTCCTCGCGTTCGTGACCGGCCTGCTGGCGGCGCGCGTCCTCTTCTTCGCCGTGGGCCTGGTCGTGGGTGCGGTCGTCGGAGCACGCCTCTTCACGATCCTCGACTCGGGAGAGGCGAGCGTCCTGCTGGCCGTCGTCTTCGTCCCGGCCGTCGCCGTCGTCGGTGGCGTCGTCGTGGGTCGGTGGCGAGAGCGGATGGTCGGGTGGGCGACGGCCATCGCGGGCTCGGGCCTGGTCCTCGCCGGACTGGGTCGCCTGCAGGCCGACCTCCCCCAGGTGCTCAGCGATCCCGACGGGTACGGCGAGCAGGGTCTCGCCGTCGCGGCGTGGGCCGCTCTGGCGGTCCTGGCTCGCATCGTCCAGCGGCGCGTCATCTCGCGCCGCTCGGCTGGGACGTCGTGAGCGACGACCAGCCTGATTCGGGTACGCAGCCTCCTGCGCCGGAGGTCGGCACGGGACCGGCGCACCCGTCCGGCGTGGTTCCGGCCGGTGCTCGTCGTCCTCATCGTCGTGGTGTGCGGCTGGCTGGCCTCGACGTTCCTCGGTGCCATCGACTGGGCATCCGTCGGGGAGGCGCTGGGCCGGTTGACGGCCTGGGAGGTGGTCGTGCTGCTGGCGGTCCTGGTCCTGCGGCAGACCCTGAACGCCTTCCCGCTCGCGTTGTTCATCGAGGGGCTCGGCGCGGCCCGTGCTCTGCTCAACGACCTGGTCGCGTCGCTCATGGCGGTCGTCGCACCGCCTCCCGGTGACCTCGTCGTGAGGGTGGCGATGTTCCGCACCTGGGGCATCGATCCCTCGCGCGGACTCGCCGGGGCGACGATGAACATGCTCGCGTTCTACGTGAACCGCTTCGCGGCGCCCCTCGTCGGGCTGGCCGTGCTGGTCGTCCTCGGCAGCGGCGCGCAGCGGGTGGGGTCCGCGGTCCTCAGCGGGGCGGTGGCCGTCGTCCTGGCGGTGGTCATCTCGCTCATGGTCCGGCGCGAGCAGTTCGCCGACCGGATCGCCCGGGCAGCCGGGAACATCGCGAGGCGCGTGCGCTCCTCGGTGGACCCGGAGGTGTGGGCCGGCGCAGCGACCGGGTTCCAGGAGCACGTCGCCGCGGGGTACCGCCGAGCCTTCCCGCGCTCGCTGCTCGTCCTGACGGCCATGGTGCTCACCGACGCCTGCATCCTCCTGCTCGCCCTCCGGTTCGTGGGCGTCGCCGCCGCCGACCTGCCGGCGTACGAGGTCATCGGCATGTTCTTCCTCGCCTACCCGTTGACCCTGCCGCCGATGATGGGGCTCGGCATCTTCGACGTCGTCCTGCTCGGAGCGTTCATGGAGGTCGGGGGTGACGCGCTCGAGCCACAGCTGGTGGCGGCGCTCACCGTGTGGCGAGCGGTCACCATCCTCGGACCGGTCCTGCTGGGCGCAGTCGTCACGCTGGTGTGGCGCCGTCGGACGGGCAAGGTGCCTGGCGGGGTGCCGTGACCCTTCCGGGGACCAGTGCCTCAGCGGACCTGGAAGAGCAGCCCTCGGCCGCCCTGGGTCACGACCAGGAGGCTCTCGTGGAGCTCGGCGTTGTCGCTGGGACCGTCGAGGAGGGCCAGCACTGCCCGGTCGGTCTGACGGGCCGCACCCGTGCAACGCCCGCGCTGCACGGTCGTGTTCGCGAAGTCGATGGTCGTCCCGTCGATCCGAACGGTCGTCCGACCGCTCCTGCAGCCGGTGAAGACGCGGGTGAGGCCGTCGGCGCCGACGTCGAGCCGAGGACGGCGGGTGTCGACCGGGAGTCGGGAGACGGCACCCTCGGCCACGGTGCCGAGGCCGGTCCAGGTGCGTCCGAGCAGCGCGTCGAGGTCGTCCGGCGGCGCACTCGCCAGCTCGATGGTGACCCCGTCCCCCTCCAGCGTCAGGGCACCACCGTCGCCGGTGGCGGTCACCCCGGCGGTGAGGAGACCGGTGAGCCACTCGTCCTGCTCGGCCAGTGCGGGCTCGCACATCATCATCGTCGCGGCGGGCTCGGCGCTCCACGCGAGCGTGGTTCCGGCCACCTCGTAGGGCGCGAACAGGGTGTTGCACCCTGCCCAGACCGACATCGAGTCGCCCTCGAACGACATCTCGATGGTGGACCCGGGCGCCAGCTCTCGTCCTTCGACGGAGGTCGAGGTGTACGACGTCCCGTCGAGGGCTGCGGGGTCGAGGGCAGCCGGTTCGGTCGACGACGGGGACGTGGGCGAGCCGCCACCGGATTCCTCGTCGGAGTCGGTGCCGGAGTCACCGCCGCACCCCCCGAGCATCCCGGCCACCAGCAACCCGGCGCCGAGCCGGACGAGCCACTGTCGATCACCGCACGCGTGGGACATGCTTGCGTCCTTTCGCCGTCCGCACGAGCGTGGGGCGTGTCCGGATCGGCAGGCCTCACCCGAAATGGGCGACTCGCGCGAGGAGCGCCGCGCACGAAGATCGCCCCATGAGCGTGGAGGTTCCGCTTGACCGTCGCGAGCCGTCGCTGCTCGACGCGCTGGTCCCTCTGGCCACTCTGGCCGTGCTCATCGGTGGGTCGCTCCTGATCTTCGGGCTGGACGCCCTCGCCGGCCCCGTCCAGGTGGCGCTCGTCCTCTGCGCCGGGGTCGCCTCGCTGATCGCCCTGAAGAACGGCCACGAGTGGTCGGAGGTCCAGGTGGCCGGGCAGGGCGCGATGGCCTCGGTCACGAGTGCTCTCTTCATCCTCCTCGCGGTCGGAGCGCTGATCGGCACCTGGAACCTGTCCGGCACGATCCCCACCCTCGTGTACTACGGCATCCAGGTGCTCTCGCCGGGCTGGTACTACGCCGCGAGCGCCATCATCTGCGCCATCGTCGCGCTGAGCATCGGGAGCTCGTGGACGACGGCCGGCACGATCGGCGTGGGCCTGATCGGGACCGCGACGATGCTCGGTGTCTCCCCGGCGATCACGGCGGGCGCCGTCATCTCGGGCGCCTACCTGGGCGACAAGACGTCCCCCCTCTCGGAGACCACGATCCTCACCGCGCAGATGGTGAAGGTGGACGTCTACGACCACATCAAGCGCCAGGTCTGGACGTCCGTGCCGGCCTACCTGATCGCGCTCGCCGTGTTCTTCGTCCTCGGCTGGACCCATGCCGGGCAGTCCGAGGACACGGTCGCGACGACGACCGAGCTCGACGCACTCTCCGACGTCTACTGGATCAGCCCGCTCAACCTGCTCCCGCTGGTGCTGCTGGCCTACCTCTCGATCCGCAAGGTGCCGGCGTCGCTCGCGCTGATCGCCTCGTCGCTCTTCGCCGGGCTGATGGCAGCCTTCACCCAGCCCGACGTGGTCGCCGACTTCGTCAGCGGCACGGGGAACGTCGTGATCGAGTCGATCACGGCGGCCTGGCAGGCGATGGCGACCGGGTTCGAGATGAGCACGGGTCTCGCAGAGGTGGACCAGCTCGTGTCGCGCGGCGGCATGGACTCCATGCTGCTCACGCTCTGGCTGATCTTCGGCGCGGTGACCTTCGGCGCGCTGCTGGAGCACTTCGGGCTGATCGCCCGGCTCGTGGACCCGATGATCGCCTCGGCCTCGAGCACCGGGCGGCTCTTCCTGACGGTCTTCGCCTGTGGCTTCGGCCTGAACGTCGTGGCGGGGGACCAGTACATCGCCCTGGTGCTGCCGTCCCGCGTCTTCCGCCTCGAGTTCGCCCGGCGTGGCCTGGCGCCGACGAACCTGTCGCGGCTGGCGGCCGACAGCGGCACGGTGACCTCGCCGCTGGTGCCGTGGAACTCCTGCGGTGCCTTCATGGGCGCGACCCTCGGGGTCTCCACCCTGCTCTACGTCCCGTACGCCATCTTCTGCTACGCCAGCCCGCTGCTGAGCGTGCTCTACGGCTACACGGGATTCCGGATCGAGAAGATCGAGCCGTTCGACGCGGCCAAGGAGCTGACATGAGCACGACCGACCACGCGGCGAGCACGACGGCAGAGCCGGGCGCTGTCCAGAAGATGACGCTGCCGACCCTGACCGCCATGGTCATCGGCGGCATGGTCGGGGCAGGGGTCTTCTCCCTGCCCGCCCGCTTCGGCGTCGCGACGGGCATCCTCGGGTCCCTGATCGCCTGGGCGATCGCGGGGGCGGGCATGCTCATGCTCGCCTTCGTCTTCCAGAACCTCGCGCTCCGCAAGCCCGAGCTCGACTCCGGCGTGTTCATCTACGCCAAGGCCGGCTTCGGCGACTACGCCGGCTTCAACTCCGCGATCGGGTTCTGGGCGAGCTCGGTCGCGGGCAACGCCTTCTACTGGGTCTTCATCACCGCGACGCTGGGCGGGTTCTTCGACAGCTTCGGTGACGGCGACACCGTCGTGGCGCTGGCCCTCTCCACCGCCGGTGTGTGGGCCTTCCACGTCCTGATCGCCCGGGGAGTGCGCGACGCCGCGGTCATCAACCGCATCGTCACGATCTTCAAGGTCCTGCCGATCCTCGTGTTCATCGTCGTGCTCCTCGTGTCGCTGGACGCGCAGGTCTTCGCCGACAACTGGACCGCCTACGGCTACGGCGACCTGGGGTCCCTCGACGAGCAGGTGCGCAACACGATGATCATCACCACGTTCGTGTTCCTCGGCATCGAGGGCGCCAGCGTCTACTCCCGCTACGCCCAGAAGCGCGAGGACGTGGGCCGGGCCACGGTCATGGGACTCATCAGCGTGCTGTCGATCTTCTCGCTCGTGACGCTGTCGAGCTACGCCGTGATGCCCCAGCCCGAGATCGCCGCCACCCGGCAGCCCTCGATGGTCGGGCTGTTCGCGTCCGTCGTGGGCGACTGGGGCGAGACCTTCATCAGTGTCGCGGTCATCGTGTCGGTGCTGGGCGCCTACCTCGCGTGGACGCTGATGGCCGCCGAGGTGATGTACATCCCCGCACGCAACCAGGACTTCCCCGCCTTCCTGGGGCGCGAGAACGACAAGGGCACGCCGATCACCGCCCTCGTGGTCACGTCGATCGCCGTCCAGTCCGTGCTGCTGCTGACCCTGGTGGTGACGGACGCGCTCAACTTCCTGCTCGACCTGTGCACCAGCCTCGCCCTCGTGCCGTACTTCCTGGCCGCGGCGTACTCGCTGAAGCTCGCCCTGACGGGGGAGTCCTACGAGGACGAGACACGCGGGGTCCAGCGCAAGGAAGGGATCATCGCCGGGATCGCCTGCGTCTACACGCTGTTCCTGTTCGACGCGGCGGGCCTGGAGTTCCTGCTGCTCTCCGCGGTCATCCTCGCGCCGGCGTCCATGCTCTACGTCAAGGCGCGCAGCGAGTCCGGCCTCCGTCTCTTCAGCCCCACCGAGATCGGCCTCTTCCTGATCATCGTGGCCTCCGCCGTCGTCGGCGTCGTCGGGCTGTGGACGGGCCGGATCACCCTGTGAACAACCCCATGGAAGGAACGCGCACATGACCACTCACCAGACGTCCGGACCCGAGGCCGGAGCCAGCCGCGCCGTGTCGGAGTACGGCGTTCACTCCGAGGTCGGCCGACTGCGCAAGGTCCTCGTGTGCGCACCCGGCCTGGCGCACCGCCGGCTCACCCCGACGAACTCCGACTCGCTGCTCTTCGACGACGTCATGTGGGTGGACAACGCCCGCCGCGACCACGCCGACTTCGTCACGGAGCTCGAGTCGCGCGGCGTCGAGGTGGTCGAGCTGCACGACGTCCTCGCGCAGACCATGGCGGTGCCCGACGCCAGGGACTGGCTGCTCGAGCGGAAGATCACCCTGAACCAGGTGGGGTACGGGCTCGTCGACGAGACCCTCGCCTTCCTGCGCACGCTGGACGAGGCCCGCCTCGCCGAGCACCTCATCGGCGGGCTGGCCACCAACGACCTGCCCGAGGACTTCCGCTCGGGGTTCGTCGCCCTCGCCCGCGAGTCCACCGGCTCGCGCGACTACTTGATGCCGCCGCTCCCCAACACGCTCTACACCCGCGACACCACCTGCTGGCTCTACGGCGGGCTGACGATGAATCCGCTCTACTGGCCGGCACGGCACGACGAGACGCTGCTCTACAAGGCGATCTACGAGTTCCATCCCGACTTCGTCGGCTCCAAGGTGTGGTGGGGCGACCCGGAGACCGACTGGGGCCTGGCGACCATCGAGGGTGGCGACGTCATGCCGATCGGCAACAAGACCGTCCTGGTCGGCATGAGCGAGCGCACGTCGCGGCAGGGGATCACCCAGGTCGCCCGAGCGCTGTTCGAGCAGGGGGCCGCCGAGCGCGTGGTGGTGGCCGGGATGCCGAAGCTGCGGGCCGCCATGCACCTCGACACGGTCTTCACCTTCGCCGATCGCGACGTCGTGACCTACTTCCCCAACATCGTGGACGGCATCCACTCCTTCTCGCTGCGACCCAGCGACAACCAGCACGGCATCGAGGTCACCGACGAGGGCGACCGCAGGTTCGTCGACGTCGTCGCCGAGTCCCTCGGCCTGGCGCAGCTGCGGTCGGTGGAGACCGGCGGCGACGTCTACGCCTCGGAGCGCCAGCAGTGGGACAGCGGCAACAACGCCGTCGCCGTGGAGCCGGGCGTCGTTTTCACCTACGACCGCAACACCTACACCAACGCGCTCCTCCGGGATGCCGGGGTCGAGGTCATCCCGATCGTCGGAGCCGAGCTGGGCCGGGGTCGTGGGGGCGGCCACTGCATGACCTGTCCGATCATTCGCGACGCGGTCGACTTCTGACGTCCATCGGAGGTGCGCCGGTGGCCGATTCCCCCCGGTGGGTCGACCGGGCCGGAGGGTGGGTGCGTCGTTGCCGCCTGCTCCCGGCCGGTGTCGCGTTCGCCGTCGGGTTCGTGTGCCTCTCGCTGACGCCGTCCCTGCTGCCACGGCCACCGGTGTTCCAGGGCGTCGTCAGCGGCGTGGCCGCGGCCTCCGGATACGCGTTCGGGGTGTTCCTCGCCTGGTGCTGGAGAGGTCTACGGGACCGGCAACGTGAGCCGTGGCCCGCGTGGGCGCGCTGGGCACTCGTGGTCGGGGGAGCCGCGGCGATCCTCATCAGCCTGGTCCTCGGCGTCCGCTGGCAGGACGAGGCCCACAGGCTGGCGGAGACCGAGCCGACGCCGGTCGCGTACGTGCTGCTCGCCCCGCCGGTGGCCCTCCTCGTCGCCGGGGGACTCCTGGCCCTGGCGCGCGGGGTGCGGTGGCTGGTCCGCCGCGTGGCCCGCACCCTGGAGCGTCGTCTCAAGCCCTCGGTGGCCCGGGTCCTCGG
Source organism: uncultured Actinomycetota bacterium (assembly GCA_963740115.1). Classification (GTDB taxonomy): domain Bacteria; phylum Actinomycetota; class Actinomycetes; order Propionibacteriales; family Nocardioidaceae; genus Nocardioides. Next base: position 271,638 of record CAVUCQ010000003.1, on the reverse strand, counting down.
GGTACTGGTGGTGGGCCTCGTCGCGTGGAGCCTCGTCAGCGGCGTGGCCGGGGACGCGGCGCTCCGGGCACTCGACGCCTCCTTCGCCGTCCGTGACCTGGAGACGCCGCCCGGGGTCGAGCGGCCGACGACGGCGCTGCGTTCCGGCAGTGAGGACTCCCTGGTGGAGTGGGATTCGCTCGGTCGGGAGGGTCGGACCTTCGTCGGCAGCGGTCCCACGGCCGACGAGATCACCCGGCTGACCGGTCGACCCGCCACGGAGCCGATCCGGGCCTATGCCGGGCTGGGCAACGCCGAGGACGCGGAGGCCCGGGCTGCGCTCGCGGTGGACGACCTCGAACGCGCCGGTGGCTTCGAACGGCAGCACCTGCTCGTGGTGACCACGACCGGCACCGGATGGGTCGAGCCGAGCGCGGCGAGCGGGTTCGAGTACGTCACCGGCGGGGACTCCGCGATCGTCGGCATGCAGTACTCCCACCTCGCCTCCTGGCTGTCCTTCCTCGTCGACGCCGCTCGGGCCCGTGAGGCCGGGCGCGCGCTGTTCGACGCCGTCTACGAGCGCTGGTCCGCCCTGCCGCTCGAGGACCGTCCCGAGCTCTACGTCTTCGGCGAGAGCCTCGGCTCGTTCGGCGCCGAGGAGGCGTTCAGCGGCGAGTTCGACCTGAACAACCGGACGTCGGGTGCGCTCCTCGTGGGGCCGCCGAACTTCAACCCGCTCTACCGCAGCTTCATCGAGGACCGCGACAGTGGTTCGCGCGAGATCGAGCCGGTGTACCGATCGGGGCGGATCATCCGGTTCACCACGCGAGCCGAGCGTCCGCAGCCCGAGGACGAGCCGTGGCCCGGAAGCCGCGTGCTCTACCTGCAGCACGCCTCCGACCCGGTCACCTGGTGGAGCCCGGACCTGCTGCTGACCCGGCCCGACTGGCTCGAGGAGGCGCGCGGGGACGACGTACCGGCCGACATGCGCTGGATGCCGTTCATCACCTTCCTCCAGGTCTCCGCAGACCTCGCCGGGGCCTTCTCGACCCAGCCGGCGCACGGCCACAACTTCTCGGGCGAGCACGCCGCCGCGTGGGTCAACGTGCTCCAGCCGGAGGGGTGGACGCAGGACATCACCGAACGACTCCGACAGGAGCTCGCCCGCTACCCGTGACCGGGCGACGGGGTCGCGTGCGCCGCGGCTCAGCCCGGTGGCTTCACCGCCAGCACCGCGCAGTCGGCCCCGAGCAGGATCCGCTGCGCCACGCTGCCCATGAGCAGCTTGCCGACCGGCGTCCGTCGCCGCAGGCCGATCACCACCAGGTCCGCGGACACCTCCTCGGCCACCGACAGCACCTGGTCGCCGACCTCGCCGCCCAGCGACCGGCGTACGTCCACCTCGAGGCCGGCCCCGGTGAGCTGGGCCGAGAGCCGGGCCAGCTGGTCGGCGTCGGCGTAGCGCTCGTCGACCAGGGCGTCGCCGCGGGTGGCGTTGACCACCACGACCCGACCCCGGCGCAGCCGCGCCTCCTCCACGGCTCGCGTCAGCGCGGCCTCTCCGTACTCGTCGGGCGTCCAGCCCACCACGATCGTCGTCATCGCACGTTCTCCTCGTCCTCAGCGGTCAGGTGCAGTCCCTCTGCCTCCGCGACGGCCGCGGGCGCCGGGCGCACCCGGCGGACCACCAGCGGCACGATCACGACGATCGCCACGATCACGTAGATCATCACGGCGAGCGGCTCGCTCCACAGGCCGGAGACCTCGCCACGGGAGAGCGCCATCGCCTCGCGGAGCTTCAGCTCCATCAGCGGGCCGAGGATCACCCCGAGGATCAGTGGCAGCACGGGGAGCGCGAAGCGTCGCATCATCAGGCCGAGCAGCCCCAGCAGGATCAGCAGGAACAGGTCGAACGCCTGCAGGTTGGCCGCATAGGAGCCGAGCGCCGCGAAGAACAGGATCCCCGCGTAGAGCTGGGGCCGCGGGATGCTCAGCAGCTTGGCCCACAGTGGTGCGAGCGGCAGGTTGAGCACGAGCAGCAGCACGTTGCCGATCAGCAGGCTGGCCAGCAGCGCCCACACCAGCTCCGGCTGGTCGGTCATCAGGCTGGGACCCGGCTCGATGCCGTAGCTCTGGAGCGCGGCGAGCATGACCGCGGAGGTCGCGGTCACCGGCAGGCCCAGCGCGAGCAGCGGGACGAACGTGCCCGCGGCGGAGGCGTTGTTGGCCGCCTCGGGACCTGCGACGCCCTCGATGGCGCCCTGGCCGAACTCGTCGCGGCCCTTGCGGGCGGCGAGCCGCTTCTCGGTGATGTAGGACAGGAACGTCGGGATCTCCGCGCCACCGGCCGGCAGCGCGCCGAACGGGAAGCCGTACGCCGTGCCGCGCAGCCACGGCCCCCACGACCGCTTGAGGTCCTCGCCGCTCATCCACGGCCGACCGACCGGGATGACGTGCAGCGGGGTGCGGCGCAGGTGGGCGGCGATCCACAGCGCCTCGCCCAACGCGAAGATGCCGACCGCTACCACGACCACGTCGATCCGCCCCGCGAGCAGCGGCTGGTCGAAGCTCAGTCGGGTCTGCCCCGTGTTGAGGTCGAGGCCGACCAGGCCGATGGTGAGACCGAGGAAGAGCGCGATGAAGCCTCGCAGCGGCGATCCGCCCAGCACGCTGGTCACCATGATGATCGCGAGCACCATGAGCGCGAAGTAGGACGGTGCGCCGATGTCGACGGCCACCGACGCCAGCCTGGGGGCGAAGAAGACGACCAGCAGCGTGCCGATCGTGCCGGCGATGAAGGAGCCGATGGCTGCCGTGGCGAGGGCCTGCGCCGCCCGCCCGGCGCGCGCCATGAGGTTGCCCTCGAGGGCCGTCATCACCGATGCCGACTCACCGGGTGTGTTGAGCAGGATCGCCGTCGTCGAGCCGCCGTACATCCCGCCGTAGTAGATGCCGGCGAACATGATGAACGCCGAGATCGGGTCGAGGCCGTAGGTCACGGGCAGCAGCAGCGCCACCGCCATCGCCGGACCGATGCCCGGCAGCACGCCGACGAACGTGCCCAGCAGCACGCCGATGACGGCGTACATGAGGTTCTCCGCGGTGAGGACGGCTCCGAAGCCGTCCATGAGCAGGCCGAGGTTCTCCATCAGAGCACCCCGTCCAGGATCCCGGCCGGGAGGATGACGCCCAGCCCCTCGTGGAAGAAGTACCAGCTGCTGACCGACAGCACGACGCCGACGATCACGTCACGCGCGAGCGTCCGGCTGCCCAGCGTCCGGGCGGCCCCGATGAACAGCAGCGCGCCGCTCACCGCCCATCCCAGGAACGAGATGGTGAGGGCGGTGAAGAGCAGGACACCGAGGAGGCTGAGCACCGTGCCCCAGTCGGCCGGGTGGCGCAGGTCGACGTCCTCCCCGCCCTCGGCCGCGGGCACGTCGCCGCGCAGGGTCGCGACCACGAGCAGCAGCCCGAGCACGACGGTCATGGCGCCGATGACGTAGGGAAAGAGCCGCGGACCGACCGGGTCGCCGAAGCCGATCCGGAGCGTCGTTGCGTCGTAGCAGGTGTAGGCGCCGATGATGACGAGCATCGCGGCGAGCCCGAGCTGGGCCATGTCCCGCTCGGGTGCGGGTGCCGCCGCCGGCGGCACGTCAGGGGTGTCGAGTGATGTGCTCACAGCAGGTCCAGCTCCTCGAGGGTGGTGGCGACACGCTCGTCCTGCTCCTGCAGGAACGTCGTGAAGTCGTCGCCGGTCTTGAACTCGTCGATCCAGCCGTTGTCCTCGAGGGCCTGCTGCCACTCGGGGGTCTCGTGCATCTCCTCGAGCATCGCGATGAGCTCGTCGCGCCGCTCGTCGCTGATGCCGGGCGGCGCGACGAGCATCGCGATGAGCTCGTCGCGCCGCTCGTCGCTGATGCCGGGCGGCGCGAAGACGCCGCGCCAGTTGGTGAAGACCAGGTCGATGCCGGCCTCCGTCAGGGTGGGGGCGTCGCTGATGCCTTCGCCCTCGAGCCGCTCCTCGCCCGAGACGGCCAGCAGCCGGAGCTCGCCGGAGGACAGCTGTCCCTCGAACTCGCCGACGCCGGAGAAGCCGACGTCGATCTTGTTGCCGAGCAGGGCGCTGGTCAGCGGTCCGCCGCCGTCGTAGGGCACGTAGGTCAGCTCACGGGGGTCGACGTCGACGGCGGTGGCGAGCTGCATCGGGAAGAGGTGGTCCGGGCCGCCGGGGGACGACCCGCCGCCGACCACGACCGCGCCCGGGTCCTCCTCCCAGGCCGTCACCAGGTCGTCGATGGTCTCGAACGGCGAGTCCGCGGGGACCAGGACGCCCTCCTGGTCCTCGATCAGCTGGGCCAGCGGGGTGGCGTCGTCGAGCTTGTGCGGGGCGCCGAAGGAGTAGAGCGACCCGACGACGCCGAGGCCGGCGGTCATCATGGTGCGCTCGTCACCCTCGGCGTTCATCAGCCGCGTCATCGCGACCGAGCCGCCGGCGCCGACCACGTTGGTCACCTCGAACGAGCCGCCGGTGATGTCGCCGTTCTCCATCACCGCGACGGCCGCTCGACCGGTCTGGTCGTAGCCGCCGCCCGGGCTGTTGGGGATCAGCATCGTCATGTCGCTGCTCTCGGCGCCGCGGGTGACACCGCACCCGGTCGCCAGGAGCAGTGCGCTGCCGAGGGCCGCGACCGTCGCGACGGTCCGCCTCGTCCTCTGGCGCCACATGTGGTCTCCCATCTCTCTACGTCGCTCGGTCCCTGACGGGGGCGACGTCTCGATGGTGGAGACTGCCTGTGGCGTCCGTCACGCTTGGGTAAGCAATGGAGGTTGTGGAACTTGTGGTCACGCTCGCGCCTGTGGCCGGCGACCCTCGCCGGTCAATTCCTGGTGCTCCAGCTGACGGTGCTCCTGGCCGTGGTGGCCGTCGCCAGCGTCGTCTCCGTCCGGCAGAGCGATGCCGACTTCCGTGACACCCGCGGCGCGCGGCTGAGGGCCGCTGCGGAGTCGATGGCCAACATCTCCGCGGTGCGCACCCCCTACGTCGAGGGGGAGGTCGCGGACCGTCGTGCGTCCCTGACGTCGTACACGCAGCAGGTGCGCACCAACGTGCAGGCCAGCGGGGTCTACCTCGCCGACCCCGACGGGGTGGTGCTGGTCAGCAGCGACTTCGCCGGTCGGGAGCGGCGCCTGGACCTCGACGGGAGCACCGTGCAGCAGCTGCGCACCTGGACCGGTGACGTCGACGACTTCGGTACGCCGTCCATCGCCGCGCAGGTGCCGATCATCGACGACGGAGGCGAGCTCGTGGGCATCGCCATGGTGGCGCAGGAGTACCCGACCTGGAGCGAGCGGGCCCGCAGCGTGCTGCCCGACCTGCTGACCTTCGCCGGGCTGGGCCTGGCACTCGGGGTGGCGGGCTCCTTCCTCCTCTCGCGGATGATCCGGAGCCGTACGCGTGGGCTCGAGCCGGCGGCCATCGCGGCCCTCGCCGACCAGCGCGAGGCGCTGCTGCACTCGATCCGCGAGGGCGTCCTCGCCGTCGCCGACGACGGCACCGTGACCGTCCTCAGCGACAGCGCCCGCGAGCTGATCGGCCTCGAGGGAGACGTCCAGGGCCGGCGGGTCGCCGACCTCGACCTCGATCCCGCCGTCCGCGCCCTGCTGGCCGACGACGCCGAGATCCGCGACCACGTGGTGGTGCTCGGTGAGCGCGTCCTGGTCGTCAACCGCAACCCCGTCCTGGAGCGGGGCCGCCGCGTCGCGTCGGTCACCACGCTGCGCGACCGCACCGAGCTGCTGGCCCTCCAGAGCGAGCTGAGCGCGCGCGAGTCCATCACCAACACGCTGCGGGCACAGACCCACGAGTTCCACAACCAGCTGCACACCATCTCCGGGCTGCTACAGCTCGGCGAGCACGAGGAGGTGTCCCGGCTGGTCGGCACGCTGAGCCGGCGTCGCGCGGAGATCTCGGACGGGGTGACCGCGCACGTCGAGGACCCGGGCCGTCGCGGCGCTCCTGATCGCGAAGACCAGCCTGGCCGCCGAGCGGAGGGTCGACCTGCGGGTGACGCCGGACAGCGACCTGCCCCGCCTCGACCCGGAGTCCTCCACCGACGTCGGCACGGTGCTGGGCAACCTCGTGGACAACGCGGTCGACGCCTCCGTCACCGTCGGGGGCACGGCCGTCGAGGTCACGCTGCGTCACGACGCCGGCACGGTTCACCTGTCGGTCGCCGACACCGGTCCCCGTGTGCCGCCGGAGCTGGTGGGCGAGATCTTCCGCCGCGGGTGGAGCTCCAAGGCGCCCACCGCCGAGGGCCGGGGTGTCGGGCTGGCGCTGGTGCAGGTCGTCTGCGAGCGCCGGGGCGGCGCCGTCACGGTGCACCCGGGTGCGGACGGGGCGGGCGCGGTGTTCGAGGCGCGGCTGCCGGGAGTCCAGGCGGGCGTCGCGAGTGGAGGCGGGACCAGGTGAACGACGTCGCGGTGCTCGTGGTCGACGACGACTTCATGGTCGCGCGCATCCACACCCAGTTCGTGGAGCGGACCCCCGGCTTCCGGGTGGTCGGGGTGGCCAGCTCCGGGCAGGCCGCCCTCGACGACATCGCCCGCCTCCGGCCGGACCTCGTGCTGCTCGACGTCCACCTGCCCGACATGACCGGCATCGAGGTGCTCCGCCGGCTCCGGGCCGAGGGCGACGACGTCGGGGTGCTGGTGGTCACCGCCGCACGGGAGGCCGACACGGTGCGGGCCGCGGCGTCCGGGGGAGCGGTGCACTACCTGGTGAAGCCGTTCGACTACGACGACCTCCGGGTCCGCCTCGAGTCGTTCCGCACCGCCCACCTGGCGCTGCTGGGCTCCGGTGCCCCGGGCCAGCTGGACATCGACGCGGTCTTCGGGGCCGCTCCTGCGACGCAGGCCAACCTGCCCAAGGGACTGAGCCCGGAGACGGCCGACGCCGTGGTGGCGGCGCTCCGCCGGGCCGGCGAGCTGTCCGCCGCGGAGTGCGCCGACCTCGTCGGCATCTCGCGGGTGTCCGCCCGGCGCTACCTCGAGCACTTCGTCGGCCGCGGCTCGGCGTCCGTGCGCCTGCAGTACGGCGGCGCCGGCCGGCCCGAGCGCCGCTACCGCGCCGACGCCTGACGGGTTCCTGTTGATCTCACCTGTCGTGTCCGTTTTCCGCTGGTGGGTGTCGGTGGCGGGGGCCAGACTGGTCGCATGACGCCGACCGGACACCTCGACACCGAGGCCTGCTACCGCGCAGTCCAGAGCCGGGACCGCCGCTTCGACGGCGTCTTCTACACCGCCGTCCGGACCACCGGCATCTACTGCCGTCCGTCGTGCCCGGCGCGGACGCCCGCCGCGGGCAACGTCACCTTCCACGCCACCGCGGCGAGTGCCCACTCCGCCGGCTACCGCGCCTGCAAGCGCTGCCTTCCCGACGCCACTCCGGGCAGCCCCGAGTGGGACGTCGCGGCGGACGTCGCCGGCCGGGCGATGCGCCTGATCGCCGACGGGCTGGTGGACCGCGAGGGTGTCGACGGGTTGGCCCGCCGGGTCGGCTACACGCCACGCCACCTCGGACGACTCCTCACCCAGGAGCTGGGTGCGGCGCCGCTCGCCCTGGCTCGCGCCCGCCGTGCACAGAGCGCCCGGGTCCTCGTCGAGACGACCGACCTGCCGCTCACCGACGTGGCCTTCGCCGCCGGGTTCGCCAGCGTGCGACAGTTCAACGAGACGCTCCGCGAGATCTACGCCGCCTCGCCGACCGAGCTGCGAGGACGTCGCGGCGGGTCGCCGACGCGGGGCACGGTCACCATGCGTCTGCCCGTCCGCACGCCGTTCGCGGGCCGGCGCCTGCTCGACTTCCTGGCCTTCCACCTCGTGCCGGGTGTCGAGGTGGCCGGTCGCGGTTGGTACGCCCGCACGCTCGACCTGCCGCACGGACCCGGCACCGTCCGGCTCGAGCTGGCCGACCTCCCGGCCGGGGGCGGCACGGCCTTCGTGGTCGCCGAGTTCGGGCTGCACGACCTTCGCGACACGGCCGCCGCCAACGAGCGCGTACGCCGCCTGCTCGACGCCGACTGCGACCCGCGCGCGGTCGACGAGCACCTCGGCGCCGACCCGGTGCTCGGCGACCTCGTCCGGGCGACGCCCGGGCTGCGCGTGCCCGGCCAGGTCGACGGCGACGAGACGGCAGTGCGCACCGTCATCGGACAACAAGTCAGCGTCGCCGGCGCCCGCACCGTCGCCGGACGCCTCGTCGCCCAGCACGGCCGGCCCGTCGAGTCGCCCGTGCCCGGACTGACGCACCTGTTCCCCGACGCCGTCACCCTGGCCGACGTCGACCCCGGGACCCTGCCGATGCCACGAGCGCGAGGTCGCGCGCTGGTCGGCCTCGCGGCCGCGCTGGCGGAGGGCCGGGTGGTGCTCGACCGCGGCCCCGACCGCGACGACGTACGACGGTCGCTGGTCGCGCTGCCCGGGATCGGCGCGTGGACCGCCGACTACGTCGCCATGCGCGCGCTGGGCCATCCCGACGTCTTCCTGCCCACCGACCTCGCCGTCCGCCGCGTGCTGGACGACCTGGGCGGCTCTGCCGACACCGAGGGGTGGCGGCCGTGGCGCTCGTACGCCCTGATGCACCTCTGGAACACCCTGATGCCCGACACGCCGCCCGGCGAAGGAGAACTGACATGTGGACCGTGATGCCCTCGCCCGTGGGCGACCTGCGGATCGTGGAGCGCGACGGCTCGATCGTCGCGATCGAGTTCTCGCCGTTCCGGCCGCCGGCCGACGGTCGACCCCTCGGCGCCCGCTCCGACGACGAGCCGGTGCTCGCCGAGGCGGTGCGTCAGCTGACGGCGTACTTCGCTCGCGAGCTCACCGACTTCGACCTGCCGCTGGCGCCGGTCGGCACCGAGTTCCAGCGTCGCGTCTGGGAGCAGCTGGAGAAGATCGCCTACGGCGAGACCGCGTCGTACGGCCAGATCGCCGGCCGGCTCGGCATGACCAACGCCGCCTCCCGGGCCGTCGGCCTGGCCAACGGCCGCAACCCGATCCCGATCGTGGTGCCCTGCCACCGGGTCATCGGGGCCGACGGCACGCTGACCGGCTACGCCGGCGGGCTGGAGCGCAAGCAGCAGCTGCTCGGGCTGGAGCAGGAGGCACTGTTCTAGGTGGTCAGCTCGGCGACCACTGTGGGTCGCGCCCCGAACGCGCCAGCACCTGGTCGAAGGGCGAGGCTTCGGGACCCGCGGCCACCGACGGGCCGAAGAGACCGGGCGTGCCGCCCTCGTCGAAGCCGCCCACGAATGCCATGCAGGCGCCCGCGGTCGCGTCGTCGCAGTCGTAGGGCTGACCAGTCGCCCGGGCGAGGTCCCACCCGTGCAGCACGATCTCGTCGAGCGCGACCAGCCCGCCGACCTCTCCTGGCAGGTCGACGCCACCGGCCCGCGTCATGCCCTCCCACGCTTCGGGGCTGCGCCAGGCCGCCACCAGGGCGGGCACCTGCGCGCCGAGGGACTCGCGCCACCCGGGCTCGGCGTCCGGCCAGCCGTCGTCGTCGGGATCGGTGTCGGTGAGCGGGCCGAAGTCCTTGTCGGCGGCAGCGCGGAAGGCGAGGGTCAGGCCGACGAGGTGCCCGACGAGCTGCCCGACCGTCCGCCCCTCGCACGGGGTGGGGAGCGAGAGCTGGTCGTCAGCGACGTTGGCGGCGACGGCCAGCAGCCGCTCGCCCGCGGGTGCGAGGTCCACGAGGTCTGTCATGTGTCGAGTCTGTCCCACAGCACCGACAGTGTGAACTGCTACTCCGCAGCAGCGCGGCGCAGCGACTCCGACAACCGGTCGGCCGCCGCCAGCACCGCTGGTGCGTGCATCCGGCCAGGCTGGCGGGACAGGCGCTCGAGGGGCCCGGAGACCGACACGGCGGCGATCACCTTGCCACCGGGGGAGCGGACGGGCGCCGACACCGAGGCGACGCCCTGCTCGCGCTCGCCCACCGACTGCGCCCAGCCGCGACGGCGGATCCCGGACAGCGCGGTGGCGGAGAAGGCCGCGTTCTGCAGGCCGCGGTGCATCCGCTCCGGGTCCTCCCAGGCCAGCAGGATCTGGGCGGCCGAGCCGGCGTTCATGGTGAGCTGCGAGCCGACGGGGATGGTGTCGCGCAGACCCGACGGACGCTCGGCGGCAGCCACGCAGACCCGGTGCTCACCCTGCCGGCGCCACAGCTGGGCGGACTCACCCGTGATGTCGCGCAGCCGCGCCAGGACCGGCCCGGCCGCGGCCAGCAGTCGGTCCTCGCCGGCGGCGGCGGACAGCTCGGCGAGACGCGGCCCGAGCACGAACCGTCCCTGCATGTCACGGGCGACGAGGCGGTGGTGCTCGAGGGCCACAGCGAGGCGGTGGGCGGTCGGACGGGCCAGCCCGGTGCCGGCGACGAGTCCTGCCAGCGTGGCCGGTCCGGCCTCGAGGGCCGCGAGCACGAGTGCGGCCTTGTCGAGCACGCCGACGCCAGATCCGTTGTCCATATTCCGATATTCTCATCTCAGGGAGTGGGATGCAAGCGTTATCGTTCTCCTACCGCCTGACGTGAAGGAGATCGAGTCGTGGGCAAGACCCTGTCCGAGAAAGTGTGGGACGAGCACGTCGTCCGCAGTGCCGCCGGAGAGCCCGACCTCCTCTTCATCGACCTCCACCTCATCCACGAGGTGACGTCGCCGCAGGCCTTCGACGGCCTCCGGCTCGCCAACCGCACGGTGCGGCGGCCCGACCTGACCCTCGCGACCGAGGACCACAACGTGCCCACGGTCGACTGGGACAAGCCGATCGCCGACCCCGTCAGCCGTACGCAGGTGGAGACCCTGCGCAAGAACGCCGCCGACTTCGGCGTCCGACTCCATCCGCTCGGCGACGTCGAGCAGGGGATCGTGCACGTCGTCGGCCCCCAGCTCGGGCTGACCCAGCCCGGCATGACGATCGTGTGCGGCGACTCGCACACCTCGACGCACGGCGCCTTCGGCGCGATCGCGTTCGGCATCGGCACGTCCGAGGTCGAGCACGTGCTGGCCACGCAGACGCTCACCCAGGCCAGGCCGAAGACGATGGCGGTCACCGTCAACGGCAGCCTGCCGGAGGGCGTCACCGCCAAGGACCTGGTGCTGACCCTCATCACCCACACGGGCACCGGCGGCGGTCAGGGCTACATCGTCGAGTACCGCGGCCAGGCCATCGAGGAGCTCTCGATGGAGGGCCGGATGACCGTGTGCAACATGTCGATCGAGTGGGGCGCCAAGGCCGGGCTCATCGCTCCCGACCAGACCACGTTCGACTACATCGAGGGCAAGCCCGAGGCGCCGAAGGGTGCCGACTGGGACGCCGCCGTCGCCCACTGGAAGACGCTGCGCACCGACGGCGACGCCGTCTTCGACCGCGAGATCGAGCTCGACGCGTCCACCATGTCGCCGTTCGTGACGTGGGGCACCAACCCCGGCCAGGGCGCGCCGCTGGGCGCATCGGTCCCGAGTCCGGACGACTTCGACGAGCCCAACGAGAAGGTCGCGACCGAGAAGGCCCTGCAGTACATGGGCCTCGAGGCCGGCACCCCGCTGCGCGAGGTCAAGGTCGACACGGTCTTCGTCGGCTCCTGCACCAACGGCCGCATCGAGGACCTGCGCCTGGCCGCGTCGATCCTCGAGGGCCGCAGGGTCGCCGCGGACACGCGGCTGCTGGTCGTGCCGGGTTCGGTGCGCGTACGCCTCCAGGCGGAGGCCGAGGGCCTCGACCAGGTGTTCCTCGCCGCCGGCGCCGAGTGGCGCGGGGCCGGCTGCTCGATGTGCCTGGGCATGAACCCCGACCAGCTCGCTCCCGGCGAGCGCAGTGCGTCGACGTCCAACCGCAACTTCGAGGGTCGGCAGGGCAAGGGCGGTCGTACGCACCTGGTGTCCGTGCCGGTCGCCGCCGCCACCGCCGTGCGCGGCACCCTCTCCAGCCCCGCCGACCTCCAGGAGGTCTGATCCATGGATGCGTTCACCACCCACACCGGCGTCGGCGTCCCGCTGCGCCGCAGCAACGTCGACACCGACCAGATCATCCCCGCGGTCTACCTCAAGCGCGTGACGCGCACGGGCTTCGAGGACGGGCTCTTCGCGGCCTGGCGCAACGATCCCGACTTCGTGCTCAACGACCCGACCTACGCCGCCGGCTCGGTGCTGGTCGCCGGCCCGGACTTCGGCACCGGCAGCTCGCGCGAGCACGCCGTGTGGGCCCTGCAGAACCACGGCTTCCGCGTCGTCATCTCCTCACGCTTCGCCGACATCTTCCGCGGCAACTCCGGCAAGGCGGGCCTGCTCGCGGCGCAGGTCGACGAGAAGGTCGTGCAGCGCCTGTGGGACTGGCTCGACGACAACCCGGGCGGCGAGATCACGGTCGACCTGGAGAGCCGGACCGTCCGTGCGGGCTTCGGCGAGGACGCCGTCGAGGACTCCTTCGACATCGACGACTACACCCGCTGGCGCCTGCTCGAGGGCCTCGACGACATCGGGATCACCCTCGGCCATGACGACGCGATCGCCCACTTCGAGGCGACGCGGCCGAGCTGGAAGCCCGTCACCCTTTGAAAAAAGCCCACAAAATAAGGGCGATGGTGATTGTGGTCACCCTTCCATGTGCCTAGCGTGCGTCGCAGACGTCGAGCACGAGCTCGGCATTCCATGGTTCATTGGAAGGGAAGCTAGTGAACAAGTCAGAGCTCATCGACGCGCTCGCCGCGCGTTACGAGGGGAACCGCAAGCAGGCGTCGCACGCACTGGAGTCGGTGCTCGACACCATCACCCGTGAGGTCGCCAAGGGCGAGAAGGTCGCGATCACCGGCTTCGGCTCCTTCGAGAAGGCCGTCCGCAACGCCCGCTGGGTCCGCAACCCGCAGACCGGTGAGCGGATGAAGTCGAAGAAGAAGGCCGTGCCGAAGTTCTCCGCCGGCAAGGAGCTCAAGGACGTCGTCGCGGGTGTGAAGAAGCTCCCGAAGCTGACTGCGGCGACGATGCCCAAGCCTCCGGCCGGCGTTCGTGCCGCAGCGGCTGCCGTGACCGGCGGCACCGCCAAGAAGGCCACTCCTGCCAAGACGACGGCGACCAAGAAGTCGGCCCCCGCCACGAAGACCGCCGCCAAGAAGGCTCCGGCCACCAAGACCGCTGCCAAGAAGGCGCCGGCCAAGACCGCTGCCAAGAAGGCTCCGGCCAAGAAGGCTGCGGCCAAGAAGGCGACCCCGGCCACGAAGACCGCTGCCACGAAGACCACCACCGCCAAGGCCCCGGCCAAGAAGGCTCCGGCCACCAAGACCGCTGCGAAGAAGGCGCCCGCCAAGAAGGCTCCGGCCAAGAAGACCGCGAAGAAGTCCTGACCCGGCAGCACCGCTGCAGCTCGGCCAGACGGAGAGAAGGCGGGTCACCCCGGTGGGGTGGCCCGCCTTCCGCTTGCCCGGGCGGTGCTCGGCCCGACGCCCCTCGCCAGTGCGGCTCCGAGGTCGGCCAGGTCGTCGACGTCGGTGCGCACGCTCGGTGCGTCCGAGCCCACCTCCACTGCCCCTGCGCGGGCGTGCCTCGCCGCGGAGTCGACGCCGAAGCCGGGCGCGAACTCGTCGGCAGCGGCGGCGTACAGCGTGGTCCCGACGCCGGCCCGGTCGCGCACGAACGCCGCGCGTCCCGCCGCGACGTGCGCCACGACCTCGGCCAGCACCTGCGCGAGCTCGGCCGGTCGCAGTGCCGGAAGGTCCGCACACAGCGCCACCGGCACCGCGTCCGGCCACCGGCGTACGACCTCGGCAGCGGCCTGGACGAGCGTGGCGTTGAGGTCGTCGCTGGCGCCGTCGGGCATCACCGCGCAACCCAGCACCCGCATCGACGCGGCCAACCGGACGTCGTCGGTGACGACGAGGACGGCCTCGACCCCTGGGGTCGACGTGGCTGCCCGGACGGTGTCGAGCGCGAACGCCTCGGCCAGCTCACGACGCTGGTCGTCGGGCAGGACGGCCAGCCTGGACTTGCCGAAGGAGGGCGGCTTGACGGGCACGACGACCACGCAGCCGCGGGGAGGGGAATCGGGTGACATCGTCGGAATCCTCCCACCCCTGCCCTGCGCGGCGGTGGCCCGGCGGGGCACGTGGGACCGAGTAGCCTGCTCGCGACGCAGGGAGCGTGCAGGCCGAGGGCCGCGAACGGGAGGTGACGGGGTGCGCGTCAGGGAGCTGGAGCGGAAGCGTGGGTGGGCGATCACCGTCGCTGCGTCCATCCTCAAGCCCACGCTGCTCACCGCGACCTCCCGCACCTGGATCGACGGGGAGAAGATCCCCGCCGCCGGTGGGTGCATCGTGGTGCTCAACCACATCTCGCACCTCGATCCGCTGTTCTCGGCGCACTTCGTCTACGACCACGGCCGGCTGCCGCGCTACCTCGCCAAGTCGGGGTTGTTCCGCAACAGGTACCTCGGCGGCTTCCTCGCCTCGGCCGGGCAGATCCCGGTGGAGCGGCTCAGCCGCAACGCGGTCGGTGCCTACGACTCGGCCGTGAAGGCGGTGGGCGAGGGGGAGTGCATCGTCGTCTACCCCGAGGGCACGCTGACCCGCGACCCGGACCTCTGGCCGATGAAGGGCAAGACCGGCGCTGCCCGGATCGCCCTCGCGACCGGGTGTCCGGTGATCCCGGTCGGTCATTGGGGGGCGCAGGAGATCCTGTGGCCCTACACGAAGACGCCCCACCTGCTGCCGCGCAAGAGCATCGTGATGAAGGCCGGCGACCCGGTGCGGCTCGACGACCTGCTCGCGCAGCCGCACACGGCGGAGACGACGGCGCAGGCCACCGACCGGATCATGGCGGCGATCACCGCGATCGTTGCCGACCTGCGGGGCGAGATTCCGCCGACCGAGCGGTTCGACCCGCGCGCCAGTGGCGTACGGGAGGTCGGGAACCCCGCAGCCGACGCCCGCCGTCAACGCCGCCGTCCAGGGAGGAAGCGCAGCCGATGAGCAAGATCGCCGTATTCAGCGCCGGATCGTGGGGCACCGCGTTCTCGCTGGTGCTCGCCGACGCCGGCAACGAGGTCACCCTCTGGGCGCGCCGTGACGACGTCGTGGAGGCGATCACCGATCGCAGGGAGAACACCGACTACCTGCCGGGCATCGAGCTGCCGCCGTCGATCAGCGCGTCGACCGACCCGGAGCGGGTGGCGGCCGGCGCCGACGTGGTGGTGCTGACGGTCCCGTCCCAGAGCCTGCGCGAGAACCTCACGACGTGGGCGCCGATCCTGCCGCCGGACGCCACGCTGGTCTCGTTGATGAAGGGCGTCGAGCTCGGCACCCTGATGCGGATGAGCGAGGTGATCCAGGAGGTCACCGACGCCTCTGCCGACCGGATCGCGGTGATCAGTGGTCCCAACCTCGCCCGCGAGATCGCCCGCCGCGAACCCGCCGCCTCGGTGGTCGCCTGCCGCGACGAGGATCGCGCCAAGCGGCTCCAGGCGATCACCCACGGTCCGTCGTTCCGTCCCTACACCTCCGTCGACGTGCTGGGCTGCGAGATCGGTGGCGCCTACAAGAACGTCGTCGGCCTCGCCGTCGGCATGGCCGTCGGCCTGGGCTTCGGGGACAACACCACGGCGTCCGTGATCACCCGCGGCCTGGCCGAGACCGCGCGCCTCGCGACCGCGCAGGGAGCCAACCCGCTCACGCTCATGGGGCTGGCGGGCCTCGGCGACCTCGTCGCCACGTGCTCCTCACCCCTGTCGCGCAACCGCACGTTCGGCGAACGACTGGGACAGGGCATGACGACGGAGGAGATCTACGCGTCGACCCGGCAGGTGGCCGAGGGCGCCAAGTCGTGCAAGTCGTTGCTGGCGCTCGCCGAGCGTACCGGTGTCGACGCCCCGATCGCGCAGGCGGTCGACGCCGTCGTCGACGGGAAGATGACCGCGCTCGACATGATGAACTCCTTCATCGCGCGCGACACCAAGGCCGAGACGGACTGAGGGTCGGGCGTCACACACACCCGTCCAGTGCGGCGCGCAGGTCGTCCCAGAGGTCCTCGACGTCCTCGACGCCGACCGAGAGCCGGACGAGCCCGTCGGGAATGGTGGCGGCCTCGGCCTTCCAGCGTCGCCGCCGCTCGAGCGTCGACTCGACGCCGCCGAGCGAGGTGGCGTGCACCCACAGCCGCGTCTTGCGGCTCAGCAGGTCGGCGGCCACCTCGCCCTGGGAGAGCACGATGCTGATGATCCCGCCGAAGCCGGGGTAGCGGACCTCGGACAGCGCGGGGTGCTCGCCGAGCCGGCGTACGAGCTCCTGGGCGTTGGCCTGGGCGCGCTCGACGCGCAGGTGCAGGGTCCGCAGGCCGCGCAGCGTCAGCCAGGCCTCGAACGTCCCGGGGATCGCGCCGACCAGGTCGCGGCGTCCCTTCAGCACGGCGTGCAGCTCGTCGTCACCCGTGATGATGGCGCCCATCTGCACGTCGGAGTGGCCGGCGAGGTACTTGGTCGCCGAGTGGACGACGAGGTCGACCCCGTCCTCCAGCGGGCGCTGGAGCAGGGGAGTGGCGAACGTGTTGTCGACGACGACGTAGGCGCCCGCCTCGTGCGCGGCCGCGGTGATCGTCGAGATGTCCGCCACCTCCAGCGCCGGGTTGGTGGGCGACTCGAGCCACACCAGCGCTGCGTCGGCGCACGCCGCGACCACCGCGTCGGTGTCGGTGATGTCGACGAGCTCGGCGCGCAACCGCCCGCGCGACTCGAGGTCACCGAGCTGCATGATCGTGCCGGTGTAGGCGTGCCGGGGCACGACGACCTTGCCGTCGGCGCCGACGAGGTCGAGCACGGTCGCCACCGCGGCCAGCCCGGAGGAGAAGGTGAGGCAGCGTCCGCCCTCGAGGGCGCCGAGGGCGTCCTCGAGCGCGGTCCACGTCGGGTTGCCGTAGCGGCCGTACTCCACCGAGCCGCCCGCGACGTAGGTCGAGGCCATGGTGATGGGCACGTTCAGCGGGGCGTCCGGCGTCTTGTCGGGGCGACCGGCGGTGACGGCGATCGTGCCGGGCCTGAGCGGTGAGTCTGCAGCCATGCGCGCCAGCGTAGGTGGATAGGGTCGAGGCGATGAACGACACCTCCCCCGGCAGGACCCCGCGCAAGCCCCGCGTCGCCGTCGTCTTCGGTGGGCGCTCCTCCGAGCACGGCATCTCGTGCGTGACCGCAGGAAGCGTGCTGGCCGCGATCGACCGGGATGCCTACGACGTGGTGCCGGTCGGGATCGCCACCGACGGGCGGTGGGTGCTGGAGGCCGACGAGCCCGCCCGGCTCGCCATCCGCGGCGACGACCTGCCCGAGGTCGACGCCGGAGGCTCGCCGGTCGCGCTGATGGGCGCGACCACGGGCACGGACCTGGTGGTCACCGAGCCGGCGAGCGTCCCTTCCGTGATCGGTGAGGTCGACGTCGTCTTCCCGCTGCTGCACGGCCCCTGGGGCGAGGACGGCACGTTGCAGGGCATGCTCGAGATGGCCGGGGTGCGCTATGTCGGCTCCGGCGTGCTCGCCTCGGCGATCGGCATGGACAAGGCCTACATGAAGATCGTGCTGCAGGCGGCCGGACTTCCGGTGACGCCCGGCATCGTCGTCACCCGCACGGAGTGGGAGCAGGACCCGATCGGCGTGCGCACGCGGGTCGAGGAGCTCGGCTTCCCGTCCTTCGCCAAGCCCGCCCGCGCCGGGTCGAGCATGGGCATCAGCAAGGTCCACGACGCCTCCGACGTCGACGACGCGCTGCAGGAGGCGTTCCGCCACGACCCCAAGGTGCTCGTCGAGCAGTCGATGGAAGGCGCCCGCGAGATCGAGTGCGGCGTGCTCGGCACCCTGGAGGGGCCGCCCGAGACGTCTCGGCCGGGCGAGGTGCGCACCGGCGGTGACCATGAGTTCTACGACTTCGAGGCGAAGTACCTCGCCGACCAGCACACCGAGATCGACATTCCCGCCGAGCTCGCCGCGGCGACCGAGCAGGAGCTCCGGGCGATGGCGGTGCGTGCCTTCGAGGCGCTGTCGTGCGAGGGGCTGGCCCGCGTCGACTTCTTCGTGATGCCCGACGGGTCGCTGGTGATCAACGAGCTCAACACCATGCCCGGCTTCACGCCGACCTCGATGTATCCCCAGCTCTGGGCGGCCACCGGGATGACCTATCCCGAGCTCGTCGACCGGCTGGTCCAGCTCGCGCTGCGCCGCGACGTCGGCCTGCGCTGAGTCCACCGAGCCGGGGCTACAGGCAGGAGAGGCCCTCGCCGAGGTGCTCCTCCAGCACCGGTGCGAGCTCGGCGAGCGCACGGTCGATGCCCTCCGTGCGGTAGCGCGACGGCACCTGCACCTCGACGTAGGGCGTGAGGGTGAGCGCGATCGGCGCGGCGTCGGCCCCCTGGTCGGACAACTGGTCGTCGGTGACGTACCAGCCGACACCGTTGATGACGCTGCACGTGGCCGTCGGCTCGTAGTCCGTCGGCTCGGGAACCCCGCAGGTGAGGACGTACGCCGGGTCGCCCCACGCCGCTCCCAGCGCGTCCTCCGGCTCCACCGGGCGCCTCGGCTCGCCGGCCAGTGTGTCGGGCAGGTCGCCGACGAGCGCCTCGCACGCAGCCCGGTCGGCTCCGGCGAGGTCGTGGTCCACGATGTCGACGTCGCCGTCGCCGCAGGCGGTCAGGAGCAGGCACAGGCCCGCGGACGCGACGACGCCCCGGCCCGAGGACGGACCGAGGCGTCGCAGGCGCACGTGTGTCGTCAGATGTGGACGACCGGGCAGGTCAGCGTGCGGGTGATGCCGTCGAGGTTCTGCACCTTCGACACGACGAGCTTGCCCAGCTCGTCGACGTTCTTGGCCTCGGCTCGGACGATCACGTCGTAGGGACCGGTGACGTCCTCAGCAAGGGTGACGCCACTGACCTGCGCGATGGCCTTGGCCACCTCGGCGGCCTTGCCGACGTCGGTCTGGATCAGGATGTAGGCCTGGACGACCATCGTGGACTCCTCGGTCTCTTCAGCGGGTGTGACCGGCACAACCTACCGCGCCACGCGGGCGCGCCGACAGGGGATGGGCGCGGGCGCCTCACGCCTCGGTCTGGTGGGATGGGGCCATGGAGCCGACAGCGGACGCGACCCTCGGCGAGCTGGGCGAGTTCGCCCTGATCTCGCAGCTCGTGGAGATCTTCGAGGGCGACGACAGCGTGCTGGTCGGGCCGGGCGACGACGCCGCGGTGCTGCGGATCAAGCACGGCCACGTGGTGGTCTCGAGCGACCTCATGGTCGAGGGCCGGCACTTCCGGCGCGACTGGGCCAGCGCCTCCGACGTGGGCCACCGGGCCGCCGCGCAGAACCTGTCCGACATCAACGCGATGGGCGGCACCGGGCGGCACCTGACGATCGGTCTCGCCGCCCCCGCCGACCTTCCGGTCGCCTGGGCGCTCGACTTCGCCCGAGGGTTCGCGGAGGAGTGTGCCGTCGTCGGCGCCACCGTCGTCGGCGGCGACCTCACCCGCGCCGACGAGGTGGTCATCGCGGTGACCGTGCTCGGCCAGTGCGCCCAGGCTCCGGTGCTGCGCTCAGGGGCCCGACCCGGCGACGTGCTCGCCCTGGTCGGCAGGCAGGGCTGGGCCGCAGGCGGCCTCGCAGTCCTGGGCC
Source organism: uncultured Actinomycetota bacterium (assembly GCA_963740115.1). Lineage (GTDB taxonomy): Bacteria > Actinomycetota > Actinomycetes > Propionibacteriales > Nocardioidaceae > Nocardioides. Next base: position 251,973 of record CAVUCQ010000003.1, on the reverse strand, counting down.
GGGGGTTCCGCTCGCCACGGGTCCTGGTCGAGGCCTACCGCCGCCCCGAGCCGCCGTACGCCGCGGGCAAGGAGGCTGCCCTGGCCGGCGCGACCTCGCTCATCGACGTCTCCGACGGACTGCTCGCCGAGGCCGGTCACCTCGCGGAGGCCAGCGGTGTCGCCATCGACGTACGCCGCGACGCGTTCGAGGTCCCCGACCCGCTCCAGGCCGTCGGCGCCGCGCTGGGTGCCGACCCGCTGCAGTTCATCCTCGGTGGCGGGGACGACCACGCCCTGCTCGCCACCTTCCCCGACGCCGGCTCCGTGCCGGCCGGCTGGCAGGTGGTCGGGGAGGTGCGCGAGGGCGAGGGCGTCACCGTCGACGGCGGGGAGTACGACGGCCCCACCGGCTGGACCCACTTCTGATCCGCTTCTGACCCGCTCCGGCCACTCTGGAACGACGAGACCCCCGCCGCTTTCGCGACGGGGGTCTCGTACGTGGTCTGGTCAGGTCAGCGGGTGACCTTGCCGGCCTTGAGGCAGCCGGTGCAGACGTTCAGGCGCTTGGGCGTGCCGTTGACGGTCGCCCGGACGCGCTGGATGTTGGGGTTGAAGCGACGCTTCGTGATCTTGCGCGACCAGGGACGGTTGTTTCCGAAGCCCGGCTTCTTGGCGCAGATGTCGCAGACGGCAGCCACCGTGCACTCCGATCCGTTCGAGGGTGATGTTCTGAAGGGCCCGCACGCCACCAGGACGCGGCAGCAGGCAACCGGGAAAGAGTAGCCGAGGACCCGCGACGAGATGAAATCGCAGCAGGGTCGGACGGGGGCACTACCCTGTGGCGCGCACCACAATCGCCAGAGAACACACCGGGAGCACACCGACTCGATGGAGCCAGTCACCCACGGCATCACCCTGGACGCGGTTGCCCGGTTCGTCGACATCGCGACCGACGCCCTGTCCTCGGCGCGCGAGGAGATCGACGCCCTCAACGTCTACCCGGTCCCTGACGGCGACACCGGCACCAACATGTTCCTCACCGTCTCGGCCGCACGCGACGAGCTGCGTGCCGCCCGCGCGGCGGATCCCGAGCTCGGCCTCGAGGAGGGGATGGCGCTCCTCGCGCGGGCGGCACTCATGGGTGCGCGCGGCAACTCCGGCGTGATCCTCAGCCAGATGCTGCGCGCCTACGTCACGCACCTCGCCGTGGGGACCGGCGAGCGCCGGGCGCAGACCATTGCCGCCGCGATGGCGTCGGCCACCGACGCCAGCTATGCCGCCGTCGGCACGCCGGTCGAGGGCACGATCCTCACCGTGGCCCGCGCCGCCTCCGACGCCGCGCTCGCCGCCGCCGAGTCACCCGGGGCCCGCGCCCGAGACGTCTTCACCGCCGCCGCGGCCGCCGCCCGCGTCGCCCTCGCCCGTACGCCCGAGCAGCTCCCGGTGCTCGCCCGGGCCGGGGTCGTCGACGCCGGCGGACGGGGCCTGACAGTCGTCCTCGACGCGGTCGAGACGACGGCGACGGGTCGTCGCCCGATGACCTCCGCCTCTCCCATCGGCACGCACCACATTCCCGTCACCACCGCGGCTCCCAGCGACGCCCTCACGGAGGACGGGCCGGCCTACGAGGTGATGTACCTGCTGGAGACCCGTCCGGAGCAGGAGGACGCCGCGATCGTCGCGCTCCGCACGACCCTGGCCGGCCTCGGCGACAGCCTGGTCGTCGTCGGTGGCGACACCCTCTGGAACGTCCACGTCCACGTCGACGACGTGGGTGCCGCGATCGAGGCCGGCATCGCCGCGGGCCGTCCCCACCGGATCCGGGTGACGCACTTCGCCGAGCAGGTCGCCGACCACCGGCACAAGGTCTCCACGCGCACGGGCCGCAAGGTGGTGGCCGTCGCTGCCGGTCCGGGATTGTCCGACCTCTTCGAGTCCGCGGGTGCGGTCGTCGTCCCCGGCGGGCCCGGCCAGCGGCCATCCACCGGCCAGCTCCTCGAGGCGATCACCGCGTGTGGCGCGGCCGAGGTCGTGGTGCTGCCCAACGACGGCGACACCGTGCGCGCCGCCGAGATCGCCGCCCGCACCGCCGAGGCCGAGCTCGACGTCTCCGTCGAGGTGATCCCGACCCACGCCCAGGTGCAGGGGCTCGCCGCGATCTCGGTCCACGAGCCCGGTCGGGCCTTCGACGCCGACGTCCGTGAGATGACCGCCACCGCCCGTCACGCCCGGCACGGAGCGGTCACGGTGGCGGCCCGGCAGGCCATCACGATGGCCGGACCCTGCGAGCCGGGCGACGCGCTCGGCGTCATCGCCGGCGACTTCGCGGTGGTCGGCTCCGACCTCGAGACGGTTGCCCACGACGTGCTCGAGCGCCTCCTTGCCGGAGGCGGCGAGCTGGTCACCATCGTGTCCGGCGAGGACGGTGTCGACCTCGCCGAGCGGGTCGCCGCGCGCGTCGAGGAGCGGCACCCGACCGTCGACGTGGCCGTCCACGAGGGAGGCCAGCCCCGCTACCCGCTGCTGGTCAGCGTCGAGTGAGCGGCGGGTAGCACGTCATGGTCGCGATCACGCCGGACAGCCCGATCGGAGCGGTCTTCGGCAACCACCACAAGAAGCGCAAGCTCGCTGAGGAGGGCCTCGGCCTGCGCACCGTCGGCGACCTGCTGCGCCACTTCCCGCGCCGCTACGTCGCGGCCACCGAGCTCTCCGAGGTGGCCACGCCCGTCGTCGGCGAGCAGCTGACGATCGTCGGCGAGGTGCGCTCGTGCGACAGCGCCTCGTTCTTCGCCGGCAACCGTCGCCAGTTCCGTACGACGGTGCGGCTCCGGACCGACGGCCCCGACTTCTCCGTCACCCTGTTCAGCCCCTACCAGGGGCAGGTCGACCGCCACGAGGCCGAGTTCCGACCGGGCAGCCGCGCCGTCTTCACCGGCAAGGCCAAGCAGTTCCGCAGCAGCTGGCAGCTCGAGCAGCCCCACGGCTTCGCCCTCGACGGCCCCGAGGCGGCCCTGATGAGCAAGCTGATGCCGGTCTACCCGCTGACCGCCAAGCTCTACACGTGGGACCTCCAGAAGGTCGTGGCCGCCGCGCTCGAGCTTGTCACCGACGTCCCCGACGTCTTCACCCCCGAGCTGCGCGAGCGCTTCGACCTGCTCACGGTCATGCAGGCGCTGCGCTGGATCCACGCCCCCGACGAGTGGAGCCAGCTCGGCGCGGCCCAGAAGCGCTTCCGCTTCGAGGAGGCGTTGGTGCTGCAGCTGGTGCTCGCCCGGCGCCGCGCCGCGCACCGCGAGCAGGGGGCGCGGGCACGGACGGGCCGCCCCGACGGGCTGCTCGCGGCCTTCGACGACCGGTTGCCCTTCGAGCTCACCGGCGGCCAGCGCGAGATCGGTGAGCTCGTCGCCACCGAGCTCGGCCGCGACCACCCCATGAACCGTCTCCTGCAGGGGGAGGTGGGCTCCGGCAAGACCCTCGTGGCGCTGCGCGCGATGCTGCAGGTCGTCGACTCCGGGGGACAGGCCGCGCTCCTCGCGCCGACCGAGGTCCTCGCCCAGCAGCACCACCGCTCGATCTCGGCGCTCCTGGGCGACCTCGCCCAAGGGGGGATGCTCGGCGGTGCCGCGGAGGGGACCACTGTCGTGCTGCTCACGGGGTCGATGGGCAAGGCGGCGCGGCAGGAGGCGATGCTCAGGATCGTCACCGGCGAGGCGGGCATCGTCATCGGCACCCACGCGCTGCTCGAGGATCGGGTCGAGTTCGCCGACCTCGGCCTGGTCGTCGTCGACGAGCAGCACCGCTTCGGTGTCGAGCAGCGCGCCGCGCTCACCGACAAGGCCGGCACCCCGCCACACGTCCTGGTGATGACCGCGACGCCGATCCCGCGCACCGTCGCGATGACGGTCTTCGGCGACCTGGAGACCTCGGTGCTCGCCGAGCTCCCGGCGGGCCGGGCCCCGATCCAGACCAACGTCGTGCCCTTGGCCGAGCAGCCGGGCTGGATCGAGCGCGTGTGGCAGCGGGTCCGTGAGGAGGTCGAGAAGGGGCACCAGGTCTACGTCGTGTGCCCCCGCATCTCGGGTGACTCCGGCGAGGAGGGCGAGACCGACCAGGTCGACGTCGACGAGGACGGTGCCGAGATCCCGCCCAAGCGTGCGCTGGCCGCGGTCGAGGAGGTCCACGTGGAGCTCGCCGCCGGCCCTCTGCAGGGCGTGCGCACCGCCGTCCTGCACGGCCGGTTGGCCCCGGACGAGAAGGACCGCACCATGCGCGCCTTCGCCGCCGGCGACATCGACGTGCTCGTCTCCACCACCGTGATCGAGGTCGGCGTCGACGTGCACAACGCCACCACCATGGTGCTGCTCGACGCCGACAGGTTCGGTGTCTCCCAGCTCCACCAGCTGCGCGGCCGCGTCGGCCGTGGTGGCCTCACCGGACTGTGCCTGCTCGTCTCCCACGCCGAGGTCGGGTCGGCCGCCCGCGACCGCCTCGACGCGGTCGCCTCGACCACCGACGGCTTCGAGCTGAGCCGCGTCGACCTGGAGCAGCGGCGCGAGGGCGACGTGCTCGGCGCCAGCCAGTCGGGCTTCCGGTCCGGCCTGGTCTCGCTGCGCGTGCTGCGCGACGAGAAGACGATCGTGCGTGCCCGCGAGGCCGCGGAGGCGCTACTCTCCGAGGATCCCGCGCTCGCGCAGGCGCCAGACCTGGCCGATGCCGTCGCCGAGGTCGAGCGTTCCGCGGCGTCGGAATTCATGGAGAAGGGCTGAGCGCGAGGACATGACTCGGATCATCGGGGGAACGGCGGGGGGTCGCCGCCTGGAGACCCCGCGCGGCCAGACGACCCGGCCCACCAGCGACCGTGTGCGCGAGGCCCTGTTCTCGGCGATCGAGGCGCGCACCGGGTCGCTCGACGGCCTGCGCTTCCTCGACCTCTACGCCGGCTCCGGCGCGGTCGGCCTCGAGGCCTGGTCGCGGGGTGCGGGCGTGGTGACGATGGTGGAGCAGGACCGGCGCACGGCCTCGCTGATCACCCGCAACGCCGCCGGGCTCGGCTTCTCCCGGGCGAGGGTCGTCGCGGCCTCGGTCGCGACCGTCCTGCAGTCCCCGCCGACCGCGCCCTACGACCTGGTCTTCCTCGACCCGCCCTACCCGATGCCCGACACGGACGTCGCCGCCGACCTCGCCGCGCTCGTCGCCCACGGCTGGCTGGTGCCCGGTGCGCTGGTGGTCGTGGAGCGCGCCGCCAAGCGCAGCGAGGTGACCTGGCCGGACGGGATCGTGGCGGACCGCACGAAGCGCTACGGCGAGACCGCGCTTTGGTACGGTCACGCCACCCCGGCACCCTGACCACACCCGCTCAGGAGCCCCGCCTCGAAGGGAGTCCCGCATGCGTCGCGCCGTCTGCCCCGGGTCCTTCGACCCGGTGACCAACGGCCACCTCGACATCATCGGGCGTGCCGCCGGGCTCTTCGACGAGGTCGTGGTCGCCATCGGCGTCAACATGAGCAAGAACCGGCTGTTCACCCCCGACGAGCGCATCGCCATGCTCGAGCAGGCGACCGCGGGCATCCCCAACGTGCGGGTCTCCGGCTTCGAGGGCCTCATCGTCGACCTCTGCCGCGAGCTCGACGCCGTTGCGATCGTCAAGGGCCTGCGCGGCTCGGGCGACTACGAGTACGAGCTCCCGATGGCGCAGATGAACGCGCACCTCACCGGCGTGGAGACCGTCTTCCTGCCAGGCGCGGTGGGCAACGCGTTCGTCTCCTCCAGCCTGATCAAGGAGGTCGCCGCGCTCGGCGGCGACGTGCGCGGACTGGTCCCCGAGTCGGTCCACGAGCCACTCGTCCGCCGTCTCGCCGAGCGCAGGACCTGATCCCCCCGTCACTCGTTTTGCCCCGCCGTGGGCACGACCGATACGATTCCGAGGTTGTGTTGGTGTCCAGATGTGGGAGTTCGACGTGAACAGCCTGGACCCGAGGGCGCCGCTCGTGCTCGATACTCGCGAGCTCGGCCGCCGCCCGGGGTCCCAGCGTGAAGTCGAGCTCACAGTTCCGGCACCCGCACAACTTGGCATCGAAGTCCTCTCTGTCCCCGAAGGATCGCCGGTCGAGCTCGACCTGCGCCTGGAGGCGGTCATGGAGGGTGTGTTGCTCACGGGCACGGCCACGGCCACGCTCGAGGGCGAGTGCGTACGGTGCCTGGAGCCGATCGAGGACGAGATCCTCGCGCGGTTGCAGGAGCTGTACGTCTATCCCGACCAGCACGCCAAGGCCACGGAGCACCACGACCGCGACCTCGACGACGAGACCAGCCTGCTCGAGGACGACCTGCTCGACCTCGAGCCCCTGCTGCGGGACGCGGTGGTGCTCGCACTGCCGTTCCAGCCGCTGTGCATGGACGACTGTCCCGGGTTGTGCACCGAGTGTGGTGCGCGGCTCGCGGACGACCCGGACCACTCGCACGACGCACCGATCGACCCGCGCTGGGCAGGGCTGGAGAAGCTCCAGCAGGACACCCAGGACCAATAGGACCGACCACCTCACCGGGGTTCCCCGGCTGAAGCAAGCAACAGGAGACCACCATGGCTGTTCCGAAGCGGAAGATGTCGCGCAGCAACACGCGCCACCGCCGTTCGCAGTGGAAGGCCGTCGCGCCTGCCCTCGCGACCTGCGCCAACCCCGCCTGCGGTGCCAAGCACCTCCCGCACCGTGCGTGCGGCCAGTGCGGCCAGTACGGCGCCAAGGCCGACCGTCGCCAGGTCCTCTGACCACCGACGAGCTCCGTGCAGCGCTCGGTGATCCGGTCCTGGATCCCGAGCTGCTGCAGCGTGCGCTGACGCACCGCTCGTTCGCCTACGAGAACGGGCAGATCCCGACCAACGAGCGCCTGGAGTTCCTCGGCGACTCGGTGCTCGGGATCGTGGTGACCGAGACGCTCTACCTCGCCCACCCGGACTTCTCCGAGGGGCGCCTGGCCAAGCTGCGAGCCGCGGTCGTCAACGCGCGCGCCCTGGCCGACGTGGCCCGTGAGATCGACCTCGGCCGGCACATCAAGCTCGGACGTGGCGAGGAGACCACCGGCGGCCGCGACAAGGCGTCGATCCTCTCCGACACCGTCGAGGCGGTCATCGGCGCCATCCACCTCAGCGGTGGGATGGACGAGGCCGCCAAGGTGATCCACCGGCTCTTCGACCCGGTGATGGAGGCCGCGGCGTCCATGGGCGCCGGCCTCGACTGGAAGACCTCCCTCCAGGAGCTCTCCGCCGACCTCGGCCTCGGCGTGCCGGAGTACCTCATCGAGGACGACGGCCCCGACCACATGAAGACCTTCGTCGCCCGGGTGCGCGTCGGCGAGAAGGTCCTCGGCAACGGCAACGGCCGCTCCAAGAAGGAGGCCGAGCAGGGCGCCGCCGAGACGGCCTACCGCGAGATCAGGGCGGCGGCCCAGCCGGTGCCCGACGCCTCCACCGCACCCTGACGCGTGCCCGAGCTCCCCGAGGTCGAGGTCGTCCGCGCCGGCCTCCAGCGCCACGTCGTGGGCAGCACCATCGACGCCGTCGAGGTGCTGCACCCCCGGCCCGTACGTCGTGACCACCGTGGCCCGACGGGCTTCGTCGCCGCGCTGGTCGGCCAGCGCATCGACGCGGTGCGCCGGCGTGGCAAGTACTTCTGGCTCGCGCTGGCGCCCTCACCGGGACAGCAGAGCGGCGACGCCCTGCTGGGCCACCTCGGCATGAGCGGCCAGATGCTGCTCCACGAGCCCGGGGCCCTCGACGAGCGGCACCTGCGCGTGCGGTTCACGCTGGTCACGCCGGCCGGTCGCCGCCTCGAGATGCGCTTCGTCGACCAGCGGATGTTCGGCGGCCTGGCCGTCTCGACCGGGGGAGCGGACCTGCCGACCGAGATCGTGCACATCGCCCGCGACCCGATCGACCCCGACTTCGACGACGACGAGTTCGTCCGCCGCGCCCGTCGGCGTACGTCCGCGATCAAGCGCCTCCTGCTCGACCAGGGGCTGATCTCGGGCGTCGGCAACATCTACGCCGACGAGGCGCTCTGGCGCGCCAGGCTCCACGGCGAGCGGCCGGGGGACCGACTCACCGGACCGGTCCTGCGGGACCTGCTCGGCCACGTCCGTGCCGTGATGGGTGAGGCGCTGGCGCAGGGCGGCACCTCGTTCGACGCGCTCTACGTCAACGTCAACGGTGAGTCCGGCTACTTCGACCGCTCCCTCGACGCCTACGGCCAGGAGGGCCGGCCGTGCCGCCGCTGCGGCACGCCGATCCGGCGGGTGGCCTTCATGAACCGCTCGTCCTTCTTCTGCCCACGCTGCCAGCGTCCTCCGCGGAGCGCGCCGCGACCGGCCGGCGGCCGTTGACCGACCGCCACTGCGGTGGGACGCTTGGAGACGGCCGCTTCGCGGTCACTGGACACCATTCGGAAAGGCACCCCATGGCCAAGGCTCTGATGGGTCATGTGAGCAACGAGCTGCGGACGACCCCCGCGCTGGCGATCGAGAACCGGCGCCTGCGGCGGCGGATCGAGGACCTCGAGACGTTGGTCCTGCGACTGCAGGCCGACAACGACCGGCTCTCTGCTGCTGCTCGAGACGACGCACTCACCATCGAGGACCTGCAACCCGTCTGACAGGTCCCGCGGTCAGAAATCCCGTGCACCCCGTCGCGTCCGCGACGTAGGGTCACCGACTTGTGAGCCCACTCGTCGAGACCGTCCTCCCGGCTCGGCTCGGGACCCGGTTCCGGTGGCTCCTGGCCTCGTCGTGGACGACCAACATCGGCGACGGTGTGGCGATGGCCGCGGGGCCGCTGCTGGTGGCCTCCCAGACCGACGACGCCCGGCTCGTCGCACTGGCCGGGCTGCTGCGGGGCCTGCCCTGGCTGCTGGTCGGCCTGTACGCCGGTGCGGTGGCCGACCGGCTCGACCGCCGCACCGTCGTGGTGGTGGCCAACGCCGTGCGGTGCGTCGTGCTCGCGCTGCTCTGTGCCTCGATCGCCAGCGGGCACGTCTCCATCACCGTCGTGCTCGCCTCGGTGTTCGCCCTCGGCCTGGCCGAGGTGTTCGCCGACTCGACGTCCAGCACGCTGACGCCGATGTTCGTCGAGAAGGCCGACCTCGGGATCGCGAACTCCCGCATGCAGGCGGGCTTCCTCACCGCCAACCAGCTCGTCGGGCCGCCCGTGGGGGCCTTCCTGTTCGGCGCGGGCATGGTGTTCCCGTTCGTCGCGCAGCTGGTGTGCGTCGTCCTGGGCGTCGTGCTGGTCGCTCGCATCGGGTCGACGCGCGACCAGGTGCGCGCGGCGGTGGACACGCACGTGCGCCAGGACATCGCCGAGGGCATCCGGTGGCTGTGGCGGCACGCCGCCATCCGGACGCTGGCCATCGTCATCCTGACGTTCAACATCACCTGGGGTGCGGCCTGGTCGATCCTCGTGCTGTGGTCGCTGGACCGCGTCCACATGGGCGAGGTGGGCTTCGGGCTGCTGACGACGGCCTCGGCGCTCGGTGGGATCGTGGGGACCGCGTTCTACGGACGGCTGGAACGACGCTTCGACCTGGCCACGCTCATGAAGACGTGCCTGCTCCTCGAGGTGCTGATGCACCTCGCGCTCGCCCTCACGACGGTGCCGTGGCTCGCCCTGCTCATCATGTTCGGCTTCGGCGCCTACGCCTTCGTGTGGTTCAACGTGTCGCAGGTGATCCGGCAGCGTGCCGTCCCGATGGAGTTCCAGGGCCGGGTGGGCTCGGTCTACCTCATCTTCGTGTTCGGCGGGATGGTGATCGGCCAGGGGATCGGCGGCCTCATCGCGGAGCAGTGGGGCCTGGCGGCACCGTTCTGGTTCGCCTTCATCGGCTCGGGGCTCACCCTCGCGCTCGTCTGGTCGCGGCTGGCGAGCATCGCCCACGCCGACGAGGCACCCGCCTCGCCGTCCGCGGACACCTCCGTCGCGACCTCCTGAGCGGACGCTCAGCGGGTGGCCACCGTGCACCGGACGTCGGTCCACCACGAGAGCGTCCCGTCGGCGGCCCGACCCCCGAGCTCGGGGTCGACCTCAGCCCGCGCCTGCTCGAGGACGCCGTGCGCGTCGAGCCGTTCGAGGAGACCGCGGAGCCCGGCCGACCAGATCCAGGCCCACCACTGGTCGACGTCCGCGAAGTCGACCCGGACCCGCAACGTCGTCGTCGTCGGGACGTGGAACCCGTGGTCGGCCAGGACGGCGTCCATGGCGTCGACGGACGAGAACGGTCCCTCGTCCTCCTCGGGGTCCTCGACTCCCGGGGCCGCGCCCGGCGGGGCAGGCACCAGGGCCTGCATCTGCTGGGTCAGGGAGGCCCACGAGTCGTCGCTGTCGCCGAACCAGGTGAAGCCGAAGCGACCGGCCGGCGCGAGCACCTCGTGGATGCGGTCCAGCGTGCCGTGGAGGTCGGGCAGGAAGAACAGCACCAGGCCGGCGTGGACGACGTCCCACGGTCCCGCAGGCGGGCGCTCGGCATCCGCCTCGCGGACCTCCATCCACGGCATGTCCGCGGACATCTCGCGCAGCGCCGCCACCATCCCGGGGGCCAGGTCGGTCGCCACCACCCTGCCGGTCGGTCCGACCGCCCGGGCGGTGGGCAGGGCTGATGCTCCTCGCCCGCTGCCGATCTCGAGGACCGACTCGCCCGCGCGCGGACCGGTCCGTCGTACGAGCTCGGCAGCGACCGTGCCGAAGAACTCGATCCCGACCTGGTCGTAGGTCGCCGAGGCGCGGTCGAAGATGCCGACGACCCGCGCCTTCTCGCTCTCCCCGTCGTCCACCCGACGAGCGTGACAGGCGCGGGTGTCGACGTCGAGCCCCACTGCTGACCGCGTACGCGCGTGCCACGATGACCGGATGGATGCCCTCGCCGAGCTCGTCGAGTCCTTGCCGCCGGGGCTGGTCGCCACCGACCCCGCCACCCTCGAGGGCTACCGGTTCGACTGGTCCCGTGACACCGGAGCGGGCACGCCGGTCGCTGTCGTGCGGCCCGAGGACGCGGGACAGGTGCAGACCGCCGTGCGCTGGGCGGCCCGGCACGGCGTACCGGTCGTGCCGCGCGGCGCCGGGTCGGGGCTCTCCGGCGGCGCGAGCGCAGTCGACGGGGGCATCGTCCTGAGCCTCGAGCGGATGCGCGCCATCGAGATCGACGGCGACTGCCAGGTGGCCGTCGTGGAGCCGGGCGCGTTCAACGCCGAGGTCAAGGTCGCCGCCCGCGAGCACGGCCTCTGGTACCCCCCGGACCCGTCGTCGTACGAGATCTGCTCCATCGGCGGCAACGTCGCCACCAACGCCGGCGGCCTGTGCTGCGTGAAGTACGGCGTGACCACCGACTACGTCCTGGGCCTGGACGTGGTGCTGGCCGACGGCACCCTCGTGACCCTGGGCGGCAAGCGGATCAAGGACGTCGCCGGGCTCTCGCTGGTCAAGCTGTTCGTCGGCTCCGAGGGGACGCTCGGCATCGTCACCCGCGCCGTCCTGCGGCTGGTGCCGCTGCCGCTGCCGCCCGCGACGCTCGTCGCGTCGTTCGCCTCCGTGGTGGCCGCCGCCGACGCGGTGGTGGCCGTACGCCGCACGCTGCGGCCGTCGATGATGGAGCTGATGGACCAGGCATCGATCAACGCGGTCGAGGACTACTCACCACGCGGCCTCGACCGCGCGGCGGGCGCCCTCCTGGTCGTCCAGTCCGACGCCGCCGGCGACGCCCGCGTGGCCGAGATCGCCGCCGTCGAGGCGGCGTGCGTGGCGGCCGGGGCCATCGAGGTCGTGGTCACCGACGACCCGCAGGAGGGCGAGATGTTCGTGGCGGCACGGCGCGCGGCCTTCCCGGCCGTCGAGGCCAGGGGGGCCCTGCTGCTGGAGGACGTCGGCGTGCCGGTGCCGCTGCTGCCCGACCTGCTCGCGGCCGTCGCCGCGATCGCGGTCGAGCACCGGGTGGAGATCCCGGTCGTCGCCCACGCCGGCGACGGCAACACGCACCCGATCATCGTCTACGCGGCGGGTGACGCCGACTCCGAGCGGCGCGCGCGGGCCGCGTTCGACGAGATCCTGCGGGCCGCGATCCGGCTCGGCGGAACGATCACCGGCGAGCACGGTGTGGGCCGCACGAAGAAGGCAGCCCTGCCCGAGCAGCTCGGCGACGACGTGATGGCGTTGACCAGGCGGGTCAAGGACGCGCTCGACCCGGCCGGCATCCTCAACCCCGGCGCGATCCTGTGAGCGGGCGGAGTTCGTTACGGTCGACACCATGATCAGCGAGCGCCACCTCTTCGGTCCCGGCCCGTCCAACCCCTACCCGGAGGCGACCCGAGCCCTGGCCGAGCCGCTGCTCGGGCACCTCGACCCGGAGTTCCTGCGGGTCATGGACGAGACCTGCGAGATGCTCCGCACGGTCTGGGGCACCTCCAACGCCCGTACGCTCCCGCTCAGCGCGACCGGTTCGGCCGGCATGGAGGCCGCCTTCGTCAACACCGTCCACCCGGGCGACGTCGTGGTTGTCGGCGTCAACGGCCTCTTCGGCCAGCGGATGACGGACGTGGCCGCCCGATGCGGCGCCGAGGTGGTCGCGGTGGAGCACGAGTGGGGGCAGCCGGTCGACGTCGACCGGGTCCTCGCATCGCACCCGTCGCCGGCGATCGTCGCCGCCGTCCACGCCGAGACCTCGACCGGCGTGCGCTCCGACATCGCGGCGCTCGGGACCGCGCTCCGCGCGCAGGGGAGCGACGCCCTGCTGCTCGTCGACGCCGTCACCTCGATCGCCGGCATCGAGCTGCGCGCCGACGACTGGGGCGTCGACATCGGCTACGCCGGGACCCAGAAGTGCCTCGGCGTCGCCCCGGGCCTGGCCCCGTTCACCATCAACGACCGCGCCTTCGCGCGCCGGGTGGAGAAGCCGCGCTCGTGGTACCTCGACCTCGGCATGCTCGGCGGCTACGTCGGCGAGGCGGCCGGTCAGGGCCAGCGGACCTACCACCACACCGCGCCCACCGCGATGGTCGCCAGCCTCCATGCCGGCCTCACCCGCATCCTCGAGGAGGGCCTCGACGCCGTGTGGGCCAGGCACCAGGCCGCCGGCGACGCCCTCCAGGCGGGCCTGGAGGCGATGGGGCTGGAGCTGTTCGCTGCCGAGGGGCACCGGCTCCCCGAGCTGACCACCGTGAAGGTGCCCGACGGGGTCGACTCCGCGGCCGTGCGACGCGAGCTGCTGGAGCGACACGGCATCGAGATCGGCGCCGGCGCCGGCGCGTACGCCGCCAGCGTCTGGCGCATCGGACTCATGGGCCGCAACGCCCGCCCCGACGCCGTGCTGCTCGTGCTGGCGGCGCTCCAGGACGTGCTCGGCCGTGCCTGAGGCCCTCCGGCTGCGACCGATGACGGCCGATGAGTACGCCTCCTACCGCGCCGGGTCCGCGCACGACTACGCGCAGGAGATCGCCGAGTCCGGCCAGCTCGACCCGGACGCCGCCGCGAAGCGGGCCGAGGCGGAGCTCGCCGAGCTGCTGCCCGACGGTCCCGACAGCCCGGGCATGCACCTGTGGACTGCGGAGACCGGCACCGGCGAGCGGATCGGCCTCGGCTGGATCGAGCTCCGCCGGCGCGCGTCCGGCACCTCGGCGTGGATCTACGACATCCAGGTCGACGCCACCCGCCGCGGCGAGGGGTGGGGCCGCCGGCTGATGGAGGCGCTGCACGACGCGGCTCGTGACCTGGGGGCGACGACGATGTCGCTCAACGTCTTCGGCCACAACACGGCGGCGATCCGGCTCTACGAGTCCCTCGGATACGCCGTCACCGCGCAACAGATGAAGCGCGACCTCTGAGCCTCCCGCGACAGCGGAGCAGCCGCGGGTAGGGTGTGCCGCGCTGACTTCCCCAGTCTTCAGTGGCCCAGATGCAGAGGACACGGTCCTGACCCGGTGAGGAGCCTGAGTTGTACCTGAAGAGCCTGACCCTCAAGGGGTTCAAGTCCTTCGCGTCCTCCACGACGCTGCAGCTCGAGCCGGGCATCACCTGCATTGTCGGCCCCAACGGGTCGGGCAAGTCCAACGTCGTCGACGCGTTGGCCTGGGTGATGGGCGAGCAGGGCGCGAAGAGCCTGCGCGGCGGCAAGATGGAGGACGTCATCTTCGCCGGCACCTCCGGCCGTCCGCCCCTCGGTCGCGCGGAGGTGCAGCTGACCATCGACAACACCGACGGCGCGCTGCCGATCGACTACGCCGAGGTCACGATCAGTCGCACGATGTTCCGCAACGGCGGCTCGGAGTACGCCATCAACGGTCACGGCTGCCGTCTCCTCGACGTGCAGGAGCTCCTCAGCGACTCCGGCATCGGCCGCGAGATGCACGTGATCGTCGGGCAGGGCCAGCTCGACTCGATCCTCCACGCGACCCCCGAGGACCGCCGCGGCTTCATCGAGGAGGCCGCGGGCGTCCTCAAGCACCGCAAGCGCAAGGAGAAGGCGCTCCGCAAGCTCGACTCCACCGACGGCAACCTGACCCGGCTCGCCGACCTGCTGACCGAGATCCGCCGCCAGCTCAAGCCCTTGGGGCGCCAGGCCGAGGTCGCCCGGCAGGCCGCCACGGTGCAGGCCGACGTACGCGACGCCCGGGCCCGCCTGCTGGCCGACGACCTCGTCACCGCCCGCACCGCCCTCGACCAGGAGATGGCGGACGAGTCGATCCTGCTGCAGCGTCGCGAGGAGGTCGAGGCGGCCATCACCGCCGCCCGCGAGAAGGAGGCCCGGCTCGAGGCGGCCCTGCGCGACGACCTGCCGCGCCTGGCCGCCGCCCAGGAGACCTGGTTCGCGCTGTCCGGGCTGAAGGAGCGCCTCCGCGGCACCGCCTCGCTCGCCGACGAGCGGATCCGCAACGCCGCCGGAGCGGCGGAGGGCGACACGGTCGACTCCGGGCGCGACCCCGACGACCTCGAGGCGCAGGGCGAGCGCGTACGCCTCCAGGAGGCCGAGATCGCCGAGCAGGTCGAGCGGCACCGCGACGCGCTCGACGCCGCGGTGGTCCACAGGCGGGCCGCCGAGGAGGCCGCGGCCGAGGAGGAGCGGCGCATCGTCGGCCTGCAGCGCGCCGCGGCCGACCGGCGCGAGGGACTCGCCCGCCTCACAGGTCAGGTCAACGCGCTCAAGTCCCGCGCCGAGGCCGCCGACGCGGAGATCCGCCGCCTCACCGACGCCCGTGAGGACGCCGCCACCCGCGCCGAGCGCGCACAGCGCGACTTCACCGCCCTCGAGACCAGGGTCGCCGGCCTCGATGCCGGCGAGGAGGGCCTCGACTCCGAGCACGAGGAGGCAGTCGCCGCCCTCGACGAGGTCGAGGAGCAGCTGGCCAGGGCCCGCGAGGACGCGCAGCAGACCGACCGCGACCGGGCCGGGTTGATCGCGCGACGCGACGCCCTCGAGCTCGGCCTCAACCGCAAGGACGGCGCCGGCGCGCTCCTCGCCGCCACCGACACGGTCAGCGGGCTGCGGGGCTCCGTGGCGGCGCTGCTCGACGTCCACCACGGCTACGAAGCCGCCATTGCCGCCGCCCTCGGGAGCGCCGCCGACGCGGTGGTGGTCGCCGACTCCGAGGCTGCCGTACGGGCCATCGGCCACCTGAAGGACGACGACCTCGGCCGAGCGGGGCTGCTGCTCGGCGGCGCGCCGCAGGGCGACCGCGACTGGCCGGACCTCCCGGAGGGTGCCACCTACGCCGTCGACGTGGTGTTCGCGCCCGACGACGTACGCCCCGCTCTCGTGCGGCTGCTGCACCAGGTCGCGGTCGTCGACGACCTCCCGGCCGCGCGTCGCCTGGTCGCCGAGCTGCCCGACGTGGTGGCGGTGACCCGCGAGGGCGACCTTCTCGGCAGCCATTTCGCGGCCGGCGGCTCGAGCAGCCAGCCGAGCCTGATCGAGATCCAGGCGGCCTTCGACGAGGCCAGCACCCGGCTCGCCGACGCGACCGCGACCACCGAGCGCCTCGGCTTCGAGATCTCGCGGCTCGAGGCGGTCCGCCACGACACCCTCAAGCGGGTCGACGTCGCGCTGGCCAAGCTCCACGAGTCCGACGCGACTCTGGCCGCGGTGGCCGAGGAGCTCGGCCAGTACGGCTCGCAGGCCCGCGCCGCGAAGGGCGAGGCCGACCGCCTCGAGCGAGCCATCGCCACGGCCACCGAGGCCCGCGAGGCCGACCTCGCCGGGCTGGCCGACCTGGAGGCCAGGTTGGCTGCGGCCGAGGACGTCACCGACGAGGAGCCCGACACCTCCGAGCGTGAGCGGCTCGCGGAGGCGGCCCGCGAGGCGCGTCAGGGCGAGATGGACGCCCGGCTGGCGCTGCGCACGGCCGAGGAGCGCGCCCGCGCCCTGCACGGCCGCGCCGACTCCCTGCTGCGCGCCGCCCAGGCGGAGCGCGAGTCGCGGGCCCGCGCCGCCGAGCGGCGCGAGCGCCTGATCCGCGAGGGCCGTGCGGCCCAGGCGGTCTCCGTCGCCGTACGGGTCGTCCTCCACCAGCTCGAGCGCTCCGTGATGCTGGCCGCCGACGAGCGGGCCGCCGTCGAGGAGTCGCGGCAGGGCAGCGAGCAGCAGCTCATGGCGGTGCGCACCTCGCTGCGCGACCTCGGCCGCGAGCACGACGAGCTGGTCAACTCCGTGCACCGCGACGAGATGGCCCGCACCCAGCAGAAGATGCGGATCGAGCAGCTCGAGGAGCGTGCGCTCGAGGAGCTCGGGCTCGACCCCGACGGGCTGGTCTCCGACTACGGCCCCACCACGCTGGTCCCGTTCTCCGGGGAGGTGCCCGACGGCGAGGAGGTGCCGGAGCCGGTCCCGTTCGTGCGCGAGGAGCAGGTCAAGCGGCTCCGGACGGCCGAGCGCTCCCTCTCGATGCTGGGCCGGGTCAACCCGCTCGCGCTCGAGGAGTTCTCGGCGATGGAGGAGCGGCACAAGTTCCTCACCGAGCAGCTCGAGGACCTCAAGCGCACCCGCAAGGACCTCCTCGACATCGTCCGCGAGGTCGACGCCCGGGTGGAGCAGGTCTTCACCGAGGCCTACGCCGACGTGAGCAAGGCGTTCGACTCGACCTTCGCGCGGCTGTTCCCCGGTGGCGAGGGCCGGCTCGTGCTGACGAACCCCGGCGACATGCTGTCCACCGGTGTCGAGGTGGAGGCACGACCGCCCGGCAAGAAGGTCAAGCGGCTCTCCCTGCTCTCCGGCGGTGAGCGCTCGTTGGTCGCGGTGGCGTTCCTGGTCGCGCTGTTCAAGGCCCGACCGTCGCCGTTCTACATCCTCGACGAGGTGGAGGCGGCGCTCGACGACACCAACCTGGGCCGGCTGCTGGAGATCTACGAGGAGCTCCGGGAGAACTCCCAGCTCCTCGTCATCACCCACCAGAAGCGCACGATGGAGGTCGGCGACGCGCTCTACGGCGTCACCATGCGCGGCGACGGCGTCTCGGCCGTGATCTCCCAACGCCTCCGCGACGCCGAGTCGGCCTGATGGCCCAGGCGAGGCCCACCCGGGACGACTACGTCGCCTGGCGCACCGCCACCACGCGCTGGCGCGACGACGACGCCTACGGCCACCTCAACAACGCCACCTACTACGAGCTCTTCGACACCGCGGTCAACGCCTACCTCTACGACGCGACCGGGGTCGACGTCCGCGCGCTGCCGCAGATCGGCGTGGTCGCCGAGACCGGGTGCCGCTACTTCCGCGAGATCGGGTTCCCCGAGCCCATCGAGATGGGGCTGGTCGTCGACAAGGTCGGCACCAGCTCGATCGTCTACCGCATCGGCCTGTTCCAGGGCGCCTCGGACGAGGCCGCGGCCGAGGGACGCTTCGTGCACGTCTACGTCGACAACACCCGTGGCGCCGGGGCTCGGCCGGTGACACCGATGCCCGACGTCGTGCGGGAGGCCGTCGTACGCCTGCTGCGGACGTGAGCGACACCCCGGCCGCGACGATGGCCGGGGGCCGCCTCGTCTGTGTCATGGTGGACGGGTCGTGCACCCAGCGTGCAACCCCACCCCTCGGGAGAACCTGATGACCGCGATCGTGATCATGCTCGTCCTCGGCCTGCTCGTGGCGGGTGCCGTCGTCGTCTACGTCGCCTACCCGCACCGCGGCGAGGAGATGCCCGTCGTGCCGCAGCTCGGCGACGCGATGCGCAGGGGCGTCGACTCCCTCCCCACCCTCGAGGACTCCGAGTCCCGCGTCTGATCGCATCCGGCGGCCACCTCGGCGCGGCACCGCCGCTCGACGGGTCCGCGCACTAGCCTGCCTCATGTGACCGGTCCACGCACGGACGTCCCGGGAAGCTACTGCGCCGCATGCGACGCGAGGGCACACCGGCCCTTCCGCTCCGGTCCCGACGGGCGCCCGGACGCGAGGTGTCCCAAGTGCGGCAGCCTCGAGCGGCACCGGTTCCTGTCCCTGCTGCTCGGGACGCTGGCGCCGCGCCTGCGCGACCTCGACCTGGTGGTCGAGATCGCGCCCTCGAAGCAGTCCACGCGACTGCTCGAACGGCTGGGGGCGCGCACGCGGATCAGCCTGGACGCCGGCTACGACGCCCGCGACGTCGACGCCCTGGCCAGCATAGATCGGCTGCCTCTGCGCGACCGGTCCGTGGACCTGCTGGTCTGCTACCACGTGCTCGAGCACGTGCCCGATGACTGCGAGGCGATGCGCGAGATCGCCCGGGTGCTCAGCCCTCGTGGCATCGCCCTGCTCGAGGTGCCGATCAGAGTGGGTGTCGCGACCGAGGAGGACCTCTCCACCTCGCCGGAGGAGCGCGAGCGGCGCTTCGGCCAGCGGGACCACGTCCGCTGGTACGGCGACGACTTCGACAACCGGCTCTCGGCCGCCGGCCTGTCGTCGGTCCGGGTGACGCCCCCGGCCTTGCTGGGCGAGGCGGCCGTGCAGTGGTTCAAGCTCATGCCCCACGAGGTCGTGTGGATCGCGAGCCCGGGTCGGGGCACGGCTTCTCCGATGATGGCCGGTGGGACCGATTCGGGGCTGACCGCTGCCTTCGACGCGCTGCTGGCCGAGCTGTCGGACGTGCAGGTCAAGCTCGTCCGTGCCCGCGCACGCGGTGACCGCCTCGCGGCCACGCGCGACGCCCTGCGCGCCCGGCTCGAAGGAGGTCCGGCCGCGTCGCCGACAGCCGGTGATCACCCGGCTGCAGCGCCTCACGCGCCTCTGATTGGATGGCGCCATGGGTGACTGGCTCTATCTGATCATCGGCATCGCGGTCGTCGGCGTGCTCACGCTGGCCGGACTGCTGACCGCCGGAAGACGCCGCGGTGCCAAGCCGCCGGCGGGGCGTACGGACGTCATCGTCCCGCCCCCGACGGAGACCGACACCGTCACCGGGGCGCCGCCGGAGCCGGCGGTCGGGACCGGGGTCGCAACGGCCGAGGCCCCGACGCTCGAGAGGCCGGAGGGTACGGCCTCCCGCCTGGTGCGCCTGCGCCAGCGGCTCTCCCGGTCGCAGGGCGGTTTGGGCAAGGGGCTGCTCGCACTCCTCAGCCGCGACAAGCTCGACGAGGACACCTGGGAGGCGATCGAGGACACTCTCCTGTCCGCCGACATCGGCGTCGCGCCCACCCAGGCCCTCGTCGAGAGGCTGCGCACCCGACTGCGGGTCGAGGGCGGCCAGCGGCCCGACCCCCGTGCGGTGCTGCGCGAGGAGCTGGTCGAGACTCGTGGGCACAGACATGGACCGTCGCGTGCAGGTCACCGGTGCCGACGGCAAGCCCGGCGTCGTCCTCGTGGTCGGGGTCAACGGGGCCGGCAAGACCACCACCGTCGGCAAGATCGCCCGCATCCTGGTCGCCGAGGACCTGTCGGTGACGCTGGCCGCGGCCGACACGTTCCGCGCCGCCGCGGTCGACCAGCTGGCCACCTGGGGCGAACGCGTGGGCGTGCAGGTGGTCCGCGGTCCCGAGGGCGGCGACCCCGCCAGCGTGGCCTTCGAGGCGGTCAAGCAGGGCATGGACGACGGCGTCGACACGGTGCTCGTCGACACCGCCGGACGCCTGCAGAACAAGGCCGGCCTGATGGACGAGCTCGGCAAGGTGAAGCGGGTCATCGAGAAGCAGGCCCCGGTCACCGAGGTGCTGCTCGTGCTCGACGCCACGACCGGCCAGAACGGCCTCATCCAGGCCCGGGTCTTCAGCGAGATCGTCGACGTGACCGGCATCGTCCTCACCAAGCTCGACGGGTCCGCCAAGGGCGGCATCGTGGTGCAGGTGCAGCGGGAGCTCGGCGTCCCCGTCAAGCTGGTCGGGCTCGGCGAGGGAGCCGACGACATGGCGCCCTTCGACGCCGCGGCGTTCGTCGACGCCCTCCTCGGCTGACCTGTCGCTTCTGCACGCGGCGGACGTCCCGACCTGACGCTCGTGCACGCAGCAGACGCCCCGACCTGTCGCTTGTGCACGCGGCAGACGCCCCGACCTGTCGCTCGTGCACGATGCGCGTGTGCACAAGCGTCAGCTCGGCGGGTCGTGCGTGTGCACAAGCGTCAGCTCGGCGGGTCGTGCGTGTGCACAAGCGTCAGCTCAGCGGCGGGCGAGCAGGTGGCGTACGGCGTCGTCCACCAGCGTCTCGGCGCGCTTGTCGAAGCTGTGCTCGGCGATGATCCGCGTCGCGATCTGGCGGCGCGTGGCGTTGTCGGGGAAGGCGTCGTAGGGCGGGGCCGCCAGCCGGGCCAGCTCGTGCTCGTTGTCGAAGGGCAGCACCAGGCCGGAGAACGTCTCCTCGAGCCCGTCGATCCGGTCGCTCAGGATCCTCGCGCCGCACGCTGCGGCGTCGAAGAGCCGGTTGGAGGCGAAGCTGTCGCGGCGCATGTCGAGGTGGTGGTCGTTGAGGACGACGCCGGCCGAGGCGTAGAGCGCACCCACCTCCTCGTTGGCCACGCCGCCGGACGCGATCTGCTCGCGGTCGACGAACTCCGTCCAGTCGTTGCCGTGCAGCGTCAGGTCCGCGCCGATGGCGATCGCGCTGCGGACGGCGTAGCGGTAGACCCCGCGCGAGTTGCCGACGAACAGCACCTGCGGGCCGGTGTCGGGCTCGGCCCGGTCGGGGTGGAACCAACGCGTGTCGGTGCACTGCAGCAGGGGCTTGATCGAGGTGCCCCACTCGCGAGTCATCCGGGCCGACCAGCTGGTGCTGGCGGCGTAGACGAGGTCGTAGCCGGCGACCTCCTCGGGGCTGATCATGTCGGGGTGGCTGATGATCCACTCGACGTTGAGCAGCCCCGGCCGGGGCGAAACTCGGTCCAACCCGCGCAGCACGAGAAGGACGTCGTCGTGGTCGCGGGAATCGCGCTGGCGGGCGTCGCGCCGGTCGGTCGCGACGTGCTGGCCGCGGCGTTCGAGGGCGTCGGCGAGCGACCGGGCGAAGTAGGTGTCGCCCCAGCGATCACCCCGGGAGGCGGCCGGCGCGGCGATGTCGATCGCCCACCTGAGGCGCGGCGGGGACTCGTGGATCCCCTGCACGGGGCGCACCACCAGCTCGGGGACCAGCACGGACGGAGCGTCCCGGTGCTCCGGGTCGGCCGAGATGCGGCGGTTGCGCTGGTCGGTCACCTCCAGCCCGGCATCGAGGAGCAGCTCGGGCGCGCGGTCGGGTGGCGGAGGGACCGAGCCGGCGCGGAGGGACGCCATCGCGCCGATGAGCTCGTCGTCGGAGGCGTACGGCGTGCGCGAGGTGATCACGGTCTCCGGCACGACGACCGATCCGCCCAACCCTGACTGCCGGGCGCGCAGCCCGAGGTCGGTCTCCGCGAGGACGGAGTGGAACCGAGGGTCGAGCCCGCGCAGCGCGACGGCCGCGTCGGTGCGCAGCGCCACCAGCGGCGCGGCGGGAGCGGCGACCTCGCACTGACCGATGCGTACGGCGTCGCTGGTCGGCAGACCGGCGAGGAACAGCTCGGGGTGGGGGTTGACCGGGCCGAAGCGGGCGCCGGCGCTGAGCACCACGCCGTCGAGGTCGACCACGAGCGGCTGGGCCACCGCCACGCCCGCCTCGTGCGCGACCTCCGCCAGGCGCTCGGCGATCGGCTGGCGGGGCGGCATCGCCTCGGGCCGGACCAGCAGGACGGTGCTGCCCGCCGCCTGGGAGATGCCGATGTTGGTGGCGGCCGACGTGGAGACGCCGGCGGGGACGGACACGAACCGCGCCCCCGAGATGATCGCCGCGATCGAGGCAGCCATCAGGTGGTGGGCGCGACGGAGCCGGACCCCCACCAGGATGAGCTCCGAACCCTCGCGCGGCACCGAGCTCAGCCACTCGACCGTGCGCCGAAGCTCCACCCCCACGGGCAGGACGTGGGTGACCAGGTCGTCCGACGTCTCGCGGGCAGCCGCCGCGTCCCAGTCGACCAGCTGGCGCTCCAGGACGACGGAGTCCCAGTCGTCACCGAAGCCGGTGGCGGACTGCTCCGGCCGCTTCAGGACCGGTACGTCGACCGCGAGCGGCTCGTGCTCGCGGGTGAGCCGCAGCACCAGGTCGCGTTCGGCCGACCCGCCGAGGCTCTCGTCGAAGCCGCCGACGTCCTTGATCGCGGCGCGCCGCAGCAGCGCGGTCGCGAGGTCGACCGGGCGACCACCCACCAGCTCCGCCCGGTCGCGACCGACCGCTCCGACACCGGCCAGCACCGCCGCGGAGCCGGTGTGGTGGGCATGGGCCAGCAGCTCGCCGAGCATCTCCGGGAGCCACTCGCGACCCAGCGGGAGGAAGGCGACGTGCTCGGCAGTGCTGTGCTCGAGCGCCACGTTGAGCGCACGTGCGTGCCCGCAGCGGGACTCGCGGACGAGCGTGATCCGGTCGTCGAAGGCGGCCATGCCCTGCAGGACGGCCGCCGTGTCGTCGAGGGAGCCGCGGTCCACCGCGACCAGGTGCCAGTCGGTGAAGGTCTGCGCCTGGAGCGAGGCCACGGTCGCGCGCACGAGGGGTCCGGCGTCCTGCGGGGCCATCACGACGGTGACCGCCGGGGACGTGCCGAGGGTGGCCGGGAGGGCCGGTGCCGGGCCCACCAGCCCGGGCCGCTCGAGCACGACCTCCGCCCGCCAGGCAGCGGCGGCCTCGATGGCGGCGGCTCGGTAGGTGCCCCAGGAGACCTTCTTGGGCAGGATCCGCGTCGGCAGCGCGGTGCCCGGCCCGGAGACGGAGAGCCAGTAGGACAGTGCTCCGTAGGGGTGGTGGCGGGCCTCCGGATGGGCCGCGAAGATCACGCGGGGGTCGACCAGCGGGTGGGGGGCGATGCGGTTGCGCCGCCGCCGCTCGGAGACGTACCAGAGGACGGGGTGCTGGCCCAGGCGCTGCCACGAGCGGCGTCGCCCGATCCACTGCGCCTCGAACAGCGGGTGGGGGGACACGTCGCCGGCCTGGACGACCGCGCGCGCGGCCTCGTGGACGCCGTCGAACGTGGTGCCGAGCTGCGCCCCGACGTAGGCGGTGTCGACCAGCCCGGACTCGACCAGGACCTCCTCGGCGTCGTCGAACCTCACCTGCTGGCGACGTTCACCGCGCATCGGAGTACCTCACGCGGGGGAACAGCGGCTCGAGGGCCAGCGGGGTCGGCAGCAGCCGCTCGGTGTCGCGCAGCGGGTAGTGCTGCGCGGTCTCCTCGAGGAACTCACGCACCCCGTCGAAGCGCTGCGGGAACCGGCGCTCGCAGAGCTCCAGCAGCCGCTTGGCGTCGAGGTTGTAGGGGTCGTAGCGCAGGGTGTCGATCTTCACGTACGGGAGGCGCGCGTTGTCGAGCACCCGGTCCGCCAGGCTCCGGGCGGGGTTCCACGGCTCGTTGGCGCGCTCACGCCACTCGCGGACCTCCGCGCGGGTGCGCGGGAAGTGGGAGCGGTGCGCCGCCCACCACCGCATCCGCTCGCGGGCGATGCGCTGGTCCTCCGGGGTCTCCACGAAGTAGGTGTCGGAGCAGAAGCCGGCGTCGTAGAGCCGGCGCGACATGCCGACCTCGTAGCGCCGGATCACCTGGCGGCGCTTGGAGATCGGCTCCATCTCCTCCCAGAAGGTCGTGAAGGCCCGGGAGCCGACCACCCACGGACGGAAGGCGACGAAGAACGACTGGATGTGCGGTGCGACGCGCTCGGCGGCCGTGAGGCCCCAGAAGTCGCACGGACGGCTGGCCATCGACTCGAAGACGGGGTCGTAGGAGTCGAGGGCGAAGACGTAGGTGTCGTTGCAGACCACCACCTCGTCGTACGCCGACAGGTCGCCCGCCGCGTCGAGCCCGACCTTGTAGCTGAAGAAGTCGTAGCCGTAGTTGGCGCGCTCGACGAGGACCGCCCGCTCCGAGAGCCACGCGCGGGCGGAGTCCTGCAGCTGGGCGGTCGTGCAGACCAGCAGGGTGTCGACCGAGGCGGCCAGGGCCTCCACCTGTCCACGCACGTGAGGTCGCAGCTCCCCGGCGACGTCGAAGTGCGCCATCACGGCCAGTCTGGACACGGCCGAACCCTAACAAGGCAGGCTCCCGGGCCCCCGTGTTCACACACCCGTAACACGGCACCCGATTCCGTTGCCTGCCCGCAACATCTTCTGCGCGCAGGCGTTACGTCGGGCGCGCAGGCTCCGGGGCAACACGTGGACCACCGCATGACACCGGCGTCATGGCCCGGTGGCCCACCCCGTACGTTTCCTGGAGGTCCTGTGGACGGCTATTACGCCTTCATGCTGGTGGCGACTGCCTTCGTCCTGATGATGACGGTGCCCGCGCTGGCCCTGTTCTACGGCGGCATGTCACGGTCGAAGTCCGTGCTCAACATGATCATGATGTCGTTCATCGCGGCTCCCGTCGTCGGCATCCTCTACGTCGCCGTCGGCTGGTCGATGGGCTTCGGTGGTGACGGCACCTTCTTCGCCAACCCCTTCGAGCTGTTCTGGCTCGAGGGCGTCAGCACCGACAACTACATCTACGTCATGTTCCAGATGACGTTCGCGATCATCACCGCAGCGCTGATCAGTGGCGCGGTCGCCGACCGGCTCAAGTTCTCCGCCTGGCTGGTCTTCGTCCCGCTGTGGGCCGTCATCGTCTACTTCCCGATGGCCCACATGGTGTTCAGCTGCACCGACGACTCGCTCATCTGCGGCCGCATCGGCGCGCAGGACTACGCGGGCGGTACGGCTGTGCACATCAACGCGGGCATCGCGGCGCTCGTGCTGGTCCTGCTGCTCGGCAAGCGCATCGGCTGGCCGCGGGAGCAGATGCGTCCGCACAACCTGACGCTGACCATGCTGGGCGCCGGCATGCTGTGGCTCGGCTGGTACGGCTTCAACGTGGGCTCGATCGTCTTCGGCACCACCTTCGACGAGGACCCCGACGCCTTCCTCTCGCAGTTCTACTCCGAGACCGGGCGGACCTTCGCCAACACGACGCTGGCGACCTTCGCCGCCATCCTCGGCTGGCTGCTCCTCGAGCGGCTGCTGCACGGGAAGGCCACCTCGCTGGGCGCCGCCTCCGGCATCGTGGCGGGCCTGGTCGCCATCACTCCCGCAGCCGGGGCGGTGAACATCGGAGGGGCGGTGGTCATCGGCCTCGTCGCCGGTGCCGTCTGCGCCTGGGCCGTCAGCCTGAAGTACAAGCTGGGCTACGACGACTCGCTCGACGTGGTGGGCGTCCACCTGGTCGGCGGCATCATCGGCACCCTCCTGATCGGTGTCTTCTCCACCTCCGCGGGCGCCGGCGGCGTCGACGGCCTCCTCTACGGCGGCGGGTTCGCGTCGCTGGGCGACCAGGCCCTCGGTGTGCTGGTGGCCGTGCTGTACTCGGGGATCCTCACCACCGTCATCGCCCTGGCCCTGAAGTACACGATGGGCCTGCGCCTCGACGAGGAGGACGAGGTCAACGGCATCGACCTCGCCGCCCACGGTGAGACCGCCTACGACCTGCACAGTGGGACCAGCGGCGGCAGCAGCATCCTCGCCGCCAGCACCGCCACGACCAGCACCTCGACGACCAGCACGGAAGGGGTCAAGGCATGAAGCTCGTGACCGCGGTCATCAAGCCGCACAAGTGGGAGGACGTCCGTGAGGCGCTCGAGACCTTCGGGGTCGCCGGCATGACGGTCTCCGAGGTCAGCGGCTACGGCCGGCAGAAGGGGCACACCGAGGTCTACCGCGGTGCCGAGTACGACATCGCGCTCGTGCCCAAGATCCGCATCGAGATCGTGGTCGACGACGCCGACTCCGACGACGTGGTCGGGATCATCGTCAAGACCGCGCAGACCGGTCGCATCGGCGACGGCAAGGTCTGGGTCAGCCCGGTCGACACCGTCGTACGGGTCCGGACGGGCGAGCAGGACGCGTCCGCGCTCTGATGGCGACCCTCTCGGGGCAGTGACCGCATGACCACAGCAGGACGACAGACCAGGGCCACCTCGGCCGACGAGCTCTGCCGGCAGGCGTACGCCGCCTCCGCCGGGCCCGTCACCGGGGTGGCCCTGGTCGCGGTCGGCGGCTACGGGCGCGGGGAGCTGGCCCCGCACTCCGACCTCGACGTGGTCCTCGTCCACGACGACGACGTCGACCTCGGCGAGCTCGGCAGCGCGCTCTGGTACCCGCTGTGGGACTCCGGGCGCCGCCTGGACCACTCGGTCCGCTCGATGAGCCAGGTGCTGGAGGCGGCCGCCGACCTGCGCGTCGCACTGGGACTCCTCGACACCCGCCACCTGGCCGGCGACCCCGGGCTCACCCTGCGCCTGCGCACCACGATGCTCGCCGACTGGCGGCGGCAGGCCAGGACGCGGCTGCCCGAGCTGAAGGCGCTGACCCACAAGCGCCACGACGTGACCGGCGAGCTCGCCCACGCCTCGGTGCCCGACGTGAAGGAGGCCGAGGGCGGCCTGCGCGACGCCGGCGTGCTCAAGGCGATCGAGGCCAGCTGGCTGGTCGACGCCTCCACGCCGGCGCTGGAGGCGGCACGACAGATGCTGCTCGACGTGCGCGACGAGGTGCACGACCTGGCGGGTCGCCCCAGCGACAGGATCCCGCCGGAGATGTGGGGACCGCTCGCCGACCGCCTCGACCTCGCCGACGCCGAGGCGGCACAGCGCCACGTGCGCTCCCTCGGCCGACGCATCGCCCACCTGTCGCGGCTCGCCTGGCGGCGCACGGACGCGGTGGTGGCACGGACCGCGGGGGAGAAGGGCCGACGTACGCCCGCCCTCGAGCGCGTGGCTCCGGGCATCGCGATCTCCCGCGGCGAGGTGGTGCTCGACGCCGGCACGAAGCCGGCGGAGGACCCGACGCTGCTGCTCCGGGCAGCCGCCGAGGCCGCCAGCCGTGACGTGGTGCTCGCTCCCACGACCGCCGCCCGGCTGGTGCGCGAGGGCGCCGCGCTGCCGGTGCCGTGGCCCGCGCCGGCCCGCGACGCGCTCGTCAGGCTGCTGGCCAGCGGGCCCGGCCTGCTGCCGGTCTGGGAGACCCTCGACGAGGTCGACGGCATCGAGACGTTCCTGCCGGAGTGGGAGCAGATCCGCCTGCTGCCGCACGCGTCCGAGATCCACCGGTTCACCGTCGACCGCCACGTCGTGGAGACCTGCGCGGAGGCCGGCGCGCTGATCCGCGGGGTCCGGCGCCCCGACCTGCTGCTGGTCGCCGCGCTGCTGCACGACATCGGCAAGGGCTCGCTGCACGACCACTCGGTCGCCGGCGAGCCCGTGGCCCGCAAGGTCGTGGCCCGGATGGGCTTCACCGACCTCGACGCCGAGGTCGTCGCGTCGCTCGTCCGCTGGCACCTGCTGCTGGCCACCCTCGCCACCACGCGCGATCCCGACGACCCGGCCACCACGGCCGAGCTGCTCACCCACGTGCCCGACGGCGCCAGCCTCGAGCTGCTCCGTGCCCTCACCGAGGCGGATGCCCGAGCCACCGCCTCGCCCGCCTGGACCACGTGGCGCGCCTCCCTGATCGACCGGCTCGTATCGCGCGCGGGTCACGCGCTGGGTGCGGAGATCTCCCACGTCGTGCCGGTCGACGCGCTCCCCGTCCCCGACGTCGTACGCCGTGAGCCCGGCGCGATCTCCGTCGAGGTCGCCCCGCACGGGGCCGGTGCGACCGTCACCGTGGTCGCCGCGGACCGGGTGGGCCTGCTCGCCGACGTCGCCGGGGGGCTCGCCGCCCTGCGCGTCCCCGTGCACGCCGCCCGGGCGTGGGCGCAGGTCGACGGCGACGGGGAGTGGGGCGTGAGCTCGTGGGAGGTGCCGGACGCCTACCTCGACGCGACCGTCGTCCGCGACCGGATCCGGCGGGTGGTGGAGGGCAGCCAACGCTTCCCGGACCTTCCCGCACGCGGTGCGGACGAGCTGCCGCCGATCGTGGAGGTGCGCCCGGACGCCTCCCGCGCCTCGCTGGTGCTGGAGATCCGTACGTCCGACCGCCCCGGGGTGGTCCACCGCGTGCTCACCACGCTCGCAGGGCTGGGGCTCACCGTCGCCTCCGCGCACGTCTCGACGCTGGGCCCGCAGGCGGTCGACGTGTTCTACGTGCAGGAGCTCGGCGGCGTGCGTCCCACGGAGGAGCGCGCCGCCACGGCCGCTCACGCCGTACGGCGGGCGCTGGAGGGGTAGGTCAGGCAACCGGCCACGACGGCCAGTCCTCGGTCCACGACCGCCAGTCGGCGCTGTTGCAGGGCGGAGACCAGGGCGACGTGGTCGGGGCCGAGGTCCAGGGTCGCCCGCGGCCCGGGCACCTGGACGAGCAGCCGCTTCGCGACGTTGCCGTGCCGCCACCGGTTGCGGAGATGGTTGCGGGCGACGGTGCGCAGCCATGCCTCGGGGCGATCGACCCGCCCCAGCCGTGAGGGGTGGCGCAGCGCTTGCACGAACGCCTCCTGCACTGCGTCCTCGGCGTCGGCCTGGTTGCCGCACAGCGCCAGCATCTGCACGACGAGCCGGCCGTACGACGCGTCGTACAGCTCGTCGATCAGGTCCGGTGCGCGCACTGCTCGCCTCCCGTCGAGTCGGCCCCTCGCCATCACGACACCCGAGGTGGTCCCGCGGTTCCCGAGCCTGCTCGATCCGGTCATTCTCCTCCCGACCGTTAGGCTGGGCCCGACTGTGGGATGCCCACACGCTCCACGATTGTTCGACAGCCGAGATCGACCCTGAGGACTGACCACACCGTGTTCGCCACACTCTCCGACCGCCTTGCCGACACCTTCAAGAACCTGCGGGGCAAGGGCCGGCTGTCCGAGGCCGACATCGACGCCACCGCACGCGAGATCCGCATCGCGCTGCTCGAGGCCGACGTCGCGCTGCCGGTCGTCAAGGAGTTCGTCGGTGCGGTGAAGGAGCGGGCCCGCTCCGAGGAGGTCAGCGGCGCCCTCAACCCCGCCCAGCAGATCATCAAGATCGTCCACGAGGAGCTCGTGACGATCCTCGGCGGGGAGACCCGCCGGCTGCGCTACGCCAAGTCCGGGCCGACCGTGATCATGCTCGCCGGCCTCCAGGGAGCCGGCAAGACGACGCTCGCGGCCAAGCTCGCGCTGTGGCTCAAGGAGCAGGACAAGACCCCGATGCTGGTCGCCGCCGACCTGCAGCGACCCAACGCCGTCCAGCAGCTCCAGGTCAACGGTGAGCGCGTCGGCGTCCCCGTCTTCGCGCCCGAGCCCGGCAACGGCACCGGCGACCCCGTCGACGTCGCCCGCGCCTCCATCGAGGAGGCCCGGCGCAAGCTCCACGACGTCGTCATCATCGACACCGCCGGTCGCCTTGGTGTCGACGCGACGCTCATGCAGCAGGCCGCCGACATCCGCGACGCCGTGCAGCCCGACGAGGTGCTGTTCGTCGTCGACGCCATGATCGGCCAGGACGCGGTCACCACCGCCCAGGCGTTCCTCGACGGCGTCGGCTTCGACGGCGTGGTGCTGACCAAGCTCGACGGCGACGCCCGCGGTGGTGCCGCGCTCTCGATCCGCTCGATCACCGGCAAGCCGGTCATGTTCGCCGCCAGCGGCGAGAAGATGACCGACTTCGACCTCTTCCACCCCGACCGGATGGCCTCGCGCATCCTCGACATGGGCGACATGCTCACCCTGATCGAGCAGGCGGAGAAGGCCTTCGACTCCGAGCAGTCGCTCAAGGCCGCGGAGAAGCTGGCCACCAAGGGCGGCTTCACGCTGGAGGACTTCCTCCAGCAGATGATGCAGATCCGCAAGCTCGGCTCGATGACCAAGATCATGGGGATGCTCCCCGGCATGGGTCAGTTCCGCGACCAGCTGGAGAACTTCGACGAGCGCGAGATCGACCGCATCCAGGCGATCATCCAGTCGATGACCCCCGCCGAGCGCGACAACCCCAAGATCATCGACGGCTCCCGCCGTGCCCGCATCGCCAAGGGCTCCGGCCGGCAGGTCTCCGACGTCAACCAGCTCGTCGACCGCTTCTTCGAGGCGCGCAAGATGATGGAGCAGATGGCGCGCGGCGGCGGGATGCCCGGAGTGCCCGGCATGCCCGGCCTGCCGGGAGCGGGCGGCAAGCGGGCGGGTGCCCGCCAGCAGCCGGCGAGCAAGGGCAAGAAGGGCAAGAAGCGGGTCTCGGGCAACCCGGCCAAGGCGGCCCAGCAGAAGGCGGCGGAACAGGCGTCGGCCGCCGAGAAGGCGGGCAACCCGTTCGGCAACCCGGACGGCGCCGAGGTCGACTACGAGAAGGCTGCCGAGCAGCTCAACCTGCCCAAGGACTTCTCCCAGTACCTGAAGTAGCGGGAATCGGCTGGTCCGAGAACGACGCTACGAGGTCATGCCGCCGAGGCGCGCGGGTCTCCGGCCATGATCTGCTCGGGTGGTGTCTCGCGGCGTCGCCACCGAGCGTTCTTGTGGCGCATGGCGGGTCGCTCCACGATCAGCCACGAGGCCCACGCCAGGGGAACCGTGAACAGCACCACGAGACCGACGTGCTGGGCCACGGACAGCCCGGGCATGAACCACTCGACGAGGACCGCCACGGGGAAGGCATAGATGTAGACCCCGTAGGAGACGTCGTTGCGCTGCGCCCACCTCGCGGGAACCGTGGCTCCGAGCCACAGCAGGAAGTACGCCAGCGGCAGCGGGCCCAGCACATCGGGCCAACCGACCGCCCAGGCAGCTGCGACCAGTCCGAGGGCCACCACTGCCAGTCGCCAGTCGAGCCTGATCCGCTCCGCCCAGAAGTAGAACACCATCCCGGCCAGGAAGTAGGTGCCCAGCCGCATCGTCTCCAGGAAGAGGCTCGTGTTCACTGCACCCGGCTCGACCCTCCACCACACGGCGACGGCGCAGCACGCGAGCAGGAGCGGCGTCACCATGCTGGCGTGGCGGCGCGCCAGCGGGACAGCGAGCAGCAGTCCGGCACACACGTACGCCAGCAGCTCGTAGAACAGGGTCCACAACGACCCGTCCCAGGCCATCGCGTCGACCGTTCCGGGGATGTTCCACACGAGCTGCCGCACGGCGCCGTTGCCCACGACGTACGTGAACGCCTCGTCGGCGCGCCAGACGCCGCCTCCGACGGTGGAGAGCGGAGCTGCCACGAAGGCGACCATCACCAGCACGACGTAGTACGCCGGGAGGATGCGCAGACAGCGGTGCCACATGAAGCGGCCGAGCCCCAGGCTCATCCGCGATCGAGCGATGAGGAATCCCGACAGGCAGAAGAACCCGGGGACGGCCTGCCACGCGAACGGCTCGAACCAGGCCGCCGTCGCGCCCGAGCCGCTCAGCGGCCAGGCGTGTGCGCCGATCACGATGCTGGCGAGGATCAACCTGATGAGGTTGAGGGAGTTGCCGCGCCCTCGCGCAAGCAAGGCGTCCTGCAGCGTCACCGAGTCGTCGTTCCGTGCCACGGGCCGCCAGGTCCGAGAGGCGACGCCGGGAGCAGCGGGGCCGGTGCTCCTGGCGAGATTCTCAGTCATGGATGGACCCCTGTGCCGTCGTCGTGACACCAGTGCACGCGGACACCGTGCTCGTGTCCGGCAGGGACACCGCACTTACCGCACTTTGGTGAGACCGAGACCGGTGCCTGCGGGACGGGTGACCACGGGGACGAGCCGGTGTCCAGGGCCTGAGAGAATGGGCCCGTGAGCTCGGTCCTCGTCGTCGACGGCGCCAACGTCGTCGGCTCCGTCCCGGACGGCTGGTGGAAGGACCGGTCGGGTGCTGCCCGCCGCCTGCACGAGCGGCTGCTGATCGCCGACACGCCGTACGACGTGATCGTGCTCGTGCTGGAGGGGCAGGCGAAGGCCGGCGTCCGCGCCGGCCGTGATGCCCACGTCACGACGGTGCACGCCGCTCGGGACGGCGACGCCGAGATCCGGGAGCAGGCCCGTCGCGCCACCGATGCCGGTGACCAGGTCGTGGTGGTGACGGCGGACCGCGCGCTGGCCGCCAACGTCACGCCCGCACAGGTGGTGGGTCCGTCCTGGCTGCTGGACCGGATCTGAGCGCCGCCCCGAACCGGTCCAGCCCCCAGGTCACTTCTTCTCGCCGTCGTCCTCACAGGAGAAGTCGGAGAGCACCAGACGCCCGCCGAGGGTGGACGTGGCGCTCACGAGCGTCCCGGCCGACTCGACGTGGAAGTGCTGCACGTTCTGGTTGACGGCCGTGGGACCGACGGTCCACACGCTGCCGTCCGAGAAGGTGGCCGTCAGCATCCCCGCTGGGGCGCCCCCCGTCTGGTTGTTCACGAAGTGCCAGGCGCCGATGGCGTCCCCGCACGACTGGCCGCTGCCGTTGCTGAGGGTGGCGGCGACTGCTGGCGAGCTGATGGTGACCAGCGCCATGGTGGCGCCCACCACCCAGTATTTTCTGTTCTTCATCCGAGTGCTCCTTCATCGCTGCGTCAGCGCGGCGACCTGCCGCCTGACCCGCCGTTCCCCCAGGGGCACGGCTGGACACATCACTCTGCGCCGGTGGCGCGAGCGGTGGAGGTCGGAGACCGGCGATTCGCCAATATGGAGGACAGGTGAGGACGGCGTCGTGGATCAGGGCCGGTCACGCCGGCTGCGGACCCACGTCACTCACGAGGGCCGAGCGCACGCCCGCCGTGTCGGTGGACAAGGTGAAGTCGACCCACGTGCGGTTGTTGTCGGTGGTCTCCTCCTGGAAGACGCCCTCCTCGTCCGCGACCGCGTAGATGCGGTAGTCGCCGTCGGACAGGGCGTCGACGGGGATGCTCTGGCCGGGCAGGTTCCAGTGGTAGTAGTCGACCCACCCCGGGCTGAGCCCCATCACGAGGTGCGTGGAGTCCTCGCTGCCGCAGCCCTTGCGCTCGTAGACGGCATCGTCGGGCCCGAGGTCGAGGTCGGAGCGCTCGAAGTCGTAGATGCAGAAGCCGACCTTGTGGTCGGTGCGGGGCTCTCCCGTCTCCGCGCCGTCCTCGTCGAGCGCGTAGAGGTGGTAGGTCACGTAGCGCTTCACGTGCCAGTGCTCGTGCCCGTCACCGCCCCACACCGGCTCCGCGTCGCTCGGCTCGTGGCTGGCCCCGCCATCGGCGTGCTCGAAGTCCTGCGTCATCGTCCAGGTGCCGTCGAGCCCCTGGTCGGCCGTGGCGTGGAAGTCGCCGTCGCCGACGTTGACGAGCGCTGAGCTGAACTCCACGGCCCAGCTGTCACCGGAGAGCTTGGTGTGGATGTCCTCCGGGGGCGCGGGGGCGAAGTCGGGCAGGAGAACCTGGCCTGCCGGCTCCTCGGACCACCGGGCGTCGGCGCCCCCACCGCACGCCGAGACGAGCAGGAGCGCAGCGCACAGGACGCCGCTCCCCACGGCGTGACCCTTCCCCCGGGCACCCATGGCTGGATGCTGGCAGACGAGGCTGACGTCGGGACCCGAAACGCGCCACGTACCCAGAAAGAGGTAGTCCGGCACGGGGCTCGCCCCGCTGTAACGTCACCCGCATGAGTGCCCAGCGCTTCCGCGGACCGGTGCTGCCGGACGGTGAGTCCCGCGACCTCTACGTCGTGGACGGCCGGATCACCTTCGAACCGCAGGCCGGTGCCGACACGGTCGCCGAGGGCTGGATCGTGCCCGGACTGGTCGACGCCCACTGCCACCTGGGGCTCGACGACTTCGGCGCGGTGGACGAGGCGGCCACCGAGCAGCAGGCGATCGACGACCGTGACGGGGGCGCGCTGCTCATCCGCGACGCTGGCTCGGCCGCCGACACCCGCTGGGTGCACGACCGCGACGACTTGCCGCGGCTGATCCGCTGCGGACGCCACATCGCCGCCACGAGGCGCTACATCCGCGGCTACGCCCACGAGGTGGAGCCCGCCGACCTGGCTGCCTACGCCGCGCAGGAGGCCCGCAACGGCGACGGCTGGGTCAAGCTGGTCGGCGACTGGATCTCACGCGACGAGGGAGACCTCGCACCGTCCTTCCCGGCACAGGCGTTCGCCGACGCCATCGAGGCCGCCCACGCCCACGGTGCGAAGGTGACCGCCCACTGCTTCGGCCACGGGGTGCTGCCCGGGCTGATCGAGGCGGGCATCGACTGCATCGAGCACGGCACCGGGCTCACCGAGGACCTGATCGACGCCATGGTCGCGCGCGGCACCCGGCTCGTGCCCACGGTGATGCAGCTCGACAAGTTCCCCGAGCACGCGGCGGCCGGGAAGGAGAGGTTTCCCGCCTACGCAGAGACGATGACCGACCTCTACGCCCGGATGCCGGCCACCATCATGGCCGCCCACGAGGCCGGGGTGCCGATCTACGCCGGCTCCGACGGCGGCGGCATCAGCCGGCACGGCAACATCGCCGGTGAGATCGAGGCGCTGGTGCGGATCGGGATGCCCGCCCATGAAGCCCTGGGGGCCGCGAGCTGGCGGGCGCGCGAGTGGCTCGGGGTCGACGGGCTGACCGAGGGCGCGTCGGCCGACTTCGTGGTCTACGACCGCAACCCGGTCGAGGACCTGTCCGTGCTGCGCACGCCGGCGTGCGTCGTCCTGCGCGGCGCCAGCGTGGTGTGAGCCCCCGAACCGTCACGAGGGGCGGCCACCCGGCAGGGTGACCGCCCCTCGACGTGGTCGCGGGTCAGGCGGTCTCGGAGTCGGTCTCGGTCTCGAGCTCGGCCTGCGCGGCCTTCACGTGCGCGCGCACGGCACGGATGTCGGCCTTGGTGCTCGTGGCGGTGATCTCCAGTGCGGCGGCCTCGGCGGCGGCGAGGTGCGCGACGGCCTCGGGGTCGGTCGCGGCGGCTTCCGCGAGGCCGTCCGCCTTCTTGACGACGTTGACGACGATCCGGAAGTTCTCCACGCGGAAGGAGCGCAGGTCCTTGCGGGCGGCACGGGTGTCGACGGTGCTGTCCGCGGCCTCGACGATGACCTTGAGCTCGCCGAGGGCGGTGCGCGCCTCGGCCACCTGGGCGACCACCGCGGCCTCGGTGTCGTCGGCCAGGCCCTGAACGGCCTCGCTGGTCGAGAGCCGGACGAGGCGCGCGTCCTTGCCCGCGATGTCCTTGAGGAGCTGCTTGGTCTGCGCCTTGACCGTCCCGGGCGTGGTCGCCGCGGCCTCGGCCGTGGTCGCGAGGGCGGAGGGCGCCGCCAAAGCGGCGGTCGCGAGGAGGGTGGCGGTGAGTCGCCGCGTCCGGTTCATCGAGATGCTCCTGAGGTGAGGTGGTGGTGAGCTGGGAGCACGATTCTGCGTGCCATCGCTGGTCCAGACCATTCGAGGATCGGTCATCCTGCATGGTCATTTCGGGCCATGCCCCACGCGCGCCCGCACCGGAACGCGGCGTACGAGGCTCCGGGCGCGAGGTGGACCGCTCCCGCAGAGGTACCTCCTCAGAGGTCCAGGACCTCCAGCCCGGGACCCGGCTCGTAGACCACCAGCGCACAGTTCGACCTGACCATCTCCTCGCCGACCTGATGCCCGCTGCGGTCGAGGACCCGCCTCCAGATCTGGTTGCGCCGGAAGACCTGTCCGTCACGCCGCAGGAACTGCTCGCCGCGCGCCTCGACGGCGTACGCGTGCTCCGGCAGGACGTCGGTGCGCAGCTGGCCGTGCAGGTAGCGCGCGCCCACCGAGGTCCGGAGCTGGAACGTGTGCTCCGTGTCGTTGCGCACCACCAGGTCGACGTAGTTGTAGACGATGGAGCAGCCGACGCCCCAGGGGAGAACGCGGCCGCGGTCCGGGAACGGGTCGAAGGAGTGCTCGGAGCGCTCCAGGACTGTCAGCGGCGAGTGCAGCACCATCCAGTGGACGAGGTTGGCCAGCTGGCAGATGCCGCCGCCGACTCCCGACTCGGCGGACCCGTTGGCGAGCCTCATCCCCTCGAGGTAGCCCTTGCGGCGCGTGCAGTTGCCCACCACCCGGTTGAACGAGAACGTCTCGCCCGGTCCGATGAGCAGCCCGTCGGTGCGCGAGGTCGCCAGCCGCAGGTTGGTGACCTTGTTGTGCTGCAGGTGCATCCGGTCGGCGTCGAGCTCGCGCAGCAGCAGTGACCCGTGCTGCTTGAGGCGCACCGGAAGGTCGTCGGGGTCGCGGCGCTCGGCCCACACCACCCGTCCCGACCACTCGTCGCGCGCCCACTGCGTACGACGTCGCGCGCGGTGCACCGCGACCGCCACGGGGAGCAGCCACGGGTGGCGCTGGGTCAGGCGCGGGGGAGCCGTGAGCCGGGCCGGCAGCTCGAGTGGCTCGACGTGGGCGGCGGTCATGTCCGTGAGACTGCCCGACCCGGTGGTTGGTTGCACGAGGAACCGGTTTGTGACGCGCCGCGGGCGCAGATGAGGATGGGGACATGAGCACCGCCGCCGAACTCTTCCCGCCACTGGGGCTCACCATCGAGGCAGGTCCGGTGGTGCTACGGGGGATCTCCGACGAGATCCTGCCCGAGCTGTGCGACCTCGCAGTGCGGGGCATCCACGAGCCCGGCGCGATGCCGTTCTTCGTCCCGTGGACCGACGCACCGCGCGACCGGCTGGCCCGCAACACAGCGGCCTACCACTGGCGCGCCCGCGCGGAGTTCACCCCCGAGGCGTGGGGGCTGCACCTGGCGGTCTTCCACGAGGGTCGCCTCGTCGGCACCCAGGGCTTCGAGACCTCCGACTACCTCGTCACGCGCACCGGTGAGACCGGGTCGTGGCTGGGTCGGGAGTTCCAGGGCCGCGGCATCGGCACCGCGATGCGCCAGGCGATCTGCGCGTTCGCCTTCGACCACCTCGACGCTGCCGCGATCACCTCGGGCGCCTTCGTGGACAACCCCGCCTCGCTCGCGGTCTCCCGCAAGCTCGGCTACCGGCCCAACGGGATCCGCCGTCTCAAGCGCCGCGAGGGTGAGCTGGCGCTCAACCAGGCGCTCGTCCTCGCGCCCGAGGACCTCGTCCGGGGGCCGCACCCGCTCCGCGTGTCCGGGGTCGACGAGCTGCGAGCCTTCATCGGCCTCGACGCCGCCTGACCTCGGGTCGCACCGGATTGGTGGCGCACGGCGTACGTCTGGCAGAATCTCTCCTCGTGTCCTGCGCGCCCGGACCCTCTCATCCGAGCGACGCAGCGCCCATCGAGCGACCAGACCCGGTGCCCCACCTGGCGAGGGTCGCTCACCCACGACAATTCCTGAGGAGACACCACAAACGTGGCCGTCAAGATTCGTTTGAAGCGCCTGGGCAAGATCCGGGTGCCGCAGTACCGCATCGTCGTCGTCGACTCGCGCAAGAAGCGCGACGGTCGGGTGCTCGAGGAGATCGGCAAGTACCACCCCAAGGAGGAGCCGTCCTTCATCGAGGTCACCTCCGAGCGGGCGCAGTACTGGCTCGGTGTCGGCGCCCAGCCGTCCGAGGCCGTCGAGGCGATCCTCAAGGTGACCGGTGACTGGCAGAAGCACAAGGGCCTGCCGGGCACCGAGGGCACCCTCAAGGTCAAGGAGCCCAAGCGCGCCAAGATCGACATCTTCAACGAGGCCCTCAAGGAGGTGTCCGCCGAGTCCAAGGGCTCCGCGACCACCACCAAGAAGAAGGCCGAGAAGACCGCGGCTCCTGCTGCCGAGGCGCCCGCCGCCGAGGCTCCCGCTGCCGAGGTCCCGGCGTCGCAGACCCCTGAGGGCGCGGCCGACGCCAACGCCGACCTGGAGAACGTCACCGCCGAGGAGGCCGGCAAGAACACCTCCGGCACCGACGCCGACAAGCAGGCGTGAGCGACGTGCTGGCTGAGGCTCTCGAGCACCTGGTGCGGGGCATCGTCGACCACCCCGACGACGTCGTCGTCCGCGACAAGCAGCTGCGTCGTGGCTCGATCCTCGAGGTCCGGGTCCACCCCGACGACCTCGGCAAGGTGATCGGCCGCAACGGCCGCACCGCGACGGCCTTCCGCACCGTCGTCTCGGCCCTCGCGGGCCGTGGCGGCGCGCGGGTCGACTTCGTCGACACCGACCGTCGCCGCTGACGCAGATCCACCACCGACCCGGCAGAGATCCTCTGCCGGGTCGGTGTCATTTCGGGGAGGTTCGTCGTGACCTTCCTGTCCTTTCGGTGCGCTTCTCACCCGTTGCAACGGGTGAGAACCCGCGCGATCACCGGGTACCCGGTGATCGCCACCTGACCTCTACGCTGAGGCGCGTGAACGCTCAGCAGCCCAGCGACATCGAGGTCGTGGTCGGCCGGATCGGCAAGCCCCACGGCATCCGCGGCGAGGTGACCCTCGACGTACGCACCGACGAGCCCGACCGCCGCTTCGCGCCCGGCACCACGCTCCGCGCCGAGGCTCCCGCCGGTGCGGACCGCCGGCCGACCGCCCTGACGGTGGCGCGGGCGCGCTGGCACCAGAGCACCCTGCTCGTCACCTTCGAGGAGCTCGCCGACCGCAACGCCGCCGAGGCCGTGCGGGGCACGGTGCTGTTCGCCACCATCGGCCACGACGAGGCGCCCGAGGACCCCGAGGAGTACTACGACCACCAGCTCGTCGGGCTCGCGGTGGTCGATCTCGACGGCACTGCCCTGGGGGAGGTGCGGGCGGTCGTGCACGGCTCCGCGCAGGACCTGCTCACCGTGCGGACCCCCGACGGTCGTGACGCGCTGGTGCCGTTCGTCGCCGCTCTGGTCCCCGAGGTCGACCTGGACGCCGGCCGCGTGGTGGTCGCCGACCGCCCGGGCCTGGTCACGCCCTTCCCCGAGGACGTCGCCGAGGACGTCCCCGAGGCCCCCGCCGAGGACCGGTCGTGAGGATCGACGTCGTCACGATCTTCCCCGACTACCTCGCGCCGCTGGGCCTGAGCCTGCCCGGCAAGGCCCGCGACAAGGGCCTGCTCGACCTCGCGGTCCACGACCTGCGCGACTGGACGACGGACCGGCACCACACCGTCGACGACACGCCCTACGGTGGCGGCGCGGGGATGGTCATGAAGCCCGAGCCGTGGGGCCGCGCCCTGGAGTCGGTGGCACGGGGCGCCACCATCGTCTTCACCACGCCCAGCGGCGAGCCGTTCACCCAGCAGGTCGCCCAGGAGCTCAGCGGCCACGAGCACCTGGTGTTCGCGTGTGGGCGCTACGAGGGCATCGACCAGCGGGTCGTCGAGCACGCCGCGACGCTGGGGACGGTGCGCGAGATCTCGCTCGGCGACTACGTCCTCAACGGCGGCGAGGTGGCGGCGCTGGCGATCACCGAGGCGGTCGTACGGCTGCTCCCCGGCTTCATGGGCAACGCCGAGTCGCTCGTGGAGGAGTCCCACGCCGACGGCCTGCTGGAGTACCCGGTCTACACCAAGCCCGCCTCGTGGCAGGGCCGCGACGTCCCCGAGGTGCTGCTGTCGGGGGACCACCGCCGGATCGCCGCCTGGCGCCGCGCGCAGGCGGAGCGTCGTACGGCCGAGCGCCGGCCCGACCTGCTGCCGCCGACGGGAGCGATCGGCGGCCTGGCCGACCTCGACGTACGCCCCGCGGTCGCCGCGGACGCCGGCGAGATGTTCACCCTCCAGCGCGCCTGCTGGCTGCAGGAGATGGAGGCCAACCCCGGCGTCGAGATCCCGGCCCTGCGCGAGTCGCTCGACGACGTACGCCGCGGGCTGGGGGAGTGGACGGTGCGGGTCGCCCGCGAGCCCGCGTCGGGTCGCCTGGTGGGTGCGGTGCGCGGTCGGGTGGACAGCCACGGCGAGTGGGACATCGGCCGGATCATGGTCGCCCCCGACCTCCAGGGGCGCGGTCTGGGCCGGGCGCTGCTCGAGCTCGTGGAGGGTCTGGCGCCGCCGGACGTGACGACGTACGTCCTGTTCACCGGTGCGGCATCGGCCGACAACCTGCGCATGTACAAGAAGGCCGGCTTCCGCCTGCGTCCGGACCGGAAGGCTCCGCCGGGAGCGGTCGTGCTCACCAAGCGGATTTCACGCTGACCCTCCCGCTCTGGCAGACTTCGCTCTTGGTCCGCTCGAGGCCAGGGTCGCCCGGACTCCACCCACCAGGTGCAGCATCCCGGGGTCCCGCCGAACCGCACCTGCCACAGGGGGCGCGTCGGCCGGCCAGGTCGAGCACCGGACGCATGCGTCACCACCTTGCCCATCCTCATTGTGAAAATTGCGCGGTTGACCTGTGGCACTCGCGAGGAGCAGTCATGACCAACGTCATCGCCGACCTCGGCAACACCCTCAAGCGCGACGACGTCCCGGCCTTCCGTGCCGGCGACACCGTCAAGGTCCACGTCAAGGTCATCGAGGGCAGCCGCTCGCGTGTCCAGGTGTTCCAGGGCGTCGTGATCCGCATCCACGGGTCCGGCATCGGCCGCACCTTCACCGTCCGCAAGGTCTCCTTCGGTGTCGGCGTGGAGCGCACCTTCCCGCTGAACTCCCCGATCTTCGAGAAGATCGAGATCGTGACCCGCGGTGACGTGCGTCGCGCGAAGCTCTACTACCTGCGCAACCTGCGCGGCAAGGCCGCCAAGATCAAGGAGCGCCGCGAGGCCTGAGATCAACCAACGAGTGGTTAGTCTCTGCGCGTGACTTCTGACGACCGCGGTTCCACGTCCCCCACCCTGGACGAGGAACCGCGGTCGTCGCGTTCTGGGCGCACGTCGAAGCGCAAGCAGCTCCCGTTGTGGCAGGAGACGATCCTGCTGCTCGGCGTGGCGCTCGTGCTGGCCGTCGTCATCAAGACGTTCTTCGTCCAGGCCTTCTACATCCCGTCGGAGTCGATGGAGCCCGGCCTGATCCTCAACGACCGGATCCTCATCCAGAAGGTGTCCTACTGGGGCGACGACGAGCCGGAGCGCGGCGACGTGGTCGTGTTCAAGGACCCGGGCGGCTGGCTCAGCCCGATCGACGCCGCCGGTCCCACCAACCCGATCGCCAAGGCGATGGCCCGGGTCGGCCTCTACCCGACCGGCGGTCACCTCGTGAAGCGCGTCATCGGCGTCGCCGGCGACACCATCCAGTGCTGTGACGAGGAGGGGCGGCTCCTCGTGAACGGCCAGCCGCTCGACGAGGGCGACTACGTCAAGCGGATGGGTGCCAACTGCAACGGCCCCATGCCGACCAACGGCGCGTGCGACGAGGACTGGAAGGTCGGTCCGATCCCCGAGGGCCACGTCTTCGTCATGGGCGACAACCGGTCCCGGTCCGCCGACTCCTCCCAGCACATGTGCCGCACCGACGAGACCGAGTGCGTCCCCGGCGACGAGTTCGTGCCGGTCGACCTGGTGGTCGGCAAGGTCTTCGTGCTGCTGTGGCCGGCCGACCGCTTCCGCTGGGACGCGCGTCCGGCCACGTTCGAGGACGTGCCGGACCCGTCGTCGTGAGCGGTGGGCCGATGACGGCGCCCCTTCCCTCACCGGTCCCCTCGCCGCGGTCCGGCCGGGGATCCGTGACCGTACGCCGCGACGCGGGGCTCTACGGCTACGAGCGCGCCCTGCGCCGTGCCGGGCTCGAGCCCATCGCCGGCGTCGACGAGGCGGGACGCGGCGCCTGCGCCGGGCCGCTCGTCGCGGGGGCCGTCGTGCTGCCTCCCGGCAAGGCGGGCATCGTCCCCGGGCTCGCCGACAGCAAGCTGCTGACCGAGGCCGCCCGGGAGCGGGTGTACGCCCAGGTCGTGCGCCGGGCCCTGGCCTGGTCGGTCGTGGTGATCGAGTCGGAGGAGTGCGACCGGCTCGGCATGCACGTCGCCAACGTCGAGGCCCTGCGGCGTGCGGTCGCACGGCTGGAGACCCGTCCCTCCTACGTCCTCACGGACGGCTTCCCGGTCGACGGCCTGGGGGTGCCGGGGCTGGCGGTGTGGAAGGGCGACCGGGTCGCCGCGTGCATCGCCGCTGCCTCCGTGATCGCCAAGGTGACGCGCGACCGGCTGATGGTCGACCTCCACGGGTCGTGGCCGGCGTACGACTTCAGGACGCACAAGGGCTACATCACCCCCGAGCACGAGGCGGCGCTGACCGAGCACGGCCCCTCGCCGGTCCACCGGATGCGGTTCGTCAACGTACGACGCGCGGCGGGTCTCGAGCCGCTCCCCGAGTCGGAGGTGGATCCGGTGACTAGTCTCGAACGTGAGCAGCTGGGCACGATGGAGGAGGACGCATGAGCGCCGAGGATCTCGAGAAGTACGAGACCGAGATGGAGCTCACCCTCTATCGCGAGTACCGCGACGTGGTGGGCATCTTCAAGTACGTCGTGGAGACCGACCGTCGCTTCTACCTGTGCAACCAGGTCGACGTGAAGGCCCGCTCGGAGAGCGGCGACGTGTTCTTCGAGGTGTCGATGACCGACGCCTGGGTGTGGGACATGTACCGCCCCGCGCGGTTCGCCAAGAACGTCAAGGTGCTGACCTTCAAGGACGTGAACGTCGAGGAGCTCGCCTCGCCGGAGATCGACCCGCCCAAGGACTGACCGCGCCACCAGCCGTCCACAGGCGACGCCGATCCGGCGGCGTCCACAGGCGCGATCGCGGGCTTCTCGGCAGCGTCGGTGCAGCG
Source organism: uncultured Actinomycetota bacterium (assembly GCA_963740115.1). GTDB lineage: Bacteria > Actinomycetota > Actinomycetes > Propionibacteriales > Nocardioidaceae > Nocardioides. The sequence continues at coordinate 209,098 of CAVUCQ010000003.1, read as the reverse complement.
CGGTCTGCTGGTGCCTTCCCGACCGGAAGGCACCCACGATGGCCCGATCCGCTGCTGCATCGCCCTTCACTCCCGACCCCGCCGCCGAGCGCAAGCGGCTGCTCGGCCAGCGGGGCGAGACCATCGCGGCCCGGCACCTGACCGGGCGCGGGATGGTGCTGCTCGACCGCAACTGGCGTTGTGAGGCGGGCGAGATCGACCTGGTGCTGCGCGACGGCCAGGTGCTGGTGATCTGCGAGGTCAAGACCCGCACCTCCACCGACTACGGCTCCCCGCTCGAGGCGATCAGCCAGGCCAAGGCCGACCGGCTCAAGCGACTGGCGTTCCGGTGGCTGCGGGTCCACGACTGCCACCCCGACGACGTCCGCGTCGACATGGTCGGCGTGCTGGCGCCGCCGGGTGGGGCCGTCGAGGTCGAGCACGTGGCGGGGATCGGCTGATGGCCTTCGCGACGGCACGCACCCTCGCCCTCCGCGGCGCCGCCGGGCACCTCATCGACGTGCAGGTCGACGTGTCACCGGGAGTTCCCGCGACCACGCTGGTCGGACGGGTGGACAAGAGCCTGTCGGAGGCCCGTGACCGCGTGCGGATGGCCATCAACAACGACTGTGGCCGCTGGCCCGCCACCAAGCGCGTGACGATCCTGCTCTCGCCCGCCGACCTGCCCAAGGGCGGCACCCACTACGACGTGGCGATCGCGATCGCCGTGCTGGCGGCGGACAAGGCGCACGAGGAGCTGACGCCCGACCTGCTGGACGGCTGGGCCTTCATCGGCGAGCTCTCCGTCTCCGGCGGGCTGCGCCCGGTCCCGGGCGTGCTGCCGATGGTCATCGCGGCAGCCGCTCGCGGCATCGACCGGGTGTTCGTGCCCGAGCCGCAGGCGGCCGAGGCCGGCCTGGTGCCCGGCATGACCGTGTTCGGGGTGCGGTCGCTGGCGCAGGTCTCCGCCGTGCTGCGCGGCGTCGAGGTCCCCGAGGCGCCACCGGTGGTCGCCTCGTCCGCCAGCCCGCTGGCCACGTGGCGGGGCGAGGGGCGGCTGGTCGACCTCGACCTCGCCGACCTCGACGGGCTCGACGACGTCCGCTACGCCGTGGAGGTCGCGGCCGCCGGCGGCCACCCGCTGATGCTCATCGGGCCGCGGGGCACCGGCAAGACGTCCATCGCCGAGCGGATCCCGACGATCCTGCCTGACCTCACCACCGAGCAGTCCCTCGAGGTCACCGCGCTGCACTCGGTCGCCGGCATCCTCGCCGAGGGGTCGGGGCTGCTGCGCCGCCCACCCTGGTTCGCCCCGCACCACGGCGCCAGTGCCGCGAGCGTCCTGGGAGGCGGCTCCGGCCGGGTGCGCCCGGGTCAGGTCAGCCTGGCCCACCACGGGGTCCTGTTCCTCGACGAGTTCCCCCACTTCCGCGCCGACGTGATCGACGCGATGCGTCAGCCCCTCGAGTCGGGCGAGGTGACGATCGCCCGGGGTGAGGAGGCGGCGACCTACCCGGCCCGCTCGCTGGTCGTGCTGGCCGCCAACCCGTGCCCCTGCGGCAACTTCTACGGTCACGCCGGCGGCTCCCACGGTTGTGAGTGCACCGAGGTCCAACGCGCCCACTACCAGCGCAAGCTGTCCGGGCCGATCCTCGACCGGGTCGACATCTGGATGCAGGTCCGGCCGCAGGGTCCGGGTCGTGGACGGAGCTTCGCCGCACCCGTGGAGTCGTCCGCCGACGTGCGGGCCCGTGTCGAGGACGCGCGACTGAGGCAGGCCAGGAGATACCGCGACTGCGCCTGGCTCCTCAACGCGGCCGTGCCGGGCCCCGTCCTGGAGGAGCGCTGGCCCCTGGAGCCGGCTGCCCGGCACCTCGTCGAGCAGGAGCTCGCCGACGGCCGCCTGACCCGTCGCGGGCTCACGCGGGTGCACCGCCTGGCCTGGTCGGTCGCGGACTGCGCCGGTGTCGACCGTCCGGGCACGGCGGAGGCCGGAGCCGCGCTGGTGCTGCGCTCTGCGGACCCCTCACGAAGCCTGCCGGCCGGCGTGGTGAGCAGGGTGGCGTCGTGACCTCGGCGGACGCGGGCCTGCCCGCCGACCGAGCTGCCCGCGTGAGCGAGGCCGACCGACTCGCCAGGGTCGTGCTCAGCCGCGCCGTCGAACCGGGAGACGTCACCACCTCCTCGCTCGTGCGGCAGCTGGGTCCTCAGGGAGCGGTTCGCGAGCAGCTCGTGCCCAAGAAGGGCAGCGGACTGCCCGACCGGATCCGCGAGGTCGATCCCGTGCGCGAGCTGGAGCAGGCCGAGCGCTGCGGCATCCGTTTCCTGGTCCCGGGTGACGCCGAGTGGCCGCCGGGGCTCGACGACCTCGACCACGTCGACAGCGTCCAGGCGTTGGGCGGCACACCACCCGGGTTGTGGGTCAAGGGGCCGATGCCCCTGACCGAGCTGGCCACGTCGGTGGCGGTCGTCGGTTCGCGCACCTGCTCGGTCTACGGCGACGAGGTCGCCCGCGCCATCGCCGGGACGGTGGCCGCCGCCGGGATCCCGGTGGTCTCGGGCGGTGCGAAGGGCATCGACTTCGCGGCGCACGACGGTGCGCTGCTCGCCGGCGGCGCCAGCGTCGCCGTGCTGGCCTGCGGCGTCGACCGGGTCTATCCCCAGCAGAACCGCCGACTCCTGGCCCACCTCGCCGCCGAGTTCGCGGTGGTCTCCGAGCAGCCGCCCGGTTCGTCGCCGACAAGGATCCGGTTCCTCGCCCGCAACCGCCTGATCGCGGCCCTCACCCGCGGCACCGTCCTGGTCGAGGCCGCACTGCGCAGCGGGGCCCTCAACACCGTCGGCTGGGCCGAGCAGCTGAGCCGCTCGGTCATGTGCGTGCCGGGGCCGGTCACCAGCTATGTCTCCCAAGGTGTGCACGTGTGCTTCCGGCGCGGGGGAGCCTCGCTGGTGACCCACGGATCCGAGGTGCTGGAGGTCCTCGGCGCCTCCGGCCAGCACCTGGTGGAGGTGCCACGCGGCGACGTCCGGCCGCGTGACGAGCTGAGCCGCGGCGACCAGCTGGTGCTCGAGCAGGTGCCCGTCGGCTCACCGGCCGGCGTGGTGTCGATCGCCCGGCAGACCTCGTTGCACGTCCGTGACGCCGACGCGGCGCTGCGCCGCCTCGAGTCGGCGGGCTTCGTGCGGGAGGTCGACGGCGGCTGGCGACTCGCAGGTGCGCGGTGAGGCGCACCCGCGCGCCTACGATCGCGGGATGAGCGAGGGGAGTGGTGCCCGGGCTGGAGGCGACGACGCCGCGCCGGGCCTGTCGGAGCCGATGGTGCGGCTGCTGGGCGAGTACGAGCGCCATCTCGTCTCGGAGCGCGACCTGGCGCCCCACACGGTCCGCGCCTACCTCGGAGACATCGCCAGCCTGCTCGAGCACAGCGCCCGGCTCGGCCTCGACGACGTCGCCGACCTGGACCTCCGCACCCTGCGCAGCTGGCTCGCCAAGCTGCAGACGACGGGACGCAGCCGGTCGACCATCGCCAGACGCGCCACGGCCGCGCGCGTGTTCACCGGGTGGCTCCACCGCACCGGGCGGCTGCCTGCCGACCCGGGGGCCGCCCTGAAGTCGCCCAAGAAGCACAAGACGTTGCCCCCGGTCCTGCGTGCCGACGAGGCGGAGGCGCTGATCCGCTCCGCCGCGGAGCGCGCCGACGACGGGACGCCCGTCGGGATCCGGGACGTGGCGATGCTCGAGCTGCTCTACGCCACCGGCATCCGGGTGGGGGAGCTGGTCGGCCTCGACATCGACGACGTCGATGCCGAGCGCCGCGTCGTGCGCGTCTTCGGCAAGGGACGCAAGGAGCGGTCCGTCCCCTACGGCACCCCGGCGGGACGAGCGGTCGAGCGATGGATGTCGTCGGCTCGCCCGGCGCTGCGCGTCGAGGGATCCGGTCCCGCGCTGTTCCTCGGGGTGCGCGGGCGCCGCATCGACCAGCGGGCGGTCCGCGACCTCGTGCACCGGCGCATCGCCGACGTGCCGGGCGCGCCGGACATCGGACCCCACGGCCTGCGCCACACGGCCGCGACCCACCTCCTCGAGGGCGGCGCAGACCTCCGCTCGGTGCAGGAGCTGCTGGGACACGCCTCGCTCGCGACGACCCAGCTCTACACCCACGTCACGACCGACCGCCTCCGCCGCGCCTACCAGCAGGCACACCCCCGAGCGTGAGTGCGAGCCGGCTCACGCGCGCCAGTCCACCGCCCGGTGCCAGCGGTCCAGCGTGGACGACCAGGGCAGACGGACGGCGACGGGATCCTCACGCCACAGCGGGAGCAGCCGCACCGGCTCCGCGCCCACCAGCGTGAGGGGGTCCAGGTAGACCTCTCCGCGGATCAGTCCCCAGTGCAGGCAGGCAGCCGGGAAGCAGTGGCTGTCGGTGATGACGAGTCGTCCCAGCACCGCTCCCGCCGCCACCTGCTGGCCGCGCTCGACGGAGGCCACCACGGGCTCGTAGGTCGTACGACGCCCTCCGTGGAGCACCGTGACGACGGGCTTGCCGCCGATCGATCCGGCGAAGCCCACCGTTCCGGGCAGCGCTGCCCGTACGGCCTGGCCGGGAGCGCCGGCGAGGTCGACGCCGCGGTGGCCCGCGGCATAGGGGTGCGGAGGGGGTTCGAAACCACGGACCACCTCCGGCTCCGGCGAGAGCGGCCACACGCCGTCGGGGCGCCCGGACCCGGCCGCGGCAGGCACGACGAAGCACTCGAGCACGACGAGGACGACCACACCGACGAGGGTTCTCATCCGGCGATCGTCGCCCTGCCTCGACGCCCGTGCGACCAGCGCCGTCCGAGCCTGTGGACCATCGCCGCACAACCCGGCCCTGGGGACACCTCGCGGCCACCCGCCGCACGCTCGTCCCACGCTCGGCGGCGGGTGCCCCCAGCGATTCGCGCGGCGGGAAACGGTGGCCTACGATGTGCGGAGCAGTCCACTGGACTGACTTCGCATGCTCGCAGACCGCGTCGGAATGCTTCCCGGTTCCGGACCGCCCGTGGGCGTCGGCCCTCAGTTCCCGCCAGCTCCACCGGTGTGGATCGGACCGGCGTGTGAGCGTCAGGGCACCCGGCACCCGTCGGGCGCAGCAACTGAAAACCAACAGGAGTCACGCTCCCGGCTCGCCCTGGATCAAGGACGAGCACATCGGTGAGCGGCTCCGCGAAACAGGAGAAATCATGGCAGTCGTCACCATGCGCCAGCTGCTCGAGAGCGGCGTCCACTTCGGTCACCAGACCCGTCGCTGGAACCCCAAGATGAAGCGCTTCATCATGACCGAGCGCAACGGCATCTACATCATCGACCTGCAGCAGTCGCTCGCCTACATCGACCGCTCCTACGCCTTCGTCAAGGAGACGGTCGCCCGCGGCGGCGTCGTCATGTTCGTCGGCACCAAGAAGCAGGCCCAGGAGGCGATCGCCGAGCAGGCGACCCGCGTCGGCATGCCCTACGTCAACCAGCGCTGGCTCGGCGGCATGCTCACCAACTTCCAGACGGTGCACCAGCGGATCAACCGCCTCAAGGAGCTCGACGACGTCGACTTCGAGACGGTTGCCGGCTCGGGTCGCACCAAGAAGGAGCTCCTGCAGATGAAGCGGGAGCACGCCAAGCTCGAGAAGACCCTCGGCGGCATCCGCGAGATGTCCAAGGTCCCCTCCGCGGTGTGGATCGTCGACACCAACAAGGAGCACCTGGCCGTCGAGGAGGCGCGCAAGCTCCGGATCCCGATCATCGGCATCCTCGACTCCAACTGCGACCCCGACCTGGTCGACTTCCCGATCCCGGGCAACGACGACGCGATCCGCGCGGTCGGCCTGCTGACCCGCGTGGTCGCCGACGCCGTCGCCGAGGGCCTCATCGCCCGCTCCGGCGCCAAGGCCGGCGACGCTGACGAGACCGTCGGCGCCGAGGAGCCCCTGGCCGAGTGGGAGCGCGAGCTCCTCGCCGGCGACGCCGAGAAGACCGCTGCCGCCGCCACCGGCGACGCCGCTGCCGAGACCCCGGCCTCCGAGGCCACCGGTGCCGCGTCCGAGGCTCCGCAGGCCGAGGCCGCTGCCGAGGCTGCGACCGAGGAGCCTGCCCGCCTGCCGAGGCTGCGACCGAGGAGCCTGCCCTGCCGAGGCTGCGACCGAGGAGCCTGCCGCTGCCGAGGCTGCGACCGAGGAGCCCGCCGTCGAGGCTGCCGACTCCGTCGACGCGGAGCAGAAGAAGGACTGACCACACGACGCCGGTCGCCCGCCCTCGGGCGGCGGCCGGCATCCGTGCTGCTCGCTCCCACCCACCGCTTGGCCGCCGTGCGGCCAGGACCCCTGAAACTCAAGGAAGAAGGACCATGGCCGACTTCACCGCTGCCGATGTCAAGAAGCTCCGTGAGCTGACCCAGGCCGGGATGATGGACTGCAAGAAGGCGCTCACCGAGGCCGACGGCGACTTCGACAAGGCCGTCGAGCTGCTCCGCGTCAAGGGCGCTGCCAAGGCCGCCGCCCGCGGCGCCGAGCGCGAGACCGCCTCCGGGCTCGTCGCCACCGCCGGCAACGCGCTCGTCGAGCTGAAGAGCGAGACCGACTTCGTCGCGAAGAACGACGACTTCATCGCCAAGGCGCAGCAGATCGCCGAGGTCGCCAACACCGTGAAGGCCACCGACACCGCGGCCCTCAAGGCCGCCGAGCTCGACGGCAAGACCGTCGGCGAGGTCGTCGAGGACCTGGCCATCACGATCGGCGAGAAGATCGAGCTGGGCGAGGTCGCCTACTTCGAGGGCAACACGGTCACCTACATGCACAAGCGTGCCGCCGACCTGCCGCCCGCGGTGGGCGTGCTCGTCGAGTTCGAGGGTGACGAGGCTGCCGCCCGCGCCGCGGCCATGCAGATCGCCGCGATGAGGGCGCAGTACCTCACCCGCGACGAGGTGCCCGCCGACCTCGTCGAGTCGGAGCGCTCGATCGCCGAGCAGAAGACCCGCGAGGAGGGCAAGCCCGAGCAGGCGATCGCGAAGATCGTCGAGGGTCGCCTGGGCGGCTTCTACAAGGAGATCGTGCTGCTCGAGCAGGAGTCGGTCACCGAGTCGAAGAAGTCGGTCAAGGCCGTCCTCGACGCGGCCGGCACCACCGTCAAGCGGTTCGCCCGCTTCGAGGTCGGCGCCTGACGCACCCGGGCACGTCAGTACCTGACGCACCCGAACACCTCAACACCGACCGGGCCCGTACGCACTGCGTACGGGCCCCGGTCGCGTCTGCGGCCCGCGCGAGGCGGTGTCGACGGGTGGGTTCGACCCGGTCCGGCCCAGCCCGGTAGGTTGCTCGCGACCACGTGGCGTGCGAAGGGATCGATGTGACGGCGTACAACCGAGTCCTGCTCAAGCTCTCCGGGGAAGTCTTCGGCGGTGGCGAGGTGGGGCTGGACCTCGACGTCATCAACTCCCTCGCCAGCGAGGTCGCCGAGGTCGCCAAGTCGGGGGTGCAGATCGCCATCGTCGTCGGTGGCGGCAACTTCTTCCGCGGTGCCGAGCTCCAGCAGCGAGGCATGGAGCGTGCGCGCGCCGACTACATGGGCATGCTCGGCACGGTCATGAACTGCCTGGCCCTGCAGGACCTGATCGAGAAGCACGGGGTCGAGACCCGCGTGCAGACCGCGATCACGATGGGGCAGGTCGCCGAGCCCTACATCCCCCGCCGCGCGATCCGCCACATGGAGAAGGGTCGCGTCGTGATCTTCGGCGCCGGAGCCGGAATGCCCTTCTTCTCCACCGACACCGTCGCGGCCCAGCGTGCGCTCGAGACCCGCTGCGAGGTCATCCTCATGGGCAAGCAGGGGGTCGACGGCGTCTACGACTCCGACCCGAAGACCAACCCCGCGGCGGTGAAGTTCGACGGCCTGAGCTACGACGAGTACCTCGCCCGTGACCTCAAGGTGGCAGACGCCACCGGCATCGCGATGGCGCGCGACAACCGGATGGACATCGTCTTCTTCAACCTCTCCACACCGGGCAACATCGTGCGCGCGGTGCGGGGTGAGAAGATTGGCACGCTGGTGAGCAGCTCGGCCTGACCCGGCCGCCACCTCCCGCACCCGACGTACGACGAGAGAGAGCACAACCGTGATCAACGACGTCATGAACGATGCCGACGCCAAGATGGGCAAGTCGGTGGAGGCGACCCGCGAGGAGTTCGCCACGATCCGCGCCGGCCGCGCCAACCCGGCGATGTTCGCCAAGATCACGGCCGACTACTACGGCACCCAGACCCCGCTGCAGCAGCTCGCGAGCTTCACCTCCCAGGACGCACGCACCATCTTGATCCAGCCCTTCGACATCGGTGCGATGGGCAACATCGAGCGGGCGATCCGTGACTCCGACCTCGGCGTCAACCCGGCCAACGACGGCAAGGTCCTGCGGTGCGTGTTCCCCGAGCTCACGGAGGAGCGCCGCAAGGAGTACATCAAGCTCGCCAAGGGGAAGGCCGAGGACGGTCGGGTGTCGGTGCGCAACATCCGCCGCACCGCCAAGCAGGCGCTGGAGAAGCTGGAGAAGGACGGCGAGGTCGGCAAGGACGACGTCGCCGGTGCCGAGAAGCGTCTCGAAAGCCTCACCAAGACCCACACCGACAAGATCGACGAGCTGCTCAAGCACAAGGAAGCCGAGCTCCTCGAGGTCTGAGCGCCACCCATGACCACCTCCGACCCGGCTGCCCCGGACTCCCAGAAGCCGGACGCCGCCAAGAAGGACCACGGCCGCGCCGGCCGGGACCTGCCCGCCGCCGTCGGCTCCGCAGTCGTCCTCGTCGCGGCCATCCTGCTGTCGCTGTTCTTCTGGAAGACCGCCTTCATGGGGATCGTCGCGGTTGCCGTGGCGGTGGCCGTGTGGGAGCTGCACCGTGGCCTCTCGGCCAAGGACATCGACCTCCCCGAGCAGCCGCTGATGCTCGGCGGCGTGGTGATGGTGGTCGTCGCCTACTTCTGGGGCGCTCCGGCGCTCGTGACCGCCACTGCGGTCACCGCCCTCGTGGTGATGCTGTGGCTGCTGCGCCGTGGCGTCGACGGCTACGTCAAGAACGCCACGGCATCGGTGTTCACGCTCGTCTACGTCCCGTTCCTGGCGTCGTTCGTGGCGCTGCTGCTCGCCGAGGGCGGGACCAACCCGAGCCTCGGCCTCGACCTCGACGACCCCGGTGTGCGAGGCGTGATCACGTTCATCGCCCTGACGGTCGCCTCCGACACAGGTGGCTACATCGCCGGCGTGCTCTTCGGCAAGCACCCGATGGCACGTGTCATCTCGCCCAAGAAGTCGTGGGAGGGCTTCGCGGGCTCGGTCGTCGCCTGCGTCGCGGTCGGCGTCTGGCTGGTGACCGCCTTCCTCGGCGGCGACTGGTGGGTCGGGGTGGTCCTCGGCCTCATCACCGCCGTCATGGCCACCCTCGGCGACCTGTGCGAGTCGGTCATCAAGCGTGACCTCGGCATCAAGGACATGAGCCAGGTCATCCCCGGCCACGGCGGGCTGATGGACCGGCTCGACTCCCTGCTCGCCACGGTCGCCCCGATCTGGCTGATCCTCTACTACCTCGTCTTCTGAGCCACCTGATCACCATCGACACCTGACCGACGGCTGTCACATCCGTCGCGCAGGCGTGCCCAGCACGGCTCCGCGAGGGTGAGCACCCTAGGCTGGAGACGTGGAGACGGACCAGAGGCACCCGGTGGAGGACCCGCGCGAGCGATCCTTCGAGTGGTGGCACCACAGCCACCCCACGTTCGCAGGCATCACCGGCTTCTTTGCCGGGATGCTGTTCGTCACGGCCGTGCCCGGGGCCTTCGCCGGCATCCTGCGGCTGCTCTTCCCCTACGAGACGGCGGAGCAGCTCTTCCCGCTCGTGCTCCTGGCCCTGGCACTGCCGATCTTCCTGCTGGTCAAGCGCAAGACCCGTCGCTTCGCCCAGTTCATGTTCATCGGCATGCTCGTCACGGCGCTCGTCGTCCTCGGCGTCGCCTCGCTGGTGCTCTACTTCATGGCCGGCAGCTGACGCGCTGAATCGTCCCGGTGACGCCGGGGATGGGATGATCGGTGCGATGTCCGAGACCGATCAGCCGATCAAGACCCTTCCCCTCGTCTTCGACGAGCCCCGAGGCCGCCGCAAGCCGCCGCGGCACCTCGCCGACCTCGACGAGGCCGGCCGCAAGGCCCTGCTCGAGGAGATGGGCCTGCCCGGCTTCCGCGCCAAGCAGCTGTCGATGCACTACTTCGGGCGCCTGGCCGACGACCCGGCCGAGATGACGGACCTTCCTGCCACGCAGCGCGACGAGCTGGTCTCCGCGCTGCTGCCCGACCTGATGACCCCGCTGCGCACGATGGAGGCCGACAAGGGCACCACGCGCAAGACGCTCTGGAAGCTCTTCGACGGCGCGCTCGTCGAGTCGGTGCTGATGCGCTACCCCGACCGCGCCACCGTCTGCGTCTCCAGCCAGGCCGGCTGCGGCATGGCCTGCCCGTTCTGCGCCACCGGCCAGGGCGGTCTCCAGCGCAACATGTCGACCGCCGAGATCGTCGAGCAGGTCGTCGCGGGTGCGCGCTCCATGGCGCGCGGCGAGGTCCCCGGCGGCCCCGGCCGCGTCAGCAACGTGGTCTTCATGGGCATGGGCGAGCCCCTGGCCAACTACAAGGCCGTGATCGGCGCCGTGCGCCGCCTGGTCGACCCGTCACCGGCCGGGCTCGGCATGAGCGCCCGCGGGATCACCGTCTCCACGGTCGGGCTCGTGCCCCGGATCAACCAGCTGACCGAGGAGGGCATCCCGGTCACCCTCGCGCTCAGCCTGCACGCACCGGACGACGAGCTGCGCAACGAGCTGGTCCCGATCAACACCCGCTTCTCGGTCGCCGAGACCGTCGAGGCGGCCTGGAACTACGCCGCCCGGACCAAGCGCCGCGTCTCGATCGAGTACGCGATGATGCGCGGCATCAACGACCAGGCCGAGCGCGCCGACCTGCTCGGCGACGTCCTCAGGTCCTACGGCGACTGGGGCTGGGTGCACGTCAACCTGATCCCGCTCAACCCGACGCCCGGCTCCAAGTGGACCGCCTCGGACCCCGCCGACGAGCGCGAGTTCGTCCGGCGCCTGGAGGCCAAGGGCATCCCGACCACGGTCCGCGACACCCGAGGTCGCGAGATCGACGGAGCCTGCGGCCAGCTGGCCGCGACCGAGGCCTGACCCCGGTCGGGGTCACCGAGTCACCACGTCCACCGCCTCGTCGAGGCTGTCGACGAGGTGCACGTGCGGCTCCATGACGCGTCCCCTGGCCAGCTCCCGGAGCAGCGGCCACACCGGCAGGTCCTCGGTCCAGTGCCGCCTGCCGACCAGCACCATCGGCGCCACCGACGACTCGTCGGCGTAGTAGTTCTCGCAGGCGTCCTGGAAGACCTCCTGCACCGTGCCGCCGGCGCCCGGGAGGAAGACGATGCCGGCGTTGCAGACCTCGAGCAGGACGGCCTCGCGCGGGGCGTTGCGGAAGTACTTGGCGATCGCGGTAGCGAACGGGTTGGGCGGCTCGTGGCCGTAGTGCCAGGTCGGGATGCCGAGCGAGTCGCGTCCCCCGGAGGTCGCGTCGACCACCTCGAAGGCGGCGTGCGCCCAGGCGGCGATCATGGGCCGGAACGACGGCACCCGGGCGACGGTGGCGAGCGCCGCGTCGAGGTCGCCCGGGACGAAGGCTCCGAGGTTGGCCGCCTCCATCGCGCCCGGCCCGCCGCCGGTGGCCACCGTCAGTCGCGACCCGAGGGCGTGGCCGAGGCGCGCCGCGTCGGCGTACGTCGGGCTCCCGCGCTCGAGCGCGTGCCCGCCCATGACGCCGACGACGTCGCGGCCCGCGACCCACTCCACCAGCGCCGCGTCGACGTGGTGGTCGTGCAGCGCCCTCGCCAGTGCGTCGTCGGGGCTGGTGCCGCTGCGGGCCCAGCCGTACGCCCGGGCGTCGAGGCTGTCCGCGTAGCGGGCCGTGTCGTAGAGCTCGGCGGGGGAGTAGAGCGTCGCCCGGTAGGGGTCGACCGGGATCCCGGGCATGTCGTGCAGCACGACCCCGCCCGCGCGGCGTACGGCCTCGTCGTCGCCGTCGGCGAAGTCGCAGCCCAGGAACAGCGACTGCGCGAGCGACCGGTCGAGCAGGACCGGTCCCCGCCCGGTCAGGTCCAGCCCGACCACCCGCCAGCCGGCCAGCGACCGCACGCCGCTGGCCAGCCGGCGGTCGAGGTCGGCCAGCGAGGTGATGTCGAGGACGCGTCCGCGTGAGTGCTTCACACCGCGACCCTAGGCGCGATGCGGGGCACCGCTCAGAAGGCGTGCGCCATCAGGTCGCCGAACAGCTCCTGCTCGTCGATCTCGAGCCCCCGCGAGCGGAACCAGGCGCACATGTTGGCGCAGTCGCGCAGCAGGAAGTCCATGCCGCGCGGGTTGCCCACCAGGTCCACCATCTGCGGGAGGTCGATGATGACGAGCCGTTCGCCCGCCGCGAGGGTGTTGTAGGGCGACAGGTCGCCGTGCACCAGCCCCGCCTGGACGAGGGTCATCAGCGCCTCGCGCAGCTGGTCGAAGTAGCCCTGCACGACGTCGCGCTCCGGACGGACCTGGGACACCCGTGGTGCGGTCTCCCCGTCATGCGTGATCCACTCCATCATGATCTCGGTCTCGTCGATCTGGACCGGGTAGGGGACCGGCAGGCCGAGCTCCCAGCAGCGGCGCAGCGCGTTCCACTCCGAGATCGCCCACTCGCCGGCAGCCACCTGCTTGCCCCACGTCGACTTGCGCTTGAGGGCGCGGTTGTCGCGCGAACGCTTCATCGACCGGCCCTCGGTGTAGGAGGCGGCGCGGTGGAACGTGCGGTGGTCGGTGTCGCGATAGCGCTTGGCGGCCATCACGACGCCACCCTCGCTGTCGTGCGGGTCGGAGCGCTCGACGAGGAAGACGTCGGCCTCCTTGCCGGTCTTGAGGACGCCGAGCTCGGTGTCGATGGCGCCGCTGGACGTCACGACCCAGTCGGGGCGCGGCTCGGGGCCCCTCATGAGGGTCTCGAGGTCCTCCCAGCGCGACCACTGCTGGCCGTCGCCGAGCTCGTCGGCGTAGGTGTCGTAGGTGAAGACGAACGAGTCGTCGATGCCCTCGGTGGGCAGCCGGTCGTCAGGCCGGAGGAAGTCCTCCGGGAAGCGTCGGTCGGTGGTGAGGTGATGCGTGTCGTGCGACAAGGTGTGTGCTCCGTGTGTGCGAAAGGTGGTCGGCGGGCAGGCCGAGGACAGTGATGGACATGTCACGGCTCCTTTCGAGCACGGGCGGCGCTGGTCGCCGCTCGGAGTGGGCCCAGTCTGGCGCACGGCTCGCGAGCCCGCACCTGAATTACTGCGTCGGCTAGGTTCGGAGCGTGACCACGCGATCCTTCTCCCGGCCGCTCCTGGCTGCCGCCCTGTGCGGAACGTTGACCGTCGGGCTGACCGGCGCCACCGCGACGGCGACCCCCGAGTCCTTCGAGGGCACCGGCGCCCGGGTCGACGGCGCCTCCGGGATCGGTGATCCCTACTGGCCGCTCGACGGCAACGGCGGCATCGACGTGGCGTCGTACTCGATCTCCAACCGCTACGCGTTCGACACCAAGCGGCTCAGCGGGCGTACGAAGGTGCGGCTGACCGCCACGGCCGACCTCTCCAGCTTCTCCCTCGACTTCCTGCTGCGCGTCTCCGAGGTCACCGTCGACGGCGCCGCGGCGGACTTCGCCCGGACCGACGGCGGCCACGAGCTGCGCATCACGCCCGCCACGCCGCTCACCGCGGGCACCGAGCACACCGTCGTCGTCACCTACGCCGACCGCCCGGCGAGGCACTCCTACGCGGGCGAGAGCAACTGGCTCGCCAGCAAGCGCGAGGTCGTCACCATGAACGAGCCGCACATCGCGCCGTGGTGGTTCCCCGCCAACGACCACCCGCTCGACAAGGCGATCGTCGACGTGAGGATCCGGGTGCCCCACGGCCGCGAGGTGGTCTCCAACGGCCGCCTGCTGGGCCGCAAGGTCGGCCAGGCGTCGACCACCTGGCACTGGCGCGCGGACGAGCCGATGGTCCCGTACCTCGCGTTCTTCGCCGCCGGCGACTTCACCATCGCGCGTGGCCGGCACCAGGGACTGCCGTGGCTGGTAGCGGTGTCGCAGGGCCTCAGCCGGGGCGACGAGCGGGCCAGCATGCGGTTGATGAAGAAGACCCCCGTGGTCGTCGCCGGCCTGGAGAAGGACCTCGGTGACTACCCGTTCTCGGTCGTGGGCGGCATCACCACCTCCCTCAACCCCGGCTTCGCGCTGGAGAACCAGACACGGCCGACGTATCCCGCGGTGGGAGGCGGCTACACCAGCCTCGTCGTCCACGAGCTGGCCCACCAGTGGTTCGGCGACGACATCGCCGTGCAGGGCTGGCGCGACATCTGGCTCAACGAGGGCTTCGCCACCTTCATGGAGTGGCGCTGGACCGAGACCCACGGGGGCCGCTCGGCTGCCGCGCTCCTGCGCAGCTACTACGACAACGTGTCCGCGACGTCGGACTTCTGGACGGTGACCGTGGCGGACCCCGGGGCCGCGCGCGTCTTCGACTCCGCGGTCTACGGCCGCGGCGGGATGACGCTGCAGGCGCTGCGCAACCGGGTCGGCGACGACACGTTCTGGAGGATCATCCGCTCCTGGATCCGCGAGCAGGGCGGCGGCAACGGCTCGAGCGAGGAGTTCGAGGAGCTCGCCGGCCGCATCAGCGGGCAGGACCTCGGTGCCTTCTTCACGGCCTGGCTGCGGACCGCGTCGAAGCCCGCGAGGACCGCGGACAACGGGCTCTCCTGACGGTGGCGCGTGTCAACGAGGTGGCCTGGTTCCGGGTCCCGGCGGGCGATGCCGGCACCCTCAACGCCTGCTACAACGCCCTCGACATCCACGTGATCCGCGGCCGCGCCGACGACGTCGCGCTGGCCGATCCCGAGGGCGACCTGACCTTCGCCCGGCTCCTCACCGAGGTGGCGGCCTGCGCGGGGGTGCTGCGAGCGTTCGGGGTCGGGGTCGGTGACGAGGTGGCGCTCGGCCCGCTGCCCCGGGCGACAGGCGTCGTGGTGGCGCTGGCGGCGGCGCGCGTGGGCGCCCTGAGCGCGTACGACGATGCCGCCGCCGCGGTGCGGGTGGCCGGCGGCTCGGACGGCGTCGTGTTCGCCGTGGACGGCGACGACCTGCCGTGGGACGTCGCCCTGCGCGCCGGGCGTACGGACCCGGCCGGCTGTGCCGACGTGCCGGGCGACGCGGTGCTGTCCCGGCACGGCGACATGACGTTGTCCGTGCTCGCCGCCCTGGGCGCGTCCGAGGACCGGGAGCCGCCGCTGCCGGAAGGGGCCACGCTCGTCGAGGTCGGCGGGCTGCAGATGTGGTCGTTCGACGCTCCCTGACCACCTGACACACTGAGCCCGTGACCGCGCGCGACATCGTCATCCTGGGCTCCACCGGGTCCATCGGCACGCAGGCCCTCGACCTCGTCCGCGCCCACCCCGACCGGTTCCGGGTGGTCGGGCTCACCGCCGGCGGCTCGCAGCCGGAGCTGTTCGAGGCCCAGGTCGCCGAGCTCGGACCGGCCTTCTCCGGGCTCGGCGAGGACGCCTCCACCGAGGCCGCCGGCATGGCCTGCGACGTGGTGCTCAACGGCATGACCGGGGCCGTGGGCCTGCGCCCCACCCTCGCGGCGCTCGATGCCGGCAACACCCTCGCGCTGGCCAACAAGGAGTCGCTGATCATCGGCGGGCCGCTGGTCAAGGAACGGGCCCGCCCCGGCCAGATCGTGCCGGTCGACTCCGAGCACAGCGCGATCGCCCAGAGCCTGCGCGCCGGCTCCGCCGGTGAGGTACGTCGTCTCGTGCTGACCGCGTCGGGCGGCCCGTTCCGCGGGCGTACGGCGGCGGAGCTGGCCGACGTCACCCCCGAGCAGGCGCTCGCCCACCCCAACTTCGCGATGGGGCGCGTCATCACCACCAACTCCGCGACCCTGGTCAACAAGGGCCTCGAGGTCATCGAGGCGCACCTGCTCTTCGACGTGCCGTTCGAGCGGATCGACGTGGTCGTCCACCCCCAGCAGCTCATCCACTCGATGGTGGAGTTCGTCGACGGTGCCGTGGTCGCCCAGCTGGGCCTGCCGACGATGCTCGTGCCCATCGCGATCGGCATGGCGTGGCCCGACCGTGTCCCGGACGCGGAGACCCCGATCGACTGGACGAAAGCCGCCGACTGGCGCTTCGAGCCCCTCGACGACGCGGTCTTCCCGGCGGTCACGCTCGCCCGGTCGGCCGGGGAGCGCGGCGGCACCGCGCCGGCGGTCTACAACGCCGCCAACGAGGTCGCGGTCGACGCCTTCCACGAGGGGCGGCTGTCGTTCCCCGACATCGTGGCCACGGTTTCGCGGATCCTCGACACCCACGACGTACCATCGAGGGAGCACTTCACCGTGGACGACGTCCTCGCCGCCGACGCCTGGGCGCGCGCAGAGGCCTCCGCCCTCATCACCTGACAAGGACCCGCCTCATGACCGCCCTGCTCTACACCCTGGGTGTCGTCGCCTTCGTCGTGGCGATCCTCGTCTCGATCGGGCTGCACGAGTTCGGGCACCTCGTGCCTGCCAAGAAGTTCGGCTGCAAGGTGCCGCAGTGGTTCATCGGCTTCGGGCCCACCGTGTGGAGCAAGCAGATCGGCGACACGGAGTACGGCGTCAAGGCGATCCCGCTGGGCGGATACGTGAAGATCGTCGGGATGCTGCCCCCGGGGGGTGCCGACCTCGTCGAGGAGACGACGTACGACGAGGACGGCGACCCGGTGCACAAGGTGCGCCGCTCCAACACCGGCATGTTCACGCAGCTGATCTCGGACGCCCGCGCCGCGGAGTGGGAGTACGTCAAGAAGCACGAGACCGACCGGCTCTTCTACCGCATGGTGTGGTGGAAGAAGGTGATCGTGATGGCGGGCGGCCCGATGGTCAACATCGCCATCGCCGTCTCGCTGTTCGCGATCCTGTTCGCGACCTACGGCAACCCGCGCGACCAGGTCGTGGAGCCGACGGTCGCGGCGGTGCCCGAGTGCGTGATCCCGGTCGAGGAGGCGGGCCGCGCCTGCACCGCCGCCGACCCCGAGACTCCCGCCCGCGAGGCCGGCATCCAGCCCGGCGACGAGATCGTCAGCTTCAACGGCACGCCGGTCAGCGACTGGGAGAGCCTCCAGTCGCAGATCCGGGACAACTCCGACGGCGACGCGGTCATCGTGGTGCGCCGCGACGGAGACCAGCTCACGCTGCGCACCAACACGACCGTGACCCTGCGCCCGTCCTCGATGGAGGACCGGACCCTCACCGAGGTCGGCTTCCTCGGCGTGCAGCCCGAGACGCACCTCCAGACCGGCGGCCTGATCTACACGGCCGGCCAGATGGGGACGATGACCGTCGAGACGGTCCAGGCGCTCGGCCAGCTCCCGGTCAAGGTCTACGAGGTCGGCCGCGCGATCGTCGGGCTCCAGGAGCGCGATCCCGAGAGCCCGGTCTCGATCGTGGGTGGCGGCCGGTTCGCGGGGGAGGCTGCCTCGAGCGAGGAGATCCTGGTGGTCGACAAGCTCGTCACGCTGCTCTTCCTGATCGCGAGCTTCAACTTCTTCATCGGCATGTTCAATTTCGTGCCGCTGCTGCCGCTCGACGGCGGCCACATCGCCGGCGCCCTCTACGAAGGCTTCAGGGGTGGCGTCGCTCGCCTGCGAGGTCGCCCCGACCCCGGCTATGTCGACGTCGCCAGGCTGTTGCCGGTGGCGTACGTCGTGGGGCTGGCGATGCTGGCGATGGGCGTGGTCCTGATCGTGGCCGACCTCGTCGTGCCGCTGCACCTCAGCTGAGCGCCGCCTCCGCTGCCGTCGGGGCCAGGTGCCCCAGCCACCGTCCGCGTGCCCGGAACGTGGCTGTGACACCGCTCTCGCCTGGCCTCGCCGGAGGGGGGATCTGCCGCCCCGGCCCGTACGATGACGGCATGACTGCTGTCGGCCTTGGCATGCCCGCTCTTCCCCCGCCCGTGCTGTCGCCGCGGCGCAAGACGCGGCAGATCAAGGTGGGCTCGGTGGGGGTGGGCAGCGACTCGCCGATCTCCGTGCAGTCGATGACCACGACGCTGACCTCCGACGTCAACTCGACCCTGCAGCAGATCGCCGAGCTGACCGCCACCGGCTGCGACATCGTCCGCGTCGCGTGCCCGAGCCAGGACGACGCCGACGCGCTGCCGCAGATCGCGCAGCACTCGCAGATCCCGGTGATCGCCGACATCCACTTCCAACCCAAGTACGTCTTCGCGGCCATCGACGCCGGCTGTGCGGCCGTCCGGGTCAACCCCGGCAACATCCGCAAGTTCGACGACCAGGTCAAGGAGATCGCGAAGGCCGCCAAGGACCGCGGCACCTCGATCCGGATCGGCGTCAACGCGGGCTCGCTCGACAAGCGCATCCTCGACAAGTACGGCAAGGCGACGCCCGAGGCGCTCGTCGAGTCCGCCGTCTGGGAGGCCGGCCTCTTCGAGGAGCACGACTTCCACGACTTCAAGATCTCGGTCAAGCACAACGACCCCGTCGTGATGGTGCGGGCCTACGAGCTGCTCGCGGAGGCCGGCGACTGGCCGCTGCACCTCGGGGTCACCGAGGCGGGACCGGCGTTCCAGGGCACCATCAAGTCCGCCGTCGCGTTCGGCCACCTGCTCGGCCAGGGCATCGGCGACACCATCCGGGTCTCCCTCTCAGCACCGCCGGTCGAGGAGGTCAAGGTGGGCCTGCAGATCCTGGAGTCGCTCAACCTCAAGCCGCGTCGCCTCGAGATCGTCTCCTGCCCGTCCTGCGGCCGCGCCCAGGTCGACGTCTACAAGCTCGCCGAGGAGGTCACCGCCGGCCTCGACGGGCTGGAGGTGCCGCTGCGCGTGGCCGTCATGGGGTGCGTCGTCAACGGCCCGGGCGAGGCGCGTGAGGCCGACCTCGGCGTCGCCTCCGGCAACGGCAAGGGCCAGATCTTCGTGAAGGGCGAGGTCATCAAGACCGTTCCCGAGTCGCAGATCGTGGAGACCCTCATCGAGGAGGCCATGCGGCTCGCCGAGGGGATGGACCCCCTTGAGGGCGCCGAGCCGGTGGTCAGCGTCAGCTGACTTCGGCTCGTCGGCCTCTGAGGACGAACCCCGAGCGGAGGCGGATTCTCACGGCCTCCTTCTGAGTAGGCTCGGGGCGTGCTGAGGACCCGCGAGCAGGTGCGCGTGCTGGGCCCGGACGACCGGGACCGGTTCGTGGCGCTCGCCGAGCAGGACCCGGTGGTCAACGTCTTCGCCGACTACCGCGCCCGCCTCACCAACCTCGACGAGCGGTGGCTCGGCGGACAGGTGTGGGGCCGGTTCGAGGGTGATCGGCTGGTGGCCGGCTGCCACCTGGGCGCCAACCTGGTTCCCGTGCAGTGCACCCCGCACGACGTCGGCGCCTTCGCCGACGCCGCGCTGCGCCGTCGCAGCCACGTCGGCACGATCGTCGGCCCCCACGACGTCGTCGCCGCGTTGTGGGAGCTCATCGAGGCGCGCTGGTCGCGACCGCGCGAGATCCGGTCCCGCCAGCCGCACCTGGAGATCCGTCACGCCCCCGCGGTGGCGGCGGACCCCGCCGTACGCGTCACGACGCCCGGTGACCTGGAGGCGCTCTACCCGGCGTGCGTCGCCATGTACACCGAGGAGGTCGGCGTCTCGCCGGAGAACGACGCGGGCGGGGGTGACCTCTACCGCGCGCGCATCCAGCAGCTGATCGGTCGCGGCTGGTCGATGGCGAGCTTCGACGACCGAGGAGTCGTCTTCAAGGCCGAGGTCGCCTGCGTCACGCCGTACGCCGCGCAGGTGCAGGGCGTGTGGGTGCGCCCCGACCGCCGGGGGCAGGGCCTGTCGGCCAGCGGCATGGCCGCGGTGGTCTCGCACGTGCTGGACTCCGGGATGGCGCCCGTCGTCTCCCTCTACGTCAACGAGTGGAACGCGCCCGCCCGGGCCGCCTACGCACGCGTCGGCTTCGAGCAGACCGCGACCTTCGCGACCCTGATGTTCTGACCGGTCCGCTCGGTCAAGAAAAACTTCGGCTGGCATGTATCAGCACGGCGGTGGCCCCCACCTGTGAAGACATGGGGACAATGGTCACCATGTCAGAGCACCGAGGAGCTGAGGGGCAGCTCGAGGAGTCGCCGTGGGACAGGGCCAGTGGGGCGTTCACGGCGTGGCGTGCAGGGGACGCCACCGCCGTGGACGAACTGGTTTCCGCGATGACACCAGTGCTGTGGCACGTGGTGAGGGCATACGGGCTCGACCGGGAAGCCGCCGCAGACGTCGTGCAGGTGACCTGGCTGGGATTCGTACGCCTCCACCAGACCATCGAGGACCCGCAGGCGGTCGCGTCCTGGCTGATCACGTCAGCCAGGCGCGGCGCAGCCGCACACGCCAGGACCGCACGCCGTGCGAGCCCGGTGGAGGACGAGGCGCTGGCCGCCGTGCTGCCCGACGAGGAGTCGGCGGAGACGGTGGCGGTGCTCGACGACGAAGCGGCACGGCTGTGGAGAGCCGTGGCGACCGTTGACGAGCGCTGCCGCAGGCTGCTGCGCGTCATCGCCTTCATGGATCGACCTGACTACCACTCCTTGAGCAAGGACCTCGACATGCCCGTCGGGAGCATCGGCCCCACGCGGGCACGGTGCCTGGCCAAGGTACGCACTGCACTCAGAGAAGGAGGCGCGCGATGACGACTGGGGACACCGGCCTTCTCGAGGACCTGCGTGACATGTGGCGACGGGCCGACCCGCCGCCACCCGGACTGACCGAGACCATGATCGCTTCCGTGGCGGCCGCCGACCTGGACGAGGAGTGGGAGCTGCTCGTCCTGGTCCGCGACTCCGCCGACGAGCCGGCCGCACAGGTGAGGGGTCTCAGCACCGCTCGGGTGCTCTACTTCAACGCCGCGGCGGGGTGGTCCCTCGAGGCCGAGATCGACGGCGACCAGGTGCGCGGCCAGCTGCTCGACCTCGACGACCTCACGGGGATCGAGGTCACCCTGGAGACCGCCACCGGTGAGACGTGGACGACCGGGGTCGACGAAGTGGGCTTCTTCGCCCTGCAGGCCGAGCCCACCGGCTCGGCCCGGTTCGTCGTCCGGCACGGGGGCACCGTGGCCAGCAGCCTGTGGGTCGAGATCTGATCGTTCAGGCGTAGGGCTGGCGCAGCGTCTGGATGGGCCCCACGCCAGGGTCCGACTCGTACGTCGATCGCGCCAGTACCGCGTCGCGCGCATCCGCGGCCGACGAGCCGGTCTCGGATATCTCGCGCGCGATCAGGCCCGCCACGACGGGTGCGGAGAACGACGTGCCGCTCCAGCGCGCCATGCCCGTGTTGAACACCCGAACGTCGCCCTTGTCGGGCGTCTCATGGCACACGAACGTCCCGTCCGGGAACGCGTTGACGTGGTTGCGACCCAGCGCGTAGACGTCCGCGGAGACGCCGAAGTTGCTGTACTCCGACACCCGTCCGTCGCGGTCGAGCGACCCGACACCGACACACCAGTCGAAGGCCGCCGGCCAGAACGGCGCGGAGGTCGCGTCGTTGCCGGCGGCGGCCACGAGGACGCAGTCCCGCTTGCGCAGCCGGGTGCGGTAGAAGGTCTCGAGCGCGATCGACGGCAGGTCGAGGCGGGTGCGGCAGCCGGCCGAGAGGTTGATGACCTGGGGATCGTGGGCCAGCGCTTCCTCCAGCTGGACGACGAGGTCCGACTCCAGGACTCCACCGCCGCCGACACCCCCGACCGCGAATCCCTCGACGAAGACCTTGGTCTCCGGTGCCCTGCAACGCACGACCCCGGCGATGAACGTGCCGTGACCGGCGTACGGGCGCAGGTCGGGGCCGTTGAGCTCGTCGTCGCCATCGACGTCGTGCAACCAGGCCGTACGCGCGTCGGTGGCCGAGGGCGGGTTCCACCCGGTGTCGACCACCACGACGCTGACGTCGCAGGCCACCTTGTCCTGCTTGCCCTCGGTGGGCCACGGCTCCTTCAGGCCGGTCTCCTGCGGCTCGATGGCTGGACAGAGATTGCCGCCGGGCCCGCCGGGAGCTACGTGCGCCCAGTGATCGGGGGACGCCGCGCCGCGGCGAAGCCCCCGCTCCTCGAGCAGGTCCAGGAGGTCGCCGACCGACTGGCCGCCTGTGCGTTCCGGCAGCACGTAGCGCACCAGCTCCCCGTCGAGGAGCTGCACGTCGTCACGACGCGGCGGGTCCTTGAAGATCCCCTCCTCCAGCTCGGCCACGACGCGGTCGAACTCGTCCGCGTCGGCACCCCGCACCAGCACCCGGTCGGGGTGGTAGACGTAGGTGAAGTCGGCGGGCGCCTCGGTGTCCCACGCCACCTGCCCGTCGTTGGCCTCGCGGAAGTCGCGGAGCTGGTCCGTCGTACGCCGCCGCTTGTCACTGCCGATCTTCCAGTCACCCATGGTCAGACGCTAGCGGCGGACGAGGGTGGAACGGGACCTTTCGGGCCATTTTCGGGCCATTTTCGGGCCATGTCGGCCTCAGGATGGGCGAGGATGGGCGCACCATGATGACCAGGGCCGAGGCCGAGGAGCTGCTGCGAACCGTCTTCTCCGACACCGACCTCGCGCGGAAGCGGGCAGAGGACGAGCTCCTCCCCGATGCTGACCCCGCGTTGGCGTCGATCGGTCACCAGATCGTCGGGATCGTGATGCGCGACCTCGGCGAGACCGACGCGGCGCTGCGGGAGCTGCGCACGGCGTTGCGGCTGGCGCGGCGGTCGGGTGACGAGGAGAGGTGGGGCGACGCGCTGGCGACCCTGGGCGGCACCCTGTGCATCGCGGGGTGGGCACGGGAAGGGATGCGGAGGCTCGATCAAGCGGTGTCCGTCCTCCGCGGCGTGCCCCGCGGTCGCGCCCTGGTGCGTCGCGCCTGGGTCACGGGCCACCTGCTCGCCCGCTTCGAGGAGAGCGCCGCCGATCTGAGGGAGGCCAGGAGGCTCTTCGCGGGCGAGGGCGACCGGGTGTGGGAGAAGCGCGCCCTCAACCTCGAAGGGCTCGTCGACGTCGGGCTGGGCGACCTCGAGGGTGCTGCGAAGGCGTTCGCCTCCTACGGCGAGCTCGCCGCCTCCCTCGGCGACGACTTCGACGCTGGTCTGGCCCAGCACAACACCGGCTGGCTGGGATACGTCCGAGGCGACCTGCCGCTCGCGCTGAAGCTGTATGCCGACGCCAACGCGCGCTTCGATGCCATCGGGCTGACCAGCGTCGATCTCGTGTACGACCGGTGCCTCGCCTACTTGGCCGCAGGGCTCGCGACCGATGCCCTCGAGGTCGTGGAAGAAGCACTCGCCGCGCGACCGCTGCTGCCTCGCGAGGAGTCGGACCTGCTGATCGCTGTCGCCGAGGCAGCCCTCGCCGCGGGGGACTGGGCGCGCGCGACGACCGCCGCGGACGAGGCGAGCCGGCTCCTCCGCAGTCAGTCGCGCCACGTCCACCGGCTGCGGGCGGACCTCCTCGCTCTCACCGCCCGCAGCGAGGCCGGCTTGCCTGCTGCGTCCCTGCTTCGCCGGACGGAGCGTCTCGTGGCCCGCTCGCGCGAGGCGCAGGTCTCCGACTTGCCGCAGGCCCTGCTGCTGGGGGCACGCCTCGCCGCTGCGGTCCGCTCACCCCGGGCGGCTGCACTGATGGAGGCCTGGCTCGACGAGGCATCAGACTTCCGCAGGAGCACGTCCGGCAGGATCCGTGTCCTGGGGTGGCTCGCACTCGCGCACCGCCGCGCGCTCGACGGCGACGTGGGCGGGGTGCTGCGGGCGTGTGACCTCGGGCTCAGAGCGCTCGACGAGCACCGGGCCACCCTCGGCAGCCAGGAGCTGCGCGCCGTCGCGTCGGGCCACGGCGCTCGACTGGCCGAGCTCGGGACCCGGACGGCACTCGCATCGGGTGACTCGCGCCAGCTGCTGCGCTGGTCCGAGCGATGGCGTGCCAACTCGCTCACGATCCCGCCGGCGTACGACCAGCACGACCCGGCGACCACCGCGGACCTGGCAGCGCTTCGCGCCCAGCACCGGCGTCTTGCCGAAGCTCGCGCCGACGGAGCGCCGACCGACCGGCTCCAGGCCCGCGCCACGCGGCTCGAGCAGTCCGTGCGGGAGCGCATGTTCCACCTGCGCGGCACCGGTGTGGCTCCGTCGTCGCTCGACGTGCAGGACCTGCTCGACTCCCTGGCCGAGGACGACACGACCCTTGTGGAGCTGGTGGAGGTCGACGGCCGGCTGCACGCGATGGTCGCCGGCCGCCGACGCGTACGTCGTCTCGACGTGGGCAGCGCTGCCGATGCGGCGAAGGCCGTCGACTTCGCCCTCTTCACCTTGCGCCAGGCCGCGCGCGGGCGACGGGCGCAGCTCGACGTGGCGGGCGCTCGCCTGCAGCGAGCACTGCTCGGTGCCGCACTCGACCGGGTGGGCGACGGCCGGGTCGTGGTGTCGGGCACCAGTGCGCTGCAGGGCGTCCCATGGGGACTGCTGCCCGGCCTCGCGGAGCGCCCGGTGACGAGCACCCCGTCCGCGCGGCTGTGGCTCCGGGCGAGGTCCGCGCGGCCCGCGGACGCCGACCGGCGCGTGATGCTGGTCGGTCCGGGCCTGGGCAGCGGCGGGGCCGAGGTCCCGGCAGTCGCCGCGCAGGACGAAGGCGCCGAGGTGCTCGACGGTGCCGACGCGACGGTGGCGGCGGCGCTCGCCGCCCTCGACGGTGCGGCCCTGGCCCACGTGGCGGCCCACGGTCACTTCCGCGAGGACAGCCCGCTCTTCTCGTCACTGACGCTGGCCGACGGCCCGCTGCTCGTGCACGACCTCCAGCGGCTGCGGCGACCTCCCCACCGGGTGGTGCTGTCGGCCTGCGAGTCCGGTGTCATGCAGCCGGTCGGCGACCAGGAGCTGCTCGGCCTGGCCGCGGCCCTGCTGTCGATGGGCACCGCGGGCGTCGTGTCGAGCCTGGCCGAGGTGGACGATGCCGCCACGGTGGAGGTGATGGTCGCCCTGCACGCCAGCCTCCGGGCTGGCGGGGGACTGGGCGACGCGCTGCTGGCCGCGCGGTCGGCGGCCGCCGGGGACCCGGTGCTGACGGCCACGGCGGCGTCGTTCACCGTGCTCGGGACCTAGCGCCGGCACCCAGCCATCAACTGGTTCGCGGCCCGGCACGCGGCGCACCTATCCTTGCGCCCATGACTGGCCGCCTCCTCCGCATGTCGTCCCTGTTCGTGCGCACGCTGCGTGACGACCCCAATGACGCCGAGGTCCCGAGCCACCGCCTGCTCGTCCGCGCCGGCTACATCCGGCGCAACGCGCCCGGCGTCTACACCTGGCTGCCCCTGGGCCTGCGCGTGCTGCGCAAGATCGAGGCCATCATCCGCGACGAGATGGACGACATGGGCGCCCAGGAGCTGTCGTTCCCGGCCATCCTGCCCAAGGAGCCCTACGAGGCGACCGGCCGCTGGACCGACTACGGCCCCAACATCTTCCGCCTCAAGGACCGCAAGGGCGCCGACTACCTCCTCGGCCCCACCCACGAGGAGATGTTCACCCTCGTGGTGAAGGACCTCTACTCCTCCTACAAGGACCTGCCCCTCTCGATCTACCAGATCCAGAACAAGTACCGCGACGAGGCGCGTCCGCGCGCCGGCCTGCTGCGCGGGCGGGAGTTCGTCATGAAGGACTCCTACTCCTTCGACATCGACGACGCCGGCCTCGAGGCGTCCTACCAGGCCCATCGTGAGGCCTACATCCGGATCTTCGACCGGCTCGGTTTCGAGTACGTCATCGTCAAGGCGACCTCTGGCGCGATGGGCGGCTCGGCCAGCGAGGAGTTCCTCGCCAAGGCCGGCGTCGGCGAGGACACCTACGTCCGCTGCACCCTCTGCGACTACGCCGCCAACGTGGAGGCCGTGGCCGTCCGCGCGCCCGAGCCGGTGCCGTACGCCGACGCTCCCGCCGCGCACGCCGAGGACACCCCGGACACGCCCACCATCGACACGCTGGTCGACCACCTCAACGAGGCGTTCCCGCGCGAGGACCGGCCCTGGGCCGCGGGGGACACGCTCAAGAACGTCCTCGTCGTGCTCAAGCACCCCGACGGCACCCGCGAGCCGCTCGCCATCGGCGTGCCCGGCGACCGCGACGTCGACCAGAAGCGCCTCGAGGGCCAGCTCGAGCCCATCGAGGTCGAGGCCATGGACGAGGCCGAGATGGCCAAGCACCCGGCGCTCGTGAAGGGCTACATCGGTCCCGAGGCGCTCGGTGAGGAGTCGAAGTCCGGCATCCGCTTCCTGGTCGACCCCCGCATCGTCGAGGGCACCCGTTGGGTCACCGGCGCCAACGTCCCCGGCTCGCACGTCATCGACATGGTGGTCGGTCGCGACTTCACGCCCGACGGCACGATCGAGGCCGCCGACGTGCGCGACGGCGACGCGTGCCCCAACTGCGACGAGGGCACGCTCGAGTCCGCACGCGGCATCGAGATGGGTCACATCTTCCAGCTCGGTCGTTCGTACGCCGACGCGCTGGGCCTGCAGGTCCTCGACGAGAACGGCAAGCTCGTGACCGTGACGATGGGCTCGTACGGCATCGGTCCGTCGCGCGCCGTGGCGGCCATCGCCGAGGGCACGCTCGACGAGATCGGGCTCTGCTGGCCGCGCAACGTCGCACCCGCCGACGTCCACGTCGTCGCCGCCGGCAAGGACGAGGCCATCCACGCCGCGGCCGAGAAGCTGTCGGTGGACCTGGCTGCCCGCGGTCTCGAGGTGCTCCTCGACGACCGCACCGGCAAGGTCAGCCCCGGCGTGAAGTTCAAGGACGCCGAGCTCATCGGCGTGCCGACGATCGTCACGGTCGGGCGCGGACTCGCGGACGGCACCGTCGAGGTCCGCGACCGCAGGTCCGGCGACCGCGAGGAGGTCGCGGTCGACGCGGCCGCCGCGCACGTCGTGGAGACGGTGCGTGGCTGACCCGGCCATCGAGGCGGTCATCTTCGACTGGGGCGGCACGCTGACCCGCTGGCACGACGTCGACTTCCACGCAGAGTCGGTGGCGCTGGCAGCGGCCGTACGCCGTACGCCCTCGCCGGACGACGACCACCACGCCCACGCCGAGAGGCTCCACCGCGCCGGTGGCGTCGTGTGGGGCCGCAGCCGCGACCTCCAGGAGAGCGCCACGATCGCGGACCTCTTCACCGAGGCGGGGCTCGACCACGACCCCGATCTGCTGCGCGCCTACTACGAGTTCTGGGAGCCGCACACCGTCACCGACCCCGAGGCCCGGCCGATGTTCGAGGAGCTGCGGTCCATGGGGATGCGGGTCGGGGTGCTCTCCAACACGATCTGGCCGCGGGCGTGGCACGTCGGCTTCTTCGAGCGCGACGGCGTCTACGACCTCATCGACGGCGACGTCTACACCAGCGAGATCCCGTGGACCAAGCCGTCGCCGCTGGCCTTCGGCGCCGCCATGGAGGCCGTCGGGGTGCGGCGACCCGGCCGCCTGCGTCTACGTCGGAGACCGGCTCTTCGACGACGTGTGGGGCGCGCGCAACGCCGGTCTGCGGGCCATTCACGTCCCGCTCAGCAACATCCCGCCGGAGCAGGTGGGCCACACCGAGGGCGAGCCCGACGCGAGCGTGACCTCCCTGGCGGAGGTCCCTGCGGCCGTGCGGTCGCTCTCGCCCGCCTGACGGGGACACGGTCTGCAAGTTTGTGCGGTGCAACAACATGCAAGCGAGTTCTTGTTACCTTCGCGTGGATTTCAATGCATGATTGTGCACGTGGTTCCACCACCCCCACTGGAGGGCCACATCGGGTGATGCTGACCAACCCCATGAGCGGTCCGCGTCCTCGGCCATTGGGAAGGATCTCGGGACTTTCCCAATGGCTGAGGCCGCGGGCCGCTT
Source organism: uncultured Actinomycetota bacterium (assembly GCA_963740115.1). GTDB lineage: Bacteria > Actinomycetota > Actinomycetes > Propionibacteriales > Nocardioidaceae > Nocardioides. The sequence continues at coordinate 181,066 of CAVUCQ010000003.1, read as the reverse complement.
CAGCGTCTGGGACGCCGCGAGGTGAGCTCCGGTCGTCAGCCCAGCTCGGGGGCTCCCGGCCACGTCTGCGGCTCGCCGCCGAGCTGGAGCTGCCAGGCCGCCGACCAGATCGCCTCGGTGAGCCCCCACTCCCGCACCGTCCCCGAGGACTGAGCGACCAGTGCCGTGAGCCTCTCCACGCTGGCGACCTCCAGCTCCCGTGCCGCGGCCTCGACCTGCGGTGCGCGCAGCAGCCGCCCGTCGAGCTCGTACGCCGCCGCCGCGGCCACCGGCTCGCCGCCCGCCTCCTCGACGAGGACCTGCAGCTGGTCGCGGCGGGCGCGGTGCCGGCGGTAGCCCGACGTCAGCGCGTCGTAGAGCGTCGGTGTCGCGGACTGGGAGGTGCGCGCGCCCAGGACGCCGTAGGTGTAGACCGCAGCGTGTTCGTCCGCGAGCGTCGCCTGCAGTGCGTCCAGGGTGCTCACGAGGTGACCTCGGTCGCGAGGGCGGCGCTGTGCTGCGAGGTCGAGGCGGCCACGCTGCCCAGCACCCGCGCGAGGTCGCCGCTGGCTGCCGCCAGGCAGGCCGCGCGCACGTCGCGCAGCAGCCTCTGCTCGGAGCGGCGGACGGCGGCGAGCGCCGGCACGATCCGCGGAGGCACCGAGACGGGCCCGGCGGTGGGTACGGCAGCGTCCGGCACGGCGCCGACCAGGACGTCAAGGTGCTCGGCGTGTGCGGCTCCCACCGGTGCGAGACGGGCCGCCAGGCTCGGCACCTCCGTCGTCGTCGCGTCGAGGAGAGCCCCTGCCCGCACCAGCGACGCCACCACGGTGGCGACCAGCTCGGAGTCCTCCGGCGGCGGTGTCGCGGGCGAGGACTCGCTCTCGCGTCGCGGCGGGTCGATGTCGCAGGCACCCGAGGACGACCGGGACCGCGAGCGCCGACCCGAGGGCCGTACGACGGGAGAGCGGACGGCCGGGCACGCCCGAACTCTAGCCAGCGGCGTGGCAGGCCGGCCGGGGCGGCGGCGGCTCGCCCGTGTTCGGGCCGGGCGGCTATCGTGAGGCTCGACAACAGAACAAGGAGGTCGCACCCGATGAGCACACGTCACCAGGACGCCACCCGGGACCGCATCGAGGCGGAGCTGGTCGACCCCTTGCGAGCGTTGGGCCTCGACGTCGAGGCCGTCGAGGTCACTCCCGCGGGCAAGCGCCGGGTGCTGCGCGTCGCGGTCGACAAGGACGGCGGCGTGACGCTCGACGACGTCGCCGACGCCACCCGCGAGGTCTCCCGCGTGCTCGACGAGTCCGACGTGATGGGTGAGATGCCCTACACGCTCGAGGTCACGTCACGGGGCGTCGACCGGCCGCTGACCCTCCCACGCCACTGGCGCCGCAACGAGGACCGGCTGGTCAAGGCCACCCTGACCGACGGCACGAGCCTGACCGGGCGCATCCTGTCGTCCGACGACGACGCCGTCACCCTCGACGTGGACGGCGAGCAGCGCGAGGTGGCCTACGCCGACGTGGCCAAGGCCCTCGTTCAGATCGAGTTCAACCGCAAGAGCGACAAGAGCGACAAGAAGGACGACTGATGGACATCGACCTGAGCATCCTGCGGATGCTGGAGCGCGAGAAGGAGATCTCCTTCGAGGTGCTCGCCGAGGCCATCGAGCAGGCGCTGCTGACCGCCTACCAGCGCGCCACCGAGTCCCAGCACCCCGCACGGGTCGAGCTGGACCGCAAGACCGGGCACGTGACGGTCTGGGCCCGCGAGGTCGACGACGAGGGCACCGCCGGACCGGAGTACGACGACACGCCCGCCGGCTTCGGCCGGATCGCCGCGACGACGGCCAAGCAGGTGATGCTGCAGCGGCTGCGCGACGCCGAGGACGAGATCAGGTTCGGCGAGTTCTCCGGCAAGGAGGGCGACATCATCTCCGGCATCATCCAGCAGGGCCGCAACCCCGACGACGTGATGGTCGACCTGGGCAAGCTCGAGGCGCTCCTGCCGGTGAGCGAGCGCGTGCCGGGGGAGAAGTACGTCCACGGCGAGCGCATCAAGTGCCTGGTCACCTCGGTGCGCAAGGGCATGCGCGGTCCGCAGATCACCCTGTCGCGCTCGCACCCCACGCTGGTCAAGAAGCTCTTCGCCCTGGAGGTGCCCGAGATCGCCGACGGCACCGTCGAGATCGCCGGCATCGCCCGCGAGGCGGGTCACCGCACCAAGATCGCCGTCCACTCCACGGTCCCGGGCGTCAACGCCAAGGGCGCCTGCATCGGTCCGATGGGCCAGCGGGTGCGCAACGTGATGAGCGAGCTGCACGGCGAGAAGATCGACATCGTCGACTGGGCGGAGGACCCCGCCGAGCTGGTCGGCCACGCCCTCTCGCCCGCACGGGTCACGTCGGTCGAGATCGTCGACCTGGCCACCCGCTCGTGTCGCGTGGTCGTACCCGACTTCCAGCTCTCCCTCGCCATCGGCAAGGAGGGCCAGAACGCCCGCCTCGCCGCGCGGCTCACCGGGTGGCGCATCGACATCCGCTCCGACGAGGCTCCCGCCCCGGAGTGACGTGGGAGGTTCCGGTTCGTCATCCACTGCCCCGACGCAGTAGAGTGGACGGCAGTGGCCACCACGTCTGACACCCCTGCGCCCGGACCCGTCCGGACCTGCGTGGGTTGTCGGGCCAGGGCCGCTGCAAGCGAGTTGCTGCGCGTGGTCGCAGGCTCGGATGCCGAGGGCCGACCCGCCCTGGTGCCCGATCCGGACCACCGGGCACCCGGGCGCGGGGCGCACATCCACCCCACGCAGGAGTGTTGGCAGCTCGCGGTGCGACGCCGAGCTTTCTCCCGGGCACTTCGCTCGGGTGTCCCGCTCGCCGAGGCGCAGGTGGGCGACCACCTCGCCGCACTGCACCACCAGTCCGATCCACCGCAGCACCGACCAGAAACTGGAGCACGCAGCTCATGAGCACTCGATGAGTAACTCGTAATGAGTGTGCACACCCACTAGCTGTTCCGTTTCCCCTTCCTTCTGGGGTCACGGACCAGAAGGAGTAGAAACCCACCGTGGCAAAGACCCGAGTCCACGAACTCGCCAAGGAGTTCGGAGTCGAGAGCAAGTTCGTTCTCGAGAAGCTCAAGGAGATGGGGGAGTTCGTCAAGTCGGCATCGTCGACTGTCGAGCCGCCCGTCGAGATGCGCTTCAAGAAGCAGTACGGCGATGAGCTGAAGGCCGCTTCGGCCTCTGCTCCCGCCGCCGACACCGCGACCGAGGCGCCGGCCCAGAAGGCTGCCGCCAAGAAGTCCGCGCCCAAGCCCGGCCCCAAGCCGGCCGCTGCACCCGCTGCCACCGAGGCGCCCGCCGAGGCTCCTGCCCCGGCTCCCGTCGAGGAGGCCGCCCCGGCCGTCAAGCCCGGCCCGAAGCCGGGTCCGAAGGCCCCTGTCGCCGAGCCCGAGGCTCCGGCGGCCGAGCCCGAGGCTCCTGCCGCCCCGGCGGCCAAGGCGCCGTCCCCGGCACCGCGTCCGGTCGGCAGGCCCGGCGCCCCGCGCCCGGGCAACAACCCGTTCGCACCCAGCCAGGGCATGGGTTCGCGCCCGGCCCCGCGTACGCCCGGCGACGACACCCGTCCGCCGCGCCCGCCGGCCGGTGGCGGCGACGCCCGTCCCGGCATGCCGCGTCCCAACCCGGCGATGATGCCGAAGTCGCCCGCCGCCTTCGGCAACGGTCCCGGCGGTCGTCCCGCCCGTGGTGGTCCCGCCGGCGGTCCCGGCCGTCCGGGTGGTGCCCCCGCTCGCGGTGGCGCTCCGGGTCGCCCCGGCGCCGGCGCAGGCGCTCCGGGTCGTGGTGGCCCGGGTGGCGCTCCCGGCGGCTTCGGCCCGTCCGGCGGCGGTCGCCCCGGTGGCGGTCGTCCCGGCCAGCGTGGTCAGACCCAGGGTGCCTTCGGGCGCGCCGGCGGTCCGTCGCGTCGAGGCCGCAAGTCGAAGCGCGCGCGCCGCATGGAGTTCGAGGCCATGGAGGCCCCGACGATCGGTGGCGTGCGGGTCCGCAAGGGCAACGGCGAGACCGTACGTCTCCCGCGTGGCGCCTCGCTGACCGACTTCGCCGAGCGCATCAACGTCGACGCCGCCGCCCTGGTGCAGATGCTGTTCTCGCTCGGCGAGATGGTGACCTCGACGCAGTCGGTGGGCGACGAGACGTTCGAGCTGCTCGCCGAGGAGCTCAACTACGTCGTCCAGATCGTCTCGCCCGAGGACGAGGACCGCGAGCTGCTCGAGACGTTCGACCTCGAGTTCGGTGCCGACGAGGGCGACGAGTCCGACCTGGTCATCCGTCCGCCGGTCGTCACCGTCATGGGTCACGTCGACCACGGAAAGACCAAGCTGCTCGACGCGCTGCGTGACGCCAACGTCGTGGACAAGGAGGCCGGTGGCATCACCCAGCACATCGGTGCCTACCAGGTCCACACCGAGGTCGACGGCGCCGACCGCCGCATCACCCTCATCGACACCCCGGGTCACGAGGCGTTCACCGCCATGCGAGCCCGTGGTGCCCAGGCCACCGACATCGCGATCCTGGTCGTCGCGGCCGACGACGGCGTCATGCCGCAGACGGTCGAGGCGCTCAACCACGCCAAGGCGGCCAACGTGCCGATCGTGGTGGCGGTCAACAAGATCGACAAGCCGGAGGCCGACTCGACGAAGGTCCGCGGCCAGCTCACCGAGTACGGCCTGATCCCCGAGGAGTACGGCGGCGACGCGATGTTCGTCGACGTCTCGGCCAAGGCCGGGCTCAACCTCGACAAGCTGCTCGAGGCGGTCGTCCTGACGGCCGACGCGTCGCTCGACCTGCGGGCCAACCCCACGCAGGACGCCCAGGGCCTCGTCGTCGAGGCGCACCTGGACCGCGGTCGCGGTCCGGTCGCCACGGTGCTGGTGCAGCGCGGAACCCTCCGCGTCGGCGACTCGATCGTGGCCGGTCCGGCCCACGGTCGTGTCCGCGCCATGCTCGACGAGCACGGCAACGAGATCACCGAGGCCGACCCGTCGCGTCCGGCGATGGTGCTCGGTCTGAGCGCCGTCCCCGGTGCGGGCCAGAACTTCATCGTGGTCGAGGACGACCGCATGGCCCGCCAGATCGCCGAGAAGCGTGAGGCGCGCGAGCGGGCGGCCATGCAGGCCAAGCGTCGCGTGCGTCGCAGCCTCGAGGACTTCATGGCCTCCATGGAGAAGGGCGAGAGCCAGGAGCTCAACCTCATCCTCAAGGGCGACGTGTCCGGTTCGGTCGAGGCGCTCGAGGACGCCCTCTCCCAGATCGACGTGGGCGAGGAGGTCTCGCTGCGCGTGATCGACCGCGGTGTCGGTGCGATCACCGAGACCAACGTCGACCTGGCCGCAGCCTCCGACGCCATCATCATCGGCTTCAACGTCCGCCCGCAGGGCAAGGCGAGCCAGATGGCCGACAAGGAGGGTGTCGAGATCCGCTACTACTCGGTCATCTACCAGGCGATCGAGGAGATCGAGGCGGCGCTCAAGGGCATGCTCAAGCCGATCTACGAGGAGTCGACCCTCGGGCAGGCGGAGATCCGCGAGATCTTCCGCTCGTCCAAGGCCGGCAACATCGCAGGCTGCATGGTCACCTCGGGCCTCATCCGCCGCAACGCCAAGGTGCGCATCCTGCGCGACAACGCGGTGGTGGCCGACAACCTCGACCTCGCCTCGCTCCGTCGCGAGAAGGACGACGCGTCCGAGGTCCGCGAGGGCTTCGAGTGCGGCATCGTGCTCAAGAACTTCCAGGACATCAAGATCGGCGATGTCGTGGAGTCGTTCGAGATGCGCGAGATCCCGCGCGCCTGACAGGTCGCTCGGCCCGCGGAACCACCGGGTACCCGGTGGTTCCGCGGGTTCTCGACCGTTGCAACGGTCGATAAGTTCGGCAGTCACCGGGTATCCGGTGATTCCCTCACCGCAGAGGACAGCACCATGAGCAACCCCCGCGTCCGCAAGATCGCCGACCGCATCCAGGTGATCGTCGCCGAGATGCTCGAACGCCGGATCAAGGACCCTCGGCTCGGCTTCGTGACGATCACCGACGTCCGGGTGACCGGTGACTCGCAGCAGGCGTCGATCTTCTACACCGTCCTCGGTGCCGACGACGAGCTCGCCAGCACCGCCGCGGCGCTGGAGTCCGCCAAGGGCGTGATCCGCTCCGAGGTCGCCAAGCAGCTCGGCATGCGGATCGTCCCGTCGCTGACCTTCATCCCCGACGCCCTGCCCGAGAGCGCCCGGGCGCTCGACGAGGTGCTGGCGCGCGCCAAGGAGATCGACGACGCGGTCGCGGCCCAGCGCGGCACGGCGTACGCCGGCGAGCCGGACCCCTACAAGAAGCCCCGGGAGGTCGTCGACGAGGACGACCTCGACGACCCCGACGAGGGCGAGGACCTCCCAGCCGCGGAGCCCGACGGGAACGACCGCCCCTGATGGTCGACGCCGGACTGGTCGTCGTCGACAAGTCCCCGGGCATGACCTCGCACGACGTCGTGGCCCGGGTGCGCAGGCTCGCCGGCACCCGCAAGGTGGGCCATGCGGGAACCCTCGACCCGATGGCCACGGGCGTGCTGGTGCTGGGCGTCGACCGTGCCACCCGGCTGCTGGGCCACCTGATGCTCACCGAGAAGGCCTACGACGCCACCATCCGCCTCGGGGTCGCCACGACCACCGATGACGCCGAGGGCGAGGTCGTCTCGACCCACGCCACCGACGGCGTGCCGGAGGACGTCGTACGCGCGGAGCTGGCGCGGTTCGTCGGCGACATCGAGCAGGTGCCGACCGCCGTCTCCGCGATCAAGGTCGACGGGCAGCGCGCCTACGCCCGGGTGCGTGCGGGGGAGCAGGTCGAGCTGAAGGCGCGTCCGGTGACGATCCACGAGCTCGTGGTGCACGAGGTGGCGCTCCCGGACGTGCGGATCTCCGTGCGCTGCTCCTCGGGCACCTACATCCGCGCCATCGCGCGAGACCTCGGCGTCGCGCTGGGGACGGGTGGGCACCTGGCGGCGCTGCGGCGTACGGCGGTGGGGTCCTTCGACCTGTCGGCGGCACGCACCCTCGAGGAGCTCTCCGACGACTTCGCCGTCGTGCCGATCGCACGAGCCGCGCGAGCGTCGTTCCCCGTCGTCGACCTCGACGAGGAGCAGGCGGCCGACGTGCGCTTCGGCCGCGCGCTCGACCTGGTGCTGCCCGCTGCTGGACCGCACGCGGTCTTCGCCCCGGACGGCGAGTTCCTCGCCCTCTACGAGCAACGCGGCCAGCAGGCTCGTTCGGTGGCCGTGTTCGTCGGCTGACGCACGGCGACGCGCCGCGCGCCGCTCACCCCTCGGGGGGACAGGTGGTCTTGACCACCTGGCGTCCCTCTGGTCGGACCGGTCGACGTGGAGCAATGTGTCAGGCGGGCCGCATGGTCGCAGGGTGCGATCCAGTGCCCGAGGAGGTGGAGCATGGACGTCCGTCGCACTGCCGCTCTCGCCGTCAGCGCCATGGTGCTGGTGGCAGGAGCACTCACGGGAGGTACGACCGGCGCTGCCGGTCAGGCTGCTGAACGGGAGACAGCAGCCAGCATGATCGCAGTCAGCATCGACAAGGCCGGCGCCGTCACGATGCCGGCCGTCGTCGCACCCGGTGTCAACACCTACAAGATCACCACGGCCCGGAGGAGCTCGGCGCTCCAGGTGGTCGCCCTCGCGCCCGGCTACACCACCGAGCAGGCAGACGCCGACGTCGTCGACGGCCTGGAGAAGGGCAAGCTGAAGGCGCTGAAGCGGTTCGAGGCCAACACCACGCTGCTCGGTGGGGCCACGGCCACGAAGGACAAGGCCGGCAAGCTCGCGATCGACCTCGCGCCCGGCGCGTACTACGCCCTCGACACGAGCAAGTCGGGCTCGCCGTGGACGTTGTTCACGGTCAGCGGCGTCGACACCGGCGCCACGCTGCCTGCCGACACGCGGGTGACCGCGATCGACAGCACGAAGTGGTCGAAGAAGCCCGCCGCCATCCCGCGCAAGGGGTGGCTGAAGTTCAAGAACCGTTCTGACCAGAACCACTTCGTCAGCCTGGTCAAGCTGCTGCCGGGCAAGACGCTGGACGACTTCACCGCGTTCCTCGAGAGCGAGTCCGGTCCGCCGCCGATCGACTTCGGCGTCACCGTCGACTCGGGCGTGCTCAGTCCCGGGCACGACATGGCCATGAAGTACCGGCTGGCGCGGGGCAACTACGTCCTGGTGTGCTTCTGGCCGGACGCCTCCATGGGTGGGATGCCCCACGCTCTGATGGGGATGTACCGGATGGTCAAGGTGCGCTGAGGCACGGCCCACGCCACGGACGCCCCCGCCGCCGGACTGGTCGACGGGGGCGTCCGTGCGTGCTACTAGGCTCGGGCCCGTGCAGACCTGGCGAGACGTCGACGACGTGCCGGCCGACCTCGGCCGCACCGTCGTCAGCATCGGCAACTTCGACGGCGTGCACCTCGGCCACGCCCACGTGCTGCGCGAGGCCCGCGACACCGCGACCCGGCTCGGCATCGACACCGTCGTGGCCGTCACGTTCGACCCGCACCCCATGGCGGTGCTGCGACCCGAGCACGCCCCACCGACGCTCACGTCCATCCACACGCGCGCCCGGCTCCTGGAGACCGCAGGAGTGGACTCGATCCTGGTGGTCGGCTTCGACCGGGAGATCGCCGGCTGGTCGCCCGAGGATTTCATCGACCGGATCGTCGTCGGCACGCTCCACGCCGCCGCGGTCGTCGTGGGCGCCAACTTCCGGTTCGGGGCCAAGGCCGCGGGAGACGTGGCGACCCTGGTCGAGGCCGGCACCACCCGCGACTTCGAGACCGTCGGGGTGCCCCTCGACGGTGGCCCGCAGGTCTGGAGCTCGACCTACGTCCGCCAGTGCCTCGCCACCGGTGACGTCGCCGGAGCCGCCGAGGCGCTCGGGCGCCCGTTCACCGTCCGCGGCACCGTGGTCGAGGGCGACAAGCGCGGCCGCGAGCTCGGCTATCCGACGGCCAACGTGCCGGTCCCCCCGATCGACGCGGCTCCGGCTGACGGCGTCTACGCCGGCTGGCTGACCCGCCTCGACACGGGGGAGCGCTACCCAGCCGCCATCTCGGTCGGCACCAACCCCACGTTCGACGGTGAGCGCGACCGCCGGGTGGAGTCCTACGTCCTCGACCGCGACGACCTCGAGCTCTACGGCGTCGAGGTCGAGGTGGCGTTCGTCGACCGGCTGCGGGGGATGGTGAAGTTCGACGGGATCGACGCCCTGGTCGAGACGATGCACGACGACGTACGTCGCGCCCGGGAGGTGCTGGGTGGCTGAGCCCGCCCAGCGGCCCGTCGCTCCCGACCTGCGAGCGACCGAGGAGTGGTTCGTCTCCCACGGCCTCCCCTACTTCGTCGACGACATCCGCGCGGAGGTGCACCGCGGCCTGGCCCGTCGGCGCCTCGTGACGGTGGCGCTCGTCGCCGTGCTGCTGGCCGGGGCCGTCGTCGTCGGGTTCGCCCTCACCGCCCACCTCGAGTGGGACGACGGCATCGTGCCCGCCATCAACGTCGCGCTGCTCAGCATCGTCCTCTACTGCCTCTTCACGCTGCGGGCCTGGGTCATCGCCACGTGGGCGGCCCGACGTACGTTCTCCAGCCTGGGCCTGCTCTTCCCCCTGGTCACGCGGGCGCTCCCGCTGCTGCTGCTGTTCGTCACGTTCCTGTTCATCAACGCCGAGGTGTGGGAGATATCGGCGCGGCTGGACGGACGGGTCATGTGGCTGACCGTGGCGCTGTTCCTCACCATCACCGTCGGCTTCCTGCTGGCCCGACTGCCCGAGGAGCTCACCGGCTTCGACGACCACGTCGGTCCCGACGAGCTGGCGCGGCACCTCGAAGGCACGCCGCTCGAGGGCGTACGACCGGCCGACGCGGAGATGACCGAGGACGTGGCGATCGGCGGGCTGCAGAAGGCCAACCTGCTCCTCATGCTGCTCATCACCCAGCTGGTGCAGGTCGTGCTGCTCAGCGCGTCGGTCTTCGTCTTCTTCATCGTCTTCGGCCTGCTCATCATGGACCCCGAGGTCGTGCGCAACTGGACGGGTGCCGAGACCTTGACCGACCTGCCCTTCTCCGAGCGCGCCAACTGGGAGCTCGTGCAGGTGTCGACGTTCCTCGCCGCGTTCAGCGGCCTCTACTTCACGGTCTACGCCGTGACCGACGAGGTCTACCGCACCCAGTTCTTCAGCTCGATCGTCCGCGAGCTGGAGCGTGCGGTGAGCGTCCGCGCGGCCTACCGCTCCGTCAGGCGCACGCAGGGCTGACCACGACGTGGGCGGTGCGTGAGCGGCGTTCCCGCAGCAGCGGATGCCCCTCACGCACCGCCCACGAGGCGGACGTCAGGCGTCGAGGTCCTGCTCGACCAGGGCGGCGATCGCGTCGACCGCAGCCTGGTCGTCGCCGGCCACCTCCACCGTCGCGCCGTTGCCGGCCCCGAGGGTCATGATCATGAGTGACGAGCTGGCGTCGACGCCGTTGATGGTGACGTCCGAGCCGAGCTCGGCCGCCTTCTCGGCGATGATCGCTGCGGGGCGGGCGTGGAGGCCGACGGCGGAGCCGACGACGACGGACTTGCTGGGCATGGTGCTCCTTGGTGGGTGGGTCGTGCTGCTACGGACGTGTGGACTGCTCAGACGGTCGCGACGTCGGCGTCGCTGGAGCCCATCGACTTGAGGGCGATGACGGCGACAGCGCCGACGAGCACGCCGGCGACGAGTGCGATCAGGTAGCCGAGGACGTTCTCGACCGCGAACAGCACGAAGATCCCTCCGTGCGGTGCGCGCACGCTGACCTCCATCGCCATGGACAGCCCGCCCGTGACGGCGCTGCCCAGCATGATGCCGGGAATGACGCGCAGCGGGTCGGCCGCGGCGAAGGGGATGGCGCCCTCGGTGATGAAGGACAGTCCCAGGAGCCAGCCGGCCTTGCCGTTCTCCCGCTCGGGGACGTTGAAGAGGCCCGGACGGACGACGGTGGCCAACGCCAGGGCGATCGGCGGGACCATGCCGGCGAGCATGACCGCGGCCATGATCTGGAGCTCGGGTGCGTCGCTGGCCAGCGACGCGCCGCCGACACCGACGGCGGCGAACGTGTAGGCGACCTTGTTGAGGGGGCCGCCCATGTCGAACGCCATCATCAGCCCGAGGATGCAGCCGAGCAGGATCGCGCTGCCGCCGGACATGGAGCTCAGGCCCTCCTCCAGCTGCTCCATCAGCCACGAGATGGGCCTGCCCAGGACGAGGAACATCGCCAGACCGGCCAGCACCGACGCGAACAGCGGGATGACCAGGACCGGCATCAGGCCGCGGGCCCAGGTCGGCACCTTCCAGCTCGCGATCCAGTGCGCGGCGATGCCGGCCAGGGCGCCGCCGATCATCGCGCCGATGAAGCCGGTGGCCGGGTAGGCGACGCCGTCGGAGGTCTGCACGTTGAAGAGGTTCGCGGCCAGCCCGCCCAGGACGAAGCCCGGTGCGATACCGGGGCGGTCGGCGATCGCGTACGCGATGTAGCCGGCCAGTGCGGGGAGGAACAGGGCGAAGGCGGTCTTGCCGATGATGAAGAAGAGCGCCCCCAGGTAGGCCATCAGGCCGGAGTCGAACAGCGCGTGCTCGAGCCCGAGCGCCTCGGGGTCGGGAAGGTTGAAGAGCCCGTAGTTCACGGCGATGTCGCCGTAGGGGCCGACGATCTCGTAGCCGCCGAGCAGGAAGCTGAGCGCGATCAGCAGACCGCCCGCAGCCACGAACGGGATCATGTAGGAGACGCCGGTCATCAGGACCCGACGGATGCGTCCGCCCCACGACTCCTCGACGCCGGCGTCGGCACCCCCGCCCGAGGCGTCGCCCTCCACCCGGGGCGAGCTCGCAGGATCGGCGGCGTAGCGCAGCGCCTCCGCGATCATCGCGTCGGCGTCGTCGATCGGACGCTTCACGCTCGAGCTCACCATCGGCTTGCCGGCGAACCGGGAGCGGTCGCGCACGCCGACGTCGACGGCGAAGATGACCGCGCCGGCGCGAGAGATCGTGTCGTGCGACAGCGGCTTGGCGCCCACCGAGCCCTGGGTCTCGACCGAGAGGTCGACACCAGCCCGCTCGGCGGCCGCCTCGAGTGCCTCGGCGGCCATGTAGGTGTGGGCGATGCCGGTCGGGCACGCGGTGACCGCGACCAGCGACGGCCTGCCGCCGGACTCGGTCGGGGCTGCCGTCGCGACGCCGCCGGCGGGAGCGGCCGGAGCGGCGGACCCGGCTGCCTGGGTCGGCGCCGTGGTCTCGCCACCTCCCGGCGTGGCTGCCCCGGACGGGGCACCGGAGGCGGGGGCGGCCGCCTTGGCGGCCGTGGGTGCCGGCTCACCGAGCTCGTGGGTGACGACCTCCACGACCTCCTCGACCGACTCGGCCGCACGCAGCGCGTCGGTGAACGCCGGCTTGACCAGGGCGCGCGCGAGCTTGGTGAGGATGGTCAGGTGGTCGGCGTCGCCGCCGGCCGGGGCCGCGATCAGGAAGGCCAGGTCCGCCGGGCCGTCCTTGGCGCCGAAGTCGACGGGCGGGTCGAGACGCGCGAAGGCGAGGGTCGGTGTCTCGACCCCCGTGGTGCGGCAGTGCGGGATCGCGATGCCGCCGGGCAGGCCGGTCGCGGACGTCGCCTCCCGGGCGAAGGCGTCCTCGACCAGCTGGTCCACGCTGCTCGCGCGGCCGGCGTCGTCGACGACCGCGGCGAGGGCACGGATCACGTCGTGCTTGTCGGCGCCCCAGGCGGCGCCGAGCCGCACGAGGTCGGTGGTGATGAGGTCGGTCATGCTGGGCCTCCGAGGGGGCTGACGCCGACGAGCTCCGTGCGGAGCTGCGACGGCTGGGGGATGGTGGTGCCGGGAAGACCTGCGGCGGCGCTGCCGTAGGCGACTGCGAGTGCGAGGCGCTCGGGTGCCGGGAGGCCCCGGATGTCGCCGAGCAGGTAGCCGAAGAGGCTGGAGTCGCCCGCACCGACGGTGCTGACGACGGTGGTGGGCGGCGGGGTGGCGTGCCACGCGCCCTCGGCCGTGACGAGGACGGCGCCGTTGCCGCCGAGCGTGGCCAGGACCGCGCCCACGCCGCGCTCGACCAGCTGGCGGGCGGCCTTCGCGGTCGCCGCCGGGTCCGCCTCGAGGAGGTCGGGGTCGTCGCCGGTGAAGGAGGCCAGCTCCTCACCGTTGGGCTTCATCAGGTCGGGAGCCGCTCCGGGCAGGGCCGCTACCAGCGCCTGCAGCGGGGCGTCGCTGGTGTCGACGGCGACCCGGCCGCCCACGGCGCGCAGGCGTCGTACGAGATCGGCGTAGAACCCGGGTGGGGCACCGGCCGGGAGCGAGCCCGCGAGCACGGTCCAGTCGGAGCCGGCGGCGCGCGCGAGGATCGCCTCGGCCAGGCGCGCGAGGTCGTCGGCCGAGACGTGGGCGCCCGGGGAGTTGAGCTTGGTGGTGGTGCCGTCGGGCTCGGTGATGGTGAGGTTGACGCGGACGTCGCCGGCCGGACGCACCGGCCGGCAGTCGATGCCGGCCCCGAGCAGCTCGAGGACGAACGGGTCGTCCTTGAGTGCAGGTACGACGGCGATGCTGGGGATGTCGGCGCTGACCGCGGCCCGGGAGATGTTGACGCCCTTGCCGCCGGCCTGGGAGGTCACGGAGACCACCCGGTGGACCTGGCCCCGGTCCAGCTCGCCGTCCAGCGCGACGGTGCGGTCGAAGCTGGGGTTGGGTGTCAGGGTCAGGATCATGCGATCACCACCTCGATTCCGGCTGCTTCCAGAGCACGGCGGTCCTGGGGCTCGATGTCGCTGTCCGTGACGAGCACGTCCAGCGAGTCGAGCGTGGCGAAGCGCACCGCCGTCTCCACTCCGAGCTTGGTGGAGTCGGCCAGGACGACAGTACGCCGTGCGCAGGCGATGATGGCGCGCTTGCTGGCCGCCTCGTCGCTGTCGGGGGTGGTCAGGCCGTGACCGACCGTGAGCCCGTTGGTGGCCACGAAGGCCACGTCGGCCCGCAGCTCGGCGAGGGCCGCCACGGTCTCGGCCCCGACCGCGGCGTGGGTGGTCGGTCGTACCTTGCCCGGGAGCAGGTGCAGCTCGATCTGGGGCAGTCCGGCGAGGCGGGTCGCGACGGGGACGGAGTGCGTGATGACGATGAGGCGGTGGTCGCGGGGGAGGGCGGCGGCGAAACGGGCCGTGGTGCTGCCCGCGTCGATGACCACGACCGAGTCGGGAGGCGGGAGGAGCGCCACCGCGGCGTTGGCGATGGCCTCCTTGGCCTGCGTGTTGGACTGGTCGCGCTCACCGATGCCTGATTCGATGACGGTGAGCGAGCCCGCGGGCACCGCGCCACCGTGCACGCGACGCACCACGCCCATCCGGTCGAGCGTGGACAGGTCACGGCGGACGGTCTCGGTGGTGACCTCGAACTGCTCGGCCAGCTGGACCACCGACAGTCGGCCGCGACGGCTGATCAGGTGAGCCATCGCCTGCTGGCGTTCCTCGGCGTACATCGGTCCCCTCTCCGGCATCTGTGTATGTGTTGTTTTAGTCCCGAATCTGTTGCTTGTCAACCTGCGGGTGATCTACGGTGTGTCCATGACCACACCCGCGAACGCCTTGAGCGGGACCCCGGTCGTTCCGGGTGTCGCCGCCGGTCCCGTCCTCCACGTCCGCGGGGAGGTCTCGCCCGATGCCATCGCCCGCTTCGGCGACGGCGGCTTCTCAGACCCGGAGGCCGCCCTCGCGGCGTACGACGACGCGGTGGTCGCCGTCGCCGAGACCTTCACCGCCAAGGCCGCGGCTGCGCAGGGAGCCGCGGCAGAGGTGCTGACCGCGAGCGCCGGGCTGGCGCGCGACAAGGGCCTGCGCTCCGGGGTGTCGAAGAACCTCCAGGCCGGGCAGGGCCCCGTCTCGGCCGTGCAGGGCGCGGTCGAGCAGTTCGTCACGATCTTCACCACCATGGGCGGCCTGATGGCCGAGCGCGTCACCGACCTGCGCGACATCGAGCGCCGCGTCGTCGCCCACCTCGTCGGCGAGCCGGCGCCGGGTGTCCCCACGCCGAGCGAGCCGTCCGTCCTGGTCGCCGAGGACCTCGCCCCGAGCGACACCTCCGGGCTGGATCCCGAGCTCGTCACCGCCCTCGTCACGGAGCGTGGTGGTGCGACCAGCCACACCGCGATCATCGCCCGGCAGCTGGGCATCCCGTGCGTGGTCGGCGCGGCCGGCGTCATGGCGCTTCCCGCCGGGACCTTCGTGGTCGTCGACGGCGAGACCGGCACCATCGAGCAGGGGGCCGATCCCGACGAGGCCCGTTCGCGCGTGGAGGAGAGCCGCCGGCTCCGCGAGGAGCTCGCCCACTGGAGCGGCCCGGCCGCGACGGCCGACGGCCTGCCGCTCAAGCTGCTCGTCAACGTCGCCGACGGCGCCTCGGCAGCGTCCGCCGGCACCGAGCCGGTGCAGGGCGTCGGACTGTTCCGCACCGAGCTGTGCTTCCTCGACCGCAAGGAGGAGCCCAGCGTCGAGGAGCAGGCCGACATCTACGCCGCGGTGCTCGCCCCCTACTCCGACGGCCGCTACGTGGTGGTCCGCACGCTCGACGCCGGCTCCGACAAGCCCGTCGCGTTCGCGACCCTCGCGGGCGAGGAGAACCCCGCCCTCGGTGTCCGCGGCCTGCGGCTGAGCTTCGGCAACCCCGGCCTGATGGACCGCCAGCTCGACGGCATCGCCGCCGCGGCGGAGCGCACCGGCACCGAGACCTGGGTGATGGCGCCGATGGTCGCCACCGTGGCCGAGGCGGCCGAGTTCGCCGCGAAGGTGCGCACCCGTGGTCTCAAGCCCGGTGTGATGGTCGAGATCCCGAGCGCCGCGCTGCTGGCCCACCGCATGCTGGAGGTCGTCGACTTCCTCTCCATCGGCACCAACGACCTGACCCAGTACGCCATGGCGGCCGACCGCATGGCCACGGACCTGGCGCACCTCACCGACCCGTGGCAGCCAGCGGTGCTCCAGCTCATCGCGATCACCGCCCACGCCGGCCGCGAGGCCGGCAAGCCGGTCGGGGTCTGCGGCGAGGCGGCCGCCGACCCGCTGCTCGCCACCGCGCTGATCGGCATGGGCATCTCGTCGCTCTCGATGGCCGCGCGCGCCGTACGTCCCGTCGGTGCGCAGCTCGGCCGGGTCAGCCTGGAGACCTGCGAGGCCGCCGCCGAGGCCGCCCTCGGCGCTCCCGACCCGATGGCCGGCCGGGCCGCCGTACGCGCGCTGCTGGGGCACTGAGCCTCGTTGCGATCACCGGGTACCCGGTGATCGGTGTGCTTATCGACCGTTGCAACGGTCGATAACCCGAGGAACCACCGGGTACCCGGTGATTCCGACACGGGCCCCGTCCTGAGCCCTGCCCCCGACTCCGTCGGGGTCAGGGCTCGACGGTGACCTTGATGGCCTCGCCCTTGGCGACGATGTCGAAGACGCTCATCACGTCGTCGAGGGCCACGTGGCGGGTGATCAGGTCCTTGACGGGCACCTGTCCCGAGGAGATGTACTCGAGCGCCCGCTTGTTGTGGTCGGGGGACGAGCCGTTGGCGCCGTGGACGTGCAGCTGGCGGTAGTGGATGAGGTTGGAGTCGGCCTTGATGAACGGGTCGGTCTTGGGCAGTCCGCCGAAGAAGGAGATCCGGCCCTGACGCGCAGCCATCGAGATGGCCTGCTCCTGCGTCACGTTGGCAGGGGTCGCGGTGATGATGACGTCGGCGCCCCGGCCGCCGGTGAGCTCCATGACCTTCTCCACGACGTCGACCTCGGCGGCGTTGATCACGTGGTCGGGCTGCACGGCGTCGGCCGACATCTTCAGGCGCTCGTCGTTGATGTCGACGAGCACGACCGTGCCCACCTTGTGGACTCCACGAGCGATACGGATGTGCATGCACCCGATCGGGCCGGCGCCGAACACGACCGTGAAGTCGCCCTCCTCGATGCCGAGCTGCTCCTGGGCGTTGATCGCGCAGGCGAACGGCTCGGCGGCCGAGGCCTCGTCGTAGCCGACGTTGTCGGGGATGCGGTTGAGACCGTCGACCTTGAGCACCTGCTCCGGGACGATCATGTACTCGGCGAACCCGCCGTCGTACTGGTAGCCGACGGAGGTCTGGTTCTGGCAGACCTCCATCCAGCCCTTGCGGCACTCGTGGCAGTCGCCGCACGGCACGGCCGCGATGCACTGCACCCGGTCACCCACCGCGAACCCGCCGAGCGCCTCGGCGCCGACCTCGACCACCTCTCCGGCGATCTCGTGACCCATCGTGGTCTCGCCCGTGATGTTGACGTGCCCGTTCTTCTTGATCTTCACGTCGGTCCCGCAGGTGGAGCAGTTCCTCACCTTGATCTTGACCTCGCGGGGACCGCAGTCGGGCTCGGGCACGTCGACCAGGCGGACGTCCTCGGGAGCGAAGAAACGAAGGGCCTTCATGGGCTTGAACCTCTCGGGGAGCGGGGCGGGAGCGGAGGGGCGAGACCTGCCGAGACGGCGGCCTCGACGCCACGGTAGCGCGTCCAACGACCCGAAAGCCACACACTCGGGCATGAAATCGTGCCCGAGTGCTTGGCAACGTGCCCGTTCGTGGGGTTTACTGCTCATGTGACGGGGGTCACCCCATGGCTCAATCTGGAGGCAATCAGCATGGCGACCACAACTTCCACACCATCGTCGAGCTCCGGCACGCGGGTGCGCGTCCAGAAGTTCGGCACGTTCCTCTCCAACATGATCATGCCCAACATCGGGGCGATCATCGCGTGGGGCTTGCTCACCGCGTTGTTCATCCCCGACGGCTGGACGCCCAACGAGAAGATCGCCACGCTCGTGGGGCCTTCGATCTTCTACCTGCTGCCCATCCTGATCGCCTACACCGGCGGCAAGATCGTCTACGGCGTGCGCGGCGGCGTGGTCGGTGCGGTCGGCGTCATGGGCGTGATCATGGCGACCAGTGATCCGGCCTTCATCGGCCCCGAGGGCAACGCCGCGCCCATGTTCCTCGGCGCCATGATCATGGGGCCGTTGACGGCGTTGGCGATGAAGAAGGTCGACGCGCTCTGGGAGGGCAAGATCCGCCCCGGGTTCGAGATGCTCGTCGACAACTTCGCGGCGGGCATCCTGGCCGCGGCGATGGCGGTCGCCGGCATGTTCCTGCTCGGCCCCGTGCTGCGCCAGGTGACGGAGTGGCTCGGCACGGCCGTCGAGTGGCTCGTCGACTACAACCTGCTGCCCTTCTCCTCGGTGCTCATCGAGCCGGCGAAGGTGCTGTTCCTCAACAACGCGATCAACCACGGCGTGCTGACACCACTCGGCATCCAGCAGGCAGCCGAGCAGGGCTACTCCATCCTGTTCCTGCTCGAGGCCAACCCCGGCCCGGGTGCCGGCCTGCTGCTGGCCTACTGCTTCTTCGGTCGCGGGATCGCGAAGGCCTCGGCTCCCGGCGCGCTCATCATCCAGTTCTTCGGCGGCATCCACGAGATCTACTTCCCCTACGTGCTGGCCAAGCCGCGCCTGATCCTCGCCACCATCCTCGGCGGCATGACCGGCATCGCCGTCAACATGTTGTTCGACACGGGCCTGCGAGCGCCCGCCGCGCCGGGGTCGTTCCTGGCGGTGGCGGCACAGACGCCCAAGGACATGTACGTCGGCGTGTTCCTGTCGGTCCTCGCGGCCGGCACCGTCTCCTTCCTCGTCGCCTCCTTCCTGCTCAAGCTCGACCGGTCCGAGGACGACGGCGACCTCTCCGCCGCGACCCAGCAGATGGAGGCCAACAAGGGCAAGAAGTCAGCGGTGAGCGGCATGCTCGGTGGCGCCACCGGCTCGACCTCGACCCCCATCCGGTCGATCGTGTTCGCCTGCGACGCCGGCATGGGGTCCTCCGCGATGGGCGCCTCGGTGCTGCGCAAGAAGGTCCAGCAGGCCGGGCACCCCGAGGTGACGGTCGTCAACAAGGCGATCTCCAACCTGGACGACGACGTCGACCTCGTGGTCACGCACCAGGACCTCACCGACCGGGCCCGCCAGAAGTCCCCGTCGGCCGTGCACGTGTCGGTCGACAACTTCATGGCCAGCCCGCGCTACGACGAGATCGTGGAGATGCTCGGGTCCTCCTCCGGCGCTGCGGCCACGGACGTCGATGCAACGCCCGCCTCCGCCGCGGCCGAGGTGCTGTCGCGGGACTCGATCGTCCTCGGCGGCAGCGCCCGGACGCGTGACGAGGCGATCACGGAAGCGGGCCAGCTCCTCGTGGCGGCGGGCGCGGTCGACGCGTCGTACGTCGACGCCATGCACGAGCGCGAGAGGTCCGTCTCGACCCACATGGGCAACGGACTGGCGATCCCGCACGGCACCAACGAGGCCAAGGGGGCCATCCATCGCTCCGCGTTGTCGTTCGTCCGCTACGACGACGGCATCGACTGGAACGGCAAGCAGGCCGACTTCGTGGTGGGCATCGCCGGCGCCGGCGACGACCACCTGGCCCTGCTCCGCTCGCTGGCGATGGTGTTCGCCGACGACGCGCAGGTGGCCCGCCTGCGGGCAGCCACCAGCGCCGACGAGGTGCTGGCCGTGCTCGACGGGGTCACCGTCTGACCCGACGCGTCCACCGCAAGGGGAGTCCCCGCCGACCTCGGCGGGGGCTCCTCCGCGTCCGGGCGCGGACTCGCCGCTGGGCTCAGCCGACCGGTGCGACCGAGACCGGTACGCCGTTGAGCGCGGCGTTGCCCGACACGTCGAGCAGCTCGGGGTCGGTGAGGTCGTTGATCGACACGCCCGGCACCTCGCGGCTGCGGGTCATGAGCACGCCGTCACGGGCGTGGCCGTAGCCGTGGGGGAGGGACACCACGCCGGGCATCAGGTCGTCGGAGGCCGCCACCTCCACGTCGACGGACCCGACGCGCGACGTCACCCGCACCAGTGCACCGTCGACGATCTCGCGATCCGCCAGGTCCGTGGGGTGCATCAGCAGCTGGTGCCGGGGCCGGCCGCGGGTGAGCCGCTCGGAGTTGTGCATCCACGAGTTGCAGTCCTGCTTGTGCCGCCGCCCGATCAGCAGCAGCTGGTCGCCGGCGGGGGCGGGGACAGCGGCGAGCCGGGCGACGTCCTCGACGACCAGGGCCGGGGCCAGGTCGATGCGCTTGTCCTTCGACGGCAGCCGCTCCGGCAGCTGGCCGCCCCGCAGCGGTCCGAGGTCGACCCCGGCCGGGCGGGCTCGCAGCTTCTTCAGCGTCACGCCGCTCGAGCCGCGACGCAGCAGCTGGCCGACCAGGAAGGTCGGGCTCGCGGTGAGCCGGGCACGCTGGACGAGCCGCTTCTTCAACGGAGCCTTGCGGCTCAGCCGTGCGGTCGTGCGCAGGGTGATCTCGCGGAAGACCTGCCAGTCGTGGCGCTGGTCGGCGTCCTTCTCGAACACGGCCGGCGTGAAGCGGGCGGTGTTGCGCACGGCCAGCAGGTGGAAGACGAGGTCGTAGTGGTCGCGCTCGAGGGCCGTGGTGGGCGGAAGGATCACGTCGGCGTGGCGGGTGGTCTCGTTGACGTAGACGTCGACCGCGGCCATGAAGTCGAGCCCCCGCAGCGCCGCGTCGAGGCGGGAGCCGTCCGGCGTCGACAGCACCGGGTTGCCGGCGACCGTGAGGAGCGCCCGCACCTGTCCGTCGCCCGGCGTCTCGATCTCCTCGCGCAGCGCCGAGACCGGCAGCTCGCCGGCAGTCTCCGGGAGGCCACGCACGCGCGAGCGCCACACGGCGTGGTGGCCACGCCCGATGAGGCCCGTACCGACCGCGTCGATCGCCGGGGTGGTGAACATCGCCCCGCCCACCCGGTCGAGGTTGCCGCTGAGGAGGTTGAGGCAGTTCACCGCCCACTGGCACACCGAGCCCCACGGCCCGGCGGAGACGCCGACGCGGCTGTAGACGACACCGGCGTCGGCCGCCACCAGCTCGCGCGCCAGCCGTCGGATCTCGTCGGCCGGCAGCCCGCTCATCGACTCGGCCCGCTCGGGGGTGAAGTCGGCGACCAGGTCGACGACCGTCGCCAGCCCGTCGACGTACGCCGGCACGCTGGGCGCGGAGCCGGGGGACGACTCGGCGGTGAGCACGTGGAGCATCGCCAGCAGCACCCAGGCGTCCGTGCCGGGGCGCACGAAGTGGTGCTCGTCGGCGACCTTCGCGGTCTCGGTGCGACGAGGATCGAGCACGATCATGCGCCCGCCCCGGTCGTGCAGGTCGCGCAGGCGCCGGGGGAAGTCGGGCACCGTCATCAGCGAGCCGTTGGAGGCCATCGGGTTGGCGCCGACCACCAGGAACCAGGAGGTGCGGTCGATGTCGGGGATCGGCAGGAACAGCTGGTGCCCGAACATCAGGTGCGCCACCAGCTGGTGGGGCAGCTGGTCCACGGACGTGGCGGAGTAGCGGTTGCGCGTCCGGAACGACTTGAACATCGCCGTGCCGTGGGTCATCGATCCGAGGCTGTGCACGTTGGGGTTGCCGAGGTAGACGCCCAGGGCGTCGTCGCCGTGCTCCTCGATCACCCGGGCCAGGTTGTCGGCGACCAGGTCGAAGGCCTCGTCCCAGCCGATCTCCTGCCACCTCGCTCCCGAGCCGTCACCGACCCGGCGCACCGGCCGGCGCAGGCGGTCGGGGTCGGCGTAGACGTCGGCGATGGCCACGCCCTTCGGGCAGATGTGTCCACGGGACAGCGGGTCGGCCGGGTTGCCCCGGACGCCGACCACGTCGCGCCCCTCGATCGTGAGCTCGAGCCCGCAGATGGCCTCGCAGAGGTTGCAGACCCCGATGCGCTTCTCGCTCCGCGTGGACACGCAACGATCCAACCACGTCGTGACGAGCACCACTACGCGTGCGCCGCCCAAGAGGGGGTACCGCCCACGCCCCGGGTCGGGCACACTCTGCGCGGCCCGGTCCACACCGGGCGTCCCCCAAGAGAATGGAGCACGTCATGGGTTTCGGAGGCCCGATCGGCCTGATCGTCGTGGGCTTGGTCCTGTCGCTGGCGTTCACCGAGCAGCAGGTGGGACCGCTGGAGGTCACCACGCTGGGCTGGATCCTGGTGCTCGCGGGAGCGCTGTGGCTGGTGCTCACCATCGTGCAGCAGAACACGCGCCGCCGGCACAGCACGACGGCCACCACGACTGACGCCCAAGGGCGCCAGGCCACCACGCAGCGCACCACCGAGTCGGACCCGCCGCCCCCGCCGGCCGTCTGAGCGACGCGGCAGGTCCTCGTCGCGCGGCGCGGATTGGGCTCACCGTCCAGCGCCTCGATATGCTTCTGCGGTTGCCCGGGAGGGCGACATGCCGTCTGAACGGCCGCGGAACCAGAGTGCCCCGGTGAACAGGCCCGGGCGCGCCGCGCAACGAGACCTAAGGAGCCCCCATGTCGATTGGTACCGACGCGGAGACCAAGAAGAAGATCATCGCCGAGTACGGCCTCGCTGAGGGCGACACCGGTTCCCCCGAGGTGCAGATCGCGCTGCTCAGCCACCGCATCGCCCACCTCACCGAGCACCTCAAGACCCACAAGCACGACCACCACAGCCGGCGTGGCCTGCTGCTGCTGGTCGGCCAGCGCCGCCGCCTCCTCAACTACCTGCAGAAGACGGAGATCGAGCGCTACCGCTCGATCGTCGAGCGCCTCGGCCTCCGCCGCTGAGCCACGGAGCGGCCTCCTGCACGCAGGGGGCCGCTCCTCTCACATCCGGGTCCGGCCGCGCTAGTGTCGGCCCGGCACAACTGAACACACAACCAACAGGAGCGACCCGCACGTCCGGCCCGGTCCTCGGTAGTGGCCTTCAGATCAACCCTTCACGGGATCTGCGGGCCTCGATCGAAGACCGGCCCCGCGGGGCTTCGAAGTCCCACCATGAGGTGGACGCCGCGGATCGCTCCGCGAAGAGAAAGCAGGATCCTGCTTCCATGAGTGAACCCATCATCTCCGCCGTCGAGACCGTTCTCGACAACGGCAAGTTCGGCAAGCGCACCGTCAAGTTCGAGACCGGCCTGCTGGCCCGTCAGGCCGCCGGCTCCGTCACGGCCTACCTCGACGACGAGACCATGCTGCTCTCGGCGACGACCGCCGGCAAGACGCCGAAGGACCACTTCGACTTCTTCCCCCTCACGATCGACGTCGAGGAGCGGATGTACGCCGTGGGCCAGATCCCCGGCTCCTTCTTCCGCTCCGAGGGCCGCCCGGGCGAGGACGCCATCCTCACCTGCCGCCTCATCGACCGCCCGCTGCGCCCGACCTTCAAGAAGGGCCTGCGCAACGAGGTCCAGGTCGTCATCACCGTCATGGCGCTCGACCCCGACATGCCCTACGACGTGCTGGCCATCAACGCCGCGTCGCTGTCCACCCAGCTCTCCGGCCTGCCGTTCTCCGGCCCCGTCGGTGGCGTGCGCGTGGCCCTGATCGAGGGCCAGTGGGTGGCGTTCCCGAGCCACTCGCAGCTCGAGTCGGCCGTCTTCGACATGGTCGTCGCCGGTCGCGTCACCGAGTCCGGTGACGTCGCCATCATGATGGTCGAGGCCGAGGCCCCCGAGGACACCATCGCGCTCGTCCAGAGCGGCGCGCAGGCCCCGACCGAGGAGGTCGTGGCCGGTGGCCTCGACGCCGCCAAGCCCTTCATCAAGCAGCTCGTCGAGGCCCAGGCCCAGCTGGCCGCCGAGGCCGCCAAGCCGGTCCAGGACTTCCCGGTCTTCCTCGACTACGAGGACGACGTCTACGCCGCCGTCGAGTCGGCCGCGAAGGACGACACCGCCGCCGCGATGCAGATCGGCGACAAGCAGGAGCGCGAGCTCAAGGTCGACGAGATCAAGGCCGGCCTGCTCGAGAAGCTCTCCGGCGAGTTCGAGGGCCGCGAGAAGGAGATCGGCGCGGCGTTCCGCTCGCTCACCAAGTCGCTGGTCCGCCAGCGGGTGCTGCGCGACAAGGTCCGCATCGACGGTCGCGGCCTGGCCGACATCCGTCCGCTGCACGCCGAGGTCAACGTGATCCCGCGCGTCCACGGCTCGGCCCTGTTCGAGCGTGGCGAGACCCAGATCCTGGGCGTCACCACCCTCAACATGCTCAAGCTCGAGCAGCAGCTCGACACGTTGTCCCCGGAGAAGTACCGCCGCTACATGCACAAGTACGTCTTCCCGCCGTTCTCCACCGGCGAGACCGGCCGCGTGGGCTCGCCCAAGCGTCGCGAGGTCGGCCACGGCGCCCTGGCGCGCCGCGCCATCCTGCCGGTGCTGCCGTCGCGCGAGGAGTTCCCCTACGCGATCCGCCAGCTCTCCGAGGCCATGGGCTCCAACGGCTCCACCTCGATGGGCTCGGTCTGCGCCTCGACCCTGTCGCTGCTGCAGGCGGGCGTGCCGCTCAAGGCGTCCGTCGCCGGCATCGCGATGGGCCTCATCTCCGACGAGGTCGACGGCGAGACGCAGTACGTCGCGCTGACCGACATCCTCGGTGCCGAGGACGCCTTCGGCGACATGGACTTCAAGGTCGCCGGCACGCGTGAGTTCGTCACCGCCCTCCAGCTCGACACCAAGCTCGACGGCATCCCCGCCGAGGTGCTCGCTGCCGCGCTGACCCAGGCCCGCGACGCGCGCCTGGCGATCCTCGACGTCATGGCCGAGGCCATCGACGCTCCGGAGGAGATGTCGATCCACGCGCCGCGCATCATCACGGTCCGCGTGCCCGTCGACAAGATCGGCGAGGTGATCGGTCCGAAGGGCAAGGTCATCAACCAGATCCAGGACGACACGGGCGCGACGCTGTCCATCGAGGACGACGGCACGGTCTACATCGGTGCGACCAACGGCGAGGCTGCCGAGGCGGCGAAGGCCGCGGTCAACGCGATCGCCAACCCGACCATGCCCGAGGTCGGCGAGCGCTACCTCGGCACGGTCGTGAAGACGACCAACTTCGGTGCCTTCGTCTCGCTCATGCCGGGCAAGGACGGGCTGCTCCACATCAGCAAGCTCCGCGCCCTGGCCGGTGGCAAGCGTGTGGAGGCCGTCGAGGACGTGCTGTCGGTGGGCCAGAAGGTCCAGGTCTCGATCGCCGAGATCGACGACCGCGGCAAGCTCTCGCTGGTCCCCGTCGTCGACGAGGCCGAGGGCGCCTCCGAGGAGTCGGCCGAGGCCGCCCCCGAGGCGACCGACGCCGAGTGACCTGATGCTCCACCCCGCGACCGGCCGGCAGCCATGCCGGCCGGTCGCGGCATTTCCCTCAGGGAAGGAACCCCCGATGGCCCAGCGCGGTCAGCAGAAGAACGGCACCACCCGCACCCTCCAGACCGTCAAGGACCCCGACGGAGCGGTGACCTCACGCGTACGTCGTACGGTCCTGCCGAGCGGGCTGCGGGTCGTCACCGAGGACATGGCCGGGCTCGCGCTCGGCCAGCATCGGCGTGTGGGTCAACGTCGGCTCGCGGCACGAGACGCCCACCCTGCACGGGTGCTCCCACTTCCTCGAGCACCTGCTGTTCAAGGGCACGCCGGAGCGGTCGGCGATGGAGATCTCGGTCGCGCTCGACGCGGTGGGCGGGGAGTTCAACGCCTTCACCTCCAAGGAGTACACCGTCTTCCACGCGCGCGTCCTCGACGAGGACCTGCCGACGGCCGTCGACGTGCTGGGCGACATGGTGACGGCCTCGACCCTCACCCCCGCCGACGTCGAGGCCGAGCGCGACGTGATCCTCGACGAGATCGCCATGCACGACGACGACCCCGACGACGTCGTGCACAACCTGTTCGCCCACCAGGCCTGGGGCGACAGCCCGCTCGGCCGGCCCATCGCCGGGACCGAGGACTCGATCACCGCGATGACGCGCGACCAGGTCCACCGCTTCTACCGCCGCCACTACCGACCCGACAACATGGTCGTCGCGGTCGCCGGCAACGTCGACCACGCGGCCGTGGTCCGGCAGGTCAGGCAGGCCTTCGGGCGTGGCGGCTTCCTCGACGGCAAGGCCGACCCCACGCCGCCGGACCAGTCGGAGCGTGCCCGCAGGGTGCTGGCCGGCGAGGCGCGCACGGTGCGTCCGCAGGAGCAGGTCAACCTGGTCCTCGGCGTCAAGGGACTGACCCGCACCGACCCGCGCCGCTACGCGCTCGGGGTGCTCAACACCGCCCTCGGCGGCGGCACGTCGTCCCGGATGTTCCAGGAGGTGCGCGAGAACCGGGGCCTGGCCTACTCCGTCTACTCCTTCGCCACCCACCACGCCGACGCCGGGGTCGTCGGCGTCTCGGTGGGCTGCCTGCCCGGCAAGTACGACGCCGTGCTGGAGGTCGTACGCGGCGAGCTCGCCAAGATCGCGGCCCACGGCCTCACCGACGAGGAGCTCGAGCGCGGCAAGGGCCAGCTCAAGGGCGGACTGGTCCTCGGCCTGGAGGACTCCGGCTCGCGCATGTCGCGCCTCGGCAAGGCCGAGCTGGTCTACGACGAGCTGCTCAGCATCGACGAGGTGGTCCGCCGCATCGAGGCGGTCACGCTCGACGACGTCTCCGTGCTGGCGCGCGAGCTCTTCACCCAGCCCGAGATCCTGGCGGTGGTCGGCCCGGCGAGGTGAGCCGGCCGAGGCTGTGCCCGGCCCCAGTCCTCAGCGCTTGGCGATGATCCCGATGACCGGGGGAGCCTTCTGCTCGACCAGGCTCACGCGGAAGCCGCCGCGCTGCAGGTTCTCGGACGCCTTCTTGACGATGTTGGGCACCAGCTCGGGGCGGGCGGCGTCGTAGAACAGGAAGACGGCACCCCCGGGCACCACCCGCTCGTGGAGCAGGGCCACCTCGTCGTCGCAGTCGCGGACCCAGAACAGGTTCACGTTGAAGGCGAACACCTTGTTGAGGCGCTTGACGGGCACCCGCAGCGTGGCGAGGTCGATCTGTCGTACGACGAGCCGGCCGGCGTCGACGTACTTCTGGTTGCGGCGCTTCGTGCGATCGACACCCGACTCGGATCGGTCGAT
The DNA here is from genome assembly GCA_963740115.1 of uncultured Actinomycetota bacterium. Classification (GTDB taxonomy): domain Bacteria; phylum Actinomycetota; class Actinomycetes; order Propionibacteriales; family Nocardioidaceae; genus Nocardioides. The sequence goes on along the minus strand of CAVUCQ010000003.1, from coordinate 154,007 downwards.
CGCGAAGAGCTTGCCGGTCTCCAGCTTGCTGCAGATGGCCTCGGCGCCGGCACCGTTGCCACAGCCGATCTCGAGGACCTGGTCGCCCGGCTGGACGTCCATGAGGTCGACGGCCCACTTGAGCCGCGGCGGGATGGTCGGGTTGGGCATGACCCACAGCCTGCCAGAGACGCGTTCACGAGTCAGCCACCGCCACTCGGTGGGGCCCGAGCGACGATAGGTTGGGGCCGTGAGCGCATCCGGACCGACGTCCCAGGGCAGCCCCATCCGAGTCGGCGTGCTGGGCGCCCGCGGCAAGGTGGGCACGGAGGTCTGCCGAGCCGTGGAGGCGGCTCCCGACACGGAGCTGGTCGCGGCCCTCGACGCGGGTGACGACGTCGAGGAGCTGGTCCGGGCCGGCGCCGGCGTGGTGGTCGACTTCACCCATCCCGACGTGGTGATGGACAACCTCCGGTTCTGCATCGGGCACGGCATCCATGCGGTCGTCGGCACCACCGGCTTCGACCGGCCACGACTCGACCAGCTCGACGCCTGGCTGGCCGACGCGCCCGGCGTCGGCCTGCTGGTGGCACCCAACTTCTCGATCGGCGCGATCTTGATGATGCGCTTCGCCGCGCAGGCGGCCCCGTTCTTCGAGTCCGTCGAGGTCGTCGAGCTGCACCACCCGGACAAGGCCGATGCGCCGTCCGGCACGGCACGGCGCACCGCCGAGATGATCGCCGCGGCCCGCCGGGCCGCCGGGAGCGGCCCGATGCCCGATGCGACGTCCACCGGGCTCGACGGCGCGCGTGGGGCCGACGTGGACGGCGTACGGGTGCACGGGCTGCGCGTGCGGGGGCTGGTGGCACACCAGGAGGTGGTCCTCGGGGCGGCGGGGGAGACCCTGACGATCCGGCACGACTCGCTGGACCGGGTGTCCTTCACCCCGGGCGTCCTCGTCGGTGTCCGGTCGATCGCCGACCACGCCGGCCTGACGGTCGGGCTGGAGCACTTCCTGGACCTCGACTGACGGCTGCCGCTGTCAGACGAGGCGGGCCAGCGCCGCGACGACCGCCGCTCCCACCACCACGACGAGGAACGGCGCCCGCAGCAGCAGCGCGACCACCGCGAAGCCGAGGCCGAGCACGCGGGCGTCCACGGTGAGCGACGTGCCGGTGGAGAAGACCTGCACGGCGACCAGCGCCGCGAGCAGCGCGACCGGGATCAGGTCGGCCACCCGCTCGACGGTGGGGTGCGCCAGCACGCGTTGGGGCAGCGAGAGCCCGGCCAGCTTGAGGAGGTAGCAGCCGATGCCGGCCAGCACGATCGCGGTCCACATCAGCGGTGACCGCCCGCCACGTCGTCGATCCCCGGGATCTCGGTGGGGTCCTGCCCCCTGGCCAGCACCCCGACGAGCACGGCGACACCGCCGGCCGCCAGCACGGGCACCCCGGGCGCGGTCAGCGGGACCAGCGACAGCGCCACGGCGGCCGCCAGCACTCCCACGAGGATGTTGCGGCGGTCCTTGAGCCGCGGCCAGAGCAGGGCGAGGAACGCAGCCCCGACGGCGGCGTCGAGCCCCAGTGCCCGCGGGTCGCCGACGGCCTCTCCGGCGATCGCGCCGATCGCCGTGGCGAGGTTCCACAGCACGAACACCGAGAGCCCCGTGGTGAGGAAGCCGAGTCGGGCAGCCTCGGTGGTGTCGCGGTTGACGGACATGGCCGTCGACTCGTCGATGAGCAGGTGTGCGGCCGCGGCGCGACGCCACCCGCGCCACTTCAGGAGCGGCGCCATCCGCAGGCCGTACAGCGTGTTGCGGGAGCCGAGCAGCAGCGCGGTCGCCGCACCCGACAGCGGCGCGCCGCCGGCGGCGACGACGCCGGCGAGGGCGAACTGACTGGCACCGGTGAACATCAGCAGTGACAGCACGCACGTCTGGGCGACCGTCAACCCGGACGCCACCGCCACGGCGCCGAACCCGATGCCGTACGTGCCGGTGGCCACACCGACGGCGAGCCCGTCCCGGATGATCCGCGAACGCTCGCCGGGACTCAGGGCGGGCTCGGTCACGGCCCCGAGGCTAGGCCATGTCGCGGAGCGCTCCGGCCGGGCCCCACCGCTCCGGGCCGGGACTCAGCGTGCCCGCCGCCGCACGCGGGCGGGACGGGTGCGGCGCTGGTGGAAGTCGTGCACCAGTGCGAAGGCAGCGGCCGCTCCGGCCGCGGTGCCGGCCAGCAGGCCGGCCCGGAGGTTGAGCGGGACGTCGGGCATGGCGCCGAGCCAGAAGCCGATCCCCGTGCAGACGACGAGGGCGGCCAGGACGAGTGCGAGCTTGTGCAGAGCGGGAAGCGGACCGAACATCTGTGAACCCCCGGGCAGGCCGGCGGAGTGGCCGGACCTCCATGGTGACGCGTGGCCGGCGAAAAGCAAGATCCCCAGGGGTGGGTCCCGCACCCCGTCGCCCGGCGGGGGTCAGCCGATGGACGTGTGCAGGCGGACCTGCTTGACGGTCGTGGCACCGGTGCCGTCGAGGTCGAGCTCGCGGTGCGCCGTGTCGGGCGCCCACCCCGCGTCGGTGAGGAACGTCCGCAACGCGTCGTCCCCGGCGTTGACCCACGTCACGGCACGGGTGAAGCGGTCCGCCGCCAGCGTGTCCACGGCCGCCTGCAGGAGCCGGGAGCCGTGGCCCTTGGCGCGCTCCGCGGGGTCCAGGGTCACCTCGGCGAGCTCGCCGTCGGCCACCGGGTCGCAGTCGGGGTCGACCGCGGGGGAGGTGAGGGCGAAGCCGACGACCCGGTTGCGCTCGAGCGCGACCAGCACGCGGTGCCGGGCGTCGGCGGGCCTCGTGAGCACCTGGCGCCACTGGGCGGCGACGGCGTCGACGTCGGTGGGGATGACCTCGGGCGGCAGCAGCCGGGCGTAGAGCTCGGGCCAGGCGCGCACCTGGACCGCGGCGATCGACTCGGCGTCGTCGCCCCACGCGATGCGTACGGACACGTCCGCACCCGGCCCCCCGCCGGGGGCGGAGTGGGAGTGCGTCATCGGCGGGGGCTCATCGGTAGGTCTCGGGCAGCTTGTCGCCGATCTTGACCTGCGCCTTGGGCATCCGCAGGAACTTCATCTGCAGGGAGCGCATCGCGGCGTAGAGGGTGGTGCCCTTGGTCGGCTCGTCGGGGAAGCGGCGGGCCAGCTCGCGACGCAGCCGGAAGCGCAGCATGGCGATGTCGACGATGATCACCAGGATCGTCGTGAAGAGCACCGTGTTGCCGAGCTGGATCATGCCGGACCTGCCGGAGTAGCCGAGGACCATCGACACGATGAGCAGCGGCACCATCAGCTCGATGAAGGAGAACCGGGAGTCGACGAAGTCGCGGATGAACCGGCGGACCGGGCCGCGGTCGCGGGCGGGCAGGTAGCGGTCGTCGCCGGTCTTCATCGCCTCGCGCATCTTGCGCGAGGTGTCGCCGCGGCTGGACCGCTGGGCGGCCATCTGCTCCTTGCGGGTCCGCGGCACCTTGGCGCGGGCTCGTGCCGCCGCCTCCGCCTCCTTGCGCGAGGGGGTGGGCCGACCCTTGCCGCCCACCTTGTCGGTGGTGGTGGGGGTCTCCGGCTCGGAACTGGTACGACGGAACACGCCTGCTGCCTTCACTGGATCGGATGCTGGGCCCAGCCTATCGCCGGTCGCCACCGCGTACGCCGTCGCGGGATGCCCTACCTCCGGCTTGGGTTTGGTCCTAGGGTGAGAGCGACGTCCCAGCTATGACCAAGAGAGGGTTCTCACCCCGATGAGTCTCATGAAGCGCATCAGCCTGATCTTCCGCTCCAAGGCCAACAAGGCCCTGGACAAGGCGGAGGACCCCCGCGAGACCCTCGACTACAGCTACCAGCGCCAGCTCGAGCTGCTCTCCAAGGTCCGTCGCGGGGTCGCCGACGTCGCCACCAGCCGCAAGCGCGTCGAGCTGCAGGTCAACCAGCTCGAGCAGCAGGCGACCAAGCTCCAGACCCAGGCCGAGAAGGCGATCGGCGCCGGTCGTGAGGACCTCGCCCGCGAGGCGCTGACCCGCAAGTCCGGGCTCACCTCGCAGATCACCAACCTCAAGGAGCAGCAGGCCACGCTCCAGGGCGAGGAGGAGAAGCTCGTCCTCGCGCAGCAGCGCCTGCAGGCCAAGGTCGAGGCCTTCCGCACCCGCAAGGAGACCATCAAGGCCACCTACACCGCGGCCGAGGCGCAGACGCGCATCGGTGAGGCGATGTCAGGCATCGGCGAGGAGATGGGCGACGTGGGTCTCGCCATCCAGCGCGCCGAGGACAAGACCGCCCAGATGCAGGCGCGCGGCGCGGCCATCGACGAGCTGATCGCCTCCGGTGCCCTCGACGACGCCTCGCAGCTCAACGCCGGCGACGACATCTCCCGCGAGCTCGACGCCCTCAGCTCCGGCTCCGACGTCGAGGCGGAGCTGGCCCGGCTCAAGGCCGGCAGCGCCGCGCCGCAGGCGATCGAGCCCGCGGAGGACGGTGGCGACATCCTCGCCGGCCAGCCGGACGCCGTGCGGGCCGAGGGTGACAACGACGAGAGCGGGCGCGCATGATCGTGCGCATCCTCGGCGAGGGTCAGTACGACCTCGAGGACCACGCCCTCGACGCCCTCAACGGCCTCGACAACCAGATCGAGCAGGCGATCGACGCCGGGGACGAGGCGATGTTCCGCACCGCGCTGCAGGGACTCCTGGCCGCCGTGCGGTCCAGCGGCACCCACCACGACCCCGACTCCCTCGACGAGTCCGACCTGATCCTGCCCCCGCCGGACGCGACCATCGACGAGGTCCGCGAGCTCCTGGGCGACGACGGCCTCGTCCCCGGCTGAGGCGGCCTTGGCCACCTCGCGCTTCATCAAGGACACCGGGCTCACCGCCCGGATGACCCTCACCATGTTCCTGCTGGGTGCCCTGTTCGTGGGTCTCGTGGTCGGCGTCATCTACGCCGTCGGGCCCGGCTACGCGCCCATCATCGCCGTCGCCGGGATCGGCGTCGCGTTCTGGCAGTGGTGGAGCTCCGACAAGGTCGCGATGCGGGCGATGCGTGCCCGCGAGGTGACGCCCGAGGAGGCCCCCGAGCTGCACGGGATGATCGACCGCCTGTGCGCGCTGGCCGACATGCCCAAGCCCCGGGTCGGCATCGCCGACATGTCGGTCCCCAACGCCTTCGCCACCGGCCGCTCGCCCGACCGGGCCGTGGTGTGCGTGACCACCGGGATCCTGCAGACCCTCGAGACGCACGAGCTCGAGGCCGTGCTGGCCCACGAGCTGAGCCATGTCGCGCACCGCGACGTGCTCGTCATGACCGTCGCCTCCTCGGCCGGCATCGCCGCCGGACTGATGATGCGCGGTGCGCAGTACGGCGCGATGGGCCGCTCGCGCAACAACAGCGCACTGCCCGCGGTGCTCGTCGCGATCCTCGTGAGCCTCGTCGTCTACGCCGTCAGCTTCGTCCTGCTGCGGCTGCTCTCGCGCTACCGCGAGCTCAGCGCCGACCGTGCCGGTGCCTACCTCACGCTCAAGCCCTCGGCGCTCGCGACGGCGCTGCAGAAGATCAGCGGCGAGGCGGCCCTGACCCCGCGGGACGACCTGCGGAGCAACCCGGCGAGCGCGCTGTGCATCGTGCCCGCCCTGCGCGGCGCCGGACTCGGCGGCCTGCTCGCCACGCACCCGCCGCTGCAGCAGCGTCTCGAGCAGCTCGCCCGGATCCAGGCCGAGCTCAGCCGGCCGGCCGGCTGAAGGGAGCTGGGATGGGACTCTGGGAGGCCCTGCGCGCTCGGACGCAGCCCAAGCGCAACAACCTCGACGCGCTGTTCCTCGTGCCGAGCGCGGCGATCACGCTGCAGACCGCCCTCGGGTTCGAGCCGACCGGGACCGGTTCGGTCTGCTACCGCTCCGCCGCCGGCGCCGCGTTCGCACAGACCCAGGACGACGTGGTCGCCCTCATCCGCGACGACGCCGAGGCGCCGGAGGTGACGGTCACCCAGGACGACTTCGGGTTCACCTGGCTCGTCGTGGAGGGAGACGCGTCCGACCCGTCCGGCCTCTGCACCGACCTCCACGCCGTCAACACCACCCTGGAGCTCAACGGCTTCGAGGGCGGGCTCCTCTGCTCGATGGTGCCCTTCGCCAACGCATCGGGGCAGCGGTTCGGACTGACGTACCTCTACAAGCAGGGCACCTTCTACCCGTTCGCGCCCAGCGGCGAGCAGTCCCGCGACACGCTGCTCGAGCTCTCCGTGCGCGACCTCCTCGCAGCAGAGCTCCCGATGGAGCCCGACCTGCAACGCTGGCTCGCCGTGTGGAAGGCGCCGGGCCTGTGAGCGACGACCAGGAGCGCGACCGGGCGCTGGCGACGTACGACGTCCTCGACAACCCGCCGCGGCGCGAGCTCACCGCGTTGGTCGACCTCGCCGCCCAGGTGGCGGGGGTGCCGTTCGCGGCCGTCAACCTCCTCAGCACCCACTCCCAGCACCAGGTCGCCACCGCCGGGTTCGACGGCGACGACTCGCCGAGGCGCCACTCGATGTGCCGTCTCGTCGTGGAGTCGGGCCGGCCGATCATGGTGGAGGACGCGAGCCAGGACCCCCGCTACGCCGACAACCCCTGGACGACCGGTGAGATCGCCCATGTGCGCTACTACGGGTCCCACCCGCTCCGGACGCCGGCGGGAGTGGTGATCGGCACGCTGTGCGTGTTCGACAACGACACCCACCGGGTGACCTCCGAGGCGGCCAAGGGCCTGTCCCAGCTGGCCGACCGCGTGGTGGACGTCCTGGAGCTCGAGCTGGCCTCGCGTCGCCTCAACGAGGTCAACGCACGCCTCAGCACCTCCAACGAGCGCCTGTCCCACTTCGCCGGCCAGGTCAGCCACGACCTCAAGAACCCGCTCACCTCCGTGTCGCTCTCGCTGGAAGCACTGGAGCTCGAGGTCACCGATCCCTACCAGGTCGACACCGTCGCGCGGGCCCGCCGGGGGGTCGAGCGGATGAACGGGCTGATCAACAACCTGCTGGAGTTCGCCTCGCAGGGCGCGGCTCCCGGCGAGGACCTCGTGGACCTCGATGTGGAGCTGGCGTCGGCGCTGGACGACCTCGCCGGCCGGGTCTCGCGCGACGCCGTGACGGCGGGAGACCTGCCGGCAGCGCGTGGCGACGCCGCGCAGCTGCGCTCGGTGCTGATGAACCTGATCGACAACGCCGCGAAGTTCACCCCCGACGGGGAGCAGCCCGAGATCGAGGTCGACGCCCACCCGGTGGACGGGCACAACCGGATCGAGGTGCGGGACCGCGGCCGAGGCGTCCCCCTCGACCAGCGCGAGCGGGTCTTCGCCCCGCTCGCCCGGCTCGACAAGTCCGTGGACGGCGTCGGCATCGGTCTCGCGACGTGCCGCCGCATCGTGGAGGCGCACGGCGGCTCGATGGGCGTCGAGGACCGCGACGGCGGCGGCTCGGTGTTCTGGTTCGAGCTGCCCCTCGTGCAGGACCTGCCGGGCCGCCCGCCCGGCCAGGCCGACTAGGGAAGCCTGGCCCGCTTCATCTGGAGCGAGGCGTACACGTTGCCGATCACGGTGCCGTCCAGCCAGGCGGTGAGCCGCTCCGCCTCGTGCTCGAGGGCCGCCCGGCCCTCCGGACCGACGTCCTCGAGGAGCGAGAGCCGGACCACGCCCTCCTCGTCCTGCACCCAGCACCCGACGATGCGCCCGTCCCACCAGGCCGTGGTGCCGGCGTTGCCGTTGGAGTCGAACAGGAAGGGCACGTGGGCGGGGTCGAGGTAGAAGTCGCGCGACTTCCAGCCCATGACCGTCGGGTCGAGGGCCGGCAGCAGCGCCGCCCACGGCTCGACCGGACCGGTGTCGGTCGCGTCCTCGGCGAGCACCCAGCCAGTGGTGCCGCCGTCGAGCGCGACCTCCACTGCTCCGACGTCCGCCAGTGCCCGGGTGACCGCCGTCCTGGTCGAGCCCAGCCACCACTGGATGTCGCCGGTCGTGCCGGGGCCGAAGGTCCCCAGCCAGCCGCGGACGAGCTCGGCATAGCCGGCGGCCTCGTCGAGGGATCGAGGCACCGCGTCGAGCCAGTCCTCGGTGCGGGTCCAGGTCGGCTTGTTCAGTCGCCAGTGACCGGCGTTGCGGGCGCGCACGGCAGCGCCGTCCAGTCCCAGGTGGGTCAGCACCCACGGGGCGACGGAGACCGGTCGGTCCCACTTCTTCTCGGTCGTGCCGCCGATCATCCCGGCCAGCTCCGGAACCTCGGCGCGGAGCTGGGCGACCGTGGCCGGCCCGTGCGCCAGCCGGGCCAGCGTGGCGTCGCGGGCCGCGTCGAGCCACGCCTCGCCGTCGGCCGCGATGCCGGCCTCGGAGATCGCCTTCGCGATCCGACGCCGCTCGGTGGCCGCCACCCGCGCGGAGGCGCTGCCCCACGCGGCGGGCAGCAGCTCGCGGGGGAAGGCGAACAGCGTCCGTCGCATCGCGAGCTGCTTGACCACCGTGCGGTCGTCGTAGAGGGCGGCGTCGACGAGCTCCGGCGTCATGCCCTCGGCGCGGGCGGCCACCGCGAGGTGCACCGTCGCCGCCTCGGTGGCGTGCAGCACCGTCATCGCCCGCGTCACCGACGCGACGTCGGGCAACCGGTGCGCGGGCGCGAGGGCGTGGCGTACGGCGATCCGGCTCCGGCGCTCGGCGTCGGTGACTCTGCGCACTGCCGTCATCGTCGACAGGTCAGTCGCGGTGGGACTTGCCCGGCAGGTCGAGCATCCGCTGCAGCGCGACGAGGGCGTCGGCCTCGGTCTCGGGATCCACGACGATCTGGTTGACCACGGTGCCCGCGACGAGGTTCTCCAGCGCCCACACCAGGTGCGGCAGGTCGATCCGGTTCATCGTCGAGCAGTAGCAGACGTTGCGGTCGAGGAAGACGATCGTCTTGTCGGGGTGGGCGTCCGCCAGGCGCTTGACGAGGTTGAGCTCCGTGCCGATGGCCCAGACCGTGCCGGGCTCGGCGGCCTCGATGGTCTTGATGATGAACTCGGTGGAGCCCACCAGGTCGGCCCTGAGCACCACCTCGTGGGTGCACTCGGGGTGGACGAGGATGGTGATGCCGGGGTGCTTGAGGCGCAGCTCGTCGACGACGTCCTCGGAGAACCGACCGTGCACGGAGCAGTGGCCCTTCCACAGGATCATCCGCGCCCGCCGGAGCTCCTCCGCCGTGAGCCCCCCGCCGGGCTGCCGCGGGTCCCACACGACGCACTCGTCGAGCGCGATGCCCATCTTGAGGACGGCGGTGTTGCGCCCGAGGTGCTGGTCGGGGAGGAACAGGATCTTGGTGCCGCCCTCGACGTCGCTTCTGGTCGAACGCCCACTCCAGCGCGACGTCGGCGTTGGAGGACGTGCACACGACCCCGCCGTTGCGGCCGCAGAACGCCTTGATGTCGGCGCTGGAGTTCATGTAGGTCACCGGCACGACGCTGTCCTGGACACCGGCGTCGGCCATCGCGTCCCAGGCGTCCTCCACCTGGCGCAGACGGGCCATGTCGGCCATCGAGCAGCCGGCTGCCAGGTCGGGGAGGATGACCCGCTGCGTCGGCGCGGTCAGGATGTCGGCCGACTCGGCCATGAAGTGCACGCCGCAGAACACGATGAACTCGGCGTCCGGGCGGCCGGCCGCGTCGCGCGCCAGCTTGAACGAGTCGCCGGTGACGTCGGCGAACTGGATGACCTCGTCGCGCTGGTAGTGGTGGCCCAGCACGAAGAGCCGCTCGCCGAGCGCGGCCTTGGCGGCGCGGGCGCGCTCCACGAGGTCCGGGTCGGACGCCGCCGGAAGGTCGCCCGGGCACTCGACGCCACGCTCGGCGTCGAGGTCGCGGCCCTTGCCGAGGGGGAGGAGCGGCAGGTCGACGAGGCTCATACGTCAATCCTATGTGCCGCCGTGCGGCGTTGCTTCGGGCGCGTGGCAGGGTGTCCACATGCCACGACGAGGTGAGGTGCTTTCCCTGGTGCAGGCGGGGGACAGGGGTCCCGCATGGACGTGCTGACGCGGGAGCGGGCCAAGCCGGCGCTGCCCTACGGCGGCGTGCACCGGCTGATCGACTTCGCGCTGTCCGGGCTCGTGCACGCGGAGCTGGCTGACGTGTGGGTGTCGCTGGAGTACCAGGTCACCTCGATCGACGACTACCTCTCCGGAGGTCGCCCCTGGAGCCTCGACCGCAACCGCGGCGGCTTCCGGCGGATCGTGCCGCAGACCGGCACCGGGCCGGCCACCGAGAGCGGGTTCGCGTACGGCAACGGCGACCTGCTGCTGCGCATGTCCGCCGACATCGAGGCGTTCGGCGCCCGGACGCTCGTCGTCTGCAGCGCCGACCACGTCTTCAACATGGACCTCGCGCCGGTCGTGGAGGAGCACGTCGCCGCCGGACGCGTGGCCACGGTCCTGACCAGCGAGGTCAGCAAGAGGGACGCCTCCGACAACGTCGTCGTGCTGACGGGCCGCGACGGCATCGTCACGGGGATCGAGCAGAAGCCGGCGAAGCCGTCGTCCGGCACGGTGGCGACGGAGATCTTCCTCTACGACACCGAGGCGTTGCTCTCGACCCTCCACGACCTGCGCCGTGAGCTGTCGGGCGAGCAGGACGACGACGGCGACAGCGGCATCGGCGACTTCGGCGAGCACCTGCTGCCCCGCCTGGTCGAGGGCGGCCAGGTCGTCGCCGTGCCGCTCACCGGCTACTGGCGCGACGTCGGCCAGCCCAGCCTCTACCTCCAGGCCCACCGCGACCTGCTCCGCGGCAAGGTGGACGTCTTCGACCACCCGGGCCGCCCGGTCATCTCGCACTGGCCCGACCGCCCCGCCGCCAGGGTGCGTGCGGCGGGGGAGTGCCGCGACTCGCTGCTCTCCCCGGGGGCCGACGTCTCCGGGCTCGTCGTGGGCAGCGTGCTCGGCCCCGGGGTCGTGGTGGAGAAGGGGGCAGAGGTGCACGACAGCGTCCTCATGGAGGACTGCGTCGTCCGGGCGGGTGCCGTCGTGCGGACGACCGTGCTGGACGAGCGGTGCGACGTGGCGCCGAGGTCCCGCGTGGGCGCGGAGCCGTCGCGGAGGCTGGCGCACGACGACGACCTGGTGCTGGTCGGCCGGGACTCCCGCGTGGACGGGCAGGTCGCCGCCGGTGCCCGCCTGGAGCCGGGGTCCGGGGGCTAGAGCAGGCTTCCGTGGTGCAGGTAGGGCGTCGGCGGCTTCATCTGACGCACGCACAGGTAGCCGCTCTGGTAGATCGCCAGCCGCGCCGTCAGGCCCACGTCGAGGGCCCACTGGTTGGCGGCGGTGATGTGGTGGACCGACACCTGCTCGCCGGGGCCCGACGACGCCAGCGCCTCCCACATCAGCTTCGCGGCCGTACGCCGGTTGGTCGCGGCGAGCAGGCACGGCGACCCGTCCGCGTCGACGTAGGCGTAGCCCGAGCCGGTCGAGTGGTCGGTGACGACCAGCCGGAACTGGTCCAGCAACAGCTCGTGGTCGCCCAGGTGCGCGGCTCCGCGGGTGCGCCGGTCGACCGAGTCCAGCAGGTCGAGGTCGCCGGCGGTACCCTCCCGCACCCGCTCCACCACGGGGATCGCGCCGCGGTCGACGACGCCGGTGAGGAGCATCTGCGGGTGCAGGTCGAAGCCGGCCAGCCGGTAGCGGCGGACCGCTCCTGGGTCGGAGCTGGCGGCGAACATGCCGCGCAGGCATCCCCGGCCGTGATGCATCGCGGCCGCCATCAGCTGGGTCCCGATGCCCTGGCCCTGGTGTCCGGGCTCGACCGCGAACGACGCGAGCAGCCACATGAGCTCCCGCACCCTCGAGACCGCACCGCCGACGACGCGCCCGTCGACCTCGGCGGTCCAGCAGCCGCCCGGATCGGTGACGAGGGCCTGTCGCGTGCGACGGATCCAGTGGCCGTTGCGCGAAGCCGGCCGGCGTACGGGGTCGGGCCAGGCGCGCTGGTGGGTTCGGGTGTCCACCTCGTAGTAGCTGGTCGCGCTGATGTCGGCGAACATTTCGACGTCCGTCCCGCGCATGGGGCGGACGAGGACCTCGCTCACGACACGTGAGCGGCGTACCGCTCGAGCAGGTCCTGCCAGTGGGTGTACTTGGCGCGGACCTCCTCGCTGCCCTCGACCCACCCGCCGTGCTCGAGCCGCACGCGGGTTCCGCCCTCGCCCTCGGTGAAATCGACCTCGAGCCTCGTGCGCGACCCCTCGGCGTGGCCGAGCCAGAACTCCTGCGAGTAGTGACCGATCGGGTCCCAGTCGACGACCCGTCCCCAGACGTAGTGCTCGTCGCCGTGGACCATGGCGACGTCGCCGTGGGGGTCGATCGCGATGCCGGTGAAGGTGGGCGGGTCGGGGCTGAGCATCGGGTCCCACCACTCGCCCATCTGCGCCGTGAAGCCGACGAAGGCCTCGGTCGGGGTCACGGGCACGACGACCTCGGCGACGATCGGCTCCAGGCCTGGGGTGGGTGGCATGCGCCCAGCATGCCGGACGGTGGGTGGCGCGGTCGCTGCTCCGGTCCTGGTGGAGGATGGCCGCCATGCGCGTGCTCATCGCCCCGGACAAGTTCGCCGGGACCCTCACGGCCGTCGAGGCAGCCGATGCCATCGCCGCCGGCTGGCGGCGTCGGGCTCCCGGCGACGACCTCGACCTCGCGCCGATGGCGGACGGCGGCCCGGGCTTCGTGGACGTGCTGCACGCCGCGCTCGGCGGCGAGCTCGCGGCGGTGACGGTGTCCGGCCCGCACGGCGCACCGGTCCCGGCCGCCGTGCTGCGCGTGGGGGAGACGGCCTACGTCGAGAGCGCCCAGGCCGCCGGGTTGCACCTCGTCGACGGGGACCCGGAGACCGCCTCGAGCCGGGGCGTCGGCGAGCTCGTCCTGGCGGCGGTGGAGTCGGGGGCGCGGACGGTGGTCGTCGGGCTCGGCGGCTCCGGCACGAACGACGGCGGCGCCGGGGTGCTGGCGGCGCTGGGCGCGATCTCAGACGGCGTGCTCGACGGGGGCGCGGCCGCGCTGGCCACGGTGTCGCGGGTGGACCTCGCAGCGGCCCGCCGGCGCCTCGCCGGGGTCGTCCTGGTGGCGGCCAGCGACGTCGACAACCCGCTGACCGGGCTGTTCGGCGCGACCAAGACGTTCGGCCCGCAGAAGGGCATCGGCGAGGAGCGGATCGCGGAGGTGGACGGGTGGCTCGAGGCGTTCGCCACCGCCACCGACCGACGTACGTCCCTGGAGAAGGGGGCGGGCGCCGCCGGAGGCATCGGGTACGCCCTGCTCGCGCTGGGCGCGGCGCGCCGGCCCGGCATCGAGCTGGTCACCGACGCGGTGTCGCTGGCCGAGCGGGCCCGGCTCGCCGACCTCGTCGTGACCGGCGAGGGCGCCTTCGACTTCTCCAGCCGCGCGGGAAAGGTGCCCTACGGCGTGGCGGGCATCGCGTCGGAGGCGCTGCGCCCCTGCATCGCCCTCGCCGGGCAGGTGCTGGTCGGGTCACGGGAGATGCGTGCGCTCGGCATCGAGTCGGCCTACTCGCTCGTCGAGCTGGTGGGGGAGGACCGGGCGCTGGGTGCGCCCGCGGACGCCCTGGCCGAGCTGGCCGAGCGGGTGGCGCGGACCTGGTCGCGCTGACCGCGGCACGTCCGCCGGGTCGGGGAATATCCGCGCGTGTGCGACCATTGGAACCAGCAGTACCCCGAGACTTCTGGAGTGATGACATGACCGAGCAGGTCGAGACCACTGAGCGCCGCACCGACCAGATCAACCTGTCCGATGTCGCCGCCGGCAAGATCAAGAGCCTCCTCGAGCAGGAGGGTCGGGACGACCTGGCCCTGCGCATCTCCGTCCAGCCCGGTGGCTGCTCGGGACTGCGCTACCAGCTCTTCTTCGACGAGCGCACGCTCGACGGCGACGTGACCACCGACTTCGACGGCGTGACCGTCGTCGTCGACCGGATGAGCGTCCCCTACCTCAACGGTGCCGAGATCGACTTCGTCGACACCATCGAGAAGCAGGGCTTCACGATCGACAACCCCAACGCCACGGGCTCGTGCGCGTGCGGGGACTCGTTCCACTGACCTGACACGCGTTGCCCCCGACGGTCCACCGTCGGGGGCTTCGTCATGCCCGGGGGCGCCGACGCGCCGCGCGTCTGAGATCAGTCCAGGTGGAGGTGCAGCGCGTTGGCGAGGCGGGCCGCGGCGTCGGAGACCCGGATCTCGCGCTTGCCCACCTCCGCCGGGTAGTCCTCGAAGCGGATGCTCGGCGGGGTCGCCACGGCGGCCTTCGCGGCCCGCTCCAGACGGCCCTCCAGACGCAGGTTGCGGCCGGTCTCCTGGCAGTCGGCCGCGAGCTCGGCGGGGGTCCCCAGCTCGTCGTGGACCAGGTGCGAGGGGCGGCGGGAAGTCGTCATGACGACGACGTTATTCGCTACTGAGTGGTATCCAGAGGCGTACCGAGAGGTAGTGTCCGCGGCGTGTCCCTCCTCGTTGCCGGATCCATCGCGACCGACCACCTGATGTCCTTCCCGGGCAAGTTCGCCGACAGCCTCGTCGTCGACCACCTGGACAAGCTGTCGGTGTCCTTCCTGGTCGAGGACCTCGAGGTGCGCCGCGGCGGCTGCGCCGCGAACATCTGCTTCGGGCTCGGCAACCTCGGGCTGCGCCCGGTGCTGGTCGGCGCGGTCGGCGAGGACTTCGCGGAGTACCGCGCGTGGCTCGAGCGGCACAACGTCGACTGCGACTCGGTGCACGTCTCGCAGACCCGGCACACCGCGCGCTTCGTGTGCACCAACGACAGCGCGCACGCGCAGATCGCCAGCTTCTACGCCGGCGCGATGAGCGAGTCGCGCGAGATCGAGCTCAAGCCGATCGTCGATCGCGTCGGCGAGCCCGACTTCGTGATCATCGGGCCGGACGACCCGCAGGGCATGCTCCGCCACACCGAGGAGTGCCGCCAGCGTGGCTACCGCTTCCTCGCCGACCCCTCCCAGCAGCTCGCCTTCGGCGACGGTGACCTGATCCGTCCGCTCATCGACGGC
This sequence comes from uncultured Actinomycetota bacterium, assembly GCA_963740115.1. Lineage (GTDB taxonomy): Bacteria > Actinomycetota > Actinomycetes > Propionibacteriales > Nocardioidaceae > Nocardioides. The sequence goes on along the minus strand of CAVUCQ010000003.1, from coordinate 138,942 downwards.
GCGGAGATCCTGTTCTCCAACGAGTACGAGGCCAGCCTGATCACCCAGAAGACCGGCTGGAGCGCCGAGGAGGTCCTCTCGCGGGTCGGCACGTGGGTGGTCACCCTCGGTCCGCAGGGCGTGCGCATCGACCGGGCCGGCGAGGAGTCGATCCTGGTCGCGGCCGTGCCCGAGATCGAGAAGGTCGAGCCCACCGGCGTCGGCGACGCCTTCCGCGCCGGCTTCCTGGCCGCTCTCAGCTGGGGGCTGGGCCACGAGCGCGCCGCCCAGCTCGGCTGCCTGCTCGCGGTCTACGTGGTGGAGCAGGTCGGCACGCAGGAGTACGAGATCGCCCGCAGCGCCTTCCTCGCCCGCTGCGCGGCCACCTACGGCGACGCGGCGGTCGCCGACTTCGAGCCGCACATCAAGACGATCCGCCCCTGAGTGCTTCGGCGGTCTCGCCCGGCGCCAGCCGGGCCAGACCGGCGGAGCGAGCTCAGCGCTTGAACCGCGACCACGCCTTGAGCCGTGCCATCACCGCACACGTCGTACGACGTAGCGAGGGGCGCCGTCGGCGGCAGCGTCCGCACCGACGAACTCCTGCGCCTTCATCCGGCACCAGGCCGGGACGTCGACGGCGGCCGCCGGGTCGTGGGCGACCACGCCGAGCAGCTCGCCAACGGCGACGTCGGCGAGGTGCCGGGCGAGCTCGATGACCGGCATCGGGCACGGCATGTCGCGGCAGTCGAGCTCCAGCGCGACGTCGTACGGCATCAGAGGCCGACCCGGTCGCGCAGGTCTGCCACCAGCTCGGGGAGCACGTCGCAGAAGGCGTCCACGTCGGCCCGCGTCGTGTCGCGCTGGAGCGACAGCCGGACGTTGCCGTGGGTCAGCACACCCATCGCCTCCAGCACGTGGCTGGGCGTCAGCGACGACGCGGTGCACGCGGAGCCGCTGGCGATGCCGAAGCCGCGCCGGTCGAGCTCGGTCACCAGCGCCTCCCCGTCGACGTAGAGGCAGGAGAAGGTGACGAGGTGGGGCAGGCGCCCGACGGGGTCGCCGACGACCTCGACGTCGGGCACCTCGGCGGCGACGCGTCGGCGTACGACGTCGATGAGCTCGTGGTGACGCGCGCCGACCTCGTCGCGCTCGGCCACCACCGCCTGGAGGGCGGCGGCGGCCGCGAGGACGGCGGGGACGTTCTCGAAGCCGGTCGAGCGCTCGTCGACGCGGTCGTCGCCGGGGAACGGGTTGCGCCACCGCGCGCGCTTGCGCACGAGGAGCACCCCGACCCCGGCAGGTCCGCCCCACTTGTGCGCCGACCCGGCCGCCGCGGCCCAGCCGGACGGCAGCGGGAGGCGGCCCATGGAGGCGCACGCGTCGGTGAACAGGGGGAGGTCGTCGGGCAGCTCGAACCCGCCGACGGGCTGCACCGTGCCCACCTCGTGGTTGGCGCTCTGCAGTGCGACCACGCCCACCTCGGGGGCGCTCGCCGCCTGCATCAGGGCCTCGCCGCTCACGCGACCGTCCCGGTCGCACGCGACGACCTCGCTGTGTCCGCTCCACTCGACCGCCCGGTGGACCGCGGAGTGCTCCACGGCCGAGTGCACCACCACCTCGCCGCGCCGGGACCCGCGCACCAGCCCCAGCAGCCCCAGGTGCACGGCGTGGGTGCCGCTCGGGGTGAAGGTGACCTCGTCCGCACGGACCCCGAGTGCGTCGGCGGTGGCCTCGCGCGCGTTGTCGAGCAGCAGCCGGGCCTCGCGGCCGGCGCGGTGCAGGCGGCGGGGGTCGGCGTACCCCCTGTCGAGCGCAGCCAGCAGGACCTCGCGGGCCGCTGGGTGCAGCGGCGTCGCGGACGCGCTGTCGAGGTCGGCGGGCCCGGTCACACGGGCAACCTATGCCACTCGCGCTACGGCCGGTCGCGACGCCCGGACCGATCTCGCGACACCCCACCCTGCCCCGCATGCCACTGCCGGATGGGGATACTCTCTGTTCTGTCGAAAAGGACCGAGAGAGAGGCTCGTCAGTGGGTCTGCAAGTCTCCCAGCTCTCAGGGGCGCCCGTGCGGCGCACGCTGAGGATCGCGCTGCTGGGCGCGATGATGCTGGTGCTGGCCGGGTGTTCTGAGGCCGACACGCACCAGATCAAGAACCTCGCGATGCCCGATCGCGCCACCGAGCAGGGTCCCTACTCCTACGAGCTGTGGAAGTGGGCCTGGGTCGCCGCGCTGATCGTCGGCGTCATCGTCTGGGGTCTGATCGCCTACGTCGTGGTGCGCTTCCGCCGCCGCAGCGACGACGAGGTCCCGCGGCAGACGCGCTACAACCTGCCGCTCGAGGTCTTCTACACGATCGCGCCGGTCCTGATGTGCATCGTGTTCTTCTTCCACACCGTCCGCGTGCAGGACGTGATGACCGAGCTGGAGCAGCCCGACGTCACCATCGAGGTGGTGGGCTTCCAGTGGCAGTGGGGCTTCAACCACGGCCTCGGTGAGCAGAACCCCGACGCCCTCGGTGCCGACGGCGACTACGCCTACGACGAGTACGTCTACACCACCGGTGACGCCAACGAGATCCCGACGCTGGTGCTGCCGGTCGACCAGCGGATCCAGTTCAACCTCCACTCGCCCGACGTGATCCACAACTTCGGCGTGCCGGCCTTCATCACCCGGATGGACGTCATCCCGGGTCGCGTCAACAAGCTGCAGGTCACCCCGACCGTCGAGGGTGTCTACGCCGGGAAGTGCTACGAGCTCTGCGGCGTCTACCACTCCCGGATGCTCTTCACGGTCGAGATCGTGAGCCAGGCGGAGTACGAGTCCTACCTCGCCGACCTCGCCGAAGCCGGGCAGACGTCCGAGGAGCCGCTCCTCGGTGGTGCCTACGCGACCACGCAGACCGGGCTCGGCGAGAGCCAGTCCCAGGAAGGGAGCCAGGAGTGAGCGCTCCAACCGCCACCCAGTCGCAGCGCATGACTCCCGGCGAGCCGCCGCGGAAGCCCCTGGGCCAGCAGGTCGTCCGCTTGCTGACGACGACCGACCACAAGCTGATCGGCAAGATGTACCTGACCACGTCGTTCGCGTGGTTCCTCGTCGGCGGCCTCATGGCCATGCTGATCCGCTCCGAGCTGGCCTATCCCGGCCAGCAGGTCGTCAACGAGCAGCTCTACAACCAGCTCTTCACCATGCACGGCACGATCATGCTGCTGCTGTTCGCGACGCCGCTGTTCTTCGGCTTCGGCAACGTGATCATGCCGCTGCAGATCGGCGCCCCCGACGTCGCGTTCCCGCGACTCAACATGCTGAGCTACTGGCTGTTCCTCTTCGGTGGCCTGATCGCCGCCTCCGGCTTCCTCACCCCCCAGGGCGCGGCCGACTTCGGCTGGTTCGCCTACACGCCGCTCTCCGACGCCGTACGCAGTCCCGGCGTCGGCGGCGACCTGTGGATCATGGGCCTCTGGATGGCCGGCCTCGGCACCATCCTCGGTGGCGTCAACTTCATCACCACGATCATCTGCATGCGCGCGCCGGGCATGACCATGTTCCGGATGCCGATCTTCGTCTGGAACACCCTGATCACCAGCATGCTCGTGATCATGGTGTTCCCGATCCTGGCGGGTGCGCTGCTCTCGCTGGAGGCCGACCGCATCCTCGGCGCCCACGTGTTCGACCCGTCGCACGGCGGCCCGATCCTGTGGCAGCACCTGTTCTGGTTCTTCGGCCACCCCGAGGTCTACATCATCGCGCTGCCGTTCTTCGGCATCATCTCGGAGATCCTCCCGGTGTTCAGCCGCAAGCCGATCTTCGGCTACGTCGGCCTGGTCGCCGCGACGCTCGGCATCGCGATGCTGTCCGTGGCCGTGTGGGCACACCACATGTTCGTCACCGGCGCGGTCGACCTGCCGTTCTTCTCCGGCATGACCTTCCTCATCGCGGTGCCCACCGGAGTGAAGTTCTTCAACTGGATCGGCACGATGTGGGGCGGGTCCTTGTCCTTCGACACGCCCATGCTGTGGTCGATCGGCTTCCTCACGACCTTCCTCTTCGGTGGTCTCACGGGCGTCATCCTGGCCAGCCCGCCGCTGGACTTCCACGTCTCCGACTCCTACTTCGTGGTCGCGCACTTCCACTACGTGGTCTTCGGCACCGTGGTGTTCGCGATGTTCGCCGGCTTCTACTTCTGGTGGCCGAAGATGACCGGCCGGATGCTCGACGAGCGCCTCGGCAAGCTGCACTTCTGGCTGCTCTTCGTCGGCTTCCACCTCACCTTCCTCGTCCAGCACTGGCTGGGTGTCGAGGGCATGCCGCGCCGCTACGCCGACTACCTCCCGCACGACGGCTTCACCACGCTCAACCAGATCTCGACCGTGGGAGCCTTCCTGCTCGGAGCCTCGACGCTGCCGTTCCTCTACAACGTCTACGTCTCCGCCAAGGGCCCGCTGGTCATGGTCGACGACCCGTGGGGCTGGGGCCGCTCGCTCGAGTGGGCCACCAGCAGCCCGCCGCCGCGCCACAACTTCCACTCGCTGCCGCGGATCAGGTCCGAGTCGCCGGCCTTCGACCTGCACCACCCGGAGGTCGCGCTGCTCGAGCTCGCGGAGAACGAGGCGGAGGGCAACGGCGAGGTCGCCGACGCACCCGAGGTGACGGGGCGCGAGGAGATGCTGCGCGACCGCACCGACACGACGGAGGAGGACGACCGATGAAGGCAGAGTCCTGGCTCTTCGCCATCACCACCATCTTCGTGGCGCTCGTCGCCCCGGGCTACTGGTTCCTCTCCGAGGACCCGACGGGCACCTCCGCCCTGGTGATGACGGCCCTGTTGACGGGCATGATCACCCTCTACCTCGGGTTCCACGCCTCGCGCATGGACCCGCGACCGGAGGACCGCAAGGAGGGCGACATCGCCGACGGTGCCGGTGAGCTGGGCTTCTTCCCGCCCTACTCCTGGTGGCCGCTGTGGTGCGCCCTCGCCCTCGGTGTGATCGTCTACGGCACGGCCCTCGCGGCGTGGTGGCTGGTGATCATCGGCTTCACGGTCGGAGCCGTCGTGCTGTGCGGCTTCGTCTTCGAGTACTACCGCGGCGAGCACGCCCACTGAGCCTCGCCGACTTCGGCTGAACCCGTCCACGCCGTAGGCTGGACGGGTTCGCCGTTCCACCGGTCAGTCTCCAGGGGGTCTCGTCGCATGCGCTTCCGCGCGTCCCGGTCCGTGTCCACGCGCGCCGCGCACCGCCGTACGGCTGCCGCGGCGGCGCTGCTGACCCTCGCCGGGCTCGCCGGCTGCGACTCGACGGCGGGCGGTCCCCAGGGCGGCCCCGGCGCCAGCGAGGCGTCCGAGAGCGCGAAGCCGGAGCCCGTACGCCTGTCCACGAGCTTCCCGGACGCCCGCGCGGTCCCGATCGACGAGCCGCTGACGGTCCGCACCGACGGCGGCGCCCTCGACGCCGTGACCGTGACCTCGGCCGAGGGATCGCTCGACGGCACCCTCGACGGCGGCGCGTGGACGTCCGCCTCGCGGCTCGAGCCCGGCACCGACTACACGATCACCGCGTCGGCGGCCCGCTCCGACGGGAGCCGCGTCGAGCGCACCCGCACCTTCCGCACGGTCGACCTCACCCTCGACGAGCAGACCTACGCCGCGATCGCGCCGCTCGACGGTGAGACCGTCGGGGTGGGGATGCCGGTCATCGTGACCTTCGACCTCCCCGTGACCGACCGCGCGCTCTTCGAGGAGCACATGCACGTCACCAGCGCGCCGGAGCAGCGCGGCTCCTGGTACTGGCTGAGCGACCGGGAGGCGCACTGGCGTCCCGTGTCCTACTGGAAGCCGGGCACCGACGTCTCGGTCGACCTCGACGTCAACAGCCTGCCGGCCGGCAACGGGATCTACGGCCAGGAGTCGCGCAGCATCGACTTCCACATCGGCGACTCCGTCGTCAGCCGGGTCGACGTCCGCAGCCACACCATGCGGACCTTCGTCAACGGCCAGCTCGCCCGCACCATGCCGATCAGCGCCGGCAAGGCCGGGTGGGAGACACGCTCCGGCACGAAGGTGATCATCGAGAAGTTCCGCCGCAAGCGGATGAACGCCGCCACCATCGGCGTCGATCGTGACGACCCGGAGTACTACAACCTGTCCAACGTGCAGTACGCCCTGCGCGTGACCTACTCCGGCGAGTTCCTGCACGCCGCGCCCTGGTCGACGGGCTCGCAGGGCAGCGCCAACGTCTCCCACGGCTGCGTCGGCATGAGCCTCGCCGACGCGCAGTGGCTCTACGACCGCACCAGCCGCGGCGACGTCGTCGAGGTCACCGGGTCGAGCCGCTCGATGACGCTGGAGAACGGCTACGGCGACTGGAACCTGTCCCGCGCGGACTGGAAGGCCGGCTCCGCCCTCTCCTGAGCGCCGCGTCCTGGGTGAGCGGGGCGACAGACAGCACGAGGGCCCGCCGGGTATCCCGGCGGGCCCTCGTGTCGTACGTCGATCAGTCGCGCAGCGGAATGTCGTCGGTGTCGCGCAGGCGGTGGTCGTCGAACTGGTGACCGTCGACCGGGTGGTCGAGCCCCGACTGGAGCTCCGCCTCGTGCTCGGCGTGGTGGTGCGCCTCCTCGAGCTCGGCCGCGGTGGGCTTCTGCACGTTGTGGACGTGCATCCACGTCGACAGCTTGGCGCGCAGCTTCTCCGAGCGGGAGTTCGGCGCGGCGACGCCGGCCCCGTCGGTGTCGCTGGCGACCGTGTGGATCTCGTCCCGGTCACGCGCGGTGAGGGTGTAGGCCGACCGGGTCTTGATCGGCAGGTGCCGCTCGGCGTACTGGCCCTCGACGGAGCGGGTGATGATGCCCGTCTCGTAGCCGTGCAGCAGGAGCTCGTTGTCGTGGCGCTGCAGCGAGATGCACCAGCGACGCGTGATCCAGAACGCCAGGAGCGGCCCGAGGAAGATCGCCACCCGCATGAAGTAGGTGATCTGGTTGATGCTGGCGTGCAGCTTGATCGCGATGATGTCGTTGCCGCCGGCCGCCCACGCGAGGCCGTAGAAGGTCATCAGGGCCACCATGACCGCGGTGCGCGTCGGCGCGTTGCGCGGACGCTGCAGGAGGTGGTGGTCGCGCTTGTCGCCGGTGATCCAGCCCTCGATGAAGGGCAGCAGGATGAGGACGACGAGCATCATCGGCGGCACGATCAGGATCGGCAGCATCACGTTCCAGGAGATCGTGTAGCCGAAGATCACCGACTCCCACCCGGTCGGGATGATGCGCAGCAGGCCGTCGGGCCACCCCATGTACCAGTCGGGCTGCGAGCCGGCCGTGACCTTGGTCGGGTCGTAGGGGCCGAACTTCCACACCGGGTTGATCGACATCAGGCCGCCCATGAGGGCGATGACGCCGAAGACCATGAAGAAGAAGCCGCCGGCCTTCGCGGCGTACACCGGGAGCATCGGGAAGCCGACGACGTTCTGCTCCGTGCGGCCGGGGCCGGGCCACTGCGTGTGCTTGTGGTAGACGAGCAGCAGCATGTGGGCGGCGATCAGCGCGAGCAGGATGCCCGGGATCAGCAGCACGTGGATGATGTAGAGGCGGGGGATGATCGACTCGCCGGGGAACTCGCCGCCGAACAGCAGGAACGACATGTACGACCCGGCCACGGGGGTGGCCTTGAGGAACCCGTCCGCGGCGCGGACGCCGGTGCCGGACAGCAGGTCGTCGGGGAGCGAGTAGCCGGTGAAGCCCTCCAGCGTGCCGAGCAGCAGGAGGAGGCACCCGATGACCCAGTTGAGCTCACGCGGCTTGCGGTAGGCACCGGTGAAGGCGACGCGGAGCAGGTGGACCATCATCGCGGCGATGAAGATCGACGCCGCCCAGTGGTGCATCTGGCGCATCAGCAGGCCGCCGCGCACGTCGAAGGAGATGTGCAGCGTGGAGGCCATCGCCTCCGACATGCCCACGCCTCGCAGCTGGTCGTAGGAGCCCTCGTAGGTCACGTGACCCATCGACGGGTTGAACCAGAGGGTGAGGAACACGCCGGTGAGGAGCAGCACGACGAAGCTCCACAGCGCGATCTCACCGAGCATGAACGACCAGTGGTCGGGGAAGACCTTGCGCAGGTTCTTCTTCATGACCGTGGCCAGGCCGAGACGGTCGTCGGCCCACGAGGCCAGTGACCCGGCGGCGCCGGGCTTGGATGCGGTGGCAGCGTCGGTGCCGTTGGTCGTGGCGACCTTGCTGGTGTCGATCCTGGAGTCGGTGCTCACTTTTGCTTCTCACGCTCCCAGTAGCTGGCCCCGATGGGCTCGTGGAAGTCGCTCTGGGCGACCAGGTAGCCCTCGTCGTCAACTGCGATGGGCAGCTGGGGCAGGGGGCGGGCAGCCGGACCGAAGACGACCTTGGCGCCGTCGGCGAGGTCGAAGGTCGACTGGTGGCACGGGCACAGCACGTTGTGGGTGGTGCGCTCGTAGAGGGAGATCGGGCACCCGACGTGCGTGCAGATCTTCGAGTAGGTGACGATCCCGGCCACCGTCCACTTGTCCGGGCGGGTGGCCGGCATGAGGTCCTCGGGGTTCATCCGGACGATGATGATCGCGCCCTTGGCCTTCTCGGCCTGCGCCTCCGCACCGTGGAGCTCGGGGTAGCCGTTCTCCTCCGTGGGGAACATCGCCTCCGGGGCGGCGTTGATGAGGTCGCCGACCTCGATCTCGCTGGCGAGGATGGGCGTGCCGGTGACGTCGCGCACCAGGCGCATGCCCGGCTCCCAGATCGTCCTGCCGAGCCTGCTGGTGTCGAGCTCGTCGCCCGGCGCGAGGTCGCGGAGCAGCACGACGGCGGGCAGGCCGAGGACGCCGACCGCGCCGATCATGGTGTTGCGCACCAGCGGACGACGGCCGATGCCGGACTCCGCCAGCCCGTCGTTGAGCGCCTTGACGGTGGCTTCCCGGTCCTCGGGCGGTGAGGCGCCCGGGTGCCGCATCTCGATGATCTCGGCGTCGGCCATCAGCTTGCGGGCGAGGTGGATGATCCCGATGCCGATGAGGAGCAGGCTCAGCCCCAGCGTGACGCCGAGGGCGACGGTGGAGGAACCCAGGCCGCCCACGGTGTCCCAGTTGTCGCCGACCTCGAAGGCGAAGTAGAAGACCACGAACAGGACGGCGCTGATCATCGCTGCGATGAACATCGCGGCGATCTGCCGCTCGGCCCGCTTCTCGGCCTTGGGGTCGACGTCGGTCGGGCGCCAGGTGTGCGGCGCCAGGCCGGGGTCGGCGATCGGGTCGGCCTCGTGGTGGACCGGGACGTGCGACTCGTCGTACGTCGCGGGGGCGGCCAGGCCGGACGCGTCGCCGTAGGGCTCGGGGGTGCCGTCGGGGCCGTTGACGGGGCGGTTGTCGTCGTTGGTCACGCGTCCACCTTGCTCTTCTTGCTCCGGGTCGTGTGCGAGGCGATCCACACCGCGGCCGCCACCAGCAAGCCTATGCCGGTCAACCACGCGAACAGGCCTTCCGAGACGGGGCCGAGCCCGCCGAGGGTGAAGCCGGCGTACTCGGGGGTCTCCTGGAGGCTGCCGAGGTAGGCGATGACGTCACGCTTCTCGGCGGGGGTGAGGTTGCCGTTGCTGAAGTTGGGCATGTTCTGCGGACCGGTCAGCATCGCCTCGTAGATGTACCTGGGCTCCACCCCGTGCAGGCTCGGCGCGTAGCCGCCGCGCGGCATGGCTCCGCCGGCGCCGTTGAAGTTGTGGCAGGCGGTGCAGTTGGTGAGGAAGATCTGGCCGCCGCGGGAGATGGCCTCCTCGCGCTCCTCGTCCGACAGGCCCTCGATGGAGTAGTCGGCCTCGTCGGGGACGGCCGGGCCGGGCGCCAGCGAGGCGACGAACGCGGCGAGCGCGTCGATCTCCTCCTGGGTGTAGACGGCTTCCTTGTCGGGTGCCTGTGCGCCCGGCTGCGCCATCGGCATGCGTCCGGTGCCGACCTGGAAGTCGACCGCCGCAGCACCGACGCCGACCAGCGTCGGACCGACCTGGTAGCCCTCACGCACGGTGGGGATGCCCTCACCGTTCTTGCCGTGGCAGTAGGCGCAGCCGGCGAGGAAGAGCTTCTTGCCCTCGGCGACCAGCTCGGTCTCGCTGTCCTGGTTCTGGGCCTGCGCGGGCGCGAGCGCCGTGTAGAGGGAGCCGCTGATCAGCAGGCCGAGCAGCAGCACGACGAGACCAGCAAGGGGTCCCCGACGATGCCGGGAGAGGCGACCAGCGGTTCGGTTGAGCAAACGCACGATGAGTCCTTGCCGGTTGCGGGGTCGGGGCTTACTTGATGACGTAGATCGTGAAGAACAGGCCGATCCAGACCACGTCGACGAAGTGCCAGTAGTAGGACACGACGATCGCGGTGACGGCTTGCTCGTGGGTGAAGCGCCTGGCCAGGTAGGTGCGTCCCAGCACGAACAGGAAGGCGATCAGGCCGCCGGTCACGTGGAGACCGTGGAAGCCGGTCGTCAGGTAGAACATCGTGCCGTAGGCGGAGCTCGGGATGGTGACGCCCTCGTGGATCAGCTCGGCGTACTCGAGTGCCTGACCGGCGATGAAGACCGCACCCATGATGTAGGTGAGGATGAACCACTCGCGCAGCCCCCACTTGGCGACGTTGAGCAGCGAGCCGGTGCGGCCGACCTGACCGCGCTCGGCGGCGAAGACGCCCCACTGGCAGGCGAACGAGGACGCCACCAGGATCGCGGTGTTGGCCGTCGAGAACGGGACGTTGAGCTTCTCCGTCTCCTGCGCCCACAGCTCGGGGCTGACCGCGCGGATGGTGAAGTAGGCGGCGAACAGTGCCGCGAAGAACATCAGCTCGCTGGCGAGCCAGATGATCGTGCCGACGCTGACCATGCTCGGTCGGTCGTCGTGCCCGTGGAGTCGGGAGGCCGGAATCGCAGTTGCTGTCGCCACAGGCGCCATTATGGCTTCTCCGCGGGGCGGAGGGCACCCCGACCCCCTGTGGAGTCACGTCATAAAGTTCACAGCGTGCTGCTCGCCCTCTCCACCGATGCCGAGGCCCTTCCGAGATTCACGCTCGGCCGGGTCTTCATCGAGTGGGGGATCGACCCGATTCCCTTCGTCGTCACGGTCTGGGCGGTCGGCCTGTACGTCTGGGGCGTGGTCGTCCTGCGCCGCCGCGGGGACCACTGGCCGCTCGGCCGCACCTTCTCGTTCGTGGTGGTGGGGATGGGCTCGTTCGCCTTCGCGACGATGTCCGGCCTCGGGCGCTACGACACGACGCTGCTGAGCGTCCACATGGTGCAGCACATGATCCTCGCGATGGTCGTGCCGCTGGCTCTCGCGCTGGGCGCCCCGGTCACGCTGGCGCTGCGGACCCTGCCACCGGCTCCACGCAGGTGGCTGCTCGCGGTGCTGCACTCGAGGGTGGCGAAGGTGCTGGCGTTCGCGCCGTTGGCGCTCGCGCTCTACATCGTCTCGCCCTGGGCCCTCTACTTCAGCTCGTGGTACGACGCCAGCCTGAGCTCGGCGTTCGTCCACCAGATGATGCACGTGCACCTCGTGCTGGTCGGCACGCTCTTCTTCTGGCCGCTGATGGGCATCGACCCCGTCCCGGGCCGCGTCAGCCACCCGTTCCGGGTCCTCCTCGTCCTCATGACGCTGCCCTTCCACGCCTTCCTGGGCGTCACGATCATGGGCCAGTCCACCCTGATCGGAGGCCCGCACTACCTCGAGCTGAGGGAGGGACCGATGGGGGCCTGGCTGCCCCCGGCCATCGACGACCAGCACCTGGCCGGTGGGATCCTGTGGGCCACCGGCGACCTGATCGGGTTGCTGTTCTTCGCGGTGCTCTTCACCCAGTGGGTGCGGTCCTCGATGAAGGAGGCGGCGCGGGAGGACCGGCGACTCGATCTGATGGAGTCGCGCGCTCCGCGCGGTGGTTAGGATGCCCGCGTGAGCACCGCCACCCCCGACAGCCGCCCGATCAAGGTCCTCGTCTACAGCGACGACGTGAACACGCGTCAGCAGGTCATCCTCGCCCTGGGCCGTCGCCCGCACCCCGACCTGCCGGAGTTCGAGTACGTCGAGGTCGCCACCGAGCCGGTCGTCCTGCAGAACATGGACTCGGGCACCATCTCGCTCGCCATCCTCGACGGCGAGGCGGTCCCCGCCGGTGGCATGGGCATCGCCAAGCAGATGAAGGACGAGATCTACCAGTGCCCGCCGATCGTGGTGCTCACCGGTCGCCCCCAGGACGCCTGGCTCGCCACCTGGTCCCGCGCCGAGGCGGCGGTGCCGCACCCGCTCGACCCGATCCAGCTCGCCGAGGCCGTCGTCGGCCTGATGCGGCCGTCGGTCCCGGCCACGTCCTGACCCCTCGCTGGTCGAGGAGGTCGCGCCGCGACCGTCTCGAAACCCGGCCACTCGCGCGTCCGGGCGCCGCGACGGTCTGGAACACTCGGGCACATGTCCCACACCTGGCCTGACGTCCTCTCCACGCTGGTCGCCGGCGACGACCTGACGACCGAGCAGGCGCGATGGGCCATGGACGAGGTCTTCGCCGGCGCCGCGACGCCGGTGCAGCTCGCCGGGCTCGTCGTCGCGCTGCGCGCGAAGGGCGAGACCGTCGAGGAGGTCTCCGGCATCGCCGCCGCGATGCTGGCCGCCGCCAACCCCATCTCCGTGTCCGGCCGGCTGCTCGACGTGGTCGGGACGGGCGGTGACCGTTCGATGTCGGTCAACATCTCCACGATGGCGGCCATCGTCGCGGCGGGTGCGGGAGCGCGCGTGGTCAAGCACGGCAACCGGTCGGCCTCGTCGCAGTCCGGCTCCGCCGACGTCCTGGAGGCCCTCGGCATCCGCCTCGACCTGGCGCCCGCGCGCGTCGCCGAGGTCGCCGAGGAGGCCGGCATCACCTTCTGCTTCTCGGCCGCGTTCCACCCGGCGATGCGCCACGCCGCGGTGCCCCGCCGCGAGCTGGGCATCGCCACCACGTTCAACATCCTGGGCCCGCTGACGAACCCGGCCCGTCCGCAGGCCCAGGCCATCGGGTGCGCCGACCCGCGGATGGCGCCGGTCATGGCGGGCGTGCTGGCCGGGCGCGGTGTCGATGCCTGGGTGTTCCGCGGCGACGACGGACTCGACGAGCTCACCACGACCACCACCTCCACGGTGTGGCGCGTGCACGGGGGAGAGGTCGACCGGCTGACGATCGACCCGGCGTCGCTCGGCGTCGCGCGCGCCACGACGGAGGACCTCCGCGGGGGCGACGCCGCGCACAACGCCGACGTGGTACGCCGGGTGCTGGCGGGGGAGACCGGTCCGGTGCGTGACGCCGTGGTGGTCAACGCCGGGGCCGCGCTGGCGGTCTACGACTCACCCGACGACGACGTCGACCACGCACTCGCCGCGGGGGTGGTGAAGGCAGTCGAGGCGATCGACTCCGGCGCCGCGCAGGCTGCGCTCGAGCGGTGGGTGGCGGCGACGTCGCGCTAGCGGCCGGGGATCGTGAGAACCGGTGTGCCCGTCTGGGCGATCGCCAGACAGGGCCCACTGCGCGTGGAACGATGCGGTGGTGAGCTCAGGAAAGCACGACGACCGCGGCGCGACCGCCGTGGAGTACGCGATGCTGGCGGCGTTGATCGCTGCCGGGTTGATCCTGATCTTCCAGGGCATCGGTGAGGCGATGAACCTGGCCTTCGACAACAGCGTCGACGGAATGTCGGGCTGATCGCCGAGACCTACACGTCCAGCACCCAGGACCCGCCTTCGCGGCGGAATCCCAGCCGGTCGTAGTAGGCGCCCACCATTCCGGGCGGCGTCACCACTCGACGGATGCCACGTTCGTGGAGCAGGCCGCTGCGGCGCCACACGAACTCGCCCGGCGAGAAGTCGCGGTAGCGGGGAGTGACGTAGTCCAGCAGCACGTGGGCAGTGCCGTCATCCTTGCGCAGCAGCACCACCCCCACGGTCTCGTCGCCCCGCTCCACGAGGAAGGCGTCGTGAGTGGTGGACGGGTCGTGGATGAACTCCGGGTTGAACTTCAGGATGTCGCCGCCGTGCACTCGCAGGACGTGACGCAGGTACTCGTCCGTGGGCCCGACCTCCAGGACCTCGAAGGCGGTCTCGTCGTGACGTTCCCGCAGGAGCTTGACGATGAACCACGTGTTGATGGCAACGAGGACCACGTTCATGCCGACCATCGGCCAGACGGAGAGCGCCCAGTTGAAGCCGATGAGGATCAGGCAGGCGATCGCGTTCAGGACCCGCAACCGCAGCACACTGGCCTGCAGCAAGGAGTAGACGAGGAGCGCGCTGCCGCCCCACCCGAGGATGTCGAGCCAGTGGTCAGCAAGCCAGGTCACGGCCGGAGACTACTGCCAGCCGCGGTTCTCCAGACAAATGCGAGGACCCGCCCAGCACGGCCGGGCGGGTCCTCGTCCTCGATGTCGCTCAGGGCAGGACCGAGAGCCGCAGTCCCTTCGACTTGGATCCCTCGGTCGTGGCGTTGCCGAGGAACTTGGCTCGGATGCGGTGCTTGCCCTTCTTGAGCTTGGGCAGCTTCACGGTGATCTTGCCGTTCTTGAACGAGAACAGCTCGACCTGCTTGATCTTCTTGGTCCCGTCCATGATCTTGATGATGCCGACCGGCCCCTTGACGCCCGGGACGGTGACGGTGATTCCGAGCTTCACGCGCTGACCGGGCTTGATGCGGGTGGCGGCCAGGGTCGCCGTGGTCTTCGAGACCAGCTTCGGCACCGCCACCGCGGCGGCGGAGGCCGACCCGTCCGAGAACCCGGTCTTGGTGGCCAGGACCGTGACGGAGATGTTCTTGCCGGCATCCTCCGGCGTCAGCCGGTAGGAGGAGCTGGTCGCGTCGGGAATGGGCGCACCGGTTCGCAGCCAGAGGTACTTGAAGGTGACCGAGGGCTGTGACCAGGTGCCAGGAGACACCTTCAGCGTGCTTCCGGAGACGGCGGTTCCGGTGATCGTCGGCTGGACGGTGGCCTGGAGCGCGCCCCCGGCAGTGACGACCACGACGTTGCCCAGCGCGACGCTGTCCTCGAAGCCGGCCTTGCGGCCGGTGGCACGGATCGAGATCTCCTTGCCCAGGTCGGTCACCGAGAGCGTGTACTGCGTGGTCGTGGCACCGGGGATGTTGGCCCCGTTGCGAAGCCACTGGTAGCTCGTGATCACGTCAGCCTGGTTCCACACCGGGGCTTGTGCCAGCAGGGTGGCCCCTACGCCGGTGCCCGACGGCGCGGCGACCTGAGGTGGCGCGACGGCGGACAGGGTCTCGACCCGGACCGGACCGGACTGCGCCAGTCCGTCGGTGTAGCCGGTCGCGGAGGCGGTGACCCGGAAGATCAGGTCCGTCCCCACGTCGGCTGCCACAGGGGTGTAGGTCGTGGCCGTGGCACCCGGGATCGGCGCTCCGTCGCGGAGCCAGGCGTACGCGTAGGTCAGCGTGCCGTACGACGTCGGCCACGTCCCCCGGTTGCCCGTGAGCTTGTTCCCGACGGCAGCGGGACTGCCGGTGATCGTGGGCGGAGTCACGTTGGCGATCGCGTCTCCCGAGGTCGGCGAGAACGGAAGGCTCGTGCTGACGCCGTCGATGTATCCGGGAGCCTTGCCGGTGGCACGCACCGCGATCGACTTCCCGAAGTCCGCGTTCACCAACGTGTACGACGTCGTCGTCGCCCCACTGATGGGTGCACCGTCGCGCAGCCACTGGTAGGTGGTCGTCACGCTCACGCCACCGGGGCTCCACGCCGGGGCGGCGGCGGTGACCGTCTTGCCCAGTCCGGTGCCCTCGGGCGTCCCGACGACCGGTCGCAGCGTCGCCTGCAGCTGGTTGTTGACCGTGAACGACGAGCTGGCGGAACCGATGGGGTTCCCGCTCGCGTCACGGGCCGTGACCGTCCACTGGTAGGTGCCGCTGACCAGGTTGGCCACCGGCGCGAACGCGCTCGCCGCCGTGACCGTGTTGATCGGCGAGCCCGACGGGGGCGTGAGGGTCACGGCGTACGTCGCCGCGGCCGCGACGCGGTTCCACTGGAGAAGGGCGTTGTTGGGTGCCGTCGATCCGCCGAGGGCGGGGGTGAGGAGCTGGACGGCGCCGGCCGCGACCCGGAACCGGCCGGTCGCCGACCAGGGTCCCTTGTTGCCGTCAGCGTCCGTGCGGCGCACCCGCCACACGTAGACTCGCGTCGGCCACGGGCAGCGTGTCGATCGGTACGTACGCAGCGTTGCGCACGCTCGTTGCCGGACGCGCGACCTTGTTGGCTGCGGAGAACGTCGTGTCGTCGTTGGCGTAGATCTCGATGTCGTACGACTTGGCGAACGCCTGCGGCACCCATCGGAAGGGCGTCGTACCCGCTACGGGGTTGTTGCTGACGGGCGAGGTCAGGCTGCACCTGCGGGCTCTGCTTGGTGAACGTCTCCACGTCCGACCACGCCAGGCCGTTGTCGTCCGAGTCGACCGCCTGGACCCGCCAGAAGAGCGTTCCCTCGGGGTAGAGCCGGTCGAACGCGGTGTAGGTCGGCTGGTCCACGAGTCGGGTGTCGATGAGGGTGCCGGCGAACGAGGCGTCGTCATCGACCTCGATCCGGTACTGCTTCGCCGACTGGTTCGGGACCTCACCCGTCTGGGCCCACGGCTGCTCCTGGTTGGTCTTCCAGTAGTCCGTCCAGCTGAACGTGATCTCGTTGCCAGCCGGATCTGGTGCTCGACAGACCACGCACCTGCGGCGAGCGCTTCTTGAACGTGCCCTGGGACATGTCGGTCTGCGACACCGGGTCCGGGCCGCAGTTGAGGGCGGTCCGGCAGGGGCGGATGTGCCAGTAGTACGACTGGCCGGCCTGGCTGTCGGGGTAGGTGCTGGCCCGGTTGTCGAGAGCCGGCGCATACATGGAGTTGGTGGTGGCGGGGACCGCGTTGCTCGGCTCGAGCAGGTTGGTGAAGCTCGGGTCGCTCGCGACGTAGACCATGTAGTAGGAGGCCCGCGGGTCCAGCTCCCACTTCAGGACGGGGGTGCTGGGCGTGGTGCAGCTGCCGGTCGTCGGCGTGCAGGGGTTCTGGGCACCGACGTAGTTGTCGTCCAGCTGCTGTCCGCCCTGTGCGACGGCGTGACCCGAGGACGAGCCGATGGGCTGCACCGTGAACCGGCCCTCGGGACCCGTCCCGATGGCGACGTTGCTCGCGTTGTACGCGGTGACCTGCCAGTCGTAGTCACCGGGCAGCAGGAGGCGTGGGGACGTGTCGGTCATCGCGGGATAGGGAACGGCCTGGCCGAACAGGTCGCCCACGATGGCCGAGTGGCCGAACCACACCTGGTTCGTGTCCGCGGCGTTGCCGATGTTCACCGAGTAGTGGTGGGCGCCGGTCATCGGCGCCCAGGTGAGCGACGGGGCGGTCATGATCCCGGGCGTCGTGACCGTCGGTGTCAGCGGAGTGAGCGCGGGCTGCGCACTCGTGGGCGGAGTGCCGGAGACGTTGAACGTGTTCTGGTAGGTCACCGAGCGTGACCTGTCCGCTCCGACAGCCGTGATCTGCCAGGTGAAGGGTCCGTCCTCGGGCTTGAGCTGCTCGGTGCCGTACGGCGTGAAGGACGTCGCCGAGGTGGTCGTGGAGAGCACCTGGTTGCCGTTGGCCTTGAGGATGCGGATGTCGTAGGTCTCGGCGCCGGTCGCACTGTCCCACGTGAGGGTGGGCACGCCGACCGTCACGCCGCCGGACGGTGCCATGTCGGTGACGCTCATCGGCATGTAGCGGAAGGCCTGGGTCTCCGAGAAGAGACCCTGCACGCCGGGGATGTCGCCGCCCTTGGTGAACGGCCGGTCGAGGGCTCGCACCCGCCAGTAGTTGATGTTGCCGGCCTGGGGCTTGCAGTCCTCGTTGATGCGGGGCGGGGCCAGGATGCCGGTCGTGTTGACGGCGAACATGCCGGGTGTGTACGTGGTGCCCGCGGTGCGGCAGCTCTCGAACGTGCCGACGGTGAAGTTGGCCTGCGTGCCGACCTGGATCTCGTACTCGGACGCGTGCTGCACCGGGGTCCACTGGAAGTACAGGGGAGCAGGCACGTCCTCCGCGCCCTCGCCCGCAGGGAAGACAGCGGTCGGCCGCTGCGGCCAGTTGCGGGTGAAGCTGGACCGGGCTGCCGTCCACGGCGTGGCCTGTCCCGACATGTCGATCGCACGGACGCGCCAGAAGTAGCTGGCGTTGTCATAGGTCACGCCCGGCGAGTAGCGGGTGCCGAGGATCCCGGTCTTGCTGTCGATGAGCGCGCCGCCCTGGCTGAAGTCGGCCTCGGTCGACACCTGGACGTCGTAGGAGGCGGCGCCGGGCACGGGAGCCCAGTCGAGGACCACGTCCTGGAGGGACTGGGTCGCGTCGTCCGGCGGCGAGGTGATGACCGGCGCCGGCAGCGGCGCGACCACGAAACGTCGTTCCTCGCTCGCCGGGGAGTTCAGGCCGGCACCCTTGCTGGCCGTCACCCGCCAGTACCAGTCGCCGTCACCCAGCGGGAACGGGACGACCATGGAGGTGCTCTTGGTGGTGTAGGACTCAGCGCCGACGAAGTCGGCGTCGCCGTCCACCTCGAGCTTGTACGACGTGGCGCCGGCAGTCGGCGCCCACGTCAGCAGCGGTGGGTTGGTCGGTTGCGCGAGAACGGCGTTGGAGGCCGGGGACACCAGCGTGGGGGCAGCGAGGCGGACGCTCGAGAACGTGCTCGACGCTGTGGGGCCGGCCTCGACGCCTGTGTAGGCCGTCACCGACCACGTCAGGTTGCCCTCGGGGAGCGCCTGGGAGGGGACGAACGAGTTGTTGACCGTGCTCGTGGTCGTTCCGTCGACGGTCACCGCGTAGCGGGTCGCGTTCGGGACGTGCTCCCACGACAAGATGGTGGTGGTGCTGTCCGGCTGGCTGGACGACAAGCCCACGGGGATGTCCGGCGGCACAGCCGTGGCAGGAGCGAAGCCAGCAAGGGCGACCCCGCTGGCGAGCACCGTGATCGTCACAGCACGAGCGACCCCTCGACGCAGATCACGAACAGACATCGGCGAGAACTCCCCCTGGTGGATGGCTCAGACCGGGTCACGCTAGATCTGGGTGGGCTGGGCCGGTGGAGGAATGACCCACTGGTAGTCACAAATGACTAGGCAGTCGGACCGATCGGTTGCCCGACCCGGGCCGGCACCGCAGTCGCTAGGCTGACCGGATGATCACCGCCATCGTCTTCGTGAAGGCCGACGTCGCGCGCATCCCCGAGGTCGCCGAGGAGATCGCCTCCCTCGACGGGGTGAGCGAGGTCTACTCGGTCACGGGCCAGATCGACCTGATCGCCCTGGTGCGCGTGCGCGAGCACGAGGACGTCGCCTCCGTGGTCGCCGACCGGCTCAACAAGGTCGAGGGGGTCACCGAGACCGAGACGCACATCGCCTTCCGCACCTACTCGCGGCACGACCTCGAGTCGGCCTTCAGCATCGGGCTCGACTGACTCACCGCACCGGGCGGTGCACCGGCGACGGCAGCCGCTTCTCGTCGAAGGGCACCAGCGACAGCCGGGACTGATGGGCCGCGTCGTAGAGCGCGAGGTGGCGTGCGGCCCCACCCAGTGGGCAGATCCAGTCACCGTCGACGTCGACCAGCCGGACACCCGGCGACTCCAGCCAGCGCAGGATCTTCTCCGACTCCTCCGCCGTGGCCGCCGGCACCGGCCCCGGCGCTCCACGGACGGTCTCGGCGCTGGCGGCGAGCTCGCGGACGTACTGGTGGGCGTCGGCACCCGACGGGATCACGCCGGCGGCGGCGAGCCGCCCGTGGCGCACCACGTGCACCGACCAGCGGCCGTCGTCCTCGCGCCGGGCCGCGACGATCTCCCGGCAGCGGGTGAGGGCCGAGAGCCGCTGGGTGCGGGCAGCCGCGCGGACGAAGGTGGCCAGCCGGTCGCGGTGGACGCCGGCCTCCTCGAAGCGCTCCCGCTCCGCCAGCGCCGTCATCCGGCGGTTGATCGCCTCCACGACCTCCTCCGGGCTGCGCAGCAGCGTGTCGCGCAGCTGGCGTACGACGGCGGCGTAGGTGGTCTCGTCGGTCGACCCGTCGCAGGGGGAGAGGCATCGGCCCATCTCGGCCAGGACGCACGCCGTGCCCGAAGGGATGCGGGGCAGCCGCCCGCTGCACTGGCGCACGGGGAAGGTCTCGTGGAGCGCGGCCAGGCACTTCTCCGCCGTCTTCTTCGAGGAGAAGGGGCCCAGGTAGTCGGCATCGTCCTCGAGCACCTTGCGGACCAGTGACAGGCGTGGCCAGGCCTCGCGCGTCAGCTTGACGAAGTGGACCTTCTCGGGAAAGCGCGAGCGGCGGTTGTAGCGCGGCTTGTGCTCCGCGATCAGTCGCAGCTCGCGGACCTCGGCCTCGAGAGGAGTGGCGCACTCGATGCCGGTGACCGAGGTGGCCAGTCCGACCATCTCGCCCATCCGGGTGCGGGTCTCCGAGGCGGTGAAGTAGGTGCGGACGCGGGTGCGGAGGTCGCGAGAGGTGCCGATGTAGAGGACCCGGGAACGGTCGTCTCGGAACAGGTAGACGCCAGGAGCGTGGGGGAGTCCCTCGGCCAGGTGGCGCTTGCGGCGCTGGGCGGTGCTGACGCGCGCGGAGAACGTCTGCAGCTCTTCCAGGGTGTGCACGCCGAGCCCGCCGAGTCGCTCCATCAGTCCGTGGAGGACGTCGACCGTGGCCCGGGCGTCCGCCAGGGCTCGGTGGTTGGGGGTGGTGGAGGAGTTGAACACCTTGGCCAGGGAGGACAGCTTGCAGTTGGGTGCGTCGTCGCGGGTGATCACGCGCCGCGCCAGCTTGGCCGTGTCGAGCACCTCGAACCTGGGCCATGGCCGGCCCTGCTGCCGGGCGAAGTGCTGGAGGAAGCCGACGTCGAAGGGCGCGTTGTGGGCGACCAGGACGCAGCCGGCGGCGAACTCGAGGAACGCCGGCAGGGCCGACTCGATCTGCGGGGCGTCGTGGACCATCGAGTTGGTGATGCCGGTCAGGACCGCGATGAACGCGGGGATCTCCGTGTGGGGGTTGACCAGCGTCTGGAACTCGCCGAGCACCTCACCGCCACGCACCTTCACCGCGCCGATCTCGGTGATCATCGACCCGCCCTCGGCGGACCCTCCGGTCGTCTCCAGGTCGACGACGCAGAAGGTGAGGTCACGCAGCGGCCGGCCCAGCTCGTCGAAGCTGCGCTGCGCCTCCCAGCGCGTCTTCTCGCGCGTCGGCCGTCGGGCGGTGGTGCTCATGTCCGACGACGCTAGACGTGGGATCCGACAATGGGTGGGTGGGCGCGCGCACTACGCTGACCGCGCCGAACTCCGTGACAACCCCGAGGAGCACCCGTGGCCGAGCACACCGCCGACCTCCGCGTTCCCGGCGACGGCGAGCGCTGGCGCTGCGCCGGCTGCGGCAACCTGACCCGTTTCGACGTCACCCGCACCCGCCGGACCACCGAGTACTGGCACTTCGACCTCGCCGGCGACCACCGGGTCGAGGAGGAGTCGGTGCTCGCCGAGTCGGTGGAAGCCGTCTCGTGCCGGTGGTGCGGTCGCGCCGACGCCATCGAGGTCGTGGATCGGGCACAGGCCGACACGGCCGGCGACCCGGCCGCCGGGTGACAGGCCGCTCGTGACCGACGCGGCGACCCTGCCCGAGCGTCTCCGCCTCAGGGTGGTCTCCCTCGTCGCTGCGGTGCTGCCCTCGGTCACCCCCATGCCGCCGCCGCTGCGGAAGGTGGCCGGCTTCGCGCCTGCACGGCGGGCGCGTCTCGGCAGCGGCCTCATCTGGGAGGCGCTGGCGGACGACGGCTTCCGGGAACACGCCGCCGTCCAGGTGGCCGCTCTTCCGATCACTGACGACGACCCGGTGGACGCCGCGGCCCGGGCGTGGCTGTCGCGGGAGGAGGGCTGGGAGTCCGTCGTCGCAGGTGTCGTCGGGGCGCTCGACGAGGCCGACACGCGTGACGACCGGTCCCAGGCCGAGCTGGCCCGGCTCACCGCGCAGGTCGCGTCCCTCCAGGCGGAGCTGGCCGCGACGAAGGCCGCACACCGCGACGAGGTGGAGCGCGCCCGGGCCGACTACAAGGTGCTGCGGCAGCGACTCGGTGAGGCGCGCAGCCTGGTGCGAGCAGCCGAGGCGGAACGAGATGCCGCTCGCGCCGTCCGCGACGAGGCCGTGGCCGCTGCCGGTGTCGCGACGAGAAGCGCCGAGTCCGACGTACGCCGGCTCCGCGCGCAGCTCGACGAGGCCGAGTCCGGCCTTGCCGCCACGCGCCGCGACGCTCGCTCGGAGCGGGATGCGGCCACGATTCGCGCACGGCTGCTCCTCGACGCCGTGGTCGATTCCGCGACCGGGCTCCGCCGTGAGCTGGGGCTCGCGTCGGTCGTGGGCTCGCCCGCCGACGCCGTGGAGGCGGGCCTGGCGGGAGTGGACGCCGCACCGGGGTCGAGTGCACCGCCCACGCCCGCCCTGCTCGAGCAGACGTTGGGACTGCCCCGAGCGAGGCTGATCGTCGACGGCTACAACGTCACCAAGGAGGCATGGCCCTCGGCGAGCCTGGAGGCGCAGCGCAGCCGGCTGGTGGCTGCCCTCGGTCCCCTCGTGGCTCGGTCGGGTGCCGAGACCACCGTGGTCTTCGACGCGGCCGAGTCGACCTCGCGGACGGCCATGCCGGCTCCCCGCGGCGTACGGGTGGTCTTCAGCCCGGCGGGCGTCATCGCGGACGACGTGATCAGGCAGCTGGTGGGGGCCGAGCCGCGCGGACGCGTCGTGGTCGTCGTGAGCGGTGACCAGGCGCTCGCGAAGGACGTCGTACGCAGCGGGGCGCGCGTGGTGCCGGCGTCCGCCCTGATCGGCGTCATCGGCTGACTGCTCCGACACGCCGTGGCGCGACACGGGCCCGGCCCGTTGTCGGTGCCTCCTGTCACCGTTCGGAGCATGACGACACGGATCGACTGCGACACCTGCCAGGTGAGGGGTCTGCACTGCCACGACTGCGTGGTCATGGTGCTGCTGGGGCCACCGCCGGAGCTCACCATCGACGACGACGAGATGGCCGCGCTCGCCGCGCTGGCGGGCGGGGGGCTGGTGCCCCCGCTCCGCCTCGTGGAGCCGGTCGCCGGCCCGGTGATCGAATCCGCCTGAGACACGTCGCAAGAAGTTGCGTCGAAGATTGGCGAGGCCCCCCGAACCGGTCTAGTCTGTGGGCTGGCTTCCGTGGAAGTGGGTCACCCGGCCCGCGCGGAAGCCGCGCCGAGTCGTGGACCACGCCCCCGTACCTTCCGTGGTCGACGAGCCGGGGAACCACACTTCCCCCTGGGGTGAATCCCCTGCAAGGCGCACTGCGCGAGCGGTGCGTGGAGCAGGGGTAGGACAGTCGTGCCGAACCCGTCAGCTCACCTGGTAGGCGTACGACATCCCGAGGAGTTCCCCCGCTCGTGGCTCACACCCGCAAGCGATTCGGCGCGACCGTTCTTGGTCTGACCGCCATCGCTGCCATTGCTTTCGTGCCTGCGACCCCCGCGCAGGCCGACCCCGACATCAAGGACGTGAAGGTTCGCGTCGACCGGCTCTACCACGAGGCGGAGGCCGCCCAGGAGCGCCTGCACGACGCCAAGCTGGACCTGGCCGACCTGCAGCGCGACCTCGCCGGGCTCAAGGCCGACCAGGCCCGCCAGGACGAGCGTCTCGAGGCCGTCCGTGACCAGGTGTCCGACGCCGTCGTGCGCCAGCTGGAGGGCGAGGGCATCTCGACGGTGGGTCAGATCGTCGTGTCGGAGGACCCCGGCGCGTTCCTCGACACCCTGTCGACGATGTCGTCGTTCAACGACCTGCAGGCCAACCTGCTGGCCGACTACGACACCGAGCTCGAGGCCCTCGAGATCCGCCGCGAGGCCACGGACGACCGCACCGACGAGATCGCGAAGATCACCCGTCAGCTGAGCGCCGAGAAGAAGACCGTCGACGACAAGCTCGCCGAGGCCAAGAGCCTGCTCGGCGACCTCGAGGCCGAGGAGCGCGAGCGCCTGAGCGCCACCTCGCGCAGCAGCGTCACTCGAGCGCCCGCCTCGGTCCCGGCCTCCGGCCGTGCGGCCGCCGCCGTCCAGTACGCGATGGCGCAGGTGGGCGATGCCTACGTCTACGGCGCCATGGGCGAGAACGCCTTCGACTGCAGCGGACTCACCATGCGTGCCTGGGCCCAGGCCGGCGTCTCGCTGCCCCACTCCTCGGGCGCCCAGTACGGCTCGGGTCCGCACATCGCCGCGAGCGACCTGCAGCCCGGCGACCTGGTGTTCTACTACAGCCCGATCAGCCACGTCGGCATGTACATCGGCAACGGCATGATCGTGCACGCGGCCAACCCCGGCACCGGGGTGGCCGTGTCCGGCCTCTACTCGATGCCGTACGTCGGCGCCGTCCGCCCTGGCTGACCAGCAGTCCTCGAAGGCCGGTCGCCCACTCCTGTGGGCGGCCGGCCTTTCGCTGTGCCTGGTCGCTGTGCTGGCGTTCGTGCTGACGCGCGGCGACCGGCACGAGGTCGAACCGCGACCGGTCGACGTTGCTCGCGCGAGTCCCGCCGCAGCAGCCGCTGCGCTGGCGTCGTTCGTCGACGGGGTGGGGTCGCGTGATGCCGCACGGCTGGCTGCGCTGGCGCCACCGGCCGACGGCGACGCGACGGACGTGCTCGCCGGCATCGCCCGCAACGCCGAGGCGCTGGACCTGCGCGGTGTGACCGCGCGCTACGTCGACCAGGTCGGCACGGTCGCAGCCGACGGCTCGTGGACGGGGATCGTCGATCTCACCTGGCAGCTCGGTGCCCTCGATCCAGCGCCGTCACGGGCCGACGTGGTCGTCTCGTTCGCGCCCGACGGCGAGGACCTGGGGATCGCGGGCTTCAGCGGGGGGACCGGTCGCGGCCGCACGCCCCTGTGGCTGCGGGGCGAGCTGTCGGTGGCTCGGGCCCACGGCGTCCTGGTCGTCGTCGACGGGACCGCCCCGACGCCGCGGCCGTGGCGCAGCAGGTGATCAGAGGCATCGACGTGGTGCACCGCGTACTGCCGTCCTGGCGGCCACGGGTCGTGGTCGAGGTCCCGGCGAGCGCGGCCGACCTGGACGCTGCCCTGGGTGCCGCGCCTGGCACGTACGCCGCGATCGCGGCGGTCACCACGACTGCCGGCAGCGCGACCGGGTCTGACGCTCCGGTCCACGTGTTCGTCAACCCCGACGTCACCGCGGGGCTGCGGCGCGCCGGCGCGCAGGTCGTGATGAGCCACGAGCTGGTCCATGTCGCCACCGACGCCGCGCGCACGCCCATGGAGCCGTGGCTCCTCGAGGGCTTCGCGGACTACGTCGCACTGCGCGGCACGAGGCTGCCGGACACCACGACGCTGGGCCGCGCCATCGAGCTGGTGCGCCGTGAGGGAGCGCCGGACGCGCTCCCGACCGCGGCGGACTTCGACACGCGCGCGGGTGATCTGCAAGCCAGCTACGAGCAGGCCTGGTTGGCCTGCCGCATCATCGCCGAGAGGCTGGGGGAGGAGGGCCTGGTGGCGTTCTACGACGGGGTGGCAGCGGGAAGGCCGGCGGAGGAGATCCTCCGTCGTGCCGGGCTGTCGACGGGCGAGCTGACGCACGCCTGGCAGAGCCGCCTGAAGAAGCTGGCGGGCTGACGGAGGCTCCTGCGGTGTGCGCCCGCAATGCAGCGGAGGCGACCGGGAACCGGTCGCCTCCAGGAAGAGCACCTGCGTGCGTTCACCACCACTGGACGCTGGCGTAGAGCCCCATCACGGGGTCGCCGAGCAGCGTGACGGTGCCGATGATGGCTCCTGCGATGAGGGCGACCAGGAGCCCGTACTCGACGGCGGTCGCGCCGGTCTCGTCACGCAAGCGGGACGCGAAGCGAAAGTAGCTTCATGTCAGGACCTCCAGACCCTAGATATGGACGAGCCGGCGTCGCACCAGGTGCGACGCCGGCTCGTGCCAGGCTTCTCAGAGTCCGTCGATCACGGAAGAGCGTCGACGACGGTCTGGAACGCGGCGTTGATCTGGCCGCCGAGGATGACGACGGTGCCGATGATGATGGCGGCGATGAGGGCGACGAGCAGGCCGTACTCGACGGCGGTGGCGCCCTCCTCCTCGTCGCGACCGATGAGCACCAGGGTGATGAACTTCTCGAGCATGGGATTCCCCTTTTGTTGTCTGTGTGATGAGTCCGGCTCCGAGCCCACGAGGACCCGTCGAGGAAGATCTTGCTCGATTCCCGAGGCGGTTGGATCAGGTGATCGGCTGCACCCGGGTAGTCCCTTCTGACTAGGGAAGGACAGTCCATGCAAGCTCTCCGCGGGCCCGGTTGGGCAGTGTGTGACAGATCCCCGGCGGGCACCCGGTGGGGGTGGTAGAACGGCGGAACGGCCGCGGGATCCTGAGGATCTCGCGGCCGTTCTCGTTGCGTCCGGGTCGTCAGAACCTCTCGGTGGACAGGCGGTCGAGCAGGCCGAGACGCATGGCGGTGACCAGGGCTTGTGCGCGGTTGGCCGCACCGAGCTTCTGGTAGATGTGGGTGATGTGGGTCTTGGCCGTCGACTCACTCATGTAGAGGCTGCCGGCGATCTCACCTGTGCCCATCCCGTCGGCGAGGAGCGACAGCACCTCCTCCTCACGCCCCGACAGCTTGGGAGGAGCCGGCGTGGTCGCACGACGCATCATGGCGCCGCTCAGGCCGGCGCACAGGAAGGTGCGCGGTGCGACGGAAGCGTGCTTGGCCGCGCTGACCACCTCGGCAGCCTTGCTGTCCTTCCCGACGAAGGCGGAAGCGCCCGCCTCCATGGCCGCGAAGATCTGGTCATCGCCGGCATGCATCGTCAGGACGACCAGGCCGGTGAGGTCGCTGAGGGCGCGGACGGTCCGCACCACGTCGAGTCCGTGGCCGTCGGGGAGCTGGAGGTCCGTCACGACCACGTCCGGCCGCAGCGACTCGTACATGCGTACGCCGTCCGTGACCGTCCCTGACTGACCGACGACCGTCATGGTCTCGTCTCGCTCGAACGCTCGAGCGAGGCCCTGACGAATCAGCTCGTGGTCATCGATGAGCAGGACGGTGGTGCTCATGGCGAGCGCTCCCTTGCGTGGATGGGGATGGGGATGGCGTGGCGTGGAGACGAACGACGGTTCCGCCGCCGAAGCGGGGCTCGATGTCGAGCTCGGCGCCGATTCCTTCGGCGCGTTCCTGCATGGTCTGCAGACCCCAGTGCCGCTCGCGTGGAGCGGCATCCCCGACACCGTCGTCGACGATCTCGAGCCGGAAGTCCGTGCCGTCGGAGACCAGCGTGACCCAGAGGTTGCTGGCTCGGGCGTGCCTGCGCACGTTGCTCATCGCCTCCTGTGCGATGCGCATGACCTCGTCCTGGGTCCGGGCCGGCAGGTCGATGGCACTGCTGTCCAGGACGAGGTGGACCCGCAGGTCGGTGTCGCGGCTGAGCTCCTGGACGTAGTCGGTGAGCGCGGTGGTGAGGTCCCTCCCCGCCCTGTGGTGACGCAGGTCGAAGATCGAGTAGCGGAGCTCGGTCACGACGCGGGTGATCTCGTCGCGCAGCTCGGCGGCGAGACGACGGGTCTCCGGCTCGGAGGAGACCGACTCGATCTCGTCGACCACGTAGCCGAGGGCGACGACCTCCTGTGCCACGCCGTCATGCATGTCACGCGCGATGCGGTTGCGCTCCTCCGCAGCGGACAGGTGCCGGATCTCGTCGAAGAGCACGGCCGTGTCCAGGCGTACGGCGAAGTCGTCGGCGAGATCCATGGCCGCGGAGTTGTGCTCCGCGGGTCCAGCGCGGCACTCCGACGAGCACTGCATAGCCGAGCAGCTGGTGCGCCCCCCTGAGCGGAACCACGGCCGCTCCTGGAGTGCGGTCGGCCTCGGGGATGTGGATCTCCGCGATGAGCCGCTCCTGGTCGCTCCCCGCCAGCAGCGGGCGCAGCTGGTCGTTGTCGAGCACGAACACGCTGGTCCTCGCTGCGCCCGTCGCGCGGCGCATTGCTGTGTCCAGCTCGGTGGCGAGGGAGGCACTGTCCAGACCCAGGGAGCCGGCACTGGCGAGCTGGTGGAGCCGCGCCATCGACTGGTGTGCGGCAGCGTAGGGAGCCTGTCGTGCCGCCAGGTCGCGCGTCGAGCGCGACTGCCAGCTCGCGAGCAGACCGACGCCCAGCCCGATCGCGATCCAGGGCAGGCTCGTGGCAACGTGCCGAACGGCGTCACCGCTCGGGTCGACTGCGAGGGTCGCGGCGGCCGTGACGATCGACAGCAGCGTCACGTTGAGCGTCGTGACGAGCCCGTGCCGCACTCCCGCGACGGCCGCCGGCACGGCCAGGTAGGCGCCGAGGCCCGCGGACGCCGACGTTCCGATGATGAGCGTGGTGACGGCCACGGCCTCGGCGACGGAGTGCCAGTGCGTCAGCTCGGCGCGGCTCAACCAGTCCAGGAGCGACGACACGGCGGCCACCATGGCGAGCAGCAGGAGCAGCGGGGCGGTCTCCGCGGCGCGACCGTCACTGATGACGGCGCCCGGTCGCCAACGCCAGCGCGAAGACGCGTACGGCTGTCGTGGTCCGCCATGTTCGCAGCTGCGGTCCTCCGGCTGCCTCCGCCAAGGGAAGTGAGTGCACGTGACGCCTTACTTGCTGAAGGCTTCCATGATGCCGATGGCTGCCGGACCCATCACCACGAGGAACAGGCACGGCAGGATGAAGAGCACCAGCGGGACCATGATCTTGACAGGAACCTGTTGAGCCTTCTCCTCGGCGCGCTGGCGGCGCTTGGTCCGCATCTCCTGGCTCTGGATGCGCAGCACCCGCCCGATGGGGATGCCCAGGCTGTCGGCCTGCACCATGGAGGTGCAGAAGGAGCGCAGGTCGTCCAGCGACGATCGTTCGGCCATTCCCCGCATGGCCTGCACCCGCCCCATGCCGATCTGCATCTCCTGCAGCAGCCGCTGGAACTCCTGCGCCAGGGGGCCCTCGGTGTTGCGGGCCACGCGGCCGACCGCGCCGTCGAAGGCGAGACCCGCCTCGACCGACACGGTCAGGAGGTCGAGGGCATCGGGCAGCGACTTGCGCATCACCGTCTCGCGCTTCTGCCCGGCGTTGTAGAGCAAGATGTTGGGAAGGACGTAGCCGAAGGCGCCGACGGCAGCCGTGGCGAGCACCACCCGGTAGAACGGCCACGCGGTGGCCGCGATGTAGAGGAAGCCCAGGATCCCGAAGATGCCCAGGCCCAGGACCTTGAGGCCGATGATGCGGTTGACGTCCCACCCCGCCGGGTTGCCGGCGATGTCGAGCCGGCGCTGGATCTTCCTGGCGGTGTCGGCGCGGACGAGCTTTCGCCCGAGTCCGATGAACCGGTCACCGAGCGGCGCCAGCACCCGCTCGCCGAAGGGCCGCTCCAGCTCCTGCTTGAGCACGTCCGGAGCCGAGTCCATGGCAGCGATGGCCGCCACGGACCGGGCCACACCGCGCCTCTCGGTCGTGGCGACTCCGATGAGCGACAGGGCGAGCGCGCCCGCCAGGAACAGGAGCCCGGCTCCCATCATGAGGATCGGTGACATGTCAGACCTCCACCTTGACCATCTTGGCCATCATGAAACTTCCCAGACCCAGGAGGAACGCGGCCGCCGCGAGGATGGCCCAGCCCACTCCGGTCGTGTAGAGCGGCTCGACGTAGTCGCGGTTCGCGATCATCATGTAGCCGAACATGCCGACCGGCAGCGCGCCCAGGAGCCACGCGGACATGCGGCCCTCGGCGCTGAGTGCCTTGACCTGCCGGCGCAGGTACTCCCGCTCCCGCAGCGTGTCGGACACGGTGTGGAGGATCTCGGCGAGGTTGCCACCGACCTCGCGCTGGATGCGGATCGCCATCACCACCCACGCGAAGTCCTGGCTCTCCATCCGCTCGCCCACACCTTCCAGGGCGTCGGTGATCTCGATGCCGAGGCGTTGTTCGATCAGGGCGCGCTTGAACTCGCCGGCGATGGGCTCGTTGCCCTCGCGCACCACCGTGTCCACCGCCTGGGGGAGTGACAGGCCGGCCTGGAGCCCACCCGCCATCAGCCCGAGTGACTGCGCGAGGTTGGCGTTGAACTTGCTGAGCCGCCGCTTGTGCCGGAACTTGAGGTACATCCAGGGAAGCATCACTCCGAGCAGCAGCCCCAGCACCGCGAGGAAGCCGCCACCGAACAGGAACCCGACCAGCGCTGAACCGACGGCGATCCCGGCGTGCAGCAGGATCCACTCGGCGGCTGTCAGGGCCGACCCGGCACCGGTGAGGCGCTGCGAGATGCGGGTCTCGAGGTCTGCGGTGACCACCTTGTCCGTGAGCGCGACCGCGGAGCCGCGGATGTCGGACTTCTTGGAGGAGCCGCGTCGTCGACCGCCCGGCGTGTCCGCACCGAAGTAGTCGTCCAATCGCCGCTCGGTTCCGGAACGGGTGTCGGTGGCGCCGGTGATGACGGTGGTGAGCACCCCGCCGAGTCCCAGGGCCAGGGCCAGCGCGCCGAACAGCATGACGGGCTTGCTGACGAGGGCCTGTCCGGAGTCCACGACGTCGAGGCCGGCACCGCCACCGGTCAGGGTGACGAGGGCCGAGTCGTGGTAGGTCTGGCCGTCCGAGGTGAGCGTCACGTCGACGGACGCGTCGGCGGTGACGTCGGCCGGAGGCTCGAACGAGATCAACAGCTGCTTCGACAGGGCGTCCGCCTGCTGTCCGAAGACGGTGTCGAGGGCCGCCGGGTCGGCCGGGATGACGCTGCCCCGGGTCGCTTCAGCGAGTCCCGCGAGCTCGTCGGCGCGAGCGGCTTCCGCGAGTGAGACCACGTCCACGACGACCTCGGCGTCGGCAGCCTGCCGGGACAAGACCTCGAGCGTCGTGTTGCTGCCGGTGTCGGCACCGTCGGAGAGCACCAGGATGGATCGGGATCCGTCCGATCCCAAGGCATCCATGCCTGCCTGGATGCCGTCGTACACACTCGTCCCGCGCTCGAGCGTGATGGTCTCCAGGGCGCTCTCGATCGAGGCGTGGTCGGTGGTCGGCTCGATGGTGGTGGACACCTTGCCGGCGAAGGCGACGAGGCCGATCTTCACGTCCTCCGGCGCCGACTTCAGGAAGGCGTCGACAGCCGTCTTCGCTGCCGCGAACTTGCCACCCCGACGCATGCTGTTGCTGGCGTCGAGCACGAGCATCGTGGAGCGCTCGATGTCTCCCGCCGTGACGGTGTCGACCGTGGCGTCGACCTCGCGGCCCTCCACGGCCACCTGCACCGAGTCGGCGTCGAAGTCCGTCCCAGCAGGCAGCCGGTCGACCGAGAGCAGCAGGCTGACGGCACCGTCGGCGCTGTCGACGTGATCGATGGTGATCTCGTCCTCGGCGAACGAGGCAGCGGGCGATGACAGGACGAGCGCCGTGGTCGCTGCCGCGACGGCCGCGGCCTTCTTGAGGTGCCGGATCATCGTCGTGCGCCGTTGGCGAAGATGGTGGGATCCATGTGGACGCCGTGGTCCTTGAGCCGCTCGACGAAACGGGGACGGAGCCCCGTGGAGACCAGCCCGCCCTTGAACTTGCCCATGTCGTCCACACCGGCGCCGTAGTCGAAGAGGAACACGTCCTGGGTCGTGATGATGTCGCCCTCCATGCCCACGATCTCGGTGATCGCGGTGATGCGGCGCGTCCCGTCCTTGAGGCGGCTCTGCTGGATGATCAGGTCCACCGCGCTGGCCACCTGCTCGCGGATGGCACGGACCGGGAGGTCCATGCCTGCCATGAGCACCATGGTCTCCAGTCGGGCGAGGGCGTCACGCGGCGTGTTGGCGTGCAACGTCGAGATGGAGCCGTCGTGACCGGTGTTCATGGCCTGGAGCATGTCGAGCGCGGCCGCGTCACGGATCTCACCGACCACGACCCGGTCGGGCCGCATGCGCAGCGAGTTCTTGACCAGGTCGCGGATGGTGACTGCGCCCTTGCCCTCGATGTTGGCCGGTCGCGACTCCAGCCGCAGCACGTGGTCCTGCACCAGGCGGAGCTCGGCAGCGTCCTCGATCGTGACGATCCGCTCGTCCTCGGGGATGAAGGAGGACAAGACGTTGAGCGTCGTGGTCTTGCCGGCACCGGTTCCGCCGGAGACGAGGATGTTGAGTCGTCCCTTGACGCATCCGGCGAGGAGGTCGGCCGACTGGCGCGTGAGCGTGCCGAAGTTGATCAGGTCCTCGGCGGTGTACGGGTCCTCCGAGAACTTCCGGATGGTGAGCTTCGATCCGTCCAGGGCCAACGGAGGGATGATGGCGTTCACGCGGCTCCCGTCGGGGAGGCGTGCATCGACCATCGGACTGGTCTCGTCGACCCGTCGACCGATCTTGCTGACGATCTTGTCGATGGTGCGCCGCAGGTGCGCCTCGTCGGTGAAGCTGGTGTCGACCTTGACCAGCTTGCCGCTGCGCTCGACGAAGATGTCCTGGTAGGAGTTGACCATGACCTCCGAGAGGCTCGAATCGCGCAGGAGCGGCTCGATCGGCCCGTAGCCGAGGATGTCGTCCGCGATCTCCTGTGAGATGCGCGTGCGGTCCGCCGAGGACATCGGCATGTCCGTGTCGGCGATGGTGGTCTGCAGGGCGAGCCTGACCTGCTGCTCCAGCTCGGACTGCGTCATGTTCGCGTCGTAGAGCTTGGGGCCGATCGACTCGACCAGGCGGGCGTGCACCACCCGCTTGAGCTCGCCGAAGGGGTCACCAGCAGTGGGTTCCTTGGCCTTGCGGCGCGCCGCGAGGCTGGAGGCAGGAGCAACCTGGTTGCCGGGCGCCTCGGCCGGTGCCGGCGTGGTGGCCACCTCGGCTGGCTCCTCGGTCGCGGCGCCCCCGAACGGACGGGTCGCGGCGGCTAGACGGTCGCTGAGGCTCATGGGTCAGCCCTTTCTGAGACGGAGCCGGCCGGCCTTGCGTCCGCCGGTGTCGGATGAGGATGCCGTCCCTGGGGCGACGGCGGCCAAGGAGGAGGCGAAGCGCACCAGCGCCTTGCTGTTCTGGTGGCCGGAGTAGGCGCGAACGAGGGGTTCCCCGCGGTTGACCGCGTTGAGGACCTCGTGTGCCGACACGAGGGTGACGTCGGACTTCAATCCCAGGGTCGACTCGTACTCGTCGACGGACAGGCCGACCTTGGCGTCGGCCCGGTTCAGCACGAACTTCCAGGACTCCTTGCCGAAGTTGAGGAGGTCGAGCGTGCTGGTGGCGAGCTTGAGACCCTTCAGGGCCGGGATGTCGAGCGTGCCGACCAGGATGATGGTGTCGCTGCGGTCGAGCGCAGCCAACGCCTGGTCGTCGAACACGCCGGACGTGTCGACGACGACGGCGTCGAACCGGTACTTGAGGGCCTCCAGCAGGGCGCCGATGTCCTGTGCGGTGGCCTGGTCGGGGCTGTCGAGGCGGAGTGGCGCCGCGACGATCGACAGGTTGTCGGAGTACTCCGTCAGGATCGAGTCGACGACCCCGTCATCGATGACCCCGTTGAAGCCCGCCAGGTCGTTGATCGTCCTGGACGGGTTGAGCTGCAGCATGATCGCCACGTCTCCGCTGTTGATGTCGAGGTCGACCAGGCACACGCGGCTGCCTGCATCGGCCAGGGCCACGGCGACGTTGGTGGCGACGAGGCTCTTGCCCACGCCGCCCTTCGTGGAGAACACGGTGTGCAGTCGTCCCTGCGGTGCCTCTGCGGCTGCCTGCGCGGCAGCGACCTCGGCAGCGACCTCGGCCTTGGCGGCCTGCACGGCTGCCTGGGCCTCGCCCATCAGGGTCTGGCCGATGGCGCTGGCGACGGACCGGGCGCGCTGGACCGCCGTGGTGACACCGGCGAGGTCGCGTGCCTCCACGACCTCGCGCATCCCGCTGCGGAGCGCGAGGGCCAACGCTGCACTGTCGACCACGTTGCGCAGGAGGATCACGCCGAGGTCGGGGCGCTGGACGCGGGCCCACTGAGCGAACTCTGCGGCGAAGTCGGCAGCCACGGAGGGGCCGATGACCACCGCGAACTCGTGGGGCGTGCGCTCCAGGTGGTCGCGGAGGGCGTCCATGTCCTGGAACGCGGAGGACCCGTGGAGCATGGCCTGCAGGATGCCCGCCTGAGCGGTGTCGGGCTCGAGGATGGCCGTCACGGCACTGCCCGCACCAGCTCGGGCATGGTGGCGCCGAGACCGACACCCGGCTCGTCCTGCGAAGGAGTCTGGTCGCCCAGCAGCGCGAACGTGAGATCGGTCGTGCGGTCGGCGTGGACGAGCTTCTCCGCCTCCGCCTGCGTGAGGGCGACGGTCAGGATCGTCTTGGGGACCTCCTCGGTGACCTCCTCGCCGTCCTCGCTCTGCGTGGTGCGCGACGTGACACTGGTCGTTCCGACACCGACCACCGGGACACGAGCCAGGATGATCCGGGTCCAGTCGCCCAGCTTGGTCTCGTCGCCGTTGGGGGTGATGCGGACAGCACCGATGGCGGTGCCGAAGATGGCCACCTCGTTGCCCGGGTTGACGAACCCGGCCACGCGCTCCCAGTCGGTGAGCTCAACGGCCACGGCCATCTTGTCGTCCGGGATGACCAGGGAGTCGGTGTCCCCGAGAGTGCCGAACTTCTTCGCGATGAGCTGTTCCCCGGAATAGATGGGTGCGACCGCGACCAGGTCGGTGATCGAGCTCGTCGACGAGAGAGCCCCGTCGACGACGTCGTCGCGGCGGACGTCCTTCTTCTCGAACTTGCCCGCCTCCTGGGCGGCCGCGACGGTCTCGCCGGCCTCCAGCGACTCGGTGGCGACGAGCACCTCCACGAGCTCCTGGCCCTCGGTCGCACGCGCGTCGATGCCTTGGACGTACACAACGATCAACGACGTGCCGATCAGGGCGATCAGCACCGCCACGAGGAG
This sequence comes from uncultured Actinomycetota bacterium, assembly GCA_963740115.1. Taxonomy (GTDB): domain Bacteria; phylum Actinomycetota; class Actinomycetes; order Propionibacteriales; family Nocardioidaceae; genus Nocardioides. The sequence goes on along the minus strand of CAVUCQ010000003.1, from coordinate 104,000 downwards.
GAGAACGGAGCGGCGGGCCATCTTGGCATCCTTCGAGGTCGGGAACCTGAGTGTGAGTCGCTCGGCCGGTAGGGGACTCTCGCCCGATCGATCGGCGCAGGTGCCCGATCCATCGTGGGAGGTCCCGATTGCGTCCCAGCGACCCGAATCTAAAGTGGCCGGAGTGAGCGCGAAGGCTAAACCGGGCAAACCACCCGAACATGGCCCCGGCATGGCTAGAAGTGACTAGTCGGACCTAGTCATCGGACTAGCCCGTGCCTCGCCCGATGTGACGGATCCTCGTGGTCAACCGAGGTAGAGCGCCTCGATCTCGCCCCGGTTCTCGCGCACCACCACGTTGCGCTTCAGCTTGAGGCTGGGAGTGAGCTGACCACCCTCCTCGGTCCACTCGCCGGGAAGAATGGTGAACTTCCGGATCGCCTCGGCCTTGGAGACGGCCTTGTTGGCCTCGTCGACCGCGTCCTGCACCGCCGCCACCAGCTCGGGGTCGTCGAGGAGCCCGGCGAGACCGACCGGCTTGCCGTGCTGCTCCGCCCACGACGCAAAGGTCTCTCGATCGATGGTGACGAGGGCGCCGATGAAGGGCTGGCCGTCGCCCACGACGAGGCACTGGTCGACGAGGGCGTGCGCCCGCAGCCGGTCCTCGAGCACCGCCGGCGCGACGTTCTTGCCGCCGGCCGTCACCAGGATCTCCTTCTTGCGGCCGGTGATCCGCACGAAACCCTCGTCGTCGACCTCGCCGACGTCGCCGGTGTGGAACCAGCCGTTCCGGTCCAGGGACTCCTTGGTCGCAGCCTCGTTGCCCCAGTAGCCCGCGAAGACCTGACCCCCCTTGAACAGGAGCTCGCCGTCGTCCGCGACACGGACGCTCGTCCCGGGAAGCGGACGACCGACGGTGCCGATCTTCGTCGCGTCCGGGAGGTTGGCGGACAGGGCGGCTGTCGTCTCGGTGAGGCCGTACCCCTCGAGCACGGTCAGGCCGATACCACGGTAGAAGTGGCCGAGGCGCTCGCCCAGCGGCGCACCGCCGGAGATGGCGTACGCGCAGCTGCCGCCGAGTGCCTGGCGCAGCTTGCCGTAGACCAGCTTGTCGAAGAGCGCGTGCTGTGCCCGCAGCCGCACCGGCACCTTCTTGCCGTCCAGTGCACGCGACCAGGCGATGGCCACGTCGGCGGCGCGATCGAAGACCTTCCCGCGACCGTCGGCAGCCGCCCGCTGGGAAGCGGTGTTGAAGACCTTCTCGAAGACGCGCGGGACGGCGAGGATGAAGGTGGGGTGGAACTCGCCGAGGTCGGCCACGAGGTTCTTGATGTCGGAGCTGTGGCCGAGCCTGGCGCGACTCTTCACACAGCCCACCTGGATGATCCGGGCGAAGACGTGGGCCAGTGGCAGGAAGAGCAGGGTCGACGCCTCGTCGGTCTCGAAGAGCTCGCCGAGCTCGTCGACGGCCACGCCCAGCTCGAACATGAAGTTGCCGTGGGTGAGCATGCAGCCCTTGGGCTTGCCCGTGGTGCCACTGGTGTAGATGAGGGTGGCCAGGTCGAGGGGTGTGGCGGACGTACGCCGCTCCTCGAGCAGCTCGTCGGAGATGTCGGACCCGAGGCGGGTGAGCACGTCGACCGCGTTGTCCTGGATCGACCACACGTGCTGCAGCTCGACGAGGTCCCCGGCGCTGCGCGCCTCCCGGACCCGCGCGAGGTGGTCGGGACCTTCGGCGACGACGGCACGCGCCGCCGAGTCCTGGAGGATCCAGCCGATCTGCTCGGCGGACGAGGTCTCGTAGATCGGCACCGTGACGGCGCCGGCGAACCAGATGGCGTAGTCGAACAGGGTCCATTCGTAGCGGGTCTTCGACAGCAGCGCGACGCGATCACCCGGTGCCACGCCGGCAGCGATGAGGCCCTTGGCGACCGCGCACACGTCGTCGTGGAACTCCGCAGCAGTGACGTCCACCCAGCCGTCGCCGGCGTTGCGGCTGAAGACGGCCGTGGACCCCGCCTCGCGAGCGTTGGCGACCACGTCGTCGGTGAGGTTGCCGGTCGTCGGGATGGCGATGGAGAGCGGCGTGGAGAACTCACGCACGGGGGACCTCCTGGGTTGCGGTCGACTGCGAAGCGCAGGCTATCGCCGAGCCGGCGCCCCGGACACGTCCGGGCGGTCCTATAGGCTCCCGGCCATGGCCGAACAGACCTCCTCGTCGATCACGATCGACGCCCCGCCGGCCGACGTCATGGCCGTCATCGCCGACTTCGCGTCCTACCCGGAGTGGGCCAAGGGCGTCCAGACCGCGGAGGTCACCGCCGCCGGAGCCGGTGGTCGGGCCGAGCAGGTCTACTTCGCCCTCGACGTCTCGCCGATCAAGGACGAGTACACGCTGGCCTACGACTGGGACGACGACCGAGAGGTGACGTGGACCCTCGTCGAGGGCAACATGCTCAAGATGCTCGACGGCGCCTACACGCTGCAGGACCGTGGTGACGGCAGCACGGAGGTCACCTACCGACTGGCCCTCGACGTGAGCATCCCGCTGATCGGCATGCTCAAGCGCAAGGGCGAGAAGATCCTCATCGACACCGCGCTGAAGGGCCTCAAGAAGCGCGTCGAGTCGCTCTGACGCGCGGGTCCGGGATGCGGATCCTCCTCTTCACAGGCAAGGGCGGCGTGGGCAAGTCGACCCTCGCCGCAGCAACTGCGTGCGCCAGCGCCGCCGCCGGGCACCGCACGCTCGTGCTGTCGACCGACGCCGCCCACTCGCTGGCAGACGCGCTGGACGTGCCGCCGAGCGGCGAGCCGAGCGAGGTCTCGCCCCACCTGTGGTTGCAGCACGTGGACGCCCAGGAGCGCTTCGAGCGGTCCTGGCAGGACATCCAGGGCTACCTGAAGAGCGTGCTCGACGTGGCCGGCACGGACCCGGTGGCCGCGGAGGAGCTCACGGTGATCCCCGGCGCCGAGGAGGTGCTGGCCCTCCTCGAGGTGCGCGCGCAGGCGAGGTCGGGGGAGTGGGACGTGATCGTCGTGGACTGCGCTCCTACCGCCGAGACCCTGCGGCTGCTCGCCCTGCCCGAGGCGCTGGGGTGGTACATGACGCGCGTCCTGCCGGTCGAGCGGCGGGTGGTGCGGGCCCTCAAGCCGGTGCTCACCCGCGCCGCCGGCGTGCCGATGCCGGGCGACTCGGTGTTCGACGCGATCGAGCGACTGCACGCCGAGCTCGACGACGTACGGGCCGTGCTGACCGGGCCGGAGACGTCCGTCCGTCTGGTCCTCACGCCCGAGTCGGTGGTGCTCGCCGAGGCTCGTCGGGCCTACACGTTCCTCACCCTCTTCGGCTACAGCGTGGACACCGCGATCGTGAACCGGGTCTTCCCCGACGGCGGCGCCGACGAGTGGCGCAGGACCTGGGTGGAGGCGCAACGCCGGGTCCTGGCCGACGCCGCCGACTCGTTCCCCGGGCTGGACCTGCGTACGTCGGTCTACCGCGCCCGCGAACCCGTGGGACGCGACGAGCTGCTCGACCTGTCCCGGGCCGTCTACGGAGAGGCCGACCCGCTGGAGGGCGGGACCGCGCGTCCTGCGATGGACGTCCGGTCGACGGCGAGCGGGCCGGTGCTCTCGCTGCCCCTGCCGCTGGCCACCCAGGACGACGTGCGACTCGCGCGCAAGGGCGACGAGCTCGTGGTGTCGGTGGGGTCGTATCGTCGCCTCCTGACCCTGCCCTCCGGCCTGGCGCGGCACCGTGTGGCCGGAGCCCGCGTGCACGACGGCGAGCTGCAGGTCAGGTTCACCGATCCCACGACCGACCCCGCCCCATCGAACGCCAGTCCAGCAGCCGAGGAGAACACGTGAGCGACGCAGACGGCGCGCACGAGGTCGGCTCACTGGGCGAGGAGGCCGCCAAGCTCCTCGGCGCCCTGTCCGGGTGGGCGCGCGAGCACGTGGAGGAGGCCGGCGACGGATTGTCCGGACTGGCGGCCCAGGCCGCAGCCTCGGCGCACGACCTCGACGAGCACCTTGCGACGGGCTCGGCCGAGTGCACGGTGTGCCCCGTCTGTCGCACCGTCCATGCCGTCCGTCAGCTGAGTCCGGAGGTCAAGGCCCACCTCGCCACTGCGATGACCTCGATCTCCCAGGCAGCCGCAGCGCTCCTGTCGACGCCGGACCCTCGTGCCGAGGATCGCGGCGACGTCGAGCACATCGACCTCGGGGCCGAGTGGCCCGAGGGCGAGTAGCAGGTACGCCAGCAGCAGCTATCGGGTGAGTCGGGTGCGGCGCAGTCCGCCGTCGCACTCGGCGCCCAGTGCACAGTCCGACTCGGCGTTGTTGCTGCTCGTGCGGAAGTTGAGCAGCTTGAACACGAAGTAGTTGTTGGACGTGGCCGTCGCCGGCCGTGGGGAACGGGTTGCCGGCGCAGTTCGCGTGAGGGCTGTCGTAGTAGTTGCGGTCGTCGAAGTGGAAGCCGCAGACGTTGGCGGACACCAGCTTGTAGACCGGGAACACCGTGTTCGTGCCGGTCCCACCCGCGGTCACCGCGGAGCAGCTGGTCGGTGCGCAGAACACCGGGAAGATCGCGGACTCACCGGTGTCCATGAAGTCCTCCCAGGCGCTATCGTCTGGCCCTGGGTGATGTTGCCGGGGTTGCCGCTCATGCACGTCTCGGAGTACTGCGCCGCGGTGGGGCACGCGTCCTCCAGCACGACGGTGAGCTGGCCGGGGGTCGTTGCGTCGGCCTGGCCAGGGATGACGGAGACCGGGTCCTCGCAGCCGTTGAGGATCTGCTGCACCAGACCGTCCGGCCCACCGGCGGCACCGGTGCGCTCACCCGGACAGTCCGTCAGCCACCAGTTGCCCGACAGGCTCACGTTGCACGAGGCAGGAGGCACGCGGCCGGCGCCGGGGAAGTGGATGCGGACGAACTGTCCGTTGCGCTCCATGTAGGCCGGGTCGAAGGATGCGGAGCACAGTGCGAGCGGGCGCATCCCCTCATTGGTTCCTGGGGCGACATCGACCGTGGCCTCGGCGTCCCGCGTCGTGGTGATCTCCTCGTCGCCGTCGAAGATCGGGGCGAAGACGGCCTCGGTGGTGCCCTGGTTGCCGAACTCGACGAGAAGCACGCGGAGCTCGGGGTCGCACCTGACGGTGAACTCGGTCTCGGCCCAGCAGTTGGTGCGGGGTCGGGGTAGTTCTCCCGGGCGACCGCCACCGCACGGCCGTGCGCGGCCGTCGTCGCCGTCGTGTTGGACGCCACGTTGTTGCACGTGCCGGTGTACTCCGTCAGCGTCTGCGCGGCGGCCAGCGCGCCGGCGTCGGCCGCACGCTGCAGGTTGCGGTTGCTGACGAAGGCAGCACCTGCGTCGACGGTGAAGGCAGCGATCCCGACGAGGAAGATCGCCAGGACGCCCACCAGGATGGCGGTGACTCCGCGCTCGTCCCGCTCGGGGCGCGTCATGAGTACTCGCACTGGAATGTCGCCTCGCTTACTAGGTTCATCGAGTTCGGGAGGAGGGAGTCAGGGAACAGCCACGGGATCAGGAACTGCGTCGAGGTCTCGGCGCGGATGACCATGACCTCGCCCAGATCGCTACCGTCACATGTCCCGCCAACGCCGGGACCGGGGTAGGTGACCGAGCGGTGCGTCAGCTCGGTCGCGGGCCAGAGCGCCAGCGAACTCGTCTACTACCACCGTGGGCATGTCCAGGTCCTCACCGCTCGCCACCACTCCTGCACGCGCGGCCGCACGAGTCGCGTTATCGAGGCTCAGCTGCTGGGCGAAGACGACACCGAAGTTGACGATGCCGGCGATCACCATCATGAGCGGGATCAGGCAGAAGGCGAACTCCAAGGCGGAGGCACCGCGATCATCGCGCTCGCGCGACCTGTGAATGGTGTGCATGCCCAACCCCTCGTGAGTGCCCGGAACGCACCGAGCCTAGGACTGCGCCCGCTTCTCCGGACGAGAACGGAGCAGGAAGGGGCGGGATCGGCGAAAATGGCCCGAAATGACTCGAGGGCCGGTCGACCTGGGCGTACGGCAGGATGACGCCGTGACAACTGCTGTGACGGTCGGCGTGGACATCGGCGGCACCAAGGTGCTCGCCGGCGTCGTCGACGACGACGGCAGCGTGACCAGCACGGCGCTGCGGATCACGCCCGGCCGACGCGTGGTCACCAGCGAGGTGGAGGACGCCCTGGCCGAGGCGATCCTCGAGTGTGCGGGAGGACGACCGCTGGCCGGTGTCGGTGTGGCGGCGGCCGGGTTCGTCGACTCCGCGGGGGAGCGGGTGATGTTCGCCCCCCACCTGCCCTGGCAGGGAGAGCCCGTGCGGCAGCTGCTCGAGGACCGGCTCGGCTGCCCGGTGCGGCTCGACAACGACGCCAACTGCGCGGCTCGTGCCGAGGCGCACCACGGCGCAGCCCGCGGTGCGTCGTCGGCACTGATGGTCACCATGGGCACAGGGATCGGTGGAGCCGTGCTGCTCGACGGCCGCGTCCTGCGCGGCGCCAACGGCATGACCGGAGAGTTCGGCCACATGCAGGTCGTCCCGGACGGCACGCCCTGCGAGTGCGGACGCAACGGCTGCTGGGAGCAGTACTCGTCGGGCAACGCCCTCGTTCGCAGTGCTCGCGCCCTCATGGCGGACCGGGTCTCGGTGCTGGAGGACATGTGTGACGGGAGCACGACACGGATCACCGGCCCGATGGTCACCTCCGCCGCCGAGGAGGGCGACCTGGTGGCGTGCGAGGCGTTCGCCTCGGTGGGTGACTGGCTGGGAGTGGGCGCGGCCAATCTCGTCGCCGCGCTCGACCCGGAGCTGGTGGTCATCGGCGGCGGAGTGTCGGCCGCGGGCGACCTGCTCCTCGAGCCGGCCCGCGCCGCGCTGCGTCGTACGCTCGTGGGCGCCGCCCACCGGGTCGTCCCCGAGCTCGTCGCCGCCGAGCTCGGACCTCAGGCAGGCATGATCGGTGCCGCGCTGCTCCTGCGGCACCGGGCCTCGTGAGGGACCTCAGACCCGTCGGTGCTCCGGCACGAGCTCCAGTGCGAGCTGCTCGAGGAACAGCCCGACGTCGGTGACGATCCCTCGCCCGTGGCTGCTGCCGCGGTCGGCGAGCTTGGTCACGGTGGCCGGATTGATGTCCACGCACACCAGCGGGACGGTGGCCGGCAGGATGTTGCCGGTCGCGACCGAGTGCAGCTGGGTGGCCATCATCAGGCAGTAGCCGACGTCGTGGATCTGCGCGCGCATCGCACGCTGCCCCTCGATCACGTCGGTGTAGACGTCGGGGAGAGGACCGTCGTCGCGGACGGACCCGACCAGGACGTAGGGCTTCTGGTGCGTCACGAGGGCATGCATGATCCCGCTCGTCACGATCCCCTCGGCGACGGCCTGGGCGATCGAGCCCGACTTCCTCACGGTGTTGAGGGCACGCACGTGGTGCTCGTGCCCGTGCTCGACTCCCTGCGTCAGGCTCAGGTCCACGCCCAGGCTCGTGCCGTAGAGGGAGGACTCGATGTCGTGGGTGGCCAGGGCGTTGCCGGCGAAGAGGGTGTCGACGAAGCCGGCCCGGATCAGCGCGACGAGCGCGGGGACCGCCCCGGTGTGGACCACGCCCGGTCCGGCGACCCAGAGCAGGCGCTTGCCGCCGGCCTTCGCCTGGCGCATGCCGTCGGCCACCTGGCGGACGAGGACGGCCTGCGGCCTGTCGGACGCCCCGTCCGCGTCGGACCCGGCGAAGGAGTCGCCGACCACGTCCGGGCTCGGGACGGACACCTGGATCCCGGAGGCGCCCACCACGATCCGCATGCCGACCTCCACGTCGGACATCGGCACGGTGCGGACGCGGGTGCCGATCCCCGGGGACTCCGCCACCACCAGGCCGCAGTCCATCTCGGGGTTCTCCACGTCGTACCAGGCGCCGTCGAGGCGCACCCTGGTCTCGAGGTTGGTCGTCGAGTAGAAGCCGTCGGGCAGCACGCCTGCCTGCTCGGCGAGGCCCACCACGGCCTCGCCGGGGTCGAGCTGGTTGACCCCGCGGGTCTGGAGGCGCATGAGCAGCCGCTGGAGGGACTGGTCGTCCTCCGCCTCGATCGTGATCATGGCGCTGCTGGGGTCGTGGGCCTCGTGGCCGACGTCGAACTTGTCGATGACGTAGTCGCCGCCGTAGTCGCGGATGTCGTCGAGGATGCGGGACAGGATGCCGCTGTCCATGAGGTGCCCCGTGACCTCGACCGTCTCGCTCGCACTCACGGCAGCGACACTACTGTTCAGAAGGGGTCTCGTGACAGGCGCAGGGCGCCTTCCTCGACCAACGAGCGAGGCTCAGATGCGGGACCCGTCGTCCCACGGATCCCGCGGGGCACGGGGCATCTCGCGCACGAGGTAGAGGAAGCCACCGACGAACCAGACGACGAGGACCCAGCCGACCAGCGCGGGCACGTAGACGGACAGCAGGCCGATGACCAGCGCGAGGGCGGGGGCGACGAAGAGGCCGGCCCACGCGACGCCACGCTGCCACGTCCGCGGACGCGGGAACGGTGGGGCGGCGGGTGGCTGGAACCGCTCCACCTCCGGAACCTCGTCCTCGACGTCATCGGTGTCTGCGACGTCGTCGACGAGCGGCTCGGGCTCGCTGCTGTGCTCGGCCCGTGGACGCGGTCCGTCGGCCTCGGTCGGCTCCTTGTCGTGGAGGACCGGCCGCTCGCCGTAGTGCTCCACGATCTCGCGCCAGGCCAGCTCGGTGCGACTCTCGTCGCCAGGCGTCGTCACCCCACAACGGTACCGGGGACGTGGTTCCGGGGATGGCCGCGCTCGTCCGTCGACCAGCGCGAGGCGTGGTGCACACTGTGCGCGTGAAGCTCCCCTTCCGCGGCGCACCCGACGCCCCGCTCGACCCCTCACTGGTCGCCCCGATGTCCACCCCCGCACAGCCCGAGCTCACCGGCGGGCGCCGCATCGGCGTGCTGGTCCAGCACGGCTTCACCGGCAGCCCTGCCTCGATGCGTCCGTGGGCGGAGGACCTCGCGGCCCGCGGGTACGCCGTCGAGATGCCGCTGCTGCCCGGACACGGCACGCGGTGGCGTGACATGAACAAGGTCACGTGGGCGGACTGGGTGGCGACCGTCGAGGGAGCCTTCGACAAGCTTGCCGCCGAGAACGACGCAGTGGTGGCTGTCGGCCTGTCCATGGGTGGCGCCCTCTCCCTGCGCCTTGCGGCGGACCGTGGCGAGGAGCTGGCCGGCGTCGTCATCGTCAATCTGGCGATCGACACCATGCGCAAGGACGCGGTGCTCCTGCCCGTCCTCAAACGGATCGTTCCGGCATTCCCGGGGATCAGGAACGACATCAAGAAGCCGGGCATGGACGAGATCGCCTACCCCGTCATCCCGCTCAAGGCAGCTGCTTCGATGTCCGCCGGCTGGGTCGAGCTGCGCCGCGACCTGCCCAAGATCACGATCCCGGTCCTGTTCTTCCGCTCCGCGGAGGACCACGTGGCCGACATCTCGTCCTCGCGTGCCCTCAACGCCGGGCTCTCGTCCAAGGACTTCGAGGAGCGGGTGCTGGAGGACAGCTACCACGTCGCGTGCCTCGACAACGACGCCCCACGGATCTTCGCGGAGTCCGCCGACTTCATCGAGCGCGTCACCGCGCTGAAGCAGGGCTAGGCTCGGCCCGTGCTGTATTGGTTCCTCAAGTGGATCGCCATCGGTCCCGTGCTGCGACTGGTATTCCGGCCCAAGGCCTTCGGTGTCGAGCACGTCCCCGAGGAGGGCCCGGCCATCCTCGCCAGCAACCACCTGTCGTACGCCGACTGGCTGTTCATGCCGCTCACCCTGACCCGTCGGGTCACCTTCGTCGCCAAGGCCGAGTACTTCACGACTCCGGGCATCAAGGGCTGGTTCCAGAAGAAGTTCTTCTCGGGCGCCGGCCAGGTGCCGATCGACCGCTCGGGCGCCAACGCCGCTGAGGGCGCCATGAAGTCGGCGATGAAGATCCTCGCAGAGGGTGACCTGTTCGGGATCTACCCCGAGGGCACCCGCTCGCACGACGGCAAGCTCTACCGCGGCAAGACCGGCGTCGCCCGGCTGGCCCTGGAGACCGGTGCCCCGGTCATCCCGTGCGCCGTCGTCGGCACCGACGTGGTCGCGCCCGCCGGCAAGGTCTACGGCACCTGGACCCGTCCCGTGGTCCGCTTCGGCAAGCCGCTCGACTTCTCCCGCTACGCCGGCATGGAGAACGACCGCTACATCCTGCGGTCGATCACCGACGAGATCATGTACGAGATCATGCGGCTGTCCGGCCAGGAGTACGTCGACCTCTACGCCAGCAAGGCCAAGGAGCTCGACAAGGAGAAGGCCAAGCAGGCCGCCGCCGAACAGGCCGAGCGCGACAAGACCGAGCGCGAGCGGGCCGAGCGCGAGAAGGCCGGCGACGGGCCGGAGCAGAAGGCGTCCTGAGCGCGCCCGCGCCGCGACCGGTCGCCGTCCCGCGCGCGGACTCGGCGCTCGCCGTCGAGGACCGGCTCTACTCGGCGCTGGCCATCGTGCGGGTCGTGGTGACCATCAACATGGTCGGCCTCAACGCCTACCGCCGCGACAGCTTCGAGCACCCGAGCGCCGGGCTGGCGATCGTCCTGGCCCTGGTCGCCTGGACCGCGGCGGCGATCTGGCTCTACCGCGACCGCGCGAGACGTACGCCGGCGCTGCTGGTCGCCGACCTGGCGATCGCCGTCGCCGCCATCGCCGTGACGCCGTGGGTCAAGGGCCCCGACTTCAATGCCACGATCCCCGGCTTCTGGGTGATGGGCGCCCTGCTCGCCTGGGCGATCCACTGGCACTGGAAGGGCGGGCTCGCGGCGGCGATCGCCCTGTCGGCGACCGACCTGCTGCCGCGCTCCGAGGTCGACCAGGGCAACTACGGCAACGTGTTCCTCGTGCTGATCGGTGGCCCGATCGTCGGCTACCTGTGCGAGTCGCTGCAGCGGATGGCCCGCGAGCGCGACGCCGCCGAGCGAGCGAGGGCGGCGGCCGAGGAGCGCACCCGGCTGGCCCGGGCCGTGCACGACGGCGTCCTCCAGGTCCTGGCGATGACGCAGCGACGCGGTGCGGCGGCCGGCGGTGAGTGGGCCGACCTCGGACGCCTCGCGGGCGAGCAGGAACGGAGCCTGCGGTCGCTGATCCGGCAGCAGGACACCGTGTCCACGGCGAGTGCCGGGCGCGTGGACCTCGCAGGGGCGTTGGAGGCGATGGCCACGGCACACCCCCTCCGTGTCGAGGTCGCCACCCCGGGCGGCGCGGTGCTGGTGGACCCCCACGTGGCGGCCGAGACAGTGGCCGCGGTCCGGGCCTGTCTCGACAACGTGCTCGCCCACGTGGGCCCCGACGCGAGTGCTCTGGGTCCTGGCCCAGGCGGCGCCCGACGCGGTCACCGTCTCCGTGCGCGACGACGGGCCGGGCATCGCGGCCGGGCGCCTGGAGCAGGCCGAGGCCGAGGGTCGGCTGGGCGTCGTGTCGTCCATCCGCGGCCGCGTCGAGGAGCTCGGCGGCACGGCCACGGTGGAGAGCGGTTCGTGGGGCACCGAGTGGGAGCTGACCGTGCCGCTAGCGTGACCGCGTGACCATCCACACCAGCCATCCCTTCCTCGAGCCGGAGGGGGACCGCGACCCCGTACGCCGCCTCCGCGGGCGGCTGGGCGGCACCGTCTCGCTGTGGACCGCCGGCCCCTCCGGTGACCGCGCCGGTCTCACCGTCTCGTCGTGGATGGTGGCCGGTGGCGAGCCCGGCCGGGCGCTGGCCCTGCTCGACCCGGACGCCGACCTGACCGATGTGCTGCTGGAGACCGGGCGCGGCGTGCTGCAGCTGCTGGCCTGGGAGGACCGCGACCTCGCCGACGTCTTCGCCGGCCAGGCGCCGGCTCCGGGTGGCCCGTGGCGGCTCGCCGAGTGGGTCGACGGCGAGCACGGACCACGGCTGGCGCACGCACGGACCTGGGCCACGCTCGTGGTCGAGTCCCACGTCGAGGTCGGCTGGTCGACGCTGGTCACGTGCGTCCTGGACGACGTGGTGGTGGGCGACGACACGACACCACTCGTCCACCGGCGGGGTCGATACCTCCCTCCGGGTGGGTAGTCGGTCTACGATTCCCCCACTCAAGGGAGCCGGGGGAACAGCATGGTGCAGGTGATGGTGGTCGACGACCACCCGATGTGGCGCGACGCGGTCGAGCGGGACCTGCAGGCGGCGGGGCACGAGGTGGTCGCGGTCGCGTCCAACGGTCGCGAGGCCATGGCACGCTTTCCGGCGGCAGCCCCGCAGGTCGTGGTGCTCGACCTGCAGCTGCCCGACAACACCGGGGTCCAGGTCACGAGCATGATGCTCGAGTTCGACCCGACGGCGCGCGTCCTGATCCTCTCGGCCAGCGGCGAGCAGGGCGACGTGCTCGAGGCGATCAAGGCCGGCGCCACCGGCTACCTGGTCAAGTCGGCCTCCAGCGCGGAGCTCGTCGACGCGGTCACCCGGGTCTCCGAGGGCGAGGCCGTCTTCACCCCGGGACTGGCCGGCCTGGTGCTCGGCGAGTTCCGGCGCATCGCCGACGGACCGGCCGACGATCCCCGCGACCAGCTCACCGAGCGGGAGACCGAGATCCTCAAGATGGTCGCGACCGGCATGAGCTACAAGCAGATCGCCGCACGCCTGGTGCTCTCGCACCGCACCGTGCAGAACCACGTGCAGAACACCCTGCGCAAGCTGCAGATGAACAACCGCGTCCAGCTCACCCGGTGGGCCATCGAGCACGGTCTCGACGACGAGGCACCGGCCTGAGCCTCACTGGAGGTTGACCTGGGCCATGACGCGATCGGTGACCCGGGGATCCTCGAGCTCGACGCTCCACCGGTCGTCGCCCGACGCCTTCCCGCAGGGCACCGGGGGCTCCGCGGCCGTCCGGGCGCACGCCAGGGACAGCACCTCGGCGGCGCTCACGACCCGGGTCTCACGCTCGGCCAGCGGCGCGTACGCCACGTGGAGGGACGTGGCGAGGGCCAGCGCGCGACCGGTGACGGAGTCGCTGAACTCCACGGCGCCGTCGAGCCGGTAGCGCACCTGGAGGTCGGTGGTCGCGTCGAAGACGTAGTCCGCCGCACGGTCCGTCAGGATGTCGTCACCGTCGACCGGCTCTCCGTCGGCGACGACCTCCACCCCGTGGGCGGACAGCACCTCGGCACCCGGCACCTCGGGGAGCGCGAGGCGCAGGCGGCGGACCGGCTGGTCCGGCCGGATCCACTGCCGCACGACGAGCTCGCCGCTGGGCAGCACGCGCGTCTCGACGTACGACTCGTCGGCTTCGAGCGACGCCGATCCGACTCCCGGGGGCCGCTGGGCCCCGGGCTCCACGTCGGGGTCCTCGGCGACGTCCGGACGCAGCAGCAGGAAGGCGCCGACGAGGCCGGCGACCAAGGGACCGACCAGGACCAGGGCGACCACCGCGACGGACCGCCCCGCGAAGCGCCTGCGACGGGGAGGCGCCGGCGCCGGCTTCCGGCGGGCCGGGACGGTGTCGATCGCGGGTGCCGGACGCGCGACCCGCACCTCGACGGGGTCGGACGCCTGGACAGGCTCCCGTACGGGCTCTAGTACGGGCTCCCGCACCGGCCCCTGGACGGGCGCCGGCTCGGGTTCCTGGACCGGCTCTCGGACGGGTTCTGAACGGTTCTTGCACGGCCTCCCGCACGGAGTCCTCGACGGAGCCGCGCGGTGCGGGCACTGCCGGCGGCGCGTGCACCGGCGGCGCGAGGACCTTCGGCAGTCGCTTCTGATAGCCCTTCTTGGTCATCGGCGCTCCACTGGGGAGACCGGGACCGCGGTGACGACGGCGAGGTTCTGGTAGCCGCCGCGCGCGGCGTCGTACGGTGGCGCGCACGTGACCAGGGTGAGCCGTCGCTCGCCCGACACGTCGAAGAGCCACGTCTCACGCACCAGCGAGCCCTGGGGCACCAGCCGTCGTGACCGGACCTCGAACCTCTGGGCCAGGTGCTCCGAGCCCAACCGTACGGGCGCGCCGGGGGAGACGGTCAACAGCTCGGCGAAGGCTCCCAGGCCCTGCGTCCGTGAGTCGACGTGCGCGGCCACCAGGGTGGAGCCGAACGGATCGCCGAGCCGCGACCCGCCACGCCACCAACCGGCACGCTCGACGTCGGCCGGAACGGCCAGCAGACCGGCCGCGCTCGTCCCGACCGCGCTGATCGGCACCTCCAGCCCGCTCGGAAGGGTCAGGCGTCGAGGCGCCTCCGCCACCACGACCGACGGCGCGCGTCGTGCGGGTGGGACGCCCTCGGAGGCCGTCGGGGAGGCCGTCGGGGAGGTCGTCGCGCCGCCAGGGCCGGGGGAGTCCTGCCCCACGCCCTGCACCGCGCTGCTGCACGCAGTGGCGGCAAGGAGCAGCGCGCCGGCCGTGACCAGCGCTGCCGCCCCGAGCGTCGTCATGTCGTCGTCGGCGCCTTCGGAGTCACGTGCGCCGCCCGGCCGCGACGCCGGGCCGCCACGACGACCAGTCCGGCGGCCCCCGCCATCACTCCGAGCCACGCGGCCGCGGGCCAGCGCTCGTCAGGTGCGGCTCCGAACGGGTCGACCGGGGCTCGTACGAGGCCGGCCTCGCCCGTGTCGATGCTGGTCGGCATGACGCTTCCGTCGGCCTCCAAGGTGGCGGTGTGCGCGATGACGTTCATCGAGCCGTCGCGCGGGTTGCCGTAGGCGTAGATCATCGAGAGCGTCCGCGCCTCGAGCGCGACGTCCACCGGGCCGAGGATGGGGTCGCTGGGGCCGCCGGACGGCAGCAGCGCCACCTGGTGGGTGCCGGCCGGGACGTCGGCCTCCGCGAACTCGCCGTTGGCGATGTTGGTGAACACCACTTCCCCGTTGACCTCCACGTCGGCCGGGGCGACCGTCGCGGTGTGGGCCAGCATGACCCGAGCCTTGTCGGGGCCGATGGCACCCGTCGGCGCGGCGTAGGAGTGCACGACCGGGTCCCCGTCGGGCTCCGCCGGCAGGTGCAGGACCACGTCGCTGCTCGCCCCGCCCGCCACCTCCAGGGAGGACGCCACGTCGAGCCCGTCTGCCGAGGTGAACTCGATGTCGTGCTCACCGGGCGCCAGCTCGAAGGGGCCGAGCACCTCTCCGACAGCCGCGCCCGTGGCGAGGGAGCGTCCGTCGACGGAGACGTCGACCTCCATCCCGGGCACGGCCTGGATCACGGTCACCCGGGCCACCTGCGGCGCGGACTGTCCCGGCTGGCCCATCGGGACCACGAGCACGGCCAGCGACGCCAGCACGGACAGCAGAAGTCGACGCATGGAGACACACCCCCGGTGGACACGGTCCAGTCGGACCCTGCTTCACCTGACCACCCGTCGACGAGGTGCCTCATCCCCGAGATGGGGTAGATCCGGGACCGAACCACCCTTGGGGGTGCAGTAGGTTCGGCCGCGATCGGGAGTCGGCCGCGGGGCCATGGACGAGGGGACGGCAGTGGACCAGGTCACCAGGTACGTGGAGCGTCTCAGGCTGACCGCGCACCCTCCGGCCACCCTCGCCGCGCTGCGCGAGCTGCACCGCGCGCACGTCTCGCGGATCCCCTACGACAACCTCTCGATCATGCTCGGTCGTCCGGACCCCGTCGATCCGCCGGCCAGCGCCGCCCGGGCCGCGTCGGGCGGACGAGTGGGCTACTGCTTCCAGCAGAACGGTGCGCTCGAGTGGCTGCTGATCGGCCTCGGCTTCTCGGTGAGCCGGCGTCACGGTCACGTGTGCTCCCGGCCGGAGGACGAGCTCGGCACCGAGCTCAACCACCTCGTCCTGGTCGTGTCCGGGCTGCCTGCCGACGACAACCCCGGCGGCCACTGGTGGGTCGACGCCGGCCTGGGGGAGGGTTTCGCCGAGCCGCTGCCGCTCGTGCGCGGTGACCACGTCGTGGAGGGATGGTCCTTCGGGATCGGTGCCGGCTACGGCGCGCAGGCCGCCGGCCGGCCCACCGGCCCCGCCGCCTGGACCTACCGTCACCTGCCCGGCGGCGTGCTCCGCGGCATGGTGGTCACCTCGCGCGACCACTGCTCCGCTGCGATCGCCGACGCGCACCGGGCCCTGAGCGGCGGCGACCGCTCGCCCTTCCGTCGCGTCCTGGTGGCCCAGCGCATCGACGGGCCCGAGCAGCGCACCCTCCGAGGGCTCGTCCACCAGGTCCTCACGCCGTCCGCCCGCGAGCAGCACGACCTGACCTCGTACGACGAGTGGCGCGCCGCGCTCGTCGACGACCTGCTGCTGCCGGTCAACGACGTCACCGACGACGAGTGGGAGTCGCTCTGGGACCGGACCGTCGCCGCGCACCGCTCGTGGGACGAGGCGGGGCGGCCGTGACGGCGTGGAGGCGCGCGACCGCGGACGACGCCGTCGCGCTGCGGGACCTCGAGCGAGCGGCGAGCCGGCGCGGCCTGGCCCACGTGTTCGGCGACCTGCCCTACCCCGACGACGACGTGCTGGCCCGCTGGGTGCTGCTCCTCGACGACCCCGAGGTCGTCGTCGAGGTCGCCGAGGACGACGAGGGCCTGGTCGCCCTGACCGCCCACGACGGCTCCAGCCTGCGACACCTGGCCGTGCGGCCCGACCACTGGCACGCCGGCCTGGGGCGCGAGGGCGTCGCCCGGGCGGAGGCGGCAGGGGCCCGCAGGCTGTGGGTGCTGGCCGACAACGGTCGGGCGCGGCGTCTCTACGAGTCGCTCGGCTGGGACCCGACCGGGCAGAGCCAGGAGTGCCCCTGGCCGCCCTACCCGACCGAGCTCGAGTACGCGGCTCCTTAGGGAGCGCGCGGCTCCCTAGGATCACCCCATGTCCGCTTCGAGCTCGACCCGCTGCTGGAGATCGCCGACGACCTCTACGCCCTGCCGCTCGCGGACTTCACTCCCGCCCGCGACGCCCTCGTCAAGGAGCACAAGGCCGACAAGGGGCTGGCCGCCTCGATCAAGGGGTTGCGCAAGGCATCCGTCGCGGCATGGGTCGTCAACCTGCTGGTACGGCGTGACCCGGACCAGGTCGACCAGGTGCTGGCCGTGGGTGCCGCGCTCCGTGACGCGCAGGACAACCTCGACGCGACGCAGCTGCGTGAGTTCACCAAGCAGCGTCGCCAGCTGACGGCGTCGGTGACGACAGCCGCACGCCGGATGGCACGCGAGGAGGGCGTCAAGACCACACAGGCAGTGGCGGACCAGGTCGAGGCGACCCTCACCGCCGCGATGCTCGAGCCCGACGCCGCCAAGGCCGTGCGGAGCGGAATGCTGGTGACCTCGCTCGAGGCCACCGGTCTCGGCGACCTCGACCTCAGCGCTGCCGTCGCGCTGCCGGAGGCCCTCGGCTTCAGCGCGAAGGCGCGCCCCGTCGAGGCGCCAGATCCGACGAAGCGGCCGCAGCTGCACGTCGTACCCGACCCGGACGCCGACGCCAAGGCGCGGGCCGCCGCCGACGAGCGGGTGGCGGAGGCCCGCGGGGTGCTCACCGACGCGGAGAAGGAGCACCGCTCCGCCCGACGGGCCGTGGAGAAGCTCCGGGCCCGGACCCTGCAGCTGCAGGCGGAGATCGACGAGCTCCGCAGCAAGATCGCCGCCCTCGAGTCGGAGGTCGAGGAGGTCGACGACGAGCTGGGCGAGGCCGAGGCGGTCCAGGCGGAGGCCGAGGAGGCCGTGGACGAGGCGAAGGCCGAGGTGGAGGCGGCTCGCGCCGCGCGCGAGAGGCTGTGATCTCTCGCGTGCTGTTGTGGTCGAACGTGTCCGATCGTGTGGGCGAGGGCAGCGCGCTACCCCCCGGCGAGCGCCTCCACCAACGCGACTACGTCCTGCGCGCAGCCCCATCCGATGGTGATCCCCGATCCGCCGTGCCCGTAGTTGTGCACGACCGGAACCGGCAGCAGGTCCTCGTCCAGCTCCACCCGCACTTCTGGCCGTCCGGGTCGCAGTCCCGCGACGCTCTCGATGACCTGGGCGTCCGCGAGCCCGGGGGCGATGTCGGTGCACCGTTCGAGGATCGCAGTGGTTTCTGCGGGGTCCGGATCGGTGTCCCAGCTGCCCTCTTCCAGAGTCCCGCCGAGGATGCAGTCCGTGGATCGTGGGTGCACGTAGGCGCGACCACCAGGGTGTTGCTCGTCGCGGACGGACAAGGTCAGGCCGGGGTTGGTGACCCGAACGATCTGCCCTCGGACCGGGTAGACGGTGTCGTCGTCAACGAGTGCACCGGCGCCCATGCCAGCCGCGTTCACGATGACGTCCGGGGTGAGGTCGAGCACGTCGTCCAGTCGTGCGAGGCGACGGACGACCCGGGTGGCGCCTCCCGCCAGCACCCGCTCCTGGAGGTGTGGCAGGTACTCCGGCATCTCCACCAGGGGCACAGCGAACCGAAGCCCCCGTGCATAGCCGGGAGGCAGCTCATCTCGGTCCGCCGCGCGCACCTCGCCCACCGCCGCCGCCCATCGCGGCAGTGGTCGCGAGGGGTCGGGCACGTCGCGGTAGAGCACCAGTGACTCGCGCATGACCACCCCCGGCACGCCTGTCGTGGCCTCCGCCGCGAGCATGTCGTACGTCGTCGCGCCCCAGCGTGCGACGGCTTGTGCCGGGCCCGCTGCGGTGGGGAACCAGACCGCCGCAGCAAGGTAGGACGTCGTGCGGTGGAGCGGGTCGCCGCTGACCACGGTGACCTCGTGGCCGGCGTGAAGCAGCAGGCGAGCGCAGCTCAGGCCGCTCACTCCGGCTCCGACCACCACCACGCGCATCCGAGGATGATGACACGCAAGATTCCGGACCTGCCGGGACTCGTGCGCACGGCCCAGGTAGTGCCACGCGTCAGAGCTGCGCCGCCCAGCCCTTCGATCGCTCGACCGCGTCGCTCCACCGGGCGTACGACGCGTCCAGCTCCCCGCGGTCACCGCCGGGCTCGAAGCGCCGGTCGAGTGCCCACGTGTGGCGCAGGTCGTCGGTCGAGGCCCAGACGCCGGTGCCGAGGCCCGCGAGGAAGGCGGCGCCGAGCGCGGTGGTCTCCACGATCTCCGGCCGCTCGACCGCGCGGCCGACCTGGTCGGCCTGCAGCTGGCAGAGGAAGTCGTTGGCCGCGGCACCCCCGTCGACGCGCAGCGTGGACAGCTCGGGCAACGTCTCCAGGACGTCGCGCACCTCGAAGGCGATCCCCTCCAGCGTCGCGCGGACGAGGTGGGCGCGGGTGGTGCCTCGGGTGATGCCGATGATCATGCCGCGGGCGTGCGGGTCCCAGTGGGGGGCGCCGAGACCGGTGAGCGCCGGCACGAACACCACCCCGTCGGTGTCGTCGACGGTCTGCGCGATGGCCGCGGTCTCGGCGGCGTTGCCGACGATCTGGAGACCGTCGCGCAGCCACTGGACGGCCGAGCCGGTCACGAAGATCGCGCCCTCCAGCGCGTAGGTCATCGCACCCTCGGGGGAGCGCCACGCCGCGGTGGAGAGCAGCCCCGCATCGCTGCGCACGACCGAGGTGCCGGTGTTGGTGAGGATGAACGAGCCGGTGCCGTAGGTGCACTTGGACTCGCCCTCCTCGAAGCAGGTCTGCCCGAACAGCGCCGACTGCTGGTCGCCGGCGATGCCAGCGATCGGCAGCGACAGGCCGAGGAACACCGCGGGCTCGGTGGGCGCCACCTCTCCCCAGTTGGGCACCAGCTCGGGCAACGCGTCGCGCGGCACCCCGAACAGCTCGCACAGCTCGTCGGACCAGTCGCCCGCCTCGAGGTCGAACAGCAGCGTGCGGCACGCGTTGGAGACGTCGGTGACGTGCCAGGTGCCGCGGGTCATCCGCGCGATGAGGTAGGAGTCGACGGTGCCGACGGCGTAGCGGCCCGACTCGACCAGTGCCCACGTGTGGGGCTCGTTCTCGGCGAGCCACATGAGCTTGGTGCCGGAGAAGTAGGGGTCGAGCCGCAGGCCGGTGAGCTCCGCGACCCGGTCCTCGTGGCCCTCGGAGCGCAGGCGCTCGCAGATGTCGGCCGTACGCCGGTCCTGCCAGACGATGGCACGGCGGGGCGAGCCCAGGGTCTCGCGATCCCACAGCACGATCGTCTCGCGCTGGTTGGTGATGCCGATCGCGGTCAGCGCGGACTGGTCGACCTTGGTCAGCACCTCGCGGGTCGCCTCGAGGGTGGCCTGCCAGATGTCCTCGGCCGAGTGCTCGACCCAGCCGGGCTGGGGGAAGTGCTGGCGGAACTCCTGGTAGCCCTTGGCCTGGATGCGGCCGTCCGGGGTGACGACCACCGCGGTGACGCCAGTGGTGCCGGCGTCGATCGCCAGGACGCTCATGCGGGGTCCCGCCAGTCCGGCGTGGCCTCTCTCAGCTCCTCGACGAGCCGCGTGGCGGTCCAGCCGTCGCCGCCGAGGTTCTCGTAGTTGTTGACGCCGATCCACACGACGAACGAGCTGTGCCCGAGGGCCTGCGCACGCGAGTCCATCTCGGCGAACAGCTCCGGGGTGTCCGGGGTGCGTTCGTCCTCCGGGACCTCGGCGTTGAGGTGCTCGTGGAGCTCGAGCAACCGCTGCAGCTCGTCGATCGGGCTGGCGTGGTCATCGACGCGCAGGTCGACGTCGACGTCGTCACGACCGTCGAGACCGGCCTCGTCCCTCACCACGAGGAGCGCCGCCGACTGCCGGCCGCGGGCGTCTCCACCGGCTGCGTCACCCGCTCGGAGCGCCGCCAGCAGGCGCTGGGACAGCGGTGCGTCGGCATCACTCGCGACGAAGGCCGCCTCCATGGCGGTCACGACCTCCTCGCCCACGAGGATGTTGCCCTGGATCGCGTAACTGTCGCCGGTCACCCCGCCGGCCCAGTCGAGGCACGACGCCCCGGTGTGGCTGACGGCCTGGCCGTCCAAGTCCACGATGCCCACCTGGCGGTGGTCCCGCCCGTCGTCCTCCTCGAGCAACCGTTGGAGTGCGACTCCGGCGGTCGCGCCCTCGTCGAGGTGCGCGAGGGCGATGCCCTTGTAGGCGACGTTCACCCAGGCCTGGGTGGCGATCGCACCCACTCCGGCGACGGCAGCGGGGACGGCGGAGCCGACCGCGAGGTACTTCGAGGCCACCGCCACGCCCCAGGACTCGCCGTCTGCGGAACGGGCCACGATCGAGAAGGTCATGGGCCCGACCTTAGTGTGGGCCCGTGCTGACCCGTCTCGGATTCCCCAGCGTCGGGGAGCACCGCCGGTTCGTCATGGCGATCGTGGCCGACACGGTCGGCAGCGGGTTGTTCATGCCGATCACGCTGCTCTACTTCCTCGCGATGACCGACCTGTCTCTGGTGCAGGTCGGGTCGGCGCTCTCCCTGTCCGCGCTGCTCACCATGCCCGGTGCGTTCGTCATCGGCAGCCTCGTCGACCGGTTCGGACCTCGCCGGATGATGCTGATCGGCAACCTGGTCCAGGCGGCCGGCATGGTCGCCTACCTCTGGGCCGACTCGCTCCTCGCGGTGGCACTGTGGACCACGCTGCTCAACCTCGGGCGCCAGTCGTTCTGGGGATCCTTCGGCAACGTCGTCACCGCCATCTCGGCGCCGGGGGAGCGGGAGATGTGGTTCGGCTTCCTCCAGGCGGTGCGCAACCTCGGCTACTCGGTGGGAGGCGTGCTGGCCGGCGTCGCCCTCCAGATCGGCACCGACCTCGCCTTCCAGTCGGTGGTCGTCGTCAACGCGGTGACCTTCCTCGTCGCCTTCGTGCTGCTGCTCGACGTGCCCGACCACCGGGTGGCGCGAGCCGACGACGCCCCGGTGGAGGGGTGGGGCGTGGTGCTGCGCGACCGGGCCTACCTGCGGCTGGTGCTCGGCCAGTTCGGCTTCGTGGCGGGGATGATGGTGCTCAACTTCGCGCTGCCGGTCTACGCCGCCGAGGTGATCGACCTCCCCGGGTGGGTGGTCGGCGCGATCTTCACCGTCAACACCGCGCTGGTCGGTCTCGGCCAGGGACTCGTCGTACGCCGGATGACCGGGCAGGTGCGCGCCCGCATGATGGGCCTGGCCCAGCTCGTCTTCGTGGCCAGCTACGCCCTGTTCGTCGTGGCCGGCTGGCTCCCGCTGTGGCTGGCCGTGGTGGTCATGCTCGTCGGCGCCGTCGTCTACACCGGCGGTGAGCTCACCGGCGGACCGGTCTTCAGCGCCACCGCCGCCGAGGCCGCGCCGGACCACCTCCGGGGGCGCTACCTCGGCCTCTTCCAGCTCAGCTGGGGCATCGGCGGTGCCGTGACCCCGATCGCGTTCACGTGGCTGCTCGCCCACGGCCAGACGACCCTGTGGTGGGTGCTCACGCTCGTCGCGCTCGTCAGCGCGGCGTACCTCCAGACGCTGCCGCGGGTGCTCCCCGCGGCCGGGCTCCGGGTGACCAACCGCGCGCAGGCCGCTCCCGAGCAGGAGCCGCAGCCGGAGTAGGGCTCAGGCCTGACCGGTGCCGGCGAGCAGCTCGGTGAACCACCTTTGTGTCGGGTCGAACGGCTTGTGACCGGCGATGCGCTCGAACTCGATCGCGCGGAGCTCGTCACCACGCTCCTCGTCGTGGCCGACGACGCCCGGACGTCCCTCGAGCGCGCACCTGACGGCCAGCTCGGCCATCTCGCGGATCAGCGCCAGGTCGGTCGCGTTGGCCGGTGCGGAGCGCGAGTAGTAGCCGGACTTCTGCACCATCTTCTTCTCGGCGCCGATCTCGCGGGAGAACCGGTCGGCGAAGTAGCGCCCGGGGTTGATCGTGTCGATCTTGACGTGGCCGAAGGGGTCGCGACCCACCGTCTCCCCGGCGGCCTCGAGGTCCGCCACGATGTCGTCGATGCCCGCACCCTCGGCCAGGAAGATGTTGACGCAGCCGACCTCGTCCATCACGGCACGCAGCCGCTTGGCCTCGGCGGCGAGGTCGATGGCCAGCTCGGGGACGTACAGCGCGTGGATCGCCCAGCGGCGCGGGTCGAGCCCGATGCCGGGCAGCCACTGCTGCTCGGCGTGCCAGGCCATGTAGTCGCGTGCCGCGGCCGCGGTGAGCCAGCCTGAGGCGCGGCCCATCACCTCGTGCACGATCAGCATGCGCGGGTTGGAGCCGTGCTCGGCCAGCACGTGCTGCGCGAAGCGCGAGGCCTCCTGCGCGGCGGTGAGGGCGCCGAGGCTCTGCCGGATCGGCACGATGTCGTTGTCGATGGTCTTGGGCAGCCCGACGACGGTCAGCTCGGAGCCCTGCGTGCGGAGGTACGCCGCCAGGTCGGCCGCCGCGGTGTTGGTGTCGTCGCCCCCGATGGTGTGCAGGACGTCCACGCCGTCGGCCTGCAGCCGCGCCGCAGCCACCTCGAGCGCGGTCTCGCCCTCGCCGATCAGACCCCGCTTGCGACAGTCCGCGTCGTTGGTGAGCTTGACCCGGCTGTTGCCGATCGGGCTGCCGCCGTAGCGGTGCAGGACGCTCGCCCCGGCGCGCTCCTCGGGCCCGATGGTCACGGTGTTGCCGGTGAGCAGGCCGTGGTAGCCGTGCTTGTAGGCGATGAGCTCGATGTCGGGGTCGGTGGCGTCGTAGGTCTCGATGAGAGCACCCACGGCGGAGGACAGGCACGGGGCGTAGCCACCGGCCGTCAGGAGCGCAACACGCTTCGGCATGGGCAGCAGGCTAGTTGGATCGATCCAACACCGGAAGGGCGCCCGGCCCGTGGTTGGTCCCGCGCCGGCGGCCCCGGGCGCGACACGCACCTTCCCTGCGGCGCGGTGGTTGCCTCGCGCCGCACAACGGGGTCATTGTGAGCCATCACCGTGCACGCGCGCGGACGGAAGGGGACTTCTCGATGAGCACGACAGAAGCCAGGCAGGACTACAACGGACCCGAGCCGGACCTCAAGCGGGTCATCGGCCCCAAGCTGCTCCTCCTGTTCATCGTGGGAGACATCCTCGGCACCGGCGTGTACGCCCTCACCGGGAGCGTGGCCGGTGAGGTGGGCGGAGCCGCGTGGGCGCCGTTCCTGGCCGCGTTCGCGGTGGCCACCATCACGGCCTTCTCCTACCTGGAGCTCGTCACGAAGTATCCGCAGGCCGCGGGTGCCGCGCTCTACACGCACAAGGCGTTCGGCATCCACTTCTTCACGTTCCTGGTGGCCTTCGCGGTGATGAGCTCGGGCATCACGTCGGCGTCGACTGCCTCCAACGCCTTCGCCGGCTTCCTCAACGCCGGCTTCTCGCTCGACCTGGCCGCCGGCGGCACCGGGATCATGCTGATCGCCCTCGGCTTCATGGCCCTCGTGGCCGCCATCAACTTCCGCGGGGTCGGGGAGAGCGTCAAGGCCAACGTCGTCCTCACCCTCGTCGAGCTCTCGGGCCTGCTGCTCATCATCTTCATCGGGATCTACGCCGTCACGCAGGGCAACGCCGACTTCTCGCGCGTCATGGTCTTCGAGAGCCCGAGCGACAAGAGCACCTTCCTGGCGATCACGGCGGCCACGTCACTGGCGTTCTTCGCGATGGTCGGCTTCGAGGACTCGGTCAACATGGCCGAGGAGTGCAAGGACCCGATCCGCGACTTCCCGAAGATGATGCTCACCGGCCTCGGCGTCACCGGCGTGATCTACCTGCTCGTCTCGATCACCGCCGTCGCGCTGGTGCCGGTGGGTGACCTGACCAACGCCGACCTCGGGCCCGCGCTCAACCAGGTCGTGGCTGCGGGAGCGCCCGACCTGCCCTTCGACAAGATCTTCCCGTTCATCGGCATGTTCGCCGTCGCCAACTCGGCGCTCATCAACATGCTGATGGCGAGCCGGCTGCTCTACGGCATGGCCAACCAGGACGTGCTGCCGCGCTCGCTGGGCAAGGTGCACGCCACCCGTCGTACGCCCTGGGTCGCGATCATCTTCACCACCCTGCTCTCCTTCGGCCTGATCATCTACGTCGTGCGAGCCAGCGCGTCCGACGACGGCCTGGCCAACATCACGCTCCTCGGCGGCACCACCGCCCTCCTGCTGCTCTGTGTGTTCACCGTCGTCAACATCGCGGTGCTGGTCCTGCGCAAGCAGCCGGTCGACCACGAGCACTTCGTGGCGCCCACGGTGCTGCCGGTGCTGGGTGCGCTCACCTGCGGGTTCCTCGCCGGCCCCTGGGCGCGCGCCGACACGGAGCAGTACAAGATCGCCGGGTTGATGATGGCGGTCGGACTGGTGCTCTGGGTCCTGACCTGGCTGGTCAACCGTGGTGCCCGGGCCAAGAAGACCGGGTTCCGCGACATCGAGCACATGGAGGACGACGTCCACTGAGGACTGCGACACGGCCGGGGTCCCGGCCGTGTCGGTGTCGCCGTCTACGGTTGCCCCGTGACGCGACGACCTCTCGGGATGCTGCTGGCGGGGCTGGTGCTCTCGACGCTGGGCTGCACGTCGGTCGCCCCTTCGTCGCCCTCGGCCAGCGCCACCCCCGGCGGCGACCACCCCCTCCCGACGATCTCGCTGTCGACCGCCGACAGCAGCGGCCCGCGCGACCGCCCACCGGTGCCCGGCGCTCCCCACCTGCCGGGTGCCTACACGTTCATCTCCGCGCCGGACTTCCTCAACCAGGACGTCGCCGACCTGACCGCGGACGGTCGTGAGCAGCGCATCGACAAGGGGACCAGCCGGGTCGCCAACTCCACCAACGCCGAGTACGACACCGCGCTGGACCACGTGATCGATGAGATGGCGTCGCACGGCGCGGACGACGTCCTCGTCGCGGGCGACCTCGTCGAGGGACGGTGGGGCCGCGACGACTCGCGCACCGGCGTGTTCGGGCCGGTCCACACCCAGGCACAGCGGCTCCGCGCATGGCGGCGCGCCGCCGAGGTCTACTACCCGGCTTGGCGCGAGCGCTTCGCCGACCACGACCTCACGACGTACACCGCGCTCGGTGACCACGAGCTCGGCGACGACCCGTGGCGCGCGCCGAGCGACCCATGGATCGACTTCAAGCGTCGCCACGTGCCGCAGTTCAAGCGGATCTACGCCGACCAGATGCTCACCGGCTCAGACGGCCGACCCCGCTTCGCCGAGCGGCCACGCGGGCAGGCGCGCGACACGGCCTACGCCGTGCGTCTCGACAAGGACGTCCTGCTCGTCACCATCGACGTGTTCGAGCGACGCGGGGGAGACGTCCACGTGTCCGTCGACCCCGAGCAGCTGACCTGGCTCCGGACGGTCCTCCGACGGGCCCGCAAGGCAGCCGTCCCGTGGGTGATGGTGCAGGGACACACGCCCCTGAGCGGCGACGTCCGCACCCGCAACTCCAGCCACCTGACCTACGAGGGAGGACTCGGATCGGACCTCTGGAGGACGATGGTGCGGGGCGGCGTCGACGTCTACCTCAGCGGCGAGGTCCACGACCAGACCGTCCACCACCGCGACGGGATCCTCGAGGTGTCCCACGGCTCGCTGTTCTACCGCGGCGAGGCGTCCTACGTCATCGGGCAGGCCACCGCCGACCGGCTGGTCCTCGAGAACCGCCAGTTCCGCGGCACGGTGCGCTTCGAGGACCGGCTCTGGACCACGTCCCGACAGGGAGCGCCCGGCCACATCAGCTACCCCCACCCGTCCATCGTGACCGGCACCCTCGTCGCGCGGCGTACGCGATCCGGCGGCCTGGCCGTGGAGGACGCCGAGGGCGTGCTGGCACCCCGGCCCTGACCGGGCTCCTGACGGCTCGCGTTCAGGGGTCGGTCGCGGTTCGGGCGAGACGACTCCCGCGCCGTACCCTTGTGTGGTGACCCTCCGCGACGCCTCGTCCCTCAACCCCTCGGGACAGGCCGCCATCCCCTCCCTCGAGCAGCTGCACGCGCTCGGGCCGCTGCAGCAGCCGACGTACCCCGATGCCGAGGCCGTCCAGGCAGCCGTGGCCCGGCTCCGGACCGTGCCGCCGCTCGTCTTCGCGGGCGAGTGCGACGACCTGACCGCCAAGCTCGCCGCCGTCGCGCGCGGCGAGGCGTTCCTCCTCCAGGGCGGTGACTGCGCCGAGACCTTCGCCGGCGTGACCGCCGACAACGTCCGCAACAAGCTGCGGGTGCTGCTGCAGATGGCGGTGGTGCTGACGTACGCCGCCTCCGTGCCGGTCGTGAAGCTCGGCCGCCTGGCCGGCCAGTACGCCAAGCCGCGGAGCTCCGACGAGGAGACCCGCGACGGGATCACCCTCCCGGCCTACCGCGGCGACGCCGTCAACGGCTACGACTTCACCCCCGAGGCGCGCATCCCCGACCCGCAGCGGCTGGTCGACGTCTACAACTCCTCGGCGGCGACGCTCAACCTGGTCCGCGCCTTCGTCACCGGCGGCTACGCCGACCTGCGCCAGGTCCACACCTGGAACACCGACTTCGTGCAGAGCTCGCCGTTCGGCCAGCGCTACGAGGCGGTCGCCGACGAGATCGAGCGCGCGCTCACCTTCATGAAGGCGATCGGGGCCGACCCCGACGAGTTCCACCGCGTCGACTTCCACTCCAGCCACGAGGCGCTGCTGCTGGAGTACGAGCAGGCGCTGACGCGCATCGACTCGCGCACCGACCAGCCCTACAACGTCTCGGCGCACTTCGTGTGGATCGGCGAGCGGACCCGGCAGCTCGACGGTGCGCACGTCGAGCTGCTCTCGCGGATCAAGAACCCGATCGGCATCAAGCTCGGACCGACGACCACCCCGGACGACGCGCTGGCCTACGCCGCGCGCCTCAACCCGGACAACACCCCGGGCCGGCTCACCTTCATCACCCGCTTCGGCGCCGGCAAGATCCGCGACGGCCTGCCGCCACTGGTGGAGAAGGTCACCGCCGAGGGGCTGCAGGTCGCGTGGGTCTGCGACCCGATGCACGGCAACACCTTCGAGGCGTCGTCGGGCTACAAGACCCGCCGCTTCGACGACGTGATCGAGGAGGTGCAGGGCTTCTTCGACGTCCACCGCAGCCTCGGCACCTGGCCGGGCGGCGTCCACGTCGAGCTCACCGGCGACGACGTGACCGAGTGCGTCGGCGGCGGCGAGGAGATCGACGAGGCCGGCCTGGCCAACCGCTACGAGTCGGTGTGCGACCCCCGCCTCAACCGGGTCCAGTCCCTCGAGCTGTCGTTCCTCGTCGCGGAGATGCTGCGCAAGGCCTGAGTCCGGTCCGTTCGGTCCGTCGACCGGATTCGTGACCCAATCGTGAGCAGGTCGTGGTCCGCGGGGACGCGCGGCGATCCATGCTGAGCGCATGGGGGACCTGACCACGTCGCTGCGCGCTCTCGCCCACCCGGGTTCGGTGCTCGCCCTCGTCCTGCTGGTCCTCAACGACCACGTGCTGAAGCAGGCGTGGCCGGGCTGGGTCACCGGCAAGCTGAGCGACGTCGCCGGGCTCGTCGTCGCGCCGCTGCTCCTGGCCGCCGTGCTCACGCTCGTGCGTACGCCGCGTGCCGTGACGGTCGCACTGGGCGCCACCGGTGCCGGGTTCGTCCTCTGCAAGACGTCCGCAGCAGGCGCCGCGGTGACCAGCAGCGTCTGGAGCCTCATGGGCACGCCCACCATGATGCGGGCCGACGTCACCGACCTGCTGGCGCTGCCGGCGCTGTACGCCGCGTGGCGGATCCACCTCGCGGCGAGCACGGCCGTCGGCCCGGGCTGGCGGCGTACGGTCGCGGTCGCCGTCGGCACGGCGCTGCTGCCCCTCGGTGTGCTCGCCACGAGCGCCACGTCGTGCTCGGAGTCGGAGGGCATCACGACGGTCGGGGTGGTCGATGGCGAGTTCACCGGTCCGCCGCGCGGTGCCGAGACGAGGCTGGTCGGTGGCTCCTACAGTGCCGACTTCAGCCTCGACGGCCAGGGCACCTTCCGCTCGGCCGACTTCGAGCTCGCGGACGGCGGGCTGTCGACCAGCAGGTCGGCCTGCGTCGGAAGCACCTGCTGGCGGCTGCAGGGGGACGACACCGTGGAGGTGTCGAGCGACGGCGGCAGGACGTATGCGCCCGAGGCCGAGCTCACCGAGGACGACCGTGAGCGCATCGACGAGGAGGAGGGCACGGACGACGGGTGCGACGACGACCCGCCGCGGGTGGGAGCGACGGACATCGCGGCCATGGAGAGCGAGGGGACGGTCCGGGCGATCGTGGCCCTGCAGCGCGGAGGCATCTGGCTGCGGCAGCAGGACGGTTCGTGGGAGGTGCTGACCGAGTCCGACGTCTACCAGGCCCGGGTCGAGGACGAGCCGCCACCGCCGGTCGTCACCGAGGTCGACGGGCCGACCCGACCGCCGCTTCCCGTCGGGTCCGAACCCACGCCAGCACCGACCCAGGAGCCCACGCCCGGCTGTGCCAGCCCGACCCAGCGCACCGTCACCCCGAACCCCCTCAACGGACCGCCGACCACCTACGAGGTCTGCCCCTGACCGCAGGTAGGTTCGGCGCGTGATCGACCTGCGCTCTGACACCCTGACCCGGCCCACCGAGGCGATGCGTGCGGCGATGGCCCGCGCGGAGGTCGGCGACGACGTCTACGCCGAGGACCCGACGGTGCTCGCGCTGCAGGAGCGGGTGGCGGACCTGTTCGGCCACGAGGCCGCGCTGTTCACGCCCACCGGGTCGATGGCCAACGTGCTCGCTGTCGCCTCCGTCGTCTTGCCCGGCGAGGAGGTGCTGTGCGAGTCGTCGGCACACATCGCCCGGGCCGAGCTCGGGGCGCACGGCGCGATCTCCGGCATCACGATGCGCACGTGGACGCGTGAGCGCGGCCAGGTGGACCTGACCGCGATCGAGGCGCTCCACGCCCCCGACATGGGCCCGTTCTTCGTCCGCACCGCGGCGGTCTCGGTGGAGAACACGCACAACTTCGCGGGTGGGGCGATCCTCCCCGTCGAGGACCTGCGTGCGCTGCGCGCCTGGGCCGACACGACCGGCACCAAGGTGCACCTGGACGGCGCCCGGTTGTGGAACGCACACGTCGCGACGGGCACGCCGATGGCCGACTACGGACGGATCGCCGACGTGATGGCGGTCTGCCTCTCCAAGGGTCTCGGCGCGCCGATCGGTTCGCTCATGGTCGGCTCGGCCGACGCCATCGTCGAGGCCCGGGTCCGCCGCAAGCGGATGGGCGGGGGCATGCGCCAGGTGGGCGTGCTGGCGGCTGCGGGGGCGTACGCCCTCGACCACCACGTCGAGCGGCTGGCCGACGACCACGCCCACGCGCGCCTGCTGGGCGAGGCGCTCGGGCTCGACCCGACGGAGGTGGACACCAACATCGTCGTCGTCGACCGTCCCGATGCCGCGGCGTTCGTGGCGGCGGCGGCCGAGCAGGGAGTCCGGATCGCGACCGTGGGGCCGCGGACCGTGCGACTGGTCACCCACCTCGACGTCACCCGGGACGATGCGGACCGGGCGGCCGTGGTGCTCAGCCGGCTCGCCGCCCGGTGATCGAGACCTCGCTGATCGCGGTGTAGTCGCGGCCCAGCGGCCCGCTGCCGGGAGGCGTCACCGAGCCGATCGTGATGGTGATGGTGCCCGTCTGCACTGGCGGGACCTTGAGCAGCTGCATGGCGGGTTGCTCGGCGAAGGTCTGCTCGACCGTGGTGCCGTCCTCGAACCCCCAGGTCACCGACAGGATCCGGCGGTTGTTGGGATACCAGTCCACGCCGGCGACCTTCTTCGCGTAGCCGTTGATCAGCCCCACGCGGGAGACGACGGCGCGCTTCGCGAGGGTGATCATGATGGTCTGCCCCGTGGCGTCTCCGGCCGTGCGCCACGTCGTGCTGGGGATCCCGTCGTGCATCTGGTTGGCCTCGTAGGCCACGAGGGTGCCGTCGAAGTCGGTGGTGGGCGGTGCCGTGCCGGGCACGGCGAACGAGGCGCCGGTCGCCAGCTCGAGCCGCTTGCCGACGCCCTGCGGGCCTTCGGGGGTCTCCGGGGCGGTCTCCTCGGTGCCCTCCGGGGCCTCGTCAGCGGGGGCGGAGGACGCGCTCGTGGTGGGGTCCGCGGCGGTCTGGTCGCCGTCGCCGCCGTCGTCGCCGACGACCTCGAGCAGGACCACCACCATCGCCACGAGCACGGCGGCGCCGACCACCCACGCGATCCACGCCCGACCCCGGATGGGATCGTCGGCGTCGAGCTCGTCGACCTCCTCCAGGGGCAGGAGCTCCTCCCGCGGGTCCCACTCGGGCCGGGACGGGCGTCGTACGACGGGCGCGGTGGCCGTGGCCTCCTCGGGATCGTCCGGCACGGGCTCCGGCCGAGCCACCGGCGGCACCGGCGTCGGGTCGGCCGCCTGCACCGGGACGGCCATCGGCTCCGGGGCGGCCGGAGCAGGCGCCTGGTCGGCCGCGGGACCGGGTGGCGCGGCGATGGTCACCGGCGCGGCAGGGGCCGGCTGGCCGATGGGGTGCCCGCAGTTGAGGCAGAACCGGCCCACGCCGAGCTCTGCCCCGCACCGCACGCACGTGTCCACGAGCACACGATAGAGGGGAGTGCCACCGACGGGACCCACCTCTGGGGATCAGACCGCGATGTGCGTGACCTCGCCCTCGACCACGCGTCGGGGCGCGAGCTCGACGGCGAGCATGGCGACCAGCACCATCGAGCCACCCACGAGCAGCCGGGCGGTGACGTCCTCGCCTCCCAGCCAGACCGCGAACAAGGCGGCGAACACCGGCTCCATGCTCATGATGATCGCCGTGCGCGTGGGCGCGAGGTGCGCCTGTGCCCAGGTCTGGCCGAGCAGTCCGAGGGCACCCACCACGATGGCCATGTAGAGCACGGACAACCAGTCGCCGGTGCTGGCGGGGAGCACGATCCCGTCGTGCACCGTCGCAAGGGTGCAGATGACAGCGATGACCATGATCTGCAGGATCGTCATGCCCACCGCGTCCCGGGCCGTCGACCAGGCGCCGAGGCCGACGATGTGCAGGGCGTACAGCACCGCCGACACGAGGGTGATGAGCTCGCCGTAGCCGATGCTCAGCCCGTTGAGTGCGAGCACGCCCAGCCCGACGGTGGCGAGCAGCACCGCGGCCCAGGTGACCGGCGGGATGCGCGTGCGCAGGATCGCCGCGGCCAGCAGCGGCGTGAACACGACGTACAGGCCTGTGACGAACCCGCTGATGCTCGCCGGGGTGTGGGCCAGGCCGGCGGTCTGCAGGATCTGGGCGACGCCGTAGAGCGCACCGAGGACGACGGCGTGCTTGCGCACCTGAGGTGAGAGCCTGCCGAGGGCCTTGGGCGCGACGAGCAGGAGCGCCGCCGAGGCGATCGCGAACCGGAGGGCCAGGAAGTCCAGCGTCGGCACGCGGACCAGCAGGTCCTTGATCAGGAAGAACGTGGATCCCCAGCACGCGGCCAGGGCGAGGAGCGTCAGGCTCGCCAGGAGCGTCGTTCGTTGCGCGTGCTCCTGTGCCACTGGAGAAGGCTAGGACCTCAGACGAGGAACAGCGTGATCGTCGAACCCTTGGCCACCTGCTCGCCCGCGCCCGGGTCGGAGCTGGAGACGTAGCCGATGCCGAGGTAGAGGTCGGACTCCTCTGTCCGCACCTCGAACCCCAGGCCCTCGAGCAGCTCGGTGGCAGCCTCCACGCCCATCGCCTTCACCTGCGGCACCTCGACCAGCTCGGGGCCCTGGGAGACGACGAAGGAGACGGTGTCGCCCCGGAAGAGCGTGCCGGTGGTGGGATCCTGGGAGATGACGGCGCCCTCCGGGACGGTGTCGCTGAACTCCTCGCCGGCCACGGACGCCTGCAGCCCGCGCTTCTCGAGCGCGGCCTCGGCGTCGTCGAACGACTTCCCGGTCCAGTCCTTGACCGCGATCGGCTTGCGACCGCGGCTGAGCACGAGGTCGACGGTGGCGCCGGGCTTGAGGGTCGTCCCGGCCTTGGGCGAGGTGCGGATCACCTGTCCCTCCGGCACGGTCTCGCTCCAGCGGCCGACGCTGTCGCCGAAGGCGAGGTTGGTCGCGGCGAGCGCGTCCTGCGCCTGGTCCTCGGTCTGGCCACGCAGCTGGGGCACGTCGTAGCGCTCGGGCCCCAATGACAGGACCAGGGTGACGGTGCCGCCGTCGAGGACCTTGTCCCCGGGGCCGGGGTCGGTCGCGATGACCAGCCCGGTGTCGACGTTCTCGGAGTACGCCGCCTCACCCGTCTCCGCCTCCAGGCCGGCGGCCTCCAGCTCGGCCACCGCGGCTGCCTCGTCGAGGTTCAGCACACCGGGCGTGGTCGTGTATCGCTCCCAGCCGAACCACCAGGCGCCGAGGGCGACGCCACCGACGAGCAGGACCGCGACCAGCAGTGCGAGCGGGCCCTTGACCGAGCGGCGGCGGGCCGTCGTGGTCACGGGGACCACCCGGCTCGGCGCCCGGGTCGGTGCGGCGGTCGGCGCGGGCGTCCGTACGGCCGCGCGCGGGGCCGGGTGCCGCTCGAGGGCGGTCGTCCGGTCCGGCGTGCCGTCGTCGACGAGACCCGACTCGCGGGGGTCGACCTCGGTCAGCAGGGCCAGGGCACCGGCGTCGAAGGGCTCGGGGGTGGTGTCGTCGCGCCGCTCGGCCCGGTCGTCGGGCTGCGGCGACCGGCGGGGAAGGAGGTCGCCGGCGAGCTCGGGGTCGGAGGTCAGCCCCTCGCGCAGCGCCTGCTCGACGCGGTGCAGGTGGTGCAGCAGCACCGTGGCGTCCGCGGGTCGCTGGTCGCGGTCGCGCGAGGTGGCGCGGGCGACCAGCGCGTCGACGTAGTCGGGGATGCCCGGCTGGGCCAGCGAGGGCAGTGGCACGTCGTGGTGGACGTGGCGGTAGGCCACCTGGATGGGCGACTCGCCCTCGTGGGGCTTGTTGCCGGTCAACAGCTCGTAGAGGACCACGCCCGCGGCGTAGACGTCGGCCCGCGCGTCGGCGCGGCCGTCCACGACGAGCTCGGGGGCCAGGTAGGACACGGTGCCGATGAGCACACCGCCGGTGGCGGTGTGCTGGGTGTCGGCGCTGACCGCCTTGGCGAGGCCGAAGTCGGCGACCTTGACCCGGCCGCCGTGGGCCTCGTCGGCGATGAGCACGTTCTCGGGCTTCACGTCGCGGTGGACCAGCCCGGCCCGGTGCGCCGCGGCCAGCGCGGAGACCACCGGCTCCAGCAGGGCCAGCGCACGGCCCGGAGGCATCGGCGCCTCCTTGCGGATGACGTCGCGCAGCGTGTGGCCGGGGACGTACTCCATCACCAGGAAGACGGTGTCCTGCCCGTCGGACGTGTCGTCGCCCTGGTCGTAGACACCCACGACGTGCGGGTGGTTGAGGCGGGCCGCGGCGCGGGCCTCGCGGACGAACCTCTCGGCGAAGTCCTGGTCGTCGCCGAGCCCGGGGTGCATCACCTTCACCGCGACCGTGCGGTCCAGGCGGGTGTCGGTGGCCTCGTAGACACTGGCCATGCCACCGCGCGCCACCCGGGCGCCGATGCGGTAGCGACCGTCCAGCAGCCGCCCGACCAGGGGGTCGCCAGCAGCGCCGGGCGCGGCTGCGCGGGCGTGCTCGGGTGGCTCCACTGATCGACCTCCAACACCGGACGGGGAAGGATCCGGCGCCACCACTCTACGGAAACGACGCCTGGTGCCACGCCCAGGCGTGGTTCCGGCGTGGCGTCGTGTCGTGCCCGGTGCCGCGTCAGGACGGAGGCCGCCCGTCCTCGAGGCGGCGCTTGATGGCCTCGACGTTGCCGACGTAGGCGCGGGTCTCCCCGTAGAGGCCGTGCCGCTGCACCGCGCCGAGGCCCTGGTAGTAGGCGCCGATCTTGTGCGTACGACGGTGGGTGTGCCGCGCCAGCACGTGCAGGAG
Source organism: uncultured Actinomycetota bacterium (assembly GCA_963740115.1). Classification (GTDB taxonomy): domain Bacteria; phylum Actinomycetota; class Actinomycetes; order Propionibacteriales; family Nocardioidaceae; genus Nocardioides. The sequence goes on along the minus strand of CAVUCQ010000003.1, from coordinate 69,210 downwards.
CAGCACCCCCGCCTTGGCGTTGTCGCCGAGCTTGCGCAGGTCGAGCGGGCGGCCGGCGTAGGTCTCCATCCAGCGCGCGGTCGAGGGCAGGACCTGCATGGCCCCGATCGCATGGGCGCTGGACACCACGCCCATCTGCCACCCCGACTCCTGCCACGCGATGGCCAGCGCGAGGTGCGGGTCGACGTCGTGGTGGCGTGCTGCGCCGGCGATGACGCGGCGGACCTTCTCGCGCTCGCCGTCCGGGTGCTGCCACATCCGGGAGGCGCGGCCGGTGCGCGCTCCCGTGCGAACGACCGGGATCACGATCCGTTGGCCGATGCGGAGGGCGCCGCTGGCACCGAGGTGGTTGTGGGAGACGAGCTCGGCGGTCCAGGCGTGGAAGCGCACCGCGAGTCCAGAGGCGGTGTCACCCGGCTGCACGACGTACGACACGGGCTTGCGGTCCGCGGGAAGCGGCTGATGGTCGGCGTGGGCGGGCGCCGCCACGATCGTGACAATGAGAGCGGCAGCGACGCCGAGGGCGAAGAGGGGTCGGGGCACGAGGCGGCTCCTGTCTCGTCCGCTGCGCCCGGGACCGGGGCCTCGGGAGGGAAGCGCGCGAACGAGCATTCGACGGTAGCCACCGCCGCAGGCCGGCGTGTGGAGACCGCCGGACCGGGCGTGTCGCCTCCCGCTCAGCAGGCGCCGGCGAAGGTGCTCTCCTCGAACTGCGGCGCCTTGATCGAGCGCTCGTTGGGCGCCCGCATCGTCCAGTAGCGCATCCAGTCCATCTGCATCCGGGCCGGGTGCATGACCTTGCCGTCCTTGGCGCGGAGCTCGAACTTCAGCTGGCGCTTCACCGGGTCGAGGGCCTCGGTGCGGCGCTCGGTGTGGATCACGTGTGCGTCGACGAACCAGGAGATGTGGTCCTCGGCGACCTCGATGGCGTAGGTGTGCCACCGGTCGTTCTTGAGATGGCGGCCGTAGAAGCCGCGGTAGGAGGTGTTCGGCAGGGTGTGGATGTAGGACTTCACGGTGTTGGTGCCGAGGGTGAAGTTCTGCAGGCCGATGTCGCGACCCCCGCAGTGCTGGTCGCGGGTGCCGCCCGGCACCAGCTCGGTGACGACCTTGAAGTCGCTCCCGCCCTGCACCGTGGCCATCCGCCTCGCCCGGGCCCGGATCTCCCAGCGGCCGTAGGTGCGGCCCGGGAGGTCGAGCGTGGCCGACACGCTGCCCTTCTTGGTGCTCATCAGCGTGAGCATGCCGTTCTGGGTGCGGACGACGCCGCGGCCCTTCTGCTTCCAGTACGCCGGCTTCCGGCCGACGAACTCCTGGCGGAACACGCCGAACTGGTACCAGCCGAACGTGTTGCCGGCGTGGACCGGACCGGGCGACCCGTTCGTGTGGTCCGCCGAGGCGGGCAGGACGCCGGTGGGCGACAGCGTGAGTGCCACCAGCCCGACGAGTGCCGCTGCCAGGGCGGTGCGGAGGGTGGCGCGACGGGGCTTTTGGAGGGGGGCGCAGTGCGAGACCATTCGCGACACGCTACGGACGGTGTGCGCTCGTCACAACTCCCGCGCCGGCTCCCGTTGCCGCCCGGTCACCTAGGCTGCCCGCATGAATGACGTACCTCTGGCCGACCGTGACCTGGCCGCCCTCGTCCCGGAGTGGCTCGACTGGTTCCAGGCGGCCGAGCTGCTGGGCGTGACGCCCGGCAAGGTCCGCACGATGATCCGCGAGCACGAGCTCGCCGCCGCCGTCCCCGAGCCCGGCGCCGGACCCCGCATTCCCGCCGACTTCATCCAGGACGGCCTCGTGGTCAAGGGGCTGCCCGGACTGCTGACCCTGCTGCACGACCACAGGTTCGACGACCGCGAGTGCATCGCCTGGCTCTTCACCGACGACGACCTCCCCGGTCGGCCCATCGACGCGCTGCGCGAGAACCGCGGCAGCGAGGTCAAGCGGCGCGCGCAGGTGCTGGAGTACTGATGACCGAGGTCGCCACGGGGCGCCGGCGCTACCGGTGGCTGCTGCTGCTCCTGGTGGCGGCGATCCTCGTTGCCTGGCTGCTCACCGGCGGTGGGCAGCAGGACGACCCCGAACCCAGTGGCGGCGGGACCACGACCTCGTCCTCGCCGACCCATGAGCTCACCGTCACCACGACGCCGACGAGTGACCCCACGGGCACCGGAGGCATCGACCCCGACAGCGGGCTGCCGATCATCCAGGTCGCCGTCCTGCCTGCAGAGGCGCGTGACGTGCTGGACCGCATCGACCGGGGCGGCCCCTTCAAGTACGCCGACAACGACGGGGTGACCTTCGAGAACCGTGAGGACCTGCTGCCCGACCAACCGATGGGCTACTACCGGGAGTACACGGTGGAGATCGCTCCACGGGAGCGCGGTCCGCGCCGCATCGTCGCTGGGGACGGCGGGGAGCGCTACTACACCGGCGACCACTACCGCTCCTTCTCCCGTATAGCGAGCCCGTCATGAGGGGGCTGGCATGAGCGGACTGGCGGCCGTCCTGGCCCGGCGCGAGGCTCCCGGCATCCACCTGTGGCACGGGGCCTTCGACGTCGCCGACGTGCGTCACACCGTCGAGCACGCCGGCTGGGGGTTCGCCCACGTCGACGGGTGGACCCGCGCGGACGACAAGGCAGCGTTCCTCGCCGCGGTCGGCGAGGCGCTGGACTTCCCCGACTACTACGGCCAGAACTTCGATGCCCTCGCCGACTGCCTCCACGACATCGGTCGCGGCGTCGACGGCGTGCTGCTGCTGTGGGACGGCTGGGGCACCCTGGCCCGCACCGACGAGAAGGCCTTCAGCATCGCGCTCAGCGTGCTGGGCTCGCGGGTCAACGCCGACAAGGGCGTGCCGTTCGCGGTGCTGCTGCGGGGCGAGGGGCCGGACGTGCCCGGCCTGGCCAGCCTCGACTGAACATCCGCGACGTGGCCGGCGCACCGGGCCGCGGCAGCTCAGACCGCGCGCTGCGTCGCGGCCGCCGCCAGCTCGGTCAGCACCACCCGCGCCTGCTCGTCGACGTCGGACGCCCGGAGGGCCTGGACCGCGTGCTCGGCCAGCTCGCCGATCACTGCCTCGACCTGGGACCGGGCGCCGGAGCCCTCGATGATCGCGCGCAGCTCGTCCACGTCGTCGGCAGTGAGCGGCGTGCCAAGCGCGCTGTCCAGGCGCTGGGCCGCTGCCGGCGGGGCCGCGTCGAGCGCCAGGGCGACGAGCACCGTCCGCTTGCCCTCGACCAGGTCGTCGCCGGCCGGCTTGCCGGTCACCGCCGGGTCGCCGAAGACGCCCAGCAGGTCGTCGCGCAGCTGGAACGCCTCACCGAGCGGCAGGCCGAAGCGGCTCAGCTGCTCGATCCGGTCGGCGTCGGCACCGGCCAGCCCGGCGCCGATGTGCAGCGGCCGCTCGATGGAGTACTTCGCCGACTTGTAGCGCAGCACGGTCATGGCGGTGTCGACGTCGGCGCGACCGCGCGCCTGCACGGACACGTCGAGGAACTGCCCGGCGATCACCTCGTTGCGGCAGAGCTCGAACAGGTCCATGCCCGACGCGACCCCGTCGGCACCGAGACCGCAGTGGCGCAGCAGGTCGCCGGCCCAGCCCAGCAGCAGGTCGCCGAGGAGGATCGCGGCGGCCGCACCGTGCTGCTCCGGGTCGCCGCGCCAGCCGGCCGCGCGGTGCTCCGTCTCGAACGCACGGTGCGTCGCGGGGCGACCGCGCCGGGTGTCGGAGGCGTCCATGTAGTCGTCGTGGACGAGGGCGCTCGCATGCAGCACCTCCAGGGAGGCGCAGGCCCGCGCCAGGGCTGCGGGGTCGGCGACGTCGGGCTCGATCGCGCGGTAGCCCCAGTGGCAGAAGGCCGCCCGGAACCGCTTGCCTCCGCGCACCGCCGTACGGGCCTCGCTGATCAGCCGGGTGGCGTCCGCACCGAGCGGGGCCAGCTCCGCCTCCCGCTGGTCGAGGAAGTCGTCCAGGACCTGCTGGACCTGGTCGCGGAACGGTGCGGGGTCCCAGGTCGTCACGCTCGGAGCCTAACGACGCCCGGCCTGATCAGTGGACACGGGCCCGGACGGGTCCCGGTGCTCGTAGGCTGCGGCGCATGACGAGTGGACGGGGACTGAGCATGCGCGAGCTCCTGCAACGGGGCGAGCGGTCGTTCTCCTTCGAGTTCTTCCCGCCGAAGGACGAGGCCGGCGAGGAGCAGCTCTGGCAGGCGATCACCGAGCTGGAGCCCTACGGCCCGACCTTCGTGTCGGTCACCTACGGCGCCGGTGGCACCACCCGAGACCGCACCGTCGCCATCACCGAGCGCATCGCCCGTGAGACCAGCCTGCTGCCCGTCGCGCACCTGACCTGCGTCGGGCACACCACCGATGAGATCGCCGCCATCCTCGACGACCTCCGCCGGGCCGGGGTCACCCACGTGATGGCGCTGCGCGGCGACCCGCCCACCGGTCCCGGCACTCCCTGGACGCCCACCGAGGGGGGACTGACCTACGCCAACGAGCTCGTCGCCCTGATCCGCGCGCGGGCCGACATGCGGATCGGCGTCGCCGCCTTCCCCGAGGGCCACGTCGACGCCCCGGACCTCGACGCCGACGCCCGGGTGCTGAAGGCCAAGTACGACGCCGGGGCGGAGTTCGCGGTGACCGAGATGGTGCTGCGTGCCTCCGACTACGTCGCCCTGGTGGAGCGGGCGGCAGCGGTCGGGGCCGACCTGCCCATCATCCCGGGCATCATGCCGATCCTCGGGCTCCGTTCGATGCAACGGATGGTCGAGCTCTCGCGGCGCCGCCTGCCGCAGGAGATCACCGACCGGCTCGTGCCCCACGCCGATGACCCCGAACGGCTGCGCGCAGAGGGGATCGCCATCGCGACCGAGCTCTGCGAGGCGCTGCTCGACGCGGGCGCTCCCGGACTGCACTTCTACACGCTCAACCGGTCGAAGGCCACGCGCGAGATCTTTGCCAACCTGCGGATCACCGCCTGAGCGCACGCGCACTACGGTGGGGCGATGCACACCGTCACCGTCACCGGGACCGGCACCACCACGGTGGCGCCGGACACCGCGGTCGTGCGGCTCGCCGCGGTCGGGCGCGGGTCCGGCGTGGCCGAGGCGTACGACGCCATGTGGGTCGGCGCGACCTCGGTGGTCGAGGTCGCGGCCCGGCACACCGAGCACCGTCGGATCGCCTCGACCGGGATCACCGTGTGGCCGGTCCACGACCGGGAGGGTCGCCCCGAGGGCTACGAGGCCCGGCACGCGTACGCGATCGGGTGCGCCGACCTGGGCGAGGCGGGACTGATGCTCCGCGAGCTCGCGCGCGAGGTGGGCGACGGTCTGGCCGTCGACAGTGTGGGTCTCGAGGTCACCGAGGACGGCGGAGCGGGCGCCCGGGCCCGGGAGGCGGCCTTCCTCGACGCCCGCGAACGGGCTGCCGCGCTGGCACGGATGGCGGGCGCGGGACTGGGTGCCGTGCAGACGATCGTCGAGGGCGACCCGGGCCACGGCCCGGCGCCGATGCCGAAGCTGGCGATGATGCGTGACTCCGGTGGCGGTCTCGAGGCGGGGGAGACGTCGGTGACCACGACGGTCACCGTGGTGTGGGAGATGCTCGACCAGGGCTAGGCCCGGCCGAGGACCTCGGCCACCAGCGCCGCGCTGAGGCCGGCGAACGGCAGGCCGGACCCGGTGGTCGCGTGTGCCCCCGCCGTCAGGACGCCTGCGATCGGCGTCCGCGGACCCAGCCGCGTACGGGCGGTGCGGGGGCCCTGCCACAGGACGCCGTGCGGCGAGCCGCCCCACTCCTCGACGAGTTCGCGCGGCGAGCGGTCCACCCGGGCGACGACCTGGCTGCGGACGTCGAGGCCCCGGCGGGCGAGCGCGGTCAGCACGTCCTCGGCCAGCCGGCCCCGACCCAGCACCGTCCATGCCGCGCCCCCGTCGGGCGCCCGGCCGCCGGTGCGCACCACGAGCATGGGCTCGCCGTGCACCACCACCTCGTGCGGCAGGTCCGGCAGCTCGCCCCGGAGGCCGACGTGGCACACCACCGGCGGCATCGCGGGCACCGTGCGTCGGACGTACGACGCCAGCGCGGGGAGCCGACGCGGGTCGATCGCGACGACCACGTGGTCGGCGGCGATCTCGCCCCGGACGGTCCGCACCGCGGTGACCCGGCCCGCGTCCAGCACCAGGTCGAGGGCCTCGGTGCCGGTCAGGACGGTGACCCCGCGCAGGGCCAGCCGCTCGGCCATCGCCGTGCCCAGGGCCGCCAGCCCACCGGGGACGGTCCAGGCGCCGAACCGTTGCTCGAGGTAGACGTCGACCCCGGCGAACACGGGTACGTCGCGCAGCTCGTGGCCGTCCAGGACGAGCCGGTGCCCGGCCACCAGGCGCAACCGCTCGTCACGCAGGGCGCGGCGCAGCCGCTTGTCCAGCGACTCGCGACCGGACAGCAGGGCCTTCAGCTCGCGGGGCGCCACGTCGTCGTCGAAGGGTCGCTCGAACCACTCCTTGCGCAACAGCTCCCACACCTCGCGGTACGACTCCACGTGGTCGACCCACTGGCGGCCGAGCCCGGGGCCGAGGTCGTCGAAGGCGGCCAGCTGGGCGGCACGCGAGCCGCCGGGCAGCCGCAGCGACGAACCGTCGGCGAAGCGGTGCTCGCGCACCGGGTCGAGCGGCTGGAGGTCCACCTCGCGCTCGAGCGGGCGCCCCGACTTGCGGAAGAGGTCACGGATCACGGCCGGCAGCAGCGTGCTCGTCGGCCCGGCGTCCCACGCGAAGCCGTCGAGCTCGAGCGTGGTGAGCGCACCGCCCAGGTGGGCCGCGCGCTCCAGCAGCGTCACCTCGTGGCCGAGCTTGGCGAGCCGCGCCGCTGCGGCCATGCCGCCGAAGCCGCCACCGACCACCACGACGCCTGCCACGGGGGGAACCCTAGGGGACCTGCCGGATCGGGTCCTTCTTCTTCCACCGCCGCCAGCCGCGACGGATCGCCCGCCCGAGGAAGGACAGCATGACCAGGCCGAGCAGCAGCAGGACTCCTGCGATCGCGGCGGCGGCCTGCGGGTTCTGGAGCGCGAACCACATCACGCCGAGCACGGCGGCGTCCTCGGTCAGGCTGGCCACGATGTTGCTGGCGGGCTCGGGCGAGGTGTTGATGGCCAGCCGCGCGCCCGCCTTGACCATGTGGCTCAACAGGGCCGTGCCGCCGCCGACCACGGCCAGGACCGCCTGGTCGAGGGACGAGGCGTCGCCGGCGAGCAGGACGCCGATGACGGCGCCGACGGTGGGTCGCACGGCGGTGGAGATCGCGTCCCAGGTCGAGTCGACGTAGGGGATCTTGTCGGCGACGAACTCCATCGCGAAGAGGAAGGCCGCGGCCCCGAGCACGTCCCAGCGCCCCAGCACGTCGGGGATGCCGGCGACGGTGCCGAAGCGGTCCGTGATGCCCAGGACCAGCACGACGAGGTAGGCGTTGATGCCGCTCGCCCATCCGCCGGAGAAGGTCAGTGCCAGAGCGTCCACGGGAGCATCGTCTCAGGTGGTCGGGTCAGTCCACCTGCACCTCGACGGCGTCCGTCATCGCGAGCAGCTCGTCGTAGGTGGAGGAGAAGACGGCGGCCGGGTGGCCCGCGGCCGCCCACACCACCTCGTGCTGCCGCAGCCAGGGGTCGATCCAGGTGCGGATCGGTGCCGGGTGGTCGATGGGGGAGACCCCACCGATGACCTGCCCCGTGTGACGGCGTACGAAGTCGGGGTCGGCACGCCTCAGCCGCCCGACGCCGATGCGCTCGGCGACCGCCGCGGTGTCCACCCGGTGGGCCCCCGAGGTCAGGATCAGGACGGGCTCGCCGCCGGCATCGAAGAGCAGGCTGTTGGCGATGGCGCCGACCTCGCACCCCAGCGCCGCCGCGGCGAGTGCCGCGGTGTGGGCGCTGTCGGGCAGGATGACCACGTCACCCGTGCCGCCGCGCCGGGTGAGCTCGCCTCGAAATGAGGTGATGGATGCGTGCTCGATCGACATGATGCGAGCCTAGCGACGAGAACCGATCAGCCTCAGGGGGTCATCCATGGCGCGCGACGTGCCCGGGTCCGTGGTCAACAGCGTGCGAGTGCTCGGCCTGATCGTGGCCACCTCGGGCGTGATCACGCTGCTGACCTGGCTGATGCGCGACGAGGTGATCCTGGGGTGGGCCGAGGGCAACCCGTCGGCGCAGGAGATCCTGGCCCAGGGCGGCATCGAGCAGCTGCGCGAGAGCCCGATCGTGCCCGGCTTCGTGGCGCTGGCCGTCGTCGCCTTCGTGGGGTTCGCCGCGCTTGCGCTGGTCCTCGCCTCGTTCTTCCTCGGGGGCCACGCGTGGACCCGGCTGGTGCTCACTGCCACCGCCGGCGTGGGCGTGCTGGTCGGCGCGGTCTGCCTCGACTCGCACCTCCCCACGGTCTTCGTGGTGCTGTCCGCGCTGATCATCATCGAGGGCATCGTGCTCTCGTTCTTCCTCTGGCGCCGCGACACCACCGCCTACCTCCGCGACGTCTGAGCACCGCCCTCCCCGGTCCTGCTCTGCCCCTTGACGGGGTGTCGGTGGGAGGGAGTAGCGTTCGGGGTGTTCGAACAGATGTTCGATCCGACCCGGGTGGCGGTGACCTCGACCCCCATCTCCACCCGGGTCGTCCCCGGGGTCGATGAGTGTCGAGGAGGCGCGATGAGGCAGTACGACGACCCCGTCGAGGTGCGGCGAGGCGAGGCGGAGGACCCCGACCAGTTCCTGTGGCGCGGCCGGTTGTGGAAGGTGCGGGCGGTGGTCGCGCACTGGGTGGAGACCGGCCCGTGGTGGCAAGGTGCCGGTGCCGGCGCCGGACAGGACGGAGCGGTGACCGACCTGGTCGCCGAGCGTGAGCTGTGGCGGGTGGAGGCCGGTCGCGGCCTGCAGGCCCGTCGCGGCGGGGCCGCGGCAGGTGGGTCCGACGACCAGGAGACCTACGGCGTCTTCGACCTGTCCTTCGACTGGACCGACGGGCGCTGGCAGCTCGTCGGCTGCCTGGACTGAGGGGACCGCCGACATGACCCATCTCGTCCCGGCGAGCGCCCACTCCTACCTCGCGCGCTCCGCGACCTCCCTCAGCGACGCCATCACCGCGCGCGACGTGCCCACGCGTTACGCCTGTGCCCACGTCGCCGCGCTCTGCGCCGCGGCCGCCCTGCTGGCAGCCCGCGCCCGCCCGGCGCCCCGCGGGCGGCGGCAGAAGAACGCCTGGGTCCTGCTCTCAGAGGTCGCCCCCGAGCTCTCCGAGTGGGCGAGCTTCTTCGCGTCCGGCGCCGCCAAGCGGGCCGCCGCCGAGGCCGGATCGACCCGGGCCGTCACCGAGCGCGAGGCCGACGACCTGGTCCGGGACGCCGACCGGTTCCTGGCCGTGATCGAGCAGGCGCTCGGCCTGGTCCCCCACGCCAGTGTCGCCTGACCCGTTCGTCCATCTCCACGTCGCCTCCGGCTACTCCTTGCAGTACGGCGCGTCCCACCCGCACGTCCTGGTGGAGCGGGCCGTCGAGCAGGAGATGGACACCCTCGCCCTCACCGACCGTGACGGCACCTACGGCGCGGTGAAGTTCGTCCGTGCCGCCCGCGCGGCCGGCATCCGGCCGGTGCTGGGGGTCGACCTGGCGGTCGCGCCCACGACCGGACCAGCCGTCGGCACCCGCCCGGCCCCGCGCCGTACGCCCGCGCGGGGCGGCGCCGTCCGCGACCTGTCGCCGCAGCAGGGCGGCAGCGCGCGGGTGACGTTCCTCGCCAGCGGCAAGGCGGGCTGGGCGGCGCTGTGCCGGATGGTGTCCTCGGTCCACCTGACGGGCGAGCGCGGACGCCCGGTCGCCGGCCTCGGCCTGCTGTCCCCGCACCTGGCCGGTGGCGACGTGCTGGTGCTGCTCGGGCCGTCCTCGGAGCTGGGGGTCGCCGCGACCCGGCGACGCGACGACCTGGGGCTGGCCGCCATCGCGCCGTGGCTCGACGTGGTGCCCCGGGCCAACCTCGTCGTCGAGCTGGTCTCACACCGCCTCGGGTCCCGCTCGGGGGAGTGGGGGCCGGGCACCTCGCCCCACGCGGCGCGGATGGCCGGCATCGCGCGCACCTCCGGACTCACCACGGTGCTGACCAACTCCGTGCGCTACGCCGACCGACTCGACGCACCGACCGTCGACGTCCTCGACGCGGCCCGACGCCTGGTCCCGCTCGGCTCGTCCCACCTCCGCGACGTCGGTCCCGGCTCCAGCCGGGGCAACGCCGAGGGGTTCCTCAAGTCCGGCAAGCAGATGCACGAGGTCGCCGAGGAGGTCTGCCGCCTCGCCGGGCTGGGCCACGACAGCGACCACGAGGCCAGGCGGCTGCTCGCACGCACCCGCGCGGTGGCCGACCGGTGTGCCCTGGACCCCCGCACCGACCTCGGCATCGGGGAGGTCCACTTTCCCGAGCTCACGCTCTCCGACGCCTCCGCCCCCTCCGCCGACGTCGCGCTGCGCGGCCGGTGCGAGGCGGCGATCGGCGGCCGCTACGGCTCCGCGCCGAGGATGCGGATCTGGACGCGTCTCGACCAGGAGCTCGAGACGATCCGCACCCTGGGCTACGCCTCCTACTTCCTCACGGTCGCCGACGTCACCGACCTGATCGGCGAGATGGGCATCCGTCGCGCCGCCCGGGGGTCGGGCGCCGGCAGCCTGGTCAACTACCTCCTCGGCATCTCCGGCGTCGACCCGATCCGCCACGGTCTGCTGATGGAGCGGTTCCTGTCCCCGCTGCGCGCCTCGCTGCCCGACATCGACGTCGACGTCGAGTCCGCCCGGCGCGAGGACGTCTACCGCGCGATCCTCGACCGCTTCGGCGGCGAGCGGTGCGTCTGCGTGTCGATGATGGACACCTATCGCGTCCGCCACGCCGTGCGTGACGTCGGGGCGGCGCTGGGCATGCCGCCGGGCGAGATCGACGCCATCGCCAAGGCGTTCCCCCACATCCGGGCGCGGGACGCCCGGCTCGCGCTGCGCGACCTGCCCGAGCTGCGGGTGAGCGGCCTCGGAGACGGCGCGCTCGACCACTTCTTCGGCCTGGTGGAACGGCTCGACGGGCTGCCGCGCCACATCGCGGTGCACCCGTGCGGCGTGCTGCTCTCCGACGCCACGCTGCTCGACCGCACCCCCGTCGAGGCGTCCTGGTCCGGCTTCCCGATGAGCCAGTTCGACAAGGACGACGTCGAAGAGCTCGGCCTGCTCAAGCTCGACGTGCTCGGCATCCGGATGCAGTCGGCGATGGCCCACGCGGTCGCGGAGGTGGCGCGGGTCGACGACGTCAGCATCGACCTCGACGACGAGGCGCAGGTGCCCTTCGACGATGCCCCCACCTACGCGATGATCAGCGAGGCCCGGACGCTCGGCGTCTTCCAGATCGAGTCACCCGGCCAGCGCGAGCTCGTCGGCAAGTCCGGCATCGAGTCCTTCGACGACATCATCACCGACATCTCGCTCTTCCGGCCCGGTCCGGTCAAGAGCGACATGATCACCCCCTACCTCGACGTCAAGCACGGGTGGACGAGCGCCCACTACCTCCACGACGACCTGCGCCCGATCCTCGACCAGACCCGCGGCGTGGTGGTCTTCCACGAGCAGGTGATCGAGATCATCGCCCGGTTCGGCGGCGTCTCCAACGCCGAGGCCGACGAGAAGCGGCGGGAGCTGGGCACCACCGAGGGGATGGCCCGGACGAGGGCCTGGTTCTTCCCACGCGCCCTCGCCCAGGGCTACGACCTCCCGCTGGTCGAGCAGATCTGGAAGGTGCTCGAGGCCTTCGCCTCGTTCGGCTTCTGCAAGGCCCACGCCGCCGCGTTCGCGCTCCCGACCTACCAGTCGGCGTGGCTCAAGGCGCACTGGCCGGCGCACTTCCTGGCCGGCGTGCTGACCCACGACCCCGGCATGTACCCCAAGCGGCTGATCCTCGACGACGCGCGCCAGTTCGGCGTCGGCGTGCTCGGGCTCGACGTCAACGCCAGCGAGTCGACCTACGTCGTGGAGCGAGGGAAGGGCCTCGGCTCCTGCGGCTACGCGATCCGGCTCTCCCTCACCGACGTCAAGGGCGTCAGCCAGGCCGAGGTGGCGCGCATCGTCGCGGCCCGCGACGGCGCGCCGTACGCATCGCTGTCCGACTTCTTCCACCGGGCCCGGGTCTCGCGACCGGTGCTGGAGCGGCTGGTGCTGGCCGGCGGCTTCGACTCGGTCTACGGCATCGGGTCGGGCGAGCAGGCGGTGCACCCGCGCGGCCGGGTGACCCGGCGCGACCTCCTGCTCCAGGCGGCCGAGCTCGACCTGCACGCCCGCTCGGTCGACCGCGCCTCGCGGGCCCGGGGACGCGGGTTGTCGAGCCGGCGTACGACCCTGCCCGCCACCGTCGCCGCCAGCGAGGCGGCCGACCGCAACAGCTCCGACCCGACCGTGCGGGCGGCCTCCGACCCGCTCGAGCGGCACGCCCTGGCCGACGCGGGGGTGTGGGCCCGGGCGGCCGCCCAGTCGCGGGCCACGCGCCCGGTGGTCGAGGCGGACTCGGTGCAGCTCACGCTCAGGCTGGGTGACGAGCCGGGCGAGCCCGGGGAGCGGCCCACCGGCCTGCCCGAGATGACCACCCTGGAGCGGATGCGGGCCGAGCTGGAGATCCTCGGTCTCGACGTCAGCCAGCACGCCGTCACCGCCTACGACCCGTTCCTCGACGCGCTCGGGGTGACCCGCAGCCGGGACCTGCTGCGCCGCCGCAGCCGTGCCGAGCTCCTGGTCGCGGGGGTCAAGGTCGCGACGCAGACGCCGCCGATCAAGTCGGGTCGTCGGGTGGTGTTCCTGACCCTCGACGACGGCACCGGTCCGGTCGACGCGACCTTCTTCGAGGACGCCCAGGGCCCCTTCGCCGCCACGGTCTTCTCGTCCTGGCTGCTGCTGGTGCGCGGCGACCTGCGGCGCACGGGACGCCGGGGTGTCTCGCTGCGCGCCACCGGCGCCTGGGAGCTGCCCACCCTGCACGCGCTGTGGCAGGCGGGCCGCACCAGCGAGGAAGGGCTCGCGCTGGTGCGCGCCGAGCTGACCAGGGTGCCCGAGCCTGCCGGGGACGGGCGCGGCGGCGAGGGCCCGGCCCAGCAGCGGGTCCTGGTCCACACCAGCGGCTTCAAGATGTCCCCCTACGCCGACGTCAAACCGGCCGGCGACTCCGCCAAGGACGTCGCCCGAAAGCTGTGGCACCGCAGCCCCGGGAGCCCGGGATGACCCAGCCCCGTCCCCCACTAGGGTTGCCCCCATGCCGCAGCCCCCTGCCAGCTCCTCTGCCAGCGAGCGTCGCCAGTCCGTCCGCACCGGCGTGGTGTGGGACGGCGTACGCCGGCTGCTGGACGAGTCGGGCGCTGTCGCGGCGCAGCAGGCGCGCATCGTCGACGTCGGCGGAGGCACCGGTGGCTTCGCGGTGCCGCTGGCCGAGCTCGGCCACCACGTCCGGGTCATCGACCCGAGCCCCGACGCCCTCGCCGCCCTCGACCGTCGCGCCCGTGAGAGCGGTGTCGCCGACCGGGTCAGCGGCCAGCAGGGCGACCTGTCCGACCTCCCGGGACTGGTCGACGAGGCCGACCTCGTGCTCTGCCACGGGGTCCTGGAGATGGTCGACGACCCAGCCGCCTCCCTCGCCGCCATCGCCGGCGTGCTGCGCCCCGGCGGACACCTCAGCCTGCTCGTGGCCCAACGGCACGCGGCGGTCGTGGCCCGCGCCATGGCGGGGCACTTCCAGGCCGCGCGCGAGCTGCTCGACGGCGACTCGACGACCGTCCCGGCCGGCCGAGGCGGTCGACGCTTCACCCACGACGAGGTGGTCGACCTGCTCGCCACGGCCGGACTGCGACCTTCGTCGGTCCAGGCCGTGCGGGTCTTCGCCGACCTCGTCCCCGGCAGCCTCCTCGACCTCGAGCCCGGTGCGACCGCGGCGCTGGTCGAGCTCGAGCGGGCCGTCGCCACGCGCCCGGAGTACCTTCCCCTCGCGGCCCAGCTGCACGTCATCGCCGGCCGCTGACCCGCTCCTCCCACGGTCCGGGGTCGACCGATGACCCTCACCCCGATCCTGCACGTCGACATGGACGCCTTCTACGCCTCCGTGGCGCTGCGCGAGCGTCCCGACCTCGCCGACCAGCCCGTGGTCGTGGGCGGCAGTGGCCGTGGCGTCGTGCTCGCCGCCAACTACGTCGCGCGCCGCTACGGTGTCCGGTCGGCGCTGCCGATGACCCGCGTCCGCCGGATGTGCCCCCACGTCGTGGTGCTCGAGCCCGACTACGACACCTTCATGAGCGTCTCGGCCTCGGTCATGGAGACCTTCCGCGAGGTCACCCCGGTCGTGGAGGCGATCTCCCTCGACGAGGCGTTCCTCGACGTACGCGGCTCGACCCGGCGCCTGGGCCCACCCGACCGGATCGCCGAGCGGCTGCGCTCGACCATCCACGACGAGCAGGGCATCACCTGCTCGGTCGGGGTGGCGGCCTCGGTGTCGGTGGCCAAGCTGGCCAGCAGGCGGGCCAAGCCCGACGGCGTCATCGTGGTGCCGCCGGCCGAGGTGACCTCCTTCCTGCATCCCCTCGACGTCGGTGAGCTCTACGGCGTGGGGGAGAAGACCCAGGCGCTGCTGCACCGGTTCGGCCTGCTCACCGTCGGCGACCTCGCGCACACCCCGCTCCGCACCCTCCAGCGCGCCGTCGGCGACCACCTCGGCCGCGAGCTCCGCCACCTGGCCTGGGGCACCGACCGCAGCGAGCTCACCCCGAGGGCGGGGCCGCACGAGCCCGAGCGCTCCATGGGCGCCGACGAGACCTTCGGCCGTGACACCGACGACCGGGAGGTGATCGTGCGGGAGCTGTTGCGCCTGTCCGCCCGGGTGGCCGGGCGGATGCGCTCGGCGGAGGTGGCCGGACGGACGGTCACCCTCAAGGTCCGCTTCGCGGACTTCACGACGATCACCCGCTCGCGCACCCTCCCCGAGGCCACCGACGTGACCGTCGAGATCCACCGCGCGGTGACCCGTCTCTACGACGCACTGGGCCTGCAGCGGGCCCGCCTGCGGCTGGTCGGCGTGCGGCTGGAGGGCCTGGTCCCTCGCGCCACCGTGCACCGCCAGCTGGTGCTCGGCGAGCCCGAACGTGGCTGGGCCGAGGCCGACCGGGCGGTGGACCGGGCCACCCGCCGGTTCGGGTCCGCAGCCGTGCGCCCGGCGAGCCTCGTCTGACCGGCTCTGACGGGCCGTCGGCGCCGCGGGACCCGGCGCGGCTGTCCGGATCTCCTCACCCGGAGCGAGGGAGCGAATTTTTTCGGGGACGCCTACCGTAGGTGCAGCAGGGTGCCTAGACTTGGCACACGAGGTGAGGAGGAACCGTGGAGCTCTCCGAAGAAGAACTGCGGCTGCTGGAGCAGATGGAGCGCGCCCTCGTCGAGGAAGACCCCAAGCTCGCCTCCACCTTGCGCGGCACCTCGTTCCAGCGCGCCGCCCGACGCCGCATGATCCTCGGTGGCGTCATCCTCGTCGCCGGCATCGGCCTGCTGATCGTCGCCGTACTGCTCGACCTGAGCGCCATCATCCAGACCGTCGTGGGTGTCCTCGGCTTCGTGGTGATGCTCGGTGGTGCGATCCTCGCCCTCACCTCCACCCGCGCACCCAGGCCCCAGGCCGCCGCCAAGGTGCGTGCCTCCGGCCGCACCGGCTTCGGTGTCGTCGACGGCGGTCGTGGGCACCGCCCCAGCCGCCAGCGTTCGGGCCGCCCCTTCATGGAGCGCATGGAACAGCGGTGGCGCCGCCGCCGCGAGCGCGGACTCTGATCCCTCGCTGAGGCGCCCGGTCACACCGGCCGTGGAGCACTGCGTGCCCTCGCGGCGCGTCAGCCGACGAGCTCGTCGGCCGTCCGGCTGGTCTCGCGGTCGACCGGTGCCTGCGCGGACCGCGACTGCGAGCGGGGGCGCCAGGACGTACGTCGACCCACCACCGAGGCCGGCCACCAGGTGGCCCGGCGTACGTCGCGGGGCGTGACGCCGGCGGCCAGGGCCTGCTCCACCAGGCTCGCGTCCCGGGCGAACCGCTCGGCGGTGAAGGTCTCCGGGTCGCGGGCGTAGCGGCTGCGCTCGATGGCCGCCACCAGGCGGTCGAGGGCCTGCGACGCCTCGGGAGCCTGGTCGCGACCGCGTCGCGGACGGTCGGGCCGGTCGCGCCCGGGCACCGGCCGGGCGAGGAGTCGGCCGAGCCAGTCGCCGGCGCGTCGGGGTGAGCGACCCGACCGGCCATGCGTGGCCCAGGTCGCGGGCCACGTCGCGCAGCTCCACCCACAGGTCCTCGATGTCACCGGCGAGCCGGCGACGACGCCGGGCGCCCCGGACCAGCCGGGGCGTGAGCAGCAGCAGCGCGACGACGGCGAGGCCGGCGAGACCGGCGAGGACCGGCACCCACGGGATCGACGAGGTGTCCTCGTCGGCGGACCCGGCCTCGGGGTCGGCGGACTCGCCGCGCTCGGGCAGCAGCTCGGTCGAGCGACTCGCGCTGGGGCTCGCGCTCTCGGTGACCGGGGCGAACTCGGCGGTGGTGTAGCCCGGGACGTCGGCGGCCCGCGCCTGGGGCGTCGGCTCGAAGCGCACCCAGCCGGAGCCGGGGAAGTAGAGCTCGGGCCACGCGTGCAGGTCGTGCGCGGAGAACTCCCACGCCCCGCTGGTCGCGCGCTCGGGCTGGAGGAAGCCGACCGCGACCCGGCTCGGGATGCCGATGACGCGCGCCATGATCGCCATCGATGCGGCGAACTGCTCGCAGTAGCCGACCCGATCCTCCATGAACGCCATGAGGTCGGCGCCGCCGCTCCCGGCGGACTCGACCTGGGAGCGGTCGTAGCGGAACCCGCCGTCCTCCCGGAACCACTGCTGCAGCAGCTGCGCCTTCTGGAAGCGGGTGGGGGCTTCGGCGGTCACGCTGGCCGCGAGCCGGCGGATCTCGTTGTTGAGGCTGGGCGGCACCTCGGTGAAGATGCCCGCGACCGACCCGGCGCCGGAGACCGCCGCGTTCATCGACTCCGCGTCGTAGGTCAGGTCGACGCCGCTGAAGTCGTAGGTGCGGTCCTCCGTGGTGACGTCGTCGCGCGCCGCGATGAAGTCACGGGTGTTGACGTCGTAGCGCCAGTCGGTGCCGGCAGAGATCCGGGTGGTCTGCGCGGTCGTCGGGAGCCAGGACGACTTGAAGTCGGGGCCGATGCGGACGTCGTACTTGTACTCGTCGCGGGGGACGTTCGTCCCGACGCCGTCCAGCGCCGGCAGTGCGCCGGTCGCGGTCTGCGTCTCCGGGATCTCGCGGTCGCCGGGCGTCCACGACGTGCCGTTGAAGCGGGCGAGCACCGACAGGCGGAAGTAGGTCGGGCGGGGGCCCGGGGTGGTGACCCAGAGCAGCGGGATGTCCTCGCCGCGGCGCAGGTCGCGGCGCAGGTCGACCATCGGGTCCTTGACCTCCACCTCGCGCGTCCCGGGTCCGTTGCCGTCGAAGACGCTCATGCTCATGGTCGGCACGGCGGCGGGCACGACGACGGCGAGCGCGATCGCGGTGGCGCCGAGCGCGAGGGCGGTGTTGCCGATCGCACCGGTGCGCACCGAGAACGACCCCCGCTCGCCGTCGGGGGAGCGGCCCCAGCTGGTGACGTGGTCGCTGTGCTGGAGGAAGACGAGGGTGAGGTAGAGGCCGGCGATGACGATGAAGAGCCACCACGAGACCGCCTCGCCGGTGACGGCGACCGGCAGCGTGTACGCCGCGAGGAGCACCAGTCCGGCCACCGCTGCGCGGCGGAGGCTGCAGGCGATGACGTCCATCAGGATGACGACCAGCGTGCCGCCGATCAGCAGCAGCGGGTGGACCGGAGGTACGCCGAGCCGGACCGGCGCCGCATAGTTGCGCGCGCTCGCCAGCGCGTCGTCGAGGGCCGCCAGGAACTCGTCGACGTTGCTCGGGGTCGGGATCGGGGAGCCGGTGGTGGTGCCCAGGACCAGCAGGGCGCCGAGGACGAGCTGGACGGCCACGATCGCCGCGACGGGGAAGCGACTCCAGCGCGCCAGCGCGCCGAGCCCGACGACCACCACACCGATGAACAGCAGGGGGAAGCCGACCTCGGCGAACCCCTCGCTCAGCACGCGCCACGACAGCACCGTCGCCCAGGCCGCGAGCAGCGCGATGCCCGAGACCCGCAGCTGCTGGGGGAGCGTGCTCCAGGAGGCCTTCATCGTGCCGCTCCCGCCGATGCCGTGGCGCGACTCTGCATCAGCCCCAGCTCCTGCCAGGCGGTGTCGATGCGGTCGCGGGGGCCGAGGGTCACCGAGCGCCAGCCGGTCGAGGTCAGGTGCGACGCGGACCCGGGACCGGGCTGCACGGGCAGGTGCGGGGCCCAGGCGTCCACGTCGAGGGCGATCGCGAGGCACGAGGACGCGTGGTGCTGGAGCCGGCGCAGGAACGGCAGGTCGGTCTCACCGAGACCGCCGAAGACTCCGACGACGAGGCCGCCGTGGCCGGGCTCGGCCAGCCACTGGGTGTCGGGCACGGGGGAGTGGTCGAGCTGCACGACGGCAAGGGCCTCCAGCAGGGGAATGGTGCTGGCCTCCGCGGTGTGCGAGTGCCACTGGGTCTCGCGGCTGTCGCCCGAGGCGGTGACCAGTCGCACGGTGTAGCCGTGGTGGGTCAGGTGCACGGCGACGGACGCGGCCGCGGACACGGCCCCCTCCAGCGAGCTGGCCGCCCCCTGCCCGCGGTGGGAGGTGCCTCGGTTGTCGAGGAACACCGTGGCCCGGGACTGCCAGGGCTGCTCCTCACGTCGGACCATCAGCTCGCCGACGCGCGCGGAGCTGCGCCAGTGGACGCGGCGCAGGTCGTCGCCGCGGCGGTACTCGCGCACCGTCACGTCCTCCGCGCTGCCGGTGGCGAAGGCGCGTGGTCGGTTGTCACCCGATCCCGTCCAGGCGCCGCCGAGCGGGATGCTGGGCAGGGCGGTCGTGCGCGGCGTCACCGTCAGCCGCGTGGTGGCGTGGAAGGTGCGGCCGAGCTCGACGAGGCCGAAGGGGTCGGTGACCCGCACCGACATCGGGCCGATCTCGAACTGGCCCCGCAGCTCGGAGCGGACCTGGTAGGTGGCGTGGCGACGCCAGCCGTGCCCGAGGCCCTCGAGCACGAACCGAGGGCGGGTGCCCAGGACATAGGGGAGCCGCTCCTCGAGCAGCAGGACGCCCGTGGGGGTGCGCGACTCGTTGGAGACGGTCAGCTCGACCGTCGCCGGCTGACCGGCCGAGACGAGCTGGGGGGAGAGCGTACGCACGAGCGCGAGGCGGTAGCGGGAGCGTCCGACCCACCAGGCGGTGAGCAGCGGCAGTGCCGCCACGAGCACCCCGATCCGCACCACGGACGAGTGACCGACGACGATCGCCGCGACCACCGTGGTGATGCCGGCGGCCAGGAACGCCCGTCCGCGGACGGTCAGCGCGGCGAGTGCCTCACGCACGGCTGGCGTCGGGGACGGGCACCGACTCCACGATCCCGGACAGGATCGCCGAGGTGGTGCGCCCGCTCATGGTCGCCTCGACATTGGGCAGCAGCCGGTGTGCGAGCACCGGCGAGGTGATGCCGTGGATGTCGTCGGGGAGGACGTAGTCGCGGCCCTGGGTCGCGGCGACGGCCTTGGCGGCCCGCACCAGGTGGAGCGTCGCGCGGGGCGAGGCGCCGAGGTGCAGGTCGTTGCTGTTGCGGGTGGCCGTCGTGAGCGCGACGGCGTAGCGGTGGACGGCCGACGACACGTGCACGCGACCGACGATCTCGATCACCTTGCGGATCTCGCCCGCGTCGGTGACCGGCTCGAGGTCGTCGAGCGGGTTGTGGGCGGTGTGCCCCTCGAGCATGGCGATCTCGGCTGCCTCGACGGGATAGCCGATGGACACGCGCGCCATGAAGCGGTCGCGCTGGGCCTCGGGAAGGGCGTAGGTGCCCTCCATCTCGATGGGGTTCTGGGTGGCGATCACCATGAACGGCTTCTCGAGCATGTAGGTCGCGTTGTCGACGGTGACCTGTCGCTCCTCCATGGCCTCGAGGAGGGCGGACTGGGTCTTGGGGGAGGCGCGGTTGATCTCGTCGCCGACCACGATGTTGGCGAAGACGCCGCCGGGGCGGAACTCGAACTCGCGCGTGTCCTGGTTGAACACCGAGACGCCGGTGACGTCGGAGGGCAGCAGGTCCGGGGTGAACTGGATCCGCCGGACCGAGCAGTCGATGCTGCGGGCCAGCGCCTTGGCCAGCTGGGTCTTGCCGACCCCGGGGACGTCCTCGATCAGGAGGTGGCCCTCCGCCAGCAGGACGACCAGGGCTGCGTTGACCACGTCGGGCTTGCCGGCGATCACCCGCTCGATGTTCTGGCGCACCACGCCGGTCACCCGGCGCACGGTGTCGAGATCCGGCGCCTGCCCAGATACCCCAGTGGTCACGTCTCGCCCATCCCCTCGTTCGCGCTGACACCACGGTATGTGGTGCGCGCAACATACCCGTCCACAGGGCCCGCCCGATCCCCTCGGCGCTCGACCGTTACCGGACTGTTCCTGGTGCCGAACCGCTCGCCCTCGCCCGGTGGCGCCCGTTCTCCCCACTTTGCACCACCGTCGGCGGCTGCTTCCCCCACCAGACCTCCACCCGGGGCCCGTCGAGCGTGGATCGAGCGGGATCCACGCTCAACGAGGCGCCCCGGGCGGGGGAGAGCCTCCGTACGGCACTGGTCCGGACCAGTCGAGATTGACGCTCGCAACACGCGCGATCTGGTTGACGGTGGAGTGAAGTGGGGTAATGTGGTGCGAAGTGGGGGACAGGGTCGATCTGCCCGCCGAGCCAGTGGAGGTGCCGGATGTTCTTCGGCACCTACACGCCCAAGCTCGACGAGAAGGGACGGCTCTTCCTCCCCGCCAAGTTCAGGGACGAGCTGACGGAGGGACTCGTGGTGACCAGAGGGCAGGAGCGCTGTCTCACTGTCTGGTCGCTGGAGGACTTCGGCCGGCTCACCGACCGGCTCCGCGAGGCGCCGGTCACACAGAAGAGCACCCGCGACTACGTCCGCATGCTGTTCGCCGCCGCCAGCCAGGAGGTGCCGGACAAGCAGGGACGGATCAACATCCCCGCACCCCTGCGCGAGTACGCCTCGCTCCGCAAGGACTGCGTCGTCATCGGGTCGATGAACCGGATCGAGATCTGGGACCCGGCGGCGTGGGCGACCTACTCGGAGGAGCAGGAGCAGAAGTTCTCCGAGCTCAGCGACGAGGTCTTCCCCGGCATCTGAGCACCACCACAACACCACAGCTGACATCCGGACCCGCATCACCAGGTCTCGAGCCCGCTCCCTCGCGTGGCCATCTGGGGCACTTCCCCGGCACCAGAGGGCACCCCATGCGCAAGGGAGCGGGCAGGGACCTGGTGCGGCGGCTCACCCCGTGCCACACGACGGGGAGTGTCAGCCGCACCGCCAACACGGAACACATCGAGCAGCACGTCCAGCAACACGACTCCAGCAACAAGTGGGGTCGAGACCATGAGCACCACCCAGCCCTTGGGACGCACCACAGCGGCACGGCCGCTGCGGGTGCGTGACCAGGCGCGCGAGGCGGCCGCCCTGATCGCCTTCTCGGCAGCCACGGCCTCCTGCCTGGCCCTGGCGCTGCTCCTCGTGACGCACCTGGGATCCCAGGGCTGACCCGATGATCACCCCCAGCCACGCCCCGGTGCTCCTCGACCGGGTCGTCGCCCTCCTGTCGCCTGCCCTCGAGGCACCCGGCTCGGTCTACGTCGACTGCACGCTCGGCCTCGGCGGACACAGCGAGGCCGTCCTCGAGCGGTGCCCGCAGGCCCGGGTGATCGGCATCGACCGCGACCCCACCGCGCTCGCGATGTCGTCCGACCGGCTCGCGCCCTACGGCGAGCGCTTCACGGCCGTGCACGCGGTGTACGACGAGCTGCCCGAGGTCGTCGGCACGCTCGGCCTCGACCACGTCGACGCCGTCTTCTTCGACCTCGGCGTCTCCTCCATGCAGCTCGACGTCCGCGAACGCGGCTTCGCCTACTCCGAGGACGCACCGCTCGACATGCGGATGGATCCCACCACCGGACAGACCGCGGCCGACCTCCTCAACACCGCGACCGCCCAGGAGCTCACCCGGATCCTGCGCGAGTACGGCGAGGAGAAGTTCGCCAGCAGGATCGCCCGCGAGGTCGTACGCCGACGCGAGACCACGCCGTTCACCACGAGCGCCGACCTGGTCGAGCTGCTCTACGCGACCATCCCGGCACCGGCCCGGCGAACGGGCGGCCACCCCGCCAAGCGGACCTTCCAGGCGCTCCGGATGGCCGTCAACGACGAGCTCGCCGTCCTGCGCCGCGCCATCCCGGCCTCGATCTCGGTGATCGGGGTGGGCGGTCGGGTGGTCGTGGAGTCCTACCACTCGCTCGAGGACCGCCTGGTCAAGCGGGCCTTCGCCGACGCCACCCGTCTCGACGTCCCGCACGACCTGCCGTTCGTGCCGGAGGGCTCCGAGCCCGCCCTGCGCCTCGTCACCCGCGGTGCCGAGCAGGCCGACGAGCACGAGATCGCCGAGAACCCCCGAGCAGCCTCCGTCCGGTTGCGCGCCGTCGAGCGCGTCCTTCCCCCTTCCCCCTCCCTTCCCCACGGAGTCGTCAGATGAGAGTCGCCCGATGAGCAGCCCCGCCCTCCAGTCCCGGACGCGGGTCACGCGGATCGCCCAGGACGCCGTCGACAGGGCACGGCTGAGCGTCGTCCCCCGCGTGCGGTCCCGGGCTCCCCGGGTGCCGTTCGTGACCCTCGTCAGCCTGGTGCTGGTCGCGGGCATCGTCGGCCTGCTCCTCTTCAACACCTCGATGCAGCAGGCCTCCTTCGCGGCCGCCTCGCTCGAGGCGCAGGCCGACACGCTGGCGGCCCGCGAGCAGACGCTGCGCATGGAGCTCGACGAGCTGCGCGACCCGCAGCGGGTGGCCCTGGAGGCCCAGCAGATGGGCATGGTGATCCCCTCGGCGCCCGTCTTCCTCGACCTCGAGACCGGGAAGACCAGCGGCGTGCGCACCCCGGCCACCCGCGAGAACGCCATCCAGCTGCTGCCTCCGGCCCCCATCAAGCCCGCGGTCCTCGCCCCCGAGCCCACCGTCGTGGTGGTCCCGGCGACGCCCGAGGCCGTCGACGGCACCGAGCCTGCGGCCGCCGACCAGGAGGCGACCGGGCCGCGCGACGCCCGCAACAAGCAGGGCAGGAAGAACCGCAACCGGTGACGGCGCGGTCACGCCGATCCGCGTCGTCCCACCCATAGATTCGTCGTCACGCCCCCCAAGCCAGGAGTGGGGCCCGGAATGAGGAGAGCAGTGCCCAGCACCCGCACCCGGCGCGGCGCCGCACGAGGCGCGCCCATGCTGCGACTGCGCATCGGATTCGTGCTCATCGCGATCGTGCTCTCCTTCTTCGCCGCCCGCCTGGTCCAGCTGCAGGGCGTCGATCCCCGCTCGTACGCCGCCATGGCCGCCGCCGAGGGCGCGGTGAAGGTGCCGCTGCAGGCCGAGCGCGGCGACATCCTCGACCGCAACGGCATCGCGTTGGCCGACTCGATCAAGGGCAAGATGGTCATCGCCGACCCCGCCCTGACGGCCGACCAGGCTCCCGAGCTCGCGCGCCTGCTGTCCGACCGGCTCTCCGTCGACTACTTCAGGACGCTCGAGGCCCTGCGCGGTCGCAAGGAGGGCAGCCGCTACGAGTACGTCGCGCGCCGGGTGCCGAGCACGCTCGCCGGCGACACCCTGGCCGCCGTCGACGACGCCGGCTACGCGGGCATCTCGCTGCAGGAGGACCCGATCCGCGACTATCCCGCGGGCGACGTCGCGGCCAACCTGATCGGCTACATGGGCACCGACGAGCCCCTGGGCGGCTTCGAGCGCACCTTCGACCAGCAGCTGGCCGGCACCGACGGCGAGGCCACGTGGCAGTCCTCCTCCGCCAAGGGCGTACGCATCCCGCTGCGGGAGAGCACCCTGAAGGCCGCGAAGAACGGTGAGCCGCTGCGCACCACGATCGACCGTGACCTGCAGTGGTTCACCCAGAAGGTGCTGGCCCAGGCCAAGCAGCAGTATCGCGCCGAGAGCGCCGCCGCCATCGTGATGGACACCCGCACCGGCGAGGTGCTCGCCCTGGCCGACGTGCCGACCTTCGACGCCAACAAGGCGAGCGAGGCCAAGGAGGAGGACCTCGGCTCCCGCGCGCTGAGCGACACCTACGAGCCCGGGTCGGTCGAGAAGGTGCTCACCGCCGCCTCGCTCATCGACGCCGGCAAGGCCTTCCCGCGCCAGAGGTTCAGGGTGCCGCCCAGCCTGGCCCGCCAGGACCGGGTCATCGGCGACTGGTTCGACCACGGCAACATCCGGCTGACCCTGGCCGGCATCATCGCCCAGTCGTCCAACATCGGCACCGTGCTGGCCGCGGACGCGTTCACGCCGGTCGAGCTGGTCGACTACCTGCAGCGCTTCGGGCTGGGCAAGCGCACCGACATCGGGGTGCGTGGGGAGACCGCGGGCCTCCTCACACCCGGCGAGGCGATGACCTCGCAGACCAAGGACCGCGTCGCGTTCGGCCAGTCGCTGTCGGTCAACGTCGCCCAGATGGCTGCCGCGGTCAACACCATCGCCAACGGGGGAGTCCGTGTCTCGCCCAGCCTCATCGCCGGGTCGGCCGTCACCGACGACGGCGTCACCGTCGGCACCGACACCGCCGTCCGCACCCGCGTGGTCAGCAAGGAAGCCGCCCGCGCCACCGCGAAGATGATGGAGAAGGTCGTCGACCCCGAGGACGGGGTCGCCCCCCGGGCCCAGGTGCCCGGCTACCTCGTCGCCGGCAAGACCGGCACCGCCCAGCGCGTCGCGGCGAAGTGCGGCTGCTACGACGGCAGCACGTCCGTCTCGTTCGGCGGCTTCGCGCCGGCCGACGACGCCCGCTTCACCGTCTACGTCGTGGTCCACGCCCCGAAGGTCGATGGTGGCGGCGGCTCGATCGCCGGCCCGGTCTTCTCGCGGATCATGGGCTACGTGCTCGGCCGCTACGGCGTGGAGCCGACCGACGGCAAGCCGTCGCGTCTCCCCGTCGAGTGGTGAGTCGATACGCTCCATCGGTGGACCAGGCAGGGAAGGCGATGACCGCGACGCGACCGCGACAGGCGCCCTCGACCACCGCCACCGAGCTCGCCGACTGGCTCGGCGACTCCACCGACGTCTCCGTCCACGGCGACCTCGCCGTCGCCGTGTCCGGCATCTCGCTGAGCACCGCGCGGGTGCGTCCCGGTGACCTGTACGCCGCCCTCCCGGGCTCGCGTGCCCACGGTGCCGACTACACCGCCCGGGCCCTCGAGGCGGGCGCCGTCTGCGTGCTCACCGACCCGGACGGCGTCGACCGGCTCCCGCCGGGGACCCCGGCGATCGTCGTCGCCGAGCCGCGCCGCGTCCTGGGCCGGCTGGCCGCCCGGATCTACGGCGACCCGGCCACCGACCTGCGCGTCATCGGGGTCACCGGCACGCAGGGCAAGACGACCACGACCCGCATCCTCGAACAGGGCCTCACCGCGTCCGGGGTGACCTCCGCCGTGGTGGGCACCGTCGGCACCCGCATCGCCGGCGAGGACGTCAAGACCGAGCTCACGACACCGGAGGCACCGGACCTGCACGGCCTGTTCGCCGTGATGCGCGAGCGCGGCGTCGACACGTGCGCGATGGAGGTCTCGAGCCACGCGCTGGTGCTCGGCAGGGTGGACGGCGTCGTGTTCGACGTGGCGACCTTCCTCAACCTGGGGCGCGACCACCTCGACTTCCACGCCGACCTCGACGACTACTTCGCCGCCAAGGCGAGTCTCTTCACGGCGGAGCGGGCCCGCGTCGGGCTGGCCAACGTCGACGACGAGCACGGGCGACGCCTCCTCGACGTGGCGACCATCCCGATGTCCACCTACTCCTCGCAGGGCCGCGACGCCGACTGGCGGGCGGTCGACGTCTCGCTCCGGCCCACGGGGGCCGACTTCACCGTCCTCGGCCCCGGCGTGGAGATGGCGGCCTCGATCCACCTCCCCGGCGAGTTCAACGTCTCCAACGCGCTGGCCGCGATCGCCTCCGCGGCCCTCGCGGGACTGGACCCCCGATCGGTCGCCGACGGCATCGCCCGCGTGGGTGGCGTACCCGGGCGCCTCGAGCAGGTCTCGCAGGGCCAGGACTACTCGGTGGTGGTCGACTACGCCCACAAGCCGGATGCCCTCGAGGCGGTCCTCACCACCCTGCGTCCGCTCACGCAGGGGCGGGTCATCGTGGTGATCGGGGCGGGCGGCGACCGCGACACCATCAAGCGACCGGTCATGGGCGAGATCGCGGGGCGCCTGGCCGACGTCGTCATCGTCACCGACGACAACCCCCGCAGCGAGGATCCCGCGGCGATCCGGTCCGCCGTGCTGGACGGTGCCCGCGGCGGCGCGGCCGACGTGTCGGAGATCGGCGACCGGCGACTCGCCATCCGCGAGGCGGTGCGCCGCGCGGAGCCGGGCGACGTGGTCCTCATCGCCGGGAAGGGCCACGAGAGCGGCCAGGAGGTCGACGGCGTCGTGCACCCCTTCGACGACCGGGTCGTCGCAGCGGAGGAGATCGCGGAGCAGATGAGCCACATCGCCGGGCAGGTCGTCGAGGGCGGGGCCGCCCGGTGATCGACATGACCCTGGACGAGATCGCCGGCGTCGTCGGGGGAGAGGCCCACGGAGCGGCGACCGTGACCGGGCCGGCCTTCCTCGACACCCGCACGCCCGAGCCCGGCGGCCTCTTCGTGGCCCTCGCCGGCGAGCGCGTGGACGGCCACGACCTGGCCGCGTCGGCCGGCGAGGCCGGCGCGGTGGCGGTGCTCGGCAGCCGCCCGACCGAGCTGCCCACCGTCGTCGTGGACGACGTGACCGCCGCCCTCGGCCGCCTCGCGCGCCACGTCGTGGACCGGTTGCCGGACGTCGTCGTGCTCGCGATCACCGGCTCCCAGGGCAAGACCGGCACCAAGGACTACCTGGCGCACGTGCTCGGCGAGGCCGGTCCCACGGTCGCCACGCGCGGCAACTTCAACAACGAGCTCGGTGTGCCCCTGACCGTCCTGCGGGCCGCTCCCGACACGCGACTACCTCGTCGTCGAGATGGGGGCACGCGGTGTCGGGCACGTCGCCGAGCTGTGCGAGATCGCGCCGCCGCGCGTCGCCGCGGTGCTCAACGTCGGCACCGCCCACATCGGCGAGTTCGGCAGCCGCGAGGCGATCGCGCGGGCCAAGGGAGAGATCGTCGAGGCGCTGCCCGCCGACGGCACCGCGGTGCTCAACGCCGACGACGACCTCGTCGCGGCCATGGCCGCCCGGACGTCCGCCACGGTCACGACGTTCGGCAGCGCCCCGGCCGACGTCGCCGTCCGCGAGGTCACCGCCGACGAGCTCGGCCGGCAGTCCTTCGAGCTCGTCCACCGCGGCTCCGGTGCCACGGTGCACCTCGCCCAGATCGGCAGCTTCCAGTGGCGCAACGCCGCAGCCGCCGCAGCGATGGCGCTGGCCGCGGGACTCGACCTCGACACCGTGGCCGACTCCCTGGGAGACGCCGGGCCCGCCAGCCGCTGGCGGATGGAGCTGACCGAGCGCCCCGACGGACTGGTCGTCGTCAACGACGCCTACAACGCCAACCCCGAGTCCATGCGGGCCGCCCTCGAGACCCTCGCGGGCATCGGGACCCGCAGCGGTCGGCGTACGGTCGCGGTGCTGGGCGAGATGCTCGAGCTGGGCGACGGCGCGGCGCCCGCCCACACCGGGGTGGGCGGCTACGCCGCCGAGGCCGGGGTCGACCTGCTCGTCACCGTCGGGTCCGCGGCCGACGCCATCGCCGAGGGCTTCGACGCCGCCGGGACCGCAGGGGTGGCGGTCAGGACGGCGGGGCGTGACGCTGCGAGGGAGTGGCTGCGGCACAATGTCTCGGCTGCTGATGTCGTCCTGGTGAAGGCATCACGAGGCGCGGCGCTGGAGCTGATCGCCGACGACCTCCTCGAGAAAGGGACCAGCACGAGATGAGAGCCATCCTGTTCGGAGGAGGACTCTCCCTTCTGATCTCCCTCCTGGGCACGCGCTACGCGATCCGGTTCTTCACGCGCCAGGGTTTCGGCCAGCCGATCCGCGACGACGGGCCCACCACGCACCACACCAAGCGCGGCACACCGACCATGGGCGGTGCGGTCGTCGTGCTCGCGACCGTGGTCGGCTACTTCGCGGCCAAGCTCATCACCGGCGCGGCTCCCAGCGCCTCGGCGTTGCTCCTCCTCTTCCTGCTGGTGGGCCTCGGTGCGGTCGGCTTCCTCGACGACTTCCTGAAGGTGAGCCGTCAGCACAGCACCGGCCTGCGCAGCCGCGCGAAGATGATCGGCCAGACGGTCGTCGCGGCGATCTTCGGCATCCTGGCCCTCTCCCCGGCGCTGGAGGACGAGCGGGGCTGGCGTCCTGCCTCGGACCACATCTCCTTCATCCGCGACTACGAGCGGTTCGCACTGCCCGCGGTGCTGGCCCTGCTCCTGGTCTGGTTCATCGTCACCGGCTTCAGCAACGCGGTGAACCTCGCCGACGGCCTGGACGGCCTCGCGACGGGCTCGTCGATCCTGATCTTCGCCGCCTACACGCTCGTGAACATCTGGCAGAACAGCCAGTCGTGCGCGCTCGAGGCCGGCCCCAAGTGCTACGAGGTCCGCGACCCGCTCGACCTCGCCGTCGTCGCAGCGGCCCTCACCGGGGCCTGCTTCGGGTTCCTGTGGTGGAACGCCTCGCCGGCCCAGATCATCCTGGGCGACACCGGCTCGCTCGCCCTGGGCGGCGCGATGGCCGGGTTCGCGATCCTGACCCGCACCGAGATCCTGCTCCTGGTCATCGGTGGCCTGTTCGTGGTGATCACGCTGTCGGTGATGATCCAGGTCTCCGTCTTCAAGGCCAGCCGCGCCAGCAGCGCCTTCCGCAGCGTCTTCCGCGTGCAGGCGGGCCACCGCGTGTTCCGCATGACGCCGCTCCACCACCACTTCGAGATGCTCGGGTGGGAGCAGGTGACCATCGTGATCCGCTTCTGGATCATCACCGGCCTCGCCGTCGCGACCGGCCTCGGCATCTTCTACGCCGAGTGGGTCGCCGGAATCGGATGAGCACTCCAACACTCCGCCCATCGACTCCCTCGGCCGCACCAGCGACTGGTCCGGCGTCCGTGTCGTGGTCGCCGGGTTCGGCGTCTCCGGCTACGCCGCGGCCGACAACCTGCTCTTCCTGGGAGCACAGGTCACCGCGCTCGACGAGGCCACGAACGAGGAGCGGGCCGAGAAGGCCCGGCTCCTCGAGACGCTCGGAGCGACCGTGCGGCTCGAGCCCGGTGCCACCGCGGTCCTGCCCGACGACGTCGACCTGGTGGTGACCTCGCCCGGCTGGAGGCCGACGGCGCCGCTCCTGGCGCAGGCCACCGAGCGCGGCGTCCCCGTGTGGGGTGAGGTCGAGCTGGCCTGGCGGCTGCGCGACCCCGAGCAGCCGGCTCCATGGCTGGCCGTCACCGGCACCAACGGCAAGACCACGACGGTGCAGATGCTGCAGTCGATCCTCCTCGCGGCCGGCCTGCGGGCGGCGGCGGTCGGCAACGTGGGGCTGCCCATCGTCGAGGCGGTGATGGACCCCGAGCCCTACGACGTGCTGGCCGTCGAGCTGTCGAGCTTCCAGCTCCACTACAGCTCCTCGGTGTCGGCGGAGTCGGCCGTCGTGCTCAACGTCGCCGAGGACCACCTCGACTGGTACGACGACGAGCCCGGCGGGCCGACGGGGATGGAGTCCTACGCCGCCGACAAGGCCCGGATCTACGAGCGCGTGCAGCGTGCGTGCGTCTACAACCGGTCCGACCCGGCCACCGAGGAGATGGTCCGCGAGGCGGACGTGGCCGAAGGAGCCCGCGCGGTCGGGTTCACCCTCGGGATGCCCGGTCCCGGAGAGCTCGGCGTCGTCGAGGACCTGCTCGTGGACCGCGCGTTCATCGAGGAGCGGGCCACCAGCGCCGCCGAGCTGTGCACGCTGGACGACCTGGCCTCGACCGCACCGCACTTCGTCGCCAACGCCCTCGCCGCGGCCGCCCTGGCGCGGGCCCACGGCGTCAGCCAGCAGGCCGTGCGCGACGGACTGCGCGGCTTCAGCCCCGACGGGCACCGGATCGCCCTCGTCGCCGAGGCCGACGGCGTCACCTGGGTCGACGACTCCAAGGCCACCAACCCGCACGCCGCGCAGTCCTCCCTGCAGGCCTACGACCCGGTCGTCTGGGTGGCCGGTGGCCTCGCCAAGGGGGCCCGCTTCGACGACCTCGTCGTCGCGGTCCGGGAGCGGTTGCGAGGCGTCGTGCTGCTCGGGCGCGACCGCGAGGTCGTCGCCGCCGCTCTTTCGCGACACGCGCCCGATGTGCCGGTCATCGATGTGGGCGCCGACGAGACTGGTGACCCGATGGAGCGCGTGGTCGACGCGGCCGCCGGGCTCGCCAGGTCCGGCGACACCGTGCTGCTGGCGCCGGGATGCGCCTCCATGGACATGTTCGCCAGCTACGGCGCCCGCGGTGACGCGTTCGCCGCTGCCGTGCACCGCAGGATCGCCCGCACCGACTGACCACCCGAGGGGAGCGCGAGACGTGACGACCGCGAACCCCGAGGACGTCACCCCGGTCCCCGCACGGACGAGGCCACCGCTCGGCTCGGGCGTCGTGGCCGGCTGGCGGACGGCGCGCGAGGCGCTCGACAAGCCGCTCGCCTCCTACTACCTCCTGCTGGGCTCCTCCGCGCTCCTGCTCACCATCGGCGTCATCATGGTGCTCAGCGCCTCGAGCGTGCGCTCCTACGTCATCTACGACGACTCCTACGCCGTGGTGAAGCGCCAGCTGATGTGGGTCGTGCTCGGCGTGCCGGCGGCCTGGGTGGCGTCCCGGCTCCCGATCCGGCACGTCCGCCGCCTCGCCTACCCCGGGTTCCTCCTCGCGCTCGTGCTGCTGGGGCTGGTCGCGAAGTTCGGTGTGCTGATCAACGGCAACAAGAACTGGCTGGCCCTCGGGCCGGTCAACATCCAGCCCGCCGAGATCGCGAAGCTCGCCATCGTGCTGTGGGCCGCCAACATCTACGCCCACAAGGAGCGGCGCCTGCGCGAGCTCCACCACCTCCTGGTGCCGGTGGTGCCTGGCCTGTTCGCCGTCATCGCGCTGGTGCTGGTCGGACGCGACCTCGGCACTGCCATGGTGCTCGCCGCGATCCTGCTCGGCATGCTCTGGGTGGTCGGGGCACCCATGCGGCTCTTCGGGCTCAGCATCTCGGTCCTCGCGGTCGCGGCCGTCGCCCTCGCCGCCACCGACCCGGAGCGCCTCGAGCGCATCACCCACTTCACCGACCCCTTCAAGGACTACACCGACGCGGGGTGGCAGCCGGCCCACGGGCTCTACGCGCTCTCCAGCGGCGGCTGGTTCGGGCAGGGCATCGGCGCGTCGACCCAGAAGTGGGGCGACCTGCCCGAGGCCCACACCGACTTCATCTTCGCCGTCCTCGGCGAGGAGCTGGGCCTGGTCGGCACGCTGCTGGTCGTCGGCCTCTTCTTCACCATCGCCTACGCCGCGGTCCGCGTCGCGCTCAGCACCCACGACCCGTTCGTCCGCTACGCCACCTTCGGGATCGTGGTCTGGCTGCTTGGCCAGATGATCATCAACGTCGGCATGGTGCTCGCCGTCCTGCCCGTCATCGGCATCCCGCTGCCGATCGTCTCCTACGGCGGCTCGGCGCTGCTGCCCTCCCTCGTCGCCCTCGGCCTGGTCATCGGCTTCGCGCGCCGAGAGCCCGACGCGGCGGCGGCGCTGGCGACGCGCCGACGCAACCGCTCCGCCGGCCTCTCCGCCTCGACCCATCGGTAGATTCAGTCCGATGCGCGTACTCCTCGCCGGCGGCGGCTCCGCCGGCCACACCTCACCCCTGCTCGCCACGGCAGACGCCCTGCGCCGGCTCGCCCCGGCGACCGAGGTCACCTGCCTCGGGACCCGCGAGGGCCTCGAGGCGCGGCTGGTCCCGGAGGCCGGACTGCCGCTGGAGGTCGTGCCCCGGGTGCCGCTGCCCCGGCGCCCCGGCCGCGACCTGCTGCGTACGCCGATGCGGTTGCGCGCCGCTCGGGCGGCCGCCCTCGAGGTGGTCGACCGCGTGCGTCCCGACG
This sequence comes from uncultured Actinomycetota bacterium, assembly GCA_963740115.1. Classification (GTDB taxonomy): domain Bacteria; phylum Actinomycetota; class Actinomycetes; order Propionibacteriales; family Nocardioidaceae; genus Nocardioides. Next base: position 36,853 of record CAVUCQ010000003.1, on the reverse strand, counting down.
TGGTCGTCGGCTTCGGCGGCTACGTCTCGGTGCCGGCCTACCTCGCGGCCCGCAAGCGCGGCCTGCCGATCGTGGTCCACGAGGGCAACGCGATCCCGGGCGTGGCCAACAAGCTCGGCGCCCGGATGACGACCCACGTCGCCACCAGCTTCCCCGGCACCGCGCTTCCCCACGCGGTCTGCACGGGACTGCCGGTCCGACGCCTCATCTCCACCATGGACCGGGTCGCGCTGCGCGGCGAGGCGCTGACCACGTTCGGCCTGCGCGACGACCTGCCCACCCTGATGGTCACCGGAGGCTCCCAGGGCGCGGCGCGCATCAACGCCGCCGTCTCCGGCGCCGCGTCGGAGCTGGCCGCCGCCGGGGTGCAGGTCCTCCACATCGTCGGGCCGCGCCACGAGCTGAGCGTCCCGGCCGGCGACGTCCCCTACGTCGTGCTCAACTACGTCGACCGGATGGACCTCGCCTACGCCGCCGCGGACGCGGTGCTGTGCCGCGCGGGCAGCAACACCGTCACCGAGGTGTCGGGCGTGGGCCTGCCCGCGATCTACGTCCCGCTGCCCATCGGCAACGGCGAGCAGTCGCTCAACGCGCGGCCCGTGGTCGACGTGGGCGGCGGCCTGCTGGTCGCCGACGCGGCGCTGACCCCCGAGTGGGTCGCGGCCAGCCTGCCCGGCCTGCTCAGCGATGCCGAGCGCCTGGCGGAGATGGGCGCGGCCGCCCGAGGGGTCATCCCGCTCGACGCGGACGAGAAGCTCGCCCGGATCGTCCTGGCGGCCGCGGGAGACAGGTCCGCACGGTGAGGATCCGGGTCCCCGACGAGATCCTCCCGGCCTCCGAGCTCGGTCGCGTCCACTGCGTCGGCATCGGTGGTGCCGGCATCTCCGCCATCGCCCGCATCATGGCCGCCCGCGGGATCGCCGTCACCGGGAGCGACGACCACGACACCCCCTTCCTCCCCTCGTTGCGCGAGCTGGGGGTCACCTGCCACCTCGGCTACGACGCCGCCCACGTCGGGGACGCGGACACGCTGGTGGTCACGACCGCCGCTCGTGAGGACAACCCGGAGGTACTGGAGGCGCGGCGACGTGGCCTGCGGATCCTGCCCCGGTCCGCCGGCCTGGCCGCGGTGATGGCGGGTTCGCGCGTCCTGGCGGTCGCCGGCACCCACGGCAAGACGACGACCACCGGGCTGCTCACCTCCGCGCTGCTCGCCGCCGGTGCTGATCCGTCGTACGCCGTGGGCGGGGTGCTGACCGCCACGGGCCGCAACGCCGACGCGGGCACCGACGACCTGTTCGTCGCCGAGGCCGACGAGAGCGACGGCGCGTTCCTGGTCTACCGGCCGCACGCCGCCGATCGTCACCAACGTCGAGGCCGACCACCTCGACAACTGGGGCACGGAGGAGGCCTACCACCGGGCCTTCGAGGACTTCGCCGACACCGTGGACCGCTCGGGCTTCCTGGTGTGCGTGCTCGACGACCCGGGTGCCGCGGAGCTCGCCCGCCAGGCGCGGGCCCAGGGCCTCGACGTGGTCACGGTGGGGGAGTCGCCCGACGCCGACCTGCGCATCCACGACCTCGTCCTCGACGGCTCCACCTCCACCTGCCGGGTCTCCCGCGCCGGCACCGAGCTCGGCGAGCTGCGGCTGCGGATCCCGGGTCGTCACTACGTCCTCGACGCGGTCGCCGCCCTCGCGATGGGGCTCCGGCTCGGGTTCGCCTTCGACGCACTGGCCGAGGGGCTGGGCCGGTTCACCGGCACCGGGCGCCGGATGGAGCTCAAGGGCGAGGTCGCCGGCATCCGCGTCTACGACTCCTACGCCCACCACCCCGTGGAGATCCGCGGCGACCTCGAGGCCGCCCGCGCCCTCGCCGGCGACGGCCGCGTGGTGGCCGCGTTCCAGCCCCACCTCGTCTCCCGCACCCGCATCTTCGGCGAGGCGATGGGCGTCGCCCTGGGAGCGGCCGACGAGGTCGTGGTCCTCGACGTCTACGTCGCTCGCGAGGACCCCGACCCCTCCGTGACCGGGCGCCTCGTCGCCGACGCCGTACCCCTGCCCGCCGACCGGGTCGCCTACGTCGACGGGCTCGACGAGGCGGCGCACGCCCTGGCCGAGCGCGCCCGCCCCGGCGACCTCGTCATCACCCTCGGTGCGGGCGACATCACGGGCGTCGGACCCCAGGTGCTCGACCTGCTCGGGGGTGCGTGAGTGGAGCACGAGGACCGCGCCGCACGGCGCACCCGTCGTCGCTTCGCGCGTCGTCAGTGGGCCCGCCGCTGGCTGTCCCTGCGCTTCGTGCTCGCCGTCCTGGCGCTCGTCGCGCTCGTCGTCACGTCGACCTGGCTGGTCTTCTTCTCCACCACCCTCCAGGTCAAGCAGGTCGAGGTCGTCGGCAACGAGCTGCTCAGCGATGCCCGGGTCCGCGAGATCGCCGACGTCCCGCTCGGTGAGCAGCTCGCACTCGTCGACCTCGGCCGCGCCGATGCGCGGGTCGGCTCGCTCGCGGAGATCAGGTCCGTCGACGTCACCCGCACCTGGCCCGACGGCGTACGCATCGCGGTGGTCGAGCGCACCGCCGTCGCCGTGGTGGAGCTCGCCGGCCGGATCCGCGGCCTCGACGCCGAGGGCGTGGTGTTCCGTGACTACCGGACCGCTCCGCGGGGGATGCCGCGCATCCGGCCCGGGGAGAGGCCGGCACCGACGCGCTCAAGGAGGCGGCGACGGTGGTGTCGGCGCTGCCGCGCGACCTCGCGTCCCGCGTGGACCACGTCGAGGTGGCGACCGTCGACCAGATCACCCTGGTCATGCGCGACCAGCGCCAGGTGCTGTGGGGGAGCGCGGAGGAGTCCGAGCTCAAGGCGCAGGTGATCGACCGGTTGCTCGCCGCCGAGCAGGCGGCCGTCTACGACGTCAGCGTGCCGGGGAACCCGACCGTGCGAGGACCCGCGGGCTGACGCAGCCTGCCGGCTGGTTCGAAATCTTCGCGACACGCGACTTCGCGGGCGTGTCCGCCATGGTTTCGGCGCGCGCGCTGCCTATGGTCTAGCGAAAGGCGAGGTTGACATAACTATAACCCTCAGGCTGACGGTTAAGGTTCCGCAGCCCGAGGGGGCCGGTCACCTCCTCGTCACCTTCCCCAAGGACTCGCAACTCCCCTCATTCACGCAGACCCCTCTCAAGGAAGGCCCTGGAGCCGTGGCAGCAGCGCAGAACTACCTGGCGATCATCAAGGTCGTCGGCATCGGTGGAGGTGGCGTCAACGCCGTCAACCGCATGATCGAGGTCGGCCTCAAGGGCGTCGAGTTCATCGCCATCAACACCGACGCCCAGGCACTCCTCATGAGCGACGCCGACGTCAAGCTCGACATCGGCCGCGAGCTCACGCGCGGCCTCGGTGCCGGCGCCAACCCCGAGGTGGGCGCCAAGGCCGCCGAGGACCACGCCGACGAGATCGAAGAGGTCATCAAGGGCGCCGACATGGTGTTCGTCACGGCCGGTGAGGGTGGCGGCACCGGCACCGGCGGCGCACCCGTCGTGGCCCGCATCGCGCGCTCGCTGGGCGCCCTGACCATCGGTGTCGTGACCCGCCCGTTCGCCTTCGAGGGCCGGCGTCGCGCCAACTCCGCGGAGGAGGGCATCAGCCAGCTCCGCGAGGAGGTCGACACCCTCATCGTCATCCCCAACGACCGGCTGCTCTCCATCACCGACCGCAGCGTGTCGATCCTCGACGCCTTCAAGCAGGCCGACCAGGTGCTGCTGCAGGGTGTCTCGGGCATCACCGACCTGATCACCACCCCCGGCCTGATCAACCTCGACTTCGCCGACGTGAAGTCGGTCATGGCCAATGCCGGCTCGGCGCTCATGGGCATCGGCTCGGCCCGCGGCGAGGACCGGGCCGTCGCCGCCGCCGAGATGGCGGTCTCCAGCCCGCTGCTCGAGGCCAGCATCGAAGGGCGCGCACGGCGTGCTGCTCTCCATCGCCGGTGGGTCCGACCTCGGGCTCTTCGAGATCAACGAGGCCGCGGCCCTGGTCTCGCAGGCCGCGCACGCCGAGGCCAACATCATCTTCGGTGCGACGATCGACGACGCGCTCGGCGACGAGGTGCGGGTCACCGTCATCGCTGCCGGGTTCGACGGCGGCATGCCCAAGCGTCGCTCGGACGGCAACGTGCTGCGTCAGAGCCAGCCGGCCCAGACCCAGGAGCAGACCCGGGCGGCGGCGCAGCAGCTCGCGACCAAGGCCCCGGCTCCGGTGACCGCCCAGGGCGCCTCCTCGGCGCCGACGACGTTCGCTCCCTCCGCCCAGTCGCAGGACGGCCCCTCGACGCCGCCCCGGTCGCAGCCCGCGAGGCAGGTGCAGTTCGACGACGACGACCTGGACGTGCCCGACTTCCTCAAGTGACGTCCTCCCTGTCGAACACGCCGTGACCCTGCTGCGCCACCACGACCGGATCGAAGGCGACCTCGTCATCGAGGTCGCCTTCACCGACGTCTCGCTCAGCCTGGGCGACGCCGCCGACCCGCAGGTGCGCGCGGACGCGCTCCGCCGGTTCGCCGAGGAGTCCGGTGCGACGCCGGTCCTCATGCACCAGGTGCACGGTTCCGACGCGGTCCTGGTCGACGACGCCGGCTCGGGGGAGACGCCCTCGTGCGACGCCGTCTACACGTCGCGGCCCGGTGTGGCGCTCCTCGCCCGGGCCGCCGACTGCGTGCCCGTGCTCCTGGCCGACCCCGCGACGGGGTGGATCGCCGCCGTGCACGCGGGTCGTCAGGGACTGGCCACGGGCGTGGTGCCGGCCGCCGTCGCTGCGCTGCGGGAGCAGGGCGCCGGGCCGAGCGTCGCCTGGATCGGGCCGCACGTCTGCGGCGCCTGCTACGAGGTGCCCGCTCAGCTGCAGGACGAGGTGGCCGCCCTCGTGCCCGAGGCGTTCTCCACCACCTCGTGGGGGACGCCGGCGCTCGACCTCGGCGCCGGCGTGCGCGCGCAGCTCGAGGCTGCCGGCATCACCGACCTCCGGCCCGTGGACGCGTGCACGCGCGAGGACCCGACCTGGCCGTCCCACCGCCGGGACGGCGCCGCCGCGACCCGCTTCGCCGGAGCCATCTGGAGCCACCAGTGACCGACACCCGGCGCCGCGCCGAGCTGGCGGCCAACCTCGACTCCGTACGACGACGCATCGCCACGGCCTGCGACGAGTCGGGTCGCGACCCCGCGGAGGTCTCGCTGGTCGTGGTCACCAAGTTCTTCCCTGCCTCCGACGTGCGCCTGCTCGCCGACCTCGGCGTGGGCGACGTCGGTGAGAACCGGCACCAGGAGGCGGCGGCCAAGGCGGCCGAGTGCGTCGACCTCGGGTTGCGCTGGCACTTCATCGGGGGGCTGCAGTCCAACAAGGCCGGCGCCGTTGCGTCGTACGCCGACGTCGTCGAGTCCGTCGACCGCACCAAGCTGGTCGGGCCGCTGTCGCGGGGCGCACACTCGCGCGGGCACGACGTCGACGTCCTGCTCCAGGTCAGCCTCGACCCGCCCGGCCCCGGCCACCGGTCCGGAGCCGATCCCGCCGACCTCGCCGAGCTCGCCCAGCGCGTGGTGGAGGCAGGCATGCTGCGGCTGCGCGGCCTGATGGCCGTCGCGCCGCTGGACGAGGACCCCGTCGCCGCGTTCGACCGCCTGGCGCGGATCCGCGAGGTGTTCGTGGCCGAGCACCCCGACGCCACGGTGCTCTCGGCGGGGATGAGCGGCGACCTCGAGGCGGCCGTCGCACGGGGCGCGACACACGTGCGTGTCGGCTCTGCGGTCCTCGGTCCGAGGCCTGCGGTCCAGTAATGTCCACAACAGTCAACAGGCGTCCGGATCCGGGTGCCAGGTCTAGCGGAGGATCAGTCTCATGAGCGGCGCGATGCGCAAGATCGGCGAGTACCTCGGCCTGCTCGAGGACACCGGCCACTACGACGACTACGACGGCGACACGGAGACCTCGACCCACGATGCCGTCGACCAGCGACCGGTCACGCGCGACCGGCGCCCTGCCCCTGTGTCCGACCTCGCCGAGCGCCGTCGTCCGGCCCCGGTCCAGACAGGAGTCGTGGCCGAGTTGAGCCGCATCACCACCCTGCACCCGCGCAACTACAACGAAGCCCGCCTCGTCGGGGAGAACTACCGCGACGGCACGCCGGTCATCATGAACCTCAGCGAGATGGACGACAACGACGCCAAGCGCCTCGTCGACTTCGCCGCCGGCCTGATCTTCGCCACGCGTGGCACGATCGAGCGCGTGACCAACAAGGTCTTCCTGCTCTCGCCGCCCAACGTCACGGTCGCCGCCGAGGACAAGGAGCGGATGGCCGAGGACGGGTTCTTCAACCAGAGCTGAGGCAGTCTTTCCTCGTGCAGATCTTCGGTCAGACCCTCTACATCATCCTGTTCGTCTTCATCGCCCTGCTCTGGGTGCGCTTCATCGTCGACTGGGTCCAGGTCTTCGCCCGGCAGTGGGAGCCCCGGGGGCCCCTGCTCGTCGCGCTCGAGGGCGTCTACTCCGCCACGGACCCACCCATCGTGGCGCTGCGCCGCGTCATCCCACCGCTGCGGATCGGCTCGGTCGCACTCGACCTGAGCTTCCTGCTGGTGATGGTGGCAGCATGGCTGTTGCTCAACGTCGTCGCCACCATCTTCAATCTGTGAACCATCCGCCACACGGGTCACTGTCCCCCGTACGGCGCCGGGCGCTATTGTCTCCTGACAGCAGAGCCACCGTGTTATCGATCGTGAAAGTTTGGTGAGGTCATGCCGCTGACGCCTGAGGACGTGAGCAACAAGCGCTTTACACCTGTTCGTCTCCGTGAGGGGTACGACATGGGCGAGGTTGACCAGTTCCTCGACGAGGTCGAGGCGGAGCTCGCGCGGCTCACCAAGGAGAACGACGACCTGCGGTCCAAGCTGTCCGCCGCGCAGGCCGGCGGTGGCTCGTCGGCCCCCGCCACCACGTCGTTCGCTCCTGCAGCGCCCGAACCGGAGCCCGAGCCCGAGCCCGAGCCGGAGCCGGAGCCGGTCGTCGCGGCCGTCCCGGCCGCTGCCCCGGTGCAGACCGCACGGGTCACCAACATCGCCGACGCCTCCAACGCCGCCGCGCGCCTGCTCGAGATCGCCACCCGCAACGCGGACGAGCTGGTCGAGGACGCCAAGAACGAAGCCGACCGCATCGTCGGCGCCGCCCGCACCAAGGCGGAGCGCCTCGAGGCCGAGTCCAAGACGAAGGCCGACCGCATGGAGGCCGACGCCCGTCAGCGTTCGCAGATGCTCGACTCCGAGACCGCCGAGCGTCGCCAGCAGATGTTCGGCGACCTGGAGAAGGAGCGCGACAAGCTCAACAGCGACGTCGAGACCCTTCGCCAGTTCGAGCGCGAGTACCGCTCCCGCCTCAAGACCTACTTCTCGCAGCAGCTGGAGGCGCTCTCGACGGGCAGCGACAGCCAGGCTCCGGTGGACAGCGGTCACGGGCCCAAGCGCCTGCGCTCGGTCCTCGGCGACGACGAGAACTGAGGCCTCGCAACACGCCTCTCGAGCAGCGCGAACGGCCGACCGTGAGGTCGGCCGTTCTCGCATTTCGGCGCGCCGCTGTTGGCTCGCTTTGCGGCACCGGATACCCTCCCTGCCACCGTGTGGTTCCCACCGCACCCGATGCAGGCTGGAGGCCCTCGGAGATGGCTGGCAGTACGCGCAAGTCCCTCGCTGGCACCGCTGCGGCAGCCGCGAAGCGGGTGATCGGCCGACGATCCTCGTCCGCTCCTGCTCCTGCGAAGGCCCCTGCCGCGAAGACCGCGACGAAGAAGGCTCCGGCGAAGAAGGCTCCGGCGAAGAAGGCTCCGGCCACGAAGGCTCCGGCCACGAAGGCTCCGGCGAAGAAGGCGGCGCCGGCTCCGGCGAAGAAGGCTCCGGCCACGAAGGCTCCGGCCACGAAGGCTCCGGCCACGAAGGCTCCGGCGAAGAAGGCGGCTGCCAAGAAGGCGGCGCCGGCACCGGCGAAGAAGGCCCCGGCGACCAAGGCCCCGGCGACCAAGGCCCCTGCGAAGAAGGCTCCCGCGAAGAAGGCCGCAGCCACGAAGGCGGCGCCGGCTCCGGCGAAGAAGGCACCCGCGAAGAAGGCGGCTGCCACGAAGGCGGCGCCGGCACCGGCGAAGAAGGCTCCGGCGAAGAAGGCTCCGGCGAAGAAGGCGGCTGCCGCGAAGCCCGCTGCGGCTTCGGCCAAGAAGGCGGCGAAGAAGGCCGCTCCCGCCACGACCACCGCTCCCGCGAAGACCACCTCCACGAAGAAGGCAGCCCCTGTGAACAACGCGGCTCCGGCCAAGAAGGCCGCTCCCCGCAAGGCCACCCCCGCCAAGCTCGTCGTGCTCGACGGTGAGGACGCCTGGACCCGAAGCGAGCTCAACGAGGTCATCAAGGAGCTCCGCGAGCACCGCGACCGCCTCACCGTCATCGTCGACCGGTCCGAGGAGGAGCTGGCCGGACTGATGCGTGACGCCGGCGACGGCGCCGGGCAGGACCAGGCCGACGTCGGCGCGACCAGCTTCGAGCGCGACCACGAGCTCACCGTGCTGGCCAAGGAGCGCGAGACGCTGGCCCAGATCGACCGTGCGCTGGCGCACATCGACGACGGCTCCTACGGCGTCTGCGACTCCTGCGGCAACCCCATCGGCAAGAATCGGTTGATGGCCGTGCCCCATGCCACACTGTGCATGTCATGCAAGCAGCGCGAGGAGCGTCGCTGAATCCCAGCGACGCGGTCGATCACGACCCGGCCCGTCGGCGCATCGACGCACGGCTCGTCTTCGCGGGCATGGCCGTGCTGGCCTACACGCTCGACCTCGCCTCGAAGCAGTGGGCCCTGGCATCGCTCGCCGACGGCGACATCCCGGTGCTCGGTGACTGGTTCACCTTCCACCTGACCTTCAACCCCGGGGCTGCGTTCAGCACGGGCACCGACTTCACCATCGTCTTCACCTGCCTGGCCATGGTCGCGGTCGTGGTGGTGCTGTGGCTGAGCCGGCGGCTGGGCAGCACGGGATGGGCACTGGCCCTCGGCCTCCTGCTCGGGGGCGTGGCCGGCAACCTCACCGACCGCATCGTGCGCGAGCCCGAGCCGTTCCACGGACACGTCGTCGACTTCTTGATGCTGCCCAACTGGCCGGTCTTCAACGTCGCCGACATCTGCATCAACGTGGCGGCCGGGCTGATCATCCTGCAGACCTTCCGTGGCGTGGCCCTCGACGGCACCCGTCACACCGATGCCGCGTCCGATCCCGAGCCGGGTCCCACCCCGTGACCACCCACGCGGAGCAGCGCACGGTCTTCGTCCCCGACGGCCTCGCGGGCGAGCGGGTCGACGCCGCGATGGCCCGGATGTTCGGCTTCTCGCGGACCCGGGCGGCGGACCTGATCGCCCAGGGCCTCGTGCAGGTCGACGGCGCCTCAGTGGGCAAGAGCGACCGGGTCCACGGCGGCTCCATGCTCGACGTGACGATCCCGGCGGAGAACGACCCCCTCGAGGTCGTCCCGGAGATCGTCGAGGGGATCCGGATCATCCACGACGACGACGCGATCGTGGTGATCGACAAGCCGGTCGGCGTCGCCGTGCACCCCTCGCCGGGCTGGACGGGCCCGACCGTCGTCGGCCACCTCGCCGGAGCCGGCTTCCGGATCTCCACGAGCGGAGCCAGCGAACGGCAGGGCATCGTGCAGCGCCTCGACGTCGGCACCAGCGGCGTGATGGTGATCTGCAAGTCCGAGCACGCCTACTCCGTGCTGAAGAACGCCTTCCGCCACCGCACGGTCGACAAGACCTACCACGCGCTGGTGCAGGGCCACCCCGACCCGCTGTCCGGCACCGTGGACGCCCCGATCGGGCGCCACCCCCACCACGACTACAAGTTCGCGGTGATGGCCGACGGCCGGCACAGCATCACCCACTACGAGACGCTCGAGGCGCACCGGTTCGCCAGCCTGCTCGAGGTCCACCTCGAGACCGGCCGGACCCACCAGATCCGGGTGCACATGAGCGCGCTCAAGCACCCGTGCGTGGGCGACCTGACCTACGGCGCGGACCCCACGCTCGCCAGTCGGCTGGGTCTCGAGCGCCAGTGGCTGCACGCGATGCGGTTGGGGTTCGAGCACCCCGAGACCGGTGACCAGGTCTCCTACGAGTCCACCTACCCCGACGACCTCGCGCACGCGCTCGACGTCATCCGTGATGAGCACTGACCTGGTCCTGCGCCCGGCCAGGGAGGCCGACCTGCCGGCCCTGGCCGAGATCCACCTCGCCGCGCGCCGGGCCGCGGGGGACTCGTTCCCTCCCGGAGTGCACACCGACGACGAGGTGCGGGCCTGGGTCGCCGGCTGGGACCTGACGTCGTACGACGTGTGGCTCGCGACCCACGGCCGGCAGCCGGCCGGCTACGCCCGCTGCACCCCGACCTGGCTCGACGACCTCTACGTCCACCCCGACCACCAGGGCAGCGGCGTCGGCACGGCCCTCTTCGAGCTGGTGACCACGCTGCGTCCCGGGGGCTTCTGCCTCTGGGTGTTCGAGTCCAACGAGCCGGCGCGCGCGTTCTACCGGCGCAGGGGCTGCCTGGAGCTCGAGCGCACCGACGGCGCCGCCAACGAGGAACGGGCCCCCGACATCCGGGTTGCCTGGCCGGGAACCGACCCCCTGGTGTTCCTGCGCGGCCTGATCGACGACACGGACCTCCAGCTCGGCGACGTCCTCGCGCGTCGTACGGCCCTGACGCGGGCGGTGCAGTCGGTGAAGCCGTCGAGCGAGCGCGACCCGGTCCGCGAGGCCGAGATCGTGCGGCGGGTGGCCGCGGTGGTCCCCGAGCTGGGGGAGGAGCGGGTGGCGCGCATCGTCGACGTGGTGATCGCCGAGTCACTCGACGCCTCTCCCTGACCGTCATGATGGGCGGGTGCTGCCAGGACCCGGAGAGCTGCTCCACTTCAGCGAGGATCCCGCCATCCGCAGCTTCGTGCCGCACGTGGCCGCCACCGCGCAGCAGCCCGAGGCGTACGTCTGGACCGTCGACGCGCTCAACAGCCCCTGCTACTGGTTCCCGCGACAGTGCCCACGCGTCTGCTCGTGGGGCGACGGCACCCCCCGGGTGCACGCCGTCGAGGAGGCATGGCTGACCACGATGCGCGCGACCACGCTCTATGCCTACCGCTTCGCCGCCGTCGACTTCGAGCCCTTCGGCGACCGGCCACACGCGCACGTCGCCACGCGCCCGGTCACGCCGCTGGCCCCGCCCGTGCCCGTCGGCGACCTGGTCCGGCTGCACGAGGAGCACGGCATCGAGCTGCGGGTCCTGCCGGCCCTGGAGGAGTACTTCGCGGGTGTCCGCGACGCCGGACTGGAGTTCTCCGGCATCCGGATGGGGAACGCGGGGGTCGGCCCGGGCGGCCCCTTCGCCACCCGCCGCTGACCCGTGCCGCCGCCCGGCGGTGGAGGATGGGGGCATGCTGCTGTACGACGACGTGGTCGAGGAGTACCGCGACTTCGCGACCTACGCCGCCGGCGACTCGCCCTGCTTCGAGGAGTGGGCGCTGGGCGTCGCCGACGACCCGGACGTGCTCGACTGGCTGGGCACCCTGCCGCCGCTCAAGCGCCAGCCCAACCTGGTCTTCGCGGCCGCCCGCTGGCACGGCGTCCGGGCCCCGGCGCCGTACGACGCGCTGCGCCGGGTGCTGCTCGAGCGCGAGCCGGACGTCCGCGCGACCGTCATGTCGCGGGCGACGCAGACCAACGAGGTCGGCCGGCTGGCCGCCCTCGCACCCGTGATGGGACTCGTCGAGGGCCCGCTGGCGCTGGTCGAGGTCGGCGCCAGCGCCGGGCTGTGCCTGTACCCCGACCGCTACGACTACGCGTGGCCCCCGCTGGGCGAGCTGCGCGGCAGTGGGGGAGCGGTGCTCACCGCGGCAGCCACCGGGGCGATGCCGGTGCCGGCACGCCACCCGCACGTCGCGTGGCGCGGCGGCGTGGACCTGAACCCGCTCGACGTCACAGACCCGGACGCCGTCGCCTGGCTGGAGAACCTGGTGTGGCCCGAGCAGGACGAGCGCCGCGAGCGCCTGCGTACGGCGGTCGCGGTGGTCCGGCGCGAGCCGCCCGTGCTGCGGCAGGGCGACCTGTTCGACGGCCTCCCCGGCCTGCTGGACGAGGCGGCCCCGCACGGGACGCCGGTGGTGTTCCACTCGGCGGTGATCGCCTACCTCGAGGAGCCCGACCGGGACCGCTTCCACGAGCTCATGAGCGGGCTGGTCGCCGAGGGCCGGTGCCGGTGGATCAGCAACGAGGGTCGACGCGTCCTGCCCCGCGTGACCGGTGGCCACGACGTCCCGTCAGGCCGGTTCGTGACCGCCCTCGACGGCGTTCCCGTGGCGTTCAGCCACGGCCACGGCCATGCCGTCGACTGGCTCGCCTGAGCACGTGGCGCGTCGTGTCAGTGGGGCCCGGCACACTGACGTAGGCTGACGTTCCTTCCCCTCCTGGTGCCGCTGCGGCACTGCTGACCCGTCAGCGACGCCCAACAAAAAGTGACACCGTCAGCGACCCTGAAAGGTGCGGAAGTCTTCATGCCGGTCGGCTCCCACGACAACTTCGTGCACCTGCACGTGCACACCGAGTACTCCATGCTCGACGGGGCATCGCTCCTCGACGGGCTGTTCGCCCGCACCAGCGACCTCGGCATGCCGGCCATCGCGATGACCGACCACGGCAACCTGCACGGCGCCTACGACTTCTACCGCAAGGCCAAGCAGCACGGCGTCAAGCCGATCATCGGCATCGAGGCCTACATCACCCCCGGCACCATGCGCGGCGAGCGACGCCGGGTCCGGTGGGGACAGGGCGACCTGGCCGAGGAGGGCGGCAACGACGTCGCGGGCGGCGGCGCCTACACCCACATGACGATGTGGGCCGAGAACACCGAGGGCATGCACAACCTGTTCCGGCTGTCCTCGCGGTCCAGCCTCGAGGGCTACTTCTACAAGCCCCGCATGGACAAGGAGATCCTGGCCGAGCACAGCAAGGGGCTGATCGTCAGCACCGGCTGCCCGAGCGGCGCCATCCAGACGCGGCTGCGGCTGGGCCAGTGGGACGAGGCGGTGCGCGAGGCGGGGGAGCTCCAGGAGATCTTCGGCAAGGACAACGTCTTCCTCGAGCTGATGGACCACGGCATCTCGATCGAGAAGCGGGTCCGCGACGACCTGCTCCGGCTCGGCAAGGAGATGGGCCTCCCGCCGATCGCCACCAACGACTCCCACTACAACAACCCCGAGGACGCCGCCGCCCACGACGCCCTCATCTGCGTGGCGTCGGGCAAGCGGCTCTCCGACACCAACCGGCTCAAGTTCGACGGCGGCGGCTACTACATCAAGTCGGCCGCCGAGATGCGCGCGCTGTGGGCCGACGAGTTCGACATGCCGGAGGCCTGCGACAACACGCTCGCCATCGCCGAGCGCTGCGAGGTGGAGTTCACCGAGTCCACCGGCGGCTACATGGCGCGGGCCGACGTGCCGGCGGGCGAGACCGAGGACACGTGGTTCCGCAAGGAGGTCTGGCGCGGCATCGAGGCCCGCTACCCCGGCGAACGGCTCGACCAGCAGGTGCGCGACCGGGTCGAGATGGAGCTCGCGATCATCTCGCAGAAGGGCTACTGCGGCTATTACCTCGTGGTCGCCGACTTCATCAACTGGGCCAAGGACAACCGCATCCGCGTCGGCCCCGGGCGCGGCTCGGGCGCGGGCTCCATCGCCGCGTACGCCCTCCGCATCACCGACCTGTGCCCGCTCGAGCACGGCCTGTTCTTCGAGCGCTTCCTCAACCCCGAGCGCCCGTCGATGCCCGACTTCGACATCGACTTCGACGACGCGCGCCGCGGTGAGGTCATCGCCTACGTCAGCGACAAGTACGGCGCCGACCGGGTCGCGCAGATCGCGACGTTCGGCCGGCTGAAGTCCAAGGCGGCCATCAAGGACGCGGCCCGGGTCCTCGACCACGGCTTCGCCATCTCCGACCGCATCACCAAGGCCCTGCCGGCCGACGTGATGGGCAAGGGCGTCCCGCTCAAGGAGATCTTCAACCCCGAGCACAAGCGCTACCGCGACGGCGGCGAGTTCCGCACCCTCTACGACCAGGACCCCGAGGTCCGCACGATCTACGAGACCGCGATCGGCCTCGAGGGCCAGATCCGCAACTGGGGCGTCCACGCCGCGGGCGTGATCATGTCGAGCGAGCCGCTCATCGACATCGTCCCGATCATGGCCCGTCCCCAGGACGGTGCGGTCATCACGCAGTTCGACTACCCGATGTGCGAGTCGCTCGGGCTGGTCAAGATGGACTTCCTCGGACTCTCCAACCTGCGCACGCTCGAGGACGCGCTCGTCAACATCGGCGTCAACCGCAGCGAGGAGGTCGTCCTCGAGGAGCTGCCGTTCGACGACCGGGCGACCTACGAGCTCATGGGGCGCGGCGACACCCTCGGCGTCTTCCAGCTCGACGGCTCGGGCATGCGCGCGCTGCTGCGCTCGATGCAGCCCGACCAGTTCGCCGACATCACCGCCGTCAGCGCGCTCTACCGGCCCGGCCCGATGGGCGCCGACTCGCACAACAAGTACGCCCGCCGCAAGAACGGCCGCGAGCCGATCGACCCGATCCACCCGGCGCTCGCGGAGGCGCTCGAGCCCGTGCTGGGCGAGACCTACGGCCTCATCGTCTACCAGGAGCAGGTGATGGCCATCGCGCAGGTGCTGGCCGGCTTCACCCTGGGTGCCGCCGACAACCTGCGCCGCGCGATGGGCAAGAAGAAGAAGGAGGAGCTCGACAAGCAGTACGCCGGCTTCCAGGCCGGCATGCTCCAGCGCAGCTTCCCGCAGGTTGCGATCGACAAGCTGTGGGAGATCCTGCTCCCGTTCTCCGACTACGCCTTCAACAAGTCGCACTCGGCCGCCTACGGCGTCATCACCTACTGGACCGCCTACCTGAAGGCCAACTACCCGACCGAGTACATGGCCGCGCTCCTCACGTCGGTGAAGGACGACAAGGACAAGATGGCGATCTATCTCAACGAGTGTCGCCGGATGAAGATCCAGGTCCTGCCGCCCGACGTCAACGAGTCCCACGCCAACTTCACGCCGGTCGGCAACGACATCCGCTTCGGCCTCACCGCCGTGCGCAACGTCGGCAGCAACGTCGTCGACGGCATCGTGGCCGCCCGCGAGGAGAAGGGCCGCTACGCCGACTTCAACGACTTCATGGAGAAGGTCCCGGCGCTGGTGTGCAACAAGCGCGTCGTCGAGTCGCTGATCAAGGCCGGCGCGTTCGACGACATGAAGCACAAGCGCCGTGCCCTGGCTGCCGTCCACGAGACCGCGGTCGACCAGTTCGTCGACCTCAAGAAGAACGAGGCGATCGGCCAGGACTCCCTGTTCGGCGGGCTGGGCGACGACGACGCGGGCTTCGGCGTCAGCGTGACCATCCCCGACATCGACGACTGGGACAAGATGACGCTGCTGGGCCACGAGCGCGAGATGCTCGGCCTCTACGTCTCGGACCACCCGTTGCTCGGGCTCGAGCACGTGCTCTCCCAGGGCACCGACTGCACCATCGGCCAGCTCATGCTCGACGAGGAGCGGGCCCACGGCTCGACGCTCACCGTCAGCGGCCTGATCACCTCGGTGCAGCGCAAGATCACCAAGCGCGGCGACCCGTGGGCCACCATCACCCTCGAGGACCTCGACGGCGCCATCGAGGTGCTGTTGTTCCCCAGCGCCTACACCCTGGCCTCGACGCTGCTGGTCGAGGACCAGGTCGTGCGGATCAAGGGACAGCTCTCCCGCGACAAGGACCAGCCCGAGCTGCGGGCCCAGGAGGTGACGGCTCCCGACCTCAACCAGGGCCCCTCCGGACCAGTGGTGATCAGCCTGCCCTCGACCCGCTGCACGCCGCCGGTGGTGGCGCAGCTCCGCGACGTCCTCGGCACGCACCCCGGCATGACCGAGGTCCAGCTGCGCCTGCTCACCCGCAGCTCCACGAAGGTGCTCCGGCTCGACGACAACCTGAGGGTGAGCCCGAGCCCCGCCCTCTTCGCCGACCTCAAGCAGCTGCTCGGGCCCGGGTGCCTGACGGGATGAGCGAGGTGGCCGACACGCGGCCCGAGGTGGCGCAGGGCCAGGAGCCCGGCGTACGTCCGCTCCTGCGGCACGGCGTCGTGGTGGTCGTCTTCCTCGCCGCCGGAGCGCTGGCCGGGGTCCTGTGGGAGCGCCTCTGGGACGCTCCCGCCGGCGTGACCTACGAAGGCAGCTGGTACCTCGAGCCCGCGGGTCCGGACGTCGCCTTCCAGGGCGTCGCGCTGTTCGTGCTGATCGCGTTCCCGCTGGGTCTCGTCCTCGCCGTGCTGGCGGGCATCCGGCGGGGCCAGGAGCTGGCGACCGTGCTCGTCGTGCTCGTCGCGGCCGCGCTCGCGGGGATCGTGATGTACGCCGTGGGCACCAGCCTCGGTCCGGCCGACCCGCAGGCGCTGGCCGCGGGCAAGCCCGACTACACGCCGCTCTCCGGCGACCTGGCGCTGAACGCCCCCGACGAGGGCCTCGCGCCCTACCGGTCCACGGCGCTGGTGGCCCTGCCCGCGGGCGCGATGACTGGTCTGGTCGCGACGTATCTCTTCGCAAGTCGGGGGTTGGCGCGGCGTCCTCGCGGGTAGGCTGACCGCGACAGATCAGGGCGGTTCCGACACCACTCGGGACTCGCGTGACGGGGGAGCAGGACTTTCATGAGCATGACGCCGGGTGGCGCTGAGTACCTTGACGACTCGGGTCCCATCGAGACCGAGTCCGACCACCGCGACGACAACCGCAAGCGGCTCATCGCCGTCGGTGCGCTCCTCGTCGGAGGCGCGGTCGTCGCCGGTGGGGCGTGGGCCGCCACGAGCTTCTTCGCCACCGGTTCGCAGCCCGCGGAGGCGCTGCCCGACTCGACCATCGCCTACTTCAGCGTCGACCTCGACCCCAGCGGGGGTCAGAAGATCGAGGCGATCAAGACCCTGCGCAAGTTCCCGGCGTTCACCGACGAGATCGACCTCGAGACCGACGACGACCTCCGCGAGCGGTTCTTCGAGGAGATCACCAAGTCGGGTGGGTGCGAGGGCCTCGACTACGCGGAGGACGTCAAGCCCTGGCTCGGCTCCCGCGCGGCGATGGCCGCCGTCGACCTCGGCGAGGACGAGCCGACCCCGGTCGGTGTCGTCCAGGTGACCGACGCCGACAGGGCCGAGGACGGCGTCGCCGCCCTCATCGAGACGTGCGACCCCGCTGGTGAGGGTGCCACCGGGACCGAGCCGGGGACCGAGCCCGAGGTCGGCGGCTGGGTGGTCGACGGCGACTGGTTGGTGCTGGCCGAGACCGAGGAGATCGCCCAGCAGGTCGTGGACGCTGCGGATGGCGCCACCCTCGCCGCCGACGCCGGTTTCGAGCAGTGGACCGGCGAGGCCGGCGACGACGGCTTCATGTCCGTCTACGTCGCGAAGGCCGCGGCCCAGTACGTCGAGGACGCGGCCGGCATGGGCGCCATGCTCGGCGGCGTGCCCACGACGGGGGAGGAGGTGCCCGAGCAGCTCCAGCAGATGATCGACGAGTTCGACGGCATGGCCGCCACCGTCCGGTTCGACGACGGCTCCGTCGAGATCGAGTACGCCATGTCCAACTACCAGGAGGACATGACCAAGTTCCTCGAGAGCGACGCGGGCGTCGACATGGTCGGCAGCCTGCCGGACGACACCGTCGCGGCGTTCGGCCTCGCCCTGAAGGAGGGCTGGGCCGACGCGATGCTCGACTACATCAAGTCCAGCGTGCCCGACGAGAGTGCCGCCATCGACGAGCAGCTGGCGCAGTTCGAGGCCGAGACCGGGCTCGCCTTCCCCGAGGACCTCGAGACCCTCCTGGGCGACGGCGTGACCCTCTCGCTGGGCAGCGGCATCGACCCCGACGCCATCGCCAACGGCGGCCCGGGCGAGGTCCCGGTGGGCATGCGCATCAAGGGCGACGCCGACGAGATCCAGGCGGTGCTCGACAAGGTCGCGACGCTGGCCGGCCCCGAGCTGGCGGAGCTCATGCAGGTCTCCGAGGGAGACGGCTACACCGTGCTCGCGCTCCAGGACGACTACCGCGACGCGCTCGAGGGCGGCGGCGACCTGGGCGGGAGCGACGACTATGCCGAGGTCGTCGAGGACGGCGAGGCCCAGTCGGTCCTCTACGTCAACTTCGACGCCGACGACAACTGGCTGGTGCGGGTCACCCGCGACATGCCGGAGGTCAGCGACAACGTGGCGCCGCTGTCGGCCTTCGGCGTCAGCGGGTGGGTGGACGGCGACGTCATCCACGGCCTGGTCAAGCTGACCACCGACTGACCCACCCATCGCTGACCCACCGGCCCGGTCGGTCGGGCCGGGTGTCAGCGACCGATGGTGGCGGTCACCGCGGCGGTGATCGCGACCAGGTCGCGCGGCGCGAGCTCGAGGTCGAAGCCGCGCCGTCCACCCGAGACCAGGATCGTGTCGTGGCCGAGGGCCGATGCGTCCAGCACCGTCGGGTGTGCTCGCTTCTGGCCGATCGGGGAGATCCCACCCGCGACGTAGCCGGTCGCCCGCTCGGCGGCGGCGACCTCCGCCATCACCGCCTTGCTGCCGCCCAGCGCCCTGGCCAGTGCCTTCAGGTCGAGCTGGCCCGAGACCGGCACGATGCCGACGGCGAGCTTCCCGTCCACCGACGCCAGCAGGGTCTTGAAGACCCGTGCCGGGTCGACGCCCAGCGCCTCGGCGGCCTCCATGCCGTACGACGCCGCGCGTGGATCGTGCTCGTAGGACCGCACCTCGAAGGCGATCCCGGCGGCGGTGAGCGCGACCGTGGCCGGCGTACCGCCGCCACCGCGTGAGCTCACGCGTTCCTTCTTGCCCATCGCCGGCGTCCGACGGCTCAGTTGGGCGACCAGGCGGTCCGCGCCACCTGGGTGGCGGGCAGCGACGGGATGACGTTGATCGCCCGCAGCTCCTCGGTCAGCAGCCGGGTGACGCGCTCGAGGCGTTCGGTGGCGTCGCTGGCCTCGAGGAGGGACTGCCGCTCCGCCATCGGCAGGGGAGTCAGCGCCGACAACGTCCACGCCAGGTAGTCCGGGTCGCGGGGAAGGGTGCCGCTGAACGGGTCGCCCTGCAGCTCGGTCATCGCCACCCGGAACGCGGTGAAGGTGGCGCGGGCCCGGTCGAGCACCTCGGCGGGGACCTCGACCTCGGGCTCCGGCAGCACCGCGACGACTCCCTGCGGGAAGTCGACGCCGCGCTTCATCTCCTCGAGCATCAGGCGCTCCCGGGCGACCGCGACGATGTCGAAGGTGCCGTCGTCACGACGGTCGGCCTCGGTCAGCTGCAGGAGGCACCCGACCCGGTAGACGGACTGGGCGCCGTGGTCGCCGACCTCGTAGCCCTCGCGGATCGCGACCGTCCCGAACACCCGGCCGGCGGGGTCGTCGACGGTGAGGAGGTGGTTGACCAGCAGCCGGTAGCGGTCCTCGAAGACGTGGAGCGGCACGCTCATGCCCGGGAACACCACGCTGTTGAGCGGGAACATCGGCAGTGGATCGCTCACACGACTACCTAACCACTCGTGTCCACGGTGCGCCCGCGACGTGGGGCCGACCCGCCGGGGAACCTAGACTCGGCGGCATGTCCCTGATCCGTCGCATCGACCTGAGGGGCGCCGATCAGGCGTCCGTCGACTACCGCGCGAGCGTTCCGCGCGCCGAGTTCGACGTCGAGGCCGCCACGCACCAGGTCCAGCCGATCATCGACGCCGTCCGGTCCCGTGGGGTCGACGCGATCACCGAGTACTCCGCCCGCTTCGACGGGGTCGAGACGGTCGACATCCGCGTGCCGCGGGAAGCCCTCGCAGGCGCATTGGCCGAGCTCGACCCGGCCGTCCGCGCGGCGCTGGAGGAGTCGATCCGCCGGTTGCGCGAGACCAGCGAGGCCGAGCTCGAGCACGACGTGACCAGCCAGGTCGCGTCCGGCGCCACGGTGACGCACCGCAAGGTGCCGATCGACCGTGTCGGGCTCTACGTCCCCGGCGGCCTGGCTCCGCTGGTCAGCAGCGTCGTGATGAACGTCGTACCCGCCCAGGTGGCGGGCGTCCGCTCGATCGCACTGGCGAGCCCGCCGCAGAAGAACCGCGACGGACTGCCCGAGCCGACGATCATGGCCGCCTGCGCCCTCCTCGGGGTGGACGAGGTCTACGCCGTCGGCGGCGCGCAGGCGATCGCCATGTTCGCCCACGGCGCGGGCCCGTGCGAGCGGGTCGACCTCGTCACCGGCCCGGGCAACATCTACGTCGCCGCCGCCAAGCGGCTGCTGCGCGGCGTGGTGGGGATCGACTCGGAGGCCGGTCCGACGGAGATCGCCATCCTCGCCGACGACACCGCCGAGGCGGCCTTCGTCGCCGCAGACCTGATCAGCCAGGCCGAGCACGACCCGATGGCCGCCTCCGTGCTGGTGACCGACTCGCTCGTGCTCGCCGACGCCGTCGAGGCCGAGCTCGACAAGCAGGTCTTCGCGACCCGCCACACCGAGCGGATCCGCACGGCGCTGGCGGGGCGACAGTCGGGCATCGTGCTGGTCGACGACATGGACCAGGGCCTCGACGTCGTCAACGCCTACGCCGCCGAGCACCTCGAGATCCACACCCGCGACGCCGCCGCCCGGGCGGCACGCGTGCGCAACGCCGGCGCGATCTTCGTCGGCCCGTGGGCGCCGGTGTCGCTGGGCGACTACTGCGCCGGGTCCAACCACGTGCTGCCCACCGCCGGATGTGCCTGCCACTCCAGCGGGCTCTCGGTGCGGGCCTTCACCCGCTCGGTGCACGTCGTCGACTACTCCCGGGCCGCCCTCGCCGAGGTCGCCGACCACGTGGTGACGCTCGCGGAGGCCGAGGACCTGCCCGGCCACGGCCAGGCGGTCAGCGTACGGTTCGACTCCACGCGGCCGGACCGGTGAGCGCGTCCTTCCCACCCCTGCGCGAGGAGCTGCAGGGGATCGAGCCCTACGGCGCGCCCCAGCTCTCCCTCGAGCAGGCGCCGGTGCAGCTCAACGTCAACGAGAACCCCTACGGGCCGTCGTCCGAGGTCGCCGCGGACATCGCGCGCTCGGTGGGTGAGGCCGCGGCCTCCCTCAACCGCTACCCCGACCGCGAGTTCACCGAGCTGCGTGGCGCGCTGGCGGCGTACCTCGAGACCTCCGGCGGCACGGACATCACGTCCGACATGGTGTGGGCGGCCAACGGGTCCAACGAGGTCATGCTCCAGCTGCTCCAGGCCTTCGGCGGGCCCGGTCGCGTGGCGCTGTCGTTCGCGCCGACGTACTCGATGTATCCCGAGTACGCCCGCGACACCCTCACCGAGTGGCAGGTCGGCCACCGCGCCGAGGACTTCTCGCTCGACCTCGACGCTGCGCGCAAGCTGGTCGAGGAGCGCCGACCCGCGGTCGTGCTGCTGCCGAGCCCCAACAACCCGACCGGCACCGCCCTGCCGCCCGAGGCGGTGACCATGCTCTGCGAGGCGGCGGCCTCCTACGAGCCCGGTGGCGTCGTCGTGGTCGACGAGGCCTACGGCGAGTTCCGCCGCGCCGGGACCCCGAGCGCGCTCGAGCTGCTGGGGCAGCACCGCAACCTCGTCGTCACCCGCACCATGAGCAAGGCCTTCGCGCTGGCCGGGGCGCGCCTCGGCTACCTCGCCGCCGACCCGGCGATCTGTGACGCGATCCGCGTCGTCCGGCTGCCCTACCACCTCTCCGCGGTCACCCAGGCGACCGCGCTGGCCGCGCTGCGGCACGCCCCGGAGCTGCTCGGCCGGGTCGACGACCTGCGCATCGAGCGTGACGCGACCGTGGCCTGGCTCCGTGAGCAGGGGCTCGAGGTCGCCGACTCCGACGCCAACTTCGTGCTCTTCGGTCGCTTCGCCGACCGGCACGCGGTCTGGCAGGGACTCGTCGACCGCGGGGTGCTGATCCGTGAGACCGGTCCCGACGGGTGGCTGCGGGTCTCGATCGGCACGGAGGACGAGATGGCAGCATTCAGGCAGGCACTCACGGACGTGACCAAGGAGCAAGCATGAGCCGCACGGCCAGCATCGAGCGCAAGACCCAGGAGTCGCAGGTCAAGGTCGAGGTCGACCTCGACGGCACCGGGCGCGCCCAGGTCAGCACGGGCGTGGGTTTCTACGACCACATGCTCGACGCGTTCGCCCGACACTCGCTCCTCGACCTGGTGGTGCACACCAACGGCGACACCCACATCGACGCGCACCACTCGGTGGAGGACACCGCGATCGTGCTGGGCCAGGCCCTGCGCGAGGCACTCGGCGACAAGGCCGGCATCCGCCGCTTCGGCGACGCGACGGTCCCGCTCGACGAGGCCCTCGTCCAGGCGGTCGTCGACGTGTCGGGGCGTCCGTTCTGCGTCCACAGCGGCGAGCCGGAGGGGCAGGCGTACGTCGCGATCGGCGGCGGCAACGGCGGCGTGCCCTACCAGGGGTCGCTGACGCGCCACGTCTTCGAGTCGATCGCGCACCACGCGCACCTGGGCCTGCACGTGCGCGTGCTCGCGGGCCGCGACCCGCACCACATCGTCGAGACCCAGTTCAAGGCGTTCGCGCGGGCGTTCCGCGACGCGATCGCCTTCGACCCCCGGGAGACGGGTGTGCCGTCGACGAAGGGGAGCCTGTGACCGCGGACGTCGTCGTCCTGGACTACGGGTCCGGCAACCTGCGCTCGGTCGTGCGCGCCGTCGAGCGGGCCGGCGCGTCGGTGACCCTCACGAGCGACTTCGACACCGCGCTCCACGCGGACGGGCTCGTCGTGCCGGGCGTGGGGGCGTACGCCTCCTGCATGGCGGGCCTGCGCGCCATCAAGGGCGAGCGCATCATCGGGCGGCGCCTCGCCGGCGGGCGGCCGGTGCTCGGCATCTGCGTCGGCATGCAGATCCTCTTCGCGAGGGGCGTCGAGCACGGCGTCGAGACCGACGGCTGCGGTGAGTGGCCCGGCCTCGTCTCCCGGCTCGAGGCCGACGTGGTGCCGCACATGGGCTGGAACACCGTCGAGGTGCCGGACGGCTCGCGCCTGTTCGCGGGGGTGGAGGACGAGCGCTTCTACTTCGTGCACTCCTACGGTGTACGGGACTGGGAGCTGGTCACCAACGACCGCACGGCCGCTCCTCTCGTGACGTGGGCCGAGCACGGTGGCGACCGGTTCGTCGCCGCGGTCGAGAACGGGCCGCTGTCCGCGACCCAGTTCCACCCCGAGAAGTCGGGGGACGCGGGCGCGGCGCTGCTGAGGAACTGGGTGGGTTCGCTGACCGCCTGACGTCCGTCAGTCGTGCCGGACCCGGGTGCCGAAGGGGCCGGTGTACGCGACAGGATCGAGGCCGCTGGTGCCCCACACGTCGCTCCGGAACCGGTCCTGGACCGTCCGGTAGTTGCGTGCCCCGGCCCTGACCCAGCGTGGACCACCGACGCACGTGCGCGGCAGGATGATGGAGACCACCTCGCGATCGGGCGACCGGGTCATCAGCAGGTCGGGGCACGGAACGATGAGCTGGACGGTGTAGTAGGTGCCGCACTCGTCCACCTCCTCCGGCGCGCGGGGCGCGATGGCAACAGTCGTCTCGAGCGGGCCGCGCTCCCGCCACCGCTGGATGGTGATCTGGTAGTCGCGCCGGTCGGTCTCGAGGTCGAGCGTGAGTCGACGGTCCCCCCACAGGGGAGTCAGGTCCCGGAACTGCACGCGGACGTCGACGGTGTCTTCTTCGTGGCGCACCGACAGCCCGACGATGTCGGTCGCGGCGTCCTGGGGCGCCGCCGACTGCCTCACCGTCCCGCACGGCGGCGGCTCGGGCGAGAAGCCGACCTGCTGTACATCGCCCGATAGGTCGCCTCCCCACCAGCGTTCGGCCGAAGCCGTGCCGGCGCTCGCGGCCACGACGGCCGCGGTGAGCGCCAGGGCTGTGAGTGCACGTGCAGGTCGTCGAGTCATCGTGTGTCCGTTCCCCCGTGGTCGTCACGCGGATTGTGTCGGCGCGGCGCGGACGTGTCCCGCCAACACGCGGATCGCTTCCGCCCGACCTCCTGAGAAATGGGGTCGCCGTCGCGGCATCGACGCCGCTAGCGTCCCGTCATGACCGAACAGCTCAGCATGAACCAGATCATCCACGCCGCTGTGCGCCGCGATGTCACTCGCACGCAACAGGCTCTGCGAGCGCTGCCCGACGGCGACTCCGCGCGGGCGCGGCAGATCCAGGTGGCGTGGCGCAACCTGGTCCGCGAGCTGACCCACCACCACGAGGCCGAGGACGACAACATCTGGCCGTTCCTCGAGAAGCGCGGATTCGACCGTGTGCTGCTGGAGCAGATGGAGTCCGAGCACGTGGCGATGAAGCACGCACTCGCCTCGGCCTCCACCGCCATCGACGCGGTCGTGGCCTCACCGACCTCGACGCAGGCCTCGGCAGCGGCGGACGAGGTGCGCGAGTGCGAGGGCGTGGTCAACCGTCACCTCGAGCACGAGGAGCGCGACGTCGAGCCGATCGCCGCGGAGCTCGAGGACGACCCCGAGTGGAAGGCGATGACCAAGAAGCTCCGACCCGCCAGCATCGTCGACGCCGCCAATGCGCTGGCGTGGATGCAGGACGGCGCGGGAGAGCGGGAGCGGACGTCGCTGCGCTCGACCATCCCGGGACCGGTCGTCACCCTGTTGACGCTGCTGCTGGCCCGGCGCTACCGGCGCGAGGTGGCACCGGCCTGGCGCTAGGACGTCCTTGCGTCCCGTTCCGCGAGCTGCTTCAGGGTCATCAGCTGCTTGCGGGCCATCACCAGGTCGCCGAGTGACAACGCCGGCGCCAGCCACTTGCGGGTACGGGCGACCACCTTGAGGACGAGCCGGGTGCCGTCGGCGCCCGGCAGGACGGCGTACGACATGTGCGCGCGCATGATCGTGGCGGTCAGCTCGCGTCCCGGGTCGACAGCGACCACCCGTCCCTGGTCGCGCCCGAACGCTCGGGTGAACGGGTCGCCGACGACCGGGTCGGCCACCTCGCGCAGCGCGCGCGGCGAGCGTCGGCCGAGGTTGTCGATCAGGTCGTAGGAGTAGGGCGCCAGCCGCACCTGGCGCAGTCGCGCCCACACGACGGCCGGATCGGCGTGCACGGTGACACCACGCCAGGCTGCCAGGGTGGGAGCGGTGACGAAGTCGTCGCAGCCGTAGTGCCGCCCAGTCTCGGCATCGGTGACACCCCAGCGGTCGGCCATCATGCTGCTCACCGTAGCCACCGCGAGCGGCGGGTCCCTCGGTGGTCGAGGTGCGAGGCCCGTCGATTCGGTGGTTGGGTCCGAGGGCAGCGTTCGGTGGTTGAGGTGCGAGCTGGCCTCATCGGTGGTTGAGGTGCGAGCTGGCCTCATCGGTGGTTGAGGTGCGAGCGGAGCGAGCCTCGAAACCACGCTCGATCGCCCAGTCACCAGGAGGTCGACTGTCGGTGGCGCCGTCTAGAATCGAACACATGATCGAGACGCTGGCAAGCAGCACACGGAGCAGAGGTCGACGACGACCTCGACGCCTCCGCTCTGCTCGCCTCGATCCGCGCCGCACGGGCCGAGCGAGGACGTGCCGCCGCCGCTCGTCGCTGGCCCTCGCCGCCCGGTGGGCCGACCTGCACCCGCCGGAGTCGATCTATCACGCGGCGACGTTCACGGTCGCTGGATGCGAGCACGAGGAGCCGATCGCGGGTGAGGGTTGCCCGGCGGTGGCGGAGTTCTGCGTCGCCGAGCTCGGCGCGGTTCTTGGCATCTCGACGGTGTCGGCGAAGCGGCTGATCGGCCACGCGTTGGAGCTGCGTCACCGCCTGCCGCGGCTGTGGGCTCAGGTGCAGGCCGGTCGGGTGCCGGCGTGGCGGGCGCGGTCGGTCGCCGAGGCCACGATCCACGCAGCGCCTGCTCTGACCGTCGAGGCGGCCGGGTGGGTCGATGTCCAGGTCGCGGCCGTGGCCGGGAAGGTCGGCCCCGCGCAGCTCGACCGGCTCGTCGCCGAAGCCATCAAGCGCTACCACCTCGACACTCCCGACCCGGCTGCTGATCCGGAGGACGGCTACCTCGCCGTCGACCCCCGCCACGCCACCCTGCACTCCGAGGACGTGCACTACGCCGGCACGATGCGGCTCGAGGCCGAGCTCGACCTCGCCGACGCCCTCGACCTGGAGCGGGTGCTGGCCCACGGCGCCGCCACCCTCAAGGCCCTCGGATCGGGCCTGTCCCTCGACGCCCGCCGTGCCGCCGCGCTCGGTGACCTGGCGCGCACCCAGACCGCGCTCGACCTCCACACCCAAGGTCACACCGGCCCGCGGGACACCGACGGCCTTCCTGTTGCGCGGGAGGTGGTGCTGCACGCCCACTTCGACGCCCGAGGCCGACGGGCAAGGCGACGGTGTTCGGTCCCACGGGGCGGTTGGAGGAGGGCCAGCGGCTGGTGCTGCTCGACCAGGTCCGAGCCTGGTGCGGCGACAGCCGCACCAAGGTGACCGTGAAGCCCGTCATCGACCTCAACACCCAGCTCACCGCGCCCGGCTACCAGT
Organism: uncultured Actinomycetota bacterium; assembly: GCA_963740115.1. GTDB lineage: Bacteria > Actinomycetota > Actinomycetes > Propionibacteriales > Nocardioidaceae > Nocardioides. The sequence goes on along the minus strand of CAVUCQ010000003.1, from coordinate 10,153 downwards.
TCCGGACCGGATCCGCGAACAGGTCATTCTCCGCGATCGCACGTGCGTGTTCCCGTGGTGCACCCGCCCGGCCCGGGGCTGCGACATCGACCACGTCATCGCCTACGACCACGACGCCGACAGCAGAAGGCCGACCACAACCCGGACCGACCGAGACCGACAACCTCGCCGCCGAGTGCCGGTTCCACCACCGCCTCAAGACCCACACCGCCTGGCACTACCAGGTCATCGCACCCGGAGTGTTCGAGTGGACCAGCCCCCACGGCCACCGCTACCGCCGCGACCACACCGGCACCACCCCACTCGACCCCGAACCCAGGCCGCCCGAGCGACCATGACCCCGCCCCACACCCCGCCACTCCACGGACGGCGGGGCCACAGGCATGCCGGGAGACGAGTTTGCGGCCTCCCTGTCCTTCACCTGCACAGGTCGTCGAACCCGCCGGACCGAACCGACCCTGCGCGATGGACTTCGCCGTTCTGCTCTCTGAATCGCTGCATCGCGCATAACCTGCCGCCGTGCCAGAGACACAACGCCATTCAGCCAAGGCCCTGACCTGTCCGCTGTGTGCGTCCGAGGTGCCGCAGACCGCCGCCGCCTGCCGCGAGTGTCACCTGCCGATGTCTGATGTCCGCCGCCATGCTGGGGAGGCCGCGGTGCGATCGCGGTCGTGGTTGAGCGCGGCGGCTGTGCGCGTGGTGGGGTTGGCGCTCTACGGCTGCGTGGTCGCGTGGTGCCTGTGGCAGCTCCCGACGTCCCTTCCCTTCGTGGCTCCCGCAGCCGCAGCCGGCGGCTTCCTGCACGGGGTCAAGGGTCGGCCTTGGCTCGGGGTGATCGCGTTCGTCGTGCTGGTCGTGGTCCTTCCGCTCGTGCTGATGCCCGCGATGGGCGCCGGCGCGTTCTCCGACTTCGCGGACTGGTTCGACTCGCCGCAGTGGTGAAGCGCCGCGTACCGGCTGTCTCGCCGGACCGCAGCGGTCGCACGTGCCGAGTCCGTCGCTCCTAGGATCGACCCATGCCCAGCACCCCCGAGCGGCCCTACCTCGAGCTCCTGCCCGCCGTCGACATCAAGGGCGGCCAGGCCGTCCAGCTGGTGCAGGGCGTGGACGGGTCGGAGAAGCGCTTCGGCGACCCCGTCGAGGCGGCGCTGCGCTGGCAGGACGCCGGGGCGGAGTGGATCCACCTCGTCGACCTCGACGCGGCCTTCGGGCACGGCCACAACCGCGAGCTCCAGGCGAAGATCGTCGGCACGCTCGACATCCAGGTCGAGATGAGCGGCGGCATCCGCGACGACGAGTCGCTGGAGGCAGCGATGGCCGCCGGCTGTCGACGGGTCAACATCGGCACCGCCGCCCTCGAGCAGCCGGAGTGGTGCGCGCGCGCGATCGCGACGTACGGCGACCGGGTGGCCGTCGGCCTCGACGTCCGGGGCACGACCCTGGCGGCGCGTGGCTGGACCCGCGAGGGCGGCGACCTCTACGAGACGCTCGCGCGCCTCGACGCCGAGGGCTGCGCCCGCTACGTCGTCACCGACGTCAACAAGGACGGCATGCTCCAGGGGCCCAACCTCCAGCTCCTCCGCGACGTCTGCGCGGCCACCAGCAAGCCGGTCGTGGCCAGCGGCGGGGTGACCACGCTCGACGACATCCGCGCGCTCATGGGCCTCGTCGACGAGGGCGTCGAGGGCGCCATCGCCGGTACGGCGCTCTACGAGGGCCGGTTCACCCTCGAGGACGCGCTGGCCCTGACGAGGGGCACGGGGGAGGGCACGCCATGAGCCTCGCCGTCCGCGTGATCCCCTGCCTGGACGTCGACGGTGGCCGGGTGGTCAAGGGAGTGAACTTCACCGAGCTGCGCGACGCCGGTGACCCGGTCGAGCTCGCCCGGCTGTACGACGCGGAGGGCGCCGACGAGCTGACCTTCCTCGACATCTCCGCATCGCACGAGGGTCGCGCGACCACGATGGAGGTGGTCAGCCGCTGTGCCGAGGAGGTCTTCATCCCGCTCACGGTCGGCGGCGGCGTCGGCAGCGTCGCGGACGTCGACCGGCTGCTGCGCGCGGGGGCCGACAAGGTCGCGGTCAACACGGCCGCGATCCACCGCCCGGAGCTGGTCGCCGAGATCGCCGACCGCTTCGGCAACCAGGTGCTGGTGCTGAGCGTCGACGCCCGACGTGCCGCAGGGACGGCGAGCGGCTTCGAGGTCACCACCCACGGCGGGCGCAGGAGCGCCGGCATCGATGCGATCGAGTGGGCGGTGCGCGCCGCCGAGCTCGGTGCGGGCGAGATCCTGCTCAACGCGATGGACGCCGACGGCACGACCGACGGCTTCGACCTCGAGCTCATCCGGGACGTACGCCGTGAGGTGGGGATCCCGGTCATCGCGAGCGGCGGAGCGGGCGCCGTCGAGCACTTCCCGCCGGCCGTGGAGGCCGGCGCCGACGCCGTGCTCGCGGCCACCGTCTTCCACTTCGGCACCCTGCGCATCGGCGACGTCAAGGCCGGTCTGTCCACGGCCGGCCATCCCGTCCGCTGGACGAGGCCGGAGTCGTAGGATCCAGCCATGCTGAAGACCCCCCGGCCCCGCTCGATCCGGCCCCTCGCCGTCGCCGCCCTCGCGACCGCCGCGCTCGCCCTCACGGCCTGCGCCCCGACCGACGAGGCCGACACCAGCACCGACTCGGCGTCGGAGCCGACCTCCGAATCCGAGTCGCCGGCCGCCGACGAGTGCACTCCCGACTCGATGGAGACCGTGACCCCGGGCACGCTCACCATCGCCACCGACGACCCGGCCTACGAGCCGTGGTTCGTCGACAACGACCCGGCCAACGGTCAGGGCTACGAGTCGGCCGTCGCCTACGCCATCGCCGAGCAGCTCGGCTACACCGCCGAGCAGGTCACCTGGGTGAAGGTGCCGTTCAACAAGGTCGTCCAGCCGGGCCCGAAGGACTTCGACTTCGACGTCAACCAGGTGTCGATCACCGAGGCCCGGCGCAAGGCGGTGGACTTCTCCTCCGGCTACTACGACGTGGTGCAGACCGTCATCACCAACAAGGGCAGCGCGATCGACGGCGCGACGAGCGTCGCCGACCTGGCCGACGCCAAGCTCGGCGCCCAGGTGGGCACCACGAGCTACACCGCCATCACGGACCAGATCCAGCCCTCGCAGGACCCGGCGGTCTTCGACACCAACGACCAGGCCGTCCAGTCCCTGCAGAACGGCCAGATCGACGGCATCGTCGTCGACCTCCCGACGGCCTACTTCATGACCGCGGTGCAGCTCGACGACGGCAAGATCGTCGGCCAGCTGCCCCTGCCCGACGGCGAGCCCGAGCAGTTCGGTGCCGTCCTGGGCAAGGACAGCCCGCTGACCGGCTGCGTGTCGTCCGCGGTCGACGCCCTGCGTGAGGACGGCATCCTCGACCAGATCAACCAGGAGTGGCTGGCCCAGCAGGGCGCTCCCGAGCTCTCCTGAGCGACGGGTCCTCGATGTCGGAGCTGCGGACCGAGCAGGTCGCCGACGACTGGCACCCCTCGGAGGTCCAGCGCCAGCGTGACGAGTGGCGTCGACGCCGCACCCTGCGCAGCGCGGTGATCGCGGCGAGCAGCACGGTGCTCCTGCTCGGGGCGATCGTCGCAGCCGTGGTCAGCTCGCCGGGCTGGCAGCGCGTCCAGGAGACCTACTTCGACTGGGACAAGGCGGTCTCGTCGTTCCCGGCGGTGCTCGAGGGCCTGTGGCTCAACATCCGCGTGATGATCGTCTGCTGGATCCTGATCCTGGTCGTCAGCCTGACCGTCGCGATCGTCCGTACGCTCCGCGGTCCCGTGGCGTTCCCGCTGCGCCTGCTCGGCACGGCGTACGTCGACGTGTTCCGCGGCCTGCCGCTGCTCCTCGTGATCTTCCTGCTGGGCTTCGGTGGTCCCGCGCTGGGGCTGAGCGGGGTGCCGACCTCGAACCTGTTCTGGGGCTGCTCGGCGCTGGTGCTGTCCTACTCCGCCTACGTGGCCGAGGTCTTCCGCGCGGGCATCGAGTCGGTGCACCCGAGCCAGCGCCTCGCCGGTCGCTCGCTCGGGCTGTCCTACGGCCAGACGCTGCGCCACGTCGTCCTGCCACAGGCGTGGCGCCGGGTGATCCCACCGCTGATGAACGACCTGGTCTCGCTGCAGAAGGACTCCGGCCTCATCGCGGTGCTCGGCGTCACCGACGCGATCCGCGCCGCGCAGATCGAGACGGCGCTGGACTTCAACTACACGCCGTACGTCGTGGCCGGCGTGCTGTTCTGCTGCCTCACCATCCCGATGGCGCGGCTCACCGACCGCTACGCCCGCAAGAAGGGCTACCACGGAGCCGGAGGTCACCTGTGAGCGAGCTGCTGCGGCTGGCGGGGGTGCGCAAGTCCTTCGGTGACCACGTCGTCCTGCGCGAGGTCGACCTGACGATCGAGCCGGGCCAGTGCGTCGTGCTGATCGGGGCGTCCGGGTCGGGCAAGTCGACCCTGCTGCGCTGCGTGAACCTGCTGGAGGTCGTCGACGACGGGGTGATCACCTTCGAGGGCCGCGACATCACCGACCCGCGGGTGGACGGCGACGAGGTGCGCTCGCGGATGGGGCTGGTCTTCCAGGCCTACAACCTCTTCCCGCACCTCGACGTCATCGGCAACGTCACCCTGGCGCTGCGCCTGGTCCACGGGGTGGGCTCCGACGAGGCACGGTCGCGTGGCCTGGCGATGCTGGACCGGGTCGGCCTGTCCGACAAGGCCGCGGCCCGGCCCGACGACCTGTCGGGCGGCCAGCAGCAACGTGTCGCGATCGCGCGGGCCCTGGTGGCCAACCCGCGACTCATGCTGCTCGACGAGGTCACCAGCGCGCTCGACCCCGAGCTGGTCGGTGAGGTGCTCGACCTGCTCACCGAGCTCAAGGGCGACGGCGTGACCATGCTGCTCAACACCCACGAGATGGGGTTCGCGCGAGACGTGGCCGACCACGTCTGCTTCCTCCACGACGGCAGGATCCACGAGCAGGGCAGCCCCGAGCACGTGATCGGCGACCCCCGTGAGGAGCGCACCCGCGCGTTCCTGTCCCGCATCCGCGCTTGACGCTCTGCCGAGGCGATTGGCCCGCTGTCGGTGGCGAGGAATAGCCTGACCCGGGCGGTTGGTTGCCCTCGGCAACCGACGCGGCACGGACGTACGGGACGAGCGAGACGACGAGGGGGCGGGCGACACCGGTGGCGGAGGATGCGGAGCTGCGGGCCACCACGACTCTCGACGGGTTCCGCGTCCTGTGGGTCGGCATCAAGCGCGAGCCGCGCATCTTCACCGTCGCCACCCTCGGTGCCGTGCTCTTCGGCGTCCTCACCGTCGCCGACGCGTGGGTTCTCGGCTGGTCGACCCAGCACGTCCTGATCCCCGCCTTCGAGAACGGCGAGATCAGCACCAGCCTCCTGCTCTGGGTGGTCGCGCTGTTCATGGCGGTCGCGATCCTGCGCGCGGTCGGCATCGTGGCCCGCCGCCTGGGCGGCGGCATCATGTACTACCGCATGCAGTCGCACACCCGACGCGGCGTGACCCGGCAGTACCTCTCCCTGCCCATGGAGTGGCACCAGCGCCACCCGACCGGCCAGCTGCTCTCCAACGCCTACTCCGACGTCGAGGCGGCCTGGGCGCCGATCATGCCGCTCCCGATGGCGCTGGGCACCGTCGTGATGATGGTGATCGCGGTCGTCCAGATGTTCGTCGCCGACCTGGTGATGGCCCTGGTCGGGCTCCTGGTCTTCCCGGCGGTCGTCGTGGCCAACCTGCTCTACCAGCGCTACGCCTCGCCGCTGATGACCCGGGCGCAGGGGCTGCGCGCCGAGGTCAGCGAGATCGCCCACGAGTCGTTCGACGGCGCCATGGTGGTCAAGACCCTGGGCCGGGAGGTCGAGGAGACCGACCGCTTCCGTGCCAAGGCCCACGAGCTGCGCGACGTCAACATCCGCGCCGGCCGGATCCGCGCGATCTTCGACCCCACCCTCGCCAGCCTGCCCAGCCTCGGAGTCCTCGTGGTCCTGTCCGTCGGCGTGGCCCGTGTGACCAGCGGTGCGACCACTGCCGGCGACGTCGTGACCGTCGCCTACCTCCTCACCATCGTCTCCTTCCCGATCCGCGCCATCGGCTGGCTGCTCGGCGAGTTCCCGCGCTCCGTCGTCGGCTACCGCCGCGCCAAGGCCGTGCTCGACGCCCAGGGCAACATGGTCTACGGCGACGACGAGCTGCCCCGCTCCGAGGCCGGTGCCCTGCTCCAGGTCGAGGACCTGCACTACTCCTACGACGCCGACGCCCCGCTGCTCCGTGGCGTGCACTTCGACGTCCAGCCCGGACGGACCGTGGCCCTCGTCGGCGCGACAGCCTCGGGCAAGAGCACCCTCACCAGCCTGATGACCCGACTCGTCGACCCCGACGCGGGCCGGATCCGGATCGACGGCCACGACGTGAAGGGCCTGCGCAGGGGCCAGCTGCCCCGCGACGTCGCGCTGGTGCCGCAGTCCGCCTTCATGTTCGACGACACGGTCCGTGACAACGTCACCCTCGGCGCCGACGTGACCGACGAGCAGGTGTGGGCCGCGCTGCGCACGGCCCAGGCCGACGGGTTCGTCGCCGCCCTGCCCGACGGGCTCGACACCCAGCTCGGCGAGCGCGGCACGTCGCTGTCCGGCGGTCAGCGCCAGCGCCTCTCGCTGGCCCGCGCGCTCGTGCGCAGCCCCCGGCTGCTGATCCTCGACGACGCCACGTCCGCCGTGGACCCCGAGGTCGAGGCCCGCATCCTCGCCTCGCTCCGAGACGACGTCAACGGCTCGGAGGCCTCCCTGGTGGTCGTCGCCTACCGCAAGGCGACCATCTCGCTCGCCGACGAGGTCGTGCACCTCGACGAGGGCCGCATCGTCGGCCGCGGCACCCACGCCGACCTGCTGATCGCCAGCCCGGCGTACGCGCACCTCGTCAACGCCTACGAGGTCGAGGCCGCGACCCACGCCGAGGTCGACGCCGACGCAGGGGAGACCGCACGATGAGCCTCACGACGCCCACCTCCGGCACCCGGATGGACACCGGCGCCGACATCGGTGCGATGGCCACCATCCGCCTCGGCATGAAGTACTCGCCCGAGCTGCGCGAAGGCCTCGGCGCCACGATGCTGCTCGCGGTCATCGCCTCGTGCGGCCAGATCGTGGTGCCGATCGCCGTCCAGCAGACCCTCGACCGGGGGCTCAACGCACCGGGCGGACCCCGCCTCGACTACGTCGTGTGGATGGGGGTGCTGGCGGCCACCGCGATCCTCGTCACGAGCGTGGCGTCCTACGGCATGACGAGCCGGCTGTTCGCCACCTCCGAGCGCGGCCTGGCCACGCTCCGCACCAAGGCGTTCCGCCACGTCCACGACCTGCCGCTGCTCACCCAGAACACCGAGCGCCGCGGCGCGCTCGTCTCGCGGGTGACCTCCGACGTCGACCAGGTGAGCCAGTTCCTGGTGTTCGGTGGCCTGATCTTCGTGGTCAGCATCGGTCAGATGCTCGTCGCGACCGTGCTCATGCTGGTCTACAGCTGGGAGCTGGCCGCCGTGGTGTGGCTCTGCTTCGCGCCCCTGTTCCTGTCGATCCGGTGGTTCCAGAAGAAGCTGTCGGCCGCCTACACCGTCGTACGCCACCAGGTCGGCGTGCTGCTCGGCGCGATCTCCGAGCCCGTCGTCGGCGCCGCCGTCGTCCGCTCCTACGGTGTCGAGGACCGCACGCAGGCCAGGATCGACACCGCGATCCAGGACTGGCAGGACGCCTACACGCACGCGCAGACCTACACGGTCACCTCGTTCTCCCTCGGTGGCCTCTCCGCCGGCCTGGCCAACGCCGGCGTCATCGTGATCGGCGTGCTCCTCGGCTTCGCCGGCGACATGACTCCGGGCCGGGTGCTCGCCTTCTCGTTCCTGGTCACGCTGTTCGTGGGACCGGTGCAGATGGGCACACAGATCCTCACCGACGCCCAGAACGCCATCGCGAGCTGGCGCCGCGTGCTGGGCATCCTGGAGACCCCGGCCGACCTGGTCGACCCCGGCCCCGACGGCGAGCAGCTGCCGCGTGGTCCGATCGACGTGCGCTTCGCGGACGTCTCCTTCTCCTACCCCGACGGCCCGCCGGTGCTGCGCGAGGTCGACCTCACCATCGACGCCGGCACGCGCGTGGCGATCGTCGGTGAGACGGGCTCCGGGAAGTCCACGTTCGCCAAGCTGCTCACCCGCCTCATGGACCCGGTCGACGGCGCGGTGCTGCTCGACGGCGTCGACGTACGCCGCATCGACGCGCGGTCACTGCGGCGCAGCGTCGTGCTGGTGCCGCAGGAGGGCTTCCTCTTCGACGACACGATCACCGCCAACGTGCGCTACGGCCGGCTCGAGGCGACCGAGGAGGAGATCCGGGAGTCTGCCGTGCAGCTCGGGATCGACGACTGGCTGGCAGGCCTGCCGCGCGGCCTGCAGACGCAGGTCGGCCAGCGCGGTGAGTCGTTGTCGGCGGGAGAGCGGCAGCTCGTCGCCCTGCTGCGCGCGCACCTCGCGGATCCCGACCTGCTCGTGCTCGACGAGGCGACGAGTGCGGTCGACCCGGCGCTGGAGATGCAGATCGGCCGGGCGCTCGAGCGCCTCATGCAGTCGCGCACGTCGGTGACGATCGCCCACCGCCTCTCGACGGCGGAGAACGCCGACGAGGTCATCGTGGTGGACAGGGGCCGAGTGGTGCAGCGTGGTCCGCACGCCGAGCTCGTCAGGCAGGTCGGCAGCGTCTACGCGGGGCTCCACGCGAGCTGGATCGCGCAGCACTCACACGTGTAGGCGAGGGCTCAGGAAGCCAGCACCTGGGTGATCAGCATGTCGACGTCGAAGAAGTCGGACTCCATGCCGGGGGCGACGACGGCGATGGTCCGGGCGAGGAAGGCCGTGATGTCGCTGGAGCGGGCGAGGAGCACGAGGTGGCCGTCGGGCGAGCTGAGCTCGATGCTGACCATCGCGCGACCGCTGAGGCCGATGGCGGGGGCCACGTGCACGTCTCCCTCACCGACGGGGGACTCGGTGCCCCGCATGAGCAGGTCACGGCCGAAGGTCCAGACCAGGTTGCCGTCACTGGTGACGAAGGTCATGGCCACGGCGAACGGGTCGGAGCTGCGGTAGCCGAGCACCGTGTCGATCTGGTGGCGGGTACCACGCTCGTCCATGCACTCGACAGTGATGTCCAACGCAACGTCGGACAAAGTGTGTCCGCCACCGGACTTGTTCATCGAGGCTCCTTCGGTTTTCCCTGGGCAGGTTGCACATGAGACGGCATCCAGACGCCCTCGTGATGCGAAACCGGCAAATATGACCCGATCCGGTCCAGACCGGTTCTTGACCATGAGTCATGACGATCTTGACCGAAACCTGACGAGGGTCTCCAGCCGGCGAACCGTCGGCGGCGCCGCGCAGCACGGAACCCGCATCGCGCTGGTGTGGGCCAGTAGGGTTTTGCCCATGACGGGGGCAGCCAAGCGCATCGTTCTGGAGAGCCTCGGCTGGACCCTCCTGGTGCTCGGCGTGGCCGCGATCTTCCTCCCCGGTCCGGGACTGCTGGGCATCTTCGCCGGCCTCGCCCTCCTCTCGCAGCAGTACGACTGGGCGGAGCGCCGCGTCGAGCCGGTGCGGCTGCGGGCGTTGCAGGGAGCGGCAGAGGGGGTCGAGACCTGGCCCCGGATCATCGCCTCGTGCCTGGGCGCCGTGGTGCTGGCCGCCTTCGGGGTGCTCTGGATCGTCAAGCCGCCCTCGCCGGACTGGTGGCCGTTGTCCGACACGTGGTGGCTGCCCGGCGGCATCTGGACGGGCGTGACCCAGATCGGCTCGGCCATCATCGCGTTGGCCCTGATCGCCTACAGCTATCGGCGCTTCCACGGCAAGCCGGAGGCCGTCGAGGAGCTCCGCCACGAGATCGACGACCGCCACGACGCACGGACGTCGGGGCGGCAGGGGAACCGCGTCTGAGGGCAGGGCAACCCTGATTGCCGTTGACGCCCAGCGATGGGATATCGTTCCGGCGTCTCGGGCGATTGGCGCAGTGGTAGCGCGCTTCGTTCACACCGAAGAGGTCACTGGTTCGAACCCA
>CAVUCQ010000002.1:0-76274 GCA_963740115.1 uncultured Actinomycetota bacterium | reverse complement strand
CGGCGTCAGCGTCCGGAGCTGGAGCATGGCCGCGAACCGCTGGTCGGGGTCGGCCAGGTCGATGCCGCTGATCTCCTCGACCCGACGCAGGCGGTAGCGCAGCGTGTTGGTGTGGATGAAGAGGGTGGCAGCGGCGGCGCGGACGTCACCGAGTGCGTCGAGCCACGCCGCGAGCGTCTCGGTGAGACCGGAGTCGTTGAGCTCGTCGTACTCCTGCAGGCTGGCGATCGGTCCCATCGGCCGCTCGCCACGAGCGCCGGCCAGGTCGCGGAGCTCGAGGAGGAGCGACTCCGTGTGCACGTCGCGCAGCCGCGCGACGCGACGATGGGCGTGGCCGTCGCGGAGGACTCGCAGCGCCCGGACCGCCGTGGCGCGCGACGACGTCACGCCGCCGACGTCGGTTCCGACCCCGCCGATGCCCACCACGGTCGGCAGCCGCGTGCCCAGCCGCTCGCAGAAGTCCTCGGCCAGCCGCACGGCCCGCTGCTCGGGGTCCGGCCCTGCGCCGTGCACGGGGAGCAGGGCGAACGCGATGCCGCCGACGACCGCGACCGCCGACGAGGGCACCGCGGCGGAGAGGTGGACCGCGAGCGCGTCGGCGACCCGGTCCAGCCCCCCGAGAGGGTTCTTGGACGCGTCCTGCTCGGCCAGCGGCTCGGCGCGCAGGGAGACGGCCAGGACGACGACCTGCTTGCCGCCCAGCCCCAGGCGGGCCAGCGCGTCGCCCGCGCCCGGACCGCCCTCGAGGGCGGTGCTGACCAGGTCGGTACGAAGGCGGCGCTGCACGTCGGCTCCGGCGCGCACGCGCAGCATGTGCAGCGCGACGAGCTTGGCGGCATCCTGCAGGGCGGACGCTCGTTCGGGCGTGACCTCTCCGTCCATCGCGGCCCAGATCGAGCCGAGCACCTCGTCGCCCGCGCGGACCGCGATCGCGACCCGCTGCTTGCTGATGGTGTCGGCGCCGAGCAGGGCCGGGTCGACGACCACCGGCCGGTTCTCGCGGTAGAGCTCGCGGAAGACGCCGAGCTCGGTCAGCATCCGGGCGTACCTCTCCGGGACCTGGCGGCCGATGATCGTCTCCACCCGCGACGGGTCGGCCTCGTCCTGGCGGCCGGAGAAGGCGAGCACGCGCGAGCTGCGGTCCTCGATGGTCACGGGCGCATCGAGCAGGGCCCCCACGGCGTTCGCCACGGCGAACAGGTCACCCGACGGGAGACCTCCGAGCGACTCCGGTTCGGCGGGGCCGATGTCGCCCTCGGCGAGCAGCGAGCGCAGCAGCGCGGTCAGCTGGGCCCAGGTGGCGCCCCGACGCAGGCCGAGGAGCGCGACGCCGGCCTCCTCCACCGCCCCGGCGAGGTCCGTGGTGACGGACACGGGCGCGCGGACGATGAGTCCGACCGCGCCGTGACGTCCCAGGTCCCGGACGAGGCCGGCGAGGTCGGCGGCCGGCACGCCGACACCGAGGACCAGCGCACCGGGTGGGTGGACGGGCTCGTCCTCGGGGTCGTGGATGACGACGCCGCCGATGTCGCCCTCGTGGTCCGGGTCACCCGCGACCAGCTCGAGCATGGAGTCGCCCAGGTCGTCGAGGACCCGTCCGAGACTCGCGCGCGGCCGTTGGCTCACGGAAGTCAGGATAGGCGGGTACGTCATCGCGGCAGGCTCAGAGCGGGATCCACTCGGTCGAGGTCGTGACGGACCTGAGGACCTCCGGAATCGGCTGGACGCCCAGCCCGGGACCCGTCGGCACCGCCATGTGGCCGTCCTCCAGGACGAGCGGCTCGGTGATGTCGGTCCGGTAGAAGCGGTCGGAGGCGGAGATGTCACCCGGCAGGGTGAATCCGGGCAGCGCCCCGAGCGCCGCGTTGGCCGCCCGTCCGAGGCCCGTCTCGACCATGCCGCCGCACCAGACGGCCAGGCCGTGGGCGGCGGCGAGGTCGTGGATCCGCACCGCCTCGAGGTAGCCGCCCACCCGGCCGGGCTTGATGTTGATGACCGAGCAGGCACCCAGGCTGATGGCGGCCGCCGCGGTCTGTGCCGAGACGATCGACTCGTCGAGGCACACCGGCGTCGAGATCTGCCTGGCGAGCTCGGCGTGGCCCAGCACGTCCTCCTCCTCGAGCGGCTGCTCGATGAGGAGCAGGTCGAAGGCGTCGAGCTGGGCGAGGTGCCGGGCGTCGCGGAGGGTGTACGCCGTGTTCGCGTCGACCTGCAGCAGCACGTCGTCGCCGAACCGCTCCCGCACGGCGCGCACCGGCTCGACGTCCCAGCCGGGCTCGATCTTCAGCTTGATCCGGACGTAGCCCGCGGCCAGGTAGCCGTCGACCACGTCGAGCAGGTGCGGGATGCTGTCGAAGATGCCGACCGAGACACCGGACGGCACCCGATCGTGGACGGCGCCGAGCTCCCTCGCCCAGGAACGGCCCTCGGTCCGCAGCTCGGCGTCGAGGACCGCCATCTCGAGGGCGGCCTTCGCCATCCGGTGGCCCTTGAACTTGTGGAGCACCGCACCCACCGCGTGGGCACCGTGCCGGTCCAGCCGGTCGGCGGATGCCGCCAGCTCGGGCAGCAGGTAGCGACGCAGCACGTCGGCCGTCGCGTCGACGTACTCGGAGGAGTAGAGCGGGTCGGACATGGCGACGCACTCGCCCCAGCCCTCCGCATCGCCACGGTCGGAGGTGGTGACCGCACGCAGCAACAAGATGTCGCGTGCGGTCTGGGTCCCGAAGGAGGTCCGGAACGGCGAGACCAGTGGCATGGCCACTCGTCGCAGCTCGACGCCCTGCAGCTTCACGTGTGATCTCCTTCTGTGGGGAGCACGAGGTAGCCGCGCTCTCGGTCGAATCCCGCGACGTGGCCGCCGGTGGCCAGGGCGGTCGTGAGCTGTTCGCGCACCTTCAGGCGCCAGCTCCGGGCCTGGTCGAGGTCGACGAGCCGCAGCACCTCGACGTCGGGCGGCACGGCCACCCATGACGCGGCTGCGCCGGCCGGTACGACGGGGCGCAGCGGCGTGCCCGCGCACGCGTCGACCACGACCGGGTCCTCCAGCGGCCAGTGGACCAGGATCCGGTCGCTCTCGTCGAAGCGGTTGATGCCGTCGCCCATCACGCCGTAGAAGTCGGGGAGGTACTCCGCGACCTGCGCGCCGAGCTTGCTCAGGTTGAAGTAGGCGTTGCGTGCGACGAGCGGGTCGTACGTCCACTCGATCAGGGTGATGCCACGGTCCAGGCACCATGCGCGCTGGTGCAGCTTCAGCGCGAATCCGACATGGCGGCCCGCCACGGCGGAGGTCACGCCGGCGATGTGGCTGTGCATCGCGCGGGCGGCCGGCGTGGAGTGGAAGCCCACGCAGACGCCGACCATCGTGGCACCGTCGTACGCCCCCGCCACGTAGCTCTCCGCCTTCGCGAGGGCCCGCAGCAGCTCGGCGTTCATCGGCGGCTTGTCGGGCACCCCCCAGATCGCGCCCAGCACGACCGAGGCCTCGTGCAGCTCGGCGAGCTCGGTGAGCTCACGGACGACGACTCCTGAGCGTGCGGCCGCCGCCTCGTAGGACCGTCGGGACTCAGTCGTCATCAGGTACCCCGTCCAGCGCGTCTGTCAGCAGGGCACCGAGCAGCGCCGTCCGATCGAGGAGTCGGTCCACGAGGACGTGCTCGTCCGCGGCGTGGGCGCCCCCGCCGACCGCGCCCAGGCCGTCCAGCGTGGCGACGCCGACTCCGGCGGTGAAGTTGCCGTCCGAGGCGCCACCCACTGCGGCGCCGGTCACGGGCGGCAGGCCCATCCGTGACGCGAGCGCGCTCGCCCGCGCGAAGAGGTGCCGGGACGACGACTCCTCCAGCGGCGGTCGGTTGATGCCGCCGTGCACCACCACGAGGGCGTCGGGGAGGACGGGAGCGAGCGCCCTCAGGGCCGCGTCGACCCGCTCGAGCTCGGCCTGGGACCAGGCCCTCACGTCGACCGCGAAGCGTCCCGCCGCCGGGACCGTGTTGGTGGTCGTCCCCGCGGTCATGGCCGTGGGAGTCACCGTCGTCCCGGCGTCGCTGTCCGCGAGGGCCGCGACCCGATGCACCTGGTGGGCCAGCTCCAGCGTCGCGTTGACGCCCTTCTCGGGCTCCAGACCGGCATGCGCACCCCGGCCGACCACCTCGATCTCGTAGAGCGAGGTGCCCTTGCGGGCCGTCTTCAGCGCGCCACCGTCCGCCGAGGCCTCCAGCACCAGCGCCGCGGCGGCCCCGGTCGCCTCGGACTCGATCAGCGCGCGCGAGGTCGGGGAGCCGATCTCCTCGTCGCCGGTGACCAGGATCGTGACCCCGTCACGATCCGCCAGCGTGGCGACGGCGTGGAACGCCATCACCAGGCCCGCCTTCATGTCGAAGCAACCGGGCCCGCGCAGTACGCCGTCGGCCACGTCGCACGGGTGGACCGCCAGTGTCCCCGTCGGCCACACCGTGTCGTGGTGGCCGAGCAGGAGCACCCGGGTGCCACCGGGACCGAACCGCCACCGCAGGTGGACGACACCGTCGATCGGGATCCGCTCCGGGCCGACCCCGAGCACGCGCTCCCCGAGCCGCGCCACGGCCTCTGCGGAGGCAGCGACCGCTTCGAGGTCGCTCGACGGCGACTCGACCTCGACGAGCTCTCGCACGTCGGCGAGCAGCAGGTCGAGGCCGGCCGCCACGCCGGCAGAGGGAGTCGGCATCAGGACTTCTTCGGGGTGGCCCGGGCGCCGAAGTGGAGGTACTCCTCGCCGGTCGGCAGCGAGTAGAAGCGCACGGGGTAGTACGCCTCGCTCTTGTCGGGCTTCATCCCGAACAGCGCGTCGGACACCGGGATCAGCTCGTGGGTCTCCGGCTCGGCGCCCTCGATCTCCGCGACGGGGCCCGAGACCGTGATCCGCATGAAGGGCTTGCCGTCCTCGATGAAGACCTCCTCGGTGACGGACTCGCGGGCGTACGTGCCCACGTAGGGGGTGGCGTCGATGTCGACGGGCTCGCTGGGGACCTCGAAGCGGTCCGGCAGGCGGACGTCGGCCAGCTCGGCGAAGATCTCCTCGTAGAGGTCCTGGAAGAGGGGGATCGCGGAGCCGATGTTGGTGTTGAGGGAGACGGCCAGGCCGGCCTCGGGCAGCAGGCGGAGGAACGCTGCCTGGCCGATGGTGTTGCCGTCGTGGCCGATCGCCCGGTGCCCGTTCCAGTCGCAGCGGAACCAGCCGAGCCCCCAGGAGTCGCCGAGCAGCAGCTTCTCGGGGCAGTCGGTCTGGTAGTCGGCCATCGCCGTCACGCTGTCCTCGGACAGGACGCGGGTCCCGTCGGCGGCGAGCCCGCCGTTGAGGTGCATGCGGGCGAAGGCGAGGACGTCGGTCGCGTTCGCGGTGATCAGCCCGGCCGGGCCGACCGAGCGCGGCAGCCCCCACACCGGTGCCACCTTCGGGTCGTCACCGCCCTCGAGGTGGCCCATCGCGTGGGCGAAGACCATGGCCTCCTCGGGCAGCGTGCCTGTGTGGGTGAGGCCCAGCGGAGCGAAGAGCTTGTCCTTCATCGCCTGGTCCCAGGTCAGGCCGGTCGTGACCTCGATGATCCGGCCGAGCAGGCTGAACCCGGAGTTGCAGTAGGACCAGGTGGCTCCGAGGGGGTGGTTCTGGGCGGCGTCGCCGAGCGCCGCGACGTACTTCTCCAGGCAGTCGTCGCCCCGGCCGGTGTCGGTGAAGACGTCGCCGTCGATGCCGCTGGTGTGGGTCAGCAGGTGCCACACCGTGAGCTTCTTGGTGACCTCCGGGTCCCGCAGCGCGAGCTCGGGCACGATCTCGACGACCGGGGTGTCGAGGGCGAACCTGCCCTCGTCGACCAGCTGCATGACGACGGTCGCCGTCCACACCTTGCTGACCGAGCCGATCTGCCAGACCGAGTCGTCGGTCGAGGGCTGGCCGGTGCCGGCGTGCAGGACTCCCGTGACGGCGGTGACCAGGTCGTCGGGGGCCCCGTCGCGACCCACCCGCAGGATGCCGAGCTGGGCGCCGGGGACGCCGTGCTTCTTCACCAGCTCGGCGAGGCGCGACTCCCAGTGGGACTGGTCGATGGGCGTGGTGGTGGTCATGAAGTCTCCTTGACTCGGTGATGGGTGCCGGGGATGGCGGCGAGGAGCTGGCGGGTGTAGTCGTGCTGGGGGTTCTCGAGCACGCCCGCCACGGGTCCGTGCTCGACGATGCGGCCGTCATCCATCACCGCGACGTGATCGGCGACGTAGCGGACGACGGCGAGGTTGTGGGAGATGAACAGCACCGCGAGCCCGAGCTCGCGCTGCATCTCCCGCAGCAGGTTGAGCACCGCCCCCTGGACGGAGACGTCGAGGGCGGAGGTGATCTCGTCGGCGATGACGACCCGGGGACGTCCGGCGAGTGCCCGCGCGAGCGCGACCCGCTGCCGCTGGCCGCCCGAGAGCTGGCCCGGCAGCTGCGTCGCCCGACCGGCCTCGAGGTGGACCAGCTCGAGGAGGCGCCCGACCTCTGCGCGGCGGGCGGCGCGCGACAGCCGCTCCGCGCCGGGCCCGGAGAGCGCCTCGGCGACCGACTCCCCGATCGTCATGCGCGGGTCGAGGGAGGAGAAGGGATCCTGGAAGACCATCTGGATGGGGCGACGTCGGCCCTTCAGGGGGACCGGGGCACCGTCGAGGAGGACGGCGCCGGCGGTGAGCGGGGCGAGGCCGACCGCGGTCCGGGCCAGGGTGGACTTGCCCGAGCCGGACTCGCCGACGAGGCCGACGACCTGACCGTCGGGGACGGTCAGGCTGACCTGGTCGAGCACGGTGTGGTGGCCGTAGCGGACGGTCACGCTGTCGAAGTCGAGCGTGCTCATGACGTCGCCACCACCTCTCCGGTCGCCAGCACGCCGAGCGGCGCCCCGGCGTGCCAGCAGGCGACGGACCGACCGCGCTCGTCGGTGACGAGCTGCGGCTCCTCGGTGCGGCACCGCGCCGAGGCGAGCGGGCAGCGGGCGGCGTACGCGCAGCCGGGCGGCTGGGCGGCCGGGTCGACGGGCTGCCCCGGGATCGTGGCGAGCGGCTCGGCCAGGTCGGTGGTCATGTCCGGGACGGCCGCGAGGAGCGCCCGCGTGTAGGGGTGCTGCGCACCGCCGGAGTCGCTGCGCTCGGGGTCGGCCAGGTCGGCGACGGGCAGCTCCTCGACGATCCGGCCGGCGTACATGACGACGACGCGGTCGCAGACCTCCCGCACGACGGAGACGTCGTGGCTGATGAAGAGCATCGCCGCGTCCTGCTCGCGCTGCACCTGCTTGAGGAGTGCCAGGACCTGCGCCTGGACGGTGACGTCGAGCGCCGTGGTCGGCTCGTCCGCGATGATCAGCCGCGGGGTGCCCATCAGGCCCATCCCGATCATGGCCCGCTGCCGCATGCCGCCGGAGAACTCGAACGGGTACTGCCGTGCCCGGCGCTCGGGGTCGCGGACGCGCACCGCGTCGAGCCGGTCCACCGCGCGGGCGAGAGCGCCCTTGCGGTCCAGGCCCTGGTGGTGGCGGGCGACCTCGGCCAGCTGGCTGCCGATCCGCATCGTGGGGTTGAAGGAGGTCATCGGGTCCTGGAAGACCACCGACAGCGAGGTGCCCAGCAGCTTGTCGTGCCCGGCCCCGGACGCCGCCGAGCCGTCGAGCAGGTCGGCGCCGCAGAAGACGAGCCGGTCGGCGTCCACCTGGCCGGGCTCCTCGATGAGTCGAGCGATGGCGAGCGCCGTGAGGGACTTGCCCGATCCTGACTCGCCGACGACGCCGAGCGCCTCGCCGGCGCGGATCGCGAAGGACACCCCACGCACCGGGCGGACCGTCCCGTGCGGGCCGGGAAAGCCGACCGTGAGGCCGCGGACGTCGAGCACCAGCCCGGGTTCGCCGGTGGCGTCGTGCGGGCGCTCCGGCGCGGGCGTGTCCGACCGCTCCACGTGGGGCGTCGGGTCCGCGAGCCCCGTGGCCGCCGAGACACCGACGGCACCGGCGATCGCCTCCCCGGTGAGGTTGAACGCGAGGGCGGCGATGATCACCGCGATGCCCGGGGCGAGCGCGGCGAGCGGGTGGATGTAGATCCCGGAGAGGCCCTCCTGCATCAGCCTGCCCCAGTCGTACGCCGGCTGCTGGACGCCCAGTCCGAGGAAGGACAGGCCGGCGAAGCTGAGGAGCACCCCGCCGGCGCCGATCGTGACGTTGACGATCAGCGGCTCGGCGACGTTCGGCAGGACGTGCCTCAGCAGGATGCGCAGCCGACCCACCCCGGCGATGCGTGCCGCGGACACGTAGTCGCGTTCGGCGACCCCGGCGATGAGCGTCTGGCAGAGCCGGGCGAAGGCCGGGGCCCCGGCCAGACCGACGGCGAGCACGGCACCCGTCGCACCCACGCCGAAGACCACGGCCAGGAAGAGCACGAGGAGCAGGCCGGGGAAGGCCACGAGGACGTTGACCGTCGCCGTCACCATCCGCCCCGACCGGCGGCCGAGGAGCAGCGGGGCGGCGCCGAGGACCACGCCCACCACGACGCCGATCGTGGTCGCCAGCAGGGCGAGGGTCACGGAGAGCCGGGTGGCCACCAGGACCCGGTAGAAGATGTCGCGGCCGAGGCTGTCCGTCCCGAGCCAGTGGTCGGCGGACGGGCCGGCGAGCAGGTTGTCGGTGTCGACGGCGTCCGCCTGGTCACCCCACAGGATCGGGGCGACGACGGCGAGGACGAGCACGACGGTCAGCAGCCCGAATCCGACCATGCCGACGGGCGTCCGGAGGGCACGGAGCCAGCGGCTCATCACGAGTCCCCGATCGTGGAGCGTGGGTCGAGGACGGCCAGCGCGACGTCGACCAGGGTGTTGACGACGAGCACGCAGACGCCGTACACGAGGACGGTGCCCTGCACGACGGGATAGTCCCTGAGGACGATCGACTGGACGATCGTGCTGCCCAGACCTGGCCAGGCGAAGACGTTCTCGACCAGCACGGTGCTGGCGATCATCGTGGCGAGGAGCATGCCGCCGATCGTCAGGGTCGCCGTGACGGCGTTCGGCAGGGCGTGCCGCAGGTGGATGCGCCGCGCCGGCAGGCGCTTGGCTCGCGCCGTGCGGATGTAGTCCGTCTCCAGCACGGCCAGCATCTCGATGCGGACGATCCGTGCCAGCAGTGCTGCCGGGCCGATCGTCAGGGCGATGACAGGGAGGACGTACGACGCCGCGCCGTCGCGACCGGCGACCGGGAACCACCCGAGGTTGACCGCGAAGACGGCCACCAGAGCGACCCCCAGCAGGAAGTCGGGGACGGAGCCGAGGACGACGCTGCTTCCGGCGAAGGCGAGCTCGGTGCGCCGGCGCCTGCCCCGGCGCGTGGCCACCGCCACGACCACCCCGAGGGGGATGGAGATGACGACCGCTGCGACGAAGGCCAGGACTGCCAGGGAAGCCGTCGCGGGCAGTCGTTGGGCGATGGTGTCCCAGACGGGGATCTCGGTCTGGATCGACTCGCCCAGGTCTCCGTGGAAGAGGTTGACGAGGTAGTTCAGGTACTGCGTGAGCAGCGGGTCGTCCAGCCCCAGCGACGCTCGCCGAGCAGCCACCAGCTCGGGCGGCGCCGTGAGTCCCAGCGCAGCCCGCACCGGGTCGCCCGGGACGAAGTGGATCATCAGGAAGGACGCGGTCACGAGCGCCCACAGGGACACCACCAGCCGCCCCGTGCGACGGAGGGCGAACCGGGTCCACCGCCCGCCCAGTCCGAGGACTGGGCGGGACGGCGCGGCCGTGGGGGTCAGGGTGGTGGTCATGGATGCGCTACCGCTCAGCCGTGCATCCGGATGCTGGTCGGCACGATGATGTCGGTGACCACCAGGTCGGCGCCCGTGTGGAACGTCTGCGAGACGTTGTTGGCGAACGGCACGACGTCGGCGGCCTCGAACAGTGCGGCCTCGGCGGCTGCCCAGTCGTCGCAGCCCTCTGCGCCGGTCTTGCCCATGGCGGCCTCGACCGACGCGGTGTAGTCGGCGTTCTCGATGCCCGAGAAGTTCGTGCCCCCCTCGGCGGGTGCCGGACCCGACAGGAACGGCACCAGCTGGTCAGGCGTGCCGATGTTGATCGGCTCCCACGCGATGTCCCAGTCGCCGCTGCCGAAGAGGATCGGCTCGAGCTCGGCGGTGGTCGCCGCCTTGGCGGTCACGTCGACACCGAAGTCGTTCCATGCCTTGACGGCCAGCTCGGCGGCGGCGGCGCCGCCACTGCCCAGGGCGGTGTCGTGCACGAAGGTGACGGCGAGCTTCTCGCCGTCCTTGGCGTAGACGCCGTCGGAACCCTTGGCCCAGCCCGCATCCTCGAGCGCAGCGGCCGCGGCTTCGGCGTCGGTCTCGGGGAGGTTGCCTGCGACCGAGTCGTCCTGGCAGGCCCTCGGCTCGAGGATCGCCAGTCCGGTCGCGGGCTCGCCGGTTCCGGACGTGATCACCTTCTGCAGCTCCGCCAGGTCGAGGACCTGGGTGAGGGCGATGCGAACGGCCGGATCGGCGGCGGGACGGCCCTCGGCGTGGTTGTACCACTGCTCGCCGGTGATCAGCGCCGTCTTCTCCACCGCGATGTCGGCGGCTGCGAGCCGCGCGGCGTCCGGACCGATGATGCCGGCGGCGTTGAGCTCACCGCTGGTCAGCTGGTTGGCGGCGGTGGTCTCGTTGGTCACGACCTTGGCCTCGATCACAGCGGGGGTGCCCGTCTCGGACGTCTTCGCTCCACCGGGTCCCCAGGCGTAGTCCTCGCGCACCTTGTAGGTGTAGTGGTCGCCCGCCGCCGCCTCCTCCAGCGTGTACGGCCCGGTGCCGGCGGAGGTGGACGCGAGGCTGTCGCGGTCCTTCATGCCGGCGTCGCAGACCAGGAGCAGGTTGGCCAGACCGTTGAGGACGAAGGGCGAGGGGCCGGCCAGCTTCATCGTGACCGTGGAGCCCGACGCGGACGCCTTGGCGCCGGCGGGGACGAAGACGCCGAGGAAGGGGCTCTCGTTCTTGGGGTCGCCGACGTAGTCGAGGTTGTCGACCACCGTCTGGGCCGTGAAGTCCGAGCCGTCGGAGCAGGTGATGTCCTCGCCGATCTCGAAGGTGACGGTCGTGCCGTCGACCTCCCAGGACGTCGCGAGGTTCGGCTCGACCTCGCCCTCGCCGTTGACGGTCACCAGCGAGTCGTACGCGAACCGGCCGAGCTGGAGGGCCGCGCTCACGGGCGAGGCCTGGGGGTCGAGCGCGCCGGGGTCGGTGCCGATGGCGAGGGTGAACGTCTTGCCGTCGGCATAGGTGTCCGGGGACGACGACGGCGACTCCTCGGCCCCCTCACCGCAGGCGGTCAGGGTGAAGGCGAGGGAGAGCGCCAGGATGGCACTCGAGCGGGCAGGCCTCATGAGGCGTTCCTCTTTCTGCGGTGGGGGTGGTGAGGGAGATCAGTCGGCGCGGGAGACGACCCGGCCGTAGTGGACGTACTGGGCGCGGCCCGCGGTGTCGCGGCCGATGAACGCGAAGACGACGTGGATCCCGTGGTGGGCCTCGACCGTGATGAAGGAGTCTCCGGCCAGGTGCACGAGCTCGAAGCGCAGTGGCTTGTCCCCGATCTCGGCGAGGACGTCCTTCGGCTCCCGGTCGAGCCAGAGCCGGCCGTCGGTGTCCTCGCTGACGCGGATGTCGTAGATCGTGTCGGCGTAGTGACCCAGGTAGTCGGTGGGGTCGACGTGCTGCGGCTCTGCCGGCGGTGTGGGCCGCGCGGGCAGCACCACGCCGGTGAGCTCGTGCAGCAACCGCGCGACCACGTCGTTGAACAGGCCGAAGAAGTCGCCTCCATTGGTCAGCAGCGCGATGGCGACTCCCTGCTCCGGCACCGCCCGCAGGAACGCCGCCTGGCCGATGGTGCCGCCGTCGTGGGCGACGACGACACCCTGGTCGGTGTCGAAGAGCTCCCAGCCGAGGCCCCAGCCGTCCCCCATCCCGGAGAGGACGGGAAGGTCGACCTGACGGGTCTGCATCGCCTCCACCGACTCGGCGCTGAGCACCGAGGCGGCGTCCTGGCCGGTGCCGGCCTGGAGGTGCATCCGCACGAATCCGAGGAGGTCGCTCGCCGTCATGGCGAGCATCGAGCCGGCCGGGGCGTTGGAACGAGCCAGCGCCCACATGGGTGCGGGGGTCATCGCGCCGTCGTCGTCCGCCACGTGCCCGGTGGCGGCACGGTGCAGGATCGCCTCGTACGGGCTGGGGCTGACGCTCGCCAGACCGAGCGGCTGCGCGATCCGCTCGACGAGGACCTCGTCGAAGGGCTTCCCCCGGAGCACCTCGACGAGGCGGCCGAGGACGACGAAGGCGGTGTTGTTGTAGGAGAAGGTGAGACCGGGGGCGAAGAGCTGCGGCAGCTCGGCCAGCGACTCCACGTACTTCGCCAGGGCGTCGTCGCCCCGGCCCGTGTCGGTGAAGATGTCGCCCTCGAAGCCGGCGGTGTGGGTGAGCAGGTGCCGGGTGGTGAGGACCTTCGCGGCGTCCATGTCGCCGATGACGAGCTCGGGAAGGTGGTCGAGGAGGGGCTGGTCGAGGTCGAGGAGGCCGTCGTCGACGAGCTGCATCACCAGCGTCGTGGTCCAGATCTTGGTGATGGAGCCGATCTGGAACACGGTGTCCGCGTCGACCTCGACGTTCGTCCGGAGGCTCGTCACCCCGCCGGTCGCGGTGGCCACGCGTCCTTCGACGAGCACGGCCACCGTCGCTCCGGGCACGTCGTGCTCGGCGACGAGGCGGGCGAAGTTGTCCTCGAGCCAGCGCGCGGCTCCGGTCAGCTCGGTCTTCTCCAACATGCGACGAACCGTAGGGGTGTATTGGACCCAGTGGTTCGTCCGACCGTCCAGTCCGAGCCGGGTCGCCTTGTCCGATCATCCAATGAGACTCGGGCGGGGCTGCAGTTGGATGAGGGAGTGCTGATTCTTCGCGGAGGACTGGTCGTGGACCCGCGATCCGGGACCGAACGGGTGGCTGAGGTCGTGGTCGACGGCGGGCAGGTCGTCGCCATCGGCTCGCCGCCCCCGGGCGACCGCGAGCGCTACCTCGAGGCCGAGGTGGTCGACATCACCGGCCACGTGGTGGGGCCAGGTTTCGTCGACGTGCACAGCCATGTCCACTCGATCGCGGGCCAGCGCCTCCAGGCACTCGACGGGGTGACCACCACCCTCGACCTCGAAGCCGGGTTGATGCCCATCGAGGTGGCCTACGCCCGTGCAGCGGCCGACGGACGGCCACTGCACTACGGGTTCTCCGCCTCGTGGGGAGACGCCCGGGCGCAGGCCCATCTCGGCACCGCCCCTGCAGCCGACCTCCACGCGTCCCTGGCGATGCTCGGCGATCCGGCGTGGCAGCGGACGTCCTCCACGTCCGAGCGGGCCGCCTGGCTGCGGCTCCTCGAGTCCGAGCTGGCGGCCGGGGCGCTCGGCATCGGCGTCCTGATGGGCTACGCGCCCCGGTCCGACCCGGCCGAGTTCCTGGACGTCGCTCGGCTCGCGGCCGCCACCGGGACCGGCACCTTCACCCACGTGCGGGAGATCGTCGAGGCGGATCCGACGACGCCGATCGACGGGTCGTCGGAGATCACGCGCGCCGCCGCGGAGACCGGCGCGCAGATGCACCACTGCCACGTCAACAGCACCTCCCGTCGGCACATCGACCGGGTGCTGGGCGTGATCGACGACGCGCGCAGGCACGGATCGTCCGTCACGGTCGAGACCTATCCGTACGGCGCCGGCAGCACCGCGATCGGCGCCTACTTCCTCGCGCCCGAGCGGCTGCCCGCGTGGGGCCTGCGGCCGTCCGACATCTCGCTGGTGACGACGGGTGAGCAGATCGCCGACCTGCGGCGGCTCGAGGAGGTGCGCCGCACCGACCCCGGCGCCGTGTGCGTGGTGAAGTTCCTCGACGAGGACGACCCGTCCGACGCCGCGATGCTGACGCGCGCCCTCGCCTTCCCGGACGCGATCGTCGCCAGCGACGCCATGCACGTCACGTGGCCCGACGGCTCCACCGACTCGCGCGAGTGGCCCCTGCCCCCCGGCGGCCAGACGCATCCGCGCACCGCGGGGACCTACGCCCGCTCCGTGCGCCGGATGGTCCGTGAGACCGGCCTCTGGACCTGGGCCGAGGCGTTCCGCCGCTGCTCCTACCTGCCCGCGCAGCTGGTCGCCGGGTTCGCGCCCGCCGCGCGCGGAAAGGGCTGGCTCGACGTCGGCGCGGACGCCGACCTCGTCGTCATCGACCCGACGCGGCTCACCGACCGCGCGACGTACGTCGACCCGACCCGCCCCTCGCTGGGTGTCGTGCACCTGCTCGTCGACGGCCAGTTCGTGGTCCACGACGAGACGCTCGTGGCGGACGCCTTCCCCGGGCGTCCGGTGCGGGGAGTGCTGGCCTGACCTCGAAGAAGTCGGCGCTGGAGGGTCCGGGGCATACCTCAACGGGGTACTTACTGTGACGTGTGTCACACCGTAGTGTCGGGAGACCCCCTCTGCTCCCCCGAAGGAGTCCCCATGCCCAGACGGATCCACCTGGTGGTGACAGCGGCCGCAACGGCCGCGCTGCTCGGCGCCATGGCCGCCCCGCCGTCGTACGCCGACCCGAACAACAACACCGTCCGCAAGCTGACGAAGGCGGTGACGGTCGACGGAGTGGTCGATCACCTGGAGGCCTTCCAGGACATCGCCGACGAGCACGGCGACCGAGCCGCCGGCCGACCCGGCTACAAGGCCTCGGTCGACTACGTCGTGGACCAGCTGGAGGACGCAGGCTACGAGCCGACCGTCCAGGAGTTCCCGTTCACCTACGCCGAGGAGTTCTCCGAGCTCGCGCGGATCTCGCCGAGCCCACGCGTGTTCGTGCAGGGCACCGAGTTCCTGCGCAACACCTTCGACACGGGAACGCCCGAGGGAACCGCCACGGGCACCCTCTTCGTCATCCCTGCCGCCGACGCGACCGACGGCTGCGAGCCCGCCGACTTCACGGGCATGGCCGCCGGCCAGATCGCGTTGATCCAGCGAGGAGGGTGTGGTTTCGCCGTCAAGGCTCTCGCCGCCCAGGCGGCCGGTGCAGCGGGCGTGATCATCTACAACAACACCATCGGCATGATCAACATGATCGGCGATGCGACCGGCCTGACGATCCCGGCGGTCTTCGCCAGCCAGGTGGCCGGTGAGAACCTCGCGACCACGCCCGGCGCGACGGTCCGGGTGAAGGTCGACTTCTTCGCCCAGCAGCGCACGTCCTACAACGTCCTGGCGGAGACCAGCAGCGGCAACGACGACAACACTGTCATGGCCGGCGCCCACCTCGACAGCGTCCAGGACGGGGCGGGCATCAACGACAACGGCTCGGGCAGCGCCGCCCTCCTCGAGACCGCCATCCAGATGGCGAAGGTCAAGCCCACCAACACGGTGCGCTTCGCGTGGTGGGGCGCCGAGGAGGAGGGCCTCCTCGGGTCGACGTACTACGTCGGGCAGCTGACGGACGCGCAGGAGGACGACATCGCGCTCTACCTCAACTTCGACATGGTCGCCTCGCCCAACTACATGTTCGGCATCTACGACGGTGACGACTCCGGCAACACGGCCGCGGATGGATTCATCCCTGAGGGGAGCGCCCAGATCGAGGACGTCTTCGAGGAGTTCTACGACGACCGGGGCGAGCCCTCCCAGGACAGCGAGTTCTCCGGACGCTCCGACTACGGGCCGTTCATCGCGGTGGGCATCCCTGCCGGTGGCCTCTTCACCGGCGCCGAGGTTCCGAAGACGGCTGCAGAAGCCGCGCTGTACGGCGGCGTGGCCGGCGCGTCGTACGACCCGTGCTACCACGCACCGTGCGACAACCTCACGGGAGCCGGACAGAACGCTGCCCTGTACGCCGCCCTGCGGGAGGACTACACGCTGATCGGCAACATCAACGTGCACGCCCTGGACGTCAACTCCGACGCGATCGCCACGGCGGTCCTGACGTTCGCCTACGACACCTCGACCGTCAACGGCGAGCCCGGACACCCGGGAGGTGGTCTGGTCAAGGGCGGCAAGTTCGAGGGGACCCTCGCCAAGATCAACCACCAGCGCGCACGCTGACGGACAATGGGATGGTGAGGGCGGGTCGCCAGACGGCCCACCCTCTCCATCGCGTGCCGACCCTGCCGGGTATCACCGATTCCCGGGCCTGGAGCTCGGCGAGACCGCAGCCGGTCAGGCGCTCGCGGTTGTGCGTGCATCCGGGCTCGGCAGGGCATAGGTGAGGACGAATGCCACCACTACTGCGACCACGACCTGCGGGGTGACCGACACCCCGTCGGTGCCGAGCAGCAAGGTGGCCAGCAAGGTCGACGTCATGGGCAGTCGCAGCATGGCGGCGCACATGGCACCGATACCCATGGCGATCCCCGGCGCAAGGGCCATGCCGGGCAGGTCGCTCGCCGCGATGCCGAGCACGGCCCCGATGAACATCGCCGGAAAGACCGGCCCGCCACGGAACGCGCTGAGGGACAGCCCGTAGACCAACGTCTTGCACACCGCGAGCACGACCAGCACACCGAGCGAGTAGTCGGCGGCGTTCTCGACCAGTGCTGGCAGCGCCTCCTGGCCGGAGAACAACACCTCGGTGAAGCTGTGCTCCGAGATGAGCTGGTAGGCCATCGCAGTGAGGCCGATGGCCAGGCCGAGCCCGGCAGTCACCACCACCCGGTTCAGGTGCACGAGCGGACGCAACGACAGCCCGATCCAGCGGATCAACCAGCCCAGCAGGGCGCCGACGGCGCCCATCGCCACGGCCCACGACATGGTCGCCACCGTCGGGTCCACGGCCGGCGGGACCGACGTGAGGGCCAGCGAGAAGCTGCCCAGGCCGGTCCAGTCGTTCAGCCCGTCGAAGACGAGAGCACCGACGCCGGAGGCCAACAGTCCCGGGAGCGCCACGAGGCTGAGCGTCGTCCCGCCGATGCCGGCGGCCTCCATGATCAGGAACGCGCCGAGGATCGGGGACCCGAGCAGGGTGCTGATTGCCGCAAAGCTGCCGGCCGACGCCATGATCGTCAGCGCCATGGGCGGCGCGTCCTTCTTCAGCAGATGCACGGTCAGGGCGCCGAGCCCTCCGCCGATGGCGATGAGGGGGGCCTCGGGACCCAGGACGGCGCCCAGGCTGAGTGTGGCGAGCGCGGCGAGGATGACGCCGGGCAGCTCCCTGTCGACGGGCGGACCTCCTCCAGTGGTGAAGCCGAACGCCGGTGAGTGGCCGCCGTTGCCGGGCAGGTAGCGGATCGTCATCCCTGTCAGCAGCCCACAGAGGACCAACCACGGCACCGGCCACCACGCCGGAGAACTGCCCGTGAAGACGTCCTGGGGAAGGTCGACGAACAAGAACTCCTGGGTCGCCCCGACCAGGGCCAGGAATCCGTAGGCGACGGCCGAGATCGGGACACCCAGGATCGCGGCGAGTGCGAGCGCAAGGAGGTACGGCCGGGAGCGGATCACCGCCACGGGGTCCAGCGCCGGTGACTCTGCCGGCGGGACGCCCCCACCTGCGGCCGCTTGCTCACTCGACATGGCAGAACTCCTTTGGTGGGAGCGGCCGCACCGGGTGGCTGGGCCGCCCGGATCCCGAACGTAGGTGGCCCGATTTGTCGCGCGCCTCATCCAAGACGGGTGAGGTGCGCCGCCGGTGACCCCCATGTGGGCGCTGACCACACTCGCCGCGCTGGTCTACGCTGTCGCGATGACAGACGATCGCCTTGTCGAGGCCTCGCGCCGGCTCGCGGCCGCCCTGAAGCCCGGCGACCTGGACGCCACGTTGGCCAACATCACCGCGGCCGCGGTGGAGGTGATCCCCGACGTGCAGTGGAGCAGCCTCTCGATCAGGCATGCCGACGGTCGCCTGGAGACCGTGGCGCCGACCGACGACATGCTGCGCGAGGTCGACGCGGCGCAGTACGAGCTGCAGGAGGGACCCTGCTACGAGGCAGCCACCGACACGGTCCACGTCACGTCTCCGCACCTGGCGGCCGACGAGCGCTTCCCCCGCTACGCGCCCGTGGCGCTGAAGGCCGGGATCCGCGCCCAGGCAGGCATCCGGCTCTTCGACGCGCCCGACTCCAACGGCGCGCTCAACCTCTACTCCGCGAGGGTCGGCGCCTTCGACGACCTGGGCATCCTGTCCGAGCTGTTCGCCCACCAGTCCGCTGTGGCACTGGACTACGCCCGCCAGGTCGACCAGCTGCAGGAGGCGGTCAAGAGCCGCCAGCTGATCGGGCAGGCCGTCGGCATGGTGATGGAGCGCTACCAGGTCGACGAGGCGCGTGCCTTCGGCTTCCTCACCCGGCTCTCCAGCCACGAGAACGTCAAGCTCCGGATCCTGGCCGAGCGTCTCGTCCGCGGCGAGGAGCAGGGCGGCCCCTCCGACTCACCGTGAGTGCAGGTACGGCGCAAGCAGGATCAATGCGAATCCCAACGTCAGGCACACCCACGGCTCGCCCGGGAAGCGCCCGGTGCTCCGGGTCCTGATCAGGTAGGGAACCCGCAGCATCAGGAGCGCGCCGGTCAGCCAGCACGCGAGCGACATCCCCAGCGGGTAGTCCATACTCGGTCCAACGAGCGCTTCCGTGCGGCGTTACGCGGTCCCGGGCCGGCGTGGGCGCTGTGTTCCTCCCGGATGCGCACCCTCCACCCGAGGAGAAGCACGATGACGATCGTGGCATGGCCGCCGGGCAGCTCGTTCCGCACGGTCGATCTCGATGGCGCTGTGCACCTCACCGACTACGGCGCGCCCGAGGCGTCCGAGGTGGTGCTGTGTCTGCACGGCCTCGGGGGGTCGGCACTCAACTTCGGCCTGCTCGCCCCGCTCCTGACCGGCGACCGACGCGTGCTGGTGCCGGACCTGCTCGGCCACGGTCGTTCGTTCGCGACGAGACCGGACGAGTCGGCCGTCGACGCCCAGCTGCGCATGCTGGACGGTCTGCTGGCAGGCGAGACGGAGCGCCCGGTCGTCCTGGTCGGCCACTCGATGGGGGGCATCCTGGCGATCCTGTACGCCCTCCGTCGGCCGGAGACCGTCGCGAGCCTGGTGCTGCTCGACCCTCCTGTGCCCAACGTGACCCGTTGGAGTCGCGATCCGCGGCTCTCCGCCAAGCTCCTCCTGCTGCGGATGCCGGGGGTCGCCGCGCTGGTGGCTAGGCAGGTCGCTCGGATGACCCCGGAACAGCTGGTCGCCCGGCAGCTCGCGCAGGCGACCCCCTACCCGGAACGGATCCCGGTCGCGGCGGTCGACGCCACGGTGGAGGAGACCAGGGCGACCCGCGGCCAGGACGGAGGCCGGGCCGCCCAACGGGCCCAGTTCCGCGCCATCCTCGACGTGATCGAGCTCCTCGCGCGTCCGGCGTCGTGGCGCCGGCAGCTCGACGGTGTCGCGGCGCCGACCTTGTGGTTGCACGGTGCGGACGACCCGCTCTCCGACCTCGCGGCTGCGGATGCGCTCGCCGCCAGCAGGTCCGGGTGGGTGTTCCGGACCCGGGAAGCGGTCGGGCACCTTCCCCACCTCGAGGATCCCGAGTGGACGGCAGGCGCCATCAACGGGTGGCTGGGAGAGCTGGCCGACCGCCACTGACGTGTGTCTCCCGCGCCCGCGCCTCCGGGCCCGCTCAGGCGTAGTGGTCCCGGCCGTAGCTGTCGGCCATCTCGACGGCGCTGGACGTGGCGGCCACCGAGGGAAGGAACGACTCCCGGTCGAGCCCCCACAGGGTCACGGCCGTCAGCGCGGTCACCGACGCGGTGCGCGGCACGTCGCGCAACAGCGCGATCTCGCCGAACCAGTCGCCGGGACCGAGCTCCCTGATCTCCGTCCCGTCGATGTCCACGCGCGCACGTCCGGACGCGATCACGTAGAAGCGGGCACCGACGTCACCCTGGCGCACGATGTCCGCTCCCGCTGGTGCCTCCTGCTCGGTCGCGTCGCGCGCCAGCCGCTCCAGGATCCGGGCGGGCAGGACGGCCAGGATGGGCACCCGCTCCAGGAGGGCGAGCACCTCGAGCGGGACCGCGCTGCCCGCGTCCAGGCGACGCAGGGAGCGGTAGGACACCAGTGCGGTCAGGGGCAGGAAGCACCCGGCGACCACGAACGCCGCCTGCGCGCCGACCGAGTCGACGAGGAACGGGGCCGCCAACGTCCCGAGCGCGATCCCGATCATCGCGAACGACTCCTGCAGGCCGAACGTGGGCGTCAGCAGGTGGTCGGGCAGCAGGCGCTGGGTGAACGTGCGCGAGGTGACGTCGTAGAAGAGCTTGCCGGCGCCGCTGACGGCCACGAACACCATGGCGATCACCGGCAGCCCGGTCTGTCCGGCGAGGGCGAAGGCGACCCCGGCGCACCCCGCGGCGAGCACCAGTGGACCAGCCAGCCGAGCGCGTCCCACCAGGACGAACGTGAGCGCGGCGCCGATGATGCCCCCGACGCCGATGGCGGAGTTGAGGATCCCCGGGCCGGCGTCCGACATGCCGAGGACGTCCAGCGCCAGCACGACCAGGAGGATGTCCATCATCCCGACGAGCACGTTCTCGGCGGTGATCAGCACCAGCATCAGCCGGGCGGCGGGGTCGCGCAGCACCGTTCGGAGGGCCCGGGTGCGCCCACTCGTCGCGGAACGTCGGACGACGGGGCCGGAGGCTCCGACCGCGAGTCGTACGGTGAGCAGTGCGGCCACCCCCACCGTGCCGCTCATCGCGACGAGCACGCCACCGGCGCCCGACGCGGCCAGGAGCAGCCCACCCGCGAGGGCGCCCAGGAACGCCGCGATCGCCTCGAGGGACCCGGACGCGGCGTTGCCGACCGTCAGGTCGCCGGTGGTCCGGGAGATCTGGGGCAGGAGAGCGTGGTGCGTGGGGCGGGTCAGGGTGATCGCGACGGACACGGCGGCTGCTGCCAGCCCCACCACGCCGACGGGCGCGTCGGCCAGGAGGGCGCCCGCCACCGCCAGGTAGCCGACCGCCTGTGCGGCGTAGCCCGCGGCGAGCGCGCGCCGGCCCAGGTGACGTCCGACGAGCGACGCGGCCGGCGCGGCGAGCAGTGCTGCAGGAACGAGCTGCACCAGCGCGATCGCACTGGCGCCACCCACCCCGGCGACGCCGTAGCCCCAGACCAGGAGCGCGATCCAGCTCGCCCACTCGGCCACGTTGAAGAGGAGGTAGGCGATCAGGACCCGCCGCAGGTCCGGGTTGCGCAACGCCTGCCGGACGACGGCGCCCCGTGCCTCGAGGTTGCGGCGGCGACTCACGGACGCGCGACTCGGCAGCACATGCACACGTCGAGGTCGGCGTCAGCGTCGCTCATCGGCAGCTCCTGGAGGAAGCCCGAGATGCGTGGACTCTAGCGAACGACGGCGGCCTGCTCCGACGCGTCGATGACGCTCTCGGTCCGCGCACCGCTCCGCTCCGCCCCCACGCCGGCCGCGACGACCAGCAGGATGCCGCCCACGGCGAGGCCGTTGGGCACCTGGCTGAGCGCCAGGAAGCCGATGATCAAGGCGAAGGCAGGTTCGAGGGCCATCAGCGTTCCGAAGGCACCCGTCGTCAGCCGGCGCAGCGCCAGGAGCTCGAGGGCGAACGGCACCACGGGCAGCAGGATCGCCAGGCCGAGGCCGACCAGGAGCAGCTCCGGGGTGAGGTCACCGACGACGCCGGGCCCGGCCACGACGGTCGCGACGAGCGCTGCGACCGGCATCGAGATCGCGAGCCCGCCGAGGCCGCTCACCGCGTCACCGACGCGCTGCGTCAGCAGGATGTAGGCCGCCCAGCACACCGCCGCGCCCAGGGCGAAGGCGACGCCGAGGGGATCGGCGTCGCCGGTCCACGGCTGGGTGAGGCACACGACGCCCGCTGCCGCCAGGAGCGCCCAGGCGCGACCGGCACCACGGCTGCGGACGACGGCGATCGTCAGCGGACCGAGGAACTCGAGGGCGCTCGCGGTGCCGAGCGGCAGCCGGGCGACGGCCGCCATGAACAGCAGGGTCACTCCGGCCGTGGCGACGCCGAGCGCCGTACCGGCCCGGAGTGCCTCGGCGCTGTAGTCGCGCAGCCGCGGCCGGACGAGAACGAGCAGCAGGATCCCGGCCCAGAAGAGGCGGAGCCAGGCAGTCCCGGCGGTCCCGATGTCGTCGATGAGGCCGACCGAGGCGGCCAGCCCGAGCTGGACGAGCAGCATCGAACCGACCGCCATCGTGGCGCCGGTGCGGGCGGGGGAGCGGGTGGCGGCGTTCGTCATGCCAACCAGTGAAGGCCACTCGCACCGTTCATGTCCACGTGACTTTCATGGACAAACCGTTCATCGCAATCGCACAATGACACCATGGACGTCCGCCGGCTCCGCATGCTGCTCGAGCTCTCCCGGCTGGGGTCGATGCACGAGGTGGCGGACGCGCTCGGGACGACCACCTCGGCCGTCTCCCAGGGGATCGCCGCGCTGGCCCGCGACGTCGACACCCCGCTGCTCGAGCCGGACGGCCGCCGGGTGCGACTGACGCCGGCCGGCCGTCGCCTGGCCGACCACGCCGTCACGATCCTCGCTGCCGTGGACGCGGCGCGGCTGGACCTCGACCCGGCCTCCGAGCCGGCGGGAGTCCTGCGCGTGGCGGGTTTCGCCTCGGCCGTCCGCCGCTCACTGCTGCCGGCGATCGACGACCTCCGGCGAACGCACCCGGGCATCGAGGTGAGGATCAACGAGTACGAGCCGCTCGAGGCGTTCGACCTGCTCGCGCGCGACGAGGTCGACCTGGCGCTGGTCTACGACTACGACCTGGCCCCGGCGGTGTGGCGCGACGACCACGAGGCGACGCCGTTGTGGGAGCTCGAGTGGGGGGTGGGCGTGCCCACGCGGGACCGCCACCTCGCGCTCGCGGACCTCGCCGACCGGGACTGGATCGTCAACTCGCGCAACACCGCCGACGAGGACGCCCTGCGCACCCTCGCGTCCCGGGCGGGGTTCGCGCCGCGGGTGGTGCACCGGATCGACTCGCTGGAGCTGGTCGACGACCTGGTCGTCGCCGGCAGGGGAGTGGGACTGCTGCCGCGTGGTCGCGCGTCGCGCCGGGGGGTGAGCGTGCTGCGCCTGCGCGACCCCAGCGTGGTGCTGCGGGCCTTCGCGGTCACGCGTCGTGGCCGTGACACCTGGCCGCCGCTGCGGGCGGTCATGCAGCGGCTGTCGGACGGATAGGGGTGGCGCCTCAGCGCACGAGGCTGTTGCCGTGCACGGCCGCGAGCCGCGCCTTGACGCTCAGGAGCGTCTCGATGATGAGGTCCTCGCGCCCGTTGTCGAGGCGGCTGATGGGCACCGCGACGCTCAGCGCGTCGACCGCGTGGTGGGTGAAGGGCAGTGCGACCCCGAAGCAGCGCACACCCATGCACGACTCCTCGCTCTCGGTCGCGTAGCCCTGGTAGGCGGCGCGGTCGATGATCTCGAGCACGGCGTCCTTGTCGGTGGTCGTGTTGGGAGTGATCGCCGCGATGTGCTCGGGCACCATGTCGCGACGGGCCTCCGCCGGCATCTCGGCGAGGAGGGCGCGCCCCAGCGAGGTGGCGTACGCCGGGAGCCGGCGACCGACCGCGGAGTGCATCCGCAGGGGATGCATCGACTCGCGCTTGGCGGTGTAGATGACGTCGGCCCCGTCGAGGCGTCCCAGGTGCACCGTCTCCTCGGTGGCGGCGGCCACCTCGTCGAGCACGGACGTGGCCCGCGCCAGCACGGGGTCGCCGTCGAGGTAGGCCGAGCTGACGACGAGGGAGTGGATGCCGAGCTGGTAGACGCTGCCGGTCGGGTCGGTCTGCAGCCATCCGCGGTCGACCATCGTGCGCAGGAGCGCGTGCAGGCTGCTCTTCGGGATGTTCAGCCGGGTGGAGAGCTGGAGCTGCGTGCCGGGGCCGTTGGCCGCGATCTCGTCCAGCAGGTCGAGCGCTCGCGCGGCGGACTTCACGGGGCCTGCCGCACCCGGGGCGCTGATGTCCTTCTGAAGCTGCATGTGTCGTCTCTTCTCCTGAGGGGGAGCGAGACCCCCCGCCTCGCTGCGCCTATGGTAGCGCGAGTTCGCATACATGGACCAGTTTCGCCCTCTTGACCAGTGACCGGCGTCACGTATACAGTCGGCGCAGTTCACAGATACGAACACAGTTCATAACACCGAGGGGTGCCGCGTGATGCAGGTCCGATATTCGACAGCTCCGACCAGTGCGGAGACTGCCAGCACGGCCGACCTGCGCGACAGCTTCCTGGTACAGGACCTCTTCGTCGATGGTGAGGTCCGGGCCACCTACACCCACGAGGACCGCCTGGTCGTCGGCGGCGCCGTGCCCGGCACGGGCCAGCTCGACCTGCCGGCGTACTCCGAGGTGCTCGGCACCGACTCCCACCTCGAGGGACGCGAGCTCGGCATCATCAACGTCGGCTCGGCCGGACACGTGCTCGTCGACGGCGACAAGTTCGAGCTCGAGCACCTCGACGGACTGTTCGTCGGCCGGGGGAGCGAGGTCTCCTTCGCCGGCGCCGAGGCCGCATTCTACTTCGTCTCCGCCCCGGCGCACGCGGCCTACCCGGCGCAGCTGCTCAGCCACAGCGAGGTCGAGCCGGTCGCGCTCGGCTCGGCCGACGCGGCCAACGAGCGCAGCCTGTTCCGCTACGCGTGGGGCGAGGAGCTCAAGACCTCGGTCCTCCAGTTCGGGGTCACGGTCATCGCCGACGGGTCGGTGTGGAACACGTTCCCGCCGCACCTGCACCCCCGTCGCACCGAGGTCTACTGCTATGTCGACCTGGCGCAGGAGGACCGCGTCTTCCATTTCATGGGCCAGCCCGGGTCCACCCGTCACCTCGTGGTCGGCAACCGCGAGGCCGTCATCTCCCCGCCGTGGTCCATCCACTCCGGTGCCGGCACCGGCTCCTACGCCTTCATCTGGGCGATGGCCGGGGAGAACAACTGCTACACCGACCTGACCCCCGTGGCGGTGGAGGACCTGTGACCAACCCGTCGGTGGCCCCGACCACCCGCTCACCCTTCGACCTGCACGGCAGGTGCGCCGTGGTGACCGGGGCGGGTCGAGGCATCGGCCGCGCGGTGGCGCTCGGCCTCTCGCAGGCGGGCGCGGACGTCGTGCTCGTGGGCCGGCCCGGCAGCAGCGACGCCACGCGCGACGCGGTCGCGGCGGCCGGTGGCACCGTCGAGCTCATCGACCTCGACGTCAGCGACCTCGACGCCGTCGAACGGGTCGGTGCCGATCTGGCCGCCTCCCGCCAGGTCGACGTGGTCGTCAACAACGCCGGCATCATCGACCGTCAGGACTCCGTCTCGGTCGAGCGCGACGCCTGGCGGCGCGTGCTCGACGTCAACCTCAACGGACTCTTCTTCCTCTGCCAGCACCTCGGCCGGCCCATGGTCGAGCGGGGCCACGGCAAGATCGTCAGCATCGCCAGCCTGCTGTCCTTCCAGGGCGGCATCCGCGTCGCGTCGTACGCCGCCAGCAAGCACGGCGTCGCCGGCATCACCAAGGCGCTGGCCAACGAGTGGGGCCCGCACGGCGTGCAGGTCAACGCGATCGCTCCCGGCTACATCTCCACCGACAACACCACGGCGCTGCGCGAGGACCCCGACCGCTCCCGCTCGATCCTCGAGCGGATCCCGGCCGGCCGTTGGGGCTCGGCCGAGGACATCGCTGGCGCCGCCGTCTTCCTCAGCTCCTCCGCAGCCGACTACGTCAACGGCCACGTGCTGGTCGTCGACGGCGGCTGGATGGCCCGCTGAACCCGAACCGCACAGCACCACCGAGCACCACCGATCCACCCACCACCACACGCACCACCACGGAAGTGACCACCGCACCACCCACTCCTCGGGGCACCACCTGACCCAGTCAGTCCCACCCGCCGGACCCCGGCACCGAAAGAGAATGAGGATCGACCATGAAGTTCACCTCTCGACCGACCGCAGTCGTGATCGGCCTGACCCTGGCGGCCGCCGCGCTCGCGGGCTGCAGTGAAGAGGCCGGCGGGAGCAGCGCCGGCGGCTCCGAGTCCGGAGCATGCGCCCCCGAGGACGTCACCCTCGTCGGCCAGGTGCGCAACGAGTCCAACCCCTACGAGGCCGCGTGGCTCGACGGCGGCGACGCCTTCGCCGAGCAGGTCGGCCTCAGCCAGGAGCGCCTCACCTACGACGGCGACTCGACCCGCCAGCAGGAGCAGATCAGCCAGCTCCTCGCCGGTGACACCGAGTGCCTCGTCATGAACATCCTGCCCAACGGCGACTCCGACACCCCGCCGATCGTCGAAGGTGCGGAGGAGGCCGGTGCCTACCTCGTCACCCAGTGGAACAAGCCGGCCGACCTCGCCGTCACCGACTACGACCAGTGGCTGAGCCACATCACCTACAACGGTGTGGAGTCCGGCAAGCAGATCGGTGACGCACTCGCCGAGGCGATCGGCGGCTCGGGTGGCATCATCGCCCTGCAGGGCATCCTGGACACCGGTGCCGCGAAGGACCGCTTCGCCGGTCTCGAGGAGTCGCTGTCCGCCAACCCCGACGTCGAGCTCCTCGACGACCAGACCGCCAACTTCTCCCGCGCGGAGGCACTGGAGGTGACCAAGACGCTGCTCACCAAGCACGGCGACGACGTCAAGGGCATCTGGGCCGCCAACGACGACATGGCTCTCGGTGCCCTCGAGGCACTGCAGCAGGCCGGTCGTACGGACGTGGCCGTGGTCGGCATCGACGCCGTCCCGGACGCACTGACCGCCATCGAGGACGGCAGCATGACCGCCACCGTCTCCAGCGACGGTCCCTGGCAGGGCGGCATCGGCCTGGCCATCGGCTACTGCGTGGCCACCGGTGAGCTCTCCGTCGACGACATCGCCGACGAGGACCGCGCCTGGTACGCCGAGCAGTTCCTGATCACCAGCGACAACGTCGGCGAGTTCACCTCCCCCGAGGTCGACGAGTCCGACTTCGAGTGCGACAACGTCTTCAGCCGGTCGCAGGGCGCGATCTCGTGACCATGACATCCCCCGCCGACGCCGACAGCGAGGTCGTGCTCGCGCCACGCCCCCAGCCTCGGCGGGGGGTGTCGCTCCGGGACGCAGGTCCCCCGATCGCACTGCTGGTGATCTTCTCGATCTTCTCGGTCATCAGTCCCGGCTTCCGGACGATCGGCAACGTGCAGAACATCATGGACGCCGCGGCGGTCCTCGCCGTGGTGACCTGCGGCATCACCTTCGTGCTGATGATGGGGTCGATCGACCTCTCCGTCCCCGGCGTCATGGGGGCCTCCGCCATCGCGGTGGCCCTGCTGGTCGCCAACAACCGCAACGACAACGCCTACGGACTCCTCGGGGTCCTGGTCGCGGTGCTCCTCGCCGCCGCCCTCGGCTGCCTCAGCGGTCTCGCCCTGGTGCTGTTGAAGGTGCCCTCCTTCATGACGACCCTCGGCGTCTCGGCCGTCGGGCTCGGCATCGCGACGCTCATGTTCGGCGGGGTGCAGCCCAACATCTCGGACGCGACGCTCGACAGCTGGGCGATCGAGCGGTTCCTCGGACTGGCCTACCTGACGTGGATCGCCCTCGCGTGCGTGCTGCTCGGCTGGCTGGTGCAGCGCTACTCACGGCTGGGCCGCTACGCCTTCGCCATCGGTGGTGCCGAGGAGGTGCTGTCCCTGTCCGGCGTGCGGGTCGCCCCCTACAAGGTCGCCGTCTTCACGCTGGCCGGGGCCTTCTACGGCCTCGCCGGGGTCATGGTCACCAGCCAGCTCAGCGCCGGCCTGGTGCAGGCGGGCAAGGGCTACGACTTCGCCGCCATCACGGCTGCGGTCGTCGGCGGCACCCTGCTCACCGGTGGTCGTGGGGGCATCCTCCACTCCGCCGTCGGCGTCCTGCTCGTGACGGTGCTGACCAACGGCCTCGTCCAGGTCGGCGTCAGCCCCTACTGGCAGGGCGGCGTCCAGGGCCTCATCGTCGTCGCGGCGGTTGCTGCCGCGGTCATCCCCCAGCGTCGTAGGAACCAGGTGACGAAGTGACCACCAACCTGCAGGCCCAGCCCGAGACCGAGGCCCCGGCGCCGGTCAACGCCCTCGAGGTGCGCGGCCTGGTCAAGCACTACCCGGGCGTCAAGGCGCTCGACGGCGTCGACCTGGTCGTGCGCCAGCACGAGGTGCTCGGCCTCGCCGGCGAGAACGGTGCCGGCAAGTCCACGCTGCTCAAGGCGCTCGTCGGCCTGGTCCGTCCGGACGCCGGTGAGATCTGGGTGCGCGGGGAGAAGGTGCGGCTCCGCAGCGTCGTCGAGGCCGCCGACCACGGCATCGGCATGGTCTTCCAGGAGCAGTCGCTCGTGCCCAACCTCACCGCCGCCGAGAACATCGTGCTCGGCAGCGAGGGCCACGGTGTACGTCGTGGGATCTACCGCTGGGACACGATGCGCAAGCTGGCGCAGGTGCAGCTCGACAAGATCGGGTCGCAGATCGACCCCTTGGCGCGCACCGACACGCTGACCTTCGCCGAGCGGCAGATGGTCGAGATCGCCAAGGTGCTCCGCATCGAGGAGCGCACCTCCCACCCGCCGGTGATCATCTTGGACGAGCCCACGTCCGTGCTGGAGTCGAAGGAGATCGAGACCCTCTTCACCCAGGTGCGCCGCCTCCGCGAGTTCGCGTCGGTCATCTTCGTCTCGCACCGCCTCGACGAGGTCCTCGACGTCTGCGACCGCGTCAGCGTGCTGCGCGGCGGCCAGTCCGTGGGGGAGGTGTCCACCGCGGGTGCCGCCCCGGCCGACCTGCACCGGATGATGATCGGCTCCACCGGCTCCGACGACCACTACCACGACACGGCGGCCGAGCGCTCGGACGAGCCGCAGCGGCCCCGCCTCGTCGTCCGTGGCCTCTCCGGCGCGACGTTCCGCGACGTGGACCTCGACGTCCACGCCGGCGAGATCGTCGGCATCGTCGGTGTCCACGGCTCGGGCCGCGAGGACGTCTGCCGCGCACTGTTCGGCGCCGAGCCGACCGTCTCCGGCGAGGTCACGCTCGACGGCGAGAAGCTCGACCTGTCCGGCACCCGGGCGGCCTGCGCCGCCGGAGTCGGCTACGTGCCGGCCGAGCGCAAGATCGAGGGCATGGTCGGGCCGATGTCGGTCGCGGACAACATGACCCTCACCAAGCAGAAGTCCCGGTGCTCGGGGCCGCTGGTCGTGCCGCGCAAGCAGGCGACGCTGGTCGACACGTGGATCGAGCGGCTCTCGATCCGCACGCCGCACCGCGGCACGGCGATCCAGAGGCTCTCCGGCGGCAACCAGCAGAAGGTCGTGCTGGCGCGCTGGCTGGTCGCCGGTGACGTACGCCTCCTGCTCCTGGACCACCCCACCCGCGGCCTCGACATCGGTGCCCGCTCGGAGGTCTACCGCCTCATGCGCGAGCTCGCCAACAGCGGTGTCGCGACCGTGCTGCTGGCCGACAGCCTCGAGGAGGCCATCGGCATGTCCGACCGGATCATCGTGATGAGCGACGGCCGGGCGACCGCGGAGGTCGGCTGCCCCTCGGGTGCCAAGCCGACTCCACTCGACCTCGTCAAGGAGATGGTCTGACCATGTCCACACCTGTCCTGGCCACCCCCGGCCCGGCGGCCGACACCGGTGCCGTCAAGGGCGGCCCCACCGTCGCCCAGCGGCTGACCTCGTTCATGCCGGTCATCGCGCTGGTCGCGCTGCTGGCGGCCCTCACCGTCGCCGACCCCGACTTCCTCACCCAGCGCAGCCTGACCGCTGCCGTGCGCACCTCGGCGCCGCTCGTCGTGCTCGCCGCCGGCGCCACGCTGGTGGTGCTGTGCGGTGGCATCGACCTCTCGATCGCCGCACTGTGCTCGCTCACCACGGTCCTCTTCGCGATGTGGCTGCCGGACCTCGGCGGACTCACCACGCTGGCCGTGATCGCCGCGGCCGGTGCGATCGGCGCGGTGCAGGGCATCGCGCACGTGCTGCTGCGGATCCCGTCGTTCATCGTCACCCTCGGCGGCATGAGCATCCTCTCGGCCGTCGCGCTGGTGATCTCCGACGCCGGTCCCATCAGGATCGTGGACCGCGACGCCACGAAGTGGCTCACCCTCTACGTCGGCGGCGTGGTCCCCATGTCGTTCTTCGTGGCCCTGCTCGTCGTTGCTGCCATCTCGCTGGTCCTCAAGCTGACCCCGCTGGAGAGCTTCGTGCGCGCCACGGGCTACTCGGAGTCGGCGGCGAGGCTGGCCGGCACGCCGGTCGACCTGGTCAAGGTCGCCGCGTTCACCGTCTCCGGTGCCTGCGCCGGGCTGGCCGCGGTGATGCTCGTGTCCCGCAACTTCAGCGGCAGCCCGACGATGGCCGACAACCTCCTCCTCCCGGCGGTCGCGGCGATCGTGGTCGGCGGCACGGCGATCACCGGCGGCCACGGGTCCCTGTGGCGCAGCCTCGCGGGCGCGCTCGTGGTCACCCTGCTGCGGGTCGGCCTGCCGATCGTCGGCGTCCCGTCCGCCTGGGAGCAGATCCTCTACGGCGCGATCATCGTCGCCGCCGTCGCGCTCACCCTCGACCGGTCGAAGGTGCTGATCATCAAGTAGCTGCTGCCCGGTCGTCATCGCACTCCGCACCACAGACTCCGAACCCCGCAATCACGGAAGGACTCCCATGTCCGACAACACCCAGCTCCTGCCCGCCGTCTCGTCGTTCCTGTCCTCGCCCAAGCAGCTGCTGATCGACGGCGAGTGGGTCGACGCCAAGGACGGCAAGACCTTCGACACCGTCAACCCCGCCACCGAGGACGTGCTCGTCAAGGTGGCGCAGGCGTCGGCCGTCGACGCGGACCGTGCCGTCGTGGCCGCCCGCAACGCCTTCGAGCCCGGCTCGCCGTGGTCGAAGATGTCCCCCCGAGACCGCTCCCACCTGCTGTGGCGCATCGGCGACATGATCGACGAGCGCGTCGAGGAGTTCGCCCAGCTCGAGTCGCTCGACAACGGCAAGAGCCTCGCGTCCGCCCGCGGCGACGTGGGAGTGGCGGCCGAGCTGTTCCGCTACTTCGCCGGCTGGGCCACCAAGATGGAGGGCACCACCATCCCGATGTCGGTGCCCGGCCGCGAGTTCCACGCCTACACCCGTCGCGAGGCCATCGGCGTCGTCGCCGGCATCGTGCCGTGGAACTTCCCGCTCACCATGGCCGCGTTCAAGATCATCCCGTCGATCACCGCGGGCAACACCGTCGTCCTCAAGCCCGCGGAGCAGACACCGCTGACCGCGCTGCGCCTGGGCGAGCTGCTGCTGGAGGCCGGCGTCCCGGCCGGTGTCGTCAACATCCTGCCCGGCTTCGGTGACGCCGGCGCCGCGCTGGTCGACCACGCCGACGTCGACAAGGTCGCCTTCACCGGCAGCACCGAGGTCGGCAAGAAGATCGCTGCCGGAGCCTCCAGGAACCTCAAGAAGGTCTCGCTGGAGCTCGGCGGCAAGGCACCCAACATCATCTTCAACGACGCCGACCTCGAGGCCGCGATCGCGGGCGCCGCCCTGGCCGGCTACTTCAACGAGGGCCAGTGCTGCGTCAACGGCTCGCGGCTCTACGTCCAGCGCGACGTGTTCGACGAGGTCATCGCCGGGGTCGCGGAAGCGGCGAAGGCGATCCGGGTCGGCGACGGCTTCGACCCGGCCACCACGATGGGCCCGCTGGTCTCGCAGGAGCAGCACGAGAAGGTCATGGGCTACGTCCGTGGCGCGGTCTCCGACGGCGCGACGCTCGCTGCTGGCAGCCCCGACCCGGCGGCCGATCGCGGCTTCTTCTTCTCCCCGACGCTCATCACCGACGTCACCGAGCAGATGGCCGTCCAGACCGACGAGATCTTCGGCCCGGTCATCACCGCGATCCCCTTCGACACCGAGGACGAGGCGGTCGCCGCCGCCAACAACACCGTCTACGGCCTGGCCGCCGGCGTGTGGTCGAAGGACATCGGCACCGCCCACCGGGTCGGCAGCAAGCTGCGGGCCGGGACGGTGTGGCTCAACACCTGGCACGCCGACGACGTGACCCTGCCGCGCGGTGGCTTCAAGCAGTCCGGCTGGGGCCGCGAGCT
This sequence comes from uncultured Actinomycetota bacterium, assembly GCA_963740115.1. GTDB lineage: Bacteria > Actinomycetota > Actinomycetes > Propionibacteriales > Nocardioidaceae > Nocardioides. Next base: position 44,144 of record CAVUCQ010000002.1, on the reverse strand, counting down.
CGGGTCGTTCGGCCTGGACGACTACACCGAGCTCAAGACCGTCATCGCCGAGCTGCGTTGAGCGGCGGGTCGAGTCACACCGTGGATCCCACAGACGTCCTGGGCGGCCACCGCATCGTGCCGGTGGTCGTCCTGGACGACCCAGCGAAGGCCGACGCCCTCGGCGCCGCGCTCGTCCGGGGCGGCCTGCCCGTGGCGGAAGCGACGTTCCGGACGCCCGAGGCCGCGGCGGTCCTGCGCCGCCTCGCCGAGAACGACGACCTGGTCGTCGGTGCCGGCACCGTCCTCACCGACCGCCAGGTCGATGAGGCGATCGAGGCGGGCGCGAAGTTCGTCGTGTCGCCGGGCCTCAGCGCTGCGGTCGTACGACGCTGCCAGGAGGCCGGAGTGCCGGTCATCCCCGGCATCAGCACCCCGACCGAGATCATGCAGGCGCTCGACCTCGGCCTCGACACCGTGAAGTTCTTCCCGGCCGAGGCCAACGGCGGACTGCCCACGATCAAGGCGCTCGCCGCGGCCTTCCCCCAGGTGCGCTTCATGCCCACCGGCGGGATCACGGTCGAGTCGGCACCGGCCTATCTCGCCCACCCGTCCGTCGCCGCCGTCGGCGGCAGCTGGATGGTGGCCGGCGACCTGCTGACGGCCGGTCGCTGGGACGAGGTCGCTGCGAAGTGCACCGCCTCCACCGCCCTCTACAACCCCACGCTGCAAGGAGCCCCAGCATGATCGAGACCCGTCCCGCAGAGGAGTGCGAGCTCGACATCGTCGCGCTCGGGGAGGTCATGCTGCGTCTCGACCCGGGGGAGGGGCGCATCCGCACCGCCCGCCGCTTCGAGGCCTGGGAGGGCGGCGGCGAGTACAACGTCGCCCGCGGCATGCGGAAGGTCTTCGGGCTGCGCGCCGGGGTGGTCACCGCGCTGGCCGACAACGAGATCGGTCACCTGGTCGAGAACCTCGTCATGCAGGGCGGTGTGGACACCTCGCTCATCCGCTGGGAGACCTACGACGGCATCGGGCGCACCGTGCGCAACGGCCTCAACTTCACCGAGCGCGGCTACGGCGTACGCGGTGCGGTCGGCGTCTCCGACCGGGCCAACACCGCGATCGCCCAGATGGAGCCGGGGACGGTGGACTGGGACGACCTGTTCGGTCGCCGCGGCGTGCGCTGGCTGCACACGGGCGGGATCTACGCCGCGCTGTCGGAGAACGCCGCCGCGGTCGCCGAGGAGGCCATGGCCGCCGCGCAGAGGCACGGGACGGTCGTCTCCTTCGACCTCAACTACCGGCCCAGCCTCTGGGCCGGGATCGGGGGCACCGAGCGCGCCCGCGACGTCAACACCCGGCTGGCCGGGCACGTCGACGTGATGATCGGCAACGAGGAGGACTTCACCGCCGCCCTCGGCTTCGAGGTCGCCCACGTCGACGAGCACCTCAGTGCGCTGCCCATGGACAGCTTCGAGGCCATGGTGGGCACCGTCGCGGAGAAGATGCCGTGGTTCAAGGTGATCGCCACGACGCTGCGCACGGTCCACAGCGCCAGCGACAACGACTGGCAGGCCATCGCGTGGTCGCCGGAGACCGGCGTGCTCTCCTCGACGCCCCGCGACCACCTCGGCATCTTCGACCGCGTCGGCGGTGGCGACGGCTTCGCCTCCGGGCTGGTCTACGGCCTGCTGGAAGGCGAGCCGCTGCAGCAGTGCCTCGAGCTCGGCGCGGCCCACGGAGCGCTGGCGATGACCACGCCCGGAGACACCTCGATGGCCACCCGCGAGGAGGTGCGCGCGCTCGCCCGCGGCGGGAGCGCGCGCGTGCGGCGCTGACAGCACCGCCGCCCCAGAGCCAGGTCTGGGCGGTCGACCCCGTGCGGGGGATCGGCCGCCCAGGCCTGTTTTCACGTACATGAACGAACTAGAAAAGAAGTTCACGATTCTGGACAGAGTTCTTGACTCTGTTGTGATGGGCGTCATACCGTCGTCCCGTCTCGTGAGCGCTGACCGCACCCGTCGCCCGCCGAGCTCCGCATCGTCGAGCCAAGGGAACGTCCATGAACGTGCTTCGCACACCTGTCCGCCGGCGCCTGGCACGGCGCCTCCGACTCGCCTCGGCCCACCTGGTCGCAGTGCTGGTCGCCCTCGTCGTGGCGCTCCCGCTGGTCGGCGCCCCGGCCCAGGCCGCGACGGTCACGGCAGCGCCGGTGACGTCGGCCGCCCAGGCCGCTCCCGGCTCCGTCGACGACGGCGTCCTGCGGGTCCTGCTGTTCTACAAGCCCAACTTCCACGCCTCCCACGTCGAGGGCCGTGCCGCGATCCGTGACCTGGTCAACGCGCTCGGCACCGAGTACAACCAGCCCGTCGAGATCGAGGAGACGGACAACCCGGCGGCGTTCACCACCGCCAACCTCGCGACCAAGGACACCGTCGCCTTCATGCAGACCGGCGGCGTGCTCTTCGACGTCGACCAGCGCGCGGCGCTGGAGGCCTACATCCGCGGCGGCGGTGGCTTCATGGGCCAGCACTACACCGGCTGGTCCGTCGGCCAGAGCGAGCACGACGTCAACCCGTTCTACCTGAAGCTCATCGGCGCCATGTCCGAGGGCCACCCGGAGAACCCGGGCGTGCGCCCGGGCCGCGTGGTCAACTCCGACGCCGGCAACGCGCTCAACACGGGCCTGCCGGCCGAGTTCAACCGCAGCGACGAGTGGTACGACTGGGTGGTCAACCCCGCCCCGAACGTGCGCACCCTCCTCTCGATCGACGAGTCGTCGGTCAACAGCCTCGGCCACAACGGCACGACGCACCCCGTCACCTGGTGCCAGACGATCGACTCCGGGTCGCTCCTGGTACAGCGGCATGGGTCACGAGGGCACCGCCTACTCCGAGCCGCTCATCCGCACCATGATGAAGAACGGCCTCGCCTACGCCGCCGGCCTCCTCGAGGCCGACTGCTCCCCCCCGGTCAAGGACGAGCAGGGCTCGTGGAGCGGCGTCACGCCGTGGCCGCTCGTCCCGATCAACGCCGCGCTGACGTCCGACGGCAAGGTCCAGTCCTTCGGCTCGGTCTCCACGGGTTGCACCGACGCCAACCCCTACGACTGGAGCGGCAACAACTGCGTGACGCAGGGCGGCCAGATGGAGATCGACGTCTGGGACCCCGCGGTGGTCAGGTCGGTCGCCAACGTCGTGTCGGGAGTCATCCCCAACGCCACCTACACCGACCTGTTCTGCTCGATGCAGGTGCAGATGCCGCACCGTCGCTCGACGATGACGGTCGGCGGTGACGACGGCCTCGGCGGCAACGCGCCCAACGACTCGGCCATCGGCGTCACCAGCTACTCCACCAACTCGGGCCTGCGCAACGAGGCCCCGATGAACTTCCCGCGCTGGTACCCGACCGGCACCACGACGCCCGACGGCTCGGTCGTCGTGCAGGGTGGCGCGCTCAAGGGCGGTCCCGGTGGTCCGGGCGTCCTGACGCCGGAGATCTACACGCCCGACCAGGGCAGCTCGTGGAAGCTCCTCACCGGCGCCACCAGCGTGGCGGCGTACGGAAGCGGCACGGGCAACGCGGCCGGCGGCGAGAACCGCTGGTGGTACCCGCGCTCGTTCGTCGCGCCCACCAACGGCAACCTCTTCACCGTGACCGGCACGCAGATGTTCGAGCTGGACCCGTCCGGTGACGGCGCGATCACGCTGCGCGGCACCCTCGGGGCCGGCACCGGCAACCAGGGCGCCCTCGGCAACCCGGTCGGCGCCACCTCCACGGCGACGATGTACCGCCCCGGCAAGATCCTCCAGGTCGGTGGCGGCACGTGGTCCAACGGCGGCGGCCCCGCCGGCGCCCGCGCCGGCATCACCGTCGACATCACCGGTGGCACCGCCAACCCGGTGGTCGCCGCGACCCAGCCGATGAAGTACGCCCGGCACTGGGCGACGTCGACCGTCATGCCCGACGGCAACGTGATCGTCACGGGTGGTTCGCGCGACAACAACGGCAACGGCGGCTACGTCACCAACGCCGAGATCTGGAACCCGGACTCGGGACAGTGGACCGAGGTCGAGGTGCCCTACGAGCACGCCCGCCTCTACCACTCGGTCGCCCTGCTGCTGCCCGACGGCCGCATCATGATCGGCGGCGGCGGTGCGCCGGGTCCGCGCAACTACACGGACGTGGAGTACTACTCCCCGGCCTACCTGTTCGACGGCAACCAGCCGGCGACGCGTCCCCAGATCACCAACGTCCCGAAGAAGGTCGGCTACAACGGCACCTTCAACGTGACGTCGAACAGCCCGATCGATCCGGGTCACCCTGGTCCGCAACGGTTCGGTGACCCACGGCTTCAACAACGACCAGAACTTCCAGGACCTCAGCTTCACGCAGAGCGGCAGCACGGTCAGCATCACGTCTCCGAGCAACGGCAACTACGCCCCGCCCGGTGCCTACATGGTGTTCGCCTGGAACGCGGACGGCACGCCGTCGCTCGCCGACATCGTGCAGATCGACCCGCAGGTGAAGATGGACTCGCCGGCCCCCAAGGTGGTCGACCAGTTCGAGTACCCGCGCCTGCCGGTCAACTGGCAGTCGAACAACGTGCCGGCCAGCTTCGACGTGGCTCCGGGCAACGGCCGGATGTCTCCCTGGGAGGTCGACAGCCAGGTCCAGCTGATCCGCGCTGCCCAGCCGAGCATGGGTGGCCTCGGGCTCACCGGGTACCACCTGGCCGTGGGCGCCGACGGCGACCTGACCCGCACGCTCCAGGGTCTCGACGTCGGCCAGGACTACCGCCTGTCGGTCCGCTACGCCCGTGACAGCCGGTCCGCCGGCGCGGCACCGGGCACCGCGAACCTGTCGATCGGCAACCTGTCCGCCGACCTGTCGGCCGGCCCGGACCTGTCCTCGCAGACCGCCTTCGGCACCTATTCCGGGACCTTCACCGCGACGTTGCGGCGGATGCCCCTGACCATCACCGGTGGCGGCGCGGCCGCGAACGTCGTCCTCGACGACCTCGTGGTCGTGGCGACCAAGTCCGGAGCCTCGGACGTGCCGATCCAGTACGAGTTCGAGGAGGGCACCGGTTCCTCGGCCGCCAACACCGGTACCGACGGCACGGTCGGCGCCGCGACGCTGGTGGGCACCACCGGCTGGAGCCCGAACGGCATCCACGGCGGCGCCCTCGACCTGAAGGGCGGCACCAACGCCAACACGGTCGACCTGCCGGACAACCTGCTCCAGGGAGAGGCCGACTTCACCACGTCGTTCTGGGTCCGCCCCGACACCAAGGGGAACTGGATCAACCTGTTCCACATCGGTGACGGCTTCGGTGACGCCGGCAGCTTCTTCCAGATCCAGATGCAGACCCAGGCCAACGGCAACACCGGTCTGGCGGCGACCTTCAAGAAGAAGGGGAGCAACCTGCAGGAGCGGGTGTACGCGAACCCGGTCAAGGACGTCGTGGCCAACCGGTGGAACCACGTCGCGTTCACGCGGCAGGGCACCACGGGTTCGCTGTACCTCGACGGGGTCAAGATCGCCAGCCGCAGCGACCTGACGCTGACCATGACGGACGTCGGTCCGACGACGAACAACTGGCTGGGTCGCAACGGCTACCCGGACCCGTCGTTCGACGGCCTGATGGACGACGTACGCCTCTACACCTCGACGCTGTCGGACGCCGACATCGCCGCGATGTACGCCGACGGCAGCGCGCTCAGCACGACCACGACGGTCTCGACCTCGCCGGCGTCCCCGTCGGCGTTCGAGGCGCCGATCACGGTCTCCGCCACGGTCAAGGACTCCGGCAACGCCAACCCGACGGGCACGGCCGAGCTGTGGATCGACGGTGCCCGCGAGGGCACGCCGGTCGACGTCGTCGCCGGGTCCGTCACCTTCCCCGCCGTCACGCTGCCCCCGCGGCAGCACGACATCGAGGTCCGCTTCATCGCCGCGAGCGGCTGGCGCGACTCGGTGGGGAGCACCACGCACACGGTGGCCCGTCCGCCGGTGGGCGAGGGCGTCCCGGTGCACTACAAGTTCGACGAGGGATCGGGCACCACGTCGGTCAACTCCGGGTCCGACCCGGCGATCGGCAACGCCGTGCTCCAGGGCAACGCCGGATGGGTGGCGTCCGCGAAGTACGGCGCCGGCCTCAACCTGCCCGGTGCGGGACACGTGCAGCTGCCGAACGACATCACCGCAGGCATGGAGGAGGAGATCACCATCTCCACCTGGATCCGCCCGACGGTCCTGCCCAACTGGACCACCCACGCCCAGATCGGCAAGGGACAGAACGAGTTCCTGCTGCTTCAGTCGGAGTGGGAGAACGGCACGCGCGGCTTCGTGGTCACCCTGCGCAACGACAACGGTGAGCAGTACCGCACCGCGTTGCCCGGCACCACGGACCTCCCGCTGAACCAGTGGACCCACGTGGCGGTGACCATGGGCCCCTCGCCCACCGGCACCGGCTCCACGGTGAAGATCTACTTCAACGGTCAGCTGATGACCGGCGGGACCCGGGACAACATCCCGGTGACCATCGGTGACATCACCGCGGGCGGCACGAACGCCAACTTCATCGGCAACGGCAGCTGGCCCGACCCGCGTCCCACCGAGCAGCAGGACGACTTCCGCATCTACGGCTACGAGCTCAGCGCCGCGGACGTCACGGCTCTCTACAACGGTACGACCAACGTGGCGCCGGTCGGCGTCGGCGACGCGTACACGACGCCGGAGGGGGAGACGCTCACGGTCCCCGCTCCCGGGGTCCTGGGCAACGACACCGACGCCGAGGACGACACCCTCACCGCCGTCGACGTCACCCAGCCGGCCAACGGTGTGGTGGAGCTGGACGAGGACGGCTCGTTCACCTACGTGCCCGACACCGGGTTCACCGGGGACGACACCTTCACCTACAGGGCCAACGACGGCACTGCGTCATCGGCGGTCACCACGGTGACCATCACGGTCGAGGAGGAGGTCGCGCCGCCCAACACGGCCCCGGTCGCGGTCGACGACGCGTTCGACGCCGTCGCCGGCGAGCAGCTGTCGCTGGGAGTCCCGGGCGTGCTCGGCAACGACACCGATGCCGACACCGGTGACACCCTCACCGCGACGGGGCTCAGCCAGCCCGTCAACGGCAAGGTGGACCTGGCCGCCGACGGATCCTTCACCTACACGCCCGATGCGGGCTTTGTGGGCAAGGACCAGTTCACCTACGAGACCAGCGACGGCACCGACACGTCGGCACCCGCCACGGTGACCATCACGGTGAGGTCCGCGGGTGGCACCGGCTCGAGCCCGCTCACCTCCGCGGTGGCCGGCGCCTCGGCTCCGTTCACCTACGGAGAGGTCGGCGTCGTCGCGGTCGGGGTCTCCCCGGCAGCAGCGACGGGCAAGGTCGAGGTGCTCGACGGGGCGAAGGTCCTGGCCTCGGGCACCGTGACCACCGGCCAGGCCGTGCTGGAGCTCCCCGCCCAGAGCCTGCTCCCGGGGACGCACCAGCTGACCCTGCGCTACCTCGGCGACAGCGCCCACAAGGCCTCGTCGTCGCAGGTGCAGGTCACCGTCGACAAGGTCGTCCCCCGGATGCGGGTCAAGGCGCCGGACACGGTCGTCAAGGGCGAGCGGGCCAGGGTCAAGGTCGTGCTGCGGGCTCCGGACGGCGTCGCCGTCACCGGACAGGTGCGCATCGCGGTCAAGGGCGGAACGACGCTCACCGGCACCCTCACCGATGGCAAGGTCGTCGTCAAGCTGCCGAAGGCGAGCGGTCGCAGGCTCAGGCTCACCGTGACCTACGGAGGAAGCGCGCTGGCGGAGTCGGTCCGGGACAAGGTGGTGATCAAGGTCCGCCGGCGGTAGCCGGCAGACATGAGGAGCGGGCCCGGAGGATGATCCTCCGGGCCCGCTCCTTCGCCGCGTCCTCGCCCGGCGACGAGCCGGGCGTCGACTCAGTCGTCGGCCAGCGCGGCCACCACGCCGGCGCGGCTCTCGTCCTCGCTGGCGAGGACACCACCGTTGGCGACGATGTCGGGGGTGATCTCGCTGAAGACCATGCGGACGTCCTGGCGCCGGGCGCCGAGGATCTCGACGGCGCTGTCGGCCACGGCCTTGGCGAAGTCGCGGCGCTGTTCGACGGTGCGGCCGCGCAGCAGCTCGACGGTGATGTTGGGCATGGGTGGTCCCTCTCCTGGGTCTGTTCGTACCGTGGAGTCGCATCGTTCACACGCGCGACCTTGATTCGGTGATCTGAAACAATCTAGTGCCAGTTCACATACTTGACAACAGTTCTGCAGGCTGGTTGTGTGACGGGTCACCACCAGAGGAGCCGTCATGCATCGCACCCGTGCGTCGCGTCGTGCCGTCGGCGTGCTCCTGCTCGCGTGCGTGGCGTTCGTCCTCCTGGTCGGGTCGGCCACCCCGGCCTCCGCCCACGCCACCCTGGTGAGCACCGACCCGGCCGAGGGAGCCGTCCTCGATTCCGCGCCCGAGCAGGTGACCTTCACGTTCGACGAGTCCGTGATCGGCGTGCCGGCCGGTGTCCAGGTCTTCGACGCCGCGGGCGAGGAGGTGGCGTCCGAGGCCTCCGTCCGGGACGCGCAGCTCGTCGTGGACCTCGAGGAGGAGGTGGGCGAGGGCACGCTCGTGGTGGTCTGGCGCCTGGTGTCCGCCGATGGGCACCCCATCGGTGGCTCGCTCAGCTTCTCGGTCGGTGCCCCCAGCGACGTCGTCGACGTGCCGTCCGCGAGCGCCGAGGCGGGCACCGACGCACCCCTCCTGCTCAGCGCGGTCCGGTGGCTCGGCTACCTCGGGCTGCTCGTCGGCGCAGGCGTGGCCGCGTTCTCAGTCCTGTTCCTGCCCTCCGACCGCCGGGGGGACGCCGCGCGCGGCCGCCTCCGCACGGCGGCGGCCGTCGCGGCCGTGGTGGCGACCGTCGGCTGGACCGCGGGGGTGCCCCTGGTCGCCCTCTACCAGCTCGGACTGCCCGCCTCTGCGCTCGGGGACGCATCGACCTGGTCCGCCGTGGCGCGCACCGACTACGTCGTGGCGGCCGCCGTGGTGATCGGTCTCCTGCTCGCCGTCGCGGCGCTGCCGCTCACCGCCCCGGGCCGCGGGCGTGCGGTGGCCGTGCTGGCCGGGTGCGCCGTCGCGGTGGCCGCGCCGTCCCTCTCCGGGCACACCCGAGCCGCGACGCCCGAGCTGCTGGTCATCGGCGTGGACGTGCTGCACCTGGTCGCCGGCGCGTTGTGGCTGGGAGGACTCGTCGCTGTCGCACTCGTGCTGGAGGACCTGGCCGCCCGCGACGACGCTGGTGCCGTGGCGCTGTCCAGGTTCTCGACGTGCGCGGCGGGCATCCTCGTGGTCCTCGTGGTCACCGGGTCGTTCGCGGCCTGGCGCATCGCCGGGTCGTGGAGCGCGCTGCTCGACACCGGCTACGGCACCCTCCTGCTCATCAAGGTCCTGGCCGTCCTGGTGGCGATCGCCATCGCGGCCTGGAACCGCTTCTCGCTGCTGCCACGTCTCCGGGAGGCCCACCGGAGACGCGAGCGGCGGGACTCCGCCCGACTGCTCGTCCGCACGACCCTGGCGGAAGCGGGCGTGCTGGTGGTCGTCCTGCTGGTCACCGGCTTCCTCGTGGACCGCAGCCCCGAGCCCGACGCCGCCGTCACCTCGCCGGGCGCCACCCGGGAGACGGCGCGGCAGTCGGTGCAGCTCGACGACATCTCCGCCGAGGTCGCCCTCGATCCGCTGGCCGTCGGTCCGGCGACCGTGACCCTCACGATGACCGACGACGCGGGCGAGCCGGCCGAGGGCTACGAGGCGCCACGGCTCAGGCTGTCGACGACGGACGTGGACCTCGGGGAGGTGGCGATGCGCAACCTGGGGCCCGGGATCTACGCCGGCGAGGTGGTGCTGCCGACCACGGGGGAGTGGACCGTGCAGGTCTCCCTGCGCACCAGTGAGTTCGACAACCCCGTGCGGTCCGTCGAGTTCGTGGTGCCCTGAGGCCGGGCCTCAGCGGCCACGCGCCCCCTCCACGGACTCGATGAAGCCGAGGACCTCGGCCGCCACCACGTCGGGCGCGGCGACCGGTGCCGAGTGTCCCAGCGGCAGGCGGCGCCGCTCCAGGTGGTCGCACCAGGCGTCGCTGGCCTCCAGGGCGGCGAGACGGATCGCCGGGTCGCGAGCCAGGGCCAGCTGCAGGACCGGGACCCGAGCTCGCCGCTCGCGCGGCGGGCGGGCCACCCGGAGCGCGTTGCCCCGGTAGTAGCGCAGGCCCGACACCATGTCGCGGTCGCCGAGGGCGCCCAGCACCGGTGGCGCGAGGGGCGAGACGAGGAACGGCACGTACGCCGACGACGCGGCCTGCGCAACGACTCCGGCCAGACGCGCCGGGGACGGACGTCGCAGGGAGTCGCGCAGCCAGGCGGCCACGTGGTCGAGGTTGGGGCCGCTCATGGACGTGAAGGACGCGATCCTCCGCTCCGCATCCGGCTCGCAGACCGCCTCCCACGCCTGGACCGAGCCCCAGTCGTGCCCCACCAGGTGCACGGGACGGCTCGGGCAGACCTCGTCGATGACGGCGAGCAGGTCGGCGGCGAGGCGGGGGAGCGCGAACGCCTGGTCGGGTGCATCCGTGCGTGAGGCCCCCTGGCCGCGGGTGTCGTAGACGACCACGTGCAGCACTGAGGCGAGGTGCTCGGCCACCGGCAGCCACACGCGGTGGGTGTCGGGCCAGCCGTGGACCATCACCACGGAAGGTGCGTCGGGGTCACCGGCCTCGAAGACGGCCAGGTCCACGTCGCCGCGCGGAACGGTGCCCTCTCGCCACTGGACCTCAGCCGTCGTGGTCCCGGCGGGCGTCTGGGTGCTCGTCACCCCCGCCCGGTGCCCACTGGTCTCCGGCCCATGCGCGACGTCAGCCGCGCAGCACCTTCTCCATCGGCCGGCCCTTGGCCAGCTCGTCGACGAGCTTGTCGAGGTAGCGGATCCGGCGCATCAGCGGGTCCTCGACCTCCTGCACCTTCACCCCGCACACCGACCCGGTGATCTGGTCGGCGTGCGGGTTGAGGGTCGCCCGGTCGAAGAACTCCTCGAAGGTCGTCTCCCGCTGCAGGTGCTCCTGCAGCGTCTGCTCGTCGAAACCGGTCAACCACTCGATGACCTGGTCGAGCTCGGCCCGGGTGCGGCCCTTGCGCTCGACCTTCGACAGGTAGTGCGGGTAGACCGACGCGACGCTCGTGGTGAAGATCCGGTGCATGGGCCGAGGATAGGCCGGGAACCGCCAGCCTCAACCCTTGTCGGGATCGGCCGCGCGGGCCATCATCTCGGCCTCGCTCGCGGCGGCCTTGACGGTGGCCGGGTCCATGATCGGCTCGGTGCCCGGCTGGTGCAGGTCGGTCTCCGTCGTGTCCGGGTTGTGTCCCGCGTCGGCGGCGGGGATGCCCGAGGGGGTGCGCAGCTCGTCGTCCAGCACCTCGTCCTCCGTCAGCCCCAGGGCCGGGGCCATGACGGCAGCCTTCTTCGAGGGCGCCTTCCTGGCCGGTGCCTTCTTCGCAGCCGCCTTCTTGGCCGGTGCCTTCTTCGCAGCCGCCTTCTTCGCCGGCGCCTTCGGGGCAGTCGCCTTCTTCGCGGGTGCCTTCGTCGCCGGTGGCTCCTGGACCACGCCCAGGACGCTCTCGACCGGGGCCGTGCCGGTGTCGTGCTCGTCGCCCGACCGTGGCGACGACGCCGGTGCCTGGGGAGCGGCGCCGACCGCGCGCCCGGCGGCCCAGCCGAGGACGCGACCCGTCGTCCGCAGTCCGGCCGCCGCGACGCCGACCGAAGCGCCGGCCACCGTGCGAGCCGGGCGCGTGATGACTCCAGCGACCTTGCTGATGTGGTTCACGGAGGTTCCTCTCGTCGGGTGTCGCAGCACCCGTACCCCGAAGGAGGTGCCCGCAGACGGTGGTCTGCGCCACACGTGGGCGCCCGCCTCTCGGCGTGGGACCTACGCGTGGCGGCGGTCGCTCGAGGGTACCGAAGGGGTCCATCCACGCGCACCGAGCGGTGAAAGGGCTGCGCCGGCCCACCGCCCCCGGGGCGGACCGGCGCAGCCCGGTGATCAGGAGCTGGTCTGGGATCGGACCTCGCCGACCCCGGACTTCCCCTCCGACTTGACCCGCTCGGCGCTGTCGGTCGCGGTGTCCTTGACCTCCTGCGCCGCCTGGGTGGCAGTCTGCTTGACGTCTTGCGCGACGTCCTGGGCCATCGACTTGGCCTGGTCCATGACCGGCTGGCCGTGCTCCTTGGCGGCGTCGACGACGTGACCGGCGGCCACGGCCTCCTTCTCCGAGGCCGGGATCAACGCCGAGATGAGCATCCCGGCGCCGAAGGCCACCAGGCCCGCGGCGAGGGGCGAACCCTCGACACGGTCCTGCGCGCCGCTGACCGCGCTCTGTGCGGAGTCCTTGACCGAACCCGTGGTGGAGCCGGCGGTGTCGCCGGCCGACGACCTGACGGAGTACGCCGTGCCCATCACCCGGTCGCGGACGCCCAGCATGCGGCCGCGAGCAGCCTGCTTGCGCCGCTCGACGATGGCCGAGGGGCTCACCTTGTCCTGGAGCGCGTCGACGTTCGCCGTCATCGACTGGCGCGTCTCCGCGATGTCCTGGCTCAGTTCTTCTGTGCTCTGGCCCATGCTGCGTCCTCCTTGAGTGTCTGCTGCGTCTCCGGCAGCTGCGGGTTGGTCTTCTTCAGCTCCGTGCGGCCCCGGGCCGCCAGGACGGCGGCCACGACGGCCCACAGGAGCGTGGTGATCAGGAACGCCAGCTCGACCGGCATCCAGTTGTCGAGCAGGTAGCTCAGCGCGAACGACGCGAGGATCAACGTCAGGAGTCCTGCGACTCCCGCGCCGCCCAGCATCCCGGCGCCCTTGCCGGCCTTGGCCGCCTCCGCCTTGAGCTCGGTGCGAGCCAGCTCGAGCTCCTGCTTGATCAACGTCGTGAGGTCGTTGCTCAGGTCGCCCACGATCTCGCCCAGGCTCCGGCTGTCGCCGTTGCCGGAGACCCCACCCGCCGTGTGCGAGCCGGAGAGCCCGCTCGAGGCGTTGCTCGTCGAGGTCATGGGCTCGGACGAGGGCGTGCCCACCATCGGGTCCATCCCCGAGGGCCCGGTCACGGCGCGTCCTGGGTCCGCTGGCCGGGGAACCCCGACGTGGTCGGGTCGGTGCTCGCCGGGGTGGTCAGGGTCGGGGGCGGCACCGGGGTGTCGTACCCGGTCGTGCCGGGCCTGTCGGTGCTGGACTGCCCGGTCCCGTACCCGGTGCCACCGGTCAGGGTGGTGCCGGTCGTGGTGCCGGTGTCGTACGTCGGGCCGCTGTCGGCGAGTGAGGCGGCCGCGGCCCCGTCGGCGGTGGCCCGGAACATCCGTCCCGCCACCACACCGGCGGCCAGTGCCCCCAGCAGGAAGGTGCCGGGTCGGCGCCGCGCGAAGTCGCGCGCGTCGTCGAGCAGCTGGCCGGGCTCACGGTTCTCGAGCTGGCTGCCGAGCGAGCGGACCCGCTCGGACACCTCGCGGGCCACGTCGTTGGCCAGGCCGCCGTGCGGGGCCTGCTCCACCATCTGCTGCAGGTCGTCACCGAACGTGCGGAGCGTCTGCGACAGCTTGTCGCGCTGGGTCAGCGCCTGGTCGCTCACCTGTGAGGTGACCTGCTGACGGGCGTCCCCCACGACGCTGCGGGCCTGCTCCGCCGCCGTGCTGGCGACGTTCATCGCCTCGTCCTTGGCGGTGCCGGCCACGTGCTTGCCCTGGTCGACTGCCGTGGAGGCGGTGTCCGTGCCCGTGTCGGTCGTGTCGGTCGTGGTGGTGCCGGTGGTGCCGGTCGTACCGGTCGTGCCGGTCGTGCCGGTGGTGCCGGTCGTCCCGGTGGTGCCGGTCGTCCCAGTGGTGCCGGTCGTCCCGGTGGTGCCGGTCGTCCCGAGGCCGGTGGTGCTGCCTGGTTCGGTTCCGTAGGTCGTCATGCGTCCTCCTCGTGTCGGGTCTGGGTCGTTCCTGCGTCCGGGTCGGGGTCCGGGTCGCTGGCCGGCTCGGAGTCCGGCTGCAGCTGTTCGGTGTCCGGTTCCTCGCCGTCCGGCGTGGGTGGATCCGCGTCCTGGTCGTGGGTGTCGGATGACTCGGTCATGGCGTCCGGTACCCCCCGGCTCCGGATCCACTCCACCCCTTCGGGGGTCTGCGACCTCGGGCCGGGTGGCCGAGCAGCTGGATGCCGCGCGCCGCACGAGCGACGACGCTCGCGGCGTACAGCCCGACTCCAGCACCGGCGAGGCGCAGGCCCGTTGCTCTCCTCATGCCGGATCGGTGCCCACATCCACACCGTGCATACACGGTCCCGGGAGGGGCACCATTGATCATGCCCGCCCTGCTGCAGCACACGCCCACACCCTCCGGCCACCGCTCGTACGCCGACCTCACGCCGTCCGAGGTCGAGGAGATCGGGCGCACGCTGGACGCCCTGCGCGAGGAGGTGCTGGAGAGCCGCGGCGCCACGGACGCGGCCTACATCCGTCGCGTGATCGCGGTCCGGACGGCCCTCGAGGTCGGCGGTCGGGCTGTCCTCCTCGTCAGCCGGTGGCGCACTGCCTGGTGGCTCGGCACCACCTCTCTCGCCCTGGCCAAGGTGCTGGACAACATGGAGATCGGGCACAACGTGCTGCACGGCCAGTGGGACTGGATGCGCGACCCCAGGATCCACTCCTCGACCTGGGAGTGGGACCACGCCTCGGCGCCGGAGCAGTGGCGGCGCGCGCACAACGACCGGCACCACGTGAACACCAACGTGCTCGGCAAGGACAACGACCTCGGCTACGGCATCATGCGTGTCGACGAGGCGCAGGAGTGGGAGCCGCGACACCTGGTCCAACCGTTCTGGAACTTCCTCAACGCGTGCATCTTCGAGTACGGCATCGCGATGTACGACCTCGACCTCGGCGAGGCGCTGCGCAACGGAGAAGGCTTCTCGCCGCAGCTCAAGCAGGAGATGCGCACGACGGCCCGGCGGGCCGCGCGCAACGCGGTGCGCGACTACGTGCTGCACCCCGTCTTGTCCGCCCCCAGCGGGTCGGCCCGCACCACCCTGACGGCCAACCTCGTCGCCAACCTGGCCCGCAACCTGTGGAGCCACTCGGTCATCATGTGCGGCCACTTCCCCGAGGGCGTGGAGACGTTCGAGGTCGCCGAGCTGGACGAGGCGGAGACGCGTGGACGGTGGTACGTGCGGCAGATGCTGGGATCGGCCAACATCTCGGGACCCCGGCTCCTGCACGTGCTGTGCGGCAACCTGTCCCACCAGATCGAGCACCACATCTTCCCGGACCTGCCCAGCAACCGCTACGGCGAGATCGCCGGCCCCGTCCGCGAGCTCTTCGAGCGCTACGGACTCGCCTACAACACCGCGCCGCTGCCGAGGCAGGTCGTGAGCGCCTGGCACAGGGTCGTGCGGCTCTCCCGACGTCCGCGGACCCGATGAGGAACCAGACGGACCCGGTGCCGGTGCCGCCGCACGTGTCCGGAGGGGAGTTCACGGTCGGCGTCGAGGAGGAGCTGATGCTCGTCGACGCGGCCGGCGGGCTGTTGGGGGCCAGTGCCGCTCCCGTCGTGGAGTCGTTGCGTGGCACGACGCCGGCCGGCATCGTGACCGGTGAGGTCTACGTCGACCAGGTGGAGCTCAACACGCCCGTGTGCGCAGGGGCGGAGGACGTGCTGCACTCACTGCGCGAGCTGCGCGGATCGCTCTCGGCGCGTGGTGTCCGCACGATGGCCGCGGGCGTCCATCCGACCGCCGCGTTCGGTGCTGCGGCGATGGTCGCCTCACCTCGCTACGACCGCATCGTGGAGGAGTACGCGGGACTGCTCCGGACGCCCACCGCCGCGCTGCAGGTGCATGTCGGCCTGCCCGACGAGGAGACAGTCATGCTGGCCTACCGCGGGCTGCGGCAGCGCCTGCCGCTGCTGCGCGCCCTCGCTGCAGGGTCGCCGTACTGGCACGGGGTCGACTCCGGGCTCGTCTCGTCGCGCTCGGCGATCCTGCGGTCCTACCCCCGCACCACCCTCCCGCCCCTGTTGCGCTCCTGGGACCAGTACGCCACCCGCACCGCGGCGCTGATGGCCGCCGCCGAGGCCCCGGACCACACCTACGTGTGGTGGGACATGCGGCCGCGGCCGCTGCTGGGCACCCTGGAGGTCCGGGTGATGGATGCCGTTCCGTCCCTGTCGGCCGTCGCGGGCCTCACGGCTCTCGTGCAGGGCATCGCGCGGTATGCAGTCGAGTCTCCCGACCTGGTCGACCTGAGTGACGACGTGCTCGCCGTCAACGACCACCGGGCGACCAGGTACGGGTTGGAGACGCGAGTCGTCGACGTGGACGGCCTGCTGCGGCCCATGCGCGAGGTCGCCGCACGGGTGCTGGCCGAGGCGCGCGGCGCGCTCGCGGTCGACGGCCTCGAGGCTCCGCTGGACGTCGTGGAGGCCATGCTCCGCACCCGCAGCGAGCCCGACCGGCAACGTCGGCTCGTCGCGATCGCAGGCATGCCGGTGCTGCTGGTGGACCTCGTGGAGCGCACCGCGGACCTGGAGGGCTGAGGGGCCGTGTACGCCGACCACCTGGTGCAGCCGTGGTTCGACCGCCTCGTGCAGGAGCTGCCCGACGACAGCCCCGTCCTCGACTCGCACACCCACGTGGGCGACCGCGACAGCAGCGGGATCACCGCGACGGCCGAGGAGCTGCTGGCCGCGGTCGAGTTCGCGCGCTGCCGTGCCCTGGTGTTCTCGATGTCCGAGCCGGACGGCTACCGGGCGGCCAACGCCGCCTGCATCGACGCTGCCCGGCGCAGCGAGGGACGGCTCGTCGCCCTGGCGAGGGTCGTCCCCGACGAGGTCGACCAGCTGGAGGAGTGGCTGGACGCCGGTGCCGCGGGGGTGAAGCTGCACCTGTCGAGCGACGAGTTCGGTCTCGACGACCCGCGGCTGGAGCGGGTGTTCGCGACGGCCGACGAGCGTTGCCTCCCCGTGGTGGTCCACGCCGGCCCGGAGGTCGACTCCCTGGCCAGGACGGCGCTCGCGACGTGCGAGCGGTGGCCCGGGCTGCGCATGGTGTTGGCCCACTGCGCCCTGTCGGACCTCGGTCGGCTGCACCGGCACGTGACCGACGTGCCGCACCTCTTCCTCGACACCTCGTGGTGGACCCCCGCCCACCTGCTGGCCGTCTTCCGGCTGGTGCCCCCCGGCCGGGTGCTCGGCGCCAGCGACCTGCCCTACAGCACGCCGATCTCGGCCCTGATGTCCACCGGCCGGTGCGCCTGGCAGGCCGGCCTCGACCCGGCGCAGGTCGCCTCCGTCCTGGGCGGGCAGGCCACGCGCATCCTCGAGGGCGGCGACCTGCCGGACCTCGGACCGCCGCCGACCGCGGAGGCACGCACACCCGGACCCTTCCTCGAGATGGCGTCGACCAACCTCCTCGCTGCCCTGGAGCCGATGCAGCGCGGGCTGGAGCCGGAGGTGCCGCTGGCGGTCGCGCGGCACGCCTGCGACGTGCCCACCGACGACCCGGACGCCCCGGTGCTGGCGTCGGTGCGCCGCCTGCTCGACCTCTACGAGGAGCACCGTGAGCACCTGCCGCGGCGCAACAGCTTCACGCCCGGGTGGGACCTCGTCGCTGCCGCAGCCGTCGTGGCACGCACCCCGGCCGCACCGCTGCCCTGAAGGTCAGCGGTTGAAGGTCAGCGGTGCCCGGTCGCAGGCTCGCGCAGCAGCCACCAGGCCGCGAGCCACGCGCCGGCCCCGGCGACCAGCTCCACGTGGAGGTCGCCGATCGCCAGGACGATCATCGTCGTCACGGCGACGGAGCTCAGGGCGTCCTCGCGCACGTCCGGATCACCGCCCAGGTGCGGCATCGACGGACGACCGACCTGCACCGCTGAGGGCCGCCCGACGGCGTGCGTCGAGGGCGGACGCTGCGGCGGGAGAGCCGTTCGTCGAGCAGCGCCGCTGCCTCGGCGCCGCGACCGGCCATCGCCAGCGCGTGCACCAGCGTGTCCTCCACGACCTCGCGCTGCGCCTTGCTGCCGCCGAGCGGGTCCATCGTGGGCACCACCCGCGACAAGGTGGCCGCCGCGGCGTTCCAGCGCTCGTCGACGACCGACACCAGTCCGGTGCACAGCGGCGCGACGACGTCGCGGAAGACGCGGTCGTCGCTGCGTTCCGACCGGTCCGCGAGCGCGGTCAGTGCGGCGGCGTCGCCGTCGGCGGCGAGCAGGACGGCGCCGTGCATGGCCGCGAACGGCGTGGGCGGCGCGGTGAGCCACTCGGCCGGGGCCTGGGCGCGCACCTCGCCCACGGGCAGGTCCTCGGTCCAGGCGCCGGTGACCCGGCCGCGCCACAGCAGCGCGCCGCTGTCGACGACCGCTCGGCTTCCCGTGACGACCGAGGGCGACAGCTCGCGGTGGTAGCGACGGCGTACGGCCTCCGCGTCGTCCTGCATCAGCTCGTGGAGCGCGGCGTGCCACGAGAAGTGCGAGCGGTGGTTGGCCTCGGGGCCGCGGGTGCGGATCCACTCGTCGAGCCAGGCCAGGCCGGCGGCGTGGTCGCCCGTCTCGTAGAAGACGTGGGCGCGGGCGTGCACCGCGTGTCCGGACGCCGGCTCGACCGACAGGGCGTAGGAGGACAGGTCCTCGGCCTCCGCCCACCGCTCCTGGTCCTGCCGGACGAAGGCGAGCTGGCCGGCGTACCACCAGTCGTCGCCGTAGGCACGACCCAGCGACTCGACCAGCTCGGCGGTCTGGGTGCCGCTGGTGAGGCCACCGAAGGCGACGGTCGGGACCGCGACGCTGACCGCGAGCGCGTCACGCGGGAAGAGGCGTACGTGGCGCAGGAGCGCGGCGGCGCCGGTCGACTCGTCGGAGCGGAGCCGGGTGGTGACGGCGTCGAGGAAGGAGCACTCGCGGTCGTCGAGGTGGCGCTCGGCGGCGGCGCGGTGGGCGGCTCGGAGCGAGGACTGCCAGTGGGTGTTGGCACCCCACTCGTGGCCCAGCAGCGCCAGGGCGGCGTGCGCCTGCACGAAGCCCTCGTCGGCGGCGACCGCCTCGGCGAGTCCCTCCTCGACGCCGCCCTGGAGGCGGAGCAGCCGGCCCAGGGCCGCGTTGTAGCGGCGGGCGGCACGCCGGTTGGTCGACAGCGTCAGGCCGTAGGGGTCCACCGGACGGCGCCGGGCCTCGCCGTGCAGGGACCGTGTCACGACGCGGGCGACGTCGTAGGCCTGCTCGCGGATCTCCGGCATCGCCGTCGACTCCCACAGGTTGCCGCGGCGCAGCGCGCCGACGGCGAGGAACGGGCTGGTCCCGGGCAGGGTGCCGACGATCCGGCCGTCGTCGGCGGTGTCGATGCCGAGCCCGGCCGGGCCGGGCCGGACCAGGCCGGTGCGCGCGAGTCGCGTCAGCAACGGGTCGGCGGCGATCGAGCCCACCGGCCCGGTGCAGTTGACGACCGCCGACACGCTGCAGCTCGGAGCCGTCGTCGAGCGTGACGTGCAGCGCGTCCTCCTCGGCGCGGACCCCGGCGATGGTGCCGCGGTGGCGTCGGAGCCGGCCCGAGGCGGCGACGGCGTCGAAGCGGGCGTGGGTCGCGGGCGCCATCCGGTGCCGGTGCACGTCCCAGGTGCGGGCGTCCTCGGCGATGAACCGGCTCTTGTCGGCCTCGGACAGTCCGCGCCACAGCTGCGCGGTCACCGGGCGGAGCCCGTCGACGGCCGCGCGCCAGTCGCCGGTGCTCTCCACGGTCTGGGCCACGTGCGCGACGAGCGTGGACCGCAGCGCGTCGAGGCCCTGGATGCGGGTGACGCCCGGCGGCGGCGGCACCGGGGGAGTGGTGGGCAGCACGTGCCGTTCGGGCACGACGTCGTTGCGGGAGACCACGTGCACCGTGCGGTCCGGGCGGTCGGCGCTGATCGCGAGGTCCACCATGGTGAGGCCGGAGCCGAGCATGAGGACGTCGCCGACCTCGGGGATCCCCTGTGTCCACGGGTCGGCGACGAGTCGGGGGTCGGCCGCGAGCTCGGGCGGGGCCCAGTGCGTGCCGGGGCGGCTGCCGGTGGCCAGCACGACGGCGCGCGCCTCGACCCGCTCGCCGTCGGAGAGGTCGACGACGAACCCGGTGCCGGACCCGGCGATGTCGACGACCTCGGCGCGGCGGCGTACGAGGCGGGCATTGCCGGGGAACTCGGTCGCGGTCGTCAGCAGGCTCTCGACGTAGCGACCGAAGACGGCGCGCGGCGCGAACTCGTGCGGCTGGAAGCCGGGGTCGTGGTGGTTGCGCAGCCACCGCAGGAAGTGCTCGGGGTCGCGGGGGAAGGCGCTCATGCCGGAGGCGGGGACGTTGAGGAGGTGGCGCTCGTCGGGCGTCGAGTAGGCCTGGCCGCGCCCGGTGGTCGGTGCCGGGTCGACCAGCTCGACGCGGAAGCGGGACGACAGGGCGGTGACCAGGTGGGTGGCGACCAGCGTGCCGCCGGCTCCTGCCCCGACCACGACGACCCGACAGTCGCCCTCGTTCGTCCCCATCATCGCTCTCCGTCCTCTTACTGCAGTGAATTACTGGACTAAGGTAGCAACCCGGTGTCCTACCGCGCGAGCCAGCGGGACGGCGTGGCGCGCATGATCACGCGTGGGAAGCCCGCGGAGGTCGCCTCGGTCCGGGCTGCCAGCTCGAAGCCGGCGTCCTCGAAGAGCTTGCGGGTGCCGACGTAGGCCATGGTGAGGTCGACCTTCTCGCCGTGGTTGTCCACGGGGTAGCCCTCCACGGCCGGGGCGCCGCGCTGGACGGCGTAGGCCGCGGCCCCGTCGAGGAGGACGTGGGAGATGCCGCGGCCCCGGTGGCCCGGCCGCACCCGGATGCACCACACCGACCACACCGGCAGGTCGTCGACGTGGGGAATCTTCGTGGACCGCGCGAACGGCAGGTCGGCGCGCGGCGCGACGGCGGCCCAACCGACCACCTCGTCGCCGTCGTAGGCCAGGACGCCGGGCTTGGCGCGCTTGCGGGTCAGCGCCTCGACGAAGGCCGCGCGCTCGGGACCGACGAGGGACTGGTTGTCCCGGGCGGGGATGCGGTGGCTGAGGCACCAGCAGACGCTCGAGGTGGGGTTCTTCGGCCCGACCATCGTGCGTACGTCGTCGAAGCGGGCGTGGGTGGCGGGGTGGACGGTGAACCCGTGGGACTCCACGAGGGGCGTGGTGGCCATGCCGACACGCTAGCCGTGTTCAATGCTGGCATGGCCCCCACGATGCGCAGGATCGGTCTGCTGGGCGGGATGAGCTGGGAGAGCACCGCGCTCTACTACCGGCTCCTCAACGAGGAGGTCCGCGACCGGCTCGGCGGCTTCCACTCCGCCCGGCTGGTGATGGCGTCCGTCGACTTCGCCGAGATCGAGGAGATGCAGGTCGCCGGGGACTGGGCGGCGGCCGGTGCCCTGCTGGCGGACGAGGCCAGGGCGCTGGAGTCGGCCGGAGCCGAGTGCCTCGTGCTCTGCACCAACACGATGCACAAGGTGGCGGACGACATCGAGGCCGCGGTCGCCATCCCGCTGCTCCACCTGGCCGACGTCACGGCCGACGCGGTGCGCGGCGCCGGGCTCGACCGGGTGGCGCTGCTGGGCACGCGGTTCACCATGGAGCAGCCGTTCTACGCCGACCGGCTCCGCTCGCACGGCATCGAGGTGCTGGTGCCCGACGGCCAGGACCGCACGCTCGTCCACGACGTCATCTACGACGAGCTCGTCCTCGGCGTCGTCCGGGCCGAGTCACGTGCGGCGTACGTCGAGGTGGTGAGGCGGCTCGTCGACCGCGGCGCCGGGGGAGTGGTGCTGGGCTGCACCGAGATCGAGCTGCTGATCGGTGCCGAGGACGTCCCCGTGCCCGTGTTCGCGACCACGCGCCTCCACGCCCTGGCCGCCGTGGACTTCGCCCTCGGCTGACGCGCCCCGGACCAGGAGGCCGCGAACCTCGCGACCGGGACTCAGTGCGCGAGGGTGGACCCCGCGCGTGCCCGGTCCTGACCTCGCAGGTCGCCCAGCAGGTCGCCCGTGCGGGCGATGTCGGCAAGGATCCGGTGGCCGGTGTGGGTGGCAGACCCCTCGCCGAGCCGGGAGGCGATCTCGATGATCCAGTAGAGGTCGGCAGCGCGCGCCGTACGTCGGTGGTTCTCCACGTCGGCGCGCTCGGGCGTCGGCAGCCAGGCGTCGAGGGAGCCCAGCATCGCGGTGACGAATGCCGACCCCGGCCGCTCTCGCAGCTGGTGGCCCGCGTCCTCCATCGGGTGCCCGGCATGGGCGAACTCCCAGTCGATCAGCCCCGTGACGACGCCGGTCCCCGGGTCGCACAGCACGTTGCGCGGCGAGAGGTCGCCGTGCACCAGGCATGCCCGAGGTGCGACGGCCAGCAGCGCGTCGGCCTCCACGCAGGCGTCGTACAGGGTGGCAGTCTCGTGGGGACTCAGCGCAGCCAGTGGTGCCCGGCCCCTCCAGCGGTCCAGCCAGGTGACGAGCGACTCCGATCCCACCTGCCAGACCCGGTTCTCCAGGGTCGCGTCGAGGAAGTCGCCCGGCCCGCCCATCGGGATGCGGGTGAGCCGTCCCAGCACCTCGCCGAGCGAGCGGCCCAGCGTGTCGGCCAGGTCGGGTGCAGCGTCCTTCAGGACCTCGTCCAGCACGACCCCGGGCACGACGGTCGTCACGAGCAGGGCGCCCTCGCCGTCACGGACAGGCTCGCGCAGCTCGACCACCCGCGGGCAGGCACGACGCCGTCGACGCGCCGCAGCACGGCGGCGTGGACACCGGGTGCCTCGGGCCCGCGGCGGCGGCGACCGGCTCCGTACGCCCGGACGACGACGTCGTCGCCCGTCGCGGCGGAGCGGGCCAGGAAGACCTCGCCGGAGTTGCCACCGGCCACGGGACGCACGTCGTCGTAGCCGGAGATCCGGGGCGGTGGGGACGGCACGCGACCATCCTCCCGTATCCGCTCAGCCCTGCGCGGGCCAGAGGGAGTGGTAGGCGTTGATCGCCGGCTGCCCGCCGAGGTGCGCGTAGAGCACGTGCGAGTCCCGGGGGATGTCGCCGTCGCTCACCAGGTCGATGAGGCCGGCGAGCGACTTCCCCTCGTAGACGGGGTCGGTGATCATCGCCTCGAGCTGCGCGCCGAGCGCCATCGCCTCCATGGTCGAGTCGACCGGGATGCCGTAGAGGTCGCCTGCCCAGCCCTCGAGCACCGTGACCTCGTCGTCGCGGAGGTCGCGGCCGAGCTCGATCAGCTCGGCGGTGCTGCGGGCGATCCGGTCGACCTGGCCGCGGGTCTTGTCCAGCGTCGCGCTCGCGTCGATCCCGATGACCCGTCGTCGGACGCCGGTGAGGTCCTCGAGGGCAGCGAACCCGGCGATCATCCCGGCGTGGGTGGAGCCGGTGACCGTGCACACGACGATCGTGTCGAAGGTGACGCCGAGCGCCTTCTCCTGCTCGGCCACCTCGAAGGCCCAGCGGGCGAAACCGAGGCCGCCGAGCGGGTGCTCGCTCGCGCCGGCCGGGATGGCGTACGGCGTGCCGCCGGCCTCCTCGACCTCGCGGATCGCGTCCTTCCACGAGTCGCGGATGCCGATGTCGAAGCCGTGCGGGTCGAGGCGGGAGTCGGCGCCCATCATCCGGCTCAGCAGGATGTTGCCGACCTGGGTGTTGGTGGGGTCGTCCCATGGCACCCACTTCTCCTGCACGAGCCGGCACTTCAGGCCGAGGTGGGCGGCGACCGCTGCGACCTGGCGGGTGTGGTTGGACTGGTAGCCACCGATGGAGACGAGCGTGTCGGCGCCGCTGGCGAGCACGTCCGGGACGATGTACTCCAGCTTGCGGATCTTGTTGCCGCCGTACGCCAGCCCGCTGCTGACGTCCTCGCGCTTGGCCCAGACCTGCGCACCGCCGCCGCGGCCGGCGAGGTGGTCGCTCAGCCTGCCGGAGGTGGTGGACGGGCGAGGGGCCGAAGGTCAGCGGGTGGCGGGGGAACTGGTCGAGCTTCACGGGGTCTCCTGCGAGCGGGGGTGGGCGTCGGTGTGGGCGTCGACGGGGATCAGGTCGGCGAGGTTCTGCCAGGTGCGGAAGGCCACCTCGGCGGCGGCCTCGACGTCCCCGGCGGCACAGGCCTCGACGAGGCGGTCGTGCAGCGAGACCGACTCCGCCCCGGCGTGGGAGGCGAAGCGCAGGCGCTCGAGGCGGCGGACCACGGGGCCGAACTGGTCGAGGACGGTGGCCAGTGCGCGGTTGCCCGACACGTCCACGGCGACGGCGTGGAAGTCGTCGTCCGCCGCGAGCGCGGCATCGGTGTCGCCCCGCGTCGAGGGCGGCGGCGAAGCGCTCGTTGGCCCGGCGCATCGCGTCGAGGTCGCCGGGAGCGAGGTGGGCCACGGCCTCGGCGACGGCGAGGCGGTGCATCGTCGCGACGACGGCGTGTGCCTGGCGCACCTCGTCGAGGTCGATCTCCGCGACCACGGTGGACCGGCCCGGCGCGGCCCGGACGAGGCCCGTCCCGCCGAGGCGGAGCAGGGCCTCGCGGACCGGCGTACGACTCACGCCGAGCCAGGCCGCCAGCTCGGTGTCGCGCACGACCTCGCCCGGCGCCAGCGTGCCGTCGACGATCGCGTCCCGCAGCCGGTCGTGGACCGTGTCCCGCAGCAGCGAGGTGCGGAGTGACGCGACCTCGGAGGGAATGGGCATGCAATATATTGCACATCGACGGGCGGGTCGGTCAAGGGGTCGCGTCGACGGACGGGTACGGGCCGCATGTCCTCGTCCGCGCCGCCTTCGCAGCCTGTCCGCACTCCGGTCGGCGCCCGCCGCGTACGGCAGCCGGACGGCCGCGCGGCGCGGGCGGAACAACCCAGGTGGTTGAGCGTTGCACCAGTCATGAAGAAGATCGGGTTCCTCAACTTCGGCCACTGGACCGACTCGCCGCAGTCGGCGGTGCGCTCGGCCTCCGACACGCTGCTCCAGTCCATCGACCTGGCGGTGGCGGCCGAGGAGCTGGGCGCTGACGGCGCCTACTTCCGCGTGCACCACTTCGCCCGGCAGCTGGCCTCACCGTTCCCGCTGCTCGCCGCCGTCGGCGCCCGCACCAGCCGGATCGAGATCGGCACGGGCGTGATCGACATGCGCTACGAGAACCCGCTCTACATGGCCGAGGACGCCGGCGCCGCCGACCTCATCTCCGGCGGCCGGCTCCAGCTCGGCATCAGCCGCGGATCACCGGAGCAGGTGGTCGACGGATGGCGCTACTTCGGCTACCAGCCCGCGGAGGGCGAGGACCAGGCCGACATGGCCCGCCGTCACGCCGGAGGTCTTCC
Organism: uncultured Actinomycetota bacterium; assembly: GCA_963740115.1. Classification (GTDB taxonomy): domain Bacteria; phylum Actinomycetota; class Actinomycetes; order Propionibacteriales; family Nocardioidaceae; genus Nocardioides. The sequence continues at coordinate 18,752 of CAVUCQ010000002.1, read as the reverse complement.
TGGAGGTCCTCGAGGGCAAGGGCTTCGCCCAGCCGAGCCCGCGGCCGATGTTCCCGAACCCGCCCGGCCTGCTCCGCCCGGAGCCGCACTCGCCGGGTCTGCGCAGCCGGATCTGGTGGGGTGCGGCCTCCGACGCGACCGCCCGGTGGACCGCGGAGAAGGGCATGCACCTGATGAGCTCGACGCTCAAGGCCGACGAGTCCGGCGAGCCGTTCCACGTGCAGCAGCGCAAGCAGATCGAGGTGTTCCGCGACGCCTGGCGCGAGGCGGGCCACGAGGGCGAGCCGCGCGTCTCCGTGAGCCGCTCGATCATGCCGATCACGACCGACCTGGACCGGATGTACTTCGGTCACGAGGGCAGCAGCTCCGACCAGTTCGGCCAGATCGAGGCCAACCTCCGGGCGGTCTTCGGCAAGACGTACGCCGCGGAGCCGGAGGTCCTGGTCAAGGAGCTCGCCGACGACGAGGCCATCGCGGCCGCCGACACCCTCCTGCTCACCGTGCCCAACCAGCTCGGCGTCGACTACAACGCCCACCTGCTGGAGTCGGTCCTCACGGACGTGGCGCCCGCCCTCGGTTGGCGCTGACCGCGGTCAGGGGGCGGCGGACCGCAGCTTCTCGAGCAGCGGTCCCGCGGCCTCTGCGAGGAAGCGGTCCTGCCCCTCGTCGCCGATCTGGACGAGGGCGACGTCCGTGAAGCCCGCCTTCCAGTAGGCGGAGACCGCCTCCACGACCCGGTCGAGGTCCGGCCCGCACGGGATCGAACCGGCCACGTCCTCGGGACGGACGTAGGTCGTCGCCCCGGCGAAGCCGGCCGCGGTCGGCAGGTCGGCGTTGACGGACCAGCCGCCCCCGAACCAGCGGAACTGCTCGTGGGCGCGGGTGATCGCCGTCTCCTCGTCCGGGTCCCAGCAGATCGGGATCTGCCCGATCGCCCGGGCATGCCTGCCGACCTGCGGTGCCCCTTCGACGTCGTTCCACGCCTCGACGATCTCCGCCTTCGGCTCGACCGCGACGAGGTGGTCGGCGAGCGGTGCGAAGCGCTCGATCGCCCGGTCGCCCGCGACGGCCACGCCGATCTCGACCCCCTCCTCCGGGCAGGTCCCAGATGCGCGCGGAGTCGACCTGGAAGAAGTCGCCCCGGTGGTCGACGAGCTCGCCCGTGTGCAGGGCGCGGATCACCTCGACCGCCTCCGCCAGCATGTCCTGGCGCTCCGCGATCGACGGCCAGCCGGCACCGACCACGTGCTCGTTGAGGCTCTCCCCGCTGCCCAGGCCCAGGACGAAGCGGCCGTTCGCGAGGATCTGCAGGGTCGCCGCCTTCTGGGCGACCACGGCGGGGTGGTAGCGCAGGGTCGGACACGTCACGTAGGTCATCAGGCCCACCCGCTCGGTCGCGTGCGCGACCGCGCCGAGAGTGGTCCACGCGTAGGGGGCGTGGCCCTGCTCGGTGAGCCACGGCGAGTAGTGGTCGCTCATGACCTCGAAGTCGAAGCCGACCCTCTCGGCGTCGACCGCGTACTGCACCAGCTCGCGCGGGCCGCTCTGCTCGGTCATCAAGGTGTATCCGAAGCGGGTCATCACTCGACCGTAGCCAGCCCGGCGCCGGCAGCCACCACCCGCGCAGGTGAGCCGTACGTGGGGCGCGCGGTGCTTGTCTGGAGCATCTCCGCGCCGGTCGGGTGCGGGTCCCCGATGCAGAGGAGGCAGGCCCATGGGCACCGCGGGTCACGAGGACGACGACGACCAGCAGTCCGGCGAGGGTGGACAGGTCTCCGAGCTGGCACAGGGCGGCGGCAGTCCGGAGCCGATCAGCTCCGGCGATTCCGTGGCGGGCCAGCCGGAGCAGGAGTCCGGCGCGGTGGAGGAGGGGACGCAGGGTCCCGACGCCGTCCCCGACGACCCCACCGGGGAACACCCGCACAAGCCCTGACGCGTGGGGTAGGAATGACGGCATGACGAGGCCAGTGATCGTGGTGGTGGGTGCCGGACCGGGCGTGAGCGGGTCGGTGGCCCGGAGGTTCGCCGACGAGGGCTACGACGTCGGGCTGCTGGGCGTCGACGCCACGGTGCTCGCCGAGCTGTCGGCCGACCTCGAGTCGCGCGGCGTCGACGTCGGCACCACCGAGGTCGACATCACCGATGAGGAGGCGACCCGCGACACGGTGCGCCGCATGGGCGAGCACACCGGACGGATCGACGTGCTGCACTTCAACCCCAGCGCCTTCCGCGAGAAGGACCCGCTGTCGCTCACGGTGGCCGAGCTCCTCGACGACGTCGCGCTCGGTGTCGGCGCGCTGCTGACCGTGGTGCAGGCGGCGCGCCCCTACATGTCGGCCGGTGGCCGCATCACCGTCACCGGGAGCATGGCCGCCGACGACCCGTGGGAGGGTGCTGCCTCGCTCGGCGTGCAGAAGGCCGGGGTGCGCAACCTCGTGCACAGCCTCGACAAGACCCTCGCGAGCGACGGGATCCGGGCAGTCTCGGTGACCGTGCGAGGGACCTTGGGGCGCGAGGGGGCGTTCACGCCGGACCGCGTCGCCGAGGCGATCTGGTCGGCGGCCACCCGGGACGAGCGTGACTGGAGCAGCGAGGTGCCCTACAGCGGGTGACCGACCCGGGGGCTCAGCGCTTGCGACCCCAGAGGAGGTAGGCGATCGGTCCCAGCGGCTGGATCGACATCGCCGGTCCCCACAGCAGCTTGGGGCCGCGGACCAGGGCGCTCGGACGCTCCTTGAGGTCGCGCAGGCACCACGTGGTGACGGCGACCTCCGCGACGCCGGCCACGACCACGATCTTCTTCTGGGTGGGCGTCATGTCGGCCCAGGACTTCTTCGCCATGACGGCAAGATAGCGCGGCCGGTGGTTCCAGCCGTCACGCGCCGCTGAACCCGTTGATCACGAACCAGAACAGGAGCACCCCGAGGAACGCCGCCAGCAGGCCCCACCACGCCCCGGTCATCGCCCGCCTGCCGGTCGGTGCCCCCTCGCGTGCGAGGGCCGGCAGCAGGACGGCGAGCCCGGCGCCGATCGCTGCCATCACGAGCAGCTGCACGGGGACGATCCAGTTCTCGGTGCCCTCGCCGTCGAACAGGGCGGCGGAGAGCGGAAGGCTGTAGATGCCGGTCGCGAGGAGCACGACCACGCCGATGACGCGCTGCGCGACGATGGACATGCGCACACCGTAGTGACTTTGCCGGGCGGTGTCCCAGCGGCATCCCGGCGGCCGGAAGTGCGGCTCAGACCTCCTTGGCCACCAGCGTCAGCACGTCGTACGTCGCCACCGGCTCGTCGTCGCCGTTGGTCACGAGCGCGTCCCAGCGCACCTCGCCGTAGTCGGCCGAGGAGCGCGGGGTGATCTGCTTGACCGTGAGGGTCACCCGGATCGAGTCGCCGGCCTTCACGGGCGTGAGGAAGCGCAGGTGGTCGACGCCGAAGTTGGCCAGGACCGGGCCGGGCGCGGGGTCGACGAACAGGCCCGCCGCCATCGACACGATGAGGTAGCCGTGGGCGACGATGCCGCCGAAGAGCGGGTTCTGCGCCGCGGCCTCCGGGTCGGTGTGGGCGTAGAAGGTGTCGCCGGTGAACTCCGAGAAGTGGTCGATGTCGTCGCGCGAGATGACCCGCGGCTCGGACGCGATGGTGTCGCCGACCTGGAGCGTCGCCAGCGAGTGCCGGAACGGGTGCTCCGGAGTGATGGTGCGCTGCGAGCCGCGCGTCCACCGGCCGGTGATCGCGGTGAGCATGTCGGGGGAGGCCTGGATGGCCGAGCGCTGCATGTGGTGCAGCACCCCGCGCACGCCGCCGAGCTCCTCGCCGCCGCCGGCGCGACCGGGACCGCCGTGGACCAGCATCGGCAGCGGCGAGCCGTGGCCGGTGGACTCGGCCGCGTCGTCGCGGTCGAGCACCAGGATGCGACCGTGCCACGGCGCGAGGCCGAGCACGAGCGTGCGGGCGACGTCCGGGTCGTGGGTGACGACCGAGCCCACCAGGGAGCCGCGACCGCGGGCGGCCAGGGTGACGGCCTCGTCGAGGGAGTCGTACGACAGCACGGTGGACACCGGGCCGAACGGCTCGACGTCGTGCGGCTCGACCGCTCCGGCACGGGCCCGGAGCAGGACCGGCGCCATGAAGGCACCGCGCTCGGCGTCGCCGGCGAAGCCCGAGGTCGAGGTCGGGTCGCCGTGGACGACGTCGGCCGAGGAGCGGAGGGCCTCGACGGCCTTGCGGACCTCCTCGCGCTGGGCGAGCGACGCCAGCGGGCCCATCCGCACCGACTCGTCGGCCGGGTCGCCGACGGTGATCGTCGCGAGCTTGGCAGTGATGGCCTCGGTCATCTCGTCGGCGACGGCGGCGGGCACGATGACGCGGCGGATCGCGGTGCACTTCTGGCCGGTCTTGGCGGTCATCTCGGTGACCACACCCTTGACGAAGAGGTCCCACTCGGGGTCGCCCGAGGTCACGTCCGGGCCGAGCACCGAGCAGTTCAGCGAGTCGGCCTCCACCTGGAGCTGCACGCCGCCGTGCAGCACCGAGGCGTGCTGGCGCAGGATGCCGGCGGTGTGCGCGGATCCGGTGAAGGCCACCGAGTCCTGGACGCCGAGGTGGTCGAGGAGGTCGCCGGCCGAGCCCGAGAGCAGCTGGAGCGAGCCCTCCGGCAGGATCCCGGACTCGACGATCCGACGTACGACGAGCTCGGTGAGGTAGGCCGTCTGGCTGGCGGGCTTCACGATCGAGGGGAGCCCGGCGATGAAGGCGGGCGCCAGCTTCTCGAGCATGCCCCAGACCGGGAAGTTGAAGGCGTTGATCTGGACGGCGACACCGGGCCGCGAGGTGTAGACGTGCTGTCCCATGAAGATGCCGGTGCGGCCGAGCTGCTCGAGGTCGCCGTCGCACACCACGTGGGCGTTGGGCAGCTCGCGCCGCCCCTTGGAGGAATAGCTGAACACCGTGCCGAAGCCGCCGTCGATGTCGATCATCGAGTCGCGGCGCGTGGCACCCGTGCGCAGCGAGAGCTCGTAGAACTCGTCCTTGAGGCCGGTGAGGTGCGTGGCCAGCTCCTTGAGCAGCAACGCACGCTCGTGGAAGGTCAGCTCGCGGATGGCAGGACCACCGACCGTACGGGCGTGGTGGGCCATGGCGCCGAGGTCGAGCCCGGCGCTGGAGATGCGGGCGACCTCCTCGCCCGTCGCCGCGTCGAGGAGCGGGTCGCCCTCGGCGGAGGCGGCGTACCAGCGGCCGGCGGCATAGCTCTCGAGCAGACGGGTCACGGTGGTCCCCTTCAGGTTTCGGGTGGGTGCAGATCGGGTGTTTGCGTGCCAGAGTGACTGGTGCCACACTAATACCAGACCGATCGGTCAGTAAATGTGCACGACCCGACCCATGCCATCGGAGGACGGATGACGCTCACCGAGACCGAGCACGACGCGAGCGCGCAGGCTGAGCTGGAGCGCCACTTCGAGGCGACGATCGCCCGCAACGACCGGATCGAGCCGCGCGACTGGATGCCGGAGGGCTACCGCAAGACTCTCGTGCGGCAGATCGCGCAACACGCCCACAGCGAGATCATCGGCATGCAGCCGGAGGGCAACTGGATCTCGCGTGCGCCCAGCCTGCGCCGCAAGGCGATCCTGCTGGCCAAGGTGCAGGACGAGGCCGGCCACGGGCTCTACCTCTACTCCGCGGCCGAGACGCTCGGGGTGTCGCGACTCGAGCTCACCGAGATGCTCATCGCCGGCAAGCAGAAGTACTCCTCCATCTTCAACTACCCGACGCTGTCGTACGCCGACGTCGGCAGCATCGGCTGGCTGGTCGACGGCGCCGCGATCTGCAACCAGGTGCCGCTGTGCCGCACGTCCTTCGGGCCCTACGGCCGCGCCATGATCCGGGTGTGCAAGGAGGAGTCCTTCCACCAGCGACAGGGCTACGAGCTGCTCACCACGATGATGCGCGGCACCGACGAGCAGCGCGCGATGGTGCAGGAGTCGGTCGACCGCTTCTGGTGGCCGGCACTGATGATGTTCGGCCCGCCCGACGACGCCTCGCCCAACACCGCGCAGTCCATGGCGTGGGGCATCAAGCGCAACACCAACGACGAGCTGCGGCAGAAGTTCGTCGACATGTCCGTGCCGCAGGCCGAGGCGCTGGGCGTGACCCTGCCCGACCCCGAGCTCGCGTGGAACGAGGAGCGCGGCCACTACGACTTCGGCCAGCCCGACTGGGACGAGTTCATGGAGGGCGTGAAGGGCAACGGTCCCTGCAACGCCCAGCGGATGGCGCACCGCCGTCGCGCCCACCAGGACGGAGCGTGGGTGCGCAAGGCGGCCACCGCCTACGCCGCCAAGCAGGCCCGGCAGTCCGGGCGGCAGGAGGGCGCGGCATGAGCGACCAGCCGACCGGGCGCGACTTCAGCGCCGAGGGCGGGCACGGCGCCGTTCCCCTCGAGGGCGTACCGACCGGCGAGGGCACGCCCGTCCCGGAGCCGGAGTGGCCGCTCTACGAGGTCTTCGTGCGCGGCAAGCGCGGCCTCAACCACGTCCACGTGGGCTCGCTGCACGCGGCCGACGACCGGATGGCGCTGCTGCACGCCCGCGACGTCTACACGCGGCGCAACGAGGGAGTCAGCCTCTGGGTGGTCCGAGCAGACGCGATCACCGCGTCCAGCCCGGACGAGAAGGATCCGATGTTCGCCCCGAGCGGCGACAAGGTCTACCGCCACCCGACCTTCTACGACATCCCCGACAACGTCCCCCACATCTGAATCGGCCGATGAACGAACACGTACGCACGACTCCCGAGGACGAGCACGACAACGCCTACGCCGGCCTCCTCGTCAACGACGCCCACTGGGCCTTCGGCACCGACTTCGAGGATCCCCTCGCCGGTGTCGACACGACGATCCCCGAGGGCATCGACGCCCCCACGCTGGCGGCGTACGCCCTGATGCTGGGCGACGACTCCCTCGTGATGTCGCACCGGATCGCCGAGTGGACCAGCAACGCCCCCGACCTCGAGGACGACATCGCGCTGTCCAACATCGCGCTCGACCTCCTCGGCCAGGCGCGGCTGCTGCTCGCCCGGGCCGCGAAGGCGGACGCGTCCGTCGTGCCTGCGCTGCCCGAGGACTCGCCGGCGCCGCCGGAGGACGCCCTGGCGTTCTTCCGCGAGGCGCACCAGTTCCGCAACGTCCGGTTCGCCGAGGTCGTCAACGGCGACTTCGCCGAGGCGACCGTGCGGGTGCTGCTGTTCTCGGTCTGGCGACTGGCGGTCTTCGAGGAGCTGCGCACGAGCCGTGACCACGTGCTGGCCGCGGTCGCGGCCAAGGGCGTCAAGGAGCTGGCCTACCACCGCGACTACGCCGCGCGCTGGTTCGTGACCCTCGCGCAGGGCACCGACGAGTCCCGGTCGCGGCTGCTCGCCGCTCTCGATGCGCTGTGGCCGCTGTGGCCCGAGCTGTACGACACCCACCCGGTCGAGGCGGCTGCCGCGGAGACGGGCGTGGGGGTGGACCCCGCGACCGTCCGCCGGTCCGCCGAGTCGGTGCTCGACCAGGTCCTCACCGCCGCCGACGTCCCGCGGCCCGAGGTGGCCCGCCGCGCGGGGGTGCTCGGACGCACCGGCCGTGACGGGATGCACGGCGAGCCGCTCAGCCGGATGCTCGCGGAGATGCAGTCCGTGGCGCGCGCCCACCCGAGGGGGCTCTGGTGAACCTCGTGACGCCCGCTCGTGCCTCACGGGCTCCTCGATCACCGGGTCGGCAGATGGCTCGGGCTCGGAAGGTGGCCTCCGCCGTGACCGACCCCGAGCTCCCGATGCTCACCCTGGCCGATCTCGGCGTGCTGCGCGACGTCGACGTGGTGGGCGACTCCCACGTGGTCGTCGACATCACGCCCACCTACTCCGGCTGCCCGGCGATGGCCGCGATGCGCGACGACCTGGTCCGTGAGCTCACCGGCGCGGGGTTCGACCGCGTCGAGGTGCGAGTCAGCCTGCACCCAGCCTGGACCACCGACTGGATCACGCCCGCCGGGCGGGCGGCCCTGGCCGCCGCGGGGATCTCACCCCCCGGGCCTGCACCGTCGACCGTCGGGCCGATCCCGTTGACGCTGCTGCCCACCGCCCGGCAGGTCCGGTGCCCGCAGTGCGGCTCGCCCGCCACCGAGCTGGTCTCGGAGTTCGGCTCGACGGCCTGCAAGGCGCAGTACCGCTGCTCGTCGTGCCTCGAGCCGTTCGACCACGTGAAGGAGATCTGAGCCGATGGCCGCCCCGGCGTTCCACGCCCTCACCGTCCGGCACATCGAGCCGCTGACCGACGACTCCGCCGCCGTCACGTTCGACGTGCCCGACGACCTGCGCGAGCTCTTCGACTTCGAGCCGGGGGAGTCGCTCACGCTGCGACGGATGGTGGACGGGGTCGAGCACCGCCGGACCTACTCCATCTGCGCCCCCGCCGGTGCGGCGCCGCGCATCGGCGTGCGTGAGATCCCGGGCGGCATGTTCTCGTCGTGGCTGATCCACGAGGTGGCTCCGGGGGAGCGGATCGAGGTCGCCGAGCCGTCGGGCAGCTTCCGGGCCGACCCGGCCGCTCCGGGTCGGCACCTCTGCATCGCGGCGGGCTCCGGCGTCACGCCGATGCTGTCGATCGCCGCCTCCGTCCTGGCCAACCCCGGCAGCACGGTGACCATGCTCTACGGCAACCGCGAGACCACGACGGTGATGTTCGCCGAGGAGCTCGGCGACCTCAAGAACCTCCATGGTCCGCGCTTCGACCTGGTGCACGTGCTCTCCCGCGAGCCGCGTGACGTCGAGCTGTTCTCCGGCCGGCTCGACGCCGACCGGCTGCGCCGACTGCTGCCGATCAAGGTGCCGCTCGCCGCCGTGGACCACGTCTGGCTGTGCGGTCCGCTCGGCCTCATCGAGGACTCCCGGGCCGTGCTGGAGGAGCTCGGCGTGCCGAAGGAGAAGATCCACTTCGAGCTGTTCTTCGTCGACGAGCCGCCGCCGATGCTGCGGCACGCCGACCGGGTGGTCGAGGGCGTCACGAGCGACGTGACGGTCGTGCTGGACGGCCGGTCCACGACCACGCCGATGGCCCGCGACACCACGCTGCTCGACTCGGCCCAGGCCGTACGCAGCGACCTGCCGTTCGCCTGCAAGGGCGGGGTGTGCGGCACCTGCCGCGCGAAGGTCGTCGACGGGGAGGTCGAGATGGTGCGCAACTACGCGCTCGAGCCGGCCGAGGTCGAGCAGCAGTTCGTGCTCACCTGCCAGTCCTACCCCGTCAGCGACGCTGTGACCGTCGACTTCGATGCCTGAGGACGACGCACCGCTGGGCCGGGCCAGCGCCATGTGGGCCGCCGACGCCGCCAGCGCCGCGCTCGGGATGCGGCTCGACGAGCTCGGCCCGGGGGAGGCGCGCGTGTCGATGGTCGTGCGACCCGACATGGTCAACGGGCACGACCTGTGCCACGGCGGCCTGATCGCCAGCCTCGCCGACTCGGCGTTCGCGCTCGCGTGCAACTCCCGCGCACCGGTGACCGTCGCCGCCGGCTTTGCGGTCGACTTCCTCGCGCCGGTCCGGCTCGGACAGGTGCTCGAGGCGCATGCGCGCGAGGTGGCCCTGCGCGGCCGCAGTGGTCTGTACGACGTCACGGTGCGGGTCGGGGAGACCGTGGTCGCCGAGTTCCGGGGTCGCAGCCGCTCGCTGGGTCGTGGCGTCTGACCGGGACGTCACCGTCGCAGGCGGGCTCGCGCGACGTCTCGGAGCATCCCGTGCTGGGCCGGAACGACGACGCGGTAGCGACCCCGGTCGAGGTCGAGCAGCCGAACGTCGCTCAGCCCGCGGGTGGACCTCCGCGCGACCGTCCGCCACCTGTCGTCGACGCGCCGCTGCACGCGGAACCGGTAGTTGTGCTCCAGGGAGTCCGGATCGACGTCGACGCGCAGCCGCGAGCGGTGCCGGACCGCCTCGGCCCTGACGACCAGCCGCCCCGGTGGCGGCCCGGTCACCGTGAAGGTCGTGGTGGCCGGGGTCTGGTCCGTGTTGCCCCAGTGGTCCGACGACCGCACGGCGAAGGTGTAGGTGCCGGGCGCCACCGTGGCGACGACCGGGCTCCTGCACGGTGACCACTCGCCGAGCCCCCAGCGACACCCGAACTGGCTGAACTCGCTGCTGGTGAACTCGATCGCGACGGCCGGGTCGGAGCCGGAAGCGGGAGGCACGCGGGTGAGCACCGTCTCCGGGGCGAACCGATCCTCGACGATGGTGACGGTGCGACACCCGAGGCCCACCCGGAACCCGATCCTGACGCAGATCTCGTGCGTACCCGGGGAGAAGTAGGGCGGGCCGCCGACACGGGTGTCGAACCCGCGCCGGTCGCCGTAGCCCAAGAGCTCGGGCAACGGGTGGTGGACGCCCGAGCCGGACGCCCACACGAACTTCGGTCCGATCCACACAGTGAGGAGGGGATCCGAGCCGGACGGGTCCGCGGTCCACCCGCGGATCCGGACGTACCCGTCCGGGGTCGCGGTGATCGACTCGAGCGAGCCGAAGGGATCGAGCTCGGGGTCGATCGGCACGGAGCCGATCACCTGGTCGGCGCCGGGGGTGCCGGCGGCGTTGACTGCGTGGACCGTGACTCCCGTGGGGGTGAAGCCCTCGGGCAGGTCGAGGCGAGCATCGAACCCATGGCGGTCCCCGATGCCGGCGAAGCTCGCTGCGATCTCCGGGCGCTCGACGCCTGCGGGGCCGAGCGGGACGACCAGCGGTGCGCTCCCGGACGACCCCTGGACCTCGACGCGGACGTCCACCGGCGCATCGGTGTCGGGGTCCACAGCCCATCCGGTGACCACCAGCGCGCCCGGCTCGGGGGACTGCGCGACCTCCACCGATCCGATCGGGTGGTTGCCCTCCAGGGCAACGACCGCCGCGACCGCAGCGACCGGGTGCCCGGGCGACGTCGTGGCGACGACGATCACTGCCGCCCCGACCAGGAGCGGCCACCACTGTGCCCGCCTCCGTGCCGGCACGTGTCGTCCGACTCCTTCGTCGGCAGGTGTGCGCGTGAGCATGGCTCATCGTCCGCCTCCGGGAGCCCGGGCGGAAGAGCGTGCCGTCAGGCGGGGAGCCGCACGAGGCCGTCGAAGGCGAGCGTGGTGACCGTATCGGCGAGCGCGTCGCCGTCGCTGCCGTCGCGCAGCCACTCGGTCATCGAGTTCACCATCCCGAAGAGCAGCCGGCTGGCGAGCAGCGGGTCGACGTCATCGCGCAGCACGCCCTCGTCGACGGCGTCACGCACCATGTCGGCCAGCCGCTGGTCGATACCGCGCCGGCGGGCCAGTGCTGCCTTCTCGACCGGGGTGTTGCCGTGCACGCGCAGCAGCAGCGTCACCTCCGGCAGGTGGCCGACCAGCACCGTCACGCTGTTGCGCACGGCCGCTCGCAGGCGTTGCCCGGCGTCGAGGTCCTCCGCCGCGGACACCGCGTCCAGGGCCTCGGTGAGCGCGTCGAGCGCCTCGTCGATCGCGCTCTGCAGCAGGTGCTCCTTGCTCGGCACGTGGTGGTAGATCGCCGACTTCGTCAGCCCGAGCTCGCGAGCCAGGTCGCCCATGCTGGTGGCGTCGTAGCCTTGCCGGTTGAAGAGCTCGATCGCGACGCGCAGCACGGTCTGCTGGTCGTGGCCGGGCCGGCCCCGTCGTACGGACTCTGACATGGATGAACGTTCTCACGACCCACTGCGCGCGACCGGAGGACCACACCGTGCTCGACCTGACTCCCCAGCCCGGCGACCTCGATCCCATCGAGACCGCGCCCGTCGATGACCTGCGGGCGCTGCAGCTCGAGCGGCTGCAGTGGTCGGTGCGCCACGCCTACGACAACGTCGCGCACTACAGAGGCTCCTTTGACGAGGCCGGCGTGCACCCCGACGACATCACGTCCCTCGCGGACCTCGCGAAGCTGCCGTTCACCACCAAGTCGACGCTGCGCGACCACTATCCCTTCGGCATGTTCGCGGTGCCCCGCGAGGACGTCGTACGCCTCCACGCCTCCAGCGGCACGACGGGCAAGCCCACCGTCGTCGGCTACACCCGCGACGACCTCGACATGTGGGCGGACGTGGTGGCGCGCTCGATCCGGGCCGCGGGCGGCCGCCGAGGGATGGTGCTGCACAACGCCTACGGCTACGGCCTCTTCACCGGTGGCCTGGGCGCCCACGCCGGGGCCGAGCGCCTCGGCTGCACCGTGGTGCCCGTCTCCGGCGGCATGACGCAGCGCCAGGTGCAGCTGATCCTCGACTTCGAGCCCGACGTCATCATGGTCACGCCCTCCTACATGCTCTCGATCCTCGACGAGCTCGAGGCGCAGGGCGTCGACCCGCGGTCCACGTCGCTGAAGGTCGGCATCTTCGGCGCCGAGCCGTGGACCAACGACATGCGCCGCGAGATGGAGGAGCGCACCGACATGCACGCGGTCGACATCTACGGCCTGTCCGAGGTGATCGGTCCCGGGGTGGCGAGCGAGTGCGTCGAGACCAAGGACGGCCTGCACGTGTGGGAGGACCACTTCTACCCCGAGATCATCGACCCGGTGACCGGCGAGGTGCTGCCCGACGGCGAGGAGGGCGAGCTGGTCTTCACCACGTTGACGAAGCAGGCGATGCCGGTCATCCGCTACCGCACCCGAGACCTCACGCGGCTGCTGCCGGGCACCGCGCGCAGCATGCGACGGATGGAGAAGATCACCGGTCGCACCGACGACATGATCATCCTGCGCGGGGTCAACCTCTTCCCCACGCAGATCGAGGAGATCGTCCTGGGCCTGCCGGCGTTGTCGCCGCACTTCCAGTGCCACCTCGACCGCAGCGGCAACCTCGACACGCTGACCGTGCGCGTCGAGCGCCGCGACGCCACCACCGCGGATGAGGCCGCGGCAGCCGAGCGCGACCTGGCCGCGCGGATCAAGGCCTCGATCGGGGTGAGCGTGGGAGTCGACGTCGTGGACGTCGGCGCCATCGAGCGGTCGATGGGCAAGATGCGACGCATCGTCGACCACCGTCCCGCCCGCTGAGGGGCAGCCTGCCGCGCCGATCCGCGGATATTTACCGGCTGGAGGGGTACGAGGGCTAGACTCCCAGCAGCGTCCCGACGCCGTGCCGAACTGATCAGCCATGATCCACCGGACACGACCACGACGCCTCGCTCCAACCTCCACGCCGTGCCGTGCGGGTCAGCGCCGAACCGGGCTCACCCGCTCCACGACGCGTACTCCAGTCCGGGAGGACACCTTGGCCCAGCGCCAGCGTCAACGCGGCAGTCGCCGCACCCCTGCGCACGCCCGCCACAAGGACAACGAGGGCATCGTCCCCGTCCTGGCGCGTGCCGTGCGTGAGCTCGAGTCGGCGGTCCAGAGGGGACCGCTGGCGCCGGGGCAGCGTGTGCGGTTCCAGGTCGTCGCCCTGCTGGCTCGCGAGCACCGCACCGACGTACGCTCCTCCGCCGAGCTGACCGACGCCCAGAAGGCCGACGAGCTCAAGCGCCTCGACGGGATCGCCACGATCCTGGCGAAGACCGCCACCCGCGACCCCTCCCTGTTCGCGCTGCTCTCCGAGGAGTCGCGGATCACCGACAGCGCTCGTGACCTGCGACTGGAGATGCTGCGCAAGGCGGGCATCGAGTCGGTTCCCGAGGAGCCCAAGCCCGACGACGAGGCCGGTCCCGGCCTCGTCGAGCGCAAGGTCATCCCGCAGTCCGTGGTGCAGCACCAGCTCGCCAACCCGTTCCTGGTGCCCGACTTCGGGATCGGCGTCGAGCGCCGCAGCACCTCCGGCCGGCTGGCGACGTGGGAGCTCCTCGGCCCGCTCTTCCGCTCCTTCGAGCTCGGCGGTGCGTCGTCCTGCATGGACCTGCCCGAGGCCACGTCGCTCAACGCGCCCGGCAAGCTCGAGCTCATGCCCCACCAGGCCCGGATGATCGCCGCGGCGGCGGAGGGCCACCGCACCTTCCTCCTGGCCGACGAGCCCGGCCTCGGCAAGACCGCCCAGGCGCTGCTCGCCGCGCAAGCGGCCAACGCCTACCCGCTCCTCGTGGTGTGCCCCAACGTCGTCAAGACCAACTGGGCGCGCGAGACCGAGCGGTGGACTCCCCGCCGCCGCGCCACCGTCATCCACGGTGACGGTGACCAGGTCGACGCCTTCGCCGACGTCATCATCGTCAACTACGAGATCCTCGACCGCCACGTCGGCTGGCTCGGCACGTTCGGGTTCCGCAGCATGGTCGTCGACGAGGCCCACTTCATCAAGAACAAGACCTCGCAGCGCTCACGCCACGTGCTCGAGCTGTCCGAGCGGCTGCGGGAGCGCACCGCACGGCCGCTGCTGATGGCCCTCACCGGCACCCCGCTGATCAACGACATCGAGGACTTCCGCGCGATCTGGCAGTTCCTGGGCTGGATCGACGACAAGCGGCCGCTGGCGCGGCTCATGGAGAGGCTGGAGGAGACCGACCTGACGCCGGCCGACCCTCCCTTCTACCCCGCGGCCCGCAAGGCCGTGATCGACATGGGCATCGTGCGTCGCCGCAAGGTCGACGTCGCCGCCGACATCCCGGCACGCCGCATCGCCGACATCCCCGTGGAGCTCGACGACGAGGACGCCCGCTCGATCCGCTCGGCGGAGAGGGAGCTCGCTCGGCGGCTGGTCCAGCGCTACAAGGCGGCCCTCGAGACCCGACGTACGGGCTCCGTCGTCGACGGCATCGACCACGACCTCGTCCGCCGCGTCGCGACGTGGGAGCGCGAGGAGATGGACTCGGGCACCTCGGGCGAGAACGTGTTCTCGATGTTCCGCCGCATCGGCCGGGCGAAGGCGGGACTCTCCGCCGACTACGCCGCCCAGCTGGCGCGCAACGTCGGCAAGGTCGTCTTCTTCGCCCGCCACATCGACGTGATGGACATCGCCGAGGAGACGTTCACGCGTCGCGGCCTCAAGCACACCTCGATCCGCGGCGACCAGACGGCCAAGGCCCGCGAGAAGGCGATCAGCTCCTTCGTCAACGACCCCGACGTCCAGGTGATCGTCTGCTCGCTGGCCGCCGCCGGCGTCGGCGTCAACCTGCAGGTCGCCTCCAACGTCGTGCTCTCCGAGCTCTCGTGGACCGACGCCGAGCAGACCCAGGCCATCGACCGCGTGCACCGCATCGGCCAGAGCGACCCGGTGACCGCGTGGCGGATCATCGCCGCGCAGACGATCGACACTCGGATCGCGGAGATCATCGACTCCAAGGCGGGCCTGGCGGCGCGGGCGCTCGACGGCTCGGACGAGGAGGTCTCGTCGTCGGCCAACGTGCAGACCGAGGCCCTGGTCGCCCTCCTCACCGACGCGCTGGAGCAGGAGCTCGGCTGACGCAGGGCTGTCAAGGGTTGTCCCCGCGCACCAGACCCGGTACGCAGGAGTCATGACTGAGGACCGCGAGACCTACCTCGACATGTCCGTGGACGACGAGGACCAGCTGCAGTCCGGGGACACCCTGGACGACACCGACCTCGACGACGTGCTCGACCGTGGCTACTCGCCGCCCGACCGGCCGCCGAAGGGCTACGACGACTACCCCACCGAGGCGGAGACGCGCCAGGGCGAGACCCTCGACGAGCGGCTCGCCGAGGAGGAGCCCGACATCGACCCCTACGCGGAGGCCGACGAGGACGACGACTCCGACCACGAGGACGAGAACGCCCTCGACGAGCAGCTCGGCCTGGACGAGGCCGACGCGCGCACCGGCCGCCTGGTCCAGCCGGACTCCGGAATGGGGGAGGACGTGGACAAGCAGGAGATCGCCTACGACGTGGGCATCGACGGTGCCGGGGCCTCTGCCGAGGAAGCCGCGATGCACATCACCCGCGAGCCCGAGCCGCCAACGGGCTGAGCGTGTGGCGAACGGAGGCTTGCCGCCTTGTTCGAACACGTGTACGATAAGTGCAGCACGCCGATTCGGAACGGATCTCGTCGGAGGCGACGGGGATCCCGGGATCGGGACAGTCACCCATAGAACCCCGGTTGGTGCTCCGGGGGCGCCGTACGGCTCTCGGGTGGCGACCTGGCAATGGGCCGGCACGTCTCACCGCACCACCCCGGAACAGGGTGGGTGTCCGTGACGCGCGTCGAGGAGGTGGCCCATGCATCCGATCATCGAGTGTGCCTCCGACATCTCCGCCGCGCTGAAGGCGGCCGGCAGCGTGGAGCCGGCGTTCATGCGCACCGCGGAGAAGAAGGCCGCGCTGGTCGCGCTGACCGAGGCCCGCTCGCAGCTCGACGCGTTGACGGCCCGGCTGCTTGCCGCCTCGGACGACGTGGGCGAGCAGCACGGGCTGCGGGACGCCGCGGCGTGGCTGGCGGTGCAGACACGCACGACCCAGCGTGAGGCACGTCGCGACCTGGCGCTCGGCCGGGCGCTCGAACAGCACTCGGCTGTTGCCAGCGCGTTGACGTCGGGCGAGCTCCGCACCGAGCAGGCACGGGCGATCGTCGAGGCGGTCGACGTCCTGCCGGCCAAGGTGGACGCCGACACGCGCGGGCTCGCAGAGACGACGTTGCTCGAGCTCGCCAGCCGGCACGACGCCCGCGACCTGAAGCAGATCGGCAAGCGCATCCTCGACGTGGTGGCTCCTGAGGTGGGGGAGTCCCACGAGGAGGCGGCGCTGGCGGCAGAGGAAGCTCGCGCGGCTTCCGGTGTCGAGCTCACCCTGAGCGACGACGGCGACGGCCGGTGCCACGGCCGGTTCACGGTGCCGTCCCACATCGCGGCGATGCTCAGGCGCCACCTCCTGGCGCTCGCCAACCCGGCGCGACACACCGAGGCCGAGCTGCGCGACGAGTCCGGCGACTGGAAGCCGCTGCGCCGGCAGCTCGGCGAGGCATTCGTCGAGTACGTCGAGCGCTACCCGGCCGCAGCTACGCCGCAGACCGCTGGGGTCAACGCCGCGGTCGTGGTGACCATGACGCTCGACCAGTTGCTGGCCGAGCACGCCACGGCGCTGCTCGACGACGGCTCGCCCATGTCCGCAGGCCAGGCGCGACGCCTGGCGTGCGAGGCGGGGATCATCCCCGTCGTGCTCGACTCGAAGTCCCAGCCCCTCGACATCGGACGAGCGGCTCGGCTCTTCACGAAGGCCCAGCGCATCGCCCTTGGCCTGCGCGACGGTGGCTGCACCGCGAAGGGTTGCGAGACCTCCGCGTCCGGGTGCCACGCCCACCACGACGACCCCTGGTCGCGCCTCGGCCTCACCGACCTGGCCAACGGCCGGCTCCTCTGCCCGCGGCATCACCGCCTGGCCCACGACTCCCGCTACGCGATGACCATCCACGCCGACAACAAGGTCACCTACGCCAGGAGGACGTAACCGCTGGGATCCTCGCCCAGAAGGACGGACGGCCAGGAGTGGGTCGACCCACCGGCAGGTTGCGGGAGGTCAGGCGGGACGGGATCCTGCTGCTGGAGGCGACCTCATGACCCGTACCCTCGCTGCCGCGCTGCTGGCGCTGACCCTGCTCGCTGGTGCGTGCACCGACCAGGACGACGGGGCCTCGCGGGAAAGCACCGGCCCCGACCAGGACGACGGGGCCTCCGGGGAAGGCACCGGCCCGCCCGCGAGGCCGGTCATCGGCGCCTGGCACGAGCTCGTGGCCGAGGTCGACGGCGACGTGGTGCTCGTGAACGGCTACCCCGAGGACGGCACCGACCCCGGGCCGGTCGAGCTGTGGAGATGGGACGGCGAGCGGTGGACCGCGCTCGAGCCAGCCGGCGATCGCCCCTCGGCTCGTAACTTCGCCGGCGTCACCTGGGACAGCGCCCGAGGCGAGGTCGTGCTCTACGGCGGGCTGACACCGGACGGCGCCTCCGACGAGACCTGGACCTGGGATGGAGACGCGTGGTCCCTCGCGACCGGGTCGGGTCCCGGGCCCCGGTCGTCCCCGTCGCTGGCCTACGACACCGCCTCCCGGCGGGTGCTGCTGTACGGCGGCGACGATGGCGCCTCGCAATTCGACGACACCTGGGCGTGGGACGGCGACGGATGGGCGCGGGTCGCCACCGACGGGCCGACACCGATGCGCTGGCCGGCGTTCTTCGAGCACGATCCGGCGTCGGGCTCGCCGGTCCTCTACGGCGGGCACCAGGTCGTCGACGAGGACGGGCCGGCCGCGGTCGGAGACGCGTGGGTGTGGGCCGGCGACCGCTGGCGGCCGATCCGCGGGGGCGGCCGGCCGGGACCGCTGGTCAACGCGAACGGCGTCGTCCATCCCGACCACGGGCTGCTGCTCGTCGGAGGCTCGGACTCGGAGGCGGAGAACGGCCGGGTCTGGCGCTGGACAGGCACGGCGTGGCAGAGGATGGGCGACGACGTGATGCCTCCCAGGCAGGCCTTCGGCCTGGCCTACGACGAGCGACGTGACGTCGTCGTGCTGACTGGTGGTGTGGTCGAGCCGGGCAGCGTCGAGCGCCACCAGGACGTCTGGGAGTGGGTGGGTGACCCCGGCGTCCCCGCCGTACCGGTGCTGGCGGACGAGTAGCGCCGGCCTTCCTGCCGGCGGAGCTGGCCGGCCTCTACTCCCGGACCCGGCCGGTCTCGTACCCCCACATCGCGACCTCCACCCGGTTACGGGCACCGAGCTTGGCCATGAGGCTGCCGATGTGGGTCTTCACCGTGCTGAGGCTGATGTGAAGCTCGGCGGCGATCTCTGCGTTGGTGCGACCCCGCGTGA
>CAVUCQ010000001.1:0-948563 GCA_963740115.1 uncultured Actinomycetota bacterium | reverse complement strand
ACGAGGGCCATATCCCGCGCGAGTCGC
Organism: uncultured Actinomycetota bacterium; assembly: GCA_963740115.1. GTDB lineage: Bacteria > Actinomycetota > Actinomycetes > Propionibacteriales > Nocardioidaceae > Nocardioides. Next base: position 948,536 of record CAVUCQ010000001.1, on the reverse strand, counting down.
TCCCTTGAGCGTGAATCGCGACCTGGGGTGACCGCTCGCGACCCGCCAACGCCGCCCGGGCGTTGACATGTCAACAAGGGGAACTCGATGCGACGTCGCCATCGCACTCGTCGCAGCCATCGTCGGCTGCGTGTACGCCGCGCCCGCCCATGAGTTGGACGACGTCCCACGCGACCTATCGTCGCCCTGCGTAACACCGCTCGGCCCAACACAGGGCTGGCAGCTGGGCTTCGCAATCCGCTACTGGAACGCCCACCCAGCCGCGCGCTCTGTGGCCTTTTCGACCAGCTGCACGAGCGCGCCCAAATCGTCGTTCATGCCATCGAGGTCAAATGCGGGGCAGCACTTTCGTGATACGCAGTGTGTAATGGTTCGTGTATTGTCTCTCACGCCGTCCAGCGCATCCTGGCGTTGGCTTGTCTGCTGGTGTCTCTGGAAGCCTTCGCGGGGTTGCCGAAGAGTCGGCCCACCGCGTCCACCTGTTCCGACGCCGAGTACGCGGCTACCTCCAAGAACGAGGCCTGGTTCGCGTTTGAGCCGGTCGAGGCCAAACGACGCGGCCCCATTGTGGACACGGACTTGAGGGTCGCGACGCATCTCGCCCACAGCGCGTCGATCGTCTCTGGCGTCAGCTTCTCGTAGTCACCATGTCCCACCGCAACCTCGTCGAGTCAAGGAAGTGTTGCGCGGACCCGTTGAGAGCGCCGGCATGTCCGGATGGTCGCCGGTAGGCATTCCTACCGACGTGGGAAAGCGTTCCACTGGCATGAGGCTTGGAGACGCGCTGGTGCTTCACGGCTTTCGGCCTAGTGTTTTGATGTGTGACCAAGCGCCCAGTTGTCCTCTACGCACGGATCTCAGTCACTACCGAGGAGTCGGTGTCGGTAGCGCGTCAGATAGCAGCGGGTCGGAAGTACGCTGCGGCGCGCGATTGGCGGGTGGTAGGCGAGTTCATCGACGACGGCGTGTCAGCGACCCACAACAAGCCGGAGCGTCGGCCGGGCTGGCGGGGCCTGCTGGCATCTCAGATCCCGTTCGAGGCCGTGGTCGTGTGGAAGGTCGATCGGCTCGCGCGGCGTGTCATCGACTTCCTGCACGCGGACGAGACGCTGCAGGCTCGTGGTGCCGCGATCGTGTGCGTGGAACAGAGCATCGACATGACGACCGGTGAAGGTCGAGCCTTCGCGCAGATGCTGGCTGTGTTCGGCGAGATGGAAGCCGCTGCGATCTCCTCAAGGATCGCCTCAGCACGCGCACACCTGATCTCGGAGGGCCGTATCCCGGGTGGTCGGCAGCCCTTCGGGTGGCGTTCCGTGCCTCACCCAAATGGGCCGGGCTGGGTCCGCGACCAGGACCCCGAGCAGATCGAGTGGGTGCGGGGCATGGTGGATCGAGTGCTGCAAGGCGACACCGTGTACTCCGTGACCGCCTGGCTCAACAAGGCGGGAGCGCCCGGGCCCCGAACGCGCCGCGAGGGCCGCCCCTGGGGCTACTCAAGCGTCAACGTGTTGATGCGTAACCCCGTGCTCGCCGGGATGTTTCCGGTGCACGCTCGCAAAGGCTTGGACCTCGACGGCTTGCCGCACGTCCGCCGCGACCCAAATGGAGCCCCGGTCGTCGCCGCCGACGGCCTCATCACCGTCGAACAGTTCCAGACTCTCGTGCACGCAATCACCCACAAGCCACACCCATCCGCGAGGCAACGCCATGGATCCTCCTCCCCCTTGCTTTCCCTTCTAATCACGTGCCGCGCCTGCCGCCGTCCGATGTACCGGCACCACAGCCACGGCAAGTTGACGTACTACTGCCCGCCCTGCGGACAGATCGTGAGCGCGACACCGCTCGGCGACCTCGTCGTGCAGCGCTTGCTCGCAGAACGGGGCGCGCAGCGCATGTACCGGCGGACGCTGGACGTCCCCGACGACCCGGCAGCGGCGCACAGAATCGCGAACATCGACCACGAGATCACATTGGCTGCGCTGGCGCTAACCGAGGACCGCGCCGAACCGGACACACGCCGCCAGACCGAAGAGGTTGCCAGATTGAAGCGAGCGAGACGCGAAGCGCGAAGCAGAGTCTCCGGAACGGCGGTCGAGCGACTGACGTATGTCGGCACCGTCAAGCAGGTCTGGGACCAATGCGTCGATGACAGGCAACGGCACGACGTCCTCGCAACACAGATCGACACCCTCGCGATAAGCAAGGCCACGCAGAGCCAGCGGTTCAACGCAGACCGGGTCAATCTCAGTTGGAGCCACGACAGTAAGCCGATCGTCCCGCAAAGCATCTCCGTCGGTCCCATCCAGCGCCGCATGCGCCCACCGAGCCAGTGGATCTCCTACAGAGACGCCGCCCGCCTTGCCGACAGCAGCGAAGGACTCATCCGTCGTGGCATCCGGAACGGGCAGATCACGCGCCGCGACGCCGAGCCCGGCCACCCGTGCCTCGACCGTGCATCCGTCATCACCTTCCTGCGCGACGCGCGGCTCCTCGACTAATCAATAGCGAGCCCATCGGCAGATCCGCGTGCACTCATCGCGGTAGATCCGGATGGCTTCACGTCACGGAGCCCCTCTGCTGCAACGGACGAAAGACATGATGCGAGAAGCCTGCAACGCTCGTAGACCCAACTACCGGCGGCGCAGGACGGGCTTGTGAAGCACCGCGCTGGCCTTGGGTGACATCACGGTAAGGACGTAGAGCGCCCCTAAGACCACCATACCTACCGCAACCAGAATGGGCGCGTCACTGGTCATGCTCCACACGCCTAGCAGCACCCACCCGAGGCCAAGCGTGAGGTCAAGTTTGCTCATGCCTTACCTCCCAGATCGCTGACCGCCTCCGATGGGAAGGCTAGCCCGTTCCCTGGTCGCTGTCGCTGAACTCGTGGTTCAGATCCGCGCGGATCGCGGCAGATGAGTGCGTTTAGCCGCCACGCGACCGGCTGCGTGAAACGATCCGCCGTCTGCGGACCTTCCCCGACACTTCCCGCGCCTGAGCGAAGGCGGAGGTGGGCCTGACCGTCACTCGGGCGGAATGGAGGCGCTGGATCTCCTTCAGAATGACATCCGCCGGTACCTACCCCCGAGCTTCAGACTGACCGCGGTTGGCACGCTTACCGACCCGTAATACCCAGAACCCAGGGCATCTAACCGGCGACAAACCGCGACGGGCGCTCCGTCGTCCCCTTGACCGGAACGATCTGACTCAGGTCTGGTCGTCGATCGGAGCGCCGGGAGCGTTCTTCTTTACCGACTCGATCCCATTCTGCGCCCCCTGCTTGGTGGCGTAGCGCTCGCTGGTGGCGATGATCTCGCCGTTGCCCGCCTTGAGGTTGAACATGTACTGGGTGCCGCTCTTCTTCAGCACGAACTTCGCAGCCATCGGATTCCCTTTCGCGAGCCAGGGACGCAACGCACGTAGCTTCTGACATCGCTTCCTATGTCGTCGAACGGCGAGGTGCCGCCCCTTAAGAAGTGGGCTCAGAGTGTCCCGTGATACATCCACTTCCACTCACTAATCGTTGGATGGCCAGCGGGGTGTACACGGATCGCGGCAGATGCGTGCGTCCAGAGCATCACGCGAGGCTTTGTCGCATGAGCGACGAGCAGTTCTATCGCTTCACCTTTGTGCGTCCCAACGGGTGGCAGTACGAGGCAACAGGCAGAGCGTCGAACGAGACCGAGGCGGTACGGCGGGCAGATGAGTTGTTGGAGAACGTCGAGAGAATTGGCATCTCTGACCTCCTCGCCGCAGACGGCGTCTCTGCTCCCTCGTCCGCACCGGGCGCTTCCGCTTGGAACGGCGTCGCAGCAAATGCCGGTGCCGCATTCGGCAGCACCGAGAACACAAGGGAAAGTACGAACCGAGCTGTATGACGCCGCAGCACCTGGAACTCCTGTCGACAACTGCCCGCTCCACAGCCGGCGACGCGAACATATGAACGAATCGACTCAACGAGATATTCAGGTTATTTCTACGCACTTCAAATGTCTACTGTTCCGCAACGGTTGATTCCGGAGCCGCGCGTCGTCGGGGGATGATGCCGGCAACCACTCCGGTCCACCACTCGCTCCCCGGGCTCCCCGCCACCGCGACAACCTTCACCCGCTACCGCGCGAGCTCGGCCGGATCGCAATCGCTGCCGCGGAGCGGACGATCCCTATCCGAGTCCAATCATGCGGGGCCCGCATGCGAGGACCAGTCGGGCAAGGAGTCGGGGCTACATGCCACGGCAAACCGCCCAGAGTGACGCGGCTCGAGGGACGAACGGTGGCGCCCGGCCTGTGGTCGTGGTTGACCCGCTCGGCGCATGCCATGCACCACGACTACGGGCATGTCGGCGGGACGACTGCCTCTCGATCGAGCGCACGAATCCCTGGACTTCCAGACGACAAGGTCCCACCTCTGTAGGTTCGCGACCATGACGCAACAACCCGTTGACCCGCCGAGTGAGTTCGCGTCCGTCTATCTCGAGCGCGTGACTATCCGCGAATTTCGCGGCATCGCCGAGTGCTCCGTGGAGCTCGAACCAGATCTGACTCTACTGGTGGGCCGCAACAACGTGGGCAAGTCACGCATTCTGAGTGCGATCCAGATCGCGTTCGGGGGTCGTCCAGCGGATGTGGACGACTTCACGATCGGAGAGACCGCGGAGCCGGAGATCGACGTCGTTGTCGCCCCCACTCCTCCGGCCTCGAGCTCGGATGAGAATGCCTTCGTGGACGCGATTGCGCGACGGTTCGCTGGCGCTAGCCAAACGATCAAAGAGGAGCCCTTCGCGGAGCGCATCGCGTGGCGTACCCGGATTCGACGCTCCTCTGAAGGCACCGGGGCCCGTGCCGAGTCAGCCTTCCTGACATTCAACGCGAGTACCGGGGCGTGGGTCGAACAAGGGAGTCCGTTTTCCCTGTCGCGGGACCACCGTCAAGCCTTTGCGGTGGACCTCGTCAGCACTGGACGAGACCTGATGGAGGAACTCGGACGCCGTGGGTCTGGCATTCGCAAGGTGCTTAGCGATCTTGAGGTCAATGAGACGGACCGAGAAGAACTTGAGGCTCAGCTCTCGACCTTGGGTGCCGACATCGTGTCGGGTAGCCAGACCCTAGCTTCGATCGCCGAGGCCCTTCGGCAGCTGAACCGGTTGATCGGCAGCCTGGGGTCGCCCGACTTGAATCCGCTGCCCATCCGCCTTGAGGAACTCGCCAGATCAATCTCGATTGACTTGAACAGCGGCAACGGTGCGATGCCAATTCGACTACATGGCGCCGGCTCCCGAAGTCTCGCTTCGTTGCAGATTCAAGGCGTTCTCTACGAACGCCGGCTTGGGACGGATGGGCCACGCGTTAGGCCCCATCCGCTCACCCTCATCGAGGAACCTGAGGCACATCTGCATCCGCAAGCCAGCCTGGAGCTCGCTTCGCTGCTCAGCGGTCTTCGCGGCCAGAAGGTAGTAAGTACCCACTCGCCCCAACTCGTCACTGCTGTCGATCCCAAGTGCATCCGAATCCTGCCCGGCGGACGGCCAGAGCTGCGCATAGTCGACTTAGGCCCAGCTGACTCGGACGCGGCCGCTCCACACAGGGCATTCCGACCAAGCACCCATCGGGCCGAGATGGAGAAGTTGCGGCGTCTGGTTGAGCGGCCGTTTGGCGAGTTGCTCTTCGCGAATGCTCTCGTCATTGGGGATGGGGCAAGCGAAAGAGCATTCCTGCCGGTTGTGCTCCGGCACGCCCTCGCGGACAAGGCGCACGGCGTCTGTGTCATTGATCCAGAGAGCCTGAACGGCACGCTTGCGCATGCCGCCGCAAAGTTTGCGAACATGGTCGACATGCCATGGTTCCTGTTCGCGGACTCGGATGAGGCGGGCCAGACTGCAGTGAAGAGTCTGATCGACAGCCAAGGCGGCGGGGACATGAACAAGGTCGTGTGGGCCGCCGGCTGGGGCGAATCTGGCGATCCTAAGGTCGGAGCGTTCGAGAACATGCTTGTCGATTTCGACGAGGCACTCTGCCGAAGCGCGTGCGCAGACATCGACGTGACTGTTGCAGGGTCCGATTCAGTGCTCGTTGCGATGTCTGGGTTGAAAGGAAACGGCGGAGCAGCCTTTGCGAGCAGACTGATTGAGGACTACCCAGGGGTCTCTGACTGGCCGGAATCTCTGCAGACGCTCGTTGCCCGCCTAGACGCGGTGCTCTGACATGACACCCGCCTTGAACGAGTTCACCCTGAGCCCAGAGCAAGCTGACGCTGTCGCTAGTGACGATGCAGCCGTCATCGTCGTTGCCAGTGCCGGAAGCGGCAAGACGGAAGTCGTTGCACGTCGTGTGGAGCGGCTTCTTGAACGAGAGCCTGACTCACTCGCCCGAGTTCTGGCCGTGACATACACGGTCAAGGCTTCCTCGGAACTGCGTGATCGCCTCAGGGCCCGTCTGGGGAGCGCGTCCCAAAGAGTCGACACCGAGACGGTTCATGGCTTCGCCCACTCGCTGCTTCGTCAGCATGGAACCAACATCGGACTTCCCGCGGAGCCCGAGCTTCTCGTGCGTGATGAAGATCGAGCTGAACTGCTGAACCGGTGGCTAGACGACAACGGCATCGAACCTCCCGACGACACAATGCAGACGCTTCGTGAGTTGGATCTGGCTCGATCGACCTTGACGGGTTGCGACTTCCTGGACGAGTGGGCTCAGGCACTCGAGAACGCAGGAGCGCTGGACTACTCGGCGCTCTTGGATGCAGCTGACTCGGCTTCTCGAAGTGAGGTCGGTGAAGAGGCAAGTCACTCGGCTCTACGAGCAGGTGATTGTGGACGAGGCGCAGAATTTGACGGCAGCGCAGTATCAACTCCTGTTGAGACTGGTCTCAGATTCGAGAGGTGACCTATACATCCCGACGATGCTGGTCGGCGACGACAAGCAGTCAATCGTTAGTTTCGCAGGCGCCGATCCCACGCTCATGCTTGGGTTCGCCGCCGAGTTTGAAGCACGCCGTTTCGATCTCACGGCAAACTTTCGTTCTGCCACGACGATTGCGCGTGCAGCCGAGGCGGTCGCACACCAGCTCGGTCACTCGAACCCCCTCGGCGAGTTCGCGGCTGAGGGCGAGGTGTCCGTCCGTGAGGCGCCAGACGAGGAGGCCGAGGGCGAATTGGTCGCGCAGTGGGTTTCGAACCTGCTGGCCCGCGGTCTAGACCCTGCGACGCTCGCACCCGATGAGACTGCGACGACCGACCCCGAGCAGATCGCGATCCTCGCCCGATCTGGCGGCGCACTCCGCTTCGTGAGCGCAGCCCTTCGTGCGCGTGGGGTTGAGTTCGTAACCGCGAGCACCACAGGTGACTGGCTGTCGAGCGCACCCGGTCGCGTCGCCATGGAAATCATGTCGCTCCGGACATCTGCCGGCCACCGGTCGACCCATTGGCAACTGGGACGACTCCTGAACGTCCCCGAGGACCAAGTTGCGAGCATTAGCGGTTTGGCAAGGGTGTTGCGATCACACCAAGACCCTGCGCTGGCAGCCTTGGCGCCGCTGGCTGAAGTCGACCGAGTTGACGGCTTCACGCGGGCGCTCGGACTAGTCGACCTTCCAACTAGCGCCACTCGAGACGAACTGGCTGCATGGCAATCCGATCTGGACCTCCTTCAGGAGGCATGGTCCCGCTTTGACGCCGAGGCCGAACGTGTCGCCGTCACGTGGGGGAACTTCAAGTTGTTCTGTGCCAAACAACAACGAGGCGACGAGATGGCTCCCGGAGTACGACTTCTGACGATTCATAAGGCACAAGGTCGCGAATTCCGGGCTGTAGCTGTTGTCGGACTTAACGACGGCCAACTGCCTGACTTCAGGGCTACCTCTGCCAAGGACCTAACGGCGGAACTCAGGACGTTCTATGTAGCCATCAGTCGAGCTCGACGCTCGCTCCTGTTGACGCGACCGCGGGCGCGCATGACTCGGTATGGAAGCCGGACGTCGACACCTTCGAGATTCCTTGAACTTGTCCGATAGTCGCCATCCGGCGCGTTTCCTCCCCATGGACCTGCGGACGGCCTACAGGTTGATCTCCATGGGCTGCGCGCGAGCGAAGCGAGGCGCGTTGTCCTGCTCCGCTTCTCGGGCACGTTGCGTACTCCGCCGCCTGTCGGTGACGACCCGAGGGAGATCTGGCCGTCAGCCGACCTGCATCTCAGGCGCTCACCGCGCTCCTGGCTACATCCCCGTCTAGGCATTCCAAGCGGGTCCGGCAGCGCTCGACGTCATCGTAGGTGACCGGTGACGTCGATCGGTTCGTCGGCGATCATGAGCGTCGCTTTGCCCTCGGCTACAGCATCGACGTTCGTGGCGGTCGCTGTCCAGGTGACACGGGTGGCGCCAGTCATCCCCTCGCCTGCGTAGAGCAGGACGTCGTCGAGCGCCCACGACTCGCCCGGTCGAAGGTCGAAGGAGGGGAACACGATTCGTACCGAGCCGCCGTTCTCGATGTGGGGGCGCGGCGCGTAGCTCGTCGGGCTCGGCACGTAGGGCAGCACCGGCTGGTGGCCGATGAGGTCTAGGGCCCGAAGTGCGCTGTTCGTTGGGACCGACGTCCACGGGCCCCACTCGCGCGGAGGCTTCCCGGCGATCTCGTTCAGGTCCGGGACCTCGCCTTCGTAATCGACGCCGAACACATCGCCCTCGATGTAGACGGCGACTTCCAGGTTCTTGTAATTGCGCTTGCCGAGGTTGTTCACGACGAACTGGTGCTCCGAAGCGTGGTGAGCTCGGAGGTCATCGAGGGCGGCAGGGAGCTTGGCTGCGGCACTCTCCAAGTAGGCGTCGACCTCGGCACGGAACTCGTCCTCGGACCGGGTCTCTTCGTGCTCGACGATTCCAAAGTTCCCCATGATGTTTCTGTTGGTCGTGTAGAGCGACGAGTCGAGACCAGCGATATTGCGCCCGAGGATGGATGACAAGGGGTTCGGCTCTGGCGGCGTCAACGGAGCTAGGAGCCTGTTGCGCTCGGCGGAGATCCACTCGTCGAGCCAGTCTGGGTCGTGGCCGATACGCGAGACAGGCCGTTCACTATCGACGTCGACTTCAATCTCGACCATGGCACGGTCACCCGCGATGTACCTGGCCTCCAGGCGGCGGAGGTCTTCGTGACGGGCCGGTTCTGACTTGCCTGCGCGTCGGACGTAGATGTGACCGTTGATGACGTCGGTGCCGTCCTTGCTGACTACCGCAATCCGGTCGCCGTAGCGCGGCGGTGCGATCGTGACCACCAGGACGTTCTGGCCCTTGTAGACATGCTGGCTGCTGTCCCAGGCCGGCGCTGGAGGCGCCAGGTAGCGGTCGACCTGGTCGTGCAACGCGGCCGGGTCGATCGCCGGCGTTCCTAGCACGTTGCCGGGCTCCAGACCGACGACGATCAGGCCGTACCCGCCGAGCCATCGACCCGCCTGTTCGGGCTGTCGGTTGGCGAACGCGACGATGCCCTTGGCGAGCGCGGCACCGCCGGCCTTCGTGGAGGGATCGAGTCTTGCCTTGTGCTCGACCCAGTCCGTCTCATCACTTGGCTGTGACATCTCGATCGCGTGCAGGAGAGAGGCCCACTCGCTGTCGCCCATCGGTAAACGCTCGGCCTGATAGTCGATTGCCACATCGCCTCGCTAGTTTTCGTACTTCATGAGGTCACTACGCCGCTAGGCGGTCAGTGGTGAACCCTCGCTGAGGTGATGCCTGTTCGCCCCGTACGGTTTCCGACGGTCGGTACGGACCAGCCATGCCTCATATGTCATAAGACTCTTCGGCGCATCCCGGCTCGAGTCGCCCCACCGCAGGATCGCGTTTGCCACGTAGTCGAGATAGTCGTCCGCGTAGTCCTGCCACATCGCATCTGGCTCCTCCAGATCCAGCTCCTTGGTGTCGGGCCTGATATGCACAAGCGAGACGCCTCCGAAGACCGTCCCAGAAGCGTCCCGGACGCTACGCGCTATGTGACGCCACCCATCCGGCAATCGGTGCCCAACGTTGTCGTACGCGTGAGACCAAGCCAAGAAGGCACTCGCCACATCATTCGTAGCGATGTTCCCACGCCCGAGAAGGCGAAGAAGCCGCTGGACCTCCCGAATTGGAGCAACGAGCTCTGTTCCTGCGGCGAAGTTGCGCCCGCGCCGTTCCTTATCGCGCTCCTGCCTGGCCCCGAACACGTAGCCGAACCAGCCCGTCGCAAGTGCGAGGCCGAGGGCTCCCGCCGTCGAGAGTGCAATCTCCATGCCGCAATGCTGTCACCTGCCTCCGACAACAGGTGCAGACGCCCAGACAATTTCCCGGGCCTGAACTCGGTGCTGTTGCGTCCTTTCGCCGCAACCGGGTCAGGAATTGTGGCGTTAAGCGCAGCCACACTGGCACATGTAAGCTGATGCATTCCCACCCAGAGGGTGGGTTACAGTGTCAGTCTTCATCAGAAGCCGCGTTGTCGTCCGGGGTGTCGTCGACCACGATCCCCGTCGTCGGCGGGCCGAAGGTCATCGTGTTTGAGTGACCGTTGGTCCAGAACATGACGGCCTTCCCCTCCGAGTGCGGCCGCAGAGGCAAAGTGAGCGGGAAGCGCAACGCGAACGGCCGGAGCGGACGCAAGGTCCCCGGGACCGGGCCGTCAACTAGCAGGCCCGGATGAGGTGCAATCGCTCGCCCGGGGTGGGGTTCGTGGTCGCCGAAGTGGCGTGATGCGAGGTTGTGGAACAACAGGGCCAAGGTGTGAGCGAGTGCGGACGCCTCGACCAAGGTTGGCGTCGGCATCATCACGATCTGCGTGGACTCGAGCCCGCGCTTTCTGGACGCGCGGGCAAGAAACTCGGTGGTGATGCCGTCGAAGAGGTTGACCGCCCGATCGCCGGTCAGGGCACTCAACGAAATGTTGCCCTCCGGATTCGGAGGCGTGAGTGTCATGGTCGTCAGGACGTCATCTTGTGGACGAAGGCCCATCCCGTGTTTGAACTTGTTGTGCGCCGCGTCGAGATCCGGTGCCTTCTGGGTGAGTAGCCGGATCGCGTAGTTGATCCAAGCGATGTGCAGGTCCAGTGCCCGATCCAACGTCTCGTCCGTGCCACCGTCCTGCGCCCCATATTTCCGACCCTCAGACCCCGACGTTGGCGCTTCCGACCCTCCCCCGCAAGGGCTCTCGCGAGTGATGAGCGCGGAACGAAGAGCCGCGGCGCCGCCGTCAGCTTGAGCATCGAGCGTCGCACGGTTCTGCGTGATCACGTCGAGATTTTTGATAGGTGTATCGACGAGCTCGACCCAATGACTTTCACCTTGCTTGTGGTGGAGGATGACATGCAAGAGACGTACCAGGCTCTCAGCTACCTGGTGCCGAAGAGCGAAAGCGTCAACCGCGACCTGCTGCCTGCGCGTCCGCTCATCACTGCTGGCGTAGTGAACTACCGACGGGCCCAGCAGCCGGGCGAACTCTGACATGACCGAAGTAGTAGGCGATCGCGCTTCATCGAGCAGCATCAGCACTCGCGACCGGATATACGCATAGGGGTCGCTAGTGAAGAACTGGTCATCGAGTTGCTGAACAGTCGCCGCGCTGAGCGACGACCCTGGTGGCGGATACATGCCGCAAGTGAACCCGCATCCGGCCTCTGGACGGAGCATGCCGCGCGTCAGGTTCGTCAGGCGGCGTCAAACCGGTGCGTCATAGCGCCGCGTGTCGGCAAGGCCTGCCTTCGCCCTCAGCTGGTGGGGCGCACCTCCGTCGGTGCATCTGCGTCCGCGATGGCGACCGGACCAGAACTGGACCGATAGAGGCCTTCCGTGTCGAGTACGTCCACCAGCTCTTCAGGTGCTGTTGCAGCAGCTCTAAGCGCCTCGTGCTACTCGCTCCTGGGTGGTGCAGGTCGGCCATGAAGGACTCAAACCAGGGCGCATGTCGCGCTTCGAATTCCGCTGCGAAGACCTCAAACCCCATGACTCCCAGTCGTCCCTCGCGGAGGAGCATGAGACCACCGATAGCTCGCTGCTCCTCCCTCCAGAGCATCAGCAGGGGATGACCGTCGACTCGGTCGTAGCGATCAGTGGCAAGTGTGCTGGAAATTTTCCTCAGCGCCTTCGCGACTTCCTTAGTTTCCGCTTGGGTTTCAAACGCAAGATAGGTCAGCTCGCGGTGCAGGACCTCGACCCATCCGAGGAACGCCGCAAGTCGATAAAGGGTCCCCACGCGCGCGATGTGACCACGGTGACCCTCGTCCGGAAAGTAGGCCCAGAACCCTTTCATCCGAATGTTTGCAACCCGGCCGCGAAGGTCCTCCGCGGCCGCCATGAGCGGTTTTCGATACCGGTCGAGCACCTCTCGCGCTTCCAAGGCGCGCGCTCTGTCATCAGCCTGCCTACTCAACTCCGACTGCAGCCTCGCCATGCCGGCTTGGGTTTCGGCTTGAAGAGACGCGACATGACTTGCGGTGCGGCTGCTCCACCAAGCCGTGACAAGCGCAATGACGAGCGCAGCGACGGCGGAGACGAGAGCGACGGTCAACTCGATATCCATTGCGACAGTGGAGAACCTCTGGCCCTTCGCGTCAAGACTGGCGCCATCGTGAGCGGAATCTTCACGCGCTGTCCAGACGGTTCGGGCGGGTAGCTGCGTCACTCCGCCGCGAAGGGGATGCCGCGGCATGGAGTCGCGGTCTTGGCGGCAGGGGCCGGCGCGGCCGCCGGGTTCGTTGTGGCCGCGGGGACGGATATCACAACCTGGGGCGCAGCCTGGTCAGCCTCTGGCGGCCTGGGTCACGGCAGGGATTGCTGTGACCGCTGGCGCTGTGGCATGGAGTCAGCTACGCGAAGCTAGGCGCCTGCGCCTCGAGCAGGCGCAGCCTTAAGTCGTTGCATACATGGAGGCCAGCGAGGTTGACCCGTCAATCATTGATCTCGTGCTGCGCACTTTTGGCACGACTGCTGCGATCAACGTGAAGATGATGGTCGATCCAGCCCCCGCCGCAGTACCCAAGGCGCTGGTGAGCCAGAGAAGGTGTGGATCCCTGACACAATCCCAGTCCTCGTTCCGAGTCCTGAGGGCGTTTCGATTTAGGCGACCGTTCTTGGCCCGCCCGGTGACGTTTCTGACTGCTGAGGTTGCACCCGGTGGGCGTCCCAGTCCGGGAAACGCCTCTTAAACCTCGGGAACGCGTCCTTCCGCCGCCGCGCCGCGGTAGAGCCGTCCATGTCTGGATGGACGCGATGCAAAGCTATGGGGCACCAACCCATTGGGCAGTGTTACGCACCTCGTGGGCAGGCGCGGGGCTTTACAGGTGATGGCGACCATAGATGAGGCCCGCGTTGGGTGCAGGATTGGGTCCGTAGAGGAACTGCTTGCCGACGGGGACATGCGACGAGTAGTCAACGGTGGGCATGCCGTGCGGTCTAGGTACGGACCACCCGCCGCCCGCGGCGGACTGAGACGAAAACGTGTGGGTCTGGACTGGAGGGGCGGTGAGCTGGTTCCACCAGTCGGTGAAGCCGCGGACGTGCGCGTCCGCAATTGCCCACGCGACCGGGTGGTGTCGAAACATCTCGATCGCGTGGTGCTTCATCGACGTGGGGCCGCCCCAGTAGATGTCGCACCACCACTCGGGGCTGGCGAGGACGTCTGTTCGGCGCTCTGGCTGCAGGTGGTCCCAGGCATCGACCAAGTGTGAAAGCAGCCAGAGCCGCTTAGATGGAGCCAAACTGGGATTCATCAGCTTGTCCTGGGTCACAAGCCAACCCGACACCATCGCCGCTTCCAGTACCGAGTTTGCCGCAAGTTCCGAAAGTCTTGGCTTCTCGGCCAGAACTGTGCCCGCCGCAACGTCCAGCTCGAGGAGAACGCGTCGTATGGACTCTGGAACGTCGGATCCCAGCCAGATGGGACGATGCGCGGCGCGCAATTCATCGATGTTTGTCTCGTCACCGGTCAAGTTCGCAGAGAGGGCAACGAGCTCCTTGAGCACATCGATTTGGCGTCGTCGCACCTTTTTCGCAGGCGACTTCCACACAGCGCGCATCTCGAGGAAGAAGCTCGTTTGTCTGAAAGTAGGTGGGCGTTCCGAGCAGCTGCTGCACGAGACCGAGCAGGTACTCGAAGTCGTATTCGGTGAGGTCAGGCTCGCCATCCCGACCGTGTTCAAGAACCTTAATGTCGGGCATCTTGACCCCCTGGCACGCGAGCTAGTTGCCTCAGCCTAACCCCATTGGCGGCCACCGCCGCGGCTCAAATTCGGTTGCGTCCTTCAGCCGCGACAGCCGCTGCGCCACATGGAGACCCGTTTCAGACTAGCCTGCGCGGCACCCCGGGGCGACAAGAGCTCTGGCTGGCGGCCCAGGGTGGCGATCGCACACTCACGATGCCTGCGTGCTACTACCCCCTTCGAGACGCGAAAGTCGTGAGCCATCTGACGTCGATGGTGGTCGCGATTTCGGTGACATCGGACCAAGTTCCCGAGTCCAGTTCTTTGACGGACGGCGCTAGGTCGGCAACGGCGAGGGCCAATTCGCTGGGCGGCAGGTTCAGACATGCCACGAGTTGCTGAATCAGCCCGAGCAGAGACTTCGAGCCCGAGAGCATCTTCATCTAAGAGAGCAAGCTCTTCGGCTCGTTCAGTCAGCGCATTGACGAGCCGAAGGATCGCGCGGCGGTCGGGCCAGAGGAGGTCGTCGTCCGACTTGGGCAGGCCGACCGGCTGTGTCACCTGGTGCCAACCGGCGCTTTGGGTGCCCGGCCCCGTGATGCTCCATCCGGTGGTGTCGTCGTCGCCAGGGATGGCGGGCATGGGTTCGCCCGATTCGTGGGCCTCCTGCAGCCAATCTTGAGCCGTTAGGTCGTCATCGAGCAGGCCCGGCCATACGTAGTCATTCCAGCCTCTCAGTTCGAGCTCGTCATCTGAAAGTCCTTGTGTCTCCGCTCGCCACCGATCTGGAACAAGACCAAGCGCTGGATCCTGTAGTTCGAGCGCGAATCCGAAGAGTTCGCCATCGGATACGACGGCGACGTCGAGGCCAGCCGGCACAGTGACCGCGGAGAGGTCGGTCCAGGCTGGCAGCACAAGCGTCTCGAGGGATCCGCAACGCTCTAACGGGGTGAGGTCCAAGCGAGTGACTTCTGGGCAATGTGCCAGATCGAGCCGTCGTAAGCCGGAAAAGCGTTCAATGCCGTCTACGCTGGTTAGTGCGCTGTACGGGCCGATCTGAAGGTCAGTGAGGCCTGCGAGGCGTGGAGACTGGGTGAAGTCGACCTCCGGCCAGTCGATGGCCAGTGACTGCAAGGCTTGAGGCAGGCAGGCAACGTCGATGCTTTTGGCAGCAAGTTTTGCGCGGCGCACGGTAGGTAGAGAGCTGAGGACCCGGCGATGCTGCCGAAGCCGGTCAACTCCAGTTGCTGCAGCCCATCGAACACGTTCAGCAGGTCCAGGTCCAGGTCGAGGTCGAGGTCGCGTACCGCCGCCATCGATACCGTCTCGACGGGCACCAGAACTTCTCCTTCAATCCCGGTCGAAGCCCGCGCAGATTAGTTGCGTGAACATACTTTGCGCCTTGGGTGTAGCGCAGCAGCCCGATCAACTCGATCAATGAGAGGTCGCGAACGTGTGCAATTCTCGGGTGCAAGGCGATAGGTGCTTCGGCGAGAAGGTTTCGTACGTTCTCCTGCGCGCCCAGCCATACGTGCGGCGAGTACGCGGGGCCGATGCCTGCGGCCGACAGTAACTCGGTTGTCGTCCGGAGGATGGCTGGCGTCGGCGTAAGCGAGGTCTCGAAATTCAGAAGCGTGAGAGTTGCCTCGGACGTAGGATCAAGTCGCCACATCGCCAGTAGGTCCGAAGCAATGGCTGCTTTGACGGAGTCCGGCAATGACGCTAGCGCGTTCACTGCGTCGTCCCCGCCGATGGCCGCAGCAATCCGAGCTGCTGCGACCTGCTTAGCTGGGCCTTGGGCGCCGGCAATTGCCGCGTTTAGGAATCGCAAGGCCGACTCCCCGACCCGTTTCCAGGCTTGGATGTGGGTCCGGTGGTCCGAGTTCGCACCCACGAGCATGGTGTCGACAAGGTTGCTGAGTCTATGGTTCGTAGACTCGTCGAGCGACGTCGCGTAGTCGCCGCAGATCAACGCTTCACGCCTCCAAAGATGCGGGTCATCCGGCCCCTCGGCTTGGTCCATCAGCCAATTCACGACTGTGCTGGCCGGTCCGGTTCCCATCACTGCGCACGCCCAGTGTCGAACTTCAGTCCAAGCATCGTCCTCGCCGACCGAGTGCGTGCGCACCATGGGAAGTTCGTGCTTAATCATGAGGTCACCCTCACGGTGTTCGTCGTTTACCTCGCAGGCGGCGAGGTACTCCTTGAACGAGTTGTGCCAAAAGTCAACCTCGTCGTCTGGTGGAAGGGCGCGCATGAGGTAGGAGCGGTGCATTACTACGTCGATAAGAGTCTTGTGACCGTGCTGATCTAGAGCGGGGACAAGTCTCTTGATGTGGCGCCCTAAGCTCGTAGATCTCGTCCAACGGCTGGGTGCTTGTGTAGCCCTCGACGAAGAACATGGCGATCTTCTGAGCAATGGTTCGAGAATGGTGAAGGCTCAGGAGCGTAGCGATTCCCGACTCATCGTCGCGCCGGCGCAGCAGCATGTCAGTCAGGTCTCGGTACAGATCTACTCGATTAGTCGCAACTCGGCGTGCCCGCACGCAATAGAGGCTGCACAGAACTGCGGCCAGCAGAGGATTCCGAGCGAGGTCGATGAGCGCGGAACTTCCGAGGACTCGTTTTTTCATCTCCGCAAGTGAGATGAATTTTTCGCCCTTGCGCTGACTCTCGGTCGCGGTCCACCACAGCTCAATGAACGTGTTGGCCTCTGCGCGCCCCATCGGTTGCACATCGAGGCGAACGAAAGTTTCATCAGTGCCACTGTTGCCGATCCCTTGCGCCGCGTGGGGACGCGAAGTAAGTACGACACTCAACCCGCGACCGTACCGCCGCAGGAGCTCCGCCACCCACAGAACGATTCGATCCCGCAAGTCTGGGCTGGTCTCATCCAGCCCGTCGAGGAGAAGGACGGCCCGTCCTGACTCGATGATGTCGAGAGTCCAGCGGTCAGGTCGCGGATGGACGAGGCCATCTGTGAACGGTTCCGGAATGCTCTCGAGGTCCGGGAGGGTCGGGTGTTGCCTCAGCTGGACCAACAGTGGCACTGGCGAGTTCTTGGCAGTGTGATCCCGGGCTAGCCGTGAAGCTCAGCCACTTCATGATTGTCGACTTACCCCCGCCCGGCTCGGCCACTAGTACGACGCACTTCCCAGGGCTGATCAGGTCGTCCGTCGCGGCGAACTCAAGATCCCGTCCCTCGTCGAAGATCGTGAGGTAATGAAAAGAGTCCTCAAGCGAATACGGCTGCGAAACCTGGGTCAGGTCGATTCCCACGATTTCGACGTGGCTGCACCGTTCTCGCACGCGTTTGAGGTAGGCGTTGGTAAAGGCCCACCACTGTTCCGCTTCCTCCTCCGGGGTGGGAACCCGAGGGAGGCCGGCCGCAAGCCGCTCGAACTGAAGCGAGAGCTGTTTGCTGAGCGCCAGCAATCGGGTCGTTGCCTCGGGTACGTACCACTCCGCGTGGTCTTTGATGAGATCGCAGAGGGCGGTGACGCTGTACGTAAGCGTGAGAGTGAACATCGCGCCGTCCGGCTCGCCGAGCGACTGACGCCGATCGCCGCCCCCTGCCGCCATCAGGGACTCGATCATCTGCTTCGGTTCGCTCGCCAAACTAAGCAGGGAAGACCTACTGCCGACCTGGCGCAGGAGTGCCTCTGAATTCGCCATCGCTGGCTCCCAGCTGTGGTGAGCAGGGAACTCCGTTGCGAAGTGTTCTCTCAGCACCTCGCCAGAGGCGTTGACAACGACAGAAACTGCGTCCGGCCTCTTGAGGACCTGACGAACCTTGGAATCCTCGCTAGTCAAGGAACGAGCCAGTTGGTCCTTGGACGCAATCAGTCCGTAGATCTTGGCCAGCGCACGAGCGCTGGGAACGATCACGGATGCCGGCTCCATCCGCAAATGATGGCAGGTCTGAAGGCGCCTCGCGGCCCTGCGTGCCACCTGGCTTCCCGCGGCCAAAACGACCGCATGCGGCCGAGCACCAGTACCGCGTGCCTCCACAGGGGCGCGTCACTTCGCCGCGGATGCTGGGCAGTTGTCTGTCACAGGTCTCCACGCGCAGGATGGCCGGATGAGCCATCCGCGACCAGAACCGCAGGACAACTACGAGGCGTGGCGTGAGCCTCCAGGCGCTGGAGGAACGCGACCGCGAGTGGTGGTCCGACGAGGGAGACACCGCCGCGGAGTGAAGATCCCGCGCGGGCCGGACTACTGAGCCGCCGCTAGGTCAGCGGATAGCCTGCCGTGCATGTCCGGGTGGGTGACGCAGCGAGAAGCCGCCCAGTTGCTCGGCGTGCACGTCAGCCTGTTGCCGAAGATGGTGCGTCGTGGCGACCTCACGCCGCGTGCTGGTCGTCCCTCGCTGTCCCGCGACCAGGTTGTCGAGCTGGCGACCGCCCGGAAGGCAGCCGCTGAGGAACGGCGACGCCGGATGACCACTCCGCCGGCGGGCCCACGACCACCGGACGAACACGACTGGCTGCTCACACCAGCCGCGGCTGCGGTACTCGGATGCAGCGTCGTGGCGGTGCGAGCCCGCGCCGTCCGTGGCCGGGTTCCGTCGACGCTGTCGAGTGGGCGGCGATGGTTTCGCCTGGATCACCTGGAAGTGGTGGTGCGCGCCGACGTTGCGCGTCGGCGGCGTCAAGTGGCGCGCTGAGGGGCGGGCTCGTCACCCGGGACTGGCGATTGACCGGGGCCGGTTGAAGGCTGGACAAGCCCGTCCTCGGCGAGCTCACCGGACGGTCGTAGGTGGTCCTGGTGGACCCAGTCGACGTACTGCATCCCCACACCGGCGTAGTAGTTGCACATGCCCCACCACTCGCCGGTCTCGTCATCGACGGCCCAGGCGCGGAGGAGGCCTTGGTGTTCTCCGGCGTGGGGGTGGTAGTCAGGGAGGGTGACGGTGACATCGGGCTGGTTCCAGCCATGGAAAATATGAGTCATGCGCCTGGCCATGGGGTCAGTGTGCGGATGCGGTCAGACATGAAGGATCAACAGGTGGTGGTGCTGCCCCCGCCGTTCCACTTGCACACGTCGATCTGCTTCTTGCTCTTGTTCTTCAAGATGGCCTTGTCACCTTCGTTGTTCCAGACGTAGCCGTCTGACGCCAAAACAGATCGGTCTTGGTGTCGGTGCCCTTGCCGGTGTGGATGGTGACGGTCTTCCCTGCGCCCAGCTTGAAGTCGGGGAACTTGAAGACGTGGCCCTGGGGGTCGCGCACGGTCCAGCCGGTGAGTGTCTTCTTGGCACTGCTGCGGTTGGTGACCTTGATCCATTCCTTGTTCAGGCTGCTGTTGCTCGCGGTGTCGTCGCCCGGAGAGTCGTACTGGACCTTCGTGAACTCGACCGCAGCCGCGCCGGCCTGCGCGGCGGTGAGGGGCAGGATGAGGATGGCGGCAAGTGCCGATCCAGCGGCGATGACGAGGCGCATGGCAATCCCTCCCGAGGGTTGTGGGGTCTCACGATGCTACGACTCACCTGGCGACTGCGCGACGGCCAACTCGTCGGGGCCTCGTCGAGGAAGGGGCCCGAGCAACAGGTGGCCGAACCTTCCGTTGGATAGCCTGCCAGCCGTGCCTCGGGAACTCAGCCGTGTGGAGACGTGGGAGAAGACCAGCGAAGTCCCGTTGCTCCTGCTCGCGGGAGCGTTCCTGGTCGCGTA
This sequence comes from uncultured Actinomycetota bacterium, assembly GCA_963740115.1. GTDB lineage: Bacteria > Actinomycetota > Actinomycetes > Propionibacteriales > Nocardioidaceae > Nocardioides. The sequence continues at coordinate 928,715 of CAVUCQ010000001.1, read as the reverse complement.
TGCATGGCCCATTCTCGACCCCGGCCTGCACCAGGACCTAGACACGTTCTTCTTCTACGCCTCGTGAACGGTGTGGGTGGCGTTCACCGTCGACTTCATCATCCGCCTCGCACTGTCAGACCAGCGCCGCTCGTATGCGTTGCACCACTGGTACGACGTCGTGCTGATCGCGGCGCCCATGTTCCGACCCCTCCGACTGCTGCGTCTGTTGGCGTTTGCTCGGATCCTCAATCGGTCAGCGGTGGGAGGCCTGGCCGGAAAGGTCGCGGTCTACGTCGCGGGCGCGGCCGTGTTCGCGGTAGGGCTGGGCGCTCTGGCTGTGCTCGACGTGGAACGGAACGCCCCGGACGCCAACATCACCACCGCGGGAGACGCGCTGTGGTGGGCCTGCACCACCGTCACGACGGTCGGCTACGGAGACCACTTCCCCGTGACGACCCAAGGCCGCTTCATCGCGGTGGCGCTGATGCTCGTCGGCATCGCGGTCGTCGGATCGCTCACCGCGGTGATCGCCACATGGCTGATCGATAACGTCCAGCATCCCGACCCGCAGGACGACTGACACGTGCCAGGAGGTACGCCACCCGGCGGATCCTCCCGGCATCGTCAGATGTGGAACCCCACGTCGGCCCTCACCACAATTTGAAGCGGAATGAGAGTCCCTTACCGAGCCGGACGGACCCTCGGCCACGGGAACTGACAGTTGTCCGACCTACCCGCTTGGACAGCGAGGCGCCGGACTTGGACAGGTTCAGCGACGCGGAGCGGCCCAGCCGCTTCCGCTTGTGAAAAGTGAAACCCATCAGTTCTCGCAGGCGGTGCCGTCGCGGTCGCGGTCCAGGCGGGAGTAGTTGCCCCAGTAGACCTGCTTGGCAAGGGTGGTGATGGCGGGCCGGGAGTAGCCGTCACGCACGGCCTTGGCCGCAGCGACGGGACCCTTTGCGACGCCGTTGGGCCACTTCTGGGTGAGCTTGCCGCACGAAGAGAAGTAGGGCGCAGCGGCTTCGGCAGGTACGGCCAGGCTGAGGAGCGGAATGGTCAGCGCGAGGGCGGCAACGGCCCCCCGAAGGGTCTTGGTCATGGCGGGACCGTACGCCGCGACTTCCCCACTTCGCAGGGAAAGGAACGAACGATCCACAAACTGCACGGATCGGTGACACCGTCTCTGGGTCAACTAGCAACGTCACTACTTCTCTTGGGGAATCACATGCACGCCAATATCGCTCGAATCCTCTCGCTTCTCATCATCGCCCTCGGCCTGACCGGCCTGGCCCAGACCCCAGCCTCGGCCGTCCCCGACCGCGACTGCGACGACTTCGCAACCCAGGCCGCTGCTCAGACCTTCTACGTCAACAACGGCCCCGGAGACCTGCACCGCCTCGACGACGACAACGACGGCCGGGCATGCGAGACCCTGCCGTGTCCGTGCGGCGTCCGGAACCCGGACCCGCCCGCCCCTGCACCGATCAAGGTCTACCGCGAAACCGGCAACGTCACCCGCATCGTTGACGGCGACACCCTCCGAGTCCGGCTCCGTAGCGGCGCCAACGTGTCCGTCCGGATGCTCGGCATCAACACCCCGGAACGGGGCCGCTGCGGCACCGGAGCGGCCACCGACAACCTCCGGAAACTTGCGCCCGTCGGCTCCACCGTGAACCTCGTCTCCGACCGCACCCAGGCCGCCAAAGACCGCTATGGACGCCTGCTGCGCTACGTCGCACGCAAGGGCGGCTACGCCGACTTGTCGTACCGACAGATGTGGAACGGATACTCCAAGCCCTACGTCTTCGGCAACAAGCCGGTCGCTCGGCACCGGGAGTACGTCCGCGCCTCCTCAGTCGCTCGCAACAAGGGCCGCGGCCTGTGGAGCAGCTGCTGGTGACACCTGACTGGGGCGGATACACGGGTGTGTCACTTCGCCGCCTGCGACCGTGGCCGGGCTAGTCGCAGAGACTGCACTCGCCAGTTGTCGACAGCTCCATGAAGTGCTTCGGGCACAGCTTGGCCGTCGGACGACTCTGCATTGTCCGTCGCGCGCGGGCTTCGGCGACCTTCGGGGTCAATGCCGGCTTGCCCCCATCGGCAGGCAGGTCGACCGCGTACTTCTGGTAGCACAGCAGTCGGTGATCGGCGGCGAGCTCGTCGACGTCGGCTGCCGGGTCCACGTCGACGGATTTGGGTGCGCGCATATAGCCGACTCCGATCGTCCCGTCCTGGTGCACACATAGAGATGTCAGCGGCACCTCGCCTCTGTCGGCCGCGAGCTTGGCCACCCGTTCCAACAACTTGCCGCTCCAGTTTCCGATGAGCATCCGTGTCCGGACGCCCGAGACGTTTTGCACGTGCTCGGTCAGCTCGAGGTAGGTGGTCCAGCGGTTGTAGCGTCGGGCGGTCTCGATCAATGCGTCGTAGGCGAGGGGCACCCACAGGTCAAGCGCCTCAGCAAACTCGACTTTGGAGCCGTCCGAGACTCGAAAGGTTCCAGGCGCTGGGGGCATAGCCCCATGCTGCACCATTCCGACGTCACGCCCGTCGCTGCCGGGAAGGTGACGTAGGCCCAGCTGCGTTACTGCCCCATTCCGCCGCCTTTGCCCGTCCTCCGTAACGCTCCAACGGAACCGGTACTCGATGAAGCCCTCCGCGGGAGCCGCGCTTCCTCGATTCTCCGACGCGAGCAGCCGTGCTATCCGGACCACCGCGCCAATGCTGCGCCGACCAGGCCCGCCGCATGATCGCGCTCCCGCTCAGCGCAGGGCGCGCTGGACACTGCTCGGGCCAATCGCCCCACCGCCCGCGCAGTCCGTCGGACCATCTACAAAGTCCGATGCGAGCGCGGCCACGACCCTCTCGACGGGCGCGTTAAGGAACTGGACCACCGCGCCGAGAGGGTTGGCGGTTCCTCCGAGCAAGGCAGTCACGCTGCGACACTAGCGATCCGCCGCGGATTGGGGCATCCGGATCTGTCGCTTTCCGCGCAGCCGCAAAGGTGACCCATTCCGCCGCGAAACGGTCGTTCGCTATCAAGCGTCGCGTGTCCAGTCACGAGCATCGGTGCCGGCGCTGTCTGACGCTGTGAGCGGCATGCCCTTCCAGCGTTCCTCGGTGCTACGGGTAATGCGAATCGTTCGGTGAGCATGGTTGACGGCACGAGCAGCAAGGTGGCTCTCGGTCCGAGGAGTAGCGAGATGAGCCACCAGTTCAGCCCACTGCGCCCTTCCCTTGCGCGATACCCGCATTGACTAGACTGAGAGTCCACCAGACCACTACCGCGCCGTCGTTGCCCACGGGCGGACTGTAGGTCGGCGTGCGTGGCTTACCTTCGAAATCTGTCGATATCCCTGTGCGTCATTCCGCCCCTTGCTCCGCGTTGCACGCATCAGAGAGCCACCAACCGAGCCTTGCCGCGGCTGGAGGGTTACGTCCGCCGACTCGAAGGACTATGTTCGCTCTATCTGCCCAGGCGATCAGTGCCGGGAGGGGGCGCGTGCTATGGGGGAGTCTCGGCCCCGCGTGGACGAACGCAAACTCGATGTCGGAATGGCTGCCGCATACCGGGCCTGGCAAGCCAACGCTGGCCTCGGCCCCGACGCTTCTATCGCCGTCACTCTCATGCATACCGGTGACCTCGCTGCGATCGAAGCGCTCGGATTCGAGACCCATGCCGTTTTCGGCGACCAGGTGCTCGGCCAGGTGCGGTTCCGCGATGTGCCGGCACTCGTGGTCCACGAGGCCGTGCTCTGGATCGCCACAGGGCGCCCGAGCCGCCAAGACCTGGACACCGCGGTTCGCGATATCCGAGCCAGGGCATCGGCCCCCGTCACGGGTGCCCCGGTCGACGGGTTGTGGCACGCCGAGGTGTCGAGTGGCACGCTCACGCACGCGCCGAAGGCATCGGGCAAGGGCGTCATCGTGGCGATCATGGACACCGGCATCGACTTCACCCATCCGATGTTCATCGACAAGGCGGGTAAGACACGGATCCTCAAGATCTGGGACCAGACCCTCACGCCGGCCTCCGTCGCGGAATGCCCACCTGTGCGGCTGCTCGGCTCCAACGACACCTACGGCGTCGAATACGACAAGGCCAAGATCCAGGCCCACCTCGACGGCGGTGCAACGCTCGCGCATCGTGACTGTGAGGGCCACGGCACTCACGTCGCGGGCATCGCGGCGGGCGGTACGAACTTCACCTCGGTGATCGGCGATGCCGAGATCGTCGGAGTCGCACCTGAGGCCGACATCATCGCCGTCAAGATCCCGCTCGGGGGCCCGGAGCTCAAACTCCACTTTCAGCAGTCGGGCGGCGAAGTGCCGTGGGCACGGCAGTTCGCCGACGGGGTGCTCTACTGTCTGCGCTCGGCCAAGGAGCTGGGCAAGCCGGTCGTGATCAACATGAGCTTCGGCGACGACGCGTCGGCAGGCGACGGTCTCGACGACGACTCGCGCTTCATCGACGCCGTCCTGGATCCGACGAAGCCCCCAAGCGACAACAACTTCCCGACCGGTGCTCTGATCGTCAAGTCGGCAGGCAACGAGGGCGACGCCATCGGGCAGATGGCACGCATCACCGTCCCCGCATCGGGTCAGATCATCGTGCCGCTGCGCCTGAACGACGTGCACGGGACGTCCACGACGACCCGCAGTCACTGCAAGACCTGGCGGTACAAGCCCTCCCTGCCGGCGTACTTCTGGTACCGCAGGCCCGCCGCCCCGCTCTCGGTGGGTTTCGCCGTGCGTTCCCCGCACCAGGCGGGGTTCAGCGCTAACGTGATGGCCGGCGGCAACGCCGGCGCGGGCATCAAGCTGGAGCTCGGGATCGACGCGCGGGTCGGACCGCCACCCCAGGACACGTGGGTGGCCTTCGCGCCCGACATCCACCGCGTGACCATCGAGCACAAGGAGATTCCGCCGGTCGCCCATCCGGCAGGCGGGACGGTGCGACGCCAGTACGTCGAGCTGGCGATCGAGCCGAAGGACCGGGGCGGTGCCATCTCCTACCTCGAGGGGATCTGGGAGGTCCGCATCACCGCCGACCCCGGCACCCTCGTCTACATCAAGACCGCCACGAAGTACTGGCACGCGGGCGGGGCGGTGGCGTTGCACGTCAGCGACAAGAACCGAGACAACACGCCGGCACACGTCGACATCAAGCTGTCGACCGACCAGTCGATCTTCGACCCGGGTGGGCGGCACGCCATCACCGTGGCCGCATATACGGATCAACCGGACGACTTGGATTCTCTGGATTCTCTGGACGCACAGGAGATCACCTCGTTCTCATCGCGCGGCCCGCTGCGCGACTTCTCCGACCCGCCACTGGGTCCGATCGCGGCGAAACCCGATATCGCCGCGCCCGGACACAGGATCAACTCGGCGATGAGCCGGCACGCGACCGAGCTCATCCAATGGCCGTGGTGGTACTGGGGCCGACGGTTCCAGGAGATGAGCGGCACCAGCATGGCCTCTCCCATGGTCGCCGGCGTGATCGCCTTGATGCTGGAGATGAAGCCGACGCTCAACGTCACCCAGGTGCGTACGGCGCTGTCGAGCGCACCCCGCCCACCGGTGTCGCCGAACTCACCGCCCGATTCCACTCATGCGTACGGCGTCGGCCGCGTCGACGCCATGACCAGCCACGCGAACACCTAGGGCGCACGACCATGGCCGGCGAAGAAGTCTACATCGCACGGCTGGGAGCATGGCTCGCCCGCGCACTGGGCGAAACCGGCACGTTTGCCATCGATCTGGACACCGAGGGCCTGGGCTTCCAGATGCCGGAGCGACCGTCACGAATGATACGCCGTCAAAGCTGCAGGCCGAGCGCTCGCCGAAGCGGGTGATCGCTGCGCCGGGTGGCGGACTCAGCTCGATGCAGCCATCCAGAGCGGCGACAACGGCGGTCTTCACGCAGCGCTGCTGACCTTGTTCGAAGGTGTCTACCGCTACGTCGACGCGGCATACGCTGTCGACCGGATCAAAGCGAAGGCAGCGACACTGCCGGCGGCCGAGCAGAATGCGGCAGACCCGTTCGCCGCGCTGCTGACGCGCCGGTCTGATGGATACCTGCGTGATTCCCGTGCTCGAGCAGCAGCTGCCGAGGCTGGCCTTCCTGTTCAAACTGCTCGGGCTGCTCGAGCGGCGCGTGATCGAGGCCCAGCGGCTCACTGAACGAACCGCGCTTCGTCCAGAAAGCGCTCCGCCTCGGCCGCATCAAGGACCTGTTCAACGATCCGGCCGCGCATTTTGCCAGTGTCTACGGCTGGGGCACGCCGGCGTTTGATCCGCTACCGGCTCATGCGGGCCGTGCTCGCGTTCTACCACCGTGAATCGTCTGCCAATGCCGGCAATGGCGGCGCCGATGCTTTCCTCGAGACGGGTCCGTTCCGCTGGAGCCGCGACACCTCGGTCAATCCGCCCGGCCTCATGCTCGACCTTTCGAGTCCACTTCACGCAAGTCGTTCAAGGAGCGGCTCGAGTTGTCCGAGACCTGGGGCACGGACTTACCAGTCGATCTGGCCGCCAATGGCGGCATCATCTTCCGGCTGAAGCCACCCTTCGACGTCAGCGTGCAGCCCAAGACCGGCAACCGTGTCCGGCGGGGTCTTTTCCAGCTGATCAACCGCAACGAGTCCGCGCGACCGCATGACCATCATCGGCGGCAACGATGCTGATTCGTCTCCGTGCCGACAACATCGGTGTCGGCGCGGAGTTGACCATCGGCGCCAGCACTGCCGGTACTGTCAGCATCGATCCCGGCGTCGTTCAGCGAGTTGAAGCAGTTGACGATTTCACTGGGCTCCGAGGACTCGGACAACTTCCTCGGCTTCGCTGCTGGCGGCGGCCGACGTCAAAGGCACGTTCGACCTTGGGCTGGGCTGGTCGCTGAGCGAAGGCCTGGTCGTGAAGGCGGCGGGTGGCCTCGAGATCGCTATTCCCGATGCACCAGAATCTGGGCATCGCGCAGTTCGAGACGCTGTACATGATTCTCAAGGTCAACCACGGACGGCTCGTTCTCGCTCGAGACCTCGGCAGGTGATCACAGGCCGCATCGGCCCGCTGACCGCGGTAGTGGAGCGCATGGGCGCGGTCACTACGATCGCGTTCTCCGACGCCGCCGACAACGAACCTCGGCCGCTCGGTCTGTCGCTCGATTCAAACCGCCCAATGGCGTCGGCCTCGCGATCGACGCAGGTGTCGTCAAAGGCGGCGGCTACCTCTACCTCGACTTCGGAAAGGCGAATACGCCGGCGCGCTCGAGCTCACCTTCGCGGGCTTCCTCTCGCTCAAGGCCATTGGCTCATCAGACCAGGATGCCCGATGGCAGTCGGGGCTTTTCGCTGCTGGTCATCATCACGGCGGAGTTCGGCACGCCCATCCAGCTCGGCTTCGGCTTCGTGCTGGTGGGTGTCGGCGGTTTGCTGGGCCTGAACCGCACGATGGTGCTGGAGGAATTGGCCGAGGGCGTGCGTCACGGGCGCGGTGGAAAGTGTGATGTTCCCGCAGGACGTGTTGCGAACGCGCCGCGCATCATCTCCGACTTGAAGCGTTTCTTCCCCGCCGCAGCAGAACACGTTCCTGATCGGCCCGATGGCCAAGCTGGGCTGGGGCACGCCGCCGCTGATCACGCGCGTCACTCGGCGTCATCATTGAGATTCCGCCCTTCAACATTGCCATCCTGGGCGTGCTCAAGTGCGTCTGCCCGACGAGGAAGCCGCGCTGCTGCTGCTGCAGGTCAAGTTCATTGGCGCCATCGAGGCTGGAGAAGAGCCGGCTGTGGTTCTTTGCCTCGCTGTTTGGCAGCCGGGTGCTCTTCATCACCATTGGTGGCGAGATGGGGCTGCTGATCTCCTGGGGCGACCAGCCGGACTTCGTGCTCAGCGTAGGCGGCTTCCATCCCAAGTTCGACCCCGCCGCCGACGCCGTTCCCCACGCCGACCGTGTCTCGCTGTCGATTCCTGAACGAACCATTGCGCGCATCCGCGTGCTCGTGCTACTTCGCGGTCACGTCGAACACCGCACAATTCGGCGCCGTCGTCGAGTTGTTCTTCGGTCTCGACGCCTTCTCGATCGAGGGCATCTCGGCTTCGACGCGCTGTTCCAGTTCTCGCCCTTCTACTTCGTCATCACCTTCTCGGCGTCGATGTCGGTCAAGGTGTTTGGCGCGGGCGTATTCTCGGTCCGCATCCGCGGCGACCTGGAAGGCACCTCGCCCTGGCACGTCGAGGGCGAGGGCTCGATCTCGCTCCTGTTCTTCGACATCGACATCCCGTTCTCGCACACCTGGGGCGATCGAGGCCAACACCGTGCTGCCCGAGATCGCCGCCCTTCCCATCATCGAGGCCGAGCTCGACAAACGCGAGAACTGGGTAGCGCTGACGCCCAGCGGCACCCGTCCTGTCGGTGAGCCTGCGGAGATCGATGCCGGTGCAGAAGCTGGTGCTGCACCCGCTGGGCGCACTCCGCATCAGCCAGCGCGCAGTACCGCTCGATCTGTACATCCAGAGGGTGGGCAACCAGAAGGTCTCGGACATTGAACAGGCCGCGATCACCGTCAAGGCGATGGGTCTGTCCGAGAAGGCACAGTGAGCGAGCCCTTTGCCACCGCGCAGTTCCGTGACTGGACGCGGCGGCCAAGCTCGTCCGCGCCCGGCTACGAGAATCAGGTCGCCGGCAGCGGACGTCTCCGTCAGCGGCACCGATACCCGCACCACGCACGCCGTCAAACGGATCGTGCTGCACGAGCTCATCACCATCGACACAACTACAAGGAGCACCTGCGGCGCTTCTTCAACGTCGGCATGCTGTGGTTCCTGCATCTGCTGGGCAGCAATGCCATCGCCCGGTCGGCGTACTCAAAGGCGAGCAAAGCCACCAAAGTGCCGTTCGCGCGAAGGTCGACGCCACGTCCCCGGGCTTCGTGGTCGCGGACGCCAGTGACAACTCCACGTGGGGAGGCGGAGCCGTTCACTCGCACGCAAAAGCCAAGGATGCGCTGGCCGAGCTGATCAAGTCGATCCGTCGCTGGCCGGCGAATATCACGTGATCCCGGCAGCAGAGGCGAAGGCCGCATGAGCGATCCGATCGGCACCTACACCTTTTTGCCGTGGGTGCGTCTCGGGCTGGCCAACCACATCGACGCAAGCCACCGATGACCCGGCCCGCGATCGATGTCACAGCTGGACATCGAGGGCACCGGAAAGGCGGCGGCAGTTGCCGCCCGCCGGCGGTGACAGCGCGCAGTTGCAGCTCTACGGTCCCGGCGACATCATCGGGATCGACGCAGCGCAGATCAGCCGGGTCGAGCCACCGCACTGGGTGACGAACTTCGAGCCCAACTACCTCGCCGCCATCGAGTTCTACGACGAGGACTTTCCCGTGGCGCTACACGCCGGCTGCCGCCGCGATGGCCGCAGGCTACTCCCCTGGCTGGCGCTGATCGTGCTGGAGGAGCCCGACGTGACAACGACGAGTTCGCCGAGGGCGGCAACGTCTCGGCAAGCCGCTGTCCTACATCGACGTCAAGACAGATTTCGCCACGGTGTTCCCGGACGCGGCCGAGGCGTGGGCCTGGGCGCATGCGCACTTCAACGCCGCACTGTCGCCCGACGTCGTGGAAACCGACGCGACGAAGGCCGCGCAGGCGGCGCAGCAGATGATCGACAACGCGCCCGACACCGCCTGCTCGCGGATCCTGTGTCCCGCGCAAGCTGAAACCGAAGACCGGCTACCACGCCTTCCTCGTCCCTGCGTTCGAGAGCGGCCGGCTCGCCGGACTGGGATCTGGACCGCGCAGACGCTACTTCGACGATCCGGCCAACGCGCTCAACGCCATGTCGTCGGCCTGGGGCGCCTATGCGCGTGGCGGCCAACCGGCCCGAGCCGACCAGCTTCCCGTACTACTACCGCTGGTACTTCCGCACCGCAGAGAACGGCGACTTCGAGTCGCTGGTCCGGCGCTCAAGCCGAAGATGGTCGACAGCCGCGTCGGCCAGCGCGACATCGATGTCTCGCAATCCAGCGCCGAACATCGCGGGCATCGACAAGCTCGATGGCGTGCTCCGGCTGGGCGGCGCGTTGAAGGCACCATACGCACTCTGCCGCAGGACGACAAGGACGAGTTCGACACCTACGACAGCTGGGCGACGCCGTATCCCCAGCCGTTCCAGTCGCAGGTGGCCGCATTCGTCAACCTGGCCGACGGCTATCAGCAGATCGGTCCGCGGCCAACGACAATCGTGGATCTCGATGTCGAGATCCGAACGATCCCGACTCCGCTGATCACGCCACCGCTCTATGGCCGCTGGCACGCGCTGACCGAACGACTGCTGACGCAGCGTGATGGCTCTGATGCGCCGAACACCGCACGAACTGGGTGCACGATCTGAATCTCGATCCGCGATGGCGCGTGGCGGCGGGCTTCGGCACGAAGGTGATTCAGGACACACAGGAAACGTTCATGGAGGGCGGCCTGGGAGCAGATCGGTGACGTGCTCGAGGCCAACCGCCGAATCCGCCAGGCGCAGCTGGCCAAGTTCGCCGGGATGCACCTGCACGACGTACACGTGCGTGGTGCAGCCTCAGTCGCACCGTCGCGGGTGCTGCTGCTCGCCGCACCGCTGAAACCGCGCATCGTGTCCCACGGCGTCACGATCCGGCACGCTCTGCGGCAAAGCCCGATGCAGCGACGCAATGACCTCGTCGGCGATGCGGCGCACACTGCGGCCGGCAGGCCCGCTGGCCAAACGCCTGGCACTCACCGATCCGCAGGCGGCGGCCACCATCGTCGCGCAGGCCAACGACGGCGTCGTCTCCGCCGCTCCGACCAAAGTGCCGCCCGCGGCCATTCTCACGCCGGACCACCTCGCCGACGCGGCTTCGCTCCCGGTCCGGGCGACCAGTGCTGGGCGCGCCTCGGCGGTGGCTGCGAAGTCACTGTGCGCTTGCGGTTGTTCTGCGTTGGTGATCGCGTGATCATCCTTCTGGTGCTGCGCTTGGTGCGGCGTGCCGGGTTCGTCGTCGTCGGCGCGCTCGTGGGCGTCGGCTGCAGTCGCGCTTGGCTGGCGCGATGCGCGCGCGGCGTCGCCAGGCAGGCCGATCGGCTGGGCGAGGATCGATGACGCCGGCCACGGTCGACGCATTGCCGGGCTCGAGCGGGTTCGTGCTGGTGCCACCGACGTCGACCCGCGCGCACCTGCCGGCTCCACGCTCCGGTGCTCCGTGGTGAGGCGGACAACGCCGCGGCTGCACGGTTCAAGGGCGCCTGCGCGACGGCTTCCGCCTGATCGACCTCAGTCGGCGGCCGGGATGATCGCACCCGCCTGTCCCCTGCCGCTCTGCCGCAATGTCGTTGCGGCGACATCGTGGCCGAGCATCCGGCCCGAACTGACCGTGCCGCGCTGGACCTGGTCGGGATTGCCGATCCCGCCGCGGGTTCGGGACCAGATGGGCGAGAAGTTCGTCGAAGTCATGGCCTACCCCGAGTTCGACATTCCGATGTACGAGCCGCTGGCCGAAGGACAAGGAAGGCTTCGTGCCCAACCTGCACCTGGTGGAGCCGGACAGCGTGACGCTGCTGGAGACCAACCAGCGCTTCATCGAGTCCTACTTGGTCGGCCTCAATCACGAGTTTGCCCGTGAGTTGCTGTGGCGCGAGTACCCGACCGACCAGCGCGGCAGCTACTTCCGCCAGTTCTGGGATGTCCGCAAGAAGATGGCCGAGGTGCCGAACACCCCCGCGGCCAAGGTGGCGGCCCGGGAAAAGTTCAAGGACATCAAGCCGCTGCATAGCTGGCCGCGGGCCAACGATCTCGGCGACAACGACAACCGCGAGGCAGGGCCCGTGCCGGAAGAAGAGCTGGTGCTGGTGATCCGCGGGGAGCTGCTGAAGAAGTACCCCAACACGATCGTGAGTGCGCAGCCCGCGAAGTGGCAGTTGACCCACGGTCAGCCCGGACAAGTCGAAGGAGCGCGCAGCTCGACGAGAACGTAAAGCCGATGTTTCCGCTGTACGAAGCGCGCGTCGAACCCGACATCTACTTCTTCGGGTTCGACCTGACAGCCGAACAAAGCCCGCGGGGACGACACCGTCGACGACAAGCCGGGCTGGTTCTTCCGGATCGAAGAGGTGCCCGGCGACGCGAGGTTCGGCTTTGACATCTCCCGCGACTCCGCAGAGATCAATGTCTGGAACGACCTCTCCTGGAACGACGTCGGCCCTGTCGCCGACGGCGCTATCCTAAACGCGGGTGCGATCCCCGCGCGCACGCTGCGCGAGCCCACCGGCAGCGACAGCGAGAAGCACCCGCAGTGGGAGTTCGACCGACTCGTCCCGCTCGACACATCACTGTCGGCGGCTGAGCTCGCCTACATCGCGTTGCAGACACCCGTGATCATGGCGGTCCACGCCTCCGAGCTGCTGCCGGACGAGGGGAGCTCGACGTGCCCGAGTTCGACGACGCGAAGCACGAGTACGCCAAAGCGCGCACGACCAAGGCCGCCGCGCGGTCACGTCTGACCGAGGCCGTCGAGTCGGTCAGGCGGCTCGAGCGCGAGGCGGCCCAGCGGGCGCGGATCGGCGGCGACGACGACATCGAGGACGAGGCACTCGCGGACGCCCGCCGAATGGTCGGCAGCCGCCGCGAGGAGCTGGTCGCGGCACGAGAGACCCTGACGCGAGCGGGTATCGACTTCGCCGACCTGATCGACCCTACGGGTGCCGTGCAACGACTGCCCGACGACGTCCCGATCGCCCTATTCCCTCTCCGGCTGGAGACCCGCTTCGCCACCGTGGGGAAAGGATCCACAGCGCAACGATTCCTGTACGTGCGGGTCTTTCCCGACGACATCCTGGTGGACTCCTTCCAGGACCATGTCGGGCAGGCCGAGTACGACAAGGTGGTCCTGTACTGGACCCAGCGGTGGCGGGCGGGCGGCAACCGTGCCGGGCTCCAGGCCGCGTGGGCCGCCCTCGTCCGCGGTGTGGGGGCGGGCCGGGCGAAGTGGCTGATCGATCAGGTCGTGCCCGTAAACGCAACCGACGAACCCGCGATCGCAGCTGGCGAGCACGTGCTGCTCATTCGCCCGCCCTCTCCCGTACCTTTCGCCGAGCACGCCGCGATCGAGACGTTCTGGGCGCGGGTGTGGTCGACGTCGGGTGCCGAGCGCACCCCGGCATTCGCCGGTCTGTCAGCCGCGGTGGGCGCGGCGCGGGCAGCGGCGATCGAGGCGGAGCTGGAGCCGCTCAACCTGCGCGACGCTGCCGTCAAGCCGACGGCGAACATCACGCCGATCGTCGCCTTCCTGGATCTGCCCGCCGCCTCGACGCAGTCCGTCACCCGGGACGTCTGGGGCAGTCCCGCGCGGGCGTGGATGCTGCCCGAACGGCTCGTGCTGATGGGCTTCCAGGGTGGTCAGGAGGTCCTGCTCGAGACCGGCAAGCCGATCCCGGCCGGCCTGCAGGTGGGTCCCGACCCCGCCGCGGTCGGCGCCGACCAGATCGCTGCCGACGGCCCTGACCTGGACGTAGCCGGCGAGCTGGCGTGGTTGACCGACTTCGACGAGGCGGTCGGCAAGGGCATGGGCTTCAAGATCAACCTCACCAAGCGCAACCTGCCCGCGGCGTTCTCGCGCCTGTTCGTCCTCGGCATCCGGCTCAGCTGCGACGCGGACGAGGGCGCCCAGGAGTTGTCCGAGCTGATCGCCCATCACCAATCCAGCAGGAAGGGCTTCTCCCTTCTGCCGCAGGGCCGACCGACGAACAACACCGACGCCTCGACCGCGGGCCACAGCTGGTGGGAAGACCCCGACGACAGCTACGGCCACTTCTTCGAACCCCCCGCCGATGATCCCGAGGAGTGGCAGCAGCGGCGTGACGGCGCCTGGTTGTCCGGGGCTCTCGGTGTGAAGCGCTCAGTGGTGAGGTCCTCGGTCAACTACTACGGCACCGATCAGGCCGAGGCGCGCGCCATGAACATCGCGCTGTGGCCGGCGACCCTGGGCTACTACATGGAGCAAATGATGGAGCCGGTCTTCTCCGAGGACACCGTGCAGGAGACCCGAGACTTCTTCAACCGGTTCGTCATCGGCCGCGGCACCGTTCCGCTGGTGCGGGTGGGGCGGCAGCCCTACGGGGTGCTGCCCGCCACCGTGTGGTCGAGGGCGGCGTGGTGGAAGGATGACCGCTACGTCCGCGCCGCCAGAGCACTGGGCCTGCCCGATGCCGGCTTCCTGGATCGGCTCTCGGAGCTCGGCCGTCGGGTGCAGGGCTTCTGGGACCCGATGGCGTCGACGGTCGCCCATGTCGCGGGGCCAACCTCCGACCCGCACCAGACACTGCTCGACATCGTCGGGCTGCACCCCACGTCGGCAGAGCACTACCAGCGCTATGCCCAGGGCTACGACCAGACGCACAACACGCTCACCTTCTCGAGCGAGCAGCTCATGGGCCTGGCGACCACGGCCGCGCAGCGCTACATCCGTGACGCCCTGGTCACTCTCGCCGACCTCGGCTGGAGCCCACCGCCGGAAACCAAGGTCCCTCCACTGGTGCAGAAGATCTTCCTGAGAAGGCCCAACCTGCTCAAGGGTGCCCTCGTGGAAGCGGATTTGTCGGACTCGGCGCAGCTGAAGGTGATCCGCGCCGATGGGCGCAACTACCTGGACTGGCTGCAATGGGCGGCGCGGACGTCGCACGACACCCTGCGCAGCCAGGAGGGGTTCGGCAATGCGGTGCCGACCGAACTGCTCTACCTGATGGTGCAGCACGCCCTCGATCTCGGCTATATCGACACCGACCTGTGGCTACGGCGCGAGATCCTGGCGATGAGCGACGACGCTGTGTTGGCGAGCCGCCGTGAGCCGTCGTTCATCCAGGTCGCCGGGACCGACAACAGCAGCCGATGGGCGAACCTCTATCGCCCCGAGCCTGCTATCACCGGCGACCCGACGGTGCGCATCAGCGAGTTCATCCCCTTGATTCTGACCTCCCGCAACCCCTATCTGAACGCGCAGCTGTCCGCGCTCGACATGCTCAAGGGCGCCAGCACCGGTGCACTGGAACGCGCGTTCGTCGAGCACCTCGACTGCTTGCAGCTACCGCCTGGACGCCTGGCGCCTCGGCGTACAGGCGGTCCAGCTGGCGCAACTGCGTGAGGACTCCAGTGAGGGGTTCGGCCGTGGCGGCCTGCACATCGGCGCCTACGGTTGGCTGGAGAACCTCGTCTCCGACGAGGCGCCCCTCGAGCCGGTGGACCTGGACGACGACCTGGCCGCGATCTTCGACAGGCCGGACGACCCTCCGTTGATGCGCGACCCTGCCAACTACGGCCACATTCACGGCCCGTCGCTGGATCACGCCGTCACCGCGGCGATCTTGCGCAACGGGCACTTGGCCAACGCCACCCCGCAGGCGCCAGACCTGCTGGCCGTCGACATCAGCTCCGAGCGGGTGCGATGGGCGCACACGATCATCGAGGGCATCCGCAACGGGCAGCCTCTCGGCGCGCTTCTCGGCTACCGGCTCGAACGCTCGCTGCACGACGAGCCGACCGTGTTTCTCGACCGCCTGATCTACGAGTTCCGGCGCGCCTTCCCGCTGGCAGGCAACCGCAACTCCCTCACCGAGGTGACCGACCTCGATGATGGAGAGATCACGAAGGTGGAGGCACGCCACGTCGTCGACGGCGCGGCCTTCACCGAACACGTCGCCAAGACCGATCAGACGACCTATCCGTACGGCGTGGATGGCCTGCCTGCGTTGAGCGAACTGGTTCAGCCGGGGTCGCCGGGTGCGGCGGCCATCGGGATCCTCGTCGACAGGTGCGTGACCGACATGCGCGCCGTCGCCGACGCCGTGGCCGATCTCATGCTCACCGAGGGCGTCTATCAGGTGGTGCGTGGCAACTACGACCGGGCAGCAGGATCGCTGGACGCGGTGTCAAAGGGCACGCATCCGTCGCTGCCCGAGGTGAGCGAGACACCACGCAATGGCGTGACGCTGACGCATCGCGTCGCGCTCCACCTCCGCGGCGGGTTGTCCCCGGCAGACCCGTCGAACACGACTCCGCGCGCGGTGGGTGAGCCCGCCCTGGCGGCATGGCTCGCCAGCCCAGCTGCCGGACCCGGCGACCATCTCCGCCCAGGTCTCATGGGGTCCCTCAACGGACGTGACCCTCGGCAGTATGACGCCGACCATGGCACAACTCGGGTTGGCTGCGGTCGACCTGTTCTACCTTCTCGACGCCGGTGGCGCCGCGAGCATGCCGGGCTTCGACGACCTCCTGATCGACTACGCCGAGCGGGTCGGCGCGCCGACCCCGCGCCACGATGCGGTGTTCGTGCTTACCTACAAGCCGGACCTGGTCGCTGGCCTCACGCTCTTCGAGGTGGCACCGCTGGTGCGTGCGTTGCGCGGCGTGGTGCTGGGCGCACGACCGTTGCGGCCTACTGATCTCGCGCTGCAGAACGAAGCCTCGACGCGCGACGACGGCGGTGGTGTCGTGCGCATCGACCAGGTCGACGCCGTGATGGCCGACCTGCAGGCAACGGTGGCGGCAGTCGACGCGTTCGTCTCGGACGCGGACGCCGCGACCGGGCAGGGCGTCGATCCCGAGGTTGCCCGCGACGCGGCGCGGGACGCCATCGACGGCTGGATCCTCGACTTCGCCGCGGCCGTGCGCCCGGTGCTGCCCTTCGGCCTCCCCACCGCCGTCGGCTCCGCGGCAGTCGAGGGCAGGCGGGGCAGGCTCGCCGCGATGCAGTCGGCGCTCACCGAGCTGATCGCGAGGTGGCGGGCCAAGCAGATCGAGCACGACGATGTCATGGCCCATTACGTCGCGTTGCCGGGCGGGGCCACCGACGAGGACCGGATCGCGCTGCTGATCAAGGCAGGCCGCGTGGTGTCGACGACTGTCATCGCGCCGTTGCCGCCTCTCATCACCGACCTGGAAACAGGCGTCGAAGACCTGCGAACGGATCTGGACAACGCCCTGATCGCGCTGGAAGTGTTGCGCGACAACGCCGCATCCGTCGGCGCGACCCTCGTCGCCATCACTGCCTTCCTGCCCACGATCGCGGCCGTCGACCAGACGCCGTTCGAGATCGACCGTCTTCGCGACTCGGTGCTGACGTTGGCCGTCGAGTTGCGGGACCGGGCGGCTGCACTGTCGGCGGACATCGAGCGCCGGTCGGCCGATGCCACCACCGCACTCACGGAAGCGGCCGCGGCAGTCGGCGACAAGGCGCAGAAGGCGGTGGAGACGGGGGCCAAGGCCCTGCTCGGTGAGGCTTTCATCCTGTTGCCCGAGTTCACCATCGCCGCACCCCGCCTGGCCGAGTGGAAGAACGTCTGGACCCACCGGGCCGACCTGCTGACGCACCTCACGACGGGACCGGGCGGGACGCCGTTCCCGGTCGACGACTGGCAGCATGGCGTCGCGCGCGTACGCGATCGGATCCGAAACCTGGAGCTGACCACCCTGCTCGGCGAGGCCCTGGGAGCGGATCCGTCCGCTCTGGAGGCACTGCAGTTCCCGTACCGGCCGAACGACGCGTGGCTGGCACTGCGTTTCCCGGACACACTGCCCGACGGGTCGCCATTCACGGTGACCGAGGACAAGCTGCTGTACTCCGCGGCGTTCGCAGCCGGTGCGGGGATCGACCCGGACAACCCTGCGCTCCGATACTGCGGGCTCCTGCTCGACGAGTGGGTCGAGGTAGTGCCGATCGATTCGGCGACCTCGGGTTTGGCCTTCCACTTCGACCGACCGAACTCCGAAGCGCCGCAGGCTGTGCTGCTGGCTACACCACCGGTCTATCGCGGCGCGTGGCAGTGGCAGGACATCGTCGACACGCTGCACGAGACGCTCGACTTCGCGCGGCTGCGGGCCGTGGAGCCTCGGCACATCGACGCGTCCAGGCTCGCGCCGCTACTGCCTGCGGTGCTGTCATCGGTCACCACGTATCCGATCACGGCGAGCCTGAACCTGGCCTTCAACAACAACATTCACGTGATGCTGGCGGAGGGCGGCCAATGAACAAGTACGTCGTCACCGCCGACCTCAACAGCGTGCTGACGAACCGGATCATCCTCCCGACCGTGGTGATGTGGAACCGGCTGGAAGGCCGTCCGCGCCGACCGGACTTCAGCAGGGCGCTCAAGGCCGAGGTGCGCGATCCCCTGTGGTTGATCACGCGCCAGTGGCAGATGGGCGAGTTCATCGGCGAGGACACCGGCTCGCCTGTGACGGCGAAGGTGGCGTGGAACTCCGACGCAGTGACCGACGTAGAGACGGCCGCCGGGAGTCGGCCCTATGACCCGGATCTGCCCTTGGAGGCCGTCATCGAGGCGCGGTCGGTGGAGTTGACGCTGGGAGGGCGTCTGCACCAGGCCGACCTGCGCCTGTCGCTAGGGCGGCGTTGGCGGCGGCTGCTCGTCGCGAACGGGCACGGCGCGTTGGTGTCGGACTTCCTGGACCAATACGAGTTCACGGCGCCCGACCCGGATGCTGAGGCGGACTTCCCGATCACCGCGCACGCGGCGGCGTGGCAGACGTTGGCCGCCGTGGCGGGGAGAGCGATCGACGGCGGGATGCTCGTGATACATCTTGCTGGCGGCGGCGCGGCATCGGATGGTCTTGGGCTTGCCGACCCAACGCGGCAGCAGATCGACGACCTGGGCACGTCGTTCCTGACGTGGGCGCGTCAGCGGTACTACGAGCCTGATCCAGCCATGGCGACCTGGGACCCGAAGCACCTCGAGTACTCGATGGGCCTCTCGGCGCCGAGCCAAGGCCAGTCGGCCGGTCTCGGGGCGCCCGAGTACCACGGCGGAAGGCTGGATTGGTTCAGCTTCGACGCGGTAGCCGCCGATGGCGCGGTGGGCGGTGGCGTTGCTGCACCACCCAGCGTCACTAGCTTCATCCCGGCGACTGCGCAGTTTGATGGCATGCCGAACACCCGGCACTGGACCTTCGAGGAAGGCGCCGTCAACTTCGGCGACATCAAGCCTGACACGACCGACATCGCCAAGCTGCTGCTCATCGAGTTCGGCCTGGTCTACGCGAACGACTGGTTCCTGCTGCCCATCGACGTACCGGTGGGTTCGCTCACGTCGATCCGCGGCCTGACCGTCACCAACGTCTTCGGGGAACGGTTCTGGATCGACCCGGCGGTGACTGCCGCTCAGTTCCAGAGCTGGCGGATGTTCAAGCTGACCCCCCAGGGTGCCGATGACGACCGGCTGTTCGTGCCGGCGACGACGCCGACGGCGTTAGAGAGCACGCCGGTTGAGGCGGTCGCGTGTGTGCGCGACGAGGTGTCGAACATGGTGTGGGGAATCGAGACGACCGTTCAGCTTCCCGACGGCTCGTCCCGGCGAGGTCGTGAGGTGGCGCTCGAACTGCATGCGAAGTATCAGTCGGCGGTGCCCGATGTAGCCGGTCCGCCCAGCGAGAACGACGCGTCGCTGACGTACGTCTTGATGACGTCGGTCGCAGAACACTGGATACCGTTCATCCCCGTGCATGTCCCCCAAGACAACCGTCAGATCCAAGTGCAGCGGGCGGCGATGCCGCGCCTCCTCGAAGGCCGGGAGGGCATCACGCCGGGCAGGGTCCTGCCGCGGACCCGGCTGATGCGTCAAGGGCTGGACGACGACCTTGCCTACTACGTCGCCGAGGAAGAGGTCGAGCGCGCCGGCACGATCGTGGAGACGCGCTGGCAGCGCTGTCGGTGGCGCAACGGGCACGTGGTCACGTGGCTCGGACACACCAGACGCACCGGACGAGGTGAAGCGACCAGCGGCCTCGCGTTCGACGTACTTCAGCCCGTTCGTCCGCGTACCTGAGCGACGGGCTTGGTGTGCTGGCATTCGTGGCACGCACCCCGGCTCGGCCTCGCCTCAGCTGAGGCGCTGGTCCGGCAGGGTGCTCCGGCCTTCGTGCACGACCTCGCGCGGCTCCCCGGTCCTGGCGTCGAGCATGAAGAGCCGACTGCCGCTCTGGGTCGCTTATCGTTGTCGACCCAGACCAAGGTGTGCTCGTTCGAGACTTCGGCCGAGGCAAGGAAGTGAATAGCCACACGTCTTCCTCGGCCAGCTCGCCAGCGGCGGTCGCGGCCCCGAAGCCCAGGGCAACGAGCACGGCGCGGTACCGGAACCCCGGACCCAAACCCCAGACACGAAGGACCGCCGGGCATCGCACGACCGTGCCGCGCCCTGGCACTTGCGTCGACCGGATCTGCCGCGAACAGGTCGATTCAGAGTTCCCTCTCAAGAACGTCCATCACGGTGCTGACGATCCTTCGCGCCTGCTCCTGTGAGTCGAGTGTGTGCACCTCCGCCAAGGTGTCGCCGATCGCTTCGACGAGCGGCCCATCTTCGTCGCGCCACGCAACAAGTCGATCGATGAGTTCGGACTTCGAGCGTGCATCCATGTCCGGCATTCTCCGCTGAACCGCACGCACATGCCGCGGTGCGCGCGGATCTGCGGCCCGTTGGAGGTCGTCGTCGGATCTGGTGCAGCTCGCTGACCCGGTGTGACGATGGTGGAACCGGGCCGCCTGTTGGACAGCAGGATTCACCGGGGTACGCGGCGCACGCTGTTGGTCGCTTGGCACCACCCCGTTAGCCCTCACCGGCGTTCCCGTTGCGCCCGCCGGGTATGGGCGCGGTGCGACTCACGATGTATCAGGCTCGTTCGCTCGGCCTCCTTTAAGACATGCGCACCCGATAGAGGTGGGCGGACGCTACAGCGGGACGCAAGCACGGCGACGTCAAGTAATGCTTGACGTCGTCACGACGTCTCCGCATCCTGAACAAGATGCATTCCTTGCAGCCAGAAGAAGAGGAAGTCCGTGACCGACACAACCGGAGCATCCGCCGCTACGCCCAACCCTCAGGAACCGAGTGTTGCTGTCATCGCCGCCGCCGACCCCACCAAAGCGGCCCATAGCGAGCCAGTCCGCGGCGTCACGAATGTGCCGAGATCCACCATCGACACCGGCAAGTTCGGCCGGCTCTTCGGAGAGCTGCCCGGATTGTCCCTCGATGACGCTCAGATTCAGGCGGTTGTCGACGTCATGGTCGACGCGACACCAGGCGCGAACACTTGGGGTGGCTCACCGGGCCCCGCAGATTCAGACCTACCAGCCGGGATGACCTACTTGGCGCAGTTCATCGATCACGACATCACCTTCGACCCGACCTCGATGCTGGACAAGGCGAACGACCCGGATGCGCTGGAGAACTTCCGCACCCCGAGGTTCGACCTCGACTCGCTATACGGCTTAGGCCCGGTTGCCAATCCGTGGCTTTACGACAACGACGACACCGACAAGCTCCTCATCGGACGGCGTGGTGCGGAGAGAGGCACGGCACCCGTCGACGTGCCGCGAAACGAGCAGGAGCGCGCCCTCATGGGCGACCCCCGCAACGACGTTCACACCATCGTCTCCCAACTCCACCTCGCGATGATCCGGTTCCACAACGCCGTCGTCACCATGGCGAAAGGCGACGCCTCCCTGGTGACCGGTGTACCGGCTACCCCCGTCGGCGGCGGCTGGGGAGGACCGGCGCCTGCAAGTGACACCGTTTCATTCGGCCAGATTGTGACGCTCGTACGGTGGCACTACCAGTGGGTCGTCCTTAACGAGTTCCTTCCATCGATCGTCGGCCCCCAGACGTACGAAGGCATGTGGAAGAAGGAAGGCAAGAGCCAAGTGCGGCGCCCGGATCTCAAGCTGTACTCCGTGCGCAAGAACCCGTGGATGCCGGTGGAGTTCTCAGGCGCGGCCTTTCGCTTCGGCCACACCATGGTCCGCGACTCGTATCTGTTGAACGGGGTGGTTCCCCCCACGCCAGTTTTCTCGCCTCATGCAGGCGACGCCAATCCACTCGGCGACCTGCGAGGTTTTCGTGCGCTGCCAGCCAACTGGGAGATCGAGTGGAACAGGTTCTTCGACGCGTTGCCCGGGTCCGATCCGTCGATCACCCAGCGAGCCCGAGCGTTCGATACGAAGATCGCCCCATCCCTCCACACCTTGCCACCTCGCGTTGATCACCTAAGTCGCTCGCTGGCCCTTCTTAATCTGCGACGCGGCGTTGCGCTGGGTCTTCCGAGCGGTGAAGACGTAGAGAGGGCCGTCGCGTCGGAGACGGGGGTTGACCTCAACAAGTTCAGTCCGGTGACCACCGGCCTACCGCACGCGGCGCCACTGTGGTTCTGGATTCTCGCCGAAGCTGAACAGCGAAGTGGAGGCAAGCACCTAGGCCCCATCGGCGGGCGAATCGTCGCTGAAGTACTCATCGGCCTGGCGTTGAAGGACAGGTCCTCTTACCTCAAGGGTGACCCCGGATGGCAGCCCAACCTGCCGTCGGCGTCCGGCCAATTCAGGTTCTCGGACATCCTTGCGATCGCGAACTCAGTGCCGGCCTAGGAGCGATGTACGAGAGTCATTCCGCCGCCTGTCGGACACTCGTGAACTCACCGGGTGTGCGGACGTGGGAGCTTCGGGTACGGCAGTGGCTCCCGCGCCTCTCCCTGATGGTGACGCTGTCTACTCGGGAAGTGGCTCGGGAGGTGGGTGCTGCGCCCGGTCGGGCTGGACAGGCGATTCGGTGCGCTGCCCCCGCCCAGGACGCGGTACGGGACGGGGAGGGAGCTTCGCACTTCGACGATCGTTCCGGACGCCAATGACGTACCTCGTACCCGCGACTATGAGAGCGATTACGACGAGCGCCGATATAACGCCAATCGTCCATCCGGTGATCGTCAGAATGCGTTCAGCTAGCAGTGGTGCGGGCTCTTGGTCGGCATCCGCCCGAGCGGCGGCGACCAAGCTCCAAACAAGCACCCCGAGGCTCATTGCACCGATGGCTCGCCAGGTCCACCACCAGAGGCGTTGTGTAGGTGTTCTCGTGTACCGATTCAAGCGACTCTCGACTTGCTTCCGAAGGTCCCCCTTCTTGCGCCAATCTCGTCCTTCTAGCAGCTTTAAAACCTCCAGCTCTTCCTTCAGGCGGCGAAGTCTCCAACGTCGGAGGCCTCCGTTGGTCACGACCAGCGTCAATAGGGAGATGACCGCAGCGAGACCGGCGCGCTCGACGTGGAAGTAGGGCGGCCGGCTGGCTGCCGTGCCGGCCGCACGGCCGGGCGGGCGGAATGCGCCGCCCACCCGCCCGGGAGGCTCAGGTCGTGCGGCTCTGGCTCCGGCGAGTGGGGCGCAGGTCGTCAGTTTCGGGCTTCGAACGGTGCGGCCCTGCTGCCCGCGACTGCATCGAGACGATTTGCTCGATCTGCTGGTCGGTGAAGCGCCAGTCTCTGTGGGATAGGCGCACAACGGGCCAGCCGTAACGTCGCACGCGACGCTTAAGCTCCGCTTCAGACATGTCCCACTGCTCGGCAAGCGCCGAAGCCTTGGTGAGACGCAGGGATGTGGTCACGTGTCACTCGCAATTCGAACTGCGCTCACCGCGATGTCGCTGACTGCGGTGCCGGTAACGCCCGCAATAGTGACGGGTTCTACCCACGCGAACGGGATCGAGTCGTTGACCCGCGGGGACAAGGTGTTAAGAGCGATACCCGGTTGTTCGGCGACTTGATCGTGCGTCATGCCCGCAGCCCGGATCGCGCACCGTACGGCGCGGTAAATGGCAAGCGATTCCGGCGAGACGTGTGTCATGACTTCCCTGTACTTTCTCTGCCCGGCGTTGGTGTTCGTCGAGGCGTTGGTCTCGACGTGCCTCTGCACGATCACGCGGTGTCCGGTGGTCGCGGAGTCGCCGATGTCGGCGGCGTCTTGCTCCCAGGCTTCGCTGTCGAACGCGACGGGCTTGGCGGCGGTCCCTTCGCCGTCCTTGGGGGTGCGGTGGTTCACCAGGACTCGTAGCGAAGTTTCGGTCTTGCCGCCGCCCATGTAACGAACCGCGGGTGTGGCGGTGAGGTTGCCGGCGAGGGTGATGGCGCTGTTCAGCATGACGAGGTCTCCTGTTCTCTCCAACGCTTCATCCAGTCACTACATGTCTTAAACCCCACCGCCTGTGGCGGGCGGTGGGGTCCCGGTGACGGTTCTGCGTGGATGGGCCGGTGGCGTGCTGCGGGTTGGTCGGAGCCCTCGCTCCCCAGATTTGCCACGACTCGGCCGAAGCGGCACCTGCCGAAGGTCCTCGTGCCACACGGCGCCACCAGTTCTGGGACGCCAAGCACCTCGCCGCGGAAGGTGCCTGTCGCCTCGTGCCCCGGGCGGGGCGGTCGATTTCCAGTGGGAATCGGGTGTCGGTGACTGGCTGTTGCGCGCTCGGTTGAGCGTGGGCGAAGCTGAGTTGGGTCGATTTCCAGTTGAATCCGGGACGCTGCCCTGAAGCGGTTGTACTCCGCCCTCGTTGGAGCGCCTATTGCCTGAGCGCGCGAAGCCGACGAAAGCGAGTTCTCGCAGAAGATGGCACCGTGTGGTAGCACGCGTATCCATCGGGGGTTGTGGCTATGACACTTCGAGCTACGGGGATCGGTACTTCTCCCACCTTGAAGCGTCGGCCGGTGCGGCGAGCCGGTCACAGCTGCTCACACCTGCGCTGCGCGTGCACCTGGCTAGTTGACGCACGACCGTATGGCTATGGATAGAGGCTTGGGGGCGTCGCACGAGATCGCGCTCTCAGAGCGCCCACACGTGCGGCCTGTCGGGTTGTCGACGCCGAGTGAGTGGGCGCAGATCAGCGGCGTCGCCAAGTCACTTGGACCCAGGCCGTGTCGACCTACCTGTACTCGCTGACGCTCGACGACGGCCAGGAGCTCGCCGCCATCGAGCTGGCCTCACGCCACGGCGACGACCCAACCTGTGGGTGGTTTACGAGCGTCCCGGCGACCCGCCGGTCTCGCCTCGTCTCTCCGACGTCCCTTAGTCGGGTCGACGCCGACCACGCTGACCTGAAGACCGCCATGGACGTCCGCGGCTACGAGTGGGCAGCTACCTGATCCGAGCGTGGGCCTTCGCCCTCGACTGACCTGACCGGTGGGCAGCCTGGCTCGGAAGAGCGCCAGGCCGACGGAGCAATGCCTGTGTCCATCGCGCCGAAGGCGTGGGCTGCCGCTGCCGGCCTCGCGCCATCTGTCCTCACAGCGGTGGACGCTGTGCGCCTTCTCGGTGGGACACGGTGTGATCCACCGACAGTATGTCGACTTCACCGTTACTATATTCACTATAAATTGGGTAGTCTCTACGCTCCGAGGTCCTACTCGTCTTTACTAAGAAATGGATGTCGTGTTGATGTATAGAGCACTCACTCGCCTTGGCCCTGTCGCCGCTATGCTGGTGGCCGTGGCGACGGCGTCGCCCGCCGTAGCCCAAACGAACGTGTCGACCTACAGTGCGACGGGCAACTCGCTGGGGACCTTCGCCGCTACCTCGAGTCCTGAGCAGATTGCCGTTAATGATCGTGCGGCTGACGGTCACTCGGCTGTTGTCCAGATTAGGCTGGACTCGTTGTCTTCAAACAACATCGAGTACTGGAACCCGAACGGCGCTGGAACGACCGCAGTCGCGAGTGTCAACCTGGCGGAGAATCGTGTGGTGTGGGTTCGCGCGTGCGAGGGCGAGTTCGGCACACGATCCGTCCTAGCTGGCACCTGTAGTGACTGGAAGAAGGGTGTCGCCTGATTCTTCACGTCATGGCGAAGGTGCACATGACTTGAGGTGTATACGGCAAGTTTGAAGCAACGGGCCCGCTGGCAATTCGCTACGCGAGTAGCAATGCCAGCGGGCTCATTTGTGACTACGGTAAGTGCGGTGCTCCGCGACTACGTTGCGTCCTCAGGGCAACGGAGGGGCCTTGTTGCCAGGCATCAATATAGAAGCTGATTCGCTTGCATTTGGGCCCATGCCGTGAAGACTGTCCACCACCCTGACAGCATGGCCACTCCGATGAAGATCATCACTATGCCAGCGACTGCGTTCAGCGCACGACGGTGTTGAGCGATAGCCCGAAAGCTCTTCAGAGCCAAGTGCCACACAAGAGCGGCAGCCACGAAGGGCAGTCCGAACCCCAAGGTGTAGACAGAGAGCAGTAGCCCCCCTTCGAATGCCGAATCGACTGACGTAGCCATCGTCAGGATTGCGCCCAGGACCGGCCCCACACACGGGAGCCACACAATGGCGAAGAGCGCACCGAGAATGGGGGCGAAGGTGAGACCCACTCCTGGCAAGGAGCTCAGGTGGAAGGTGCCGGTAGGCGTCCGGATTGCACCAAGAAAGACCAAACCGAGTGCGATGGTCAACACGCCGAGGACGACGGTGAACGAGGACAAGTGCTTCCAAGTGAAGAGGCCGAAGCCGCTCGCCGCCACCCCGAGCGCGACGTAGACGACACTGAAGCCGAGGATGAATAGGACGGCACCGGTCAGCATTCGCGCGCGCCCGGCGTTTCCCGCGGCGATGTCGGAAGCTGCCAGTCCCGTCGCGTAGGAGAAGTACGCGGGCACGAGGGGCAGCACACATGGGGAGAAGAACGACACGAAGCCGGCGAATAGAGCCACAGGCAACGACACGAGCAGTTCGCCGCTCACCGGACTCCTCCCCTCTGCGTCGCCGCCGAATGTTGTGACGAGTTCCGGTAGAACGGACTATCGCCGGCCTCACGCCTACGGGCAGCAGCGATAAGCGTACTTGCTAAGGCTGGCGTCGGGCTCCGCCTAGGAAGTGTGAGTTGGTCGGACAATGTGCCGCCGCATGAGCGCAGGGACGGTTCGTATGTGGGCTCAGCTCCACGCGACCAACCGGCACTGTCTTCCCGACCCTCCTTCTAAGGTTCTGTTGCGCGAAGCTGCTCGCCTTCGCGGAAGTCCCGCGCCTCGAAGAGCGCGAGCGATTGCAGTGCGGGGGGGCTACACATCCGGTGATCGTCAGGACCACTCGTGCTGCGACGGCGGGGCCTCGCAGCGTCGTCTGAGACCACGGACGCCGTCGTCGTCCGGCGTGGTCACGCGGGTGCCGTCGAGAGCCACTGACTGCGCACGCCCGATCGAGTGCAGAGTCCAAGCAGCGCTGAAGGTCGTAGGCGGCAACGGCATCGAGGCTGCCGTCGACCTCGATCGTCGTGTCTCCGGTTTGTGTGAGGCAGGTGATGCGGCGCATCTCGGCTCCGGGCGGGCAGTTCGGGAATGCGGTGGCGCAATCAACGGCAGATGGCTGGTTGCTCGTGTTCGCTGGATATCGCCGCCGTTGCCGACCGAGTCGCTGACCTGCTGTAGGTTGATGTTGGTATCGGTCACCTAAACGACCGACCGCTCGACCGGACTCACTCTGCCGTATCGCCCGGCGGCCGCATCCCGATAAGCAGATCGCGACGAGCGTCACCGGACTATGCCCCGGTGGACGTCGTCTGTCCGGCTGGCATGTGGAGTCCCGACCAGGTGGTGCCGGCACAGGAGACGACTCGTGAAGGCGGAGGCGGCGGCAGGGCGTGCGGCCAGGGTTCGAGAGTTGCATGGTCGGAGAAGGGCTGGGTGAAGGTAATCACGGGCCCGGCGACAAGGCCAAGCAGCACCACCGGATCACCCCGGGGCGAGACCATCACGGGCAAGGCCGGTCAGTGGCTGGTGGAGAGCAGGACGCCGTGCACCCCGCCCGCAACGCCGGCATGGTCCCGACCGTCATCTACATCGCCACCCTTCTGCGCACCGGCGAGCCCGCAGCGATCTCCGACAAAGCGGTCAGCTGACATCAAGTTGGCTCGCCGAGTATCAGGGGACCGTCTCGTTCCTCCTGATCATTAGCGAGGGCCGCAGGACTAGTGAGGATCCGATTTGCCATGTGAAGCGTCATGGCTACCTGCGGGTCGAAGGTCACTCAGCGAGAGGAACTTGAAGTGCCCACGTACTGCGTAAACAAGAATGCTCAGTCAAATGGCGATCATGAAGTTCACGATGTCACGGCTAACGGGTCGTGCGTGCCCACACCCAGCAACCGGCAGGACCTCGGCTATCACGGCTCGTGCTCATCGGCGGTGCGGGCCGCCAAGGCGTACTTCAGCCAAGTGAACGGTTGCCGTTGGTGTGCGACCGCTTGCCACACCGGCTGACAGGCCGGAGCCCGCCGACTTGCGGTCCACCGGCAACCCACAGGGGGAACTTCACGGTGGGGAACCCTCTGACGCTGGATCTCGCGGCGCGGGACTGCCTCGCCGTCGGTGCGGTACGGCAGACTCGCGGCATGCCCGGCCCCTCCGCGACGCTCGACACCGCCGCTCTTCGTAAGGCTCGCGGAGCCTTCTTCACTCCAGAGCCGCTCGCCCGCTACGTGACCGAGTGGGCCGTGAGGGACGTCGCCGACAAGATCCTCGAACCGTCGTGCGGAGAGGCCGCGTTCCTACTCTGCGGCCGTCGACCGGCTGGCCGCGCTCCGCGACGCCGCGACCGAACCGAGAACGCCGCACCTCGACGGCGTCGAACTCCACGATGCGTCGGCTTCGGCTGCCCGCGACCTGCTTCGAGCCGCTGGCGTTGAGGCCGACGTCCGGGTCGGCGACTTCTTCACCGTCGACCCGACCGGCTCCTATGACGTGGCGATTGGCAATCCGCCCTACGTCCGCTATCAGGACTTCTCCGGCGACTCCCGCGCCCGCTCGCGTGAGGCTGCCCTCCGCGCCGGAGTGCCCCTGACGAACCTCGCGTCGTCCTGGGCCGCGTTCACCGTTCACTCGGCTCTCTTCCTCCGCAAGGGAGGGCGGCTCGGCCTCGTGCTCCCGGCCGAACTCCTTACGGTCAACTACGCCGCGCCGGTCCGGCGCTTCCTGCTGGAACGCTTCGCGAATGTCGACCTCGTCCTCTTCGAGGAGCGCGTCTTCCCCGAGGTCGGAAGTGAGGTCGTCCTCCTACTCGCCGACGGCTACGACGAGGGTCCGACCGATCACTTCCGCGTCTTCCAGTCCCGCGACGCCGACGGGCTCGCCGGGACGCCGGTCGTCCGCTCGTGGACGCCGCAGGACCTCGATGCGAAGTGGACGCCGTCGCTCCTGCGCACCGATGCCCTCTCGGCGTTCGCCGCTCTTACGCAGGGCGACGACTTCGCGACCTTGAAGACGTGGGGCGAGACGACTCTCGGCATGGTGACCGGGAACAACCGCTACTTCGCCCTCTCATCCCAGAGCGGTCGCGGAAACCGGTCTCACGCCGTCGGACCTGGTCCGACTCTCACCTCCCGGCTCGCGGCACCTACGGGGCCTCACGCTCACCCAGTCGGCCCTCGACGAACTCGGCGCGGCCGGAGCCTCGACGTGGCTCTTCCGGCCCTCTGGCGAGCCGTCGAAGGCCGCGCGTCGCTACATCGACGCCGGAGAGGTCGCGGGCGTGAACAACGCCTACAAGTGCCGCATCCGAGGCGAGGAGTGGTGGTGGCGCGTGCCGCTCGTGCTCCCGGCCGATCTCCTCCTGACCTACATGAACGCCGACACCCCGCGCCTCTGCACGAACCGAGCGCGGGTGCATCACCTGAACTCGGTCCACGGCGTTTACACGCGCCCGCAGGTCAAGCGGCTCGCGATGGACTACCTCCCGCTCGCGTCGATCAACTCCATGACGCTCGTCGGCGCGGAGACGGTCGGCCGCGCCTACGGCGGCGGGATGCTGAAGATCGAGCCCCGCGAGGCCGACCGCCTCCCGATGCCCTCGCCCGAGCTCGTCGAGGCGACGAAGACACGACTCGCCGAGATCCGGCCGCAGATGGGCCGCCTCCTCCGAGGCGGTCGTCTCACAGACGCCGCGCGACTCGTCGACGATGTGCTCCTAGTCGGCGCCCTCGGAATGGCTCGCGCCGACGTCCGAGCACTGCGCGAGGCTCACGCAGAACTCACGGCCCGTCGCGTCGCTCGTGGAGGGAAGAGCCGTGCCGACCGCTGACGACCTGATCCTTGCCGGACTGAAGACGCTGCCGGCGAAGACGACGATCGCAGAACAACCAGAACGCCAAGCGCATGTACTCCCAGGACATGTCCAACGTGATCGCGCAGGCGCTCGGCGAAGCCGCTCGTGACCGTGGCATGCCTGGCGCTCGCCCTGCCGGAGCTGGGGCGGTGGGACTGTCTGGCGTCGAGCGACGGCTCGCGGGAGGCATCGGGGCGAAGAAGGTCGACGTCTCGTGGTCGACCGAGGAGAGCGGCCTCCTCTTCGGCGGCTCCGTGAAGACGATCAACTGGCGCGACGGGCGCTCGAACAACTTCCAGAAGAACCTCACCAACCGACGCGGCGAGATGCTCTTCGAGTCGGTCACCCTTCACCGGCGCTTCCCGTTCGCCGTGCTGGCGGGCTTCATCTTCCTCGACAAGGACGCGCGCAACGACGGCACCCCACGCCGCAACTCGACCTTTGAGAACGCGTTCCCCCGGCTCCGCCTCTTCACCGGCCGAGAAGACGTCGCGGGCCGTGAGGAACAGTACGAACGGCTCTACATCTCCCTCGTGGACGCGAACCCGTTCACACCGTCTTTCGAGTGCTTCCGCGCTGACGACGCCAGTACGGCCGTCACCTTCGAGTCGATCTTGGACGACCTCGTTCACCTGCTCGCCGTGCGGAACTTTGACTCATACGAGGAGTCGTCGAAGGGCCACCTCCGCGCCCTGCCGACCTAGCCACTCCGGACGGCATGAACTGCCCCGCTAGTTCGTTGTGTCGTAAGCTCGCTTCGGGCCTACGGCCCTGGGCGCCGTCTTGTTCGGCATTGGCTCCAGCGCCATGGTCGCTGGCAGAAACGCCGGAGAGGACGTGCGCAACGTCCTCGGAGGTGCCGAGCACGAGGGCCCGACCCGCCTCGTCGAGCGCACGCCCCACCCGCGCAAGTCCACCCGCGGCCCGGATCGTGAGCGCGACTCGATATTGAGGTGAGATACATTGTGACGAATTATCTTGCTGGCCGTCCTGGCCGCTAGCGGAACAAAGGCTCTCATGCGAAAGCTCGTCACCCATGGAAACGCCGCTAGCCGAGTGACGGCCGGGTGGAGTCGGCGTCGCGCCGGATCCTGCCTTCTTGCCGTTGCCGCGTTCAGCCTCGTGTCGCAACCGGCCTCGGCGATGTGGCCCCAAGCCGCCGCGAGTGGCGAAGGAGCCCGGCCAAGGTCTTCGCCCACGGTCGTGACGTTTAGAGACCCGGTGGGTGATGTGATGACTGACTTCTTTAATAGAGAATCCGTAGCTCGCACTAGCCCCCCGAAGCTCGCCCCGCGGATGGCCGTAGGCGACGTGACACGTGTGCGGGTGAGTCTCGGCGAGAGCTGAGGGTGAGGACGTACTACCGTGCACTCCCCGCGACGACGCACCAGGAGTTCAGCTGGGATCTCGTTTTCTCGCACACTCGTCCGGCCGGAAGTTGGTTTATTACCTACGACACCCGGCCCGGGCGCGACCGCGGCAAACTGGACTTGTGGGGGCCGGACGCCCCGCGGCGGTGTGGCAGTGTCAGCATCGACCGAAGCGCAGCGACCACGACGCTGACCTTGACCCCGAGTTGCGTGAGGGACGCGGCGTGGGTCCGGGTCGGTGCCTTCCTGCAAACCTGGGAAGGTTACCGCTACTACTGGGACGAAGAACCCCTGAGCCGCGAGATTCACCGGAACTTCCGTCTCGACTAATTGGGATCTCCCGTGCTGCCCTCAGGCGCCGCCGGTGATCAGCCGGCTCACGACTGCACACATTGACGACATCATCGCCTTCGCCGCGTATTCGTGGGCGGTTTGCCGTGGCTTCCGGGGGTGGTGCTGATGCCACCTGTCGAGGAAGTCGGCGCGCCAGACGCGAGCATGAGCTCCGCTGATCGTTCACCTGTAGGGCGCTACGTGGGCTGAACGCGTCGCTGACGGCACCGATCACTTGGATCACCGGGTGGCGCTCGCCGCGCGTACCGGTTCGGCAGTATTGACGTTAGCGACACTAACCACAATGGTAGTGCCTTAGTCCGCCGGCCCGTCCGTCCTGTTATCCGTCTGTCCTCGGGAGGACATCGTGCACCACTCTGGTTGGGCCGCGGTCGCCGCGGCTGCTCTGCTCCTCAAGCGCGATGTCGGGTTCAAACAGATCAAGAACCCGGCGACTAGAAACGCTGACGTCACGTGACCCGTCAGTCGCTCGCGGAGATGCCGAACCCGCCGGGGGCTCCGGGCCGCACGCTCGGGCTCAGCAAGGTGGTCGTCATGCCGGGTGCCGAGCTCGCCCCGCACCACCACCCCGGTGCGCAGGTCAGCTATGTCGCCGAGGGCGCCCTGACGTACACGGTCGAGAAGGGCTGGGCGAAGGTGATGACCGGCCCGGGCGACAAGGCCAAGCAGCTCCACAGGATCAACCCGGGCCAGACCATCGCGGTCCAGGCCGGTCAATGGCTGGTGGAGAAGCAGGATGGCGTTCACCACGCCGGCAACGCCGGGACGGTCCCGGTTGTCATATACATCATCACCTTGCTGCGCACGGGCGAGCCCGCAGTGATCTCCGATTGAGCGGTCAGCGGCGCCCGCGGGTGATGGCTGTCGATGGCCCGGCCATCGCACCTTCGTTGCACCGCGCTGAGGTCACTGCGGCAAGTCCAGGCGGGCCGCGTTCGGATTCTTCAAAGGAGATATGTCAGTGAGCCATGAACCTCCGGCCGCAACCGTTGCCGCCGACGAGTCGGCCAAGCACGCCCGGATGCCGGCACCGGCTGGACTCGTCTCGGAATCAACGCACAGTCCCCGCCATGGTTTGGTTTCTGCGTCTCGAGTGGCGGCCGCCAAGGCGGGCGTGCGGTTCGAGCAGATGCCTGTCGACCTGGTGGTACGTCACCCCGACAATCGCGCGGATCTCGGTGATCTGGGGGACCTGACTGCATCGATCGCCCAAGTCGGTGTTCTTCAGCCAATCGTCGTCGACGAGGTGGCCCACGTACTTGAGCAGCGTCCGGATCTGGCCGGCACGTTCGGAAGCGCGTCCTACGTGCTGCGCACCGGCGAACGCAGGGTGGCAGCAGCCAAGGCAGCTGGCCTGAGGGTCATTCCTGCGGTGGTCCATCTGAGTGCGGACCAGGCCGCGACCTATGCCACGTTCTTCCATGAGAACACCCACCGCAAGGGTTTGTCCCCGGTGGACGAGGCACGCATCGTCGAGCATTTGAAGGACATCGGCCTGGGCCAGAAGGAGATCGCGACCATGCTTGGCGTGTCGGCGCCGACCGTGTCGCGCCGCCTCAAGCTCCTACAACTTCCGGTCGAGATCGTGGACCTGGTGCACGAGGGCAGGTTGCCGTCGCGGGAGGCGGTGGAAGCCTTGGCCGGCCTCGACAGCGAGCACGTGAGGCAAGCGTGGTCAATCCACTTCGAACATGGAGTCACGCTGACCGAGGCAGTACAGGAAGTAGACCGGTTCTCAGCAAGAGCGGCCAGGGTCTCTGAGGTGCACGCACGGTTGGAAGACGCCGGTGAATCGATCATCGAAAGCATCGATGAGCTGCGAGCGGACACTCACCGCCAGATCGATGCCGATGACGCGGATGCTCTGCGCGCAGCGCGCGAGAACGGAACCCTGGTCGCTCTCCCCACCCAGTGGGGGCCCCTTTACTACGACACGGCCAAACCGGATGCGTTGCACCCAGGCAAGAGCGCGCAGGAAGCACCGTCGGCACGCAACAGCAACCCGATCGCGGCGGCGCAACGCCGCTCCGTCGAAGAGGAGAGGGAGAAGCGAGAGAAGCTCGAAGCCAAAACCGCCAAAGCGGCTCGCAGGAAAGCCGTCGCGGAGATGGTCCGTGCACCTGCTGAGACCGGCGAAGCAGTGGAGGCGCTGGTGCGGTGGGCAGTCCGGCATCGCGGCTCTCATTACGACCGCGCGCTGCTACTCGTACACGAGTGGCTCAAAGCAGACATCCACACTGGGCAAGTGAAAGCCAAGGGTGGCAGGGAGCCCCTCGAGGACGTGGATGAGTGGGAGTCCGCCATTGTCAACAGCGGCAACATCTCGCATGTGCAGTGGCTGGCCTGGGCTATTGCGGTCGCAGTAGACGAGATCCGGACCTCCCGGAACGGCATTGCCTGGGACCGGGCGACCCGGGACTACTTCGAACTTCTCTGGAAGCGCGCGGCCTACGAGCCCACTGCGTGGGAGCAGGCACGACTCAACCAAATCAGGTGAGCTCGTTCACGCCATCAGTCTGCGAAGACTCCATGACGACGACGCTCAAGTCGATCGCGGCACGGAACCCTGCCGTGTCGACGCGTGGCAGGCTCCGCGCGCCCCTCAGTGCATTCAGCCGCTGCTAATTCACGGCTGTGGGCTAGAGGTGTCTCGTCCTGCCGTCGGGACCATGCGCGATCGACAAGGTCGGAGTTGTTCGAGTTCGGCTGGTGACTGTCCGACCCACCTGGTGTGGCCGATTTCCAGTGGAAATCGGGGTGTCGATGGTGCCTGTTGAGCGTGGGGTGGGGTTCGGGCCGGCCCGATTTCCAGTGGAAATCGGGGGTCCTTGCGGTGGTAGGTGGCTGTTGCGCGCTCCGTTCAGTTGTGGGAGGTGGCCCATTTCCAGTGGAAATCGGGGTGTCGGCGGTGCCCGTTGAGCGTGGGGGTGGCTCGTGCCGGCCCGATTTCCGGTGGGAATCGACTCTCCTGAGGCGGTTGTCGCGGGACATCGTTGGAGCGCCCACGCTTCTAGCGCGCCGGGTAGCGGCGTAGGCGAGTTGGCACCGTGTGGTACCGGCCCATGAGTCCTCCACAGGGATGCCGGAAGCAGTGCTATTCACAGTTGGCGTGGTGGTTCTCGTGGGCTTGTCTGATGAGGGGTGTCATTCTCCCGTTGGGGACACCTACGATGACTCGATTGCACACCGGCTGCGCACTACGTGGGAGAAGTCAGGATGAGGACCACATCTGGTATAGGGCGAGGCGCAGCGTTGATGGCTGTGGCCGCAACCGTAGTGGCGGCGGCGGTTGTTCCGGCTTGGCGGCAGCTGGCGAGGGCCAAGGCGTGCCGCGCATGCGAGGTTGTGCAGCCGGGGTGGTGTCGAGGGATGTGAAGTCGGCGTCAGTGTCGGTGGACAACCGGACTGTGGAGATGGTCCGTGTCGCTCGTGCAAAGAGGGCCGGGTTTGATGCCGACGCGAGGGTTCGGGTGGCCGGTTCGGTGAAGGCCACGGTCCGGGTGACGGCGGATGCGTGTCCTGGCGGGAAGTCGCGCCCGGCGACGGAGACGCGTCAGGTGGCCTGGTCGGGTGTGCGTGAGTCCAGTGCGCGTGACGTGCATGGTCGGGTCAAGCCAGGTGCGAAGCGTGAGGCAGTGCGCAAGGCGACTGTGAAGTCCAAGGCCCACATGCGTGAGGCCGGGATCGCGGCCGCGACGTCGGCAGCGAAGAAGGCGGCCCTGGCGACCTCTGCGGGGTCGGGTGACCCGACGCCCACCTCCTCGCCTACGCCGACGGTGGTGCCTACACCGTTGCCGACTCCTCCAGTGTCGGACCCTGGAGCTGGAGGCTTTCCGGGTCGCTGTTCGTGCGGCGGTGATCAAGTACACCAACATGGAACGCGCGAAGGTCGGCGTCGCCCCGCTCACCAGTCTGTCGCCGGTCACGGGTGGCGCGCAGCGGTGGGCACAGCAGATGACTGTCAACGGCGTTGTAGGTCACGACACCCCTGCCGGGGTGCTGAGCAACCCTGGGGTAGAGAACTGCACGCAGCAGACCACCATCACTGAGCTTTCGCATGGGTTCGAGGCGGCGTCAAGCCTGTCTGTCGCGACAGCAGACGCGCTCGGAGCGTCGACT
Source organism: uncultured Actinomycetota bacterium (assembly GCA_963740115.1). Lineage (GTDB taxonomy): Bacteria > Actinomycetota > Actinomycetes > Propionibacteriales > Nocardioidaceae > Nocardioides. Next base: position 892,966 of record CAVUCQ010000001.1, on the reverse strand, counting down.
GTGCAGGGTTGGGTGGGTTCGCCGCTGCACTACACGTGGTTGAAGCATCCACAGTTCAGCCGCTCCGGTGTTGGTGTGGGAATGGTGCCGGCAGCCACGGCGGGCTGGTGGAAAGTCGGGGTGGTGCAGCGGCCGTGGGGCGGGGTGTGTCCGCAGTACGTCGACTGATCTGAGTCGTCCGGGACGCCTTTGGAGCGGGGTCACGCCTTCGGGTGTGGCCCCGTTTCGTGCTTTCTGAGGCGGCTGCTGAGTAGTTGGGGCCGAGCCCTTGGTGCGGGGTGGCTGCCGCTGGCGGTGGGGTTCGAGCCGTCTATATGACGGGTTCCGTTTCGAGGGACCCCATGACGCAGGAGATGAATCGTGGTTTCTCGTACAGGGTGGTGGCTGCGTGGCCGTCGTCGTGAGGGTGCGCCTGGCGTGCACCTGTTGGTGAGTCCCGCTGGTGCCGTACGGCGGACGCTGGGTCGGCTTGCGGGGCGGTGGCTGGCGGCATTGTCGGTGCTGGGTCTGGTGGCGGGGATGTTCTCGCTGCTGGCTCCGCTGGCGCCGGCCTCGGCTGCGGTGATCGGTCCCGGCACGCCGACGATCCCGGGGTTCGTGGGGTACGTGACCAGCTCGAACACCGAGCTCGGTATCGGGAAGCTGCCGAACGGCACGTACGGCTTGTGTACGGACACGGGGGCGCAGTTCCCGTGGCCGACGACCGCGACGGCGAGCCAGCACACCTCGCCTGAGACGGCGTACCTGCTGACCCACTTCATGGATGACGCGATCGACAGCCCGAAGATGGCGGCCGCGTTGTGGTGGGTGGTGGGTCTGACGTTCCACCAGAACTCTCAGCCGGGTGCGATGCAGGCCCGCCTGAACGAGATGAAGGCCGAGTCCCCCGCCATCCACGCCGATGTGAAGAACATCCACGACATGATGGAGTCCCAGGCCAACAAGTGGGCTGCCCCCGCGGGCGGGTACACCGCGTCGATCGACGTGGCGGGTTCGGGTCCCGCGGACCGGGTCGATGTGAAGTCGCTCGGTGTGAAGTCCGGCAACCAGTGGGTCCCGGACGAGAAGATCACCGTGACCCTCCAGGGTGCGACGTTCGACTCGACCGGCACCGCGACGTGGACCGGTCGCACCAACGACAACCCGATGACGCTGGTGGCGCACCAGAACGGACCTGGTGTGGTGAAGGCGACGGTCCGGGCCGAGCACCTGGCCAACACCATGTACCGGGTGTGGTGGGGTGGCGGCAACACCCAGCGTGTGTATGCGCGCGGTGACTTCGACACCGCGCAGGCGAGCGATGAGACCAACGACGACCGCGCCGCGGCGCGGGCCAAGAAGGTCGACGCCTTGACCGGCGCTCCGCTGGAGGGTGCGGTGTTCCGTGCCTGGGTGGACGTGAACGGCAACCAGGTCGAGGAACCCAACGAGCTCGGCAGGCTCCTGAACCCGACCGGTCCCGGTGGGTTCACCTCCCGGGTCGACGCCTATGTGGGCACCAACGTGTGTTTCCGGGAGAAGACCGCACCGGTGGGTTACCAGCTCGACAAGGTCGTGAAGTGCGTGGCTGCCGCCAGGGCCGGTGACCCCGTCGCCGTCCTCGAGATTGCCAACACGCCGGGCACCACAGATAACGCCTTCGTGCCGTTGATCGTGCGGAAGTTCGCTGAGGACAACGACCTGACGGGCATGATCGGTGTGACGGTCGAGACCGCGGAGTGCGCGTCTGGTTGTCCTGCGATCGAGTCGCACACGTTCACGGAGGCGGACTTCGACGCGGCGGGCCAGTTCGTGCAGTTCTCCTTCAGCCCCATCTACGACGATGGCGCGGAGTACTGGGTTCGGGTCACGAACGAGCCGCCCGGGTGGGAGCCGGACGCGTTTCTGCTCCAGGCGCAGCTTGAGCCGGCCGCGGCGTTCTTCTATGCCGCTATCACGGACAGCCGGATGCCTGTGCCGGCGCTGTCGACGTTGATCTCGGACCAGGAGATCACTGTGGGCACCACCATCACGGACGCGGTGACGGTGACGGGCACTTTCGGTTTCGCGATCAACGGCCACTGGCAGCTCCTCGGCCCAGTTGCTCCGGTCATGACGACCCCGCCGGCCGGTCCCGGTGAGGATGAGCCCGCGAGCATCCCTACGTGTGTAGGGGTGAGCTGGGCTGGTGCACCGGTCGCGGCCTCGGGTGACTTCGCGATCAACGGCGACGGCACCTACACGGTGGGCGAGTACACGGCCCAGCAGCCGGGGTGCTTCACCTACTCCGAGTCCGGCGATCCCAACGGTGCGACGGGTCCGATCCCGTGGACTGCGCCGGGCATCGTGGAGGAAACCACTCTCGCGCTCCACCAGCCCACCCTGGTCACGCAGGTCTCGAGCCAGGAGATCACGGTCGGCACCACCATCACCGACGCGGTGACCGTCACCGGTACTGGTTCCGCGGCGGTTCCGCCGTCGGCGCCGGGCTCGATCACGGGTCACTGGCAGCTGTTCGGCCCGCTCCCCGCGGCCACCGATGAGGAGGGTGCTGCAACGTGTGTGGGTCTGGAATGGACCGACGCACCGCTCGCTGCGTCGGGCGACTTCGTCATCGCCAAGGGTGACGGCACCTACACGGTGGGTGAGTACACGGTCGAGAAGCCGGGGTGCTTCACCTACAACGAGTCCGCGAACGCCACCACGTCGACGGGCTCAGTGCCGTGGACCATCCCGGGTGTCCCGGAGGAGACCACGCTGTCGAGGCACAAGCCGTCGCTGGTGACGCAGATTTCGGCGCAGATGGGCGCGGTCGGCACGACCATCACCGACGCGGTGACCGTCACCGGGACCGGTGGCGCGACGGTCACGGGGGTGTGGCGGCTGCTGGGTCCGGTGACCCCGCTCCAGGGGCCGGTTGGCATCACCTGCGAAGGCGTGAACTGGGCCGGTGCACCGGTGGCAGCCCAAGGTGAGTTCACCGCGACCGGGGACGGCACCTACACGGTGGGTGAGCACACCATCGTCACGGCTGGCTGCTACACCTACGTCGAAGACCTCAAGGGCACAACTACGACGGTGCCGTTCCCGGAGACCCCTCCGGGCCTGCCGTCGGAGACCACGCTGATCACCGACAACCCCACGATCGTGACCCAGATCAACGACCAGAAGGTGGTCGTCGGGGACACGATCAGCGACACCGTCACCGTCGCGAACACCGGTGGTGCGACCATCGCCGGCACGTGGTGGGTCTACGGACCGGTGAAGCCCAAGAAGGTCGACGGCAAGCCGTCGTGCCGCGAGGTGGACTGGACGAAGGCCAAGATCGCCGACACCGGCAAGTTCACGGCTACCGGCGACGGAACCGTCGAGGGGGTCGGTGAGTACAAGGTCAAGGTCGAGGGCTGCTACTCCTACATGGAGGCCCTCGGTGAGACTCCGACCACGGAGCCGGTGGCGACGCTGGTGGGCATTCACGAGGAGACCACCCTGGCCGGGAAGTCCTCAGCTGATGACGGCAAGGACAACGGCTCGGGCGACAACGGCGAGGACGACAACTCTGGTGACGGCGGCTCAGGTGACAACGGCGGGGACTCCCCTCCGCTGCCCGACACCGGCGCGCCGTCCAACATGGGTCTGGTCTTGATCGGCGGCCTCGCGCTGTTGGCTGGGGGTCTCGCGCTCATGTTCTTGGCATGGCAGCGGCGCGGCCGCGGCGCGGGACAGGGTTCTCGTCCGCAGTCTGGTCGCTCCGCAAGCCGGTCACCCTTTGGTGGGTGGCCGGCGGTCGCGACTGGGCGCAGCATGAGCGGAGGTACACGCTCCGTGAAGTCGTGAAGCAGGGTCGCCCCACCGGCCCCGCATCACCCGGCCGAGGCCCCTCGCCCGCTCCCCTGTCGTGCATGAGGTGTTTCGGTCCCCACAGGCCGCCCCCGTCCTCTCCCCCACCGGAGAGGGCAGGGGCGGCCGCCTGTGTGCCTGTGGCGTCCGATGGTCGGTTGTTGGGGAATGTCGTGGGCGGGTTGTTCGCGGTGGGGTTCGGCCCTTGGTAGGTGTGAGGTGGATTGCTGGGATCGTGGCGCTGACCCTTGTCGGCGCCCTTGCGCCGGTGTTGTTCCTGGTCGTTGTGCTGGGTGGGTTCTCTCAGCAGGAGCAGGCCTGTTCACCGGCCGCGCCGGCGAGCGGTCTTTCGCCGGCGGCGGCGGCGGTGCAGGCGGCCGTGACAGTGGAGTTTGGGGAACACACCTACGCCGGTGTCGGCGAGCGGCCCGACAACCCTGACTCCGACCACGCCACTGGCCGGGCGGTGGACGTGATGATCGAGAACTACGCCACCAAGACCGGGATCGCGGAAGGCACCTCGATCGCGGACTGGCTCCGCGCCCACCGAACCGAGCTGAACATCAGCTATCTGATCTGGCGCGACCGGATCTGGTCGACCGGTAACGCCGCTTGGCGCCCCTATACGCACCCCTCGGGCGGCGCCAGTGACACCCACACCGATACCCAACGCCACCTCGACCACGTCCATGTCTCGGTGAACGGTGATCCTGGGACGCTGGCAGGACCGGACGGCTGTGCGACCGGCCCCGTCACGTACCCGGTACCTGCGGAGCTCGTGGGCAGCGACAGCCACAACTGGGGTCTCACGGGCGGCATGTGGTCCTCGGTCCACACCGGCACCGACTTCTCGACTCCGTGCGGGACCCCGGTCCTTGCCTCCACGGGCGGAGTGGTGGAGGTCGACACCACACAGCCCTGGGCGGGGTCGTGGCTGGTGAAGGTCGTGACCGGTCCCGAGAGTGTGGCGACCTGGTACGCACACATGGAGTCCCTCGCCGTCGCAGACGGACAACTGGTCGCCGCGGGGCAGCAGCTGGGCACGGTCGGAGCCGCGGGTAACGCGTCGGACTGCCACCTCCACTTCGAGGTCCACCTCGAGAACGGCCCCATCTATGGCGACGACAACGTGAACCCGTCGCAGTGGCTGGCAGACAACGTCGGCCAACTCCTCCCCGGTGATGGCGACGGTGCGGGTGATGTGCCTGCCGGTGCGGTCCGGGTGGCGACGTTCAACGTGCTGGGTCACTCCCACACGAAGCCCGGCGGCAACAAGCCGGGCTGGCCCTCGTCGCACACGCGGATGCAGGGCGCTGTCTCGGCCCTGGACGGCGCTGGGATCGAGATCGTGGGATTCCAGGAGTTCGAGCCAGTCCAGTCGCGCACGTTCCTGGACCTGACCGCCGGGTCGTGGCAGGTGTTCCCGCGCCCCGGGACAGCGAACACGGTGAACTCGGTGGCCTGGCGTGCCGATCGGTGGGAGATGGTTCGGGCGGAGTGGGTCCAGATCCCCTACTTCTACGGCAACGAGGTTCCGATGCCGGTCGTGCTGCTACGCCAGGTCGCCACCGGCAAGCAGGTGTGGGTGGGAAGCTTCCACAACCCTGCCGACGTGCGTGGCCCGGCCCAGGGGTGGCGTGACGAGGCCGAACGCCGCCAAGCCGCGCTAGCGGCACGCCTGAACCGTGGAGGGGTCCCGGTCCTGATCACCGGCGACATGAACGACCGGGCCGGCTACTTCTGCGACACCGTCCTCCCCGCCCACACCGAAGCGGTGCTGCACGCCTCCAACGGCGGTCAAGCCAACCCGTGCCGCCCGCCGGCAGGGATGGGGATCGACTGGATCATGGGCACCCCCGAGATCGGGTTCTCAGGTCATCTCGGCGACCACACGGTGCAGACCGACCGCATCGCAGACCATCCGCTGGTCTCGACCTACTTCAGCTTCAACTAGCCACTCACGCGCCCTGGGCTGAGTCCGTCGTCGTTGGCGGTGGGGTTCGGCTCAGTAGGTAGAGGGGTTCTCACCCGAGAAGCCATACGAACGGAGCGTGTGATGAACGGTGTTCGAACGGAGCTGTGGGCCAGCGTCGCTGGTGGGGTCGTCCGTGCCGATGACCCGGGGATCAAGCCCAACAAGAACGGCCTGCCCGGGATGGACCTGCTCAAGGAGATGGCCGGCGGACTGATGTTCGCCGCGCTCATCTTCTGCGGCATAGCGCTACTGGCCTCGGCCATCGTGTGGGCGATCGGTTCGTTCGGGTCGAACCACCACACCGCCTCCCGGGGGAAGACCGGCGTCCTGGTCAGCGTTGGAGCCGCGGTGATCGTGGGTGGCGCCAACGCCCTCATCGGCTGGGGTTCCGGCATGGGTGGGCGGCTGTGACCGGGCGACTCCCCCGCCGCACGCCTTACCGTCTCCCCCGCGGCCCGCTGCACCGCGTCGGCCGTTTCGCGGCGGTGCTTGTGGTCACCGTCGCCGCGACTGCCCTCGTGACAGCGCGGCTCTCAGGCGGTGAGGAGACCGTCGAGGCCGACCTGTCGTGGCCGATCAGTGAATCCCCCTCGACGCCCGCTAAGGGCGGTGCAGGTGCCTCCTCCAACCCGTCATCGAAGGCGCTGGAGGACGAGGACGGGGTGCGTCGTCTCCCCGACGCGAACATCCCGGAGGAGGTTCGGGGCGCAAAGGACACAGCCGACACGGTCTATCTCTCCGACGGTGAGGAGACGCACCGATGGGCTGAAAAGTTGCGCCCACTGTTTCCCACCGACGTGGCCACGTCGCCTGCGTTCCCCGAGTTGAGCACGGCGGCGTACGCGGGCACGGTCGCGTACGCGGGCGAGTTCACCGACCAGCTGCTGAGCATCGACTACGCCACCGACTCCTACGACGACGTCATGGGTTGGGTGGGGTGGGAGCTTGCTGCTCAGCCGGTGCCGCAGTCATGGGCGGAGGTGACCGCTGACGACATGCGCGTCCTGGCGTTGGCCGACCTCCTCGGCACCTCCCCCGCGGACACGTTCAACGGCCCGGGAAGCCTGGTCGCCAGCCGCCGTGAGTGGGACCGTCTCGCGGCCGCCGGCACGACTCAGACGGTGACGGACATGGTGATCCTTCCCGAGCCGAAGTTCGAGCAGATGAAGGCCGACGGGTCCGTGGAGTCCGCCGGCGACCCGCTCCTGGACTGCGTCCTCATCTCCGCCACCATCGAACGCACCCAGAGCGTTGCAATTGAGTCACGCGACGTGGAGATTCCGTTCTTCTGCGTCGGCACTGCCACCCACCACGAGGGGCTGGCACTCAAAGGCGTCGGCGAGCTGAGGGCCGCACCATGATCACCCTGGACCCCGGCCCTGGTCCCGGCCGCGGTCTCGACATGCCTGTGTCGGGGCGCTGGTGCCTCCCGTGGGACCTCGACTGCATGGCCGATGAGATCGGGGATGTGGCCGGCGATGTGGCTGGCGATGTGGCTGGCGATGTGGTTGGGGGTGCCACCGACAAGCTCGTGGGATCGGTGCTGGACGGACTCGCTGGCGCGTTCACCGACGCCGCTAGCGGTGCGTTGCAGTGGCTGTGGTCCGAGATCGACGCAGCGACGTCGGTGGATCTGGGTGATGAGGTGATTCGTCAGCCGATGATGTTCGCGGCCGCGGTCGCGTTGGTAATCACGGCCGGCCTGTTCCTCCTCCAGGTGGTGGTCTCTGCGCTGCGCCAGGACCCAGGCGGCCTGTCCAGGGCACTGAAAGGGATGCTGATCGCCACGGTCGGGGCGCCGGCGATGATCGCGATCACCCAGTTGTTCATCGCCGCCGTCGATGCGTTGTCCACCGGGGTGGTGGTCGCCACCACCGGACAGAAGGACACCGCCCGTCTCGGGGGAGCTGATGTTCTCCTCGGCTGCGATGGTTCAACTGAGCCCGTTGGTGGCGATCTTGGTGTCGCTGCTGGTGCTGGTCTCCACGGTGATGGTGTGGGCGGCGCTGATGGTCCGCAAGGTGCTGATCTTGATCACCGCGGTGTTCGCCGCGGTCGCGTTCGCGGGCGCGGCCTCGGACTGGACCAGCAAGTGGGTCCGGCAGGTGTGCGAGGTCATGGTCGCCCTGGTGATCTCGAAGTTCGTGATGGTCGTGATCTTCTCGATGGGCTACAACATGCTCGTACGGCCCGCATCTGGAGGCGGGACGGCGCAGGTCAGCACGTTCGGCGCCGGTGTCGTGATCCTCGCTATGGCGGGATTGGCGCCCATCGCTGCGTTGAAGCTCGTCACGTTCGCCGGCGGGATGGGCGATCACCTGCGGGTGGGCAGCAACGTCATGCGCGCCCCCGCCCAGACCGCCGCAGCCCTGCCCCGCAAGGCCGCCCGTATCGGCGCGATGGCCGGCGCGACCGCAGCCACCGGGGGTGCTGCTGCTGGTGCTGCCACGGGTGCTGCAAAGGCCTCTGCAAGTCGTGCTGCGACCTCGAAGACACCGGGTGGCACCTCAGGTGCCGTTGCCGGGTCCGTGGTGGGTCGTACCCCCACCCTGACTCCCACCCCGGCCTCCGTGCCGGGGGGCGGGGCATCAACCAACCAGGCCGCCGTGGGGCCGGCCGGTGCTTCCTCGGGTTCGGCACCAGGCGGCATGAGGAGTGGCCCTTCGCCGGCGCCTTCGCCTGGGCCGGTCGCTGCGCGTCCAGCACATGGCGCACCCCACACGTCGGTGTCGGGGAATCCGGGCGGGCCTCATGATCCGGGGTTGCCGCCGACCCACACACCGATGCGGCGCTAGCCGTCTTGCTATGGAGATAGGTGGAGATGGCTGTCCTTTGAGCGGCTGGGGCTAGAGCGACGTAGTGACGACAGACAGGGCGAGGTGGCGGAGTGAGCGTGAGCACGAGTGAAGGTGTGGCGGGGGTCCGGTTCGGGCGCCGTCAGAGCAAGGGGCTGTTGCTGGGGTTCAGCGCGGCTCAGGTGGTCGTGATCGGTGTCGCGGCCGCGCTGTTGGCGTTCTGCGGCGCAGCGGGTCACATGCTGATCGGAGTTCTTCTGGCTGTGACAGTCGGCTCCATGGCGGTGGTGCGGTGGCAGTCACGCCCATTGGTGGAGTCCGTCGGTGTGGTCGGGTGGTGGCTACTGCGCAGCCTCACGGGGCAGACGCGGTTCCGGTCGCGGCCGTTCACGCCTCGCCCGGCGGGCACGATGGCACTGCCCGGGGACGCTTCCGCGTTGCGGTTCGTGCTGAGCGTCGGCCCTCACGGCCCGAACGACGCGAGCTCGAACGAGGGCGTGGCGATGATCCATGACCCGCACCGGCAGACGTTGACGGCGGTGTGTGAGGTGTCGTACCCGGCGTTCGTGCTCCTCGACGCCCACGCGCAGGCGCGGCGTGTGAGTGCGTGGGGTCGGGTGCTGGCAGTTCAGGCGGCGTTGGGGCGCACGGCGACGTTGCAGGTGATGGAGTCCGTCATCCCTGACCCGGGACGCGGGGTGCTGGGCTGGTGGCATGGCCACGGTCGCCCGGACGCGGGGTGGGCGGGCGGTGAGTACGAGACGTTGATGCGGATGTACGCCCCGTCCTCAGCGGTGCACAGGACCTTGATCGCGGTATCGCTGGACATGCGCGCCGCACGCGGTCAGATCGCCCGCGCCGGCCGGGGTATCAAGGGTGCGGTCGCCGTGCTGAGCACCGACATCACCCAGTTGACGGCCGCGCTGGCGCGGGCGGAGCTCACGGTGGAACGCTGGCTGGACGAGGCGCACCTGGCGGCGGTCATCCGTGGCGCCTACGACCCGGGTGTCGACCTCGAGCACGACAACCCCGGCGCGACGCTCGAGGTCGCGGGTCCGATGGCGATCGACGAGGAGTGGGACCACGTGGTTCACGACTCCGGGGTCTCGATGACGGTGTGGATCAGCCAGTGGCCCACAACTGAGACGTTCCCCAACTTCATGCACCAGCTCATCTTCGAAGGCGGTGTGCGCCGGACCCTGTCATTGTTCATGCGCCCGATCCCGGCTGCTGAGGCGGCGCGGGCGGTACGGCGGGAGAAGGTCGACTACCTCACCGACCGGCGACAGAAGGAAAAGATCGGCCAGGTGCTGGCCGAGTCAGACCACGACGAGTACCGAGATGTGGTGGCCCGCGAACGGGCCCTGAACGAAGGACACGCAGACATGCGATACACCGCGCTGATGTCGGTCACCGCCCCCACCGTGGAGGAGGCCCGTGCAGCGTGCGACACGCTGCGCCGTGCTGCCAACGTGTGCGGGATGGAGACCCAGATCCTCACCGGCCGGCAGGCGCAGGCGTTCACCGCCTGCGCGCTCCCGTTGGCGCGGGTGATCGCATGAACGGGCGGCGGTCGGGATGGCCGGGTCGGCGTAAGGCTCAGTTCAGTCCTTGGGCGAATGTGCGTCTGCGCAAGGGCAAGCTGCGCCAGGCGGTGGCGCAGGTCCAGGCCGACATCGCTGCCCCGCAGCTGGACCGCAGCTTGGGGGCATACCGGATCACGGTGATGAACACCAAGGGCGGTGTCGGCAAGACGGTGACCGCGGCCGCGATCGCCCGGCACCTCTCGGAGGTTCGTGCAGAGAGCGTCGCGATCATGGACGGCAACCCCCACACCGGCACACTGCGACGGCGACTGGTGCCGGCAGATGTGGAACCGCCGATGGCGGTCGTGCACCTGGCCTCCCAGATCCGGGTCGGTGCGGTGCGTGCGGAGTTCGCGTACCTGGCCCGCTGGCACGACATGGTCGGCCGGATGTGGGTGTTCTCCAACGCCTCAGCCGACCCTGGTGCCGTGGAGGCGATGACCGGTGCGCAGTACCGGTCGGTGGTCGACCTGGTCTCCCGGGTCGCGCAGGTCGTGGTGCAGGACATGGGCACCTCCATGATGGGCGACGTCGCCCTGGCTGGCCTGGACTCGGCCGACACCCTCGTCCTGGCCACCGACCTCACCCAGGACACACTCAAGATGACGATCGAGGCTCATCACCGCGTTTGCGGGTCAGCCGATGTCGTTCCACTCGGAGTCGAACGAGTACATGTCGCTGGCTGACGAGCGCTACAAGGACCTGGTCCGCCGGGCGATCGTCGTGGTCGGACCGACCCGCGATGAGGACCGTGACCCCGCGGACCTCGACCCACTGCTGAACTGGCTGGATGAGGCTGTCGCCGGAGTCGTGATCGTCGGCCGGGACCAGCACCTCGCGACCGGTGACCTGATCGACTGGGACCTGATCGACCCCGAGGTCGAGCTCGCGCAGATGAAGGTCGCAGCCCTGTGCGCCGCCCAGTTCCCCCTCACCACCACCAAGCGGAACCGCGAGGCCCAGTCGTGAGCACACCCCTGCCCCCGCTGCCGGAAGGCAAGCTCAAGTACACCCGCAAGAAGCACCCCGGCACTGCCTCATCGTCGGCACCGCGATCGTGGAGGGTCGCGCGCAACGCCGTCATGTGGGTGGCCGTCGTCGTGGTCGCTGCCGTCGTGGCCGGCTACGTCGCCACCCAGTTCATCACCATCGGTGGTGACGCCGCACCGTTCGGCGCGGCCGAACCTGAAACGTCGATCACGGCATCCGAGTCGCCCCGTCGGACCCCTGACAAGACACCGACCAAGCGGCCCAAGAAGTCGCCGACGAACACCCCTAGCCCGTCCAAGTCGCCGACACGGGCGCCGTCAGTTCCCGCACCCACGGTGGCGCCGACCCAGACTCCCACCCAGGCTCCTACCAAGTCGCCGACGAAGACGCCGACGCCTGCCCCGACGAAGAACCCGACCCCCACTCAGACCCCCACCCAAACTCCAAGTCAGGCGCCGGCCGAAGACCCGATCCAGCTCTCTTCCAGGGCGTCGGGCCAGGCTGGTGACGGCTCGTTCACGGTGACCGTGCAGGTCACCACGAACGCGGCCGCGGCCGACATCGCCGTCACCTTCTCCGGAGCTGCCGGCGGATCCGCCAGCGGTCATGTGTCCGGGTCAGGGACCTGGTCGCAAACCTTCACCCCCGGCCCCGGGGTGTACCGCGTCGATATCACTGTCACCGCCGGAGGCGTCGTCTCGCGCCCCGGCCCACTGTCCCTGGAGGCCTGAACCGTCATGCGACGCCGCAACCGCTCTTCTTCGACTCCCCCGACGCCGCCCCGCAAGGCGTTGTCACCTGTTCCGACAGGGCTGCGCTCGGACACCCCACCGGCGGCCGCCGCCGCAATTCCGGTCGAGCCGCCCACCGTCGATGACGGTGTGGATGATCCGTGGGACCTCGACGCCTACGCACGGACTGACCCGGCCCCTCACCCGGGTCTGGCTGAGGAACTCGATGTTGACCTTGGCACGGGTGTAACGCCGGGGTGGGTTAAGGATGCGGTGTCCATTGAGCCCACTCCCACCCCCACCTCCGACGGCGGCCGCCGGCTGGTTGCTGGTGCGGGGTTCGTCCCTGCTGGTGATTCTCGCCGGGCGGGGCGGGCGGCGCGCCGTGAGGCGGCCGCACGGGCGCGTGCGGTGGAGGAGGAGGCCCGGGAGGGGGCCGCAGCCGCCCGTGCGGCGGACCGGGAGGCGCGGAGGGCGGCAGAGGACCGAAGGGACTACCTGCCCGCCTCGGGTGAGCGCGGCCCGGATGCGCTGCGTCAGTACCGCCGGCTCAGGTTGCCGGCACACAAGGCGACGAGCGAGGTCCTCGCCGGTGCGTACCCGTTCCTCGCCGAGGCCGGTCTGGGGTCGGAGGGGGTGTACGTGGGGATGGACTCCTATTCGTCGTCTGCGTTCTGCTACGACCCGTGGGTGCTGTACCAGCGCAAGCTGATCACCAACCCCAACGTGCTGGTCGCTGGCAGCATCGGGTCCGGCAAGTCGACGGTCGCCAAGAGCATGGCGACCAGGTCGATCGCGTTCGGGCGCAAGGTGTATGTGCCGGGTGACCCGAAGGGCGAGTGGACCGCGGTGGCCGAGCAGGTCGGCGGCCAGGCGATCGTGCTCGGGGGCGGGTCATCGGCACGCTTGAACCCGCTCGACGAGGGCCCACGGACCGCCCGCACGATCGGCGCGGACGGTCGCCTGGTCGCGATGAGCGACGAGCGGTGGGCTGCAGTCGTGGCTTCGCGTCGACGCGAGCTCCTGCACGCCCTCGCGTCCGCGGCGATGAACCGTCCGCTGCACGCGACCGAAGCCACGGCCCTGTACGCGGCCCTGGCCACCGCACAGGCAGCGAACACCACCGTGATCCTCCCGCAGGTCATCGACGCCATGCACGCGCCTTCTGCGGCGGTGGACGGGTCGTCGAAGGAGCAGCTCCTCGAAGACGGGCGCGCTGTCGCCCACGCGTTGCGGAACAAGCTCCTCGAAGGGGTGCTCGCTGGGGTGTTCGATGGCCCCTCGACGCGCACCTTCGACCCCTCAGCGCCGATGGTGTCGTTGGACCTCTCGCAGATCCAGGCCTCAGATGATGCGATCGCGGTCGTGCAGACCTGTGCCGCGGCGTGGATGGAGTCGGCGTTCTCCGACCCCGATGGCGGGCAGCGGTGGGTGATCTACGACGAGGCGTGGCGACTGTTCCGGTTCCCGGCCATGCTGGCGCGGATGCAGTCGCAGTGGAAGTTGTCACGAGCTCTCGGCATCGCGAACATGGCCATCATGCACCGACTCTCAGACCTCGACGCCGTGGGCGATGAGGGCTCCGAGGCCCGCAACCTCGCCCTCGGGCTGCTCGCGGACTGCTCGACGCGGGTCATCTACGCCCACGAGCCCGGGGAGGCCGACAAGACCGGCACCCGGATCGGACTTACCACCTCGGAGATCGCACAGTTGCAGCACCTGGATCAGGGTGAGGGGTTGTGGAAGATCCGCGATCGTTCCTTCATGGTCCGCAACCTCCTCACCCCTGGTGAGCTCGCCGTGTTCAGCACTGATGCCCGCATGGGCGGTGCCGCATGAACGACACACCCCCCGAAAGCCAGCCCGACAGCCAGCCCGAGACCCCGGCCGACAACTTGGCCGACAACTTGGCCGAGCCGGTGGTGTTGGGCGCCGACTACTGGGAGAGGGGTGGCACCGAGGCCGACTACATCAGCCCCTGGGTGGCCGAGATGGGTGCTGCGGGGCTCGCGGAGGCGGTGGAGGTGTTCACCACCGACACCTCACCCTTGATCGCGAAGGCCCGCACCGTCGCCGACGGTGACGTGTACTTCGGGCTGTGGCTGCTGAAGGTCGACGCCGCGTCGACTGTGCCGATCTTCAGCCTCGAGGAGTCATGGCCCTGGCGTGCGGTGTACCTCGAAGGAGTGGAACCGCTGGCGGCGGCCGCCCGCGCGTTCTACGACCACCCTCAACTCGGGTTGCTGATGGACGCGGTCGGGATACCCGCCCCGAGCCTGAAGGGACGTACCCCCCGCCCCGGCAGTGACCTCGACAATGACCTTGAGGGTGATCTCGGATGAACCCGTGGATTGCGGTGATGGGGGAACTGCGCCTGACCCGGGCGGTGGAGGTGTCCAACACGTCGGCGCCGCCGTTGATCGAGGACGTCCGCAGGGTCGCGGCGGGCGACGTCGACTTCGGGTTTTGGTTGTTGCAGGTGGGCTCGATCCTCAGTGCCCGTACGGGGCTCACGTTGTTCCACATGGAGGCGTCGTGGCCGTGGAGGTCTTCGTACGACGCGGGTGATCATCCTGGTGTCGCGGCGTTCGCAGCGCTGCGCGCCCACCCGAGGTTGAGCCATCTGTTGGCAGGGTACTCGGAGGACATCGAGGGATACACCCCGCCCGAGTGGATGGGCCAGCCCGGCTGAACCACACGGTTCAGGCGCGCCCGCCCCGCGGCTATGAATTTCGCGTGAGGCCCGCTCCGAACCTCATCGCCTGCCGTTCGCGGTGGGGTTCAGGCGTTCTTAGTGGGTGGTGTCCCGCGTACGGACCCCCAGTAGGTGGTTGTCGTGAGTGGCGGCGAGGCGAATGACGTGTGGACCAACATCGGGTTGGGGTGTCTGGCCGGGGTGGCGGCAGTGGGCGGACTCGCGTGGACCGCGGCCACCCTCACCGCGTCTGTGACGGATGCGGAGCGTCCTGGCGGTTTCGGGAGCCCTTGGCTGCTGTTCGAGGCCCCGGGCGACCCGGGCCGTGCGTGGGGCATCGACCTGTCGGTCTGGGTGTTCTGGTCGCTGTTCGTGGCGCTGGTTCTGATCGTCGGCGCGTCGGCGGTCGGCGTGTGGCTCCGGCTCTCCTCGGGCAGGGCCGGCAGGACCGGCGGGAGTGGGGGCGACCCCTATCGGCGTCGTCCAGAGTCGTGGCCGGGTCTGGCGTCGAGGCGTGAGGTAGCTGCTGCCGCTGGGCCGAAGGTGTTGGCCGCCCGGGCGCCGGTGCTTCGCCCTGGCCTGGCCGACCCAGATCTGGGTGATGTCGGGTTCCACATCGGCAGCTCACGTGGCGTGGCGGCCTGGGCGTCGGTCGAGGACTCGGTGATGGTCGTGGGTCCCCCACGGTCGGGCAAGGGACTCCACCTGGCGATCAACGCGATCCTGGACGCACCGGGTGCGGTGATCACGACCGGTACCCGCCCGGACAACATCGCCCCCACCCTGGTGGCCCGCTCTGTCGGCCCGAACGGCCAGATGCGGCCGGTGATGATCTTCGACCCTCAGCACCTCGCCGAAGGACTCCCCCGCACAGGACCGCCAGCCAGCTTGCCAGCGGGCACGCCTGGTGGGTCGTCAGGGACGTCGCTGCGGTGGTCGCTGATCGGTGGATGCGAGGACTCACAGCGAGCGATGAGCCGCGCTGCGGTGCTGGTGGGCCAGCCTGGCAAGGGCGTGGACGGCGGGTCGTTCTGGTCACAGCAGTGCGAGACCGCCACCCGGTGCCTCCTCCACGCCGCCGCCTTGGGTGGCAGGAGCACGTTGGAGCTGTACGAGTGGTCCCTGTCTGTGACAGCCGCTCGGAAGGCGGTCGACATCCTGGCCGCGCATCCCGGTACCGCTCGTGGGTGGACGCGGGCACTCTCGGCGATCTTGGACGCTGACCCGCGACAGCGGGATTCGGTGTGGGCGATGGTGTCGAACACGTTCGCGGTCCTGGCAGACCCACGGGTCCTCGAAGCGGTGTCGCCTCGTGAGGATGAGGTGTTCGACGCCGATGAGTTCCTGGAGGCGGCCGGCACTGCGTACCTGCTGGGTACCGCGTCTGGGGCTGCGGCGACCGCCACCTTGGTGGCGGCGTTCGTCGACGACGTGGTCGAGGCAGGCCGCCGGCGGGCTGCTCGTTCTCGCGGGTTCCGTCTGGACCCGCCCCTGGCGCTGGTCCTGGACGAGGCGGCGAACTATCCCCTGGCCGGCCTGCCCGCGTTGATGAGCGAAGGCGGTGGGACGGGAATCTCGACCTGGGTGTTCGTGCAGTCCCTGGCTCAGGCGCGGTCGCAGTGGGGGCGCGATGACGCGGACGCGATCTGGGATGCCGCGATCGTGAAGATCGTCCTTGGCGGTGGCGGTCATGCCGACGACCTCGGTGATCTGTCGCAGCTGCTCGGCAAGCGGTCCCAGACCCGATCCTCGGTGTCCTATGGCACTAGGGACTCATCCAGGTCGTGGTCTGAGTCCGATGAGGACCGTGCGGTGTTGGAGGCTGCGCAGATCCGGCGGATTCCGTTCGGCTACGCCCTGCTGGTGCTGCGCACTGCGGCACCGATCATGCTCGGCCTACGCCGCTGGACCGACCGCTCCGATGCGGCACAGTTGCAGGCTGCCCGCGCAAGCGTGGAGTCAGCCATGCTCGGAGGCCATGACCTTCGTCCTGCCATCCCGCTCGAGCGGGGTGCCCGGTGAGGCCGCCTCGTGCCGATGTGGTGTGGTCACGCGCCCGTGCCCGACGACGGGTCCAATACCAGGACTACATCACCTCCCCCGAATGGTTCGCCCGCAGGGAGTGGTGGCTGCGGGAGTGGAGTCACCGTCACCGCGCCCGCCCGGGGGCGAATCCGCCCGGGTGCGTCGTGGCTGGCTGTCCCTGGTCGCTGGACGCAGGCGACCTCCACCACGTCACCTACGACCGGCTCGGCGCAGAGGCGTTCGAGGACCTGCTGCCGATGTGCCGGACCCACCACCGACGGTTCCACGACCTATACGACACCTACCCCGCGTGGCGACGCATGGGCCGCCGAGGCGCCACCGCGGGGATCATCGCCGCTCTCCGGGCGGCAGAGAAGGAGAAGGCGTGAACGATCAAGCCGGCGATGCCACGGGCAACGACACGGTAGAGGGCTTCGGGGTCCTCGGCCCGGTGCTCTTCGGCGCGGATGACGAGGTGGACGAGTTCGACGCCGATCTCGACGACGGCTTTGCCGATCCGTTCGGTGGGCTCGGGGATGCGGAGACCACTCAGGCGTTGGCGCCACCAGTGCACTGGCCGCGTCTGGACGCCGAGACCGCTCGGGAGAAGATGATCGAGCTGTGGGAGTGGGTGCAAGCCTTCCAGGCCCGGTTCCCCGAGATGATGCGTCTCCCGCAGTGCTGGCCGCACCACAACGGGCTGGTGGAGCTCCTCCAAGCCCTGGCGGACTACGAGCGCGGGTCGTTCTTCTCCCAGGCCCCACCCACAGCGGCGGTGTCATGGCACCTGATGGTCCGTGACGTCGAGGCCCGGATGCGGACCTTCGTCACCGACCTGCCGTGCCGCGATGCTCCCGCTGGCGAGGCCCACAAAGCGTCGGCACCGACGCTGGGTTGGCGCGAGGACGCCGACCTGGCTGAGTGGCTCGTCACCACCAGCGCAGCCACCAATCCCGACACCACCAATCCCGACACCACCAATCCCGACACCACGGGTGCCGCCACCGCGGGTGCCGCCGGCGGTGGGGTTCGGCCCGTATGAGTAGAGGGGTCTACGTAGACAGACTCCGTCCAGAGGAGTAGCGATGAGCCGTCACCATGCCGAGCCCGGAGCCGAGCCGGCACAGCAATCCCCCGTGCCTGCAAGTCGTCGTGTGGATCTGGAGGGGGTGCGGGAGCGGCGTCCGGTTCGTGAGGTGCTGGTGCGGATGGGGATCGATCCTCCCCCGGCCGGCCCCGTCGGCAGTTCTGGCAGTTTCAGGGTGCCGGCGGCCGCGTTGGGTTTGGGTCACGGTCGTGACGACTCCCAGGGGGTGTTGATCAAGCCGGACCAGCCGCGTCACTGCTGGTGGGCGTTCCATGACCAGGTCGGTGGTGACGTGATCGAGCTGGTCCGTGCTGCGACCGGTACCAGCCTGATGGAGGCCGTCGTCCTGCTCGAGGGCGGCGGCCCGATCGCGGTGAACCGCGACCCCGGCGTCAGCGTGGACGCAGCGGGGCGGGTGCAGGCGCGGTCGTCGTTCTACGAGGACCCCGACCTGGACCGCACCCCGGTGGAGCGGGTCCGCGCGATCAACGCGGAGGCGTGGCACTACTACACGCTGCCCGTGCTGGCTGAGCGTGCGCGGGCCTACCTCGCAGGCCGCGGGATCGACCTGGCCTCCTTAGAGGACGCCGCTGGTGCACCGCTGGCCGGACACACGCCTCGGTCACCGACCGGGCTGGTCGACCAGCTGCGCCGTCGTGGGTTCAGCGACGACGAGCTCGTTGATTCCGGCTGGGCGGCCCGGCCCCGTGCAACCGCCGTGCCGGCCACGGACGGTTCGATGGCTCCCGGGTCTCCTGCTGGTGCGGCTGTGGCGTCGGTGGAGTTGCGTGACCGGTTCCGTGATCGGGTGCTGCTGCCGTTCCGCGACGAGGCCGGCCGCGTGGCCGGAGTGACTGGCCGCAGCGTCGACTGGGAGCCGGGATCACGGGCACCGAAGTACTTGAACCATCCACGCACCGTGACCTTCGACAAGAGCGAGGTGCTGTACCGGCCCGTGGAACATGCGGTTTCGTCGCGGGCGAGCGCCGTGGTGGTTGAGGGGACCCTGGACGCGTTGGCGATCGCCGCACAGGCCGCGTCAGCGGGGGTGTTGGAGCACTTCGCGCCGGTGTCACAGTCCGGGGTGTCATTGACGCCAGCGGTCGCCGAACGGGTGTGCGCGATCACGCCGCGGCCGCCGATCGTGTGCGGTGATGCAGACTCCGCGGGGATGCTGGCCACCGCCAGGTGGGCGACGTCGCTGATGCGCACCCAACACCGTGAGGTCCTGGCGCTCACTCTCCCGGCGGGTGCGGACCCTGCGTCGTGGCTGGGTGAGCATGGCGCGAGCGGTTTGGCGGCGTTCTCGAGCTGGGACTGTCTCGACGACCGTGACCGGTTGCGGCCCCGTCCTGCGGGCGGGGCGATCGCAGCCGCAGCAATAGATGCAGCCCGCACTAGCAGCCCGGACGTACCGCTGCATGCACTTGCTGCACCGGTGGTCGAGATGGTCGCCAATGTCGCAGCCGCCAGCCCCGGGGCGCCGGCCGAGGTCCGGTTCGCTGAGGAGGCCGCGGCACGGATCGTGGCCGTCATCGACGGGCTTCCTGCCAGCTGGTACGCCCGGAGGATCCGTGAACGCGCCTCTCAGATCAGCGGCCGCCCACCACCGCAACCACCACTACCGATGGTTCCGGCGCGGGTCCAGGCTCGCTTTCTGGGTGAGTGACACTGTCCTGGACCCGATATGTTCAGCCCGTACGCGCGGGGGTGCGTACCCGTCAGAGGGGCGGCCGTGAGGCCGCCCCTCTGCTGTTCTTTGAACCCTGTGCGAGGTTAGCCGCGGTCAGTGTCCCATCGAAGGGCCGGGGACGGTCCCGCGCAGGGAGGGCTGAACCGCCGGCGTGGCCTCTTGCTGCGCCGCGATCGCCGCAGCGCGCTGAAGCGCAGCCTGCGCTGCCTTGGCGTTGCCGAGCTCAGTGCGACCCGTCGCCGCGGCAACCAGGTCGCTGGCGGCGCCGGTGTGTCCGTGGAGCTCGCGGCAGGCCGCGACGGTGCGTGCGTCACGCATCCACTGAGCCCGGGCGGCCCGAGCCAAGGGCGGGGTCCCGAGCTCGCGCACCCATCCGTCGTGCCGGGTGAGGGCGTCGTCGACGGCTGCTGGGCGCGTTCACGCATCGCGGCCGCACGTTCGTCGAGGCCGCGTTTGAGGTCGGGGCTGCTGACGTGTGGGTAGGCCAGGAGCCCGAGCACCGACCTGTCTCGCGGGACGGGCGGGCCGTCGGCCGTCTCGACCACGTGTGTCCGCAGCGCGGCCACCAACCGTGCAGCCGGGTCCGCGGGCTGTGCGGTATCGGCTGCAGGATCACGGGCGGTGAGTGCATGCGGCAGAACCGCCTCCAGTGCCTGGTGGGGGTCCAGGCCGCGGCCATCGAGGTCCCGCAGCGTGTGCGCCAAGGTGGGCCACGATGGGCTGGCGGTGAGCTCGTCGACGTCGATCCGGGTGCCGTCAGCGGTACCGCTCACCCGGTCGAGGACGCGGGCCCAGTGGTCGGTGTCGGCTTCGCGGGCGATGCTGGCGTACTCGCGGTACAGGTGGGTCAGGCTCTGGTGCTCGCCGGCCAGGGCTTGGGCGGTGACGGTGGCAGCGGCCTCGGTTCCGGTGTTGGCCAGGATGCCTTCGAGGACCTGGTGAACGTCGCGTTGCTCAGGCTTGCCGTGGCTGGTGTCGGGGTCTGGGTCGTGGGTGGTGTCGACGTAGAGGTGGTTCGCCTCGCGGCCGCGGGTGGCGGCGACGTAGAGCACTTCTCGGGTGGTGGTGGCCGTGGCGAGACTGTGGGCGGTGTCCACGGTGGCGCCTTGGGCGCGGTGTGCGGTGACGGCGTATCCGAGCTCGACGTGCTCGGCGACGTACCCGGCAGGCAGCACGACCGCACCGCCCGTACCCGTGCTGCCTGCTCCGGTGTGGCGTTGCACGGTCATGGAGCCGTCGTGGTTGACGTCGGTGACTATCCACCGGTCGCCGTTCTTGACCCATGTCCCACCGATCGCGAGGGTGCGTTCGTTGTGGCGGGTGATGACCTGGTCCCCCACGCCAGCGACGGTCCACCCGGTGAGGCGCAGACCCTTCTCTTCGACCACGCCGGCGTCGACCAGGTCGGCGCGGGCACGGGCGTTGAGGTCGGCGACCGCGGCCCGATCCCCGGCAATCATCAGCGACGTTTTCCCGGCAGCGACATCGCTACGCCAGGCGCCGTAGAGCTGCTCGAGCGCGCTGTCACGGTCCCCACCGTGGACGCGGCCGTGGGCGGTGTAGATGTCGATCGCAGTGCTCCGGCCGGTGCGCAGCTCCACGGACGCGGCCTTCTCCCAGTCGTTGCGGAAGCGCCGCACGTCGGTCAACTCGGGCGCCATCCCGCTCTCGCTGTCGGGGTCATTGTGGTCAGGGTTGTTGCGGTCGGCGACGAGCATCGAAAACGCTCCCCCGACCTCGACTGCGGACAGTTGTGCCCAGTCCCCGACCAGCAGCACCTTCGCCCCCGCGTTCTTGGCGGCACTGACGATGCGGTCCAACGAGAACGTCCCCGCGAGGGAGGCTTCGTCGACGATGACGAGCTGGTCGGCCTTGAACTGCCACTTCGCAGCGCTCGCTGCGAGGGACGTGGCTGCCGCTCGCCGCCGTGCACTGCTTGGCCGGGTGAGATCGATTTCGGCTGCGTGGAGCTTGGCGGCTTCCTTGAGTCGGCGGGTGGTCTTGTCGTGCTCGTACAGCCACTTCGCGGTGTTCTCGGTGGGGATGCCGAGCTCGTCGGCGAGGACGTCGGCCGCGGCCGCGGAGGGTGCTAGTCCGACTACGGACCCAGGGCCGTGCTCGGCCTCCCACGCGGTGCGGAGGCCCAGCATGGAGGTGGACTTACCCGTCCCAGCCGGCCCGACCAGCACGTCCAGGGTCCGTCCGGAGGTCGCCACCCGCTCCACGGCGTAGGCCTGGTCATCACTCAGCATGAGACCCGCCTTGCCTGGCAGCGGAAGGCTGGTCACGTGCGCCACCGTCCCGGGTGCGACACGGACTCCGGTGAGTGCCCGTCCGGCGGCGAGGAGACGCTCCTCGGCCTTGATCACGGCCGCGGTGGTGAAGATCCGTGACGTCGCCGGCGTGAACCGCGAAACGCCGGCCTCGTTGCGGAACCGTGCCGGGACATGGAGCCGCTCAACCGGGGTGAGGAGGATCGACATCGTCTCGGCGGCATCGGCGATCGCCTCGGCGCCCGCGAGCCGGTCGGTCGGGTCGGCGAACCTCCAGCCGTGCATCTGCCGGTGGGTCTCTGCCACCAGGTTCGCGCGGGTGTAGGTGGAGCGGACGTCCCCCACCGCACGGATCACCCGGTTGGCGACCTCGTCCCGTGCTGCGGGAGTGAGGTCGTCCAGCCGCAGCCGCGGGGTCTTGGGGCCTTGCCCGGCCAGCTTGAGGACGAACGCCACGGTGTCACCACCCACGTAGCGCCGTGCACGCTGGCGCCACTGGTCGGTCTGCTCCGCGAGCGAGTGGTGGTGCTTGTCCGGGCGGGTGGTCAGGGTCGCCCGCTGCCGCAGCTTGATCACCTCACGGTTCGTCGGGGTCCGACCCCGATAGGCGATGAAGTCCTCGACGAGGCGGTCCTTCTCGCTCAACAGCTGACTGGAGCGCTGGGAGAACTCACGCTGCACCGCATCACTCACCCCGGCGACCTCCCACTTCGGGACGGTCGAGTGCTGACGCTGGCGGGCATCGAAGCCCCACCCGAGACGTTCGGCCAGGAGGTCTTGGACGATGCCTTGGTGCATCTCGGACAGGGTCACGACCTGCTTGAACAAGGCCCGTGAATCGATGGTGCGCCACTTGCCGTCGCGGGTGGTCTTGGCGAGGTTCTCCACCACGACGTGGGTGTGCAGCTGCGGGTCACCGGCACGTGAGTCCCAGTGGTCGAACGCCGCAGCGATCACACCTTCGATGGATTCCTGGACCACTCCGTTGGCGCCGGAGCGGGAGAAGAACGTGTGCCGTTCGGCGTACGCGATGGTCTCGGCGATGGCGTCCTGGTGGGCCTGGTAGATGAGCGCCTGGGTGCCGGCGTCGGCCAGCGCCCACGCCGTGGAGATCGACTTGGGGAGGCTGAACGTCAGGTCAAACCCCGCCAGCTTCTGACTGCCGGTAGCAGACGCAGCGCCGGACCTTGACCGGGCACCAAGCAGTTCCCCGGTGATGGGGTCCCCGACGACGCTCAGCATGTGCGCGAGCTCGTCCTGGCCGACCTCGGTCCCGACTGCGACGCCCTGGCCGCCGTTGACGAACGCGAGGCCGCCGCCGAGGAACCGGCCCGGCGGTGTCCCCGACTCGGCGTAGTAGCGACTCAACGGTGAAGTCAGGCCGACCGCGCCGTCGCCGCGCACGACGGACTCCATCAGGTACTTCAGGCCCTCCCCGCGCGCCAGAGGCTTGATCGAGATCGTCACCGCGAGCTGCCGGACGTCGAGGGGATCGGTGTGGGTCGCGTGCGCAAAGTCCTCATACAAGGAAGGCCCGAACCCCACCGCGAACGGACCATGAGACCCCCCGCCCTGCCCGTCTTGGGCCGAAATGGCGGTCGATTCCTCGACCGGCATTTCACGGCTTTCCGATTGATGCCAGACGTGTGGAGTTGCTTGAGAGTTTGTGAATCGAGCCGGGACGGCCGGTGAAGCGTCTGGCAGTGCGTGTAAGTCCGTTGAGGCGGTTCGTCTGGGAGCGGTCGTCGATTCCGGACCGGGCGATGCGCTGTTGGCGGTGGGGTTCGGGACGTATGAGTAGAAGGGTTTGCTGGACGAGTGGAGGTGAGACTGTGGCCGGTCGGATGACGGCAAGCACGGGGGTGGACCGGTGGGTGAGCGATCCACGAGCTGCGGCGGCTGATGCCCGCCGCGTGGCGGCGCGGTTGCGCCGCCGAGACCGCACCGTCACCGACCGGTGGCTCGCTACACGAGCCGCCCTCGAAGCAGCCGAGACGAACGCCGCGCACGCGGTTGCGGCCGCCCACCAGCGTGTGCGCGTGGCCATGGAGCCGTACACGCCCCTGACCTACCGACGCGCGGCCGCGACCCGGCATGCGGACTGGTGGCGCCTGAGCGGTGCCGACGACCCGCACGCCTTCGCCGTCACCCGCCGCAAGGTCGAGTCAGCGCAGCGGCAAGCCGTCCGCGAGACCGACAGGGCCGCACGAGTAGTTGACGCCGCGCGCGTCCGGTACGAGGCGGCCACCAGCGCGCTCCTCGCAGCGCTCCCGTCAGCGGCGCCGCTGCTCGGTCGTAGCGCTCGCGCAGCGAGCGCCGCCATGCGCATTCCTCCGGATGCGGGCTTCTTGGGCTGACCACCCACGCACCCACCCGCGGGTATCGGTGCCAACAACTACGCCGAGCCCGGAGGTCACTGGCGGTGGGGTTCGGACCTTCCTTATAGGGACTCGTGTGGGTCCCTGACGACAAACGATGAGGAAGAGGGTCACGACATGACCGACTATGCAGCACGCCTGGCGGAGTTGATGGAACGCGAGACCAAGGCACTGGCCCGTGTCACCACCGCCGCCACCGCGCTGGCGCGCAAGCGCGAACGCAACGACACCACCCGGCAGCGTCTCTCGGCCGAGGAAGCCGAGCTCGACGCCGCTCTCGTCGCAGCCCAGGGCGCGTACGCCGCGGCCGCCGGGCCGGAGCGAGCGGCGCTGGTCCTTGGCATCAGCGCCACCGCCGCCCGCGGCCTAGCCAAGACCCACGAAACGACCCATGTGGCGGCCGATGGGCAGCTCGTCGGCGACCAGCACAGGGAGTACGCATCATGATCTGTGAGGGGTGCCGTGACCCGCACACGGCCACTGAATGCATCGATGCTCTTCGTGGCCGAGAAGGCGCGGAGCGCCACTGTGTGTGTCAGCACAAGCCAGCCGGGTCGGCCACATCGAACGTCCCCAGTACGCCTGAGGTCACGGTTGCCCACAGCACGGAAGTGGCCGCCTCGACACACGGGCGACCGGCGGGGCCGACTTCGTCCATGCCTACTCCGAACACACCCACTCCGAGCGCGACCACTCCTGACAGGGCCACCGCCGAGATGATCACTGAAGCCCGCGCCTACCTAGCGATCGACGAGATCCTGGCCATGGGGCTGACCAACCACAACGACGCCGCCACTGCGGCGCTGTCCTTTGCCCTGGCGGAGCTCGTCGTCGCGGAGAGTGCCCTCACCACGATGGAGAATGTCGGCGTCGCGTTCACGACCGCGGTCGGGTCAGCGGGAACAGCCCTCGACGCCGTGCACATCCTGCTGGAGCAGGGCGTGCGCGATGCCACAGACCTGCGCGTGCAACTGCGGCTGGACCGGGCACGTCTCCTCGTGGTCGAGGCACGACGTGAGCTGGCGCTGGAACCGACCCAGGGGTCGACACCATGACGCCAGTCAACCCGCCATCCGGCCCGGCGACCTACGGGGCTGACCAGGAGGCCGCTGCGCAGGCGTTGGTGGGGTTGCTGCGGCAGCCGATGAGCGACTACCCGGGCGAGGAGTTGGCTCAGCTGCAGTTGTTGCGTAGCCGTGAGGCGGCGCTTGATGCCCTGGTTGAGCGGACCGCGTTGCTGGGTGTGGAGCAGGCTGCGGTCGCGCACCTCATCAAGCGTGGGCTGCCGGTGAGCGTGGAGCGGTTCACGCGCCCACGTGGGGCTTTGACTTGGTTGGCCGCCACGTTGCACGCCTCCCCACGGCTTCCGGTCGAGCTGCGTGGCTCACCGAGTGACACCCTCGCAACACCGAGCCCATGGCCGGCGGTCGAGGCGAGCAGGACCGCGGGGTCGCTGCTACTGAGTGCGACCCACTGGCTGCGCGTCGACCAGGCCGTTCCGTGGAGCGACGACGCGGCGGGCTGGGCGCTTTTGGACGACATCGCCTCGAGCACTGAGGCGGTGTTGGCGTGGGAGGGTCAGATGGAGGACATGATCGCGTCGTACTGCGGTGATAGCCGTGACGCCCGCACCCTGGAGGCCGCGCGGTTGGGTTGCGCGTTGGCGCAGCGAGTAGCCGCGGCCCGCGCGGGCCGTCAGGAGGACATCGACAATGCCCGACGTCCACGAGACCTGCGGGTCGAGGCAGGCCGAGTGGTCGTGGTCAGGACCGTGGAGGACCTTCAGGTCGCACAGCACCGCCTCGCGGGCTACCTCACGATCCGCACACCCAGGGCGCACGTCGGAGAGGCCCGCATCGAACGCAACACCGCACTGGCGGCGTTCCAAACCCAACTGGCGTTCACCAACGCACTCGCCCCCGCCCTCGCGGCGGCCGGGCCGCAGTGGGCGACACTGGGCCAGGTCGCGGACGATCAAGCTCAGCGGCTGCTGGCGGCACGAGATCAGCTTCAGAAGATCCGGGCCAGGCACAGCAGCGCTGCCCAGGTGACGACCGTCAACCCGGTCCTGTTGCAGTCGCGCGAGCTGCTTCGAGGAGCGGGCCTCGCCGGGGAGGTGCCGCAGCGCCTTACCCGGGAGGAGATCGCGGACCTGTTGACCCTCTCCCACCACGTGCAACGGCATCTGGCCGAACGGGTCCGGTCGGAACTCACCCGCGCGGATGGCACCTTCACGATCAACCGGGAGCCCACCCACCAGCCCACTGGCCTCGAAGCACCTGTGCGGTTGGACTCGGTGCGTGCCACCAAGCTGGGCAAGGCGCTGGTCGCGATCCGTGACGCTGCACCCCCCGCCGCACCTGCGATCCGTCACAACCGTGCCCAACGAGACCTCCTGCGAGCGCTCCTTGGCTCGTCGCCCGCACTCCACCCGGAGCCCATCAGCCCCTACGGACCGTTCGGGCCCGGCCTGTGAGCGCCGTCCGCATCCAGCGGCTGTCACGGTCTCGGCCCTCCGCGCTCGTCCTAGCCGCGGGCGTCCTGGTGGCGGCTGGCGCCGTGGTGTCGGGGTGGGTGGGCTGGCAGCTGTGGGGCACCACGGCGGTCTCGCAGCAGCGGCACGACCAGGTGGCAGAAGAGTTGCAGCAGGCGTGGGGCGGGGCGCGGGGCGGGGCGGGTGAGGAGTTGGTGGCCACCGAGTTCGGGTCCGCGTCCGCGATCGTGCGAATCCCTGCGTTCGGGTCCGACTACGCGGTCCCGGTCCTGGAAGGGACCACCGACGAGGTGCTGGCTGCGGGGTTCGGGCACCGCGACGGCACCGCGGCCGCCGGCGGGCGCGGGAACTACGTCATCGCAGGCCACCGCATCACCCACGGTGAGCCGCTGCGGGACATGCCGCACCTGAAGGCGGGCGACGAGGTCATAGTGGAGACGCGCGACGCCACGTACACCTACGTCCTCGACACTCCCGGTGACGGCCTCACCGTCACCGACCACGACACCTGGGTCGCCGATGCGGTGCCCGTGGCCGATGGCCCGCCCTCGGCTCAGATGAGGCGCTCGGGGCGGTTGTTGACGCTGATCACGTGTGCGGACTTCACCGGCTCCCCGGACCGGCTGGTCGCGTTCGGGCACCTCGACACCGTGGAGCCCAAGCCCTGACCGGCCCGGCCCGGGCACGGTCAGGTAGCCAGGAGCGCCGCTTCGCCAGTCACCGCGAGGTGGTGCGGCACCCCGGGAGGAAGTCCACAGGGTGCCGCGTGGGGCAGTGTTGCAGGTTCCGCGTGGTTCCTGACGACGCTCAGGGCTGGGGCACGAGGAGGTCCCTGAAGTCGTCCAGCATCTCGTCGGCGGTCTCGTCGGCCGGACGGTTAGGGTCGATCAGGTTGCCCCACTACCGCACGAGCCGTTCGAGCCGAACCCTCAAGTCATCGGGGCTGCCCGCCAGGCCGTCGCCGTCGCCGTCGCAGTCGGCGTTTGCTTCGTCGGCGTCTGCTTCGTACTCCAGTCAGCCAGGTGTGCGGCCGCCCGAACCGAGCTTGTGGGCAGGTGGGACGGGGGTTGGCAGTGACGATGCCGAGGGGGTCGCATCGGCTGGTGGTCTTGTTGCTCATCGTGGCCTTCTCCGTTGGGGTTGTCCGGATGGTGTGGTGTGGGGGTGGGGTGGGGCCCGTCTCGCGGACCGGCTCGACCCCGTGGGGAGGGGGTGACGGTTGGCACCCCCTCCGTTGGTGCGCCTCAGGCCTGCTTGGCGCTGACGGCGTACTTCTCGACGTCGGAGAGGCCGTAGCCGCAGGTCGCGAGGAACCGCAGGTAGCGGCCTGTGGGGTTCTTGGTTCCGTCGTGACGCCACGAGCCGTCACTCAGGGCGGCTTCGTAGTTGGCGAGGATCTGCACGAGCGCCACCACGGCGCACCGGGCCTCGGTGGCCGACTTCGCCGGGGTGAGGTCGGTGTAGCCGTAGCCGGTGTTCACCTTCACGCCCAAGAACTCGGCCGCGAGGGTGTTGCCGCTGGTGGAGCGCTCGGACTCGGTGTCGGTCCACATCGCCACGGCGAGGAACCGTCCCGCACCCTTCGGCAGGGTCTTGGCGTTGGCCAGCGTGGTCAGGAACTCACGCCGCACGGGCTGGGCGGCTGCCCATGCCCTGTTGTTGTCGATCACGAGCTTGCGTGCGGTCTTGGCCTTCTCCCGCTCCTGCGGGGTCTGCTCGGCAGCAGGGACCCGCATAGGGCTGCCGGTGCTGCTGGCGTGCAGGTCACGGTGATTCTGTGCGCGCCAGTCGTTGCAGCCGTAGACGGCGACGGCACGTTGGGCCTGGCAGGGCTCGACGGGGGTTGGCTCTGGCTTTGCCACCCGCTCTGTGGTTCGTCTTCCCTCGGTGCAGCAGAGGGCTCTTCGGGTCGCGGGAAGCCGGCGTAGTGCCACCCCGGGACCCGTACCCGGGGGCGAGGAAAGAAGCGAAGCGCCGAGCTGCGTGGGTGCGGGCGCGCAACGCGGGGTTGCGCGGAGTCGGCCGCGGCCCATACTCAGATGCGCCGAGGGAAGACGAACCAGAGTTCTTCAACCGACGCCGCAGGCGTCAACGACACAGCCGCGGCCGCAGGCCGTGCCCTTTTAGTAGTAGCGCTTCTCGACCGACCCCGAGAGGCCGCGCCGAATGAACGGGCGGCCGCGGTGGGGGGAAGGCCCGCCTTCCCCCACCAGTTGGTCAGGCCGCCACCGGCGCGTCGGCGCTGTCGTGGTCGTTGCCCTGGACGTTGTCGTGGTCGTTGTCCTGGGTGATGAGGGCGGGGCTCAGGTCGCGGACGGCCCGCAGCACGTTCTCAGCCGTAGCCCGCACGGCGCCGCCGTCGCCTTTGGTCCAGGTCGCGATGTAGCCGACGCTGTAGGCGGAGGTGTCGAGACCGACCAGGCCGGCCAGGACGTAGGCCACGGACTCGGCTTCACACTCCACGAGCCCACGGTGGGCGACGTACACGCCCCGATCAGCTGTGCCGGTGTCGTCGGTGTGCAGGGTTGCGTGAGCGGCCTCGTGCAGCATCGTCTTGGCTGCCTGGGCAGGCTCGAGGTCGATGTCGACGACGATCCGGCGGGTGCCGTCGGTGGTGGTGTAGCCGTTGGTCTGCCCCGGCACGTGCTCTCGGGTCACCGTCCACCCCCGAGCGGTCATGTGCGCGGCCATCGCGTCTTAGATCCCGCCCGGGTCCTCACCGGTCAGGTGCTGCACCGGACTCGACGCGACCTCCGTGCCCTCCGCCCCGTCGATGGGGTCGGTTTGAGCGATGTCGAACACCGACAGCACGGGGAATCGCCGCAGCTGCGCTCCACCTCATCCCCGGTCTCGGTGTCGGTCTCGGTGACCTTCTTGGTCGAGAAGCCGCGGATTTTGATGGACCGCTCCCCCTTACGGACCTGGCGACCCTTGGCCTGCCACTGCCGAAAGCCCGCGACGAGCGAGGCGTCAGGGCGTTGAGCAAGGATCAGCAGCACGTTGGTCAGCGAGTAGGTGTGGAACGAGCCCACGAACGTCAAGAACCGCAGCCACTCCCCCGACCCCACCAGCTGCTCCACCTGCGCGGTCAACGTGTCGTGCAACGCCTTGGCTTCGGCGTGGCGCTGCTCGACGCTCTTACGAGTCGCCCTAGAGGCGGTCTTGGTCCGGGACGTGGTGCTGGCCATCAGTGCTCTCCTCCTGCACGAGGGTTCGACGGGGGTGGTCGCTGGCTTTGCCACCCGCTGTGTGGTTCGTCTTCCCTCGGTGCAGCGGAGGGTTCTTCGGGTCGCGGGAAGCCGGCGTAGTGGCACCCCGGGACCCGCTCCCGCGGGCGAGGAAACAAGCGAAGCGCCGAGCCTGTGGGCGCGGGCGCGCAGCGCGGGGTTGCGCGGAGGCGGCCGCGACCCATACTCAGATGCGCCGAGGGAACACGAACCCCAGAAGCACCGCAGGCGTCGCCGGCACAGCCACGGCCGGAGGCCGTGCCCTATTGGTATGGCTCCGGCGTAGGCCCGGTGAAGGCGCTCGTCGTGGCGTGCTCGTCGGCTCGCCCATGCCGGCTAGGGATACGACGTCTACCGGACTATGACGGCAAGCATTGCTTTGCGGTGGAATCAAGTGGAATAGGGTGGAATATGGCGGGTTACGTAGGAGCGCGCTATCGTTGTAGCAGTGCCTCTGCCCGCTGGGTTTGAGGAAGTAAGGGCCGGGACCCCCGATGGAATCGGGACCCGGCTCTCGCGCATTTCAGGTCACGTCGGTACGTCGATCTGCTGGACCATCTCGATGACCGTGTTCAGGGTCAGCTCGCGTCACCCTTCCTTGCGGCGGCGACACATCCAGCGATCGCATCGGCCACCCAGAGCATCGGCTCTTGAGATGGCAGCTCGATCTCGACGCGGATCCGGGCTGAAAGTGCGCGTTGGCCACGCAGTGCGTCGACCAGGCGCATGTCCTTTCTGTTCAGCGAAGCCGTGCGGGACTCAAGCCATACGGTGGATGCGTCCCAGGTCTTGCACAACTCCCACAGCAGCCGTTCGAGGCACTTACGGCGCGCCCGCTCCTGGTTGCGCGGGTCCAAGGGCGATCCCACGACAACGACGTTGGCGACCTGCGACGCGGCGATCGCGTCGATGACCTTGCCATGCATCGGGGCGTCATCGCGCCAATGGAGCCGGACCTGCCTCTTCGGTACCAACGACCGCAGCACCTCGCGGGTCGCTTCAGCCGTGCTCGGATACCCGATCGCGGCAGCCATGACGTACAGCCCAGACGGGGTGCTTTCATCCGGAGTGTGGATCGACTCATCCACCCAGGCGTGACACCGCTCCGCCATCGGGCGGCCGGCGGGCGATGGGTGCGAGAAGGTCACCGGGTGATTCTCCCAGCGATCACCCACAGCCACGGACACATCCTCACCTGTGGAGGAGCGGCCGGCTCCTCGGTCCCGGTGCGGGCGAGGCGTGTCGGTTGAGTGCCGGGACTCAGGCGAACGCCCTCACTACTCGCGAGTCTGGTGAGGTGATGAACTGGACCCGCTGGCTCGCCGTCGCCGCCGTCGTACTGAGTCTCCCTCTTCTCGGCTTTGCGATGTGGCTTGCCTACCTTGAGACGACGTCGTACGACGGCAGCGCCTGGGATGGCGTCTTCGGCATCTACGCGTTGATCTTTGCCGCGCCGGTCCTCCTAGTCGCTGTGCTCACGGGTGTTGGGCTGTGGCTGCGAGGCCGGGCGCCTCGGGTGGCGGGTGCGCTGGTGGTTGCCGGATTCGCGTGCGCGTGCGTTGCCTTGGCGGTCACGTGGTGGGTGCTGCCGTTCTGGCACTGACCTTGTCGCCCGCATGGTCAGCAAGGGGTAAGTCCAACCACAACTCCGACCACGCCCGCGCGACCCATCCAGGCTGGTGGCCTAGCGACACGCCTGCTCACAGATCGTCACTGCGTCGGGGATGGGTGTGCTTTGACGCCGGCCGTAACTCGTGACCGTCTGCTGCGTAGAGGGCGGCCCGGAAACGGTCGTTTCCGGTCTGTGGGACACCGCGATGGCGTATCGCAACAGCGCCGCGCCTACTTGAAGCCGGCCGGCCTTGCGCACACTATTGGATACACATAAAGTTACCTGAATTGCGGGGCCGGGGTTGGTACAAGGGGGGCGGCGTGCACGAAGGACCGTTACCGTTTTCGCTTCTAGCGGCAGTGGTTCGAGTAGGAACGCTCATGCGTGAACGGCGCGGGCTTCCTAGGTTCTGTTACATGGTGTCTTTTGGGCGAGTTTCGGTACGTCGCGCGGACTGGTCGGTGCGGATTGTGGCCCTGGTGCTTGCGGTTGGGGGGCTCGGTCTGTTGCAGGGCTGTGCTGATGAAGAGCCCACGACGGGCCCGAAGTTGGAGGCACTCCAGGCGGACCCGATGGCCTCCATCGACGTGCCCTATCTGCGGCGTGGCTGGGTCCTCGAGCGAGCCGAGCACACGTCCATGGGAAAGCCAGTGTCGGCTCGGCTCAGCGTTGATGTGGTGATAGTCGAGGGCGGCCGTGCCGATGCTCTGCGACGAATCCGAGCCCTCGCGGAGGCGAGTGGGTGGCGCCTGGAGTCCACGCGTGACCACAGCTTCTCGGGAAGCAAGCAGTTGAAGATCGAGGGCAGTGCGTACCCCGGGGGGGCTGCGCGCTTGTTCGTGTACTTCGAGTCTGACATGTCCGGTGTGATCATCTTGACGCAGGGGTAGCGGTTCGTGACGACCAGGTACGAGAAGCAGGGGCGGGCTCTGCGCGGGTTGTGCACTGGGTGGATCGCCGTAGTGGCGACGCTCGTGATGCTCACGCCGGCGGGTGCGGCGTCCGCACCGCGAACGTTCGAACAGTCATCCGCGGCGGCTGCGCAGCTGGGCGACTCCCGTCCGGCGGGGTCGGTCATATCGACGGATACGGCTGCTGGCGGGGGCCGGATCAACATGGTGGTGTTGGGGGACTCGTACTCGGCTGGCAACGGGGCGCGGAACCCCGCCGATGAGCGCTCGTATTCTGGGGTGGCGGGTTGCATGCGGAGTGCCCACAACTGGGCGAGCCAGTTCCGCCGCTTGCTGAAAGCCAGTGGACTTCGGGTCAGCTACGTTAATCACGCGTGCAGTGGGTCACAAAGCGAGGACCTCTCGGCACCGAACGAGATGAACTACGAGGTGACCATGGACGCCCCCGCGGGGGTGGACACCGACGCCGAGGTATTGCCGTGGGTGAACTCCACGAAGCGGTGTCAGACCGGCAACTACCTCAAAGAGCAGTACTGGCTATCCGCGACCAACGGAGACTATGACAACCCGTTGTTCGGTGGACCGGAGATCACGTTCACTTGTCAGCGCCGGCTGCTGCCCCAGCGCCTTTTCGTCGGCCCGCAGACGGACCTGGTGGCGATGACCCTGGGCGGCAACGACATCGGTTTCAGCAACATCATCCGCCACTGCTTCGGGCCCAGGGGTTTTGGCCGCGACCACGATCAATGCGAGGTCGACCTCGCCGAAGCGGATCGAGACTTGCCGGACGTCGAGGACGCCATCCGTGCTCAGGTGGAGGGGTTGTTCGGGCCGGGGCGTCTGTCGTCGTCTGGGCGGGTGGTGCTGGTGGGCTATCCTCTGCTGTCGATGGCGGGTCACCGGTTCATGGCCAACGACACCGACGCGTCCTTGGCTGTGCGACGGCTTGGGGTCGAGGGCGAGGCGATGCTGCGCGATCTGGTGGCAGACATCAACAGCGATCCGGCGAGCCCGGCGTCGGGGAAGGTCACCTTCGTTCCCGGTATTCCGGCTCGTTTCGCGGGTCACGAACCGGATCCGGACCTCAACCGTCGCAATCCCGAGCGTTGGTTGTGGGAGTTCCGCGACTTCTGGGCCGCGGGGACCGAGGAGGCGATTCTGGAGTACTACCACGCCAATCCTGAGGGCCTTCGCGAGTACGCCGCCCACGTCCACACCGCTGCAGTTGGCGGGGCTGGCGTGTTCGGTGCGGGTGTGAACCGCAAACCGACCGGCGACGTCGACGTCGTCTTGACAGTCGATGTCAGCGCGTCCATGGATGGCGAGCTGGCACGTCTGAGGTCCCAGGTTGGGCGCATCCTCGACGGAGCGAAGTCTCGCGCCAACACGGTGAGGTTCGCTCTGGTCAGTTTCCGCGAAGACCCGCGGTTCAGCGGCGACCCGATCGATTTCACCTCCCGGGTGGAGCACGACTTCACAGACGATCCCGCAGCGATTGTGGCCGCGGTGCAGAGCCTCGAGGCAGCCGGTGGTGGCGGGGCCTACGAGACCATGCTGTCGGGGTTGATGAGCGGGCTGGAGCTGGATTGGCGGACCGGGGTGAAGAGATCGCTCGTCGTGGTCAGCGACAACTGGCCCCATACTCCCGAGCAGTTCACCGACATCAGCTTGAAGGACGTGATCGACAAGGCCTGGGCTGAGGCGCCGGCCGCGATCTCGATCGTGGACACCGGCAACGTGGTCGAGGATGCCGGCGCTCGCCGGCTGGTCGAGGAAACGGCCGGCGCGTTCTACGATGCCGCCAGCGACGACGTCGTCGACGCTGCGTTGGAGGACGCGGTCAACGGCACACTGGATCGTCCTCACGCTTGGATCAACGACGCCTACGTCGGGAAGCCGGGCGCGATCTTTGAGATCGACGGTTCGGGCTCGTATGCCAGCGACGGTGAGATTGTGTCCTACGGTTGGGACTTCGACGGCGACCGCGTCCCGGACCAGACCACCGCCACTCCCGAAGTCGTTCACACGTTCGACAACGAGGTCACCGGCGAGGTCGGCTTGCACGTGACGGACCAGAACGGACGAGTCGCCATCGCCACCGCCCCTCTGGCTATCACCGTCGATGGGGACGAGGTGCCCACCGCGATCGACAACTGTCCTGCAGTCGACAACATGGGACAGATCGATACCGACCAAGACGGCATCGGTGACGCCTGCGACCCTACCGGCCCCACTATCCCGGACGACCCACACAACACGCGACCCCCAAAAGCTCGAAGGGCTGCCGACCCCGGGTCAGGTCCTGACCATGGACCCGGGCGAGTGGTCAGAACCCGCCGCGCACACCTACCAATGGCTCATCGACGGCGACCCGATCCCGGACGGGACGACCAATACCTACACGGTGCGCGAGGCAGACGTCGGGCACAAGATCGCCGTAGAACTGGTCACCAGGGTCGATGACGTGGGCATCGTGGCCTCACGCAGCTACGAGGTCCTCATCGACGCACATCAGGTGAGCCAGCTTGGGTCCTCCTCGCTGACCGGAACGCCGCGACCAGGCACCACCCTGACCGCACACCCCGCCCGATGGGACCGGCCTACCACCACCACGTTCCAGTGGACACGCGATGGTCGTCCCATCCCGGCAGCTACCGGACCCACGTTGCGGCTGCGCCCCTCGGACCGAGGCGCGCGCATCGCGGTCACTCTCACCGCGACCGCACCCCATCATGGAGTCATCGCCATTGACACCCACAGGGTGCGCGTCGAGCGGTACGTCTCCGCCACGACCATCAAGGTCAACAAGTCGACGATCAAGCAGGGCCACGTCGTCAACCTGAGAGTGACCGTCGCGGCCGCCGGCCACAACCGGCCCGTCACAGGGCGACTCCGCGTCGTCAACCGACACGACACAATCCTGCTGCCCTACCTCACGACAGCCCACAACGGGAAGACTCAACTCCAACTACACGGCCTCGCAGTTGGCACCCACCGCATCTGGGTCCGCTACTACGGCAACCGCGTGGTAGGACGTTCAAGGTCTCGACCCCTCACCCTCACCGTCACGCCGACCAGTTAGCAGACCTATCGTTCTCAAGAGGCTAGGCGGTCTAACGGCTACCTCGTCCATGCTGCAGTCGTCGTCTCTGGCGCCTTAGGAACAACCCGTCAACCGGCTGAGCCGGAGTGTCTCGTCAGCCAGAGGCGCGCACCGTAAACGGTCGTTTTCGGGCAGTGCCCGGCAGCGAGGTTCACCGCGCGTTGGCTGAGCGTGGCCATGGTGTGCCAAAACCCGCCCGAAACCTATGTGCGCCAGAACCGCGTGGTGCCCCCGTTTTCGGACGGGCGCCCCGCGAGGATGGGGTGCGGTCCCGGGAACTCGAGGAGTGGTAGTTGATGACAGACGGTGGCGGCAACGTGATCGGCTACTCCCGAGTGTCGAAGGGCGAACACAACCCTGAGCTCCAGCACGGTCTCGCGGCCGCTTTGGTGGCCGGCCCACCGTGATAGCGCCGGACAAGCTTGAGGCGGCGCCTCGACTTCTCGAGGCCAAGGTGCCAGTTACCCAGATCGGGAAGACTCTTGGCGTTGGCCGGGCCACCGTTTCGCGAGCCTTGAAGTGAGCGGCCAGACACCACTTCCCTCGCTGGACGTGGTCCGGACCGAGCTCGACGCGCTTCTGGCCGAGCAGGAGCGTCGAGGTACGGCTTTCGACGGCCGCGCCAGCCTCATCCTTGGCTTCGGCGGCATCCTGATTGGCTTGTCGCCCGAGGACCCCGGTCTGCCGTTGCTGCTGGCTCAGGTTGTGGCCGCGATCGCGGCGGGGTTGGCTGGCTGGTCTCTGTGGCCACGTGTCGCTGGCGCGATTGGTCCGCGCCAACTCCGCAATCGGTACCTGACGCGCGAGCTCGACCAGACGAAGCTCGCGCTCCTCGACACACGTATCGACATCTACGAGAAGGACGAAGCCCGCCTCGAGACCAAGGTCGGTCGCTTGCGGCTGGCTACCTGGGCTCTGAGCTTGGCTGTGCTCTTGATACTCGCGGGGTCTATCGTGGAATACGTCCGATGAAGGAGGTGGCAGCCCATGACCACAGCACAGGCAGTCGACGAGGCCACGCCCGTCGTGCCGCCGTTTCGGCCGGACCCGGAGATCATCGGCAACATCGAGGGCAACGACCGCATCCGCGAGCAGGACCAAGCGGCTGCTCGGGAGTACCTCGCGCGCAACCACCTGACAGCACCAGGTGACGACCCCGTCACGCACGGACCTTCGTCTCGGAGAGCCTCATGAGCGCCCAGACCGGCGGGGAGGACCAGGAAGCAGTAGCGCCGCCTCAGCCGCCGGCGTTCAACCCTGACCCCCACATCATCGTTCCCAGCGTCCGCGAAGACGCGCCGTTTCGCCCCACCAACGATCAGTCGCCACGGACCACTCACGACGAGTGAGGTCATTGAGTCACAGCGGCCTGGCCGACTGACTGCGATGAGCACCACTGGGCCACGCCGTGCTTCGCGCTTCGAGTCCTTAGATGATCGCGGCACCTGGCTCAGCGCGCTACGGGGCTCAAGCTGCCCCCACAGCCAGCAGGGAGTTCATTCGATGGAAGTCTGGTGCATAGTGGGTGACTTGACGTAACCCATATCTGCCGATGCCGGCAATCTCTGAACAGGTGGACTCAATCTGCACGGCAGTCTCCAGGATGATGTCGTCCCACCGCCGCTTGTCCGTGAGCCGTTGGTCGCTACGTCCTCGCAACCACGCCACCAAGAGTGTGAGGCCGGAACCTAAGAGCAACGCGATGGCAGCTAGGAGAGGAGCGCCCCACCAGGGAGCGCTCGTCGTGACCATGAGGTGCATGCCGCGATGCTAGGCGGCTTGCTTTGGGAGGTCTGGGTTCTCATGGATGTTCCCGACGAGTTCATAAGGCGACGGCTCCGCGACATCGAAACCTTCTTTACTCAGCGCGGCCGTCGGCTTCGAGGTTCCGGTCGACGCGCTCATCGTCATGTGGGGCGTCGCGGACATCACGGTGAAGACCGAGCCGAAGACCGTCTTCTCGCCGAAAAGTGCGCCGACACCTCCACGCTCACCGCATTCGAACCTGGCACCGAACCGGACCTCGCCCCACCGTCGCTCGTGGAGGCCCGACCAGCCCTCGTCGGCACCGGTGCCATCGGTCAGGCCGTCGTATGGGGCCTTGAGCCGAATACGACTCCAAGGCGAACTCGACTGCGTCGACGGCGAAACGTTCGAACCGTCCAACCTTCAACGCTACGTGCTGAGCGAGCCAAGAAGTTTCGTATGCGCGTGCAACCTTGCGCCTTGCCAGGGCGTATCCCCGTCGATCGGCAGGCACCGCTGGTCACGAGACTGACGAGAAGAGAGCGGGACCAGAGTCGATGGACGAACGCGAGTTCGAAGACTTCTACACCGCGTCGTTCCAGCGGATCACCGGCCAGGTCTATGCCATGATCGGCAATCGCGACGAGGCGCAGGAGTGCGTCCAGGAAGCGTTCGTGCGGGCCTGGGCCCACCGCAAGAAGCTGGAGAAGGCGGAGCACCCCCAAGCTTGGGTGCGCACGACTGCGTACCGGCTCGCGGTGAGCCGCTGGCGCCGGACGATGCGCGGGAACGGAGCCGCATACCGGGCTGTAGGTCTGGCGACCGAGACCGCAGCGCCGAGCGAGATGCACGTCGCCCTGGTGGCGGCGCTCAAGCAGCTGCCCGAGGCGCAGCGACTGGCACTGGTCCTGCACCACGTCGCCGACCTGTCCGTGCACGATGTCGCCCGCGAGGTCGGCGTCCCTGAAGGAACCATCAAGGCCCGGCTCAGCCGGGGCCGCGCCGGGCTCGCCGCGTTGCTAGCTGACGACCACCGCCGCAGCCACCAGGAAGGGATGGACCATGTTTGACCCGACGGACGAGCTCGAACACTTCACCACCCCAGGACTGACCATCACTCCGCTCCCCGCCTCGGAGGTACGCCGCCGCGGCAACCGGATGCGCCGCCGCAACAACGTGCTAGCCACCCTCGGTGGCGTCGTCGCGGTGGCGATCGTCGCGACGCCGACCGCGCTGGTCGCGACCGGCGGACCTCAGGCCGACCCGCACCCAGATGTGTCGGTGGCCATCCAGCCGGCCGCCGGGTGGCAGCAGCGCGTCCCAGCAGACTTCGAACTGACCAACGGCTGGAACCCAGGGCTCGAAGGCGTCCCCGACGCTCGGTCGATCTCTGATGGCGTATGCGCAGCCCCGCTGGAGGGTGTCGGCGTCGATCGTCTCGGAGTGGGGTACGCCGAGCGCGGCAGCGAGTCGAGCGGCAATCGCGCGCTGACCCTGTATGCGGACCAAGCCGCCGCGGCCGCACAGATCGACAGGATCCGCTCGGTGGTGGAGAGTTGCGCCCAAACCCATGAGGGTGACGTCATCGTCTACGACTCCGATCTCGGCACCGAGGAATCGCTGGTGTACACCGCACGGGCGCTGTTGCAGGACCAGACGCCGGGGGGTGGCTCGATCTACCAAATCGGGCGTACCGGCAACGCGGTCTTCGTCGAGCAGGTCAACGGGTGGCCCGGGGACGACGGTAGCGCGCTCGGCGAGGTCGATCGCGGCCGAAGGCAGGCCGCACCGGTGGTCGACCAGATGTGCACCTTCTCCATCGAGGGCTGTGACCCAGACCGCAAACACCGCTGAGGGCGTCGACGAGCGCACCGGGCTCACCGGCGCCATTCTCGAAACGTTCCCACTGGAGAAGTGATTGTCAACCGACGCGCATGGCGGTGTCGCCCCCACGGGACTCCCAGAACCGGTCGACACACTGAACGCCGGCTTTCGCTCGCCCGCTCTCGGTGTCCTACGGCAGTTGAGCGCCTTCGAGTCCGATACCGACGCGCAGGCGCACTCTGACGGCGTCATGGACCCGTTCGAAAGCTTTGTCGAGGACCCCGCAAGGCGGCATCACCCAAGTCTACGAGGTGACGCCCGAAGATGCCGGCGACTACGCCTCGTCCTGGGCCCGGTCGTTTACGGGCGCACGGTTTCGTAGCGGCACATTCGGGTGGCGCAGTGGGCACACCACTCAGTCGAGGGGGAGTGGGAGTGGGGTGCGTCGATGCTGCGGGCCAGTGTCTTCGTGGCCAAGCGCGAGCGCGCCCGCGTGCGACGACGAGCCGGCAAACGATCTACACAGGTCCTTGCCGACCTCGGACGGACCGTCCGCGAGGTCTGGGAGCTGTGCAGCACCGACGACCAACGCCGCGAGATTCTGGCCGGACAGATACAGACACTGCAGTTCTGCTCTTTCCAGGCCACCCTGGACCAGTTCGACGTGGTGTTCAACGACTGGTGTCTGGAGTCCAAATTCCCCGTCGAAGGTGCAGGCCGTGACGCATTACTCGACCCCGATCGAGGGCTCGCCCAGGTGCTTCGCGTGGGCTTCTACTTCGTGCCGCCTCACCACGACAGCGGGCTCGTCGCGGCGGTCTTCACCGCTGAAACCCCCAGCCGGCGACCCACCAAGGGCCGCCTGGTCGTCCACAAGCGCGTGCGTGACCAGAACGACCCGAACCGCCGCTTCGAGCGCCGCGGGTTCGTCTTTCAGATCCGGCACCAGTCCACCGACGGGACGGTGGGCGAGGCAATCGGCGCGCCCTTCGTCACCGACAGCACAGGACGCGCGGTGTTCGACGGAGAGCTGACCATTGGTGAGACCTACGAGCTACACGAAACACACTCACCCGTCCCGAACGTCTCCCTGGCCGTCCGCACGTTCCCCATGGACAAGCCCAACGTCCAACTGCCGATCGAGAACGTCGTTGGCTTGCGGCAAGGTAGCTGCCCTCGGCGAGGGCCCTTGCCGAGACAGCTTCCGCCCGCGCATACAAGCCGACGCTGAGATAGCGCTGCGCCTTGCCGCAGAGGACATCGACGCGCGCCATGCGGACACGCGTACCCACGCCGCGCAAGAAAGCCATCCCACTCCAAACGGCTGAAGGCGAGGAAGGGCCGAGGCCCTCCCTCGCCCTCATGCCAGAGACGACCCTAGTCGCGGACCAGCGTCTCGTTGTGGTTGGTGGCGATGCCGGGCTCGGCCGCAGCCGGCCCAACGGACGCGGCAATCCCGGCGATCGCGGCGATGCTGATCGCCGTCACTGAGAGGAAGCGTCGCTTCATGGTTCGTGCCTTCATGGAATCCCTATCTACTAGTGTCTAGCGTCCCGGTTAGGACGGAAGTTGAGGCCCGCATGATTGGAAGAGCGACTGAGCCCTCACCTCGTCTGGTGCGTCGTGCACCCGATATGTGGTGCGGACCCTGACGCCTCGCGCCGACCCGAGAGAAGATCTCCGACACCCCGGGGAACTAACGCCGGCGATCAACTGATATTCAGGTAACCATGGATGAAGTGATTATACTCTCCCCCAAATTGGGTATCTTCATTGATGGGCCTGTGCATCTCCGGCTCGTTGACGGGCATCGGCGCCGTCCGGCACCGTAGGCGAGCTCTGCCAGCGGGACCCCCGTGTCCCCGGCCCGGTCCCTTGTTCGCCACATTTGACGTTATAGCCGCTAGACTCAATGTGAGAGATCGTGCGCCGCATGATCACCGAGAGAGGTCGGGGCCCGGATGCGAATGACTCGTTCCTTGATCACCGGCACAGTGAGCAAGCCATCGTAGCGGCGAAGCGGTGGGCGTTTTGGAGCTTCGTTGTCGGTGTAGCGATCACCATGCCAGCCACCTTCCTCGCCCTCCTTTCCCCCACCGGCGAGGCCCTGCTGCCGTTCCTTGTTCCAGCCAGTGCCGTGCTCCGCCCACTGGCAGACGTAGTGGCGAACTGGCCCGGGCTGGTGAACGTCGCCATTGCGTCCTTGGTCAACGGTGTCATCTACGCAGCCATCGCAGCAGCCCTGAGACCCCTCGCGGGGAAGGCGAGCCATCAGTGAGAAGCACGGCAGTGGACGTACCGGGATCATCCGCGAGCAGGTGAGCTCAGGTGGCTGGCTCCTGTCTGGGGCTGGACGGTGACGAGATGATCGCCGAGATGGCCGACGAGCTTAACGCCGAGTTCGGTGCGACGAGGGTGATCGTGCCGCGCGGGGCCAGCGACAATGACCGCGGCCTGCCTGAACACTTCGCGGGACATGAGCCGAACCCGGACTACGGCACAGGCAACCCTGCTGGGGGTGGTTGCACGAGTTTGTGGCGCTGACCGGTGACTGCAACATGGAGTCCAACCACCCCAACCCGGATGGTCACCGCGAGTACATGGAGCACCTGTTCCACGACTCCGCCGGCGGTGCTACGGCGTTCAACACAGCTGACGGGCGCAAGCCGGCTGGCGATGCCGACGTCGTGCTGGCAGTCGACACGAGCGAGTCGGCGAGGCCCCAGCTGCGGGTGTTGAGACAGCAGTTGGCACAGGTCCTCGACTCCGCCGTCGAGCGCGCCAACAGCATCAGGTTCGCGCTGGTCAGCTTCCGCGAGGATCCCCGATTTAGCGGCGATCCTGTCGACTACACCTCGCGGTTGGAACAGGACTTCACCTACGAGCCCACCGAGATCATCGCCGCAGCCCAGCGGCTCAGGGCCGCCGGCGGTGGCGGGGACGCGGAGACGATGTTCTCCGGGCTCATGACCGCCCTGGAGCTTCGGTGGCGCGAGGGCGTGAAGAAGTCCGCCATCGTGGTCAGCGACAACGGCCCGCATGCACTAGAACCGTTTACCGACATCTCCATCAAGGACGTCATCGACAAGGCCTGGTCTGTGGACCCGGCAGCGATCTCGGTGGTCGATACCGGGAATGCCTCGGCGAGCCCGGCCTTGCAGCGGGTTGTCGACGACACGTCCGGTCGCATCTTCGTGGCCCCCAGCCCCGATGAGACCGCCGAGGTCCTCCAGGTCGCCATCGACGACACCTCAACCGGGCACACGCCTGGATCACCGACCCCACCGTCGCCAAGGTGGACACCACCGTCGAGCTCGACGGTTCCGGCTCTTACTCCCCGACCGGGGAGATCGTTTCCTACGGGTGGGACTACAACGGCGACCGCGTCCCTGATGAGATGACCACGACTCCGGAAGTGGTCCACACCTTCGACGACGAGTTCACCGGTTCCCTCGGTCTGTTCGTCACCGACGACACCGACCGGGTCTCGCTGGCCACCCAACATCTGGCCATCACCGTCGACGGCGACGAGATCCCCACCGAGACTGACAACTGCCCGGCGGTGGAGAACATGGCTCAATCGGACACCGACGAGGACGGCGACGGCGACGCATGTGACCCCACCCCAGGGTGGACCGTGCCCGAGGATCCGGCCTGACTCAGCCATCGCGGCTCGACGGGATCCCGCTACCCGGCAACACCCTCACCGCGATCCCAGCCGAGTGGAACTACCCCCCACCCACAACTACCAGTGGCTCCTCGACGGGATCGAGTCCCCGCCGCCTCCGGCACGACGTTCGACCTCACCGACGCCCACGTCGGCCACCGCATCAGCGTGCGCATCACCTCCACGCTCGAGCAGGTCGGCACCATCAGGACCGAAACTCACGACCGCACCATCACCCCACTCCCAGTGAGGCGACTCACGTCCTCCTCGCTGACCGGAATCGCCCGACCGGGCAACACCCTTACCGCGCAGCCCGGCAGGTGGGACGGTCCCACCACCGCGACCTTCCAGTGGACGCGCAACGGCGTCCCGATCCCTGAAGCCACAGGCGCGACCTTCCTCTTGCGGCCGGCCGACGTACGCGACCGCATCGCAGTCGACATCATCACCACCGCCGAACACCACGGCATCATCTCCACCGACACCCACCGCGCGAGGGTTGAGCGCTACACCTCGACCTCCAGGCTGCGGCTCAAGCGTAAAGCGATCGCCGAAGGACAAACCGCCGTCGCCACGATCCGCGTAACAGCGCCCGGGGTGCCCAGACAAGTCACCGGCCGGCTCCGTATTGTCGACGGCGAAACCACCCTCATGACGCCATACCTACGAGCCGACCGCGGCACCCAGCAGACGTTCCGTATCCGCGGCCTCGAGGCTGGACGCCACCGAATCTGGATCCGCTACTACGGCAACCGCCGCATCGGCCGATCCCGCACACCGACGATCACCATCGTCGTGCAACCCGGTCAGACCAGCTCTTCCGAGTTCCGGTGGGGGCGGACCCATCAGCGAAGCAACGCTGACTGAAGAGCTGTTGTGGTAGCGAAGGTGGTCTCGATATTGAGGCTCAGGAGGATCTCTACGTCCTGCTCTGTGTGGGCGCTCCGATCACGCACGCAGCGGATTGGTCAGGTGTGTCGTGGAACACCGCAATCAAGCTGCGGCGGGAGCGAGGCGTCATGGAGCTTCCAGATTGCGATGGGTGCTCGTCGTGGGCTTCCCGGATCGGCTCCGCTACGGCAAGCCGGTGCTGAGCGGCAGGTCCCGGCTCGGCCGATGGAGAGCTATCGCGGCGGAATCGCGGCCGCCCACTAACGGTCGTTTTCGGGCCACCCCCTACGCCGCTGGTCGACCAGAGCGCCACATGCGGAGCCACACGACCCACAACCCAAGGCCCGAAACCCAATTGGACCGAAACCACGCCGGTACCGTTAGTGGGGCCACATGATGATCGGCTACACCAGAACTCACGACCGGGACCGCGGCGCCTAGGAGCGCGAGCTCGCAGCCGCCGGCTTGTGAGCGGGTGTGCGTCGACCATGGCGAGTCCAGCCGGGTTCCGGATCGAACGAGTGGGTCGTGTGCAGGGAGTACCTGCGCGCGGCAAACACTCTCGTCGTGCGGGCATTTGGACCGGCTCGCGGGCAGCACCACGATGGCGAACGAGAGGATCAGCCAGCTCCAGGATCGTGGCGTGAACATCAAGTCGCTGACTGAACCCGACATCGACACCACCACACACCGATGGGCCGTGCCTCGTGCGGGCCGTCACCCATCTTGGCGCGGGAGGCGGTCACGTTGGTGTCAGGTCCGGTCGAGGCGGGTGAGGGAGACCGCGTAGTAGGTCTCCTCGTCGGCCGCCATCTGCTCGGGGTCGATGATAATGGACTTCGGCACTCCCCGGCTGGCGTAGTGGACCTCCACCCGGTCCGCCTCGGTGGACGCCTCGCGGAGCATGGTGAACAGCTCGTCCATGGAGTATCCCTTGCCTGGGCGCAGCCGCTCCTCGCCCTCGGTGACCGAACGGATGCTGTCGTTGCGCACCACTGTACGTACGGCACCGCTTGGCACGCAGTAGCAGCTGATCCGCACGGTGAGTACGTAGTCGTCGATGCTCTTGGACTGCCACCTCTCCCAGGCTCCGAACAGTGCGGGATCATCCTGGTTGTTGTCTGCTACGAACGGTGTCACCGGTTGGGGATCGGCCGCGGCCGCGGCGCCGGCACCGGCACCGGCACCGGCACCGGCACCGATTGTTAAGCCGAGCAGGACCGCGAGAC
The DNA here is from genome assembly GCA_963740115.1 of uncultured Actinomycetota bacterium. Lineage (GTDB taxonomy): Bacteria > Actinomycetota > Actinomycetes > Propionibacteriales > Nocardioidaceae > Nocardioides. The sequence continues at coordinate 848,215 of CAVUCQ010000001.1, read as the reverse complement.
ACGCTCGCTTCATTGTCATCATGGCGATGCGACGCGGCAGACCTGGCACCGGTTCCCCTCCGGCTGACCGGCTCTGGCTCGACACGACCCGTTCGGCGAGCTCGCCGATCCGGAGCATATTGGAAAGACCTGACCGAACCGATCACCCGCGCCCAAATCCGGGCGGCCCTCACTGCCGGCGAGGTCACTGCGGTCGACGCCCTCGGCGGGAGCCATTACGAGCAGCCCGCTGGTGGCTGACGAGGTCGCCTCACGCGCCGCAGAGGTACTGCCGGACAAGAAACGCGACCCTCGTGACGTACTGCTCCAACGAGTCCTGCCCCAACAGCGGCAACGTCGCCAACCCCTCTTTGATCTCGACCCAGAGATCTGCATACGGGACGCGCGTCAGTCCGCCAGATCGTGCAGAGGAGGCGCTGTGTCGGTACGGCTCGGATGGACGTGGTCAAGACCCACCGTCGACAACGACCGGTAAGCCCGGGGTGGCTTCGAGGCTGGTCAGATCCGAGAATGCGGCTCTGGAGTCCGCGGGGGCGAAGTGCTCGGTGATGTAGATCGTCTCTCGTTCCACCAGACCCCCGAGGAAGTAGACGATCTTGACGAAGAGCATCGGATCGCCGTCGTCGTAACGGACCGTTCCCTCGGCGATCCACACATCACCCGCGCCTCGGATCACGCGCGGCTCGAACTGCAACCGCGCCGGATAGGCGCTCCTCCACAACGTGATGTTGGTTCGGCCGCGGAACTGCTCCCCGGACTGTGGGAACTCGAGCAACGCGTCCTGGTGATAGATGTCCGACGCTATCTGCTCATTCGGTCCGCCCGTATGCGCCCAATGCCGCAGCAGCATCGCCTTGACCTCGCTGTACTCCACCACCTGATGATGTCGCGGGGCGTGTCTGACGGCAACGGCCACAGGAACCGAAAGAGGATCGGCGACCGGTACGCGTACGACCGAGCCCGACTCCGGCGTGGTCGCAGCCGCCGTTCCACGGCTGTCCACTGTTCATGCGTTCTCTCCATTTCCGGGTGGGACCCGGCGCTAACTTGGCGGGCGGGACTGTCGAGATGCGACAACCGTCCAGATCCGGTCGTTGGCCGCCCCAGATCCCGGCATCGCCGTGGGTCATGGCCCAGGCGAAGCAGGACTCGATAACGGGGCAGTTGCGGCCAGGGTCCTTGGTGCGCCACGCCGTGCACGGACCTGCGGCGACAGGCCGCCCCAGATCCCGGCTTCGCCGTGGGTCATGGCCCAGGCGTAGCAGGACTCGATAATGGGGCAGTTGCGGCAGAGGTGTTGCTTCATCTGCTGGGCTTCGGGTCCGCCTGGCTTGGCGAAGGCGACGTCGACGAGGGGCAGCACGGACGGGTCGGAGCAGGCGGCTCGACCTGCATCGCTCGGGATGGGCATAGTGCGTACGGTCATGAGGGCCACACCTCCCGGACATGCAGAACGCCCGGATTTCGGGCCTTGAAGTGAGTGGGGTTGCGGACGGGCATCCGAACAGGTGAGTCCCGACCCGGAACTGCTCCCGTCGGGGGGTGGAGCGTTCCGGGCCGGGAGGCCAGCATGGGTCGAGTTCGGTCGAGCCCTTGCCCCGTCGGGGTGTGAGTACACCCGGCATGTGGTGTGGACTCTGCCTCGTGCTGGTTTGGAAAGCCGATCTCCGACATCGGGGGACCTGCCGGAGATCGGCTGATATCTAGGTAACCACAGATGAAGTGATTACACATCCCCAATTTTGGGTATGGCGAGACCCCAACCGCCGACATCTCTACTGCGAACTCCCGCAGAGCTCCAGGAGCTCGGCGTGCACGGTCGAGCTCACGACATAGGTGTGGGGGCGCCGGCCCGGATCAAGCGCGCCGATTGGACACCGCCCTGATCATCAGCGGATCGGCGCTGGCATCGAAGGCTGTTGAACGTTACGAGGCGCTCACGCTGGACCACGCTTCGCGACCTGCGCGGCGCTCAACCGAGTCCGGTGAGGGTGGCGACTACGTCGACCTCCTCAGCGGCCGTCTCGGCCGAGTCGTTGCCCGCTCTGCTGGACAGGATCCGCTGCACGGTGGATACGTCGGCGCTTCCCACCGACAAGCCGTCCCGCATCCAGCTGCTGCGCTGTCGGGAGGCCATCGACGCGCTGACATGATCAGCTGTACCGCTGATGACGTCATTTCATGATATGTCACTAGATCTTGGTACATGTGTGGCAGCCGGTGCATAGTTGACATATGACCCAACCTCCCAAGGGACTCCTCGAACTGATTAAGTCGACCAAGTTTAGCGGCGCCGTAAAGGTCGGGAACTGGCAATCAGCCTACGGCTACGCGCACCGAGCCTTCGGCGTCGCCAATACGACACGGCATCGCTTTGCTATGGCAAGTGGCAACAAGGGCATGACGGCACTAGTGATCATGTCACTCGCGGAGCAGGGACGCCTCAGGCTCGACACGACTGCGCGCTCCCTTCTGGGTGACGACCTACCGCTAATCGGCGGTCGCGTGACGATCGCTCACTTGATGTCGCATCGATCAGGGATCGGCGACTACCTGGACGAGTCGACGCTCGGCGACATCGATGACTACCCGTTCTCGGTGCCGCCGAATGAACTCACCACGACCAGCGCTTTCCTGCCCCTGCTCGACGGTCATGCCCAGGTCTTCGAGCCAGGCACTCGCTACGCGTACAACAATGGCGGCTTCATGGTGCTAGCCGTGCTGGCCGAACGAGCCTCCGGCGAGGCGTACCACGAGCTGGTGCGTTCACGCGTGCTAGAGCCCGCGGGCATGAACCGCTCAGGTTTCTTGCGCTCGGACGCTGTTCCGGCCGACACGGCGATCGGCTACCTCAGGAACGGCCGGACCAACGTCTTCAATCTTCCAGTGCTCGGCAACGGAGACGGCGGTATGTACACCACCCTTGCCGATATGGATTCCTTCTGGGAGGCGTTGATGGCCGGGCACATCGTGCCTCGGTCCACCGTGGACCAGATGACTACCCCGCTTTCTGAAGACAAGGAAGAAGAGTTGCGCTACGGCCTTGGCTTTTACCTCGACCGGGAGGGCCCAGGAATCATGCTGACCGGCTGCGACGCGGGCGTTTCCTTCCATTCCCATCACGATCCCATCACTGGTTTCACCTGGACGGTACTGTGCAACGACTCGAACGGCGCCTGGCCGCTCGTCAAGCATCTCTTGACGTCTCCCGACGCTCGCTGACACCAACGCATGGCACGACTCAGCTACTCCGGCACTCGACGGTATCGAGTGACCGCCTCTGAGGTCGCTGCGGCGACCCGCGAAGCGCGTCTTGGCGCCGATCTCGGCGTTTTGGGCACTGCGGCTACGTCTGTCGTTGCAGGGCGTTAGTTTTCGCAGGCGGTGCCGTCAGAGTCACGGTCCAGCCGCGACTTGTTCTCCTGGTAGACCGCTCGCGCCCGCGGCGTGGTCGCGGGTCGCGAGTAGCCGTCGCGGACAGCCTTCGTAGCTGCAGCTGGGCCCTGGGCCACACCATTGGGGTACACCCGCAAGAGGGCATCGCACGAGCGGAATGTGGGTGCACCTGCCTCGGGCCCGACTCCGTGGGCCGGCGCAGTCATCATCACGAGCGGGGAAACGAACGCAAGCGCGGCAACGCCGCTACGGAGAGTCGTATTCATGGGCCGAACATACATCTAGGTAACTACAAGTAACGTGAATACATCCCAGATTGAGGGTTTCTGCCTTTGCCCATGGAGCACCGCCGCGCATTTTCGCTCGGGAGGGTCAGCGGTTGGCGTGCCGAGCGGGAACGCAACGAGGTCGCGCGCCAGCTCCTGTACCTGAGCCTCGTCGACGCTGTAGGAGCGAAACCGCCTGTCCTCGGCGAAGCGCTCTATTGCAGCGCCTGCGGCGGTCAGCATCTTGAGGTTGCTCCAGACCGTTCGGTCCAATCCAAGTCTTTCGCGGCGTCCATCTGAGAGTCGCCCGGATGTTGCTGGTAAGTAGCGGAAGGATGCAACCGAAACGGAACCCGAAGACGCGGCACCCTGCTCGTCGCCCACGGCGTCTCCACGCCGATGGCAGGGAATTTGGGCACGCTCGCATGGCGCAGTCCACTCATCGATGCCAACCGATCACGGGGAGACCGTGGGGCGTCCGCGCGCCAAGTCGTTCATGTCGCAGCGCGACGTAGAAGGAGTGCAACGGTGAGTGGGGTTTGTACCGGCACCGTCCGTCCGGAAGTTTGGCGGGCGTGCCGGATGGCCGGGGACGTGCCATGGCGGTCGTCGTGGCAGTTGCCGAGCGTGCTGGATGGCGCCCCCTCCCCTGCCTCCTTCGCCTCGGGAGAGGCCAGTTCCCGTATGGCAGATCGAGTCGACTGAGGCGCCGGTGTCGAGTGGCAGCGGTGAACGCAGCACGACTCTGACGAGGATCGCTGTTGAGGCCATTGCGCATGAGACGGGTGCGAACCGGTACCTGCGTTGATCTCGCTGGTCGAGGCTCGGCCTCGCAGAGGTGCTCCATGCGATAGACGGGAAGGTTCCTCGAACGGGGCCACGGCGTGGCCAGTACTCAGGAAAGACAGCCATCCAGAGGTTGCGCGACCGGGGTACGCACTCGATCTATCCGTCAGCGTCCTGGGTCACCGCGAACGCTCGCAGGGCATCAAGTAGCTCGACTAGCCGCTCGCCTCTCCATGGCAACGGGTGGGACTTCTCTCTGATGCAGGAGGACTGCTCGCGGTGGGGTTTGGCCCTCCATAGGAGAGAGGGAGTTAGTCATCCGACGAGCGGTGGAGGCGAGATGGGCTGCAGGGACATAGGCAATACGGGAGAGGTGTCGGCTGAAGGGCCGGTGCGCGAACCATACGTCGGATCAATACAGTCACACTGTGTTGTGGTCTCACGCGGCCATGCTGAGGCCAGGCCGCCACTAGGCGTTGCAGCTCGACGGGGAACTGGGTGCAGTTGTGAGTGAGATGTCCGCTGGCACCGTGTGCCTAGAAGAACCTCGGTCGTGTCGGCGTATCGGGACGCGTGTCGTCGCCGACGTGGAGCGGGCCGAATGACGCCTCCTCCCCCGCCTCCTTCGCCTCGGGAGAGGCCAGTTCCCGAATGGCAGATCGAGTCGGTGCAGGCGCCGGTGTCGAGTGGCAGCGGTGAACGCAGCGCGACTCTGGCGAGGATCGCTGTTGAGACCATTGCGCACGAGACGGGTGCCGAACCGGTACCTGCGTTGATCTCGCTGATCGAGCCCGGCCTCGCAGTGGTGCTCCATGCGATAGACGGGAAGGTTCCTCGAACGGGGCCACGGCGTGGCCAGTACTCAGGAAAGACCGCCATGCAGAGGCTTCGCGACCGAGATACGCCTGGCGACTCGGGTCGGCGTCGCAGTCCTCTGACTGAGGATTTGGTTTCCTGGGGTGTAGCTTCCGAACTATCAGGTGGCGAAGTGGCTAGCGCTGCTCCTGGTGGGACGGGCGCAGCTCGACGGCGAATACAGCGGGTCATCAGCCGTGTGGGCCAGCCGTCTGCCGGGTCTTGCTGCCCTTGCTGGCGTGGAACCTATGCCGGTCACTCAAGAAGCCGCCTTGGAATGGGCTGTGGCTGTGGATCGGCTCCTGCATGGCGACCCCAGCCCTGCCCGTCGCAAGGCCGTCCAGAAGCGGTTCGACGCTTACCGCCTCGAATCCGGGCTGGCTGGCACGGACGGCATGCGGTGAGGTCCGGAGCTTACTCTGCGAGGAGTCCTGCGAGACAGAAGCCTATCGTCCGGACTGAACTCGTTTCGGCAGCCGAATACGAGAGGGGCTACTGAAGTGCACGGTTGCAACACTTACGCGGACCACATCAGCGGCTCGCCGTGGGGCCTCGCGCGCCACCATGCGCAGCCGCGACCGAGTGCTAATTGAGCTCGCCAAGCACCGCTCCTGCGACGAGCGACGGTTCGGCCGGGGTCAGCAGCGCGGCAAGCCGGTGGGCGACGTCGGCGTTCATCTCCTGGATCATGCGGCCGTACACATTGATGGTCGTTTGGATGTCCTCGTGGCCCAGGCGGCGCTGGATCTCGGCAAGCGACAGGCCCGCCGCGATGCAGATCGCGACGTGCGTGTGTCGCAGCCAGTGTGGCGTGGGGTGCCTCGCGGTGAGACCGGCCGCCTGCACGAGCCGCGGCCAGCGCAAGTCACGAAAGCTGTTGACGTTCCAGGGCCCGCGTCGGGTCACGCCCGGTCTGCCGTCGGCGAAGGTGAACAGGAACCCGTCGGGGCCGAGGCCGACCATGCGTCGCCGGATCATGCCGACGGCAGGACCAAGCACCTCGATCCGGCGCATCGCGGCGTCCGACTTGCCGCCTTCGGTGAACCCAACCCCGCGCCGAAGCACGCGCTCCATGTTTACGTAGAGCTTGTCCCCGTCGTCCTCGATCGAGCCGGCGAGCACGGCGACGGACTCGCCGATGCGCCACCCGGTTCCGGCCATGAAAGCGACGAGGTCGGCGGCATCCTGGTCGACCTTCGCGCCAGCGATGAGGAGGGCGTGGAGGCTCGGGTATCCGTAGACCCTTCGGCGGCGTCTTCTTTCGGCGCGGAAGGCTCGTCTCCCTGCACGGGTTGTGTGGCACGAGGTTTCGAGTCCTCGCCGAGCCGTAACTATAGATCTGGTGCAGGATGGCGTGCCGGTCGGCAATCGACTTCGGCGACAAGGGCTTCCCCGTCGTTGGCGAGGGATGGACCCTCATCCAGTCGACCCACGCCTGCACGTCGACCTCGGTTACGCGCGCAGCCTCGCGGTGGCCAAAGCGGGGCTTGATCCAGGCCGCGTAGTCCCGTCGGTAGCCGCGGAGGATATTGACGGTGACATCGCCCTCCTTGCTCTCCAGCCACCGCTGCGCGACCTCGTCGAGGCTGATGCCCACCTCAACCGTCAAGTCTTCGTCGTTCAGGTAGTGAAGTGCGCGCTCGGCTCCGAACTCATCGATCATCCGGGCGAAGCGGTCTGCTCCGCGGCGACTGGGGAACGTTTTTGAGCGCTGCCGGGTGCCGTGTCGGAACAGGACGGCCCAGACGGTCGTGCCGTCCTTGCGGGCACGTTCCTGGATGCTCGCCATCAGGAGCCGCCGGCTACCGGCGTACGCTGCGTGATGTTTGGTCTCATTGCGTTTCTCGCTCTCTTCCCAGCGGTTCGCGAGATCTCGTAACCACGCCGACCACACTGCCCAAGTCCGTAGCCGTTGATCGCTCGCTGACGACCCTTGCCCAAGTCGCCGAGTGAAGAGCCAAGCGCGCAGCGACCGCGCGTATCGGCGGACACGCGTGCAAGGTTAGTCCTATGCTGCATAATATGACTTCACCGTCCATTACCTTGACGTCCCGCATCGCCGGCAAGAGCGCCACTGTCCGCGCGTGTGCCTACACGCTCCTGGCCCTCGCCCTCGTCGCAGGACCCGCACATGCGGCCGGTCGGGTCCCGAAGGGGACACCGGGCAACGACGTGATCAACGGCAAGACGAAGCCCGACCACGTGATGGCGCTCGGCGGCCGCGACCGGGTCCGCGGCTACGGGGGCGGCGACACGATCTACGCCGGCAACGGCAACGACACCGTCTACGGCGACTCGGGCGACGACTGGATCACCGCCCAGCCCGGCACCGACTGGGTCGCCGGCGGGATCGGCAACGACAAGGTCGACGGCGGCCAGGGCGACGACGTGCTCTACGGCGGCGAGGGCGACGACGTCCTCGCCTCCAACGACGGCCACGACACCGTCCACGGCGAGAGCGGCAACGACCTGCTCGGCGGCAACGACGGCGACGACCGGCTCAGCGGCGGTGAGGGGTCGGACAAGCACATCGGTGGCGCCGGCAACGACTGGATCGACGGAGGCGCCGGCGACGACGGCGCCATCCAGGGCGGTCCCGGCGACGACGTCCTCATCGACGGCGAGGGCAACGACGTGCTGGTCAAGGGGGACGAGGGGAACGACGTCGTCTTCCTGGGTCCGGGTGCCGACAAGGTCTTCGGCGAGCAGGGCAACGACACCATCTACGTGCTGCCCGACGGCTCCGAGGACCGGATCCACTGCGACGACCCGACCCAGAACGACAGCGGCAACGCCGACCAGGTGATCTTCGTCGGTCGGCGCGACCCGCTCGACGTCATCGACTACCGCGGCTCCTGCGAGGTCGTCACGGTGACCCAGGCGCTGCCCGCCGGCTGGCCCTACGGCTCCGTGACCCAGCGAACCGCGTCCTCACTGGCGCCGGCGCTGAGCCGATCAAGTGGCCGCGCAGCACGCGGGTCCGACTGGCTGCAGCACAGCCGGTGACCTGGTCGGCGGGCATTGGGCGGCCCGCGCCGGTGGGGCGCAGAATGCGCTCAACCGACAGAGCGCTGCGCGTCCAGGAATGCAATGACCGACGCTCGCTCGAGGGACGGGTGCGCCCGGTGGAACCTTTCGCTGGGTCAGCTGACCAGTCGTGATGCCGCGGCGGATGAGTGATTCACTCCTGCTGACAGCCGGACGCCACTGTTCCGCTACGAGTTCGTGCACGGCATGGCCCCCACGAGTCCCGCTGCGCACCCTGCACGTGCACGCTCACAGAGACGAGTTCCTGTTCCGCCTTTTCATGGGCCAGCGTGGTAAGGCGGCAGTGAGGGCCAAGGCAGTCGTAGGTGATGTCGACAGAGCGAATCCTCAGCTTCTCCGATGTTCACTTCCCCCTCGGCGGCCCCAGGATGAGACCGTCGCTCGAACATGTCTTGCAGATGCTCAAGAACGAGTTCGAGGTCGACGTGCAACCTGGCTTCCAGACCGTCCTCGACACCAGCCGCGCCAGATGGCGACGAAGGCAGATCGCCGCGTCGGTTCGGGACGCGCCGCAGGAAGCCGCGCGCGTTCTGCGCGCCATGGGGTACAAGGTCGTGAACCCCGACGATGGAGAACCGCCCGAACGCACCGCACCGACCGCTTGACTTGTATGTAGCCATGGGCGAGTGGGTGACGCAGCGTGAGGCCGCCCGGTTGCTCGGCGTGCACGTCAGCGCCGTGCCGAAGATGGTCGCGCGGGGTGACCTGGTTCCACGCCCGTCTCGCCGCCGTGGGAAGGCGTTCCACTGGCATGAGGCTTGGAGACGCGCTGGTGCTTCACGGCTTTCGGCCTAGTGTTTTGATGTGTGACCAAGCGCCCAGTTGTCCTCTACGCACGGATCTCAGTCACTACCGAGGAGTCGGTGTCGGTAGCGCGTCAGATAGCAGCGGGTCGGAAGTACGCTGCGGCGCGCGATTGGCGGGTGGTAGGCGAGTTCATCGACGACGGCGTGTCAGCGACCCACAACAAGCCGGAGCGTCGGCCGGGCTGGCGGGGCCTGCTGGCATCTCAGATCCCGTTCGAGGCCGTGGTCGTGTGGAAGGTCGATCGGCTCGCGCGGCGTGTCATCGACTTCCTGCACGCGGACGAGACGCTGCAGGCTCGTGGTGCCGCGATCGTGTGCGTGGAACAGAGCATCGACATGACGACCGGTGAAGGTCGAGCCTTCGCGCAGATGCTGGCTGTGTTCGGCGAGATGGAAGCCGCTGCGATCTCCTCAAGGATCGCCTCAGCACGCGCACACCTGATCTCGGAGGGCCGTATCCCGGGTGGTCGGCAGCCCTTCGGGTGGCGTTCCGTGCCTCACCCAAATGGGCCGGGCTGGGTCCGCGACCAGGACCCCGAGCAGATCGAGTGGGTGCGGGGCATGGTGGATCGAGTGCTGCAAGGCGACACCGTGTACTCCGTGACCGCCTGGCTCAACAAGGCGGGAGCGCCCGGGCCCCGAACGCGCCGCGAGGGCCGCCCCTGGGGCTACTCAAGCGTCAACGTGTTGATGCGTAACCCCGTGCTCGCCGGGATGTTTCCGGTGCACGCTCGCAAAGGCTTGGACCTCGACGGCTTGCCGCACGTCCGCCGCGACCCAAATGGAGCCCCGGTCGTCGCCGCCGACGGCCTCATCACCGTCGAACAGTTCCAGACTCTCGTGCACGCAATCACCCACAAGCCACACCCATCCGCGAGGCAACGCCATGGATCCTCCTCCCCCTTGCTTTCCCTTCTAATCACGTGCCGCGCCTGCCGCCGTCCGATGTACCGGCACCACAGCCACGGCAAGTTGACGTACTACTGCCCGCCCTGCGGACAGATCGTGAGCGCGACACCGCTCGGCGACCTCGTCGTGCAGCGCTTGCTCGCAGAACGGGGCGCGCAGCGCATGTACCGGCGGACGCTGGACGTCCCCGACGACCCGGCAGCGGCGCACAGAATCGCGAACATCGACCACGAGATCACATTGGCTGCGCTGGCGCTAACCGAGGACCGCGCCGAACCGGACACACGCCGCCAGACCGAAGAGGTTGCCAGATTGAAGCGAGCGAGACGCGAAGCGCGAAGCAGAGTCTCCGGAACGGCGGTCGAGCGACTGACGTATGTCGGCACCGTCAAGCAGGTCTGGGACCAATGCGTCGATGACAGGCAACGGCACGACGTCCTCGCAACACAGATCGACACCCTCGCGATAAGCAAGGCCACGCAGAGCCAGCGGTTCAACGCAGACCGGGTCAATCTCAGTTGGAGCCACGACAGTAAGCCGATCGTCCCGCAAAGCATCTCCGTCGGTCCCATCCAGCGCCGCATGCGCCCACCGAGCCAGTGGATCTCCTACAGAGACGCCGCCCGCCTTGCCGACAGCAGCGAAGGACTCATCCGTCGTGGCATCCGGAACGGGCAGATCACGCGCCGCGACGCCGAGCCCGGCCACCCGTGCCTCGACCGTGCATCCGTCATCACCTTCCTGCGCGACGCGCGGCTCCTCGACTAATCAATAGCGCGCTCATCGCCAGATCCGGATACGTACCGAACGTCGCACGCTAAGCCACCGCACCGACATGACCGGCGGGGCTGCCGTCCTGGTCGCCGTCGGTCGCCGATCATGGCTTCATGTCGTGGTCGTGGATGGTGTTCGGTGGCGTGGTCGAAGCGGTTGGCCTCGCCATCACCGGTTGGGGTATCCGGGAGACATGGCTGGCGTCAGGCACCTCTGAGGGGTTCACCGGTCCGCTGGTGACCCGGGGGTGGCACGCAGTTCATCAGGTGAAGGGCGGGGCGCGGCGCCTGCTGCGCATGCCCGCGGTTGACGCCACTGTCTCGGTCACATCTGCGCGGACCGCATCGTGGGTCAACATTCCGAGTGTCGGAGTGGTTGGCCATGAACCGCTCGACCGCGGGTTGCCGACCGCCGAGGCGCTGGCCACTCTGGACGAGAGGCTGCGAGGCTTGGCGTGGATCATGCAGGAAAATCGCAAGGCCGACCTCGAACAGCTCACCGACGTGTACAAGCGCGGCCTTCAGACCGCCACCGACGTCACCCGGGTGCGCGCCGACCTCAACGCCGCCGAAATGGAACTGGCAGTCGGTGGACTCCGAACCGAGGCGCTCGGCCTCGGACTCGTCGGCATGGGGCTACTAATCCAACTGCTGGAGGGCTGGGCACTCCTCGCCGCACCCGCACTCATCGTGACCGCTGGCCTCGTCGCACGCTGGCGCCACCACAGCGCCGCCCGTCACGCCGAGCAGATCACCTGAGCCAGCGCCGTCCACATGAACCCCCGGGCTGCGATCTGCGACGCCCGGGTGCGATCTGGGCGATCAGGGGGTTCGGTCGACACACAATGCACAGAGGGCTTCTCGGGCGCGCTGACGCAGCCCCAGTCAGACACTCGGACTGCGGGCCTCTAACGACCGGGTGTTGCTACCCGGGGGTTCTTCGACGGGGCGTGTTGTCCCCGCCTACCTCCGGCGCCTCCATCCGACATCCCCATCTAGCACCGGTCTGGTGCAGGCGGGATCGACTCGAAGTCCCATGGCCACTGGGTCGTCTCGTCGTGACAAACGTTGAAGAAGTTCGCTTGGTGCAGTCCATCTGAAATCGCCATGTCCACGCCACGCAGATCAGTTCCCCTGAAGGTGGCGCCCGCGAAGTCGGCACTCACGAACGCCCCGGCGAAATTGACCGTTCCTAGTTCCGCATCGGTCATGTCCGTCCCCAGCAGCAATGTATGGCTGAGGTTCGTTCCGTCCAGTTTGGCGCCAGACAGATCCGCAATCTCGAATGTGGCGCCCGACAGATCGCTGCTCTCCAAGGACGCCCCAGCCAACCTCGCGTCGGTGAAGGCCGCACAACTTCCAATGTTCCAGTCGAGGCCCTCGAGTGGATCCGTTCGGTCGCAGGACAAGTCGAGGCCTTCAAGCACGGCGCCTTCGAGGTTGATCCCGGAGAAGGGGCGAGGAAGTTTGCGTTGGGAGGAGAGTGACCGGACGAAGCGGGTGTTCTCCAGTACTTCGGCGTTTTCGGCCAGGCGATCAGCGACCCTCTCACTACCCTCGGCCATACGGTCGTCCCACAGTAATCCGATCGTAACCACTACCGCTGCAATGAGGCTGTCACGAACTACTTCCACCCAGTTGCGTCGCCACCAGCCGCGCGAGTCTTGACGGTCGTCGCTGTTAGGGCCACGCGCTGCTGCTGCCCGCCGGAGAGCTGGCGCGACTCTCCGTCTGCGCCGTGAGGTTGTTGGAACATTTGTGGGCCAGCCCAGTCCCGATGGGCCACGGCCCCGCCCCTGCTCCACCATGGCGACTCCCGAGCATTCGACGGTTGGCATCGAATGTTTGCAGATTGTATGGGTGGCCTCGCTTGCTCGGCGTCGAGCGCACGGGGGCCGGACGGAGTCGAGCATAGGCTGGGCTACGCGGTCAGCGTCCCGAGCCGCGCCCGTTGCTGCCGCCGATTGTGCTCCACCTCCCGACCCAGTTCCGCGCGCACCCGCTCCGAACGACGCCCCGCAGTAGTCCGCACGGCGTCGCGGCGCACCCGAACGAGCGGCGCAAGGACGGGGCCGAGCGGATCAAGGCCACAGTCAGCCGGCTGATGCTCGCCTTATCCGAGCAAGTGGCCGCGCAGCGGCTTGTCCGCTGATGCCGCGCGACATCGGGGACGGCGGGCGGAGCGCGGCGCCGCGAAAGCACCTTATGCTTCATAACATGACTTCAGCATTTGTTACCTTCACGTCCCACGTTGCCGGCAAGGACCCCACGGGCTCCATCCCGATTCGGGCGATCACCTCGGTCACGACGAGGAAGGACGGGCAGCGCACCCATGCAGTGTCCATCGTCACCGCTGGCAACACGATCGACATGAACTCTGCCGGCAGCGCTTTGTCGCTCGCGTACAGCTTGAGGCGCGATACGGCCGGGTCATAGCGCTCTGCATCGGCGCGACCGACCTCGGCTCATAGAGCCCTATCTAGCCGAGCGCGTGAGGTGACGCGGCTGATGCTCGGCTGAGCCGAGCCCTCTTCCACAGTGTGATGCGCGGGCTTCCGCCATGTCGGACCGGCCGCGCACACTGGAGAGATGACCAGCCGCATGACTCAGGCGTTCCACGGATGGGACCAGCGCGACGTCACCGTCACCCTCCCCGCCGACCACGAGCACGCGGGCGAGCACGCGGGCCTGCTGCGTGCCTGGGCCGTCGACGGCGAGACCGGCGAGTGGTGGGGCATGTGCAACTACTGCGCCGGCGTCGGGATGCAGTACCTCGACTGGATCCACGAGGACCACCTCCGCCCCTCCGGAGACCTCACGGACGACGACCGGCTCGTCGATCCCGGCCGCCTGGTCGCACTCCCTCAGCGTGACGCCTGACGCCAGCGAGCCCTTTACCTAGACTCCCCCGATGACCCACCGGCCGCCACGTCCGGCAGCGCTCTCCGACTCCGAGGTGCTGGCCAAGCTCCGTGAGATGTGGCCGGAGGTTAACGGATGGGTGGGTCAGGCAGCGCTCCCGTGGAGACCTGGAGCGGGTAGCGAGCTCAACATTCAGGATGGTCTCACCCGAGGCACGTCCTCCTACCTCGCTCGAACGAGTCTTGCCATCGGCTCTGAGGCAATGATGATGAGCTGTGCTTGGCTGAACAACCACGGACCCACGGTTTTCGCGACACGAGCGCTGCTCAGAACTGCGCTCGTGGGCGGAGCCCAAGCTGTGTGGATTGCTCAGCCCTGACGATCTGCCGACCCGCGTCAGCCACGTGGAGATCGTCGAGCGCGAGTCGGTGGCCAGATACCTGGAATGCTGGATGACGTCGAGCTTCTCGGAGGCGACCTGCGTGCCGAATCGAATGTCGAGCGAGTCCGCCAGGCCCTGGCCTCGGGCGGAACACAAATCGGAGCCGGCCAGCGATACCGGATGACAACCATGACCAAGGAGGCAACGGCGTTCGTCTACCAAGATGGTGACACCGTGCAGTCCGTTCTGCTCGAGTGGCGGTCCATGTCCGGAATGGCTCACGCTCTGCCTTGGGACCTCAACACCCGAGCGCAGAACCACACTTCCCTCGATATTCCGGGTGGCCGTCAACAGGTCAGCATTCACGGCACACTCGCGGACCAGTAGCTACCTTGAGCAGCGCGTACACGTTGCTGCGGGCGGGCTGGCGTCTCATTGAGCAGCGTGGACGAGCCGAGTCAGCCTGATCGGGGTTCTGTTCGACGTGCCACTTGAGCCCGCACTACGACTGAGATGGTCGAGCCGGAACCACCGCCGCCCGTCCGCCCGCGCCGACGGCACGCGATCTCGCAGGGCACGCGCCCGCACGGCGACCACCGAGCAGCCCAGCACCGCCGCCGCGGCCGGTGCGAGCAACCACTCGTGCTCGTCGTCCGGCGGCTGCGGACTGGGCGGTGGCGTCGTACGCCGGCGCTCCTGATCGAGGGCGGCCGTCTCGCGAATGGCCTTCAGCTCGACGACCTGGTCACGCGACAGCGAAGGCCTGCCCTCACGAGGAGTCAGGTCACCGCGGCGCACCATCTTCGGCACCGCGGACACGTGCACGCCGAGCAGCTCGGCAGCCTCACGCTGCGTCACCCACTCGGACATGGCGGCTATTCGTTCACGCGAGTAACTGAGATGGCCTCAAGGTCAACCTTCCCGTCAGCATCGGCGCCGAAGATTGCATCTGGGGACGTTATGACGTCCAACGCATATGGAGGCCATCCCGTCGTAGAGATCGCGTTCTGAATATGTGCTCGAGCGTAGGGATGAAGTGCCATGAGTCCGACCTTCATCGCGAAGGCCCGCAGGTCATCGTCGGTGAGGCCATCCGTGGAAGCGACGTCCCACTGACCGTTGATCTGCAAGCTCCACCTCCCAACCGGCCGTCTCCGGATCGTCCTCCGGGGTTGCGGTGAGGTGATATGTCGCCGCACAGGCCAAGGCTCTGGTGGCGTGGTCCAGGCCAACGTTGACTCCGAGTTGGCCTTGCACGTCCAAAGTGGCGCCGCCCCGTGGGACCTCCGACTCAAGCGACAACCTCGCGATTCTTACGAGCAGGCCCGGAGCAAGCTGGTCAACGACCTTACGGGCGTTGTTGTGGACTGTTTCGAGAGCCAGAAGCGTCATGCCGCAGCGGTCGCAGGGACGAGGCGCAGGGTGCTGCCGATCGGCGTGTAGTGCACTGACCCCTGAACCTGAGTCCACGACGGCTGTGGCGCCGCGCGAAAGGGTCGAAGCCCGCTTCGCCCGTCTGTGAGGTCGCGGGTCCCAAGGCACAGCTGGTAACCCATCTCATGAAGCATGGCCGCGAGCGTCTTGACAGACAGGTTTCGCTTTCCGTTAAGCCGCTGAGTCACCTCCGACCGCGAGATGCCAAGGCGATCAGCAAGATCGGCGCGCTTGATCCTGCGTTCGGCAAGACGCTCAGACACCATCTCGGTGGCCTCGAGTACCGCGCGCTCTTCTGCCAGTGCACGCAGTGCTGTCCCGCTGTCCCGCATCCACCCGTTCATCGCTTCTCCTGATAGATCGATCGTGCTCGCGTGACTTCGCGAGCCACGCCATTCTTCTTCGGCTTCGTGGTCCCGTGAGTCACGTAGGCGACACGGTCGCCGGCCGAGAAGTCGACGAGGTACAACCTGAGATTTTGACCCGCGTGCTTGATCTCCCAGACGACCGGGAGGCCCTTGTCTGCGTCACTGTCGGCGAGTTTCCTCACCTGGCCGGGACTCTTCAGCCAGCCACGGTGAGCGAACATCTCAACACGGGACTGAATCGCCGCCCACTGAACGTCGGTCAGCGTCTCCGCCCAGTCCAAGACGGGGCAGGACCCGTTGGGACGTCGGATCGCGACGACCGCCAGAGCGTCGCCTGCGTACAGTTCCTCATGAGGACCATGTTTAGTCATAACTGAACACCACGCAAGGGGTTTGAGCAAATCTCTTGCATGTTGGTGGAGTTATGTGCGTCACAGCCCCGCCGGTCTGGGCTATTAAGAGCGAGCGGCCAACGCGATGTACAGCGGCGATTCGTCACAGCGTCGTCCTGGTAAACGGTGTAGATCTCGGCGTCAGGGTCGAGTGTTGGCGCACCGGGTTGACCGTGACTGGGATCTCCGAAATTACGCCCAGGAATCACGGGATGTGGGCGACACGCCCGAAATCAAGGTGACATGGTTGAGGGGCCCTGCGCCAACAGGGCCCCTCAGAGATCCGGGGTGCGGCGCCGCTGCCACACCGCCCAACCGTCTACCGAGCCCCATTGTTGTCATGACATTGCCCTCGTACGACGGACGCCGTACGGCGTGTCGAAGAGGTACGTCGCACTTCACAGCTCGCTGGGCCTCTACGAGACATCGCAGACGATCCACAGCGCGCGTGTGACGCATCTCGGTGTGGTCCCCGAAGGGTTCGCGCGGCCCAGATTGATGCGCCACACTCTCGGCTTGTGGCCACCGAGTTCCCTGAGCGTCGAGATCGTCTAAACATGACTAGGACGAGGTGGCGGCCGAGGCCGGCGTCAATCGGGACACCGTGAGCGCGATCGAGAAGGGCCGCGGGAGCGCCGTGAGCCGCCGGAAGATCGACGAGGCGCTGACCAGGCTCGAGGCCGCCCAGGCGCCAACGCCACCTGCATCCGCCCCGAAGCTGATCGAGTTTCAGGTGACCGGCGACTTCGGCGTGCGTGTGGTCGTCAAGGGGCCCATGGAGAACGCCGCCGAGCTGGAGGCGTCTGTCGCGCGGCTGATCCGCGACATCAAGGGCGACTCGTAGATGTCAGGCGTGGGCGGCCTACCGGCTGCTCACGCCTGCGCCTCCAGCGCCGACACAGCGACGGAGGCTTCACCACCGCTCCGCATATAGGGATGCTCGACGACACTCCCCTCGACTACCGCAGGGACGACGACTGGCGTAAGCAATGCATCGAGTCTCGCCGCGGCGACCTCCGACATGTCCGTCATGGTCCTGCGGTACGTGTTGATCGTGGTCTGGATGTCCTCGTGACCCAGGCGTCGCTGGATCTCGGCGAGCGACAAGCCGGCGGCGATGCAGATCGCGACGTGGGTTTGGCCCAGCCAGTGCGGTGTGGGCTTGCGCTCAGACAGGCCGGCGGCAGCGACCAGGCGCGGCCACCGGAGGTCGCGGAAGCTGTTGACGTTCCACGGCCCGCGCCGGTTCACCCCCGGGCGGCCGTGGGCGAAGGTGACGACTAAGTCGTCGGGGCCGAGGCCGACGACGCGGCGACGCAGCATCTGTACGGCGGGGCCGAGCACCTCGAGGCGGCGCATGGCGGCATCCGACTTGCCGCCCTCGGTGAATCCGAACCCCGCCGGCGCAGGACGCGCTCCATGTTCACGTAGAGCTTGTCGCCGTAGTCCTCGACGGCGCCGGCCAGTAGTGCCACGGACTCCCCGATGCGCCATCCGGTGCCGGCCATGTAGGCCACGAGGTCGGCGGCGTCCTGGTGAGACTCGGTCTCCTTGCACGCGTTGTGCGGTACGAGGTTGCGGGTGCGCGCTGAGCCCCACCCGTAGATCTGGTGCCGGATGGCGTGCCGATCGGCGATCGACTTCGCCGACAACGGCTTCCCGGTCGTCGGGCTGGGGTGGACCTTCGTCCAGTCGACCCACGCCTGGACGTCCGACTCGTGGATGTATGCGGCCTCGCGGTGCCCGAACCGCGGCTTGATCCAGCTGTCGTAGTCGCGGCGGTACCCGCGGAGGATGTTGGGGGTCACGTCGCCCTCCTTCGACGCCAGCCAGCGTTGCGCGAGCTCGTCGAGGCTGAGCTCTTCTTCGACATGGGCTTCGTCCTGGAGGTAGCGCAGTGCCCGCTCGGCGCCGAAGTCGTCGATCATGCGCACCAAGCGGTCGGCGCTGCCCTGGTCATCGAAGGTGCGGGACCGCTGCTTGCCGCCCTGTCCGACGTGGGCGACGTAGCCGCTCGTCCCGTCCGCTCGTGACCGTTTGTGCACGCTCGCCACGGCTTCACGCTCCCTCGTGGTGTTGCCTGACCGTTGACGCCCGGAAACAGTAAGCCCCTGACCCTTGCATCTGCGCAGGTCAGGGGCTTACTGCAACAGCAGAGGGGGCGGGATTCGAACCCGCGGTAGGTCTCCCTACGACCGCTTTCAAGGCGGTTCCGATCGGCCGCTCCGGCACCCCTCCTCGTGCCGCGCCGGGGCGCCGCACACCGCGGAACTCTACCGAACCGCCGGCGCCGGCCGACCCGAGCAGGGACGCACCCACGCCGCGTGGTGGAATCGGCGGCGTGACGACCGAGTCCTCCACCGTCCACCGCCTCAGCCCCGCCGTCGCGGCACGTCTCCTGGGCGTGGTGCTGGTCGCGGTCGCCCTCCTGATCCTGCTGAGCACGCTGGCGATCGGTGTCTTCGACGTGCACACCGTCTTCCTGCTGGTGCCGGTGGCGATCACGGTCCTGCTCCTCGCCGGCACATGGTGGACCTGGCGGCACAAGGGGTGGGTCGCCCGGCTGACGCCCGAGGGCTACCGCGTGCAGTGGGTGCGCGGCGTCGGCACCCCCGCGGCTCGGTGGAAGGACGTCGAGGACGCGGTGACCACCACCGTCGCCGACTCGCCCGTCGTGGTGCTGCGCCTGCGCGACGGACGTACGACCACCATCCCCGTCGAGATGCTCGCGACCGATCGTGACGCGTTCGTGCGCGACATCCAGGAACACCTGCAGCGCGGACACGGCCTGCGGAAGTTGTGACCTGATTCGGCGCGAGCGCTCCGCGCCTTGTAATCTTCTGTGCGCCCGACCCGGTCGGGCATGGAGGCGTCGCCTAGTCCGGTCTATGGCGCCCGCCTGCTAAGCGGGTTTGGGGCTAAAACCCCATCGAGGGTTCAAATCCCTCCGCCTCCGCCAATCGATCGGCCCCTCCCCGGCGGGAGGGGCCGATCGGTGTGGACGCATACATTTGCAGGAACCTGCAATGCACAGACCTGCAGCGGCATCGCACTGACGCCGCGCGCAACAGTGCGCGAGAATGAACAGGTCATCCCCTGTGACAACGCGACTTAGAGGTGAAGGACACATGACCCCAGTACGCCGCATCGCCGCCGCCGCTCTCGTGGCAGCGCTTGGTCTCGGATTCGTCGGGGTGAGCAGTGCCCCGGCCAACGCAGGAATTGACACGAGCTGGGGCACCAAGATCAAGGCCCCCAAGTAAATTCGTTCCCCGTGCCATGATTGGCACGCAGTGAAGAGCTGAGACCCGGACCCCTCAACCCCCCACGAGTTCTGGTCCGGCGGCCTCCCCCACAGGCTGTCTCAGCACGAGGGCAGCAACTCTTCGAGTTGCTGCCCTCGACTCATGTCGCCGGCGTGGTCCCCGTCACGGGCTCGTCCGTCTCCCGCCCCGAGATGCCCCGCTTGCCCATCTCGTAGCCGAGCTGGAACCGGGTCTCCACCTCGAACTCGTTCTTGAGGTCGGCGACGTACGCCGCGTACGTCCGGGGGCTGACGCCCAGGCGCTTGGCACCAGCGGGGTCGGCCCGCCCCTCGAGCAGCATCCGGATCGTCATCGCACGCTGCTCCGCGGCGATGTCGCGCATCAACGAGGTCTCGCTGCTGGTGAACGGACGCGCCCGCTCCCAGTGCCGCTCGAACATGTCGACCAGGTAGCCCACCATCGAACGGTCGCTGATCACCATCGCGACGTTGACGCCCTCGTGGCTGGGGATGACCGCGATCCGGCGGTCCACCACGATGAGGCGGTTGAAGAACTCGTCGAGGGTGCGCACCTCGGCGCCCGCAGCGGTCACCGCAGCGACGTACCTCCGGGTGTCGGCACCGCGACGGGCCGCGTGCTGGTAGAGCGTGCGCATCTTGACGCCCCGCTTGAGGGCGGCGATGTCACGGGCGCCGACCCCGGCTCCGAGCTGCTGCACGCCCCGCTTGTCCTGCGGTTGCGCGGTGAGCAGCTCGCTCTCGGCGTCGCTGACCAGGGAGGCGAGGAAGCGAACGATGGTGGTCTCTCCGCGCAGCTCGGCGAAGGGCCCGCCGACGGCGCTGGGCGAGCGACGCCAGGCGTGGGAGAGGGTGCTGAAGGCCTGGGCCCAGTGCGCGGACTCCGCGATCAGCTCGGCGCCCTGCTGTCCCAGCGGGGCGACCACCTGCGCCTGCACGGCGGCCGGGTCGACCGCCCGCCAGTGGGCGCCGTCCTCGCTGTTGCTGACGAGCCCGAGCTGGACCAGCAGCGCGAAGGCCTCGTGGAGCTGTCCGCGATTGGCGATGCGCTTGTCCGAGGCACTGATGCCACCGGAGGTGACGATCTCCTCGTAGAGCGGGGTGGCCTGCTCCTCGAACAGGTCACGTTCGTGCTGCCCCAAGGGCATGGCTCACCTTCCTGTCGTTCCCCGTCATCCAGTGTGAGGATGGTGCCACAAGGCGCCCAACGCTCCCCTGGGCGAACACGCCGACCCGCCCCCGGACATCCGGTAGGACGGGTCGACGGGCGTGGCCGCAGCGGATCGGGCGGCGAGGGATCAGGCGTCGAGGCGTGCCTTCAGGGTGTCGAGCTCGCTCCACATCACGGCCGGGAGGTCGTCGCCGAACTTCTCGAACCACTCCTGGATCTGCGGCAGCTCGGCCTTCCACTCCTCGACGTCGACCGCGAGGGCCTGCGCCAGCTGGTCCTCGGTGAGGTCGAGGCCGTCGATGTCGAGCGAGCCCGGCGCCGGCACGTGGCCGATCGGGGTCTCGACCGCGGCGGCCTGGCCGTCGATGCGCTCGATGACCCACTTGAGGACGCGGCTGTTCTCGCCGAAGCCCGGCCACAGGAAGTCACCGTCACGGCCGTCATCGCTGCGAGCGGCGGAACCAGTTGACGTAGAAGATCCGCGGCAGCTTGGCGGCGTCGTTGTCCTTGCCGATGCCCACCCAGTGGCCGAAGTAGTCACCGGCGTTGTAGCCGATGAAGGGCAGCATCGCCATCGGGTCACGGCGCACGACGCCGACGGCGCCGACGGCGGCCGCCGTGGTCTCGGAGGAGAGCGTGGCGCCCATGAAGGTGCCGTGGTTCCAGTCGCGGGCCTCGGTCACCAGCGGGATGGTCGTCTTGCGGCGACCACCGAAGAGGATCGCGTCGATCGGCACGCCGCGCGGGTCGTCGTACTCGGCGGCGAGGATCGAGCACTGCTTGATCGGGGTGCAGTAGCGGCTGTTGGCGTGGCTCGAGAGCTCGCCGGTCTCGGCCGCGATCTCGGGCGTCCAGCGCTCACCCTTCCAGCTGGTGGCCTCGGCCGGGGTGTTCTCCAGGCCCTCCCACCACACGTTGCCGTCGGGGGTGAGCGCGACGTTGGTGAAGACCGAGTTGCCCTTGCGGATGGTCTCCATCGCGTGCGGGTTGGTGTGCTCGTTGGTGCCGGGAGCGACGCCGAAGAAGCCGAACTCCGGGTTGACCGCCCACAGGCGGCCGTCCTCGCCGATCCGCATCCAGGCGATGTCGTCGCCGATCGCCTCGACCTTCCAGCCCGGGATGGTCGGCTTGAGCATCGCGAGGTTGGTCTTGCCGCAGGCGCTCGGGAACGCCGCGGCGACGTACTTGGTGACTCCCTGCGGCGAGGTGAGCTTGAGGATCAGCATGTGCTCGGCGAGCCACCCCTCGTCGCGCGCCATGACCGAGGCGATGCGGAGTGCGTAGCACTTCTTGCCGAGCAGGGCGTTGCCGCCGTAGCCGGAGCCGAAGCTCCAGATCATCCGCTCCTCGGGGAACTGGACGATGTACTTGGTGTCGTTGCACGGCCACGCGACGTCGTCCTGGCCGGGCTCGAGCGGCATGCCGACCGAGTGGAGCGCGGGCACCCACTGCGGGTCCTCGCGCCCCTCGCTGCTCGAGCTCCTCGATCCGCCGGAGCACGTCGGTGCCCATCCGGGCCATCACGCGCATGGAGACGGTGACGTAGGCCGAGTCGGTGACCTCGATGCCGAACATCGGCTTCTCGGCGTCGACGTGGCCCATCACGAACGGGATGACGTACATCGTGCGCCCGCGCATGCAGCCGGCGTAGAGCCCGCGCATCAGCTCCTTCATCTGCTCCGGGTCCATCCAGTTGTTGGTGGGCCCGGCGTCGCGCTCGTCGACGGAGCAGATGTAGGTGCGGTCCTCGACGCGCGCCACGTCGGTGGGGTCGGACGCCGCGTGGAACGAGTTGGGCATCACGTCGGGGTTGAGGCGCGTGAAGGTGCCGGTCGCCTCGAGGGAGGCGGTGAGCTCGGCCCACTCCTCGTCGGAGCCGGTGCACCAGTGGATGCGGTCGGGCTGGGTCAGCTCGGCGACCTCGGTGACCCAGGCGAGGATGCCCTCGTGCGTCGTGGGCGGAGTCGTCTCGGACGTCTGGGCGTCGGTCGTGGCGGTCATCCCGATGTTCCTTCAGCGTTCGTCGCGGTGTTCGCGCGGCCTCGTTGTCGGCGACTTTTCCGGGACGCTAGTGCTTGTGAATGCGCGCACATATTGGATCGGTCAAAGGAGTGTGACCTGGATCTCGCCGCGCGTCAGACGGGCGCGTCCGGGTGGATGCTGCGGGTCTCGGAGCGCCGGTTGCGGGTGTTGATCCAGTCCTGGACGTAGACCTTCGGCAGGATCTTGGCCACCGCCAGGGTGACGTAGAGGATGGTGTTGATGGCGACGAAGGCCGCCAGCACCGCGATGAACTCCTCGCGCAGGGTGCTCTCGGGCAGCAGGATCCCCCAGACGTGCATCAGCTCTCCTCCACTCGTGCGTGGCCCGGCTGGACCACGTGCTTCCAGGCGGCCTGCCGGGCCAGGGACAGGTCCCAGACCCCCTTCACGTAGACGACGTTGAGGAACATCGCGTAGAAGAGCTCGGGGAAGAGGGTCAGCCCCAGGAGCCGCGCCTTCCAGCCGCCGCGCCACACGGTGACCACCCGCTCGAGGGTGAAGACCGAGACCGACGCCGATCCAGAACGGGAACCACACCCAGGTGTCGGTCGCCACGACCATGAGCACGATCAGGCCGAGGTAGGCGGCCAGCGCGATGACGCCGTAGCCGATCCCCAGCTGCTGCGCCCAGTAGCGGAAGGTGGCCGGGCGCAGGCCGTACGCCCCCAGGTTCTCCAGGGCGCCGCGCTGCCAGCGCAGCCGCTGGGCCCAGAGTGCCCGCCACGTCGGCATCACCTCGGTGACGACCGTGCAGTCGGGTGGCGAGATCATCAGGGCGCCGAGCGACTTGAGGGCGATGGTCAGCTCGTTGTCCTCGGTCAGGGCGACCGTGTCGTAGACGTCACCCGGGATGCCGGGCAGGTTGCGGCCGCGCTCCTCCGCCACGGCCCGGAGCGCCCGCGAGCGGAACACCGACGCGGTGCCGGTCAGCACGAAGACCCGGCCCCGTCGTCGCTTGAGGTCACGCTGGTAGCGGGTGTACTCGTTGCGCTGGAACAGGCCGATCAGCCCGCCGCCCTCCTCGCCGTAGAACAGCCCGCCCACGGCCATCAACGCCCGGTCGTCGGACAGGCGCCGTGCGGCTGCCTCGAGGAAGCCCGGGTCGAGCGTCGTGTCGGCGTCCATCACCATCACGCAGTCGTTCTCCCCCATGCCGGGGAGGACGCGGGCGATGGCCTGGTTGAGCCCGCCGGCCTTCTTCTTGTCGTTGTCGACCGTCTCGAAGACGTCGACACCGGCCTCGCGCGCGAGCCGTACGGTCGCGTCCGTGCAGTTGTCCGCCACGACGATGATGCGCGCGGGCGGGTGGGACTGGCGACCGAAGCGAGGCCAGGGTCTCGGTGATGCACCCCTCCTCGTTGTGGGCCGGCACCAGGACGGTGATCGTGACCGGTCCCGCGTAGCTGACCGCGCGTCTCCGCCATCACCAGCTTGGGCGCCAGCGGCAACCGGTCGGGGTCCTGGCTGCGGCGGGCCGCGTGGCGATGCGCCGCTCCAGGACGCCACGCCGGCCGCCAGGAGCAACGCCACGCCCGCAGCCGCCATCAGGACCCGGGGCGACGGCATCTCCGTGTCGTAGAAGACCTTCCAGGCACCGAAGAGCAGGCCCTCCTCCGGGCTCCGGCCGGCGCGGGGATCACCGGCGGCCACGGCGAGCCACAGGAGGAGCGCGCCCGCGGACGCGCACCCGATGATGGCGAGGCCGACGGAGCGTTGGAGCCACTGCATGGTCAGTGCACCGGACGCGGGGACGGCCGTCTGCCGCCGTCAGCGTTCGGAGCCGCCGAGGTCCGGACGGGAGGAACGACGACACGAACTCGTCGTAGGGGACCGGCTTGCCGATGAGGAAGCCCTGCGCGAAGTCGACGCCCTCCTCGCGGCAGACCTCGAGGATCTCGGGGTGCGACACGAACTCGGCCACCGTCTGCTTGCCGAGGTCCTTGGCGATGCCGACGATGGAGCGCAGGATCGTGCGGTCGACCGACGACTCGTGCACCTGGGCGACGAACTCGCCGTCGATCTTCACGTAGTCGAAGAGAAGGTGCTTGAGGTAGTAGAACGACCCGAAACCCGCGCCGAAGTCGTCCAGGGCGAACGAGCACCCCGAGCTCGGTCATCCGCTCGGCGAAGGCTCGCGCCAGGGCGACGTCGCCGACCGCGGCGGTCTCGGTGATCTCCAGGATCAGCGCGGAGGGGTCGACGTCGTGCGTGGCCAGGGCGTCGCGGATGCTCTGCTCGACGTCGGGGCGGCCGATCGAGTGACCGGAGAGGTTCACCTCCAGCTCGAACGTCGGGGTCGAGCCGGCGCAGCTCGCGCCAGCATGGCGACGCTGTGCTCGACCACCCACGCGTCCACCTGCGGCATCAGCCCCACGCGCTCGGCGATGTAGACGAAGCGCGACGGCGGCACCAGCTCGTCGTCCTCGCGGAGCCGGAGCAGCACCTCCGCCGACGTGATCCGGTCGTTGGCGAGGTTCATGATCGGCTGGAGGTGGAGCTCGAAGCGATCGTGCTCGAGGGCGGCCTCGATCCGGCTCTGCCACATGCAGGCGCGCGGCCGTGCGCGGCCCGCGGAAGTCGCCCTCGGGGAGCAGCGCGACCTGGTTGCGGCCGGCCTCCTTGGCGTCGTACATCGTCATGTCGGCGAGCGCGAGCACGTCCGCCGCGTGCTCCGAGGCGGCCAGGAACGTGACTGCGCCGACGCTCGCCGACACCCGGCGCCCCACGCCGTCCAGCGTCGTCGCGTGGTTGCGGACGCGTTCGACGACGAGCTCGGCCACCCTCTGGCGCTGCGGCCTGGTCGGCATCGGGGAGGAGGATGGCGAACTCGTCACCGCCGAGCCTGGCCACGACGTCCGTGCTCGCGGATGGAGCGCCGGAGCAGGCCGGCGATGGTCACCAGCAGCTGGTCGCCGACGTTGTGCCCGAGGCTGTCGTTGACCTGCTTGAAGTTGTCGAGGTCCAGCAGCAGCAGTGCCCCCGTCGGGCCGTGCCGCCGGCACCGGTCGAGGTGCCGCTGCAGCTCGTTGTCGAATCGCCGGCGGTTGGCCAGACCCGTCAGCACGTCGTGGTCGGCGAGGTGGGTCAGCCGGTCGAGGTAGCGACGACGGTCGGAGATGTCGACGACGTTGACCATGAGGATCTCCCCCATGCCGCGGGTCGCCGACGACCGTGCTGCTCAGCGAGACGCTGAGGTCGTTGCCGCCCGAGTCCCGCACGGAGCACTCGGTGACGAGGGTCTCCCCCCGGCTGGACATCAGTCGGCCGACGTGGTCCTGGATCCGGTCCTCGCCGGGCGTCTCGAAGGCGCCCAGCGTGTGGCCGACCATCTCCGGCGGGTCGAGGCCGACGATGACGGCCATGGAGATGTTGACCCGGATGATCTTGCCGTCCGGGTCGAGGAGCGCGACCCCGTGCGGGGCGTCGTCGAAGAGCCGCTCCACCCGCTCGTTGGCCGTCCGGGCGCGGCGGGTCTGGCGCTCGAGGTCGCGGACGATGCGCTGGAGGACGGGCGCGATCACCAGGGTGACGGCCGCCCAGACGACGGCCCGACGCCAGTCCCCGAAGGCATAGGCCGGGCGGCCCGATCACCACGATCGGGATCACGAAGGTGAGGACGGCGAGGCCGCTCGCCACCCACAGCTGGCGCGAGCGTCCCGGTGATCGCCAGCCACAGGATGGGCAGCAGGAGCAGGACGGTCATGCCCGACGAGGAACCACCGGCGCCGGCCCCGGCCGCGTCGTGCAGCAGCGCGGCGTAGGGGAAGAGGAGGTAGGCGGCCAACGGGTCGAGCCACGAGCGCTCGCCCGGCGCTGGCTCGCGAGGTACGCCACGCACGACCGGCACGAGGCTCAGGGCCGCGAGCCCCGCGACCCACCACGGCCGCTCGTAGGGCGGGAGGAGCACCGTGACCAGACCGATGACGGCCACCACGGCGAAAGGCACGGCGAGCGCGGGCGTGCCTCGGCGCAGGTCGACAGTGGAGGACGCGGACGCGGCGGTCCCCGAGACAAGACGTCGCACCCGATCAGTGGTAGTCGACGGTGTGTCGACGCCGTCAGGTCTGACTCCTCCTCGTCGAGATCCGCGGCGACCCGGCGGTGGGCCTCCCAGATCTCCTCGGGCATCCGGTCGAACTGGGAGAGGTGCTCCTCGCGGAAGCCCATCTCCTGCTGCCAGCGCTCCTTGTCGATGCGACAGGATCCGCTCGAGGTCCTCGGCGCGGGATGTCCACGCCCGTCGAGGTCGAGCTCCTCCTTGGTCGGGATGATGCCGACGGCCGTACGCCGTCCCTCGACCTCGCCGTTCTTGAGCTGGAGCAGCCAGAGCAGCGGGCGCAGGTTGTCGCGGTAGCCGGGCCAGAGGAAGTGGCCGTCCTCGGCGTCGCGTCTGGAACCAGTTGACGTGCGCGAAGATCGGCTGGTCCTTCGCCGCCCCGACGATGTCGAGGTAGTGGCGGGCGTAGTCGCCCTCGCCGTAGGCCATGAACGGCCGGTTGGACATCGGGTCGTAGCGGAGCATGCCCTCCTTGCCCTCGGCGGCGAACGTCGCCTCGGCGCCCAGCGTCAGGCCGTCGTACACGCCCTCGGCGAGGTCGGTGATCGCGCGGATCAGCGGCTCGCGGTCGCGGGTGCGGCCGCCGAAGATGATCGCGTCGATCGGCACGCCCAGCGGCTCGTCGTAGTCCGGCGCGATGTTGGGGACGTTGGCGAGCGTCGTGGTGAAGCGGCTGTTGGGGTGCGCCCACGGCGCGGTGTCGTCGCTCCTTGCGGTCGGCGATCGGCGAGCCCATCCAGTCGAGCCAGCCGTGCACGTCCGCGGCGGCTTCGGCGTCTTGCCCTCCCACCAGACCTCGCCGGTGGTCGGGTTGTAGGCGACGTTGGTGAAGATCGCCTTCGGTGCCCTCGTCGACGGAGGCAGGGCGTTGGGGTTGGTGGTCTCGTTGGTGTCCTTGGCGACGCCGAAGACGCCGTACTCCGGGTTCATCCCATCAGGCGACCCGACTCCTCGTCGACCCACAGCCACGCGATGTCGTCGCCGTAGAACGAGACGTGGTAGCGGTCGCCGAGCGCGTCGGGGGCCGCCATCATGGCCAGGTTGGTCTTGCCGGAGGCGCTCGGGAAGCCGCCGCAGATGTGGTAGCGTCTTCCCGGTCTCCTTGTCGTGGATCCCGATGAGCATGTACTGCTCGGCGAGGAACTTCTTGCTCGCCCAGCCGTCGTACGCCCCCTGCCGCAAGCCGTGGGCGATCTTGCCGAGCAGCGCGTTGCCGCCGTAGGACGAGCCGAAGTGGAGGATGGTGCGCTCGTCGGCGACGGTCACGAAGTAGCGCTGGTCGTCGGGGGTGCCCTGGCCGAGGTTCTCCAGGTCGCCGGTGACGTGGACGGCCCGCACGAAGGAGCCGGGGTCCTCGAGGTCGTTGACGAACTGCACGCCGACGCGGGCCATCCGGATCATGTGGAGCACGACGGTGCGGGTGTCGGTGAGCTCGACGCCCGCGGCCCACGGCTCGAGCGCGTTGCCGGCCGGCGCCATCAGGTAGGGGATGACGTACATCGTCTTGCCCGCGGACGCACCGCGCATCCGGTCGTGCAGCATCGGCTTCATCTCGGAGGCCGGACGCCAGTTGTTGTAGACGCCCTTGTCCTTCTCGTCGTTGGTCGCGACGATCGTGCGCTCCTCGGAGCGGGCGGTGTCCTTGTGGTAGCTGCGGGAGTAGTAGCGACCCTCCCCGGCTCGCTGCAGCTCTCCGGCCGCGACGGCCTCCTCGAGGAGCCGGGCGTCGTCGGAGGCGTTGACCACCTCGACACGCTCCGCGCCGGTGAGCTCGGCGTACTCCTTCACGAACTCACGGACCTGGGGGTTCGTCAGCCCGGCTGCATCCAGGACTGCCTCGAGATCTGCCATCGCGCTGCCTCTCCTCGTGCGGCGGGTGCGGGCCGCCGCGTGTGCGGTGCTAGGCACCATAGGGCACCATCCACGGATCGGGACCAGCCCTCGGGGGTGGTCCTGATTTCACCCGCCCGTCGCGTGTCGGCTATCCTCGTCGAGTCCTCGCGGCGTGCACACGTTGCGGACGACGGGCGCCTGTAGCTCAACGGATAGAGCATCTGACTACGGATCAGAAGGTTTGGGGTTCGAATCCCTACAGGCGCGCAGATCAAGATCCACCGCATGACCTGCGCAAACAGTCACACGAGGGTCGCTCTCCGCTGAGGGAGCGGCCCTTCTCCATCTCCAGGACCGTCGACCAGATCCAGCCGGCCGTCGGGTCCTACTTCGACCCCGTGGCCCGGAGCGTCCTGGAGATCGGCTCGAGCGACTCGATCAGCTGCTGGAGCTCGGGCGGCTCGAGCCCGTCGTACGGGGCTTCTGCGAGGGCGTCGGTCAGCGACTCGATCCGGTCCTTGGTCGCCCGCCCGGCGTCGGTGAAGTGGTCCGAGGCATCGACGAGGCCGCGGTCGCGCAGGCCGTTCATGACCGCGGCCAGACGCGCCTGGGGAAGATGGTGGATCCGGCCGAACGACTGCGGCGGGTGGATGCCCATGTCGAGGGCGCTGAGCACGTGCGCCTCGGTCCCGCCGATGCCCTCGGACATGAGAGCAACGATGTGGCCGTCTCCGCGGTGCTCGCGAAGCATGTTGGCCGCGTGCCACAGCCGGGCCAACGGCTCCGCGGGTACGGGAAGGGTGCGGAGGGCGGCGTACATGACGCGCCCCTCGGTCGGCGCGCTCGTCGAGGCCTTGACGAGGAGCTCGGCCGCGCTGCCAAGTTCGGGAGTTCCGACGAGGTCACCGAGGATCCGCCGCAGCGCCGCGACGCAGCCCTGCTCGCGCGCGGCGTGCGCCGCCTCAGGCGTGGTCGTCTCCCAGACCTTCGGGATGTGACGGGCCACCTCACCATCGGCGAAGCTGTAGAAGGCCGCGTGCACCACCTCGGCCGGGACCTGTCCGAGCGGGGCGGAGCGTCCCGCGAAGTAGCCGTCCCAGTAGTTGCTGAAGCCGAGCGCCGCCATCGACTCGTCGGGCTCTGCTGCGAAGAAGTTGACCAGCGCGATCGGCTCGGTGAGGTCGAACAGGCGACGGGCGACAGGCTCCGGATGCTGCACGTGGACAGCCACATCCCGTGCCGATTGTCGTTCGTTGCACGTCAGAGGGTGACGACGTCGATCTCCTCCCATTGCTCCTCGGTGAGGACCGACTGCATCCACTCCTGGACGGCCACGGTGTCGACGCGGAAGTTGAACTCCGTGCCTCCACAGACGTTGCGGCTCATGCCGAAGGACGTGACCGCCACGATGGTGTCGGTGCCGTAGAGGAGCGTCGGGCCGCCGGAGTCGCCGAAGCAGGTGCCGCCGCCGCCGCGGCCCGGGGCCGAGGAGAGCTGGACGTTGAGGTCGTTCGCGGCGCCGTTGGTGCCGATGATCCAGGTGTGGGCCATCAGGCGGCTGCGGTAGGACTGCGTGGCGGCCGGATTGCCGTTCACGTAGGTGACGCCGTAACCGGACACCGTCACCCGGGCGTCGGGCCCCGTGCCGTACTCCTCCAGGGTGCCTGGGGCCGCGATCGAGCCGTAGGTGTCCAGCTCGTACGGCTCGTCGAGGATGACGAGCCCCACGTCGTTGTTCGTCGCCGGGACCGTGATGCCCTGGTAGTCGAAGGCGTAGAAGGTGCTCGCCGTCACCCCACCCGTGTAGGGGTAGCCCGACGATGCCGGGGTGTCGGTCTCCGGGTCGTAGTCGGCGCCGGCGTCCTGCTCGAAGTAGATGCGCGCACTGGCGGCCAGCTCACCTGTCGCATCGTCGATGGTGACGCAGTGGCCCGCGGTGAGGAACACCGTCGGGGAGATGAGTGAGCCGGTGCAACGTTGGACGAACTCGCCGTCCTCGTCGTAGAAGACGATCAGGCCGACGTACTCGTGCTCGAAGTCGGGGACGAAGTTGCCGGTGATCGCGGTGGTCGGCGTCGCAGCCAGTCCGATCATCGTCAGGGCCAGCGCGATCGGCGCCACGAACCAGCGGGCAATGGCAGGAAGCATGGGTGTCCTCCTCGGTGGTGGATCCGGTCTCGCATCGTGCGCCAGCCGTTCGGGCGGGGTCAAGAGCCGTCGCGGGCAGGCGGGTCGCTAGACCTCGGCGGCGAAGCGCTCCCAGACACGGTGCAGCCCGAGGAGCTCCTGGACGTCAGCAAGCACTCCGGCCGCGCTGGTCCCCGGTCACGACACCGGCGCCGACGCAACCGCTCTCCTCGAGCACCTGTCGGCCGTCGCCCCACGCGCCGAGCGCCTTGGCATGGCGGAAGCACTCCTGGAGCAGGAGGGTCACCCGGGGGTCCGTCGTCAGTGTGGCCGGTGCGCCCGCCTTGCTGTCGCGAGCCACGAGTGCGTCGGGCGCAGGCGGCGCGGCGCCGGCTATCAGCACGGCGTCGAACTCCACGGACCGGGCGGTGCCGAACGTGCGCTGGGCGATGAGTCCGCCACCGAGATCGCCGCCGTGCGGGCCGATGACGAGCGGGACCATGCCTGCGCCCAGGACCGACCGTCGTACCTCGTCCACCGAGCCGGTGTCACCGCTCGGGTCCACGACGATGCCGATCATCCGCCCGTCCGACGGCCACGTCTCGCCGCCCACCTGGGACAGGGCCGGGCTGGGGTCGGGTTCCGGGTACTCGACCGTCCTCTCCGGCGCGGGCAGTCCGAGTCCCTGCGCGACCTGGGCGCACAGCTCGTCGTCGATGTTGGCGAGCGCCATGAGCTGACGCTCCTTGATCGCCTGCTCGTAGCACTTGCCGAGCTCGAAGGTGTAGGCCAGGACGATGTGCTCGCGCTCCACCGAGCTCATGCTCTTCCAGAACAGCCGGGCCTGGCTGAAGTGGTCGTCGTAGGACGCCGGGTTCTCACGCACCTTGGTCGCCGCCGGCACCGTCACCGCGAGATCGACGAACGCGCCGTCCTCGACACCTGCGTGGAACGGGCAGCCGCCGTCGAGGCTGTTGGGCCTGTACGGCGCCACGCCCACGTGGTCACCGTGCTGGTGGAAGCCGTCACGGAGCATGTCGTTGACCGGGGCATGCGGTCGGTTGATCGGGATCTGGGAGAAGTTGGGTCCGCCGAGCCGGGTGAGCTGCGTGTCGACGTACGAGAACAGCCGCGCCTGCAGCAGCGGGTCGTCCGTCACGTCGATCCCGGGCACGAGGTTGCCCAGGTGGAACGCCACCTGTTCGGTCTCGGCGAAGAAGTTCGTGACGTTGCGGTTGAGCGTCAGCAGGCCGATCGGCTGCACCGGTGCCAGCTCCTCCGGGACGAGCTTCGTCGGGTCGAGCAGGTCGATGCCCGCGAAGACCTGCTCCTCGTCGTCGGGGAAGACCTGGACACCGAGCTCCCAGGAGGGGAAGGCACCCGACTCGATGGCGTCCGCAAGATCGCGCCGGTGGAAGTCGGGGTCGAGGCCCCCGAGCAGCTGCGCCTCCTCCCAGACCAGGGAGTGCACCCCGAGCCGTGGCTTCCAGTGGAACTTGACCAGTGAGGTCTCACCCTCGGCGTTCAGGCATCGGAAGGTGTGGACTCCGAAGCCCTCCATGGTGCGGTAGGAACGCGGGATGCCACGGTCCGACATGTTCCACAGGGTGTGGTGCTGCGCCTCCGTGTGCAGCGAGACGAAGTCCCAGAAGGTGTCGTGAGCGCTCTGTGCCTGCGGGATCTCCCGATCCGGGTGGGGCTTCGCCGCGTGGACGACGTCCGGGAACTTGATCCCGTCCTGGATGAAGAACACCGGGATGTTGTTGCCGACCAGGTCGAAGGTGCCCTCGTCGGTGTAGAACTTGGTGGCGAAGCCGCGGGTGTCGCGCACCGTGTCCGCCGAGCCGCGCGAGCCGAGCACCGTGGAGAAGCGGACGAAGACCGGCGTCTCCTTGTCCTTGGCGAGGAAGCCCGCAACGGTCACGGCGTCGGCGTTGCCGTACCCGACGAAGACGCCGTGCGCGCCTGCACCGCGGGCGTGGACGACGCGCTCGGGGATGCGCTCGTGGTCGAAGTGCGTGATCTTCTCGCGGAGGTGGTGGTCCTGCAGCAGGGTCGGCCCACGAGGGCCTGCCTTGAGCGAGTGGTCGGTGTCGCGCAGCCGTGCGCCCTGTGACGTCGTCAGGAAGGGACCCTGCTGGGCGCGTGCGGTCGGGTCGACTCCGGTGTCCGTCCCGGTCGCCGTCACCACCGCCGGGCCGGTCTGGTCCGCCTTCGGCGGCAGGGGCTCGCGGGGCGTCGTCGGCTCCTCGAGGGTAGGCGGCTCGCTGCCGGGGGCGCCGGGCACGGGCTTCTCGAGCAGCGCCGCCGCAGCGTCGGCTGCCTTCTTGACCCCCTTCTTGGCTGCCTTCGCCGGCTTGGCGGCTGTCTTCTTGGCTGCCTTCGCCGGCTTGGTCGCTGCCTTCTTGGCTGCCTTGGTGGGCTTGGTGGGGGGCATGGCGGTCCTCGGCTCGTGGAGTGAGGTCCTCCGGTGCCCCGATCCCCTACGCCCATGCACGTCGAGCGGACCGAGGGTCGGGGTTGGCACCCCTACAGACGCGTACCCATGCGGCGCCCCCGCCTAGGTCCGCTTCGTCACTGCCTCGCCATGGCGATCCGGAGTCGCTCCTCGGGGTCGATGAAGTGGTCGTGGTCGTCGGTGTCGACGTCCAGCTGCACCCAGTTGATCGTGCCGGTGAAGCGACTGTTCTTCGCGCTGTAATCCGGAGTGACGGTGGTGCCGGACTCGTAGCCGATGTCGGTCGTCTCGTCCGCGGAGAAGATCATGGGCTGGGTGGCGGCGACCCGCCCCTTGCCCACCGGATCGCCGTCGTAGTACAGGGTGACGTCGCCGCCCTTGGCGAGCCCTCCGCCGTCGTAGGCGAACTCCATGCGCACCTGGTGCGTGCCTGCCGGGATCTCGGAGTCTGCCGTCGTGGCGAACTCGTGGATGCCCAGCACGTTGTAGACGAACTTCACCTTGCCGTCCTTGGCGTAGACGGCCCATCCACCGAACCGGCCGCCCTGGGCGATGATCACCCCGTTCGCGCCGGTCTCCGGCACGTCGATCTCGGCAGTCACCGAGAAGGACTTGTTCTTGATGCTCACCACGCTGCTCTCCGACAGCCGGCCCATGCCGGCGAAGAACATCTGGGAGTTGCCGTGGATGAGCGTCGGGCGGCCCGCGATGTCGGGGTTGAGCCGCTCTCCTCCACGGTCGTCGAGGGGGATCACGTTGTACTTGGTGGCTTCGATCAGCCACAGTCGCTGCAGCTTGGCCAGCACGTCCGGGTGCTCAGCCGCGAGGTTGCGAGCCTGGCTGAAGTCACTGTTGCCGTCGTAGAGCTCCCAGACGTCGTCATCGAACGCCGGAAGCACGCCGCCGACCATGATCCAGGGTGTCTTGTGCTTGGTGACCGCGCTCCAGCCCTTGTGGTAGATGCCCCGGTTGCCGAACATCTCGAAGTACTGCAGGTCGTGACGCTCCGGGGAGTCCGTCTGGTTGAAGCTGTAGAGCATCGAGGTGCCCTCGATGGGCGACTGCAGCACGCCGTTGACCATGGTCGGCTCCGGGAGACCCGCAGCCTCCAGGACGGTGGGGGCCACATCGATGACGTGGGTGAACTGTGACCGCAGTCCACCAGCCTCCTCGATGCCGGCCGGCCAGTGCACGATCGTTCCGTTGCGGGTCCCACCCCAGTGCGAGGCCACCTGCTTGGTCCACTGGAGGGGCGAGTTCATCGCCCAGGCCCAGCCGACCGAGTAGTGGTTGTAGGAGTCCGGCCCGCCGAACTCGTCCATCTTGGAGATCATGAACTCGGGCGTCTCGAGTGCGGCCATGCCGTTGAAGTTCGCCATCTCGTTGAAGGCGCCGTTCATCGTGCCCTCGGCCGACGCGCCGTTGTCGCCGATGATGTAGTAGATGATCGTGTCGTCGAGGATCCCGAGATCGTCGATCGCGTCGACCAGCCGCCCCACGTGGTGGTCGGTGTGCTCGAGGAAGCCGGCGTACACCTCCATCTGGCGGGCCAGCACAGGCTTGAGCTCGTCAGGCATGTCGTCCCAGGCGGTGATCTCATCGTGCCGGGCGGTCAGCTCGGCGTCCTCCGGGATCACCCCCAGTTCCTTCTGGCGGGCGAAGGTGCGCTCGCGCTGGGTGTCCCAGCCGTCGTCGAACTGGCCGGCGTACTTGTCGACCCACTCCTTCGGGACGTGGTGCGGCGCGTGCGTGGCTCCGGGTGCGAAGTAGACGAAGAAGGGCTTGTCCGGCATCAATGCCTTCTGCTGGCGCACCCAGCCCACCGCCCGGTCGGTCAGGTCCTCGGTCAGGTGGTAGCCCTCCTCAGCCGTGGCGGGCGGCTCGACGGGTGTGGTGCCGTCGTACAGCGCCGGCTCGTACTGGTTGTTCTCGCCGCCGATGAAGCCGTAGAACGTCTCGAACCCACCGCCTCCGGAGGGCCAGGCATCGAAGGGGCCCATCGGCGACGTCTGCCAGACCGGCACCTCGTGGCACTTGCCGAACTGTGCGGTCGAGTAGCCGTTCAGCTTCAGCGTGGTCGCGAGCGGCGCCATGGTGTTCGGGCGTAGCGAGCTCTGCCCGGGCGCCGACGTCGCCGTCTCGGTGATGCTGCCCATGCCCACCGAGTGGTGGTTGCGACCGGTCAGCAGCGCCTGCCGCGTCGGCGCGCAGAGCGCGGTCGTGTGGAACCGGTTGTACCGCAGCCCGCCCGACGCCAACCGTTCGGCGGTCGGTGTCCGGCACGGACCACCGAAGGCGCTCGAGGCGCCGAAACCGACGTCGTCCAGCAGGATGACCAGGACGTTGGGCGCGCCCTCCGGCGGCAGCAAGGGCTCGATCGCCGGAAAGGCGGTGTCGGGGTCCTTCGCGTCGTACGTCGTCAATCCCTGCGCGGGTCGGTCCGGGATCGGCAAGGTCGCACGAGCATGTCGATCGGGTCCATGGGTCATCAGAGTGCTCCGTCCGTGACCGGTCCTCCGGTCTCCGCCCATGCTGGGTGGGCAGTGCGCGGGCGGCTTCACCCCATCAGGGTGAAGGCGGTCTCCCGCCGGAGGACCGGCGCCCGGCTCAGGGGCGCTGCCGCTTCGCCTTCGGCACGGCCGTCACGGCGACCTGCGTGACGGTGGCTGCGAACATGCCCAGGACCTGGCTCAGGGAACGAACGTAGAGCGGGCTCACTGACTTTCCTTACCGGGGGGACCGACTGCGTGCCCGTTGCTCGAGCCGCGTGCACCCGTCGAGGTGCTGGGCGCACGTACCCGCTCGGGCGAGTGGGCATACCCGAGTCGGTGGACGAGGCGGACGAGCTCGCGAGAAATGTTGGCCGGAAGGGCAATCCGAACCGATCGCGCTCGACGAACAGGGGTGTATCCGGGCATCAGCGATCGTGCTGGTCCTCGGCCTGGGACCTTGGGAGGGGTTGGATGAGCGTCAGCGATGACAGGCAGCTGGTGGGCGAGTTCGCGCAGCTCGCGCAAGCCCTCGGAACTGCACCGGACGAGTCTGCCCGCCTCGAGATCGCCACCAAGGGCGCCGTCTCGCTGGTGGACCGTTGCGACCATGCCGGCATCACGATCATCGAGAGGGGCGGAGAGCTCACCCGGCTGAGCAGCGACTCGGTCGCGCGGCGGGCGATCGAGCTGCAGGACGAGCTCGGCCAAGGTCCGTGCCTCGACGTCCTGCGTGAGCGGGCAACGCTGATCAGTCCCGATCTCCGGCGGGAGCTGCGGTGGCCGCAGTGGGCGCCAGAGGTGAGCCAGGCGCTCGGAGTCGGGTCGATGATGTCCGTCCTCGTCTACGTCGGCAAGCGCTGCTGTGGCGCGCTGAGCCTGTACGCCGACCAGGGCCGCGGGTTCGATGCCGACGACCTCGCCGTCGGGGAGGCCCTGGCCGATCACCTGTCCGTGATCCTGGCAGCGGAGCGGGAGATCGACCAGCTGGGCCTCGCGCTCAACAACCGCGTCACCATCGGGCGCGCCGAAGGCATCTTGATGGAACGCTTCGGGATGGACGATGGCCAGGCGTTCGACTACCTGCGGCGGATCTCCTCGCACAGCAATCGCAAGCTCGTGCAGGTCGCCGACGAGATCGCGCGCACTCGTGAGCTGCCCACGACGAACTAGACGTCCGGGGCGACCCGAGCACCCGCCGTCGTGAGTACTCGGGCCTGGGCCACCGGACACTCATGATTGCCGCGACAACTTGTCTGGCCTGTACCCCAGCCATCGGCGGGCATTCGCGCTGCGGGAGATGCCCTCAGGCAGCGCGCGCCCGGCCATCACTGGCGGAACCGCTGTCCCCCGTCGATCCGGGCAGCTTCTCGTCGTGCTCCGTCCGGGCACCGGGGCGGCCTGGGTCGACGCGACGTTCCTCGGCGAAGAAGACGGCGACGATGCCGCCGTAGATCAGCACGTTGAGGACGACTGCCGCGACGACGAAGATCATGGTCGGGCTCATGGTTCCTCCTGCTTCTCACGCGGCCGCGTCGGGCTGGGCAGCGGCCTTCGCCT
The DNA here is from genome assembly GCA_963740115.1 of uncultured Actinomycetota bacterium. GTDB lineage: Bacteria > Actinomycetota > Actinomycetes > Propionibacteriales > Nocardioidaceae > Nocardioides. The sequence goes on along the minus strand of CAVUCQ010000001.1, from coordinate 810,918 downwards.
GCTGGCCGGCTTCGAGGCCGGCGAGGTAGCCGAAGACCAGGCCGAGAGAGATGGTGCCCCCTGCGCCGCCGTAGAAGCCCTTGGTGGGAGCGCCACCGGCATTGCCCGCCGCGAAGAGGCCCGGGATCACGTGACCCTCTGTGTCGAGCGCCCGTCCGTGCGCGTCGGTCCTGGGACCGCCCACCGTGCCGAGGGCGCTGGCCTCGACCTTCAAGGCGTAGTAGGGCGCCGTGTCGACCGGCCCCAGGACACTGGACCGCGGGCTGCCGAGCACCGGGCGGATGATCCTGGCCAGCGGTCCGACGACGATCGACCGCAGCCGTTCGGGGTTGTTGCTCCGCGCTGCGCGACCGGCGAGCTTGTTGACGACCGGGCCGATCGCCGCCGCGATCCGCTGCCGGGCCCTCGCGGTGGTCGCGGGGAAGCGAGCGTCGGGCGAGTACTTCCCCAGCCGGGGGTGGTAGGCACCGAAGTAGCGGTCGAACAGCGTGTCCCCGCGACCGAACTGAGGGTCCTGCGCGCGTCGGGCGTCCGGGTTGAACCGGTCGACCGTGCGGATCAGCCCTGCTCCGTCGACACCGATCTCCGCCGCGAGCGCGTCGAGCGTGTCAGCGCGGTGTAGGTAGTCGGGCACCGTCCCGCCAGGTGTGACACCGAAGATGCCGAACCTGTCCCAGTAGTTCTGGTCGAACACCAGCCACGCCGTGGCGTTGGGCATCTCGCCCGTCGCGGGGTCGACCTCGCGCATGACCGCGCCGAACTGGTCGTAGGCCAGTGCCTCGTTCGCGAAGCGCTCGCCCGAGCTGTTGACCATGATGCTGTGGGGCAGCGCCCGCTCGCCGAGGAAGACGCGGCTGAGCGGACGACCCTCGAGCTCCTCACCGGGCAGCTGCACGCCGGGCATCCACCACGCGTCCGCCATGCCGGTCAGGTCGGCACCGACCTCCTCTGCCAGCTGGACGGCGATGCCGTCGTGACCGTCGGGCGAGACCTGCACGCCGAGGGGGCCCTGGAGGTGTGAGGTGGTCAGGTCGGTCGAGCTCTCGAACCCGCCACTGGCCAGCAGGACGCCACCCGTGGCACGAACGGTGTGCTCGGTCCCGTCCACGCGGACGACGATTCCGTGCACGCCGCGTTCGTCCGTCACGAGCCGGACCGCCGGCGCCTGCACGCGTACGTCCACGCCGTTGCGCAGCGCCGCCTCGAGCAGCGCACCCACGAGTGCCGGGCCGGCCAGCCAGGCCTCGTCGATGCCCATGCCGCCCAGCATCCAGAAGGGGAGCGGGTTCTTGGCCATGCCCGTGGTCAGGGCCGGTCGGACGTACTTCGCGGCCTCACCAAGGCCGTGGGGGGAGTACGGGCCCGGGAAGAGCGCCCGACCGATGGACGCGCCGTCGACGTCGGAGCGGTAGTCCGGCCAGATCGTGGGGATCCAACCGAAGGAGGTGTGCTCCTCGATGTAGCGGGCGACGTGGGGGCCGGTCTCGAGGAACTTCTCGACGAGGGCGTGGTCGAGGACCTCGTCACGCCCCTGGCCGTAGATGTAGCGGCGCGCCTGGTCGAGGTCGTCGTCCACCTTCAGCTCCTTGGTGGAGAAGCCGTGGTTGGGGATCCACGCGGCACCGGCCGAGATCCCGGTGGCGCCGCCGACGAGCTCGCGGGACTCCACCACGAGGACACGGGCCCCCTGCTTCGCGGCGGTGAGGGCAGCCATCAGGCCCGCGCCGCCGGACCCCACGATGGCGACGTCCACCTCGTCCGGGATGCCCTGTTCGGGCACCGTCCCGATGGAGCCGGCGAACTGGCTGGAGCTGCTGGTCATGATGTCCTCCTGTGCGATCGATGAGTGAGCGAGGCGCGGACATTGCGCCTCACTCGGTGCAACACCGCAGATGGTTGGATTAATCCAACTAAATGGTGGCGCTAGTCTCGTCGCGTGGATCGAGGAGGGCCCGAGCCGGCGAAGGAAGCCGCTGTCGCGCTCGAGCGCGCGGTGCCCATGCTGGTGCGCTGGTTCACCCGGAGCGACGTCAAGCGCTCGATGCTGGCGGACTCAGAGCCGACCCTGTCCTGGACCGATGCCTGGCTCCTGGGCCGGATCGCAGACACCGGGCCCGTCCGGCTCTCCGAGCTCGCGGACTGGCAGGAGGTCGACCGCTCCACCATGACCACCCAGGTCCGTCGGCTCGAGCTGCTGGGACTGGTCGGCCGTGCCACCGACCCGCGGGACGGCCGGGCGGTCCTGGTGAGCGCCACCCGTGCGGGCGCCGTACGCCATCGGCGTACGAAGCAGACGGCCCGCTCCCTCTACGAGAAGCTCCTCGACGACTGGTCGGAGGACGACCTGCAGGCAGCCGCCCATGTGGCGCGCCGACTCACCCGAACACTGGAGTCCGGTCCGGCGAGGACGGGTGACACCGGAGCAGGCGCCTCGTAGGGCACGTTGCGACCGCACCGCGGCGTCCGCCGACCGACCTACTGTGGGTGTCGTGGCAGGACGACGCGAGGCAGCCGCGCGGCGGGTGGTCCTCGACGTCGACACGGGGATCGACGACGCGCTGGCGATCCTGTACGCGACCTCGAGCCCCGAGCTGGAGCTGTGCGGCGTGACGACCGTGGTCGGCAACGTGCCTGCCGACGTGGCGGCCCGCAACTCCGCCGCCGTGCTGTCCCACGTGGGTGCCGGCCACGTCCCGGTGGCGGTCGGCGCCTCGCGGACCACGGCAGGGTCCGGGCCACGGGAGGGTCCGACGAACCACGGAGCCGACGGACTGGGCGGCGTCCGCGTGCCTGCGGGGCCGGACCCGTTGCGGTCCGGCGGCGCCGAGTCCGTCGTGCGCTCCGCCCGCGCCGGTGGGGCCGTCACGCTCGTGGGCCTCGCGCCCATGACCAACGTGGCGACGCTCGCGTCGGCGGCCGACGACCTCGTGCTGGTCGCCGGTGAGCTGGCCGTCGAGGAGCCTGCGGAGTTCAACGCGGGCCACGACCCCGCCGCCGCCGCGCGCGTGCTCGCAGCGGACCGCCCGACCACGCTCTACGTCGTCGACGTCTTCGAGCGGGTCTCGGCCGGCGAGCGGGACGTCGACCGCCTCAGGACCTCGGGCCGCCCGGCCGCCCGTCTGGCCGGTGAGCTGCTCGCCGTACGCCGGGCGCACCTCATCGGCGACGCCGGTGCCCTGGTCCTGCTCACCCACCCCCACCTCTTCCGGGTCGAGCCCGGGCGGTTCGGCGTGGTCGGTGACCACCTCACCGCGACGGAGGGCGGGCACCCGATCGACGTCGTGGTGGACGTCGACGCGCGCGCGGTGGTCGAGGCGTTCGTCGACGTCCTGCTGTCCTGACCGGTACGGCGTCAGCGGTCCAGCAGCGGCCGAGCGGGGTCCCAGGTCGTTCCGTCGCGCGCGTCCTGGCGCCTGCGGGCGATGGCCGACAGGGCTTCGAGGACCACCCGGTTGGCGAGGGCGGCGGTGATGTCGGCGTGGTCGTAGGGCGGGCTGACCTCGACGACGTCCACGCCGACGACCGGGAGCTCGAGGCAGATGCGGCGGACCGCGTCGAGCAGCTCCCGGGCGGACAGGCCGCCCGGCTCGGGCGTACCGGTGCCTGGAGCGTGGCCGGGGTCGCACACGTCGATGTCGACGGAGAGGAAGACGCCCTCGCACTCGTCGGTGGCGATGGCGAAGGCCTCGGTGAGGCACTCGGTGAGCCCACGGTGGACGATCTCGGTCATCTCGTAGGACCGCATCTTCTCGGCGGCCATCCAGTCGAGGGTCTCCGGGCCCGGCCAGTAGCCGCGCAGCCCGACCTGGAGGAAGCGGTCGCCCCGCAGCGCGCCCGACTCGATCAGGCGCCGCATCGGCTGGCCGTGCCCCCACAGCGAGCCGAACTCGATGTCACCGGTGTCGGCGTGCGCATCGAAGTGGATCATCGACACGCGGCCGTGGCCGAGCACGTTGGCCACGCCCTTGGCGTCGGGGAACGCGATGGAGTGGTCGCCTCCGAGCACGACGGGGATCGCGCCGGCACGAGCCACCTTCTCGACGGCCGCCTCGAGCCGCGGCAGCGCGACCTCGATGTCGCCGGGCGGCATCTCGACGTCGCCGGCATCGACCACGCGAAGGTCCTGGAGCCCGTCGGTGCGCAGCGCCAGGGAGGGCCGTGAGCCGTCGTGGGCGAGGTAGTCGGTCATCCGGATCGCCTGCGGACCGAACCGCGTGCCGGGGCGGTGCGAGGTGCCACCGTCGAACGGTGCGCCGATCACGACGACGTCGGCACCGGCGTACGACGCCTCGTCGTCGAGGTCGCAGGCGGGCACGCCGAGGAACGTGATGTCGGGACCGAACTGAGCGCCGTAGCGAGCCATGTGCTGACTCTAGGGCCGACGGAGGAAGGGGAGGGGCCCGAGCATCTTGACATTAGTTCGAGACTCGTACTTAATGGTGACGTGGCTCTCGTCCTCGGCGTCGACTCCTCCACCCAGTCGACCAAGGCCGTCCTGGTGGACACCGCCGACGGGCATGTCGTCGAGGCTCGGTCGGCGCCGCACCCGCCCGGCACGGAGGTCGACCCGCGGGCGTGGCTGGGAGCCGTCGAGGACGCCACCGACGGGCTGCTCGACCGCGCGGACGCCCTGTCCGTCGCCGGGCAGCAGCACGGCATGGTGGCGCTCGACGAGGCTCGCGCCCCGGTCCGCGACGCCCTGCTGTGGAACGACACCCGGTCCGCGGGCGCGGCCCGCGACCTCATCGACGAGATGGGCGGCCCGCAGGAGTGCGCCGACGCGATCGGCAGCGTCCTGGTCGCCTCCTTCACCTCCGCCAAGCTGCGGTGGCTGCGCGACCACGAGCCCGCCAACGCCGCCCTGGTCCACCGCGTGCTGCTCCCCCACGACTTCGTCTCGCTCCACCTCGCCGCACCCGGGACCGAGCCCTTCACCGACCGGGGCGATGCCTCCGGCACGGGCTACTTCGCGACCCGCGAGGGCTCGTGGCGCCACGACCTCCTCGAGCAGGCGCTCGGCCACGACGCCGCGCTGCCGCGCATCGTGGCGCCCGGCACCGTCGCCGCCGACACGGCGCGCGGGTCGGTCGTGGCCGGCGGGACCGGCGACAACATGGGCGCCGCGCTGGGGATGGCGCTCGAGCCGGGCGACGTGCTGCTCTCCGTCGGCACGTCCGGCGTGGCTTCGGCGATCAGCACTGTTCCGGTGGCCGACGGCACGGGCGTGGTCACCGGGTTCGCCGATGCCAGCGGCGGCTTCCTCCCGATGGTGACCACCATGAACGCGGCCGGGATCCTCGACCTGCAGGCCCGGTGGCTCGGGGTGGACCACGACGGCCTGGCCGAGCTCGCGCTGCAGTCGGTCCCCGGTTCGGGTGGGGTCGCCCTCCTCCCCTACTACGGCGGAGAGCGCACCCCCAACCGTCCCGACGCCGTCGGCACCTGGACCGGGCTCCGCCCACCACGACTCGCGCCGACCTCGCGCGGGCAGCGTACGAAGCCCTCCTGTGCTCGCTGGCCGACGCCCTCGACCGGCTCGTGGGCGCCACCGGCGAGCAGCCGCGCCGCGTGCTCATGGTGGGCGGCGCCACCAGGAGCGTCGCCCTGCGCGCCCTCGCCCCGGCCGTGCTCGGCTGCCCGGTGGTGCTTCCGCCGGAAGGCGAGTACGTCGCCCTCGGCGCGGCCCGGCAGGCCGCGTGGGCGCTGGCCGGCTCCGAGCGGCCGCCGGTCTGGCCGGCCGCGGACACCACGGTCCTCGAGGCCGATCCCACCCCCGACGTCCGCGAGGCCTACGCAGCGCTCCGTGCCCGCACCGCCCCCTGGACCTCGTCCGGGACCGACTCCTCCACCACGGAAGGCACCACATGAGCATCGAGATCCCCCGTCCCACGCCCGAGGACAAGTTCTCCTTCGGTCTCTGGACCGTCGGCTGGCAGGGCGTCGACCCGTTCGGCGGCGCCACCCGGCCACCGATGGACACCGTCCACGCGCTCGAGAAGCTCGCCGAGCTCGGGGCGTACGGCGTCAACTTCCACGACGACGACGTGATCCCCTTCGGCAGCGACGACGCCACGCGCGACGGCATCATCGCGCGCTTCAGGAAGGGGCTCGACGACACGGGGCTGGTCGTCACGACCGCCACCACCAACCTCTTCAGCCACCCGGTCTTCAAGGCGGGCGGCTTCACCAACAACAACCGCGACATCCGCCGCTTCGCGCTGCGCAAGGTGATGCGCAACGTCGACCTGGCCGCCGAGCTCGGCGCCAAGGTCTACGTCGCCTGGGGCGGTCGCGAGGGCGCGGAGTACGGCGCCTCGCAGGACACCGCCGTGGCCCTCGACCGGATGAAGGAGGCCTTCGACGTCCTCGGCCAGTACGTCGTCGACCAGGGCTACGACCTGAAGTTCGCGATCGAGCCCAAGCCCAACGAGCCGCGTGGCGACATCCTGCTCCCGACCATCGGCCACGCGCTCGCCTTCATCAACCAGCTCGAGCGTCCGGAGCTGGTCGGCGTGAACCCGGAGATCGGGCACGAGGAGATGGCCGGCATGAACGCCGCCGCGGGCTACGCCCAGGCGATGTGGGCCGGGAAGCTCTTCCACATCGACCTCAACGGCCAGAACGGCCCGAAGTACGACCAGGACCTGCGCTTCGGCGCCGGCAACGCGCGCGGCGCCTTCTGGGTGGTCGACGCCCTGCTCGCGGGTGGCTACGACGGCCCGGTGCACTTCGACTACAAGCCGGCTCGGATCGAGGACGAGGACGGGGTGTGGGTCAGCGCCGCGGCCAACATGCGCAACTACCTCATCCTGCGGGAGAAGGTCCGGGCGTTCCGAGCCGACCCCGAGGTGCAGCAGGCGCTCGCGGCGGCACGCCTGCCCGAGCTCGCCGAGCCCACGCTGGGAGAGGGCGAGGACTGGAGGCAGCTGCTGGAGTGGTCGCTGCCCGACCCCGACGCCCTCGGCCGGCTGGGTGCCGGCACCGAGCTGCTCGACCAGCTCGCCCTCGAGCACCTGTACGGCGTCCGCTGACCGTGCGGCCGCAGTCGACGACCGGCACCGAGGGCCTGCGGCGCGCCAACACCGGCGCCGTGCTCAGTGCCCTGCGCCGGCTCGGCCCGTCCACGCGGGCCGAGCTGGCCAAGCACACCGGCCTCGCCAAGGCCACGGTCGGCGTGATCGTCGCGGACCTCGAGGCGTCGGGAGCGGTCGCCGAGGAGGGCTCCCGGCCGGGCGTTCGGGGGCGGCCGGGACGCCCCGTGGCGCTGCGCGGCGCGGGCTTCGTCGCCCTCGGCCTGGAGCTCAACGTCGACTACGTCTCCGCCGTCGTGCTCGACCTCGCCGGGGACGTCGTGTCCAGCTCCAGCCGTCCCGGTGGCACGAGCGACGACCTCGGCGACCTGGCGCGGACCGCGCTCGAGGACCACGTCGGCCCGGACAGCATGCTCGTCGGGACGACGCTCGCCCTGCCCGGTCTCGTGCGGGGCGACGACCAGACCGTGGCGTGGGCACCGAACCTCCACGTCGACTGGCCGGGGCTCGCCGACACGCTCGGCTCGCTGGTCCCCGGCCGCCGGATCGCCATCAGCAACGACGCCAACTGTGCCGCGTACGCCGAGTCGCACCACGGCGCCGCGCGTGGGGTGGCGCACGCGCTCTACCTCACCGGCACGGTGGGCATCGGGGCGGGCATCGTCCAGGACGGCGAGCTCATGCGTGGCGGTGCGGGCTTCGCCGGCGAGGTGGGGCACATGCCCGTGGGCGACTCCTCCGCCCTCTGCGGCTGCGGGCGCAGGGGCTGCTGGGAGGCCTCCATCGGCCTCCACGCGATGCTCTCGGCCGTCGGCATGTCGGAGCTCGACACCCCCCTGCGGACGGCCGAGGCGGTGGCCGCGCGCGCCGCGACGGATGCCGACGTCCGGGCCGGGCTGGAGCGCGTGGGGCGCGCCGTGGGCCTCGGTATCGCGATGCTGAGCAGCGTCCTCGATCCCGAGGTGGTGGTCATGGGCGGCTACTTCGCGCCGCTCGGCGACCTGGTGCTGGAGCCGGCGCGACGCACGCTCGACGAGCGGCTCGCGTCCGCGGTGCAGGTGCGACCGGACCTGCGGCCCAGCACGCTCGGCATCCAGGCCGCGGCCCTCGGGGCGGCGGAGCAGTCCTTCGGCCCGGTGTTCTCCGGCGACCTCGACCTCACCGCCTGAGCAGTCGCGTCAGCCGGCCAGCCGGGCCCGTACGTCGACCAGCCCCGCGCCCAGCGCCGCCACCGGGTCGACGAAGAGCGGCTCCAACGCGATCTCCGCCGCGCCGAGCAGCGGCGAGTCCGAGCCGAGGCCGGGCAGCGAGAGCGTCACCGACTCCAGCGGCGCGGGCAGCGCGCGGTCGACGAGACCGGCGTTGACCTCGGCGCCGACCAGTGTGTAGAGCGAGCGGAAGTAGCCCCCCAGCACGATCATCTGGGGGTTGAACAGGTTGACGATGCTCGCCAGGCCCTGACCGATGGCGGTGCCGGTCGCGCGCAGCGCGGGCGACGGCTCGTCGAAGCCGTCGAGGACCTCGTCGAGCTGTGCCACCTTGTCGGGCGGGCACTGGATGGCTTCCGCGATGGCGTGGGCGCCGACCTCGGTCTCCCAGCAGCCGCGGTTGCCGCAGTGGCACGGGCGCCCGTCCGGGTCGAAGCGCAGGTGGCCGATCTCGCCGGCGTAGCCGCCGGCTCCCTCGAGCCGGTGCCCTCCCGTGATGACTCCTGCGCCGACACCGACGTTGCCGGAGACGTAGATGAGCTCGTCGATGCCCACCCCGGCGCCACGCGTGTGCTCGGCGAGAGCGCCCAGGTCGGCGTCGTTGGCGATGGACACCGGCACGTCGAGTCCCAGGGCGGCGAGCACGATGCCGCCGAAGGAGACGTCGTGCCACTCGAGGTTGGGCGCGAGCCGGACGAGGCCGTCGCTGCGGCGCACGAGGCCGGGGACGCTGATCCCGATGCCGACGAGGGGGGCCGTGGCCGGTGCGCCCTCGACGACGGTGCGGATCAGTGCGGCGACGGACGCCCCCACCTGCCAGGCTTCACCGTGGCTGTGCACGGGAGCCTGCGCGCGCTGCAGGACCCGGCCGCCCAGCCCGATGCGGGCCACGACGGCACGGTCCACCCCCAGGTCGACCGCGATGACGTAGGGCCCGTCCTCCGCGATGCGGACCCCCGCCGACGGACGACCCGCACCTTGGCGGGAGCCCTCGAGCGGGGTGGCGCGCTCCGAGATGCCCAACGACTCCAGCTCGCCGACCAGCCCGGCGATGGTGCTCCGGTTGAGCCCCATCAGGCTGGTCAGCTCGGCGCGGGAGATCTGGCCCGCGCCGTGGACGTGCCGCAGCAGCGTCCCGAGGTTGTGGCGCCGGATGGCCTCCTGGTTGGTGCCGAGGCCCGAGCGCCGCTGCGGGCTCATGTGCGTGACCTAGACGCCGGCCGAGGAGCGACGACGGCGCGAGATCGCGTCGACGCTCGCAGCGAGGAGCAGCACGCCACCGGTGACGAGGAAGTTGATGTAGCTCGCCTGGTTGAGCAGGCCGAGGCCGTTGGGGATCGTCGCGATCACCAGGCCACCGATGACGGCGTCGATCGCGCGGCCGCGGCCACCGAACAGGCTGGTGCCGCCGATGACGGCAGCTCCGACGGCGTACAGCAGCTCGTTGCCGCCACCGGACCCCGGCGAGACCTTGCCCGTGTAGGAGGCGGCCAGCAGGCCGCTGACGGCTGCCATCGACGAGCAGATGACGAAGGCGACGATCCGGACCCGGCGCACGTTGATGCCGGCTCGGCGGGCCGCCTCGGCATTGCCACCGACGGCGTAGAGGTGGCGACCGAAGCGCGTCTTGGTGAGGATGAAGGTCCAGAACAGCAGGAGCGCGACCACGACCGGCAGCACCCACGGGATGCCCGCGATGGTGAAGAGCTCGGGGTTGGGCGCGCGGTTGGCGCTCAGCAGGGCGGTGACGCCGAGGACGATGACGGCCAGCACGGCGATCTTGATGATGACCAGGCCGAGCGGCTGGTGCACCAGGCCTCGGGCCTTCAGCGAGCGGTAGCGCCACAGGGAGAGCGCCGCGTAGCCCACCACGATGAGTCCCGCCGCGATCCAGCCGGCCACGATCGGCACGTTGTTGATCGACAGCCCGCGCAGCACCTCGTCGTTGAAACGCAGCGAGCCGCCCGATCCGATCAGCTTGAGGGGCACGGCCTGCAGGGCGAGGAAGAAGGCGAGCGTGACCACGAAGGAGGGGACCCCGACGAACGAGACCAGCGACCCGATCGCGAGCCCGATCACCGCTCCGACCGCGATGCCGGCGAGCGCGGCCAGCCACCACGTCCAGTCGTAGTCGATCAGCATCAGCGCGGTGATCGTCGCGGCGGCACCGCCCGCGACACCGGCGGACAGGTCGATCTCGCCGAGCAGCAGGACGAACACCAGGGCCATCGCCAGGACGATGATCGAGCCGGACTGCACGACGAGGTTGGCCATGTTGTACGTCGTCAGGAACCGGTCGTTGAGCGAGGCGAAGACGATGAACAGGAAGACCAGGCCGAGGATGGCCGGCAGCGAGCCCATGTCCCCGCCGCGCAGGCGGTTGACGTAGTCGCGCGCCGAGTCCGCGATCGTCGCGGCCTGACGGTTGTCGCTGTCGAAGCCGCTGTCGGCGGGCGTCGGCGTGCTCGGGGTGTGGGTGGGGTGCGGTGCGACGTCGGGTGAGACGTCGGGCGTGGCGTCGGTCATGGTGAGGGCCTCCGGTCCTTCTCAGACGGTCGCGGTCGCGGGGTTCTCGGCGATGCCGAGGTCGCCTGAGCGTCCGGCGGTGATGAGCTCGACGACCTGGCTGTGGCTGACGTCCTTCGCCGGGACGTCGGCGGCCACCCGGCCGAGGTAGAGCGCGGTGATCCGGTCGGCGACCTCGAAGACGTCGCCCATGTTGTGCGAGATGAGCACCACGCCCAGCCCGCGGTCGGCGAGCCTGCGGACGAGGTCGAGCACCTGGCGGGTCTGGGCGACGCCGAGCGCCGCGGTCGGCTCGTCGAGGAGCACGACCCGTGAGTTCCACAGCACGGCCTTGGCGATGGCGACGGTCTGGCGCTGACCGCCGGAGAGGCTGGCCACGCTCTGGCGCACGGACTTCACCGTGCGGACGGACAGGGACGCGAGCGTCTCCCGTGCGCGGGACTCCATGGTGATCTCGTCCAGCCCGAGCCGGGTGGTCTCCTCGCGACCGAGGAACATGTTCTCGACGATGTCGAGGTTGTCGCACAGGGCGAGGTCCTGGTAGACGACCTCCACGCCGAGGGCGGCGACGTCACGCGGGCCGTGGACGACGACCGGCTGGCCGTCGAAGTGGAAGTCCCCGCTGTCGCGGCCGTAGATGCCGGCGATGATCTTGACGAGCGTCGACTTGCCGGCGCCGTTGTCGCCGACCAGGGCAGTGACCTGTCCGGGGTAGACGGCGAAGTCGACGTCGTGGAGTACGTGCACCACGCCGAAGCTCTTGTTGACTCCGCGAAGCTCGAGCAGCGGTTGGTCCATGGTCCTACTCCGATCGAGAAGAATTTGTTGTGCGAGTCACGGGATCAACGCCCGGGCCGCGGTGCGGCCCGGGCGTCGTTCCGCTGGGTGTCAGGGGATCAGGAGATCCCGGCGTCGGCGCACAGGTCGGCGAAGTCGCCGGCGCACACGTCCTCGACCTTCTGGCCACCGTCCTCGATCACGTCACCGACGTTGTCCTTGGTGATGGACTGCGGCTCGAGCAGGATCGAGGGAACCTCGCTGTCGTCCGAGGAGTCGACCGTCGTGCCGGTGGTCTCGGCCTCCTCGCCGTTGACCAGCGCGATGGCGGTGTCGGCCAGCGCCCCGGCCTCCTGCGTGGCGGACTTGTAGACCGTCATGCACTGCGTGCCGGCCAGCACGTTCTGCAGGCCTTCGACAGTGGCGTCCTGGCCGGTGACCGGGACCTTGCCGGCCTGCCCGTTGCCCTCGAGGATGCTGATGGCCGCGCCACCGAGACCGTCGTTGGCCGCGAGCACACCGTCGACCTTGCCGTCAGCAGCGGTGTAGAGCTGCTGGAAGATCGTGGCCGCCTCCTCGTTGTCCCAGTCAGGGACCGCCTGCTCGCCGACCACCGTGTAGTTGCTCATCCCGTCGAGGACGCTGTGCGCCCCCTCTGCGAACAGCGTGGCGTTGTTGTCGGTCGGCGACCCGTTGAGGTAGACGATGTTGGCCTTCTTGTCGCCGAGGCAGTCCGCGAGGCCCTGGCCCTGCAGCTCGCCGACGACCGTGTTGTCGAAGGAGACGTAGTACTCCGCCGAGCCGCCGAGGGTCAGGCGGTCGTAGTCGATCGTGGCCACACCCTGCGACTTGGCCTTCTCCTGGATCGCAGCACCGGACTCGGAGTCGAGGTTGACGATCGCCAGGACGGTGACGCCGTTGCCGATCATGGTGTCGGCGATCTGGGTCATCCGCTCCGCGTCACCCTCCGCGTTCTGGATGTCGTACTCGACGCCGGCCTCCTCGAAGGCAGCCTCGAGGGCCGGACGGTCCGCGCTCTCCCAGCGCACCGAGGACTCGGTGTCGGGGAGGATGACGCCGATCTTGCCGCTCGCCTCGCTGCTGCTGTCGTCGCTGCCGGTGTCGTCCGAGCCGCCGTCGGAGTCGCTGCCGCAGGCGGTCAGGGACATTGCCGCACCGAGCAGAGGAACGAGGACCAAGTAGTGCTTCCGCTTCACGCGAACCGCCTCCTAGCGATTTCGATCGCACACCGCTCGTCGGGTCCGTCAAGCCGGTGCGCATATGTTGTTCGGAACAACATATGGAGTGATCGTCGTCACGTCCAGTGCGGCGGCGAGCCGTTGCCTGACTGTTACCCAATGCCGTCCCCGGCGGCGTGGACACGCGGTATCCGGGCTGGACCAGTGGTCCACTCCTGCGCCGCAGGGCGCTGCCCATGGCTCGTCCCGGCGCTCGCGCACAGCCCGTGTCCTTTGGGACAGTGGGCCACACACGACGAGCGCCGGGGAGGGCTGCGACATGGACGACGACGCCGGGGACGACACCTTCTGGCGTGACGCCGAGCGCCACCTCATCCGCTACGGCGGGGGGTTCACGCCCCGGATCATCGAGCGGGCGGCCGGCTCCTACGTCTACGACGAGCAGGGTCGCGCGATCCTCGACTTCACGTCGGGCCAGATGAGCGCCGTGCTCGGGCACTCCCACCCCGAGGTGGTGCGCACGGTCACCGGGTCCATCTCGACGCTCGACCACCTCTACTCCGGCATGCTCAGCCGCCCGGTGGTCGAGCTGGCCCGGCGGCTGGCCACCAGCCTGCCGCCGCCGCTGAGCCGCATGCAGCTGCTGAGCACGGGCGGCGAGGCCAACGAGGCAGCCATCAAGATGGCGAAGCTCTCCACCGGCCGCTACGAGGTGGTGGCGCTCGACCGTTCGTGGCACGGCATGACGACCGGTGCCGCCGGGGCGACGTTCTCCGCCGGGCGGCACGGCTACGGTCCCCCGCCGGTCGGCAACCTCACCCTCCCAGCACCCGACGCCTACCGCTCGCCCTTCCGCCACGACGACGGCAGCCACGACTGGGAGACCGAGCTGGACTACGGGTTCGCCACCCTCGACCGCCAGTCCTCCGGCAGCCTGGCCGCCTGCCTGGTCGAGCCGATCCTGTCCTCAGGCGGGATCCTCGAGCTGCCCGAGGGCTACCTCGCGCGGCTGCACGAGCGCTGCCGCGAGCGCGGGATGCTCCTCGTCGTCGACGAGGCGCAGACGGGCCTGGGTCGCACCGGCACGATGTACGCCATCGAGCGCGACGGCGTCGTCCCGGACATCATCACCCTCTCCAAGACCCTCGGGGCGGGCCTGCCGGTGGCTGTGGTGGTCACCTCGGCGGAGATCGAGGAGCGCTGCCACGAGCGGGGGCACCTCTTCTTCACCACCCACTCGTCCGACCCCCTGGCCGCCGCCGTCGCCCTGACCGTCCTCGACGTCGTCGAGCGGGACGGTCTTGCGCACCGCGCCAAGGTCCTGGGCAAGGAGCTCTCCGAACGCCTGCTCGACCTGCGCGAGCGCTACGACGTGGTCGGCGACGTCCGCGGCCGTGGGCTCCTGCAGGGAGTGGAGCTGGTCACGGACAAGGAGAGCAGGACGCCCGCCGACGAGCTGGGGCGCGCGGTCACCACGGCAGCGCTCGAGCTCGGACTGCACATCAACATCGTGCAGCTGCCGGGGCTCGGCGGCGTGATCAGGATGGCGCCGCCGCTGACCATCGACGAGTCCGACCTGCACCGGGGGATCGACCTGCTCGAGGCTGCCATCTCCGGCGCCCTGCGCGGTTGACGACTGTCCGCGTCCTACTGCCGGGCCACCTGGCGGGGAAGCACCACCAGCAGGCCGACGAGCACCACGACGGAGCCCACGGAGAACCAGGCCGCGGCGGTCCGGTCGTAGACCATGTCGACCACGAGGAAGAGGATGCCGCCGAGCAGCACGCCGATCATGGCGAGCGCCGCGGTGGTCAACCGGTGGCCTGCCTGCACGAGCTCGGGCTTGGCGTTCTCCTGGAAGAGGTGACGGTGGATTGCGACGGGCGCCAGCATCACGGCCACTGTCGCGAACGCCAGGCACAGGAGGCCGACGTACCACGCGCGCTGGAAGGCGTCGAGGTCGCCGAACCGGTCCTGGAAGGGCAGCGTCGCGAGGAACCCCGCGAGCAGCTGGACGCCGGTCTGGCTCACGCGGAGCTCCTGCAGGAGCTCGTTCCAGTTGCGGTCGGCCCGCTCCTGCTCGGTCTCGTCGCGCGAGTTGTCGGCCATCCCCCGGACGCTACTCACGCCCCGGCCGCGCCGTACCGCCCTGACGGGTGAGCCGGGTCCGCGGCGTCGGTGGCAGCGTGGCGTCCGTGGCCGAGAAGAAGCAGAAGGACCACGGGCCTTCCGTCAAGGACGACGAGGTCTACGAGGCGCTGCGCGACGAGGGCGCGAGCAAGGAGAAGGCCGCTCGGATCGCCAACGCGTCGGCGGCCCAGGGCCGCTCGAAGGTCGGCGAGCGGGGCGGCGAGGCCGCCGACTACGACGACCGCACTGTCGACGAGCTGCGCGCACGCGCAGCCGAGCTCGACATCGAGGGCCGCTCGTCGATGACGAAGGACGAGCTCATCGAGGCGCTGCGCCACCACTGACGTCCAGGCGGGCGAGGGCACGCAGCCACAGCCGGTCGACGTCGGTCGCCGCCGTGGCGGGACCCGGCGCCGGCTCGTCGAGGAGGCGTACGACGCTCGCCGGGGGCGTCGCTCCCGCGGTCCGGGCCACGTCGACGAGCACCCGCGCTGCCGCGAGGGCGGCCGGCCGATGGGTGCTGATCACCGACTCGAAGACTGTCTCGCCACCGCTGGCGGCGGGCACCTCCCACGCCGACACGAGCGCCGCGCGGGTCGCGCTGACGGTCACCACCGTCCACTCGCGGCGCAGCGCCGACCCCTCCGGCAGCTGGCACCGGGCCGGACTGGCCGAGCTGTCGGCGGGGAGGGTCTCGTCGAACTCGGCGACCACCGCCGACCACGCCGCCGTCCGGGCCAGCTCGTCCCACCGGTCGCGGGAGCCGGCGTACTTGTGCCCTTCCTGGAAGGCACCCAGCACCAGCGGGCGTTCGGCGCGGGCCAGGGCCTCGTCCTCGACCGCGTGGGAGACCGCGACCAGGGCGCGCCGACCGAGGCGCTGCGCGCCGAGCTGGGGGAAGTCACGCGCCAGCACGGCGTGCACCGACTCCGGGGCAGCCTGCTCGTGCCGGCGCCGCACCGCGTCCACCGCGGCCCGCAGCGGCAGCCCCGTGCCGCGCACCTCGATCACCTGGCGGACCAGCTCGACGTCGTCGTCGGTGAAGCGTCGGTGGCCGCTGGCCGAGCGCACACCGGTCGGGAACCCGAAGCGGTTGTCCCACGTGCGCAGGACCCCCGGGGTCAGCCCCGTGCGGGCCGCGAGGACTCCGATGCCGAATCCCGCACCGTCGCCGTCCGTCATGCGTCCTCCCCAGCCCTTGAACATCCTGTGAAAATAACTTATACAAGAGTGTAGAGGTTTTGTCCCGTCCCCCACACCCTTCGGAGATGCCCATGTTCACCGTGATCCTCATCAGCACGGTGGCGATCCTCGTCGCCATCGTCGGCTGCGCCGTGATCTGGAGGCTCGACGCCGCCCGGGCCGACGAGGTCGAGCGCACGCCCCCGCCGCCGGTACGCCCCACGCCTGCGCGCGAGGGGCTCGGCGCTCCGGTCCACCCGGCCCCACCGTCGCTCTCCTGACCTCCTGACCGATCGACAACGAGCGGGCCCAACCCACCCGGTGGGGTGTCGTTCGCGGCCTCCGTGCGTGACAGGTTCGTAGATGGCCACTCCGGCCCGCACCGACCTCACAGGAGGAACAGATGGGTCTCGACGACAAGATCGACAACAAGGGCGACGAGCTGAAGGGCAAGGCGAAGGAAGCCACCGGCAAGGCGACCGACGACGAGAAGCTCGAGGCCGAGGGCCGGGGCGACCAGGCGGGCGCCAACGTCAAGCAGGCCGGCGAGAAGATCAAGGACGCCTTCAAGAGCTGACCCGCTCACCCACCCAGACGTGCCCTCCGTCGCCGGCATCGGCGACGACGAGCAGGTCCTCGCCGGCGGCCACCATCAGTGTGTGGTCGCCGGCGGTCTGCGGTTCGAGGGGTACGTCGACCCGCTCCCACGTGCGGCCGTCGTCGGTCTGCCACATCTCGTAGTGGTCGCCGGTGCTCACCGTGGCGACCACGCCGATCGGCGTCGGCGCCAGCGAGGCGACGTACGGCGCACCGTGCCACTCCCCGGCGATCGCACCGAAGGTCACCGGCTCGTGCCAGCCCTCCTCGTCCCGCACCCAGGCGGCGAACCGGTCCTCACTGCGGCCCACCCCCACCAGTCGCCCGTCGTCGAGCAGGGCCACCCGGTGCACGTCCTCGGCGGCCTCGGCCGCGGGCACCTCCTCGGGCGTCCAGGTCAGGCCGTCGGGTGAGGTCCAGGCGAGCGGGTCGGGGTCCAGGTGGCGACCCGTGCGGGCACCGGCCCCCACGACGACCCACTCCTCGCCCGACCACCCCGCACCCTGGGCCAGCGAGTCGAGGTCGCCGTCGTCGGTGAGCCCCGGCTCCGCCTCGACGCGCGTGAACTCGCGCGGGTCGTCGGTGAACCACACCCCCGGGCCCGACGTCCGGTTGCCCGTGATGAGCCACCCGGTGGGCGCGCCGGCGATCGGCCCCACGTTGGTGGCGCTGATGCCGCCGTACTGAGTGAAGACGGCCCGCACGTCCACCACCGTCCGGCCGTCCATCCAGAACGTCGTCACCCGGGGATTGCCGTGGGCGCCGCCGGACCGGGCGCCGACCGCGGCGATCCGCCCGCGCGAGCAGGCGATCGAGTTGAGAATGGCCCGACGCCCCCAGTAGGTGCGGGCGTCGACGGGGACGGACGTCCAGGTCTCGCGGTCCGGCGAGAACCACACGGCCGGCCGGGTGTCGCGGGTCTCGGAGGGCCGGTCCAGGAAGACGGCACCGACCACCCACCAGCCGTCGCCGCACTGCACCGCGTCCCTGACCACGCTGCGGCCGGGAGGCCCGTCCGGCGCCGGGAGCGTGCGCTCGGACCAGGAGATCGTCAGCGGCTCGGGCTCGGGTTCGCTGCACGCGGCCAGCAGGCACGCAGCGGCGATCGCGCCCACCGCCGTGCTGCGTGCCCTCCACCGTCCATGGTCCACGGGCCGATCCTCGCGCATGCCCCCCTGGCGTGGGGGTACCTCACGGCATGGACTCTCGCCGCGACTCCGACGACGTCGATCCCACGAACCAGGGTGGTCGTCCCTTCCTGGTCAGCGGCGCCGTCATCGCGCTGCTGGTCGTGCTGGGCGTGCTGGTGCTCGTCTACACCCGGGCGTCCTGAGCCCGGGCTGAGCCGCGCTGTCGGCACCCGCTCGTAGGGTGCTGCCCGTGACCCTGCACCTGCACACCGCCGAGCGCACCGACGCGCTCGCCGACGGCCTGGCCGACCTGCTGGTCACCCCGCTCCCCGACCCGTTCGCGCGCGAGGTCGTGGTCGTGCCCGCGCGAGGTGTCGAGCGCTGGCTCACCCAGCGGCTCTCCCACCGGCTCGGGGTCGGCCCGCGCGGTGGCGACGGCGTGTGCGCCGGCGTCGACTTCGTGACCCCCCACTCGCTCGTCTCGCTGCTGCTCGACCGCGACGCCGAGGACCCCTGGAGCCCCGACCGGCTGGCGTGGCCACTGCTGACCGTGATCGACGACGTCATGGGCGCTCCCGGCTTCGAGGACCTCACCACGCACCTGGGCGGCGGCGACCCCGACGACGACCGGGCGGCCCGGCGCTACGCCGTCGCCCGCCGGCTGGCGGGCCTGTTCTCCTCCTACGCCGTGCAACGTCCGCAGCTCCTGGCCCGGTGGCGCCAGGGCGAGGACGCCGACGGTGCGGGCGGCGCGCTCGACGGCGACCTCCTGTGGCAGGCCGAGCTCTGGCGTCGCCTCCTCGTGGTGGTGGACGTGCCGCCCCCGGACGTGCGCCACGCCGAGACGGTGGCCCGGCTGCGTGCCGGCGGCGGCGACCTCGACCTCCCCCCGCGACTCTCGCTCTTCGGGCACACCCGGCTGCCGGAGACCGAGGTCTCCCTCCTGGAGGCGCTCGCCGAGCTGCGCGAGGTGCACCTGTGGCTGCCCCAGGCCTCCACCGAGCTCTGGGCAGCGCTCGGGCCCGCCGCCCGCGAGGGGCAGGTCGCCCGTGCCGTCGACACCTCGGCGGCCGCGGTCGGCCATCCCCTCCTGGGCTCGCTCGGCCGCGACGCGCGCGAGCTGCGCCGTACGCTCGGCGACCAGCCCAGCAGCGCAGCGCCGACTCCCCCGCCTCCCGAGACCCTGCTGGGCTGGCTCCAGCGCGACCTGCGCGCCAACCACGCCCCGGGCGTCGAGGAGCGCGCGGCACGCACCTGGCCCCGTCCGCAGGACGACTCGGTGCAGGTGCACGCCTGCCACGGCGCCGCGCGCCAGGTCGACGTGCTGCGCGAGGTGCTGGTGGGCCTGCTGCAGGACGACCCGATGCTCGAGCCGCGCGACATCCTGGTCATGGTCCCCGACATCGAGACCTACGCCCCGCTGATCTCCGCGGCATTCGGCATGGCCGACGTCGCCGGCGAGGGCGCCGGCCACCCCGGGCACCAGCTGCGCGTCCGGCTGGCCGACCGGTCGCTGGCCGCCACCAACCCGTTGCTCGGCCTGGCCGCCCAGCTCGTCGAGCTGGTCCGGGGCCGGATGACGGCGAGCCAGGTGCTCGACGTGGCCGGTGCCGACCCGGTGCGCGCCCGCTTCGGGTTCGGCGACGAGGAGCTCGAGCGCATCGCCCACTGGGTCGACGTCAGCGGCGTGCGCTGGGGCTACGACGCCCGGCAGCGTGGCACCTTCGGGCTCGGTGGCCTCGAGGCCAACACCTGGGTGGCCGGGATGCGTCGCGTCCTGCTCGGGGCGGCGATGTCCGGGCTCGACCACCGCCAGGTCTCCGGCACCGTCCCCGTCGACGACGTGAGCGACGGCGACCTCGAGCTGGTCGGGCGGTTCGCCGAGCTGGTCGAGCGGGTGCACTCCTTCGTCGCGAGCGCCGAGCGCGCCACCACGGTGACCGACTGGACGACCGCGCTCTCCCTGGCGGTGCACCGCCTCACCTCCACGCCGTCGACCGAGGTCTGGCAGGTCGCGCAGTTCGACCGCGAGGTGGCGCGCATCGCGGCGGGCGCCGGGGAGACCGGCACGACCCTGCGGCAGGCCGACGTACGCGCCCTGCTGCAGCAGCGGCTCCGGGGCCGCCCGACGCGCGCCAACTTCCGCACGGGCACGCTCACCGTCTGCACGATGGTGCCGATGCGCTCGGTCCCCCACCGCGTCGTGTGCCTGGTCGGGCTCGACGACGGCGTGTTCCCGCGGGTGTCGACGGTGGACGGCGACGACGTGCTGGCCCGCCGCCCGCGCACCGGCGAGCGCGACCTGCGCGCCGAGGACCGACAGCTGTTCCTCGACGCGATCGTCGCCGCGACCGACAAGCTCGTCATCACCTACACCGGGCGCGGCGAGCACACGGGCGCCGAGCGACCTCCGGCCGTCCCGCTCGGCGAGCTGCTCGACGCGCTCGACCGCACGGCCGCCGAGCCGGTGCGCGACCAGGTGCTGACGCACCACCCGCTCCAGCCCTTCGACGAGGCCAACTTCGTGCCGGGGCGGTTGCGCAGGGACGGCGCCTTCACCTTCGACCGCTTCGCCCTCGCCGGCGCGGGCGCCGCACGCGCCGACCGCGAGCCGGTCGGGGTGCTGGTGCCGCGTCCGCTCCCGGCCGCCGTCCCCTCGCCGCAGGACGTCTCGCTCGCGGACCTCCACGACTTCTTCGCGCACCCGGTGCGGGGCTTCTTCCGCCGGCTGCGCATCGCGCGCCCCTATGCCGCCGACGAGGTGAAGGACGCGATCCCGATCACCCTCGACGCGCTGGAGAAGTGGGCCGTCGGCGACCACCTCGCCTCCGAGGTGCTGGGCGGCGCCGACGCCATCGCGGTCGGCGAGGCGCTCAAGGCGTCCGGCCAGCTTCCGCCGGGACCGCTCGGCAAGGGCGTCCTCGACGAGATCGTGGAGGTCGTCCGCCCGCTGGTGCTCCGCGCCCTCGAGCTGCGTCGCGGCCCCCTCCGCACCCTCGACGTCGACATCGACCTGGGGGTGGGCCGACGGCTCTCCGGCACCGTCGGCGACGTGTGGGGCAACAACGCCGTGTCGGTCTCCTTCTCCACCCTCGCCGCCAAGCACCGGCTGGCCGCGTGGATCGACGCGCTCGCGTTGGCGGCCGGCCTCCCCGACGAGAACTGGACGGTGCACACCATCGGCAGGCACCGCTCCGGGGGCCAGGTCCAGCTCATCGCGCCCCTGGCCCAGCACGAGGCCCAGGCCTGGCTGCGCGACCTCGTCGACCTCTACGACGCCGGCCAGTGCGAGCCGCTCCCGCTGCCGGTCAAGACGTCGCTGGCGTGGGCCGAGGAGGCTCGCCGCGTGCGTGCCGGCAGCGACGGCGATCCCGACCTGAAGGGCCGCGCCGAGTGGGAGACGCCCCGCTTCAACGACTCCGGCTTCCCCCGCGAGGACGCCGACGCCTGGCACGTCCGCGCGTTCGGCGAGCACGCCGACTACACGCTGCTCACGGCTCCGGTCCGTCCCGGCGAGGACGGCCCGCACCGGCTGGGCCACCACGCCTGGCGGTTGTGGGCGCCGTTGATCGACTCCGGCCACGAGCAGATCAGGGGGCTGTGAATGGACACCTTCGACATCGCGGCCGACCTGCGACCCGGCACCACCCTGCTCGAGGCGAGCGCGGGCACCGGCAAGACCTGGACCATCGCCGCCCTGGTGACCAAGCACGTCGCCTCCGGCGAGGTCCGTCTCGACGAGATGTTGGTCGTCACCTTCACCCGCGCGGCGAGCCAGGAGCTGCGCGAGCGCGTACGCCGCCAGCTCGACGAGGCGGTCCAGCTGCTCACCGACCCGGGACGGCGCGACCCGGCCAACCGGCTCCACGACTGGCTGCTGGACGCCACCGGGGCGGAGCTCGTCGAGCGGCTGGAACGGTTGACCGCGGCGCTCGTCTCCTTCGACGCCGCGACCATCGCCACGATCCACCAGTTCTGCCAGCTCGTCCTCCGCAGCCTCGGCGTCGCCGGCGACACCGACGCGTCGGCGACCCTGGTGGAGGACCTGGAGCAGCTGACCACGGAGGCCGTCGACGACCTCTACCTCGCGCAGTTCGGCACCGAGGAGAAGCCGCCCTGGACCCGGGCCGCCGCGCTCGACCTCGCTCGGGCGGTCATCAGCGATCCGCGGGCTCGCGTCGAGCCCGCCGCGGTGCTCACCGACTCGCCCGACTCCACGGCCGCCATGCGGGTGAGGTTCGCGTGCGACGTGCTGGAGGAGGTGGAGCGCCGCAAGCGACGCCTGGGCGTCCTCAGCTACGACGACCTGCTCAGCCAGCTGGCCGACGCCCTCGAGCACCCCACCGGCGCCGCCCGGCGCCGGATGCAGCACCGGTGGAAGTTCGTCCTGATCGACGAGTTCCAGGACACCGACCCGGTGCAGTGGCAGGTCTTCCAGCGGGCGTTCGGCGAGACCACGACGATGGTGCTGATCGGCGACCCCAAGCAGGCGATCTACGCCTTCCGCGGCGGTGACATCGTCACCTACCTCCAGGCCGCGGAGACGGCGACCACGACACAGACGCTGGGCGTCAACTGGCGCTCCGACCGCCCGCTGCTCCGCTCCATCCACGCCGTGCTGGAGGGTGCGCAGCTCGGCGAGGAGCGCATCGTCGTGCACCCGGTCGAGGCGCACCTCGAGGAGTCGCGGCTGCAGGGCGCGGGCGCTCCGTTCCGGCTGCGGGTCGTGCGGCGCACCGAGCTGGGCAAGGGGCCACGGTCCAGGCCGCCGGTCGCGCTGTGGCGCGACCACGTCATCACCGACACCGCCCACGACATCAAGCGGCTGATCGAGGCGCGACCCACCTTCGACGGCCGCGACCTCGAGCCCGGCGACATCGCCGTGCTGGCGGCCCGCCGCAACGAGCTGGAGGCGGTGCAGCACGCCCTGGCTGCCGTCGGGGTGCCGTCGGTCGTCAACGCAGGAGGCTCCGTCTTCCACACGCCGGCGGCCGGCGAGTGGCTCACGCTGCTCGAGGCGATGGAGCAGCCCCACCGCGCCGACCGGGTCCGTGCGGCCGCTCTCACGTCCTTCTTCGGCCACACCGCCGAGTCGCTCGACGCCGGTGGCGACGACCTCACCGACGACCTGGCCGGACGGGTGCGCACGCTCGCCGACGTCTTCACCCAGCGCGGGGTGGCCGCCGTGGTCGAGGTGGCCGCGGTCGACGGGCTGACGGCGCGGGTCCTCGCCCGGGTCGGCGGCGAGCGCACGCTCACCGACCTGCGTCACATCGGGGAGTCGCTGCTGCGGGTGTCCACCGAGGACAAGCTGGGCCTGGTCGGCCTCCTGTCGTGGCTGCGCGAGCAGGTGGCCGACGAGAAGCTCGAGGTCGCCTCGGAGCGCACCCGGCGGCTCGACTCCGACGCCGAGGCGGTCCAGCTGGTCACCATCCACGGCAGCAAGGGCCTGCAGTACCCCGTCGTCTACCTCCCCACGCTCTGGAACCGCTTCACCGGCCGCGAGCCGGCCGTCCCGCTCTTCCACGACGACGAGGGGCGACGGTGCCGCGACGTGGGCGGCGCGAGCGTGTTCCACCGCGAGGCCCTGCGACGCCACTGGCGCGAGGACGCCGGCGAGTCCCTGCGACTGCTCTACGTCGCGATGACGCGAGCGCAGTCCCAGGTCGTCGCCTGGTACGCCGCCGCCGACCGCAACACGCCCGACTCGCCCCTGCACCGGATGCTGTTCGGCCGTCGGCCGGGCACGGCAGCCGTGCCGGACAACCAGGCACTGGTCGACGAGGACCGGTTGGTGGGCATCCTGGCCGCCTGGGAGCAGGCCGGCGGCCCGAGCGTCGAGCTGGCGGCGCTGACCCCGCCCGACCCGAGGCCCCTCGAGCGCTCCACCGACGAGCTGCGGGTGAGGTCGTTCACCCGCGCCGTCGACACGAGGTGGCGCCGGACGTCGTACTCCTCCCTCTCCGCGGCGAGCGCCGCCCACGCGGCCGCCGGGCTGTCCGAGCCCGAGGTGGTGCCCGACGAGGACTCGGAGGTGACCGCCGACGACCTCGGCCCGGCGCTGGAGGCGGGTGCCGGCGCGAGCCGCGTCCGTGCCGTCGCCGATGGCGACGCTGCCGGTCGGCGCCACCTTCGGCTCCCTGGTCCACGCGGTCCTCGAGCACGCCGACCCCGCCGCCGACGACTTCCGCGCCGAGCTGCTGCGACTCATCGAGGAGCAGCGGGTGTGGTGGCCGGTCGAGCTCGACCCGGGCGAGCTCGCCGACGCGCTCGTCGCGGTGTGCGAGCAGCCCGCTCGGTCCGCTCGCCGGCGACCGGACGCTGCTCTCGCTGCGGCCTGCCCGACCGGCTGCGCGAGCTCGACTTCGAGCTGCCCCTGGCCGGCGGCGACACGGTGGCCGCTCCGGCCGACGTACGGCTCGGCGACCTGGCGCCGCTGCTGCGGCGACACCTGCCCGAGGGCGACGCGGTCCGGGTCTACGCCGACGCGCTCGACGCCGACCCCGACCTCGCGGCGCAGTCGCTGCGGGGCTACCTCGACCGGGTCGATCGACGTGGTCCTCCGGCTCGACGTCGACGGCCGACGAGCGGTTCCTCACCGTCGACTACAAGACCAACTGGCTGGGTCCGATCGACCAGCCGCTGACCGCCCACGACTACCGCCCCGAGATGCTCGACGAGGCGATGGCCCACTCCGACTACCCGCTGCAGGCGCTGCTCTACACCGTGGTCCTGCACCGCTTCCTGCGCTGGCGGCTGCCGTCCTACGACCCGGCGACCCACCTCGGCGGCGTGCTCTACCTCTACCTCCGGGGCATGTGCGGACCGGAGACGCCGGTCGTCGACGGCATGCCGTGCGGGGTGTTCTCCTGGCGGCCGCCGGTGGCGCTGGTCGAGGAGCTCTCCGACCTGCTCGACGGGATGCTCGACGCGAGTCGGCACGTGGTCGGGGCGGGTCGATGAGCGACACCTTCGAGCCCGTCGACGTCCACGACCGCGACCTCGCCGTCGCCACCGGTGGGCTGCTCGGACAGTTCAACGTCGCGGGGGTGCTGACCGCCGCCGACGTGCACGTCGCCGCCAACCTCGGGCGGCTCGTGGGCGAGGGCGACGACGTGGTGCTCCTCGCCGTCGCGCTGGCGGTCCGTGCCGTACGCCACGGGTCGGTGTGCCTCGACCTCGTCGCGGTGCCCGCGTCGCTCCCCGACCTCGACCTCCCGTGGCCCGAGCCGGACGTGTGGTCCGCCGCCATCTCCGCGAGCCCGCTTGGTCGCCGCGGGCGTGGTCCACCTCGAGCACGGCCTGGTCTACCTCGACCGCTACCACGAGCAGGAGACCCAGGTCCTCGACGACCTGCGCGACCGGGGCCGGTCGGGCACCCGTGTCGACGAGGCCCTGCTCGACCAGCTCCCTCGCGCGCGTCTTCCCGGGCGCCGACTCCGCCGAGCAGCGCGACGCCTGCCTCCGGGCCGCCACCCAGGCCACGACCGTGATCACGGGCGGTCCCGGCACCGGCAAGACGACCGCCGTGGCCGGCCTGCTGGTCGCGCTGGTCGAGCAGGCGGAGTCGCGCGGCGAGACGCTGCGCATCGCCCTGGCCGCCCCCACCGGCAAGGCCGCCGCCCGGCTGGAGCAGTCCGTGCGCGACTCGGCGTCGCCGCTTCGGCGGCGACCGACCAGGGCCGGCTGGCCGACGTCACCGCGATGACGATGCACCGCCTGCTGCGCCAGCACCCCGGCAACAGCACCCGCTTCCGCCACCACCGCGGCAACCGGCTGCCGCACGACCTCGTCGTCGTCGACGAGGCGTCGATGGTGTCGCTGACGATGATGGCCCGGCTCCTCGAGGCCGTACGCCCCGAGGCGCGGCTGGTGCTCGTGGGCGACCCCGACCAGCTCAGCTCCATCGACGCCGGCGCGGTGCTGACCGACCTCGTCCGCGGCTACGAGCACCGCGACGACAGTCCCGTCGCCGCGCTCACCACCGCCCACCGCTACGGCGCCGAGATCGGGGAGCTCGCCGAGGCGCTCCGGCTGGGCGACGCCGACCGCGCCGTCGCCGCACTGCGAGCGGGCGGCGAGGCGGTCGAGTGGGTGTCCGACGGCGATCCGGCCGGCACGATCCGCTCGGCCGTGCTGCCCCACGCCCTCGCCGTGCACGACGCCGCCGCCGCAGGCGACGCGGGACGTGCGCTGGCTGCCCTCGACCGGCACCGCCTGCTGTGCGCGCACCGCGACGGCCCCTATCGGCGTACGCCACTGGAACCGTCGCATCGAGCAGTGGTTCACCTCGGAGACCGGCGTCCCGACGCACGACGCCGCCTACCTCGGACGACCGATCCTCGTCTCGTCCAACGACTACTCGCTCGGCGTCTACAACGGCGACACCGGCGTCGTCGTCGCGAGCCGCGGCGGGCCCGCGCGCCGCCATCGCCACCGGTGTCGGCTTCCTCGAGGTCGCCCCGTCCCGCCTCGGCGACGTGGCGACCATGCACGCGATGACCATCCACAAGTCGCAGGGCAGCCAGGCCGACGAGGTCACCGTCCTGCTCCCGGACGAGGACTCCCGCCTGCTGACCCGCGAGCTCTTCTACACCGCCGTCACCCGCGCGCAGCGCAAGGTGCGCGTGATCGGGTCCGAGTCGGCGGTGCGCGCGGCCATCGCACGGCAGGCCCTGCGCGCGAGCGGCCTGCGTGCCCGGCTGGCGGATGGCTGAAACGTCGGCGACACAGTCGGCCGATAGCCTCGGGGCATGCCCTACCTGATGCGCGTCGAGCTTCCCGACGTCCCGGGATCGCTCGGTCGCGTCGCGAGCGCGATCGGTGAGGCCGGCGGCGACATCGAGGCGATCGAGATCGTCGAGAAGCGCGACGGTTTCGCGGTCGACGACGTGCTGCTGGAGATCCCGCCGGGCACCATGCCCGACTCCATCATCTCCGCCTGCTCCGTGCTCGACGGCGTGAGCGTGCTGTGGATCAACCGCTACGCCGCGGGCGGCAACCTGTTCCTCGACCTCGAGGTCGTCGAGGCCCTCACCGAGGATCCCGACACGGCCCGCGACCGGCTCGTCGACCTGCTGCCGATCGCCTTCCGCGTCGACTGGGCCGCGCGGGTCCGGCCGGGCGCGCAGGGCGCCGTGGTCGTGCACGCGACCGACGCCGCGCCGACCGAGTTCGAGATCGCAACGATCACGGCTCCGACGCGGCTGCCCGGCGACGAGACGTACGTCGAGCTGGCGGCCCCCTTCGGCGACGACGTGGTCCTGATGGGTCGCCGCGGCGGACCGGAGTTCCTCGACTCCGAGCTCGCGCGGCTCGAGCACCTCCTCGGCCTGGCGATGACGATCAGCCGCGGCTGAGGGCTCCGCTCCCTCCGCCCGCCGGCCGCCGCCCTTTGCCCAGCGGTGCGTGAGGGGGATCCTGAGGCTGCGAGAAGCCCCCTCAGCACACCGCTCGTACGCGGCTCGCGCGCGCCGCGGAGCAACCACCCTCAGGCCACCGACTTGATCCGGGTCACGAAGACGGACCCCAGGACACAGAGCGCGAAGCCGACGAGGTAGACGACGCCGTAGCCGAGCGACCAGCCCTCACCCTGCGTCGCGACCGACCCGCCGAGCTCGCGCACCAGCACCAGGATGAGTCCGGCGATGGCCGGGGCGAGGACCTGCGGGAGGGCGGAGGCGATGTTGATGATGCCGAGGTCCTTGGCCCGGTCGCCGGCACCGGGCAGCACCTGGGTGATCAGGGCGAAGTCCACGGCCTGGTAGACGCCGAACCCGGCGCCGAGCACGACCGCCGCGAGCAGCGCTCCCGGCCAGTCCTGCCACAGGCCGAGCACCAGCGAGCTGGCGCCGATCAGCACGCCGGACCAGATCACGAAGACCTTGCGCTTGCCGACCCGGTCGCTCCACTACCCGACGAGGACCGTGGTCGCGACCGTGGCGACCCCGTAGATCAGCACCAGCACGCCGAGGCGCGAGGTGGCGTCGTCGTCGCCGTAGCCGAGGCCGTCGGTGAGGAAGTAGTAGAGGTAGTTGAGGGCGATCCAGTTGCCGAGGTTGACCAGGAGGCGGGTGAGGAACGCCCACGCGAAGTCGGGGTGATCGCGCGGGGAGACCCAGAACGAGCGCACGAGCCGCTTCCAGTCCATCGGCTCGACGACGTGGTCCACGGGCAGCGCGATGTCGCGTGACCCCACGAGGTAGGGCACGGACAGCACCAGCATCACGAGTGCGATCACGAGGTAGCCCTGGGCGATCGACCCGGTGAGCTCGGCGATCTTGATGCCGAGCAGCACGCCGACCGTGCCGGCGATGGCGACCAGTCCGCCGATCAGGCCGCGCCGCTCGGCCGGCACCTGGTCGGGCATCGCGGCGACGCCGCCTGCCCACGCAGCGTTGAGGGCGAGCTGCACCAGGCTCCACGCCACGACCATGAGCATCGCGCCTTCGGCGACGGACAGCAGGAGCAGCGAGGCCGCGCCCAGCACGACCCCGCCCAGGATCCACGGCACCCGCCGTCCGAGCCGCGACCGCGTCCGGTCGGAGAAGGCGCCCCAGACCGGGTTGGCGAACATCGAGACCGCCGCCCCGGCGAACAGCACGACCGCGAGCAGCGCCTCCTTGCTCATCCCGCCCGGCCTCGGCGGCGGCGATCCGGTCGGCCTGCTGGGCCAGCAGCACCTGGATCGGTCCGAACCAGCCGGCCATCACGCCGAGGTTGAGCAGCACGAGCGCGCCGACCCAGCGCGCGGGGGGCGCGACGAGCGGGCTCGTCGAAGGCCGAGCGCATCGGCACCTGTGTGGTCACGGCGTCATTGTGGGGGCAAGCCGGGCGCCCACGACAGCAGGTACGGCGCATGCACGCATGCGTCGCACCGCTGCCGGGTAACGACAGAGGGTCAGCGACGAGAGGACGTGCCGTGACCACCGACGCACCGCAGCCCGAGACGCCCGACGACACCGGCGTGACCCAGCCTGCCGACCCGTTCGAGCCCGAGGCCCCCGCACACGTCGACCCCGACCCGGAGGCGGTCGCCGACGAGGAGGACGTCGACGACGAGGCGGCCGTGGAGGGAGCCGACCCGACGCCGCCGCAGCCGAGCTGAGCCGTCAGGCCCGCTCGAGCAGGAACAGCGGGATGAGGCGGTCGGTCTTCTCCTGGTACGACGCGTACGTCGGCCACGTGTCGACCGCGTGCTGCCACCAGTCCTCGCGCTCCTCGCCCTCGAGCTCGCGGACGCGGTAGGTGTGCTTCTCGGCCTTGTCCTGCAGGTCCACCTCCGGGTGCTCGCCGGAAGTTGTCGGCCCAGGCAGGGTCGTCCGAGGCGCCGCCCTTCGACGCCACCGCGAGGTAGGCCCCGTCGCGCTCGACCCGCATGACCGGGTTCTTGCGGAGGTTGCCGGAGGACGAGCCGACCGAGGTGATCACGACGATCGGGTAGCCGGTGTCGCGCAGCGTGCCGGCCTTCTCCCCGTTCGGTCGCCTCGTACTCGGCCACCTGGTCGCGGACCCACTGGGCCGAGCTCGGGACATAGGTTCCAGTCAGTGCCATGCCTCCCACAACACCACGGGCCACGACGATCTTCCAGCCGGGGGACTCGATACGGTGCGGACATGAGTGCGATCGAAGGAGTCAGCGAGATCTTCGACCCCGAGGCGTGGGACGACGTGCCCGGATTCGAGGACCTGACCGACCTGACCTACCACCGTGCGCGCGAGCACGGGACGGTGCGGATCGCCTTCGACCGCCCCGACGTGCTCAACGCGTTCCGGCCGCACACGGTCGACGAGCTGCTGCGGACCCTGGAGCACGCGCGTTCGTCCGGCGACGTCGGCTGCGTGATCCTCACCGGCAACGGGCCGAGCGCCAAGAACGGCAAGTGGGCCTTCTGCAGCGGCGGCGACCAGCGGATCCGCGGCAGGGCCGGCTACCAGTACGAGACCGAGGGCCACACCGACGCCGGCGCCGAGCCGAACCCGATCGACCGGGCGAAGCTCGCCCGCCTCCACATCCTCGAGTGCCAGCGGCTGATCCGGTTCATGCCCAAGGTCGTCCTCTGCGTCGTCCCCGGCTGGGCCGCCGGCGGCGGGCACAGCCTCCACGTCGTCGCCGACCTGACCCTGGCCAGCCGCGAGCACGCCCGCTTCAAGCAGACCGACGCAGACGTCGGCTCCTTCGACGGCGGCTACGGCTCGGCGTACCTCGCCCGTCAGGTCGGGCAGAAGTTCGCGCGCGAGATCTTCTTCCTCGGCGACGAGTACGACGCGGAGACCATGCACCGCATGGGCGCTGTCAACCGGGTCGTCGACCACGCCGACCTCGAGCGGGAGGCGCTCGACGTGGGGCCGCACGATCAACGGCAAGTCACCCACCGCCCAGCGGATGCTGAAGTACTCGTTCAACCTCCTCGACGACGGCCTGGTCGGCCAGCAGCTCTTCGCGGGCGAGACCACGCGCCTGGCGTACATGACCGACGAGGCGCAAGAGGGCCGCGACCAGTTCCTCGAGAAGCGCGAGCCGGACTGGTCGCCCTACCCCTGGTACTACTGAGAGGCGTCCTTGACTCGAAGATCGCTCGTACCTGGCACGAGCGATCCTCGACCCAAGGTCGCGGCAGTCCTCAGCTCGTCGCGAGGCTGTGGTTGTCGATCTCCGGGTAGTGGCGCCGGATGTTCACCTTGCGCTCGAGCTCGCCGATGATCGCGGGTGCGAAGTTGACGTCGTAGAGGGCCTGCGCGCTGCCGAGGCCGCCCGGGCTGAACACGTTGATCTCCATCAGCTTGTCGCCGACGATGTCGAGGCCGACCAGGAACATGCCGTCGGCGACGAGCTTGGGCCGCACCACCTCGACCATCTCCAGCATGGCGTCGGTGACCGTGACCTTCTCGGCCTTGCCGCCGGCCGACATGTTGGAGCGGATGTCCTTGGTCTTGTTGCTGCGCCGGAAGGCGGCGTACTGGCCCTGGTGCATGAGCGGCTGGCCGTTCATGACGAACATCCGTACGTCGCCGTTGACCGCCTCGGGCAGGTACTCCTGGGCGACGACGTAGCCGTCTCGCGAGATCGCCTCGATGATCTGGGCCAGGTTGGGGGCCTCCTTGCGGTCGACCAGGAACACCCCCGCGCCGCCCGACCCCTGCAAGGGCTTGAGGACCGCCTTGCCGCCGAGGTCCTTGATGAAGTCCTCGATCATCTTCTCGTCGCGCGAGATGAGGGTGCGCGGCCGGACCACTTCGGGGAAGTGCTGGAAGTAGGCCTTGGACAGGGCGTTGGCGAGGCTGGTCGGGTCGTTGACGACCAGCACGCCGCTCGACGCGATCAGCTGGCCGAAGGCCACGCCGGCGTTGTTGCGCCAGGGGTCGCTCTCGGCGTCGTCGGCCGGGTCGTTGCGGAGCATGACGACGTCGAACTCATCGAGGCCGAGGAGCTGCTGGACGTCGGGCTTCTTGACGTCGGAGAGGTGGCGCTCCAGCGAGCGGTACGTCTTGGCGTCGCCGGCGCGCGCCTTGGTGCTCAGCGAGCCGTCCGGCTCGTAGGCGAAGTCGCCGATGCCCATGTACCAGGCCTCGTGCCCCATCTCCTTGGCCGCCATGGCGAGCCGGTTGGTGGTGTACTCCGCCTTCTCCGTCTCGATGTCGTTGACGACGAACCCGATCTTCATGCGTGTCCTTCCAGGAGCGTGCTGAGGTCATCCGTCCCCGCAGCGCGGGACAGGTTGGCGTCGGTCGCCGGGTCGTGCAGGTAGCGCGGCAGCACGCGGGGCGGCCGGAGCAGCCCCCGGTCCTGCAGGTCGCCGATGAGCGGCAGGTCGCGCAAGGAGAACTTGCCCAGCCACAGCTGGTCGAGCGTGCCGCCGGAGCCGAGGTGCTCGAGGAGCTCGACGAGGCCGCGGAGGTAGATGGCGTCCTTGGTCATCCCACCGGAGCGGTAGACGCGCATGACGGTCGTGTACGCGCTCACGCTGGGGAAGTCGTCCTCGACCAGGGCCTCGTGCGCCTCGGAGAACGTCGCTCCGGCGATCAGCCGGTGCACGGTCACGACCCGACTGGCCAGCTGGCGCAGCCGGAACGCGGTGAGCCCGCCGCAGGCGATCTCCGCGAGGACGGCCAACCCCTCCTGGGTCTCGTCGTAGCCGGCGAGCCCGACGCCGAGGACCTTGACCGGCTGGTGCGTGCCGTTGGCCTGGGTGACCAGGTGGGTGCCCACCTCGTGGTGCAGCAGCGCCTGCGCACGCGCCCGTTGCACCTTGGTCTCCGGGCCGATCAGCAGGACGTCGCCGGAGACCATGACGCCGTTGACGTCGGTCCGGATCTCCGCGTGCATGTCGAGGTCGGGATCCTCGTCCCGGTAGCGCGCGATCTCCGCCTCGGCCATGACCAGGAACTCCTCGGCGTCGAGGGCGTCGCCGGTCGGCTCGGTGCGGGTGATGGCCACCAGCAGCCGCTCGGCCTGCTCGCGCAGGGCCGGGGAGACGCCGCCGTAGAGCTCGACGCTCAGCGGGAGGAAGTCGTCGGTGTCGCGCGCCTCGAGCATGTCGAGCTGGAGCCCCATCTCGCGGTGCTTGGCGCGCAGCAGCTGCCCGAGCACCGGGTCCTCGACCTCACCGAGATCGATCGAGTGCAGCTCGGCGCGCACGACCTCCGGCGCGGTCTCCAGCTCGCGGTAGGTGAAGTCGGGGTCGGGGTCGCGGCCAGCCAGGAAGTCGTCGCGGAGGTCGTCGGCGTCCACCGGCGTGACGTCGAGCAGGAACCGGAAGCTCTGGGCGAGGAGGGACAGCCGGTGGTCGACGGCCAGGTCCTCGGCCCTCAGCTCGGCCCGGTCACCCGCGTCGGTCACCGCAGGCGCTCCAGCTCGTCGTGCAGTCCCGGCAGCGTCGCGGCCAGGGCGTCCTTCGATGCGGCGAGCCTTTCCTCGTCGAGCTCGCCGGTCCACTCGTCCATGAAGGTCTTCTTGAACTCCAGCGCGAGCACGCAGCCGACCCGCGGATAGCGGTCGTGGACCCACCACGCGAGGTTGCGTCCCTGGAACGCCACGTTCTCGCGGGCGTCGAGCGGGCCGTCGCCCGTCGACGAACCGCGAAGGTCGCGCACGAAGCGCTCGACGAGCGGCCCGAACCGGTCGCGGTCGACGCTGCCGGTGCCGACGTTGACCTCGGGGTTGTCGGCCGCGGGGGCCGGCGACCCGTCGGCACCGTCGCGGCGATGGTTGTAGGAGTGCACGTCGAGCACGACGAACGGACCTCGCTCGGCCAGGGCGTCCAGACGTGGCGCGAGTGCGGCGTAGAACGCGTCGTACGTCGCGAGGCTGCCCCTGAACAGCTCGTCGGACAGCACGCCGTCCCGCCACACGTCGAGCCCCCAGCAGTCCTCCGGGCGCCGGTAGATCGCCTCGCGGCGGGGCCGGTTGAGGTCGGCCTCGAAGCGGGACCGGGAGGTGAGGACGCGGTCGGGCACGACGGCGGCGATGCAGTCGGTGAAGGGGTCCTCCTCCCGGTAGCGCTCGTCCTCGTCGAGCACCATCGCGTCGGCGATCTCGGGCCGCAGCCCGTGCCCGGCGTGCACGGACGCGGCCACCACCGGCCCCTGCCAGTCACCCTCGAACGCGACGGCGTCCGACGTCCCTCCCAAGTCCGTCATGGTCGACTGTCTATCGCATGAC
The DNA here is from genome assembly GCA_963740115.1 of uncultured Actinomycetota bacterium. Taxonomy (GTDB): domain Bacteria; phylum Actinomycetota; class Actinomycetes; order Propionibacteriales; family Nocardioidaceae; genus Nocardioides. Next base: position 777,477 of record CAVUCQ010000001.1, on the reverse strand, counting down.
GGCCGTGCGGGTCACACGTCGTGCCTCCTACGGGTGTACGGCTGGTACTACTGGGACATGCGCGTCGTGGTCCTCACCGGTGCCGGGATCTCCGCCGAGAGCGGGCTGTCCACGTTCCGTGACTCCGACGGCCTGTGGGAGGGCCACGACCCGATGCAGGTCGCCACCCCGGAGGCCTTCGCCCACGACCCGGACCTGGTGCAGCGGTTCTACGACGACCGGCGTGCGGCCCTGGCGCGGGCCGAGCCCAACGTCGCCCACCACGCCCTCACGCGGCTCGAGGAGGCGCTCGGCGACGACCTGCTGGTCGTCACGCAGAACGTCGACGACCTCCACGAGCGGGCCGGCTCACGGCGGGTCCACCACATCCACGGACGGTTGCACTCGGCGTGGTGCACCTCCTGCGACGTGCGGCACGTGTGGGACCGCCCCCTGGCCGACGGCCCGCCCTGTCCCGGCTGCGGTGCGGCGACGCTGCGACCCGACATCGTCTGGTTCGGCGAGGTCCCCTACGGCATGGAGGTGGTGGAGCAGGCGCTGTGGGACTGCGACCTGTTCGTCTCCATCGGCACCTCTGGAGTGGTCTACCCGGCGGCGGCGTTCGTGCACTGGGCCCGTGGCGCGACCCTCGAGCTCAACCTCGAGCCGAGCGCGGGCGCCAGCGACTTCGCCGAGTCCCGTCAGGGACCGGCCACCCGGCTCGTGCCGGCCTGGGTCGAGGAGGTCCTGGGCGCCGGGTGACGCACCTCGCCCTGCGGGATCGGGGGGAAGTGCAGCCGGACGCACGTGCCGCGGCCCAGGCGCGACTCGACCTCCACCGTGCCGCCGTGGCGCTGCATGATCTCGCGGACGATGCCCAGCCCCAGGCCCGTGCCCGGGCGCCGCAGCGCCTCGTCGTTGGTCGAGCGGAACAGCGGCAGGAAGAGGTGTTCCTGGTCGGCGTCGGAGATACCGATCCCCTCGTCCTTGCAGGAGAAGGTGACGCCTCCGTCGAGCCCGTGCTCGACGCCCAGCCAGATCTCGTCGCCGGGGTTGGAGTACTTCACCGCGTTGTCGACCAGGTTGGCGACGGCGCTGGCGACCTCGCGGGCGTCGGCGTGGATCGTCGCCACGCGGGTCTCGCCGACGAGGTGGAGGGTGATGCCCCCCTTCTCCGCGACGGCCGACATGGAGCCGAGCGTCTCGTCGACGATGGGCACCAGGTCGATGCGCGTCATGGTCGGGGGGTGCTGCGGGTCGCTGACCTTCGACAGCATCGCCAGGCCCTCGAGCAGGTCACCGAGCCGCTCGCTCCCGCGCAGGATCGCCTGGGCACGTCGGCGGTCGCGTTCGTCGGCGAGCTCGCTGGCGGCGAGGAACTCGGCGTTGGCCGCGATCACCGTCATCGGGTTGTTGATCTCGTGGGTGAGCTCGCGCAGGAAGCGGTGCCGCGCCTCCTCCAGCGCGCGCAGCTCCTCGAGCAGGTGCCGCTCGCGCTGCGTGGCGTGGGCGTTGGCGATCGCCCGGCCGAGGTCGTGGCCCAGCTCGAGGGCGGCGACTCCCTCACCGTCGGTCCAGCGCCGTGAACCGGTGCGCCGCGCGGCCATCAGCATGCCGAGCACCTCGTCGGCCACCCCCACCGGAGCCACCACGACCGCCTCGAAACCGGCGGCCCGCAGGGCCTGGGTGAACCAGTCGGCGTGGGCGGCGTCGAGCTGCGGGTCGCCCCAGATGTGTGTGGCCTCGATGATCAGCACCTTCTGGTGGGCCCAGGCACGCGCGGCCGCCTCGTCGAGGGCCCGGCGTACGTCCGGCGCCATGCCGAGGCCGAGGCTGTCGGGGCTCTCGGAATCGTCGTCGAGGAAGACGCGGATCTCGAGCTCGTCGACGGACAGCGCGCCGAGCAGGGTCGTACGCGCCTCGCGCAGCAGGTGGTTGACGTCGTGGCGGGCCGGGTTGGACCGCGCCAGCCGGCGCGTGGCCCGGATGACCCGCATGTGGTCGGCGAACTCCTCGCGCTCGACCACCGTGACCACCGAGCGCAGCGTCATGGCCAGCTCGTCGGAGATCTCGAGCAGCCGCTCCTTGTCGGGGCGCTTCAGGTCGGAGGGGACGTCGAGGTAGAGCAGCGCCCGGAGGTCGCCGCGCTCGTCGGAGATCTGCGCGACGAGCATGTCCATCGGGTGCCAGTCCTCGGGGTTCCCGGTGGTGGGGATGTCGGGCACCACGACCACGCCGTCGATCAGCTCACGCGTCGAGTCGGAGTAGCTCTCGTCGGGGATCCAGATGAAGTGGCCGAAGGTCTCGCCGTCGGCGAAGGCCGCCTGCATGTCGGCCAGGCGCGATGCCGTGCCGAGGCGCTCCTCGGCGCTGGTCATGTCGCCGTAGATCGCGACGAACTCCAGCAGGCCCTTGGGGCGGACCACCTCGATGGCGCACACGCGGAAGCCGGCGCGGGTGGCGGCGTCGCGTGCGAGGGCGTGCATCAGCGCCCGAGCACGTGCATCTCCCCAGCTCAGGTCGCGCGTCCGGCGCTCCCCTGCCCGCACCTGATCCATGGCGTTTCGTCCTCCCACCCGCCAGGTGGATCGTAAGCGGGGGAGCGCACCTCGGGGAGAAAACCTGCAGGTCTTGACCTTCGCTGTGGAGGAACTGTTGCCTACAGCCCGTTCCGGCTGAAGTGCATGTAGTCCTTCGACCGGCGCCACGCGCCACCCCACTGCCACCCGATCCGGGCGAACGCACGCACGACCGGGCCGTCGGCAGTGACCATCCCCGCACGCACGCGGCTGCGGCCGAGGTACGCCGACGCGAGCTCGGGGAGCACGACGGACCCCTTCGCGTAGGGGTTCTGGAACGAGTTGACGTCGAGGGCGAGGCCGTAGGCGTGCTGGGAGAAGTACGACGCCCCGGTCGACGCACGGCACACGAACGCGCCCGTCCCGTTGCCGTCGCCGGTGCTCGGAGCGTCCGGGTCGAAGTCGCGCACGATGCCGACCTGCTCCTGCGGGAACCGGACGCGGTAGAGGACCCGGAAGACCTGCACGATGTCGTCGGCGGCCGTGCGGTGCACCAGCAGCTCACCGGTGTGGCGCCCACCGTCGAAGCCCCAGAAGACCAGCCTCACCCACGCGAGGTCCGCCGGCGCGACGGGACACCCCGCCTCCCAGGTGGAGCGCCGGATGACGTGGCGCGGGGCCGGCGCGACCACCCGGCTCGCGTAGCCGCGTCCCGGCAGCATGCGTACGTCGTCGGGCAGGGTCCAGCGGCGGTGGCGCATCACCGGCGGGGTCGGCCGCACCTCCCCGTAGCCGGTGGACGGGTCGTCGGGCAGCAGGCGGGTGCCGAGCCAGGCCGGTGGAACGCTGCCGAACCCGGTGGCAGCCGCGGGCTGCGTGCCGTCGACGCTCGGTGGGGCCGCAACCCGGGCACCCGCGTCGGCAACCGGCACCGGGACGCCGGTGACCGTCAGGACGACGTGGAGCAGCGCCGCGAGCAGACCGGTGGGTGACACGGCCTCAACGTACGCGGGCGGGGGTCGCGGACGGCGGCCTGCCATGAGGTGACTGACGGGTAACATAGGGACCATGAAGCGTGAGATCTACGACGAGGACCATGAGGCGTTCCGCGCCTCGGTCCGGCAGTTCCTGGACCGGGAGGTCACCCCGCACCTCGAGACGTACGCCGAGCGCCACGGACTCGACCGCGAGTTCTGGCTCGCCGCCGGCAAGCAGGGCTTCCTGGGCCTGGAGATCCCGGAGGGGTTCGGGGGCTCCGAGGCGGGCGACTACCGCTTCAACGCCGTGCTGACCGAGGAGCTCGCGAAGGTCGACATGACCCTGCCGAGCTGCGTCGGCATCCACGCCGACATCACCGTGCCCTACCTGGTCCACCTGACCGACGACGAGCAGAAGGCACGGTGGCTGCCGGGGTGCGCCACCGGCGAGATCGTCACGGCGATCGGCATGACCGAGCCCGGCGGTGGCTCCGACCTCGCCAACCTGAGGACCACCGCGGTCCGCGACGGTGACGACTGGATCATCAACGGCTCCAAGACGTTCATCACCAACGGCGGCTCGGCCGACATCGTGCTCGTCGCCGCGCGCACCAGCCCGGAGAAGAAGGCCAAGGGCATCTCGCTCTTCGCCGTGGACACCACCCTCGACGGCTTCAGCGTCGGGCGCGTGCTCGACAAGGTCGGCCAGGACGGGTCCGACACCGCCGAGCTCGCCTTCGACGACGTCCGCGTCTCCGGCGCCGACCTCGTCGGCCCCCTGGACACCGGCTTCATCTCGATGATGCAGTTCCTGCCGCAGGAGCGGCTGGGCTCGGCGATCACCAACCTGTCGCACGCCAAGCAGATCCTCGAGGAGACCGTCCAGTACGCCAAGGACCGCCAGGCCTTCGGCCAGCCGATCGGCTCCTTCCAGAACACCCAGTTCCTGCTGGCCGACCTCGTCACCCGGGTCGACGTCACCCAGGCCTTCGTCGACCAGTGCGTGGTCGCCCACACCAAGAAGGAGCTGACGCCGGTCGACGCCGCGAAGGCCAAGTGGTGGACCTCGCAGGTGCAGAACGACGTGCTCGACCACTGCGTGCAGGTCCACGGCGGCTACGGCTACATGAACGAGTACCGGGTCGCTCGCGCCTGGCGGGACGCGCGGGTCACCAAGATCTGGGCGGGCTCCAACGAGATCATGAAGATGCTGATCGGCCGCGACCTCGGGCTGTGACCATGACCCGCATGTTCGTGGCGGTCATCCCGGCGCCGCACGTCGTGGAGGACCTGGACGAGTTCCTCTCCGTTCGTCGGGACGCGGCCGAGTTCCGCTGGTCGGACCCGGGGCAGTGGCACCTGACGCTCGCCTTCTCGGCCGCCGTCCCCGACCGCAGCATCGACGAGCTCGGCGACCGGCTCGGGCGGGTCGCCGGTCGCCAGCGGCGCTTCGACCTGAGCGTCGCGGGCGGCGGCGCGTTCCCCGACCCGGATCGCGCACGTGTGCTCTACGCCCGCCTCGCGGCGTCCGACGAGGCGACCACGGCGCTCGACCGGCTCGCGGCCGCGTGTCGCGCGGCCATGTCGGGGTCCGGTGCCCGGGTCGACGGCAAGCGGTTCCGTCCCCACCTCACCCTCGGGCGACTGGGCCGGCCCGCCGCCGTCACGCGCTGGGTGCGACTGCTGGACGCCTACGAGGGCCCGGTGTGGCGCGTGGACGAGATCGCGCTGGTCGCCTCCCACCTCGGCGAGGGTCCGCGCCGGCGACCCCGCCACGAGGTCGTGGAGACGTACGCCCTGGCCTGAGCCGCGCCCGCTGAGCGCAGCCTCACCTTCGTTGCACGGCCCGTGGCGTCGAGCAAGGATCGAGGGGTGAGCCTGGAGACCGGAACGGACGACGCCCCGCAGCACTGGCACGACGACGTGGGCGACGACGTCAGCGGCCGCCTCAACTGGCTGCGCGCGGGCGTGCTCGGGGCCAACGACGGCATCGTGTCGACGGCAGGGGTGGTCATGGGCGTGGCCGGGGCCACCGACGACAGCGCCACCATCCTCATCGCCGGGATCGCGGCCCTGACCGCGGGTGCGCTGAGCATGGCCGCCGGCGAGTACGTCTCGGTGAGCACGCAGCGCGACTCGGAGCGCTCCATCCTGGCCATGGAGCAGGTCGAGCTCGAGCAGATGCCGAAGACGGAGCAGGCCGAGCTGGCGCGGATGTACCGGGACAAGGGCCTGTCGAAGGAGACCGCCGAGAAGGTCGCGGAAGAGCTCACCCACAAGGACGCCCTGCGGGCGCACGCCGACGTCGAGTTCGGCATCGACCCCGATGCGTTGACCAACCCCTGGCACGCCGCGTTCGCCTCGATGGTCGCCTTCACCCTCGGCGCGCTGATCCCGCTGCTGGTGGTCGCACTCGTGCCCGACGGCGCCCGCATCGCGACCACGGTCGTCACCGTCGCGCTCGCCCTCGCCGGAGCCGGGGCGGTGAGCGCCGCGCTGGGCTACAGCCCGAAGCTGCCGGCGGTGGTCCGCAACGTCGCCGGCGGGCTGCTCGCCATGGGGATCACCTACCTCATCGGCACGCTGGCCGGCGTCCACCTGGGCTGACTCAGTCGCGTTCTGGACCCGTCGAGGCCCGCAGGACCAGCTCCGGCGCGAAGAGGTACTCCCGCGAGGCCACCGGGTCACCGCCGATCGCGTCCGCCAGGGCGGCTACAGCGGTGCCGCCCATCTGGGCCACCGGCTGGCGCACCGTCGTCAGCGGTGGGTCGAGGAAGGCCACGAGCGGGGAGTCGTCGAAGCCGATGACGGACACGTCCCCGGGCACCTGGTGGCCCGCGGCGCGGGCGGCCCGGATGGCGCCGATGGCCATCAGGTCCGAGCCGCAGACGATCGCCGTGGCACCCTGCTCGAGCAGCTGGCGGGCCGCGGCGGCGCCCCCCTCGACCGAGAAGATCGTCTCGGCGATCCAGGACCTCGCCTCGTCGGCCCCGAGGCCGAGGTGCGTGCCCAGGGCGTCGACGAAGCCCACGTGCTTGCGCAGCGACGGCATGAAGCGAGCGGGGCCGATCGCGAGCCCGATCCGGCGGTGCCCGAGCTGGGCGAGGTGCGCGACGGCGATGTCCATCGCGATGTGGTCGTCGGCCGAGACGAACGGAGCCGCGACGCCCTCGACGAAGCCGTTGATGAAGACGACGGGCAGTCCACGGTCGAGCAGCGCCTGGTAGCGGCCGTGGTCGGCTCGCGTGTCCGCGTGCTTGCCGGAGACGAAGATGATGCCCGCGACGCCGTGGTCGAGCAGCGACTCGACGTACTCGTCCTCCGACAGGCTGCCCGGGGACTGGGTGCACAGCACCGGCGTGAAGCGGCGACGCGCGAGCGCGTCCTCGATCACCTGGGCGAACGCGGGGAAGATCGGGTTCTCCAGCTCGGGGACGACCAGGCCGACGAGGCCGGCGCTGCGCTGCCGCAGGTGGGTGGGCCGTTCGTAGCCCAGGACGTCGAGCGCGGTGATGACCGCCTGCCGCGTGCCCTCGCTGACCCCGGGCTTGGAGTTGAGGACCCGGCTGACCGTGGCTTCGCTGACACGCGCCTCGGCAGCGATCTGGGCCAGGGTTGCCATGCCCGAATGAAAGCATTCTTGCAGGTCGGCTGCAAGGTCTTTCATTTCTTGCATGGTTCTTGCTAGCCTCCGGTGACCACCATCACAGCGCCCTCCCCCACGGGGCGCGTACTTCTGGGAGAAACGATGCGTCGACTCAAGACCGGCACCGCCGGCATCGCAGTCGCTGCGCTGGCCCTCACGCTCGCAGCGTGCGGCAGCGACAGCGACTCCGACAGCAACACCGACAGTGACAGCGATGCCAGCAGCCCCGGCGACCTCACCGCCGAGCTGACCTGGTGGGACACCTCCGACGCGACCAACGAGGCCCCGGCCTACGACGACCTCATCGCCAAGTTCAACGAGGAGTACCCCAACGTCACCGTCAAGCACGAGACGGTCCCGTTCGACCAGACCCAGAACAAGTTCAAGACCGCGGCCGAGTCGGGCTCGGGCGCGCCCGACATCCTCCGTGCCGAGGTCGCCTGGACCCCCGAGTTCGCCTCCCTGGGCTACCTCTACAACCTCGACGGCACCGCCGCGCTCGAGAACAACTTCCTCGAGACCCCGCTCTCCAGCAACGTCTACGACGGCAAGACCTACGGCGTCCCGCAGGTCACCGACACCCTCGGCCTGATGTACAACAAGGCCCTCTTCGAGAAGGCCGGCCTCGACCCCGAGACCCCGCCCGCGACGTGGGACGAGGTCCGCGAGGCGGCCAAGGCCCTGAAGAGCAAGGCCGGCGTCGACGGCATCTACATCAACTCGGGCGGCTACTTCCTGCTGCCGTTCCTCTACGGCGAGGGCGCCGACCTGGTCGACAGCGAGGCCCAGACGATCACCGTCAACAGCCCCGAGGCGGTCAAGGGCATCGAGACCGCGCAGAGCATGGTCGAGGACGGCACCGCCACCAAGCCCGTCGCCAACGACCCCTACGGCACGATGATGACGCTCTTCAAGGAGCAGAAGGTCGGCATGATCATCAACGGCCCGTGGGAGGTCGCCGGCATCAGCGACGACCCCAACTTCGGGGGCATCGAGAACCTGGGCGTGGCGCCCGTGCCTGCCGGCTCTGCCGGTCAGGGCGCGCCCGTCGGCGGGCACAACTACGTCGTCTGGTCGGGCATGGACGACGCGAAGGCCGAGGCCGCCGCGGCGTTCATCGCGTTCATGAGCTCGGCGGAGTCCGAGGCGTTCATCGCCGACGAGCTGGGCCTGCTGCCCGGCAACGCCGACAGCTACGACATGGTGACCAACGAGCGCGTCGCGCTCTGGGCCGACGCCATGGAGGTCGCCCAGCCGCGACCGTGGATCCCCGAGGGCGGCCAGTTCTTCGCCGCGCTCGACACGATGGCCACCGAGGTCCTGATCCAGGGCAAGCCGGTCCAGCCGGCGATGGACAAGGTCGCGGAGACCTACAAGAACGAGGTCGTCCCGGACTACTCCATCGAGTGATCCCGATCCAGTGAACGGGGGCCGGGCCGGACACTCCCGGTCCGGCCCTCGTTCGTCTAGCGTCGCCCCAGCACACGACAACGCCCGGCCGGCGACGCATCGCCTCGACGTACACCCCGACCCACCCCCGACGGAGTCCCCGGATGCGCAAGAGCTTCGACAAGCACTGGTACGCGTGGGCCATGGTGCTGCCCACCGTGATCGTGCTCGGCGTGCTGGTCTTCTACCCCCTGGTGCAGGGGGTGTGGCAGTCCTTCACCGACCTCAACGAGTCCAACCAGCGGGCCGAGATCTGCGACAAGGTCCTCGGTGGCGCGACCACGTGCAAGCCCAACCCCGACGCCGCCGGCTTCGTGGGTCTCGACAACTACGTCGACATCCTCACCGGCCAGCAGGGCCACTTCTGGCTGCAGTTCACCAACACCTTGGTGTGGACCGTCTCCTGCGTGCTCTTCCACTTCGGGCTGGGGCTCGGGCTCGCCGTGATGCTCAACCGCAGCTTCCGAGGGCGTGGGTTCTACCGCGTGGCACTGATCCTGCCGTGGGCGGTGCCGTCCTTCGTGGCGGCCTTCGCGTGGCGCTTCATCTTCGACGAGCGCTTCGGGGTGGTCAACGGCGCGCTGCGGGCGGTCGGGCTCGACCCGGTGGCGTGGTTCGAGCAGCGCTGGACGTCGTTGTTCACCGCCATCGTGGCCAACATCTGGCTCGGCGTCCCGTTCATGATGGTCGCGCTCCTGGGCGGACTCCAGTCCATCAACGGCGACCTCTACGAGGCGGCAGAGATGGACGGCGCCTCGCCGTGGCAGCGGTTCGTCAACATCACCCTTCCCGGCCTGCGCCCGGTGAGCTCGACGGTGATCCTGCTCGGCACCATCTGGACCTTCAACATGTTCCCGATCATCTACTTCGTGACGCGCGGCCAGCCGGCCGGACAGACCGAGATCCTCGTGACCGGTGCCTACCGGGCCGCGTTCGAGGGCATCCGCGACTACTCGCTCGCAGCGACGTACGGCGTGCTGATCCTGTCGATCCTCGTCGTCTACGCAGGCGTCTACAAGCGCATGCTGTCCAAGCAGGGAGAGGTCTTCTGATGGCCAGCATCGTCCCCCCCGAGGTGTTCGAGCCCGTCGAGCTCGACGGCGCCGAGCCCCGCGACGCCCGTCGACGCCCGGTGCGTCGCCGCGCCGATCGGCCCCTGCCAGCCAGCATCGCGCTGCACGGCACGCTGATCGTGGCGACCTTCGTCGCCCTCTTCCCCGTCGCCTGGGTGCTGCTGAGCTCGTTCAAGCCCGCCTCGGAGATCCGCCGCTCCGAGATCTCCCTGTTCGCCAGTCCGACCCTCGACAACTACCGCCGGCTCCTGACCGACACCGACTTCCCGACCTGGTTCGTCAACTCCGTCGTCGTCGCGGCGCTCACGATGGTCATCGGGATCGCGATGTCCGCCTCGGCGGGCTACGCGCTGAGCCGCTTCAACTTCCCCGGCAAGCGCGGCCTCATGTGGGTCTTCCTGCTGACCCAGATGTTCCCCGTGGCGATCCTGATCGTGCCGATCTACACGATCATGGCGAACCTCGGCCTCATCGACACGAAGGCGTCGCTGATCATCGCCTACTGCACGGTCGCCGTCCCGTTCTGCGCCTGGATGCTCCGTGGCTACTTCGACACCATCCCCCGCGAGCTCGACGAGGCCGCAGCCATCGACGGCCTCGGCCCCTTCGGCACCTTCTACAAGGTGATCCTGCCGCTCGCACGACCGGGGCTCGCGGTCACGGCGTTCTACACTTTCCTCACCGCGTGGGGGGAGGTGGCGTACGCCATCGCCTTCATGCAGGGCAGCAACCACTACACGCTCGGCGCCGGCCTGCAGCAGTTCGTGCCGCAGTTCAGCCCCCGCTGGGAGCTGCTCACGGCAGGCGCGGTGCTCATCACCGTTCCAGCCGCCATCGTCTTCTTCTTCGCCCAGAAGCACCTCGTCGCCGGCCTCACCGCCGGTGGCACCAAGGGCTGACCCCGCACCTCGAGAGTAAGGAACCCCATGTCGACGACGGTCACCTTCGACCAGGCATCACGGATCTACCCCGGCAGCGAGAAGCCTGCGGTGGATGCGCTGGACCTCTCCATCGAGCCGGGTGAGTTCCTCGTGCTGGTCGGCCCCTCGGGGTGCGGCAAGTCCACGTCCCTGCGCATGCTCGCCGGGCTGGAGGACGTCACCAGCGGTCACATCCGCATCGGCGACCGCGATGTCACGCACGTCGCGCCCAAGGACCGCGACATCGCCATGGTCTTCCAGAACTACGCGCTCTACCCGCACATGAGCGTGGCCGACAACATGGGCTTCGCGCTCAAGATCGCCGGCGCCAGCAAGTCGGAGATCTCCACCCGGGTGGCCGAGGCGGCCAAGATCCTCGACCTCGAGCCCTACCTCGACCGCAAGCCCAAGGCGCTCTCCGGCGGCCAGCGGCAGCGGGTGGCCATGGGGCGTGCGATCGTGCGGCACCCGAAGGTCTTCCTGATGGACGAGCCTCTGTCCAACCTCGACGCCAAGCTGCGGGTCTCGACGCGTACGCAGATCGCCTCCCTGCAGCGACGCCTCGACATCACGACGGTCTACGTCACCCACGACCAGGTCGAAGCCATGACGATGGGCGACCGCGTCGCCGTGCTCAAGGACGGCGTTCTGCAGCAGGTGGACACGCCGCTCGGCCTCTACGACAAGCCCACGAATGCCTTCGTCGCCGGGTTCATCGGCTCGCCGGCCATGAACCTCGGCACCTTCCGCGTCAGCGACGGCAAGGCCCTCATCGGCGAGGGGCACGTCCCGCTGCCGCGCTCGACGGCGGCCGCCCTCAAGGGCGACCAGGTGCAGCTCGGCTTCCGGCCCGAGGCGATGGTGCTGGCGTCCGAGGCGGACGCGGGATCCTTCCCGGTCGAGTCGCTCGTGATCGAGGAGCTCGGCTCCGACGCATTCCTCTACGGCAACCTCATCGGTGACGAGCTGCGAGCCGACCACATCGTCGCGCGGATCGCGCCGCGCTCGGTCCCGGCCAAGGGCGCGCGGGTGTGGTTCACCGTCGAGCCCGGCAAGCTGCACGCCTTCGACGTCGAGACCGGCGAGGCGCTCCCCGTCGACTGAGACCCGCCGAGCTGACGCTTGTGCACGCCCCCGACCCGCCGAGCTGACGCTTGTGTCCGCCCACGACCCGCCGACCTGACGCTTCCGCACGCGCACGACCCGCCGACCTGACGCTTCCGCACGCCCACGACCCGCCGACCTGACGCTTCCGCACGCCCCCGGCACCGCTTGCGTGTGCACTAGCGTCAGCTCGGCACCGCTTGCGTGTGCACTAGCGTCAGCTCGGCACCGCTCGCGGGCGCACAAGCGTCAGCTCGGCACTGCATACGTGTGCACAAGCGTCAGCTCGGCACCGTTGCGCCGAGGGCGGCGACGATCTCGTTGACCTTGTCCTTGGCGTCGCCGAAGAGCATCTGGGTGTTGTCCTTGAAGAACAGCGGGTTCTGCACGCCGGCGTACCCGGTCGCCATCGAGCGCTTGAACACCACCACGTGCCGGGCGTTCCACACCTCGAGGACGGGCATGCCGGCGATCGGTGAACCCGGCTCCTCGAGGGCGGCGGGGTTGACCGTGTCGTTGGCCCCGATCACCAGCACGACGTCGGTCTCGGGGAAGTCGCCGTTGATCTCGTCCATCTCCAGGACGATGTCGTAGGGGACCTTGGCCTCCGCGAGCAGCACGTTCATGTGGCCGGGAAGGCGGCCGGCGACCGGGTGGATGCCGAACCGGACGTCGACGCCCTTCTCGCGCAGCTTCCGGGTCATCTCCGCGACGGGGTACTGCGCCTGGGCGACGGCCATGCCGTACCCGGGCGTGATCACCACCGACCGTGCATCGGCGAGCATCTCGGCCACCTCGTCGGCGAACACCTCGCGGTGCTCGCCGTAGTCGCGGTCCTCGCCCGCCGACCCGCCGTCGGAGCCGAAGCCGCCGGCGATGACGCTGACGAACGAGCGGTTCATCGCCTTGCACATGATGTAGCTCAGGATCGCACCGGAGGAGCCCACCAGGGAGCCGGTGATGATGAGCAGGTCGTTGCTGAGCATGAAGCCGGCGGCGGCCGCGGCCCAGCCGGAGTAGGAGTTCAGCATCGACACGACGACGGGCATGTCGCCACCGCCGATCGCGGAGACGAGGTGGAAGCCCAGCAGCAGCGACAGTGCCGTCATGACGAGCAGCGGCACGAGGCCGAGCTCGAGCTCGCCCTCCAGCGCCACGAACCAGACCATCAGCAGCAGGGAGGCGACGATGATGCCGAGGTTGAGCCAGTGGCGCCCCGGCAGCGTCAGCGGGGACGACGACATCTTCCCGCTCAGCTTGGCCCACGCCACCAGCGAGCCGGTGAGGGTGACCGCGCCGATGAAGACCCCGACGAAGACCTCGACGTCGTGGACGGAGTCGGCGAAGCCGTCGGACTCCAGGTAGGAGTTGATGCCGACGAGGACGGCGGCGAGGCCGACGAAGCTGTGCAGCATCGCCACCAGCTCGGGCATCCCGGTCATCTCGACCGTGCGCGCACGCCAGGCGCCGATGACCGCGCCGGCGCCCATCATCACCAGGATCAGCAGCAGGGTGATCCCGAAGCTGCGCTCGTCGAGCAGCTCGGCCTTCTGCGCGGCCAGCAGGAGCGTCGCGACGATGGCGAGGGCCATGCCGGCCATGCCGGCGATGTTGCCCTGCTTGGCGGTCTCGTGCTTCGCCAGGCCGGCCAGGGCGGCGATGAAGAGCAGCCCGGCGATGATGTAGGCGCCGGTGACGAACCCGGTGAGGTTCTCGGAGGTCAGGAAGTCGCTCATGTGCCGTCAGTCCTTCCGGAACATCTGGAGCATGCGGAGCGTCACCAGGAAGCCACCGAAGACGTTGATGCTGGCCACGAGCACGGCGACGAGCGCGAGCAGCATCACCGCGACGTTGTCGCTGCCGACCTGGAGGATGCCGCCGACCAGGATGATGCCGGAGATCGCGTTGGTCTCGGCCATCAGCGGGGTGTGCAGGGCGTGCGCGACGTTGGAGATGACGTAGTAGCCCACCACCACGGCGAGGGCGAAGACGGTGAAGTGGCCCAGGAAGCTCTCCGGGGCCACCGACGCCAGGACCGCGAACACGACCGCTGCCAGCGCGGCGGCGTACCACTTCCTGCGGGGGTCCTTCGGCCGGGGAGGTGGTGCCGGTTCGGCAGCCGGCAGCACCTGTGTCTGCGTGGCCGCGGAGACCTGGACCGGTGGCGGCGGCCACATGGTCTCTGCGCCCCCGTCGACACTGCGGGTGACGGTGATGCCGCGCTGGACGACGTCCTCCAGGTCGAGGGTGAGCTGGCCGTCCTTCTCGGGGGTCAGCAGCTTGAGCAGGTTGACGATGTTGGTGCCGTAGAGCTGGCTGGTCTGCGCGGCCAGCCGGCCGGCGAGGTCGGTGTAGCCGAGCACGGTGACGCCGTTGTCGGTGACCACCCGCTCGTCGGTGACGGTGGCGGCGACGTTGCCGCCGTTGGCGGCGGCCATGTCGACGATCACCGAGCCCGGGTCGCATGGCGGCGACGGTCTCGGCCGTGACCAGCTGCGGCGCGGGACGGCCGGGGATCAGCGCGGTCGTGATGACGATGTCGGCGGCCCGCGCCTCCTCGTCGTACATCGCGGCGGTGGCCTTCTCCTGCTCGGCGGTCATCTCCCTGGCGTAGCCGTCGGAGGAGACCTCCTGCTCCATGTCGACGGTGACGAACTGCGCGCCCATCGACTCGACCTGCTCGGCCACCTCGGGGCGTACGTCGAACGCGCGCACGATGGCGCCCAGCGAGCCCGCCGCACCGATCGCGGCGAGGCCGGCGACACCGGCGCCGACGACGAAGACCCGGGCCGGCGGCACCTTGCCGGCGGCGGTGACCTGGCCGGTGAAGAGGCGTCCGAACTCGTGGGCGGCCTCGATGACCGCGCGGTAGCCGGCGACGTTGGCCATCGAGGACAGCACGTCCATCGACTGCGCGCGGGAGATGCGCGGGACGGCGTCCATCGCGAGCGCCGTGACGCCCGCCGCGCTGAGCCGCTCCACCAGCTCGGGGCTGCGGGCCGGGGCCATCAGGGCGATCACGGTGGCGCCGCGCCGCAACCGCGCGACCTCGTCGTCGGTGGGCGCGTTGACCTTCACCACCACGTCGCTGGCCCAGACCTCCTCGCCCGTGCCGACGCGTACGCCCGCCTCGGCGAACGCGACGTCCGGCTGGTCCGCGGCCGTGCCCGCACCCGCCTCCACCACGACGTCGTAGCCGAGCGCCGCCAGCTGCGAGGCCGTCTTCGCCGTGGCGGCGACCAGCGTCTCGCCGGGTCGGGACTCACGGGGGATGCCGATGCGCACTGCTGCCTCCTGGTGGGGGCCGGGAATCTGGACGGGACCTCAAGGCGTGCGGGCCGCGGACAAGGTATCGAAGTCCCGCCCGGTGTCACCGGCGTCTCAGGTGAAGCGGGTCACGTGTCGGCCCGTCCGGACTCCGCTCAGCGCTGGGGCGCGGGCTCCACGACCTCGAGGCGCTCGAGCAGGAACAGCAGCGCCACGGCGAACGGGCTGTCCGCGGTCTCCTCCCTCACCCGTGCGAAGTCGACCTGCTCGCGCAGCGCGCGCACCACCGGGATCATCGCCCCGAAGTCGCAGTAGTGCTCGTCGAGGGCGAGCATCTTCTGCACGACGACCTCCGTGGCGGAGAGCACCGGCATCTCCACGGACAGCACCTCCAGCACGTCGGCGTCCTCCACGATCGCCCGATCGGCGGGGCCGCCCGAGTGCCGGTGGATCAGGTCCACCATCGCGCCGTCGCTGAAGACCTTGAAGAGCCAGTCCTCCGGCGGGTGCACGACCTCGAGGCCCTGCGCCTCGAGGCACTCCTCCGCCTGGGCCACGTCGTCGGCCGCGATGAGGAAGTCGACGTCGTGGTCCGGCTCCGGACCACCGCGAGCCCAGACCGCGTAGCCGCCGGTGAGCGCGAACGGGACACCGGCCTGCTTCAACGCCACCGCCACGCGCTTGAGCGCCTCGCGCAGGGCCTCCTGGGAACCGTCCATGC
Source organism: uncultured Actinomycetota bacterium (assembly GCA_963740115.1). Taxonomy (GTDB): domain Bacteria; phylum Actinomycetota; class Actinomycetes; order Propionibacteriales; family Nocardioidaceae; genus Nocardioides. The sequence goes on along the minus strand of CAVUCQ010000001.1, from coordinate 761,822 downwards.
CGGGGAGGTACCCGTCACGCATGACTTCACGCCCGCGGGGCACGAGGTGCAGGTGCGACTCGCCAGCTTCAACATCCTCCACGCGCGGTCGCAGCAGGACGATCGGGTGGACCTGGACCGCTTCGCCGACGCGATCGCGTCGCTCGACGCCGACGTCCTCGCGCTGCAGGAGGTCGACCGCTACCAGTCCCGATCCTCCGAGGCCGACCTGACGGCGGTGGCGGCCGAAGCGATGGGCGCCCCGGAGCACCGGTTCGTCGCGGCCCTGTCCGGGGTGCCCGGTGCGACGTGGATGGCCGCCGACGGCAACGAGCAGCCCGACAGCGCGGGATACGGCATCGCGCTGCTCTCCCGCTACCCGGTGCGGGCCTGGAACACCGTGCGGCTGGCGCCCGTCCCGATCAAGGTGCCGATGTGGTTCACCGGATCGCGGCGCCCGGAGCTGGTGCGCGACGAGCCCCGGGTCGCGGTCGCTGCGACGGTCGATACGCCGTACGGCGTGGTGACGGTCGCCGACGTGCACCTGACCTTCGTCGACTGGTGGAACGGTCGGCAGCTGGCGCGCGTGCGCGACGCGCTGTCGACCGCCGACCGGCCGCTCGTGCTCATGGGCGACCTCAACATGGAGCCGGCCCGGGCCGCGCGCATCACCGGCATGCGACCACTGGTGAGCGCGCTGACCTTCCCGGCACACGCACCCCGCACGCAGCTCGACCACGTCCTGCTCGACGGCGACCTGCCGCCGGCGACGGGGCAGGCGCTGGAGCTGCCGCTCTCCGACCACCGGGCCCTGGTGGTCGACGTCGAGCCCGCAGTCAGCCCAGGGTCGAGCGCCGGGCGACCAGCTCCGGGGTGAAGATCACCTGCTCGTGCACGTGCGCGGGGTTGTCGGCCTCGTCCAGGACCAGCTCCGCGGCCCGTCGACCGAGCTCCTGGCGGGGCTGCCGGACCGAGGTGAGCGGGACGGCCGCGGCACTGGCGTACTCGATGTCGTCGTAGCCCACGATCGCGAGGTCGCCGGGCACGGTGGAGCCTGCGGTGCTGAGCTGCTGGAGCAGGCCCAGGGCGAGCAGGTCGTTGGCGCAGAACGCGGCCGTCGGGCGGCGTCGCCGGCCGATGCCCATCAGCCGTTCGCCCGCCGAGCGGCCCTCGACGACGGTCAGGCCGTCGGTGGGGATGACGACCAGCTGGTCGTCGGGCAGTCCTGCGTCGGACCAGGCGCTGCGCGCGCCCTCGAGGCGGTCGCGCACCTGGCCGATCGTGTCGGGGCCGCCGATGAAGGCGGCGCGCGTGTGCCCCTGCTCGATGAGGTGCTCCACGGCCAGGCGCCCGCCGAGCTCGTCGTCGACGGCCACCGAGCAGAAGTCGGCGTCCTCGCGGGTGCGGTCGACGATGACCAGCGGCGTGCCGTTGCGGCGTACGTCGTCGAGGACGGAGGCGTGGGGGTCGACCGGTGTGACCAGGATGCCCTGGACGCGCTGCTCGACCAGGTGCGCGAGGTAGTCGGCCTCCCTCGAGGCCCGGTTGTCGGAGTGGCACAGGAAGAGGGACAGCCCGGCCGCCTCGGCGGCCCGCTCGGCGCCCTCGGCGACGTCGGTGAAGAAGGGGTTGCGGGCGTCGAGCAGGACGTAGGCGAGCGTGCGGCTACGGCCCGCCCGGAGCTGCCGGGCCGACTCGTTGCGGACGAACCCGAGGTCGCGCATGGCCTGCTCGACCTTCGCCCGGGTCAGCGGTGAGACCCGGTCGGGACGGTTGAGCACGTTGCTCACCGTGCCGAGGGAGACGCCCGCGCGCGCCGCGACGTCCTTGACCGAGTAGGCCCGTGCCACAGCGCGCACCTCCCCCTCGATCGGACATTGAAACGATGTGGCGGGAAGCGTACGCCATCGCGCGCCGCTCAGGCGGGAGCCCGGAAATTGTCGCCAGGTGAGTCGAAGAGAGTCTTGACACGTGTGACGACACTCACTTACCGTTTCGTTGAAACCTTTCAATCGAAGGAGCCCCATGGCCGCCACCGCCGCACCCGGTGCTCGAGCTGCGTGACGTCTCGAAGTCGTTCGGACCCGTCGTCGCGCTCCGCTCCGGCAGCCTGCGCGTCGACGCCGGGTCGATCCACGCCCTGATCGGCGAGAACGGCGCCGGCAAGTCCACGCTGGTCAAGGTCGTGGCCGGCGTGCACCGCCGTGACGCCGGCGTCTTCGAGCTCGGTGGCGAGCCGGTCGACTTCTCCTCCACCGCCGAGTCCAAGCAGTCCGGCGTCGCGGTGATCTACCAGGAGCCGACGCTCTTCCCCGACCTCTCCGTGACCGAGAACATCTTCATGGGCCGCCAGCTGCTGGCCCGCGGCCGCCGGATCGACCGCCCGGCGATGTACGCCGAGGCCGAGCGCCTCTTCAGCCGGCTCGGCGTCCGCATCGACCCGCGTCGGCCGGCCGAGGGCCTCTCGATCGCCGACCAGCAGATCATCGAGATCGCCAAGGCGATCTCCCTCGACGCCCGGCTGCTCGTGATGGACGAGCCCACCGCCGCCCTCAGCGGGGTGGAGGTCGAGCGGCTCTTCGCCGTCGCCCGCAGCCTGCGCGACGAGGGCCGCGCCCTGGTCTTCATCTCCCACCGCTTCGACGAGGTCTTCGCCCTGGCCGACACCGTCACCGTCATGCGCGACGGCTCCTACATCGACACGCGACGCATCGACGAGACGTCGCCGTCCGAGCTGGTCTCCCTGATGGTCGGCCGCGACGTGGACGACCTGTTCCCCAAGACGCCCGCGCAGATCGGAGCGCCCGTCCTGCAGGTGCGCGGACTCAACCGGACCGGCGTCTTCCACGACGTCGACCTCGAGGTCCGCGCCGGCGAGATCGTCGGGCTCGCGGGCCTGGTCGGTGCCGGGCGCAGCGAGGTCGCCCGAGCCGTGTTCGGCGTCGACCCCTACGACTCCGGCTCGGTGTCCATCGACGGCAAGGACGTCCGCTCGCACGACCCGCGGGCCGCGATCCGCGCGGGGATGGCCTTCATCCCCGAGGACCGTCGCAAGCAGGGCCTGGTCATCGACTCGTCCGTCACCCGCAACGTCGCCGGCGTGATCCGGCGCAGCATCGCGAAGGCCGGCCTGCTGACCGCCTCGATGGAGAACCGCGCCGCCGGCCCCTGGGCCGGCCGGCTCGAGGTGAAGACCAGCGCCCTCGACATGAACGCCGCCACCATGAGCGGCGGCAACCAGCAGAAGGTCGTCATCGCCAAGTGGCTGGCGACCGACCCGAAGCTGCTGATCATCGACGAGCCCACCCGCGGCATCGACATCGGCACCAAGGCCGAGGTGCACCGCCTGCTGTCCGAGCTGGCCGGCCAGGGCCTCGCGATCCTGATGATCTCCTCCGAGCTGCCCGAGGTGCTCGGCATGGCCGACCGCGTGCTCGTCCTCTGCGAGGGACGGATCACCGCCGAGCTCGACCGCGCCGACGCCACCCCCGAGGCCGTCATGCACGCCGCCACCACCCACCTGGAGACCGCTCGATGAGCCAGACCGACGTCGACCGCCCCGACTCCGACCCGGGCGCGGGCCACGACTCCCAGGAGGTGTCGGTGAGCGAGGCCCTGCTCGTGGAGCCGAGCCGGCTCTCCCCCACCCGGCGGGCCCTGACCACTGTCCTGCGCTCGCGCGAGCTGTCCATCTTCCTCGTGCTGGTCGCGGTGGTCGTGCTGGCGACGAGCAAGAACGAGAGCTTCCTCTTCAGCGCGGACGGCTGGCGCAACTTCTTGCTCAACCCGTCGATCCTGCTGCTGCTTGCGGTCGGGCAGGGCGTCGTCATCATCACCCGCAACGTCGACCTGTCCGTCGGCTCCGTGATGGCGCTGACCGCCTACCTCACCGGCCGGCTCTTCCTCGAGCAGCCCGGCCTGCCGGTGGTCGTGGTCCTCGTCGCGTGCCTGCTCGTCGGGGCGCTCCTCGGCCTGGTCAACGGTGCACTGGTGGCCTACGGCGGCGTGCCGGCGCTGGTGATCACGCTCGGCACCCTCTACATCTACCGCGGCATCATGCTCACCTGGGCGGGCAGCGACCGGATCAACGCCGGTGACCTGCCGCGCGAGTTCCTGCAGCTCGGCACCCGCACCGTGATGACCATCCCGGTGCTGACGATCATCGCGTTCGTGGTCCTGGCGGTCGTCGGCTACTACCTCCACACCGCCCGTGGCGGCCGCGAGCTCTACGCGATCGGCTCCGACCCCGACGCGGCGGTGCTCTACGGCCTGCCCGTACGTCGTCGCATCCTCGCCGCGTTCGTCCTCAGCGGCGCGCTGGCCGGGCTGGCCGGCGCCCTCTACACCGCCCGCTACGGCACCGTCAGCTCGAACGTCGGGCTGGGCATCGAGCTCCAGGCCGTCGCCGCAGCCGTGATCGGCGGAATCGCGATCTTCGGCGGCAGCGGCACCGTGTGGGGCGCGGCCATCGGCGCGTTCCTGCTCGTGACCATCAACCGGGCCCTGCCCAGCCTGGGCATCGAGGACTTCTGGCAGCGCGCCGTCGTCGGCGCCCTCATCCTCGGCGCGATCGTGCTCGACCGCGTCCTCGCCGTCAGACAGGCCCGCCGGCTCGCCGAATCGAGGGACCACTCATGAGCACCGCAAGCACCCGGACACCGGCGGCGGTCCGCACCTACGACGCCTACTCGGCGCCGCTGTGGAAGCGGGTGCTCCTCACCCGGGAGACGGCCGTCATCGCCCTGACCGCGGCGGTGATCATCTACTCGATCGCCAACGTGCCCAACTTCGACGGCCCGCTCACCCTGAAGTTCCTGCTGCAGGACATCGCCCCGATCCTGCTGATCGCCCTGCCGATGACGCTGATCATCATCACCGGGGAGATCGACCTCTCGGTCGCGAGCATCATGGGGCTGAGCAGCGTGCTGCTCGGCGTGCTGCACGAGAACGGCATGTCCGTCCCGGCCGCCGCGCTCCTCGCACTGCTCGCCGGCCTCGTCTGCGGCGCCCTCAACGGCTTCCTCATCGCCTACGTGGGGCTGCCCTCCCTCGCCGTCACGATCGGCACGCTCGCCCTCTTCCGGGGCATCGCCGTCGGCCTGCTCGGCACCAAGGCCGTGACCGACTTCACCGAGAAGTGGAGCGACCTGGCGACGGGCACCATCGGCGAGAGCCGGATCCCGCTCGTCATCATCCCGTTCGCGGTGCTCGCCGTCTTCTTCGTCGTCCTGCTGCACTTCTCGACGTTCGGACGCGGCGTCTACGACATCGGGCTCAACGACGAGGCGGCGCACTTCACCGGCGTCAACGTGGCGCGCACCAAGTTCATCCTCTTCGTCCTGTCCGGAGTGGTGTCCGCCTTCGCCGGCATCTACTTCACCCTCCGGTTCGGCAGCGCCCGCGGCGACAACGCCACCGGCTACGAGCTGCAGGTGATCGCGGCGGTCCTGCTCGGTGGCGTCTCGATCTTCGGCGGTCGCGGCCGGCTGCACGGCGTGCTCGCCGGTGTCGTCCTGATCGGCGTCATCTCCAGCGCGCTGCGCCTGGAGAGCGTCACGGTCAACGTCACCAACATCATCGTCGGCCTCCTCCTGGTGGCCTCGGTGATCCTCCCCAGCGTCCTTGGGTGGGCCGGCTCTCGGCTGCCCCGCAAGGCATCAGCGGCTCCTCCGGGACCGCGCCCCAACAAGGACGCGGCATCCGCCGGCGTCTGAACAACCGAAAGGTAGAACCAGATGAAGTTCCAGAAGAGGCGGACGACCGCACTCGCTTCGCTCGCGCTCACGGCGACGTTCGCCTTCACCGGCTGCGGCGGCGATGACGGTGGTGACTCCGGCAGCGACAGCGGGAGCGAGGGCGGCGGCGAGCTGAGCATGACGATGCTGCCCAAGAACCTGGGCAACCCCTACTTCGACACCAGCACCAAGGGTGCGGAGGCGGCGGCCGAGGAGCTCGGCGCGTCGATCGAGGAGGTCGGTCCCGAGACCGCCAGCCCGGACGCGCAGGTGTCCTACATCAACACCGTCGCCCAGCAGGGCCAGGACGCGTTGATCCTGTCCGCGAACGACCCCGAGGCGCTGTGCGACGCCATCGACGAGGCGCGCAGCGCCGACGTCAAGGTCGTCACCTTCGACGCCGACACCAACCCCGAGTGCCGCGACCTGTTCGTCAACCAGGCCACCGCCGAGGGCATCGCCGCCAAGCAGCTCGAGCTGATCTCCGAGCAGATCGGCGGCGAGGGCGAGATCGCGATCCTGTCCGCGTCGGCCAACGCGACCAACCAGAACGCGTGGATCGAGATGATGGAGGCCGAGCTCGCGGAGAACCCCGACTACGCGAACATCGAGCTGGTCGACACCGTCTACGGCGACGACGAGGACCAGAAGTCGTTCGACCAGACCGAGGCGCTGCTGCAGAACCACCCCGACCTCAAGGGCATCATCTCGCCCACCACGGTCGGCATCGCGGCCGCGGCCCGCTACCTGTCGGACTCCGACGCCAAGGGCAAGGTCGCGCTGACCGGTCTGGGCACCCCCAACCAGATGCGGGAGTACGTCGAGAACGGCACGGTCGAGTCGTTCGCGCTGTGGAACCCCGAGGACCTCGGCGCCCTGGCCACCTACGCCGCGGCCGCCCTGGCCAACGGTGACATCTCCGGCGAGGAGGGCGACAGCTTCGAGGCCGGCGACCTCGGCGAGTTCGAGGTCGGCGCCGACGGCGTCGTGCTCCTCGGTGAGCCGTTCACCTTCAACGCGGACAACATCGGCGACTTCGACTTCTGAGTCGAGTCCGCCGCAACACCTCCCGGGGCCGTCGGCCTCCAGCCGCCGACGGCCCCGGGAACACCCCGCACCACCCCGACCCTCCAGCCCCGACGGGAGACCGCGATGCACCGCGTCTGCTTCACCCTCCAGGTCCGCCGTGACCGGATGGCGGAGTACGCCGAGCGCCACGCAGCCGTGTGGCCCGAGATGCTCCGCGCCCTCCACGACACCGGCTGGCACAACTACTCCCTCTTCCTGCGCGACGACGGCCTGCTCGTCGGCTACCTCGAGACCCCCGACCTCGCCGCCGCGCAGGACGGCATGGCCCGCACCGACGTCAACGCGCGGTGGCAGGCCGAGATGGCGGAGTTCTTCGAGGACCTCGACCTCCCGCCCGACCAGGGGTTCTGGCAGCTCGCCGAGGTGTTCCACCTCGAGGACCAGCTCGCCGCCCTCGCCCCCGACGCATCCCCCGACGCATCCACCTCCACCCAGACAGCTCAGGACCAGTGATGACCACCTTCTCCGACATCAGCGACCGGCTCGGCGACCTCGCCATCGAGGTGCCGTCCTGGGCCTACGGCAACTCCGGCACCCGCTTCAAGGTCTTCGGCTCGCCGGGCACCCCCCGCACCGTGCAGGAGAAGATCGCCGACGCCGCCACCGTGCACCGCTTCACCGGCCTCGCCCCGAGCGTGGCGCTCCACATCCCGTGGGACCTCGTCGACGACTACGCCGAGCTGGGCTCGTACGCCGAGGAGCAGGGCGTGCGGCTCGGCACCATCAACTCCAACACCTTCCAGGACGACGACTACAAGCTCGGCAGCCTCACGCACGCCGACCCGTCGGTCCGCGCGAAGGCCGTGCAGCACAACCTCGACTGCATCGAGGTGATGAACCGCACCGGGTCGCGCGACCTCAAGATCTGGCTGGCCGACGGCACCAACTACCCCGGCCAGGGCGACATCCGGGCCCGCCAGGACTGGCTCGCCGAGGGCCTGCGCACCATCTACGACCAGCTCGCCGACGACCAGCGGCTGGTGCTGGAGTACAAGTTCTTCGAGCCGGCGTTCTACCACACCGACGTCCCGGACTGGGGCACGTCGTACGCCCACTGCACCGCGCTGGGCGACCGCGCGATGGTGTGCCTCGACACCGGTCACCACGCACCCGGCACCAACATCGAGTTCATCGTCGCCCAGCTGCTGCGCCTGGGCAGGCTCGGCTCGTTCGACTTCAACAGCCGCTTCTACGCCGACGACGACCTCATCGTCGGGGCGGCCGACCCCTACCAGCTGTTCCGGATCATGGTCGAGGTGGTGCGAGGCGGCGGCTACGGGCCCGACAGCGGCGTCGCCCTGATGCTCGACCAGTGCCACAACATCGAGGCCAAGGTGCCCGGGCAGATCCGCTCGGTGCTCAACGTCCAGGAGATGACGGCACGCGCCCTGCTCCTCGACACCGATTCCCTCGACAAGGCCCGCACCGCCGGCGACGTGCTGCTGGCCAACGAGGTCTTCATGGACGCCTTCTACACCGACGTACGCCGCGACCTCGCCGCCTGGCGCGAGGAGCGCGGCCTCCCGGCCGACCCGATGCGCGCCTACCTCGAGTCCGGCTACCAGCAGCAGATCGAGGCGGACCGCGTCGGCGGCTCGCAGGCCGGCTGGAACTGACACATCAACCCCGGTCCCGTGACGGTCGCAGCGCGACCTCCTCGACCAGCGATCCGACAAGGAACCCATCGTGAGTGACCTCAACCCCACCGTCGCCGAGCTCGTCGAGCGCTCGAACCGGCTGGGCGCCGACCCGAAGAACACCAACTACGCCGGCGGCAACACCTCCGCCAAGGGCACCGAGACCGACCCGGTCACCGGCGAGGACGTCGAGCTCCTGTGGGTGAAGGGCTCCGGCGGCGACCTCGGCACGCTGATGCCCTCCGGCCTCGCGGTGCTCCGGCTCGACCGGATGCGCGCACTCGTCGACGTCTACCCCGGCGTGGACCGTGAGGACGAGATGGTGGCCGCCTTCGACTACTGCCTCCACGGCAAGGGAGGCGCCGCGCCGTCCATCGACACCGCGATGCACGGTCTCGTCGACGCCGCCCACGTCGACCACCTCCACCCCGACTCGGGCATCGCGATCGCGACGGCCGCCGATGGCGAGCAGCTGACGAAGGAGGCGTTCGGCGACAAGGTCGTGTGGGTGCCGTGGCGCCGTCCCGGCTTCCAGCTCGGTCTCGACATCGCAGCGATCAAGGAGGCCAACCCGCAAGCCATCGGCTGCATCCTCGGTGGTCACGGCATCACCGCGTGGGGCGACACGAGCGCGCAGGCGCAGAAGAACTCGCTGTGGATCATCCGCACCGCCGAGCGCCACATCAAGCAGCACTCGAAGAAGAACCCGTTCGGCGCCCGCGTGAAGAAGTGGGAGCCGCTGTCCCCGGCCCGGCGTCGGGCCCGCGCCGCGGAGATCGCCCCGCTGCTGCGCGGCGTCGCGTCGCAGGACCGCCCGATGGTCGGCCACTTCACCGACGACAAGGTCGTCCTCGACTTCCTCGCCAGCCGCAACCACCCCCGCCTCGCCGAGCTCGGCACGTCGTGCCCCGACCACTTCCTGCGCACGAAGGTCAAGCCGATGGTGCTCGACCTCGGGCCGGACGCCCCGCTCGACAAGGTCCGCGCCCGGGTGGCGGAGCTGCACGAGGCCTACCGCGCCGACTACGCGGCGTACTACGAGCGCAATGCCAAGGCGCTCGGGGGAGAGTGGCCCGCCATGCGCGGCGCGGACCCGCTCATCATCCTGGTGCCCGGCATCGGCATGTTCAGCTATGGCAAGGACAAGCAGACGGCCCGCGTGGCCGGAGAGTTCTACGTCAACGCGATCAACGTGATGCGCGGCGCGGAGGGCCTCTCGACGTACGCCCCGATCGACGAGTCGGAGAAGTTCCGCATCGAGTACTGGGCGCTCGAGGAGGCGAAGCTGCAGCGGATGCCGAAGCCCAAGCCGCTCGCGACCCGCGTCGCCCTGGTCACGGGCGCCGCCTCCGGCATCGGCCTGGCCACCGCCCGCAAGCTCGCGTCCGAGGGGGCGTGCGTGGTCATCGCCGACCTCTCGCTGGAGAAGGCCCGGTCCGCGGCCGCAGAGATCGGCGGCACCGACGTGGCCGTCGGCGTCCAGGTCGACGTGTCCGACGCCGCCGCCGTGCAGTCCGCGGTCGACGCCGCCGTGCTGGCCTTCGGCGGCATCGACCTCGTCGTCAACAACGCGGGTCTCTCGCTCTCCCGGTCACTGCTGGACACCACCGAGAAGGACTGGGACCTCCAGCACGACGTGATGGCCAAGGGATCGTTCCTCGTGGCGCAGGCCGCCGCGAAGGTGATGATCGACCAGGGCATCGGTGGCGACATCGTCTACATCTCGTCGAAGAACTCGATCTTCGCCGGACCCAACAACGTCGCCTACGGCGCCGCCAAGGCCGACCAGGCCCACCAGGTGCGGCTGCTCGCCGCCGAGCTCGGCGAGCACGGCATCAAGGTCAACGGCGTCAACCCCGACGGCGTCGTCCAGGGCTCCGGCATCTTCGCCGGCGGCTGGGGCGCGTCACGTGCAGCGGTCTACGGCGTGCCGGAGAAGGACCTGGGCAAGTTCTACGCCCAGCGCACGCTGCTCAAGCGCGAGGTGCTGCCGGAGAACATCGCCAACGCCGTGTTCGTCCTGTGCTCCGACCAGCTGAGCCACACCACCGGCCTCCACGTCCCCGTCGACGCCGGCGTCGCCGCGGCGTTCCTCCGCTGACCAGGTGACAGGACACATCGGTGGTTGAGGTGCGGGTCTCGGTCGCCGCCATCGACCTCGGGGCGTCGAGCGGCCGGGTGATGCTGGGCGAGGTCGGGCCGGACGTCCTGCGCCTGCACGCCGCGGCGCGCTTCGGCAACGACCCGGTGCGCACGCCCGACGGGCTGCACTGGGACCTGGACGAGCTCCACCGCCAGGCGCTGGCCGGGCTGGCCGCGGCCGCCCGGCTGGCCGCCGCGACGGACGCGGGGCGGCTCGCCAGCGTCGGCATCGACAGCTGGGCCGTCGACTACGGCCTGCTGCGCGACGGCCGGCTGCTCGGCCAGCCCTTCCACTACCGCGACGAGCAACGAGCGGGTCTCGGGCCCGGGCTGGTGCACGCCGTGGTGCCGCCCGAGGAGCTGTACGCCCGCAACGGGCTGCAGTTCCTGCCGTTCAACACGGTGTTCCAGCTCGCCGCCGACTCGCAGCACCTCCACGCGGACCGGCTGCTGCTGGTGCCGGACCTGGTCGCCTACTGGCTGACGGGGAGGGAGGTCGCCGAGCGGACCAACGCGTCCACCACCGGCCTGCTCGACCTCCGGACCGGCACGTGGGACGACGACGTGCTGCAGCGCGTCGGGATCGAGCGCTCGCTCCTCGCCGACCTGGTCGACCCGGGCGCGACCATCGGCACCCTGCTCCCCGAGGTGGGCGACCAGGTCGGCAGCCCCGGCCTCCCCGTCGTCGCGGTCGGCTCCCACGACACCGCCTCCGCGGTCGTCGGCGTGCCGTTCGAGCGCGCGGAGTCGGCGTACATCTCGCTCGGGACGTGGGGCCTCGTCGGCCTCGAGCTCGACCGGCCCGTCCTCACCGAGGAGAGCAGGCTCGCCAACTTCACCCACGAGGGCGGCGTCGACGGCACCATCCGCTTCCTCACCAACGTGATGGGCACCTGGCTGCTGAGCGAGTCGCTGCGGACATGGGGCCGCGACGACCTGCCCGGCCTGCTGACGGCTGCGGCGGACGTCACCGGCGAGGTGCCGGTCGTCGACGTGCAGGACCCGCGGTTCGTCCCGCCCGGCGACATGCCGGCGCGCATCGCCTCGTGGTGCGCCGAGCACGACCTGACCGCGCCGTCCGACCCCGCGACCACCGTGCGCTGCATCGTCGAGTCGCTCGCGGCGGCGTACGCCGAGGCGCTGGCGACGGCGTCCCGGCTCGCCTCCCGGCGGGTGGAGGTGGTGCACGTCGTCGGCGGCGGCAGCCAGAACACCCTGCTCTGCCAGGCGATCGCCGACCGCACCGGCCTGCCGGTCGTCGCGGGCCCGGTCGAGGCGACCGCCCTCGGCAACGTGCTGGTGCAGGCACGCGCGGCCGGTGCCGTACGCGGCGGCCTGGCGGACCTGCGGTCACTGGTCGCCCGGACCCACGACCTGCGCCGCCACGAGCCCGCGAGCACGCGAATGTCATGAACGCCACCGACGTGCCCGATCTCAACCCCGACGAGCTCACCGTGCTGCGCCTGATGGCGGAGGGTGAGACCGTCGAGGCCGTGGCGCGCCGGCTGGACGTGTCCGAGCGCACCGTGCGTCGCAGGGCCCGCTCGGCGTGCTCGGCCGTCGGCGTCGACACCACGGTCGAGGCGATCGTGTGGGCCGTGCGACGGCGGCTCATCTGACGCCGTGCTCCCCCATCAGCCACTCCCGCGAACCGTGGAAGGATGCCAACCGTGAGGGTCGCCCTCCAAGTCACCTGCGTCAACGACGCCATGTTCCCCGACACGGGGAAGGCGGTCGTACGCCTGCTGCGTCGTCTCGGGGTGGACATCGAGTTCCCGGCCGCCCAGACCTGCTGCGCCCAGCCGATGGTCAACACCGGCTACCTCGACGAGGCGGTGCCCGTCGTGCGGAACTTCGTCGACGCGTTCGCCGGCTACGACGCCATCGTGACGCCCTCGGGGTCGTGCGCCGGGTCGGCGCGGCACCAGCACGCGATCGTGGCGCAGCGCTCCGGTGACGCCGGGCTCGCCGCGGCGGTGGCGGCGACGGCGCCGCGCACCTACGAGCTCACCGAGTTCCTCGTCGACGTGCTCGGGGTGACCGACGTGGGGGCCTACTTCCCGCACCGGGTGACCTACCACCCGACCTGCCACAGCCTGCGGATGCTGGGGGTCGGTGACCGGCCGAGGCAGCTGCTCGAGGCCGTCCGCGGCATCGACCTGGTCGAGCTGCCCAACGCGACGGAGTGCTGCGGGTTCGGCGGCACCTTCGCCCTCAAGAACGCCGACACCTCCGTCGCCATGGGCGCCGACAAGGCCCGTCACGTCCGCGACACCGGTGCCGAGGTGCTGGTGGCCGGCGACAACTCCTGCCTGATGCACGTCGGTGGCATGCTGTCGCGCCAGCGTGCCGGCGTACGCGTCCTGCACCTGGCCGAGGTCCTCGCCTCGACCGACGAGTCCGAGGGCCGCTCGGACGGCCCGGCGGTCGGCGCCCGGGCCGGGGACCTGGCATGACCACCCCACACAAGACGACCGGCACCTTCGTCGGCATGCCGGCCTTCCCGACCGCCGCCCGCGAGGCACTCGGTGACACCCAGCTGCGGCGCAACCTCGCCCACGCCACCCGCACCATCCGCGACAAGCGCGCCAAGGTCGTCGCGGAGGTCGAGGACTGGGAGGACCTCCGCCTCGCCGGCGCCGGGGTCAAGGAAGCCGCGCTGCGGGACCTGGCCACGCACCTCGAGACCCTGGAGGCCTCGCTCGTCCGCGCCGGCGCCACCGTCCACTGGGCCCGCGACGCCGAGGAAGCCTGCGCCATCGTCGCGGCCGTCACCAAGGCGCACGGCGCCGACGAGGTGGTCAAGGTCAAGTCGATGGCCACCCAGGAGATCGGCCTCAACGAGGCGCTGGAGGCCGAGGGCATCGCTGCGTGGGAGACCGACCTGGCCGAGCTCATCGTGCAGCTGGGCGACGACCTGCCCTCGCACATCCTGGTGCCGGCGATCCACCGCAACCGCGCCGAGATCCGCGAGATCTTCCGTCGCCGGATGGGTGACGTCGGGCGCCCGGCCCCCGACGACCTCAGCGACGAGCCGTCCGTGCTGGCCGGCGCGGCGCGTGAGCACCTGCGCGAGAAGTTCCTCCGCGCCACCGTCGCGGTGAGCGGCGCCAACTTCGCCGTCGCCGACACCGGCACCCTCGTCGTGGTCGAGTCGGAGGGCAACGGCCGCATGTGCCTGACGCTGCCCGAGGTCCTCATCAGCGTGGTCGGCATCGAGAAGGTCGTGGCGACCTGGGCCGACCTCGACCCGCTGCTGCGGCTGCTGCCGCGCTCCTCGACCGGCGAGCGGATGAACCCCTACACCTCGACCTGGTCGGGCGTGACCCCTGGCGACGGCCCCCAGGAGGTGCACGTCGTGCTGCTCGACAACGGCCGTACGCGAGCGCTCGCCGACGACGTCGGGCGACAGGCGCTGCGCTGCATCCGCTGCTCGGCCTGCCTCAACGTCTGCCCGGTCTACGAGCGGGTCGGTGGCCACGCCTACGGCTCGGTCTACCCCGGTCCGATCGGCGCCATCCTCAACCCCCTGCTCAACGGCGTCTCGGACGAGCAGACGGCGTCCCTGCCCTACGCCTCGTCGCTCTGCGGCGCCTGCTTCGAGGTCTGTCCCGTGCGGATCGACATCCCCTCGGTGCTGGTCGACCAGCGTGCGGCGGTCGTCGACTCCCACCGCGGCGACCGGGTCCCCAAGGCCGAGGCGCTCGCCATGCGCGCCGCCGCCTGGACCTTCTCCGACGCCCGCCGCCTGGGCTGGGCCGAGCGCGCCTCGGGCCTGGCCGGTCGGGTGCTCGGCCGGTTCTCCCGTACGGCGTTGCCGGGCGGTCGGCCCGCCGCCGGCCGGCTTCCCGGTCCGGCCGCCGGCTGGACCGGTGCCCGCGACCTGCCGGCGCCACCGGAGGAGTCCTTCCGCGAGTGGTGGGACCGCACCGACGGAGGCCGCTCATGAGCGCCCGCGACGAGATCCTCGGTCGCGTCCGCGCAGCACTGGCGGACGTGTCGCCGGCGGTCTCCGTCCCGGCGGCCCCCCGTACGCCCGACCGCGGCGACCTGGTCGCGCTCTTCGTGGAGCGGGTCGAGGACTACCGCGCGGTGGTGACCCGGTGCTCCGCCGACGACCTGGCCGGGGTCGTGGCCCACGTGCTCGGCGGCGCGAGCAGCGTCGTACCTCCCGGTCTGGACGTCGACGTCCCCGGAGCGGTGGTGGACGACGGCCTCACCGCGGCGGAGCTGGACGACATCGACGCGGTCGTCACGCGCGCCCGGGTCGGGATCGCCGAGACCGGCACGATCGTCCTCGACCACACCCCCGACCAGGGTCGGCGTGCGATCAGCCTGGTGCCCGACCTGCACGTGTGCATCGTCGACGCCGGGCAGGTCGTGGCCGACGTCCCCGACGCGATCGCGATCCTCGACCCCGCCCGGCCGCTCACCTGGATCAGCGGCCCCTCGGCGACGAGCGACATCGAGCTCGACCGGGTCGAGGGCGTCCACGGGCCGCGGACGCTCCACGTGGTCCTGGTCGGCTGACTCTGGTGACACGACGAGGGGCCATGCCGTCCGGCATGGCCCCTCGCGCTGTGGTGCGGTGGATCAGGTGGTGATCAGGCGGGCACCGCCTTGAGGACCCTGATGCTGGTCCTCGCGACGACGTCGCCGTCACGGTCGAGGAGCCGCAGGACGGTCCTGCCGGAGAGGCGCTTCGGTGCGACCTTCGTGACCGGAAGCGTCCGTCCTTCACCTTGACCGTGCCGAGCTCGCGACCGCCCAGGGTGATGCTGACCTTCCTGACCGTCAGGTTGCGCCCGATGACCTTGAAGGACTCGCCTGCCCGGACCCTGGCCGGCTTGACCCGCACCTTCGCCTCCACGACCGGAATCGGCGTGGGGGTGGTGGTCGGCGTCGGCGTGGTGGTCGGCGTCGGCGTGGTGGTCGGCGTCGGCGTGGTGGTCGGCGTCGGGGTGGTCGTCGGCGTCGGCTCCTCGGTGGGAGTGCTTCCCTCGTCGATGGCCCAGTCGCCGTCCAGGGCGGCCGACACCTCGGTGCCGTCGATGCTGAACTCGTAGCCACCGGCGCCCAGCGTGAACTTCGCGACGGTCATGCTGTTGCGCTTGTCCATGCCCTCGAACGTCACACCCGGCACGTCCTCGAACTCGCTGACGTCACCTGCGACCGGCAGGTAGAGCGTCGCCGTCGTGTTCGCGGGGACCGTGGTGGCGTACGAGGTCATCGTGCCCTCGCTTGCCTTCCACGCCGACTCGATCAGACCGTAGCTGGAGTCGAAGCTGCCCTCGACCGAGGTGAACTCACCACCGGCAACGGGCTGGAGGACGAAGTCCTTGTAGCCCTTGCCACCGTCAGAGGTGATCCCCAGCTGGTACTCGTACATCCACTGCTGGGAGGCACCGAGCGCGAAGTGGTTCTGCGAGTTCATCTGGCTGCTGCCGCCCTGGGCGAAGCCACGCTCGTAGGAGTTCCACAGCTCCCACATCGTCGTGGCACCGAGGGTGACCGGGTACAGCCAGCTGCTGTACTCGTCACTGCTGAACAGCTTGTAAGCCGTCTCGACCTCGCCGCTCTTGGTCAGCGCCGGCAGGATGTTCGGCGTGCCGTTGAAGCCGGTGGTGATGGTGTACGGCTTGTTGCTCGCCTGGCCGCCCGAGAACAACCCGGTGCCCGCCAGCGGGCCGTTGCCGTTGTTGCTCCGGCTCGGGTCCTCGACCAACGCCCGTAGCCGCTTGACGGCGAACTCGCGGTAGGTCAGGCCGGCGTCAGGGCCCTCCTGGACCGTCATCGTGTCGCTGAAGAGACCCAGGTTGAGCGGCGTCGCGTAGGACGCCTGCGAGTCCTGCAGCGTGCGGCCCTCGACGACCGTGGTTCCCGGGGTCGCGTTCATCGTGAACCCGGTCTGCGGGTTGACGTAGAGCCGGTTGAAGCTCTCCTTGCCCTGGTCGAAGCGCTGCTGGAGGGTCGCGGCGTACGTCGTGTCCCCCACGGCCTTGGCCATCTTCGAGGAGATCTCGAGCCAGTGCAGGTACATCGCCTGGCCCACCATGTGCGGCCCGGTGTTGTTGTCCGTGCTGACGTGGTCGGCGTTGCC
Organism: uncultured Actinomycetota bacterium; assembly: GCA_963740115.1. Taxonomy (GTDB): domain Bacteria; phylum Actinomycetota; class Actinomycetes; order Propionibacteriales; family Nocardioidaceae; genus Nocardioides. The sequence continues at coordinate 745,140 of CAVUCQ010000001.1, read as the reverse complement.
GGACGTCCGGCTGGTGAGCCCCGGGTAGTCGGGGTGCAGCACGCCGCTGGCGTAGCCGTCGAGCCATGCCTTGATGGTCGGCATGTTCTCCCGGATGATCCGCTCGTCGCCGTACTGCTGGTAGAGCTGCCACGGCGTCTGGGCGACGGCACCCTCCCAGGTCGGCGACTGCGGGAAGTTCGTTCCCCGGTCACCGGTCAGGCTGATGATCGGCACGGTGTCACCGATGCCGCCGTTGACACCCTGCGCGTCGCGCAGCGCACCCATCCACTGGCGCAGGAACGCCTGCGTGTCCAGCGAGTTGTACGTCGCCGAACGGGCGTAGGCCTGCAGGTCTCCGGTCCAGCCCATCCGCTCGTTGCGCTGCGGGCAGTCAGTCGGCAGCGAGAAGAAGTTGCCGACCTGGCTGCGCTGGACGTTGCTGAAGAACTGGGTGGCCAGCTCGCCGGTGTAGTTGTCGTCGCTGGTGGTGGCCTCGTAGGTGCCCTCGGGCATGTCGATGGACGACAGCACGATGCCCTCCACGTTCTCCAGCGGCAGCGGCGCAGTGCGGCGCGGGACACTGACCTCGATGTAGCGATAGCCACGGAAGGTGAAGTTGGGCGTGATGGTGACCGCCCGGTTGGCGTTGCCGGCGCTCGCCACGTAGGTGTCCATCGCCAGCGCGGCGCGGTAGGTGTCGGTCAGCACCCGGCCGGCGACGCCGGGACGGTAGCTGCCGTTGGGTCCGTAGAGGTCCGCGTAGGGCGTCGGCTCGTAATAGCGGGGGTCCGGCCCGGGCCACGTCTCGTTGGGCGAGTCGCTGTTGCCGGGGTAGATGTCCTCACCGAACCGGAAGTAGACCTCGTCGCCTGCCTGCAGGCTGCCGGCCGGGATCGTGACGCTCGGGACGCCGACCATGTTGACGCCCATGTCGTAGGTGTAGACGGTCTCGTCGGCGCTGTGCGTGGTCAGCACGCGGGTCGCCGAGAGCCGCTCGACCTCGTGCACCGGCTTGTCCTGGCGTGCCACCAGGTCGGGGGTGAGCTGGGGCTTCATGGGCACGACGTCGGCGGGCTGCCAACGCGCGAGCCGCCCGTTCGGGTAACCGGTGGTCGCCCAACCGGTGATCGAAGCCTCCTTGCGGGCGTCGTAGACGACTCCCTGGAAGTTGTCGGCGTAGCGGTTGGGCCCGTCGGTGAACGACCGCCACGTCTGCGGGTCAGTGACGACCGTCTGCGTGGTGCCGTCCGTGTACGTGACGACCATCCGCGCCAGCAGCGCCTCGTTGTCGCCGAACATGTTGTAGTTGGTCGGCGTGAACGTCATGTTGCCGGTCCAGAAGCCCGGGCCGAGCAGCGCGCCGATGGCGTTGGCGCCCGGCGAGAGCATGTCGGTGACGTCATAGGTGTGGTAGTTCAGGGTCTTGGCGTAGGTCGCCATGCCCGGGTTGAGGTAGTCGTCGCCCATCCGCTCGCCGTTGATGAGCATCTCGTAGGCGCCCTGGGCGGTGACGTACATGCGCGCCTTCTCGATGTCCTTGCCGGGGTCGAGGCGGAACTCCGAACGGACGTGCGTCTGCCCTGTGTGGCTCGGGTCGGCGTACTTCGGGCCGAGCTGGCCGGCGGCGGTCGGCTTGATGGTGATCTGGTTGCCGGACGTCGGTGATGCCCGAGTTCGGCAGGCCGGTGAAGATGCCGTAGTTCGCAGGCGTCGTCGAGTCGAACAAGGTGCGCCTGGCGCTCTGACCGACGTCCACGAGCTTGTAGTCGGTCAGCGTGACGTCGTCCCCCACGTTCTTGACCGCGAAGCCGATCTCGTTCAGGTGCGGGAAGGTGTTGTAGTTGTTGCCCGTCACGAACGTGTGGACCTGCTGGCCGTTGATGGTCGAGTTCGGCGAGACGTTCAGGTTGTTCGCCGCCGCCGGACGTCCCGCGCCGACCTTCATCGTGGTGGCGCTGAAGCCGGTGAGATTCACCCCGTCGATGGTGTAGGTCATCGCGCTGGAGTTGCCCACGATCCGGAGCGTGTGCTCGGCGTTCTTGTTGCCGGGGGTGAACAGGGTCTTCACCGCCGCCGCGGTGCTGTCGACGAGGCGCACGGACTTGTACGGGTGCACGTTCGGGTCACCGTTGATGTCATCGGTCTTGTGGTAGCCCTTGCGGTACAGGTTGACCACCCCGCCCGTGTTGGTGGCCGGGTCGTTCGTCACGCCGGAGAGGTCGAGCTCGAAGCGAACGAAGTTCTGGCCGCCGGGCCCACCGAACACGTTGCGGAACTCGCTGGTGAAGCGGGGGTCGTTGGCGCCGAAGACGAAGGAGACGTTGTCACCACTGTTGATGGTGAACCTGGAGTTGATGTCGAACATGTGGGCGGCGGTCGCGTCCAGTCGGACGTCATCGTTGCCGATCCACTGAGCGCCGTCCCAGGCGTCGATCCTGCTGTTCATGAGTCCGGTCGCGAACTTCGACGACTTGGATACGGCCGCGACACCACGGTTGTCAACAACCGTCACCCGCCACCAGTAGTCCGTTTCCGGCTTGAGCTGCCTGGGCGCCCCCGGTGCTGCCGTAGGCGACGTCGGTCGTCTCGTCGGACTCGACGACTCCGGAGTCCCACACGATCTTGTTCGCGTTGAACGCCGGCGTGGTCGAGACCTCGATGCGGTAGGACCTCTGCTTGGAGCCGACGACGTTGGAGTCGAAGCCCCAGCAGAAGACGGGCTTGGGGTCGTCGATCCCCATGACCGGGCTGTCAGTCAGGTGGTTCACCTCCAGCCCCGTGACGGACACCTGCGGCGCCGCGGGTGCCGCCGCGGCCTGGGTGACGAGCGTGCTCGTCGGGACCAACGGCAATGCCAGGCCCAAGGCGACGAGCACGCCTGCTGCTCTCTTCTTCATGACTGCCCTTTCGGCGGTGGATGTGCGGGGCGGCGTGTCGCTCCGGACCGGGTGGGCCGACGATCATCCGTGCTGGAGGGTGACCAGCAGAAGAGATCCGAGACTGCCGAGATTGAAACGTTACAACGTGTGATGAGCACCACTTTACGAGTGCGCTCCGCGCTCGCGTCAAGCACCTGACCGGTTACGGACACGGTCGTTTCAACTCGCAGACGACCGCTACGGCCCTCCGGCAGTAGTCCGCTGCGCACGACCGATGGTCACCGCCTGCCGACCGGCTTTGCGCAGCGGACTACCCGCAGGCAGACATCAGCCCGGCGACATGACGCGCACCGACACCGTGCAGGCAGTTCGCCTGCTGTCGCTCGGCAGTCACGCTCCGACGCCTCTGGGGATGCGCGAACTGCCTGCGTGGTGCTGCCAGGACCGGTGAGGTCAGTGGGCGACGCCGTAGAGCCGGTCGCCGGCGTCGCCGAGGCCGGGGACGATGTAGCCCTTGTCGTTGAGCTTCTCGTCCATCGCCGCGGTCACCACGGTCACCGGGACGGCGTGGTCGCCGAGGGCAGCCTCGAGGTTGGCCACGCCTTCGGGGGCTGCGAGCAGGCAGATGGCAGTGATGTCGTCGGCGCCGCGGTGGGTGAGGAACTGGATCGCCGCCGCCAGCGTGCCGCCGGTCGCGAGCATCGGGTCCAGGACGTAGCACTGGCGACCCGACAGGTCCTCGGGCAGCCGCTCGGCGTACGTCGACGCGGCCAGCGTCTCCTCGTTGCGCACCATGCCCAGGAAGCCCACCTCGGCGGTCGGCAGCAGCCGCATCATGCCGTCGAGCATGCCGAGTCCCGCACGCAGGATGGGCACGACCATCGGCTTGGGCTGGGCGAGGTGGACGCCCGTGGTGGGGCCGACGGGAGTGGTGATGTCCATCGGCTCGACGCGCACCTCGCGGGTGGCCTCGTAGGCGAGGAGGGTGACCAGCTCGTCGGTCAGCCGGCGGAAGGTCGGCGAGTCGGTGTCCTCGTTGCGGAGGACGGTGAGCTTGTGGGAGACGAGTGGGTGGTTCACCACGTGCAGGCGCATGGGGGCAACCCTAGTGGTGCCCACTCCCCGCAGACAGGGCGGCAAACGGGCTTGGCTGGCCCCGGGCTTTCTGCGACATTGGAGACCTGCAGCCCCTGGGGAGGTGGGTTCGTGTCCGAGCAGAGCGGTGAGGTCGACTTCGCGCTGGCCGCCTTCCTCGAGGACGGCGCCTGGCAGGTGCAGGAGATCGCGTCCCCCGCCTTCGACTCCGTCGAGAGCCTGGCCCACGCGCTGCGCCAGGTGGCGCGCGACGAGGGCGCCGTGGGCATGGTCGCCGTCGACGAGGACTTCTTCGTGCTCGTCCGGGTCGCCGGAGCGACGACCCGGGTGCTGCTCTCCGACGTCACCGCTGCCGACCAGTGGGAGCTCGCCCAGTCGGCCATCACGTTCCTGGGCCTCCCCCCGCCGGAGGACGACGACGTGGAGGTGCCCGCCGGAGACCTCGACCTGCTCGCCGACCTCGGGCTGCACGCGATCGACATGGGCGCCCTGCTCGACGACGTCGAGCTCTACCCCGACGAGATGCTGTCCGAGATCGCGCGCCGGCTCGGCTTCGGCGAGCTGTTCGACGACGCGGTCGGCCTGACGTCTGCATGATCCGCCCCTTCGCGACGTGGACCCCTGCATGACGTGGGACGCCCCCATGCGCCTGGCCCTGGCCGAGGCGCGGGCCGCGCTGGCGGGGGAGGACGTACCCGTCGGAGCCGTCGTGGTCGACGAGACCGGCGCGGTCATCGGCAGCGGCCGCAACACCCGCGAGGCGCAGGGTGACCCGACCGGCCACGCGGAGGTCGTCGCCCTGAGAGCCGCGGCGGCCGCGCGCGGGGAGTGGCGGCTCACGGGCTGCACGCTGGTCGTCACCCTCGAGCCGTGCACGATGTGCGCCGGTGCACTGGTGCTCGCGCGCGTGGACCGCCTCGTCTTCGGCGCGTACGACGACAAGCTGGGCGCCGTCGGCTCGCTCTGGGACGTCGTCCGCGACCGCCGGCTCAACCACCGCCCCGAGGTCGTCGCGGGCGTGCTCGCCGCCGAGTCCACGGCCCTGCTCGCCGACTTCTTCGCCCGCCACCGCTCAGAGGTTGACCCATGACCGAGGTACGCCGCGCCACTCCCGACGACGCCGCCGTGCTCGGCCGGCTGCTGTGGGACTTCAACACCGAGTTCGACACCGAGACCGACGACGCGGACGTGCTCGCCGAACGCTTCGGGAGGCTCCTGACGCTCGACGACATCGTCGCGGTGCTGGCCGAGGACGACGGCGGGGCGCCGGTGGGGTTCGCCTTCCTGAGCCTGCGTCCGGCCATCTGGTACGACGGCCCGGTCTCGCAGCTCGAGGAGCTCTACGTCGTGCCGGACCTGCGCTCACAGGGCATCGGCACCCAGCTGCTCGACCTCTCCCGCCGCCTGGTCCGCGAGCTCGGCTCGCCGGAGATGCACATCGGAGTCGACGAGGTCGACGTCGACACCCGTCGGTTCTACGAGCGGCACGGCTACGTGAACATCGAGGAGGGCGTCGACTACCGGATGCTCCTCTACATCGGCCCGACCGGCGACTGATCAGCTCGCGGGAGCGGCGGCGACGATCTCCGACACGCCCTCCGCCAGGCACTCCGCCAGGGCGTCGAGGTCGCCCACCGCGCTCGCGTCGACGTTGACGCCGATGCAGGCGGTGTCGCCGACGGTGACCAGGCACACCGTCAGCGCGGCCCCGGGCAGCGGGCCGAGGACGTACATCCCCTGCACCTCGGCACCCGCCATGAAGCGGCGACGCGGCGGTCCGGGCAGCGTCAGCACGAAGGCGTCCGGGACGGCTGCGGTGCGCAGCACCGACGCGGCGACGAACGACGGCATCCGGTTCATCATCGGGGCGGCGGCGTCGAGCACCTCCAGGGCGCGCTCGGTGTGCAGCGACAGCACCTCGCCGCGCACCGCCGCGACCCGGTCGACGGGGTCCTCGATCGCGAGCGGCCCCGAGATGATGGCGCCGGCGAACCGGTTGCCGAGGTCGTCGGCGCGGTCGAGGGAGACCCGTACGCCGACAGGGATCTCGGACGGGGAGCTCTCCCGTCGTGCGTGGTAGCGCCGCAGGCCGCCCAGCACCAGCGCGACCGCCGCGTCGTCGAGGGTCCCACCGCCCTGCCGGGCGACGGCCCGCAGCGGCTCGAGCGGGGCGTCGAGCGTGTGGAAGGACCACATCCGGCCGGTGCGGGGGCTCAGCTCAGGCGACGGTGACGCGGCCGGGGTGAGGAGGCGCCGCACGGATGCTCCGTAGTGCAGCGCGGAGGCGACCAGCGCCTGCGGGCGCGCAGCCGCGTGACCGAGGGTGCGGGCCGTCGCCCGCGCCACGTCCGGCAGGTGGGCCACGTCGGTGCGCAGACCGGTGACGGCGAGCTCGACCGGGTCGACACCCGGGCCCGCGACGTCCTCCTCGCCCACCGGCTTGCGTGCGGTGTGGGTGCGCTTGCCGGACTGGAGCGCAGCCAGGAGCTGGACGATCCCGAGCGGGTCGGCCAGCGCGTGGTGGATCTTGAGGACGTACGCCGCGCCCTCGGGCATGCCGTCGAAGAGCACGCCCTCCCAGAGCGGGCGCGAGCGGTCGAAGGGGCGCAGCGCGATCTGGGCGGCGTGCGTGAGCATCTCGTCGCGGTCGGCGACCCGCTCGCGGCGCAGGTGGTAGGCCAGGTCGAAGGTCGGGTCGTCGGCCCACGTCGGTGCGGCGGTCGGCACCACCGGGTCCACGACGCGCTGGCGGAGACGGCGTACGAGTCCGGTGCCCCACTGGGTCGCCGCGACGAACCGGTCCCAGTCGGGCGCCTGGTCGAGGTCGATGACGACGGTGGTGGTGGACGACTGGACGGGGTGGCGCTCGGCCCGCCACATCAGCGTCTGCATCGGCGTCAGCTCGGCGGCCGACGACCACTCCGCCGCCTCGGCCCACCGCTCGAGGTCCTCGCGGGCGCTCATGCTGGCCACCTCGCGAGGGTCTCCTCGAACGTGGTGTGCAGGGCGGCGATCCGCTCACTCATGTCGTCCACGCTCCAGTCGGTCTCGGGCTCGAGCACGCACACGTCGACGACGCCGGGGTGGAGCACCAGGGAGTTGCGACGCATCAGCTCGCCCGTGTTGCGCAGCACCACCGGCACGATCGGGACGCCCGCCTGTGCGGCGAGGTGGAACGCCCCCTTGCGGAACGGACCGAGCACCGGGGTGGCCGAGCGCGTGCCCTCCGGGAAGATCATCAGCGACGTGCCGCCGCGGATGCGTTCGACCACCCCCGCCAGCGTGGCGCGCGCGGACTCGGAGTCGGACCGGTCGATGTAGGCCGGGTCGATCACCACCGAGCCGACGACCGCGCGCGGGTCCCACCGCGCCTCCTTCTTGGCCACGATGGTGAAGTCGCGCTCCAGCAGGTTGCCGAGGACGGGGATGTCGAGCGAGCTCTGGTGGTTGGCCACGAAGATCGCCGGCCGGTGCGTCCACAGCCGCTCGCGGTGCAGCACCTCCATCTTCACCCCGGCCAGTGTCATCGGGAGCTGCGTGGCGAGCTTGACCGCGAGGTTGCGACCCTCCTTGCTGTCCTGGCGGAGCAGGCCGTAGGCCATCCCGGTGACGACTCCGGCGTTCATGCCGGCGAGCGCCGCCGCGGTACGTCCGGCCGCGACGAGGGAGCGGCCGACCGGGTCGCTGAGGTCGAGCACCGGCCACGCGAGCCGCTCGGCCGCTGCGCGCAGGTCGCGGTGCGGGTTGAGGGCGGTGGGGTGGCCCACGGAGGAGAGGAAGGCGACGTCCTCGTAGCCGTTGCCGTAGGCGTACGACCGGGCGAGGTCGACGTCGTGCTCGCGGGCGAAGGCGCGTACGCCGCTGGCCTTGTGCCGGCCCCAGAGCATCGGGCCGTCCGTGGCGCCGGTGAACTGCCCGTCCTCGACGACGAGCCGGGTGCAGACGAGGTGCTCGACGCCGAGGTCGTGGGCCACCGGGGCGATCTGGTACCTCGTCGCGGCCGACGCGACCGCGACCGTGTGCCCGGCCCGCTGGTGGGCGAGCACGAGGGCGCGCGACTCGTGGCGGATCGTGCCGGCGATCTTGGCGCGGAAGAGCCGGTCGCCGAGGTCGGCGAAGGCCTCCTCCGACTCCCCGCGCATGGCGGAGAAGGCGACGTGCGCGATCCGGGTCGGGTCGCCGCCGAGCTCGCCGTCGACCGCGGTGACGACGGTGCGGAGGAACTCCGCCGGCGACACGTCACGACCCTTGAGCCGGTCGCCGTAGAAGGTCGCCGCCGTGTAGCCCGCGACGAGCGTGCCGTCGAGGTCGAAGAACGCGCCGACCGACGGCCCCTGCGGACCGGCCTCGATCGCCGCGATCGCGGCCTCGACGTCGGCGGAGAGCCCGCTCATCGGCTCTCCTGGCGGTGCTGCGGCCGCGGGTGGACGGCCGGGACGACGCCGGCGGCGATCTCGCCGATGATGTTGACCCGTCGTACGGAGTCGCGCAGCTCGGCGGCGAACGCCTCGCGCCTCGTGCCCATCCCCGCGCCGCCCTCGAGCAGGCCGCGGTGGCGGGCCAGCGCGACGGCGGTGCGGAAGAGCTCGAGGGAGATCGACTCGGCGCTCGCGACCCGGCGCTGCAGCGCCCACTGCTGGCCCACGGCCAGCGAGTCGGCCATCAGGTCGTCCTCCTCGACCGCACTGTCACCGCGGTCGGCGAGGCGGTCGGCCAGCACGAGGTAGGCGTCGAGGAACGGCCGCAGGACCAGGTGGGCCAGGTGCGGGCGCGCGGTCACGAGCAGCTCGCGCGCTCGCTCGGGGGTCATGTCGGTCACGCCCTCGCCGACGAGCAGCCGCAGCTCGGTGCGCAGGTCGTCCTCGAAGCCGGCCCGGCCGGGGAAGAAGAACTCGAACTTGAGGAGGTCGCGCATCCGCTTGGCCTCCTCCCAGCCCACCTGCAGCGCGCCGCCCTGGGGCAGCTCGGCGTCGGGCCCGAGCTCGCTGACGGTGAGCAGCGCGAGCTCGCCGATCGCCCTCTCGACGAGGATGTGGATGACCGTGTTGCGGTAGAACGCGGCGACCAGGTGCTGGTCGTCGTCGATCTTCCAGACCGGCTCGGTGCCCCCGTCGTACGCCGTCAGCACCCCGCTGCGGGCCAGCTCGGCCAACGCGCGACGGATCGTCGAGCGGTCGCGCAGGTCGGCGGCGCCGGCGACCGGCCAGTGGCGCGCCTCGATGTAGGTGGCGAGCGGCTCGACCGTGTCGAGCACCTCGTCGACGGTCAGCGCGCGGTCGGCGCCGAGCAGCGCGAGGGAGACGATCGCGGTCACGGTCACCGGGGTCGCGCGGTTGAGCCGGTGGGAGATGTCGAGCGCGACCCGCTCGACCGCCTGGTGCCCCGTCACGCCCTCCGCGGCCAGCTCGTCCATCCGCTCGCGCAGCGAGAACGGCTCGCCGACGGTGAGGTAGGCGCGACCGAGGCGGTTGCGCTGGAGCCGGGCGAAGCGCACCAGCCAGCGCCAGTCCTCCGGCGTCTTGCTGGCGCCGCGGGCCTCCGCGGTCATCAGCGAGACCTCGTGCAGCTGGTCGTAGACGACCGCGACGGGGACGACCTGGACGTCGGGCGCGTCCTCGCCCTCGACGGTGTCGGTGAGGTACTTGAGGATGCCGTGCACCGGCGGGCGCAGCTTGCCCGTGCGGGTTCGCCCGCCCTCGATCGACCAGGCGAGGTTGCGCTTGTTGATCACCATCTGGCGGATGTAGGAGCGCAGCGCGAGCCGGTAGACCGGGATCTCCTGGGTCGCGCGGCGGATGAAGATGAGGCCCGTACGGCTCGCCACCGACCCGATGACGGGAAGGTTGAGGTTGGCGCCGCCGAACGTGTACGTCGGCGAGAAGCGCCTGGCCATCAGCACGTTGGGGATGACCATGCCGTCGAGGTAGGAGCGGTGGCTGAAGGCGAGCGCCAGGCTGTGGGTGCGGTCGACCTGCCGCAGCTGGTGCATCTGCTCCTCGTCGACCAGGACGTCGTAGGCGCGCAGGAACCAGTCGCCCATCCGGGCCCACCCCTGGGACGCCCGGTCGTCGTGGGCGGCCGCCATCTCGTGGAGGTAGCCCTTGACCTCCGACCACACCTCCTCCTCGGGGCGGCCCTGCTCGGCCGCCTGCTCGGCGACGGCTCGCTGGAACCGCTTGTCGTGGAGCAGCTCGACGACCTCCTGCGGCGGGCCGGCCGGCAGCCGATCACCCACCGCGCGGGGCAGGGCGGACCGGGCGAGGTCTCGGGCGCGTCGGAGGGCGGTCACGGTCGGTACCGGCTCCTTTCCCCCGCGCTGTGCGCGAGCGCCTGCGTGTCGCGCAAACTACCGTCGTACGCCCTCGCTGGCCACGCCTTGCGCCCAGTGGCTGGACCGCCGTCGGTTTTCTGCTCGCGCTCACCCTCCGGTAATGTTCCGCGCGGTGGCGTGTCCGAGCGGCCGAAGGTGCATCACTCGAAATGATGTGTGGGGTCAAACCCACCGTGGGTTCAAATCCCACCGCCACCGCCAGAGGGTCCTGACGAACCGAGGACCTGAGCAGTTGACGACGACCCGCCGGGATCACCCGGCGGGTCGTCGCTGTTGGTGCGGAGACCGCTACGGCAGCTGCGGCAGCTGCAGCAGCTTGAGCCCGCTGTTGCCGTCGTCGGTGTAGCCGTAGACCAGCAGCTCGCGCTGGTCGTTCAGCCCCATCCCCTGCACGGGGAAGAACCACTGCGGGTCGACCATGCCGTAGACGTCGTAGATCCGGCCCTGCGGGTCCCACACGACGGGCGTCTCGTCCCACGGCGTGAGCTGCGCCTGGCCGATCACCCAGCCGTCGCTGTTCACCTTGACGGCTGCACCGTCGAACCCGAAGTCGGCGAGGCGGCGCATCCCGTCGGCGCGGGTCCACACGAAGGCGTCGTCGCCGCTGGAGCCGACGACGACCCCGGAGTCGTTGATCGCCCTCGCCCATGCACCGGACATCCCGGGCAGGTTCCCAAGGTCCTCGATCGTCCCGTCGGGCGACCACATCACCGCGTGCTGCTCGTTGCCGATGTGCGACTGCCCGACGACGTAGCCGTCGTTGTTGATCGCGTACGGCTCGGTGTTGTGGCGGTCGTCGCCGATGTGCGGCAGCCGCGTGAAGCCCTCGGCCTCGCTCCAGACGAACGGGTCGTTGTACTCGTGCCAGTACCCGTCGTCCTCCTGCCTGAAGAGGGTCGCGTTGCCGACCACCATCCCGGAGTCGTTGATCGCGAACGCGCGGGCGTACTGGTAGGGCATCCAGTCGGGCACGCCCAGCTCGACGAGGGTCCCGTCGGCACGCCACAGCGCGGCGACCGCTCCCCCGTCCTCGAGGTCGATCTGACCCACCGAGTCACCGTGCTCGTTGATGTCGTAGGAGTAGCCGGACCAGGCGTCCTCCCTGACCTGCAGCTCCTCGACCCCACCGTCCTCCGTCCAGCGGACCGGCATGGTGTGGGAGTCGATCTGCTTGTCACCCGTCATCACACCGGCGTTGTTCAGGTCGTAGCCGACCATCGGCGCGGCCTCGGCCAGCACCCCGGCATCGGGGGTGGTGACCTGGTTGATGAGCACCTCCGCAGCGCCGATCACCGTTCCGCGGGGGTTGGCGAACTGGACGCGGCCGACGAGGGGCCGGTCGTTCAACGGCTCGGCGTACGCCGTGACCTGCGCCTCGACGTCGAGGGCGTCCCCGGGCCGCAGCCTCGTGGGCCCGTCGCCGGACGTGATCTCGATGCTGCCGACCCCGCGGGAGTAGGCCCGCTCGTGGTAGTCGAACTCCGTCGTCCCGGACGGGACGTCGACGCCGGCCACCACGATCGCGTACGAGCCGGGCGCAGGGTCGCGCAGCACGATCTTCTCCGACCCCGGTCCCATCGTGGTCGCCGTGGCGGCCAGTCCGGAGCGACCGAAGAGGTAGACGTCCAGGTCCGCGTCGGCCTGCCGGGGAGTGATCGCGAGCTCGAGGCGGGTCGCGTCCCGGGAGACATCGACACCACCTTGGGTCATCTGGCCCTCGGCGACCTCGGACCAGAGGTCCCGCACCCGGCCGACCTGGCCCTCGACGGGCCTCGCGGTCACGGTGCCCCAGGTGTTGGTGGCGGTGAACGCCCCTTCGACCGGGTGGTGGACCGAGGCGGTCTCGATCGTGGTGGTTGCGGGCGTGACGGTGAGACCCTCGAGGCCGGCGGTCAGCCGGTACGGGTTGTCCTGGGACGGTGAGGTACGCCGTCCCTCGACCCGAAGCTCCCACAGGCCCGCAACGGGTTCGACGTACGACCGCGCGGTCGGGTCGCACCCGCCGGGCTCGACGTGGTGGGTGTAGCACCGGTTGCTCTCCTGGGGGTCGGCAGGCATGCCGAAGGGGTCGATCGCCAGGAACCGGACCTGGTCGCCGGCGACCACCTCACTGAGCGCGACCTCCAGGCTGTTGACGCCTTCGGGCACCGCGACGAACACCGACTTCGTGGCGGCACGGTCGACCGTTCCGCGCGCGACGACCGTGCGGCCGGGCTGGGGCGCCACCTCGGCCGCGACCACGGTGACCGGGACCAGCTGGTCGATGCCCTGCGTGCTCGGGTCGTCGACCTTCAGGATCGCCGCGTGCTCGCCCTGGGTGCGGGGGCGGGCGGTGATGGCGATGGTGCCGGCCTGGCCCTTGCGCAACGAGACCGTCGCCGGAGCGGAGAAGGTGCCGTTGTTGCCGATCCACGAGAGCCGGTGCACACGGGAGCCGGCGGACCCGTCGAGCGGGGTCACCTCCACCGAGTACGTCTTCACGACGTTCGGACGCTGACCGCCCTCGTCCGCGAGGCACCGGTTGTAGATGCCCGTGCCTTCCTGCGGCGTTGCCAGCGCGTGCGACAGCGGGGAGCACACGGGTGCGGCGACGTCGTACGTCCCGGTCCCGACTCCCTTGTCGAGCAGCTTCCAGGCCGCCTCGGTGTCGACGATCCCGGTGCCCTGAGCGGTGGTGGGCACGCCTGCGATGAGGTCGGCGGAGCTGGTCAGCGCCCTGCGCAGCGCGGGCGCTGCCACCTCGGTGCCCGTCGCCTTCGTGGCGGACAGCAGGAGTGCGGCGGTGCCGGCGACCTGCGGGGACGCCATCGAGGTGCCGTTGAACATCGAGTAGCCGGGGGGCAGCCGTAGCCGGTCTCGGGGACGGGCACTCCGGGGAGCCACTGCGGCGTGGTGGACACCGCGGCACCCGGCGCGGCGAGGGTCGGCTTCAGTCCACCGTTCTCGGACGGGCCGCGCGAGGAGAACCCGAAGATGCCCTGCTCGGCGTCGACGCGCGAGCCGTAGTCGGCCCACCACGTCCCCTTGCTGACCGACGCGGCGACACTGACGACGTTCCGGGCGACGGACGGCGATCCGACCGTGTTGAGACCAGGTCCGCTGTTGCCGGCGGAGATGAAGATCTGGACGCCGGTCTGCTCGACGAGCTCGTCGTAGAGCAGGGCCGTGGCGTCGGAGCCGTCGTTGAGCGGCGGCAACCCGCCGATCGACATGTTGACGACGTCGACGTCGTGCTCGGTGACGAGGTCGATCATCCCCTCGGCCAGGGCGGTGTTCGTGCAGCCGCCGGTGAACGTGCAGGCGCGGCCCGAGACGACCTGGGCGCCGGGCGCTGCACCCTGCATGCTGCCGCCGAAGAGGCCGTTGCCGGCGATGATGCCAGCGACGTGGGAGCCGTGCGACGCGCTGACCAGCCCGATGTTGACGAAGTCGGCGACCTGTCCCTCGGCCCACGGGCCGAGCGGCGTGAGGTCGACGTCCTCGCGGTGCTCGACGACGAACGGGACGCGCTCGACGAGGGCTGTCGCGGGGTCGTCGACGCCGAAGTGCCCGACGCGCTGCTCCACGCCGTCACCCGCCATGACCGGTTCGTCGGTGAAGTCGTGGTTCATGTCGCTGTCCACCCAGATGCGGTGGTCGGCGGGGTCGTAGAGAACGGCCATCCGGTCGTCGGAGTCCCCGTCGCGGTTGACGTCACCTCCGAGCTCGGACCCGCCGGTGACGTACTCGTCGAACCACGCGAACATGAAGGTGCCGCCCGGTGCGGTCCAGTCGGCACCGGAGGCCCAGAAGGACGGGCCGGTCACCTCCCGGTTCATCTCGAGCCAGGAGCCGTCGCCGTCCAGGAGCGGGTCGGTGGCGGTGAACCAGCCGACCACCTTCTTCCTGCCGTCCGTGGTGCTCTGGAGCGCCGGGTGGTCGAGGTCGACACCGGTGTCGAGGACGCCGACGGTGATGCCCCGGCCGTCCCAGGTCGGGTGGTCACCGATGAAGTCGGTGGCACCCGTCTCGCCGACCGGCAGGTACGGGTTGTCGGCAGGGGTCGAGGCGCCCGGTGCGGCGACGGTGGCGCCGCCGCCGGATCCGGCCGAGCCGCCCGCGGCGGGACGCGGGTCGGGGACCCGGTAGCTGTGACGGAGGTCGATCGCCTTCACGTCTCCCAGTGCAGCGAGGTCCCGCACGGCGCCGACCGGCACCGTGGCGCGGACGTAGCCCAGGTCCTCCTCGGCCCGTCCCACGGTTCCTCCGGCACTCGACACCGTTGCTGCCACCTGGTCGGTGTCACCCGGGGTCGCAGCGAGCAGGACCGTGACGGTGTCGTCGCCGCGGGCCTCGGCCCGCTGGAACAGGCGAGTGTCGCCGTCGCCGAGCTTGTCACTCAGCAGGGCGGCACCGGCGGCAGGCGTCATGGCCTCGAATCCCCTGTCCGGCTTCGCGTGCTCCGGACGGGCCTCCGGCCGGCCCTGCGGGCGTTGCGCACTGAAGGCGTCCGGCAGCAACCCGGTGGGGTCGTCGGGGCTCGCGCCGGCCGGGACGGCTGTCGCGCACAGGGCGCACACGATGGCGGCCACCACGGCTCCTGAGGCTCGGCGACGGAGGGGCGGTCTGCCGCGGGGGGCGGGGGGTGTCATGCGTCTCCTCGTTGTCTGACGGGTCGAACGCCCCCGAGACTCGGGTCGGGGCACCGAGAGGGTCAACGGAATGAGCGGGCGGGTGCGCGCCTTGGCGCGCCCTCGCCACCCGTCCATCACACGAATCGGGTGATGCGGCCCCGCACCCACCGGCGTGCACTGGGAGCCGACAAGGGGAGATGACATGTGTCGATGGCTCGCGTACTCGGGTTCGCCCGTCCTCCTGGAGGACCTGCTCTTCAAGCCCGAGAACTCGCTCGTGGTGCAGAGCATGCACTCACGACTCGGGGCGGAGGCCGTCAACGGTGACGGCTTCGGCGTCGGCTGGTACGACGCCCAGGACCGCCCGGGCATCTACAGCAGCACCGAGCCGGCCTGGAACGACCGCAACCTGAGGGAGATCTCCGGTCATGCGAGGGCCGACCGGGTGTTCGCCCACATCCGGGCGACGACCGGCACGCCGGTCCAGCAGACCAACTGCCATCCCTTCCGACACGGACGCTGGCTCTGGATGCACAACGGCTCCATCGCCGACTTCCCGACCGTGAAGCGCGACCTGACCCTGGCGGTGGACCCCGCCCTCTTCCCGCACATCGAGGGGTCGACCGACTCCGAGCTGTTCTTCCACCTCGCCCTGACCTTCGGGCTCGAGGAGGATCCGCCGGCCGCGGTGGCCCGGGCCGTGGGCCTCATCGAGGAGACCGGGAGACGGCACGGCGTCGAGCACCCGATCCAGATGACGGTGGCCACGACCGACGGGGAGACCACCTGGGCGTTCCGCTACTCCAGCATCGGCGCCTCCCGGTCGCTGTTCCACAGCACCGACATCTCGACGCTCCGCGAGCAGTACCCCGACCACCCGCTGCTGCACGGGCTCTCCGACGAGACGCGGGTCATCGTGTCCGAGCCGCTCGGCGACCTGCGCGGGGCGTGGCGCAAGGTGCCGGAGTCGACCTGCCTCGTCGTCCGCGGTGGACGCGAGGAGCTGCACGACTTCTCACCCGCGCTCGTCCCGGCGTGATGCACCGCGCAGCCGATCCCGTCCGGGTGGACCATGGCAGGCTGGGCCGGGTGACCGGCGTGACCGAGATGATCCGTCTGGAGGCGGCCACCTTCACGATGGGCTCGGACGCGTTCTACCCCGACGAGGGCCCCGTCCACCAGCGGTCGGTCGACGCGTTCGAGATCGACGTGCACCCGGTGACCAACGCCCAGTACGCCGCCTTCGTCACCGACACGGGCTACGTGACCCTTGCCGAGCGGCCGCTGGACCCGGCCGACTTCCCCGGTGCGGACCCGGCAGACCTGGTCCCGGGCGGCCTGGTCTTCACGCCGACCCGCGGGCCGGTCGACCTGCGCGACTGGCGGCAGTGGTGGGCCTGGGGCGCGGGCGCCAGCTGGCGGCACCCTTTCGGCGCCGGGTCGTCGATCGAGGCTCGCGAGGACCACCCGGTGGTCCAGGTCGCCCTCGAGGACGCGCAGGCGTACGCGGCCTGGGCCGGCAAGAGGCTGCCCACCGAGGCAGAGCTCGAGTACGCGGCACGAGGCGGGGCCCGGGGCGCCGGCGCGTACGCCTGGGGCGACGAGGAGAAGCCCGACGGACGGCTGATGGCGAACACCTGGCAGGGCCAGTTCCCGTGGCGCAACACGGGTGCGGCGGGATGGGTGGGCACCTCCCCGGTCGGCACCTTCCCGGCCAACGGGTTCGGGCTCCTCGACTGCATCGGCAACGTCTGGGAGTGGACCACCGACTTCTACAGCCCGCGCCACGAGCCCGACCGCGCACCCGCTCGGACAGACCTGCTCGCCGAGCCGGGCTGCGGTGACGGCTGCCGGTGCGGCCCGTCGTCCCGCGACGAAGCCCGGGCCGCGGCGAGCGCCGAGCCGGGCTCGACCGTCCCGCGGCGGGTCCTGAAGGGCGGCTCGCACCTGTGCGCGCCGGAGTACTGCCTGCGCTACCGACCGGCGGCCCGCTCGCCGCAGGCAGACGACACCGCCACGTCGCACATCGGCTTCCGCTGCGTCCGCTGAGCCGGCACCCGGCAGACTCACCCCATGAACGTCACCGTCTTCGGCGCCACGGGCGGCGTCGGCCGGCTCGTCGTCGACGAGCTCCGCGGCAACGGCCACCGCGTCACCGCACACGTCCGCAGTCCCGCCAAGGTGGTCGACTCGTGGGGTGACGAGGTCACCGTCGTCGTCGGCGAGCTGACCGACACCGCGTCCGTCGACCGGGTCGTCGAGGGCGCGGACGCCGTCGTCAGCGCAGTCGGTCCGAGCCTGGACCGCACGGCCACCGGCCTCCCGTTGGTCGAGGGCACCCGGACCATCGTGGACGCCATGCGCCGACACCGCGTACGTCGCTACGTCGGCATCGGCACCGCCAGTGTCCCCGACCCTCGCGACCGGGCCGCCGCCTGGCGGCCGCGCACGTCGACCCTCATGGCCCGGACCTTCGGGCGCCGCTCCCACGACGAGCTCGTCGGCATGTGCGAGGTCGTCATGGCCTCCGGCCTCGACTGGACCATCGTCCGCTTCATCGACCCGCAGGACGGCCCGGCGCTCGGTCGCTTCCGCCACGGCTTCTACGGCCGCACCAAGCTGGGGTCCAGGATCACCCGCGCCGACCTCGCCGCCTTCACCGCAGCGCAGGTGGACGACCCGACGTACGTCCACTCGCTACCCGCCGTCAGCAACTGACCGGCCGCGAGCCGGGCGGGCGGTCCGGCCGGACGTACGGCGACCCGCGTCAGCGGCCGTAGGGGGTGAGCAGCTGGTCGACGGGCGCGTGGTCGTCGGTGAGGACGGGTGCGTCGCCGACCCAGGCGTCGAGCTCGCTCCCCGGTGAGCGACCGCCACCCGAGCTCGCGCTCGCCGAGTCGGTCCAGCACGGCGGCGACGTCGAGCTCCGTGTCGGAGGCGACCACGACGAGGTTGCCGCCGTCCTCGCCCGCGAGCACCGACGGATCGGCGAGCAGGGCCACGTGGTCGAACACCTCACCGGTCGTGGCGACGGCTGCGCGAGCGAACGCGAGCGGACCGTGGTCGATGAGGTTGGCGAGGTAGACACCCTCCTCGTTCAACGCCCGCTCCAACCCGCGCACCGCCTCCACCGTCGCCAGGTGCCAGGGCACGCTGACACCGCCGAACGCGTCACCGACCACCAGGTCGAGGGCCGTCCGGCTCGAGGTCGGCGATCGCGAGGCGGCCGTCCTCCACATGGACGTCGACACCCTCGGGGAGGCCACCCAGCAGCCGGACGTCGGCCGCAACCACGCCGGCGTCGATCTCCGAGACCCGGCTCGCCGTGCCCGGCCGGGTCGCGGCCAGGTAGCGCGGCAGGGTGAGCCCCCCGGCCCCGAGGTGGTAGCCGTCCAGGGCCTCACCGGCGGGGAAGGCGGTGTCGGTGACCGACGCCATCGCCCGGACGTACTCGAAGTCGAGGTGGGTCGCGTCCGCGAGGTCGACGTAGGAGTGCCGGAGCCCGTCGAGCACCAGCGTCCGACCGGTCGGGCGCTCCGGGTCCGCCGTGATCGCGAGGCAGTGGTAGGTCGTCTCGACGTCGCAGCCGCTCGGTGCGGTCGCCGCGCCGAGGCCGGCCATCGCCACGACGACGGCCAGCACGACGTCGCCGCGGCCGCGGCGCCCCGCGACCTGCACCACGACGGAGGTCACCAGCAGCGCGACGCCGAGCCCGACCAGGATCCCGCTGACCGGCACGCGCGAGATGAGGACGAAGCCCGTGAGGACCGTGCCGGCGATCGCACCCACGGTGCCCACCCCGGACAGGCGGCCCACGACGGTGCCGGTGTGGGCGAGGCTGGTGAGCCGCAGCTTGATCACCACCGGCGTCACCGCCGAGAGCAGCGCGCCCGGCACCAGGACCGAGAGCGTGGCGGCGAGCAGGAGCAGTCCCGGGTCGGCGGTCGCTGCGGCACCCCGGACGAGGGTGGGCGTCAGGGCGACCGCCGCTCCCGAGATCCCCAGCAGGGGACCCAGCAGGCGACGCGGCGCGACCAGGTCGGCGGTCCACCCGCCGGCCCAGGTGCCCGCGGCGATCGCGGTCAGGGCGAGCCCGATGACCATCGTGTTCGTCTCCAGGGTCAGCCCGTAGTAGGGCGCGAGCAGCCGCAGGGCCACCAGCTCGACGACGAGCACCGCGGCCGAGGACCCGAAGACGAGGGCGGCCGCCGGCCAGGGGCCGAGACCCGGCTGCGCCGGCGCCGCGTCGTCGTCCGTCATGGGGCAGATCCTGTCGCACGCAGTCAATCGCCGACGGCTGCCGGCGGTAGTCCGCTGCGGAGAGCCGGTGCATCCGGCCTCGGGACCGGCTTTTCGCAGCGGACTACCGGACTGGTCCACCGGCCCCGAAGCAATTTGCACTCAGTGCAACAATGGTTCGGGTGTCCACCTCCCTCGACGGCCGCGTCGCCCTGCGCGAGCAGCGGCACCGCGCGATCGTCGACGCGGCGCGTGCGCTGGCCGTGGAACGGGGCGCGCGTGGCTTCACGATCGACCAGGTGGCCGTAGGTGCAGGTGTGTCCCGCCGCACCGTCTTCAACCACTTCGCCGGCCTCGACCAGCTCTTGGTCGCGGTGTGCGAGCAGATCCTCGCCGAGGTCACCGCCCACCTCCTCGCCGGCGTCGACCGCAGTGTCGCCGCGCTGCTCGACGGCGCGGACGACGGCCGGGCCGCGCTGGACGCCGTCTGCGACGCGACCCGCGAGGTGGACCTCCCCACCGCGATCGTGACGATCTCGCAGGTCGTCGGTGGCACCGACGTGGCGGACGAGCGGGCCGACGCCATCTCCCGCACCGCCTTCGAGCTCGTCGCCGGGCGGCTGCGCGAGCGGCTGCTGCACCGCCTGCCGCGCCTCGACGCGCTCGACCTCGAGCTCACCCTGGCGCTGCTCACCAGCGGCCTGGCCGCCATCGCCCGGCACTGGCTCGACGAGCACCCCGACCTGACCCCCGACGTCCCACCCGGCGCCCGTGCCGACTGGGACCGGCTCCTGGACCGGCTGCTGCTCCGGCTCCGGGTCGGTCACGCCGGCTGAGTCCCCTCCCTCCCGACGAAAGGCCCGCCACCCGACATGGCTGAGCTCCTCTTCCGCATCGGTCGCTTCGCGGCTCGCCGTCACTGGACGGTCATCGGCGCCTGGCTGGGCCTGCTGGTCCTCACCGCGGTGACGTACGTGTCGTTCGCCGGCACGCTGTCGACCAACATCACGCTCCCCGACACCCCCACCACCCGGGTGTCCCAGCAGCTGGAGCGCGAGTTCGAGGGCGCGGGCGGCGGCAACGGCACGATCGTCGCCGAGACCACCGATGGCTCGCCGTTCACCGAGGAGCAGCGTCGCGAGCTCACCGCACTGCTCGACCGCGTCGCCGAGGTCGAGGAGGTCGCCGACGTGAGCGACCCGTTCGCCACCCAGGACCGGCTCGACGCCTCGGCGGAGCAGGTGGCCGACGGCCGGCGCCGGCTCGAGGAGGGCCTCGCCCAGCTCCACGCGGGCCAGGCGCAGATCTACGCCGGTCGCGACGCCCTCGCCGAGCAGCGCGAGCAGGCCAGGGCGGACGGCACCCTCCCTGCCCTGCGCGAGCAGCTCGCTGCGGCCGAGCAGCAGCTCGACGACGGCCAGGCCGAGATCGACCGGCAGCTCGCGAACGTGGAGGAGCAGTCCGCCCCCCTCGAGCTCGGCGCCACGCTCTCCGAGCTCTCCTCCGGCTATCGGACCGTCTCCCAGGACGGCTCGGCCGCCGTGGCCAACGTGACGTTCACGGTGCCGATCAACGAGGTGAGCGCCGAGGTGAAGACCGAGATCGAGGACCTGGTCGGCGACGCCGACATCGACGGCGTCGCGCTCCACCCCTCCCAGGACATCGCGCAGACCGTCCCGTCCATCCTCGGCCCCGGCGAGGTCGCCGGCGTGGTGATTGCCGCGATCGTGCTCACCGTCATGCTCGGCACGCTTCTCGGCGCCGCGCTGCCGCTCCTCACCGCGCTCCTGGGCGTGGCCATCGCCTCGCTGGCGTCGCTGTCGTTCTCCGGCGTCGTCGACTTCGTCTCCGTGACCCCGGTGCTCGGGGTCATGCTCGGGCTCGCCGTCGGCATCGACTACTCGCTCTTCATCATCAACCGCCACCGTCGCCAGCTCATGCGGGGCACCGGCCTGCGCGAGTCAATCGGGCTGGCCAACGGCACGTCGGGCAACGCCGTGGTCTTCGCCGGCGTGACCGTCATCGTCGCGCTGCTGGCGCTCAACGTGACCGGGGTCGGGTTCCTCGGCCTGATGGGCACGGTGGGTGCCGTCGCCGTCCTGGTCGCCATCTTGATGGCCGTCACCCTGACGCCCGCGCTCCTCTCGCTCGTGGGCCTGCGGATCCTGCGTCGCCGCGAGCGCGAGCGCCTGTCCGCCCACGAGCTGGCCCACGACGACGCGATCACCGACCGCGACCGGCCGATGGGCACCGGCCGCGCCTGGGCCGTGCTCGGGCTCGGTGTCGCCTTCCTGCTCATCGTGGCCGCCCCCGTCACGCAGATGCGGCTGGGCCTGCCCGACGGCTCCACGCAGCCTCCCGACTCCGCAGGGTTCCGGGCGTACGACGTCCAGGCGGAGAAGTTCGGTGACGGGTCCAACGGCCCGCTGCTGGTCGTCGCCGACCTGCCCGGAGCGGTTGCCGAGGACGACCTCGTCGCCGAGCAGGCTGCCGTGGGCGAGGAGCTCGGCCGGGTCTGGAACGTCGAGGCGGTCGTGCCGATCGGCGCGTCGTTGGACCGTACGGCATTGGCCTTCCAGGTCATCCCCCACGGCTCGCCGTCGAGCGAGTCGACCGCTGAACTGGTCCAGAACCTCCGGACGCTGACGCCCACGACGGCCTCCGGCGACGAGGCCACCCTCGGCGTTGCCGGCAACGCCAGCGCCGGGATCGACATCTCCGAGAAGCTCTCCGACGTGCTGCCGCTCTACCTCGCGCTCGTGGTCGGGCTCTCGATGCTCATCCTCGTCGTGGTCTTCCGCTCGATCCTGGTGCCACTGACCGCCACGCTGGGCTTCGTGCTCTCGCTGCTCGCAGCCTTCGGCGGCATCACCGCGATCTTCCAGCTCGGCTTCCTGGGCGACCTCTTCGGCGTCCACGCGCCCGGCCCGGTGCTGAGCTTCCTACCCATCATCGCGACGGGCATCCTCTTCGGCCTGGCGATGGACTACCAGCTCTTCCTCGTCTCCGGGATGCGAGAGGCGTACGCGCACGGCGCCCCGGCGCGGGTGGCCGTGCAGCACGGGCTGCACGCGGGCCGGGCGGTGGTGACCGCCGCGGCGATCATCATGATCTCGGTGTTCGCGGGCTTCGTCTTCTCCCACGACCCCACGATCAAGCCGATCGGCTTCGTGCTGGCGTTCGGCGTGCTCCTCGACGCGTTCGTGGTCAGGATGCTGATCATCCCCGCCGCCATGCACCTGCTGGGCGAGAGCGCCTGGTGGCTGCCGAGGTGGTTGGACCGGATCCTGCCCGACGTCGACGTCGAGGGGGCGAGGCTCGAGCGCACCCACCCCGTCAGGCCGATCGACGTCGACCACGAGGCGGCTCCCGCGAAGACCTGACCCTTCGCGGGCCCGGCCCCTCACCCGCCTTTTTCGTGACTTCGTCGGGCGGACATACCCCATTTGTGGTATGGCGTCGAATTGACATCTCCCCGCGTCGTACAGAGTCTTGACAGTTGCTTGACGGTTGCTTGAGCGAACCGTCACCCCCGACCGGAAGACGAAGACATGCACTCCTCCGAAGCCCGCACACCCACGCCCTGGCGCCGTCGCCCCAGCACGCTGCTCGTGTCAGCGCTGGCAGGCGCCGTCGTCCTGCTGGGAGCCACCGCTGCCCAGGCCGGACCGGTCGACGCAACCGCGGCTCGCGACGCGGCCGTCCGCTCGGGGACCGACGCCTCGACCGCGGATGCTCCACGCGCCCGGGCCCGCACCTGGCCCCCCACGGCCGAGAGCGTCGGCGTGCCCAAGGGCACCACGCTGTCGGCGTACAAGGGGTCGTGCACGATCACCAAGTCCGGGAAGGTCATCCGCAACAAGATCCTCAACTGCGCCCCCCTCACCATCAAGGCGAAGGGCGTGCGGGTCGAGAGCTCCTTGATCAACGGCTTCGTCATGGTGGGCACCCAGGACGGCTTCGACCCGGTCCAGGTCTCGGACCCCGAGGGTGACGACCCCATCCGCGTCACCATCGTCGACTCGGAGATCCACACGGCGGCCGACAGCGACTTCCGCCCCATCAGCGCCTCGCACTACGTGGTCAAGCGGTCCTACCTGCACGGCAGCTTCTCCGGCGGCGAGTGCCACAACGCCTGCACCATCAAGTGGTCCTTCGTCCAGGGCCATGGCGAGCACTCGTCGGGCCTGCGCATCCTGCGCAACGGCACGCTCAAGCACAACACCATCTGGTGCGAGCTGTTTCCGGACGCCGACGAGGACAACGACGGCGTCCCCGACGTCGGCGGCGGTTGCTCCGGGAACCTCGTGATGTACGAGGAGTTCGGCATGCCGCACCACAACCTGCTCAAGCACAACTACTTCCCGGGCGACCCGCTCTACTCCTCGCTGAAGTTCAACGGCGCGGACGGCGGGCACATCCGCGTCATCGACAACGTCTTCGGTCTGCCGTGGGACGGCAAGCACGTGGCGGACGACTGGGACGCGAAGTCGAGCAACACGTGGTCGGGCAACACCTTCTCCGACGGACGCACCGCCCTGCCCTGACGGGGTGCCCGGCGGGCGCATGGTCGAGGATGGGTGGGTGAGCGAACCGCGACCCGTACGCACCTGGCTGACCGACATGGACGGTGTCCTGGTGCGGGAGGAGGACCCGATCCCGGGCGCGAAGGAGTTCATCGCCGCGCTGCGGGCCGCTGACGTCCCGTTCCTGGTGCTGACGAACAACTCGATCTTCACCCCGCGTGACCTGCGGGTGCGCCTGCTGCGCAGCAGCGGCATCGACGTCCCGGAGGAGTCGATCTGGACGTCGGCGCTGGCGACCGCGCAGTTCCTCGACGACCAGCGGCCGGGAGGATCGGCGTACGTCGTGGGTGAGACCGGGCTCACCGCGGCCGTCCACGACATCGGCTACGTGATGACCGACCAGGACCCGGACTACGTCGTGCTCGGCGAGACGCGGACCTACTCCTTCGAGGCCATCACCCGCGCGATCCGGCTGATCAACGGCGGCGCGCGGTTCATCGCGACCAACCCCGACCCGAGCGGTCCCAGCGCCCAGGGGATGCTGCCCGCCACGGGCTCGGTGGCCGCCCTCATCAGCACCGCCACCGGGCGCGCGCCGTACTTCATCGGCAAGCCCAACCCCCTCATGATGCGCAGCGCGCTCAACCGCCTCGAGGCCCACTCCGAGACCACGGTGATGATCGGCGACCGCATGGACACCGACATCATCAGCGGCCTCGAGGCGGGGCTGCGCACGATCCTGGTCGCCACCGGGGCCACCGAGCGCCACCAGGTGCAGGACTTCCCCTACCGGCCCACACTGGTCGTCGACTCGATCGCCGACGTGGTGCCCTACGTCGACCAGATGTGCCTGCCGGAGGACGGCTGGATCCAGGCCTAGGCGGTGCTCAGGCGGCCAGCGCCAGGCCGACGACGACGCCGGCGACGGCGCAGGCACCCAACGTGCGCAGCACCGACCAGCCCCGCCAGAAGACCAGCGCACACGCCAGCCCGGTGATGGCGAGCGCCGCCCAGTCGAGGGAGGCGAGGACAGGGACCTCCAGGTCGAACGGGCCCCTCGTGACGTGGTTCGTCTCGTCGAAGAGCGTGTTGAGGGCGAAGAACACCGCGAGGCTGGCGATCACGCCGACGACGGCCGCGGTGATGCCGGCCAGCGCCGATGCGAGGTCGCGGTTGCCGCGGAGGCGCTCGACGTAGGGCGCCCCGAGCAGGACGAAGAGGAAGCACGGCACGAACGTCACCCAGGTGGTCAGCAGCGCCGCGATGACTGCCGCGACCCACGGGTCGAGGTCGCCCGGTGCCCGGTAGGCGCCGACGAACGCCACGAACTGGACGACCATGATGAGCGGCCCCGGCGTGGTCTCGGCGAGCGCGAGCCCGCGGACCATCTCGCCGGGCGCCAGCCAGCCGTAGACCTCCACGGCCTGCTGGGCGACGTAGGCGAGCACGGCGTACGCGCCTCCGAAGGTCACCACAGCGGCACCGGAGAAGAAGAGGCCCTGCTCGACGAAGATGCTCGAGCGACCGAAGGCGGCCGCCGCCAGTGCGACCGGGGTGAACCACAGCGTCAGCCCGATCACCAGGGTCGTCAGGGAGCGGCGGGTCGAGGGGCGTTCGGTGTGGAGCGCGTCGTCACTGATGAGCGGTGCCGGTCCGTCGTCGGCTGCCGCCCGGGGCGGGGTGGTGAGGCCGGGGATCCGGCGACCGAGCAGCCACCCGATGGCCGCTGCGCCGAGCACGACGGCCGGGAACGGGACGCCGAAGAAGGTGAGGGCGAGGAACGACACGACGGCCAGGGCGACGAGTGCCGGGTGCCCCAGGCCCTTCCGACCGACGCGGACGACGGCTTGGAGGACGATCGCGATGACCGCCGGCGCGAGCCCGAGGAAGAGCGACTCGACGAGGGTCGTGTCGCCGTACGCGACGTAGATGCCCGACAGCACCAGCAGCGCCACGACGCCGGGCACGATGAAGAGGATGCCGGCGACGAGCGCGCCCTTCACGCCGTTGAGCAGCCACCCGACGTAGGTCGCGGCTGCTGCGCCTCGGGGCCGGGGAGCAGCGTGCAGTAGGACAGCGCGAAGAGGAACCGCTGCTGGCCGATCCAGCGCTTCTCGTCGACCAGCATCCGTTGCATCACCGCGATCTGGCCCGCCGGTCCGCCGAAGGTCTGCAGCGAGATCGCGAACCAGGCCCGGGCGGCGTCCCGGAGCGGGATCACGTCCCGGGCCTGCGTCGGAGGGGTCATGGCTGAACGGAACCGTTCGTGACACATCAAGTCAAGTGAGACAGTCGACTAGAAGCACAGCACATCACCACGTCGCGGCGTGGCACTCGCGGGCAGGGATGACCTCCACCTGCAGGGTCGCGTGCTCGATGCCGTGCCCGTCGCGGAGCGCGGCCTGCGCGCCGGCGAGGACGGACTGCGAGTCCGCTCCCACCCGGAGGACGAGGTGGGCGGTCGCGACGTTCATCCCCGAGGTCAGGGTCCACGCGTGGAGGTCGTGGACCTCCGCGACCCCGGCGACCTCCTCGAGGTCACGCACCACCGCCGCGAGGTCGACGTCGTGCGGCGCGTGCTGACCCAGGACGGCGAGGACCTCCCTGCCCAGCAGGAGCGCGCGGACCGCGACGAGGACCCCGATGGCCACGGCGACCACGGTGTCCCACTGGCCGGTTCCGGTGAGGCCGACGAGCAGACCCGCGACGAGCACGCCGAGGCTGCCGGCGGCGTCGGCCATGACCTCGAGGTAGGCACCCTTGACGTTGATCGACTCCCGCGCCCCGCCGCGCAGCAGGGCCAAGCACACCAGGTTGACTGCCAGCCCGAGGGCGCCGACGACGACCATCGGTGCCGAGGAGACCTCGACGGTGCGGCCGATCCGGCCGACGGCCTCCACCACGACGTACGCCGAGACGCCGAGCATCACGAGCACGGTGAAGCCGGAGGCGAAGACCTCGGCGCGGTAGGAGCCATAGGTACGCCGACCGGTCCCGTCGGGCCGGGTGGCGATCTTCGTCGCCACCAGCGCGGCACCGAGCGCCACCACGTCGGCGGCCATGTGGCCGGCGTCGGAGATCAGCGCCAGCGATCCGCTGACCAGCCCGACCGCGAGCTTCGACGCCGAAGAAGCCGGCCACCAGCGCGAAGGCGAGCGCGAGCCGCCACCGGTGTCGGGCGCCGGCGTGGCCGTGACCGTGTCCTGCGCCCATCACGTCCTCCGCCGCCGGGTTGTCGAGTCGATGATAGGTCGCGAGTCCGGTCTCGTGGCACTACCTGATGAGCGGGTTGTCCAGAAGCGCCTGTGCGTGGGCCCGGTCGCGGCTACCGTTCCACCCTCATCCGATCAGGGGGAATGGAATCTCGTGAAGCTCGCCATCTCGATCGCCGCCATCGTTTCCACGCTGGCCGCCGTGCCGGTCCCTGCGTCGGCGGTTCCCACCGACGTGCGACCCAGCTCCTCGATTCCTCGAGCGACGGTCAAGGCGTCTGCCATGGACGTCACCGAGGGTGACCGACTCTCCCTCCGCGTTCGAGTGCCCCAATCCACAAGGGCCAGGCGGGTGATCCTGCAGGAGCGCAGGATCAACATCTTCGGTGACCCGGACTGGGAGAACATCACCGCCAAGGCCGCACGGGCCCGGACGCGGTTCAGGACTACCGCCACCGCAATCAACACCGGGACCCTCCGGGTGGCCGTGACCTACGCAGGACGCTCGACGCCGGTGGTGTCCCGGCCCATTCGAGTGAGGGTGTGGCGTTGGATTCCACTGCGGGAGTTCACGCCCTACTTCGAGAGCCCCCTCGCCAGCTACGGCGAGGCGGACATGAACGGGGATCGCTACGCCGTGTGGGGAAGCTACCCCGGCACCACCATTCGCGCCTGGGAAGCTCGCCTCACGCTCGGCCGCCAGTGCACGAAGTTCCGCGCCGTGCTGGGGCTGGCCGACACGTCCGACGACGGGTCATCGGGTGTCATCTCGTTCACTGTCGACGAAGCAGCGACGATCTACCAGTCGCCCCCACTGACGCCAGGAATGACAGTGCCCGTCCTGCTGGATCTGCCCAAGCCCAACCGGTTCGGGATGGCAGCGAGCAACACATCCCCCGACAAGGTCAACGGTTATCCGATGGTGGGCGACGGCGCCTTCCTCTGCACCGGCATCTCCGGCTGAGCAGGGCCGGGCACGCACACGTGCGTCGGGTCAGACCACGCGGCCCTTGGGCGTGCCCTCGGCGGTCTTGCCGGGGTCGCGGATCACGACCGAGCCGACGGCGTCGTCGATGCGCTTCATGACGTCCGCGTCGAGCTTCACACCCGCCGCCTTCACGTTGTCCGCCACCTGCTCGGGGCGGGAGGCACCGACGAGGGCGGCGGCCACGTTGTCGTTCTGCAGCACCCACGCCACCGCGAGCTGGGCCATGGTGAGGCCGCAGTCGTCGGCGATCGGCTTCAGGTCCTGCACCGCGGTGAGGACGTCGTCCTTCATCCAGCGCGAGATCATGTCGGCGCCGCCCTTGGTGTCGGTGGCGCGCGTGCCCTCGGGCGGGGCCTGGCCGGGGAGGTACTTGCCGGTGAGGACGCCCTGGGCGATCGGGCTCCACACGATCTGCGAGACGCCGAGCTCGGCCGACGTCGGCACGACCTCGTCCTCGATGACGCGCCAGAGCATGGAGTACTGCGGCTGGCTCGAGATCAGCTGGAAGCCGAGCTGCTTCGACAGCTCGACGCCGGCGCGGATCTGGTCCGCGGTCCACTCGCTGACACCGATGTAGAGCGCCTTGCCCTGGCGTACGACGTCGGCGAAGGCCTGCATCGTCTCCTCGAGCGGGGTCTCCACGTCGTAGCGGTGGGCCTGGTAGAGGTCGACGTAGTCGGTCTGGAGCCTCTGCAGCGAGCCGTCGATCGACTCCATGATGTGCTTGCGGGACAGGCCGGTGTCGTTCTTGCCCTTGGGGCCGGTGGGCCAGTAGACCTTGGTGAAGATCTCCAGCGACTCGCGGCGCTCGCCCTTCAGCGCCTCGCCGAGCACCGTCTCCGCAGCGGTGTTGGCGTAGACGTCGGCGGTGTCGAAGGTCGAGATGCCCTCGTCCAGCGCCGCGCGTACGCACGTGGTGGCGACGTCGTTCTCCACCTGGGAGCCATGCGTGAGCCAGTTGCCGTAGGTGATCTCAGAGATCTTCAGTCCGCTGTTGCCGAGGTATCGAAACTCCATGTCCACCAACGTAGCGGGGGGCTGGAGGGAGCCTGCGGTCCACCCAGGCCGCCAGCACGAACAGGGCGCCGAACAGGACGGTGATCCCCACGCTCACGACCACCACCGAGCCCCATCCCTCCACGGCGGCGTCGAGGAAGGGGTAGGGCACCCAGCCGTCGACACCGCCCACGACCAGGGTCCAGGCCAGCCAGGCCAGCGGCCAGCAGAGGGCGTACGCCGCCTCCCGGGCGATGATCCTCGGACGGGGTCCGCACCAGGCCCAGGCCGCCACGGCGAGCACCGGGACGACCATGTGCAGGAGCTTGTCGGCCAGCCAGTCGGCGCCGTCGAGGTCGAGCAGCGGGCGCAGCAGGAAGAAGTGCACCAGTCCGGTCACCGTGATGCCGACCAGCCCGGCCAGTCGCACGACGCGCCAGCCTGCTCGGTCCAGCGCCGGGTCGCGGGCCAGGACCGTCGAGGACACCGCCACGAGGAGGTTGCTCTGGACGGTGAAGTAGGCGAAGAAGCGGTAGATGCGGGTCGCCAGCCCGGGCGGGTCCTCCTCGACCAGGACCGCCGAGCCCTGCAGCACCAGGACGAACTGGAAGACCAGTGCCACCCACGCCACCGTGGCCACGACCAGGTGCACGGTCCGGGCGCGCGCAGGAGTCATGGCTGGAGCGTAGGGCTCCGGGCGGGGGCGACGAGGGAGGTGTCAGTCGAGGACGACGAGCACGTCGCCGTCCTGCACGACGTCGCCGACCGTCACCTTGATCGCGCTGACCGTGCCGGCCCGCTCGGCCAGCATCGGGATCTCCATCTTCATCGACTCCAGCAGCACGACGGTGTCGCCCGCCTCGACGCGGTCGCCCTCGGCGACCTCGATGGTCAGCACGTTGGCGACCAGCTCGGAGACGATCTCGAGGGACGTGGAGCGGGCCATGCGCCCGACGGTAGCGGTTACCTAGGCGTAGCCGACGATCGGGCGTCAGAGCTCGGCGAAGCGGCTCGGCTCCGGCCGGTGCGGGCCCGCCTCCTCGGCCCGGCGCCCGCGACGCCCCCGGGGGCCGGTCAACGCCAGGTCGGCGCGGATGACGAGGTAGCCCACCACCAGGCCGAGGACGACGGAGTACGCCCCGCGCAGGGCCGCCTCCAGGTAGGAGCTGTCCGGGGCGACCAGCCCCGACGCGAGCGGGACCGTCGCGGCGACGCCGAAGGCGCACACCCACCAGCCCTGCCGGCGACGCGCGCGGACGTGGGTGCCCCACACCAGGGCCGGGACGCCGAGCAGCACGACCAGCGGGCGGGGGAAGGCACCGATCCGCTGCGACGTCACCTCGGCGAAGTCGAGGACCGACGAGACGAAGGACTGGGCCCCGTAGCGACGCAGCAGCTCGGCGTACGCCAGCGTCGCGACGAGCACGGCGAGACCGAGCCCCACGATGATCAGCCCGCGCCGTCCGAGGCCGTGGAGCCCGGCACCGAGCCGGTAGACGATGGCGAGCACCAGGACCAGCGCCACCAGCAGGGCCACGAGGTCGAAGCGCTCGGCGGCCACGGTGGGTTCGAAGCCCACGGCGGCGAGCGCGGTCACGGCGGAGACGAGCGTCGCGACGAGGGCTTCGCGCACCGCCTTCCACCAGGTGATCGCGGGCACGGTCACCATCACGGCATACACGCCCCCCACCACGCAGGTCATCACGGCCGCGCCCGTGGGCAGGACCCGGCCACCGACCAGGAGGCTGGCGACGCCGAGGACCAGCGCGAGACCGGCCGAGACGAGGGCCCGTCCGGCCGTCCGGGTGGCGAGGAGCCAGGACAGCGCGGTGACCACTGCCACGGCCCCGGCGCCGTCGAGCCAGCCCGGCGCGCGAGCGACCCCGCTCAGCGACGGGCTGCCGCTGAAGAGCCCGGTGATCGCCGACCAGCCCAGGGCGGCGGTGCCGAGCGCCAGCACCCCGAACCACAGGGTCAGCAGGGACCGGCGCGGCCCCTCGGCGGCGGGCATCGGCGCGGTGGCCTCTTCGGCCGCCGGCTCGGGAGCCGGTGCCGGCTCGGCCGGTCCGTCCGGCTCGACGAGCCGGTCGGACTCGACGCTCGGAGCCGACGTGGCCCCGCCTCCCACCTTCCGGTTCCGGCGGAGCCGCGAGGGCGGCCGCTCGGCGGCCCGCTTGCCGCGGGACGACCCGCGGGGACTCTCGGGGGTGGAGGAAGACAC
Source organism: uncultured Actinomycetota bacterium (assembly GCA_963740115.1). Lineage (GTDB taxonomy): Bacteria > Actinomycetota > Actinomycetes > Propionibacteriales > Nocardioidaceae > Nocardioides. Next base: position 714,058 of record CAVUCQ010000001.1, on the reverse strand, counting down.
GACGGAGGAGGCTACAGCCGGCGGTTGGCCAGGGACGGGTTGGTACGCCGGGCCACCAGGAGGTCCGCGCGGTCGAGGGTGACCGCCAGGGTCTCCTCCTCGCCGCCGGCCGCAGCCAGCGTCTCGCCCATCGGCCCGAACACCGCCGAGTGCCCGCTGTAGCGCGGCTCCGGCTGCCCTGCCCCGGCGACGAAGCACGTGTTCTCGATGGCTCGGGCGGCCAGGAGGGTGCGCCAGTGCTCGACCTTGCGCTCCCCCGGCAACCACGCGGCCGGGACGACGACGACCTCGGCCCCCGCGTCGACCAGGCGCCGCGCCAGCTCGGGGAACCGGAGGTCGTAGCAGGTCATCAGGCCGACCTGCCACCCCGCGACGTCCACGACGACGGGCTCGAGCGGGCCGCCCGTCAGGCGGTCGGACTCGCGGTAGCCGAAGGAGTCGTAGAGGTGGATCTTGCGGTAGGCCGCCCGGCTGGCGCCGCCGACCACGAGCGTGTTGTAGGGCCGCGCGGGATCGTCCGACCTCTCGAACATGCCGGCCACCACGGTGCAGGCGGCCGCGTCCGCGACGTGGGCCAGGTGGTGGGCGAAGGGGCCGTCGAGCGGCTCGGCGGCCGCGCTGACGTCGGAGCCGGCCTCGCCGAAGTCGCGCGCGAAGGCCTCCGGGAACACCACCAGGTCCGCGCCGGGCGTCACGCCCTGCGCGAGGCGTACGCGGTTGGCGGCGGGGTCGAGCCCGCTCGCCCACTGGTGCACCCGCAGGCGCAGCTGGTCGCTCATCCGGGGTCCCCGCGGCGTTGTTCGGGGGAGCGCAGCGGAGGAGGAGAACGCCGTGGGGTGGTCATGACTCCAGAGTGCCAGAGAAGGCGGTGCTGGGAGGATGCTCGTGTGGACCTCGACCTCACCGCCGGCGGCTTCTGCGGCGTCGTGCTGGCCGGCGGCACCGCGGCGCGGATGGACGGGATCGACAAGGCCAGCGTCGAGCTGCACGGCCGGACCCTGCTGGAGCTCGCCGTCGACGCCTTCCTGGACGCCGACGAGGTCGTCGTGGTGGCACCCGGCAGCGTCCCGACGAGTCGCCCGGTCACCTTCACGAGCGAGGACCCGCCTCGCGGGGGTCCCGTCGCCGGACTGCTGACGGGGGTCGACGCACTGCTCCGGCGGCCCCGGCTGGTCGGCGTCCTGGCCGTGGACATGCCGCGCGTGACGCCCGCGACGATGCGGCGGCTGCGCGCGGCGGCGGAGGGCCACGACGGCGCGTTCCTGGTCGACGCGGACGGTCGGCGGCAGCTCGCCGGGGTGCTGGACGCGGGCGCGCTGGCCGGCGTACGCCCCGACCTGGAGGGCCAGCACGGCATGGCGCTGCACCGCCTGCTCGCGCCGCTGCGCCTGGCCGAGGTCCCGGCCGACGGCGACGAAGGCATCGACATCGACACGTGGGCCGACCTGCGCGACCTCGCCGGAGGACAGGGCGGCTGACCGCACCGGGGTCGCAGTAGGCCCGCGTCCCTTGCCGGGCCGCCGTCGCGTGCGAGACATTGGGTCCGTGAACCTTCACGACTGGATCGACGAGCTCGCCGACGTGCTCGACGTCGAGACCGAGCTCGACGAAGGCCTCGTCCTCGACCTGGCCCGCACCGCCGCGCACAATGTGCAGAAGACGGCGGCGCCCATCACGACGTACCTCCTCGGATTCGCGGCAGGCGCGCGCGACGCCGACCCGGAGGCCGTCGAGCGGCTCGCCGCCAAGGCGCAGCTGCTCGCGGAGAGCTGGGACCGGCCCGCCGACGCACCCGACCCGGACGACGTGGACGACGAGGTGCCCGACGACTCGATCGTCGACCACTCCGACGACGACTACGAGGACTGATCGCGTGCGCGCAGCCGTCGCCAACGGCACCGGTGGCCCTGACGTCCTGTCCGTCGGCGAGGTCGCCGACCCGCGCCCTGCCGCGGGCGAGGTGCTGGTCGAGGTCGTCGCGACAGCGGTCAACCGCGCCGACACACTGCAGCGACAGGGCTTCTACCCGCCTCCGCCGGGCGCCCCGGAGACGATCGGTCTCGAGTGCAGCGGCCGGATCGCGGAGCTCGGCGAGGGCGTCGAGGGCTGGTCGGTCGGTGACGAGGTGTGTGCGCTGCTCGCCGGTGGCGGGTACGCCGCCCGCGTCGCGGTGCCCGTCGGCCAGGTCATGCCGGTCCCGAGCGGCGTCTCCCTCGTCGAGGCCGCCTCCTTGCCCGAGGTCGCGGCGACCGTGTGGTCCAACGTGTTCATGACCGCCCACCTGAAGAAGGGCGAGCGCTTCCTCGTCCACGGCGGCGCCGGCGGCATCGGCACGATGGCGATCCAGCTGGCCGCCGCACGCGGGGCCGAGGTGTACGCCACGGCCGGCTCGCCGGAGAAGCTCGAGCTGTGCCGTTCGTTGGGCGCGAGCCGTGCCGTCGACTACCGCGAGGACGACTTCGTCGAGGTCCTCCAGGACGCAGGCGGCGCCGACGTCATCCTCGACAACATGGGCGCGAAGTACCTCGGCCGCAACGTCTCCGCCCTCGCGACCGGCGGCCGCCTCGTGATCATCGGCATGCAGGGCGGCGCCAAGGGCGAGCTCGACATCAACGCACTGCTGCGCAAGCGCGCCTCCGTCACCGCGACCTCGCTCCGCGCCCGGCCCCTCGCCGAGAAGGCGGCGATCTGCTGCGGTGTGGTCGAGAACGTCTGGCCGCTCGTGGCCGCCGGCTCCATCCGCCCGATCGTGGAGACCACCATGCCGCTGGACGACGTCGCGCGGGCCCACCAGCTGATGGAGGACGGCGGGCACGCCGGGAAGATCGTCCTGACGCTCTGAGGTCCTGGCTGGGCGGTGCTCCAGCCACCGTCTATCGGGGGCTGAGCCCGGCATGTGGGGCCGGTCTAGGGTGGATCGCATGACCGAGCAGCCACAGCCCAGCCCCTCCGACGCCGAGGACCACGTGGTCGTGGTCGGACCGGACGGCCAGCCGATCGGCACCATCCCGGCGAGCGCGCTCCCGGAGATGACGCAGGCGGCCGGGCCGGACGGGGACGACGGCGACGACCGGGAGGGCCAGCGGCACATCACCGAGCTGGTCGAGCAACCGGCGAAGGTGATGCGCATCGGCAGCATGATCCGCCAGCTGCTCGAGGAGGTGAAGGCCGCGCCCCTCGACGAGGCCAGCCGCCAACGGCTCAAGGAGATCCACGCCGCCTCGATCACGGAGCTCGAGTCGGGCCTCGCCCCGGAGCTGGTCGAGGAGCTGGACCGCCTCACGCTCCCCTTCACCGAGGACGGCACGCCGTCCGAGGGAGAGCTGCGGATCGCGCAGGCCCAGCTCGTCGGCTGGCTCGAGGGACTCTTCCACGGCATCCAGACGGCGATCTACGCCCAGCAGATGGCCTCGCGCGCGCAGCTCGAGCAGATGCGCCGCGCGTTGCCGATGGGCCAGAGCGGTCACCCCCAGCAGCAGCCGACCGGGATGCCCAACATGCCCGGCGGGTCCGGCGAGGAGAGCGGCGGGCACTCGAGCGGCATGTACCTCTGACCCTCGCACCGACCCGCTTCGCCGCGCCCCGCTGGGGTAGTCCGCTGCGAAGAGCCGCTCGCGGAGCCGACAGAAGCGGCTTTCTGCAGCGGACTATCCCGCCGGAGGACTGGGGCCCCTCCCGGCCGGCTGACGGGTCAGCGCCGCGCGAGACGGCGTACGACGACGAGGCCGAGCAGGCCGAGCAGCACCGCGGCAGCGCCCGGGGCGGCCGTCCGGGCGAAGCCGGCCGGAGCCGAGTCCTCGACCTTGGTCAGCACGGCCTCAGGCGGCGGGGGCGGCTCGACCGAGGTGCCCTCGCCGAGCAGCGCCTCGATCTTCTCGACCTTGGTCGGGTTGGCCACGCTGGTGCCTCCGCAGCTGTCGGCGGCGTAGGGCGCCTCCGTGCCGGTGGCGAGGAAGACGTAGGTGGTGCCGACCCCGAGCTCCCCCAGCCCGCACGCGTTGCGGCCGCCGGCGGACGCGACCCGGGTCGAGCGCTCCGGCGTGCCCTGGTAGGCCCGGGAGGCGGTGATGTCGTAGGTGTGGTCGTCGCCCTGGGCCTCGACGGCGTCGATCGTGCCGATGAACACCACGTCGGCCCGCTGGACCTGCCGGTCGAGGTCGCCCTGCCTGCAGGTGCATTCGGCGGACGCCGGGGCGCCGGCAGTGACGACCAGGCCGAGGCACGCGAGCAGCAGCGCAGCGGCGAGACGGACGGCACGGAGCATGGCGGTCAGCCTAGCGAGACAGCGCGAAGAGCTCGCTCAGCACCACGGCCACTCCGTCGTCGTCGTTGCTCGGCGCGAGGCGGTCCGCCAGCTCGCGCACGGACGCGTGCGCGTTGGCCATCGCGTACGACGTGCCAGCCCACTCCAGCATCGGCAGGTCGTTGGGCATGTCGCCGAACGCGACGACATCGTCGGGCCCGAGGCCCATCTCGGCGGCGACCGTGGCGAGGGTGGTGGCCTTGGTGACGCCGGCGGCGCTGATCTCGACGAGCGTCCCGACCGACGACCACGTGGTCACGACCTGCGCACCGACGACCTCGGCGACGCGCTGCCAGTAGGGCTCGGGCTCCAGGTCCTCGTGGCGGGCGAGGAGCTTGACGACGGTGTCGTCGACGAGGTCCTCCAGCGCTCCCTCGTCCACCTCGGGAACCTGGTTGACCGCCAGGCGCGGCACGAACCCGGGCTCCCTGGCGAAGCCGGTCGTCCTCTCCAGCGCGAACACCGTCCCGGGCACCTGCTCGCGCAGCAACGCCGCGACGTCGAGCAGGACCTCGGTCGGGATGGTCCGGGCGGTGCGCACCTCCCGGCGCGCGACGTCGTAGACGATGCCGCCGTTGCTGCAGATCGCCAGGCCGTGACCGCCTACGGCCTCCCACAGCTCCTCCATCCAGCGGATCGGGCGCCCGGTGGTGAACACGACGGGTACGCCCCTGCCGTCGAGCTCGTCGAGCACCGCGCGGGTGCGGTCGGTCACCGTGCCGTCGGAGTGCAGCAGGGTGCCGTCGAGGTCCGTGGCCACGAGGCGCGGTGGTGCGGAGGCGCGCCGGCGCACCTCACCCACCGACGACGTCCGGCCGGATCGACAAGGACACGGTGAGGTCGTCACCCTCCCCGACGCCGGCCGCGACGCGTACGGCCTTCTTGACCGGCAGCACGAAGCCGTCGGACGCGGCGTCGGGGAAGACGCTCGTGTCCCACGAGGTCCCGGACACCTCGGCACGCACCCGCACCGACCCGAAGCCTCGCGGCTCGCCCGCACGCTGTCGCACCTCGTCGGCGACCTCCGGCGGGAGCGTGACGAAGCACCAGGCGCCCGAGTCGCCGGACTCCTTGCGTGCGGTCCACCGCCACAGCGGCGCGGTGAAGGTGAACCGGTCGGTCATCGGGTCAGGCACCGTGCGGTGGGAACCACCGGGACATCTCGACGGCGGCGCCCTCGTCCTGGACGGTGGCGGTGACGGCGTCCGCCGCCGCCCTCACCTCCTCGACGGCCTGGCCCATCGCGACACCGCGTCCGGCCCACCGCAGCATCTCGATGTCGTTGCGTCCGTCACCGATCGCCAGCACCTCGGCCGGCGAGACGCCGAGCTTGTCGCACACGTGCTCCAGGCCGGACGCCTTCGAGACGCCGACCGGGGAGAGGTCGAGCCACGCGGTCCACCCGACGACGTAGTCCGTGCCGTGGAGGCCCAGCCTGGCGGCGAGCTCGATGAAGTCGTCGGCGGTGGCGTGCGGGTCGCGGATGATCACGCGGCTCACCGGCTCGCCGACGATGTCGTCGACCGCGGTGATCAGCTGCTCGCCGGAGAGCTCGCCCTCGGGGAAGACCCGATTGACGCGGTAGCCGCCGACACCGCGCTCCTCCACGGCCACCAGGGCCCCGGGGTGATGCTCCAGCACCGCGGCCACGGCCGGGGCGGCGTCGAAGGTCTCCTCGTGGACGACCTCCATCGGCGGGTAGCGGAACACCACGGCGCCGTTGGACGCCACCACCCAGAGCCGGCCGGCGTCCTCGCGCGGGATCTGCAGCAGGTCGGCGATCGTGGTCATGCCGTGCGGGGAGCGACCGCTCGCGAGCACGATGTGCGCGCCGGCGTCGAGGGCGCGGTGGACCGCGTCGTGGACCGGGACGGAGATGGTCTCGTAGTCCTCGGTCTGGCCGTCGACCCACTTGAGCAGGGTGCCGTCGATGTCGAGGGCGACGACCTTCGGGACCCACGCGTCAGGCCCCGTCATCAATGGCCCTCGTCCTCAGGACACTGAGCGGCTCGCTGCGCTCGCATCTCAGTGTCCAAGGGGCTTCAGCACTTCCAGACCGCCCAGGTAGGGGCGCAGCGCCTGCGGCACCGTGACCGAGCCGTCCTCGTTCTGGTGGGTCTCCAGGATCGCGACGATCGTGCGCGTGATCGCGGTCAGCGTGCCGTTGAGGGTGGCGACCGGGACCGTCTGGCCGTCCGCACGGGTGCGGATGTCGAGGCGGCGCGACTGGAAGTCGGTGCAGTTGGACGTCGAGGTGAGCTCGCGGAACTTGCCCTGCGTCGGGATCCAGACCTCGCAGTCGAACTTGCGCTGGGCGCTCAGGCCCAGGTCGCCGGCGGCGACGTCGATGACGCGGTAGGCGACCTCGAGCCGGTCGAGGAACTCCTTCTCCCAGGCCAGCAGCCGCTGGTGCTCGGCGTAGGACTCCTCGACGGTCGTGTAGACGAACATCTCGACCTTGTCGAACCAGTGCACCCGGATGATGCCCTTGGTGTCCTTGCCGTGCGAGCCGGCTTCCTTGCGGAAGCAGGGGCTGAACGCGGCGTAGCGGCGGGGCAGCGTCGCGCCGTCGAGGATCTCGTCGGAGTGGTAGGCCGCCATCGCGACCTCGCTGGTGCCGACGAGGTAGAGGTCCTCCCCCTCGATCCGGTAGACGTCGTCGGCCGCCTGGCCGAGGAAGCCCGTGCCCTCCATCGCGCGCGGCTTGACCAGCGAGGGCGCGATCACCTGGGTGAAGCCGGCGTTGCGGGCCTGGTCCATCGCCATGTTGACCAGCGCCAGCTCGAGCTGGGCACCGACGCCGGTGAGGAAGTAGAAGCGCGAGCCGCTGACCTTGGCGCCGCGCTCGAGGTCGATCGCGCCGAGCAGCCGGCCGAGCTCGATGTGGTCGCGCGGCTCGAAGTCGAACTCGCGGGGGGTGCCGACGTGCTCGAGCACGACGAAGTCGTCCTCGCCGCCGGCCGGCGCCTCGTCTGCGGCCGGGTTGGGGATCGCCCTGATGGCCTCGTCCCATGCGGCCTCGGCGTCGTTGCGGGTCGCCTCGGCGGCCTTCACGCCGGCCGCCAGCAGCTTGACCTGGGCGAGCAGCGCCTGCTTCTCCTCGCCCTGGGCGCGGGCGACCAGGGCGCCACTCGCCTTCTGCTCGGCCCGCTTGGCCTCGAAGTCGGCGATCGCCTGCCGCCGCGCCGCGTCCGCCTCGAGCGCCCGGTCGACCACGTCGGCGGACAGGCCGCGCTTGGCCTGGGCTGCGCGTACGCGGTCGGGGTCGTCGCGGAGGACGCGCGGGTCGATCACGCCGGGGTCCTTGCGGCGAGGGGAGCGCAGCGAGGCTCGTCGTGGGGCGGGTTCATGGCGCAAGGCTATCCGCCGCGACATCGGGGAAACGACCGGGTTTGGGCATACTTCGCCGGGTGACTCCCGCCTCTCGCAACCGCAGTCTCGGCTGGGCCGGCCTCTCGGCCGTCCTGTTCGGGGTCTTCGCGATCCTGGTCACCCGCGACCGGGCCCCGCTCGACACCTTCGACGTCGAGGGCCGGCGCCTCGAGGACTGGGCGGACGACTCGCCGTTCGTCGTCGACCTGCTGCGGCTCGTCGAGGTGGCGTTCGGCACGGTCGGGATGACCATCCTCACCGTCGTGCTGGCGGTGGCGCTGTTCGTACGAGGTCACCGTCGGGCGGCGCTGCTGGCCGTCGTCGTGATGACCGTGACCGCCCTGGCCACGTCCGGCTTGAAGCTGTGGCTGAGTCGCGACCGGCCGGACTGGCAGGACACGCTGGGCCTGCACAAGTCGTTCAGCTTCCCCTCGGGCCACGCCTCGTCGAGCGCCGCGTTCGCTGCGATCCTGGTGATGCTGCTCGTGCTGTTCGTACGCCGGACGAGCCTGCGCCGCTTCGGCATCGCCCTGGCGGTCGGCTGGTGGCTGGTCGTGTGCCTCGACCGCGTGCTGCTGGGCCGGCACTACCCGACCGACGTCATCGCCGGCACGCTGCTCGCCCTCTCGTTCCTGTTCCTGGCGATCGCCCTCATCGACCCGCGCCCCCGATCGACGTCGGCGAAGGCGGAGCCGCTGCCCGAGGTCTACGCGTCCCAGAAGCGGCTGGCGGTGATCCTGAACCCGATCAAGGTCGAGGACGTCGGCCAGTTCCGCTCGATCGTGGCCGCGATGGCCAAGGAGTCCGGCTGGTCGGAGCCCACCTGGCAGTACACGACGATCGAGGACCCCGGCACCGGCATGGCCGAGAAGGCTGCGGTCTCGGGCGCCGACCTCGTGCTGGTCTGCGGCGGCGACGGAACGGTCCGAGAGGTGTGCGCCGAGCTGGCCGGCACGGGCATCCCGGTCGGCATCGTGCCCGTCGGGACGGGCAACCTGCTGGCGCGCAACCTCGACGTCCCGCTCTACCTCCGCTCGGCCATCGACGTCGCCCTCAACGGCCAGGACCGGGCCATCGACCTGGTCAGGGTGGGCGGCGACGGCATCGACGACACGCACTTCATGGTGATGGCCGGCATGGGCTTCGACGCCGCGATCATGGAGGGCGTCAACGAGGACATCAAGAAGCGGATCGGCTGGGTCGCGTACGTCGTCTCGGGGCTGAGGTCGCTGATGTTCCCCGCGATGAAGGTCGAGGTCCAGGTCGACGACGAGGAGCCGACCGTGCACCGGGCGCGCACGGTCGTCGTCGGCAACGTCGGCTTCCTGCAGGCGGGCATGCCGCTGCTGCCCGACGCGACGATCGACGACGGGGTGCTCGACGTCGTGATCCTGCATCCCAAGAAGTTCCTGTCGTGGATCCCGCTGGCCGTCCGGGTGCTGCGCAAGAGCGCGGTGGTCGACGAGCTCATCGACCGGCGTACGGGCGCGCGGGTGCGGATCAAGGCGTCCGCCGACACCCCGCGCCAGCTCGACGGCGACGCGGTCGGGATCGGCCGCGAGCTGTGGATGGAGTGCATCCACGGACGGCTGCTGGTGCGCGTCCCGCGCTGAGGACCTGACCTCCGACGCCGGCGGTCAGGGGCGTGCGTGCTCGATCGCCTCTTCCTCCTCCGGCGAGAGCTGCTGCTCGCAGGTCCAGCCGGCGACGGACTTGGCGTAGGTGCGGGCCTCGCTCCGGCCGTGGATGGACGTCAGCACGACGCCGTGGCCGGCGTCGTCGAGCAGGGCCAGGCTCCAGCTGAGGTGGCCGCCGACGTCGCCGAACGCGTCGTAGCGCACGACCGAGAGGTGGCGCAGCGCGTCGGCGTTCTCGGCCTTGAGGGCCGCGACCTCCTGCCGCAGGCCGTGCACGTCCTCGGGCAGCGCGTCGACGCCGTCGCCGTCGGGGCGCGGGGACGTACGACGCAGCGCGAGGCCGGCGAGGACGCAGGCCAGGACGGCAAGGACGACGGCGACCACGGAGAGCACGAGCACCCTGCTGACCCTATGTTCGGGTGGCGGTCAGCGCCGGTCGGACACGGCCGGTCGTGCCAGACTCGCCGTCGTGACGGAGTCCGACGTGGCGGGGCCGACCCGACGGATCGCCTACCAGGGCGAGCCGGGAGCCAACTCCCACCTGGTGTGCCAGCAGGCCTACCCCGGGTGGGAGCCGGTGCCCTGCGCGTCGTTCGAGGACGCCTTCGCGGCCGTGGAGACCGGCGACGCCGACCTCGCGATGATCCCGATCGACAACTCGATCGCCGGCCGGGTGGCCGACATCCACCACTTCCTGCCGACCTCCGACCTGCACATCGTCGGCGAGCGGTTCCTGCGCATCCAGTTCTCGCTGATGGCGCTGCCGGAGGCGAGCGTCGAGTCGCTGCGCACGGTGCACAGCCACGTCCACGCACTGGGCCAGTGCCGCGGCGTGATCCGCGAGCTCGGACTGACCCCCGTCGTGGCCGGCGACACCGCGGGTGCCGCACGGGAGGTCTCCGAGTCCGGGGACCCGACCCAGGCCGCCATCGCGCCGCCGCTGGCAGCCCAGATCTACGGCCTGCAGGTGCTGCGGGAGGAGATCGAGGACGAGGACCACAACACGACCCGCTTCGTGGTCCTGTCGCGCGACTTCGAGCAGGCCGCCCGCGGCGAGGGACCCGTCGTCACCACGTTCATCTTCAACGTCCGCAACCTCCCTGCGGCGCTCTACAAGGCGCTCGGCGGCTTCGCCACCAACGGCGTCAACATGACCAAGCTCGAGAGCTACATGGTCGGGGGCCACTTCACAGCGACCCAGTTCCTCGCCGAGGTCGACGGCCACCCCGACGACCCCCGCGTGCGCAACGCGCTGGAGGAGCTGGCGTTCTTCACCACGGAGGTCAAGGTCCTGGGCGTCTACCCCGCCGACGCCTTCCGGGCGGGGTGACTGGAACACTTCCTCCGTGATCGATCCGCTGGTCGTGGTCCTCGCCTTCGGCGCCATCTTCGTCGTGGAGCTCCCCGACAAGACCTTCATCGCCACCTTGGTGATGTCGACGAAGATGCGTCCGCTCTTCGTCTGGATCGGCGTCGCGTTGGCGTTCTTCGTCCAGACGGCCGTCGCGGTCGGCCTCGGCAAGGCCGCCTCCTTCCTGCCCGAGCAGCTGGTCCACGTCGCGGCCGCGGTGATGTTCGCGATCGGCGCGGTCATCCTGTTCCGCGAGGCCCGCTCGGCCGACCAGGAGGAGGCCGAGCAGGAGGACGAGTACGCCGCCAAGGCCGACGCGACCGCCCACGGCTTTCGCGTGGTGGTGACGTCGTTCCTGGTCCTCTTCGCCGCCGAGTGGGGCGACCTGTCCCAGCTGCTGACCATCTCGCTGGTCGCGAAGTACGACGACCCGGTCTCGGTCTTCCTCGGCGCGTGGGGTGCGCTGCTCGCCGTCTCGGGCCTCGCCGTGATCGTCGGCCGCCTGCTCCTCCAGCGGGTCAGGCTGTCGGTCCTGCACTACGTGGGTGCGACGGTCTGCGTGCTGATGGCAGTGTTGACCGTGTGGGAGATGACGCGCTGAGCAGCCGGGTCCGGACGGCTGTCCACGACCGCTACGTCGCCGTCAACGGCGACCACCCGATGACCGCCGCGGACGACGCCTACGTCCGCGAGGGCTTCGTGCCGGCCACGCCCGAGGCGATGGAGCTCATGCTCGAGGGCCGCCTGCCGCTGCCGTCGTACGTGCTCGGCGACGGGACGCCCATGGTGCCCGCGACGCACGGCGAGGCCGCCGAGCTCGCCGGAGGCGTCGACCGCCTGCACGACTGGTTCGTGGCCTTCTGGCCCGACGACCCGGCGACGGCCGAGCAGGAGTGGGTGCACTACCTGTCCGGGCAGTACGTCTGCCTGCACGAGGTGACGCCCGTGCGGATCAAGCAGAAGGCCGAGCGGGTCGCCGAGGCAGCCGCCGCGGTCGACCTGCTGCGCCGCGACCCCCACGACCCGGTCGCGCGCGGGATGCTCGGCGAGGCGGTCGACGGCGTGCTGGCCGTGCCCGGCCTCGACTCGCTGCTGCGACCGATGACGTCGTACGACCGGCTGCGGTTCGGCGGTCCGACCGTCCGGGAGACGTGGGTCGACGGGCCGCGGGCGGAGTTCCTCACCCCCGACCCGCCCGTGTGGCCGCTGCTCACCGAGCGGCTGGTGCTGCGTCCCTACGAGCTCCGCGACGCCGATGCCTTCGTCGCGCCGTGGGCGTCGGAGGCGTGGACCAGCCTGCTGCTCACCCGTCCCCTGAACCGGGCCGAGGTCGTCGAGATGGTGCGCCGGCGCACCGATCCCGGGGACGGGCGGTTCATCGGCCTGGTGGTCGAGCACGACGGGGAGGTGGTCGGTGACTCGATGCTGCACCTGCAGGGAACGGGACTCACCGAGGGCGAGATCGGCTGGACGGTCCTGTCCCAGCACGCCGGCCGCGGCTTCGCGACCGAGGCGGCCCGCGAGGTGCTCCGCCTGGGCTTCGAGCACTACGGGCTGCGGCGGATCGTGGCCAACCTCGACGCCCGCAACGACCGCTCCGCCGCCCTCTGCGAGCGCCTCGGGATGCGGCGCGAGAGCCACCGGCGCGGTGACTTCTGGTCCAAGGGGGTCTGGACCGACTCCTACGACTACGCCCTCCTCGCCGACGAGTGGCGAGCCGCACGGACGTAGGTCGGACACGTGCCGGGACGGGGTCGCTCGCCTGCTTCGGAGGCGACCACTGGGCGGACACGTGACCCGCGACCGGGCGCTAGAGTCCGGTCATGGTCTCCACCCCCCACGGCGCGGACAGCGAGGTCGGCCGTCTGGCCACCGTGATGCTCCACCGTCCCGGCAACGAGCTCAAGCGCCTCACCCCCCGCAACAACGACCGGCTCCTCTTCGACGGCATTCCCTGGGTGAGCCGGGCGCAGGACGAGCACGACGCGTTCGCGGAGACCCTGCGCAACCGCGGGGTCGAGGTGCTCTACCTCACCGAGCTGCTCACCGAGACGCTCGAGAGCGAGCTGGCGCGCAACCACGCGATCACCAGCGCGCTGTCCGGGCTGCACCTCGGCGACACCATGCGCCGCTACCTCGCGCAGGCGCTGCGCGAGCTGTCGCCCGCCGAGCTGACCGACGTGCTCACCGCCGGCATCCGCAACGACGAGGTGCGGGGCGGGCACGGGCTGGTCACCAGCCTCCTCGACCCGCACGACTTCCTCATCGACCCGCTGCCCAACCTGCTCTTCACCCGCGACTCGAGCGTCTGGATCCAGGACCGGGTCGCCGTCACCAGCCTCGCGATGCCGGCCCGCAAGCGCGAGACGCAGCTGACCGAGCTGATCTACACCGAGCACCAGCGCTTCGCCGGCAGCCGCAAGATCCACGGGTGGCACAACGAGCACGTCGAGGGCGGTGACGTCCTGCTGCTCGCCCCCGGGGTGATCGCGGTCGGGGTCGGGGAGCGTACGACTCCCGCCGGGGTGGAGCGCCTGGCCCGCCAGGTCTTCCACGCCGACCTGGCCCACACGGTGCTGGCCGTGCCGATCGCCCAGGAGCGCGCCACGATGCACCTCGACACGGTGTGCACGATGGTCGACGTCGACAAGGTCGTGATGTACCCCAACGTCGCCGACACCCTCCGTGCCTTCACGGTCACGATGGACGACCGGGGATCCGGCGAGTCCGACCTGACGCTCACCGTCAGCGACTCCGAGCCCTTCCTCGTCGCGGCCGCCAAGGCGATGCAGATCGACACGCTGCACCAGATCGACACCGGCCTCGACCCGGTCACCGCCGAGCGCGAGCAGTGGGACGACGGCAACAACACCCTGGCACTGGCGCCACGCGTGGCGGTGGCCTACGAGCGCAACGACGAGACCAACGACCGGCTCGAGGACGCCGGCATCGAGGTCGTCCGGATCGCCGGCTCGGAGCTCGGGTCGGGTCGGGGCGGACCGCGCTGCATGAGCTGCCCCGTCGCACGTGAGCCGCTTCACGTCGACTGAGGCGCGCTGGTGCCCGAGGAGGCATCACGTTCGGCGCGGTGGATCGTTGAGGGGTCATGAACGACTCCATCCTCGATGCCCTCGACCCCGCCGACGCCCGGCGCGTGCTGGCCGGAGGCAGGGCGCTGACGCTGCCCCAGGGCTGGTCGCCCATCGCGGCCGGCACCCCGGCGGACAAGGCGTACCTCATCACCGAGGGTGAGGTCTCGGTCCGCAAGGGTGGCGTGGAGATCGCCTCCCTGGGTCCGGGCGCCGTCGTCGGTGAGAGCGCCATCGTCAACCGCACGCTGCGCTCGGCGACCGTCGTGGCGCTGACCCCGCTCCGGGTCGTCCACTTCACGGCCGAGCGCATCGAGGAGCTGGCCGACGAGGTCCCCGCGTTCGGCGCTGCCCTGCGGGCCGCCGCAGCGGGACGGGTCGGAGGAGGCTGAGGCGCTTGGCCGACGCGACGGAGGGCGTCGACCTCGACGTCCCGGCGGACGTGGTCCGGGCGATGGAGGCCTACCTGCTGGGCGGCGAGCCCGGACTGACCCGGGTCGAGGTCGCCCAGCGTGCAGGCGTGCCCCTCGAGCTCGCGGTCACGCTCTGGCACCAGCTCGGCTTCCCGCACCACGCCGACGACGACGTCGCGTTCGCGGAGACCGACGTCGAGGCGCTGCGGCTCAGTGCCGAGCTGGTCGACATCGGCATCCTGTCGCCCGACTCGCAGGCCGCGCTCGTGCGCACGTGGGGCCGCAGCTACGCCCGGCTCGCGGAGTGGCAGACCACCCTGCTGGCCGGCCTCGCGGTCGAGGGCGGCGACCCCGCCACCGCCCTGACCGACCTGGCCACCGACGTCCTCCCCCGGGTCGAGGCGCTGCAGAGCTACGTGTGGCGCCGCCACCTGGCCAGCGCCGCGAGCCACCTGCTCGAGGACTCCAGCGTGCTCGCGCAGGCCGAGACCCGGCTGTCGGTGTGCTTCGTCGACATCGTCGGCTACACCACGCAGAGCCGCAGCCTCGACGGTGCCGAGCTGGTGGAGTGGGTCGACCGCTTCGAGCAGGACACCACCACCCTGGTCGTCGACCACGGCGGCCAGGTCATCAAGACCATCGGCGACGAGGTGCTGTTCACCGTCTCCTCGCCCGAGGCCGCCGTGTCGATCGCCCTCGAGCTGACCACCCGCGGCGCCGACGACGAGGACCCCTTCCCGGCCGTGCGCGCCGGCATCGCGCACGGAGCCGTAATACGCCGCCTCGGCGACGTCTTCGGATCGACCGTCAACGCGGCTTCGCGGCTGACCTCGGCCGCCCGCCCCGGCACCGTGCTCGTCGACACGGGCGTGCACGCGGCACTCACCGCCGCCTCCGAGACGGACGAGGAAACCGCGGAGGAGCCGGCGTGGCGCTGGCGCCGGTTGCGTCGGGTCTCCGCGAAGGGCTTCGACCACCTCGAGGCCTGGCGGGTGCGGGCGCGCAACTCCGACGACTGAGGTCGTGGCTGCGCCCGGACAGGGCCAGAAGAGGTGAGAGCCCGGTCGTTGTTGACGGGGGAAACAACAACGACCGGGCGGAATGGAATCTACTCCGCCCCTGAGCGCCGACACAACCGCTGGACGTGTTGTGTTCACGACGTGGAGGAGCCGTGGACCGGCTCTTACCGGATCGTCACCTGACGGTTGGCGAGCCCGGCCCGGGCGGAGCGCTCGGCGGCGGTCAGCTCGCCACCCTTCATCGCCTCCTCGAGGTCTGCGGCGAAGCGCGCGGCCGGCTCCTCGAGCACCTCGGCGCCCGTCCCCAGGGGGAGGTCCCACACCGGCGCGAG
Source organism: uncultured Actinomycetota bacterium (assembly GCA_963740115.1). Taxonomy (GTDB): domain Bacteria; phylum Actinomycetota; class Actinomycetes; order Propionibacteriales; family Nocardioidaceae; genus Nocardioides. The sequence goes on along the minus strand of CAVUCQ010000001.1, from coordinate 698,542 downwards.
CAGGCCGTGGGCGCGGAACATGCCAACGAGCCTCGAGCCCTCGGCCACCGAGTCCTGACCCGCCGCGTGGAGTCGGGCCAGGGCGTCGAGCAGCGCGTCCTCCGGGTGCGGCATGACCCAGCGGAGGTGCTCCTTGGTGCCCACGTCGGTCCAGTACGCCGCGTCGACCGAGGCCAGCCGGGTGGTGGGCATGACGCCGCCGTTGGCCTGCTCGAGGGCCGCCTCCATGCCGGCGTCGCGGTCGGGGATGTCGTCGATCCAGTACTCGAACCCGTCGTGGACGGTGATGTCGAGGCTCGTGTCGCTGATGAGGTCCTGCAGCCTCGGACCGTCGCCGGGATCGGCGGGCAGGCCGACGATGCCCGGCTCCTCGGTCGCCAGCGCGGCCTCCAGGACGGCGCCGAGGTCGCGGGCGGGGTTGCCGTAGGAGTGCTGCACCTGCAGGCCCAGCCAGACGTCGCCCGACTCGCGCACCATGGCCGGTGCGGCGCCGGGCAGCAGGGTCGCGAGCCGGATGGTGCGGCCACCGTCCTTCAGCGTCAACGGGGTGGTGGCGGCCGGGACCAGCTCGCGCAGCGCGATCACGTCGCACTCGCCGGGCATGTCCTCGAACGGCCGGGCGACGAACGTCGGGGCCGCGCCACCGGCCGCACCGTGGCACGCCTTGTAGCGCTTGCCGGAGCCGCAGGGGCAGGGCTGGCGGGGGCCGACCTCACCGGGAGCGGCGGCGGCGGGCTGCGGGCGGTTGCGCGACTTCTTGGCCATTCCCCGAACCTATCTGTCGAGCAGCTCCAGCATGTGGGCCGGTCGGTCGCTGATCACGGCGGTGGCCCCGAGGTCGAGGCAGACCTCCAGGTCGTCGGCGGTGTTGACGGTCCAGACGTGGATCTCCCGGCCGGCCTTGACGAGGTGCCTGCCCAGCCCCGGGTGGTCGCGCAGCTCCTTGATGCCCGGACCGATGATCCAGTCGTCCGCGACCACGGGGCGGAGCACCGGCCAGTGGTGCGCCTTCTCGACCAGCATCACCACGTCGAGCTCGGGCGCCAGCTTGCGCACGCGGTTGACCGCGTTGAGCGAGAAGCTCATGATCCTGGCCGGCGACCCGGCCCCGTCCCAGCCGAAGTCGCCCAGGGTCTCGAGGAGCCGCCGCTCGACCAGCCCACCGAAGCGCGTCGGGTGCTTGGTCTCGATGGCCAGGTCCACGTGCCGGTCGTAGTCCGCGACCATGTCCAGCAGCTTGCGCAGCGTCAGCACCTTGCCGGTCTCGGGATCGCGCTCGGGGGCCTCGTCGTCCAGCTCCGCCCAGGGACTCTTCCACGATGCGAAGTCGAGCTCGTCGAGCTCGGCGAGGTTCATCGTCGACACCAGCCCCGGGGTCGCCGCCGTACGTCGCAGGTCGCGGTCGTGCACGCACACCAGGTGTCCGTCGGCGGTCAGCCGGACGTCGCACTCGAGTCCCTCGGCGCCCTCGTCGAGCGCCTTCACGTAAGCGGCGAGGGTGTGCTCCGGCGTGTCGTGGCTGCTGCCGCGGTGGGCGACGACCTGCGGTCGCTCGCGTGGGTCACGGGCGCGGCGGGCGCGCGACGTACGACGCATGGAGCGAGCATGGCACGCCGGGGCGGGTGAGTCAGTGGATGTGGCTGCGCCAGTCGTCGGGGACGCGGCCGGCCGGCCCGGGCGCGGTCTGGTCCTCGGGGTGGCTCTGCGGGTCGGCGAGCCGCGGCCCGAGCACGCCCGCAGACCGGGTGAAGTCCCAGAACCAGTCCTCCCCCGGCTCGAAGCTCTGGATCACCGGGTGCCCGGTCGCCTCGTGGTGCGCCGTGGCGTGCTGGGCGGGACTGGAGTCGCAGCAGCCGACGTGGCCGCACTGCGCGCACCGGCGCAGGTGCACCCACCACCCGCCGGCCTCCTCGCACTCCACGCAGCCGGGACCGGACGGTGCCACCTCGGGGTCGATGCCTGTGGTCATGCAGCCAGCGTGCCCGGTCAGCGCCCTTCGGGGAAGGGCCCGACGAGTCAGCGCCCCTCGAGGAAGGCCGGCAGCCAGTGCGCCTCCCACGCGGGGATCTCCTGGTGCTCGACCGCGGAGCGCTCCGGTGCCTGCCCGGCGGTGCGGTAGCGCCCGGCCTCCCGCTCGAGGTAGTGGTAGTTGACCAGCTCGCGGCGCAGGTAGGCGAAGTCCTCGTGCACGCCGAGGAGGATCTCATTCACCTCGCGCTCCGTGTAGTCGCGACCCGGCTCGAACCGGCTCAGCACCTCGAGCAGCACCGCGGCACGCACCTTGCGCTTCGCCGGGACCCGCTCGATGCGTCCGTCGGTGAACAACCGGCCCACCAGCCGTTGCTGCTCGGCCCGCGCCTCGTCGTACGCCGCTCCGCTCGGGCTGCGGGTCGCCTCCACCGCCGCGCGCGCAGCGGCGTAGCCCTCACCGGTCTCGGCCATGCGGGTCCGCACGACCCGCTTGAAGTCACTGTCCTTGGTCATCGTGATCACCTTCGACTGCGCTGCGTCCCCAGTACGCCGCTGCAGCGGGCGTCAACGATGCGATCCGTGGTGTCGCCCGAGGATCTGCTCCCCTTCGCCACCTCGCTCGGACTGGGGCCGACGCGCGGGCTGGGCGCTGGACGACGCCCTCGGCGCTGAGTCTCCCAGAGACTCAGCGGCGAGGGCAACGAGTTTGCCGGGCCCGGCCAGCCGCTGATATCGAACTGACAGCGGTGGCGCGCGGCCCCACACTTGGGTCCATGCCGTCGTCGAGCCAGTGGGTCGCCTTCCTCGTCGCCTCGATCCTGTTCATCCAGGTTCCGGGTCCCAGCCTGCTCTTCACCATCGGCCGCGCCCTCACCGTGGGTCGCCGCGAGGCGCTGCTCTCGGTCGTCGGCAACGCGCTCGGCCTGGTCGCCCAGGTCGCCCTCGTGGCGGTCGGCCTCGGCGCGGTCGTGGCCGCCAGCGCGACGGCGTACACCGCGATCAAGGTGCTCGGAGCCGGTTACGTCATCTGGCTCGGCGTGCAGTCGATCCGCCACCGCCGCGACGCCCGCGAGGCGATGGCGACGGCCACTCCGGTGAGGCGGGGCCACCCGGTGCGGATCGGCTTCACCGTCGGCGCGACCAACCCCAAGACGATCGTCTTCTTCGTGGCCTTCCTGCCGCAGTTCACCGACCCGACCGGTCCGGTCGCGGCGCAGACGCTCCTGCTGGGCCTGGTCTTCGGCCTCCTCGCGGTGGCGTCCGACAGCATCTGGGCGCTGGCCGCGGGCGCCGCCCGCACCTGGTTCGCGCGACGGCCCACCCGCCTCGACGCCCTCAGCACCGCCGGCGGCACCATGATGATCGGCCTCGGCGCCACCATGCTCACCGTCGACTGACCGGGCACCCCGCCGCGTAGCCTGCGGCCATGGAGACCGAGGAGTACGACGTCGTGGTGATCGGCGGCGGCCCGGCCGGGGAGAACGCCGCCCAGTACGCCGTCGAGGGCACCGGCATGACATCGGCGGTGATCGAGCACGAGCTGCTCGGGGGCGAGTGCAGCTATTGGGCCTGCATCCCGAGCAAGGCGCTTCTGCGCCCGGTCGCCGTGGCCGACGTGACCACCGACCTGACGGGCGTCTCGACCGCGCAGGTGGAGCCGAAGGAGCTGCTCGCGCGGCGCGCCTACTGGGTCTCGGACTACGACGACTCGGGCCAGGTGTCGTGGGCGGACGGCGCCGGCATCGCGGTGCTGCGCGGGGCAGGTCGCCTCACCGGCGAGCGCACGATCCGGGTCACGTCGGAGGAGGGCGACCGGAGCGTCCGCGCCCGCCGGGCGGTCGTGATCGCGACCGGCAGCGAGGCCACCGTGCCCGAGATGTACGCCGACGCCCTCCCGTGGACCTCCCGCGACGCCACCGGAGTCGTCGAGGTCCCGGACCGGCTGGCCGTCGTCGGCGGTGGTGTCGTCGCGTGCGAGGCGGCGATCTGGATGGCCGCGCTCGGCTCGCAGGTCACCCTCCTCGTCCGCGGCGACCGCCTCCTCGCCCGCACCGAGCCGTTCGCCGGCGACGCCGTCCTGACGAGCCTGGGCCGTCGCGGCGTGACCGTGCGGTTCGGCGCCGAGGTGAGCGGCGTACGCCGGGCCGAGCCGGTGCCGTCGGGTGTCGGCAGGATCCACGGGGGTGTCGTGACGCTGAGCACCAGCGTGGGCGAGGTCGAGGCGGACGAGGTGCTCCTCGCGATCGGTCGCTCGCCGCGGCTCGACGACATCGGGCTCGGTTCCGTCGGGCTGACCCCGGACGACGTGACCGGCGGCCGGATGCCGGACTGGCTGCACGCCGTCGGTGACGCGAGCGGCGGTCCGCCGCTGACCCACTGGGGCAAGCACCAGGCCCGCGTCGTCGGAGCGCGGATCGCCGCGGGTGCCGCCGATGAGGTGGCGTGGGAGCCCGACCGTGAGGCGCCAGTCCCCCAGGTCGTCTTCACCGACCCCGAGGTGGCCAGCGTGGGGCTCACCGAGGCCGAGGCGCGCGACGGCCGGCCACGACGTCGTCGTCTCCCGGGTGCCCAGCTCGGCCGCCGCCGGCACCGGCCTGCTGCGCGACCACGTCGAGGGAGAGTCGCAGCTGGTCGTCGACGTCGACACCCGGCTGCTGGTCGGCGCGACCTTCGTCGGCCCGGAGGCCGGCGAGCTGGTCCATGCGGCGACGGTGGCCATCGTCGGCGGGGTCCCGGTGCACGTGCTGCGGCACGCGGTGGCGTCGTACCCCACCGCCAGCGAGCTCTGGCTCCGGATGCTGGAGGACCTGCCGCGGGAGCTCCGCACGCCTCCGCCGGAGCCGGGCGGTGCGTGAGCCACCTTCCTGAGTGCCGGAGCGTGGCTGGGGTACCGCTGGGCGGCGGGTCGCGTCCACCGCGCACCGCCCAGCCAGGCGTCAGCCGCGCTCGCGCAGGTAGCGCCCGAAGTGCGGCACGGTGAACGCGATCCGGCCGCGCTCCCCGGAGTAGACGAGCCCCTTCTTGAGCAGCGAGTCGCGCGCCGGCGACAGCGACTGCGGCTTCTTGCCCAGCCGGGCGGCGACGTCGGCGCTGAGCACGGCGTCGCCGTCGGCCTCGTCCTGGTCGGCGGCCACGTCGGCCATCGCCATCAGGTAGTCCCGCTCCCCCGGCGTGGCTCGCTCGTAGCGGGAGCCGAAGAAGCCGACCGCGAGCTCCGACTCGGCCTCGGGAGCGGCGACCGCCACGTCGGCGGCGGTGATCGGTGAGCGCGGGGCCAGGTCCCACACGGCCTTGCCGTAGGCCTGGATGAAGTAGGGGTAGCCGCCGGTGGCGTCGTACATCGCGGCGAGGGCCGCGGGCTCGAACGCGGCGTCCTCCTCGGCGGCCGGGGCCTCCAGGGCACGGTCCGCCGCCTCGCGGGCGAGGCGGTCGATGCGCTGGTAGCGGAAGAGGCGCTCGCTGTAGGACTTGCTCGCGCTCAGCACCGCGGGCAGGTGCGGCAGGCCGGCACCGACGACGATCACCGGCAGCCCGGACTGGCTGAGCTCGTGGCAGGCGGCGCAGAGGGCGGAGACGTCGTCGGGTCCGAGGTCCTGCATCTCGTCGATGAAGATCCCGATGCCCTTGCCGACGTCGGCCGCGAGCCCGCCGACGTCGGTGAACAGCTCGACGAGGTCGATCTCGATGTCCCCGGAGTCGGCCCGGCCCCGCACCACGGGCGCGTCGATCCCGGGGCTCCACTGGTCCTTGAGCCGCGCGCCCGTGCCGGCGTCGCGGTGCGCGAAGGACCTGATCACCCCGAGGACGTGGTCGACCGACTCCTCGTCGCGGTGGCCGAGCTCCCGCACGGCCTGGTGGAGCGCGCTGCTGAGGGGACGGCGCAGCCCCTGCCCGGGCCGGGCCTCGAGCTTGCCGGTGCCCCAGCCCTTGCGTACGCCCGCGCCGCGCAGCGCGTTGAGCAGCACGGTCTTGCCCACTCCGCGCAGGCCGGTGAGCACCAGGCTGCGCTCGGGCCGACCCTTCGCGACCCGCTCGAGGACGACGTCGAAGGCGGCGAGCTGCTCGTCACGGCCGGCGAGCTCCGGCGGGCGCTGGCCCGCGCCGGGCGCGTACGGATTACGGATCGGGTCCACCACCCGACGGTATCGGCGAATCTAGACTCACCCTTAGACCGCCGGATACTCCGCGAGTCGCGTTCACCGGGTACCCGGTGATCGGCGTGCTTATCGACCGTTGCAACGGTCGATAACCCGAGGAACCACCGGGTACCCGGTGGTTCCGACAGCCCTCAGCCCGCCTGGCTCGGCCGCTCCACGCGCTCGACCCGCTCGCGCGCGGCGTCGTAGGCCTGGTCGAGCCCCTGGCGCAGGAAGGAGATGAGGTCGGGGACCTCGTCGGCGGCGAGCCGGAAGGTGCCGGCACAGACGTTGTCGCGCCACAGGGACAGCACGACGAGCTGCGACTCCTGGTGCCAGGTCACGCGCAGCGAGCGGTCGTCCCCGCGGGGGTCGAGGAAGACCTCCCGGGTGTGCGGGACGCGCGGCTGGGCCATGACCCATTGTGACCCGGCCCACAAGGCTGTGCCTAGGGCCGAGCGTGCCTAGACTCGGGTGCGTGCCTGAGCTGCCAGAGGTGGAAGCGCTCGTCCAGGACCTGCGCGGGCGCCTGGTCGGCCGGGCGATCAGCCGCATCGACCTGGCCGCGTTCAGCGCCCTCAAGACGTTCGACCCACCGCTGCACGCGCTGCACGGCACGCTCGTCGACGACGTGACGCGCCACGGCAAGTTCCTCGACGTCGACGCGAGCGGCGTGCACTTCGTCGTGCACCTCGCGCGGGCGGGCTGGATCCGCTGGCGCGACGAGGTCCCGGCTCTGCCGGCCAGGCCCAACAGCAAGAACCCGCTGGCCGCCCGCGTCGTCATCGACGACCCGGACTCGAGACGCAGCCGGGACTCGACATCACCGAGGCGGGCACCAAGAAGAGCCTCGCCATCTACGTCGTGCGCGACCCCGCCGACGTGCCCGGCATCGCCCGGCTCGGACCGGACCCGCTGGCCGACGACTTCACCCTCGAGGCACTCCGGGCGATCCTGGAGGCGGAGGGTCGCAAGCAGATCAAGGGCGTGATGAGGATGCAGTCGATCATCGCCGGCATCGGCAACGCCTACTCCGACGAGATCCTCCATGCAGCGAGGATGTCGCCCTTCAAGCCGGCCAACAGCCTGGACGAGGCCGAGCTGCAGACCCTGTACGACGCGATCCGCGGCACGCTGGGCGACGCGGTGCAGCGCTCCAGCGGCCTCGCCGCGAGCGAGCTCAAGGGCGAGAAGAAGAGCAACCTCGCGGTCCACGGCCGGACCGGGCAGAACTGCCCGGTGTGCGGCGACGTGGTGCGCGAGGTGTCGTTCGCCGACTCGAGCCTGCAGTACTGCGCCACGTGCCAGACCGGTGGGAAGCCGCTGGCCGACAGACGGCTGTCGAGACTGCTGAAGTGAGGCGGGCGCCGATCGGACTCACCCCCGTGGAGCCCGACCGACGCCGGCCCGTCAAGTCTACCTTGACGCAGACGGATCGTCTCACGCAGTGGCGCCGTTGTCGCCCGATTTCCTCGCGAACCGCTCCCACGCGGCCTGGCGGGACACCCCGAGCGCGCGGCCGATCTCCGCCCAGGAGACCTTTCGCTCGCGCAGCAGGTCGACCCACTCGTGCGCGAAGTTCAGGTTCTGCTCGGCCGAGGCCAGGATCAGCGGGAGGGTGGCGAGGACCTCCGCGTCGGACATGGTCTCCCACGGCATGGTGCGCCGGGCAGCCGCGGCCCGCTCCTCGTCGTGCACGAGCGCGTGGAACTCGTCGACGCAGCCGACGCAGATCTGGGCGCCGAGCCCACCGATCAGCGGGACGTCGGTGCCGGGGCCACCTGGGACACCGCAGAACGAGCACGTCCTGCCCTCGCGCGTGATGGACATGGGTCTCCTCCCCAGCGCCGGTGCCGTCGATGCTACTCGCCGGTGCCGCGTACGGCTCCCCGTCGACGACGCGGCGCCGGGCGAGGCGTCAGCCGATGGGCTAGGGCGTCTCCGACATGTCCGGCACCTCCGGCAGCTCGAGGTCGTCCATCGGGTTGCCGCACGTCTCGGTGAGGTAGTCGGAGAAGGCCTGCGCCTGCTCCTTCACCTCTGCGGACGCGTCCGCGCCGCCCATCTCCAGCTCCTCCAGCTTCTCCATCGTGAAGTCGGAGGCGTCGATGTCGTTGGCCTGCTCGACGACCGCCTCGAACCCGGCGCGGGCGTCGTCGGGGATGCCCTCCGGGGTGCCGACCTCCTCGATCTCGGCTCCCCAGTCCCGGACGGCCTTCGCCATGTCCTCGTTGCTCGGCATCTCCGGGTTGGCCAGGTCGTCGGGCAACAGGTTCTCCACCAGGCTGGACTGTGCGGCGCAGAAGTCCTTCTCGCTGGCGTCGGAGGGGGCGCCGCCGCCTCCACCACCGCAGGCCGTGGTCACTGCGCCGACCAGCAGTACGGCACTGGTCACGGTGAGTCGGGTTCGGATGGTCATGGGCTCCCCCTTCGCTGGGACGCGGTCGCGTCGTCACGCTCGGCCCACCCTCCCGCGCGCACCGCTAGTCGTCCACCTGAAGCAGCGCCGGCAACGGGATGGTCAGCGCGTGCTCGAGGGCCTCGAGGTACTCCCCGCGCGGACGTCGGACGACGCCGAGCGAGGCGAGGTGGGGCGTCTGCCACTGGACGTCCAGCACGCGCTGGTCGGCGTACTGGTCACGGAGCAGGTCCACCAGGCCCAGCAGTGCGACCTTCGACGCGTCGCGCTCGCGGTGGAACATCGACTCGCCGGCGAAGAGGCCACCGATGCCCACGCCGTACAGACCGCCCGCCAGGCGACCGCCACGCCACGCCTCCACGGAGTGCGCCCACCCGAGCCGGTGGAGCCTGCCGTAGGCGCGAGCGAAGCCCGTGGTGATCCAGCCGTCGGGTCGCTCGGCGCTGCCGCACTCGGCGACCACCTCGTCGAACGCGGTGTCGATGCGGATCTCGAAGTCACGCGCCGAGCGGCGCAGCGACCGGGAGACGCGCATCCCGTCGAGGGGCAGCACGCCGCGCTCGACCGGGGAGAACCAGCCGAGCTGGTCCTCCGCGTCGAGGGTGACCGGCATCGGGAAGAGCCCGGCGCGGTACGCCGTGATGAGGGTGCCGGGCTCCAGGTCGGCACCGAGCGCGACCAGGTCGTCGTCGGGATCCCACGAAGCGTGGGGCGGGAAGGCCCACGGCGTCGGGGCGGGGGCGATCGGCACGATTCGCACGCTAGACCACGACCTTCCGGCGGGCAGCGCCTCTGCTCCTGCAAGGACCGTCGCCGACCTGCCGCGGCCCACGACCGTACGATCGGGGCATGGGGATGAAGCAGACCGCCGTCCGGCAGCTCGCGCCGCGGCTCCACGAGCTCGCGCCCGGGCTGACCAGCGGCTTCGTCCGGGAGGCGCTCAACCGGGCCATCGACGGCATCGGTCCGCTGAACCCGGCCGCGGAGGCGGCCGACAAGCAGCTGGCCGAGCAGCACGGCAACGTCGAGCGCGCCATCCACGAGGTCATCGAGAACAACGTCCGGATCGCCGGGGCGCAGGGCTTCGTCACCAACGTCGGCGGCCTGGTGACGGCGATGATCGCCATCCCGGCCAACATCACCGGTCTCGCCGTGATCCAGTGCCGGATGGTCGCCGGGATCGCGCACCTGCGCGGCCACGACCTCACCGACCCTCGTGTCCGCAACGCGATCCTCGCGATGCTGCTCGGCGAGGACCAGGTCGGCGACCTGGTCCGGAAGAAGAAGCTGCCCACCACTCCGATGGCGCTGGCGCTGGCGCCGATGCACGACCCGACGCTCGACGCGGTGATCTCCAAGGTCGTGGCGACCGACATCATCACCCGCGTCGCCGGCAAGCGGCTGGCCACCACGGTCGGTCGCCGCATCCCGGGGGTCGGCGGCGTCGTCGGCGCCGGAGCCGACGGCTTCGCGACGTGGCGGATCGGTCGCTACGCCGACCGCGAGCTGCTGCCGCGCAGGCGCTGATGAGTGCGGTCGACGAGCCGGCGGTGCCCACGCTGTACGAGTGGGCAGGAGGTCTCGTCGCGCTGCGTCGGATGATCGACTGCTTCTACGACCGCGTCGAGGCCGACGACGCCCTGTCGGGCTTCTTCCCCGGAGGGGTGTCGGTGCGTCACCGCGCGCACGTCGCGGACTGGTGGGCCGAGGTGCTCGGCGGACCGGAGACGTACACGGAGCGGCACGGAGGGTACGAGTCGATGCTCCGCCACCACCTCGGGCTGGCCATCACCCCGGCACAACGGCACCGGTTCGCGGCCACGATGAGCCTGGCAGCCGACGACGCGGAGCTGCCTGCGGATCCCGAGTTCCGGGCGGCCGTCATCGGCTACCTCGAGTGGGGCACCCGGCTGGCCATGGAGAACTCACAACCGGGAGCCAGCCCGGTCGAGCACGCCCCCACACCGCGCTGGGGCTGGGGAGTCGCGCCGCCGTACCAGGGCTGAGCGACCCGTGAGCCCGCCGATCAGGACCCCTGGGGCTGTCGGCCGGCCGTCCACTCCTCGGCGAGCATCGCGTACTCCACCTCGTCCAGCCACCCGAGCTCGTGGTGCCAGAGGGCCTTGCGGGCCAGCCGCTCCCGGCGCATGCCCACGCGCTCGAGGACGCGCACGGACGCCGTGTTGTCGGCGTTGGCGCCCGCCGTGACGCGGCGCAGGCCGAGCCCGTCGAACGCGGCGCCCAGCAGTGCCCGGGCGGTCGCCGTGCCGATGCCCTGCCCGGCGAAGCGGGGATCGACGATGTAGCCGATCAGGCCGTCGGTGCCCGTCGGACGGCCGGGCTGGCCGGGGCCGTCGACGATGTCGAGGAATCCCATCGCCACCACGCGCCCGTTCCGCTCGACCACGCAGGAGTGGTCCGTGGCGCTGGTCGGCACGGCCAGCCAGTCCCGCCGGAGGTCGGCGGGGTCGACGTGGGTCCGCACCATGAAGTGGTTGACCGCGGGGTCGTTGCGGAAGGAGAGCAGGGCCTCGATGTCCGGCTCGACGGCATCCCGGAACAGCAGGTCATCGGCTCGGACGGGCCACGGACTCGCGCGCACCGTGCTAGCCCTTGCCCCGGCTCCTGGCCCGACGGTAGGCGTCGAGCGTCCCACGTCCGGCGGCGCTGTCCTCGAGCGTGGTGACCACCTTGCGCCGGAGCCGGTACGACGGCGTCAGCCGCGCCCGGTCGCGCTCCGCGTGCGCCTCCCGCAGCTCCTCGTGCAGCCGTTCCTCCACGGCCCGCAGCCGCGCGGCCTCCACCAGGAGGGCGCTGATCGCGTCGAGCGCCGGGGGCAGCAGCTCGTCGGCCGTCGCGGAGTCGGGGTCGGCGAACGAGCCCGGGTCGGTCCCGACGAGGTCGTCCAGCGAGCCGGCGACGTCGTAGCCGCGCGCGGCGAGGCCGGCCACCCAGCTGCGGGACAGGTCCTGGGCCCAGGCGTGGTCGTCCGGCGGCAGGCCGAGCCGGGCGGAGGCCACCCCTTGCGAGAGGGTCTGGTGGGCCAGCAGCTCGCGCACCAGCGGCCGGTAGTCCGGCGGCGCGAGGATCGAGGTCACCCGCTGGTTGATGGTGCGCAGCAACGAGGTCTCCGGCACGCCGAGGGACGGGTTCTCCCGCTCGGCGGCGAGGTCGAGCGGGAGGTCGTCGAGGCCGAACGTGCGCGAGAAGCGGCGCCACAGCTCACCACGGTCGGAGCCGGTCGGCGGGACGGTGACCAGGTGGACCCGGTCCGCCGGCAGCGATGCCCCCCACCGGTGCAGGATGTCGGGGATCTCCTGCACCGCCCAGAACCACGAGCCGATCTTCGACCCGCGCGCCGGGTCGCGGATCGTGCGCAGGAACGTGGCGTACGTGATGTGGCTGCGGTGCTTGACGTTCTCCTGCCACTCGGCCGGGACCTGACGCACCAGGTCGCGCACCGAGAGCACGAGGTGGACCTCGGCGTCACCCAGCGACGCGAGGGCGCGCTCGACCTGGGTCGGGGTGGCGCGGGCGAAGATCTCGTGGCTGATGATCGCCGTGCCGGGCCAGTCGCGGACCTGGGCGGCGAGCCGGTCCCACGCTCCGACGGCCTCCGTCTCCAGGCCACCCCACGGCAGGGTCATCAGGTCGAGCGCGGCGAGGAAGTGCGCGTCGAAGCGGTCGGCCGCATAGAGGATGTCGTGCCCCCGCAGGACCTCCTGGTTGCGGAACAGCACGTCCTGGAGGTAGGACGTGCCCGTCTTGGGGCAGCCGACGTGCAGGAGCACCTTCTTGCTCACCGCTCCACCTGCGCTTCCGTCCGTCGCCAGCCCGGGTCGACCAGCATGGTGACCGCCAGGTCCAGCACCTGCTGCTCGGCGGCGGCCGGGCCGGGCGCCGCGGTCCATGCCTCGCGGGGCGCGAGATCGGCGAGGTCGCCGACGACAGGGTAGCCAGCGCGGGTCAGGCCGCGTGACATGCGTGCCGCCGAGGACGTGACCCACTCCCGCTCCCGAGCAGGGACGCCGACGGGCGCGACGCCGGTGTCGGGGATCCGTCGCTGCAGCGTGCGCATCAGGGCCGGGCGCTCGTGGGCGGGGACCTTGAGGCCGAGCACCGCCGCGACGCGCCGCGCCAGCTCGGCCTGGTCGGCGCCGGGCACCCGGACCGGCGGCAGCGCAGCGCACCCCGAGCTGCCGGGGCAGCCGCTCGAGGTCGGTGACGATCCGCACGAACGGGCGACGGGCGTTCCAGCGGCGTACGGAGGCGAGCAGGTCGGCGCGCGCGGGCAGCTGGTCGCGCTCGCGCCAGTAGCGCAGCCACTCGGCCCACGGCGTGGCGCCGGTCTCGAAGCAGCGCTGGGTCCACGTGTGGGCGAGCAGGTCGTCGAGGGGCGCGCCGACGGCGACGAGGAGGGGCCGGGGTCCGCCCTCGGGCCGGCCGCGGGCGAGCAGGTCGCGGCGCAGGGCACCGACCAGCACGGGATCCCCGACCAGCCGGAACCGTCGGCGCCAGGGCCGCCGCCAGGACGTGCTGACGGGGTCGGCGCCCAGCGTCACGAGGTCGTCGGCGAGCAGCGCGGCGGCCACCCGGAGCAGCTCACGGGCACTGACGTCGCTCGGGTCGACCGGTCGCGGTCCGAACCCGGGAGCACCGACGCCGACGAGGGGCAGGTCGGCCTGACCGCGGCCGGCGGCCGGGGCCGCGAGCACGCGGTCCGCGAGTCGAGTGCGGGCGCGGTCGTCGCCACGGTGGGCCGGCGCACTCGACCCGAGGGCGAGGTTGACCCGGCGCAGCAGCTCGAGCTGCTGGGCCCCGGGGAGGGGACCGGTCGCGCCCGCCGCAGGAGTGTCCGGGCCGGACCACGCCAGCCACGGCGTCGTACCTCCGGCGCGCAGGTGCGCGACCCAGCCGTACGCGCGTGCGGACGACCCGGACACGACGGGACCGTCGGCGGTCAACGGTCGCGCAGCCGACGGGCCGTGTCGCGCAGCCGCTCGGCCATGGAGTCGGCCGTGCCGCGGCTGGCGGCCTCCTGCGTCATGACCGTGAGCGCGTCGAGCGCGGCCCCGAGCTCGAGCTTGGCGCGGACCCGGTCGGGGTTGCGCCACTCCTCCTCGGCAGGCCGGCGCGGCCGCAGGTCCTCCACGTCACCCACGACGTCGACGCCGCTGCCCTTGATCCACTCGATCCAGAGCTCGGCCTGCGCCTCGGCGAATTCATAGCGGTCGGGGGGCAGCCGCACGGGCAGCGCCTTGCGGGAGACCAGCACCTCCTGCGCGAGCAGCTCGCGGATGAGTCCGTCGTAGGCCGGCTCGCGCCAGAGGCCGAGCTCGAGGCGCCGGTTGAGCTTGCGCAGCAGGGACGTCTCCGCGATGCCGAGCGACCGGTTGTCGCGCTCGGAGTCGAGCGGCGCCCACTCCGGCTCGATGCCGAACGCGCGGCAGAACCGCAGCCACAGCTCGTCGCCGTTGGGGCCGCGGTCGTGGGGGACGGTGACCACGTGGACCCGCTCGGGCGGCAGCTTCACGCCCCACTGGGACAGCACCCGGGGCAGGTCCATCGCGTTGAAGAACCAGGTCTGGCCGCGCTCGACCTTGGTGAGGAAGCGCTTGAAGGGCCACTTGCGACCCTGCTTGATCGACTCCTGCCACGCGGCGGGCAGCTGGCGGCCGAGGTCTCGCGCGGAGTAGACGATGTGGACCTCGCTGCCGGCGAGGTCGTTCATCGCCTTGGCGATCTTGTCGGGCTTGGCGCCGGCCAGGATCTCGTGGCTGATCACGACGTTGCCGTCGGAGCGGCGCACCTTCTTGACCATCGCGTCCCAGGCGCCGTGGGCGTGCCCCGGAGCGCCGCCCCAGTCCTGGTCGAGGAGGTCGAGCGCGGCACGGAAGTGGAACGTGTCGGCCCGCCCGATCCGCGGCCCGGGGATCGTCACGCCGTGCCGCGCGAGGGACGAGGCGTTGAGCACCAACCGGTCCTGCAGGTAGGTCGTGCCGGTCTTGGGTGCGCCGATGTGGAGGTGGACGACGCGGCTCATGGGGCTGATTGTGCCCGAGTCCGGATGGTCCAGTGGGAACCGGTCGTCCACAGCCTCGTCCGGCAGTCGTTCGCCACTGGACTACCCCGCGCCGCCGAGCGCCCGTACGACGGCGCTCGGGCTGGGCCGGCCGAGCTCGCCGGCCATCCACACGCTGGTCGCCACCACGGCGTCGAGGTCGACGCCGTGGTCGATCCCGAGACCGGTCAGCATCCAGACGAGGTCCTCGGTGGCGAGGTTGCCGGTGGCCGACTTCGCGTAGGGGCAGCCGCCGAGGCCGCCGGCGCTGGCGTCGAAGGTGGTGATCCCCTCCTGCAGCGCGGCGAGGGTGTTGGCCAGCGCCTGGCCATAGGTGTCGTGGAAGTGCATCGCCAGCCGGTCGGTGCCCACGCCGGCGTCGGCGAACGCCGCCACGAGGGCCTTCACGTGCCCGGCGGTGGCGACCCCGATGGTGTCGCCGAGGCTCAGCTGGCTGGCCCCCAGGTCGAGGAGCCGCGTGCCCGCGGTCACGACCTGCTCGATCGGCACGGCGCCCTCCCACGGGTCGCCGAAGCACATGGAGACGTAGGCGCGTACGTCCATCCCGGCCGCGCGGGCGCGCGCCACCGTCGGCTCGAACATCGCGAACTGCTCGTCGAAGGTGCGGTTGAGGTTCTTGGTCGCGAACGTCTCGGTCGCGCTGCCGAAGATGGCGATGTGCTCGAGGCCCAGCTCGAGCGCGCGGTCGAGGCCGCGCTCGTTGGGCACGAGCACCGGCAGGTGCCGGCCCTCCTCGCCGAGGTCGGCCATCAGCTCAGCGGCGTCCGCGAGCTGCGGCACCCACCTCGGGTGGACGAACGACGTGGCCTCCACGACGGGCAGGCCGGCGGCCACGAGGCGTCGTACGAACGCGGCCTTGACCTCGACCGGAACGATCGCCTTCTCGTTCTGCAGGCCGTCGCGGGGCCCGACCTCGTAGATCGTGACCCGCTCGGGCAGGCCCTCGGCGCGGACGGTCATGGGGAGGCTCACGACGCCTCCACCACGAAGAGCGGGGCGCCCAGCCTGACCTGCTCGCCGGCGGCCGCGCCGACCGAGGCCACCGTGCCGTCGAAGGGTGCCTTGAGCGCGAGCTCCATCTTCATCGCCTCCATCACGCCCAGCGTCTCACCCTCGACCACGGCCTGGCCCTCGGCGACGTTGACCGCGAGGACGGTGCCGGGCATCGGTGCGAGCAGCGTGCCGTCGCCGGCAGCGGCGGCGTGGTCGGCGAAGGGGTCGGGACGCTCCCACGACCAGCGCTGTCCGTGGTGCACGACCTCGACGAAGTCGCGCTGCACGTTGAGCACGGCGTGGTCGGCCCGGCCGTCGACGAGGAGGCGGACCGTGTGGTCGGCCGCGGACACCAGGCGTACGTCGTGGCTCGCGCCGTCGTGCTCGACGCGTCCCCGGTGCCGGTCGACGACCACGAGGTCGTCGCCCAGGACCACGGTGTCGGGCGCGGGGTCGGCCCCCATCCGCCAGCCGTCCGCGTGCCACGGGCCGCCGGCGCCACCTGCCCCGGCATGGTGTCGAGCAGCACCTCGGTCCAGGCCGCGAACACCCGCGCCAGCCCGGCGTCGGGTGCGGGCACCTCGTGGTCGTCGAGCCAGGCGGTGTCGATGGAGGTGTCGCGGAACTCGTCGGAGGCAGCCAGCGCGCGCAGGAAGCCGGTGTTGGTGGTGATGCCGAGGATCGCCGTGTCGTCGAGCGCCGCGACCAGCGCGGCGCGGGCGGCCTCGCGGTCGGTGCCCCAGGCGATCACCTTGCCGAGCATCGGGTCGTAGGACGTGCTGACCTCCTGCTCGGGCTCGAGGGCATGGTCGACGCGGACACCCTGGCCGCTCCCCCAGCGCACGATCGACGTCCGCCCCGCCTGCGGGAGGAAGCCGTTGAACGAGTCCTCGGCGTAGACGCGTGCCTCGATCGCGTGCCCCTCGAGCGTGATGGCGTCCTGGCCGAAGGGCAGCGGCTCGCCGGTCGCGACGAGCAGCTGCAGCTCGACGAGGTCGACGCGGCCTCCGTCCGGGCGACCCTCCACACGGACGACCTCCTCGGTGACGGGGTGCTCGACCTGGAGGCGGGTGTTCATCTCGAGGAAGTAGAACTCGCCGGTCACGTTGTCGAGCAGGAACTCGACCGTCCCGGCGCCGGTGTAGCCGCACTGCTGCGACAGGGCGACCGCCGACGACGTGATGGCCGCGCGCTGGGCGTCGTCGATCGTCGGCGCGGGCGCCTCCTCCAGCACCTTCTGGTGGCGTCGCTGGGTGGAGCAGTCGCGCTCGAAGAAGTGGAGCACGTGCCCGTGGGCGTCACCGAGGACCTGCACCTCGATGTGGCGCCCGGACTGGACGTACTTCTCGACCAGGATCGTGTCGTCGCCGAAGGCCGAGCGCGCCTCGCGCTGCGCGGCGGCGTACGCCTCGGCGTAGTCGTCGGCCGAGCGCACGACCCGCATGCCCTTGCCACCGCCGCCGGCGGCCGCCTTGACGAGCACGGGGTAGGCGAAGGTCGCCGGGTCGTCGTCGAGTGGACCAGGACGGCACGACCGGTACGCCGGCGGCCACCGCGACCTCGCGGGCCGCGTCCTTGCGGCCCATCGCGTCCATGACGTCGGCCGACGGACCGACCAGGGTGATGCCGGCGTCGGCCAGCGCGCGGGCGAACGGCGCGCGCTCGGAGAGGAACCCGTAGCCGGGGTGCACGAACCCGGCGCCGCTCTCGCGTGCGGCCGCGACGACCGCGTCGACGTCGAGGTAGGACTCGACCCGGACGGCGCGGTCGGCGGCTCGTACGTGCGGTGCGTCGACGTCGAGGTCGGTGTGGATGGCGACCGTGTGCCAGCCGAGGCGGTGCGCGGTGCGCATCACCCGCAGGGCGATCTCGCCGCGGTTGGCGATCAAGAGGGTGTTCATGAGGTCGTCACATCCTGAAGATGCCGTAGCGGGGCTCGGGAATGGGCGTGTACGACGTCGCCGCGAGGGCCATGCCGAGCACGCGGCGGGTGTCGGCGGGGTCGATGATCCCGTCGTCCCACAGCCGGGCACTGGCGTAGTAGGGCGAGCCCTGGGTCTCGTACTGGTCGCGGATCGGCGCCTTGAACTCCTCGTCGTCCTCACGCCCGGCCACGGTCGCCAGGACCGAGGCGGCCTGCTCACCGCCCATCACCGAGATCCGCGCGTTGGGCCACATCCAGAGGAAGCGCGGGTCGTAGGCGCGCCCGCACATGCCGTAGTTGCCGGCGCCGAACGAGCCGCCGATGACGACGGTGAACTTGGGCACGACGCTGCAGGCGACGGCGGTGACCAGCTTGGCGCCGTCGCGGGCGATGCCCTTGTTCTCGTACTCGCGGCCGACCATGAAGCCGGTGATGTTCTGCAGGAACACGAGCGGGATCTTGCGCTGGTTGCACAGCTCGATGAAGTGGGCGCCCTTGAGCGCCGACTCGCTGAACAGGATGCCGTTGTTGGCGACGATGCCGACCTCGTGGCCGAAGATCCGGGCGAACCCGCAGACCAGGGTGTCGCCGTAGAGCTTCTTGAACTCGTGGAACCGGCTGCCGTCGACCACGCGCCGGATCACCTCGCGCACGTCGTAGGGCGTGCGGGTGTCGGTGGGCACGACGTCGTAGATCGACTCCGGCGAGTCGTGCGGCTCCTCGACCTCGGCCGTCGCCGAGCGGGCCGGCAGTGCGGGGGGCAGCGTGTCGATGATCGAGCGGACGATGGCGAGCGCGTGGGCGTCGTCCTCGGCGAGGTGGTCGACCACGCCGGAGGTGCGGGCGTGCACGTCGCCGCCGCCGAGGTCCTCGGCCGTGACGACCTCGCCCGTCGCGGCCTTCACCAGCGGCGGGCCGCCGAGGAAGATCGTGCCCTGGTTGCGCACGATGACCGTCTCGTCCGACATGGCCGGGACGTAGGCGCCGCCGGCGGTGCAGGAGCCCATCACGCTGGCGATCTGCGGGATCCCGGCGGCCGAGAGGTTGGCCTGGTTGAAGAAGATCCGGCCGAAGTGCTCGCGGTCGGGGAACACCTCGTCCTGCATCGGCAGGAACGCGCCGCCGGAGTCGACGAGGTAGATGCAGGGCAGGTGGTTCTCCGCGGCGACGGTCTGGGCCCGCAGGTGCTTCTTGACCGTCATCGGGTAGTAGGTGCCGCCCTTCACGGTGGCGTCGTTGGCCACGATGACGCACTCGCGACCCGACACCCGGCCGATGCCGGCCACGACGCCGGCGGACGGGACCGCGAAGTCCTCACCCTCGCCGCCGCCGTACATCCCGTACGCCGCCAGCGGCGCGAGCTCGAGGAAGGGGCTGCCCGGGTCGAGCAGCCGGTCGACGCGGTCGCGGACGAGCAGCTTGCCCCGGTCGGTGTGCTTGCGGCGGGCGTTCTCGGACCCGCCCTGCCGGACCCGGGCCAGCCGGGCGCGCAGGTCGTCGACGAGCTCGCGCATGGTCGGGACACCGGGAGGTGGGCTCTGTGGGTCGGACACCGCCTCAGGTTAGCGATCGTTAACCTGTGGCGTCCAGTGGTGGGAACTGCGCCACCTGAGGCGTTGGCCACGGCTCCGCGGCTGCGCACGGATCCCCCCGATAGGGGGTATCGACGTCCCGCCAGCGCGGGATAGACAGTTGTCGGGCTGCTGCTGGGGCGCGGCCCAGGAACACCTATGGGGGGTACGTGTGATTCCGCTGGCTGTCTGGCAGGCACCGAGGCGTCAGGTGACGCCGCCGGCGCCTCGTGCGCCACGCGACGGGTTAACAGGCACTAACCTCGAGCTCGTGACCCCCCGGCGCCAGCAGATCCTCGACATCGCCGCCGAGCTGTTCGCCGCCCGAGGTTTCCACGGGGTGTCGGTCGCCGAGCTCGGCTCCGCCTGCGGGATCTCCGGACCCGCGCTCTACAAGCACTTCGAGTCCAAGGACGCGATGCTCGCCGAGATGCTCGTCTCCATCAGCGAGACCCTCCTGGCCGAGGGTCGCAGCCGCGTCGCCGGCGCCGAGGGCCCCCGGGAGGCGCTCGAGGCCCTGGTCGAGTGGCACATCGAGTTCGCGATCGACCACCGCGCGCTGATCGTGGTCCAGGACCGCGACTGGAGCAACCTTCCCGACGAGGCCCGCGAGCGGGTCCGGGCCCTCCAGCGGGCCTACGTCGACGTCTGGGCCACGCAGGTACGCCGCCACGACCCGACGCTGAGCCCCGAGGCCTCACGGACCCGGGCCCACGTGCTGTTCGGGCTGCTCAACTCGACGCCGCACAGCGGTCGGCTGCCCGACCGGCAGATGCACGACGTGCTGCGCGACATGGCGCACGGCGCCCTCGGCCTCGCCCGTACCTGACACGACCGGCGCGCACCCCCCCTCGATAGGCTCGCGGTCATGAAGCTGAGCGAGGACCTCGAGAACGCCTTCAACGCGCAGATCACGCTGGAGTTCCAGGCGTCGTTGGTCTACCGCCAGCTCGCCATCGAGCTCGAGCTGATGGACCTGCCCGGCATGGCGACGTGGCTGCGGCACCAGGCGGACGAGGAGATCGTCCACGCCAACAAGTTCATCGACCACGTTGCCGACCGCGACAACCACCCGCGCATCGGTGCCACCGCGGCGCCCAACCCGACGGTGAGCTCGGTGCTCGACGCCTTCGTCGCGGCGCTGGCCCACGAGGAGAAGGTCTCGGCCTCGATCCGTGACCTCTACCGGCTCGCCGAGTCCGAGGGCGACCTCGACTCGCGGCCGCTGCTCAACTTCTTCCTCGACGAGCAGGTCGAGGAGGAGGCGACCGTCAAGGAGATCGTCGGCCGGGTCAAGATGATCAACGACGACGGGCCCGGCCTGCTGCGCCTCGACGAGGAGCTCGGCGCCCGTCCGGCCACCACGACCGAGGCCCGCTGACCTCCTGATCCACTGATCGGCTGAGCGGCACCGCAGGCACCGCTGTCGAGGCGGGCCGGGTCACATCGAGTCGAACGGCTCGTCCTGCCGCAGCAGCCTGGCGGCGCGCGCCGCGGCGTCCTCGGCGACGACGAGGTCGTCCAGCTCCTCGGGGGCTTCCGCCTCGTGGGGACGCGGTGTCGTGATGCGGTGCAGGTCGCGCAGCACCCGGTCGCGCGAGAGCCCGCGCAGGTGGGTGAGCACGAACGGGTCGGCCTGGATCAGCCAGGCCAGCTGGGTCAGGACGGCCAGCGCGTGCGGACAGGGGTCCAGCCAGGCCTCGCAGGTGCAGGCCGAGCCCAGCTCGCCGCCGTAGGGCAGGAGCTCGACCCCCGCCTCCTCGACCGCCTCGACGAAGGCGTGCGGCAGCTCCCCGGCGAGCAGGGCGCCGACCCGGCCGGACTCCGCAGCGACGAGCTCGGTGAACGCGGCGGCGTCGGAGTCGTCGAGGACCGGGACGGTCACCTCGACGGTCCAGGCGTCGTGACCCTGGGTGACCGCCGCGACGGCCCTGCCCTCGCCGACGGTGATCGAGCCGACGGCGCCGGCTCGCGCCAGCGCGCGTCCCGCCCGCAGGTCGGCGGCGCTGAAGGCGGCCTCCTCGACCGCGCGCAGCACCGCCTTGCTCCACCAGGTGCCGCCGCCACCGCCCCGCCGCGCCGCCAGCCGGGGGTGCGTGGTGCCCGAGGAACCGGCCGGGGTGTTCATCGTCTGAGCTCCACCAGGTCGCGGAGCTCCGCGTCGGACAGCTCGGTCAGGGCGGTCTCACCGCGGGCGAGGACCGAGTCGGCGAGCGACCGCTTGCGGGTGAGCAGCTCGGCGATCCGCTCCTCGATGGTGCCCTGGGTGATGCAGCGGTGCACCTGCACCGGCCGGGTCTGGCCGATGCGGTAGGCGCGGTCGGTCGCCTGGTCCTCGACGGCGGGGTTCCACCAGCGGTCGAAGTGGATCACGTGGTCGGCCCGGGTGAGGTTGAGCCCGGTGCCGCCGGCCTTGAGGGAGAGCAGGAACACCGGCACCTCACCCGCCTGGAAGCGCGCGACCATCGCGTCGCGCTCGCGCACCGGGGTGCCGCCGTGCAGCAGCTGGTGGGGCACGCCGGTGGTGGCCAGGTGACGCTCGAGCAGCCGCGCCATGGCGACGTACTGGGTGAAGACGAGCACGGCGCCGTCCTCGGCGACCACCGTGCCCACGAGCTCGTCGAGGAGATCGAGCTTCTCCGAGCGGCCGCGCAGGCGGGGGTTGGGCTGGCGCAGGAAGTGGGCGGGGTGGTTGCAGATCTGCTTCAGCCCGGTGAGCAGCTTGAGCACCAGCCCGCGACGGGTCTCCTCGTCGGCCTCCTCGATGCGGCGCATCGACTCGCGGACCAAGGTCTCGTAGAGCACGACCTGCTCGCGGGTCAGGCCGAGGACGTGGTCGGTCTCGGTCTTGGCCGGGAGCTCGGGCGCGATGCCGGGGTCGGACTTGCGGCGGCGCAGCAGGAACGGACCGATCAGGTCGGCGAACTGGCGCGCCTTCGTCGGTTCGAGACCCGACTCGATCGGCCCGGCCCACACCTTGCGGAACGCGTTGCGGCTGCCGAGCAGACCCGGGATGGCCCAGTCGAGGATCGACCACAGCTCGGTGAGGTCGTTCTCGACCGGGGTGCCGGTGAGGGCGACCCGCGCGGCGCTCGGGACGGTGCGCAGGGCCCGGGCGGCGGCCGAGCGGGAGTTCTTGACGTGCTGGGCCTCGTCGGCGACGACCAGGTCCCACGGCACCTCGGCGAGCAGCGCGGCGTCGTTGCGCATGGTGCCGTAGGTCGTCAGCACGAACCCGCCGGTGACGTCGGCGAGGTCACGCGCGCTGCCGTGGTGACGGCGGCACGCGACTCCGGGGGCGAAGCGACGGATCTCCGCCTCCCAGTTGCCGAGCAGCGACGCCGGGCAGACCACGAGCGTGGGTCCGCCTCCGCGGTGCAGGTGCAGCGCGATGAGGGTCACCGTCTTGCCCAGGCCCATGTCGTCGGCCAGGCAGGCGCCGAGGCCGAGCGAGGTGAGCTCGGCCAGCCAGGTCAGGCCGCGGCGCTGGTAGTCGCGGAGCTCGGCCTGCAGTCCCGCGGGCACGTCGACGGGCTCGCCGGTCGCCGCCTCGCGCAGCCGGTCGCGGACCACCAGGAGGCTGGCGCCCACCACCGCCTCGTAGGGCACCTCCTCGATGTCGACGACCCCGGTCAACGTGGCCGCGAGCGCCTGCACCGGCGTGATGGTGCGGATCAGCCGCTTGCGGGCGCGCTTGATCACCCCGGAGTCGACCGCCACCCAGTTGTCGCGCAGCTTGATGATCGGGCTGGTGGTGCGGGCGAGCTCGTCCATCTCGTCGTCCGTGAGCTCCTCGCCGTGCAGGGACAGCTGCCACTCGAAGCCGAACAGCGCCTGCGGCCCGAAGAGCCCGTCCTGCAGCGGTTCCTCGCGACGACCCGACGACGCCCTCGTCTGCCGCCCGAGCTCGACGCGCTGGGTGACGTCACGGTCGAGGTACTTGGGCCACATGACCGGGTGACCGGCCTCCGTCAGCGCGGCGGCACCGCCGTCCAGCAGCGACAGGATCTCGTCGGAGTCGAGGGTGATCTCGTCGGGGACGCGCAGGTCGAGCAGGCGCTCCAGCACCGGCCAGGCGTCGGCGGCCGACCGCAGCGCGATGGCCGCGTGCGTGCGGGCACGGTCGCCGAACCCGTGGCCGGCCTCCGGTCCGGACTCCGCCCACAGCTCGGAGGCGTCGGCCACGTGCGCGGCGTTGTCGACCGCGTGCACCTGGAGGACCAGCCGCACCGCACCGGCGACCAGCTCCTCCTCGTCGGCCTCGATCCGGAAGGAGATGGAGACCAGGTGCGGGCGGTCGTCCGAGGCCCGGGACCGGATCCGCGCGATGCGCTGCTGGAGCTGGTCGCTGAACTCGTCGGGACTCGTCGGCCTCGCGACCGGGCGGCCCACCGGCGTCAGGGGCCCGCGGCGGGACCGGCCCGGCGTCGTGCGTGGCATCGTGTCGACCACCGCGTCCAGCAGCCCCCGCACCATGCCCTCCGCGGTGGCCTCGTCGAAGCCGTCGTGGGCACGCGAGCGGGCCAGGTCGCTGATGCGGCGCTCGTCGGACGCGTCGAGGCCGGCGACCTGCCAGTGCCGCCCCTCCGGGTCGGGCGCGAAACGGCCCGAGGCCACGAGCTGCAGTCCCATCAGCGCGGCACCCGCGAGCAGCGCGACGGAGGGATGGAGGTCGTCCCGGTCGCGGACCTTGCCCAGCACCGGCAGGGCGCCGCGGATCGGCATCACGATCGTGCGGCGATCGTCGGTGAACTCGATCGAGCCCTCCCGGGGCGGCTGGCCCGCCAGCAACCTGGCGGGACCGGTGACCGGGACGAAGCTCATTCGGGGTCCCCGCGGCGTTGTTCGGGGGAGCGCAGCGGAGGAGAAGAAGGTCGTGGGATGTACCTCATGCAACCTCCCGACCTGGGTCTCGACACGCTCACGCAGGCCGCTGCTCGACCAGCCGTACCCGGCACGCTAACGCGTGGCGCCGACAACGAGTTCCCGACCGGCGGTCCTGCTCCGGCTACGGTCGTCGCCCATGGACCTCACCCGGCTGCTCGCGGACCACCCGATCGTCGACGGGCACAACGACCTGCTGTGGGAGGCCCGGGAGCAGGTGGCGTACGACTTCGCCCGCCTCGACGTCGGCGCCGGGGGCACCCCGACGCACACCGACCTGCCCCGGATGCGTGCCGGTGGGATGGGGGCGCAGTTCTGGTCGGTCTACGTCCCGTGCCGGCTGACCGGCGACGACGCGGTCAGCGCGACCCTCGAGCAGGTCGACGCGGCACGCCTGCTCACCAGCACGTACGCCGACCAGCTGGCGTGGGCGACCACCGCCGACGACGTCGAGCGGGCCTGGGCGGGCGGCCGGATGGCATCGCTGGTGGGAGCAGAGGGCGGACACTCGATCAACTGCTCGCTCGGCACGCTCCGCCAGCTGCACGAGCTGGGCGTGCGCTACCTGACCCTCACCCACAACGCCAACACCCCGTGGGCGGACTCGGCGACGGACCGGCCGGTGCTCGGCGGGCTCAGCCCGTTCGGCCGTGAGGTCGTCCGCGAGATGAACCGCCTCGGGATGATGGTCGACCTGTCCCACGTCTCGGCCGACACGATGCGAGACGCGCTGGACGTCGGCGAGGCACCCGCGATCTTCAGCCACAGCTCCGCGCGAGCCGTCACCGACAGCCCGCGCAACGCACCCGACGACGTGCTCGAGCAGCTGGCCCGTGGCGGCGGTGTGTGCATGGTGACCTTCGTGCCGAAGTTCGTGAACGCCGCCTGCGCCGAGGGGCACCGTGAGCTGGTCGCGGCCGCCGCGGCGGAGGGGGTCCCGGAGTCCGACGGGGTGAGGTTCGCCGCCTTCGAGGACGTGTGGGTCCTCGACCACCCGCAGCCGCGGGCGACGCTCGCCGACGTGGTGGCGCACTGCGAGCACGTACGGGAGGTCGCGGGCATCGACCACATCGGGCTCGGCGGCGACTACGACGGCGTCACGGTGCTGCCGGCGGGGCTCGAGGACGTGTCCACCTATCCCGTCCTGCTCGGCGCCCTCGCCGATCGGGGCTGGTCGGCCGACGACCTGGCCGGGCTCACCTGCCGCAACGTGCTGCGGGTGATGCGAGACGTGGAGTCGGTGTCCCGCGACCTTCGGGCCGCCCGGGGACCGAGCCTGGCGAGGATCGAGGACCTCGACGGCCCAGCAGCGGCGGGTGACGTAGCCCACCGCTAAAAGGATTGCGTCGTTGTCGTCTGCAACCAATACCGTTGCAGGGTGACCGACACCCAGATCCAGACCGGCGGGACGCAGCCGGACAACCCCGACAAGCTCGACAAGAACGTGCTGATGGTGGCCGGCGTGGTCGTCCTCGGCGCGATCATGTCGATCCTCGACATCACCGTCGTCTCGGTGGCGCTCGAGACCTTCCAGCGCGAGTTCGACGCCACCGCGGCAGAGGTCGCGTGGACGATGACCGGCTACACCCTCGCCCTGGCCAGCGTGATCCCGCTGACCGGCTGGGCAGCCGACCGGTTCGGCACCAAGAGGCTCTACCTCCTCGCCGTCGCCCTCTTCACCGCCGGCTCCGTGCTGTGCGCGACGGCGACCTCGCTCGAGATGCTGGTCCTCTACCGCGTCCTCCAGGGCCTCGGCGGCGGCATGCTGATGCCGCTCGGCATGACGATCCTGACCCGGGCTGCCGGCCCGGAGCGCGTCGGTCGCGTCATGGCCGTGCTCGGCATCCCGATGCTGCTCGGCCCCATCTTCGGGCCGATCATCGGTGGCGCGCTGATCGACTCCGCCTCGTGGCACTGGATCTTCCTGATCAACGTGCCGATCGGCATCGCCGCCATCGTCTACGCCTGGATCGTGCTGCCGAAGGACACGGTCGAGCCCTCGGAGACCTTCGACTGGCTGGGCATGGTCCTGCTGTCGCCCGGCCTCGCCCTGTTCCTCTTCGGGGTCAGCTCGATCCCCGAGGAGGGCACCGCGATGGCGGCCCGCGTCCTCGGCCCGATGATCGCCGGCACCCTGCTGATCGCCGCGTTCGTGCCGTGGGCGCTGGCGCGCCGCAACATCCACCCGCTGGTCGACCTGCGCCTGTTCAAGAACAAGGACATGACGGTCGCGGTGCTGGCGATGGCGCTCTTCGCGATCGCCTTCTTCGGCGCCTCGCTGCTGTTCCCGCTCTACTTCATCCAGGTCCGCGGCGAGGACGCCCTCGGCGCCGGCCTGCTGCTCGCCCCGCAGGGGATCGGCGCGATGATCACCATGCCCATCGCCGGCATCCTCGCCGACAAGATCGGTCCCGGGAAGATCGTGCTCACCGGCATCACCGTGATCACGGTGGGCATGGCGATGTTCACCCAGATCGAGGCGGACACGTCCTACACCTACATCCTGACCGCTCTCTTCGTGATGGGTCTCGGCATGGGCGGCACGATGATGCCGATCATGACCGCGGCGCTCGCGACGCTGACCCCGCACACCGTGGCCCGCGGCTCGACGCTGCTCAACATCACGCAGCAGGTGGCGGCGTCCATCGGCACCGCCCTGTTCTCGGTCATCCTCACCAACCAGATCAAGGACAGCCCGGCGGCTGGCGCCTACCTGGCCGGGCGGTCCGCGGACGGCGACCGGACGGTCCTCGCTCGGATCGCCGAGCAGTTCGGGCTGCCCGTCGACGAGTTCGCGGCCCTGGCCGCCTTCGGCCAGGAGCAGCTGGCCGGCGCGTTCGCCACGGTCTTCGTCGTCGCGACGATCCTGGTCGCCTGCTGCCTGATCCCGGCGGCCTTCCTGCCGCGTCACAAGGTCGCACCGGTCGACCCGGCCGCGATGATGGGTCACTGACCCCTGCACGACGAAGCGGCCCGTCCTCCTCACGGAGGGCGGGCCGCTGTCGTGCAGGTGCTCGTCGGGCGTGGCCGGTCGGGCGTGCTACGGGTTGTCGGCGCCCGTCGCTCCCTTGCCGAGGGCGACCACGAGATCGGTCGGCACGTCGGCGCCCTTGCGGAAGATCGTCGCGAGGCCCTGGGTGGTGGCCTCGAGTGCCGGCGAGATGTCCTTGAGCAGCGCGGCCATCTTGTCCAGCGACTCGGCGAGGGCCTTCATGAACTTCTGGCACCGCTGGATCACCGACCGTGCCTTGTTGACCAGCGACGTCAGCGCCGCGGGCGCCGCGATGCCGAGGGTGAGTGCCGACTGGGCGACCGCGCCGATCGCCTCGCCCACCAGGTCGGAGAAGAGACCCTGGATGAAGTCTCGTACGCCGGCCAGCAGGCCGCCGGCGACCTCGATCCCGGCGGAGACGCCGTGGGCCACCTTCGCGAGGGCGTCGAAGACGTGCACCATCCCGCCGGCAGCGGCCCGGTAGGCGTCCATGCTCAGCCCGGTGAACCCACCGGTGTCGGCGTCGACCAGGTCGCCGTACTGGGGACCGATGCCGCCCATGTGGTCGCCGATGTTGCCCCAGGTCTGCACGCCGGCCCTGATGACGCCGGGGTCGCCGAGCAGCTCGTCGAGCCAGTCCTGGAGCGGTCCGCAGTGCTCCATGATCCAGTTGATGACCATCGAGCAGGCGCTGCCGAGCGGGTTGAGGACCATGCCCACCACGTCGAGCGCCGCGCTGACGCCGTTGATCGTCCCCTCGATCCAGTCCCCTCGTGAGAACGCGGAGGCGGAGTCGGCGGCGCCGTCGATCATCTTCAGCCCGTTGGTGCCGTCGGCGAAGGAGTCGAAGTTGGTGAAGACGCCACGTTGGGTGTCGCCCGGGCTGACCACGAGGGTGCTCATCGGATCCTCCTGCCGATCTCGTCGAAGTGCTGGCCGACCGTCTGGTCGATGAACGTGAAGGTGTCGGCGAGGCCCGTGATGCTCTCGGCGCAGTCGCTGAGCGCGCCCTCCATGGCCGAGGCGGCCACCTGTCCGGCGCCCTGGAGCGGGAACATGAACGGGCCGACCAGCACCGAGCCGATGCTGCCGAACATGCCCGAGGTGAAGCTCACCTGCTCGGCGGCGGCCGTGGCCCGGCCGGCGTCGGCCGACAAGGCCCGCACGCGGCTCGCGTGCGCCCGCATCTCGCCGGGGTCGACGAAGATCTCGCTCATCGGTCCTCGTCCTCCTCGTAGCCGTAGCGGTCGCGGTAGGCGCGGGAGAACTCCTGCACCGACGGCGAGCCCGCGCCGTAGATCTCGGTGCCGAGCTGCTCGACGTGGAAGGTCAGCCGGCGCTGCGCCTGGCGCAGGGCCTCGAGGACGTCCGCGGCGACCTGCGACCCGGTGAGGTGGCGCACGTCGTCGTCGATCACGATCGCCTGGACCTGACCGGTGCCGTCGACGGTGACCGTGGCGATCCCGTCGCCGGACGCGCCCTCGACGGCGAGGTGCTCGCTGCGGGTGGCGAACTCCTGGGCCTGGTCGAGCCTGGTGATCGCGGTCTCTGCCTGCGCGTCGATCGTGGCCAGGACGGCCTCGAGTCGCGACATGCTCATGAAGGGGCTCCTTGCTGCGGGTGGGCGGCCCGGTGCGGGCGCCCGACACCTCTGGTCTTCCCTTCCCTATGCTTGCCAAACATGGACGGACTCGGGACCGAACTCCCTCAGCGCGGCACGATCATGTGGATCCTCGTCGCGGCGGCGGTGGTCTTCGTCGTGCCGTGCGTGCGCACCGCGCGGCGGGCGCTCGACGAGTCCGGCGGCACGGCTGCCGGCTTCTGGGGCATGACAGCGGTCATGGTGCTGCTCCTGGTGGTCCTGCCCCTGCTCGTCGCCCGCTCCATCCACCAGCGCCACACCTACCTCTCCGACGAGGCCGTGACGGTGACGTCCGGCGACGACCGGCGCCGGATCGACTTCGCCGCCCTCGAGGAGGTCAAGGTGCGTTACTCCACGCGCGGCGGCCAGGTGTTCAGCAACGAGAAGGTGTTCCTCGTCGGCCAGCTGGCCGACGGGCGCCGCGGCGTGGTCGTCGTCTCCCGGTTCTACGTCGAGTCACTCCAGCCACTGCTCGAGCGGCTGGCGGTGGAGGTCGCCCAGCGGCCCGGGCTGCTGACCGACGAGACCGAGCGCGGCTACTTCGAGTACGCCCTGTCGACCGCCCCCTGAGAACGGCCGTCCCTGCAGGGTGGGGCCGTCCGGTCAGGCCTGCGTGGCCAGCACCAGCGGGAGCACGGCGGATGCGCCCGCCGCACGGATCGCGGTCGCGGCGACGGTGATCGTCCAGCCCGACGCCACCTGGTCGTCGACCAGCAGCACGGTGGCGCCGGCCGGGATCGCGCCGCCCAGGCCGCCCCGACGGCGTACGGCTGCGACGCGCTGGGCCGAGTTGGACTGTCCGGCCCGCGGCGGGACCGAGGCGTCGCGGATCGCCCACGTGCCGACGACCGGGACCTGCATGACGCGCGCCAGGCCGTCGGCGAGGTCGCGGGTCAACGTGGGCCGGGTGGCCGACTCGACGACGACGATCGCGTCGGGACGGGCGGCCCACTCGGGCGCCCAGTCCTTCATCACCTCCATCACGGCCTGCGCGAGCCCCGGCGGCACCGGGCCGTCGGGGGTGTCCTCGCGGAACAGGGCGCGCAGCGCCTGGCCGTGGCCGAGGTCGGTGAGCCGGGCGACCGCGCGTCCGGGCTCGGCACCTTCCGCGATCTTGCCCTTGAGGTCGAGGCCGAGATTGGCGAGCGCGGTGGGCCACATGCGCCGAGGCTCCAGCGTGACGCCGGGACGCGAGAGGCGCTGGCCTGCCTCGGCGACGGCCGCGTCGCTGACCGCCGTCGAGAGCGTCAGACCGCCGCAGTTGTCGCAGCGGCCGCAGTCGGCTGAGTCGGGGTCGTCGAGCTGGTCGCGCAGGTAGCGCATCCGGCACTCGGTGGTCGTGAGGTAGCCGAGCATCGCCTGCTGCTCGCGCTCGCGCGCCTCGGCCACCCGGGCGTAGCGCTCGGCGTCGTAGGACCACGGCCGGCCGGTGGCGACCCAGCCACCCTGCACCCGCTGGACGGCGCCGTCGACGTCGAGGACCTTGAGCATCGACTCGAGCCGGTTGCGGCCGAGCTCGACGCGCGTCTCGAGGGTCGCGGTGGACAGGGGCCGGTCGGAGTCGGCGAGCGCCGCCAGCGTCTCGCGGACCTGCTCCTCGCGGGGGAAGCCGAGCGAGGCGAAGTAGGCCCAGATGTCGCGGTCCTCGATCTGCGGCAGCAGGACGACGGTCGCGTCGTCGGTGCCGCGCCCGGCCCGGCCGACCTGCTGGTAGTAGGCCACCGGCGACTGCGGCGCCCCGAGGTTGATCACGAAGCCGAGGCTCGCGTCGAAGCCCATGCCGAGCGCGCTGGTCGCGATCAGCGCCTTCACCCGGCCGTCCACCAGCGCCTGCTCGAGGGCGTGCCGCTCGTCGGGCTCGGTCTGTCCGGAGTAGGCGGCGACCTCCAGGCCGCGGTCGCGGAGGTAGCCGGCGACCTCCTGGGTCGCCGCCACGGTGAGGCAGTAGACGATGCCCGAGCCGGGCTGCTCGGCGAGGTGGTCGGCCAGCCAGGCCAGTCGCTGCTCGGGGGTCTTCAGCTGGACGACGCCGAGCCGCAGCGACTCGCGGTCGAGGGTGCCGCGCTGCACGAGGACCTGCTCTCGTGACAGGCCCGGGGGGCCTTCCTCGACCAACGGGGAATCGGCGTGCACGCCGAGCTGTTCGGCGACGTCGTCGGTGACCCGCGCGTTGGCCGTGGCGGTGGTCGCGAGCACCGGGATCCCCGCCGGCAGCTCCGCGAGCAACGTGCGCAGGCGGCGGTAGTCGGGGCGGAAGTCGTGGCCCCAGTCGGAGATGCAGTGCGCCTCGTCGACCACGAGCAGGCCGCAGGTCGCGGCCAGCCGTGGCAGCACCTCGTCACGGAAGCCGGGGTTGTTGAGCCGCTCGGGGCTGACGAGGAGCACGTCGACCTCGCCGGCGTGGATCTGGTCGTTGATCGGCTGCCACTGGTCGATGTTGGTCGAGTTGATCGTCACGGCGCGGATCCCGGCGCGCTCCGCGGCCGCGATCTGGTTGCGCATGAGCGCGAGCAGCGGGCTGACGATCACCGTCGGCCCCGCACCGGCCTCGCGCAGGAGCTTGGTCGCCACGAAGTAGACGGCCGACTTGCCCCACCCGGTGCGCTGGACCACCAGCGCCCGGCGCCGGTCGACCGCGAGCGCCTCGATGGCGGCCCACTGGTCCTCGCGCAGCACCGCGTCGTCACGGCCGACGAGGGCGCGCAGGTGGCCCTCGGCCGCCGCGCGTGCCGAGAGTCGTACGTCGTCGGTCGCGGTCGCGCTCGCGGTCGGGGAGGTGGTCATGCACCCTGTCTACCAACCGCTCCCGACATCCGCCGGCCGGCCCGCCTCCATCACCCGACGGAGCTGCTCCCACGGCATGGGCGGGGCGTCCGCGAAGTCACCGGCCCAGTAGCCGTTGTGGCGACGGCGGGGTGAGGTCCGGACGTACGTGCCGGTCTCGAACTGGGTGTCCATGACTCTCTCCTGGGTCGCGGTCGGACGATGACTCCGACGCTAGGCGGGAACCGGCTCCGGCGCGTCGTCGGACGGCCGCGTCCGCACCGGCACCTGGTGACGATCGCGGGTCCTCCTTTTTGTGGACGCAGCAGCGCTCGGGGGCGTCGTAGGTTGACGAGGTGAGCCGAGCGCGGGCCTTCCTCGCCAGGCATGGTCTCGACCTCCTGGTCGTCGCCACCGCGGTGGTCACCGCGGCGGGGACCCTCCTGCGGGACGACCTCGAGCACCCCAGCGGGCCGTTGTTCGTGCTCGGGCTCGTCGGGATCACGTCCTCGGTGCTGGTGCTGCTGGCGCGCCGGCGACTCCCCTTCGCGGCGCCGGCCACGACCTGGCTGTTGTGCGCTGCGCTCTCCTTCGTGGACGCCCAGCTGATCGTCAACGGAGCCGGCATCCTCGTCGCCGGGATGGGCGCAGCCGTGCTTCTCGGTACGCACCGCAACGCCTCGCTGTCCCGCCTCGGCCTGGTGATCGTGATCGCGAGCTCGTTGACCGTGGTGCGCAACGGGCCCAGCTCCACGACCGACGACCTCATCTCCGTCCCGGTGATGTTCGCGCTCGGGTGGCTCGTCGGATGGTCGCTCCGAGAGCGCACCCAGCAGACGGAGGCCGCCGAGGAGCGTGCCCGGATCGCCGAGCTCGAGCGCGAGGCGGCTGCCCGCGTCGCTGTCGCAGAGGAGCGCGGCCGGATCGCGCGCGAGCTGCACGACGTGGTCGCCCACGCGGTCAGCGTGATCGTGCTGCAGGTCGGCGCGGTGCGGCACCGGATGCCCGACTCCGCAGCCGCAGACCAGGAGGCCCTGCGCAACGTGGAGGAGGCGGGACGCACCGCACTCACCGAGATGAGGCGACTGCTGGCCGCCATGCGCGACGACGACGACGCACCCGAGCTGGCACCGACCCCGGGGCTCGACGACCTCGACCGGCTCCTCCACGACGTCCGGGCGGCGGGACTCGAGGTCACGGTCGAGGTCCGGGGCGACCCCGTCGCCCTCCCCCGCGGCCTGGACCTCTCGGCGTACCGCATCGTGCAGGAGGCGCTCACCAACAGCCTCAAGCACTCGGGAGCCGACGTCGCCGAGGTGGTCGTGGCGTACACCCCCGGGGCGCTGAGCCTGCAGGTACGCGACCACGGCCGCGACGGTGGACGCGCGAAGCTGGGCGCGAACGGAGGCGGCCACGGCCTCATCGGGATCCGCGAGCGGGTCAAGCTCTTCGACGGCGAGCTGGACGCCGGCCCCGCACCCGGCGGTGGGTTCCTGGTGCGGGCGCGGCTGCCCGTGGGGGGTGGGTCGTGACCATCCGAGTCCTCGTCGTCGACGACCAGGCGATGGTGCGCGCCGGCTTTCGCCTGTTGCTGGCCGACGAGCCGGACATCGAGGTCGTGGCCGAGGCGAGCAACGGCCGTGACGCCGTCGCGCAGGCCGCGCGCTTCCGGCCCGACGTCATCCTGATGGACATCCGGATGCCGGAGATGGACGGCCTGGAGGCGACGCGCCGCATCCTGGGCTCCGACACCACGGCACGCGTGCTGATCCTCACCACGTTCGACCTCGACGACTACGTCTTCGAGGCGCTGCGGGCCGGGGCCAGCGGCTTCGTGCTCAAGGACGAGCCTCCGGAGCAGCTCCTGGGCGCCGTCCGGACTGTCGCCGCCGGCGAGGCGCTGCTCTCCCCGACCGTGACCCGCCGCGTCATCCAGCGCTTCGCGACGGTACGTCGCCAGGCACCGCCGGCGGCGGTGGCCGACCTGACGCCACGCGAGCTCGAGGTCTTCCGGCTGATCACGCGCGGGCTCTCCAACGCCGAGATCGGCCGTGAGCTCTTCATCAGCGACACGACCGTCAAGACCCATGTCACCCGGATGCTCCAGAAGCTCGACCTCCGCGACCGTGCCCAGGCGATCGTCCTGGCCTACCAGACCGGCCTCTTCGACGCGTCCTGAGCGGCTCGTCCACCTCGGGTCCTCCGTTGGTACGACGCCGCCTCGGCCCCGCGGCGGACGACGGTCGCGACCCCACGACGACGCGCTCACGAGCCGGCGTACCTAGCGTCGAGGTGACCGCTCCACACCACCGAAGATCGCGGAGGGAACCCCATGATCACCATCGACTCACTCACCAAGAAGTACGGCCGCACCACCGTCGTGGACGGCGTCAGCCTGGTGGCCCGGCCCGGCCGGGTGACCGGGTTCCTCGGCCCCAATGGCGCCGGCAAGTCCACCACGATGCGGATGGTCGTCGGCCTGACGAAGCCCACATCGGGTTCCTCGACCGTCGCCGGCCGCCCGTTCCACGACCTGCCCAACCCGGGCCGCGACATCGGCGTGATGCTGGACGCCTCGGCCCAGCATGCTGGGCGCTCCGGTCGTGAGATCCTCACGATCGTCCAGCAGATGCTGGGCCTTCCCGGTCGTCGCGTCGACGAGATGCTCGACCTGGTGAGCCTGAACCGCGCCGAGGCCGACCGTCGCGTCGGCAACTACTCCCTCGGCATGCGGCAGCGCCTCGGGATCGCGACCGCCCTGATCGGCAACCCGGGCGTCCTGATGCTCGACGAGCCGGCCAACGGCCTCGACCCCGCAGGCATCCGGTGGATGCGGGACCTGCTCCGCGACTTCGCGGACCGAGGCGGGACGGTGCTGCTGTCATCGCACCTGCTGCGCGAGGTCGAGGTCATCGCCGACGACCTCGTCATGATCGGCCACGGGCGGGTCGTGTGCGAGGGCTCCAAGGCGGACCTCGTCCGATCCGTGGGCACGGTTGCCCGGGCCGACGACACGGCCACGCTGCGGAGGGCGCTGCACGCGGCCGGCATCGACACGACTGTCTCCGACGAGGGTGGCGTGACCACGACCGCGGAGCCAGCCCACGTCGGCCACGTGGCGTTCGCGGCGGGCATCGCGCTCACCGAGCTGCGCACGGCCGACGGCGGCCTCGAGGACATGTTCCTCGAGCTCACGGCCGACACCCAGCGAGAAGACACCCACCCCAAGAAGCTTCGCCGAGAAAGGGCAGCCGCATGACCACCACGACCTCGACCACGACGCACGGGACGCACGACCCCGTGCACGAGCGCCATGTCGACGCACCCTCCATCCCACTGGGACGCGTCGTCCGCGTCGAGCTGCGCAAGATGTTCGACACCCGTTCCGGGTTCTGGCTCATGGCCAGCCTGGTGATCGTGGGCGTCGTCGCCACGATCGGGACGATCCTCTTCGCACCCGACGACCAGCTGACCCACAACACGTTCGCTGCGGCGATCGGCTTCCCGATGACGATCGTGCTCCCGATCATCGCCATCCTCGCGATCACCGGCGAGTGGAGCCAGCGCACCGGGCTCACCACGTTCACCCTCGTGCCCAACCGCCGCCGGGTGCTGCTGGCCAAGGTCGTCTCGTCGGTGGTCGTGGGGATCGCCGCGATGCTGGTCGCGCTGGTCGTCGGCGTGGCCGGCAACGTGGTCGGCACCGCCGTCACCGGGACCGACCGGGTGTGGGACCTCTCCGTCGCTCAGTTCGGCACCATCGTCATCGGCAGCCTGCTCTGCCTGCTGACCGGCACGATGCTGGGCATGGTCATCCGGAACTCGGCCGGGGCGCTGGTCACGTACTTCGTGCTGACGCTGGTCCTCCCCACCGTCTTCGGGATCCTGGCCGCCAACCAGCCGGACTTCGTCGACATCCGTCCCTGGGTCGACGCGGAGCTCGCCCGGTCGTTCCTGTTCGAGGGACCGCCGCAGGGTGAGCAGTGGGCCCAGGTCGCGGTGACTGCCGGGCTGTGGCTCGTCCTCCCGGCCCTCCTCGGGTTGCGGGCGGTCCTCCGCTCGGAGGTGAAGTAGCCCCCACCAGCACGGTGACCCGTCGTCCCTCGGACGACGGGTCACCGTGCTGTGTGTCAGCGCTGTCGGCCGCTGCGCTCGATGAAGCGGTCGAGGTCGATCCCGGCCCTGCGCGCGGCCCGGCGCGCCTCGGCGGTGGTGAGGTCCGGCCGGACGAAGCGCTCCGGCTCGATGCTGCGGTCGGCATCGGCGTACTGGGCTCTGCAGCGCAGCCTGGTCGCCCGCGCTGGCGTCGGAGGCGGCCTGCACCTCCGCGGTGACGGCGAGCGCAGCGCCCACCGCGGTGCTCACGACAGGCGTGTAGCCGCCCGAGTGACCGAGCACGTTGGGGTGGTAGCTCTCCGAGATCGGGCTGGACAGGCCGTTGATGTACTCGACGTCGTCGCACACCGCATGGCCGACGAAGGCACTCGTCGGGTCGGCGAAGGTGAAGCCACGGGTCCCGGCGACCGCCGCGGTCCGCGCGTTCAGCAGGTCGGCGGTCTGGTTGAGCCGCGACTCCTCGTCGGGGGAGAACCAGGTGAAGGCGTTGCAGTCCTCGCCCATGGAACATCCGCGGATAGCCGACCACGACCACCTTGGCGTACGGCGCCCGGGTGCGGATGGCGGCGTAGAGGGTGGAGAGCTGGGTCGGCAGGGTGTTGTTGATGTAGGCCTGCGCGGTGTTGATGGCGCGTTGCAGTTGCTCATCCACCCGGGCATCGCGCACTCGGTCAGCACGTCGGCGAAGCCGGCGTCGTTGCCGCCGACGGAGATCGTCACGTAGGTGGTCGCCGTGGTCAGTGCGCTCAGCTGGGTGTTGGTGACGTCGGAGACCCGCGCGCCCGGAGCAGGCGCGGAAGTTGAGCGCATAGCCGCGGGCGGCCGCGATCAGGCTGGGGTAGGCCTTGGTGGAACGCTGGCAGGTCGTGCCGTCGCTGATGTAGGAGCGGGTGCCGGTGCCGGAGGCGTAGGAGTCGCCCAGGGCGACGTAGACCGGGGCGGCCGCCTGGACGGGCTGGAGCAGCAGGGGCGTGAGCAGGCCGGCGAGGGCCGTGCCCAGCACCGCCAGGCGTCGAGAGGTGCGGTTCATCTGTGAGTCCTCCGAGATCGTGGCCACCCGAGTGTGACCGCCCTCACAGTAGGGAGGTCGCGGTGTGTCCGCCAGACCGGTCGGGCAGGTCATGGCTCACCTCGGGTGGGCCTTCCGTCGAACGGTCAGCTCAGTCGGAGACGCGGCGCAGTCGCGGACCGGGCGGTCGGAGGTCGGCTCCGTCGCGGAACGACTCGCCGACCAGGACGGGCACGACCTCGCTCACGTCGTGCTGGGCCGCGATCTCGACGTCGGCGACGAAGCCGACCTCGGCCAGCTCGAGGCCGCTCGCGCAGCCCAGCAGGTCGGCGGGCATCACGGCCGCCTGCCAGGCGGCGACGGCCATCCGTACCTCCGGGCTCGCCGCCTCCTCGGCCTCGGCGACCAGTCCGGCGAGCACGGCGCCCGCGCCCCACAGGTCCTCGATCGCCGGGCGGAGGGTGTCGTCGTGCCACCGCTCCCCCGCAGGTACGACGACCACGCTGGCGCCCTCGGCGACCCTCGGTGCCAGCCACCTGGCGACGGCGCCTGCGTTGCGCAGGCACGCCCCCAGGACCTGCGCGCCGGAGTCGGCCAGCGCGAAGGCGATGGTCGACCCGTTGGGCGAGGGCAGCACCAGGCGCTCGATGCCCTCGACCTCCGACAGGCTCGCCGGCGAGAGGGAGACGTGCCGGGCGTCGCCGCGGGAGAGCGCCTCGAACCGCCCCACGGCCAGCGTCGCTCCGTGCCGTACGGCGTGCTCGGCCGCGCGGGAGTCACGCCAGCGGAACGGGAAGACCTCGATGCCGCGCTCGACCGCGACGCTCAGGGTGGTGGTGAACGAGAGCACGTCCACGACCACGGCGTAGTCCGCCCGCACTGCCTCGGCGCCGGTCGGACCCCACTCCATGCGGAGCCGGTGGGTGGACTGGTCGTGCCCGGGCAGTGTCACGGACTCATTCAACCGTGACGGGGTGCGCCCCGGCGACGTTCGGCCATGAGGACCTCCGCGGTCACTCCGGGATGTTGGGCACGACGAGCACCGGGACGGCGGAGTGCCGCACGACCTGGGTGGCCGTCGCTCCGAAGCGGAGCCCGGTGAACCCGCCTGCGCCACGCACGCCGATGACCAGCATCTCGGCGTTCTGCGCGGCGGTGACCAGGCGTTCGGCCGACTGCCCGCGGAGGGCGTAGAGCTCGAGGTCGACCTCGTCGCGGATCCCGGCCGCGGTGCAGTCGGCCTTGAGGTCGGCGATGACCGCCTCTTCGAACTCGGCGAAGGACGGGACGAAGCCGCCGACCATCGAATCCGGTCGCGGTGCGGTCGTGATGTGCCAGACGCGCACCACGTGCAGCGTCACTCCGAGGCGGCGCGCGAGGTCGGCGCCGACGCGCACGACGGTGCGTGCCGCGCGCGAGCCGTCGTGCCCCACGACGATCCCGCCGGTGATGTCGGCTTCCTTCCACACCATGTCCCGAGCCTACCGACGACTCGGGCTGCCCGACATGGGCTGGAGGTCCGACCTGGAGCTCACCAGATCCGGACGCGACCCTCCGGCTCGAGCCAGAGCCCGTCGCCGGGCACCGTCCGGAAGACCTCGTGGAACTCGTCGAGGTTGCGCACGATGTTGGCGCGGAACTCCGCCGGGCTGTGCGGGTCGATGGTGAGGTACTGGAGCTCCTGCTCCTTGCGGCGCTTCGTGCGCCACACGTGGGCCCAGTTGAGGAACAGGGTGCGCCGGTCCTCGACGGATGCCTCGCCGCCCCGACTGATGACGTACGCCTTGTGCGCGATGGTGAGCCCGCCCAGGTCGCCGATGTTCTCACCGACGGTCAGGCTGCCGTTGACGTGCTCCCCGGGGAGGTTGCGCGGCTCGAAGTCGTCGTACTGGGTGATGAGCGCCTGCGACTTGGCCTCGAAGGCGGACTTGTCGTCCGCGGTCCACCAGTCGTGGAGGTTGCCGTCGCCGTCGTACTGGGCGCCCTGGTCGTCGAAGCCGTGGCCGAGCTCGTGGCCGATCACGGCGCCGATGCCGCCGTAGTTCTCGGCGTCCTCCGCGTCGGGGCTGAAGAACGGCGGCTGCAGGATCGCGGCCGGGAAGCAGATCTCGTTGGTGCCCGGGTGGTAGTAGGCGTTGACGGTCTGGGGCAGCATCAGCCACTCGTCGCGGTCGACGGGCTGGCCGACCTTCGCCAGCTGGCGGTCGGTCTCGAACGCCGACGCCGCGTTGACGTTGGCCATCAGGTCGTCGGCCGAGATGGTCAGCGCCGAGTAGTCGCGGAACTCCGTCGGGTAGCCGATCTTGGGGTAGAAGCGGTCGAGCTTCTCGTAGGCCTTCTGCTTGGTCTCCTCGCCCATCCAGTCGAGCGTCTCGATGGAGCGGCGGTAGGCCGTGACCAGGTTGGCCACGAGCTCGTCCATCTTCTGCTTCGACGTCGGCGGGAAGTGGCGCGAGACGTAGACCTTGCCCACGGCCTCGCCGATCGCGCCCTCGACGAAGTCGACGCCGCGCTTCCAGCGGGCCCGCAGCTCCGGCGTGCCGTTGAGGGTGCGGCCGTAGAAGTCGAAGTTGGCCTGCACGAACTCGTCGGGCAGGTAGGGAGCGGAGCTCCGGACGATGCGCACGTGCAGGATGTCGCGCCAGGTCTCGATGGGCGTCTCCTCCAGCACCGTGGACAGGTGGGAGAAGAAGTCGGGCTGCATCACGATCGTGGTGCGCAGCGTCTCCTCGGTGCCGCCGAGCCCGGTGACGTAGGTGATCCAGTCGAACGCCGGGCAGAGCGTGCGGAGCTCGTCGAGGCCCTTGTGGTTGGTGGTCTTCTGCACGTCGCGTGTCTCGGCGGCCTCCCAGTGGCCCTCGGCCAGCCGGGTCTCGTACGCCAGCACCGCGGCGGCCGCGCCCGACGGGTCACCGTGGCCGCTGAGGGTGAGCAGCGTCGTGAGGTAGGCGAGGTACTTCTCGCGGATCTCGGCGAACTTCTCGTCGCGGTAGTAGGACTCGTCCGGCAGGCCGAGCCCGCCCTGGGCGAGGTAGACGATGTTCTTGGACGCGTCGCCGCGGTCCGGGGTGATGTAGGAGCCGAACAGGCCCGGGCCGCCGACCCGCTCGAACACGCCCAGGAAGGCGGCCAGCTCGGTGAGGTCGCTGATGGCTGTGGGCGCGGTCGAGCAGCCCCTGGACCGGCTGCAGGCCCTTGGCCTCGATGGTCTCGGTGTCCATGAAGGACGCGTAGAGGTCGCCCACCTTGCGCTCGTCCTCGTCGAGCTCGTCCCTCGGACGGTCGGCGAGCTCGGTGATGATGTCGCGCACCTGCTGCTCGGCGGCGTCCGCCAGGGCGATGAAGGCGCCCCAGCTCGACTTGTCGGAGGGGATCTCGGTCTCCTCCAGCCACCGTCCGTTGACGTGGCCGAAGAGGTCGTCCTGCGGACGGATGTCGGGGTTCATGCCGTCGCGGGCGGCGTCGAGGATCGTCACGCGCCCGACCCTAACCCGAGAGCCCACAGCGACCCGGCCGGGCCACGGGCGGCGCGCACGTCGCGGAGCTCAGCGCAGGCGTACGACCGACTTGCCGAGGGTGCGACGCTCGTCCATGTCGACGAGCGCCCGCCCGAAGTCGGCGAGGTCGTACGTCGCACCGATGGGCGGCTTGACGACGCCGGACTCGACCATCGGCGCGAGCCGGTGCCACTGCCGCTGCATGTAGCCGGGCCGGGTCATCGCGTAGGCACCCCAGCCCACGCCGCGGACGTCGACGTTGCCGAGGAGCAGCCGGTTGACCTTGACCTCCGGGATGCCCTGGCCGGCGGCGAAGCCCACGACCAGCACCCGTCCCTGCTCGGCCAGGCAGCGCAGCGAGTCGGTGAAGGCGTCGCCGCCGACGACGTCGAGGACGACGTCCACCCCCTTCCCGCCGGTGAGGGCCCTGGCCTCGTCGCGGAAGTCGGGCCCGACGATCACCTCGTCGGCTCCGGCGGCGCGCGCGAAGGCCGCCTTCTCCTCGGTGCTCACCACGGCGATGGTGCGGGCGCCGAGCCCCTTGGCCACCTGGAGGGTGGCCGTGCCGACGCCGCCGGCAGCGCCGTGGACGAGGACGGTCTCGCGGTCCCGCAGGCCGCCGCGCTCCTCGAGGGCGAAGAGGGCGGTCAGGTAGTTCATCGGCAGCGCGGCGCCCTCGTCGTACGACAGCCCGTCGGGCAGCGCGAAGGTGAAGATCGCCGGGTTGGCGACCCGATCGGCGGCCCCGCCGTGGAGGTTGACGCCCGCGACCCGCTGGCCGACCCGGAACCCGCTCGACTCGGGAGCGCCCGGGTCGACGACGACGCCGGCGAAGTCGACGCCGAGGGTGAACGGCGGCTCGGGCTTGAACTGGTACTCGCCCCGGCTCAGCAGCAGGTCGGGGAACGCGACCCCCACGCTGTGCACCTCGACGAGGACGTCGTGCGGGCCGGGCGTCGGCTCCGGGACCTCGCGCACCTCGACGTCGGTGGGACCGGTGGGCGTGACGACCTGGACTGCGCGCATGGCCGGGAGCCTACGGAGTCCCTCAGCCGACGGCCCTGACCTCGCTGAGCTCGAAGTGCATCGGGTCGGTCCAGCGCCAGTCCCCGCCCCAGGCGAAGCCCCACCTCTTGAAGATCGACACCACGTCGCGGTCGATCTCCCCGACGGTCCCTCGGCCGTTGCCCGGGACGTTGAGGTCGAGCGCCAGGCCGAAGGAGTGGTTCGAGAGCGTGGTGGTGTCGGCGATGAAGCGCGGGTAGTAGCACCCGGCGTACTCGTCCGGGTGGATCGCGTCGGACAGGCCGCGCTGCTGCACCTCCAGCAGCGCCGCCCGCAGCTGCGGGAACAGGTCCTTGTGGCAGGTGACGCTGCCGAGGATCGGCACCACCTCGGTGCGGATGTTGGCCGCCACCCACGACGGCTGAGGAGCGATCCGGCCTCCGCCGAGGACGTGGTAGCGGTAGGTCCCGACCAGGCTGCCCAGGGTGTCGCCGGTGGGGATGGCGGTGAGCGTGGCTTCGGGATCGAGGCCGAGGCGCGAGGCGACGTCGAGCATCTGCACCGACACGTCCTTGCCGACCAGCTTCTCGAGCGGCTTGCGGATGGTGGAGGGGGTGGTGCCGTCGGTCGAGATCAGCAGCCCGTTGTCGGTGGCCATCTCGATGTCGTCGGCCCAGGCGGTGTTGA
This sequence comes from uncultured Actinomycetota bacterium, assembly GCA_963740115.1. Taxonomy (GTDB): domain Bacteria; phylum Actinomycetota; class Actinomycetes; order Propionibacteriales; family Nocardioidaceae; genus Nocardioides. Next base: position 656,851 of record CAVUCQ010000001.1, on the reverse strand, counting down.
CCACCATGTCGATCGTCGGGATCTGCGGTGTGTGGGCGCCCACGTGCAGGGCGGGTGCGTCGTCGTCGGTGCCGAGCCGGATCACTCCGTCGTCCGCGAGGCGCCTGGCGACCTTCTGGGTGGTCGCCATCTCGCCGCCCGCGACGCGCTCCCAGGCCTCCTGCAAGTCGGCCACGCCGGCCTGCGTGAAGTGTCGGTAGTCGGCGGGGTCGACCGACGCGACGGTCAGCACCCGGTTCTCCAGGCTGACCTGGCCGAGACCGATGCGCTCGGTGTGGGCGACACCCTTCAGCCGCCCGATCGCCTTCACCAGGTCGGCGTCGAGCGGCCGGTCCCACTGGACGAGGATGTCGGCGCTCCAGAGCCGTCCCTCGCGCTTCCCCGGCGGGTCGACGGCGTGGGCGGGGTCGGCGACCGGGACCGACGGCGAGCTCGACGGCTCGTGGGTGGGCTCGGGGCTCGGGGACGCCTCCGACACCGGCGCGGGGTCGGGGTCGGTCGAGGTCGGCTCGCTGCACGCGCCGACCAGCAGCGTGAGGGCAGCGGTCGCTGCCAGCCACACCCCCCGTCGTACGCGCATGCCTAGACCCTAGGCAGACGGGGTGCGGACGCGGCTCGGGATGGAGAACCACGAGACCACGCCGCCCACCACCAGGAGCACGGCGCAGGCCACCATCGCCGAGGCGTACGCCGCGTCGAAGAGCGCCGGGTCGCGGTAGTCGTCGCCCGCGAGCCCGACGGCCATCGGCAGGGCCGCGACCGCGAGCAGCGAGCCGGCCCGGGCGACGGCGTTGTTGATGCCGCTCGCGATGCCCGCCTCCTCGTCCGGTGCCGCCGCCAGGACCGTCGCGGTCAGCGGCGCCACCATGAGGGCCAGCCCGAGGCCGAACACCGTGAGTCCGGGCAGGACGTCGCGCCACCACGACACGTCAGCACCCACGTCGAGCAGCAGGAGGGTGCCGACTGCCATCACCAGCGGTCCGACGGTCATCGGGATCCGTGGCCCGATGCGCTCGGCCAGGGCCCCTCCACGCGCCGCGAGCGCCAGCATGCACGCGGTGATCGGCAATGTCGCCAGGCCCGCCTCGAGGGCGGTGTAGCCGCTGACGGTCTGGAGCTGGAGCACCAGGAAGAACAGCATCGCGCCGAGCGCTGCGTAGACCACCAGGGTCATGGCGTTGGCGGCGCTGAAGGTGCGGTCGGCGAACAGGCCGAGGGGCACCATGGGGTCGGCCACCCGTCGTTCGACGACCAGGAAGCCGACGGCCGCCAGCAGGCCGATCCCCGCGGCCCATGGGGTGGCGGAGCCGCCCGCGTCGGTGAGCGCCCAGGTCGTGCCCGCGAGTGCGAGCGAGGCCAGCGCCGCGCCGGCGAGGTCGAAGCGACCCTGCACGCGCGGGTCCCGAGTCTCCGGCACCCACCGCTGCGCCAGCCACACCGTCAGCACCGCCAGCGGCAGGTTGATCAGGAAGATCCAGCGCCACGACGCGTGATCGACGAGCAGGCCTCCCACCAGCGGACCGAGCGCGGCGGCGATTCCTCCGAGGCCGGACCACGCGCCGATCGCGCGGCTGCGGTCCTCGGCACGGAAAGCACCCTGGATCATCGCCAGGCTGCCCGGGGTCAGCAGCGCGCCTCCGACGCCCTGCAGCACGCGGGCCGCGATCAGCACCTCGGCGTTCGGCGCCACACCGCACAGGAGGGAGGCCACGGCGAACCAGACGGTGCCGATGACGAAGACGCGCCGCCGGCCGAGCCGGTCGCCCAGCGAGCCGCCGAGCAGGATCAGCGAGGCCAGCGAGAGGAAGTAGCCGTTGGTGATCCACTGCAGCTGCGACAGCGACGCGTCGAGGTCGTCGCCCATGGTCCGCAGGGCGACGTTGACGACGCTGCCGTCCAGCAGGGTCAGCCCCGAGCCCAGGGTCGCCGCCGCGACGACGCCTCGGGCCTGCGGCGTGCTCCACGCGACTCCACTCACGCGGCAAGGCTAGGGGTGACCCCCTCGCGTCGGCCCCGGGCTCAGCCCCTCAGCACCCGGTTCGCGATCCACGCGATGTCAGCGCCGGTCCGCTCCGGGGAGCCGGACGGCTGCATGACGTGGCTGAGCACGACCCGGACGACCATGTCGGTGGCCGGCTCGAGGTAGGCCGGATCGATGCCCGGGGCGTACGGCACCACCCGGGCGCTGATGACCTCCTTGGCGGCATCCAGCAGGGACCCGGCGTTGGTGGTCAGCAGGGGCAGCAGCTCGGTGTCGGCTCCGTGGGTGGCACTCACGACGGCGTGCAGGAGCTTGTTGGCGCGGGCGTAGGTCAGCACCTCGCTCACGGCACGCTCGATGGCACGGGTGAGGTCGTCCGGCTCGGCGTCGAAGGCCCGCTCGACGACCCGCAAGAAGCGGGCGAGCTCCTCGAGGATCATCGTCTCGGCCAGGGCGGGCTTGGACCCGACCTCGTTGTAGACGGTCTGCCGGCTCACTCCGACGGCCTCGGCCAGACGGCCCATGGTCACCGCCGCCCAGCCGGAGGAGGTGGTCAGCTCCACGGCCGCGGTGACGATCCGGTCGCGCGTGGTCTCCCCCATGGGGACGAGTCTAGGGAGGGGACTCGCCCCCGGGGCGACGGCGTACGACGTCGTCAGGCGAGCGAGCGGGTGGGCTCGCACGGCACGAAGTCGACCTTGTCCCGGACGCCGCAGTCGGGGCAGCACCAGTCGTCGGGGACGTCCTTCCACGCGGTGCCGGCCGCGAAGCCCTCGTGCTCGTCGCCGGCGGCGACCTCGTAGACGTAGTCACAGCTCGGGCACCGCGCCGCCAGCACCTCCGCCTCGGCTGTCGGCGTCTCCTTCCGGGCGACGCGGCCGGCCTCCGCCGCAGCGGCGTGGCCGGCGGCGTCGTACCGCGCCAGGTAGGCGTCTCGCTTGCGCGGGCTGATGTTGGCCAGCGCCACGTCGCCGCCGAAGTGGTCGACCACGCGCTGGTCCATCACCCGTCGCCACACGGGCGGCACGATGGCCAGCACGATCATCCCGGCGTAGCCGGTCGGCAGGACCGGGCTCTCCTCGAAGTCACGCAGCGTCTGGTAGCGCCGGGTCGGGTTGGCGTGGTGGTCGCTGTGGCGCTGCAGGTGGTAGAGCAGCACGTTGGTCGCGATGTTGTTGGAGTTCCAGCTGTGCGCGGGCAGCACCCGCTCGTAGCGCTGGCGGTCGCCGACGCCGACCTTCTGGCGGAGCATGCCGTAGTGCTCCATGTAGTTGACGACCTCGAGCAGCGAGAAGCCGACGACGGCCTGGGCCACGAGGTAGGGCGCGACCTCCGTCCCGAACGCCGCGACCACAGCGGCCCACAGGGCGATCGACATCAGCCAGGCGTTGAGCACGTCGTTGTCCAGCCGCCACGGGCCCTGCGTGCGCCGGGCCAGCCGGCGCTTCTCCAGGCGCCATGCGGACCTCAGCGACCCGCCGACCGTGCGCGGCCAGAACTGGTAGAAGCTCTCGCCCAGCCGGGCACTGGCGGGATCCTCCGGCGTGGCGACCCGGACGTGGTGCCCGCGGTTGTGCTCGATGTAGAAGTGGCCGTAGAAGACCTGGGCCAGCGCGATCTTGGAGAGCCAGCGCTCGGTGGCCTCCTTCTTGTGGCCGAGCTCGTGGGCGGTGTTGATGCCGATGCCGCCGATGCACCCGATGGAGATGGCGAGCCCGACCCTGTCGAGCGTCGTGAGCGGCTGGTCGGCGAGCACCCCGAAGACATCCCAGCCGCCGACGACGGCCATCGCGGAGACGAAGCCGACGTACTGGATCGGCAGGAAGAGGTAGGTGATCCACCGGTAGTACCTGTCCTCCTCCAGCGCCTCGATCACGTCGTCGGGCGGGTTGGAGCGGTCGAGCCCGGCGACCAGGTCGATGGCCGGCACGATGCCGAGGATGACGATCGGGCCCACCCAGAACCACACGCTCCAGCCAGTGGCCACGTGCCCGCCGAAGGCGACGAACGCCAGGCTCGGCACCACCAGGCCGATCAGCCAGAGGTGGCGCTTCCAGTCCTTCCAGAGCTCGGTGGTTCCCTCGGGCACCGTGCCGCTGGGGGCGAGTCGCGTGGGGTGGCCGGCCATCTGTGGGACCTCCTGGCGTCGAGTTTACAGAACGATAGGATCTGTAAACCCGTTTGACAAGAGCACAGTGAATGTCAACCGGATGACGCACGCCTATGCAGCAATTGGGCGATGCGCGACGGCGCGGACCCCGCCATGCTGGGTGCCGACGACCCTGCTCCCCGCGCGACGGTCGCGCCTCCGGGCCGAGAGGTGGACAGCCATGTCCCGCAACCGCACCGTGGCCATGTCGCTCGCACTGATGGTCGGCCTGCTCGCACCGGGCGCCTCCGCGACAGCGAACGAGTCGGGCAAGCCACGGGTGACCGTGCTCGCGACCTTCGTCGACGGTCCCTGCGTGGACGACATCTGCGGGTCGGGCAGCACCGTCGGTCCCGACGGAGCCCTGTACGTCACGGACAGCACCGGCGGCCGGATCCAGCGGATCGATCCCCGGCGCGGCACCGTGACGACGTACGCCGACGGCCTGCCCCTGCAGATCGAGGGTGTCATCGGTGGTGGGGTCGCCGACATCGCCTTCCTGCGCGGCACGGCCTACGTGCTCGTCAACGGGGTGAGCGAGTTCTGGACCGACCTCGTCGGCTCGGACAACGAACCGGCGGCCGAGGGCATCTACCGGCTCGACAGCGTCGGGGCCGGAACGACGAAGGCGACCCTGGTCGCCGACATCTACACCTGGAGCGAGAAGAACCCGCCGAGGAACGACGAGTGGTTCGTCCCCGGCGGCTACACGTACGCCATGCAGGCCTACCGGGGCGGCTTCCTGGTCAACGACGCGCACCACAACCGGGTCCTCCGGGTGCGGCTCAGCGGCAGGATCCGCACGTTCAAGGACTTCGGCGCCAACGTCGTGCCGACCGGTCTCGACCGCGCCGGACGCAGGATCCTCGTCGGCATGGCCGGCCCCGTGCCGCACACGCCCGAGACCGGCCGGGTCGTGGCCCTCCGGCCCACGAACCGTCGGCCCGTGCCGCTGGCCTCGGGTGCGCCGCTGCTCGTCGACGTGGAGGTCGGTCCGCGTGGTCGCCTCTACGGGCTCGCCCAGGGCGACTGGCCCTACGAGGGCGAGGAGGGCAAGGAAGGCTTCCCGGCAGCGCCGAAGACCGGCCACCTGATGCTGGCGAACAGCCGCGGCGAGTTCACGAGCCTCGTCTCCCGGGTGGACCGGCCGACGACGATGGAGATCATCGGGCGGACGGTGTTCGTGGTGACGATCACCGGGAAGGTGCTCCGGATCTCCGGCCTCGGCAGGTAACCGACGGGGCCGATATGGTCTGGCCCATGCAGCATCCCTTCGGCATCGACTTCGGCGGCACCGGCATCAAGGGCGCGCCGGTCGACCTCGAGCGGGGCGACTTCGCCCACGACCGCGTCCGCATCGACACCCCCAAGCCGGCCAGACCCCCAGGCGGTGGCCGAGGTGTTCCAGCAGATCGTCGACAGCTTCGAGGCCTCGACGACACCGGTCGGCGTGACCGTGCCCGGCATCGTCCAGCGCGGGGTCGTGCTCTCGGCGGCCAACATCGACAAGTCGTGGATCGGCGAGGACGCCGACGCGATCTTCACCCAGGCGCTGGGCCGTGAGGTCCACGTCGTCAACGACGCCGACGCCGCGGGTCTCGCCGAGGCCGAGTACGGCGCCGCCCGCGGGCGCAACGGCCTGGTCATGGTCATCACCCTCGGCACCGGCATCGGCTCGGCGATGATCTTCGACGGCCAGCTCGTGCCCAACTCCGAGATGGGCCACCTCGAGATCGACGGCGAGGTCGCCGAGGTCCGCGCCGCGACGAGCGCGCGCGAGCGCGAGAACCTGTCGTGGGAGGACTGGTCCGTGCGCCTCACCACCTACTTCCGCCACCTCGAGCGCCTCTTCACCCCCGACCTCTTCGTGGTCGGCGGCGGCGTCAGCAAGTCGTGGGACAAGTTCGGCCACCTCATCGAGGTCGGGACCGAGATGGTGCCGGCCACCCTGCAGAACCGGGCGGGCATCGTCGGCGCCGGACTCCTCGCGCACCGCCTGGCCGGCACGGAGGACTAGGAGCCCGGCTCCAGCACCCGCTCGAACGCCTCGATGGCACCGCGCAGGTAGCGCTCCACCACCGCACGCTCCTCCTCGGTGAAGCCCCGGTCGAGGCGGTCGAGGCCGATGAACATCGGCAGCAGGTGACCGACCACCTCGCCCCGGCCCGACTCGGTGAGCACCAGCTCGGTGCGTCGACGGTCGGCGGCGTGCGGGCGTCGCTCGACGTGCCCGCGGGCGACCAGCCGGTCGACGATCCCCGTCGCTGCCGCTGTGGAGACCTCGAGGCGCCGGGCCACCTCGGCGGGCCCGATCTGCTCGCGGCTCAGGTGCTCCAGCGTGACGAGCTCGGTGTCGCTGATGCCGGCCCGTCGCGCCACGACGTGGTTGACCCGGGCGCCGGCGGTGAGCAGCTCACGCAGCGCCGTGAGCGTGCCCGAGGCGTCCCACCCCCGGGGCGGCTGCTGGTCTGGGCTCACGTCGTCCTCTCCGGCTTGCGAGCGACATCGATGGTCGCTAACTTAGTTAGCAATCTACTCGCTTAGCCACTCTGATCGTAGGAACTCACGTGCCCCTCCACCAGCCCCCCGCCCTTGCCCGTGTCGTCACCGGACGTCGTACGGCGTGGCTGGTGGCCCTCGTGACGCTCCTCCTCGCTCTCGCCGTCATCGCGCTGGTGCCCGAGGGCGAGCACGAGACCAACGCGACCGACCAGCTCCCGGCGGGCGCCGACAGCACCCTCGCGGTGGAGCTGGCCGAGGAGCTGCCCGAGGACGAGGGGCAGGTCGCCATCGTGCTGTGGACGGCTGAGTCGGGACGCATCGACCGGGCCGCCCAGCAGGAGCTCGGGCGCCAGGCGGTCGAGCTCCTCTCGCAGGGCGGCCGGACGGACGGCCCGCCGAGCGGACAGGGGGCCGGCCAGGGGGGCGCACCGCAGGGAGCCGGAGGTGGGCAGAGTGGCCCCGTCGTGGTCGCCGAGGACGGCACCGCGGCCATCGCCGTGATCCCGGTGTCCTCGGCCTCCGCCACCGACAACATCGACAAGGTCGAGGCACTGCGTGACCAGCTGCGCGACGACGCGCCCGACGGCGTCGAGGTCCAGGTGACCGGACCGGCGGGCATCCAGGCCGACATCGGCCAGGTCTTCGACGGTGCCAACCTGCGCCTGCTGCTGGCCACCGCCGGCGTGGTGGCGCTGCTGCTGATCATCACCTACCGCAGCCCGATCCTCTGGCTCGTGCCGCTCACGGTCGTGGCCATCGCCGACCGGCTCTCCGCCGTCGTGGCGACCAACGTGCTCGAGGTCGCCGGCCTGGCCTGGGACGAGTCGACGATCGGCATCCTCAGCGTGCTGGTCTTCGGCGCCGGCACCGACTACGCGCTGCTCCTCATCTCGCGCTACCGCGACGAGCTGAAGGGGGAGCAGTCGCGACACCTCGCCATGGCCCGAGCCCTCACCCGCACCGCCGAGGCCGTCGCGTCGAGCGCGGTCACGGTGGTGCTCGGGCTGCTGACCCTGCTGCTGTCCGCGTTTCCGACCACGCGAGGCCTCGGCGTGGCCTGCGCCGTCGGTGTGGTCGTCGCCGCGACGTTCGCGCTGGTGGTGCTGCCGGCCACGCTGGTGCTCTTCGGCCGCTGGGTGTTCTGGCCGCGGGTCCCCCACGTCGGCGACACCGTGCTGGTCGACTCCGACTCCTCGCTGTGGCACCGGGTCGGCGACGCCGTCGCCCGGCGCCCGCGCACCTTCGTGGTCGGCACGGTCGTCGCCCTGGCGGTCCTCGCGACCGGGATCCTCGGCATCAGCACCGGACTCGACCCCGCCGACCAGTTCCTCGAGAAGCCCGAGGCGATCTCGGCCGCCGAGCGCCTCGGCGAGTCCTTCCCGGCCGGCACGAGCGACCCGGTGCAGGTCGTCACCCGGGACGACCCCGAGCAGGTGCTGGCGGCGGTGGAGGACGTCGACGGCGTCAGCTCCGCCCGGGTCGCGAGCACCGGCGACGACGTCGCCCGCATCGACGCCGTGCCCGACGCGCAGCCCGGCAGCGACCGCGCCCAGGCGATCGTCGTCGACGTCCGGGCGGCCGTCGCCGACTTCACCGACACCCACGTCGGCGGCGGTGACGCCGAGGCGCTGGACGCCGCCGACTACGCCGCCAGCGACCGGCAGCTGATCCTGCCGCTGATCCTGCTCCTGGTCCTGGGCGCGCTGCTGATCCTGCTCCGCTCCGTCGTCGCACCGCTGCTGCTCGTGGCCACCGTCGTCGCGACGTACGCCGCCAGCATGGGGGCCTCGTGGTGGCTCTTCCGGAGCGTCTTCGACTTCGCGGCCATGGACACCGGGGTGCCGCTGCTGGCGTTCCTCTTCCTGGTGGCCCTCGGCGTCGACTACAACATCTTCCTCGTCACGCGAGCCCGCGAGGAGGCGCGCGAGCACGGCACCCGTGCCGGGATGCTCCGCGCGCTCACCGCCACCGGCGGCGTGATCACCAGCGCCGGCATCCTGCTCGCCGCGGTGTTCGCCGTGCTCGGGGTGCTGCCGCTCGTGGTGCTGGCCCAGCTCGGCGCCATCATCTTCGTCGGCGTGCTGCTCGACACCCTGGTCGTACGCACCGTGCTGGTGCCGGCGCTGGCCCTCACCCTCGGCGAGAAGTTCTGGTGGCCGCGGAAGGTCTCGGCGTAGGGGTGCGGCACCCCGCCGTACGTCAGCCCTCGCGGCCGCTGATCGCCGAGGCCACCCGCTTGGTCACGTCGGGGTGGAAGACGCTCGGGATGATGAACGACGGGTGCAGCTCCTCGGCGCTCACCGTGTCGGCGATCGCCTTCGCCGCCCGCAGCAGCATGTCGATGGTGACCTCGTCGGCACCCGCGTCGAGCAGTCCCCGGAAGACGCCGGGGAAGGCCAGCACGTTGTTGATCTGGTTGGGGTAGTCCGAGCGACCCGACGCGACCACGGCGGCGTACTTGCCGGCCTCGGCGGGGTCGACCTCCGGATCCGGGTTGGCCAGCGCGAAGACGACCGGCTTCGGCGCCATGGCCGGGATCCACTCGGGGTCGAGGATCCCCGGCGCGGAGACTCCGACGAAGACGTCGGCGTCCTTCAGGACCTCCTGGAGCGACCCGGTGGCACGTCGCGGGTTGGTCGCGGCGGCGAGCTCGACGTGCGCCGGTGACAGTGAGCCGTCGTCGGACGACAGCGCCCCCTCCCGGTCGACGACGACCACGTCCGCGGCTCCCGCGGCCAGCAGCAGCGTGACGATCGCGGTGCCCGCGGCACCCGCTCCTGACACGACGATCCGGACCTCGGTGAGCTCCTTCTCCACGCAGCGCAGCGCGTTGGTGAGGGCAGCCAGGACGACGATCGCGGTGCCGTGCTGGTCGTCGTGGAAGACGGGGATGTCGAGGGACTCGCGCAGCCGGCGCTCGATCTCGAAGCAGCGGGGCGCGGCGATGTCCTCGAGGTTGATGCCGCCGAACCCCGGCGCGATCATCTCGACGGCGCGCACGATCTCGTCCGTGTCCTGGGACGCCAGGCAGATCGGCCACGCGTCGATGTCGGCGAAGCGCTTGAAGAGCGCCGCCTTGCCCTCCATCACGGGCAGAGCCGCACCGGGGCCGATGTTGCCGAGGCCCAGGACGGCGGAGCCGTCGGTGACGACCGCGACCGAGTTGCCCTTGATGGTCAGCTTGCGGACGTCCTCGGGGTTGTCGTGGATGGCCATCGAGACCCGACCCACGCCGGGCGTGTAGGCCATCGACAGGTCGTCACGCGTGCGCAGCGGCACCTTGGAGGTCACCTCGATCTTGCCGCCGAGGTGCAGCAGGAAGGTGCGGTCGCTGACCTTGTGCACCGTCACGCCCTCCACCGCGTCGACGGCGGTGACCAGGTCCTGCGAGTGGTTCGCGTCGGAGGCCGAGCACGTCACGTCGACCACGAGCCGGTCGTGGCGGGACTCGGCCACGTCGATCGCGGTCACCACACCGCCGCTCGAGGCGATCGCGGTCGCGACGGCGCCGACGACGCCGTGGTCGGGGGCGGTGTACAACCGCATGGTGATCGAGTAGGACGACGCGGTTGCTGCCATGGCCTGCACCCTTCCCCTCCGGCGGGGTTACGGGCAAGTCACGTTCGCCTAGGCTTGCGATGTGGACACAGACTTCGTCGATGCGCCCGAGCGCCACCGCTTCGAGCTGCGATCCGGTGAGGAGCTGCTCGGCTTCCTCGTCTACCGCCTCGCCGAGGGTCGGATCACGATGGTGCACACCGAGGTCGATCCCGCCCACAGCGGCCAGGGGCACGCCGCGACGCTGGCGCGCGGGGCGCTCGACGCGGCTCGCGACCGCGGGCTCGCGGTCGTGCCGTCGTGTCCCTACGTCGCGTCCTACATCCGCAAGCACCCGGAGTACGCCGACCTGGTGGCCGGGTCGCCCGCTCCCGGCGGCCCGCGATGACCACGCCCGTACGCCGCCGGATGAGGTCCACGAGCATCGCGCTCGGGATCACCGCGGTCATGGCGTCCAACCTCACCGGTTGCGCCACCAGCGCCGACTACGCCGCGGTGTGCGTCGACCCCGACACGAAGGAGCGCGTCGAGGACGACCAGTGCGACGACGACTCCGACTACAACGGGGCCGGCACCGGCTTCTTCTGGTACTACCTCGGCGCCCGGGCGCTGGTCCCGGCCATCGGCCAGACCGCGTCCGGCGGCACGTACCGCGGCAGCACCCTCAACGGCACCGTGCAGCGCGGCGGCCTGCCCACGACCGGGGGCTCCACCGTCAGGTCCAGCACCACCAAGGGCGGGTTCGGCGGCAGCTCGCGCGGCTTCGGTTGATCCCGTCCGCCGCGACCCCACCGCCTCTCGTACGCCGTCCTCCCCACCGCCGCCAGGAGACCTCGTGACCGACCTGCTCAACGCCCTGCTCCACGCCGCCGCCTACGCCCTCGTCGGGGGCGCGATGCTCGTCGCGGCCTACTACGTGCTCGACCTGGCCACCCCCGGCCACCTCGGCACCCACCTGCGGGGCGTCGACGAGAACGGCCTCGAGTCCGTGCACGCCCACTCGCGCTCGGCCGGGGTCGTCACGTCGGCCTGGCTGGTCTCCAACGCCGCCGTGCTCTTCACCGCGATCTGGACCAACGGCGAGACCTCCCTCGGCTGGGCCCTCGGCTGGACGGTGTCGTTCGGCGTGCTCGGCATCGTGCTCAACACGCTGATGTTCTTCGCCGTCGAGGCGATCACCCCCGGTGACCTGCGCAGGATCGTCACCGAGCCCGGACCGGTGCGGCCGCTGGCCTACGTCGCCGCGTCGGTCGCGCTCTCGGTCGGCGCCATCGTGTGCGCCAGCATCGCGTGAGCGCCGTCGTGCCGACGGGCATCGCCTGATGTGGCGGCACCGGTCGCGGGCGCGCGAGGGCTGGCGCGACACCGTCGTCGAGCAGGGGCTGGTCTTCCCGACCACGAAGATGGCCGACGGGTCCGAGCTGCCCTACTGGAACGAGGACGCCTGGTACGAGGTCACCATGGAGGAGGTGGAGGCGCTCGAGACCGCCACCGAGGAGCTGTGGGCGATGTGCCTGGCGGCCGTGTCCCACATGGCCACGACGATGACCGACGAACGCCTCGGCCTGCCGGCCGGCTCGCTGGACGTCGTACGCCGCTCCGTGGAGGCCGGCGACCCCGCCCTCTACGCCCGCTTCGACCTCGCCTACGGCGCCGACGGCGCCATCAAGATGCTCGAGATCAACGGCGACACCCCGACCGGACTCGTCGAGACCGGGATCATCCAGTGGAACTGGATGGAGGACGTCATGCCGGAGATGGACCAGTGGAACTCGGTCCACGACCGGTTGATCGCCGGCTGGCGCAAGCTGCGCCGCTCCGGTCACTTCGACGGCGACCGGATGCACTTCCTCTACGACCTGGGCGAGGAGGACTCCTACGACGGCGGCGAGATGGAGATGACCGTCCACTACCTGATGGACGCCGCCGTCCAGGCGGGGTGGCTGGCCCTCGCACACCCCATGGCCGAGGTCGGCTGGAACCCCGACGCGCGGGAGTACCGCGACGTCCACGACGAGCCGATCCGCAACGCGTTCAAGCTCTACGCCTGGGAGGAGATGCTGGCCGAGCCGTTCGGCCGGTTCATCGTCGACCGGGCCGAGGCACGGCCGACCCGGTGGATCGAGCCGGCGTGGAAGGTGCTGCTCAGCACCAAGGCGCTGCTGCCGGTGCTGTGGGAGCTCTACCCCCACCACCGGCTGCTCCTGCCGGCGTACTTCGACGAGCCCCGTGACCTGGAGCGCTGGGTCGCCAAGCCGCTGCACGGCCGCGAGGGCGACAACATCCGCATCCACCTCGACGACATGCTCGAGGACGTCGTGATGCCGGGTGGCTACGGCGGGGAGGGCTGGGTCTACCAGGCCTACACCGACCTGCCGAGCTTCGAGGGCAACCGCGTCGTGCTCGGGTCGTGGATCGTCGACGGCGAGGCCGCCGGGATGCTGGTGCGCGAGTCGGACAACATGGTCACCGACTACTTCTCGCGCGTGGCCCCGCACGTCATCAGCGACGGGCTGGCACCGTCGCAGGCGCAGGTCGCCCAGTGGCTCGCCGAACGGGTCGGGCCCGACGCGCCCACCCTCGGCCAGGACCCCTCGGCTAGCGCACCGTCGAGTCGGTGATGGTGCGGCTCGCGCCGAGGAAGAAGATCCCGGGCAGCGTCTCGAAGCCCTCGCTGGGGTTGTCGGTCAGCCGCGAGCCGCGGATGGTGAGCGTGCCGGTGCGGTCGTTGGAGACGAAGAAGATGGCGCCGCCGCCCTCGCGCGCATGGTTGCCGGTGAGGGTTGAGTCCTCGATCGCGAGGTGGATGGCGTTGCCGTCGAGGTAGATCGCACCTCCGGACCCGCCGCCGGGCGTACCGGGGCGGGACGGGTTCGCGCCACGGCCGAGCGCGCGGTTGTCGGTGAACGTCGACGACACGATCCGCCACGAGACGCCGATGCTGCTGAGCGCCGAGCCGTTGCTGCACCGTCCGCCGGCGAAGGTGGAGCGGCGTACGACGACGGGACGGTCGCGGTGCTGGTCGAGCACCCGGACGGCACCACCGCCCAGGTCCGGACCGGTCCGGTCGCAACGGTTGTCGGCGAACTCCGAGTCGATGATCGCGAGCCGGCCACCGCGGACGAAGATCGCGCCACCGCCTCCTCCCTCGGCCGTCTCACCGACCGAGCTGCCGTCGACGAAGCGCATGCCTCGCACGACGAGCTTGGGCTCGGCCTGGTCGTTGCAGTGCGACGTCGTCCAGACCTGCGCCCGGTCGCAGGTGTTCATGTAGAGGATGCGCCGCTGCCCCTGGCCGCTCAGCGTGACCAGCCCGCCGCCGTCGAGCACGACCCGCGGGGACGTGTTGACCACCTTGGCGGTGCGGCGCATCGCGATGGTGACCGGCTGCGGTCCGCAGTCGAACGCCACGACGCCTCCCCTGGCCACCGCGCGCACCACGGCGCGGGAGGTGCACGAGCCGGGAGTGCCCGTCCCGACGACGGTGTCGGCGGTCGTCGACGTGACCGAGGCGCGCGCGGAGCCGTCCTCGTCACCACTCGCCGACGACGCGGGAGCTGCCGACGCCCACGCCGCCGCGACCAGCGCCGCGACGAGGACGCCGGCCCCGGTCACAGCGCCTTCTCGATGTCCCCCGACAGCTTCTCCGGCTCGGTCGTCGGCGCGTAGCGCTCGATGACCTGGCCGTCGCGACCGACGAGGAACTTGGTGAAGTTCCACTTGATCTTGCTGCCGATCAGGCCGCCCTTGGACTCCTTCAGCCACTCGAACAGCGGGTGCGCCCCGTCGCCGTTGACCTCGACCTTGGAGAACAGCGGGAAGGTCACACCGAAGTTGCGCTCACAGAACTCCGAGATCGCTGCCTCGTCACCGGGCTCCTGGTTGCCGAACTGGTCGCACGGGAAGCCGAGCACCACCAGGCCCTGGTCGGCGTACGTGTCCTGGAGCTGCTGCAGGCCCTTGTACTGGCCGGTGAAGCCGCACTGGGACGCGGTGTTGACCACCAGCACGACCTTGCCGTCGTACTGCGAGAGGTCGGTGTCCGTGCCGTCGATCGCGGGCGCGGAGAAGTCGGAGAGAGAGGTCATGGCGCCGAGTCTGCCAGCCGGTCCCGCACCGGGTCCTCCCCGAACCGGCCGGTGAACGCCCACTCCGCCAGCGGCTTGCGGACCCGGTCGCGGTGGTCGCGGGCGGCGGTCCGCTCGTCGACGTCCGCGGGGTCGCCCGCCACGCCGACCGCGATGCCGGTGAGCAGCCGGTGGGTGGCGGGCACGCCGAGCGCCTCGGCGAGGGCCTCGTGGTCGAACCCGGCGAACTGGTGGGCCCGCAGCCCCATCGCCCGGGCCTGCAGGGTGAGGTGCGCCGCGGCCTGGCCGACGTCGTGGAGCGCGTAGTCGCTGAACACCGGCGCATCGGGCTCGTCGCCCGTGCGCACGTGCGCGGCGGTGAGGAACACGACGGAGGCGCGCGGGACCCAGCCCGAGTTGCCCCGGCTCAGGGTGGCGACCAGGCGGTCGTGGTTGGGGCTGCCGGGCACGCAGACGAAGAACACCCACGGCTGGCTGTTGCCCGCGCTGGGCGCCCACTGCGCCGCGCGCAGCAGCGTCTCGATCTCGCCCGGCGCGAGCCGGTGGGAGTCGTCGTACACGCTGGCGCTCCAGCGCGACCGCATCGGCTCGGCGAGGCCCTCGGCACCGGGTTGCGGAGCCTGCGCACGGTCGGGATCGCTCACCGGGTGAGTATGCCCAAAGCCCCTCACGGCGCGGCCCGTCGGTGCTTCACTGTCCCGGTGTACGGGGGTACGGGGTGGGGACGGCTGTCGCGCGTCGCGCTGGTGCTGTGCCTGATCGGCGCGGTCGGCTCGTGCCGCGCCGAGGAAGACGACCGTCCCGAGACCGCACGTGAGCCGGCCGTGGAGCCCGACGCCGCGGGCACCGTCCAGGCCGCCGACTACGAGGGCTGGGAGCCGTCGTACACCGAGGTCCGACCCGCGACGGCGGGCGATGTCGAGGACCTTCGCCAGCGCATGGTCGACCTGAACGAGTCCTCCTACACGGTGAGCGTGCCGTTGATGGGGGTCGAGATCGCGAGCTCCCCCACCACGTGCGCGTGAGGTTCGCCGCCGGATCCCCGGACGGCTTCGACGTGCACCTCGACCCCACACTCGCCGCCGACAACCTGTTCGGTGGGCCGTTCGTGATGTGCCCGGCCGACAGCTCGTGCGTCGAGGTCGGCGGCGATGGCGCGGGCCGCGACGGGCCGCACATGGTCAACAACGGCGTGGACACCATCGTCTTCACCTCCACCACCATCGTGGCCAACCAGCGCGCGCTGCCCGCCGAGCTCGACGACGAGTCGTTCGAGGACGGGTCCCTCGCCACGGTGGAGTCGCCGTCCGGGACGCTCGACTGCCTCGTCTCCGGAGGAACGCCCGAGGACCACGCGGGGCTCGAGGGCAGCCCGGTCGACCTGGCGTCCGATCCCCTGCACCGGGTCGGTGACCCGGAGCCGCTGTCGACGACCTGCGTGGACGAGCACGGCCTGCTGGTGCTCCTCGTGCCGTCGCTGAT
Source organism: uncultured Actinomycetota bacterium (assembly GCA_963740115.1). GTDB lineage: Bacteria > Actinomycetota > Actinomycetes > Propionibacteriales > Nocardioidaceae > Nocardioides. The sequence goes on along the minus strand of CAVUCQ010000001.1, from coordinate 641,091 downwards.
GATGCCGGTGGTCCCCTTCGGCGCGTTCGAGCCGGAGGTCCCGGACGGCTTCGACGACCCGCGGCCGCCTGTCACCCCGTCCTCGCCCACCGAGGCCGCCACCAGCGGCGACGAACGCGTCCACGAGGTGCTCATCGCAGCCGCCCCGATCCGTGCGGGCGAGTCGCTGGCCGACGTCCAGGCGACCGGCCGGCTCCTCCTGGACGTCGTGCCGGGCGACGAGCTGCTGCCCGGAGCGGTGCCGTCCACGTCGGGCCTCGGCGGCGCGGCACTGCACGACATCGCGGTGGGCGAGCAGATCACCGAGGACAGCTTCGGCTGAGGACCCGGCTCGTGCGTAGGCACGCGGACACAAGCGACCGCTTGACGGTCGTCCGAGCGTGGACGTCGCCCCCGAGCCGGACTTGTGTCCGCACATCTACGACCGGTCACCGGGATTCAGTCGGAGAAATTCTCGGAACGGATGTCGTATTCGCCGGATCCCGTTCGTGGAGTGGGTGAGAAGACCTCGTCCCCACGACTGAAGGACCCGAGATGACCACCTCGCTCACGACCGCGGCGGACACCGCCGTACCGCCGGCCGCGACCCGCTCCGACTGGATCGGCCTGGGCGTGCTCGCCCTCCCGACGCTCCTGATCTCGATCGACGTGAGCGTGCTCTACGTCGCGCTGCCCTCGTTGAGCCGCGACCTGGACGCCAGCGCCACCCAGCAGCTGTGGATCCTCGACATCTACTCGTTCCTGCTCGCCGGGCTGCTCGTCACGATGGGCGGGCTGGCCGACCGGATCGGCGCCCGCCGGCTGCTGCTCGTCGGGGGCACCGCCTTCGGTGCCGTGTCGGTGCTGGCGGCGTTCTCGCAGAGCGCGGAGATGCTGATCCTCTCCCGCGCCCTGCTCGGTGTCGCCGGCGCGACGATCATGCCGTCGACGATGTCGCTGATCCGGCACATGTTCCAGCGGCCCGAGCAGATGGGGCAGGCCATCAGCGTCTGGCTGGCCTGCTTCATGGGCGGGATGACCGTCGGTCCCGTGCTGGGCGGGGCGCTGCTGGAGCGCTACTGGTGGGGTGCAGCCTTCCTCATGGGCGTGCCCGTGATGGTCCTCCTCGTCGTCCTGGCGCCGCGGTTCCTGCCTGACGTCCGACCCGCCGGCGGCGGCCACTCGCTCCCGGACGCGGCGTCCGTCGCGCTGTCGATGGCGACCCTGCTCGCCGGCGTCTACGGCCTCAAGGAGCTCGCCCGTGGTGAGCACATCGGCACGGCCGTCCTCGGCCTCGTCGTCGCGGTCGTCGCCGGCACCGTGTTCGTACGCCGCCAGCGCCGGCTCGTCGACCCGCTCGTCGACCTCGCGCTCTTCGCCGACCGCCGGTTCACCGTCGGGCTCGGCACCTTCCTGGTCACCGGCGTCGTGATGGCCGGGGTGTCGTTCGCCGCGGCGCTCTACCTGCAGGGCGTGCTCGGGCTCTCGCCCACCGCGGTCGGCGCCTGGATGGTCCCGCAGAGCCTGGTGATGCTGGCCGGCACGCTGCTGGCGCCTCGCCTGGACCAGCGCTTCGACACCGTCGCCCTGGTGGCCGGTGGCCTCGCCGTCGCCGGCGCGGGCCTGGTGCTGCTCGGGCTGCTCGACCAGGACGCGCTGGGCCTGCACCTGGTCGCCATGGTGATGGCGGCGGGCGGCGTGAGCGTGCCGATGGCACTGGTGATCAACCTGATCATGGGCGCGACGCCTCCCGAGCGGGCGGGCTCGGCCGGGTCGCTCATGGAGATGTGCGGCGAGCTGGGCATCGCGCTCGGCGTCGCCACCCTGGGCACGCTCGTGTCGGCGCTCTACCGCCTCAACCTCCCCGGAGTCCTGCCGTCCGGGCTGTCCGCGGACAGCGCGGCCACGGCTCGCGAGGGCGTCACCGCCGCCCCGGCTGCCGCGGAGCAGTCACCCGAGCTGGCCGGGCAGGTCATGGCCGCCGCCCAGTCCGCGTTCACCGACGCCTACAACGTGATCGGCGTGCTGGGCGGAGTCGCGCTGCTGGTCACCGCCCTGGTCGCGCGCCGTGTCCTCTCCGCGCCGGACGCATCCGGCGCGGAGCCGGAGGACACTGTCGAGCACTCCCTCCAGACCACTGCAGCCTGACCCCATCCGCACCACGACACCGAGGAGACGACGATGACGCAGTACCTGATGACCGTGCACGGACCGGCCGAGCCGCAGGACGAGTTCGGCGGCTACGGCTCCCGCGAGGCGATGGAGCAGTCCTTCGCCGACACCGGAGCGTTCAACGAGCAGCTCATGGCCGACGGCCACTGGGTCTTCGCCGGCGGCCTGCAGGCCGCCACGACGGCGAAGGTCGTCGACGGGCAGGCGGGATCGCCCGTCGTGACCGACGGCCCCTACCTGGAGTCCAAGGAGCTGATCGGCGGCTTCTGGATCATCGACGTGCCCGACCTGGACACCGCGCTCCGGCTGGCCGCCGAGGGATCGAAGGCGTGCCGCGGCAAGGTGGAGGTCCGGGCCTTCGACGGCCTCGGCTAGCCGCCGTACGCACCCCGGCGCCGAGCCCGGGAACGACGAAGGCCCCGGAGTGATCCGGGGCCTTCGAGCCGCTGTGCGCGAGGGGGGATTTGAACCCCCACGCCCTTTCGGACACTGCGACCTGAACGCAGCGCGTCTGCCGTTCCGCCACTCGCGCGAGAAGCAGCGGCAAGGCTACCCCACCGCCGCGACGCCCTCCCAATCGACCGGCGGCCGCGGAGCGGGCCTTCGCCCACCGGCGGGGCGGCACCCTCCCGCCACCGCAACCGGCCGGTACGCTCGGCCGCAACCGGCCGGGCGGCTCGGTGAAGCGTGCCGCCACAACGATGCGACCTGACCGCGAGGAGAGGAGGCCCGGATGAACGCCGTGCAACGCTTCGAGCAGCGGCTCGAGCAGCTCATCTCCGGTGTCTTCGCCCGGGCCTTCCGCAGCGCGGTGCAGCCCGTCGAGATCGCCGCCGCCCTCCAGCGCGAGTGCGACAACAACGCCCAGGTGCTCAGCCGCCAGCGCCGGCTGGTGCCCAACGACTTCCACGTCGAGCTCTCCACCACCGACCTCGACCGCATCGTCGGCCTGGGCCGCGCCCTCGAGCAGGACCTCGTCGAGCAGCTGCAGGACCACGCCGACGCGCAGGGCTACGTCTTCCCCGGTCCGATCTCGATCGCGTTCGAGTCCGCCGAGGACCTGACGACCGGCAGGTTCCGGATCCGCAGCCAGGCACAGGCGAGCGTGACCGACAACGACCAGCGCACCCGCACCCGCTCCTCGCACGCCACCCTCGAGGTCAACGGCACCCGCCACCCGCTGCGCCCACCCGGCCTGGTCATCGGCCGGGGCACCGAGGCCGACCTGCGCATCAACGACCCCGGCGTGAGCCGGCGCCACCTCGAGCTCGAGGTCAGCATCGACGGTGTCGAGGCCGTCGACCTGGGCTCGACCAACGGCATCCTGGTCGACGGCGCCAAGGTCACCCGCACCCGCCTGCGCGACGGGTCCACGATCAAGATCGGGCACACGGAGATGACCGTCCGCATCGACGGTGGACGTGATGAGGCGGGGGGCTGGAATGTCTGAGCTGACCCTCTTCCTGATCCGCGTGGCCTTCCTGGCCATCCTCTGGATCTTCGTGCTGTCGGCGATCTCGGTGATCCGCTCCGACATGTTCGGGGCCCGGGTCCCCGAGGCCGCCCGGGGCGCCGCCCCCAAGCAGCCCGAGCGCCGGTCGAAGACGCCGAAGAAGCCGCGCCGCGGTGCGCCGACCCACCTGCTGGTGGTCGAGGGTGACAACCCCGGCGCCCGCGCCGAGCTCGCCGATGCCCCGCTGCTCATCGGGCGCGGCAGCGATGCGGCGATCAAGCTCGACGACGACTACGTCTCCACCCGCCACGCCCGTGTCGCGGCCAGCGGCGACGAGTGGTTCGTCGAGGACCTCGGCTCCACCAACGGCACCTACGTCGGGCCCGTCCGCATCACGCAGCCCACCACCATCGGCGTGGGCGTGCAGGTCCGGGTGGGCAAGACGATCCTGGAGCTGCGGAAGTGACCTACTACCTCCACTACTCCGCGATCTCCGACGTCGGTCGGGTTCGCCGGGAGAACCAGGACAGCGGCTATGCCGGCCCCTGGCTGCTGACCGTCTGCGACGGTGTCGGCGGCGCCGTACGCGGTGACCTGGCGTCGAGCACGGCCGTGCAGGCGCTGCGCAAGCTCGACCAGGAGCCCGACGAGGACATCCTCGGCCAGCTGGCGGGCGCCGTGCACCGCGCCGACGACCGGATCGCCGAGCTGGTCGAGGAGGATCCCGACCTCAACGGCACCTCCACCACGGCGACGGTGGCCCTCTTCGACGGCACCCGCTTCGGCATCGGCCACATCGGCGACAGCCGCGCCTACCTCTACCGCCGCGGCGAGCTGCGCCAGCTGACCCACGACCACACCTTCGTGCAGTCGCTCATCGACGAGGGCCGCATCACCGAGGAGCAGTCGCGGACCCACCCGCACCGCAACCTCATCCTCAAGGCCCTCGACGGCGTGCGGCACGAGGAACCCGACCTGTTCGAGTTCCCCGCCGAGGTGGGCGACCGCATCTTCGTGTGCAGCGACGGTGCCTGCGGCACGCTCACCGACGACCGGATGGCCGACATCCTCGGCACCGGCACACCCGACTTCGCCGCGGTCGAGCTGGTGCGCGCCAGCCTCGAGGCCGGCAGCACCGACAACGTCACCTGCATCGTGGCCGACGTCTGCGAGGAGGCGCCTCCGGAGGACCTGGCCCCGCTCCTCGTCGGTGCCGCGGCCGACCTCCCCCGACGGATGCCGCTGGCCGGTGCGGTCGGCGGGCTGTTCCGCGGCCACCGCTCGGGCGACACCGGCGAGATCCCTCCCGTCGACGGCGACATCCCCGAGGGCGCGTTCGTCGCCGACCCGATCGACCCGGAGGCGTTCCGCTACGCCCCCCGCGACCCGGGACGCCACGCCTGGCTCCGCCGGCTGCTGGCCGCGGTGGTGGTGCTCGGCCTGGTGTGGGTGGTGCTGGCCGCAGGCTGGTCGTGGAGCCAGCAGCAGTTCTACGTCGCCGAGCAGGACGGCAAGGTCGTGATCTTCCGCGGGATCGACGCCGACCTGCCCGGCGTCTCCCTGTCCCACCCCTACGAGCTCACCGACGTCGACCTCGAGCTGCTCAGCGACATCGACGCCGAACAGGTGCGCGAGGGCATCGAGGCCGACGACCTGGACGACGCGCGACTGACCGTCGACAACTACGCCGCGCGCCAGGACGTCGACTCAGAGTGACGGGTGCGTGCGGATGAGTCAGACCGGGTCCCTCATGGGCTTCGTGCACCGGCGCCGCCGGGGTGCGGAGCTGTTCCTGCTGGTCCTCGCCCTCGCGGTCGGGATCGGGGCCTACGCCGCCGTCGGCCTCGGCGTCGAGGGGGCCGTGCCCGCCGACCTGGTCGGCTACGGCGGCTGGCTGACCGGGCTGATCGTGGCCGCGCACCTGACCGTCCGTCTCGTCGCCCCGTACGCCGACCCGGTGCTGCTGCCGCTCGTGGCCGCCCTCAACGGCCTCGGGCTCGCAGTGCTGCGCCGCCTCGACCTCACCTACGAGGCCCTGGGCTACGACCAGCACACCTTCGCCCGCCAGCAGCTGATCTGGATGACGCTCGGCGTGGCCCTCTTCATCGCCACGCTGTTCCTGCTGCGCGACCACCGCTCCCTGCAGCGCTTCACCTACACCTCGGGGCTCATCGGCATCCTGCTCCTGCTCCTGCCGTTCGTCCCGGTGATCGGCACGCCCATCAACGGCGCCAACATCTGGATCCGCGTCGCCGGCTTCAGCTTCCAGCCCGGTGAGGTCGCCAAGGTGATGCTGGTGATCGCGTTCTCCGGCTACCTCGTCCTGCACCGCGACGCCCTGGCCCTCGCGGGCCGGCGCGTGCTCTTCATCGACCTGCCCCGCGGGCGCGACCTCGGCCCCATCCTCGCGATGTTCGGCGTCTCGATGATGATCCTGGTCCTGCAGAACGACCTCGGCTCGTCGCTGCTGTTCTTCGGCCTCTTCCTCGCGATGCTCTACGTCGCCACCGAACGGGCCGGCTGGCTGGTCGTGGGTGGGGTCCTCTTCGCCGCCGGCGCGCTGGCGGCGTACACGTTCGTCAGCAACGTGCAGAACCGGTTCAACTTCTGGTTGCACCCGATGGACTACTACGACTCGTCGCCCGGCAGCGGCCAGCTCGTCGAGGCGCTGTTCGGCATGGGCTGGGGCGGCCTGATCGGCCGCGGCCTGGGCAACGGCTTCCCCGAGCGGGTGCCCTTCGCCTACTCCGACTTCATCGTCTCCACCATCGGCGAGGAGCTGGGGCTGACCGCCGTCATGGCGATCGTGCTCTGCTACGGCCTGATCGTCGAGCGGGCGCTGCGCATCGCGCTCATCTCGCGCGACGGCTTCGGCAAGCTGATGGCGGTCGGCCTCGGGTCGATCATCGCGCTGCAGGTCTTCGTCGTGATCGGCGGCGTCACCGGACTGATCCCGCTCACCGGGCTGACCACCCCGTTCCTGTCGTACGGCGGCTCCTCGCTCGTCGCCAACTGGGTGATCATCGCCCTGCTGCTGAGGATCTCCGACCAGGCCCGCCGGCCCACGCCGCGCCTCGACCCGGCCGAGGACTCGGACGCCGACAGCGAGACCACCCAGGTGGTGAGGCTCAGGTGAACAAGCCGATCCGCGTCGTCTCGGTCTTCTGCCTCGTGCTGTTCATGGCACTCCTGGTCAACGCGACCTACCTGATGTACGTCCGCGCCGACTCCCTCTCCGAGGACCCGCGCAACCGCCGCATCATCACCGCCACGTTCTCCCGCGAGCGCGGGGCGATCCTGGTCGGCAAGGACGCGGTGGCCCGCAGCGTGCCGTCCGACGACAAGTACAGGTTCCAGCGCACCTATCCCCAGCCGATGAAGTACGCCCCGATCACCGGCTACTTCTCGTGGTACAGCCAGACCGGCGTGGAGCGCTCGCAGAACTCCGTGCTGTCCGGCGACGACTCGCGTCTCTTCGTGACCCGGCTCGTCGACCTGCTGAGCAACAGCGACCCCAAGGGCGGCAACGTCCAGCTGACGGTCAACGCTGCCGCCCAGGACGCCGCCTGGGCAGGCCTGGAGGACCTGCCCGGCGACGCACAGGGCGCGGTGGTCGCCCTCGAGCCCACCACGGGCCGGGTGCTGGCCATGGCGTCCACCCCGACGTACGACCCCAACGACTTCGCGTCGCACGACCTCACCGCCGTGGCGGAGCTCGGCGAGGCCCTCAACGCCGACCCTCGCGAGCCGCTCATCAACCGCGCCATCAGCACCACGCTGCCGCCCGGCTCCACCTTCAAGCTGGTCACCGCCGCCGCGGCGATCGAGTCGGGCGACTACGACGCCGACTCCATGGTCCCGGGCGGGTTCCGGTTCCAGCTGCCGCAGTCCTCGACCTCCATCGGCAACCACGACGGAAGCAACTGCGGCGGACGACGGATCACGCTGACGCAGGCCATGGAGGTCTCCTGCAACGTGACCTTCCTGAGCCTCGCCAACGAGCTGGGCACCGACGCGATGGCCGACCAGGCCGAGGCGTTCGGGTTCAACTCCACCTCCCTCGAGGACCTCGGCGGACAGGCTCCCTCCCTCTACCCGCGCGACATGGACGCCCCGCAGACCGCGATGTCGGGCATCGGCCAGGCGAGCGTGACCGCCACGCCGCTGCAGATGGCCATGGTGGTCGCGGGGATCGCCAACGACGGCGACGTGATGCGCCCCTACGTCGTCGACGAGGTGCGGGCTCCCAATCTCTCGGTCCTCGACCGCACCGAACCCCAGAGCCTCAGCAGGGCGGTGTCGAGCACGACCGCCGACGAGCTGACCTCGATGCTGGTGTCGACCGTCGAGCAGGGGACCGCCACGCCCGCGCAGATCCCGGGCGTCGCGGTGGCCGGCAAGACCGGCACCGCCCAGTCCACGGCCGACCGGCCGCCCTACGCCTGGTTCGTCTCCTTCGCCCCCGCCGACAACCCCCAGGTCGCCGTCGCGGTCCTCGTGCAGTCCAGCGACACCTCGCGCGACGAGATCGCCGGGGGACTCCTCGGCGGACCGATCGCCAAGTCCGTCATGGAGGCGGTGATCCAGCCGTGACCGCACTCGCTCCGGGTGGCCACATCGACGAGGCGCGGCGCTACGTCCTCGAGTCGCGCATCGCCACCGGCGGGATGGGCGAGGTCTGGTCCGCGCGCGACACCGTGCTCGACCGTCCCGTCGCGGTGAAGGTGCTCAAGACCGAGTACGCCGACGACGCGCTGTTCCGCACCCGCTTCGAGACCGAGGCACGCAACGCCGCCGCACTGCACCACCCCGGCATCGCGGCGGTCTGGGACTACGGCGCGAGCTCGCTCGACGACGGCTCGGCGACCCCACGCCCCTACCTCGTCATGGAGCTCGTCGAGGGCCAGCCGCTCTCGGCCCTGCTCCGACCGGGCGCGCCGCTCGATCCCGCCGCGGTGCAGGCGCTGCTCGCCCAGGCCGCCGACGCCCTCGGCGTCGCCCACGCCGCCGGGATCGTGCACCGCGACGTGAAGCCGGCCAACCTCCTCGTCACCCCCGACCGCCGGGTCAAGGTCACCGACTTCGGCATCGCGCGTGCGGCCGAGGGCATGGCCCTCACCGAGACCGGCCAGGTGCTCGGCACGCCCGCCTACATCTCCCCCGAGCAGGCCGAGGGGAGCACCGCGACCGCGGCCTCGGACGTCTACTCGCTCGGCGTCGTTGCCTTCGAGTGCCTGGCGGGCCGCAAGCCCTTCGTCGCCGACACCCCGGTGGCGACCGCGATCGCGCACCTGCGCAACCCCGTCCCCGAGCTGCCCGCCAGCGTGCCCGCCGACCTCGCCCGCGTCGTACGCCGGGCGCTGGCGAAGGATCCCGCCGAGCGCTACGCCAACGGGACCGTCTTCGCGCGCGCCCTCCGGGAGCCCTCGGCCGCCGACGTCGACACGGTCCCCTCGCCGGTCGCGCCGACCTCCGGCGACGGCTCGACGACGCAGGTCCTGCCGGCCGCCGTCCCCGTGGGCGGTGCGCCAGCAACCGAATGGTCGGGCGGAACGGTTGCTGACGCACCGCCCGTTCCCCGTCGCAGGTCGGCCGTGGCGTGGCCGCTGGTCGTCGGCCTCGCCGCGGTGCTCGTGGCCCTTCTGCTCGCGATCTGGCTCGGCACCCGCGGCGACGACCCGACCGACGACCCGACGCCGTCGCAGACACCCACCGAGACACCGACCCAGACACCGACCCAGACCCCCACCGAGACCCCCACCGAGACGCCGACCGAGACCCCCACCGAGACGCCGACCGAGACGGAGCCGGCCACCGTGGAAGTGGACCCAGCGGCCTACGTGGGGCGTGACCGCAAGGACGTCACCAAGGAGCTGAGGGAGCTCGGGCTCAACCCCACCGAGGTCGAGGTGGACAACCCGGGCGACCAGCCCGATGGCATCGTGACGTCGGTCGAGCCGAGCGGCACGTTGCAGGAGGGCGACACGGTGACGGTGAGCTACTGGGCCAAGGTGCCGCCGGGCCAGCAGGACGACGAGGAAGGTGGCGACCAAGGATGACGCAGCCGGAGCCGACACTGATCGGCGGCCGCTACGAGCTCGGGGACCTCCTCGGGCGGGGCGGCATGGCCGAGGTCCGCAAGGGCAAGGACCGGCGGCTGGGCCGTACGGTCGCCGTCAAGCGGCTGCGCACCGACCTGGCGAGCGACGCCACCTTCCAGGCGCGCTTCCGTCGCGAGGCGCAGTCCTCGGCGTCGCTCAACCACCCCGCGATCGTCTCGACGTACGACACCGGCGAGGAGATGGCCACCGACGGCTCCGGTGTCGCCCAGCCCTACATCGTGATGGAGTGCGTCGAGGGCCGCACGCTGCGCGACATCCTGCGCGAGGGCCGCAAGATCCTGCCCGAGCGGGCCCTGGAGATCACCAGCGGCGTCCTGTCGGCACTGGACTACAGCCACCGTGCCGGGATCATCCACCGTGACATCAAGCCCGGCAACGTGATGCTCACCCCGACCGGGGACGTCAAGGTGATGGACTTCGGCATCGCCCGCGCGATCTCCGACGCCTCGAACACGATGACCCAGACCGCGGCCGTGGTCGGCACCGCGCAGTACCTCTCCCCCGAGCAGGCGCGCGGCGAGACGGTCGACTCCCGCTCCGACGTCTATTCCACCGGTTGCCTGCTCTACGAGCTGCTGACCGGACGGCCGCCGTTCGTGGGCGACAGCCCCGTCGCGGTGGCCTACCAGCACGTGCGCGAGCCGGCGACTCCCCCGTCCGACCACGACGACCAGCTCGACGCCGAGATCGACGCGATCGTGATGAAGGCGCTCGCCAAGCGCGTGGAGGACCGCTACCAGAGCGCCGCGGCGATGAAGGCCGACATCGAGCGCTACCTCGCCGGACACCCGATCCAGGCACCGGCGGTGGTGCCCGGCCCCGCCGACACGCTGTACGCCTCCTCCGTGCCGCCCGCCGACGCGACCACCACCATGGCTGCGGCGGCCGCCGGGACGGCCTCCACCCCGCCCCCGGGCGACGACGGGTCGTCGAGGAGCCGCGCCGGCTGGTGGTGGCTCGGCGGCCTGGTCGTCGTCGGCCTGCTCGTGCTGGGCGCCTACCTGATGAACGACCTCCTCTTCGAGGACCCGCCCGAGCGCGACCCGGTGCCCAACCTGGTCGGGATGACCGAGGAGCAGGCGCGCCTCGAGATCGTCGACGCCGGCTTCACCGTCGGGCGCGTGTCCCGTGAGCCGTCCGAGACCGTCGAGGCCGACCTCGTCATCGAGCAGGACCCCAACCGCGACGTCTTCTCCGACCCCGGCACGGCGATCGACTTCGTGCTGTCCCTCGGCAGGCCCGAGGTCGAGGTCCCCTTCGTGATCGGCCAGCTCCGCAAGGAGGCCCGCGCCCAGCTCCTGGACGCGTCGCTCAAGGTGCAGTTCGTGGAGGAGGACTCCGACGAGGAGAAGAACCAGGTCCTCAGCACCGACCCGCCGCCCGGCACCTCCGTCGCCGAGGGCACCACGGTCGTCGTCGTCTACTCCGACGGACCCGAGCAGGTCCCGGACGTCCGGGGCCTCAGGCAGGGCGAGGCGGAGCGGACGATCCGCGAGGCCGGCTTCGTCCCCGACGTACGCACCGACGCGGCCTCGACGGAGCCGAAGGGCACGGTCGTCGACCAGATCCCGGTGGGCGGGCCGCTCGACCAGAACAGCACGGTGACGATCTTCGTCTCGGCCTACGAGGAGCCGGTCGTCCCGACCGAGACCCCGACCCTCCCGACGGAGACCCCCACCGAGACCCCCGACCCTGCCGACGGAGAGCCCGACGACCCCGCCGCCGTCGGAACGGGTGAGGCCCGACTGACGCCTCACTCGGGCATCGGTGTCGCGTAGGTCAGGTCGAGGAGGCCGGTGTAGGGCTGCGCGGTGGCGCGCTCGACCTCCACCATGTCCCACGAGACGCCGCCACCGGCGATGGTCGTGTAGTCGCGGTAGGTCGCGAGGATCGGGTCGCTGGTCAGCTCGGCCTGCATCCGGGCCGGGTCGCCGATGCCGACGATGACGTACGGCGGGGAGTAGGGCAGCCCGTGGAGGGTCACCTGGTTGCCCTCGCACTTGATGCCGGTCGTCGAGATCAGCCGCTGCCCCTGGATGGTGACCGCCTCGGCACCGGCGTTCCACATCGCGTTGGCCACGGCCTGGATGTCCTGCTGGTGGACCACCAGGTCGTTCGGCTCGCCCCCATAGCTGGTGCGGGCCTCCACGGAGGCGTCGTCGAGGGTGACCTGCACGGCCGGACCGGTCTTCTCGGTCAGTCCGGCGGGGTCCACGAGGGTGGCGATCTCCTCCTGCACCCGCGACACCGAGCGGTCGCCCAGCCGGGTGCTGAGCGCCTCGACCTCGGCGTTGAGCGACGCTGCCTCCGCGGTGAGGTTCCCCGCCTCGTCGCGCTCGGCACGCACCACCGAGGCCAGGTCGGTGAGCCTGCCGCCCCGCAGGTCGAGGCCGTCGCTCTGCTCCGCGCTCACCGCGAAGAGGACACCGCTGAGCAGCACGATCACCGGCGTCGCCACGCGCCAGACGCGACGGCGCCCGGGGCGATCGTGGGACTCGGGGGGCATGGCGACTAAGGTAACCCCCCGTTGGGCGCGTCGCCGCGTCCGCGACCGGCGTCGTGGCACGCCGGAGAACCCCTCGCAGTCACATCCGCAAGCCCCAGGAGCAGCAGTGTCGAAGCCCAAGACGGTCGTCGCCGAGGAGAAGCACACCCTCTTCACCGTCAGGTTCGTGATCGCCCTGCTGCTGATGGTGGCCGGTATCGCCTGGCTGGTCTTCTACTACACGCAGGCTCGCGGCAACCCGCTCGCGTTCCCGCCGGTGGACGGCTCCCCCAAGGCCGTGGCCGACCTCGGCCGCTGGAACTACCTGATCGGCTTCGGCCTGATCATGGTCGGCCTCATCGTCGCCGCGCATCCCTCGACCCCGCTCGGCCGCGGCCGCGGCGTGGTGGTCGGCATGCTGGCCTGCTTCCTCATCGGACTGCTGTGGATCTGCACCTTCTACGTCTTCTCCGACGACCTCTCCAGCCTGTGGGTCTTCAACGACCTCGGCCAGTGGAACCTCGTGGTCGGCATCGCGTTCATGGCGGTGGGGTTCAGCTTCGCGACCAAGTGGGAGTAGGTTCTCCACCTGTAGCACCTGCCGGCTCGTCCGGCGGCCGCCTCGAGCGGTGAGTGAGGCGCCTTCCTGGGGAAGGGAAGGCGTCTCTCTCACCGCTCGAGTCGATTTCGCGCGCGGTGCCCTTCCTCCACACTGTGGACAACCGCTGTGGAGAATTACACGCGGTGTAGTTGTCCACAGGTGTGGACACACCTGTGGGTATCCAGCGGTCACGCCTCAGTGACATGCCGCGCGACGATGTCGGACAGCACGTCCCGCGCCACCGTCGCGAGCGGTTGCGCCGTCTCCCGGCTGCGCTGCACGAGGACCAGGAAGGCCTCGTCCATCTCGACGCCCTCGACCTGGGCGAGCACGCCCTTGGCGCGCTCGATCACGACCCGGCCCTGCAGCGCCGTCCGCACCTGCTCGGCGATGGCGTGCGGGTCGTCGTGCACGCCGCTCTGCATCAGGGCCAGCGTGCAGATGTCGGCGAACGCGGCCGCGAGCTCCTCCTCGGCGCCGGTCAAGGCCTTCTCACCGGTCCAGAAGAGGTTGACCCCGCCCAGCACGCGCTCGTGCCAGCGCATCGGCTCGGCATGGACGGTCTGCAGCCCCGCGTCGGACATCGCCCGGCCGAACTCCGGCCACCGGTCCATGAGCTCGGTGCCCCCGACCGCGTGGACCCTGTGTCCCACGTCCATCACCTCGACGCAGGGACCGCTGTGGATCTGCGACTGGTAGAGCTCGAGCTCGGCCGCCCGGTGCGAGGTGGCGGCCAGCATCTCGAGCCCCTGCTCCCCCACCCGGACCAGCACTCCGGCGGTGTCCGCGCCGAGGAGCTCGAGGCAGTCGGCCAGCAGCACGTGGACCGTGCTGGCGCCGTCCACGCCCCGCACCATGGCGGCGTTGGCGGCGGCAAAGGCCTGCCCGCTGGTGGTCGGCACGATCATCACGTCAGTCTCCCTCCACTTCGAAATGCGAGAAGTTGATCTCCCGGTGCACGATCCGCGCGGCCACGTCCCTGATGTCCGTACCCATGGCGTAGGCGTGGCCACGCAGCAGCGCCAGGGCATCCTCCGCCGTCACGAGCACCTGCGCCATCACCATGCCCGTGGCCTGGTGCACCACGCTGCGCGAGCTCCACTCCTCACCCATCGACGGGTGCCCGTCGGGCTGCTCCACCGCGTCGACCAGGAGCGCCGCGCCCACCGCGTTGGCCAGGAACTCCATCCGCGCCGGGTCCTCGGCCAGGGGCTGGTGTCCGTCGGTGCGGAGCGTGGCGACCCCGCTGAGTGCCCCGTCGGCGTGCAACGGGATCGCGTGGATGGTCATGACGCCGTAGAGCTCCTCGACGGCCTGCGCCAGCATCGGCCAGCGCTCGTGGGCGTCACCGTCGAGGCGGGCGGTGACGATCTCGTCGGTCCTGGCCGCCTCGAATCCCGGTCCCTCCCCGGTGATCTCCTGCAGCCCCTCGAGCGCGCCGGCGACATCGTCGCTGGCGCAGACGGTGGTGCGGCTGTCGGACAGGTACTCCATCGTGATCGCGACCCCGTCGGCCTTGAGCATCCGGCGCATCGCCTCACCCAGGCGCCACGTCTGGGGCCGGTCGACCGGCAAGGTCGCGAGGGTGGCCGCGCAGCTCGGACAGCAGTCGTCCTCGCTCGGCCAGCGGCAGGTCGCTCACCTCATCGCCGCCCCTCGAAGACCGATCCGGCACTACTGCCGCAACGACCTCAACCCTACTCCTCGGCGTCGGTCCCGAGCCGTTTCGCACGGGCGGTCTTCGCCGTACAGTGGAGGGCAGTGCGAGGCAACTCGCGCGCTCTGCACAAGAGGTGGAGGGTGGCATGGACCAACGCGAAGTTGCGCGAGAGCTGGCACGGGTGGCCGAACGCCTGCACGGCGCCCCCGACTCGCTGCACACCGCCGGAGAGGTCGTGGTCTACGCCCGCGAGCAGCTGGGCGCCGACCACGCGGGCATCACGCTGATCCGGCGGGATGGCCGGCTGCAGACCGTGGCCCCCACCGACCAGCTGGTGGAGGACGCCGACGCGCTGCAGTACGAGCTCGAGCAGGGCCCGTGCCACGACAGCGCGTGGGAGGGCAAGACGCTCGTCGCGCAGAACCTGGCCGTGGACCCGCGGTGGCCGGTCTGGGCGCCGCGGGCGGTGGCGCTGGGGATCGGGAGCGCCCTGGGGGTCGAGCTGCTCGACAAGGCCGAGGACCGCAGGCTCGGTTCGGTGAACCTCTACTGGGAGCGTCCGCGGGTCTTCACGGCCGACGAGGTCTCGCTGGCGCACCTCATCTCCCGGCACGCCGCCATCGCCCTCGTGGCCTCGCTCAACGCGGAGGGCCTGCAGGATGGCACTTGAGGGACGCAAGCGGATCGGCCAGGCCCAGGGCATCCTGATGGAGCGCCACAGCCTGACCGAGGACCAGGCGTTCGCCGTGCTCAAGCGCTACTCGCAGGACAACAACGTCAAGCTGCGCGACCTGGCCGTCCACCTGGTGGAGACCCACCACCTGCCCGACTACGAGCCCCCGTCCGCCGCGACCGCCCCGTTCCCCACCCCGTTGCTGCCGTGCACCGACGCCGAGGCGAGTCCCCAGGATGCGCGCGTGCCGGGCTGACACACGTCAGGCGAGGACACCCACGCGCACGAACGTCAGTGCCGAGCAGCACCGCGGTGAGGAGGGCCAGTCCCGACCACTGGAAGGCCGACCGGTGGGCCTTCGGCGCGTAGGCGATGATCGCGGCCGCGGCTATCCCGCCGAGGAAGCCACCGAGGTGGCCCTGCCACGAGATCAACCGCCACCCGACCACCGTGATGACCACGGCGAGCACCAGGTTCTGCAGCAGCCACTGCGAGTTGAGCCGGGCCTTCCGGGCCAGGACCAGGAGCGCACCGAGCAGGCCGAAGAGGGCGCCGGACGCCCCGACGGTGGAGCCGTACTCGCTGCTGAGGTAGAGCACCAGCACCGACGAGGCCAGGCCGCTGATGAGGTACACCGCCAGGAAGCGGGCCCGGCCGATGATGCCCTCGAGCGCCGGTCCGAAGAGGAACAGCGCGAACATGTTCATCGCCAGGTGCCAGATCTCCACGTGGGTGAAGACGCTGGTCATCATCTGCCACCAGGCCCCGTCGGCGACGGCCGGCAGGAACGTCGCGCCCGCTCGCCTCGCAGACGCTCTGCTCCATGTCGTAGAGGTAGCCGTCGCCCGGCGAGCACGCGGCCCTGGCCCGCAGGGCCAGCACGTCGGCCAGCCGGGAGGAGCCGCCACCCGTCGCCGCGATGGCGAGCCAGACGAGCGCGTTGATGCCGATCAGGACGTACGACGTCAGCCGCGGGTCGGCGCTGCGCTCGCCGCCGTACATGGCCCGGTTCTGGCGCGAGCCCCGACTGGCCTCCTTGACGCAGTCGGGGCACTGGAAGCCCACGGCGGCGTCGCGCATGCAGTCGGGGCAGATCGACTTGTCGCACCGCTGGCAGCGGATCCAGGTCTCGCGGTCGGCGTGCCGGTAGCAGGTCGGCACCCCGGTCGCGGCCGGGTCGTCGGAGGGCTGGGTCATGGGCGGCGTCGACTCAGGGGTCGATCAGCGGGTAGTCGACGCCGGTCAGCGCTCGACCGTGACCGACTCGATCACGACGGCGTCAACCGGACGGTCCATGGCGCCGGTCGAGGTGGTGCCGATGGCGTCGACGACGTCGCGGCTGGCCTGGTCGGCCACCTCGCCGAAGATGGTGTGCTTGGCGTTGAGCCACGGGGTCGCGCCGGTGGTGATGAAGAACTGCGAGCCGTTGGTGCCCGGGCCGGCGTTGGCCATCGCGAGGAGGTAGGGCTTGTCGAAGACGAGCTCGGGGTGGATCTCGTCCTTGAACGTGTAGCCCGGACCACCGGTGCCGGTGCCGAGGGGCAGCCGCCCTGGATCATGAACCCGTCGATGACCCGGTGGAAGCCGAGGCCGTCGTAGTACTTCTCGCCGCTGCGGCCCGCGTCGTCGCGGTAGTCCTTCGTGCCCTCCGCGAGGCCGACGAAGTTCTCGACGGTCTCGGGCGCGTGGTCGGGGAACAGGTTGATGTGGATGTCGCCCCGGTTGGTCTTGAGGGTCGCCTTCAGGTCGGCCATGGGATGTGCCTCTCAGGTGGATCGTCGGTGTGCGCCTCGATCCTGCCACGCACCGCCCACGTGACCCGTACGCAGGGCGCCCGCGGGCGGCGTACCCGGACGGCCGGCACCGACCGCGGGGCGGCCCTCACCCGGACGGGGCTGGCCGCCTCCCGTGTGGCGTGGTGAGATGGAGACACCACTGACTAGGAGGTCACGCATGCCTTTCGGCCGCAAGAAAACCCTCATGGACCGGGCCCACGACTACGTCGAGCAGCTCTCGGACACCGTGCTTCCCCAGCTGGAGTCCGCATGGGAGCAGGCAGTCGACAAGGCCGGACCCGCGCTCAGCGACGCCCGGGACAAGGCCACGCCCCTGATCGCCGAGGGCCGGGCGCTCGCCAGCGAGAAGGCGCTCGTGGGCGCTGCGCTCGCGGCCGAGATGGCCGCCGAGGCCCGGGAGAAGGCGGCGCCGCTCCTGGCCGATGCCAAGGCGACCGCGGCCGAGAAGGCCGCCGTGGCTGCGGCGCTGACCGCCGAGAAGGCCGCGGTTGCTCGCGACCTGACCGCCGCCAAGGCCGTCGAGCTGCGGAGCGCAGAGCAAGAGTCACAGGGCGGCAGGCTCAAGAAGCTCCTGGTGATCGGCGGCCTGCTGGCCATCGGCGGCGCCGTCTTCGCCAAGCTGCGCCAGAAGCAGGACGAGAGCGCCAACTGGCAGTCGACCTACACCCCGCCCGCGCCGCCCAAGCCCGCCTCCGCCGCCTCGCCCGCGGCAGCGGCCGCGCCCGTCACGCCGGCGACGACGTCCGGCGACCCGCTCACCGACCCGATCGAGGACGTGACGGCCGACGACGTCGTGACCGCCGACCCTCCCGCGACCGACGACATCGGTGGCGGCGCCCCCGGTGAGGCGATCAGCGACTCCGTCGAGGAGCCCCACGGCGCCACCTCCCCGGACGAGCCGGCGGAGGTCATCGACATCGAGGACGTGCCCGAAGAAGAAGTAGTCCCCCGCTCCATCGCCCGACGGGCGGTGTGCGAGGAGGGTTCCTGAGCCCAGGAATCCGCCTCGCGCACCGCCCGTCGGCTGTCGTCGGGCCGGTCGGTTCGCCGGTCGGGCCGGCTACTCGGGACTCCGCCGCGCTCCACCACCCGGTTGACCTCGATCCACTCGTCGACGCGCTCCCACCAGCCGTAGAGCCAGTCGATCCGCGCCTCGCGGTCCGCGGGGATCTCCGCCCGCGGGACCTGCCACCACCGCATGGTGATCTGCTTGTCCATCGGCAGCTCGCGCCACAGGTCGCTGACGGTGACCAGGTGGTCGAGGCCGGTGTGGGCGACCATCAGCACGTCGGCCTCGGGAGCCGCCTCCAGCGCCGCCAGTACGCCGCCCGGACGCGGCGCCAGCACGTGGGTCATCTCCTCGGCGCGCACCGCCATCCGCTCCAGGCCGAGCTTGCGGAGCCGGACGATCGCCTTGTCGCGCCGGGCCGGGGTGAAGTTGCCGCCCTCGGGGAAGATCACGAAGGCGTCGTTGTGGTCCAGGCCGGTGGCCAGCGCCGCGATCTGCGACTCGAGGTCCTCACCCGCCTCGGGGTTGGGTGAGATGAACCGGGCCGGGATGCGGCCCAGCACCACGTCGATGGCCGGGTCCCAGGCGAGGGTGTTCTTGAGGACCACCCGCGGCTCGCGGGCGTACCAGTGCAGCAGGGCGTACATCAGGATGAACGAGTCCCCCGGTCCCGCGTGCCGGCACATCACCAGCACCGGCCCCTCCGGCACCCGCGGTGGGTGCGGCCCGTCGGTGCGGATGCGCAGCGCCAGCACCCGCCTGGCCTCACGGAAGAACACGATCAGCGTGCCCTGCACCAGGTCGTAGTGGATGCCGGCGAAGTAGGGCGAGCGGATCTTCCAGCCGAAGCCGCTGGCCAGCCACAGGCCCAGCAGCACCGCCAGCATCAGCGTCTCGAAGGTCAGGTAGAGCACCACCACCCACAGCAGCCGCAGCGCCCGCCACCGGCCCGGCAGCACCGGCGAGAGCGCGGCGGCGACGAGCAACCAGAGCGGCAGGGACACCCAGATCAGGACGGTCAGGCCGATCACCGCGGGCGCGACGACCAGGCGCCGCAGGGCCCAGACCAGCGGGTGGTTCACGGCGCGGGGTCCGTCCGGTCGCCCAGGGCGTCGTCGAGGTAGGCGCGGGAGGCGTCGTACGTCGCGTCGATGCGGGCCTGCACGCTGGAGAAGTCGCGGTGCGCCCGCATCGAGTCGTCGCGCGCCGAGGTGCCGCCGGCGGGCAGCACGTGGGCCTCGACGCCGTCGGGGATGGTGGCCATGTCACGCATGAAGCGGTGCCGCCGGGCCACCTCGAAGCTGACCCGCGCGACCTCCCAGGGTCGCGTCGGTGCCCGCAGCGGACGGTCGATGCGGCCCACCTGCAGCACGAAGACGCGCGTGGCGCCGAGCTCGACGGCCTTGCCGACCGGGATCGAGTTGACCAGGCCGCCGTCGAGGAAGTGCTCGCCGTCGATCTGGGCGGGCGGGAGCAGCCCGGGTACGGCGGCGCTCGCCAGGATCGCCGGCACGATCGGGCCGGTGGTGAACCAGTGCTCGGCGGCGCGCTCGATGCTGGCCGCGCAGACGCCGAACCGCACCGGCAGGTCCTCGATGCGGGTGTCGCCGAACTCCTCCTCCAGCCGGCGGCGCAGCGGCTCCGAGGAGTAGATGTGCGTGCCGGTGGAGACGGCCCGCCGCACCGTGCGCAGCGGCCGGTCGCCGTAGACGTCGCGGCTCTGCGCGGTCGCGGCCCACAGGTCGGTGAGCCGGGCGACGACCGCCGGCTCGGGCTGGCGGGCGACCATCGCGCCGTTGAGCGCACCGACGCTGGTGCCGAGGACCAGGTCCGGGACGATGTCGCGCTCGAGCAGCGCCCGCAGCATGCCGACCTCGACGGCGCCCAGCACGCCGCCACCGCCGAGCACGAACGCCGTGACCACGGGCTACGCCAGCTCGGGATGCTCGGCGCGCACGCGCCGGGTGGCGCGGTGCTCGGCCCAGAACGACGCGATCGGGATGGTGCCGCAGACCAGCGTGACCAGCGTGAACGGGAGGTCCCAGTACGCCCGCCGCGACAGCAGGAAGGCGGTGAACAGGAAGATCATGTAGAGCCAGCCGTGCGCGACGCCGAGGTAGGTGGTGATCGCCTCGCCGAGCTCGTTGGCGTCGGAGCCCGTCGTGACCCAGGCGGGCGTGCTGTCGAAGATCCCCCACATGGAGGTGCCGTCGAAGTTGGCCAGCGGGACGCCGATCAGGCAGAGCACCACGAGCAGGACACCGACGATCGTGGCCATGACGCGGTAGGCGGTGAGGGTTCGGGACACGGCGCCCAAGGTATCGGTCCCGCCTATCCGGCGGCGGGCGAGGCGACCTCGGGCGCGGTCGCGTCCTGGCGCCAGCGCCACCAGATGAAGGCCGCGAAGGCGCCGAAGATCCACCACTCGACGGCGTAGAGCAGGTTGCGCACCCCGGTGAACCGGCTCGGGCTGGGCAGCGACTCGAGCTCGGCCGTCCGCAGGCCCGGCGCCGGCTCCTGGTCGATGACGTAGGCGGAGTAGAGGTCGACGTCGACGCGCTGCACCGCGTCGGCCACCCGGATCTCCGGGAACACGTCGTCGGCGGGGTCGTCGTCGGTGACCATCCCGCCCTCGGGTGCCTGCAGCCAGCCGGTCACGTCGGTCTCCCCGGCCGCCGCGAGCAGGGCCGGGTCCGGCTCGGGCGCCCAACCGCGTACGACGAGCACCGCGGCGTCGCCGACCTGCACCGGGGCGACGGCCCAGTAGCCCGGCTGCCCCTCGAGCTCGCGGTCGGCGACCCAGAACCCGCCGTCGAGCCACTCGCCGGAGAGGTCGACCGGCCGGCCGAGGTCAGGAGCGGGGAACGGGTCGTCGCTGCCCATCACGTCGGTGAGCGGCACCGGCGTCATGGCGGACAGGTCGCGCGCCTCCGCGGTCCGGTGCGCCTGCCAGGCGTCGTACTGCCAGAGACCGAGCCATCCCGCGATGCCGACCAGCACCAGGGCGAGCACCGCTGCGCCGAGGTCGGTCAGCAGGCCGGGTCGGCGGGGAGCGCTCACGCCCCGATTCTCCCAGCCGCTCCTGAGCCAACTCCCAGCGGTGCTGGCCGCTGACGTGCGAGCATGCGCGCGTGGGCGTGATGGAGACCGCGGTGGCAGTCCGCAGCGACGACGCCGAGGAGGTCCTCGACGTCTTCCTCTCGATCATGCGCTCCGTCGGTCATCGGGTGGATCCCAGCCTCCTGGCCAGCCCTCCCCGCGACCACGACTCGGGCGACGTGCTGTGCGGCGCGGCGATCGGCGGGTGGGTCGCCCTGCGAACCCACTTCGTCGTGCCGGCCGACGCCCTCGCGGTCGAGCTGAGCCGGCGTCTCGACACGCTCGCGTCGGCGGTGATGATCTACGAGGACGTGCTGTGGATGCACCACCTGGTCGATCGCGGCCTCGAGCTCGACCGCTACGTCAACCTCCCCGGCTACTTCGGGCCAGGTGAGTACGACGACTCCTGGACGGGCGACGCAACGCTGGTCGCGACCATGGTCGGAGTCGATCCGGAGCAGGTGGCTCCGTACTTCCGTCAGGTGTCGGTCCGCCGCGCGCGTGCCGGCTGGCGCCGTCCACCCAAGGCCCACCGGTCCGACGCCTACCACCTGCTCGACGGGTGGGTCGTCACGGAGCTGTGGCGTCGGATGGGCATCACGTGGCCGGATCCGGGCGCCGCCTCCACGCTCCGGGTGCCGCTCGGGCGCGAGGGCACCGACGCGCTCAGCGAGTGGCTGCGCGCGCGTTGAACCGGCGCAACGCGTTCTGTCCGCGCCGCTACGTCCGATCGCGGGCGAGCTCGTCGCGCCGACGCGTGAGGTACGCCGACTCCGCGGCGTTGCCGGCCAGCGCGATCGCCCGGTCGTAGGCGGCCCGCGCCTCCGCGCTGCGGCCCAGCCGGCGCAGCAGGTCGGCGCGGGTGGCGTGGAACGCGTGGTAGCCGTCCAGCGGCTCGACCAGCGCGTCGACCTGCGCGAGGGCGACGTGCGGGCCGTCGAGCTCGGCGACGGCGATCGCCCGGTTGAGGGCGACGACGGGCGACGGGTCGAGCCGCACGAGCTGGTCGTACAGCGCCAGTACCTGCGACCAGTCGGTGTCCCGGGCGTCACGGGCGTCGGTGTGGACGGCGCTGATGGCGGCGAGGACCTGGTAGCGCCCGGGCGGCACCCCGGACCGCAGGCGCTCGCGCACCAGCGCGTGCCCCTCCTCGACCAGGGCGCGGTCCCAGGCGGCGCGGTCCTGCTGGTCGAGCGTGACGAGCTCGCCGTGCAGGGACACGCGGGCGCTGCGCCGTGCCTCGGTCAGCAGCATCAGCGCGAGCAGGCCCGCGACCTCGCCGTCGTCGGGCATCAGCTCGCGCACGAGCCGGGTGAGGCGCAGGGCCTCCCCTGTCAGGTCGGCCCGGACCGGATCGGCGTCGGGACTGCTCGCCAGGTAGCCCTCGTTGAAGACCAGGTAGAGGACGGCCAGGACGCCGGCGACGCGCGCCGGCAGGTCGGGTGCCTCGGGCACGCGGTAGGGGATGCGGGCCGCCTTGATCTTCGCCTTGGCCCGGGTGATCCGCTGCGCCATCGTCGTCTCCTGCACGAGGAACGCGTGGGCGATCTCGGCGACCGACAGGCCGCCCACCATGCGCAGGGTGAGGGCGACCCGCGCCTCCATCGCGAGCGCGGGATGGGCACAGGTGAAGACCAGTCGGAGGCGTTCGTCGGCGATGGCGCCGAGCGGGTCCGGCGGTCCGGACAGCTGGTGGGTGAGCATGTGGGCCTGCTTCTGCTTGTCGTGGCGCCGGCTCTCGCGGCGTACGCGGTCCAGCGCCTTGTTGCCGGCCGTGGTGGTCAGCCAGGCGCCCGGGTTGGGAGGTACGCCGTCGGCCGGCCACCGCTCGACGGCCGTCGCGAACGCCTCGGCGGCCGCCTCCTCGGCGATGTCGAGGTCGCCGAAGCGCCTCGCGAGGACGGCCACGACCCGGGCCCACTCGTCGCGGTGGACCCGGGTGATGACCTCGTCGATCTCTGTCATGTCGTCCATCGGTGGGCGTGAGCGAGCGTCGGGAGGAGGATCAGGATCAGGCGATGCCGTCGAACGGCCGGACCTCGATCTTGCGGTTGCAGGCCCTGGACGCGCCGGCGGACAGCGCCAGCGCGGCGTCGAGGTCGTCGGCCTCCACGACCCAGAAGCCCGCGAGGTACTCCTTCGACTCCACGAAGGGGCCGTCGGTGAACACCGCGTCGCTGCCCTCGGTTGTCGGTGACGGTGGCGTGCTCGGGGGCGGTGAGCCCACCGCCGAACACCCAGCGCCCCTCGGTCTGGAGCTGCTCGTTGAACGCGTCGATGGCTCCGGGCTCGGAGTCGTCGATCTCGTTGGCCGTGTCTCCGATGACGGTGAGGAGGTAGTGCATGTCGGTCATCTCCAGCGGTTGTGGGCCACCCCTGCTGGGCGGCCTCTCACCCCTACTACGAACGCGGTGGTGCCGATACGACAGGGTCCGGAGAGCTTCTGCAAGACGTTTCCGGCGAGCTCATTCGCCCGGGCGCACCAGCCCGTGCTCGTAGGCCAGGACCACGGCCTGCACCCGATCGCGGAGGTCGAGCTTGGCCAACACTCGCGCCACGTGCGTCTTGACCGTCTGCACGCTGACGTAGAGCTCACCTGCGATCTCCGCGTTCGACCTGCCCCGCGCGACGAGGTCGAAGACCTCGATCTCGCGGTCGGTCAGCTCCCGGTAGCCCGGCGGTGGGCCGCCCCGACCGGGCCGGGTGAACTCCTCGATGAGGCGCCGGGTGATCCGCGGGGCCAACAGCTCCTCCCCACGGGCGGCCGCACGTACGCCGCCGACGAGCTGGTCGGCCGGCGCGTCCTTGAGGAGGAAGCCGGTGGCGCCCGCGACCAGGGAGTCGTAGACCAGCTGCGAGCGGTCGAAGGTGGTGAGCATGACGACGCGGGTGTCCGTGCCGGAACGGGTGATCCGGCGGGTCGCCTCGATCCCGTCGACGCTCGGGCATCCGGATGTCCATCAGCACCACGTCGGGACGCAGGTCGGCCGCGAGGCGTACGGCGTCCGCCCCGTCGACGGCTTCGCCCACCACCTCCAGGTCGTCCTCGGCCGACAGGATCATCCGCAGCCCGGTGCGCACCAGCTCCTGGTCGTCGGCCAGCAGCACGGTCGTCACGACGACACCTCCGGGATCCGCGCCGACACCCGGAAGCCCCCGCCGTCGTGGTCTCCCCACGTCATCGAGCCACCGACCGAGGTGACCGCCTCAGTGAGGCCCCGCAGCCCGCGGCCGGCGCCGGTGACCACGGGCACGGCATGGGTGCCGCCGGTGTCCACGACCTCCACGGTCAGGTCCCGGCCGGCGCGCGCCACCCGCACGGACGCCGAGGCGTGGTGCGTGTGTCGCGCCACGTTGACGACGGCCTCGCGGACGACCCGGAAGGCCAGCGCGGCTGCCGGACCGGTCAGCGCCGCGGCCGGTGCTTGGACGTCGAGGTCCACACCCAGGCGGCGGCCGACCTCGGCGATGCGGGAGCGGTCGAGCGGGCTCCCGCTGCTCTCCAGGGTGTCGAGCCGGTCCTTGAGCTCGGTCAGGCTGGTCGTCGCGGTGGTGGCGATCACGTCCAGCGCCGGACCACGATCGCCCGACGTACGTCGCTGTGCACCTGCCTGCAGGCACACCACGGTCATCGCGTGCGCCACGGTGTCGTGCAGCTCGCTGGCGAGGCCCTGACGTTCCTGCGCCGTCGCGAGCCGCACCGCCGCACCGCGGCCGCGCTCCAGCTCGGCGACCACCTGTTCCGTACGACGTACGCGCTCCTGCCAGCCCGCGGTGATCCTGCCGAGGGCGACGGCAGCCACCATCCAGAGCAGGAGGATCCAGGCTGGGTCGCCCTCGTCACCGGAGCCGGGCGACTCGGCCACGACTTCCAGGGCCAGCGAGCCCATCGCGGCGACCAGCCACGCCGGCACCCACCACCACGACCGGCACCATGCGCCCAGCGAGTAGAAGACGACGGAGAGGAAGGCCACGCCCGTGACCGTCTGCGGGACCGGCGTCAGCCAGGCGCTCATGAGCAGCGCGGCGGTGAACCAGGTCGCCACGCACAGCAGCGGTCGCGTGCGCCGTATGACGAGGGGTGCCGCCACGACCAGGGACGCGACCACATTGGCCCAGACCGGGCCCTGTGCGTGCGACACGACGGCCGTCTCGACCGCCAGGGTCGCGCCGAGCACGAGGGCCACACCGACGTCGAGTCGCGACGCCCGCGGCCGCGGTGCGGGTGGTGGTGCAGCCGGGTCGGGCGCTGTCTCGACGTCGGGGGCCAGCGACCCGAGGGCGGCACGCAGCTGGTCGAGCACGCCACGGGCCTCGACCTCGATCTCGCCGAACGCCTCGTTGTCACCGGAGCGCTGCGCACCCTCGGCCCGGAGCGCGATCCCGGCGATCCGTTCGGCGAGCTGGGCGTGCACCCGCTGCTCCACGCGGTTCTGCTCGTCCAGGCGTGCGGCGGCGACGTCGATGCGCTGCTGCTCGGCCAGCTCCTCCCGCAACCGCTCGAGCCGGCGCACCTGCGCCGCCCTGGACGTCACCGCCGCTCCAGCAGCGGCCGGTCCCCCGATGACGACCAGGAAGAAGACGACGTCGTCGAGCCAGGGGTAGCCCGCATCGGCCCACTGGTTGGCGAGGACGAGCGCCGTGACGGTGACCAGGACCGCGGTGGCGGCGCCGATGCGTGGCAACCAGGCACCGGCGGCATACCCGGCGGCGACCCCGAGCACCAGCTGGGGACCGTCGGCGTACCAGTCCCACCCGGCCGCCACCGCCAGCAGCGCGCAGCCGGCCGCGGCGGCGACCAGACCAGTCGCGATCCAGGGACGGGACACAGCCTGAGCGTAGTGAGCGCGAGATCAGCGCACATCACTCTCGGGAGGGACGCGCACGGGTCGGGCGCCGGCTCACTCTGGCGACATGAACTCATCCCGTATTGCCCTGTACGCCGCCGTCGCCGCCACTGTCGCCTGGACGGCCAAGGCCATCGCCATCGGAACCGCGGGCGGGCTCGACAAGAGCCCGCTCGAGGGACCCCTGTTCTTCGCCGGCCTCCTCTGCTTCGTCGTCGCGGTGCTCGCACTCGGCGTCGCCCTCACAAGCGGCCGACCAACCTGGTTGCGGGTGGTGGCCTCCCTCGTCGGATTCGCCATCGCGTTCCAGCTCTCGATGCTCCTCGACGGGTTCGTCGATTCGACGATCGGCGGCACCGAGGCGACGCGGCACTGGGCCTGGGCCGAGGTCAGCCTGTGGGTCTCGGCCCTGGTCGTGCTCGGCGTCGCCGTGGCTCACGACCGGCGGTCGGCAGACCCGGTCGAGGCGGATCGTGATCTCACGCCCGTGCGTGGCGCCTAGGGGGATAAACCCCCTAACCCCCTGCTTGCAAAGCAGGTGCGCTACCAATTGCGCCAAGGCCCCGTGTGATGCGGGTGGGCGCCGTGGCGCCGGTGGTGCAGCGGGCTCAGGCCTTGTCGACGTTGTCGGTGGCCTCGGCCCAGAGGGCCTGCTCGTTCTTGCCCTGGTCCATCTTCTTCTTCGCGACCACCGCACCCGCGGCGGCCAGCACGACCAGCAGAAGCTTCTTCACGGGACTCTCCTTCAGGTCGCGACCCGGTGATCGGGCGGATGGAGTGGGCCTAGGAGGACTTGAACCTCCGACCTCTTCCTTATCAGGGAAGCGCTCTAACCGTCTGAGCTATAGGCCCGCACTCGCCGCAGCAGCGGCGACGCCGAAGATTACCTGACCGCGCCGGAGCGGTTGCCAATCGAGGGTCTCGTGAGCAGGCGCCTGGCTCGCACCTCAACCCGACCAGCGGGGTGGCGTCAGCTCACTTCTCGTCCTCGGCGAGGGTGACCTCGATGCCGCCGAGCAGGGCGGCGGCGAGGTTGTAGAGGAACGCGGTGAGCGTGGCGATCGCGGTCAGCAGGATGACGTCGAGCACCGAGACGATGAGCGTGAAGCCGAGCACCCGCGACATGCCGACGTAGTCGGTCACGTCGAACGTCGAGTTGCCGCTGTCGCCCTCGACGATGCTGGCCACCGCGGAGTTGATCGAGTCCCAGACGCCGGCCGCGCCGAGCACCGACCACACCATGAAGATCGCGACGAACGTGACGACGCCGAAGGCGACCGAGAGCAGGAACGACGTCTTCATCACCGACCACGGGTCGACCCGCGTCAGCCGGAGCCTGGCCCGTCGCGGCTGGCGGCCCGGCGTACGGGAGACCCGGCGCCCGCGCGAGGTGCCCGTCGCGGCGTTGGCGCGGTGCTCCTCGGCAGCGTTGGACATCGTGTCCTGCAGCCGCTCGGTCAGCGACCTGCGGGGCGGCTCACTCGCCCGCCGTACGACGGGAGGTCGCGGTGCGGTCCGACATGGATCACTCCTCGGTGTCTTCGTCGCGGTCAGGCTCGTCGGTCTCGGGAACGGGCGCCTCGACGGCGTCCTCGCCCTCGATTGTTGCATCGTCGAGCACGTCGGGCGATTCGGCAGCGGCCTCGCGGGCCTCGAGCTCGACGCTCGCAGCCGCCTCGGCGCTCTGCTCCTCGACCTCCTCCGCGATCTTGGCCTCCACCGAACGGGCCACCACGGCCACCGTGTCGCCCGCCTTCGGCGTCACGAACTTCACGCCCATGGTCGAGCGGCCGGTGGGCCGGAAGTTGGCGTCGATGGGGCTGCGCACGACCTGGCCGCCGCTGGTGATCGAGAGGACCTCGTCGTCCTCCTCCACGATGAACGCGCCGACGAGGCCGCCGCGGTCCTCGTTGGACAACGACATCGCCTTGATGCCGATGCCGCCGCGGGACTGGAGGCGGTAGTCGCTGATCCGGCTCCGCTTGGCGAAGCCGCCGTCGGTGATCGTGAAGACGTACTGCTCCTTCACCTCGTCGGACTCGGCCGCGTCGCCCTGGACGGCCTCCTCGGCCGCCACCTGCGCGGCACGGATCACCGACATCGAGAGCAGCGAGTCGCCGTCGCGGAACTTCATGCCCCGCACGCCACCGGTGGCGCGACCCATCGGCCGCAGCTGGTCGTCGTCGGCCTTGAAGCGGATCGACTGGCCCTTGCGCGACACCAGCAGGATGTCGTCGTCGCCGTTGACCAGCTCGGCGCCGATCAGCTCGTCGTCGTCCTCGCGGAAGTTGATCGCGATGACGCCGGCCTGGCGCGGGCTGTTGTAGTCGCCGAGCTTGGTCTTCTTGACCAGGCCGGTGCGGGTGGCGAGCACGAGGTAGGGGGCCTGCTCGTAGTCGCGGATCGCCAGCACCTGCGCGATGTCCTCGTCGGGCTGGAACGACAGCAGGCCGGCGACGTGGCCGCCCTTGGCGTCGCGCGCGGCCTCGGGGAGGTTGTAGGCCTTGGTGCGGTAGACCCGGCCGGCCGTGGTGAAGAACAGCAGCCAGTGGTGGTTGGTGGTCGCGATGAAGTGCTGGACCACGTCGTCGCCGCGCAGCGTCGCGCCGCGGACGCCCTTGCCGCCACGCTTCTGCAGCCGGTACTGGTCGGCGCGGGTGCGCTTGGCGTAGCCGCCGCGGGTGATGGAGACGACGAGCTCCTCGTCGGGGATCAGGTCCTCCATCGACAGGTCGCCGTCGGCGGCGATGATCTGCGTACGCCGCTCGTTGCCGTACTTGTCGGTGATCTCCTTGAGCTCGTCGGAGACGATCTGCCGCTGGCGGGGCTCGTTGGCCAGGATGTCCTCGAGGTCGGCGATGACGCGCTCGAGGTCGGTGAGGCGGTCCATGATCTTCTGGCGCTCGAGGGCGGCCAGGCGGCGCAGCTGCATCTCGAGGATGGCGTTGGCCTGGACCTCGTCGATGTCGAGCAGCGCGATGAGGCCGGTGCGGGCCTCCTCGACGTCGGGGCTGCGCCGGATCAGGGCGATCACCTCGTCGAGGGCGTCGAGCGCCTTCGCGAGACCGCGGTAGATGTGCGCCTGGCGCTCGGCCTCTGCGAGGCGGAAGCGCGTCCGGCGCTGGATGACCTCGATCTGGTGGGTGACCCAGTGGGAGATGAACTGGTCGATCGGCAGCGTGCGCGGCACTCCGTCGACGAGGGCCAGCATGTTGGCCGAGAAGTTGGTCTGGAGCTCGGTGTGCTTGAAGAGGTTGTTGAGCACGACCCGGGCGACGGCGTCGCGCTTGAGCACGATCACCAGCCGCTGGCCGGTGCGCGAGCTGGTGTCGTCGCGGACGTCGGAGATGCCCTGGATCCGGCCGGAGTCGGCGAGCTCGGCGATCTTCAGCGCGAGGTTGTCCGGGTTGACCATGTAGGGGAGCTCGCTGATGACCAGCATCGTGCGGCCCTTGGAGTCCTCGTCGATCTCGACGACGGCCCGCTGCGAGATGGATCCGCGGCCGGTCCGGTAGGCCTGCTCGATGCCCTGGCGGCCGACGATGAGGGCGCCGTTGGGGAAGTCGGGGCCCTTGATCCGCTCGACCAGGGCGTCCTGGAGCTCCTGCTTGGTCGCGTCGGGGTGCTCGAGCGCCCACGTGGCGCCCTCGGCGACCTCGCGCAGGTTGTGCGGCGGGATGTTGGTCGCCATGCCGACCGCGATGCCGGCCGAGCCGTTGACCAGGAGGTTGGGGAAGCGCGAGGGGAGGATGGTCGGCTCCTGCGAGCGACCGTCGTAGTTGGGGCGGAAGTCGACGGTGTCCTCGTCGATGTCGCGCACCATCTCCATGGCCAGCGGCGCCATCCGGCACTCGGTGTACCGCATCGCCGCGGCCGAGTCGTTGCCCGGCGAGCCGAAGTTGCCCTGGCCGTTGATGAGCGGCGCGCGCAGCACCCACGGCTGCGCGAGGCGGACCATGGTGTCGTAGATCGCGGAGTCGCCGTGGGGGTGGTACTGACCCATCACGTCACCGACGACGCGCGAGCACTTCGAGAAGCCGCGGTCGGGGCGGTAGCCGCCGTCGTACATCGCGTAGAGGATCCGGCGGTGCACCG
This sequence comes from uncultured Actinomycetota bacterium, assembly GCA_963740115.1. GTDB lineage: Bacteria > Actinomycetota > Actinomycetes > Propionibacteriales > Nocardioidaceae > Nocardioides. Next base: position 611,100 of record CAVUCQ010000001.1, on the reverse strand, counting down.
GCTTCAGCCCGTCGCGTACGTCGGGCAGCGCGCGGCCGACGATGACGGTCATCGCGTAGTCGATGTAGGACTGCTGCATGAGCGTCTGCAGCTCGATCGGCTGGATGCGCTCGTCGCCGAAGCCGAAGCCGTCGCCGCCGCCGGCGGTGCCCGTGGGGATCTCAGTCATGATTCGTCTTTCTGCTGCGTTCTATCGATGTCTAGGTGTGGTCGTAGATACGGCTAGCGACCTAGATATCGAGGAAGCGGACGTCCTTTGCGTTGCGCTGGATGAAGGAGCGACGTTGCTCGACGTCCTCGCCCATGAGGATCGAGAAGATCTCGTCGGCCTGGGCGGCGTCCTCGAGGCCGACCTGCTTCATCAGGCGGGCGTCGGGGTCCATCGTGGTCTCCCACAGCTCGTCGGCGTTCATCTCGCCGAGGCCCTTGTAGCGCTGGACCGGGTTCTCCTTGGGCAGCTTCTTGCCCTGGGCCAGCCCGTCGGCGAGCAGCGCGTCACGCTCGGCGTCGGAGTAGACGAACTCGTGCTCGGCCGGCTTGTTCCAGCGCAGGCGGTAGAGGGGCGGCTGGGCCATGTAGACGTAGCCGTGCTCGATGAGCGGCTTCATGAAGCGGAAGAGCAGCGTCAGCAGCAGCGTGTTGATGTGGTGGCCGTCGACGTCGGCGTCGGCCATCATCACGACCTTGTGGTAGCGCAGCTTCTCGAGGCTGAACTCCTCGTGGATGCCGGTGCCGAGGGCGGAGATGATCGCCTGGACCTCGGTGTTGGCCAGCACCTTGTCGATGCGCGCCTTCTCGACGTTGAGGATCTTGCCGCGGATCGGGAGGATCGCCTGGATGCGCGGGTCGCGGCCCTGCCGGGCCGAGCCACCGGCCGAGTCACCCTCGACGATGAAGACCTCGCACTCCTCCGGGTTGGTCGACTGGCAGTCGCTCAGCTTGCCCGGGAGCCCACCCCCACCGAGCAGGCCCTTGCGGCCGCGGGCCAGCTCGCGCGCCTTGCGGGCGGCGATGCGGGCGCTCGCGGCGGCCTGCGACTTGCGCACGATGTCGCGGCCCTCGGCCGGGTTCTGCTCGAACCAGGCGCCGAGCTGGTCGTTCATGATCCGCTGGGTGAAGCCCTTGGCCTCGGTGTTGCCGAGCTTGGTCTTGGTCTGGCCCTCGAACTGCGGCTCGGCGAGCTTGATCGAGATGATCGCGGTCAGGCCCTCGCGGATGTCGTCGCCCGAGACGCGGTCCTCCTTCTTCTTGATCAGCCCCCACTCCTCGCCCCAGTTGTTGACGAGCGAGGTCAGCGAGGCCCGGAAGCCCTCCTCGTGGGTGCCGCCCTCGTGGGTGTTGATGTTGTTGGCGAAGGTGTGGACCGACTCCGTGTAGGAGGTGTTCCACTGCATCGCGACCTCGAGGCTCATGTGGTTCTCGACCGACTCGGGGGTGTCGGCCTCGAAGGAGATGACGGTCGCGTTGGCCTTGTCCTTGCGGCGGTTGAGGTGCTCGACGTAGTCGACGAGGCCGCGGTCGTACTTGAAGACCTGCTCCAGGCCGCCCGTCTCGGCGCGCTTGATGGCGTCGTGGCCGGCGTTGTCGATGGTGTTGTCGACCGTGTCGTCCTGGATCGCGTCGACGCGCGCCTCGGCGTCCTCGCGCTCGTCGCGCACGACGAACTCGACGCCCTTGTTGAGGAAGGCCATCTCGCGCAGCCGCGAGGTGATCGTCTCGAGGTTGTAGTGGGTGGACTCGAAGATGTCCTCGGAGGCGTACCAGGTGACGGTGGTGCCGGTGCGCTCGCCGGGCTCCATGGGGCGGACCTGCTCGAGATCGGCGTCGGGCACGCCGAGCGAGAAGGACTGGCGCCACAGGTGGCCACGGTTCTTCACCTCGGCGACCAGGCGCGTGGACAGCGCGTTGACCACCGAGACGCCGACGCCGTGGAGGCCACCGGAGACCTTGTAGCCGCCGCCACCGAACTTGCCGCCGGCGTGGAGCATCGTCAGCGCCATCGTGAGCGCGGGCATCTCCTGCCCGGGCGCGGTGTCGGTCGGGATGCCGCGGCCGTTGTCCTCGACGCGGACGCCGCCGTCGGCCTGCAGCGTCAGGACGATGCGGTCGCAGATCCCGGCCAGCGCCTCGTCGACGCCGTTGTCCACGATCTCCCAGATCAGGTGGTGCAGGCCGCGCTCACCGGTGGAGCCGATGTACATGCCGGGCCGCTTGCGCACGGCCTCGAGGCCCTCGAGGACGGTGATCGCGGAGGCGTCGTACTCGAAGTCCTCGTCGACCGCGTTGGTGTTGCGCCTGGGCGTCGCGGCCACAGGGGTCCCGTCGACGGCCCCGGGGGCTGCGTCGACCGTGGCGGGAGCGGAGTCTGCGGGAGGCGAATCGTTGGTCGGATCGGGAGTGGTCTCGACGTTCTCTTCGCTCAAGGCACGGCCTTCTTCTCATCGCCCGGGAGGGGCGCTCGACATGAGTCGAGTCGCGGCTGTTGCAGAGGCAATCAAGCGTGCGACTCGATTTCTCATACTACCGGTCAGGCGCCTCAGACCGAAGCACCCGCCCCGGAGTTGGGGATCACCGGACGAAAAATGTGCCCTCAGGGGGCCCAAGAGGCCGGTTCACAGGGCCGAACAGGGGGGTCGGTGGGTCCCCCTACCGGCGTGCGCCCCGCAGATCGGCATTTCGAGGCTCCCCGGTGACCGGCACGGCTCAGCCGTAGGTGTCGCGCGGACCCCGGCCGTCGCGGCTGGACAGCCGGCCCTTCTTCCAGTGCGGCAGGTGCGGCCCGAGCACCTCGATCACCATGACAGTTCCGTGCCCGAGCTCCTCGTTGAGGCGTCGTACGACGGTGGGCGTGAGGAGCTTGAGCTGGGTGGCCCAGGCGGTGGAGTCGGTGCGCACCACGAGGCGGCCGTCGTCGAACGACTCGGGGGTGCAGTGATCGGCGATCTCGGTGCCGACGAGCTCGGCCCAGCGGCCGAAGACGCCCTGGACCTTGAGGTCGAGCTCCCAGCCGTGGCTGGCGATGAGGCGTCCCATCGCCTGGTCGAGCGGCTGCGGGTCGCGGTCGTCGGGTCGGGCGCCGGACGACTTCGTGAACGTACGCCGGCGGCTGGGGCCGGTCTTCTTCCGCGGCGCCGATCCGGCACTCGCCGCCGCGGCCCGGGCTGCCGACCGGGCGAGGTCGAGCCCGTCCGGCCGGTGCTCGGCCTCGACTTCTGCGGGCGCCGGCTCGCCCTCGGGCGTCCGGTCCTCCGCGGGCGTGCCACCTGCGGGTGGGTCATCGGTCGTCACGGGTCACCTCGCCGTCCGCCACGAGGAACCGCGTCCCCTGCAGGGCTTCGGGCACGTCGGCGGCCACGGCCGCGGTCACCAGGACCTGCTCGGCACCGGCCACCAGCTGGGCCAGCTGGGCGCGACGCTCGGCGTCGAGCTCGGCGAAGACGTCGTCGAGCACGAGGATCGGGTCGTCGCCGTCGGCGCGCAGCAGGTCGTACGACGCCAGCCGGAGCGCCAGCGCGAACGACCAGGACTCGCCGTGCGAGGCGTACCCCTTGACCGGCAGGCGGAGCTCGCCGTCGCCGAGGGTGAGGAGCAGCTCGTCGCGGTGCGGGCCGACCAGCGAGATCCCGCGGTCCAGCTCGTCCTTGCGCTTCTCGGCGATGGCCGCGAGGAGGGCTGCTTGGAGGTCGTCGGCCAGCTCGATGCTCGCCTTGTAGTCCAGGTCGGCGTCGTCGCGGGTCGCGCCGCGGGCGACCGCCTCGTAGGCCTTGCCGACGTAGGGGCGCAGGTCGTCGACGAGCTGCAGCCGGGCCCCGAGCAGCTCGGCGCCGACGCGGGCGAGGTTGTCGTCCCAGATCTCGAGGGTGGACATCGCGGCGTCGCGCGAGGAGCCGCGCGCCAGGCCCGCGGTCTTGAGCAGGCTGTTGCGCTGCCGCAGGATCCGGTCGTAGTCGGACCGGACCCCGGCCAGGCGCGGGCTGCGCAGCACCAGCAGGTCGTCGAGGAGCTTGCGTCGGTCCGACGGGTCGCCCTTGACCAGCGTCAGGTCGTCGGGGGCGAAGACGACCGTGCGCACCAGGCCGATGATCTCGCGCGGTCGCGGCAGGGGGGAGCGGTTGATCCGGGCGCGGTTGGCGCGACCGGGATTGAGCTCGATCTCGAGCAGGGCCGTACGCCCCTCCTTGACGACCGACGCCCGCACGATCGCCTGGTCGGTGCCGGCCTTGACGAGGGGTGCGTCGGTGGCGACCCGGTGCGAGGAGAGGCGGGAGAGGTAGTCGATCGCCTCGACGAGGTTGGTCTTGCCCTGGCCGTTGCGGCCGATGAACGCCGTCGCCCCCGGCTCCAGCGCCACGTCGATGTCGGCGTAGGAGCGGAAGTTGTGCAGGGAGAGGTGGGCGACGTGCATGGTCAGGACTGTCAGCTCTCGCCGGGCTCCTCGGCGCTGCCGGCACCCGCCTTCTTGGCGGTCTCGGACTGCTCGGCACCCGCGCTGCCCTCGGCGTCGCCACCCTTGGGCGCCGACGACCTGACGGCGTGGCCGCCGAACTGGTTGCGCATCGCCGCGACGGCCTTCATCGTCGGGGAGTCGTCCTGGCGGGAGACGAAGCGGGCGTAGAGCGCGGCCGTGATGGCCGGCGTCGCGACGGCGTTCTCGATGCCCGCCTCGACGGTCCACCGGCCTTCGCCGGAGTCCTCGGCGTAGCCGGCGATCTTGCTCAGGCCGGGGTCGTCGTCGAGGGCGTTGACCATCAGGTCCAGCAGCCACGACCGGATGACGGTGCCCTCGCGCCAGGAGCGGAAGACCTCGGTGACGTTGTCGGTGAGCTCGGCCTTCTCGAGCAGCTCGTAGCCCTCGGCGTAGGCCTGCATGATCGCGTACTCGATGCCGTTGTGGACCATCTTGGAGAAGTGGCCCGCGCCGACCGAGCCCGCGTGGACCGAGCCGAAGTCGCCCTCGGGCTTGAGCGCGTCGAAGGCGTCCTGGACCTTGGCGATGTCGTCGGCGTCGCCGCCGTACATGAGGGCGTAGCCGTTCTCCAGGCCCCAGACGCCGCCGGAGACGCCGCAGTCGACGTAGCCGATGTTCTTCCCGGCGAGCAGCTCGGCGTTGGCGAGGTCGTCGGTCCAGCGCGAGTTGCCGCCGTCGACGACCACGTCGCCCTCGTCGAGGAGGCCGGCGAGCTCCTTGACCGTCGCGCGGGTCGGCTCACCGGAGGGCACCATCACCCACACGACCTTGGGGCTGGGCAGTGCCGCGACGAGCGCTTCGAGGGAGTCGACGTCGCTGACGTCGGGATTGCGGTCGAAGCCGACGACCGTGAGTCCCGCGCGGCGCATGCGCTCGCGCATGTTGCCGCCCATCTTGCCGAGGCCGACGAGTCCGATGTCCATACGTCGAGCCTAGCCGGGCGTGACGACGGAGAGCGAGGGCGTCAGGACAGCAGGCGCCGCGGCATGAGCAGGTAGCGGAACGAGTGCGTGTCGTCGTCCGCGTCGGTGCCCGAGATGACCACCGGCTTGGTGGCCTGGGTGAAGGCGAGGTCGACGAACTCCCCGTCGATGGCGGTCAGGCCGTCGAGCAGGAACTGCGGGTTGAAGCCGGTCGTGAGGTCGTCGCCGTTGATCTCGGCGTCGACGGCCTCCGTCGCCATCGCCTCGTCGCCGGACCCGGCGTCGAGCACGATCTGGCTGTCACCGAACTTCATCTGCACGGCGGTGTTGCGCTCCGCCACCAGGGCGACGCGCTTGACCGTCTCGATCAGCTCGGCCTTGTTGACCTTCGCGACCGTGAGGTGCTCGGCCGGGAAGAGCGAGCGCACCTTGGGGAACTCGCCGTCGAGCAGCCGGGTCGTGGTGCGGCGTACGCCACCCAGGCCGGTGCCCTCGAACCCGATCAGGCCCTCTCCGGCCCCGCTCGCGCTGAGCGCGATGGTGACCTCGGCGCCCGACGTCAGTGACTTGGCGGTGTCGCCCAGCACCTTGGCCGGCACCAGCGCGGCGACCGACTCGTCCGGGGACTGCGGGTTCCAGGTCAGCTCGCGGTGCGAGAGCCGGAAGCGGTCGGTGGCGAGCAGCGCCATCGTGGAGCCGTCGATCTCGATCCGCACTCCCGTCAGGACGGGCAGCATGTCGTCGCGACCCGCGGCGGTGACCGCCTGGGAGACGGCGTGCGCGAAGTCGGCGCTCGAGACGGTGCCGGTCGCCGAGGGCATCTCGGGCAGCGTCGGGTAGTCGTCCACCGGCATGGTCTGCAGGCTGAACCGGGCGGATCCGCAGGTCAGCGAGACGCGGGGCCCTCGAGCGTCAGCTCGACCGGCTTGGCGGGCAGGCTGCGGCAGATGTCGGCGAGCAGTCGGCCGCTGACCAGGGCCTTGCCCTCGTCGTTGACGTCGGCGGTGAGGGTGGCGCGGGCCGAGGTCTCGTAGTCGAAGGTGGAGAGCATCAGACCTGCGTCGCTCGCCTCGATCAGCAGGCCCGCCAGGACGGGGGAGCTCGGGCGGATCGGCAGGCTGCGGGCAGCCCAGGCAACGGCATCGGCGAAGACGTCGCGGTCGACGCGGAACTTCACAAGGGTCTCCTCGGCAAGATGGCACACAAGTCGTTCGGGGCCGCCGGCGCGCAGCAGGCGGCGCACGCGCGAGCGCGTGGGAAGTGCATCCTGCCACGCGTACGCCGGGCTGCGGCAGGGTTCTCCCCAGAGCGGGGTGTGTTCAGTGGTGGTGGGTGATCGGACCAGTCTTCAGGTTCGTAGTGGTCATAGGGTCCGTGGAAACTGTGGAGAACTCGTGTTCGTGCAGGTCAGTCGCGTGAAGTCCTGTGCACGAGGGGTGTGGACGCCTCGCGACGAACCCGCCCGCGGTGTGGACGCGACGCGTGTCCTGGTGATTCTTCCTGGGAAGTGCACAGGGGCTGGGGACGAACGGCCGACCCGAACCACACGTTCTCCACAGCGAGACAGGGTCAGGACTGCCGCGCCTGCATCTTCACGCGGTTGGTGAGCTCGCTGACCTGGTTGAAGACCGCGCGACGCTCGGCGAGGAGCTGGCGGATCTTGCGGTCGGCGTACATCACCGTGGTGTGGTCGCGCCCGCCGAACTCGCGGCCGATCTGGGGCAGCGACATGCTGGTGAGCTCGCGACAGAGATACATCCCGATCTGGCGCGCCATGACGAGGTGGCGCCCGCGGGAGGGTCCGGTGAGGTCCTCGAGCGAGACGCCGAAGTAGGCCGCGGTCTGGGCGATGATCAGCGCGTGCGTGATCTCCGGCTCGCCGCCCTCGGGGATCAGGTCCTTGAGGACGATCTCGGCCAGGGTCATGTCGACCTCCTGGCGGTTGAGGTTGGCGAACGCGGTGACCCGGATGAGCGCGCCCTCGAGCTCGCGGATGTTGGTCTGGATCTTGGAGGCGATGAACTCCAGGACGTCCGGGGGCGCGGTCAGTCGGTCCATGGCCGCCTTCTTGCGCAGGATCGCGATGCGGGTCTCGAGGTCCGGCGGCTGGACGTCGGTGATGAGGCCCCACTCGAACCGGTTGCGCAACCGGTCCTCGAGCGCCTCGAGGCGCTTGGGCGCCCGGTCGGACGTCAGCACGATCTGCTTGTTGGCGTTGTGGAGCGTGTTGAAGGTGTGGAAGAACTCCTCCTGGGTCTGGGTCTTTCCCTCCAGGAACTGGATGTCGTCGATCAGCAGCACGTCGACGTCGCGGTAGCGCCGCTTGAACCGGTCCTGCCGGTCGTCGCGGATCGCGTTGATGAACTCGTTGGTGAACTCCTCGCTGGAGACGTAGCGCACCTTGGCGTTGCTGTAGAGGCTGCGGACGTAGTGGCCGATCGCGTGCAGCAGGTGCGTCTTGCCCAGGCCGGACTCTCCGTAGACCAGCAACGGGTTGTAGGCCTTGCCCGGCGCCTCGGCGACGGCGACGGCCGCCGCGTGGGGGAACCGGTTGGAGGAGCCGATGACGAAGGTCTCGAAGGTGTACTTGGGGTTGAGCCGGGTCTCCAGCGCCGAGGGTCGGCGCTCGCTCGGGCTGGGAGCGGGCTCGTGGTGGTGCTCGACGAGAGGAGCCGGCGGGGGCTCGAAGGGGCTGGGCTCATTTGTCGACAAAGAGACAGATCCATCTGTCGATTCATCGACCTGCACCGGTGCGGCATCCTCGAGCGCCGGGTTCACCGTGACGAGCATCCGGATCTCGCGACCGAAGCGCTCGGTGAGCGCGTCCTCGATGTGGCTGCGGAGCCGGCCCTCGAGCTGGTTGCGCGTGAAGTCGTTGGGGACGGCGATGATCGCGGTGTTCTCGTGCAGCGTCACGGGGACGCTGGGGCGCAGCCAGGCGCGCTGGTTGGGCTGGAGGTCCTCGACGATCTGCTGCCACGCCGTCCCGAGATCTACCTGCTGGTCGTCCACCCGGACCGCCTTTGCTGTTCACTGATTGTCGGAGGTCGCACCAGGCACCTGGCGAACCGTGTTCCACAGAGTTGTCCACAAGCTGTGAACTGCATGCCCCGACCGTCCGGGTCGAGCCTCGCGCCCTGCTCGAGCCGGTGGTCCTCCCAGCATTCGTGCAGGTCAGCGGCACGTTGACGAGCTGGGTGACCGGGGCAAACATACGTGGTGAACCCTGGCAGGACCGCGGTTTCGGCAGATCGCGGAGAAGGCGAACGTAACAACCGCACGACGTTGTGGGCAAGACTTCATCCACAGGCCCGCCGCCGCGGGGTCCTCGCGGGTTTGACCCCCTGTTTCCCCACCGCGTACCGTTGGCCGGTCGCTCCATGTCGACGGGTGCCGCACGTCCACGATCCGCCACCGGGCGGCCGCGTGGGTGGGCGGTGCCGGCCGAACAGCCCGCACTGACCTCGCAGTGGAGTGGACATCCCTCGAAACCTTCGGAGATATAGCCGTGAGCAAGCGTACGTACCAGCCGAACAACCGTCGCCGTCACAAGGTGCACGGCTTCCGTCTGCGCATGCGGACCCGCGCGGGTCGCTCGATCCTGTCCAGCCGTCGCCGCAAGGGCCGCAAGAGCCTGGCCGTCTGACGGCCAGGGCTCACGGCTCCCGCCGTGCTCTCCGCTGTCCATCGCCTCACCGACAGTGACGGTTTCCGTCGCGCTGTGCGGAGCGGGCGTCGCGCCGGTTGCTCCACGATGGTGGTCCACCTCTGGGTGGATCCCGATGCGGAGCCGGCACCGGTGCAGGTGGGGTTCACGGTCAGCAAGGCCGTGGGCAATGCCGCCACACGCAATCGCGTGAAGAGACGACTCCGCCACCTGACCCGGGAGCACCTCCAGTCGCTGGACGCGCTTCCGGGTCGTGCTGCGCTCGTGGTGCGCGCGCTGCCTCCCGCGGCCGACGCGCCCTACTCCTCCCTCGGTGCGGATCTTGGCCGTACGCTCGACCGGGTGAGCGCATCGTGAAGCACCTCCTCATCGGGTTCATCCGCGCCTGGCGCTACGCGATCAGTCCGCTCTACGGCCAGGTGTGCCGCTACCACCCGAGCTGTTCCGCCTACGCCCTCGAGGCCGTCACCGAGCACGGGAGCCTGCGCGGCACCTGGCTCGCCGTACGCCGGCTCGGCCGCTGCCACCCGTGGGCGGCCGGCGGGTACGACCCCGTTCCCTCCCGCACCGCACCGGTCGCGGAGTCCCCTGCAACACGAGGAGCATGAGTGCTCGACTTCTTCGGTGACATCGGCGGCGCGATCATGGCGCCGCTCTACTACGTCATCTCCGCCGTGCTGGTGGGCTTCCACAAGCTGTTCGGCGGCCTCTTCGGTCCGGAGACCGGCGTCGCCTGGGTGTTGTCGATCATCGGCCTGACCCTGGTGATCCGGATGGCGCTGATCCCGCTCTTCGTGAAGCAGATCAAGTCGAGCCGCAACATGCAGCTGATCCAGCCCAAGGTCCGCGAGCTGCAGAAGAAGTACGGCCACGACCGGGAGCGTCTCGCCCAGGAGACGATGAAGCTCTACAAGGACTCGGGCACCAACCCGTTCGCCTCGTGCCTGCCGATCCTGCTCCAGATGCCGATCTTCCTGGCGCTCTTCCGGCTCATCGACCAGGCGGCGAAGAACCCGGACGACCCCAAGGGTCTGATGACCGTGGAGCTCAACGAGCAGTTCGGGAACGCCGTCTTCCTCGGTGCCAAGATCTCGGACACGTTCCTCAACACCGACGACATGGGCGTACGCGTCCTCGCCGCGACCCTCGTCCTCGCCATGACGGCGACCACGTTCCTCACCCAGCGTCAGCTGATGAGCAAGAACATGCCGGCCGACGCCCTGTCGGGTCCCTACGCGCAGCAGCAGAAGATGCTGCTCTACGTCCTCCCGGTGGTCTTCGCTGTCGGCGGCATCGCGTTCCCGATCGGTGTCCTCTTCTACTGGACCACCTCCAACCTGTGGACCATGGGCCAGCAGTTCTACGTGATCCGCAACAACCCGGCTCCGGGCACGCCGGCCTTCGCGGCCAAGGAGGAGCGCGTCAAGGCCAAGGCGGCGCGCAAGGGCATCACCCTCGAGCCCGAGGTCACCGAGATCACCCCCGTCGTCACCGAGGTCAAGGCACCGCGGCAGCAGCCGCAGCGGCAGACCAAGGCGCAGCGCACCAACAAGAAGAAGAAGCGCTGACCCTCCCAGATCCTCGACGTGCCGCCAGCGGCACCGCATCCCGAACGAAGCAGGAGACACACGTGAGCGAGCAGATGACCGACGCCGTCGACAGTGACACGGCGGAGAGCCAGGTCGAGCCGGACGCGACCGACACTGACACCGATGCCGGCGCTGAGGCGCCGGCCGATGCCGGCGAGAGCGATGCCGGTGTGACCGAGGACTGAGGAGCGGCCAAGGCCGCCCGGCCGTCGAAGGTGCAGCGCCTGGAGCAGGAGGGCGACATCGCGGCCGACTACCTCGAGGAGCTCCTCGACATCGCGGACCTCGACGGCGACCTGGACATGGACGTCGAGGGCGACCGGGCCAGCGTGCAGATCGGTGGCGCCGACCTGAGCCTGTTGGTCGGGCGCAACGGCGAGGTCCTCGAGGCGCTGCAGGAGCTGACCCGGCTGGCCGTCTACCGCGAGACCGGCGAGCGGTCGCGGCTGATGCTGGACGTCGGCGGCCATCGCGCCGAGCAGCGCACCCGTCTGGTGGCATTGGCCGAGAAGTCCATCGCCGAGGTCAAGGAGAGCGGCGAGCCGCTGTCCCTCGATCCGATGAGCGCCTTCGAGCGCAAGGTCGTGCACGACGCCGTAGCTGCCGCCGGCCTCACCTCCGAGTCGGAGGGCGCCGAGCCCAAGCGCCACGTGGTGATCCTCCCCGGGTGAGCGGCGACGTTTCACGTGAAACGGGTGACTCGCGGAGCTCCACCGCGAGGCCTGTTCCGGAACCACCCTCCGTGCCCGACGTGGCCCGGAGGGTGTTCCCGTCCGACCGCGTGGCGCTTGCCAGCCGCTACACCGAGCTGCTGGCGACGGAAGGCGTGCTGCGGGGCCTGATCGGTCCGCGCGAGGCCCCCCGGCTGTGGGACCGTCACATCCTCAACTCGGCAGTGCTGTCCGAGGTCGTCCCTCACGGGGCGTCGGTCTGTGACGTCGGCACCGGCGCGGGTCTTCCCGGGTTGGTGCTGGCGATCGCGCGCCCCGATCTCACGGTGACGCTCGTCGAGCCCTTGCTCCGCCGGACCACCTTCCTCGACGAGGTGGTCGACGAGCTGGGCCTCCACCACGTGACGGTCGTCCGCGGTCGTGCGGAGGACCTGCACGGCGCGGCGACCTTCGACGTGGTCACGTCCCGGGCCGTCGCTCCCCTGGAACGCCTCCTCGGCTGGTCGATGCCCCTCGTCGCCCCGACAGGTGCGCTCGTGGCGATGAAGGGGCGGTCCGTCGAGGACGAGGTGTCGTCGGCGGCTGACGTGCTCACCACGTGGCGATGTGGTCCGCCGGAGGTGCTGGAGGTGGGCACCGGGGTGGTCGATCCGCCGAGCACGGTGGTCCGCGTGCGCTGGTCGGATCCCGCGCGGATAGGTTGGCCCCTTGCCCGGGAACCCCGGCGACGCAGGCAAGGCCGTGAGCGACGTGCAGCGAAGCGAGAGGTGAACTGAGTTGACCGGAGATGCCACCGAGAACGACGACTGGCGCTCGACAGGTGAGACTCCGGGTGAGTTTTCCACCGCGCGCAACCCCTCGGTTGAGCGAGGCTATCCACAGGGTGACGCCATTCCTCCACAGGATGGGGATGTTTCACGTGAAACCTCGCGCGATCAAGTTTCACGTGAAACACCGCCTACCTGGCAGGTGCGCACCGCAGCGGACATAGCGGCCCAGGACGACCCCTTCCACGACCAGGGCACCCCGCTGGCGCAGGCCGCCCAGCACTCGGTGCTGGCCCGCAGCGGCGGTCTGCGCCGACAGGGTGTCCCTCGCCCGGACGCGACACGCGTGCTCGTGGTGGCCAACCAGAAGGGGGGCGTGGGCAAGACCACGTCCACCGTCAACGTGGCCGCGGGTCTGGCGCAGCTCGGGCAGAAGGTGCTCGTCATCGACCTCGACCCCCAGGGCAACGCGTCCACCGCGCTGGGCGTTGACCACCACCGTGGCGTGCCGTCGACGTACGACATGCTGGTCGACGGTGAGCCGTTGGCGGACGTGATCACCGAGTGCGCCGACCTCCCGGGCCTCTTCGTGGTGCCGGCCACGATCGACCTGGCCGGCGCCGAGATCGAGCTGGTCAGCCTGGTCGCGCGCGAGCAGCGACTGGCGCGGGCGATCGGCGCTCACCCCCTCGTCGGCACGGCCGAGGTCGCCGGGGAGGAGCGCTTCGACTACGTGTTCGTGGACTGTCCCCCCTCCCTCGGCCTGCTGACCCTCAACGCCCTCGTCGCCGGGCGGGAGATGTTCATCCCGATCCAGGCGGAGTACTACGCACTCGAGGGCCTCGGACAGCTCCTCGAGACCGTCGAGATGGTGCGCCAGCACCTCAACCCGCAGCTCGTGGTGTCGACCATCCTGCTCACCATGTACGACGCCCGGACGCGCCTCGCCGCCGGTGTCTCCGACGAGGTCCGCAGCCACTTCGGCGACCAGGTCCTCAAGACGGCCGTGCCGCGCTCGGTCCGCGTGTCCGAGGCGCCGTCCTACGGGCAGACCGTGATGACCTACGATCCGGCCTCGGCAGGCGCACTCTCCTACCTGGAGGCCGCCCGCGAGATCGCCAGCAAGGGAGCACCGACATGAACGCCAACCCGCCTCGCCGTGGCCTCGGGCGAGGCCTCGGCTCGCTGATCCCGACGGCGCCCAGCCAGTCGCCCGCCGAAACCGGCACCGGGGCGCGGACCGGCGCCCCGGAGGCCACCGGCGGCGCCGCGGCCACGAACGGGACGAGCCCCGCCGGAGACGGCGTCGTGGTCTCCGGCGGCGCGGTCGCCGGTGCCTACTTCGCCGAGCTGCCGATCGGCCAGGTGAGGCCCAACGCACGACAGCCGCGCCAGGTCTTCGAGGAGGAGGCGCTGGCGGAGCTGGTCCACTCCATCCGCGAGGTCGGACTGCTCCAGCCTGTGGTGGTGCGCCGGACCGCCGCGGACTCCTACGAGCTCATCATGGGCGAGCGTCGCTGGCGTGCCTCCCAGCAGGCGGGCCGCGACACGATCCCCGCGATCGTCCGCGAGACCGACGACGAGGACATGCTGCGCGACGCGCTGCTGGAGAACCTCCACCGCTCCCAGCTCAACCCGCTCGAGGAGGCGGCCGCCTACGGTCAGCTGCTCGAGGACTTCGGCTGCACGCACGAGGAGCTGGCCCAGCGGATCGGTCGTTCCCGACCCCAGATCTCCAACACGCTGCGACTCCTCAAGCTGTCGCCCGCCGTCCAGCGGCGGGTGGCCGCCGGCGTCCTGTCCGCCGGCCATGCCCGCGCCCTGCTCGGCGTCGACGACGCCGGCCTCCAGGACAAGCTCGCCGCCCGGGTCACGGCCGAGGGCATCTCGGTCCGCGGCCTGGAGGAGATCGTCTCCATCGGCGTCGAGCCCGACGACGCACCCCGCGTGGTGCGACGCAAGCCCACCGCTCCCGGGCTGACCGAGCTGTCAGACCGGCTCTCGGACCGCTTCGAGACCCGGGTCAAGGTCGACCTGGGCAAGGCCAAGGGCAAGATCACCGTGGAGTTCGCCAGCCTCGACGACCTGCGCCGCATCGTCGACATCATGGACCCGCGCAACCGGGACGACCGACCGATCTGAGACCGGCCCAGCCGGTCACGTGACGCTTGTGCGCACGACAGCACCGCCGACCTGACGCTTGTGCGCACTTCCGCCGTGCACAAGCGTCAACTGGGCACCGTTTCCGCGTGCACAAGCGTCAGCTCGGCGAAATGTCGACAAACCGATAAATCTGCAAAGCGACCTGTCGACAGATCCACATGTCGACGTGGCGGCTCAGCGACGCTTCTTCGCCCGCTTCTCCGCGCGCCTGCGCGCACGCTCGCGCTTCTCGGCCGCGTCGAGCGCCGCGGCCTCGGTGAGCGTGGGCGCCGATCCGCCGTGCGACGCCGGCACCCACCAGGCGCCGGGAGGCTGCTCCTCGGCGGGATAGTCATCGATGACCTCGGCCAGCATCGTGCTCATCCGAGCCTTGAGCTCGGCCGTGTCCCCCACCGGATTCGATCCCGTCGGGTGCAGGGGCTCACCGACGCGGAGGGAGATCGTCTTCCCGCGGGAGAAGTCGCGCGGGTGGTCCTTGGTCATCATCCGCTGGGTGCCCCACAGGATCACGGGCACGAGGGGTACGCCGGCCTCGGCCGCGATGCGTACGGCCCCGGTCTTGAACTCCTTGAGCTCCATCGCCCGCGAGATCGTCGCCTCGGGGAAGATGCCGACCGCCTCACCGGCGCGCAGGAGCTCGACGGCGGTGTGGAAGCTGGCCACGCCCTCGCCGCGATCCACCTCGATGTGGTGCATCGACCGCATGACCGGACCAGCGATGGCGTGGTCGAAGATCTCACGCTTGGCCATGAACCGCACGAGCCGGCCCGAGGGGTTGGCCGCCAGCCCGCCGTAGATGAAGTCGAGGTAGCTCACGTGGTTGAAGGCCAGCAGGACACCGCCCTCGCGGGGGACGTGCTCGGTCCCGGCCATCCGGAAACGCTGGCCCAGGGCTCGGAACGCCGTCTTCGCCGTGACGATGATGGGCGGGTAGGTCACGTCACGCATGGGCGAGAGCCTAGGGTGCCGCGACGGCGGCGGCGAGCGAACGTGTCCGGGCACTCACCCCGGGCCGGTCAGCGGCGAGTGGCGAGGAAGTCGGCGATCCGGCCGATGGCCTCCTCCAGCACGCTCGCCTCGGGCAACGTCACGAGGCGGAAGTGGTCGGGAGCAGGCCAGTTGAAGCCCGAACCGTGGGTGACGAGGATCTTCTTGGCCCGCAGCAGGTCGAGCACGAGCTCCTGGTCGTCCTCGATCGCGTAGACCGCGGGGTCGAGCCTCGGGAAGCAGTAGAGCGCCCCGCGTGGCTTGACGTTGGTGACACCGGGGATCTCGTTGAGCAGTCGGTGCGCGAGCATCGACTGCTCGTAGAAGCGCCCACCCGGACCGATCAGCTCCTCGATCGACTGGTATCCGCCCAGCGCCGTCTGGATCGCGTGCTGTGCGGGCACGTTGGCGCACATGCGCATGTTGGCGATCAGCGTGAGGCCCTCGAGGAAGTCGGTCGCGACCTCCTTGGGCCCCGAGATCATCACCCAGCCGGCGCGGTAGCCGCAGACCCGGTAGGCCTTCGAGAGGCCGGAGAACGTCAGGGTGAGCACGTCGTTGCCGCCGAACGTGGCGGCGTGGTGGTGCCGGGCGTCCTCGAACAGGATCTTCTCGTAGATCTCGTCGGCCATCACGACGAGCTGGTGCCGTCGCGCGATGTCGACGAGCGCCCTGACCGTCTCCTCGCTGTAGACGGCCCCGGTGGGGTTGTTGGGGTTGATGATGACGAGCGCGTGGGTGTTCTCGGTGATCTTGGCCTCGATGTCGGCCAGGTCCGGGTTCCAGTCGTCCTCCTCGGCGCAGCGGTAGTGCACCGGGATGCCACCCGCCAGCGTGACGGCACCGGTCCACAGCGGGTAGTCCGGTGCCGGCACCAGGATCTCGTTGCCGTCGTCGACGAAGGCCTGCAGCACCATCGAGATGAGCTCGGACACGCCGTTGCCGATGAAGACGTCCTCGACCCCGACGTCGCGCAGTCCGTGCGACTGGTAGTAGTGCATGACCGCGGTGCGAGCCGACCAGATGCCCTGCGAGTCGGCGTAGCCCTGCGACTGCGGCAGGTGGTGGATCATGTCGGCGAGGATCTGCTCGGGCGCCTCGAAGCCGAACGGTGCGGTGTTGCCGATGTTGAGCTTGAGGATGCGGTGTCCCTCGGCCTCGAGCCGCTGCGCCTCGACCAGGATCGGGCCCCGCACGTCGTAGCGGACACCTTGCAGCTTCTTGCTCTGTCGGATCGGGCGCACGCCCCATCCTCTCAGGACTGCTGCGGCGCTAGCATGGCTGACGTGTCACGCAAGACCACGCGCCTGACGGTCGACCACCTCGCGGAGCTCCCCGATCCGGTGCGCTCGTGCCTGTTCTGGGAGCTCAGCCCGGTCGACCGCGCGCGCCTCGACGCGCAGGAGCGCATCGCCGAGAAGGAGCGCTGGCTCTCCGGAGTGCTGCGCGACTGGGGCTCGTGCGGGCGGGTCGTCCGCGTCGACGGACGCACCGTGGGGCACATCGTCTACGCCCCCGCCACCCGGCTGCCCGGCGCCGCGACGCTGCCCACCGCTCCTGGATCACCCGACGCGATCGTCGCGGCCACGGCGTGGATCGAGCCGGGGCTGCGAGGCGGCGGGCTGGGCCGGATCCTGGTGCAGGCGATGGCCGCCGACCTGGTCGAGCGCGGCCACACCGCGATCGAGGCCTACGGCGACACCCGCGGCCGGTCACAGGGGTGCGTGCTCCCCTCGGAGTTCCTCGAAGGCGTCGGCTTCAAGACCCAGCGCGCCCACCCCACCACGCCCCGGATGCGGATGGAGCTGCGCACGGCGATCAGCTGGAAGGACGAGGTCGAGCTCGCGCTGGAGCGGATGTGGGGTGTCGTACGCCCCACGCAGAAGGCGACCCGCCCGATCGGATCGGTGCGGGCCGCCTCGGGCGACTGAGAGCTTCGACGCTCAGAGGAGCCCCTCGAGCTCCTTGAGCAGCGCGGCCTTGGGCTTGGCGCCCACGATGGACTTCACGACCTCGCCGCCCTGGTAGACGTTGATGGTCGGGATGCCGGTCACGCGGTAGGACGACGGGGTCACCGGGTTCTCGTCGACGTTCATCTTGAGGAAGGTGAGCTTCTCACCGTGCTCGGCGTTGAGCTCGTCGAGGATCGGGGCGACCTGGCGGCACGGACCGCACCACTCAGCCCAGAAGTCCACCAGGACGGGCTTGTCGGACTTGAGGACCTGCGCCTCGAACTCGGCGTCGGTCACGGCGGCGATGTTGGCCACGGCACTTGCCCCTTTCACGGGTGTCGGCAGTCGGGTTGTACGAGTACGTCGATTCAACACCACCCCTCGGACAGTTGTTCCCGGTCGCGGCGAGTGCGGATTGGCGTAGTGCATTCACAGTGAAGTATCTTCACTACATGACCGATCCCACCGACGTCCTCGACCGGGTGCTGCACCTCGCGACCCTGGTGCAGGCCGACCTGGCCCGCTTCGAGCGGCAGCAGGGCCTCACCACGCCCCGCGTGCACGTCCTCTGGGTGCTGGGCGCGGCCGGACCGGGCACGCAGCAGTCCCTGGCCGCGGCGCTCGACGTCACCCCCCGCAACGTGACGGGCCTCGTCGACGGCCTGGTGGCGAGCGGCCACGTCACCCGCGAACCGCATCCCACCGACCGTCGCGCCACCCTCGTGACCCTGACCGCGCTCGGCGCGCGGACCGTGGCCGACCTGGTGGACTCCCACGCCGACCTGGCCCGGCAGCTGTTCGGTGACGTCCCCGCCGCCCGCCTGGCCGTCTTCGCCGAGGTCCTCGAGGAGACGACGCACCGGTTCGCCCGACTGATGGAGGAGGAGTGATGGACGTCGTACGCCGCGCGCTGCACCTGGGATGGGTCGCCCTCAAGCTGGAGATCACGCTCTACCGCGCGCTCGGCCGCTGGATCGTGCGGCGCCCCGACGTGCCCGCCGGCACCGAGCCGATCGGCTACTCCCGGCTGGTGGCGCCCATGCTCTGGCTCTGGATCTTCGGCTCCGCGGTCGAGGTCGTCGTCCTCGACGTCCTGCTCAGCCGCTGGTGGACGCCGCTGCGCATCCCGCTCCTCGTCCTCGGTGTGTGGGGACTGGTGTGGATGCTGGGGATGATGGCGGCCTACCGGGTGCGCCCCCACCTGCTCGGCGAGGACACCCTGCAGGTGCGCGACGGCATCCACGCCCGGGTCGACGTCCCCCTGGAGCGGATCGCCGCCGTGCGCTCCGTCGAGCACGAGCTGCCGGGACTCCTCCGGTCGGTGCACGTGGAGGGTGAGGAGCCCGGGGCGCTGCTGCTCGTCGGCGTCGGCAGCCGCACCAACCTCGAGCTGGTCCTCACCGAGCCGACCACCCTGCAGACACCACGCGGCCCGGCCACCGTGTCCCGGGTCGGGATGTGGGTGGACGAGCCGCGTGACGTGGCGGCGGCGCTCAGGCCCCTGCTGTCTGGACCTCTTCGCTGATGGCCTCGACGACCGCGGCAGCCGCACCCGCGGTCGACGCCTCGTGGTCGAGGGCGGCGATGAAGCGCTCGGCGTCGAGGGCCGCGGCACAGCCGGTGCCGGCGGCGGTGATCGCCTGGCGGTAGTGGTGGTCGACCAGGTCGCCGGCGGCGAAGACGCCGGGCAGGTTGGTCGCCGTCGACGGGTGGTCGACGAGGACGTAGCCGTCGTCGTCGAGGTCGACCTGCCCCGTCAGCAGCTCGGAGCGGGGGTCGTGGCCGATCGCGATGAAGAGGCCGGTGACGTCGAGCTGGCGCTCCTCGCCGGTGACCGTGTCGCGCAGGGTGATCGACTCCAGGCGGTCGGCGCCGTTGATCGAGGCGACCTCGGCGTTCCACACCATCTCGAGCTTGGGGTCGGCGAACGCCCGCTCCTGCATGATCTTGGAGGCGCGCAGCTCGTCGCGGCGGTGGATCAGGTAGACCTTCGAGCCGAAGCGGGTGAGGAAGGTGGCCTCCTCGATGGCGGAGTCGCCGCCGCCGACGACCGCGATGGCCTGCTCGCGGAAGAAGAAGCCGTCGCAGGTGGCGCACCAGGAGACGCCGCGGCCGGAGAGCTCCTCCTCGCGCGGCAGGCCGAGCTTGCGGTAGCCGGAGCCGGTCGCGAGGATCACCGACCGCGCGGTGTAGGTGTCGGTCGCCGTCTTCACGACCTTGACGTCACCGGTGAGGTCGACCTCCACGACGTCGTCGGAGACCAGCTCGGCGCCGAAGCGCTCGGCCTGGGCCCGCATCTCGTCCATCAGCGCCGGACCCATGATCCCGTCGCGGAACCCGGGGAAGTTCTCGACCTCGGTGGTGTTCATCAGGGCACCGCCGGCGGTCACCGAGCCCTCGAAGACCAGGGGTTCGAGCGCGGCACGGGCGGCGTAGACCGCGGCCGTGTAGCCCGTGGGCCCCGAGCCGATGATGATGACGTTGCGCGTCGCCGGATCGGGGGTGGTGGTCTCGCTCATGGGGGTCAGTCACTCCTGGTGGGGCTGGGGATCGGGTCGTTCGTACGTCGTTCTCAACCGATCGTAGGCCAGCGTTCTTCCCGTCGGGGCGGGCCCGGGGTCAGGGTGCGGGCAGCGTGAGCGTACGCACGGCCTGCGCGTCGCCGCAGACGTAGAGGTCGACCTGCTGCGTGGCTCCGTCGGGACGCCGGAAGACGACCAGCCCGACCTGGCCGTCGACCTCCGCGACCACCCGGCGGCCGCGGCCCAGGGGCGGCAGGGCGCAGCCGCTGAGCGCGTCGGCGGAGCCCGTGCTGCCAGGTCGCTGGGTGCCGCTCGAGCGGAGGTCGAGCAGGTCCTCATCGAGGCCCAGGTCCGTCGAGGACAGCGTGGGATAGTCCCTGAGCGGGGCCGACGGGGATCTCTTCAACGACTCCGGTGCCAGCTCCGAGTCCGCAGAGCCCGACCCGTCCTCGCTCGCGCCGAACTCACGCTGGGACGTGGCCGAGTCACCGCCGGCGGTCGACCCGGAGTCGTCGCTGCCCTGCATGCGGGGGAGGCCCTGCCCGACCGCCACCCCGGCGACCACGACCGCGGCCGCGGCGAGCAGGCCGAAGCCGGCCGCGCGCCGACGCCTGGCACCCAGGTCGACGACGGGGGCGGTGGTGGCGTTGTCGGTGCGCTCCGAGACCAGGGAGGCGAGGGTGTCGTCGAGGCGCGCGACGACCTCGGGAGGGGTGGACCCGTCGTGACGCGCGTCGGCGAGCAGGCGTCGTACGGCTTCCTGCTCGGGGGTCAGGCCGGACGGATCGGTCATCGGGTCACCTCCTTCAGACGGCGGACGTGGGTGTGGGCGGGACGGAGCAGTGCGGGTCAGGGCTCGGGCGTGGGCGCGAGGGTCCGGCGTTCAGGACGCGGGTGGGCCACGAGGCCGTACGGTGGGTTGGACGGGACCGTCCGGGGGCGGGTTCCCGTGAGGCGGGTCACCGTTCGGACGGTGGAGGTCGACGAGCAGGGCGGAGAGCCTGGTCCGTCCCCGGGAGCAGCGCGACTTGATCGTGCCCTCCGCGCAGCCCAGCATCTCGGCCACCTCGGCGACGGGGTAGCCCTCCATGTCGACCAGGACCAGGGCGGCGCGCTGGTCGGCCGGGAGCGTGGCCAGGGCGGCGAGGACCCGACGGCGACGCTCGGCGTCCTCGGCCGCCGCCTCCGGCTGGTCGTCGTGCTCGGCCGTCGCGACCAGGGTGCCGCGGTCCTCGACGTCGTCGGGCAGCGCCTCGAGCCGCCGGATCTTCGCGGCCCGGATGCGGTCGAGGCAGGCGTTGACGACGACGCGGTGGAGCCACGTCGTCACCGCCGCCTCGCCGCGGTAGGAGCCGGCCCGGCGGAAGGCGGCGATCATGCCGTCCTGGAGCCCGTCGGCGGCGTCCTCGGGGTTGCCCATGGTGCGCAGGGCGACTGCCCACAGCCGGTCCCGGTGGCGGGCGAAGAGCTCACCGAAGGCCTCGGCGTCCCCGTCGACGTGCGCCTGCAGGAGTGCCTGGTCGGAACGGTCGTCCCTCACGGGGGATCATCCGAGCACCTGCACCTCGGAGATGGTGCCGCGGAACTCGTCACCGACCGGCGGGAGGAGAGTGAGCCAGATCGTGACGTAGCGGCCCGAGACCGCCTCCTCCATGCTGATCGTGAGGGCCCCGGTGCCGGACGCGGTGCCGACGGGAGTGAGCCCGGCGACGCCGGTGGGCGCCTCGGAGGTGACGTAGGCCGCGAGCGACGTCGGTCCCCCCTCCGTGGTGACCACGACCTGGCGCACCCCCTTGGTGGCGCCGAGGTCGACGACCAGGCCGACACCGGTCTTGAGCCCCGTGGGACCCAGGTTCTGGAGGTAGCTCGACGTGCTCCACGACGTCGCGGGGTCCCCGTCGAGGACGTTGGCGACGGACTCGGGGTTCTCCTGCTGGCCGTCGGTGCCCTGCGGGTCGAAGTCGTCGGCGACCAGGTCGGTGAACGGCGTCGGCTCCGCCACGCTCGGGCTCGTCGTCGTGGTGGGGTCGTTGCCTTGCTCTGCGCTGGGCGGCTTGAGGCCGAGCTGGTAGGCCGCCACCGCGGCCACCATCACCAGCACGCAGACCCCGACGATCATCGCGAGCCGGATCCAGCTGCGGCCGGGGACCTGGTCGCCGGTGTCCTCGAGGCCGTCGCCGGTGCTCCAGCGGTCGTCGGACCAGGAGCCCGAGGCCCAGGAGCCGGTGTCGCGCCCGATGGGCTGGACGCCGGAGTCGCGGCTGGAGTCCTGGGAGGCGTCCCACGGCCAGTAGTCCGGGCCGCCCGAGGTGGCTCGGGCGCCGGGGCGCGGTCGGCGTACGGGCTCGCCGGCTGGTGGGTCGGGCGCGAAGAGCGGCTTGGGCTCCGGATCCGCCAGCGGGGGAGGGGGCGCCGGCCGGTCGGCGCGCGCCCGCAGCCAGTCGACCTCGTCGTCGTCGTGGAACACCGGCATGCCTGCCTGGGTGGGCAGGTCGCTGACCGGCGTCGGGCCCTCCGTCGGGAGCGCGGGCTGGACCGCCGTGCTTCCCGGCTCCGCAGGGGGACGGGCCTCGGGCTCGGCCGCGCGCTCGTCTCCCTCGGCCGGGGCGGGCTCGAGCTCGGCCGGGGCTGGCACGGGTGCGACAGGCACGGTGGCCGTCGCGGACGGCGTGGCCGGCGGCGCCGGCAGGCGCGGGCCCTGCACCGGGGCGTGGTTTCCGGTGTGGTGGTCGCCGACGTAGTCCTGGAGCAGGTCGCGGATGCGGTGGGCGGTGTAGTCGGTGCCACCCTCGCCGGGCTCGTGCTGGGGGTTGAGCACCTGGTCGCAGAGGGCGTCGAGCATCCGGGGGATGCCGGCGCGCACCCGTCGTGGCCTCAGCACCTCGCCGTGGACCTCGGGCGCCGGCGGGACAGCGGACTCCGAGACTCCGGCCCACTTCCCGGTCAGCGCGCAGTAGAGGAGGCCGGCGAGGTCGATCTGGTCGACACCGACCCGACCGGGCGCAAGCCCGTAGAGGGCGGCGTCCACGCCGAAGCCGATGATGCGGACCTGGCCGTGCTGGTCGATGAGCACGTTCTCGGGGGTCAGGCGTCCGTGCGCCAGCCCGACGGCGTGCGCCTCGGCCAGGCTGTCGGCCACCTCGCCCACCAGCCAGGCGGCACGGCGCGGCGGCAGCGGTCCCTCGCGGGCGAGCAGGATGTCGAGCGAGTCGCCCTGTCCCCACTCGTTGACGACGTAGCAGCACCCGTCGACGACCTCGGCGTCGAGGACGCGGAGCATGCGCCGGTTGAGCACCGGTCCGGCGTTGCGGGCCGCCTCGAGCATCGCCTCGGCCCGCTCGTCGTCGGCCGCGATGACGTGGACCGACACCGCACGGTGCAGGACGAGGTCGTGGGCTCGCCAGAACCGGCCGGACCCGTTCTCGGCCAGCAGGTCGTCCAGCCGGTAGCGGCCGGCGAGCACGTCACCGGCCTGCATCGACGTCGGCATCGCTCACCTCGCTTCCCCTGCTCGGCACCGGCGCGTTCCTCACGTCATCGTAGGGAGTCCGACCCCCCGATCCGGCCTCAGCCTCGCCGCAGCCTGCCCGCGACCGTGTCGACCAGCGTCGTCACTTCCCGCACGTGGAGCAGGTGGGCGCCGGCGAGCACCACGAACCCGCCGGCCAGGGCGCTGAGCCCGCCACGCAGGAGCGCGACGAGGGGTCCCGGGCGCTCACCCAGGCCGGCGAGCGCCAGCTCGACGAGCCACGCAGCCGCACCGGCGGCGAGGAGCAGGACGGCCATCCGCACCAGGAACCGCACCAGCTGCGGGGTCTCGAGACCACCCACCGTCCGCCGCAGCGCGACGTAGCTCACCACCGCTCCCACGACGTACGACGCCAGGTAGGCGACCACGAGCATCGGCGCGGTCTCCTCGGCCGGGCGGGAGGGGACCAGCGCCGTGGCCACGCCGATGTTGGTGAGGGAGACCGCGAGCTGGATGAAGAACACCAACCGGGTCATCTCCATGGCGTAGAAGCCGCGGAGCATGAAGTAGTGGACGGTGAAGAAGACGAGCGCCGGCCCGAAGAGCGCGAGGGTGGGCGCGAAGGTGGCTGCGGTGTCGGGGTCGGACCAGCCGAACGCGGCGGCTGCGACGTCGTCGGCCAGGATCGGCAGGAGGACGGCGAAGGGGAGCACCAGGGCCAGGGCGGTGCGCAGCGTCGAACCGACGGTGCTGCCGAGCTCGGGGAGCCGGTCCTCGTGTGCCAGGGTCGAGAGCCGCGGGAGGATCGCTGTCGCGAGCGACACCGTCACGATGGCGTGGGGCACCATCATGATGAGCAGGCTGCTCGAGTAGACGGTGAAGCCGGTGCCGCCCCTGCCCTCGACGGTGCCTCCCGAGGCGAGCCTGACGACGACGAGGTACGCCGCCTGGGTGGCCAGCACGAACAGCACGGTCCAGATGCCCAGCGACAGCGTCTTCTTCAGCTCGGGGTCGCGGAAGTCGAAGCGTGGGCGGTAGATGAAGCCCGAGGCGCGGAGGTAGGGCACCAGCACCAGGCACTGGGCGACGATCCCGAGCGTCGAGCCGAGCCCGAGCAGCACCTCCTGGCCGGTGTCGAGCGCCGCATAGCGGTCGGGGCCGCCGCCGACCGGTCCCCAGATGACGAGGTAGAGCACGAGCACGGCCATCGCGAGGACGTTGTTGGCGATGGGTGCCCACATCATCGGGCCGAACCTGCCGCGCGCGTTGAGCACCTGGCCGATCAGGACGTACATCCCGTAGAAGAAGACCTGCGGCAGGCACCACCGGGTGAGGTCGACGATCGAGTCGAGCTGGGCAGCCCGGTCGGGTTCGAGGAAGCGGTCGTCGAGGTAGACGCTGAGCAGCTGGGGAGCCAGGACGACCAGCACCACCGTGACCACGCCCAGGAAGAGCGCGGAGAGCGTGATCACGCGGCTCGCGTAGGCGTCACCCCCGTCGGGGTCGTCCTTGATCCGCCGCACGAGCTGGGGGACCAGCACGGCGTTGAAGATGCCGCCGGCCAGCAGGATGTAGACCATGTTGGGCAGCGTGTTGGCGATCGTGAACAGGTCGGCCCGCAGCACGGCACCGAGCGCCGCGACCAGCAGTGCCGCCCGGACGTAGCCCGACGCCCGGGAGACGATGGTGCCGGCGGCCATCACGGCCGACGAGGTCAGGATGCGCTGATCGGTCACGGGGCCGCTCACGAGGTCTCGGGGGCCGGCTGCTCGACGGTCCGGACGGCCGTCCGGTCGGCCGGCGGGGCCTCGGTGCCGGTGTGCTGGGCCGCGGCGAGCTGGGCACGCCGGGCCCGGACCTGGCCGGGCAGGCGATAGCCGATCATCCCGAAGAGCACGAGGGCACCGGCGGCCATCACGACCCAGATGAGGGCACTGACGCGGGCCGCCCGGATCGGCAGCTCGTCGGACGAGCCGAGCGGGACCCCGTCGACCGAGGTCACGGCGAGACGCACGTTGTGCACCCCGGGCTGGTCGGTGGTGGCCTCGAAGCGCAGCACGCTCCGCGCGAGGGGAGCCAGGCGCCGTTCGCTGTCGCCGGTGAGGGTCAGGTCACCGTCCGAGGTGACCCGCACCGTGACGACCACCGGCTGGTCGAGGCCGTTGACCAGGGTGGCTCCGAAAGGACCGGTGTCGCTCGAGAGGGTGACGGCCCTGGGTGCCCTGATCTCGATCCTGGCGAGGTCGGCGACGAGCCCGTCGTCCACCTGCTCGGTCTCCCGGGCCGCCAGTCGCGGCTGCTGGCGGTGCAGCTCGGAGAGGGTGACGAGCACCTCTTCGCGGATCTGCGTCTCGATGGTCGTCTCGAGGGCGAGGACCTCCTCGAGCAGGGCGGCCCGTTCGGACGTACGCCGGGCGATGGCGAAGTTCGTGGCGCCCAGCTCCTGCTCGCGGTCGGCCTCGGTGTAGGCCAGGCTCTGCGCCGGCATGCCGCGGGCGTAGTCGTCGGCGACCTCGCCGACCGGGACCAGCTCGACCCACGGCTGGTCGAGGTCGGTGAAGAACGCCGCGGCGTCCTCGCCGCGCCACACCGTGGGCAGGGTGACCACCACGGGGGCCGTGTCTCCGTCGGTGTGCCGCAGCGCGGCCTCGCTGAGAACTCGCTGGCGCAGCGCCAAGGGGTCGGTGGCGGCGGTGGGGCCCGGGCCGCCGGCCTCCGCTCCGGTGCTGGTCACGACGACCTTGTGGCCGAGCAGCCGCACCACCGAGGTCGGGCTGCTGGGCGGGTAGGCGAAGGCGTTGTCGCCCAGCAGGATGAGCGTGTCGGCGGGAGTCGCACTGATGGCCTCCGGGCTCAGCACGTCGCTGACCGGGGCCACCGCGAGCCGGAAGGGGAGGCCGAGGTCGGTCATCACGACCGCGCTGCGGTCGAGTGCCTCGGGATAGCGCTCGGGACTCTGGCGGACCGCGGCCGAGACGTCGAGGTCGCCGAAGGGCAGGGTGAGCACCGGCTGGGTGCCCACGAGCACCGCGAACCGGCCGAGCCACTCGGTCGCCGCGACGGCCAGGGCCGCCTCCTCCTCGCTGGGCGTCGGTTCCGGTTCGGCCACGGGCGGCGTCAGGGTCGTCGTCTCCGGAGCGCCGCCCTCCGACGGGCTCTCGGTGGGACTGGGTGCCTGCCCCGGGACACTCGGGTCGGGCACGAGGCTGCGGGCGGGGTTGCCCACCGCCAGCCGCTTGATCGCGATCAGGATCGCCGGGTCCGCCAGCCAGCTGTACGGCGTCGTGCCGGCCGACTCGGCCATGTCGAGGACGCCGTCGAGGCTGCCCCCCTCGGACAGGCGACGGGCCCACCGGTCCGTCCCGCCGATCCGGCCGTCGGAGTCGTACCAGACGCGGCCGCGCACCGACAGGATCACCGAGACCTCCTGCGGCTGGTCGCCCGTCGGCCGGGCCGGGATGAAGGTACGGGCGCGGCCGTCGGCGACGCCGTCGCGCGGGACCGAGCTGTCCCCGAGCGCGTGGACGCCCATCCAGTAGATGCCGGACTGGTCGGGGATCCCGAGCAGCTCGACCGGCACGGAGTCGGTGAACGACGCCGTCTCGCCCGGGGCCAGCTCGTCGATCGTGGCAAAGGTGCCGGGGACCGTCACCCGCGGGCCGACGTACTCGGTCGGGTCGATCGCCGCCGACGCCGCGAGCGACGTGGAGTCGAGGATGGGCGTCTGCGAGGAGAAGGGGTGGAGGTTGACCCGGGTGAAGGTCTCGTCGCTGGTGTTGGTGACCGTGCCCGTGATCTCCACGTCCCCGCTGCGCGGGAGCACCGGGGTGATCGAGTCGATGTGCACGACCAGCGGGTCCGGCTCCTCGGCGGCGGCGGCGGCCGGGGGCGCGAGGGCGGAGAGCGCGAGCGCCGGAGCCGTCGCGAACCCGAGCGTCAGGAGCCCCGCCAGGGCAGCGCGGATCACGGACGGGCGGGGCACGGCCCGACTCTAGATGACGGGTGCACGCGCGCCCGCACGTAGAATGGCCTGTCGTGTCCGACGCCGCCCTGCCTCCCCTCTCGATCGTCGAGATCCAGCGCCGCGTCGGTGCAGAGCTCGACCGGATCGGCTCGGTGATCGACGAGCTCGGCGTCCGCTTCGCGGAAGCCGGTGAGGAGCTGGCGCTGGTGGGCGGCCCGGTCCGCGACGCGATGATCGGGCGGCTGCAGAACGACCTCGACTTCACCACGTCCGCCCGCCCCGAGACCACCGAGAAGCTGCTCTCCGGGTGGGCCGACGCGGTGTGGGACATGGGCCGCGCCTTCGGCACCATCGGCTGCCGCAAGGGACCGTGGCAGGTGGAGATCACCACCTACCGCTCGGAGTCCTACGACCCGACGTCCCGCAAGCCCGACGTGGACTTCGGCGACACGCTGGCCGGCGACCTGGGACGGCGGGACTTCACGGTCAACGCGATGGCGGTCCGGGTGCCCGGCCGGGAGTTCGTGGACCTGTTCGGGGGGATCGTCGACCTGGCCGAGCGGGTGCTGCGCACCCCGGGTGCTCCCGAGGACTCCTTCTCCGACGACCCGCTGAGGATGATGCGTGCCGCGCGGTTCGCCGCCCAGCTGGGCTTCTCGGTCGCCCCCGACGTGGTCGAGGCGATGACCGCCATGGCCGGCCGGATCGAGATCATCTCGGCGGAGCGGGTGCGCGACGAGCTGGTCAAGCTGGTGTGCGCCCCCCACCCCCGGCTCGGCCTGACCCTGCTGGTCGAGACCGGCCTGGCGGCACACGTCCTGCCCGAGCTGCCGGCGCTCGCGCTCGAGCGCGACGAGCACCACCGCCACAAGGACGTCTACGAGCACACCCTCACCGTCCTCGAGCAGTCGATCGACCTCGAGCACCGACTCGGCGGGGGACCGGACTTCGTCTCGCGCTTCGCGGCGCTCATGCACGACGTGGGCAAGCCGCGGACGCGACGCTTCGAGTCGGGCGGCACGGTGACGTTCCACCACCACGACGTGGTCGGCGCCAAGCTGACGCGCAAGCGGATGCAGGCGCTGCGCTTCGCCAATGCCGACATCGACGCGGTCGCCCGGCTGGTGGAGCTGCACCTGCGCTTCCACGGCTACGGCTCGGGCGAGTGGACCGACAGTGCCGTGCGTCGCTACGTCCGCGACGCCGGCGACCAGCTGGAGCGGCTGCACATCCTCACCCGCGCGGACTGCACGACGCGCAACCAGCGCAAGGCCGACCGGCTCCGGCGCACCTACGACTCCCTCGAGGAGCGCATCGAGCGGCTCGGCGAGGAGGAGGAGCTGGCGTCGATCCGCCCCGACCTCGACGGCAACCAGATCATGGAGATCCTCG
This sequence comes from uncultured Actinomycetota bacterium, assembly GCA_963740115.1. Lineage (GTDB taxonomy): Bacteria > Actinomycetota > Actinomycetes > Propionibacteriales > Nocardioidaceae > Nocardioides. Next base: position 582,566 of record CAVUCQ010000001.1, on the reverse strand, counting down.
GCATCGGACCGGGTCGCGACGTGGGCCAGGCGTACGCCTTCCTCCTCGAGCTGCGGATGGACGAGGGGCCCAGGTCGCCGGAGGAGGCCGCGGCCGCGCTGCGGGAGTGGTGGTCCGCGCGGGCGGGGTGAGGCTCAGCCCTTGGTGCCGGTGCTGGACACCCCCTGGATGATCTGCTTCTGGCCGATGAAGAAGACCAGGATCATCGGCAGGGTGGTGATCACGCTGGCGGTGACGACGAGCTCCCAGTGCCACTCGCCGCCGAAGCCGAACTGGTCGAGCATCGACTTCAGGCCACGCGGCACGGTGAAGTCCTCACGGTCGCGCAGGTAGATCAGCCCCCGCATCAGGTCGGTCCACGCCGCCTGGAACTCGAAGAGGGCCACCACCACGAGGGCCGGCCGGGTCAGCGGGAGCGCGATGTGCCAGAACACCTTCCAGTGACCGGCGCCGTCCATCTCAGCGGCGTCGAACAGCTCGGTCGGCAGCCCGAGGAAGAACTGGCGCAGCAGGAAGATGTAGAAGGCGGTGCCGAACACGTTGCCGGCCCACAGGGGTGTCAGCGTCCCGACCATCCCGAGCGAGTCCCAGATCAAGTAGGTCGGGATCATCGTCGCCGCGCCGGGGATCATCATCGAGGCGAGCACCAGGCCGAACAGGAAGTTGCGGCCCCGGAACCGGTAGCGCGCGAAGCCCCAGGCCACCAGTGCGCTCGAGATCGTGACGGTGACGGTGGCCATGACCGTGACGAATGCCGTGTTGAACAGCCAGGCCGCCATCGGTGCGGCGTTCCACACCTCGACGTAGTTGTCGAAGGTCAGCGTCTCGGGGATCAGGCGGTTGTCGAAGACGTCGCTGCGCGGCTTGAGGGAGGCGCTGACCAGCCAGACGAACGGGTAGACGAACGCGATCGTCGCCGCGATCAGGGCCGCACCGACCAGCACCCGGCTCCAGACCCTCCGGGGGCGGTGCGCGTCGGGTGGCCGTGGCGGTGCGAGGGATGGCAGTACGTCGGCGCCGGCGGGGTCGGTGCGGTCGGCCTCCTCGGCGCGGTGCAGGGTGCTCATGCGGGGTCCTCTGGGGTGCTCACGACTGGCCTCCCGTGTAGTGGACGTACCGCCGGCTCAGCAGGACCTGCACGGCGGTCACGACCATGACGACGAGGAAGAGCAGCACGGCCATCGCCGAGGCGTAGCCCATGTGCAGGAACTCGAAGGCCTGCTGGAACAGGTAGATGGCGTAGAACAGGGCCGCGTCGTTGCTGTACGTCGTGTTGCCGGCCCCGAAGAACGCGGTGTAGGCCTCGGTGAAGGACTGCAGCGAGGCGATGGTGTCGACGACGACGATGAAGTAGATCGCCGGGCTGATGATCGGCAGCACCACGTGCCGCAGCCGGCGTCCACCAGCCCGCGCCGTCCACCCGCGCCGCGTCCAGCAGCTCCTCCGGGACCTCCTGCAGGGCAGCCAGCAGGATGATCACGGACGCGCCGACCGTCCACAGGGACATGATGACGAGGCCCGGCTTCACCCAGCTCGGGTCGGTCGTCCAGTTGGGTCCGCTGATGCCGAACCAGCCGAGGAACTCGTTGACCAGGCCGCTCTGGCCGTTGAGGAGCATCAGCAGCAGCACGCCGACCGCGACGGGCGGCGTCATCTTGGGCAGGAAGAACGCCGTCCGGAAGAAGCCCGCCGCCTGTCCGGCACGCTGCAGCAGCAGGGCGAGGGCCAGCGACAGCACCAGCTGGGCCGGCACCGCCATCGCGGTGTAGACGAAGGTGTTGCGCATGGCCAGGACGACCTTGTCGTCACCCATCAGCTCGCGGTAGTTGTCGAGCCCCACGTAGGTCGGGTCGTTGATGACGTCGTAGTCGGTCAGCGAGAGGTAGATGGTGTAGAGGACCGGGTAGAGCATGAAGATCGCGAAGCCGATCAGCCAGGGGCTGATGAACAGCAGCGCGGCCCGTCCCTGGTGCCGGCCGCTGCCGCGCTCCTTGCGCTCCTTGCGCGCCGCGACGGTCGCACTCATTTCTCGTCCCAGGTCGCCCATGCCTCGTCGAGGGCGGCCTGGGCCGCTTCCTGGGCGTCGGCCAGCGCGTCGGCGGGCTCCTTGTCGCCGGTGAGCACCTTGTTGACCTCGTCCTGCCAGGCCTGCTCGAACTCGTCACCGGCCGGGTTGGCCGGCATCGCGAACGTGTGGTCGTTGGCCTCGTACATGGCCGCGATCGCCTGCCCCCACGCCGACTGGTCGTCGCTCGGCACCATCTCCTGGACGGCGGCGTCGGCCTCCTCGTTGGCGGTGAGGATGCCGGTGAAGAGCCCGCCGTCCTTCTCGCGGAGGCGCACCCGCTCCTCGGCGGCCGCGACCCACGAGTCGGTCTCGGTCATCACCCGCGCCATGCGGCAGGCGGCCTCGGGGTTGGGGCTGCCCTTGGGGATCGCCCACGCGGACCCGGAGGCCCAGGCGATCGGCTCGCCCTGCAGGTCGCGCACGGTGTCGAAGGCCATCGGGGCGTCGGGCGACACGTCGTTGAGCACGCTGACGTACCACTGCTCCATGGGCATCGCGCCGAGGGTGCCGCTGGCGAACTGGTTGCCGTCGCCGAAGAAGTCCGCCGAGTCGCGCAGCGCCTTGACCTCGCCGAAGCCGCCCTGGGCGTCGTAGACCGAGACGGCGAACTCGAGGGCCTCGACCACGGCCGGGTCGTCGAGCTGGGCGGTGCGACCGTCCTCGGAGATCAGGTCGACCCCCTTGGCCTTGGCCCACAGCGGCAGGAACTCGGGCAGCTTGCTGTCGTAGCCGATCGTGGCGAGGTCGCCGCCCTCCATCTTCATCAGGTCCTTGTTGGCGGCGAGCACGGCGTCCCAGTCGGAGCCGTTGACGTCCTCGACCGTGTGCCCGGACTGCTCGAGCAGGTCGGCGTTGGCCTGGGTGAGCTGGACGACGTTGAACTCGGGGATGCCGTAGACCTCGTCGGCGAAGGTGACCTCGGAGAGGGCGGACTCACGGAAGACCGAGGTGTCGATGCCCTCGCCCTCGATGCAGTCCGTCAGGGGCACCACGGCGCCGCGCGAGGCGAACGTGCCGATCTGGCTCCGCTCGGCGTAGACGAGCGACGGTGGCTCGCCCGAGGCGACGGAGGAGAGGAACTGCTGGATGTCGAGGTCGCCCTCGATGAGCTTGACCTCGGCCTCGGAGCCGAGCTCCTCCTCGGCCTTCTCCAGGCGGACGGTCGCGATCTCGTCGCCGGCCCCGAACCCCATCACCTGCACGTCGCCGGACAGGTCGGCGTTGCTGTCGAAGGACGCGTCCGAGGTCTCCTCCGAGTCGGACGTCCCCTGCGCGCACCCCGCCAGCAGGCACCCCGCCAGGACTGCACCCGTCACCACTCGAAGCCGCATGACGATCCTCCCTCCACCGGGACGGCACCTCCGACCCGAGACCCGTCCGTACCCCGGCGAAGCGCTTCTATCCGCCGACGGCAGCGGCCCCGCAGTCCGGGACGTGGACTGCGGGGCCGCTGGGAGGTCGTCGTACGACGACGGGGGTCACTCGCCGTGGATGAACTTCTCCAGCTCGGCGCGGCCGACCTCGTCGGCCATCTGCACCGGCGGGGACTTCATCAGGTAGGCCGACGCCGGCAGGATCGGGCCGCCGATGCCGCGGTCCTTGGCGATCTTGGCCGCACGGACGGCGTCGATGATGATGCCGGCCGAGTTGGGGGAGTCCCAGACCTCGAGCTTGTACTCCATGTTGAGCGGGGCGTCACCGAAGGCACGACCCTCGAGGCGGACGTAGGCCCACTTGCGGTCGTCGAGCCAGGCGACGTAGTCGGACGGGCCGATGTGCACGTTGCGGTCGTCGGCGCCGACACCGGCGAGCGAGCCGGTGAGGTTGGACGTCACGGCTTGGGTCTTGGAGACCTTCTTGGACTCCAGGCGCTCGCGCTCGAGCATGTTCTTGAAGTCCATGTTGCCGCCGACGTTGAGCTGGTAGGTGCGGTCCAGCACGACGCCGCGGTCCTCGAAGAGCTTCGCCATCACGCGGTGGGTGATGGTGGCACCGACCTGGCTCTTGATGTCGTCACCGACGATCGGGACGCCGGCGTCCTCGAACTTCTTGGCCCACACGGGGTCGGAGGCGATGAAGACGGGCAGGGCGTTGACGAAGGCCACGCCGGCGTCGATGGCGCACTGGGCGTAGAACTTGTCGGCCTCCTCGGAGCCCACCGGGAGGTAGGAGACGAGGACGTCGACCTGGGCCTCCTTGAGCGCCGCGACGACGTCGACCGGCTCGGCCGCGGACTCCTCGATGGTCATCCGGTAGTACTTGCCGAGGCCGTCCATGGTCGGGCCACGCTTGACCTCGACGCCGAGGGTCGGCACGTCGCAGATCTTGATGGTGTTGTTCTCGGAGGCGTTGATGGCCTCGGAGAGGTCCTTGCCCACCTTCTTGTCGTCGACGTCGAAGGCGACGACGAACTCGACGTCGTTGACGTGGTAGTCACCGAAGACGACGTGCATGAGCCCCGGAACGGCCCCGGTCGGGTCCGCGTCCTTGTAAAACTCAACGCCCTGGATCAGGGAGGTGGCGCAGTTGCCGACTCCCACGATTCCCACTCGTACGGAACCCATGGGGCTCTCCTTCTCTGTGCTGGGTCTTGCTGGCTGGTTGGTCATCAGTCGTTGGTGGAGGCGACGCCCGTGGTTCCGGCGCCCTGTGTGGAGGGGGATGGTGAGGCGTCGCCGCCCCGTTCGGCCTGGATCAGGTCCGAGAGCCACCTGACCTCGCGCTCGACCGACTCCACCCCGTGGCGCTGCAGCTCGGCCGCGTAGCGGTTGACCTCGGCCTGGGTCCGCTCCAGCTCGGCCTGGACGCGCGCGAGGCGCTCCTGGAGCCGTGAGCGGCGACCCTCGAGCACACGGAGACGGATCTCCATGTCGGTGGAGGAGAAGAAGGCGAACCTGATGTCGAAGTTGTCGTCCTCCCAGGCCGTGGGTCCGACCTCGGACATGAGCCGCTCGAACTGAGCGTGGCCGGCCTCGGTGACCTCGTAGACGATGCGGGGGCGACGACTCGTGGGAGTCGTGCTGGCGACGACCTCGGTGATGAGGTTGGCGCGCAGCATCTTCTTGAGGGCGGGGTAGAGCGAGCCGTAGGACAGCACCCGGCCCCATCCCAGCATCAGGTTGAGCCGCTTGCGCAGCTCGTAGCCGTGCATGGGTCCCTCGTGCAGCAGCCCGAGGACTGCGAGCTCGATGGTGTCACCACGGCGTGCCATGTGACCTATCGTACTGATATATCCACCGGTGACGAATCGGGGTTCCGACAAGGCTCCCCGTAACCTGCTCGGGTGACTGTGAAGAAGCGGAGGGCCGACGGAAAGGCCCAGACCCGCCGCCCCGTGAAGCGCCGTACGTCGCGCCAGCGCGCCGCCCGGTTCGCGAAGGTGTTCGCGGTCGTCGGCGTCGTCGCCGCCCTGCTCCTGGGCGGCATCGTCGTGGTCCTCTACCAGGCGATCAGCATCCCGACGCCCAACTCAGCGTTCCAGGCCCAGACGACCTTCGTCTACTACCAGGACGGCAAGCAGCAGCTCGGCACCTACTACGAGGACCAGAACCGCGAGTCGATCCCGCTCGCGCAGATGCCGCAGGTCATGCAGGACGCGGTCGTCGCCGCGGAGAACCAGTCGTTCTGGACCGACAAGGGCATCGACCCCAAGGGCATCGCGCGCGCGCTCTTCTCCAACGCTCAGGGCAACGCCCGCCAGGGCGCGTCCACGATCACCCAGCAGTACGTCAAGATCCTCTACCTGACCAGCGAGCAGAGCTACAAGCGCAAGATCAAGGAAGCGGTCGTCTCGCTCAAGATCCAGCAGCAGCTCAGCAAGTCCGAGGTGCTCGAGGGCTACCTCAACACCATCTACTTCGGTCGCGGCGCCTACGGCATCCAGGCGGCCGCCAAGGCCTACTTCGACCACCCGGCGACCGAGCTGAGCCTGCGCGAGGCCGCGGTGCTGGCCACCGTGCTCAACAACCCGACGAAGTACGACCCGGCCAACGGCAAGGAGGCCAGGGAGGACCTGAAGGGTCGCTACGCCTACGTCCTCGACAGCATGGCCGAGCTGGGCAGCATCACGCCCGAGGAGCGCGACCAGGCGCTCAAGCGGCTGCCCAAGTTCCCCAAGATCGCCGCGCAGAGCCAGTACGGCGGGCAGCGCGGTCACATGCTGGCCCTGGTCAAGAAGGAGATCCTGGCCCGCGGCATCGCCTCCGAGGAGCAGATCGACGGTGGTGGCCTGCGGATCACCACGACGTTCGACCCCCAGGTGATGGCCGACGTCGAGGAGGCCGTCGAGGAGCAGCGGCCCGACGCGGGCATGCCCGGTCCGGCCGGCAACAAGGACCTGCACATCGCGGCCGCGACCGTGGACACCCGCAACGGAGCCCTGCTGGGCTTCTTCGGCGGACAGGACTACCTCGAGTCCCAGATCAACTGGGCCGAGGCCGGCGGCATGGCGGGGTCCACGATGAAGGCGGCGACCGACGTCGCCGCGATCCGCGACGGCTTCTCCCTCAACGACACGTTCGAGGGCAACAGCCCGATCGACATCGCCGGCACCGAGTTCGAGAACCAGGGCGACGAGGACTACGGCTCGGCCGTGTCGATGATCACCGCGACCGAGAACTCCATCAACACCGCCTTCGTCGACATGGTCGACTCCATGGAGGACGGGCCGCAGAAGGTCATCCAGGCCGCCGAGGACCTGGGCATCCCGGGCAACGAGCCGGAGAAGTGGGGCATCCCCCCTCGGTCCATCGACTTCCAGGAGAACGTCGGCGTCACCCTCGGCACCGCTCAGGTCAGCCCGATCAACATGGCCAACGCCTACGCCACGCTCGCCAACGGCGGCACCCGCAACGAGGTGCACGTCGTCGCCAAGGTGGTCGACAAGGACGGCAAGGTGCTCTACGAGGCCAAGGACCGCAGCAAGCGCACCGTCGACGAGGACGTCACCGCCGACGTGACCTACGCCCTCCAGCAGGTCGTCGAGGAGGGGTCGGGGGTCGAGGCACAGGCCATCGAGCGCCCGGCCGCCGGCAAGACCGGCACCGCCACCAACGACGACGGCGACGTGTCCTCGTCCTGGTTCGTGGGCTTCACCCCGCAGGTCTCCACGGCAGTGATGTACGTCCGGGGCCGTGGGCGCGAGGGTCTCGACGTCCCCCGTCCCGACGGTGCCGACCTGTGGCTGCCCACCAGCTCCGACGGCCGCTCGGGCTACTTCGGCGGCAACTACCCCGCCAAGACCTGGACCTCGGTCATGCAGCGGGTGATGGAGGGCATGGAGGTCGAGGAGCTCCCCGAGCCGGTCTACGTCGACGGCGACGCGCCCGAGGACGGCCACGAGTACACCCCGCCGCCGAGCCCCACCTCGACGCCGAGCCCGACGAAGAGCCCGACGAAGAGCCCGACCGGTGGCGTACCGACCGAGACCCCGACGGAGACGCCCTCGCCCACCGAGACGCCGACCCCTACGGAGACCCCGATCCCGACCCCGACGACCCCGGTGCCGACGACGCCGGTGCCGACCCCGACCGAGACCCCGACGACGCCGGTGCCGACGACCCCGACCGCGAGCCCCACGACCCCCACGGCGCCTCCCACGACGCCCGCCGGACGGTTCCAGCCCCGCGTCGGCGTCCTGGACGCCCGACCCTGAGCTGACCGTTGCACCCGGACGCGCCCACCCGGACCGACCCGGTCGCCGCCGCGATGTCGGAGGTGATCGGGGGGCCGCTGGGCGTGCACGCGGCCGGTCATCACTGGTGGAACGCCTCCCGGGCACTGCTCGGCGCGACCGCCGTGGTCCTGGCGGCGGGCATGGTCAGCAAGAGCGCGTGCGTGCCGTCCGGCTGGGGCACGGGCCAGCAGCCGTTCGCCGAGCTCTGCTGGACCGACCTCGCCGGCACCTCGGCCGACGCCGGCGCCCCGCCCCACGTCGCCACCTGGCTGGAGCGGCTCGTCGGCCTCCTCCCCGGATCTGGCACCGTGGCCACGACCGCTTCCCTGGCCCTGCTGCTCGCTGCGCTCGCGCTGCTGGCCACCGCCCTGCTCGTGCGCGTGGACACCCGACGGCCGTGGGCGGCCGCCGGATGGGCGCTGTCGCCCGTGCTGCTCGTGCACTGGCTCTCCTGGGAGCTCGTCGCCGCGGTCGGCGTGGCGGTGCTGCTCTGGGGCTGGGCCACCGGACGCAGCTGGTTGGCCGGCATCGGGGCCGGCATCGGGGCGGCCTTCGCGCTTCCGGTCGCGGCGGCCCTCGTCGGTGTGGTGGCCGCGGGCGGGCGCCTGCGCGACCGGGTGGACGCCCTCCTGGCAGCCGCGGCGGCCTACGTCGTCGTCACGCTCCCGGGCCGCGCGCAGGTCGAGGCGCCCGACATCGGCTCCGTCTGGCTGTTGCTCGAGCAGGCAGGAGCCGGCGGGACCCGGACGTCCCGGACGGTGGTGCAGCTGCTCGTGCTGTGCGTGGCCGCAGCGGCGGCGTGGTGGCTGGTCCGGCGGGCCGGTCGCCCCACCGCGCTGACGAGTGCCCGCGCCGGACTCGTCATGCTCGCGTCGGCACTGGCGGTGGCTTCGTCGGCTCCGCCCGAGCTGGCCCTGGTGGCGCTGCCGCTGGCCGCGATCGCCGTACGCCGTTGGCGCGACCTCCTGGTCTGGCAGGGGCTGACCCTCGTCAGCTGGGTGCTCACCGGCTGGTACGTCGGCGACGCGCTCGTGCCGACCGTCACCGACGACGCCCGGGCCTACTGGCTGGCCGTCGTGCTGCGGGTCGCCGGGCTGGTGTGGCTGGTGGTCGCCGTGCTCCGCGATGCGTCAGTCGATGACGACGCGGTCGAAGTCGGTCGTCGTGAACCGGACCCGGACGTCGATCTCCTCGCCGACCCCGGGCACGCGCGCCCCTGAGGGCACGAAGAGCATCGACGCCTGCATGTGCGGGGGCTCGGCGAACAGCCGCTGCTTGCCGTCGATCGAGAACGGCGAGCGGACGAAACCGACGGCGTCCATGCCGCCGCGCGCGAGGGTCGCCGCTCGCGCCTTGAGCGACTGGTCGCCGGTGGGTGCCTCCAGGCCGATGCCGTGGGCCGTCCCGCCGCTCACCACCACGATGTGGCCGCCCTTGGGCGCGGTGCGGCCGCGGTAGCCGAAGATCTCGCCGCGCTCCACGTCGTGCACGTCCAGGACGGTGGCTCGCGCCGTGAGGGCGCCGCGGTCGCCCAGCCAGAGGGCGGTCCCGATGCGCGGGCGGACGGTGAAGTCGGGGTAGCTGCTCGCCAGCCGGGCGAGCTCGGCGTGCGTGAGGTGCGAGACGTAGACGGTGCGCGTCGGCAGGCCCGAGGCGACGACGTCGTTGATCAGCCGGCTCACCTCACCGAGGTGCGACGTGGTGTTGAGCGGCAGGTGCATCGCCACGCCCCGCAATCCGCTGCGATGGTCGCCGGACGCAGCGTGCAGCGCCTCGGCCGCGGTCGAGAGGTCGCGGCGACTCATGCCGTGGCGGCGCATCGAGGTGAGCTGCTCGAGCACGAACCGTGCCTCGGGGTGCTGCTCGCGCAGTGCCGCCAGGTCGGCCGGGCGGCTGACCGTGTGCACCACACGCGACGCCGTGCGCGGGTCGAGCCGGAGCGCGGCCCCGAACGGCCGCCATGGCGTGAGCACCAGCAGGTCGCCGTCGTAGCGGGTGGCGGCCTGCTCGATCTCGTCGTAGGTGCCGACCGCGAGCAGGTCGAGCGGGGCACCGGTCTCCTCCGCGTGCTCGGCCAGCCACTGTGCCCGGCGTGCGAGCCGGCCCAGCGTGAAGCCGTAGCCGTTGCCCTTCGCCACCGGGACGATGCCCGGGTGTCGGGCGGCTGTCGCGAGCAGGTGCGCGCGCCAGCGCTCGCCGTCGACGTGGAGCGTCAGGCTCATCCGCGCCTCGCGAGGTAGAGCTGGAAGGCCTTGTAGAGAGGGCGGTTGATCGGCAGGTCCCACTCACCGGCGTACTCGACTGCCTGGCCGCCGGTGCCGACCTTGAACTGGATCAGCCCGACGTGGGGGTCGTCGGCGTCGAGGGTCTCGGTGATGCCGCGGAGGTCGTAGACGTGCGCACCGGCCGCGAGGGCGTGGCGGATCATCGCCCACTGGATGCCGTTGGAGCCGCGTACGTCCCGCTTCTCGGTCGACGAGGCGCCGTAGGAGTACCAGGAGTGGGTGCCCACCCGGATCGCGATGGTCGCGGCGACCAGGTCGCCCTCGTGCCGGGCCAACCAGAGCTGGATCCGGTCCGGGTCCTCGGCGGCGAGCGCGTCGTACATCGTCTCGAAGTACGCCAGCGGGCGCGGCGTGAAACTGTCGCGCTCGGCGGTGTGGGCGTAGAGGTCGTGGAAGGCCTTGAGGTCGGTGCGGTCGCCGAGGCCGATCTCGACACCGGACTTGTCGGCCTTCTTGATGTTGCGGCGCCAGAGCTGGTTCATGCCCGCCAGCACGTCGGCCTCGGACCGTGGCCGGCCCTCGTCGTCGGCCAGCGGGATCTGGAAGTTGAACTGCGGCTGTCCCACGGCGAAGCCGCCCTCGGCGGACTGCGGCCTCCAGCCCAGCTCGTGCAGCTGCGCGATCACCCGCGCGCCGTCCTGCGAGCGCTCGAGTGGGGGAATGTCGCCCAGGCGGCGCACGGACTCGTCGGCGATCCCGGCCTTGACCTGGTCGGCCGACCAGCGTCGCGTGACCACCGGTGGTCCCATCCGGACCGCGAAGGCCCCCTGCGACCTGAGGTGCGCGACCAGCGGTGACAACCAGGTCTCGAGGTCGTCGCCGGACCAGTCGATCACCGGCCCCTCGGGCAGGTACGCGAGGGAGCGCCTCACCTTGGGCAGCTGGCGGTGGAGCACCAGGCCGACACCGACGAGCGATCCGTCTCGAAACCATCCGACCGACTCGGCGCGCCACTCCGACTTCACGGCCGCCCAGGCGGGCGTCTGGAGGAAGCTGGCGGACGACCGGCCGGCGATGAAGTCGCGGTGCTCCTGCGTGGAGATCGGGCGGAGCGTCAGGGGGGTCGTCACCTCAGGAAGGCTACAAGGGACCAGACACGACCCCCGTACGTGTCTGGTCCCCTCGTGAGTACAGACGCAGCGGACCCGGCTTTGGTTGCAGGCGCACCCCGGAAAAGTCCGGGAGCGGCTCGCGGACGCTGAAGTCTCAAGAACGCCTCAAGGAATGCCCGAAAGGGCCATCAGGGCATAGCCCGATCGGGTCATCCCTCGTTCAACCACTGTCGCGCGGGTACCCGGCACTTGGGAGCCGACCGCCCACTCGCGGCAGCACACGACGTCAGCGCCACCGCGCCGACGCTCCACAGACGAACACGGCGCCACCGCGCCACCTGTCACAGGGGAGGAACCCACTCATGTCCCACATCGACCGCATCCATCGCGCGCCCCGCACCACCGTCGCCGCCCTGCTCTGCCTGGGCACCTTCGCACTTGCGCCCGCGACCACCGCACACGCCGAGCCCGGCAACGGCGCCGGCCAGGGCCAGCAGCCCCCCTCGTCCAGCGACCCGGCCGGCAACAACGGCACGGTCAAGATCGCGCCACTGGGCGACCTCGACACCATCCCGAACAACACGCCGCACGTCGGCTGCACCTTCCAGGTGGAGTGGTACGGCTTCGACGCGGGCACCGGCATCGTCTCCAGCGTCTCCTTCGAGGAGCAGGCGCCGACGACCGGTGTCGGCCTCACGGTCAGCGGCCCCGCGCAGGTGTCCGTCGGCGAGGACCCCGCCACCGGCGCCGGCACGACGACCGGGTTCGACCGGCGGATCGACTACACGTTGTCCTTCACCGGTGCACCGCACCCGCAGCAGGGCTACCACGTCAAGCTGACGATCGCGACGCCCGGATCGATCGGCAACGACACCAAGAGCAAGGTGTTCTGGGTCGAGGGCTGCGCGCCCACCACGCCGCCCGCGACGCCCCCCACGACGCCGCCCACGACGCCCCCGACGACGCCGCCCACGACGCCTCCGACGACACCTCCGTCGACCCCGCCGGCGGTGGCCCCGGAGACGCCCACCACCCCGAACACCCCGAACACACCGAACACGCCGCAACACGCCCAACAACCCCACCAACCCCCAGGCACCCGAGGTGCTGCCGGAGACGTCCGCCCCGGAGGTCCTGCCGGAGTCGTCGGCACCCGAGGTCCTCGGCGTCCAGGCGGTCGCCGGCTCCGAGGCGCAGGGCCAGCAGCAGCTGCCGACGGCGGTGAATGCCGGGGTGGGCACCGGCAGCACCACGGGTGCGTCGACCGAGACGGTCCTGCTGGGCCTGCTCATGGTCCTGCTCGGCGGGGTGTGCGCACGTCTGGGGTGGATCCGCGCTCGTGGCTGAGCGCACCGGCGTCCGACGCGGAGGCCTGATGACCGTGCTCCTGGGCGCGGCGGCCCCCGTGCTGGTCGTGAGCGGCCTCGTGCTGGCCGGCGGTTCCCTCGGGGGCACCGCCGGCGACGGTGCGACCGCGGAGCGGACGGCCGCGACCGTGGCGGTGCGGGCACCGTCGGCCGCCGCCGGCTCGCCGACGCCGCGGACGAGCCGTGAGCGCCCGGTCTCGCGCGGCGGCAGGCCGGAGGCGGTCGTCGTACCCGGGCTGGGCGTCGAGGCGGCCGTGGTGCCGATCCGGCTGGAGGACCGCGCGCTCACCCCGCCCGCCGACCCGCGGCAGGTGGGCTGGTGGTCGCAGGGCGCGCGTCCGGGCGCCTCGACCGGCTCCGCCGTCCTCACCGGGCACACCGTCCACACCGGGGGCGGCGCCTTCGACGACCTCGAGGAGCTCGTCGCCGGGGACGAGGTCGTGGTGCGGACCGACCGCGGCCCGCTCGCCTACGACGTCGTCTCGGTGGAGGTGCTGGGGAAGGGTGAGCTCGCCCGCAGGAGCGATGACGTCTTCGAGCAGTCGGGACCGGCCCGCCTCGTGCTTGTCACCTGCGAGGACTGGGACGGCACCGCCTACCTCAGCAACGTCGTGGTGACCGCCCGTCCGGCCGCCTGACGAGCCGGGCGGTCAGAGGCGCTCGCGCAACCAGGCGAAGTCGGCCCGGTGCTCCGCCGCGCCGCCCGGTGTCTCGCAGATGACCGGTGCGCCCGCCTCGCGCACCACTGCCGCGAACTCGTCGGCGGGCAGGTGTCCGTGCCCGAAGTTGGCGTGCCGGTCGGCGCCGGAGTCGAAGCCGTCACGGGAGTCGTTGGCGTGGACGAGGTCGATCCGCCCGGTGATGGCGCGGACCTTGTCCACGGCGTCACCGAGGTCGATGCCGCCGGCCCACGCGTGGCAGGTGTCGAAGCAGAACCCGACGTGCTCCGCGCCCTCGGCCGAGGAGATCGCGTCCCACATGCCGGCGATCCGGTCGAGGCGGCGCGCCATGGCGTGGTCGCCGCCGGCGGTGTTCTCGATGAGCAGCGGGACCTTGATGTCCGTGGCCTCCACGGCCTTGCGCCAGTTGTCGAAGCCGACCGCCGGGTCGTCGGAGCTGCCGACGTGCCCACCGTGCACGATGAGCCCCTTCGCACCGATCTGTGCCGCCGCGTCCATGTGCTGCTGGAGCAGCTTGCGGCTCGGGATCCGGATCCGGTTGTTGGTCGTCGCGACGTTGACGATGTAGGGGGCGTGGACGTAGAGGTCGACGCCCGCCGCCTCGGCGGCCTCGCGCAGCGCCTCCGCCCCGCCGGCGAAGCGCACCTCGGGGCCCTTGTAGCCCTGCGGGTCGCCGAGGAAGAACTGCACGAGCGAGGTCTCGCGGGCGACGGCCTCGGCGATCGGGTCGGTCTGCTCGACGTGGGCGCCGACGGGCAGGGCGGACGACGGGGTGTTCATGTCCACCAGCCTAGGACGACGTACAGACAGCCGACGACCACGCCGACCAGCACCGCGACGGCCGCCCACGCCGGCCAGTCGACCCCGGCGCGGCGCCCCACCGCGGTCGTACGACGAGCGCGCGGCGGCGGCCCGAGACGGTCGGGCACCGGGGGACCGGCCGCCGCCGGCACCGGCAGCCGGCGGAGCAGCCGCAGCGCCGCCTCGGCGGTGGCCAGCCGCTGCTCGGGATCGACCACGAGCAGCCGCTCGACCAGCGGACGCAGGGGGTGGGACGGGATCTCGCGCTGCCGCGACGGTGGCAGGCCGGTGACCATCTCGAGCGCCACCCGCCCCACGGCGTAGAGGTCCTGGGTCGGCTCCGGCAGCGCCCCCCGGGCCTGCTCGGGCGCCATGTAGCCGTCGGTGCCGATCGCTCCCGGCACCGTGGTGAACCGGCGGTCCGCGACCGGGGCCGCCACACCGAAGTCGCCCAGGCGCAGGTGCGGCGCGCCGTCCCCCGTCGCCTCCAGCAGCAGGTTGGCCGGCTTGACGTCGCGGTGCACCAGACCGGCGGCGTGGACGGCCGCCAGGCCCAGGAGCAGCTGCTCGAGGAGCAGACCGGCCGTGCCGGGATCGAGCGGCCCGTGCTCGCGCAGCAGGTCGGCGACCGAGCCACCGGCCACCAGCTCCATGGCGAGGACCACCAGGTCGTCCTCCGCGGCCCACCCGTGCGGCGCGACGACGTGGGGGTGGCGGACCCGGACCGCCTGCTCGCGCACGAAGCGCGCGAGCAGCGCCGAGCTGTGCCGGCCGAGCACCTTCAGCGCCACGTGGCACCGGGTGCGCTCGTCGTAGGCCCGCCACACCGACCCCATGCCGCCGGTGCCGATCTGGTCGAGCAGCACGTAGCGCCCGGCCACCACGACGGAGGGGCGGGTCCGGGCGACGGAGGGCACCTCGCGACGCTAGCCCCCCGACCTCCGCCGCGCGCGCGTCCTCCACAGGCCGTGGGGCGCGCTGCTCGGCGACCGAGCGGGCTGTTCTCCGATTCCAGCCGCCGGCCGCGCCGCTGGTAGTCTTCACCGGTTGCCTTCGGGCGACCAGCAACAACGTGGCGTGCGACAGACACGCGTGCCGCGGACGCAGAGTCCTCCTGCCACGGAAAGCCCGTGGCCGCTCTAGCCCAGAGGAGGTGGAGACCGCTATGCGTGCCTATGAAGTGATGGTCATCCTCGACCCGAGTCTCGACGAGCGCACCATCGAGCCGTCGCTCGACAAGTACCTCAACGTGATCCGCAAGGACGGTGGCTCGATCGAGTCGCTCGACGTGTGGGGTCGTCGCCGGATGGCGTACGAGATCAAGAAGAACGCCGAGGGCATCTACGCCGTCATCCAGCTGACGGCCGAGCCCGCGACGGTCAAGGAGTTCGACCGCCAGCTCACGCTGAACGAGTCGATCCTGCGCACGAAGGTCATGCGTCCCGACGCCCACTGATCGCCTCACGGCGTCTGTGGATAGACCCTTCCCGCTGTCGGTGACTGCCTGTTTGATGGGCAGCACATCGGGAGCACCCCGGATCAGCAGGACATCTTTAGGAGACCTGACATGGCAGGCGAGACCACCATCACCGTTGTCGGCAACCTCGTCGACGACCCGGAGCTGCGGTTCACCCCCTCGGGGGCACCCGTGGCCAACTTCCGGATCGCGTCGACGCCGCGCACCTTCGACCGCCAGACCAACGAGTGGAAGGACGGCGACACGCTGTTCCTCTCCTGCGCGGTGTGGCGGCAGGCCGCGGAGAACGTCGCCGAGTCCCTCCAGAGGGGCATGCGCGTGATCGTCCAGGGTCGCCTCAAGTCGCGCCAGTACGAGACCCGCGAGGGTGAGAAGCGCACCGTCTTCGAGATCGACGTCGAGGAGGTCGGCCCGTCGCTGCGCTCCGCATCGGCCAAGGTCACCAAGACGACCCGGTCCGGCGGCGGTGGCGGCTACTCCGGTGGCGGTGCCGGCTACTCGGGCGGCGGCGGTGGCGGTCAGTCCGCGCCGGCCGACGACCCGTGGGCCAGCCCCGCGCCCGCCCAGGGTGGCGGCAGCTGGGGCGGTCAGCCCCAGGGTCAGCCGCAGGGTCAGCCGCAGGGCGGTGGCCAGTCCGCGCCGCCCAAGGACCCGTGGGCCACGCCCGGGGTGTCCGGCGGCAACGACGAGCCCCCGTTCTGATGTGCGGATCACTGCCGAGCTCGCGAGGCAGTGACAGCCGCCAGGTTGAGCAGCCCCACGGCTGAGCCCGCGAAGCCGTGACGAGGGCGTGTCGAAACCCCTCAGCCTGACCGGGAAGATCATTCCGAGAAATCATTCCATTCCGTCCCTGATTGCCTTCAGGGCCGGGCTCACTGAAAGGGAGCACCACAATGGCCAAGGCAATTCTGCGCAAGCCCAAGAAGAAGGTCTGCCAGTTCTGCAAGGAGAAGGCGACCGGTGTCGACTACAAGGACACCACCCTCCTCCGCAAGTTCATCTCCGACCGCGGCAAGATCCGCGCCCGTCGCGTGACCGGCAACTGCGTCCAGCACCAGCGCGACGTGGCCATCGCCGTCAAGAACGCGCGCGAGCTCGCCCTGCTGCCCTACACGTCCACCGGTCGCTGAGAGGAGCACGAGACATGAAGCTCATCCTGACGCAGGAAGTCGACGGCCTCGGCGCCCCCGGCGACGTGGTCGAGGTCAAGGACGGCTACGGCCGCAACTACCTCGTTCCCCGTGGTCTCGGCATCCGCTGGACCCGCGGTGGCGAGAAGACCATCGAGTCGATCAAGACCGCCCGTGCCTCCCGCGCGGCGCGCGACGAGGACCACGCCAAGGAGATCAAGACCAAGCTCCAGGCCAACCCCGTCAACGTCAAGGTCCGTGCCGGTGAGGGCGGCCGCCTCTTCGGCGCCGTCACCACCTCCGAGATCGCCGACGCGATCGGCGAGGTCTCGGGCGAGAAGGTCGACCGCCGCACCATCGTGGTGACCAACCCCATCAAGACCCTCGGCGCCCACGAGGTGTCGGTCAAGCTGCACGACGAGGTGTCCGCCACGGTGGCCCTCAACGTGGTCCCCGCCTGACCCGCAGCTCCCCGCACCACTCGACGGCCCGCTGCCTCCCCGGAGGTGGCGGGCCGTCGTGCGTCTACTCCGTCGGCTGGTCGCAGCGAGACGGCGGCTGCGAGCCGCCGGAGTGGTACTCGTAGGTGCGGCCGCCGGCCCGCAGGATGATCCGCGAGCCCTCGATCAGGGCCTGGGTGTACGACATCCCGGGCTGGGCGCAGCCTCGGCTGCCGTTGCGCCAGGTCATCTCCTCCACCGAGACCACCTCCACCTCGCCCGGGTCCACGTCGAGAGTGGCAGCAAGGTCGGCGACGGACTGCTGGACGGCCGATCCGCCGACTGGAGGGGACGGCTCGGGGGAGGAGGGTGTGCTGGTCTCGTCCACGGTGGGATCCTCCGGTGCGTCGGCTGGGCGGGTGTCACCGCAACCGGCGAGCACGAGGGCGCACGCCCCGGTGACCAGCCACGTGCGTACGACGTCCACGCCCCCAGCATGCCCGACACGAGGCCGGCGGCTACTGCGCGGCGGGGAACGTGTTGGGTCGGGCCACGATCGCGTCGAGGATGACGGGCCTGTTGCTCAGCGACTCGATCACGATCCTGCCCGCGCGGATGCCGGAGTAGCGGTCGATGACGGTGTACTGGCGCAGCGTCGTCCTCGGCCCGGCGAGGTCGACGACGTGCCAGGCACGCCGCCCGACCCGGATCCGCACCTTGCCCAGCCTGGGCCCGCTCGGGGCCACGAGCCGCAGCTCGCCCACCTCGGTGCGCGGCAGGACGAGGCGCGCCCCGCGCTGCCTGGCGAGCAGGGCGTCACCCCGGACGTAGCCCACGTTGTGCTCCTTGGTCCACCCCCGCTTGCGCGTCAGGTCGGTGGGCACGAAGAACTCGATCGGCTGCGACCAGGCGCTGGCGTTGCCCGCCCGGTCGATCGTCCTGGCCGAGAAGCTGTGTCGTCCGGCCCTCGGCTCGACGAGCTCCCACCGCCCGGCCGAGCAGGCCACGGGCGCGTCGTTGTCGGTGCACTCGAACGACGATCCGGGCTCGCTGCCGTTGAGCCGGATCGGCACGGTCGGCGAGGTGATCACCGGTTGGGTCGGGGTGTCCTCGTCGTAGGTGCTCTGCGTGACGAAGACGAACGGCGCCCTCGTGTCCTGGCCCCAGGTCAGCGATGCGGGGGTGGCGTCGAGGTCCGCGACGTCGGGGGTCATCGGCGGGAGAAGCGCGACGTCGGGGTTGCGGCCGGCGTCCCCGAGGTCGACCGCCCTCGCCTCGAAGACGTACGCCCCGGCAGCGGCGTCCGGAAGCCCGGCGTACGTCACCGGGCTGGTGCACTGCCGCCAGTCGTGGGCCTGGGCGGGGCCGGTCAGCCGGCACTCGAGCCCGAACGGGCCGGCGTCGCCGTCGGGGACCACCGACCCGATGGTGAAGGTCATCGTGGAGACGGCGACGAGCCCGGCAGCGTTGGGGCTGCTGGAGGCCGCAAGGGTGGTGTCGGGCGGGGTGTCGTCGTCGCACCCGTCGCCGGTCGGCAGCCCGAGGACCGGGTCCCTCGGCTGGGTCTCGTCGGTGCATCCCGGAGCTGCGCCGGCGGGCCAGCCGGTCATCGGCACGAGTGCCGCCGCGACGAGCGCTGCGAGGCCGAGTCGTACGGCCGGGCGGTGGTCCTTCATCGGTCCCTCCCCAGGGTGTGGCTCCACGGTGTCCATCCGAGCTGAGCGGTCAGGGTCACTGCCGCGTCGGAGGATCAACGAGCCAGGCTCGCTCCGGTCACGAGCCACGCGTCACCGCGGGCGCGCCAGGAGAGCAGCACGCCGCGCGCCCCCATGAACACGAAGGTCATGGCCACCCAGACGGCGACCAGCCCGTGCGGGAGCGTCGCCGCGTAGAGGGCGGCGGGGGCGTACGCGGCCAGCACCACCAGCCCGGCCCACGCGAGGTAGGCACCGTCGCCCGCGCCGATCAGCACGCCGTCGAGCACGAAGACCACCCCGGCCAGCGGCTGCCCCAGGGCCGCCACCAGCAGGACCGGCACGAGCAGCGCGATCACCTCGGGGTCGTCGGTGAAGAGGTGGCCGATGAAGGGGGAGACCGCGGCCAGGGCCAGCCCGGAGGCGATCCCGCTTCCCCAGCCCCACCTGATCATCCGCCGGGTCAGCGCCCGGGTGCTGTCGACGTCGCCGCTGCCCAGCGCGCGGCCGGTCAGCGCCTGGGCGGCGATCGCGATCGCGTCGAGCGCGAAGGCGAGGAACGTCCACAGGGTGATGGCGATCTGGTTCGTCGCCACGTTGACGTCCGTGCCGTGAGTGCCGACGCGCGTGACGGCGTACGTCCCCACGAGCAGGCAGGCGCGCAGGGCCAGCGTGCGGATGACCAGCGCGACCGCGGCATGGGCGGCCGCCCGGATCCCGGCGAGGTCGGGCGAGAGCGGGGCGTCGTGCTCGCGGGCGGCCCGGACCACGACGGCGACCAGCCAGCCCGCCGACAGCACCTGGGCGATCACCGAGCCGATGGCCGAACCCGCGATCCCGAGGTCGAGGCCGTAGACGAGGAGGACGTTGAGGGCGATGTTGACGCCGTTGCCGACGACTGCCACGAGCAGGGGAGTGCGGGTGTCCTGCAGTCCCCGCAGGACTCCGGTCGTGGCGAGCATCACCAGGAGCGGGGTGGTGCCCAGGAAGGCGATGGCGAGGTAGGTCTCGGCGTGGTCCGCGACGACCGGCCCCGTGTCGAACGCGCCCACCAGCGCCGGGGTGGCCGACATCCCGCCGATGGTCGCCACGGTCCCGATGATGACCGCGAGCCAGACCCCGTCGACGCCCTGGGCGAGTGCTCCCCGCAGGTCCCCCGCCCCGAGGTGGCGCGCCACGCTGGCCGTGGTGCCGTAGGCGAGGAAGACGCAGAGGCCGACGACCGTCTGGAGGATCACCGCAGCGATGCCGAGCCCCGCCAGCTCCGGTGTGCCGAGGTGGCCGACGATCGCGGCGTCCGAGAGCAGGAAGAGCGGCTCGGCGACGAGGGCGAGGAAGGCGGGGACGGCCAGGCGCAGGATCTCCCGGTCGATGGCCTTCACGCGGCCAGCGTAGGTGTGGACACTCCGACGTCCCTTCGCCGGTACCGCATACCCAGCAGGCGTCCCGGGTGTCCATGGCCCTTTCGGACTACCTGTGAATGGCCGTGTGGATGAGGGCCCGGTGGCGGCCCTCACGACCCCGTGTCGACAAAGCAACAGGCATCATCCAGATGTCGGACAGGTGAACGAACCGACTGGGGTGGGCATTTCCGTCCACAGGCTGTGCACGACCTTTTCGCAGGTCAGGGGCGGTGCGTCGAGGATCGATGCCGTGATTTCCACAGGACGCTCCACGCTGTGTGCACCGGGCCCCGCGTGTCGTCCACCTGAGTGCGCAGGTTGTCCACAGACCCTGTGGACAACTGGCTGTCCCTGCCGCTCGGGAGGACGTACGGTCACGCGCGTCCACGGAAGTGGAGAAGGTGGTCCCGCGTGCGGTCCCGACGGTGATGTCGGTGGTCGTCCCTAGCGTCGAGGACCAGAGCCAGCGAGGGGAGCACCGGTGAGCGTCACCTACGAGGGGGACACCCAGGAGGCGTGGGGCGACGGCCCGGCGGCCTACGAGCCGGGCAACGCCCCACGTTCGGCCGGTGACCGCACCCCTCCCCAGGACAACGCCGCTGAGCAGAGCGTGCTCGGCTCGATGCTGCTGTCCAAGGACGCGATCGCCGACGTGGTGGAAGCACTCAAGGGCGTCGACTACTACCGCCCCGCCCACGAGGTCATCCACGACGCGATCATCGACCTCTACGGCCGCGGCGAGCCGGCCGACCCGATCACGGTGGCGGCCGAGCTGCAGAAGCGCGGCGAGCTGCAGCGCATCGGCGGCGCCCCCTACCTCCACACGCTGTCCGCCAACGTGCCGATCGCGGCCAACGCCGGCTACTACGCCGAGATCGTGCGTGACAAGGCGGTGCTGCGCCGCCTGGTGGAGGCCGGCACCCGGATCGCGGCGCTGGGCTATGCCGGCGAGGGTCAGATCGACGACGTCGTGGACAGCGCGCAGGCCGAGGTCTACCGGGTCACCGACCGACGGGCGTCCGAGGACTACGCGCCGCTGAGCGACATCATGAGCGGCGTCCTCGACGAGATCGAGATGATCGGCAACCGCGAGGCCGGCCTCTACGGAGTGCCCACCGGCTTCGCGGACCTCGACGACCTGACCAACGGCCTGCACTCGGGCCAGATGATCATCGTGGCGGCCCGGCCTGCCATGGGGAAGTCGACGCTGGCTCTGGACTTCTGTCGCGCCGCGTCGATCCACAACAACCTCACCAGCGTCTTCTTCAGCCTCGAGATGACGCGCTCCGAGATCATGATGCGTCTGCTCTCCGCCGAGGCGAAGGTGCCCCTCAACCACATCCGCAACGGCACCATGCGCGACGACGACTGGGAGAAGCTCGCCCGCAAGATGGGCCAGGTGTCGGGGGCGCCGATGTTCATCGACGACAGCCCCAACATGACGATGATGGAGATCCGGGCCAAGGCCCGCCGGCTCAAGCAGCGCCACGACCTCAAGCTCATCGTCATCGACTACATGCAGCTGATGAGCTCGGGCCGCAAGGTCGAGTCACGCCAGCTCGAGGTCTCGGAGTTCTCCCGCAACATCAAGCTCCTCGCCAAGGAGCTCGAGCTGCCGATCATCGCGCTCTCCCAGCTCAACCGTGGTCCCGAGCAGCGCGGCGACAAGCGCCCGATGATGAGCGACCTGCGTGAGTCGGGCTCGCTCGAGCAGGACGCCGACATGGTGATCCTGCTCCACCGCGACGACGTCTACGAGAAGGAGTCGACCCGCCCCGGCGAGGCCGACCTGATCGTGGCCAAGCACCGCAACGGCCCGACCCGTGACCTCACCGTCGCCTTCCAGGGCCACTACTCGCGGTTCGTCGACATGGCGCAGGGCTGAGCAGGCGGCTGACGGTGTCCAGACCAGTCGTCAGCGGGTCTGCCAGACTCGGTCGGTGAAGGAGAGCGATTCGCTGCCTCAGGCGCATCCGCTCGTCGTGGATCGCGTGGCGATCCTCCGGCGGGCGTCGCTCTTCGCCACGACCCCGGGTCGCGTCCTCGCCGGGCTTGCGGCACGGCTCGAGGAGGTCGCGTTCGAGGCCGAGGACGTCCTCATCACCGCGGGTGCTGTCGAGGAGTGGCTCCTCGTCCTCGTCGAGGGCGAGGTCGAGGTCGTGCGGCCCGACGGCCACGTGCGGATGCGCCCGGTCGACACCATCGGCGAGCTGGCCGTCCTCGACCCCCATCCGCGGATCGCGAGCGTCGTCGCCAGGACCGACGGCTTCGCCTTCAGGCTCGACAAGCAGGACTTCGACGAGGCCTTGAGGTTGCGGCCGGAGATCGCGACGAGCGTGATCACGGCGCTGGCGCGCCGACTCCGAGAGATCCGCGAACTCGGGGGGTGATCCGTGCGATCGAGAACCGCCCTGCTCGCGGGTCAGACCACCGCGCTGGGCCTGATGATGGCGTTCCTCGTCGTCCCCGCGAGCACGCTGTTCCTGTATGAGTACGGCGCGCGCACGCTCCCGTGGGCCTATCTGGCCGTCGCCGTCGCCGGTGTCCTGACCTCCGCCCTCGTGTCCCGAGCTGGTCGTCGTATGTCCCTTGCTGGACTGGCCAGTGGATTGATCTCCGCCTATCTCGCCATCGTGGGCGCCGGCTGGCTGGCGCTGGTGCTCTGGGACGTCGTGTCGGCCACCTTCGTCCTCGTCGTCCTCTTCCCACTGGCCATCCCGGTCGGTTTCGTCGCCGTGGGCTCCCAGGCCGTGCGGCTCTTCGACGTCCGTGAGCTGAAGGGGCAGTTCCCGCTGGTGGTCGCCGGCTTCCCGATCGGATTCGCCGTGGGAGGTCTCGTCGCCGGGCTGATCGTGGGCGCGCTCGGCGGGGTGGAGCAGCTCCTGATCCTCGGTCTCGCCTGCGGGTTGGGCATGCTGGTCCTCGTCAGACGCACCGCCCGGGAGTTTCCGGCGGAGCTGCTGGCGCGTCCGGATCCCCAGCCGACAGCGCCGGCATCGGCCGGCGTCCGCCGGGACCGGCGTACCTCTGTCCTGCGCGACCCCCTCGTCGCCGCGGTCCTCGGCTACACGGTGCTGTCCGGTGCCGTCACGCAGCTCCTCGACTTCATCGTGTGGGAACGCGCTGCCGCCAACTTCCCCGATCCGCAGTCGCTCGCGCGTTTCCAGGGTCTCTACGGATCGGCGCTCAACGTGGCGAGCATCCTGTTCGTCGCCCTGGCGGCGTCGTGGCTGCTCCGGAGGTACGGCGTCCGCCTGGGGCTCGCGGCGAACCCCACGCTCGTCCTGGTCGCGTGCCTCGTCATGCTCGCCGTCGGGCAGGGCTCCGGGGTCGCAGGCCTCGGATTCCTCACCGTGGCCTGCCTCGCCCAGGTCGCGGACATCACGTCCACCGACGGTCTCACGCGTGGTTCGGTGGCTGCCACCTACCAGGCCATGCCTCCGGAGAGTCGGCTGTCGGCGCAGACGCTCGCTGAGGGCGCTGGTACACCGGTCGCCATCGGGCTGGTCGGTGCCCTGCTCCTCCTCATCCAGGCCCTGAGCCTCGACGTCATCGCCGTGGTGTGGCTGGTACTCGTGCTCTCGCTGCTCTGGCTCGTCCTGTCGCTCGTGACGTACCGGTCGTACGGAGGCCACCTCGCCGAGGTCCTCCGGCACCGCGCCTGGGACCCGCGGGCGCTGCGCGTCGAGGGTGAGGCAGCCGAGGCGATGGTCCGTCAGCTCCTGGACAGCGCGGAACCCTCTGCCCGGACCACCGGACTCGAGGCGTTGGCGGACTCCGGCTCCCCGGACCTGGACCGCGAGCTGGTACGCGCGCTCGGCGACCCTGATCCGCGGGTCCGCTCGCGGGCCCTCGACCTCGCCGCGCCCGAGAGTCTCACCGGCCGGCCACTCCTGCGCGACGGGCTGGTCGGCATCCTCGGCCCGACGCCAGAAGGCGTGCGGGCGGCCGCCATCCTGATCGGTCGCGACCGGGACGTCGACCCGCAGGCACTGGGTCTCTGGGCCGACGCGCTGGTCAGCGACGACGACGCCCTTGCGGAGGCGGCTGTCGCCGGCGCCGCGATGACGCCACACCCTTCGCACCTCCCGCACCTGCTCGACGCCGCGGCGAAGCCAGGCCCCCCGCTCGGCATCCTCGAGGCACTGGCC
This sequence comes from uncultured Actinomycetota bacterium, assembly GCA_963740115.1. Classification (GTDB taxonomy): domain Bacteria; phylum Actinomycetota; class Actinomycetes; order Propionibacteriales; family Nocardioidaceae; genus Nocardioides. The sequence continues at coordinate 558,344 of CAVUCQ010000001.1, read as the reverse complement.
GCCCATGCCGACCTGCTGGGCCCCACCATCAGCTCCCTGTGGGCGTCGACCCGGGATCCCTCCAGCCCGAGCGGACGCCAGCGGGAGCTCGTCGTCAGAGCGGTCGCGGGCGCCGGCCGCAGCCGACCGCGTCGATGGCTCCTCGCCTGCCTCGACGAGGCGGGCCTCTCCCGCAGCGACCTTCGGCTGGTGGTGGGCAGTCTTGCTCCCACGTCGTGGGCGCGACAACCGGCGAGCGTTCCCACGTCGGTCCTCGCCGGATGCCTCGACGCCGAGGCCTTGCGTGTCCATGCAGCGCTGGTCGGCCTCGACCATCTCCAGAGCGCCGGGGCTCCTCGACCGGGCGGACCAGACCCCGGGCTCGGCCTCGAGATCGCGGAGAGTGCGTTTCGCGACGAGATCGAGGAGGCTCGGCGTCACGTCGAGATCCTCTTCGGAGCCAGCGCCTGTCCCCGCGGCACCGCGTGGTTCCTGCGGGCGCTCGAGGGCACCGAACCCCAGCTCAGGGCTACGGCGATCGAGCTCACCGAGACGACCCTCGGCCGTCGTCGCGGTGCGATCGTGGTCGCCGTCCTCGATCCGACGCTGGACGACGCGTCACGACTCGACGCTCTCGAGGCCACAGGACTCGGCGGGAGAACCGGGACCGGCGATCCGGTGGCGTGGCTGGCCGACGTCGCGACCGACCCAGGCCACACGTGGGACAGTGCGTGGCTGCGGGCCTCGGTGCTCCGGTGCCTGCCTCGCCTGTCTCCTGCGCACGCTTCACGGGCGGCGCGGTCGCTGGCCGATGACCCTGATCCCGTCGTGTCCCAGACAGCGGCATGGGTGCTCCGGCGATGACCGGGGGCAAGCATCCCGGAAGGCGCAGTCAGCGATGTCCCCGAACTCAACAGCGCCAGGCGTTGCGCCATCCGTATGACGTTCGGGGCCCTATCGGATTCACCGAGGTGGTTCCCGTGTCGCCGATGCGCGCCACGGCCGCCGGATCACCGGCGGCCGTGGGTCGTGGTCGAGCCGTGCGCTGAGGTCAGCGGTGGGGCGGGGCAGGAGGCGGCATGTGCTGCGTCGCCTCCGGGTCGTAGCTGCCGGTCGGGGTCGCCGAGGAGGTGGTGTCCGTCCAGCTGGTGCCGTTGCCAGTGGCCGTGCTTCCGGTCCCGGTGCTGTAGCCGCTCCCGGTGCTGTAGCCGGTCGCGGCGTGCTGACCCATCTCCTCGCGTGCGCGGTCCGCACCGACACGGGCGTCCTGCTTGGCCTGGGTCGTCGCCTGCGAGCCCTTGTCGCGTGCCTGGCGCAACAGGTCGGCGGCGAGGTCGCGGCCACCCAGCCCGAAGGCGAGGGCCAGTCCGAGGGCCAGCGCGAACATGATCGCGGTGAAGGCGATCCGCACGATCTCGGGAGCGATCTGGAGCTGCTCCAGGATCATGAAGAAGGCGATCGTCATGATCACGGCGGGAACGACGGCTCCGACGACCTTGCCGGTCGGCGTGTCGCCCATGAAGCGTGCCACCGCGCCGGCGACGGCACCGGAGAGCAGCGCGGCGACGATGAAGATGAGGATCGCCACGATGATGTTGGGCAGGTAGGCCAGCACGTCGTTCATGAAGCCCGTCGCCGCGGGGATGCCGAGCGCACCGATGGCCACGGTGATGAAGAAGATGAAGATCAGCCAGAAGACGACGCGCGCGATGCCGTTGGCGGCTGAGGCGCCGGGCAGCACGGCGTTGACGTACCTGCTCCCTGAGCTCTCGTGCAGCCGCCGGTCGACCTCCACCTTCTCGAGGACCTTGCGTACGACGCCCGCGACGACCTTCGAGACGATGAAGCCGACCAGGAGGATGAGCAGGAAGCCCAGCAGGTTGGGCAGGAAGTCGAAGATCCCGTCCGTCGTGTTCTCAAAACTCTCGCCGATGTCCACGGGAGGTGTCCTTTCGTTCGGGTGTGCTCCCGACTTTCGACTCCTTGCCGCGCGGACAACACCTCCCGACGGACGACATAACTCAGCCGGATCGGGGTAGGAGCGGCGGGCTCGATCCGGCAGCGCACGCGCCGAGGGGTGATCACGTACGTGAACGCGAGGCGCGTTACTGGCTGATGGTCCGCTATGTGGAACCGTGTTCGACACGCTGAACTCCGGCGCGTACGGTCGGGGACGCCTGTGGCGCGCGTCACAGGGGATCGCGAGGAGCCGTCGTGCAGCAGCCCGTCCCCACCCGTACGTTCCCGAGCACGCCGGTCGGCACCCGACTGCGTGCCCTGCTGCTCGCCGCGACCGGCCTCGCCGTCGGCGCCGCGGGCGTCGTCGCCGTGCCGGCCCAGGCTGCCGTCGGCGACCAGCAGATCGCGTGGCTCGAGGTCGAGGACGGCGCCATCAGCGGGGGACCGGCCCTCAACTCCGGCGACCACGGCAACTTCTCCGGCAGCGGCTCCTACACGTTCCGCGAGACCGGCATGACCTCGACGATGACGGTCGTCGCGCCCGAGGCGGGGACGTACCCCGTCTGGATCCGCTACGCCGCCGGCCCGCTCAGCGCGGAGGAGAACGTCACCCGCGGGATGGGACTGCTCACCAACGGTGGCTCCCGGCAGGTCGTCAGCTACCCCTTGACCGGGAGCTGGGAGGACTGGGACTTCGCCCGAGCCGACGTCACGCTCCAGGAGGGCGCCAACACGATCGCGGTCGAGTGCAACCGCACGTCGGAGATGTGCCGGCTCAACTTCGACGCGATCCAGGTCGGCGGCCTCGCTCCCGACGCGTGTGCTGCGACGCCCGTGGCACCGGGCGGCACCGCGCTGTTCGACGGCACGTTCGCCTCCTTCGACGGCTGGCGCAAGGCCGGCGGCGGTGGCTTCGGCCACCAGACCGACTGCACCATCCGCAGCTTCCGCGGGCCGGGCACCACCTGGCACACCGCGCAGCAGTCCGGCCCCTACACGCTGCGTCTCGACTGGCGCCGGGGTGACAGCGACGACGACTCGAGCGTCGTCCTCGCCTCGACCAGCCGTGACGGTGCCGCACCCACCGGGGGCTACCAGGTGCGGATCGGCGCGACCGACACGGCCACGATCGTGCCCACCGGCGGCACCGGGCAGGCCGCGGACCCGGCCGCCCTCGCCGCGGCCGTCGCGCCCCCCGGCCAGTGGAACCGGTTCACCATCCAGGTCACCCCTGCGCGCATCCGCGTCCTGCTCAACGGCACACCCGTCAACGCCGTGGACCGCACCGCGGCGATGACCGGCTTCATCGGGCTGGAGAACCGCAGCGACGCCGACCGGGTCGACTTCCGCGACATCCAGGTCAGCCCGGGCGTCGAGCTGGGTGCGCTGGCCGGTCCGGTGCGTCGGGCGGTGCTCGCCGACGGCGTCACGGCCGACCCGGGCGGCGAGTCGACCCTGGCCAACCTCGTCGCCGAGGCACAGCGCTGGGCCACCCGCGGACCCCTCGCCGGCAACGCCAGGATCGCGCTGGTCAGCCCCACGGTCCTGGGGGCCGACCTGGTCGCCGACGTCGCCTACCCGTCGCCGGTCACCTACGAGCAGGCGGCCGACGTGCTGGCCGCCGAGCCGCTGGTCAACATGCGGCTCACCGGCGCCCAGCTCGAGACGGTCCTCGAGCAGCAGTGGCAGCGCACCCCCGGAGGCAACGTCCCGACCCGGGCCTTCCTGCGCCTGGGCGCCTCGGAGGGCTTCACGTGGACCGAGGACCCGACCCGCGCCGAGGGTGACCGGATCACCGGCATGTGGCTCAACGGCGCGGCGATCCTCCCCACCGGCACCTACTCGGTCACCGTCACCCAGTCGCTGGCCGTGGGCGGGGACAACTTCCACGGCCTCGTCGCCGGCATCGGACGCCGGACGCCGGACGCGACGTCGGTGTCCGCGCTGGCGGCCCACCTCGCCGACGCCTCCGTGGACGGACCGGTGGCATCCCCTCGGTCGCAGCACGCCGTCGCCGTGAGCGTGCCCGGTGGTGCCCCGGCCTCCTACGTCGCCGGCACGACGTACGCCGTCGACCTCGCCTCGTGGTCGTACTCGACGGCCTCCGACCCCCGGGACACCGCGGTCGACGTGACCGTCGCCGGCCGCTCGATCGGCTCCTTCGCGGTGGACGACACGCCCACCGACGGCGCGTACGACGACCATGGCGACGTCGCGGTCCGAGCCGTCCTGCCCGCCGACCTGGCCGCAGGCGCGGCGACCGTGCGGATCGTCGGCAGCACCACCGGCACCACGGTGCAGCTGCCGATCACGGTGACCGCCGCGCCGACGCCGCCGGCTCCCACGCCCACCACGACGCCGACGCCGACACCCACGCCCATCCCGGCACCGCCGCTCCCCCCGGTCATCGCCCAGGTGGAGCCGACCCTGACGGTCAAGGTGAAGCCGCGCCGGGTGGTCGCCCGGGAGACCCGGGCCCGGGTGGTCGTGCTCGTCGCCGCCACCGGCTCCACCCCGACCGGCAAGGTGACGGTCAAGGTCGGCACCCGCACGGTCAGGGCCAGGCTGCGCGACGGACGGGCCGTCCTCACCCTGCCGGTCTTCACGAAGGCGGGCCGGGCCAAGGTCAAGGTCGCCTACGCGGGCGACGCCCGCACGCTGTCCGCGACCACGACGGTGCGGGTGCGAGTGCGGGCAGCCGGGTAGGCCGGAGGCGTGGCGCCCGGGACGGGGAACGGGCAGGATCGAGGACCCGTCACCGACCCAGCGAAGGCGGCCCTCAGATGACCCGAGTCGTGGCCGACATCTCGATCTCCCTCGACGGCTACGTCACCGGACCCGATCCCGGACCCGCCAACGGTCTCGGCGACGGAGGCGAGGCCCTGCACGCCTGGGCGTTCTCCGACGACCCCGACGACCAGCGGCTGCTGCGCGAGGCGACGTCGCGCTCGGGAGCCGTCGTCATGGGCCGCACGCTGTTCGACATCGTCGACGGCCCGCAGGGCTGGAACGACGAGACCGGCTACGGGGCGGGCGAGGTCGGCACGCCGCCGTTCGTCGTGGTCACCCGCTCGACCCCGGAGCGGGTGCGCCTCACCGACCTGGACTGGACGTTCGTGACCACCGGGCTGGACGACGCCGTCACCGCGGCCAGGGAGCGGGCGGTGCGGGAGTCGTCGCGCCGCGGCGGCGACGACCTCGACGTCGTGCTCATGGGTGGGGGTGCGCTCATCGGCAGCGCGCTGGCCGCGGGACTCGTCGACGTGCTCAGCGTCCACCTGGCGCCGGTGGTGCTGGGCGGTGGCACTCCCTTGTTCGCCGCCGGCACTCGTCGCGACCTGAGGCCGACCGGCGCGGTGACCACGTCGACCGCGACCCACCTGACGTACGACGTCCTGTGAGCGGGTGGCCCGCTCAGGGTCTCGGGAGACCGGAGTGGTGCTCGCGGTAGGGGACGTACAACCGGGCGAGGAACGCCTCGAGCTCGGCTGCGGTGTCGTCGTCGAGGTGGGGGAACGAGAAGGTCGCCTTGCCGGTGCGCCGCCTGGTGAAGGCGTCGGCCGCACCGTCGAGCGCCTCGGGCCACGTCTCGACGGCGATCGCGTAGAGGCTCACCTTGGTCGTGCTCCGCTTGACCGCTGCGAAGTAGTCGTGGGCCTTCGCCCCCGGCCACCGCAGGCACGGCATGCCGTAGATCGTCCCGTCCTCCAGCTCGCCGCGGAAGGGCGCGAGGAGCGACCAGATCCGCGCCTCGACCGCCGGCAGGTCGGCCATGGAACGCGGCTCAGGCGGGAGCGAAGGTGAGGCAGTCGGCCGGGTCCGCCCCGGCGCCGACCTCGACGCCCGCGGCGGTGCACTCGAGGTGGTCGTTGTGCCGGCAGTCGGATCGGTGGCAGGCGCCCACGTGTCCGTGGGCGTCGACGCCGCCCTTGTCGTCGGCATGGAAGAACGTGCCGCAGGTGGCGTCGCCGGTGCCGGTGACGGTGATCGCGCCGGCGTGGCAGTCGTGGTCGTGGTTGTAGGAGCAGCCGTCGACGCTGCACGAGCTGACGATGGGGAGGTTGAGGGTGGTCATCACCCGACGATGCACCTCGTCCCGGCGTGGAGTCCAGACAGGAGAGGCTTGCCTCAGTGACCGGGCGTCAGGGTGGACCGGGGCCGTCGGGGTGGACCAGGTCGTAGGCCCGCGACAGCTTCTGCGGCACCACCATCCGCCAGGCGTCGACGACCAGCTCACGCGCCTCGACGGGGTCGAGCTCGGCCAGCGTCGCGTGCACCCAGTTGAAGCGCATGTCCGACTCCGACGGCAGCTGGAAGCGCGGGTCGTTCTCGACCAGCGCCGCTCGCTCCTCCTTGGGGAACGCGAAGCCCATCACGGTCTCGTCGAGGGAGAAGGCGACGTAGACGATCGATCCGACGCGGAACTTCAGACGACGCGCGACGTGCACGACGTACGACCGCTCGAGCGACTCGCCGAGGGCGAGCACGTCGTCGACGACCGCCATGTCCCCCTCCTTCCGCCGGCCCGTCGAGTATCCGTCCACGTGCCCCGGACGGCGAATGAATATGCAACTAACTAACCAGACGGTTGATTACGCCGCGCCGGTTGATCACCGCCCGGCGGGTGAGGATCCCGCCCGGATCCCGGCCGAGGTACGCCAGACTTGGCGCATGCGGCTCCCGGACCCGGCCCTGGTGGTGCTGGTGGGCGCCTCCGGATCGGGGAAGTCGACGTGGGCAGAGTCGCACTTCCGTGCCCAGGAGGTCGTCTCGTCCGACGCGCTGCGCGGGATCGTGGGCAGCGGCCCCCACGACCTCGACGCCTCGTCCGACGCCTTCGGTGTGCTGGAGACCGTCGTCGCCGCCCGCCTCGGACGCGGACTGACCACGGTCGTCGACACGCTGGGCCTCGACGAGGCGAGGCGCCGGGCCTGGCTCGCCCAGGCCCGCCGAGCCGGACTCCCTGCGGTCGCCGTCGTGCTGGACACCCCGGACGTGGAGTGCCGTCGCCGCAACGCGACGCGCGACCGGCCGGTCCCGGCACCCGTGCTGGCGGGGCAGCTGCGCTCGGTCCGCGAGGCACGAGCGATGCTGGACACGGAGGGCTGGGACGTCATCGAGGAGGTCGCTGCCGATGCGGTCACCCAGGACCCGGCGCCGGCGGCCCGTCCCGACACGCCACCCGTCCGCACCTCGAGCCTGGGCCTGCGCACCGTCCTGCAGGTCTCGCGGTTCCCGTGGGGGACGGACCCGCTCGCGTGGCTGTCGGACGTCGCCCGCGCCGCGGACGAGGCAGGCTTCGCGGGTCTCGCGCTGATGGACCACCTCATCCAGGTCCCGCAGGTCGGACGCGCCTGGGAGCCGATCCCGGAGCCGTGGGTCACGCTGGGGGCGCTGGCCGCGCTCCGGACCGATCTCCAGCTCGGCACGCTGTGCACACCCGTCACGTTCCGCCCCGCCGGGGTCACGGCCAAGGCCGCGGCCACGCTGTCGGCACTCTCCGGCGGCCGCGCGTTCGTCGGTGTCGGTGCGGGGTGGTGGGAGCGCGAGCACGCGGCGTACGGCATCGCGTTCCCGCCGGCGCGCGTCCGGCTGGACGACCTCGAGCGAGCCGTCGTCACCATGCGCGCGCTCTGGGCGGCCGGCACCAAGGAGCACGACGCGCACGGGGTCGCCCTCCCCGAGACGACCTGCTATCCCAGACCGGCCGCCCCGATCCCCGTCGTCGTCGGTGGATCGGGTGAGCGACGGACGCTGCGGATCGCCGCGCAGCACGCCGACGCCTGCAACCTCAGGACCACCGACGAGGCGGAGCTGCAGCGCCTGGTCCGTGTGCTGCACGCCCACTGCGACGACCTGGGCCGGGACCGCAGCGAGGTCGCCGTGACGGTCCTCGACCTGCCCGTGGTCGGGCGCGACCGGGACGACGTGTGGGCGCGGGTCGAGCGGCACCGCGGCCGCGTCGCCGCCGCGACGTACGCCGCCCGCACCCACGCCGCGACCGTGGCCGGGCACCGCGACCGCTACGCCCGGCTCGCGGGGATGGGCGTGCAGACGGTCTTCCTGGCGACGCCCGACCTGGCCGGTCCCGAGGACGTGCTGGACCTGGCCGGGCTCAACGCCTGAACCGGGGTGGACCTCATCCGAGGCCGCTCGCCGGGGTGAGGCGCCGCCCGGCCGGGTCGGCCTAGCGTCGGGGAGTCGGTGCTCGACGACCCAGGAGGAGACGTGCCCCACAACCCACCGAAGGACGTGCAGGAGGCAGCGCGGCGTGCCGTCCGCTGGATCGAGGACGGCAGGGCCGGGAAGGGGTTCACCGACGTCGGTCGCCACCGCGCCCACCAGCTGGCCGACGGCAAGGACGTCAGCGACGCCGACGTGAAGAAGATGCGGGCCTACTTCGCACGCCACGGCGTCGACAAGGACGCCGAAGGCTTCACCCGCGGCGGCGACGGCTTCCCGTCACCGGGACGCGTCGCGTGGGACGCCTGGGGCGGGGACCCCGGCGAGCGGTGGGTCCGCACCCTCGACGTCGAGTGACCCCGCCATGGACCGCCACCCACCCTCCCTCCTCTCGCTGACCTACACGAGCTCGGCGACACACCTGCTGTCCGTCACGCAGCTGGTCGAGCTCATCGACCAGATCCGTCCCAAGAACGATCGGCTCGGTGTCACCGGGCTGTTGCTCTACATCGGCGGCAACGTGATCCAGACCCTCGAGGGTCCGACCGACACGGTCGACGCGCTCTTCGAGGTGATCAGCGTCGACCCCCGGCACACGGCCGTCCAGGTCGTCGACCGTCGGTCGGTCGAGGACCGGGTCTTCCCGACGTGGTCGATGGGCTTCCGCAACGTCTCGGCCCGCGAGGTCGCGGAGCTGCAGGACTTCGACGAGTTCGCCCGGCAGTCGGTGGGCCACGACCTCGGTGCGCACGCCGCGTCGGCGTTCGGGCTGCTGGAGCGGTTCCGCGTCAACACCGTCTGACCGCCCGCCGTCGGGGTTTCGCACGCGTCGTAGGGTCGGGCGCATGCAGACTCGCACTCTCGGAAACCAGCAGGTCGGCGCCATCGGCCTCGGACTGATGACCTTCGACCAGACCGGCACCCAGCCCCGCCAGCAGCTCGTCGACACCGTGTCCGCCGCGCTCGACGCCGGCGTCACGCTCCTCGACACCGCCGACGCCTACGGTCCCGGGGACGAGAAGGGAGCCGGGGCGCAGGGCGAGAACGAGCGACTGATCGCCTCGATCCTCGACGAGCTCGGCGTCCGCGACCGTGTCGTCCTCGCGACCAAGGGCGGCCACGTCCGCACCGACGGCGGCGGCTGGGCCGTCGACAGCTCCGCCGAGCACCTCCACCGAGCCGTCGACGAGAGCCTGAAGCGCCTCGGGGTCGAGCAGATCGCCGTCTGGCAGCACCACCGCCCCGACCCCAAGGTCCCCTACGACGACGTCATCGCCACCCTGAAGGAGATCGCCGACAGCGGCAAGGTCGCCCGCGTGGGCCTCTCCAACGCCGACCCCGACCAGATCCGCGCCGCCCACGCCGTGCTCGGCGACGCGCTGGTCAGCGTGCAGAACCAGTTCAGCCCCAAGTTCCGCTCCAGCAAGCCGGAGATCGACGTGTGCGAGGAGCTCGGCCTGGCGTTCCTGCCGTGGAGCCCGCTGGGCGGCCTGTCGGACGCCAAGGAGCTCGCCGACAAGCACCCCGCCTTCGCCGAGATCGCCTCGGAGCGCGGCGTGAGCGCCCAGCAGGTCGCCCTGGCGTGGGAGCTCGCCCAGTCGCCGTGCGTCATCCCCATCCCGGGCGCCAAGCGGCCCTCCTCGATCACCGACTCCGCGGCCGCGGCCGGGATCGAGCTGACCACCGACGAGCTGTCCCGGCTCGACGCGAGCTAGGGGAGCCGCGCCCGCTGGTCACCCGAGACCGGTCGCTTCTGGCACGACCGGGTCGAGCGCCCCACCCACCTGCTGCCCCGCACCCGGCCCAGCGGCAACGAGCGGACCGATGCCCGGGCGTGGCTCGTCGAGGCGGCCGGGCTGACCTGACCCCCGGAGATACCTGAGGACGTCCTGGTAGGGAAATGACCTCGTCCACGTCCATGACGTCCTCAGATATCCAACGAAACGCTGCAAGACTTGACTCGTTCAAGTAAAGGGGGCAGGGTGGCGAACGATGGACGACAGCGAGTTCGAGCCCCTGCTCCGCAGCGCTGACCTGAGGGTCACCCGCCCGCGACTCGCCGTCCTGCGCGCCGTACGCCGACACCCGCACGCCGACACCGGCACCGTCCTGGCCGCGGTCCGCTCCGAGGAGCCGACCGTCTCCCACCAGGCGGTCTACGACGTGCTCGGGGCCCTGACCGACGTCGGGCTCGTCCGCCGGATCCAGCCCGCGGGATCGGCCGCCCGCTACGAGCTGCGCGTCGGCGACAACCACCACCACGTGGTGTGCCGCTCCTGCGGTGCCGTCGCCGACGTCGACTGCGCCGCCGGCGCGCGCCCCTGCCTCGACGCCTCCGACAGCCACGGCTTCGTCATCGACGAGGCCGAGGTGACCTACTGGGGAACCTGCTCCGCCTGCTCCACCGCTCGTACGTGACACCAGACGCACCACGGAAGGAACACCGATGACCGACAGCCAGGACGACACCGCACCCGAGAGCCCGCAGGGGGTGGACCGCAAGGCCGAGGCCGGGTGCCCGGTCATGCACGACTCCGTCACCGCGGAGGGCAGCGAGAGCGAGAACCCGGCGATCGACTCGCCGACCGTCAAGACCGGCGGCCGCCCGCACGGCATCCGCGACTGGTGGCCCGAGCAGGTCGACCTGTCGGTGCTGCGCGCCCACTCGCCGAAGGTCACGCCGCTGGGCGGCGACTTCGACTACGCCGCCGAGTTCGCGAAGCTCGACGTCGACGCGATCAAGCAGGACATCGCCGAGGTGCTCCGCAGCTCGCAGGACTGGTGGCCGGCCGACTTCGGTCACTACGGCGGCCTGATGATCCGGATGAGCTGGCACGCGGCCGGCACCTACCGCATCTACGACGGTCGCGGTGGGGCCGGTGACGGCGGTCAGCGCTTCGCGCCGCTCAACAGCTGGCCCGACAACGCCAACCTCGACAAGGCCCGGCGGCTGCTGTGGCCGGTCAAGCAGAAGCACGGCCAGAAGATCTCGTGGGCCGACCTCCTCGTCCTCGCCGGCAACGTCGCCCTGGAGGACATGGGGTTCGAGACCTTCGGCTTCGGCTTCGGCCGCGAGGACGTCTGGGAGCCCGAGGAGATCTTCTGGGGTCCCGAGGACACCTGGCTCGGCGACGAGCGCTACTCGGGCGACCGCGAGCTCGAGGAGTCGCTGGGTGCGGTCCAGATGGGCCTCATCTACGTCAACCCCGAGGGCCCCAACGGCAACCCGGACCCGCTGGCCTCGGCCCGCGACATCCGCACCACCTTCGCCCGGATGGCCATGAACGACGAGGAGACGGTCGCCCTCATCGCCGGCGGTCACACCTTCGGCAAGACCCACGGCGCCGGCGACCCGGACCTCGTGGGGCCCGAGCCGGAGGGTGCCCCGATCGAGACGCAGGGCCTCGGATGGCTGAGCGAGCACGGCTCCGGCAAGGGAGCCGACACGATCACCAGCGGCCTCGAGGTGACCTGGACCGACGTGCCGACCCAGTGGAGCAACCGCTACTTCGAGATCCTCTTCGGCTACGAGTGGGAGCTCACCGAGAGCCCCGCGGGTGCGAAGCAGTGGGTGGCCAAGGACGCGGAGGACATCATCCCCGGCCCGACGCCCGACTCCCCGAAGCGCAAGCCGACGATGCTGACGTCCGACCTCGCGCTGCGCGTCGACCCCGAGTACGAGAAGATCTCGCGCCGCTTCCTGGAGAACCCCGACGAGTTCTCGCTCGCGTTCGCGAAGGCCTGGTACAAGCTGCTCCACCGCGACATGGGTCCGGTGTCCCGCTACCTCGGCCCGTGGGTGGCCGAGCCGCAGCTGTGGCAGGACCCCGTCCCCGCCGCGGAGGGCACGCTGGTCGGCGACGACGACGTGGCGGCGCTGAAGGCCGCGGTGCTCGACTCCGGCCTCTCGATCTCCGAGCTGGTGACCACGGCCTGGGCCTCCGCCGCCACGTTCCGCTACACCGACAAGCGCGGTGGCGCCAACGGCGCCCGCATCCGCCTCGAGCCGCAGCGCGGCTGGGCGGTCAACCAGCCCGAGCAGCTCGACCGCGTCCTGCAGGCGCTCGAGTCCGTCCGGTCCGACTTCAACGGCCGGGGCGGCGCCCAGGTCTCGCTCGCCGACCTCATCGTCCTGGCCGGCTCGGCCGCGGTGGAGAAGGCGGCCCGCGACGCAGGCGTCGAGGTGACGGTGCCGTTCCACCCCGGTCGTACGGACGCGACCCAGGAGCAGACGGACGTCGACTCGTTCCGGGTCCTGGAGCCCCGCGCCGACGGGTTCCGCAACTACGCCCGACCCGGTGAGAAGCTCCAGCCGGAGACCCTCCTGGTGGATCGCGCCTACATGCTGAACCTGACCGCTCCGCAGATGACCGTGCTGGTCGGCGGGCTGCGGGCGCTGGGCGCCACCCACGGCGGGACCGCGCACGGGGTGCTGACCGACCGGGTGGGGATCCTGTCCAACGACTTCTTCGTCAACCTGCTGTCGCCGGGGACGCGCTGGAAGGCCTCGGCGGACACCGAGAACGTCTACGAGATCCAGGACGCCGCTACGGGCGACGTCAGGTGGACGGCCACCGCCGTCGACCTCGCCTTCGGCTCCCACTCCCAGCTCCGCGCGCTGTCGGAGGTCTACGCCAGCGACGACGCGCAGGAGAAGTTCGTCCACGACTTCGTGGCCGCCTGGGTCAAGGTCATGGACAACGACCGGTTCGACCTGCGCTGACACCTGCTCGTACGCGCGCCTCGCACGACCCGGCAGCCCGGGCCCTCAGGGGTCCGGGCTGCTGCGTGTCCGGACGTCGCGGCATGATCGAGCCATGAGCGACGCCCCGCACGACCTCCTGGACCCCAAGACGGCCCTGCACCACTACCTGCAGGAGGCGCGCGACGCGCTGATCTGGAAGGTCGAGGGCCTCGGCGAGCGCGACCTGCGCCTGCCGCGCACGCCGACCGGCACCAACCTGCTCGGGATCCTCCGCCACGTCGCCAACGTCGAGATCGGCTACTTCGGACCCACCTTCGGCCGCGACGTCCCCGACCTGGGATCGCCCCTGTTCGTCTCCGACGACGACTACGACGCCGACCCGCAGGCCGACTGGTGGGTGCCGGCGGAGGTCCCGGCCGCCGACGTCGTCGCGTTCTACCGCAGCGTGTGCGCGTTCAGCGACGCCACGATCGCCGACCTGCCGCTGGACGCGCGCGGTGCCGTCGCCTGGTGGCCCGAGGAGCGGCGCGAGGTGTCGCTGCAGAGGATCATCGTGCACGTCATCTCCGACACCACCCGGCACGCCGGCCACGCCGACATCCTGCGCGAGGGCATCGACGGGGCAGCCGGGCTGCGGGTCGCGGCGACCAACCTGCCCGACGTGGACTGGTCGGCGTACGTCTCCCGGTTGACCGCGGTCGCCGAGAGCTTCCCGGCGGTCCGTTAGTAGGAGGCGCGCTGTCGGTGCCCCCGCCTAGGGTTCCGGTGTGCCCGCTGACGAGATCGAGCAGCCGCCGGCAGACCCCGCCGCACCGCAGGTCGAGGCCCACCTCCCGCCCGGCGTGAGCCGGGGGCCGGAGACGCTGCGCGCCTTCCGCGCCGTGCTCGGCAACACCTTGGTCGCCAACGTGACCTCGAGCTACCTCTGGTTCGCCCTGACCTTCTGGGCCTACCTCGAGACCCGTTCGGTGATGGCCACCGCGATCATCGGCGGTGGCTTCATGCTCTTCACCGCGGTGTTCGGCACGTTCTTCGGCACTCTGGTCGACCACCACCGCAAGAAGCAGGTGATGGTCATCTCCTCGACCATCACGCTCGTCACCTACGCCGCCGCCGGCGCGCTCTGGCTGCTGATGGGCGAGGAGCGGCTCGCGCAGTGGGAGAGCGCGTGGTTCTGGTTGTTCGCCGCCGTGATCCTCGTCGGCGGCGTCGTCGAGAGCCTGCGCAACATCGCGCTCTCCACCACCGTCACCCTGCTGGTGCCGGAGGACGGTCGCGACAAGGCCAACGGGCTGGTCGGCACGGTGCAGGGCATCGCGTTCATGATCACCAGCGTCTTCAGCGGCCTCAGCATCGGCCTCATCGGCATGGGGTGGACCCTCGCCGTGGCGATCGCGCTCACCGGGGTGTCCCTGGTCCACCTGATGCCGATCGGGATCCCCGAGCTCGACCCCGAGCCCGAGGTCGGTGTCTCCCGCTTCGACGTCCGCGGTGCCGTCGCCGCGGTCCGCGCGGTGCCGGGTCTGGTTGCGCTGATCCTCTTCTCGACCTTCAACAACCTGGTGAGCGGTGTCTACATCGCGCTGATGGACCCCTACGGCCTGACCCTCTTCAGTGTCGAGGCCTGGGGCATCGTGCTCGGCGTGACGGGGATCGGCTTCGTCGTCGGTGGCGGCCTGGTGGCCAAGTTCGGCCTCGGCGTCAACCCGGTCCGCACCCTGCTCCTGGTCAACGTCGCGGTCGCCGTCCTCGGCATGACGTTCACCCTGCGCGAGTGGGCCTGGCTCTACGTCCTCGGCTTGTTCGTCTTCATGTGCATCATCCCGGCCGCCGAGTCGGCCGAGCAGACGATCATGCAGCGGGTGGTTCCCTTCCGCACGCAGGGCCGGGTGTTCGGACTCGCGCAGAGCGTCGAGCTCGCCGCGAGCCCCATCTCCGCCTTCCTGATCGGCCCGATCGCCGAGTTCTGGCTGATCCCCTACATGGACTCCGCCGAGGGCCGCTCGACCTGGGGGTGGCTGGTCGGCAGCGGCGAGGCCCGCGGCATCGCCCTGGTCTTCCTGCTCGCCGGCGCGATCATGTTCGTGACGGTCATGATCGCGCTCGTCTCGGCGCCCTACCGGCGGCTGTCGCAGGCCTACGCCGACGCGCCGCCGCAGCAGCTCGAGGGTGCCGCCGCGGAGTGACTCCGCAGCGTCAGGCCGGCATCTGGGCGCGGAGGAACTGCACGGTGCGGTCCATCGCCGCGATGAACGCCGGTCCGAAGGCGTGCCCGTCGTCGTACCACTCGAGCGTGGAGTCGACGCCCGCCCGCGTCAGCGCTCGCTGCGTCGCGCTGGCCCACGGAGGCGGACACGTGTCGTCGAAGCGCCCGTGCACCAGCAGCACGGGCTCGGTGATCTCGCCGAAGGCGGGTCGTGACGAGACACCGCGCCAGAATGCGGGATCCTCGGCGGGCAGGCCGTGGCGTCCGCGGTAGCCGGCCCGCAGCTCCGCCAGGGGCGCATCGGGGCGCTGGAACTGGTCGAAGTTCTGGGCCTCCAGGCTGGAGACCGACGCCCAGCCCACCCCGGCCGCGAAGAGTCCCGGTTCGGCGGCGAGCGCCTTCAGCATGACGCCGCCGCCCATCGACCGGCCGAAGAGCGCGATCCGGTCGGGGTCGACCCGCACGTCGCCCGATCGGCGCAGCGCGTGGACCGCGGCGGCGACGTCGGCCGAGTAGCCGAGCCGGACCGCCGTCTCGATCCGCGGGTCGTCGGTCGACTCGGCGTGGTTGCGGTAGTCGACGTGCAGCGCGACGTAGCCGCGCTGGGCGAGGAAGCCGCGCTCGCGGGTCATGCCCTGGCCGCGGACGTAGGCGGCCGGGTCGATGTAGCCGTGCGCGAGCACCACCGCCGGGAAGGGGCCGCGCCCCGTCGGCACGTTGAGGACCCCGCTGATGCGCAGGGGCGCCGTCCCCTCGCCCGCGGTCGTCGAGGCGAAGGTGACGTCGTACGACGTGTAGGCCGCGGTGCGCTCGCGGACGGCCCCGAGACGCAGGTCGCCGCCGCCCAGGTCCGCCTCGGCCAGCGCGGCGACCGAGATCGGGTGCGGCGGCTCCTCGGCTGGCTCCTCGGTCGGCTCCTCGGTCGCGTCGTCGCTCGGCTCCTCGGCGGGCTCGGCGGGCTCGGCGGGCTCCGAGGGCTCCGAGGACTCGGACGGCGTGGCGGGCGCCGACGAGCCCGCTGGTGCCGGTGCCGCGTCCGGCTCGCCGGAGCAGGCGGCGAGCGACGAGGCGAGCAGGGAGCCGACGGCGATGGCGACGGCGGCTCGGCGCCAGGGGGCGTCCATGCCGTCCAGTCTGCGGCATCGCACCCAGCCCCGATCCGCGTCGTGGTCACATCCGCGGCCGCCCGTACGTCAGGAGGTCGGGAACAATGGAGCCGGAGAGGTGCACATGGAACAGACGGACATCTTCGAGGCCGAGCGGCCGCGACTGCTGGGCATCGCGTCGCGGGTGCTGGCCGACCACGCCGAGGCCGAGGACGTGGTCCAGCAGGCCTGGCTGCGCCTCGACCGGGCGGTCACGCGCGACGGGACCGAGATCGACAACCTCCCGGCCTGGCTCACCACCGTGACCACCCGGCTGTGCCTGGACCGGCTGCGCGCGCGTACGCCGGTGCCCGTCGAGGAGGTCGAGGTCGCCGAGAGCTCGCCCGACCCGGCCGACGACGTGGCGCTGGCGGACACCGTGGGCATCGCACTGCAGGCCGTCATCGACCGGCTGTCGCCGCGCGAGCGCGTGGCCTTCGTGCTGCACGACAGCTTCGGCTTCGAGTTCGGCACGATCGCCGCCGTCCTCGACACCACACCCACGGCCGCCCGCAAGCTCGCCTCGCGCGCCCGGGCGAAGGTCGCGCAGCCGGCGCCGGAGGACGCGCTGGCGGACTGGGAGGTGGTGGATGCCTTCATGGCGGCCGCGCGCGGCGGCGACTTCGAACGACTGCTCCGGCTGTTGGCACCCGATGCCGCGGTCGGCGCCGACGAGTCCGCCGTCCTGGCCGGCACGCCCGCGTCGATCGAGGGTCGCGGCGAGGTCGCCGCCTTCTTCAACGGCTCCGCCCACTCCGCCCTGCCCGTCTTCGTCGGCGATCGTCCGGCGTCGGCCTGGTTCCTGCGTGGGGAGGCGCGGGTCGTCTTCGACTTCGAGGTCGACCGCGGGCAGGTCACGGGCATCACCTTCCGTGCCGACCCCGCCGTCCTCGCCCAGGTCGTACGCCGCTCCGGGGCCATGCGGAGGTGACCCGGTCACATCCGCAGCCCCCGGATCGTCGAACCAGAGAAGCCCACGAACACCTCCACAGAAGGAGCCGCGACATGAAGACCATGACCTGCCGCCAGCTCGGCGGACCCTGCGACCTCGCACACCATGGCGAGACGCACGACGACGTGATCAACGCCCAGGACCAGCACCTCAAGCAGGCCGAGAAGGACGGCGACGCCACGCACCAGCCGGCGCGCGACGAGATGAAGGGCCGCTGGCGTCACCCGAAGAAGTCGCTCGGGTGGTACCGCGACATGAAGCAGGCCTTCGCCGACCTGCCCGAGGACTGAGCGTCAGCGCCCGGCGCGACGGTCCGCGAGCAGCCAGGCGGCGCCGGCGCTCACTGCGGTGACGCCGAGCACCGAGGGCCACGTGCCGACCTTCTTCGCCAACGGGTGCGAGACGCCCATGGCGGTCCAGTAGGCCACGGACAGGCCGGCCGCCAGCGGCAGGCCACCCACGGCGTACCACTGCCGGGCGGACAGCGCGTTGGCGCCCAGCATCACGGCCCCACCGAGCGGACGTACGCCCGTCCGCTGGGCCAGCGCGAACCCGCCGAGGAGGCCGGTGGCGAGCAGGGGCGCGGTGGGGACGGACGTCAGGTCTGGCACACCGTCGAGCCTAGCCAGCGAGCGGTGGCGTGTCGGCGCCGGACGTGGGACAAAGGACCATGGCCGACGACCGTGTGACGCAACCCGCGCCCGGCGACCCGGACCGGATCGCCGAGATCCTCGACCGGGCCGACCCGACGCGTCGGGACCAGGCCGAGGAGGTCCTGGGCCTCATGAGGTCCACGACCGGTGCCGCCCCGGTCGCCTGGGGATCGATGATCGGGTTCGGCCGGCAGCCCTACACGACGGCGGACGGCAAGCAGCGGGAGTGGTTCGCCCTCGGGCTCGCACCGCGCAAGGCGGCGCTGACCCTCTACGGACTGACCTCCTACGGCAGCAACACCGACCTGCTCGACCGGCTCGGCCCGCACACCACGGGCAAGGGGTGCCTCTACCTCAAGCGGCTCGACGACATCGACCGCGGCGTCCTCGCCGAGCTGATCGAGCGGGCCTGGGCCGACAACCACCAGCCCGCGGACTGAGTCGTCCGGGCAGATGCGGCAGCAGGTCGTCCGGATCCCGGTCTAGCGTCGGGCACCATGAGCACCGACGACAGCACCGCATCCACTGCTCCCGACGGCGTCTGGGTCCCTCCGCCCTGGGAGCCGCCGCTGGCCGGCACGGAGCTGGAGCACCTGCTGGGCTCCTTGGCCCGGCTGCGCGCCACGTTCCGCTGGAAGGCCGACGGTCTCGACGAGGCCGGCCTGGCCCAGCGGCTGGGCCCCTCGACCCTCACCCTCGGCGGGCTGCTGCTGCACCTGGCGATCTGCGAGGACTACATCTTCACCACCAAGCTGCGCGGGGAGGGCTTCGGTGAGCCGTGGCGCTCGATGGGCCACGACGGGGACGACGAGTGGGAGTTCACCGTCGGTGGCCTCACCGCCTCGCAGCGCTACGACGCCTACGACGCCGCCGTCGCCCGCGCCGACGAGCGGATCGCGGCGGCTCTGGCGGAAGGCGGGCTCGACCTCGTCGCGCACGTCGACGACGGCAACGGCAACCACGCCAGCCTGCGTCGGCTGATCTTCGACCTCGTCGAGGAGTACGGCCGGCACACCGGCCATGCCGACCTGCTGCGCGAGGCCGTCGACGGTCGGGTCGGTGAGGACCCGCCGGAGGACTGGCTCCCGTGACCCGACGCCACGAACCGGCCGCTCAGCCCGCGAGGCCGGACCAGGGATCCTCGCGCTGCCAGAGCGTGGGAAGGTGCAGCCGTACGTCCTGCTCCTGCGCGAGCCGGCCGAGGACCCGCAGCGTGACGTCGAGGTCGTCCCCGGCGTAGGGGAGGGCCCGCAGCGGCCGGTCGAGGCTGCGGAAGAAGTCGTCCCAGTGGGTCAGCACGACCCGCCGGGCGCCGACGGCCTCGACGGTCTGCGCCCAGTAGGCACGGAGGTAGTCCTCGTCGAGGACACCGAGCTGGCCGACCCCGAGGTAGGCGACCTCGGCGCGCCGACCGGCGAGCGCGCCGCCGACGTAACCGGCGCTGCCCTGCAGCAGCGCGGTCCGACCGCCGGCGTGCTCGACGAGGATGGACCACGCCTCCCCGCACCTGTAGGCGGCGGTCCGCACCGGCGGGACGACGGGAGCGTCGATGGTGCCGGGGAAGCGGTCGGGCGGGCAGTGCGCGGACTCGAGGTGGGTGAGGGTGAAGGATCCGAACCGCTGGGGCACCCCGGGCGTCACCACGGCGATCCGGGACTCGTCGAGACCGCCTCCACGGCCGACGTTGGCGGCGGACCTCCCACCGACGAGCACCGCGCCCGTGCGCTGGGCCACGACCGCCGAGTCCATGACGTGGTCGAAGTGCGTGTGGACCGGCGCCACCGCATCCAGCCGCAGCCCGCCGCGGCCGAGACCGAGCCGGTCAAGTGCGGCGTCGATCCGCGCGGTGTCGGGCGAGATCGGCCTGAGCAGCCGCGGGAGGGAGGGCCGGGAGAAGAAGCCGTCCGTCATGACCGCGCTGTCGCCGTCGTCGAGGAGCAGCGTGGCCACGCCGGCGAACGTCACCCCGAGCCCGCCGTCCGCCACCGGCACGTCGAAGCGGCCGGCGTGGGGCGTCAGGTCAGGACGGCCGAGCTTGAGGCGCATGGGCGCCAGCGTAGGACCGACCTACTCGGACGGCTCCGGGACGTCCACGTCGACGCAGTCCACCTTCGGGTTCACGCCGAAGTAGTTGAGCGGCCCGGCGACGATGGTGAGGGCGATGTCGCCGGCCTCCGAGCAGTTGGTCCGCGTGTCGTCGAAGTAGTCGCGCTGGTAGGCGGCGAACGCCCCGATGACCAGCCAGATCACCAGCAGGATGCCGATCAGTCGTCCCATGGGGGACCTCCTCGTCTCATCCGGCCGGGTGGCCGACACCTCGATCATGCCCACGTCCGGGCCGCTCCTGCCACCCACCGAGGGGTAGACGCCGGCCCTAGGCTCCGCGCATGACCTTCTTCACGGTGGGGTTCACGGTGCTGGCGGCCCTGCTCCACGTCTACATCTGGGTGCTCGAGTCCTTCCGCTGGAGCGAGCCGGCGACCCGCCGGACGTTCGGGGTCTCCGAGGAGGACGCCCGGGTGCTGGCGCCGATGGCCTTCAACCAGGGCTTCTACAACCTGTTCCTCGCGATCATCACCCTCGTGGGCGTGGCCCTGCTCAAGGAGGAGCACTGGGTCGGCTCGGCGCTCGCGCTGGCCGGCACCGGCTCCATGCTGGGGGCAGCGATCGTCCTGGTCGCCCACGACCGGTCGATGGTGCGGGCCGCGCTGATCCAGGGCACGCTGCCCGCGCTGGCGGTGCTGTTCCTCCTGCTGGAGCTCTGAGACCGGCCGGACGAGGGGGTGGCCTCAGGGACGGGCGGCCACCACGGGGGACGGAGCGGTCGTCGCCCGGGGTGACGGGGCACGCCACATCGACCACCCGACCAGGCCCCAGGCCAGCATCATCGGCCACATGCTCAGTGCCATGGTCGACATCTCCACCAGTACCAGGCTGAGCGGGAGGTCCAGCAGGACGACCCAGGCAGCCAGCCGCGGACGGAAGCCGGCGCGGAGCAGCCCGTAGCCCAGGAGCACGTTGCCGAAGATTCCAACGAGCATCGAGCCGATGATGACGGCGAAGCCGGCCTCGACCCACAGCAGCCAGTACGCCACCACGTGGCCGACGCCCATGACGGCGTATCCGACGACGGTGAGGCGCCAGCCCCACCGCTCGGCCCACCGGAGCTCCGACGGGCGCCGGCTCCAGGCGGCCAGGACGCAGGCGAGCACGGCCACCACGGCGATGAGGTAGAACTTGCCGTAGGTGACGTAGACACGGTCCACGTCGGCGAAGTCGAGCAGCCACGGCTGCAGCGCGTCCATGGCGGGTTGCGCCCACCAGGCCGCCTGCGGGTTCTCGAGGTCGCTGCGACCGCTCTCGGTCTGCATGCGGGCGAGCGCGTTGAGCGGCGCCAGCGGGATGCTGGCGATGGCGAGGACGACGGCGGCGAGGCCGCAGCGTCGGACTGCGGTGTCGGAGAGCTCGGGACGGTTCATGACGATGACCCCCTGGTCGTGTGGTGTGCTCCGACGCTAGGAGTGGGAGCGGGCCGCTGCATCGGCCCGTGGGCCAGCGCGTCTCCACCTCCGGGTTGATCCTCGAGCGGCCCCGATCGGCGTAGCCTCCGGCCATGGAGCGGACGCGCCCCGTGATCACCCGCGGCGACTGGATGGTGCCAGCTGCGCTGGCGCTGCTCGGCGTGGCGGAGGTCTTCACCGTCGACGGGTTGCCGCGCGTGGCAGGGATCGCCTCGGTCGTCGTGCCGTGCGTCCTGCTCGTCGGGCGCCGACAGGTCCCGCTGGTGTTCGCGACGCTGGCCGCGATGGGGGTGGTGCTGACCCAGCTCTTCGGCATCCCCGAGGACGCGCTGACATCGCCGCTGCTGATCCTCTTCGCGGGTTGCTTCGCCCTCGGACGCCACGTGCCGACGTGGTGGCGAGGGGCCGCTGCGGTTGTGGTGGTGGACCTGACGGTCCACTGGCAGGAGACAGGTCTCGCGGCGCCGCTCGCCGATGTGCTGTGGGTGGCCTCGCTGACGTTCGTGCCCTGGTTCTTCGGGCGCATGGTGCGCACCCACGCGGAGCAGAGCGCCCTCCTGACGGTCCAGGCGCGGCAGCTCGTCGAGGAGCAGCGGCATGTCGCGGAGCGGGCCGTCGCCGACGAGAGGCGTCGCATCGCCCGCGAGCTCCACGACGTGATCGCCCACTCGGTCAGTGTCATGGTGGTCCAGGCGGGTGCGGCGCGGGAGCTCCTCGGCCGCGACGACGAGGGGGTGGCGCGCTCGCTCGACGAGATCCAGCGCTCCGGACGCTCTGCACTGGGGGAGACCGGTCGCATGCTGGACCTCCTGCGCGAGGACGAGGAGACGGACGCCGCACCGCAGCCCTCCGCCGCCGACATCCCGCGGCTCGTCGACGGCTTCCGTGGATCGGGCCTCGACGTCCGCCTGCACATGGACGGCAGCACCGAAGGACTGCCCGCCGGCCTGGACCTGTCGCTGTACCGGATCGTGGAGGAAGGACTGACCAACGCGCTCAAGCACACGCCTGGTGCGCACGTCGTTGTCGGCTACCGACGCCGTGCCGACCGGGTCGACGTCGTGCTGGAGAGCACCTCGGGTGGCGCTCCGAGCCTCCCAGGAGGAGGGCACGGCCTGGTCGGCATGCGGGAGCGGGTCGCCGTCTTCGGAGGCTCCTTCTCCGCGGGACCGACCGACGAAGGCGGATTCCTGGTGGATGTCCGGATGCCGCTGGGCGAGCCGGCATGACGAGCGTCGTGCTGGTGGACGACCAGGAGATGATCCGGATGGGCCTGCGGGTGATGCTCGAGTCGCGCGGGGTCGAGGTGCTGGGCGAGGCGCCGGACGGGCAGGCCGGCGTGGAGCTCGTCCGAAGGGTGCGCCCCGACGTGTGCCTCATGGACATCCGGATGCCGGTCCTGGACGGGATCGAGGCCACCCGCAGGATCGTCGAGGAGGCGGTCCCCACGCGGGTGCTCGTGC
The DNA here is from genome assembly GCA_963740115.1 of uncultured Actinomycetota bacterium. GTDB lineage: Bacteria > Actinomycetota > Actinomycetes > Propionibacteriales > Nocardioidaceae > Nocardioides. The sequence continues at coordinate 535,578 of CAVUCQ010000001.1, read as the reverse complement.
TGACGACGTACGACCTCGACGACCTCGTCCACGCGGCCCTCCGGCACGGCGCCGCGGGCTTCCTGCTCAAGAGCACGCCGCTCGACCGCCTCGTGGAGGGGATCGAGGTCGTGGCCCAGGGGGAGGCGCTCCTGTCGCCCTCGCTCGTCCGGCGCCTCATCGAGCACCACCTCGCCGGGCCGGCGCCCGGCGGCGCCGATGACCTCGTCGCCGACCTGACTGAGCGCGAGCGGGAGGTCCTCGTGCTGGTGGGCCGGGGCCGGTCGAACGACGAGGTGGCCGCCGAGCTGTTCGTCTCGCGGGCCACGGTGAAGTCGCACGTCAACCACGTCTTCGCCAAGCTCGGCATCACCAGCCGGGTGCAGGCGGTGGTGCTCTGCTACGAGCACGGGCTCGTGGTGCCGGGGCGTTCCTAGGCCTGGGCACGCGCAGCGGGCTGCTGCACGACCAGCGGCCACCGGATGGCCGGGGCCAGGGGCTCAGGCAGGGTGGCCCTCCAGCCACGTGTGCACGAGGGGCACCACCGACGCACCCTCGCCGGTCGCGGACGCGACCCGCTTCATCGAGCCCGAGCGGATGTCGCCCGTGGCGAAGATGCCGGGCAGCGTCGTCGCGAGGTCGGCCGGCGGCAGCCCGTCGGCCCACCGCTCCTTGGGGATGTCGCGACCCGTGAGGACGAAGCCGTTGTCATCGAGCAGCACCGACTCGGGCAGCCAGCCGCACTCGGGGGACGCGCCGAGCAGCAGGAAGAGGCCGCGCGCCTCGACCCGCTCGTGCGCACCGCTGACCACGTCCTCGAGGTCGAGCCAGGCCAGGTGGCCGACGTCGTCGGGGCCGCCGTCGACGACCCGCGTCGAGCCGCGCACCGTGATCCGCGGGTTCCACTCGATCTCGTTGATGAGGTACGACGACATGGTGGCCGTCAGGTCGGGTCGGCGGACCACGATGGTGACGCTGCTGGCGAAGCGGGCAGCGTGGATCGCGGCCTGCCCCGCGGAGTTGCCGCCCCCCACGACGACCACGTGGTCGCCGGCGAGCTCGCGGGCGGCCGCCATCGCGGCGCCGTACTGGACACCACGACCGACCAGCTCCTCGAGCGAGTCGACGCCGAGGCGCCGGTAGACGACACCGGTGGCCACCAGCACCGACCGCGCGTGCACGTCGCCGCCGTCGGTGTGGATGACGTGGTGCGCGCCGTCGACCGCCGGGGTCAGCCCGGTTGCCGGCCAGCCGGTGAAGAAGCGGGTGCCGAACCGGAGCGCCTGGCCGCGGGCCCGCTGTGCCAGGCGCATGCCCGAGATGCCGCGGGGGAAGCCGAGGTAGTTGCGGATCATCGAGCTGGTGCCGGCCTGGCCGCCGATCGCCTCGGCCTCGAGGCAGACGGTCGACAGGCCCTCGCTCGAGGCGTACACGCTCGCCGCGAGCCCGGCCGGCCCGGCGCCGACCACGACCAGGTCCACCACGTCGTCGACGTCGATGTCGTCGGGCCGGCCGTAGAGCTGGTTGGCCAGCGCGCGGACGCTGGGGCAGTGGCCGCACCACCCGACCAGCGACGACACCACCGGCCAGCGCCCCTCGTCCTCGGGGCACTTCTCCATGACGGCACGGCCGACCTCGCTGTCCGGGTGGTGCACCCCGGCGGGCATGCCGACCCGGGCGAGGTAGTCGAGGAGCTCGCGGGTCAACGCGTCCTTCTCGGGCGTGATGATGCGGACGTTCTCCACCACGGGCGTCGCGACGGTGGCGTTCCACTCGTTGAGCATCTCGCCGACGGCGCCGTGGAACTCCTCGTCGCGCGGCCCCTGCGGCATCAGCAGGAGGGCGTCGACCTTGCCGGCGGCGACGGCGTGGCGGAAGGCCTGGTTGTCCTCCCGGAAGCGGCTGATGTGGGAGACGATCAGCCGCCGAGAGGTCGGGACGACCTTTCGCGTGCCGCCGATCAGCGCGTACAGCTTGTCCTGGTCGTGGTCGCTGTCGATCACGAAGAGCGCGACCTGGTGGCCCGATCCCAGGAGCTCCTTGGCCGTCGCCTTCGCCGTGACCTCGTCGCCCACCAGGCGCACGTCGTACTCACGCTCGTAGCGTGCGAACGCCTCGGCCAGCACGTCGGAGTGGTGTGCGGAGGCGATGACGATCGCGGGCGCTCCCATACGGCGAGCCTAGGGGTCAGCCGGTGAGGTTGTGGACGAAGCACCAGCGCCACGACTCGTCCGGCTCGGCGGACTGCATGACCGGGTGCAGCGTCTCGTGGAAGTGGGCGGTCGCGTGCTTGCCGACGGAGGAGTCGCAGCAGCCGACGTGGCCGCACTCGAGGCACTGGCGCAGCGACACCCACCGGGTCCCCTCGGCGAGGCACGTCGCGCACGCCGGATCGGCGACGGTCTCCACGGCGGGGTGGTCGACCAGGTCGTCGCACTGGCGCCCCGCGGTGAAGGCGAGGGATCCGCTGCGGACGCTCGCGCCCGCCTCGGTGCCGGCGTCGAGCATCGACTCCTCGATGTCGAGCATCCCCAGCACCTGGCTGACGACCTCCGAGGGCACCTTGCCCTTGCTGCGCACCAGGAGCACCTTGGCGCGCTCGGCCTCGATCATCTCGCCGCGGATGCGGGCGTAGAGCTCCGACGGTGTCTCCTCGTCGGCCGCGGTGGCGAGCTGCTCCCACGCGGCGAACGAGCGCTGGTCGACGCGGGCCCGGATCCGGCTGTCGACGTCGTGGTGGTCGTCGTAGTCCAGCTCGTCGAGGCGGGCCAGGCCGGCGTCGGCGGCCTGCTGGAGCAGGGCGGCGCGGGCGAGGGCGTCCTCGGCCGGGTCCGGGGCCGGTACGCCGAGGAGCCGGGTCAGCAGCGGCAGGGTCAGGCCCTGCAGCAGCAGCGTGCCGGCCACGACGGTGAACGCCATCAGCAGCATCACCTCGCGGTGGGGTGCGTCCTCCGGGATGACGAACGCAGCGGCCAGGGTGACCACCCCACGCATGCCCGCCCAGCCGATGAGGAAGGTCCACGACGCGGGCAGCGGGTCCTCGCCCATGCGACGGAAGACCCAGGTGGCGTAGACCCAGGCCAGGCGTACGGCGATCACTGTGGCCAGCGTGGCCCCACACACGAGGACGATCCGGTCCGTGGAGAGGGTCGAGTCGGCCACGCCGCGGAGGATCCAGTCGAGCTGGAGGCCGATGAGCAGGAAGACGGTGTTTTCGAGCACGAACGCGACGGTGCGCCACGTGATGCGCTCGGTGATCCGCGACTGTGCCGTCTGGATGATCGGTGCCTTGTGGCCGAGCAGCAGCCCGGCGACGACCACCGCGAGGACTCCGCTGGCGTGCACCTCCTCGGCGGCCACGAAGGCCGCGAACGGCGTGAGGAAGGAGATCGCCGTGTCCAGCAGCGGATCGGTGATCCTCTTGCGGAGCCAGGCCACGAGCAGGAAGAACCCGATGCCGATGAGGAGTCCGCCGCCGGCCGCGCGGACGAACTCGGCGCCCACCTCGGTCAGCGCCACCCCGCCGGACAGGGCGGCGATCGCGGTGCGGAGTGCGACGAGCGCGGTCGCGTCGTTGAGCAGCGACTCGCCCTCGAGGATCGTCACCACCCGGCGCGGGAGCCCGATCCTGCGGGCCACCGCCGTGGCGGCGACCGCGTCCGGCGGCGCGACCACCGCGCCGATGGCGATGGCGGCCGCCCAGCCGATGCCCGGCACCAGCCACTGCACCACGGCACCGACCACGAGCGTCGTCAGGATGACGAGCACCACCGACAACCGCAGGATCGAGCCGCGGTTGGCGTTGAAGTCGACCAGCGAGGTCTGGATCGCCGCCGCGTAGAGCAGCGGGGGCAGCAGCCCCAGCAGGACCACCTCCGACTCGAGGTGGATGGTGGGGACGCCGGGGACGTACGACGCCGCCGCGCCGGCGACGACCAGCAGGAGCGGCGCCGGGACGTGCAGGCGGTCGCTGACCGCGGTGGCGGCCAGGACGACGGCGGCCATCGAGACCAGCAGCAGGGCGAGTTCCACGCGGCGAGTCTCCCAGACCGGCCGGCGCGCCCCTCAGCGCACGACGTCGTAGCGCTGCAGCGTGATCCCGTTGGAGTAGGCCGCGTGCTCGACCAGGCTGAGCTTGGTCTTGTCGCCCTCGCCGAAGAGCCGCTTGCCGGTGCCGAGCAGGATCGGGAAGACCAGCAGGTGGTAGCGGTCGACCAGTCCGGCCTGCGCCAGGCCCTGCGCCAGGGTGGCGCTGCCGTGCACGTGGATCTCACCGCCCTCGGTCCCCTTCAGGTCGGCGACCTCGTCGAGGGAGCGCAGCACGTCGACGCGGCCCTCGCCCCACGGCGCGGTGTCACCGGGCAGCGTCGAGGAGACGACGTACTTGGGCATCGCGTTGTAGGTGGCGAACTCCTCCATGGACGGCCACACCGGGGCGAACTCGTCGTAGGACTGGCGTCCGAAGAGGAGCGCCGTGGCCGCTTCGGTCTCGCGGCCCTTGATGTCGTAGGCGGCCTCGTCGAACTGCACGTCCTTGAACGTCCAGCCGGCATGCGGGTGGTCACCCCCTCCCGGGGAGTCGACGATGCCGTCGAGGGTGATGAACTCGGTGACGACGATGGGGCGCATCTGAATCTCCTCTGGTGTGGTCTGGTCTGGTCTGGTCTGGGCTTGGGTCGGGCTCGGGCTGGTGTGGGTCGGTCGGGTCAGGACGCGAGCAGGTCGTCGATCTGGTTGATCGCCTGGGTGGTGCCCTCGACGACGCCCATGTCGATGACCTTCTGCAGGGACTCCGCGTCGGCGTAGCGCCCGACGAACGTCGCCCGGGTGGCGCCGTCGACCTGGGTGAAGGTGTAGTCGTTGGTCGCCTCCGGCAGCTCGGGGTTGCGGGCGAACGTCTCGTCGACGGCGAACCCGTCCTGGAACGTGAATTCCCGTGGCGCGTCGACCCCGGTGATCGTCCAGTAGGCGTAGTACTTCTCGCCCTCGGGGCTCGTCATGTAGTAGGTCATCCGGCCGCCCGGGACCATCTGGTGGTCGACGAAGGTGGCCGGGTAGCCGGGCGGACCCCACACCCGCTCGAGCTGGCGCGGGTCGGCGTACACCTCCCAGACGCGCTCGACTGGCGCGGCGAACTCGGCGGTGATGGTCAGCGTGAGGGCGTCGAGGTCGCGCTGGACGTCGGTGACAGGCATGGGTCAGTCCGTTCTGTGAGTGGTGGTGTCGTGCGTGGTGATGGCGCTGTCGGCGGCGAGGAGCTCGTCCATCCGGGAGATGCGGCCGCGCCACAGGGCCTCGAGGTCGGTGAGCATCGCGCCCACCGACCGCACGGCCTCCACGTCGCCGCTGGCCAGGGCCTCGCGACCCTGCCGACGCTTGGTCAGCAGGCCCGCACGCTCCAGCACGGCGACGTGCTTCTGGACGGCCGCGAAGCTCATGTCGTAGCTGTGCGCCAACGCCGAGACGGAGTGCTCGCCGGCCAGCACGCGACGCAGGATGTCGCGGCGCGTGCGGTCGGCGAGCGCGTGGAACCAGGCGTCCGCCCGGTCCTCGTCCTTCGCGGTCATGGGAACAACGTACAACCATATGGTTGTACGTTGTCAAGGGGTCAGGGCCAGATGTATGTGATCCGGTCGACCGGGGCACTGATGCCTCTTGAGGGTGGGAAGTCCACGAACCTGCGTAGCATCAACCGTCGGCGCGACGTCGTGCCGGTTCCGAGAGAAGTGGGGCACCGTCCGTGCACAGACTCGTGCAAGGCCTCCAGCTCGGAGGTCGCTACGTGCTCCAGGAGCGCATCGCCTCCGGTGGCATGTCCGACGTGTGGCGGGCGCTCGACGACGTCCTGCAGCGCGAGGTTGCGGTGAAGGTGATGCGCGCCGATCCCGACAACGAGGAGATCTTCGCCCAGCGGTTCCGCGACGAGGCGCTGCACTCGGCGGCGCTGATGCACACCAACATCACCACGGTGTTCGACTACGGCGAGGACGACCACCTCACCTACCTCGTGATGGAGCTGGTGCCCGGCCTGCCGCTGTCGGCGATCATCCGCGAGCAAGGCCCGATGGCGCCCGACTCGGTGCGCTCGATCGTCGGCCAGGCCGCGCTCGCGCTCGGCGTCGCCCACGAGGCGCGCGTCGTCCACCGCGACGTCAAGCCGGCCAACATCCTCGTCCGACCCGACGGGGTCGTGAAGCTCACCGACTTCGGCATCGCGCGGGCCATCGACGCGATCGGCCACACGCGGGTCGGCGAGATGCTCGGCACGCCCAACTACATCAGCCCCGAGCAGGCACTGGGCGAGCAGGCCACCGGCGCCAGCGACCTCTACGCACTCGGTGTGGTGGCGCACGAGATGCTCAACGGCCAGCGGCCCTTCGACCGCGGCACGCCCATCGCCACCGCGCTGTCCCACGTCAACGAGCCGCCGCCGCCCCTGCCCGGGGACGTCCCCCTCGAGCTGCGCGCGGTGGTCGAGGCGCTGCTGGAGAAGAAGCCCGGCGACCGTCCGGCCAACGCCCGCTCCGTCGCCCAGATGCTCGGCATCGCCGACAACGAGCTCTCCGGCCTCGCCGAGGGACTCGCCACCGCGGTCAGCGGCGAGTACGTCGACGACACCCGCACCCCGGTGACGGAGCTCCCGACGATGTCGGCGAGGTCCGAGGACCTGCTCGACTGACCCTCGACGAGGGCGCTCGCTTCACTCAGCGCCTGGTCGCCGCGTCCAGCAGCGCCGCCAGCGGGCCCGGCTGGGTGAACATCGGCCAGTGGCCGGAGTCGAGGTCGACCAGCTCCAGCGCCGTGGCGTCGGCCAGCTCGGGCACGTCGCCGGAGTCGATCCACTCCTGCGCCTGGGCCGGGCTGAACTCGGGGCAGATCAAGGTCAGCGGCACGCCGTGGCGCCGTTCGTCGGTCCAGTGCACGGTGCCCTTGGTGACCCCGACCGGCACCGCGTGCGTACGGGCCGCGACCTCCGCCTTGAGCTCGGGCGACATGTCGTCGGAGTCGGGACCCGCGAACGGCTCCCAGCCGGGGAACGGGACGCCGTCGCCGTCGGGCTCGAAGAAGTCGGCGTAGCTCTCGCCCGCGGTGGACGGGAAGCCGCCGATCAGCGCGACGCCGGTGATGGCGTCCGGGCGGCGGTCCGCCGCCACCCACGCCAGGGTGCACGCGGCGGAGTGACCGACCACGAGCGGCGCACCGTCGGCCGCGTCGACCGCGGCCAGCACGGCGTCCGCCTGGTCGTCGTACGTCGCGGAGGTGGCGCCGTCGCCCTGGCCGGGCAGCGTGACCGCGATGCCGCGGTGGCCGAGCTTGTCCAGCTCGGGCAGCACCTCGTCCCAGGCTGAGCCGTCGAGCCAGAGTCCGGCGATGAGCACGATGTCCATGAGTTCTCCTTCATCGAATGTGTTCGACCCTCGATGGACACGCTAGGACCCATTCCGGACGCTCCACGTCCGGAACCGGTGGGAGGATCACTGCATGAGTGAGATCAGCCCCACCGCACGCGCGCTGCGGGCGCTGGACATCCTCCAGGGCCGGCCGGGGATCACGGCCGCCGAGCTGGCCCGACGCCTGGGTGTCACCGAACGGGCCGCGCGCCGCTACGTCGCGATCCTGCGCGAGGCCGACATCCCGGTGGAGTCCACGCGCGGTCCCTACGGCGGTTACCGGCTCGGCCGCGGACTGCGGCTGCCGCCGCTGGTGTTCTCGGCGACCGAGGCACTGGGCTTGGTGATGGCCGCCCTGGACTCGCAGCACGCGGCCGCCGACCCCGACGACCCGGTCGGCTCGGCACTCGGCAAGATCCTGCGGGTGCTGCCGACCAACGTGGCGCGCCAGGCGATGACGGTGCGCGAGACGGCGCGCACCGTGCCCGAGCGCTCGCCGGCGCGGCCCGACCCGGGCATCACCAGCGACCTGGTGGCCGCCGTCGCCGCCCAGCGCCGGGCGCGGTTCGGCTACCGCACGGCGGCCGGCAACGCCCGGACGTTCGAGGTCGATCCGTGGTCGGTCGTGGTGCGCTACGGCCGGTGGTACCTCCTGTGCCACTCCCACCACGCCGACGCGTTGCGCACGTTCCGCGTCGACCGGATCACCGAGGTGACCCTGCTGGAGGAGACCTTCGACGTGCCCGTCGACCTCGATCCCGCCGCCGAGCTCGAGGCCAACCTGGGCAAGGGCTGGGAGTACGACACCCACGTGGAGTTCCACGCACCGTTCGAGGAGGTGCGGCACTGGGTGCGGCCCACCCTCGGCGACCTGCGCGAGCTCCCCGACGGTCGCTGCGAGCTGGTCGGCAGCACCAGCAACCCGCAGGCGTACGCCGGTGAGTGGCTGGCGGGCGTGCCGTTCGCGTTCACCGTCGTGGGCGGGGACGAGCTGCGCACCGCCGTGGCTGAGGTGGGCACCCGGCTCATGTGCGCCGTCAGGGGCCTTCCTGGCGGCTGACCGCGACCTCCTTGCCGAGGGTCCAGCCCTCGGAGATGGGGAGGTAGTCGCCGCTCCAGAAGGAGCCGGGGTCGTACCAGGTGGCGCGGCGGTCGTCGCGGAGGATGCCCATCTCGATGTAGCAGGTCGCGACGATCTCGGCGCAGAACGCGGCCTCGGGGGTGGCGCGCTGGCCGCGCTTGCGGCGCGGGACGTAGGCGTCGCGCCCGCGCAGCCAGCGGGTGCCGAGCCTGGTGAGGCTGGGGAAGGAGACGCCGTCGAGGCGGGCCACGGCGCGCAGCATGCCGTCCTCCTCCTCGCGGCCGATGCCGGGGTCGAGCTGGCGCAGCCACGCGTCCTGGTCGTACTCGGTCTGCCACCGCGACACCGCCTCGCGCAGGTCGTGGAGCTGGACGCCGCGGTGGTGAGCGCCGGTCCACATGTCGACCTGCTTGCGGCCGAGCTCGGCGTGGAAGATCAGCGGCGGCAGGTCGTCGACCACGACCGCCATCCCGACGTGGTTGACCGGCGAGTTGGTGACCGCGCGGATCGCCCGGTCCGGCACGCGACGCCCGCGGAACAGCCAGATGTCGCCGCTGCGGGTGAGGTCCACGGCCTGGTCGAGGCTGAGGGCGGGTGGCATGCGCGGCAGTCTGCACCACGCGCGGCGGCCGGGGGCTACTCTCCCCACATGCGCGCATGGAAGCTGCTCGGCCTCGCCGGGATCCTGGCCGGCGTGGCCACCGGTGCGGCGGTCGCCCGGGACGAGCGCGTACGCCGTCACTACGACGCCGACGAGGTCCGCGAGCGACTGCACGCCCGGCACGACGAGGCCGTGGCGCGCGAGCCGGAGCCCGACCCGGACTAGCCGAGGGCCAGGCGGACCGCGATCGCGAGCATCACGATCCCGATCAGGACGTCGAGCACCTGCCAGGCGCGGGGGTTCGCGAGCCGCGGCGCCGCCAGCCGCGCGCCGTACCCGAGTCCGGCGAACCAGCCGATGCTCGCCACGCACGCACCCAGGGCGAACCACCACCGTCCCGGATCGCCGCGGGTGCCCGCGATCGAGCCGAGCAGCAGCACCGTGTCGAGGTAGACGTGCGGGTTGAGCCAGGTCAGCGCCACGGCGCGGCCGACCACCCCGCCACGGGACTCGACCACCGCGTCACCGGCGGCGAGCACCTGCGGTCGACGGGCCCGCAGGAGCGAGCCGATGCCGTAGACGGTGAGGAAGGCGACGCCCAGCCAGCGGATCACCTCGACGGCCCACGACGCCCGGTCGACGAGGACGCCGATGCCCGCGACACCCGCGACGATGAGCACGACGTCGGACAGCGCGCAGATCGCGACGACCAGGCCGACGTGGCTGCGGCGCAGACCCTGGCGCAGCACGAACGCGTTCTGCGCGCCGATCGCCACGATGAGCGACAGGCCCGTCACCAGGCCCGCCGCGACGTCTCCCACGGCCACAATCTAGGGGTGCCGACAGGGCGCGCGACCCCGAGGGCTCCCTGACGAATGTCAGGGAGCCGTGCGGGATCTATCCCATGGCACCGGCCTTCGCGACCCTGCGAGACTGACCACCATGACTGAGCAATCCACGGGGGAGTCGACGCAGGGCGTCGCAGCAAGTGCACACGACCTGGTCAAGGTCTACGGCAAGGGCGAAGCAGAGGTGCGCGCCCTCGACGGGGTCACCGTCGAGCTGATGAAGGGCGAGTTCACCGCCATCATGGGCCCGTCGGGGTCGGGCAAGTCCACGCTGATGCACTGCCTGGCCGCCCTCGACACCCCGACCTCCGGTGAGGCCGTCGTCGACGGCACCTCCCTGGGCAGCCTGAAGGACAAGGACCTCACCACCCTGCGCCGCGAGCGGGTCGGCTTCGTCTTCCAGTCCTTCAACCTGGTGCCGACGCTGAGCGCCGAGGAGAACATCCTGCTGCCGCTCAGCCTCGCCGGCCGCAAGCCGGACCGCGCGTGGTTCGACCAGGTCGTCGACGCCGTCGGCCTGCGTCCGCGCCTGGGTCACCGCCCCAGCGAGATGTCGGGGGGTCAGCAGCAGCGCGTGGCCTGCGCACGTGCCCTCGTCAGCCAGCCCTCCATCGTGTTCGCCGACGAGCCGACCGGCAACCTCGACTCGACCAGCTCCGCCGAGGTGCTCGGGTTCCTGCGCCGCAGCGTCGACGAGTTCGGCCAGACGGTGGTCATGGTGAGCCACGACCCGGTCGCCGCGTCCTACACCGACCGCATCGTCTTCCTCGCCGATGGCCGCATCGTCGACGAGCTGCGGAGCCCCGACCGCGACGCGATCCTCGAGAAGATGGCGAAGCTGCAGGACGCCGCGATCGCGAAGGCGGCGAGCTGAGTGCTCCGCCTGACCTGGCGCAACCTGCTCGCCCGCAAGGTGCGCCTGATGATGAGCGCCCTCGCCATCGTGCTCGGCATCGGCTTCCTCTCCGGCGTGATGACGTTCAGCACCGGCCTCAACGCGACCTTCGACAACATCGTCAACGGGTCGACTTCGGACGCCGTGGTCCGCCCCGACAGCGACGTCCAGGCGGTCGACGCCGGCGTCGCCACCGAGCAGCTGGTCACGCCGTCCGATGTCGACGCGCTGTCCGCCCTCCCCGAGGTCGCGGACGCCACCGGTTCGGTGGACGGCGTCGGCTCCTTCCTGCTCGGCAAGGACAACAAGCTCGTCGGCGGGCAGGGTGCCCCGACCCTGGCGTTCAACTACGCCCCCAGCGAGAACATGGCGGGCGAGGAGATCCTGGAGCTCAACGAGGGTCGATGGCCTGAAGAGCCCGGCGAGATCACCATCGACACCTCCTCGGCCGAGCGGGGCTCCTACGAGGTCGGCGACACCGTCACCATGATCGTGCCGACCACCGAGCCGCGCCGGGAGTTCACCCTGGTCGGCACGGCCGACTTCAACGGAGGGGGCACGGCGGGGGCGACCCTGGTCCTGCTCGACACCGCCGAGGCGCAGGAGATCTTCCTCGGCGGCGAGGACGCCTTCACCACCGTGTCCCTGACCGGGGCCGACGGTGTCAGCCAGACCGAGCTCGCCGACGCGGCCCGGTCCGTCGCGCCCGCCGGCTTCACAGCGGTGACCGGCGACGAGGTGGTGAAGGAGACCCAGGAGCAGATCGGCCAGTTCCTCGACGTCATCTCGATCTTCCTCACGACGTTCGCGGTCATCGCGATCGTCGTGGGCGCCTTCATCATCTTCAACACCTTCTCGATCCTGGTCTCGCAGCGGGTCCGCGAGTCCGCGCTCCTGCGCGCGCTCGGGGCCAGCAAGAAGCAGGTCACCCGCTCCGTGCTCATCGAGGCGTTCCTGATGGCCCTGGTCGGCTCGACGCTCGGGCTGCTCCTGGGCCTCGGGCTCTCCCGGCTGCTGGCCGGGCTGTTCCGGACCTTCGGCCTCGACATCGCCGGAGAGGTGCTGACCCTCACCCCGTTCACCGTCGTCGCCGGCTACGTCGTCGGCATCGTGGTGACCATGGTCGCTGCGTTCGTCCCGGCTCGGCGCGCCGCGAAGGTGGCGCCGGTGGCGGCCATGCGTGACGACCTGGTCGTGCAGGAGAAGAGCATGGGCCTGCGGCTCGTGCTCGGTGGCGTCGCCATGGTGATCGGGACCGCGCTCGCGGTCGCCGGTCTGATGGGCGCACCCGGCACCGACGCCATCTGGATCGGAGCCGGAGCGGTCATCTGGGTGGTGACCACCGCGGTGCTCGCGCCTGTCGTCGGCCACCCGGTGCTGGTCGCCTGCCGGTCGATCTTCGGCCGCGTCTTCGGAACCACCGGGCGGCTGGCCGGCGAGAACGCCCTGCGCAACCCCCGGCGTACGGGCGCGACCGCCTCCGCGCTGATGATCGGCCTCGCCGTGGTCTCGGCCGTCGGCGTGCTCGCGTCGTCACTCAGCGCCACCAACGACGCGGTCGTCGACGAGGAGTTCCGCAGCGACTTCCTCGTGCAGATGCCGACCTTCCAGAGCTTCCCGGCGCAGTACGGCAACCGGATGGAGGACGTCGACGGCGTCGCCCTGGTCTCCCGACAGCAGGGTGTGCCGGTGAGCGTGGAGGTCGACGGCGAGCCGGACCAGACCTTCGCCGTGGGCGTGGACGAGGCGTTCTTCGACATCTACGAGCTGACGATGCTCGCGGGCAGCGACCAGCTGTCCGGCCACCAGGCCATCCTCAACGAGGATCGTGCCGAGGACCTGGGGGCGGCACCGGGCGACACGATCGACGTCGCCTTCCCCGGCGGCGAGACGATCGCGCTCGAGGTGGTGGGGGTGTCGGAGGCGACGCCCACCACCGGCGGCATCACGGTGCCGCTCTCGGTGTTCCGGGACGCAGGGATCAAGCCCAGCGACTCGGCGCTCAGCATCATGGTCGAGCAGGGGGCGGACCGGGAGACGGTGAAGCAGGACCTCGACGACGTGGTGGCGGACCTGCCGATCCTCACGGTGCAGGACAAGGAGGAGTTCAAGGAGCTGATCAGCGGCCAGGTCAACCAGCTGCTCTACGTGATCTACGGGCTGCTCGCCCTCGCGGTCGTGATCGCGGTGATCGGGATCGTCAACACGCTCGGCCTCAGCGTCATCGAGCGCACCCGCGAGATCGGGCTGCTCCGCGCCGTCGGGCTCTCGCGAAGCAAGCTGCGGCGGATGATCACGCTGGAGTCGGTGGCGATCGCGCTGCTCGGCGCGGTGCTCGGCATGGTGGTCGGACTCGTCATCGGCGTCGTCCTGCGCCAGTCGCTCAAGGACGACCTGACCGAGCTGGCGCTCCCGCTCACCGGACTGGCGGTCTTCTTCGTCGTGGCCGTCATCTTCGGGGTGCTGGCCGCCATCGTGCCGGCGGTCCGCGCGTCGCGGATGAAGGTGCTCGACGCGATCGCCACCGAGTGAGGGTGTCGCCCGACGGGGGTCAGTACCCCCGTCGGGCGGCACCATCTCCCCGCGCACGCCGAGCAGCCGCACCGGTCGCTGGTCGTCGAGCGCGAGGTAGAGCTCGTAGGCCGTCCGCGCGATGGTGTCGACGTCGTAGGTCGGCTCGGCGAGCTTGCGGACCTTGGTGAAGGTGAAGAACGGGACGAACCGCACCTTGAGGTGGACGCGCTGCACCGCGCGCTCCTCCTTGCGTACGTCGTCGACCACCCGCGCCGCGAGCTCGACCAGCGCGGAGCGCACCTCGTCGGGCGTGGTGAGGTCGGCCTGGTAGGTCGTCTCCCGGCCGTGGGCCCGCGCCACCCATGGGGTGTCGTCCGGCCGGGTGCGCCCGCCGCCGCGGCCGAGCCGCCCGAGGTGGCCGCCGCTGGACGGACCGAACGCCGCGACCAGCGCCTCCTCGTCGGCGGCCGCGAGGTCCGCGACCGTGCGGATCCCGATCGCCTCGAGCCGGGCGCCGATCTTCGGACCGACGCCCCACAGCGCGGTGGTCGGCCGCTCGCCCATGACCTCCATCCAGTTGTCGCGGGTGAGCCGGAACGTGCCTTGCGGCTTGCCGAAGTCCGTCGCGATCTTGGCGCGCACCAGGGTGTCGCCGATGCCGACGGAGCAGTGCAGCCCGGTCGCCGCGAGCACCGCGGCCTGGATCGCGTGCGCCGTCGCGAGCGGGTCGTCGGTCTCGACGCCGACGAACGCCTCGTCCCATCCGAGCACCTCGACCACGGCCCCCGGAGTCGCGCGCAGCGTCTCCATCACGCGCGCCGACGCGGCCTCGTAGACCGGGAAGTCGACCGGCAGGAAGACCGCGTCGGGGCAGCGCCGCCGGGCGAGCTTGAGCGCGAGCCCGGAGCGTACGCCGTGGGCGCGCGCCTCGTAGGACGCCGTGGACACCACCGCGCGCTCGGTCGGGTCGCCGCGGCCGCCGACGACGACCGGCCGGCCGACGAGCTCGGGGTGGCGCAGCAGCTCGACGGCGACGAGGAACTGGTCCATGTCGACGTGCAGCACCCAGTGCTGCGTCACCATGGCCGGCTCACCCGCCCATTGTGGCGGAGGGGACCGACAGGGCGGACGCCGCGACGTGGTGGTCGACCCGCCGCGCTACGACGACCGGTGGAGGCGTACGACGCTCATCGGGTTGCTGGAATGCGGTGGGAAGGTGGCGACCACCGCCGGGACGTGGGGATCGAACGTGCGCCCCTCGAGCTCGGCGACCCGGACACCGCGGCCGCCGAGCACGGCGAGCGTGCGTGCGACGGCGGCGGCCACGAGACGGATCCCGCCGGGCTCGTCGATGCGCGGCGTCTCCGCCAGGACGCGGATGATCCCGTCCTCAGCCACCTCGTCGAAGACGAGGCTCAGGGCCACGATCCCACCGTCCCGGAGGATCAGCGTGGACGCGGCGTGGTCGAGGTGGTCGGCGATCCCCGAGGACGCGGCAGCGACGACGTCGCGCGGCCGCAGGGGCCCGATCGACTCGTGTGCCCAGACGTAGTAGTCCACCCACGCCTCCTCCAGGTCGCTGGCCGGCACCTCGTCGCTGCGCACGGCCACCGCACCGTCCGGGACCGCCTGCCGCGAGATCCAGGCCTCCCATGCGGGCGCCGACGGATCCGCCTGAGGTGCGGGGCACAGCTCGACGAGGTCGTGGCCGATCGAGCCTGCGAAGCCGACGGCAGCACCGTCCCCGTGCAGGAGGCGGCACACCAGCGCCTCGCCCTTCGGCAGGGCCCTGTCGAGCGCGGCGTACAAGGCGGTGCCGATGCCCTGGCGGCGCCGATCCTGGTCCACCCGGACCTCGCAGAAGTGCTCCTGCTCGAACAGCTGGACAGGCCGGGCCGTCGCTTCGCCGATGCGGGAGTCGTCGTCCCAGGCCTCGAACCTGAGCACGCCGTCGTCGGGGGCGTTGCGTATCTCGATCGCGGTCACCGGACGAGCATCCTCCTGACCTGCCGGTCGGCGTACGGTCGAGGACATGAGCAGCGACGACGAGACCGCGCCCGACCCCTACGCCGAGCACCCCGAGCGGTCGATCTTCCCCGGCGCCGGCAAGCGGGTCACCGACGAGGAGCGGCAGGCGGCCCTCGACGCCGAGCCCGCGGGCAACGCCACCGTGGGCGACATGGTGGACACCGACGCCCTCGACTCCCGCGCCCACGAGTCCGGGCCGGGCGCGCAGGAGGTCGACGAGCAGGTGCATCCCGCCTAGCTCAAGGTCTGCTCGTACCGGGTACGAGCGATCTTCGACCTCCTGCGGGGACCGGGCGGATGGATGGCGGTGACGAGCCGCGTGCCATCGGCCTACTCGTCCGTCACGAACGTGATCGACCTGCGCGCGTCACGGGCCCGATCCACCACGCGCGACGGCGCGTCGATGTTGTGCCACTCGTCGATCACGACCACTGTGCCGCCGACGTCGAGGACCCAGAAGTCGATCACGACGTCCGACGCAGGGAACCCGTAGGGGGTGTAGGTGATGCCGCGTGTTCCGCCAGCGGCGTGCGCGACCCGGTAGTAGCCGGGACAGTCGACGTCGATGCGCAGCCGCAGGTGGACGCCGGCGAGACCCAGCATCCTGGCCGGCTCGGGCTCCTGGAGGACGGTGCTGCGGGGAAGCTGCGGCCAGCTGTGCGGCCAGGCCGGCGGGCGTCCGTGCCAGGGTTGACAGGGTGGGGTCGGTCTCGCATCCGTTGCCCGCCGCCAGGACTCGAGGCTGGTAGACACCGAAGCCGGCATGCGTGACGCCGTACTGGTCCGACACGAGGGGGAAGTCCGAGTGCTTCCAGTGAAGCCCCTCGACGGTCACGTCGACATCCACCGTCGCGCCGGCCGCGTCATGCCCCACGAACAGGCGGTAGGTGCCGGCCTCCAGCGTCGCACGCCCATCGTCGGACATGACCTCGAGATCCGTGCGAAGTGTCGGACTCGGCGGCGAGACCACCCCACTGTCCGCGCGAGGGTCGCGCGTCACGACACCCAGTCCGATCGCGCCGACCACCAGCGCAGCGGCCACCACGGCACTGAGCCGTGCCACGGTGCGCCGGCGCCGACGGATGCGGCCGCCGTGGATCAGGCCGATCACGTCGGGCGCTGGCGGCGTGCGCAGCTCGGCCTCGAGCCCGAGGGTGGCCCGCAGCTCCTCGTCGAGAGTCATGACCCACCCGCCTCCTGCGCGATGCCCGACGCGGCCAGGGCACGTCGCAGGGCGGCCATGGCCGCCGACGACTGCGACTTCACCGTTCCGGCCGCACAACCCATCGTCTGCGCGATCTGTGCCTCGGTCATGTCCTCGTAGTAGCGCAGCACGATCACCGCTCGCTGCCGCTCCGGCAGCGCGCAGACCAGGGGCCAGAGCAGGGAGCGGTCGAGGGCACCGATCTCGCCCGACTCGTCACCGGTCTCGGGGAGGTGCTCGGTGGGCCGCTCGCGGTTCCAGGCGCGGCGGCGGCTGGACACCAGGGTGGTGGTGATCATGCGGCGCACGTAGGCCTCCGGGTATTCCATCGCGCTGATCCGCCCCCAGCTCACGTACGCCTTCTCCAGGGTCGTCTGCATCAGGTCCTCCGCGCCGGTGGGCGAGGCCGCCAACAGGTAGGCCAGTCGGTAGAGCGAAGCCCAGCGGGCACCCACGAACTCGGCGAAGTCCTGGTCGAGGTCCATGGGTCACCCCCTCGCGTCGCGGGTATCAACCCCCCAACGCGATGGTCCTGCCATGTGGTTCGTCGGCGCCAGTGAATTCAGTCGCAGGTCACGTCCGGATTCCAGTCGGCGAACATCCCGGCGGGATTCTCCTGCCAGATCCACGCGTGCGTCAGGTAGAAGGCGGGACCGGGCTTCGGAGCGATGATGTGCATCTGCATCCCGAGCACCGAGGGCGCCGTCGAGACCCCAGCAGGGTTCGAGTCGGCGCTGAGGGCGACCCACTCCACCGCGGCCAGGTGCAGGCGTCCGTCCTCGTCGGGCGCGTAGACCAGCACCTCGGGTCGGAGGGGGTCGACGGCGGGGTCGCGCATCAGGTCGGCGTGGAAGTAGTGGAAGCCCATCGCGCCGCCCCCGGCGGCGGCGGGCCGCGCGACGCAGGTGTTGACGATCCGCCTCGGCTCTCCATTGACCCAGCCGAGCTCGTAACCAGCCGCCTCGGCCGCCTCCACCCGATGGAACCTCGCGGTGGCCCTGCGGACGCGGGCCAGGTCGTCCTGGAGGCCCGCGGTCATCGCCGCGTGGTCGTGGTCGCCGTGGTCGTGCTGGGCGGGGTCGCCCACGTCGGAGGCGTTGGACGGGATCAGCGCGACCCCTGCGACCAACGGCCCGACGAGCCCGATCCCGAGCCAGGCCTTCCATCCGAGCTGCATCCTGGGACGCGTCAGCGTACGCATCTCGCCACCCTCTTCCGGGCCTCGTCGTCGGGAACCGTTCCCGACCTGTAACGCTGCGAGCGCGCTGGCTGGTTCGGCCGATCCGATAACCGGGTGCCGCGACGTGGTGGTCCTGCCAGAGTGCCGCCATGACCCCCGAGCGGCTCGACATCGACACGGCGCTGCCGCGCATGCAGGAGCTCGCCTCGAGCCTGTGGTCGCGCACAGCGCGGCACCACCCCGGTCAGCTCGCCTGGTCGGCGGCGTACGGCGAGCCGGAGGCGCTCGACCTCGGGCCGGTGTTCGTGCTCGACGACGCCTGGGCGTGGCTGGAGTCGCCCGGCTGGCTGGAGGTCTGCGGGGTCGACCCCGACGCGGTGCGGGCAGTCGTGGCGGCGGCGCTCGAGGCGGCCGTCGGCGACGTCACGACCAGCACCCTGGAGACCGAGGACGTCGTCCTGGGGGTGCTGGCGGACGTCGGCTTCACCGCGGTGGAGGCGCCGTGGTTCACCCACCACCACCTCGACCTCGGCGACCTGCCGCCCGTCGTGCTGCCCGACGGCTACAGCGTCCGGGCGGTCGTGCCCGAGGAGCACGAGCAGCGAGCCGCGGTGCACCGCGCCGCCTGGTCGGCCACGTCCAAGGTGACGGGCGCTGCCTACCGGCGGCTGATGGCGACACCGCCCTACCGGCCGGCGCTGGACCACGTCGTCGTGAGCGGGTCGGGTGAGTGGGTGGCCTCGTGCTGCGTGTGGTGGGACGAGTCCACCGGCGTGGCTCTGGTCGAGCCCGTGGGCTGCGTCCCCGAGCACCGCGGCCGCGGCCTGGCCGCCGCCGCATCGGTCTCCGCGCTGACCGCGGCCCGCGAGCCTCGGCGCGACCGAGGGGCTGGTCTGCCCCCGCGGGGACGACGACCACCCCGGACCCGCGCGGCTCTACCGGCGCCTCGGGTTCGTGCCGGGCGCGCGGACCGTGGCGCTGGAGCGGGTCAGCCGACGAACGCGGTGAGCCCCTCGAGCAGCCGGTCCACCTCGGCGTCGTCGTTGTAGGCCGCCAGCCCGATCCGCAGGCCCGAGTCGACCGGCAGCCGCAGCGCGCGGAAGGTCTCGTAGGCGTAGAAGGTGCCGGCCGGCACGAGCACGTCACGCCGGGTCAGGAACTCGTACGCCTCGAGCGCCCGGCGGTCGCGCAGGGTGAGGAACAACGTCGAGGTGCGGTCGGTGGCTCGCGAGTGGAGGGTGAGGCGGTCACCCAGGGGGGCCAGGCCCTCCTCGATGCGCCCGCGCAGCCTCAGCTCGTGCTCCTGGATGAGAGCGTGCGCCGCCACCAGCCGGTCGCGGCGTGGGCCGCCCGGCGGCGCGATGTCGGCGATGTGGTCGATCGCCGCCGTCACCCCGGCGAGCAGCTCGTAGGGCAGCGTCCCGAGCTCGAACCGCTCGGGCACGACGTCGGTCGACGGCACCAGCTTGTCGGGCCGCAACGTCTCCAGCAGGGCCGGGTCGGCGACGAGCGCCGCGCAGTGCGGGCCGAAGAACTTGTAGGGCGAGCAGACCAGGAAGTCGGCCCCCATGGCCGCGATGTCTGGCGCCGCGTGGGCGGCGTGGTGGACGCCGTCGACGTGGACGAGCGCGCCGACCTCGTGGGCTCGGCGGGCCACGGTGGCGACGGGTGGTCGGGTGCCCAGCAGGTTGGAGGCCGCGGTGAGGGCGACGAGCCGGGTGCGCTCGTTGACCACCTCGTCGAGGTCCGACAGGTCGAGCTCGGCGGTCGCCGGGTCGAGCCGCAGCCAGCGGACGGTGACGCCGGCGCGCTCGGCCGCCTGGACCCACGGGCGCACGTTGGAGTCGTGGTCGAGCTCGCACACGACGACCTCGTCACCCGCCGCCCAGGTCCGGGCGAGCGTCCGCGCGACGTCGTACGTCAGCTGCGTCGCGCTGCGCCCGTGCACGACTCCCTCGGGGAGGCCGCCGACCAGGTCGGCCACCGCGGCACGGAACCCGACCACGGCGTCCTCGGCGTTGCGTTGGCTGACCAGCGCGGAGCCGCGCTGCGACAGCGGCCCGGTCAGGGTGCGGGCGATCGCCTCACCCACCACGGCCGGCGTCTGGGTGCCCCCGGGGTTGTCGAAGTGGGCGATGCCCGAGGCGAGGGAGGGGAAGCCGGCACGGAAGGCGGCCACGTCGAAGCACATGCACGCCACCCAACCAGACGGGCCACCGCCAGGATCGGGCAGCCGGCTCAGCTGGCGATGTGCACGACGGCGTCGCCGGAGTTGACC
The DNA here is from genome assembly GCA_963740115.1 of uncultured Actinomycetota bacterium. Classification (GTDB taxonomy): domain Bacteria; phylum Actinomycetota; class Actinomycetes; order Propionibacteriales; family Nocardioidaceae; genus Nocardioides. Next base: position 515,579 of record CAVUCQ010000001.1, on the reverse strand, counting down.
AGCGGTGCCTCGGTGCGCCCGATCACGATGCCGTCGCGGTTGGCGTAGACGGCGCGGAGGGTCTTGCCGAAGGAGTCGAAGAGGGTGCCGAGCCGTTCGCCGTCGCTCACCTTCTGGCCGAGCGCGACGTCGAGGTGCAGGATCCCGGTCCGGCGTGCGCGGACCCACCCGCTCGAGCGGCACTCGAGGCTCGCCTCGACCGGTGGCTCGTCGACCGCCTCGGTCATGCCGAGCGCGGCCAGCACGCGGCGTACGCCGATCACGCCCGCGTCGACCGCGTAGCCGTCGAAGCGCAGGTTCTCGCCGCCCTCGTAGAGCAGCACCTTCGCGCCCTGCTCGCGGGCGGCGTGGCGCAGCGACCCGTCGCGGATCTTGGCGTGCAGCATGACGGGCGCACCGAACGCCTGGGCCAGCTCGCGGGTGCGGGGGTCGTCGAGGTCGGCGCGGACCTGCGGCAGGTTGCTGCGGCGGTCGGAGCCGGTGTGCAGGTCGATGCCGACCTCGCAGCCGGCCACGATCTCGCGCATGAAGAGGTGGGCGATCCGGCCGGCGAGCGAGCCGCGCGCGGAGCCGGGGAAGGAGCGGTTGAGGTCGCGCCGGTCGGGGAGGTAGCGGTCGCCGGTCATGAAGCCGAGCACGTTGACGATGGGCACCGCGACCAGCGTGCCGCGGAAGCCCTTCGGGTCGAGCCCGGCCATCACCTGGCGGACGACCTCGACCCCGGCGACCTCGTCGCCGTGGATCGCCGCGTCGATCCAGGCGATCGGACCGTCCTCGCGTCCGTGCACGACCCGGACGGGCAGCGTCACGTCGGCGCCGGTCACCAGCCGGGTGATCGGCAGCTCGAGGGCGCGCACCGTGCCGGCCCGGATCCGGACACCGCCGATGGCGAAGGACTCCCGCGCCATCACTTGCCCCAGTTCTTGCGCCGCACCGCACGGCGGGGCCGGCCGCCGGCGTAGGACATCGCGGAGTCGACGAGGAACCCGCGCTCGAGGGCCTCGCGGCCGATCAGCATCCGGAAGCCCATCTCGTCGCGGTTGCTCAGCGTCATCACGGTGGTGATGGTCCGCCCGGCGAGGGTCACGTCCAGCGCGACGGCGTACCTCTGCTCGGTCTGGCCGTTGCTGCTGCGCACGTCGCGCCGGTCGAGCACCGGCAGGCTGAGCTCGGCGACGTCCTCGTCGGAGCGCTGCCAGGGGTGGATCGAGAACCGCACCCACTCCTGGCCGTCGACGTCGTAGGCCTCGAGGTCGAAGGCGTGGATCGACGACGACCGGGCGCCGGTGTCGACCTTCGCCTTCACCCAGTCCACGCCGGCCTGGGGGAGCGCCACCCACTCGCGCCACCCCACCACGACCGGGCCATCGACGGGCCCTGCGTCGTGCGCCTCTGCGGGCGGAATGGGGGCGGTGGACACGGCGCCATCTTGTCAGGTGGCCGGTCCGCGGGGCGTGCTTGGATGTCCCACCATGAAGCTCGCCATCCTCTCCCGCGCGCCGCGCTCCTACAGCACGCAGCGCCTCCGTACGGCGGCCGTCGACCGCGGCCACGACGTCAAGGTGCTCAACACGCTGCGCTTCGGGATCGACCTCACGGGGGACGAGCCCGACCTGCTGTTCCGCGGCAAGCAGCTGTCGACGTACGACGCCGTGCTGCCGCGCATCGGCAACTCGATCACCTACTTCGGCACCGCCGTGGTGCGGCAGTTCGAGCAGATGGACGTCTACACGCCCAACACGTCCTACGGCATCGCCAACAGCCGCGACAAGCTGCGCGCGACGCAGATCCTGTCGCGCCACAAGATCCCGATGCCCGCGACGACCTTCGTGCAGGACCGCGCGGACGTGATCCCCGCGATCGAGCGGGTCGGCGGCGCGCCGGTCGTGATCAAGCTGCTCGAGGGCACGCAGGGCATCGGCGTGATCCTGGCCCCGACGATCAAGGTGGCCGAGGCGATCATCGAGACGTTGCAGAGCACCCGCCAGAACGTGCTGATCCAGAGCTTCGTCAAGGAGAGCAAGGGCCGCGACATCCGCGCCCTCGTCGTCGGTGACCGCGTGGTGGCGGCGATGCGCCGGGTCGCGCAGGGCGACGAGTTCCGCTCCAACGTGCACCGCGGCGGCAGCGTCGAGCCGGTCGAGCTCGACGAGGAGTTCGAGCGGGTGGCGGTGCGCTCCGCGCAGATCATGGGCCTGCGGGTTGCCGGCGTCGACATGCTCGAGGGCCGCGACGGGCCCAAGGTGATGGAGGTCAACTCCTCACCCGGGCTGGAGGGCATCGAGGCGGCGACCAAGCTCGACGTGGCGGGCGCGATCATCGACTACATCGACAACCAGGTGGCCTTCCCCGACATCGACGTACGCCAGCGGCTGACGGTGTCGACCGGCTACGGCGTCGCCGAGATCGTCGTGCACGCCGGCTCCGACATGGTGGGCAAGAAGCTCGGGGAGTCCGGCCTCGACGAGCGCGACATCACCGTCCTGACGCTGCACCGCGGCACCCAGGTGATCCCCAACCCGCGCAACAAGACGGTGCTCGAGGGCGAGGACCGGCTCCTGTGCTTCGGCAAGCTCGAGGAGATGCGCTCGATGATCCCCGACCGCAAGCAGCGGCGGGTCAAGCGGCTGATGAAGAAGCACCTGCCGCCGACCTCGGCCTAGACCGAGTCGGCGCTCGACCGCGGTCGGGTGTGCACCAGCCAGGCGATGCCGGCGAACGGCAGCACGAGGGGCAGCCAGCCGTAGCCCGCGCCGTAAGACGACCAGACGGTCGCGTCGGGGAAGAGCTCCGGGTCGAGCACGGTGAGCGTGCCGACGGTCAGCACGCCGACGAGCTCGAAGCCGACGGCGGCCCAGGCGAGCCGTCGCGGCTGCGGACCGACCTCGGCGAGCCCGAGGGTGGCGGCGACGTAGACCAGCGCGGCGAGCGCCGAGAGGCCGTAGGCGAGCGGGGCCTCGTCGGCCTTGGTCAGCAGCTGGACCAGCGAGCGGGCGGTCGCCGCGAGGGCGAACACCCCGTAGACGGCGACGAGGACCCGGCCTGCGCCGGAGCGCGTCGAGGTGCGGGTCGAGCCGGGTGTCGGCTCAGGGGGCGCGCTCATGACGGCCAGATCTGAAGCGCGCGCACGACCACGAAGGCCTCGGTCAGTCCGGCGACCGCGAGGACGGCGGTCGCCCCGCGGCTGCGCTCCGCCAGCGACCACGCGAACCCGAGCGGCAGAAGGACCAGTCCCGCCAGCAGGTAGCCGAACAGAGTGATCGCCGCAGCCCCGGCCAGGTCGGCGTCCCCGACCTGCACCGCGGCGACCACCAGCAGGACCAGGGTGCCCGCCTCGATCACGCCGGCGAAGCCCAGCAGCCCCCAGTCGGGCGTACGACCCAGCGCGACGTAGACCAGGACCACCGCCGCGAAGACGAGCGACGCGGCGATCAGGGCGAGGGGAAGGGGGCCGTCCACGGAGCAGATCCTCTCAGGTCGCTCCCCGCAGGACGTCATGGGAATCGACGGTCCGAACCGCACGTCCCCATGACCTCTGCACACACGGCGAGCACCTCGCCGACCGGCCTGCGAGGTGTCACGCGGGATCCGCTCAGTCGTCCTCGCCGCTGAAGACGACCTCACGCTTGCTCCGTACGGACGGCAGCAGCGCGGCCACCACGATGACGAGTGCGAGCGCGAGGAGCGTCGCCGAGATCGGCCGCGTGACGAACACCGACGGGTCACCCCGCGAGATGATCATCGCCCGGCGCAGGTTCTCCTCCAGGAGCGGTCCGAGGACGAAGCCGAGCAGCAGCGGTGCGGCCTCGCAGCCCCAGCGGATGAGGAAGTAGCCCAGCAGCCCGGCCGCGGCGATGGCGAACACGTCCCACGCGTTGAGGCCCAGCGAGTAGCAGCCGATCGACGCAAAGGCGATGATCGCGGGGAAGAGCACGTTGTAGGGCACGCTCAGCATCCGCACCCAGAGCCCGATCAGCGGCAGGTTGAGCATCACGAGCAGCAGGTTGCCGATCCAGAACGACGCGATCAGGCCCCAGAAGAGCTCGGGCTCGTCGTTGATGACGTTGGGCCCGGGCGTGATGCCCTGGATGATGAAGGCACCGACGAGCAGCGCCATCACCGGGTGGGCGGGCAGGCCGAGGGTGAGCAGCGGGATGAACGACGTCTGCGCCGCGGCGTTGTTGGCCGACTCCGGCCCCGCGACGCCCTCGATGGCGCCCTTGCCGAAGTCCTGCGGCGTCTTGGAGACCCGCTTCTCCAGCGAGTACGACGTGAAGCTGGCCAGCACGTGACCGCCACCGGGCAGGACGCCGAGCAGCGATCCCATGGCGGTGCCGCGCAGGACGGGCATCCGGATGCGCCGGAAGTCGTCCCGGCCCAACCAGAGACCCTGCACCTTCCTGGTCACCAGGACCGGGTCGTCGCGCTTCTCCAGGTTGCGGATGATCTCGGCGACACCGAACAGTCCGACCGCCAGCGAGACGAAGTCCAGCCCGCCGTAGAGCTCGCGGACCCCGAAGGTGAAGCGCGGGACGCCGGTGAACTGGTCCTGTCCGATGGTGCCGAGCAGGAGGCCCAGCACGAGCATGGCGAGCGCCTTGATCGCCGACCCGCTGGCCAGGGCGATGGAGGCCAGCAGGCCCAGAACCACGATGGCGAAGTAGTCCGCCGGTCCGAACTCCAGGGCCGCCTCGGCCAAGGGCGGTGCGAAGAACGCCACCGCCACCGTGGCGACGGTTCCGGCGAAGAACGAGCCCAGCGCCGCCGTGGCCAGGGCAGGCCCGGCTCGTCCTTGCTTCGCCATCTGGTGGCCGTCGAGCGCGGTCACCACCGCGGAGGACTCGCCCGGGAGGTTGAGCAGGATCGCCGTCGTCGAGCCGCCGTACTGCGCGCCGTAGTAGATGCCGGCCAGCATGATCAGGGAGGCGACGGCGTCGAACTCGAACGTGATCGGCAGCAGGAGCGCCACCGTGGCGGTGGGGCCGATGCCCGGGAGCACGCCGACCGCGGTGCCCAGCGTGACGCCGAGCAGGCAGATGAGGATGTTGGAGGGCTGCAGCGCGGTCTCGAGGCCCAGGAGGATCCCGTCCATGTCAGCCGCCCGTCCAGTCGCCCAGGATCGGCAGCCGCAGCTGCAGCAGGCCGACGAAGATGCCGAGGCACAAGGCGGTGAGGCCGAGGGCGATGACGAGCGCACGGCGGACCGTGGTGCCATCACCTGCGAGGGCGGCGATGAACGTCGTCACGAACAGCGTCGGGCCCAGCCCGAGCCCGCGCACGGTGAACCCGAAGAACATGACCGCCGCCAGGAGCAGGCCCATCCGCTGCCACGGGACCGGTCCGCGGTCGGCGTTGGCGACCGTCGGGTCGACGCCGCGGAACGACGCCGCCACGATGATCAGCCCCAGCACCGTCAGGATTCCGCCGAGAACCAGCGGGACGTAGCCCGAGCCCATCTTGAGCGCGGACCCGACGTCGTACCTGGAGCCGCCGATCCCGAACGCCAGGCCCAGGATGACGAACGTCGCACCCGCCAGCAGGTCGGGGCGCGACGGCCCGGGGCGTCCTCCGCCGAAGCGCCCGGCATCTTCGCCGGACGCCGCAGGGTAGGTGCTCATCCGCCGGTGACCCCGGATTCCTCGATGATCGGCGTCCAGAGGTCGATCTGCTCCTGCAGCTTGGCGGTGTGGGCGTCCGGCGTGACCTGGTCCTCGGGGACGGGCGTGGTGCCCAGGTCGGCGAACTGGTCGATGACCGACTGGTCGGCCAGGGCGACGGCGAGGGCGTCGGTCAGCTTCTCGACGATCTCGTCGGGGGTGTCGGCCGGGACGTAGAGCCCGTGCCACACACCGACCTCGACGTCCGGCAGCCCCGCCTCGGCGGTCGTCGGCAGGTCGGGCAGCGCGTCCACCCGCTCCGGCGTCGTCACGGCGTAGCCCTTGATGTCGCCGGACTGGATGGTCGCGGCGGTGTTGGTCGTCTGGTCGCACATGAAGTCGACCTGGCCACCGACGAGGTCGGTCAGGGCCGGGCCGGTGCCGTCGTAGGGCACCTCGGTGAGGTCGACGCCCACCGCCTGCTCGAAGAGAAGCCCGCACAGCTGGGAGGCCGCGCCGACGCCCGCGTTGGCGAGGGTCACGGTGTCGGCGTTCTCCTCCACGTAGGAGACCAGCTCCTCGAGCGTCTCGGGCTCGAAGTCCTTGCGCGCGACGATCGTCATGGGCACGTCGGTGACCAGGCCGACGGTCTTGAAGTCCTCCAGCGGGTCGTAGTCCAGGTCTGGGTAGAGGCTCGGAGCCGTGGACATGCCGATGTGGTGGACGAGCACCTGGTAGCCGTCGCCCTCCTCGCCGGCGACCTGACCGGCCGCGACGGTGCCGCCGGCACCCTCGACGTTCTGCACGACGATCTGCTGACCGAGCTCCTCGGACATGGGTTCGGAGATCAGCCGGGTCACGGTGTCGGTCGGCCCGCCCGCAGCAAATGGCACCACGAACGTGATCTCGGAGTCGGGGTAGTCGGCCGGGTCGGCCTCGTCGCCACCACAGGCAGCGAGCGAGAGCATGGTGAGACAGGCGAGTGAGGCGAGCGGGATCTGCCGGGACATGGCGGCTCCTTCATCGGGGGTGTGTGTCGCACGTCACATTCTCCCCCACAGGGCCGGGATCACCGTTGTGCTCTTTGTGTCCCTGGCCGAGCGGTGCGCCGGGGATTTCGACAGGCTGGAATCCCCCTCCCGCACCGCCGGCCCGACGCGAAGACCTTCAGGAGATCGAGGAGCGGAACCCCCGCAGCCGCAGGCTGTTGGTCACCACGAAGACGCTGGAGAACGCCATCGCCGCGCCGGCCAGCATCGGGTTGAGCAGCCCGGCCGCGGCGAGGGGGAGGGCGGCGATGTTGTAGGAGAACGCCCAGAACAGGTTGCCCTTGATCGTCGACAGCGTGCGTCGCGAGAGCCGGATCGCGTCGACCGCGACGAGCAGGTCGCCGCGTACGAGCGTCAGGTCGCTGGCCTCGATCGCCACGTCGGTGCCGGTGCCCATCGCCAGGCCGAGGTCGGCCTGCGCGAGCGCGGCGGCGTCGTTGACCCCGTCGCCGACCATCGCGACCACCGAGCCGGCGGCCTGCAGCCGCTGCACCTCGGCCACCTTGTCGGCCGGGAGCACGTCGGCCACGACCGTCTCGATCCCCACCTGGTCGGCGACGTGGCGCGCCGCGGCGGCGTTGTCGCCGGTCAGCAGGATCGGGGTGAGCCCGAGCTCGCGGAGCTCGGCGATCGCGCGGGCCGACGTGGGCTTGACGGTGTCGCCGACGACGATGACGCCGCGGGCCTTGCCGTCCCAGCCGACGGCGACGGGCGTGTACCCCTCGCACTGCGCCCGCTCGACCGCGGCCGCGAGGTCCGCGGTGAGGTGCTGGCTCCACTCCTCGAGCAGCCGCGGGCGGCCCACGAGCACGGCGTGGCCGTCCACGACCCCCTGCACACCCAGGCCCTCGCGGTTGGCGAAGTCCTCCACCGCGGGCAGCGGACCGGCGGTGGCGGCGATCGCTCGGCCGATCGGGTGCTCGGACGCCGACTCGAGGGCGGCGGCGAGACGGCGTACGTCGTCGGCGGACTCGCCGTCGGCGGCGTGGACCGCGTGGACGGTCATCTCGCCGGTCGTCACGGTGCCGGTCTTGTCGAGCACGATCGTGTCGACGCGTCGGGTCGACTCCAGCACCTCCGGACCCTTGATCAGGATGCCGAGCTGGGCGCCGCGCCCGGTGCCGACCATGAGCGCGGTCGGCGTGGCCAGGCCCAGCGCGCACGGGCACGCGATGATCAGCACCGCGACGGCGGCGGTGAAGGCGGCGGTCATGCCCGCCCCGGCGCCCAGCCAGAAGCCGAGCGTCGCGACGGCCAGGCCGATCACGATCGGCACGAAGACCCCGGAGATCCGGTCGGCGAGGCGCTGCACCTCGGCCTTGCCGTTCTGCGCGTCCTCGACGAGTCGCGCCATCTGCGCCAGCTGGGTGTCGGCCCCGACGCGTGTCGCGCGGACGAGGAGCCGGCCGCCGGCGTTGACGGTCGCGCCGACGACGGCATCGCCGGGGCGTACCTCCACCGGCACCGACTCGCCCGTCAGCATCGAGGCGTCGACCGCCGAGGTGCCCTCGACGACCTCGCCGTCGGTGGCGACCTTCTCGCCGGGGCGTACGACGAACTCGTCGCCGACGGCCAGCTGGTCGACCGGGATCCGGGTCTCGTGGCCGTCGCGCAGCACGGCGACCTCGCGTGCGCCCATCTCCATCAGGGCCCGCAGCGCCGCCCCCGACTGCCGCTTGGAGCGGTGCTCGAGCCAGCGGCCGGCGAGCAGGAACGTCGTCACGCCGGCGGCGGCCTCGAGGTAGATGTTGCCCGCGCCGTCGGTGCGGTCGATCGAGATCCGGAACGGGTGCGTCATGCCGGGCTCGCCGGCGGTGCCGAGGAAGAGCGCCCACAGCGACCAGCCGAAGGCGGCCAGCACGCCCACCGAGACGAGGGTGTCCATCGTGGTCGCGCCGTGGCGCAGGTTGGTCCAGGCGGCCCGGTGGAAGGGCAGCGCGCCCCAGACCACGACCGGCGCCGCGAGGGCGAGGGAGGCCCACTGCCAGTAGGTGAACTGCCAGGCCGGCACCATCGCCATTGCGACGACGGGGATGCTCAGCGCGGTGCTGACCAGCAGGCGCTGGAGCAGCGGGTCGTCGCTCGGGCTCGGCCTCGGCCGCAGGGGCGTCGGGCGGGGTCGGCAGCGCGGCGGCGTACCCAGCGGCCTCGACGGTCCTGAGCAGGTCGTCGGTGGAGAGCGTCCCGGGGTAGGAGACCTTCGCCTTCTCGGTGGCGTAGTTGACCGACGCGGTGACGCCGTCGAGCTTGTTGAGCTTGCGCTCGATGCGGTTGGCGCAGGACGCGCACGTCATGCCGGTGATGGCGAGCTCGACGTCCTGGGTGGGGGCCTCAGTGGCCATGGTCGTCTCCCTCCTCGGCGGCGTGGCCGGGGGCTCCACCCGACTCGACGGTGAACGCGGCGGTGCGGACGGTGCCGCGGTGCTGGAAGTCGAGGAACAGCCGGTACGTCCCGGGCGTGGGGAACGCGGTCGCGAAGTCGACCCCCGGTCCGGGCTCGCCCTCCTCGGGGTGGACGTGGAGGTAGCCCAGGTCGCCGGCGCGGATCGCCACGAGGTGGCCGAAGGCGCCGAGGTAGGGCTCGAGGTCGGTGACGGGCTCGCCGTCCAGCTCGACCCGCGTGGTCAGCACGGTGCTCGCTCCCGGCGCGGTGTCGCCCTCGAGGGTGACGGTGTAGACGCCCTCGGGCGTGCGCAGCGTCGCGGTGCGGTCGTCGGCGGGCAGCTCCGCCGGGCGGAAGTCGCCGCCCACGGACACGTCGTCGGCGAGGGTGATCCCGTCCCAGCCCTCGGGCGTGAAGTCGGCGATCACGCGCCACACGCCCGGGGTCAGGCGTACGTCCACGGACCAGGTGCCGGTCTCCGTGTCGAGGCGCGGGTGCACGTGCTGGAAGCCGGTCAGGTCGCGGCGTACGACGATGAGGTGCAGGTCCTTCTCGTGCTCGCGCGTGTAGTCGAGCAGCGGCCGGCCGCTGGAGGTGAGCACCTGGAAGTCGAGCCGGGTGCGTCCCGCCGGGAGGGTGCGGTCGGCGATCGCGAGGGTGAACCCGTCGGCGCGGGCGGTCAGGCCCGTGGCGTCGGCGACGGCAGCCGTGTCGTGCTCGCCGTGAGCCTCGGCCTCACCTTCGTCGCCGCCGTGGCCGGCCTCGCCCTCGTGGGCGACCGGCGCCGGCGCGGCGTCGATCGGGCCGACGAGCTGCCCTCCGCCCCACGCCACCGCGAAGGCGGCGATGAGGGCGGTGACGAAGGCGGCCACGCGGGTCGGGGTGCTCATCGGACCTCCTGGTCGGGGTTCACGCGCTCTCAGGCCAGCGCGTAGCCGGCCTCCTCGACGGCGGCGCGGACGGCCGACTCGTCGAGGGGGGCGCTGCTGGTGACGGTGACGGCTCCGGTCTCGACGACGACGTCGACGTTCTCGACGCCGTCGAGCTCGGAGATCTCCTCGGTGACGGAGGCGGCGCAGTGGCCGCAGGTCATGCCGGTGACGGTGTAGGTCTGGGTGTCCATGTCGTTCTCCTTGTCAGGACTTCACGAGGCGGGCGATGGCCTCGGAGGCTTCCTTGAGCTTCAGCTCCTGCTCCTCGCCGCCCTGGCGTGCGGCGTCGACGAGGCAGTGGGCCATGTGGTCGTCGAGCAGCGAGAGAGCCAGCGCCTGCAGCGCCTTCGTGGCTGCGGAGACCTGCGTGAGGATGTCGATGCAGTACTTCTCGTCCTCGACCATCCGCTGGATCCCGCGTACCTGCCCCTCGATCCGGCGCAGTCGCTTGAGGTGGGCCTGGACGGCTTCGTCGTTGCCCTCGAGGTGTCCGTGGTTGTCGCTCATGTCGTCCACCATACCCCTAGGGGGTATAGAGATCAAGTCGGGCCGGACCCCATGGGGGGTATCTGAGGACGTGGTGGTCGTCGGAAAGGCCTTCCGACCTACCAGAACGTCCCCAGATACCCGCCCGCTGACGGACCTCAGGTATCCGCCTCGACCCGCCCGGAGACCGACGTACGACGGCCCCGGGCGAGCGGGTCAGGTGCGGTAGCCCCCGAGCAGCTCGGCCAGCCGCAGGTGCGGCTGGGCCTCGTCGGCCCGGCCCTTGCGCTGCAGGGCGCGACCCACCAGGAGGTGGGCGTACGGCTCGTTGGGGTCGTGCTCCAGCAGCTCGGTGGCGACCCGGATGGTGCCGTCGAGCTGGGCGGAGTGGAAGAGCGACCGCGCCAGCAGCAGGCGTACGTCGGTCAGCTCGTGCCCCACGTCGGTGGCCTCGTCGAGCAGCTCGGTCAGCAGCACGGCCGCCTCGCGGTAGGACCGCTCCTCGAAGAGCGCCTGGGCCCGCACCCAGCGGTCGTGGACGGTGTCCTCGAGCAGGCCCGCGTGTCCGCGCAGCAGGTCCTCGAAGGGCGTGAAGTCGGTCATCGTCGCTCCTCCCGAACAGTGGCTCTTGTCCGAGCGTGCGCCCGGACACCGGTCCAACGCCGTACGCCACGCGGCGATTCCACGGAATACTGGGCGCCCAAGCACCGTTGGAGATGATACAAACTTCAACTAGCACGGAGGGACCATCATGCAGTTCGGCATCTTCAGCGTCGGCGACGTCACCACCGACCCGACCACCGGACGGACGCCGTCCGAGGCCGAGCGCATCGCCTCGATGACGCAGCTGGCCCTCAAGGCCGAGGAGGTCGGCCTCGACGTCTTCGCCACCGGCGAGCACCACAACCCGCCGTTCGTGGTGTCGTCCCCGACGACCCACCTCGGCTACATCGCCGCGAAGACCGACAAGCTGATCCTCTCGACGAGCACCACGCTGATCACCACCAACGACCCGGTGAAGATCGCCGAGGACTACTCGTTCCTGCAGCACCTCTCCGGCGGCCGCGTCGACCTGATGATGGGCCGCGGCAACACCGGCCCGGTCTACCCGTGGTTCGGCAAGGACATCCGCGACGGCATCAAGCTGGCCATCGAGAACTACCACCTGCTCCGCAAGCTCTGGCGCGAGCCGGTCGTCAACTGGCAGGGCCAGTTCCGTACGCCCCTGCAGGGCTACACCTCCACGCCCGCGCCGCTCGACGGCACGCCGCCGTTCGTGTGGCACGGCTCGATCCGCAGCAGCGAGATCGCCGAGCAGGCGGCCTACTACGGCGACGGCTTCTTCCACAACCACATCTTCTGGAACAAGGAGCACACCGAGGCGATGGTGAAGCTCTACCGCCGCCGCTTCGAGCACTACGGCCACGGCGCCGCCGACCAGGCCATCGTCGGCCTGGGCGGACAGGTGTTCATGGCGAGCACCGAGGCCGAGGCCAAGCGCGTCTTCCGGCCCTACTTCGACAACGCCCCGGTCTACGGCCACGGCCCGTCGCTCGAGGACTTCAGCGAGATGACGCCGCTGACCGTCGGCACCCCCGAGCAGGTCATCGAGCGCACCCTGGGCTTCGCCGACTACGTCGGTGACTACCAGCGCCAGCTGTTCCTCATCGACCACGCCGGCCTGCCGACGTCGCTGGTGATGGAGCAGATGGAGATGCTCGGCACCGAGGTCGTGCCCGTGCTGCGCAAGGAGTTCGAGCGTCGCCGCCCCGCCCACGTGCCCAGCGACCCGCCCACCCACGCCTCGCTCGTGGCCGCCGGCCCGGACGCCCCGCACCACCTGGTCGAGCCCGCCCGGGCACGCGTCGAGGCGGCCCAGGCGGACCAGGCAGCCGAGGTCACCGCATGAGCCGTCGCATCGTGGTCGTCACCGCGGGCCTGACCGTCCCGTCCTCGACCCGCCTCCTCGCCGACCAGGTCGCCGAGGCGACCTCGACGCAGGTGAGCGCGCGCGGCGAGTCGGTGGAGGTGGAGTTCGTCGAGCTGCGGGAGGTCGCCGGTGAGCTGGCCACCTTCATGGTCACCGGCGGCATCCCGACGCCGCGGCTGACCGAGCTGCGCGAGCGGGTCTCGGCGGCCGACGGGCTGATCGCCGTCACCCCGGTCTTCAACGCGAGCTACAGCGGGCTGTTCAAGATGTTCTTCGACGCCCTCGACCCCGACTCGCTGACCGGTACGCCGGTGCTGATCGCCGCGACCGCCGGGTCCGCCCGCCACTCGCTGGTCCTCGACCACGCGATGCGGCCGCTGTTCGCCTACCTCCGCGCGGTCGTCGTACCGACCGGGGTGTTCGCGGCCACCGAGGACTTCGGCAGCCACGGCCTCTCCGAGCGGATCACCCGCGCCGCGGCCGAGCTCGCCGCCGCCGTCCTGAGCCAGGGCGACTACGCGGTCGGCGGGTTCGCCCCCGACCTCGCCGCCCGGCCACGACGCAGCGCCGGCACGCGGGTCGAGGCCGAGGTGACGCCCTTCGGCGACCTGCTGCGCGGGCACTCGGGCAGCGACTGACACCCCACCCCGACGCAGGTGGCAGCCGGCGCGGGAGCGTGGTTGCGTCGAGGGGTCCGGCACCCGACCCCGAGGAGGACCCATGAGCGACACCGTCTGGAGCTACCGCGACAGCGAGTGGGCGCAGGACCGCGACCTGGTGGGCTACGACGTCGAGGGCGAGGACGGGTCGCTCGGCACGGTCGACCAGGCCACCGCCGACACCGAGGGTGCCTGGCTCGTCGTCGACACGGGCTTCTGGATCTTCGGCAAGAAGCGCGTCATCCCGGCCGGCACCGTGGTCGGGATGGACCACGAGGGCAAGCGGATCATCGTCAGCGTGAGCAAGGACCAGGTGAAGGACGCGCCCGACTACGACGACGACACCTGGGACGAGCAGGCGCGCGGCCTCCACGCCGAGTACTACACGCAGCGCACCGGGCACGAGAACCGCGAGGACCTCCCCAGCGACCGCTGGGAGACCGGTGAGGGCACCGGCTCGGTGGACGGGCGCTGATGGCTCCCGTACGCATCCGTCCGCTGGGTGGCGCCGTCGGCTGCCTGCTGATGATCGTGGTCTCGGTGGTGCTGTCGGTGCTGTTGACCATCGTGCTGAACCTGGGTCGCTGATCGTTCAATCGTCCACTCCAGCGGTGCTCGACCACCCCTCCGGAGGGGAACTGGCTGGTCACCTCCCGATGGGTGTGGCTGGGCGCTCGACCGGGTGGTTACGTCGAGGGTTCGAAACACCGAACACATAGGAGGGAACCATGAGCGACACACTGTGGAGCTACCGCGACACCACGTGGAGCCAGGACCGCGACCTCGTCGGCTACAGCGTCGAGGCGAGCGACGGTTCCATCGGCAAGATCGACGAGGCCAGCAACGAGGCCGGCGGCCAGTGGATGGTCGTCGACACGGGCCCGTGGATCTTCGGCAAGAAGCGCCTGATCCCCGCCGGTTGCGTGACCGGGGTGGATCACGCCTCCGAGACCGTCCGGGTCACCATGACGAAGGACCAGATCAAGGACGCGCCCGACTACGAGAAGAGCGACTGGAACGACGACTCCCGGGGTCGCCACACCGACTACTACCGGCCCTACAGCGGGCTCTGACCCGCACGCGGCTCTGACCCGCACGCAATCACGGACGCCCCGGTCGACATCGTCGGCCGGGGCGTCGCGCACGTCGTACCCGATCCGGGTCGCTGGCCCTTCCGCTCGGTCGGCGGTCGCTCCTAGGTTGGGAGGACACCTTCGGAGAGGAGCAGCGCCATGACCACGCTCAACCCCTACCTCAACTTCCCCGACGCCAGGGCCCGCGAGGCGATGGAGTTCTACCAGTCCGTGATGGGCGGTGAGCTCACCATCATGACCTTCGGCGACATGGGCACCGAGGGCCCGATGGCCACGCAGGTCATGCACGGCCAGCTCGAGGCACCCGGCGGCCTCACGCTGATGGGCGCCGACGCCCCGCCGGAGATGGTGCAGGTGACCTTCGGCGACAACGTGTCGGTGAGCCTGTCCGGCGGACAGGACGACGCCGACGAGCTGCGCAGCTGGTTCACCGGCCTGTCCGAGGGCGGTGAGGTGCGCCAGCCGCTGGAGGTCGCGCCCTGGGGCGACGAGTTCGGCATGTTCGTCGACCGCTTCGGGATCAGCTGGCTGGTGAACATCGCGGGGGCAGCGCAGGGCTGAGGGTTCGGGGACAACAGGCAGTTGTCGCCGTTCCGTGTCGATCACACTCACTTCCAGGAGACACCGTGAAGCTTCTTCTCACGTCCGGCGGCGTGACCAACGTCAGCATCCGCGACGCGCTCGTCGAGCTCCTCGGGAGGCCGATCGAGGAGTGCACTGCGCTCTGCGTCCCCACAGCCATGTACGGACATCCCGTGCTCGGCCCGGGAGTGAGGGCTTGGCAGTTCATCAGCGGCAGCTCCGAGAACCCCATGGTCGAGCTGGGCTGGAAGTCCGTCGGGGTGCTGGAGCTGACCGCGCTGCCCAGCATCGACCAGGAGCAGTGGGTGCCGCTGGTCCGCGAGACCGATGTCCTGCTCGTCGCGGGCGGTGACGTCCTCTACCTGTGTCACTGGATGCGCGAGTCCGGGATGGCGGACCTGCTGCCTTCGTTGGGCGGGACCGTCTGGGTGGGGCTGAGCGCGGGGAGCATGGTGCTGACCCCCGTCGTGGGGGACGACTTCATCCAGTGGCGGCCACCCACGGGCGATGAGACCACGCTGGGCGTCGTCGACTTCTCGGTCTGCCCTCACCTGGCCGCCGACGGCATGCCGGGCAACTCCATGGCCGATGCGGAGGAGTGGGCGGCAGGCATCCCGAACGCGGCGTACGCGATGGACGACCAGACGGCGATCACAGTGGTCGACGGGGAGGTTCGCGTCGTCTCCGAAGGCCACTGGACACAGCTGCGGACCCTGAGTTCTGAACCCGACGGCCTCGATCAGGCCCGTAGGTAGGTCGTCAGCCGAGCAGCGAGGTCCACGGAGGCTTCGATCTCCTCACGACGGATGGAGACACTTTCCACGTTGAGGCCGATGGGCACGCCGAGGCGGCGGCAGAAGTCGATGAGCTCGACGGCCGTCGCCTGCGCCTGCTCCAGGGAGGCCGCCAACGGGTTGGTCGAGTGCCGGAGGTCGTTCTCGATCCACCGAGGGACGTCGACGCCGAGCCAGCGAAGGAACTCGAGGGTCTTCATCGAGCCGCAGACGGAGACCGTGAAGACGATCGGGACCGGGGCCAGTCCACGGGACTCGCACTCGTAGCGGTAGTCGGAGACGAGGTTCTTGGCGGCGTTGAGGTCGTAGACGACCTGGGAGACGAAGAACCGGCAGCCCGCCTCCTGCTTCGCGATCAGGCGCAGGTGCTCGTTCTCGCGACGGCTGTGCCTCTCGGGGATCGCCACCCCTCCGAGCAACAGCTCCGGGTTCAGCTCTGTCCGCAGCGTCTGGGCATCGGCGAGGGACACGGGCGGCGTGGTGCCGCTGGAGGCGGCGCCGACCAGCACGGTCAACGTTCGACGGGGATCCTGCTCGGTGAGCCACGTTCGCAGTTCTTCTCGCTGGTACTTGCCGACCGCGCGGTAGACGATGGCCGGCGTTCGCCACGCCTGGAGGTGTGCGGCCCGGTACTCGGACGGATCGACGGTCGGGCTGAAGGGGAACGGGCGCTCGGCCGGGTTGCGGGAGCTCTCGTCGTCGATGTCGTACAGGACCAGTCCGTCGAGGTCGACGTGGTCCAGCCGTTCGACGGTGGCGCGCGCGATCTCCGGGAGCCGCTCTGCAGGGGTCGACTGCCTCGGCGGCGTGATCGCGAAGAGGACGAAGTCACCTCGACCGGACCTGATGCGCGTGGTGATCTCCACCGCGACAAGGTAGCGGCCTCGCGGCGCCCTCGGACGCGGCGCCCTACCAGTTGACCTGCTCGGCGTCCTCGACCAGAACCGGGTCCCACTGCTGCAGGTCGGCCGGTGGGGCGTGGCCGCGCAGGCTCTCGAACGTGAGGCCGGTGCGCTCCTCCAGGAGCTCGAGCGGCACGAGGTAGGTGTCGAAGTCGTCGAGGAAGTCGGGAACGGCGCGTTCCAGGCCGTCGAGGTCCTGGGTGAGGACGAAGCACTTGAACCGCAGCTGCCCGTCGAGCCGGTAGACGACGACCTTCCAGTGCTCGACCGGAAGCTGGACGATGCCGCGGTAGGGCGGGTCGTCCGGGTGGAGGACGGGGCCGGCGAACAGTGTCAGGCGCCGCTCCTCGAGGCCGTCCTGCGCGAGGACGGCGTTCTCGAGCAGACCCCAGACGCCGCCGCGGCCGGACTGGTTGAAGTCGGCCATCTGCGGGGTGATGTTGGTGAAGAAGAACGAGTCGGAGTTCGCCTGCCGTGCCTCGGCGAGGGTGCCCCAGAGCAGGTCGGAGCGGCGGGCGATGTGGCCGCGGTCGAGGTCGTTCTCGGTGTAGGCGGCTTCGCCGGTCTGCGTCGCCGCTGGGATGCGCGGGTCGAGCCGGAAGTTCTCCGCGGACCGACTGATCGACTCGCTGGGGAAGAGCCGGAGGCCGTCGATGTTCCACGCGACCCACCAGGCAAGCCGGCGAGTGGGGTGCATGCGGACGGTGAAGTGCGCGTAGTCGAGCGGTGTACGTACGGGGTCCGTCTCGGCGTCGCCGTCCCGCGCCATCGGTGGCGCCAGGGCGGTGCCGAGGAAGTCAGCGTCGTACCCGAGGTCGGCCATGCCTCGAAGTGTGCCCCAAGGCTTGCCGCGTAGATGTCACCTCGGTACGGCGTCGATCAGCTGGGGCAGCAGCCAGGGAGCTATCCAGCCCTCGACACCGGACGGGGTGAGGTGCAGCCCGTCCGATCGGACCTGGTAGCCGCCGGCAGTCCAGGTGAAGCGACCCTCCGGGGAGACTCGTTGGCCGAGCTCGATCACTCCCACGTTCGGGTGGCTGTTCGCGACGCTGCGCAGCAGCTGGTTCCAGGCGGCCACGCGCTCGGGCTGGTCCTCGGGGAACAGGCTTCCGTCCAGCTGTTCGCCGCGCCGGTTGTAGGGCTCGGTCGCGAGCAGCACGTGCGCCCCGCGCGCTCCAGCGATCCGGATGGCCAGGTCGAGCTCGGATCGCAGGTGCGCGTCGAACTCGGGATCCCCGACGTGGCTCCACCGCCCCTCCAGGACGCGGTCCATGGTCTCCCAGCGCCCGACCAGGATGAACGCGACGTCCGGGTCGTCCCTGGCGATGGCAGCCTGCCAGATCTGGGGCCAGCTGCGGCACGTCGGCATCAACCGGGGGTAGAGGCGGCCGAAGTAGCGGAACGGGGCAGTCCTGCTCACCCCGCAGCCCATGAGCGTGCGGTCGCGCACGTCGAGGTCGGAATGGCTGGGCAGGTAGTTCACGAGCGTCCACGCAACAGAGTCGCCGAACACGTCGACCACGACCGGCTGCCCGGGCCGCCGGTGATGCAGGGGCGGCGCCTTCCGAGGCTCAGGCGGCTTGGTGGTCTTCCGCGACGGCTTCTTGCCCGGCTCGTCGGTGGCACCGTCCTGGGCATCACCGCGTCCCTCCAGGAAGTCCTCCACCGCGCCCACGACCGAGGCATCCGCCGGCCGCGCCGGGAACGGCGGCGCAGCGGTCGCAGCCACCAGCACCGCGGCCCCGGCCGCAATCGCGACTCCTGCCCCGGTCGCGGCCAGCGCTGGGCGCCCCGGCCGCGCCCGTAGCTGGATCGGGCGTTCGACGAGCATGAAGGAGAGTGAGGCGATCGCGACGGTCAGGACGCAACGCGCCGTGAAGAGGGTCAGGCCATCCAGTCCGGTCCGGTCGGCGTTCGCGGCGATGAACACCGGCCAGTGCCACAGGTAGACGCCGTACGAGATCCGACCGAGCGCCGGGAGCGGCGGGACCGACAGCAGCCGGGCGGACACCCCCGACGGGACCAGGGCCACGTGCGCGATCACCACCGCCACGGCGAGCGCGACCATGGCCATCCCTCCGTCGTAGAGCACCTCGTCCGTGCCCGAGAGATGGGTCGACGCCCACCCCAGGGCCACGGCGGCCACCGCTGCCATCCCACCCAGACCCACTCGGCGCCACCCGGTGAGAGGCCGCCGGGCGGCGGGCGCCGCCTGTCGGCGCAACCCGGGGCGCTCTTCGCTGCGGAGCGCCAGCAAGGCCGCGAGCCCGGCCCCGATCAGGATGCCCGCACCGCGGGTGTCGGTCCCGTAGTAGGCCCGGCCAGGAGCCTCGGGTGAGTACGTCACCGCGAGTGCCGCCGTCGACGCCACGGCTCCCACTCCACACACGACGACCAGCGACCACAGGTGAGCTCGCGTCCGATCCGTCACGAGCATGCGCCTGGACGTACGTCCTCGCCGCCGCGGATACAGCACCGCACACAGCACGAGCGGCCACAGCAGGTAGAACTGCTCCTCGACGGCCAGCGACCAGGTGTGCTCGAGCGGCGACGGCCCAGCCGTCTGTGCGAAGTAGTCGCCGCCACCGAAGATCATCCGCCAGTTGGCGACGTAGAACAGAGCTGCCATCCCATCACCGCGCAGCAGTCGAACCTCCTCGGGCGGCAGAAGGGCGCGAGCACCGATCGCGACAGCCGTGACCATCAGGAGCAGTGCCGGCAGCAGCCGCCGGATCCGACGTCCCCAGAAGGCCGCCAGGTCGATCCGTCCTTCCGGACCGGTCCACTCGGCCAGCAAGATCGCCGTGATCAAGTAGCCGGACAGCACGAAGAACGCGTCCACACCGAGGAATCCGCCGGTCGCCCACGGCAGGCCGCCGTGAAACGCGAGGACCGCCGCCACGGCCACGCCCCGGATGCCGTCCAGGGCCGGGACGTGGGCCGCAGCCCTGGCTGCAGCATCGTGGTGGTGGCGGTCAGGAGCCGCTTGCGAAGCAGCGCCTGCGTGTGCGTGAGCCATGACGACCCTCCCGGACGTCGTGCCATCGGAGGGCTTCCAAACTCGCTGCACGCCGGCGGACTGTCATGGGTCCCGAGTCCCGACCACCCCGGGACAGAACGCCCCCTGGGTCGGGCTGTGCGCAGCCGGCGGAGCCGCGCACCCCCCTCCGACCCTCGACGCGAAGAGTCACGCACCGCTGCGGGTCGGCATGTGAAGATCGTGCATGGCCCTCAGCGCGTACGAGCTACGGACATCCATCGCCGTGTCAGACATCCAGAAGGCGGTCGCCTTCTACGAAGGCAAGCTGGGTCTCCGGCCCCTCGAGTCGGGCCCCAGCGCCCACATCGCCGACGGCAGCCGCGTCTACGGGTCGGGTGGCAGGCGCGCCCTGAACGTGTACCAGTCGGACACTGCCGGCACGACCGCGGCGACCCTCGCGACGTGGTACGTCGACGACCTCGACCAGGTCGTCGACGAGCTCGCGTCGGCCGGCGTCGAGCTCGTCCGCTACGACCAGTTCGAGCATGACCCGAAGGGCATCACTGCTCGCGCCGGCGGTGGACGCATCGCGTGGTTCCAGGACCCCGACGGCAACACCTTCGCGCTCGAGGCTGATACCTGAGCTCCGCCGAGATCGTGCAGAGCAGCCGAGAGACAGTCCTAGACTCGAGTCGTGCCGGGACAACGGGATGCGGGCGTCGACGCCTACATCGACGGACTGCCGCAGTGGCAGCGGGACCTCTGCGTCGCCCTGCGCGAGCTGATCCACAGCGCCGATCCGGACATCGAGGAGACGACCAAGCGACGGGGTCAGCCGTACTTCGTCCTCGACGGCAACGTCTGCGCCCTGCTGGCGACGAAGGACCATGTCAACCTGTTCCTCTACGACCCGAACGCCCCCGATCCCGAGGGCGTCATCAACCAGGGCCACGACAACGCGACGGCACGGGCGATCCAGGTCTACGAGGGCGACGACGTCAACGTCGCTGCCGTCACCGAGCTGATCCGCTCGATCGCAGCGCGCAACAGGGCAGGCGGCTGGCGGCGCCTGGACGCCAGCACCTGACCAGGAACGAGGTCAGCCGGACACGGCCGCGCGGACCTGCTCCAGCATCAGCTGCTCGCGGTCACTGACCTGCTGTGCGCCGAACCCCATGAAGCCGCCCTCCTTGGCGGCGTCGGCGGCTGCCTGCGCCGAGGTGACCAGCCAGCGCCCGAAGGCAGCCGCTTCCTCGGAGTCGGCCTTGGCGGCGACGAGCGCGTGCACCTCCCGCAGCTCGGCGACCACCTGCTCTCCCGGCGGAGGGCCGTCCTTCGAGGGCCGGTAGCCCTTCAGCGGGTTGCGCTTCTCCTGGGCCATCGCCTGGAGCTCCAGCGCCACCTCGGCCAGGAGCTGCTCGCGGCTCGGTGGGTTGGTGGCGCTCTTGAGCGTCGCCATCGTCTCCTTCGTGGCCTCGATGGGGCCGCCGGGGTCGGCGAGCGAGATCGCCATCCCGGCCACAAAGGGTGCCCGCACGATCCGGGCCCATTCGTCCTCGGTGAAATCACTCTTCGTGGTCACAGCTTGCTCCTCCAGCTCCATGCCTGTGGTTGCAGCGCTCGGTTCCCGGCTCCTATTCAAGACCCTGTGGGCCTCGAGCAGCCAGCGGCTCATCTCCAAAGGGTGAAAGAAGGATCTGTTCCCAGGTGACGCTTCCACCGCTCGCTCGCCGGTCACCAACGCCGAAAATTGAGCACATTTCCGCCATTCGGCCCACGGACCGGCGTCGAGCAGGCAACCTTTTTCAATGACGGCAGTGGGAGTCGACCAGCGGACCTCGGTCCTCGGCGCCCTCGTGGGCGCCGCTGACGACTTCGCGGCCCGCGCCCAGGCGCAGGAGGTCTACCGCGATCGCGCCCGCCCCGGCACCGGCGTCCACCACCTGCACGCCCACTCGGCCACGCTCTGGCGCCAGGCCGAGACCAGCCTCAGGACCCGGATCGCCGAGCTGCAGGTCGAGTCGGCCGGCTGACCGTGAGGGTTCGTCACGCAGTGCTGCGGCGCCGCAGCGGGGCGTAGATGCCCGCGGCCAGCACGACGGCGAGCAGCGCGACCATCCCGGCGACCACGACGAGCAACCACGCGCCCGCGACGGTGATCGCGGCGGACGAGACCACGCTCGCGACCCCGCGAAGGGTGTCGGTGGAGCTCTGGCGCCGCATACCTCATTGACGAAGATCCGCCGCCGCACCCGCCCGGCTGTGCACGAACTTCACCGATTCTCGTGTCACCGAGGGGCTGGGCCCCACCGCTCGCTGGGACTCGTACGTCAGCCGGCTCCGGCCGGGCCCTCCGACCCGCCCTTCGTCGGCCCCTCGCCGGGCCCGCCACTGCTCCGTCCCGGGCGCTGCGTGGTGCCCGGCTCACCGAGCAGTCCACCACCCGAATCACCCGACCCCCGCCTCTTGCGCCGCGTCATCCACTCCCGGACCTTCGCCATCAGCCGGTTCATCACCACTCCGATCTCGAGTCGGCCGCCGAGCCCGTCCGCACCCCCGAACTGCGGGCGACGGCTCCCCCGATCAGTACCCCTGCGGCACGGATCCAGACGCGACTCAGGCCAGTCGCAGCCGGTGCTCGGTCTCGTCCTCGCCGACGTAGGCGAAGCCGCATCGCTCCCAGAACGCCCGCGCCCGCGGGTTGTCCTTCTCCACGCCCAGCTCGACCGGCAGGCCGTCCGCGCGCGCCTGCGCGACCACCGTGTCGACCACCGCGCGCCCGACCCCGTGCGCCTGGTGCTCCGGCATCAGCTGGAGCCCGGCGATCTCGACCAGGTCGCGACGCCGTACGACGCGGAGCCGCCCGGCGTCGACCCCGTCGACCTGCACCACCGAGGTCACCGAGCCGTCCAGCTCGCCGCGCACCTGCTCGGCGGTCCAGCCGCCGAAGCCGCTGCGGAAGTCGACCTCGTCGAAGTCGTCGGGCAGCCGGCCCTGGTCGAGCGTCGCCTCGATGACGACGTCGGTCAGGAAGCCGACGTCGGACGCGGTGGCGGGGCGGATGGTGACCTGCACGGCTGAAGGGTAGGCGCTCAGCGCTCCCACGCCGGACCGTCGCCGCCGAGCCTCTCGACGAGTCGGCGCCCGACGTGCCCGGCGTTGCCGCGGCGTACGTCCTCGGGCACCGCGGGCAGGTTCTCCTCCCAGTCGAGGAGCGTGGAGCCGCGCAGCTGCGGCATCCGCGCCGGGCGACCGAAGAAGAACGGGTGCAGGTGCGCGCCGCCGTCGCCGTAGCGGCCCACGTGGCACCGTCCGACGCTCGGGAGCTCCTCCACCGCCGCGGTGACCGCCACCATCAGCCGGCCCATCTCCGAGGCCAGGTCGTCGGGCAGGTCGGCGAGGTCGTGGTGGTCCCGCGGCTGGAGGATCACGGCGACCGGCAGCCTCATGTCGAGCAGCTTGAGCAGCCAGCGCTCGTTGCTCCAGACGAGCTGCGCGGCCTGCTCGGGTGCGAGCGGCTGCCGGCAGGGGCAGGTCGCCGGGTCGTCGCCGACCCGCGGCGGCTCCGCGTCGGTCATCGGCTCCAGCGGCTTGATCCGGAGACCGTCGAGCTCGAACGGGAAGATGTCCCAGCCGGGCATCAGCTCGATCGCGACGGGCAGCCGTCCCTCGTCGTCGGTCGCCGCGGCGACACGGGCGTGGAACTCTTCGGCGCTCTCGAGGGTGCTCATGGTGAGCAGTCAACCAGCGAGCAGCGGCTCACCAGGGGGAGGGCACGTAGTCCTTGACGAAGCAGCCGAACAGGTCGGTGCCGGCCTCGCCGAGCACGATCGGGTCGTAGACCCGCGCGGCGCCGTCGACCAGGTCGAGCGGCGCGTGCCAGCCCTCGGCGGCGATCCGCAGCTTCTCGTGGTGCGGGCGCTCGTCGGTGATCCAGCCGGTGTCGACGGCGGTCATCAGGATCCGGTCGGTCTCGAACATCTCCTCCGACGAGGTGCGCGTGAGCATGTTGAGCGCGGCCTTGGCCATGTTGGTGTGCGGGTGGCCGGCGCCCTTGTAGCGGCGGGAGAACTGGCCCTCCATCGCCGAGACGTTGACGACGTACGCCCGACCCGAGGTCGCCGTGCCCGCGGCCGCGGCCAGGGCCGGGCGGAGCCGGGAGACCAGCAGGAAGGGGGCGATCGAGTTGCAGAGCTGCACCTCGAGGAGCTCCAGCGGGTCGACCTCGCCGACCGTCTGCGTCCAGGAGTTGGTCGCCTGCACGTCCGGCAGCAGCCCGCCGGCGTCGACGGCGGTCCCGGCGAGGTGCGCGTCGAGGGAGGCGTGCCCGGCCGACAGGGCGAGCGCCGTCATGGTCGCGGCGTTGTGGGCGGCCACGGCGTGCTCGGCCGACTCGCCCTCGTGGTGGGCGACCGCGGTGTCGGACAGCGCGCCCGCGATGGCGGCGGGGTGCGCCTCGGAGATCCGGTCGAAGGTGACCATCTCGGGCAGCTGGCGGTCGACGGGCAGGGGCGCCGACTCCGCCTCGACCAGCGGCGCGTACGCACCGGGAGTGCGGCGTACGGTCTGGCAGGCGTTGTTGATCAGGATGTCGAGCGGACCGCACGCGGCGACGTCGTCGGCCAGCGAGATCACCTGGGTCGGGTCGCGCAGGTCGATGCCGACGACCTTGAGCCGGTCGATCCACTCGTGCGAGTCGGGCAGCGCCGAGAACCGCCGGACCGCGTCCTTGGGGAAGCGTGTCGTGATCGTGGTGTGCGCGCCGTCGCGCAGCAGCCGCAGCGCGATGTACATCCCGATCTTCGCGCGGCCCCCGGTGAGCAGGGCGCGCTTGCCGGTGAGGTCGGTGCGCTGGTCGCGCTTGGCGTGGCTCATCGCCGCGCAGGTGGGGCAGAGCCAGTGGTAGAACGCGTCGACCAGCGTGAAGTCGGTCTTGCAGATGTAGCAGCCGCGCGGGTTGATCAGCTCGCCGGCGAACGCCCCCGGCGCGGTGGAGACCAGCGGGATGCCGGACGTCTCGTCGTCGATGCGCACCGGCGATCCGGTGGCCGTGAGCTCGGTGATCGCGCGGTCGTGCGCCAGCTCGGCGGCGCGCTTCAGCAGCTTGCGCTCGGCCTTGATCGCCTTGTACATGTGCGACGCCGCGCGCTTGACCGTGACGTGGTCGGGGTGGTCGTCCGGCACCGTGTGCAGCTGCTGGAGGACGCGGACCGTCGTCGCCAGGTCGGCGGGGTCGATGCCCACGGTCTGCTCATTCACCGGAGAAGCGTACGGCGCCTCTCGGCGGCGACCGTCATCGTCGGGGACGACCTTCCAGTCCTTTTCGTGCGGTTATCGACCGTTGCAACGGGCGATAAGCACGCCGATCACCGGGTACCCGGTGATCGCGACACGGCCGGCTCAGCCCTCCCGGGCGGGCGAGCCGTTGATCCGGACGCGGTCGGCGCGCATGCCGTGCTCGACGCCCCACAGCACCGCCTTGGACCGGGAGTCGACGTCGATCTTGCGGTAGGCCGAGCGGATGTAGGACTTGATCGAGTTGAGCGACAGCAGGGTGCGCTCGGCGATCTCCTGGTTGCTCAGGCCCATCGTGATGAGGGACAGCACCTCGGCCTCGCGGGCGGTGAGGCCCTCCTCGCGTCCGGGCCAGTCGCCACCGACGAGCGACGAGCGGCCGCGCGACGGGGAGACGACGAGCTGACCGGCCGCGATGGCGTGGAGCGCGTCGACCAGGCGTGCCGCCGGCAGGCTCTTGGAGAGGTAGCCGCGCGCGCCCTGGTTGAGGGTGTCGCGGGTCAGCCACGGCTGGAAGTTCCAGGTGTAGACGGCCACGCTGCGCACGTGGGGGCTGTCGACCAGCCGCTGCACGGCGGGGCCGTTGCCCTGGCCCATCCCGAAGGTGTCGTAGAGCGCGACGTCGACCGGTTGGCTGACCGGCTTGCCGGCGACCAGCTCGACGATCTCGACCCTGTGCGTGTAGCTGCGCATCATCGCGTCGAGGCCGCGGACGACCACCTCGTCGTCGTTGACGAGCGCGACTCGAATGACCATGCGCTCAAGGTACGGCAGTTTATGTATCTTGAAGCCGAAGTTCCACGAGAAGGGAGAGACGTGCGGGAGAGCGCGACCACGGTCGAGGAGACCCGCACAGGAGGACTCGGCATCCGGTGCGAGGGTGTCGTCCACCTCTACAAGACCTTCGGCGGGCACGACGTGGTCGCCCTGCGCGGTGTCGACCTGACCATCCGCGCCGGCGAGCGCGTGGCGTTCCTCGGGCCCAGCGGCTCCGGCAAGTCCACCCTGCTCGCCCTGCTCGGCGGCATCCAGAAGCCCAGCGCCGGCAAGATCTTCCTCGGCGACGAGGAGATCTCCCGCATGGGCGAGCGCTACCTCGCCCGCATCCGCTCCCGCCAGGTGTCGACGATGCTGCAGGGCGCCACCCGCAACCTGCTGGCGTACGCGACCGCGCGGCAGAACATCGCCTTCGCCCGGCTCTCGCTCTCCGGTGGCGAGCGCGAGGACGCGCTGGCCGACACCGAGCTGCTCGACCGGGTCGGGCTGCTCGACCAGGCCGACCAGGTGGTCTCCACGATGTCCGGCGGCCAGCGCCAGCGCCTGGCGCTGGCCTGCGCCGTCTCGACCTCCCCGCGCCTGCTGCTCGCCGACGAGCCGACCAGCCAGCTCAGCCACGCCGACCGCGACCACGTGCTCCACCTGATCCACTCGCTCGGCGACGACTTCGGCACGACGATCGTCGTGGTCACCCACCAGCCCGAGGTCGCCGCCACCTTCCCGCGCACGGTGACCATGAAGGGCGGTCGCGTCGGTGCGGAGGGCCACGGCGGCTCCGAGTACGCCGTGGTGGGCGAGGACGGCGTGCTGCACCTGCCCGGCCACATCGCGGCCGAGTGGCCTCCCGGCACCCTCGTACGCTTCGAGGACGACGAGCAGGGCCGCATCATCGTGACCCGCGCCAGCAGCGAGGGCAGCCGCGCATGACCTTCCAGCCGACCTCCCCGCCGGCCTTCCACCCGACCGCCGACCCGACCCCGGAGCAGACCGCCCTGCGGCTCGACTCGATCACCTACGTCGCCGGGCGCACGCTCCTCGACGACGTGAGCGTCGTCTTCCCGGCCGGCAAGGTCACCGCCCTGTCGGGCCCCAGCGGCTCGGGCAAGACCACGCTGCTCTCCATCGCCGGAGGCCTCCTGGAGGCGACGTCGGGCACCGCCGAGCTCGACGGCCGCGACATGTGGACCGGCAGCGGCGACCCGCTGCCCGAGGTCGCCTTCGTCCTCCAGGTCTACGGCCTGGTGCCGATCCTCTCGGCGCGCGAGAACGTCTCCATCGCGCTGCGTGCCCGCGGGGTCGCTCCCGCTGACGCCGACGAGGCCGCCGAGGCCGCGCTCGCCCGGTTCGGCATCGCCGACCTCGGCGAGCGCCAGGTCGAGGAGCTCTCCGGGGGCCAGATGCAGCGCGTCGCGTGTGCGCGCGGCTTCGTCGTGGGCGCCGACGTGCTGCTCGCCGACGAGCCGACCTCCGAGCTCGACGAGGGCAACCGGGCCGTCGTGCTCGCCGAGCTGCACGAGGAGGCCGCCCGCGGCGCCGTCGTCGTCGTGGCCACGCACGACCCCGCCGTCGTCGAGGCGTGCGACCTCCACATCGCGCTCGACGAGGGTCGCGTCGTCCGGTGAACGTTCGAGCGAAGAGGTCGGGTCGTTGAGCCGTGTCCTGCGGGGCGCCTGGAGTCGACGGGGAGCCCTGACGACGCTCGTGGCGATGACTCTGGTCGTCGTCGGCGGGGCGGTGACCGTCCTGCAGTTCGCCGAGGCCGCCGGACACCTCACGGTGGCTGACCGCGCCGCTGCTGCTGATCGGGGCGGTGGCCGTGCCCAGCATCGGAGCCGAGCTCGCCGTGGCCCGTCGCGAGGAGATCGGCCTCGCCCGGCTGCGCGGCATCCACGGGCTCCGGCTGTGGCGCTTCCTGCTCGTCGAGCCGCTCCTGGCCATCGTCGTCGGCACGCTGCTCGGCCTGGTCGTCGGAGCCGCCGGCACCGTGTGGGCGACCCGGCACCTGGCTCGACGAGGCCGCCCCCGCGCTGACGCAGCCGGCCCTGGTCGCCGCCGCCGCCATCGCCGGCGCCGGCCTGCTCATCGTCGGCCTGTCCGCGGCGGCCGCGCTCCGCGAGCCGCTCGCCGTGCAGGTCTCGACCCGTCGTCGCCCCCACCGCGCGACCACCCTGACCATCTTCCTCAGCGTCCTCGTGCTCGTCGGCGCCGGCGTGGCCGCCTACCGCAGCCGCGGCGCCGACGGCGAGCCCGACCTCGTCGTCCTCCTGGGCCCGGCCCTGGTGGGCCTGGCGCTGGGCCAGGCGGCGATCTGGGTCATCCGGATCGCGGCCCGCGGACTCACCCCGGCCACCGAGAGGCGCGGGCTGGGTGCGTTCCTCGCCGCCCGCCGGCTGGCCCGCGCCGACGACCTGGTCACCCCGATCCGGCTCGTCGTGGCCGCCGCGGTGGTCGGCGCCCTGGCGCTCAGCGGCGCCATCAGCGTCAGCGGCTGGACCCAGGAGCAGGCCGGCGTGGAGGTGCCCGGTGCCCGCGCCATCGCCACCGACCTCGGCGCCATGGGCGCCGTCGACCTGACCGAGGAGGTCGACCCCGAGGGCGAGCACCTCATCGCCACCGCCATCGTGCGCAACGAGACGCGCCTGCCCGAGCGCCGGGCGTACGTCGACGCCGGCCGGTGGGACGCCGTCGTCGGCGACTTCTACGACGACACCCCCGCGCGCGCCGCCTCCGACGCCATCGGTCGGCTCAGCACCGACGTCGTACCGCTGCAGGCGACGGGCAACCGGTTCGAGGTCACCCTCTCCGGGCTGGAGGTGCCGCCGGGGCGCACCATCGACCTGCCGAACGGGGACGTCTACAGCAGCGGCGCGCGGAGGAGCGGAGGTGTCGCTCAACTACGTCTCCACGAACAACGCCTCCGGCTCGGTGACCGTGCAGCTGCAGGTCCCCGAGGACGGCACGCCCGTCAGCGGGAGCGCCAGGGTCCGCGACTGCGCGCAGGGCTGCACGGTCACCGGCCTCGAGTTCGGCCGCAACACCGAGGGAGTCCTCGACAACACCGAGTTCGAGGTCCTCGCCGAGCGCCTCACCCTGGGCGACACCGACCTGCTCGAGTCGACGTGGGTCCCCAACCCGTCGTCGGTGGCGGCGGTGCTGAACAACAACTTCATCCGCGGCTGGGAGCCGCCCGCCAGCATGGTCGTCAACCGGGTCGACGGGCTCCAGGTGGCGATGCTGCCCCTGGATGCCGTGCTCGAGGTCGACCTCGACCGCGACGGGCGACGCCGTCCCGGTGCTCGCCGCCGGCGAGGAGGCACCGCAGGCGCTCGACCTCGGCGGAGACGACCGCTCGACCGAGGTCCTCGGCATCGCCGGCTCGATGCCGCTGGTCGGCAGCGCCGGCCTGATTTCCGACATCCGGACCTCGGCCGCCGGCTCCGGCCCCACCGTGCCGTCCGCGGAGGTCCAGATCATCGCGGCCGACAGCACCCCGCAGGCGATGCTCGACGAGGTGGCAGAGGCGACCGGTTCCACGTGGCGCACCTTCGCGACGGTCCGCGACGGCCTGGGTGAGCGCCACGGCGGCGCCCAGTCGGTGGCGTACGCCCTCACCGCCCTCGCCTGCGCGCTCGTCGCGCTCCTCGCCCTCGGGGCGGGCGTCGCGCGGCACCTGCGTGACTACCGCCGCGACGTGGCCTCCCTGCGGGTGCTCGGCGTCTCGATGAGCACCGCCCGCAGGGCCGGCCGCGCCGAGCTCGTCGCCCTGACCGCGCTCGTGCTGGTCGTCGTGGTCGCGGGTGGCTGGCTCGCCGTGACCCTGCTCCTCGAGGGCCTCCCGCTGCTCGCGCTCCCCGTCGCCGGCCTGCCGCTGGACACCGCTCCGCAGCGCGTGGCCGCTGGTCGATCCCGGCGGTGCTCTCGGCCGCCGCTGTCGTGCTGGTCGGTGGCCGGGCCCGGGCCGTGCGAGCGTCCACCACCCGACCGAGCCTGCTGCGTGAGGAGGAGGACGGGTGATCCTTCCGTGAGGTCGATGGTCGGAGCCATCCTGCGCGGGCTGCGCGCTCGTGCGCTGCTCAGCGTCGGTTCGGTCCTGCTGACCGCGCTGGCCATCGCGTCGGCGGTCCTCGGACCGATCTTCGCCGAGGCAGTGACCAACTCCTACGCCGTGACGCGGCTGCGGGAGGCGTCGCCGGCGCTGACCGGGCTGAGCCGCGTCTTCGTCCCGTCCTCCCCGACCTCCGCGGCCGAGGCGGCGCGAGCGGCCGCCGCCGGCTCCGACTCGCTCAACCGAGGCCCGTGGGGCGACGGCGTGGCGATCGTGGAGTCCGCGCGGTTCATGGCGCTGCGGGGAGCCGTGCAGTTCTGGGCTCGCGAGGGAGCCTGTGAGGCCCTGGAGATCACCGGCCGGTGCCCCGAGGCGCCCGGTGAGGTGCTCATGCTGGAGAAGGCCGCCGAGCAGCAGGGCGCCGAGATCGGCGAGCCGCTGGAGCTGGTCGGCTTCGAGCCCACCGCGCTGCAGCAGCTCGGACTGCCGCGTCCCTCGCTCGACGAGGTCGTGGTCGTCGGGACGTACGCCACCCCGATGGAGGCGACCGACTGGCTGGTGCCGGGGCGCCTCACCGCCACCAACGAGGCGGTCAGCGACAAGCCGGGCGGCGGCTACACGCCGTACTCCCCGGGCCCGCTCATCACCACACCCGAGACCATCGAGAGCCTCGGCGAGTGGCAGGTGCGCGTCGACACCTTCCTCGACGTCCCGGCCGACGTCACGCCCGAGCAGCTGGAGGTGGCCGCGGAGTCGGCCACCGCGATCCCCGACGACGGCACGGTGGAGGTGCCGGGCGGCACCCTCGCCGACGACAGCACCAACGACCTCTCCGCGGTCGCCGACGAGGTCCGCGAGCAGCAGGGCACCGCCCGCAGCTCCATCGCCCCGGCGGTCCTGTCCCTGGTGCTGGTCGCGCTGGCCCTCCTCATGCGGCTGCTCAACGCCGCGAGCGAGATCCGGGTGCCCGAGCTGGCGCTGGCCTCCCTCCGTGGCGTCACCTCGCGCAAGCTGTGGGGACTGGGACTGGCCGAGCCGTTGGCGCTGCTGCTCATCGCCACGCCGATCGGCATCTCGCTGGGACTGGGCATGTCCTGGCTGCTGGTGCGCTCGTGGCTCGTCCCGGGACTGCCGATCCCGGTGGTGTCGGCCAGCTGGGTCGCCGCCGGACTGGTCCTGCTCGCCGCCGTCGCGGTGGCCTGCGTGGCGGTCGGCCTGGTCGTCCGGGAGTCACTGGCCTCCCAGCTCTCGGGCGTACGCCGCCCGGTGACCGCCCGCCGCTGGTCGGTCATCGGCCAGCTCACCCTCGTGGCCCTCGCCCTGGCGACGCTGGCCAGCAAGCTGTCCGCCTCGGGCGAGGGCGACCCGGACGTCACCGACCTGGTCCTGCCGGTGCTGCTCGCCGTCGTCGCCGGGCTGGCCGCCACCAAGCTCATCGCGGTCATCGCGACGTGGGTGACGCGGCGCTCGCGCAGCCGCTCGCTGAGCGGGTTCGTCTCCTCGCGGGCCATCTCCCGCCGCCAGGAGGGCACCCTGGTGATCCTCCCGATCACCGTGGCGATCGCGGTCGCCGTCTTCGGCGTCGGCATCTACAGCTCGGCCGCGCAGTGGCGTACGAGCGTGGCCGCCATCGTCTCCCCGGCCCACACCACCTGGAGCTCACCGGTCAGCTTCGCCGAGACGCTCGAGCTGACCCGCCGGATCGACCCCGAGGGTGAGTGGGTGATGACCGCCGGCTCGGTGCTCAACCCCGGTGCGCACTTCTCGGTCGTCGACAGCAGCAGGCTGGCCCGCGTGGCCACGTGGCCCGAGACCTGGAGCCCCGGTCGCGACGTCGACGAGGTGGTCGCCGCGATCGCCCCGCCCGGGGACGTACCCACCTTCGCGGGCCGGCGGATCTCGGTCACCGTCGACAACCAGGTCACCAGCGACGACCCGCTCGCCGTCGAGGTCAGGTTCGGTCGCCGCGACGGGATCCCGCTGAAGGTCTACCTCGGCCCCTACCCGGCCGGCGAGACGACGCGCTCCACCCGGGTGCCGTGGTGCGACGACGTGCCCTGCCCGATCGAGGGCATCACCCTCGGCGGCGGTGCCGGCACCAACACCGACATGAACGGTTCCGCCACGATCGTCGAGATCGCCGCCGACGGCGAGCCCGTGCCCGGCGTCGTGGACGGAGCCGGCTGGGTGCCCACCCCGGACCCGGCCGTGCGGAGCGCGATCACCGACCTGCGCGAGGAGGACGGTCGCCTCGAGCTCGACCTCGACACGGGCGACTCGGTCGGCATGGCACGGTTGACCGCCGGAGGGCTGGTCCAGCGGCGTCCCGCCCTGGCCGGCCCCAAGGTGCAGGACCGGGCGCTCGACAAGCTCGACGAGGGCTTCGGCCTCATCTCGGTCGACCGTGTCGGGGAGGTCGAGGGCATGCCCTTCGTCGGCCCCGCAGGGCTGCTCGTCGACTACTCCTCGTTCATCACCGACCGTCCGGTCTACAACAGCAACCTCGCGACGCGCGTGCTGCAGCGCGAGGACGCCCCGCAGGAGGTCCTCGACGAGCTCTCGGCCGCCGGCCTCACGGTCGAGACCACGCTGGCCGACGAGCGGAAGGTCCTCGACCAGAGTGCCTACGCCCTGGCGCTGCGGCTCTACGGCGTGGTCGCCGCCCTGGTGCTCGTGATGGCCCTCGCCGGGCTGTTCGTCAGCACCGCCGTGCAGCTGCCCGCCCGGCGCCGGGACGCGGCGGCACTGCGGGTGGTCGGCGTACCCAAGCGATCGGTGATGATCGCGGTGGTGCGCGAGCTGAGCGTCGTCCTCGGCGCCGCCGCGCTGGCCGGGATCCTGGCGGGCTCGCTCGCCCAGTGGGTGGTGCTGCGCACCATCACGCTCGGCTATGCCGACGACCTGACCACTCCTGCGCTGGTGGCGGCCATCTCTCCGCTCCGCCTGGTGGTGCTCGCGGTGCTCGCGGCCGCCGTCTTCGGCACCGTCGCCCTGATCAGCGCGTCGATGACGGTGAAGGGGGCCCGGGGAGCGACCCTGCGCGAGTCGGCCCGCTGACCCGCGGGCGTCCGCCGGCCCGGCTCAGTCGCAGCAGGGGTCGAACCGGAACCCGACGCCGCGGATCGTGCGGATCCACTGGTTGTCGCCGGCCGCCGAGCGGAGCTTGCGCCGCAGGTTGGCCAGGTGCACGTCGACGACGTGGGTGCTGTCCGGGATGAACTCGGTGTCCCACACCGCGCGGAGCAGGTCCTCGCGCGGGACCACCACGCCGGGGTTGCTGACCAGGTGGGCGAGCAGGTCGAACTCCGTGCGCGTCAGCTCGATCTCCTCGCCGGACACCAGCACCTCGCGGGAGCCGTGGTCGAGGGTCAGGTCGCTGCACCCCAGCCGGTCGGTGTCGGCCGGAGGGCTGACGACCTCACCGCCGGCTGCGGCGGCCGTCGGTCGTACGGCGTCGCCCTGGCGCGGACGGCGGAAGAGCGCGGCGACGCGTGCCTGCAGCTCGCGCATCGAGAACGGCTTCACGAGGTAGTCGTCGGCGCCGACCTCGAGGCCGATGAGCCGGTCGAGCTCGGCGGTGCGCCCGCTGACGACGATGACGTAGCAGTCGCTGATCGTGCGGATCTGGCGGCACACCTCCACGCCGTCGATGTCGGGCAGGCTCAGGTCGAGGGTCACCAGGTCGGGGCGCTGGTCCCTGACCACGGTGATGGCATCGGATCCCCGGTGCACGACGGTGACGTCGAAGCCCGCCCGGTCGAGCAGCTCCGAGATCGCGTCGCCGATGTCACGGTCGTCCTCGACCACGACAGCGGTGCGCTGGTACGTCATGTGGATCCCCCGGCCGATGTGTGTGGTCGTGCAGGCGCGCTGCCGGCCGGTGCGGGCGCGTCGTGGAGCGTGCGGTCTTCCCAGCCGCTACCGATGCTAGGCGGCAGCGCCCGAGAAGGTGCGCGAAATCGACAGACCGGGTCTTGGCCCCGGCCCGGGACCTGCAGGCTCGGGGGTCAGCTCCCGAGGGGACGTACGCTCAGAAGTCCAGGCCTCGCGCCCAGTCCTCGGAGTCGATCCGTGCCACCAGGTAGGGGCCACCGCCGGCCCGTCGGTCCTGCTGCTGGCCCTCGCGGTCCATCCGGTAGCCGATGCCGCGGATCGTGTGGATCCAGGTGGCGTCGGAGTGACGGCGCAGCTTGCCCCGCAGGTTGGCCACGTGCACGTCCACCAGGTGGTGGTCGTGGGTGAGCGCGCTGCTCCAGATGGCCAGGACCATCTCCTCGCGGGTGCACACCCGTGACAGGTGGGTGGCGAGGTACTCGAGCACGTCGTACTCGATGCGGGTCAGGTCGACGATCGAGCCGTCGACCTGGACCTCGCGCCGGGCCGAGTTGATGACCAGGCCGGCGCCGCACGAGATCGTGCTCGGCTCGTCGGCGGGCTGCGACGGGCTCGGCACGTGCGGAGCGCGCGCCGGCGCCTCGTCGAGCGCCGCGCCGGAGCGAGGACGGCGGAACAGGGCGGCCACGCGGGCCCGCAGCTCGCGCGGCGAGAACGGCTTGAGCACGAAGTCGTCCGCGCCGACCTCCAGGCCGATCAGCTTGTCCACCTCGTCGGACCGTGCGGACACGATGACGATGTAGCAGTCGCTGGTCTCCCGGATGCGCCGGCACACCTCGATGCCGTCCATGTGCGGCAGCGTCAGGTCGAGCGTGACGAGGTCGGGTGGATCGGCCGCGGCCACGTCCACCGCGGCTCGACCGTCGCGCGCCGAGGTGACCCGGAAACCCGCGCCCTCCAGGGTTTCCACCAGCGCTGATGAGATGTCGGGATCGTCTTCGACGACCAAAGCATGTAGATCTTGCACGTCTTACCCCCACAAAGATGCAGAAGCAGGGACCCCACGTCCCCGCCGCGGCGCCGCCCGAACCGGCGTCGCTCGATGGTACGGGCTAGGGACACCACAGGACGAGACTTGTTTCTGTGCTGTGGATGGATGTCTAGACCATCGACGTTTTTGACGGAATCTTTGGCTCTCGATGTATCAAACGGCTTAATCCTCAGTTGCCTTCAGGTCGATCCCACGATTGACCCACACGCTGGTGGTCACCATGCCGACCCGCTCGTAGAGCCCGAGGGCCCCGGTGCGCGAGTCGGTGCTGAGCTCGGAGGTCGTCGCGCCGTGGGCGCGGGCCTGGGCGAAGGAGTCGACGAGCAGCGCCTGCGCCAGGCCGCGGTTGCGCTGGTCGCGGCGCACGGCGAGCCGGTCGACGAATCCCGTGGCGCCGTTGTCGGAGACGAGCACCACGGAGACCCCGACGACCTGCCCGTCGGCGTCCACGGCCACCCGGAGGTTCCACGGCTCGAAGCCCGGTCGGCCGCTGGTGGCGGCGTCGAAGTCCTCGAAGCTCTCCCGGTCGCGCACCGACCACTCGAGGAACGCGTCCTCCAGCACGTCGTGCGCGGCACGCAGCTCCTCGGGCTCGGCCGCGCGTACGACGTAGCCTGGCGGCAGCTCGCGCTCGGGGATGCTCGCGCCCTCGGGCAGCTTGAGCACCCAGCTGGTCCACCGCACCCGGTAGCCGAGCGCCTCCAGCAGCCGGTCGCCGGGAGAGCCCTCCGGGACCGGCATGCCGATCACCGGCGACCCGAGGCGACGACCGAGGTCCTGCAGCCAGTGCGCCAGCCAGGTGCCGATGCCGCGCCCGCGGTACGACGGCAGCACGGCGGTGTCGCCGCGGTCGACGCCCATCAGCTCGGCGTACCCGACGAGGGTGTCGCCGTCGAGGACGCCGATCGAGCGGGCGCCGAGGTCGTGGCTCGGCTTGGCCCAGTCGCTGACGATGTCGGCCTCCTCGATGGCGACCTCGCCGATGTCCTCCTGCTCCTGCGCGGCCATCAGCTCGAAGACGGCGCGCGCGTCGGACGTCCGGAGCGGCCGGGTGGACAGCCCCTCCGGCAGCGCTGGCACGGGAGGTGCGGACGACGGGTCCTGGTGGTCGGGCAGGTCGGTCATGGCAGGAGTGTGATGCCTCACGTGGCGCCCTGTCGCGCGCTTATCCCGGTGCCGGCGGCCCTCTGGGGAATGTCCGAATCCCCCGGCAGGCCCTACCGTTGTCGGGTGAGTGACGACCAGCCCGCAGCCCCCGAGCAGACCTTCTCCGACCTCGGCCTCTCGCCCGAGGTCCTCAAGGCGCTGGCGGACGTCGGCTACGAGAGCCCGTCGCAGATCCAGGCGCTGACGATCCCGCCGCTGCTCGAGGGCCGTCACGTGGTCGGCCTGGCGCAGACCGGCACCGGCAAGACGGCGGCGTTCGCGCTGCCGATCCTGTCGCGGCTCGACTTCTCCCAGAAGACGCCGCAGGCCCTCGTGCTGGCCCCGACCCGGGAGCTCGCGCTCCAGGTGTCGGAGGCCTTCGAGAAGTACGCCGCCCACATGAAGGGCGTACGCGTGCTCCCCATCTACGGCGGCCAGGGCTACGGCGTCCAGCTCTCGGCGCTGCGGCGCGGCGTGCACGTCGTCGTCGGCACCCCCGGTCGGATCATGGACCACCTCGAGAAGGGCACGCTCGACCTCTCGGAGCTGCGCTTCCTCGTCCTCGACGAGGCCGACGAGATGCTCAAGATGGGCTTCGCGGAGGACGTCGAGACGATCCTCGCCGACACGCCCGCCGACAAGCACGTGGCGCTGTTCTCGGCCACGATGCCCGCCCAGATCCGTCGGATCTCCAAGAAGTACCTGGAGAACCCCGTCGAGATCACCGTGAAGAACAAGACCTCGACGGTCTCCTCGATCACCCAGCGCTACCTGATCGTGTCCTACCCGCAGAAGGTCGATGCGCTCACGCGCATCCTCGAGGTGGAGAACTTCGAGGGCATGATCGTGTTCGTCCGCACCAAGAACGAGACCGAGACGCTCGCCGAGAAGCTCCGCGCCCGCGGCTACTCCGCGATGGCGATCAACGGCGACGTGGCGCAGGTGCAGCGCGAGCGCACCATCAACCAGCTCAAGGCCGGCAAGCTCGACATCCTCGTCGCCACCGACGTCGCGGCCCGCGGCCTCGACGTCGAGCGGATCAGCCACGTCGTCAACTACGACATCCCCACCGACACCGAGTCGTACGTCCACCGCATCGGCCGTACGGGTCGGGCCGGCCGCAGCGGCGACTCGATCGCCTTCGTCACCCCGCGCGAGCGCCACCTGCTGCGCGCGATCGAGAAGGCCACCCGCCAGCCGCTCACCCAGATGCAGCTGCCGACGGTCGACGACGTCAACGCCACGCGCCTCTCCCGCTTCGACGACCAGATCACCCAGGCGCTGACCCAGCCCGAGCGGATCGACTTCTTCCGCGACGTGGTCTCCCACTACGTCAGCGAGCACGACGTGTCCGAGGTCGACGTCGCCGCCGCCCTGGCCGCCGTCATGCACGGTGAGCAGCCGCTGCTCCTCGACCCCGAGCCCGAGCAGCGGACGCGGTCCTTCGAGGAGCGCGCGAGCCACGCCGGCAAGGCCGATCGCGCCCCGCGCGAGTCGCGCAGCGGCGTCCCGATGGCGACCTACCGCATCTCGGTCGGCAAGCGGCACAAGGTCGAGCCCCGACAGATCGTCGGCGCCCTGGCCAACGAGGGCGGTCTCTCGCGCGGCGACTTCGGCTACATCGGCATCAAGCCGGACTTCTCGCTCGTCGAGCTCCCGGCCACGCTGCCCCCCGGGACGCTGGAGCGCCTCGCCGGCACCCGGATCTCCGGCAAGCTGATCGAGCTCGAGCTCGACAAGGGCCCGCAGCGCCAACGCTCCGGCGGCCACGGCGGCGGCTACAAGGGCAAGAACCCCCGCACCTGACGAGCTGACGCTTGTGCACGCGCAGTCGGTGCCGAGCTGACGCGTGTGCACGCCGCAGACGGTGCCGAGCTGACGCGTGTGCACGCGCTCGGCGGGTGTGCGTGCACACAAGCGACAACTCGACCGGTGCGTCCTGCGCACAAGCGTCAACTCGACAGGTCCTTTGTGCGCACAAGCGTCAACTCGACAGGTCCTTTGTGTGCACAAGCGTCAGCTCGGCGGGTCTGCGGTGTGCACAAGCGTCAGCTCGGCGGGTCCGCGGTGCACACAGGCGCCACGGGGGCGTACGACGAATCGGCGCCGGCGCACCCTCGTGAGGTGCACCGACGCCGACTCGGTGGGTGGGCGCGTGCGGTCGCGCTCCCGGATCAGGCCCTGATGGAGCAGGCCCTGATGGATCAGGCGTTGCGGATCGCCGAGACGTCGAACTCGAGCTTGATCTTGTCGGAGACGAGGACGCCGCCGGTCTCGAGCGCGGCGTTCCAGGTGAGGCCCCAGTCCTTGCGGTTGACGGTGATCTCGCCCTCGAAGCCCACGCGGGTGTTGCCGAACGGGTCGATGGCCGAGCCGGTCTGCTCGAACTCGATGGTGACCGGCTTGGTCACGTCCTTGATGGTGAGGTCGCCGGTGACGTTCCAGGTGTCACCGTCGCGCTCGACCTGGGTCGAGGTGAAGGTGATCGTGGGGAACTTCTCGGCGTCGAAGAAGTCGGGGGACGTGAGGTGACCGTTGCGGTCGGGGTTGCCGGTGTCGACGCTCGCGACGTCGATCGTCAGGTCGACCTTGGAGCCGGCCGGGGCGGCGGTGTCGATGTGGGCGGTGCCCTCGAGCTGCGAGAAGTGGCCGCGAACCTTGGTCACCATGGCGTGGCGGGCGACGAACCCGACGCGGGTGTGGCTGGCGTCGAGGGTGTAGTCGCCGGCGATGTCGTCGATGGCGGTGGTGGGGGCGTCGAAAGCGGTGGTCATGAGGAGGGGCTCCTGATCGGTGGTTGGTAGAAGATTCAATTACTAGAACCGAGGCATGCCCCACTTCATTCCCGGAGCCCCGACCCTTTTTGCGCCGCCCCGAGAAATGGGTCGAGCCACGCCCCGGCGGGACGTGGCTCAGGCCTGGAACGCTGCGGTCAGGCGGCTGCGGTGCTGGCCGTGGCGACCGACCAGCGTGCCTCCATGTGGGTGCGACCCGACGCATCCGTGACGGCGACCCAGCTGCAGACCGGTGCTCCGGTCATCTCGCGCTTGCTCATGTGACACCTTCCGTTCACCTTCTGTTCACCTAGGGTAGCAGGTCCCCACTGCCACACCACGTCCTCGCTCAGCAACCTTGCGCGTGCCCCACTTGAGCGCGTGCAGCACCGATGCGCGCAGCCCGACGCTCCACTCAGTGCTCAAGAGGTCGGCACGGGAAGGCCAGCAGGGCGTCGACCTCACACGTTCTGCCCGAATTCGGGCAAGAAGTTGGCAAACGGCACGACCAGCGGCATCATCGCTGCGTGCCCGACCCCGCCCTCGTCTCCCACGTCGTGGCGACGACGTCGCTGACCCCCGGTGAGGCCGCCCGGGTGATCGAGGACGTGATCGCCTTCCACGCCCAGCCCGTGGAGCAGTACGTCCGCGACCGGCACGCCCACCTCAAGACGTACGGCGCCAAGAACCCCGAGATCTTCGCGCGCATCGCCGAGGAGCTTGCGGAGCGGGTGGTGGCCGCGCCCGAGCTCTCGGAGCGGCAGCTCCGGCGCATCGTCTACGGCTAGCGCCGCACGCGCCTCTCGACCACCGACCCAACGTCACGAGCAGAAGGACCCCGGAACATGTGTGGAATCGTCGGCTACATCGGCCGCCAGGACGCGGCGCCCGTCGTACTCGAAGGCCTGACCCGGCTCGAGCACCGCGGCTACGACTCGGCCGGCGTCGCCGTGCTGGGCGGCCGCGGGATCCGGGTCGCCAAGCAGGCCGGTCGGGTACGCCAGCTCGGTGACGCGCTGCCCAAGCGGTTCACCGGCACCACCGGCATCGGCCACACGCGCTGGGCGACCCACGGCCCCGCGACCGACCGCAACGCCCACCCGCACGTCGACGAGTCCGGGCGGGTCGCCGTGGTGCACAACGGCATCATCGACAACTCCGCCGCCCTGCGCTCCCAGCTCACCGACGCCGGCGTCGCCCTGGCCAGCGACACCGACACCGAGGTGCTGGCCCACCTGGTCGCGCGGAGCGACGCCGACACGCTCGAGGGCAAGGTGCGTGACGCCCTCCGGGTCGTGGTCGGCACCTACGGCCTGGCCGTGGTGCACGCCGACTTCCCCGACCGCATCGTCGTCGCGCGCAACGGCAGCCCCCTCGTCGTCGGCGTGGGCGACAAGGAGATGTACGTCGCCTCCGACCTCGCCGCGATCGTGCGCCACACCACGACGGTCGCGATGCTCGACGACGGCGAGATGGCCACCGTGACCGCGGCCGGCTTCAGCACGATGCGCCACTCCGACCTCTCCTCGACGGGCAAGACCGCCACCCAGGTCGACATCGATGCGGCGGCGTACGACGCCGGCGAGCACGAGTCCTACATGCGCAAGGAGATCCTCGAGCAGCCGACGACCGCCCAGGCGGTGCTGCGCGGCCGGCTCGACGAGCGTTTCGGGACGGCCCACCTCGGCGGCCTCGACATGGACGCCCGCGACCTGCGGGCGGTGCGCCGCGTGAAGATCCTGGGCTGCGGGTCCGCCTACTACGTCGGCCAGATGGGCGCGGCGCTCATCGAGGAGCTGGCCCGGATCCCCGCCGACGCGGAGGCCGCCAGCGAGTTCCGCTACCGCGACCCGGTGATCGAGCCCGACACCCTCTACGTCGCGGTGAGCCAGTCGGGCGAGACGATCGACACCCTGCTCGCCGTGCAGGAGGTACGCCGCAAGGGCGGGCGCTGCGTCGGCCTGGTCAACGTGGTCGGCTCGGCCATCGCCCGCGAGTGCGACGGCGGGATCTACCTGCACGCCGGGCCGGAGGTGGCCGTCGCCAGCACCAAGGCGCTCACGAACATGTTCCTCGGCTTCGCCCTCCTGGCGCTCCAGCTGGGCCGGGTCCGCGATCTCTCGATCGCCGACGGCAAGCGGCTCGTCGCCGGGCTGGAGAGGCTGCCCGGCCAGATCGAGGAGGTCCTCTCCGGCGAGGACGGGCTGGTCGACGTCGCCCGGTCGCTGGCCGAGGCGCGCAGCCTGTTCTTCATCGGCCGGGTGCGGGGGTTCCCCGTGGCGCGCGAGGGCGCGCAGAAGTTCAAGGAGATCAGCTACCGCCACGCCGAGGCCTACCAGACCTCCGAGCTCAAGCACGGTCCGCTCGCCCTGATCGACCCCGACGTGCCGACGGTCGCGCTGGTGCCGCGCGACGAGCTGACCGAGCGCAACATCGGCGCGCTGCACGAGATCGACGCCCGCCAGGGGCCGCTGGTCGTGATCACCCACCCCGAGGTCGACCTCGGCGAGATCGGCGCGCGCCGCATCGACGTGCCGCGCAACGAGCCGGAGCTGGACCCGATCCTGCTCACCATCCCGCTCCAGCTGCTGGCCTACCACGCGGCCCGGCACCTGGGTCACGACATCGACAAGCCCCGCAACCTGGCCAAGTCGGTCACCGTCGAATGACCCCGGCCGGGGCGCCCGCGACCCCGAAATGGACTGGGCGCCCCTTGCCGCATGGGGTCGGCAAGGGGCGCGCCGTGGAGAACCATCCCACCTCGCCGATGCCCTGTCCGAGGTTCACCTGAAGAACCGGTGGATTTTGCTGTCCGGTGGATCACACCTGCTCGTGGTCGATCAGCCGGGTACGCCGACACTCCCATGGAGCCGAGTCGAGCGCGGTCACTCGACGGTGAGCACCGACGACCACGACCCCCGGTGGTAGGGGAACCGAGCGACCAGTCCGGGCTGCGGGACGGTGTTGAATCGCGGGTCGGTCAGCAGCGGCTGCAGGGCATCGATCCCCGCGAACTGTGCGGTCGTCGACGTGGTGGTGGCATATCCCGACTCGAGGTTGTGGATGGTCAGGCGGGCCGTGCGACCGTCGGGACGCTCGTGCAGGAACGCAACGAAGGAGTCGGTCGGCTCGACTGCCGGCTCCACCGCGGACGCGGCCAGGTCGTAGGAGAGGTCGTGACCGCGGAGCGCCCAGGAGATGGTGACGTTGCTGCCCGCCGGCGTCGACGCCGCGGGCAGGCCCGCGGTCGATCCGTGCAGGAACGTCGCCGGCATGCCGCTGCTGCGCACGGCGGCGAAGAGCCGCGGGTCGTCGGTGCCGTACCAGAGCGCGTACCTTGTCGCGCCTTCGGTGGGCACGCCGTCCACCGACGTGATCGCGACCGAGCCGATCGACACCGTGGAGGTGCCACCGTGCGAGTCGTGGCCGCGGTCGACGGCGAGGTCGACGGCGAGGTCGCGACAGGTGTAGGTGACGATCGCAAGGGAGAGGGTGGGCGTCGTGGCGAGCCCGTAGCGGTCCGGCACCAGGGCGTCGACAGCACTGGTGACCACGCCGCGCGTGGTGATGACCTCGTGGCAGTCCTGCTCGTCCGTGGTGGCCACCGTCCGGACACGCTCCGGGCCGGGCGGCTCCTCGACCGCCGGCGCTGGCATCTGGAGGGCCGCGAGCGTCGCTGTCAGGGCGATGACGATGGCGGCGGGCTGGTGGGTGCGCATGCGGCACGTCCTCCCGAGTCGAGGTGGCGCGGCTCCTCCGGGCAGTCCGACGCCCTCTTCGAATGGTGGACCCTCGCGTCCCCTCCTGTCACCGGGTGCACGAACAATTTCACCGACGGATCGAGGCGCGCCGTGCGACGAGGTCCAGCGCCCGTCGCGCCAGTGGCTCCGCCACGGTCCGGTCGGCTGCCACCAGGCCCACCCTGACGCGTCGGTCGAGCAGGTCGTCGACGTCGTG
Organism: uncultured Actinomycetota bacterium; assembly: GCA_963740115.1. Taxonomy (GTDB): domain Bacteria; phylum Actinomycetota; class Actinomycetes; order Propionibacteriales; family Nocardioidaceae; genus Nocardioides. The sequence goes on along the minus strand of CAVUCQ010000001.1, from coordinate 473,312 downwards.
CGCGCCCTCGTGCGTCACCGCGAAGACGAGCTCCGCCAGGGTCACCGGGACGTCCGGGGAGGCCGGGGAGAGCAGCTCGTCGTCGGTGAGGCCGGAGACGTCTCGCGCCGTGGCGAGCACCAGGTCGGCGTCGGTGCCGAAGCGGCGTACGAGCCGGGCGGGCGCGGTGCACCGGCGCAGGTCCTCGGGGGGCGCCGCGCCCAGCAGCGGGAGGCTCGCCGTCCGGCAGGGACCGGCCTCGAGCCGGCCGGCGGAGACCAGGATGTCGAGGGTGTCCTCGGCCATCCGGCGGTAGGTCGTGAGCTTGCCGCCGACCACCGTCGTCACCCCCGTCGACGAGGTGAGGATCGCGTGGCGGCGCGAGAGGTCGGCCGTCGTGCCCGACCCCGTCACCTCCAGCAGCGGCCGCAGCCCGGCGAACGCGCCGACCACGTCGGCGCGCGTCGGTGGTGACGCGAACGCGGTCGCCACCACGTCGAGCAGGAAGTCGATCTCCGCCTCGGACGGTGTCGGCACGTCCGGGACCGGGCCCGTGACGGGCTCGTCGGTGAGCCCGACGTAGAGGGTGCCGTCGGGCTGCGGCAGCACCATCGCGAACCGGGCGCGCGTCCCCGGGATCGGCACCACCACCGCGACGCGGGTGTGCGGCAGCGACGCCCCGCGCAGCACCAGGTGCGTGCCGCGGCTCGGGCGGAGCCGGACCTGGTCGTCGAGGTCGCCGGCCCAGACGCCGGTCGCGTTGACGACCGCGCCGGCGCGTACGACGTGGGTCGCGCCGGTGCGCTCGTCGCGGACCTCGACGCTGGCGCCGGTCGCGCCGGTGACGCGGGCCCGCGTGCGTACGTGCGCGCCGTACGCCGCGGCGGTGCGGGCCACGGTGACCACGAGCCGGGCGTCGTCCTCGAGCTGCCCGTCCCACGCGAGCAGGCCGCCGCGCAGGGTGTCGGCGCGCAGCGACGGCGCCAGGCCGAGGGCCTCGGTGGCGTTGAGCCGGCGCGGACGCGGGAGGGTGCGGGTGGTCGTGCGCGCGGTGCGGCGGAGCACGTCGCCCGCGTGCAGCCCGGCCCACGTCATCGCGGTGCGGCTGCGCGGCATCGCGTCGTTGACCGGCGTCAGCATGGGCAGCGGTCGGGTCAGGTGCGGCGCGGTGACGTCCATGAGGATGCCGCGCTCGACCGCGCTCTCGTGGGCGATGGACAGCTGGCCCTGGGCGAGGTAGCGCAGTCCACCGTGCACGAGCTTGGACGACCAGCGGGAGGTGCCGAAGGCGAGGTCGTGGGCGTCGACCGCGAGGACGGTCAATCCGCGCGTGACGGCGTCGAGGGCCACGCCGGCCCCGGTGATGCCGAGGCCCACGACGACCACGTCGACGGCGTCCGGGATCCCGGTGAGGCCGGGGGTGATCCGCTCGCCGACCATCACGCCGCCGGTTCGAGGGACGCGGTGACCAGCCGGGCGTACTCGGCGTCGAGGTCGGCCAGCCCCACTCCGTGGTCGGTCATCGTCATGGCCGAGAAGACGAAGCCGTGCGCGGCCAGCGTCAGCGAGCGCGCCATCAGGACGGCGTCTCCGTCGCGGATGGCCCCGGACCTCTGCCCGCTCTCGATCTCGGCGGCGAGGATCTCGATCAGCGCCTCCTGCGAGCGACCGCGACGGGACAGCAGGTAGGGGAGCATCAGGTCGGGGTCGAGCTCGACGATGCGGACGAACAGCTCGTTGTCGCGCAGCGCGCGGACGGTCGAGAGCGCCGCGGCGGCGATACCGGCCGGGGTGGTGGTGTCGATCGCGGCGACCCGCGTGGCGGCGGCGATGCCGACCCACTCGCGGGTCATCAGGTCGCCGAGCAGCGAACCCATGTCGGACCACGCGCGGTAGATCGTCATCCGGGAGACGCCTGCCCGCTTCGCGACTTCCGTCAGTGTCGTACGCCGCCACCCGACGTCGAGGATGCAGTCCCGGGCGGCATCGAGGTAGGCGTCCAGTCGCGGGTCGGGTGTGTGACGAAGTGACGACATGTGTCACACTGTAACGCATGACGACCCACCGGCCGACCGTCGAGATGCACCCCCAGCGCTGGGGCGACCCCGCCGCCGCCACCGACCTCCCCGAGTCCGCGCGCGGGCTCGTCGAGCTCGCCTTCGGCCTGCAGGACCGCCCCGCCACGACCGGAGCCACGCCCCCGGCCAGTGCGCTCGACGAACGGCGGCTGACCGGGCTGCGGGAGATCGTCGGTGCGGAACACGTCCTCGTGGACGACGCCACCCGGGCCCTGCGCACCCGCGGCAAGTCCACGCCCGACCTGCTGCGGGCCCGCGCCGGCGACCTCACCGACGCTCCCGACGCGGTGGTGCGCCCCGACGGCCACGTCGAGGTGGCCGCGGTGCTGGCCTGGGCTGCCGCGCACCGGGTGGCGGTCGTGCCGTTCGGCGGCGGCACGTGCGTGACCGGCGGCCTCGCGGCCCGGCGCGACGGCTTCGCCGGCCTGGTCAGCCTCGACCTGGTCCGGATGAAGCGGCTGCTCGCCGTCGACGAGGTGTCGATGACCGCGACCCTGCAGCCGGGGCTGCGCGGTCCCGAGGCGGAGGCGCTCCTCGCCGAGCACGGCCTGACCCTGGGCCACTACCCGCAGTCCTTCGAGCACGCCTCGATCGGCGGCTTCGCGGCGACCAGGTCCAGCGGCCAGTCGAGCGCCGGCTACGGCCGCTTCGACGCGATGGTCGTGGGCCTCACCGCCGCCACGCCCACCGGTTCGCTCGACCTGGGGTCGTCCCCGGCCAACGCCGCCGGCCCGGACCTGCGCCAGCTGCTCCTCGGCTCCGAGGGCGCCTTCGGGGTGATCACCTCGGTGACGGTCCGGGTGCGGCGCGCGCCCGAGGTCACGACGTACGAGGGGTGGCGCTGGCCGTCCTTCGACGCGGGCTCCGACGCGATGCGCACCCTGGCCCAGACGGGGCTGCTGCCCACGGTCATCCGGCTGTCGGACGAGTCGGAGACCGCCATCAACCTGGCCGACCCGTCGTCGATCGGCGGCGCCGAGGACCCCGGCTGCCTGATGATCACCGGCTACGAGGGCACGGCCGAGCAGGTGGCAGCGCGACGCGCGGCCGTGACCGCCGTCCTCGAGGGCCTCGGCGGCACCGGGCTGGGCGCCGGGCCGGGGGACACGTGGGTGCGCGGGCGCTTCCACGCGCCCTACCTGCGCGACTCCCTCCTCGACCACGGCGTCCTCGTCGAGACCCTGGAGACCGCCACCTTCTGGTCCGAGCGGGCACGGCTGCACGCGGAGGTCAAGGAGGCGCTGCAGTCGGCGCTCGGCGAGGGCGCGCTGGTCCTGTGCCACGTCTCGCACGTCTACGAGACCGGCTGCTCCCTCTACTTCACGGTCGCCGCACGGCAGGCCGACGACCCACTGGCGCAGTGGCGGGCCGCCAAGGCCGCCGCGAGCGACGCGATCGTCGCCGCCGGTGCGACGATCACCCACCACCACGCCGTCGGCACCGACCACACGCCGTGGTTGGCCCGGGAGATCGGCGAGGTCGGGGTGCGGGTGCTGCGGGCGGTCAAGCGTGAGCTCGACCCGGCGGGGATCCTCAACCCGGGGGTGCTCATCCCCTGACGCCGCTCGGGTATCTAGGGACGTACTTGTAGGTCGGCGAGGCCGAACGCCTACCAGAACGTCCCTAGATACCCGAGGAGAAGGACCAGACCAGGAGCTCGGTCTCGGCGTTCGCCCGCACGACGTGCCCCGGCTCGTCCGTGAGGCGTACGGCGTCGCCGGCGTCGAGCACCACCTCGCCGAGCGAGACCGAGCCGGTGGCCGCGAACACGTGCTGGCGCGGGTCGTCGGGCAGCGCGACCGACTGGCCGGGCGCCAGCCGGGCCACCGACAGGCGAGCCCCGCGGGTGCCGATCGGCAGTCCGTCGGCGCCGCCGACCACCTCGACCAGTCCCGACGCCGGCGGCGGCGCCTCGCCCAGGACGTACGACGGCTCCGTGCCGGGCGACGTCGGCAGCACCCAGGCCTGGACGAAGCGGCAACGGCCCGATGCGGGATCCGCCACCTCGCTGTGCCGGATGCCCGACCCGGCCGAGAGCACCTGCGCCCGGCCGGCGTCGACGACGTGGCGCGCGCCGGTCGGGTCGGTGTGCACGAGGGCCCCCTCGAGCACCCAGGTGACGATCTCCAGCTCGGAGTGGGCGTGCTCGGGATAGCCCGCTCCGTGCTCCAGCACGTCGTCGTTGTGGCAGACCAGGGGTCCGAATCCGAGGTTGGCGGGATCGTAGTGGGGACCGAAGGAGAAGGAGTGCCTCGTCGTGCGCCCCTCGTCGGTCGTGGACGACCTCTGCGAAGCGGCGTACAGGGCCATGGACATGCCGATATCTTCGCGGATGTGCCTTCCCCGCAGGACTTTCCCATGCTCCCGCCCGGGTTCCGCTTCGGAACCAGCACGGCGAGCTACCAGGTCGAGGGCGCGGTGACGGCCGACGGCAGAGGGCCCAGCATCTGGGACACCTTCACCGCCGAGCCCGGCCGGGTGGCCGACGGCAGCACCGGCGCGGTCGCGTGCGACCACTTCCACCGGGTCGACGAGGACGTCGCACTGATGGAGGAGCTCGGCACGGGCGGCTACCGCTTCTCGATCGCCTGGCCGCGCATCCAGCCCACCGGGCGCGGGCCGGCGAACGAGAAGGGGCTGGCGTTCTACGACCGGCTCATCGACACGCTGCTCGCCCACGGCCAGCAGCCGATGGTCACGCTCTACCACTGGGACCTGCCGCAGGCGCTGGAGGACGACGGTGGCTGGCTCAACCGCGACACGGTCGACCGGTTCGCCGACTACGCCGCCATCGTCGGGGAGCGGTTCGCCGACCGGGTCGAGCACTGGGTGCCGGTGAACGAGCCCAACGTCGCCTCGATCCTGGGCTACGGGATGGGCACCCACGCCCCGGGCAAGGCGCTGCTGTTCGACTGCCTGCCGGCCGCCCACCACCTGCTGCTGGCGCACGGCCGGGCCGCGATCGAGCTGCGCCGGGCCGGGGCGACGTCGATCGGCTGCGCCAACAACCACGCGCCGATCTGGCCCGCCAGCGACGACGACGCCGACGTCGGGATGAGCAAGATCTTCGACGCGCTGTGGAACGGCACGTTCCTCGAGCCGATGCTGCTGGGTCGCTATCCCGCCGACCTCATGCCGCTGTTCGAGGACGTCATGCACGACGGCGACCTGGCGACGATCCGCCAGCCGCTCGACTTCTACGGCGTCAACTACTACAACCCGATGAAGATCGCGGCCGCCGACGCGGACTCCGAGATCCCCTTCGACTTCCGCGAGGTCGTCGGCTACCCCACCACCGACTTCGGCTGGCCGATCGTGCCCGACGCGCTGCGCGAGTGGCTGGTCATGTTCCGCGCCCGCTTCCGCGCGGCACTGCCGCCGATCTACATCACCGAGTCGGGCTGCAGCTACAACACGGGACCCGACGAGCACGGCGTCGTCGACGACCAGCCGCGCATCGACTACCTCCGGGCCCACGTCAACGCGGTGTCCGAGGCGATCACCCGCGGCGTCGACGTACGCGGCTACTACTGCTGGTCGCTGATGGACAACTTCGAGTGGGCGGAGGGCTACACCCAGCGCTTCGGACTGGTGCACGTCGACTACGACACCTTGGTCCGCACGCGGAAGAAGTCCTTCCACTGGTACGCCGACCTGCTCGCCGCGCAGCCGCAGCACCTGTAGCCGCGACCACTGAACCGGGCCCCGCGCCCACCGATAGGCTGCCGCGCATGAGCAGTCGTCGGGTCGTCCTCGTCGTCGGCTCGGGCCGCAGCGGCACGAGCACGATGGCCGGGACGCTGCGCACGCTCGGGTTGCACGTCCCGCAGCCCGAGGTGGTCGCCGACGCCACCAACCCCAAGGGCTTCGGCGAGCCGAGGTGGGTGGTCGACCTCCACAGCGAGCTGCTCGCGCGGAGCAACGTCCAGGTCTCCGACGCCCGCCCCCGCGCCTGGCTCGACACCGGCACCACCAGCGGCGACCACGCCGTCCGTGAGCGGGTGACCGCGTGGCTGGAGGAGCAGTTCGCCGTCGGTGACGAGCTCGTCATCAAGGACCCCCGGGCGTCCTGGTTCCTCGGCCTGTGGCGCGCGGCCGCCGAGCGCTGCGACGCCACCCCGTCCTACGTCACGATGCTGCGGCCGGTCACCGAGGTGGTCGGCTCGAAGCAGACCTACTACGGCCAGATGGGCGCCGGGTCCGACCACGGCGCCGTCACCCGTACGGCCGCGTGGGTCAACATGATGCTGCACACCGAGCGGGCCACCCGCGGCCAGCAGCGCGCCTTCGTGCACTACGGCGACCTCCTCGAGGACTGGACGCAGCCCGTCTTCGCCCTCGGCGAGGCCTTCGACCTGGCCGGCGTGAAGACCGCGATGGCGGTCGACATCGCCGAGGTGCACCGCTTCATCGACCCGTCGCTGCGGCGCGTCACCATGACGTGGGACGACATCGGCGTCCCCGACCGGCTGCGCGAGCTCGCCGACGAGACGTGGCAGGCGCTCGACGCCATCGCCGCCGACGACTCCGCGAAGAACCAGGAGTGGTGCGACCACCTCCGCGTCGCCTACGCCGGCCAGTACGCCGACGCCGAGGCGTTCGCCCACTCGACCGTCGTCGCCCAGCGGCGTACGGCTGCCGCGCAGGCGCGCCGCGAGGCGGCCGGCGGCTCGCCGGCCCGCAGCGGCGCCGACCGCGTCCCCCACGCCGTGCGCGCGATGGTGCCGCCGGCCGCGCGCCAGAAGCTCCGCAAGGCGATGGGCCGGGAGCGCCCCCAAGGATCCGCCTGATGCCCGACATCGCCTCGCTCGAGGGGGGGTCCGGCTTCGACGTCACGTGGCCGTGGACGTCCGGCGAGCCGCTGACCCCGGGCCTCACGTGTGTCTTCCGGGTGCGCAACGAGGCGCGCAACCTGCCGTGGGTGCTCCCGCCGATCCTCTCCGCGGTGCAGCACGTGCTGCTCGTCGACAACGGGTCCGACGACGGCACCGCCGACGTGGCGCGACGCACCGCCGAGCGCTGCGGCGCGGCCGACCGGCTGACGGTCATGGACTATCCGCACCAGGTCGCGCGGGCCGGCGGCGAGCACCTCGCCACGCCTGCGACGAGCGTCCACTCGCTGACGCACTTCTACAACTGGTGCTTCTCCCACGTCCGCACCACCTACTCGATGAAGTGGGACGGCGACATGGTGCTGACGCCCGAGGGGGCGGGGATCCTGCGCGACCTGTCGTGGCAGCTGCAGCCGACCCGGGCCATCGTCGCCATGCCGCGCCACCCGCTGACGGTCGTCGACGCGTCCACCGGCTGGCTGGACCTGTCGCTGCGCTTCCTCGAGCCGTGGGTCTACCCGATGGGTCCGGAGTTCACCTTCGTGAAGGCCTTCGACTGGGAGCTGCGCGAGTTCCCGCCCGACGTGGAGCGGGTCGTGCTGCAGCAGGGCCTCTGCGTCGAGGTGAAGTGGCTCGACGCCGACGAGTACGCCCACTGGAGGCGCGACGGCGTCGACTTCACCAACACCCGGCTCTACCGCAAGCTCCGCGAGTTCGAGGTCGACGAGGCGATCCGCCACGGCGACCCCGAGGCGCTCGGCGGACTCGTGAAGGTGACCGCGCCGCCCGGCGTGCACATCATCGACCACGTCAGTCGCGACTGGCTCTGGCGCCAGCCGCGTCCGCTCGTGCAGCACTCGCTGCCGGCCTCGCTGAAGGAGCGCGTGCGCCCGTGACCCCGCCCTACCAGCACCCTCTGCACGACGTCCGGATGCCCGGGCCCACCCTGGTCCTGGTCGACGACTCCGACAGCCTGGCGCTCGACGCGCTGCAGGGCATCGAGGACGTCCCCGGCATCGAGCCGAAGGTCGTCACCCTGTCCGCGCTCGGCAGCCAGCCCAAGGGCTGGGGCTCGGTGCTCGTCGTGGCCGCCGACCGGTCGCGGCTGCGGCGGATGGCGAGCGCCGTACCCCCGATCGGGCAGTGCAAGGTCGTCGCCTGCTGGCTCACCGACGCGCCCACGCCCTGGGTGCTGGTGCCCCGCCCGGAGTGGCCGCGGCTGGTGCACCTCGCCGCGCGCGAGGCCGGCGACCGCGGCGTGCTGACGGTGTCGCGCTTCGCGTCCGGAGCCCGCGCGCAGCTGGTGGTGATGGAGATGGCGCGCCAGGCCGCCGGCCAGGGCGACACCACCCACGGCGGGCTGGTCCTCTCCTACGCCGGCCGCCCCGCAGCACCCGGTCTCGACGCCCGGAGCGTGCTGCTCCCCGACGTGGCCGCAGCCGGTGACCCGGACCGTGACGTGCCGCCCGACGTCGTGCTCGCCCGCCGCGGCGGTGACGTGGCCGAGCACCACGTCATCGACCGGGCCCCGACCGTGGTGACCGACCTGGGTCCCGAGCCGGTGGACGAAAGGGTCTTCAACCCGATCGGGTTCCGCAAGGACTGGGACCACCCGGTGGTCGACCTCGCCCGGGTCAGCCCCGGGCCGGTGACCGAGGGCGTCATCGCCGCCGCCCGCGGCTTCCAGGGCGTACGCCTCTCCACCGACACGCCGACCGCCGACCTGCTCGCCCTCGCGATCAGCGGGGTGCCGCTGGTGAGCCACGGCGTCATCGACGTGGCGCCGCCGCTCGCCGCCGCGCTCGACGCTCCCGTCGACCTCGACGACCCGCTGCGGCGCGAGGAGCACAGCCTCGCCGTGCGCCGCGCCGCCTTCGACCACCACTCGACGCTGGCATGGCGCTCCGCCCTCGCGTCCCGCGCCGGCGTACGGCACGTCGGGCTGCCGCCGGTCAGTGCGCTGCTGGCCACCAGGCGGCCGGAGATGCTCGACTTCGCGCTGCGCCAGGTCGCCCGGCAGCGGGGCGCGGAGGTCGAGCTGGTGCTCGCCGCTCACGGCTTCGAGCCGGACCGCGATGCCGTACGCCGTGCGCTGGGCGACCGGCCCCACCAGGTGCTCACCTTCGACGGGTCGGACTTCTTCGGCGACGTGCTCACCGCCGCCGCGCGGGCCGCGTCGAGCGAGGTGCTGCTCAAGGTCGACGACGACGACTGGTACGCCCCGGACGCCGTCCACGACCTGCTGATGGCCCGACGGTTCTCGGGCGCCGACGTGGTCGGGATGCCGTCGGAGTTCGTCTACCTCCACCGCGACGACCTCACCGTCCGGCGCAACCACCCATCCGAGATCTTCGCCCGCTTCGTCGCCGGCGGCACGCTGCTGCTCGACCGCGGCCTGCTCCGCTCGCTCGGCGACTTCCGCCGGGTGCGCAGGTTCGTCGACGCGCAGCTGCTCGCCGGGGTGGAGGCGGCCGGCGGCCGGATCTACCGCACCCACGGGCTCGGCTACATCCTGCGGCGCACCGGCGAGGGACACACGTGGGTGCGCGACGACGAGGAGTTCCGCCGACCTGACATCGTGGCCTGGGAGCGGCCCGGTTTCCAGCCGAGCCTGGCGCTGGAGGTCGATCCGCTCGACCGGCCCGGCCCACGCGAGGTCGCCGGCACGGACGGGGGTGGGTGAGTGTCACGTCAGCCAGTGGTCCGCCACAACGACTGGGGCGTCCTCACCCCGCCGGCTCTCGGTGACTGGGAGCCGACGCTGTCGGTGACGGTCGTCGTCCCGACGTTCAACTACCAGCACACGCTGCCCTACGTCCTGGCCGGGCTGGCGGCGCAGAGCTATCCCGCGCACCTGCTCGAGGTCGTCGTCGTCGACGACCAGAGCACGCCGACCCAGGAGCTGCCCGAGGTGCGGCCCGACAACACCCGGCTGCTCCGCGTCGAGGAGGGCTGGGGTCGCGCCAACGCCTGCCACCTCGGTGCGCTCGCCGCCGAGGGCGACGTCCTGCACTGGTACGACGCCGACATGCTGGCCTACCGCGAGGAGGTCGAGGCGCACGCGCGGTGGCACCACCTCGTCGACTACGCCGTGCCGGGCGGCGACAAGCGCTTCGTCGACCCCACCGCGCTGCTCGAGCTCGACCCCGCCGTCGTGCGCGACCGCGTGGCGGCCGGCGAGGCGGCCGATCTCTTCCCGGGGCAGGACCACGAGCCGCACCAGTGGGTCGAGGACTACTGGGCCAAGACCGACGACCTGCGCACCGCCGGGCCGCGGGCGCAGCGGTTCCACATCGGCATGACCGGCTCGGTGTCGAAGGCGCTCTACTTCGCCTCCCAGGGCTTCGACCGCTCGCTGCGGCTCGGTGAGGACATGGCGCTGGGCCACGAGCTCGCCCAGGCCGGAGGCGTCTTCGTCGTCGACCGCGAGGCCCGGAGCTGGCACCTCGGCCGCTCGCAGGTGCTCCGTCGCGCCGAGCAGGTCAACCGCTACAACGACCCCTACCTCGCCGACCTCGTGCCGACCATGCGGCCCAAGCGCAACCGCCGCGGCCGGGCCTACCAGGTGCCCTACCTCGAGGTCGTCCTCGCGGCGGGACCCGCCGACGAGACGGTCCACCTCGTCGACTCGCTGCTCGACGGCGACGTGCCCGACCTGCGGGTCTCGGTCGTCGGACCGTGGGGATCCGTCCACGAGGACCGCGTCCAGCCCGTCGAGGACCCGGTGCTGGAGACCCGGATCGTGCACCGCTCCTACCTCCACGAGCCGCGGGTGCGGCTGGTCGAGTCGGCTCCCACCACGAGCGACGCCGAGTTCCTGCTGACCCTTCCCGACGTGTCGCTCGCGCCGCTGCCGACGACGCTGTCGGCCCTCCTCGACGACCTCGAGCGCACCCACCACGGCGCCCGCCTGCTGGCGTACGACTCGGGCGCGGTCGCGCGCCTCGAGCGGACCGCCGCGCTGGCCCGGGTCGCCCGGCTGGCCGCCGACGGCGACGACCGCGAGGCACTGCTCGACGAGTCGTTCGGGGTGAAGACCTATCCCGCGACGGCCGTGGGCTTCGTCCCCGTCGGCGAGCGGGACGTCGAGCGCTTCACCCTCGGCGCCCGTCCGCCGATGGACCCGGGCAAGTCGGAGCACCGGCTGATGAAGGCGCTGCGCCGGGCCGACGACACCCCGGCCGCGGACGCGGCGGCGGACTCGGCGGCCGAGGCTCCGGCCGAGACGGACGGCAAGCGAGGGCTGTTCGGCCGCCGCCGCTGACGACCTGACCGATGGTCAGTCGGCGCCGAAGAGGTCGCGGGTGTAGACCTTGTCCGCCACGTCGCGCAGCTCGTCGACCATGCGGTTGGCGACGATGAGGTCCGCGCGCTCCTTGAACGACGCCAGGTCGTCGGTGACCTCCGAGCCGAACCAGGAGTCGGCGCCGAGCTCGGGCTCGTAGACGATGACCTCGACGCCCTTGCCCTTGATCCGCTTCATGATCCCCTGCACCGAGGACTCGCGGAAGTTGTCCGAGCCCGCCTTCATGATCAGCCGGTGGATGCCCACCACCCGTGGCGCGCGGTCGAGGATGTCGAACGCGATGAAGTCCTTGCGGGTGGTGTTGGCCTCGACGATGGCCGAGATCAGCGTCTGCGGCACGTCGGAGTAGTTGGTCAGCAGCTGCTTGGTGTCCTTGGGCAGGCAGTAGCCGCCGTAGCCGAAGGACGGGTTGTTGTAGTGCGTGCCGATGCGCGGGTCGAGCCCGACGCCGTCGATGATCTGCCGGCTGTCGAGGCCGCGGGAGAGCGCGAAGGAGTCGAGCTCGTTGAAGTAGGCGACCCGCATCGCGAGATAGGTGTTGGCGAAGAGCTTGATCGCCTCGGCCTCGGTGGGCTCTGTGAAGAGGACCGGTACGTCGTCGGCGTCGGCGCCCTTGACGAGCAGCTCGGCGAAGGCGCGCGCCCGCTCGGAGTCCTCGCCCACGACGATCCGGGCCGGGTGCAGGTTGTCGTGCAGCGCGCGCCCCTCGCGCAGGAACTCGGGGGAGAAGATGACGTTGTGGATGCCCAGGCGGGCGCGTACGTCGTCGATGTAGCCCACCGGCACCGTCGACTTCACGACCATCACCGCGTCGGGGTTGAGGCGGTGCACGTCCTGCATGACGGCCTCGATCGACTGCGTGTCGAAGTAGTTGGTGACCGGGTCGTAGTTGGTCGGCGTGGCGATCACCACGAAGTCGGCCCCGACGTGGGCCGCCTCCGGGTCGGTCGTGAAGGTGACGTCGAGGTCCTCCTCGGCGAGGAAGCGGGAGATGTCGTCGTCGTGGATCGGGCTCTCGCCGCGGGCGAGCCGCTCGACGCGGCCCTCGTCGAGGTCGAGCCCGACGACGGTGTTGTGCCGGGACAGCAGGACGGCCATGGACAGCCCGACGTAGCCGAGTCCGGCGACGGAGATCTTCGTGGTCACGCGGTCAGTCTGCCGCACCCCGGCGGGTCGGCGGCACCGCCGGTCGAGGAGGGCGAGCGTGTCACGGATCGGTTTGAACGCGGTCGCTAGATTTCTGTGCATGGGAATCGCAAAGAAGGCCGCCGCCTTCGGCATCGCCAAGAAGGTCTACGACGAGGCGCGCAAGCCCCACAACCAGGCCAAGATCAAGGAAGCAGCCCGCAAGCTTCCAGGAGAAGCGGCGCGGCAAGCGGGTCTGACCAATCCGTGGGGCCACGGGTGTCGAACGCCACTCGGGAGTCGAACCATCGACTCCCACTCGACACCCAGGAGTCCCCATGCAGCATCGCAAGCTCTACGCCGGGCTCGGCGGACTGGTCCTCATCGGTTCGGTCGGCGTCGCCGGCATCCAGGCCAGCAGCGCCAACGAGTCGCCGAGGACTGCGGCGGCACCCGGCACCGTTCAGCTCGACGCCCCCCTCCGGTCGCTCAACGACTCGGGCGCGAGTGGTCATGCCCATGCCGAGTTCGAGGGTCGCAAGGCCCACGTGCACATCCGCGCCCGCGGCCTCGCCAAGAACCTTCCGCACGCCCAGCACCTGCACTTCGGTGCCGACGCGCGCAACGAGTGCCCGAACGTCTTCGACGACGCGAACAACGACCACCGCATCAACGTCGCCGAGGGAGTCCCGGACTACGGCCCGATCCTCAAGTCGCTGACCACCTCGGGCGACACGAGCCCGAAGAGCGGACTGGCCGTCGATCGCTTCCCCACGACGCCCAAGGGCATCGAGAACTACGAGCGGACCATCGACTTCGCTCCCGGCGCCGTCCTGCGTGCCATCAAGAGCGGCAAGGGCGTCATCGTGATCCACGGCGTGGACCACAACGGCAACGGCACGTACGACTTCGAGGGCGCGGGTGCGAGCGAGCTCGACCCGAGCCTTCCGGCCGAGGCCACCGATCCCGCCCTGTGCGGTGTCCTGCGCTGACACCTCGGCCGATCGTGGCGTCGACCCCGTCCCCGTCAGGGGCGGGGTCGACCCGCGCCAGGCCCCTCCTCGCCACAAGGGGTGAGAGGGCGTTGCGACCGGCGGCGCATCGGCGTAGGACTGACGGATGACCACCACACCGATGGAGCCCGAGTCCGACCCGCAGATCGTCCCGTCCGGCGACCCCGGCCTGGATCCCATCGACCCCGGCGAGGTGCCGGACTCGCCCATCCCGGAGACGTCGCCCGAACGGTAGCCATGCGGCCAGTCCTGCCTATGCTCGCGACATGACGATCCAACAGTCCACGGACCTCACGCACGCGGCGATGCTCGGCCTGGGGGTCTACCGGCCGGATCGGGTCGTCACCAACGACGAGATCTGCGAGGTCCTCGACTCCTCCGACGAGTGGATCCAGACGCGGTCCGGCATCAAGACACGGCGCTTCGCCGGCGACGACGAGACCCTCATCGGCATGTCGATCGCCGCGTCGGAGAAGGCGCTCGCCGCCTCCGGCGTGGAGGCCGCCCAGATCGGGTGCGTCATCGTCGCCACGTCGACGCACCCCGAGCACACTCCGGCCTCGGCCCCCCAGGTCGCCACCGCCCTCGGGCTGAACGCCGCGGCCTTCGACATCTCCGCCGGCTGCGCCGGGTTCTGCCACGCGCTCAACCTCGCGACGTCGATGATCCGATCCGGGGCGGAGACCCACGTCCTGGTGATCGGCGTCGAGCAGCTCAGCCGCTTCATGGACCCGACCGACCGCGGCACCGCCTTCATCTTCGCCGACGGTGCCGGTGCCGTCGTCGTCGGACCGTCGGACACCGCCGGCATCGGCCCGGCGGCGTGGGGCTCCGACGGCTCGCAGGCGCACGTCATCAGCCAGACCCCGAGCTGCCTCGGCGGCCACGCCGAGCACCCCGTCGTGCAGATGGAGGGAACGGCGGTGTTCCGCTGGGCGCCGTTCGCGATGGCCGAGGTCGCGCACGAGGCGCTCGAGCGCGCTGGGGTCACGGTCGACGACCTCGACGCCTTCATCCCGCACCAGGCCAACCTGCGCATCACGCAGACGCTCGCCAAGAACATCAAGCTCCCGGAGTCCGTCGCCATCGCGACCGACGTCGTGGACTCCGGCAACACGTCGGCTGCGTCGGTGCCCCTCGCCATGGAGGCGATGCTGCGCCAGGAGGAGGCGTCCGCCGGCGACACCGCCCTGCTCATCGCCTTCGGCGCGGGGTTGAGCTATGCCGGGCAGGTCGTCACGCTGCCGCCGCTCGGCTAGGGCCTCGCCAACCGGTCGGCGACGATCGCCCACACGTCCGGGTCGAACCCCATGCCGAGGTGGGTCGATGAGACCTCGACGTGCTCCACGGACGGCGACGCGTGGTCGATGCAGGCCTGCCACGACACGATCCCGTCGCGCCGGGAGAACAGGACCGTGAGCGGCACCCGGATCGGTGAGGCAGCATCGAGTCGCCGCGCGACCCGGTCGGCGTCGGCGTCGGCCCCGCCTCCGTAGGCGCGCGCGATCGTCGTGTGGGCCGCCCCGCCGGTGACCGGCGTGCCGTACGTGATCACCCGGCGTACGGCCTCCGGGTGGCGGCGCGCGACCTCCCGGGCGATGACGCCACCGAGGCTCCAGCCGACGAGGGAGGCCGGCGACCCCTACTCCTCGACCAGCTCGACCACGCGCGCCGCCAGGCGTTCGACGTCGCGGCGCGGGTCGCCGGTGTTGGTGCCGAAGCCCCAGCCGCGCGCGTCGTACCCCAGCCGCTTGAGGTAGCGCCGCAGGGGAAGACCGGACAGCTCGGGTGCGCGCCACCCCGGGATGTCCACCACCAGGTGGCCGTCGCCGCGCGGCGCCGACGACAGGCGTGGCACCGCTCCGACGAGACGGACGGCGCCGAGGGCGGTGGCGAGCTCGCCCAGGGCGGTCCGCGTGGTCGGCGGCCCGCTCGGCCGCTCGAGGTCCTGGGTGTCCCCCCGCTCGTGGGCCCGGGTGCGCAGCCCTGTGCTGGACAGGAGGAACGCAGCGGGGTGCTGGCGACGGGTGGGCATGCCGCGACTGTACGGCCGGCCCGTAGGACCAAGGTCCCGACCAGGTCCGGACCTTCGCCGCTCACGCGGCGCTACCTCCTC
Organism: uncultured Actinomycetota bacterium; assembly: GCA_963740115.1. Lineage (GTDB taxonomy): Bacteria > Actinomycetota > Actinomycetes > Propionibacteriales > Nocardioidaceae > Nocardioides. The sequence continues at coordinate 457,863 of CAVUCQ010000001.1, read as the reverse complement.
CCACAGGCTGGGGGCATGACCCTCGCTGCGGCCAACACGACCGTCCTGCCCACGCACGAGCGCTGGTTCGTGGAGTCCCAGCAGGCCGGTGACTGGTCCTTCTTCTTCTCCCCGCTGCCGCTCGCGCTCACTGCTGCTGTCGTCGCGGTCACGCTCCTGTGGCGCGCCGCCGCGATGCGCTTCGACGGGCCGGAGCTGCCGTTCCTGGAGCCGCTCGGCAGGCTCGTGCCGTGGATCCCCCGGCTGCTCGGGATCCACCTGGGTGTCGCACTCCTCGCGCTCGCCGCGACGGGTGCGTTCATGACGCCCGCCAACGACCACCTCGACGGCGCCGGCGGCAACGCGCTTCTGCTCGTGGAGGCCGCGCTCGGCATCTGGCTGGTGACCGGGTTCAACCTCCGCCCGGCCGCCGTGCTCGTGCTCGGCCTCGGCCCGGCGCTCGCCCTGGTCGCCGGTCCGACGGCGCTGGGGGAGTGCGCCAACCTGGCCGCGGTCGCGGCGTTCCTGGTCGTCGTACCGCCGGGCCCGGACCCCTTCGGGGCCGCCCACCCGACTCGCGCACAGCTCCGGCTGGCCCTCCTCCTGCTGCGCCTGGGCGTCGGGACGGCCCTCGTCGTGCTGGCCTTCTCCGAGAAGCTGACCAACCCGGGCATGGCGATCGACACCCTGGAGCACTACCCGGCGCTCGACGTCTTCTCGCTCGTCGGCATCCACGTGTCCCCGGAGACGTTCGTGGCGATCGCCGGCGCGACCGAGCTGCTCTTCGGCCTGCTCGTCATCTCCGGCGCCTTCCCGCAGGTCGCGGTCCTGGTGGCGATGGTGCCGTTCAACGCCACCCTCCTGCTCTTCGGGCAGACCGAGATGGTCGGTCACCTGCCCGTGTACGGCGTGTTCCTCGCGCTGCTCGTCTACGGGTCGTCGATGGACACGGCCCGCGAGGTGCGCTGGCTGCCGGCGATCGGCGCCGCGCGTCAGTCGCCCCGCAGCCGCGAGTATCCGTGCTGCAGCCAGTCGGACACCGCAACCACGCTGAAGACGGCTGCCACGGCCCGGGTGGTCGCGGCGCGACGACCAGCCCGGCGACGTACGCCGTGCCCACCCACACGCCGAGGCAGAACGGGCAGGTCAGCAGCTCGCCGACCGTGTGCCGCACCCCGTGCCCGGGACGAGCCCGCTCCACGTGCTCGCCGGATCCCGCAGCTGCTTCGAACTGGGTGAACGGTGCCCGGACGGGACTGGTCACCGAGGCCCTGCCGAGCAACCGGGTCAGCTCGTGGGGTCGCGATCCCGCCGACGAGCAGGTCCTCGCGCCGACCAGCTCTCCGGCAGCTCGTGTCCGCGCGCCCTCCCGACCAGCCCGAGACCGGCGACGTGCTCGTGGCGTACACCGCGAGGCTGCCGGCATAGCCCGCAAGGTTGACGTCGTCTTCGGCGTCGTAGGTCTCGACGAGGTCGATGAGGGATGGCATGGGAGGCCGGTACCCCGCGGCCCGCGTCGACAAGCCCGCCACGACCTCGGTGCCCTGCTTGATCGCCCGCTTCGCGTCGAGCTCGGCAGCGAGGTCGGCGCCGCCGATCAGGTGCCCGCGCCCGAGCTCGTCGTAGAGCCCTCGGACGGAGTCCTGGCCGGCGCACACCACGATGGTGTCCGCCTCGATGACCTGCGCGACGCCGTCGACCGTCACGTGCAGGCCGTCCGCGTCGATGCGGTCGTACGTCGCGCCGCTGACCAGGGTCACCTGCGACTGCTTCAGCACCGCACGGTGCGCCCAGCCCGACGTCTTGCCGAGCCCGATGCCGATCGGCGTGGTCTTGCGCTGGACGAGGGTGACCTCGCGCGCCGGCGTACGCGGCTTCGCCTCGGTCAGCCCACCCTCGTGCAGGGCGGGGTCGCCGACTCCCCAGTGCGCCATCCAGTCGTCGAGGTCCTCGTGCTCGTGGGTGAGGAAGACGCTCACGTCGACCCCGATGCCGCCGGCGCCGATCACGGCCACGCGCCGCCCCGGCACGACCGCGCCGCTCAGCACGTCGGCGTACGACGCCACGGATGCGTGGTCGATGCCCGGGATCTCGGGCATCCGGGGCACGACGCCGGTCGCGACGATCACCTGGTCGAAGCCGATGAGGTCGTCGGCAGAGGCAGCCGTCGAGAGCTGGACGTCGACGCCCAGGACCTCGAGGCGGCGGGTGAAGTAGCGCAGGGTGTCGGCGAAGTCCTCCTTGCCGGGGACTGCCATGGCCAGCCGGAACTGGCCGCCGAGCTGAGGCGACCTCTCGAACAGCGTCACCGCGAAGCCGCGCTCGGCTGCGCTGGTCGCCGCCGCGAGCCCGGCCGGCCCGGCGCCCACGACCGCGACGGACTGCTTGCGCATCGTGGGGGTCAGCACGAGCTCGGTCTCGTGGCAGGCGCGCGGGTTGACCAGGCAGGAGGCGCGCTGGTTGGCGAACACGTGGTCGAGGCACGCCTGGTTGCAGGCGATGCAGGTGTTGATCTCGTCGGCGCGCTCGTCCATCGCCTTGGCGACGAACGCCGGGTCGGCCAGCAGCGGTCGCGCCATCGAGACCAGGTCGGCCTCGCCGGCGGCGAGGATGTCCTCGGCGAGCTCGGGGGTGTTGATCCGGTTGGACGCGCAGACCGGGACGTCGACGACCTGCTTGAGCCGAGCCGTGTAGGAGCGCCACGCACCCCGCGGGACCTGCGTGATGATCGTCGGCACCCGCGCCTCGTGCCAGCCGATGCCGGTGTTGAAGACGGTGACGCCGGCGGCCTGGAGGTGCAGCGCGAGCTCGGCGATCTCCTCCCAGGTCTGCCCGCCCTCGACGAGGTCGAGCAACGAGATCCGGTAGACGATGGGGAAGTCGTCGCCGACCAGCTCGCGGGAGCGGCGGACGACCTCGACGGGGAAGTGCATGCGGCGCGCGGCCGATCCGCCCCACTGGTCGTCGCGGTCGTTGGTGCGCGCGGCGAGGAACTGGTTGATGAGGTAGCCCTCGGAGCCCATGATCTCGACAGCGTCGTAGCCGGCCTTGCGGGCCAGGGCGATGCTCTTGGCGAAGGCGGTCGCGGTCGCGTCGACCTCCCTCGCCGACATCGCGTGCGGCTTGAACGGCGTGATCGGCGACTTCTTGTCCGACGCGCTCTGCGACAGCGGGTGGTAGCCGTAGCGCCCGGCGTGCAGGACCTGCAGGGCGATCGCCCCACCCGCGTCGTGCACCGCCCCGGTGACCCGCTCGTGGCGCATCGCGTGGAGGCGGTTGGTCATCTCGGAGGCGAACGGCTTGAGCCAGCCGCGCTTCGTGGGGGCGTACCCGCCGGTGATGATCAGGCCCACGCCACCTCGGGCGCGCTCGGCGAAGAACTCGCTGAGCTTGCCGATGTCCCACGGGTGGTCCTCGAGCCCGGTGTGCATCGAGCCCATCACCACGCGGTTGCGCAGCGTGAGTGCGTCGGGCCCGGCGCCGAGCGTCATCGGCTCGAGGAGGTGGGGGTAGCGGGGGTGCGTCATGCGGATGATGCTCCTTCGGTGGTTGAGGTGCGAGCGGAGCGAGGCTCGAAACCGTCGTGGGCCTGCAGGTACTCGGTGATCCAGTCGATCCAGAAGCGCTCGAGCCCGATGCCGCCGCGCAGCACCAGCCAGCGGTCACGCAGCGCGGCGTCGAGGCCGGCGGGGTCGGGGAACTGCTCCCGCTCCATCTGCTCGTACTGCGCCAGCCGCGTGGCGTGGTCGGCCCTGGCGGCGAGGAGGTTGCGGGTCAACCTCCCGCGGTCGCCGTACGACGCCCCGCGGAGCTTGACGGCGACCTCGCTGCGGAACGCCTCCACCGGCATCGGCGTCGCCAGCCACTCGGCCAGCACCCGCCGACCCTCCGCCGACGGGGTGTGCACCCGCTTGTCGGGACGGCCCTCCTGCTCGACCACCTCGACGGTGACCCAGCCGTCGGCCTCCATCCGGGCGAGGACGCGGTAGATCTGCTGGTGCGTCGCGTGCCAGAAGAAGCCGAGCGACCTCTCGAAGCGGCGGGTGAGCTCGAGGCCGCTCGCGGGTCGCTCGCTCAGCGCGACGAGGAGGGCGTGCTCGAGGGCCATGGGTGCAGTGTGGACGACCTATGCAACGAGTTGCAAGGTGGGGTGCGTCACGTTGCGGGGTCGACGGCGGCGCGATCACCGGGTACCCGGTGATTTCCTGCGCTTATCGACCGTTGCAACGGTCGATAACCCGACGAACCACCGGGTACCCGGTGGTTGCCACCCGGCCGCGCACCGAGGCGAGACCACCCGGCCTCGCTGACAGTGCCGGTGTCACAATCGCCCCATGACGTACGAGCTGGGGCAGGGCAGCGGGCCGCTGCGCGGCGTCAAGGTGGTCGAGATCGCCGGCATCGGACCCGGCCCGCACGCCTGCATGCTGCTGGCCGACCTCGGCGCCGACGTCATCCGGGTCGACCGCCCCGGCGGGGGGCTCTTCAGCAGCGGCGAGAAGGACGTGCTCAACCGTGGCCGGCCGAGCGTCGCCCTGGACCTCAAGCATCCCGATGCCGTCGCGACCGTGCTCGACCTGGTCGAGCGCGCCGACGTGCTGGTCGAGGGGATGCGGCCGGGCACCCTCGAGCGGCTCGGCCTCGGACCGGAGGACTGCCACGCCCGCAACCCCGCCCTGGTCTACGGCCGGATGACGGGCTGGGGCCAGGACGGCCCGTGGAGCCGGGCGGCCGGGCACGACCTCAACTACGTCGCGACCACCGGCGCCCTCCACGGCCTCGGCCAGGACCGCGACCGGCCGCACTTCCCGGGCAACCTGCTGGGCGACTTCGGCGGCGGCTCCACCTACCTCGTGGTCGGAGTCCTTGCCGCGCTGCTCGAGGCGCGGACCAGTGGCCGGGGTCAGGTCGTCGACGCCGCGATCGTCGACGGCACCGCCCACCTCAACGCGATGGCCTGGACCTTCGCCGCGCTCGGCGTCGCCCCGGACGAGCGCCGCTCGGGCCTGCTCGACGGCGGCACTCCCTGGTACGACCTCTACGAGACGGCCGACGGCCGGCACGTGAGCGTCGGCGCGCTCGAGCCGCAGTTCTGGGACGAGCTGGTCGCCCGCATCGGGGTCGACCTGCCCGACCGCGACGACCCGACCAACCACGCCACCATCCGCGGCTCGCTGATCCGGCGGTTCCGTGAGAAGACGCAGGCCGAGTGGAGTGAGGTCTTCGACGGCACGGACGCCTGCGTCGCGGCCGTCGTACCCCTCGCCGACGCCCCGCGCCACCCGCACCTCGCGGCCCGCGGGACGTACGTCGATCGCGACGGGATCACCCAGCCCGCGCCGGCCCCGCGCTTCTCCCGCACCGGAGCCACGATCAGCAGCCCTCCCGCCCGGCCGGGCCAGCACACCCGCGAGGCGCTCACCGCCTGGGGGATCGACGACGTCGACGCGCTGCTCGCCAGCGGCGCCGCCACCCAGGGCTGACCCGCGCGTGCGCCCCTTCCTCTTCCTCGGCACCCGCGCGGAGGACGACGTCGCCCAGCAGGAGTACGACGCCGTGCTGGCCGGCTGCGGCCTGCGCCCCGACGAGCTCGTCCGGGTCCGGCTCGAGCAGGGGCCGCTGGGCGAGGTCGACCTCGAGGAGTGGTCGGGGATCATCCTGGGCGGTGGCCCCTTCAACGTCTCCGACCCCGAGGAGGTGAAGTCGCCGGCCCAGCGCAGCGCCGAGTCCGAGCTGCGCACCCTCGCCGAGCAGGTGCTCGAGGCGGACTTCCCGTTCCTCGGTGCGTGCTACGGCATCGGCGTCCTGGGCGCCCTGCGCGGCGGGTCCGTCGACCGGACCTTCGGCGAGCCGATCGGCGCCCTCCCGGTGCGGTTGAGCGAGGCGGGCCGGGGCGACCCGCTCTTCGAGGTCATGCCCGAGGAGTTCACCGCCTACCTCGGGCACAAGGAGGCGGTCGCACGGCTGCCCGAGAGTGCCGTGCTGCTCGCGTCCACCGACACCTGCCCGGTCCACGCCTTCCGCCTCGGGCGCAACGTCTACGCCACCCAGTTCCACCCCGAGCTCGACGCGGTCGCGATCTGCGACCGGATCGACGCCTACGCCTCGCACGGCTACTACCTCCCCCACGAGCGGGAGCTGCTCAAGTCGGCCGCGCGGGAGGCGATGGTCACCGAGCCGGTGCGGCTCCTGGCCCGCTTCGTGGAGCTGCACGCCCGGTCCTGAGCCTGTAACTCATAGTTACGATCCATCGCGGGGTCGCCTATTCTGGAGCGGTGACCACCGCCGAGCACGTGGACGTGCTGATCATCGGGGCCGGGCTGTCGGGGATCGGTGCCGCGGCCCATCTCGCCAAGGACCTGCCCGGGACGTCGTACGTCGTCCTCGAGCGCCGTGCGGCGAGCGGCGGCACGTGGGACCTGTTCCGCTACCCCGGGGTCCGCTCCGACTCCGACATGCACACCCTCGGCTACCGCTTCCGCCCGTGGCGCGGCGACACCGCCCTGGCCGACGGGGCCTCGATCCTCGACTACGTCCGTGACACCGCCCGCGAGTTCGGCGTCGACCGCCACATCCGCTACGGGCACCGCGTCACCACCGCCGCCTGGGACTCGGCCACCGCTCGGTGGACCGTGACCGCCGAGGTGGACGGCGAGACCCGGCAGGTCACCGCCGACTTCCTCTGGGCGTGCAGCGGCTACTACGACTACGACCAGGGCTACACGCCTCGCTTCGAGGGCCAGGAGCGCTTCCAGGGCGAGCTGGTGCACCCGCAGCACTGGCCCGAGGGCCTCGACCACACCGGCAAGCGGATCGTGGTGATCGGCTCCGGAGCCACCGCCGTCACACTGGTCCCGGCCCTGGCCGAGTCGGGCGCCGGCCACGTCACCATGCTGCAGCGGTCGCCGACCTACGTCCTTCCGGTCCCCGGCAAGGACGCCCTCAAGCGCAGGCTGACCTCGCTGGTGGGCGAGCGGACGTCCTACTCCGTCACCCGCTGGAAGAACATCGGGCTCCAGTCGGCCCTCTACAAGGCCAGCCGGCGACGACCGGAGCTCGTACGACGGATGGTGCGCAAGACCAACGTCGCCTCGCTGCCGTCCGGCTATCCGGTGGACACCCACTTCAGGCCGACCTACGACCCGTGGGACCAGCGGATGTGCCTGGTGCCCGACGGCGACCTGTTCGACGCCATCCGCGACGGGCGCGCCCAGGTGGTGACCGACCGCATCAGCACGTTCACCGAGACCGGCCTCGAGCTGGCCTCGGGCGAGCGGCTGGAGGCCGACATCGTGGTCACGGCCACCGGCCTCAACCTGCAGGTCTTCGGCGGCGCCGAGCTCGTCGTCGACGGGGAGGTGGTCAAGCCGCACGAGACCATGGCCTACCGGGCGATGATGCTCTCCGGCGTGCCCAACTTCGCCTTCACGATCGGCTACACCAACGCCTCGTGGACGCTCAAGGCCGACCTGGTGGCGGAGTACGTCGTCCGGCTGCTGTCGCGGATGCGCTCGACCGGGGCGCGCTCGGTGGTGCCGGTGCGCGACGAGTCGGTGACCGAGGTGCCGCTGATGGACTTCGACGCCGGCTACGTCCAGCGCGTGGCCCACACCCTCCCGCGGCAGGGTGACGTCGAACCGTGGAGGCTCAGGCAGAGCTACCTCTACGACGCCCGCATGCTGCGGCGCGGCACGCTCGACGACGGCGTGCTGCGCTGGTCGTGAGGTCAGCCCAGCCGCTCGCCTGACGCGGTGTCGAAGACGTGCACGTCGGTGGGGTCGATGACCAGCCCCACCTGCTCGCCCTTCTCCAGGCGCTGCCGGCCGTCGGACCGTACGACGTACTGGGTGACCGCCTCGGCCAGCGCCGGGTCCGTCGGCGTCACGTAGACGAAGCTGTCCGAGCCCAGCTCCTCGACCACGCGCAGGACGCCCCGGATCCCCTCGTCCGCGTCGGCCAGCCGCCACGCGTGGGGCCGTACGCCGAGGGTGACCGCATCGCCGGCCATGGCGGCGACGGTGCGCTCGAGCGGGACCCGGTGGCCGGCGACGTACGCCGCGCCGTCCTCGACGCGGGCGGGCAGGAGGTTCATCGCGGGCGAGCCGATGAACCCGGCCACGAACAGGTTGGCCGGCCGGTCGTAGAGGGCGAGCGGGGTGTCGACCTGCTGCAGCACGCCGTCCTTCATGACCGCCACCCGGTCGCCCATCGTCATCGCCTCGACCTGGTCGTGGGTGACGTAGACGGTGGTGACGCCGAGGCGCTGCTGCAGGGCGGCGATCTGGGTGCGGGTGGAGACGCGCAGCTTGGCGTCGAGGTTGGACAGCGGCTCGTCCATGAGGAAGACCTCGGGACGGCGCACGATGGCGCGACCCATCGCGACCCGCTGGCGCTGGCCGCCGGACAGGGCCTTGGGCTTGCGGTCGAGGTAGTCCTCGAGGTCGAGCAGGCGCGCTGCCTCCTGCACTCTCAGGGCGCGCTCCGCCCGGCTCACCCCGGCCACGCGCAGCGCGAAGCCCATGTTGTCGGCGACGCTCATGTGCGGGTAGAGCGCGTAGTTCTGGAAGACCATCGCGATGTCGCGGTCCTTGGGCACCTCGTCGGTGACGTCGCGCTCGCCGATGAGGATGGACCCCTCGCTGCACTCCTCGAGGCCGGCGAGCATCCGCAGCGAGGTCGACTTGCCGCAGCCCGAGGGGCCGACGAGCACCATGAACTCGCCGTCCTGGATCTGCAGGTCGAGCGCGTCGACCGCCGCCCGCTCGGTCCCCGGATAGCGGCGTCCGGCTCCGACAAAGCTCACCGATGCCATCGTGTGGTCCTTCCCTCGAGGGTCCTGGGTGCCCCGCGCGAGGAGGCCGGCGTGGCTCGCCGACCACCGTACGGAGCCGAGATGGACGGCGTCTAGTGGAAGCGCTCTCATTTCTTGATAACGATCCGTGAGCGTTCCATTGACACTGGATGTGACGCCTGTCATGGTGGTTTGCGGATGGGAATGGAAGCGCTCTCACACTTCTCAGCACCGTCCACCCCGGTCGGACAACCAGTCCGGCGCTTCAGGACGGCAGGAGTGCAGTGGTGCAGACACCCAACACCCGGCGAGTGCGGCTCGCCACGAGCGCGTTGTTGGCGCTCACCCTCGCGACGACGGCGGCCGCCTGCGGCAGCGGGGACGACGAGGGCACGACCGAGGACGGCAAGGTCAAGCTGACCGTCGCCACCTTCAACGAGTTCGGCTACGAGGAGCTCATCGAGGAGTACAACGCCATGCAGGACGAGGTGGTGGTCGAGCAGAAGAAGGCCGGCACCGCCAACGAGCACCAGGACAACCTCTACACCAAGCTCGCCGCCGGGTCGGGGCTCTCCGACGTCGAGGCGATCGAGGTGGACTGGTGGTCCGCACTGATGGAGCAGTCCGACGCCTTCGTCGACCTCGCCGACCCCGAGGTCGAGGGTCGCTGGCTGGACTGGAAGACCGAGGCGGCGACCACGCCCGACGGCGCCCTGATCGGCTACGGCACCGACATCGGCCCCGAGGGCATCTGCTACCGCGCCGACCTGTTCGAGAAGGCGGGGCTGCCCACCGACCGCGAGGAGGTCGCCACGCTCTTCGGGACCTGGGACGACTACTTCGAGACCGGTCGCGACTTCGTCAAGAAGGTGCCCGACGTCGCCTGGTACGACGCCTCCGGCGCCACCGCGCAGGCGATGATCAACCAGGTCGAGTACTCCTTCGAGGACGAGGACAACACCGTCATCGCCGCCGAGAACCCCCAGGTCAAGGAGGTCTTCGACACCGTCACCTCGCTGTCCGAGGAGGGCCTCTCGACCAAGCTCGTCCAGTGGGGCGAGGACTGGACCGCCTCCTTCCAGAACGACGGCTTCGCCACGATGGCCTGCCCGGGCTGGATGCTCGGCGTCATCGAGGGCAACGCCGACGGCGTGGAGGGCTGGGACATCGCCAACGTCTTCCCCGGCGGTGGCGGCAACTGGGGCGGCTCCTACCTGACGGTGCCCGCACAGGGCGACCACATCGAGGAGGCGAAGGCGCTGGCCAAGTGGCTGACGGCTCCCGAGCAGCAGATCAAGGCGTTCGAGGCCAAGGGCACCTTCCCGAGCCAGGTGGACGCCCTCGACGACCCGGCCCTGACCGGGGCCACGAACGAGTTCTTCAACGGCGCCCCCACCGGCGAGATCCTCGCCGAGCGCGCCGAGGCAGTGCCCTTCATCGCCCACAAGGGACCGAAGTTCGCCGACATCAACACGGCGTTCCAGCAGGCCATCCAGCGCGTCGACGAGGGTCAGGAGTCGGCCGAGGAGGCCTGGGACTCCTTCCTCGCCGATGTCGAGCGGCTGGGCTGACCCTTCGCGATGGAGGCGGGTTCAACTGCCGTGAAGCCAGTCGGGGACGCCGGTCACCCGGTGTCCCCGACTGGGGCACGTCCCGACAGCGAGGACGTACGCCGGTCCGCGTGGCGGCGTCGGCTCTCGCGGCTCGACACCCGGCTGTCGCCCTACCTGTTCATCTCACCGTTCTTCCTGCTGTTCCTGCTGGTGGGCATGTTCCCCCTCGGCTACACGGCGTGGGTGTCGGTGCACCACTGGGGCCTGCTGACGGGCGAGGGCGGCTACTCCGGGCTCGACAACTACCGGCGCGTCCTCGAGGACCGCTACTTCTGGAACGCGCTGCGCAACACCGTCAGCATCTTCCTGCTGTCCTCGATCCCCCAGGTGCTCATCGCCCTGGTCGTGGCCGGGCTGCTCGACACCCAGCTGCGGGCCAGGAGCCTGTGGCGGATGAGCGTCCTGCTGCCCTTCGTGGTGGCCCCGGCGGCGGTCGCGCTGATCTTCGGCAACGTCTTCGGTGACCGCTACGGCCTGGTCAACGAGATGCTGCAGGGCATCGGCCTCGAGCCGGTCCGGTGGCACGTCAACACCCTCGCCAGCCACGTGGCGATCGCCTCGATGGTCAACTGGCGCTGGACCGGCTACAACGCGCTGATCTTCCTGGCCGCGATGCAGTCCGTCCCGCGTGACGTCTACGAGTCCGCCGCGCTCGACGGCGCCGGGCGGATCCGCCAGTTCGTCTCGATCACGGTGCCGATGATCAGGCCCACGCTCCTCTTCGTGATCATTCTGTCGACCATCGGCGGCCTGCAGATCTTCGCCGAGCCGCGGCTCTTCGACACCCAGGGCCTCGGCGGCTCGGACCGGCAGTACCAGACGCTGACGATGTACCTCTGGGAGCTCGGCTGGCGTGTGCGCGACCTCGGCATGGCCTCCGCCGTGGCGTGGCTGCTCTTCCTGATCATCATCGTGTTCGCCCTGGCCAACCTGTTCCTGAGCCGGCGGGCCGGCGCGCTGCGAGGTGCGCGCCGATGAACCGCCGTCCCGGCTTCCTCGTCTACGGCCTGCTGACCGCGTTCGTGCTGGGCTCGTGCGCACCCCTCTACTGGTCGTTCCTCGTCGGATCGCACAGCCGCGACGTCCTCACCAGGCGGGTGCCGCCGCTGCTCCCGGGCGGCCACTTCTGGGACAACGCGCAGCGCGCCTTCGAGGCCGTGCCGTTCTGGAAGGCGCTGGTCAACAGCCTCATCGTGTCCGGCACGGTCGCGACGTCGGTGGTCTTCTTCTCCACCCTCGCCGGCTTCGCCTTCGCCAAGCTCACCTTCCGCGGGCGCACCCCGTTGCTCGTCTTCCTCGTGGCGACCCTCGCGGTGCCGACACAGCTCGGCGTCATCCCGCTGTTCATCGTGATGGCCAAGCTCGGCTGGGTCGGGTCGCTGTGGGCGCTGATCGTGCCCGGGATGGTCACCGCGTTCGGCGTCTTCTTCATGCGCCAGTACCTGCTCGACGCGGTGCCCGACGAGCTGATCGAGGCGGCGCGGGTCGACGGGTGCTCGCTGTTCCGCACGTTCTGGAGCGTCGCGGTGCCGGCGGCGCGGCCCGCCGCCGGGATCCTGTGGCTGTTCACCTTCATGGCCACGTGGACCGACTTCTTCTGGCCGCTGATCGTGCTGCCCGCCAGCAACCCGACCGTCCAGATCGCCCTCCAGCAGCTGCAGAGCGGTTACTACGTCGACTACAGCCTGGTGCTCGCGGGGGCCACGCTCGCGACCATCCCGCTCCTGGTCCTCTTCGTCCTCACCGGCCGCCAGATGGTCGCCGGCATCATGCAAGGAGCAGTCAAGGGATGAGCGTGCAGAGCAAGCCCGACAGTGCCTACGACCTGAGGGACGGGGCTGCGGTCCGGTTCCCGCAGGACTTCGTCTGGGGGATGGCGACGGCGTCCTACCAGATCGAGGGGGCCGTGGCCGAGGACGGGCGTACGCCCTCCATCTGGGACACCTTCTCGCGCATCCCCGGCGCGGTGCTGGGCGGCGACACCGGCGACGTCGCCTGCGAGCACTACCACCGGATGCCGGCCGACGTGGCCCTGCTCGCCGAGCTCGGCGCGCAGTCCTACCGCTTCTCGGTGGCGTGGCCGCGCGTACGCCCCGACGGCGGCGCCGTCAACGCCGCCGGGCTGGCGTTCTACGACCGGCTGGTCGACGAGCTGCTCGCGCATGGCATCGCCCCGTGGCTCACGCTCTACCACTGGGACCTGCCCCAGGCGTTGGAGGACGCGGGCGGCTGGACCAACCGCGACACCGCCCACCGCTTCGTCGACCACGCCACCGCCGTGCACGACGTGCTCGGCGACCGGGTGCCGACGTGGACCACGCTCAACGAGCCCTTCTGCTCCTCGCTCCTCGGCTACGCCGCCGGTCACCACGCGCCCGGACGGCAGGAGGGCGCGGCCGGGCTGGTCGCGGCCCACCACCTGCTGCTGGGCCACGGGCTGGTCACCCGGGAGCTGCGCAGCCGCGGGGCCGACCGGCTGGGGCTGAGCCTCAACCTGACCGTGCCCGATCCCAGCGATCCCGCCGACCCGGTCGACGTCGACGCCGCGCGTCGCATCGATGCGCTGCACAACCGGCTGTTCCTCGACCCGGTCTTCCGCGGCTCCTACCCCGCCGACCTGCTCGAGGACACCGCGGGCCTCACGTGGCAGGGCGCCCCGTGGTACGACGTCGTGCACGACGGCGACCTCGCCACGATCTCGGCGCCCATCGACGTGCTCGGCGTGAACTACTACCACGGCAACGAGGTCTCGGGTCACCCGCGCACCGACGTGGTCGGGATCGGTGCCGACCACCCCGACCGGGTCGCGCTGTCGCCCTTCGTGGGCTCCGAGCACGTCACCTTCCCGAGTCGAGGACTGCCCGTCACCGACATGGGCTGGGAGATCCAGCCCGACGGGCTGCACCGCCTGCTGCGCCGCCTGCACGACGACTACCCCCGGCTGCCGATCTACCTCACCGAGACCGGTGCCGCCTTCGACGACCGGCCCGACGAGGCCGGTGTGGTGCACGACCCCGACCGGATCGCGTTCCTCGGCTCCTACCTCGCCGCGGTGCACCGGGCCGTCGAGGAGGGCGTCGACGTCCGGGGCTTCTTCCAGTGGTCGTTCTGCGACAACTTCGAGTGGGCCTTCGGCTACGCCAAGCGGTTCGGACTGGTCTACGTCGACTACGCGACCCAGCAGCGGATCCCCAAGTCCAGCGCCCACTGGTACGCCGACCTGTCCCGCACCGGGATCCTGTCGGCACCCGACCCGACAGACCACTAGCGTGGCGCGGGTGAACACGCCGCGGACCCCCTCGAGCCAGGGTTCGCCGACCCTCGACGAGGTGGCCCGCGTCGCCGGTGTCTCGCGTGCCACCGCCTCCCGGGCGATCAACGGCGGCCAGCGGGTCAGCGCTCGTGCGCAGTCGGCCGTCGACACCGCCGTACGCACCCTGGGCTACGTCCCCAACCCGGCCGCGCGCAGCCTGGTCACCCGGCGTACGGACTCGATCGCGATCGTCGTGCCGGAGCCCGACGACCGGGTGTTCTCCGACCCCTTCTTCGCCGGCACCCTGCGCGGCGTCACCCGGGTGCTGGGGGAGCGGGACATCCAGCTGGTGCTGCTGCTCGCCCGCCCGGGCGCCTCCACCGCGCGCACGCTGCGCTACCTCACCAACCGCCACGTCGACGGGGCGCTCGTCGTGTCCCACCACCGCGACGACCGCCTGGCCGAGCACCTCGCCGACCTCGGGCTGCCCTGCGTGTTCGGTGGCCGGCCGTGGACCGGCGGCGACCGGGTGGCCTACGTCGACGTCGACAACGCGGCCGGTGAGCGCGAGGCCACCGAGGTGCTCATCGCCCGCGGCTGCACGCGCATCGGCACCATCGCCGGACCCGACGACATGACCGCCGCCGCGGACCGCCTGGCCGGGTGGCGCCAGGCGATGGCGATGGCGGACCTCCCTTCGGACGCCGTGGAGCACGGCGACTTCACCGAGGACAGCGGCGAGCGGGCAGCGCGGGAGCTGATGGAGCGCCATCCCGACCTCGACGGGCTCGTGGTCGCCTCCGACCTGATGGCGGCCGGCGCGTTGCGGGTGCTGGCCGAGCTCGGGCGCCGGGTGCCCGACGACATCGCCGTGGTGGGCTACGACGACCTCGGTGTCGCCGAGCGGACGACGCCTCCATTGACCACCGTGCGCCAGCCGGTCGAGGAGATGGCCGAGCGCGCGACGAGGCTGCTGCTCGAGCGGGTCGACGGGGTGGACGGCAGCCACCCCATGCGCCTGATCATCCCGCCGACCCTGGTGCGGCGCGCCAGCGCCTGATCGGACCGGTCCCGCGGCTCGATCGCTTCAGGGCAGCGAGGCGATGAGCTCCTCGACGCGCTGCCGGATCTCGTCGCGGATCGGTCGCACCGACTCGATGCCCTGGCCGGCCGGGTCGTCGAGCTCCCAGTCCTCGTAGCGCTTGCCGGGATGGAACGGGCAGGCGTCGCCGCAGCCCATGGTGATGACGACGTCGGACTCCTGCACGGCCGCGTCGCCGAGCAGCTGGGGCTGCTGACCGGCGATGTCGACCCCGACCTCGGCCATCGCCTCGACCGCGACGGGGTTGATCGAACCTGCGGGCGCCGAGCCCGCCGACAGCACCTCGACCCGGTCGCCGGCGAGGTGGCGCAGCCAGCCGGCCGCCATCTGCGAGCGGCCCGCGTTGTGCACGCAGACGAACAGGACGGTGGGCGTGTCAGTCATGGGTGGCCTCCATCGGCGAGGGGTGCAGCACGCGCAGCAGGCCCAGCGCGAGCCCACCGCCGACCAGCTGCATCAGGACGAACATCGGGACCGACGCCGGGCTGATCCCGGCGAAGGTGTCGGAGAGGGTGCGCGCGATCGTCACCGCGGGGTTGGCGAAGCTGGTCGACGAGGTGAACCAGTAGGCCGCGACGATCCAGCCGGCGACCGCCCACGCGACCGCGTCGGCCCGCCCGGCGCGTACGCAGCCGACGATCACCAGGACCAGCCCGAGGGTGGCCACCACCTCACCGAGCCAGAGGCCCGCACCGGTGCGGTCGTGCGTCGACAGGCTGACGGGGTCGAGCCCGAACATCACGTTGGCGAGCACCGCACCGAGCGCCCCGCCGGCGACCTGCGCGAGGACCAGGACCGCGGCGGTGCGCAGGGACACTGCGTGCAGGGCGACCTCGACGAACGTGACGACGGGGTTGAAGGCGGCCGACACCGGCTGGAGCGAGACGATCAGGGCGACGAGCACCGCCCCGGTGGCCAGGCTGTTGACGAGGAGCTGGAGCGCGACGTCGTCGGTCAGCCTGGTGGCCATCACCCCCGAGCCGACGACGGTGGCCACGAGCAGACAGGTGCCGACCAGCTCGGCGGTGGCGCGTGACATCAGGGTCGGCAACGGGCGGGCAGTCACGCGCTCCCGCCGATGAGCGTCGCGACGTCGGTGAGCACCTCGCGGCGTACGGCGTAGTAGACCCAGACTCCCCGCTTCGTGCGGTCGAGCAGGCCGGCGTCGTGCAGCACCTTGAGGTGGTGGCTGATGGTGGGCTGCGAGAGGTCGAAGGCGTCGTTGAGGTCGCACACGCACGCCTCGCCGCCCTCGCTCGCGGCGACGATCGAGACCAGGCGCAGCCGCACCGGGTCGGCCAGCGCCTTGAGCAGCGGCGCGAGCCGGTCGGCCTGCTCCGACGACAGCGGCTCTCGCATCAGCGGCGAGCAGCAGGCGGCCGTCTCGACGGGGGTCAGGGTCAGCTGGGACTTCGACACAGATCGATATTGACAGATGTCGATGTGTCAGGCAATCTCGGACATCGACATCCATCAATATCTACGGAAGGACCCCACCATGTCCCGCGTCCAGCTCGCCCTCAACGTCGACGACCTCGAGACCTCGATCGCGTTCTACTCGACCCTCTTCGGCACGGAGCCGCACAAGGTCCGCCCCGGCTACGCCAACTTCGCGGTCGCGCAGCCCCCGCTCAAGCTCGTCCTGATCGAGAACGAGGGCCACGGCGGCAGCATCAACCACCTGGGCGTCGAGGTCGAGGACGTCGACACCGTCGACACCGAGCTCTCCCGCCTCGCCGCGGCCGGCTTCGCGACCACCGAGGAGCGGGACACGACCTGCTGCTACGCCAAGCAGGACAAGTTCTGGGTGCAGGGGACCCCCGACGGCGAGCGCTGGGAGGTCTACACGATCACCGACGACCTGACATCTGTTGCGACCGCGGCCGACCAGGATGCCGGCGAGGAGGCCTGCGCCGACGCGGCCTGCTGCGCCTGAGGCCGCGACCTGCGTCTTGGGGGCGAGGTCACAGCGGCCCGGATTCACAGGAACACCACCGGCACCGCTAGCGTTACCCCCACAGACGTCCGGCCGGTCTTGCCCCGGACGCAGGTCGCCGCCTCGAGCGGCACCCTTCCTCACACTGAGGCACGTACGCCGCTGACCGTCGAGAAGACGCCGAGCGGCTCACGGTGGCGAGACGCCAACCGAAAGCAACTCACATGAACTTCGCCGAACTCGGCGTTCCCTCCTCGCTTGCCCAGATCCTGGCGCAGCAGGGGATCACGACCCCCACTCCCATCCAGGCCGCGACGCTGCCCGACAGCTTCGCCGGCCGCGACGTCCTGGGCCGCGGTCGCACCGGCTCGGGCAAGACGTACGCCTTCCTGCTCCCGCTGGTCGCCCGCCTCGACGCGAGCAAGCTGCCGGCCATGCCGCGCAAGCCGCGCGCGCTGATCATGGCTCCGACCCGCGAGCTCGTCGGCCAGATCCACGCCTCGCTCGTCCCGCTGGCCAGGGCCGCCGGCCTCTCGACCGTCGTCATCTACGGCGGCGTGGGCCAGGGCCCGCAGACCACCGCGCTCAAGAAGGGCGTCGACATCGTCATCGCCTGCCCCGGCCGGCTCGAGGACCTGATGGGCCAGGGCTACGCCGACCTCTCGGCCGTCGAGGTCACGGTGCTCGACGAGGCCGACCACATGGCCGACCTCGGCTTCCTGCCCGGCGTGCGCCGGATCATGGACAAGACGCCCCGCAACGGCCAGCGCATGCTGTTCTCCGCCACGCTGGACAAGGCGATCGACGTCCTGGTCAAGCGCTTCCTCACCAACCCGGCCACCCACGAGGCCGACTCGGCGCAGTCGCCGGTCGCCACGATGCACCACCACGTGCTGCACCTGACGCGCGAGCAGCGGGTGCCGGTGCTGGTCAACCTGACCAGCGCGCCCGGCCGTACGGTCGTGTTCACCCGCACCAAGCACGGCGCCAAGGCGCTGGCCCGCCAGCTCAACAAGTCGGGCGTGCCGAGCGTCGAGCTGCACGGCAACCTGTCCCAGAACGCGCGCACGCGCAACATGGCGGCCTTCCACGCCGGCGAGGCCTCGACCCTCGTCGCGACCGACATCGCTGCCCGCGGCATCCACGTCGACGACGTCGCGCTCGTGGTCCACGCCGACCCGCCGGTCGAGCACAAGGCCTACCTGCACCGCTCGGGACGTACGGCCCGTGCCGGCGCCGAGGGCACCGTGATCACCCTGATGACCGACGAGCAGCAGCGCGACGTGCGCGACCTGACCCGTCAGGCCGGCATCAAGCCGGTCACCACCAAGGTCAACGGTCCCGACCACCCGGTGCTGGTCCAGCTCGCGCCGGGCGAGCGGACGCTCGTGCCCGGTGGCCTCGTCGTCGACGTCCCCGTCTCCACGGGTGGCGGCCGCTCGACGGGCGGCAACGCGCAGCGCAAGCGCGCCCGCAAGACCGGCCAGACCAACGGCCAGTCGCGTCGTGGCAACCCGACCGGCGCGGCCGGCTCCAGCGCCGGCTCGACGGCGGCGGCCAGCGTCGCCGCTCCGGCGGCGGCCAGGGCGGCCAGGGCGGTCAGGGCGGCGGCAACCGTCGTCGCTCCGGCGGCGGCCAGTCCGCCGGCCAGTCGCAGGGCGGTCGCACGCACAGCGCGTCGTCGTTCAGCCGCGGTCGCTGACCCTCCCCCGATCCCTTCCTTGCCCTCGAGTCTCACGCAGACTCGAGGGCAAGGTCGTCTCCGGCCCCGGGGTGGGAATCACCGGGTACGTCTCCGGCCCCTCGGGGTGGAAATCACCGGGTACCCGGTGATTCGTCGGGTTATCGACCGTTGCAACGGTCGATAAGCGCACGGAAAGGACTGTCGGAATGCCGGCGGTCGGGGGATCGTTCACCCTTCAACCAACCTGGAGGACCGATGCCCGACTCGACCGACTTCGACCACACCGTGCTCGGCACGCGTGAGCACCCGTCCCTCGGGCTCGACACGTTCGGCGACGTGCCGCTCGACGGCGCTCCGGGCAACCACGCCGAGGGACTGCGTGAGGTGGTCGCCGAGGCCGTGCTCGCCGACAGCGTCGGCGTCGACTACATCGGCCTGGGCGAGCACCACCGTCCCGACTACGCCATCTCCGCGCCCGACGTCGTGCTCGCCGCGATCGCCGGCCGGACCGAGCGGATCCGCCTCGGCACCGGCGTGACCGTGCTGTCGTCCGACGACCCGATCCGCGTCTACGAGCGCTTCGCCACGCTCGACGCCGTGTCGGGCGGACGCGCCGAGGTGCAGCTCGGACGCGGCTCCTTCATCGAGTCCTTCGGGCTCTTCGGCCTCGACCTCGCCGACTACGACCGGCTCTTCGCCGAGAAGCTCGACCTGTTCGCCGCGCTCCAGCACGAGCAGCCGGTGACCTGGGAGGGCAGCGTCCGTCCGCCGCTGACCGACCAGCAGGTCTACCCGACCACGGCCGCCGGCAGGCTCCCGGCCTGGATCGGCGTCGGCGGCACGCCCGAGTCCGTCGTACGCGCTGCCCGCTACGGCATGCCGCTGATGCTCGCCGTGATCGGCGGGTCGCCGGCTGCGTTCGTCCCGCTCGCCGACCTCTACCGCGACGCACTCGGACAGCTCGGCCAGCAGGAGCTGCCCATCGGCATGCACTCGCCCGGCCACGTGGCCGCGACGGACGACGAGGCGCGCGAGCAGCTCTACCCCCACCAGGCCGAGCTGGTCACCCGGATCGGCCGCGAGCGCGGCTGGGGCCCCTACAGCCGGATCGCCTTCGAGCAGGGCGCCAGCCCCCAGGGCGCGCTCTTCGTCGGCTCCCCCGAGACGGTCGCGCAGAAGATCGCGTGGGCCACCCGCACCCTCGGCCTCTCCCGGTTCCAGCTGAAGTACTCCGTCGGCGCCCTGCCGCACGCCCAGCGGCTCGAGTCGATCAGGCTCTACGGCGAGGAAGTCATCCCGCGAGTCCGCGAGCTCCTGGCCGAGTCCTGACGGCTCTTGGTCGACTCCTAGGGTGGGCCGCATGCGCTCCTGGATCCAGCGGTCACTGTGGGACGTCGTCCCGCGCGACCAGCGAGACTCCGACGCGGCCTTCCGGCGGCGGCAGGTGGTCGCTGCGATCGTCGTGCTGGTCGGCGCCGTCGTCCTCGGATGGTCCCTGCGCCTCGAGCCGGGCGGCAACACGTTCTACGTCGCCGCGATCGTGCTGGCGGGCGTGTGGACCGCGGGCGCGTTCCTGTCCGGCCGCCTGCACCTCGGGCGCATCTCGGGCGGCGGCGAGGTCTTCATCCGGCCGATCCTGGCCCCGATCGTGCTCGGCCTGCTGCTCGTCGGGATCTTCGTCCTCGGGTCGCTGGTCGTGCGCGAGATCGACCCGCTCGCCACCTACGTGAGCTCGGTCCTGGAGTACGCCGACGAGGGCTCGCTGGCCGTGCTCGCGGTCATCACGTTCTTCAACGGCATCGCCGAGGAGCTGTTCTTCCGCGGCGCGATGTATGCCGCGATCCCGCGCCACCCCGTGCTCTGGACGACCCTCGCCTACGTCGTGGCCACCCTCGCCACCGGCAACGTGATGCTCGCCTTCGCCGCCATCCTGCTCGGCACGGTGTGCGGTCTGGAGCGGCGGGCGAGCGGCGGCATCCTGGCGCCGATCCTGACCCACATCACCTGGTCGCTCTCGATGCTGTTCCTGCTACCGCTCCTGTTCGCCTGAGCCCGAGCCGAGCCCGAGCCGACCCGAGCCCGAGCGGCCGAGGCCGAGCCGCGGCCCGCTCGGCCAGCGCACGGCGTACGGACTCGCGGTAGGACAACGGCTCGCCCGGCACGACCTCGCGGATCGAGGTGTCGCGCACGACCACCTCGGTGGACATCGAGTCGATGAGGTTGCGACCGGTGGTCACGTCGACGTCGGTCACGAGCGCCAGCCAGTACGACGACAGGCGCGGAGTCAGCAGCGGCAGCACGACGATGGGGATCGTCCGGCCGTTCATCGCCTCCGCGGCCTCCTGCATCATCTCGCGGTAGGTCAGCTGCTCGGTGCCACCGATCTCGAAGACCCGGCCGAGCGCCTCCTCCCGGCCGACCACGCCGGCGAGGTAACGGGTCACGTCGTCGAGGGCGATCGGCTGGGTGCGGGTCCCGACCCACCTGGGCACCACCATCGCCGGCAGGTTCTTCACCAGCTGCCGGGTGATCTCCCACGAGATGCCACCGTGGCCGACCACGATCGCGGCCCGCAGCACGGTGACCGGCACGCCGTCCGCCGCCAGCAGCCCCTCCACCTCGCGGCGCGAGCGCAGGTGCGCCGACAGGTCCTGGTCGTCGTCACCGAGACCGCCCATGTAGACGATCTGCTGCAGGCCCGCCGCAGCAGCCGCCGCACTGAAGTTGCGCGCCGCCTGGGCGTCCTTGCGCTCGAAGTCGGGGTCGTCGAGCGAGTGGACGAGGTAGATCGCGACGTCGGCGCCGTCGAGCGCCGGCCCCAGCGAGTCGGGATCCATCACGTCCGCGCCGACCGGCTCACCCGGACCGTCGTACGTCTCGGGGCGCCGCGTCATCGCGCGGACGTCGTGCCCGGCGTCGAGCAGGGCGGGGACGAGGCGGCGGCCGATGAAGCCGGTGGCGCCGGTGACGAGGACAGTGGCCATGGGCCCATGCTGTCAGCACGAGCCACGCCTCGGCCTCAGGTGCGGGTGGAGGTCAGGCCCCGTCGGGCGTCGAGCCGCGACATCGCGGGCGTCGCCGTGACGCCGTGCAGCAGCACCGAGACGATCACCGTGAAGGCCACCGTCGACCACAGCCACGGCTCGTCCGGCACGTGCTCGTGGCTGGTGGCGTAGGCGAGGTAGTACAGCGACCCCACGCCGCGGACCCCGAAGAACGCGACCGCCGCGGCCTCGCCGCGGTCGAGCCCGCCGTCGAGGTCCTCGTCGCGGGCCCGCACCGCCAGGGCGACGTACCCCGCGACCGGTCGTACGACGAGCACGAGGGCGAGGGCCACCGCGATTCCGCGCCAGTCGAGGTGCTCGAGGAGCCCGCGCGTCATCGCCATGCCCAGCACCAGCAGCACGAGCAGGGTCATCAGCCGCTCGAGCCGCTCGATGAGGCCGTGCATCGCCCGCTGGTAGGAGTGCCCACGCTCGGCCGCACGTACGCGCATCGCGCACGCGAAGACCGCGAGGAAGCCGTAGCCCCCGACCAGCTCCGCGGCGCCGTACGCCGTCAGCAGGGCGGCGAGCGCCAGCAGCGGTTCGCCGTGCTCGGCCAGGCGGAGCTGGTCGCTGCGGGAGTGGAATGCCTCGCGACCCAGCACCCAGCCGACGGCCAGCCCGATCGCCAGGCCGAGCGCGATCTTGCCGACGACGTACCAGCCGATCCAGGTGCCGACGTCCGCGACGGTGAACCCGCCGGCGATCAGCAGCAGCGCCAGGTGCACGAACGGAAAGGCCAGGCCGTCGTTGAGTCCCGCCTCGGCCGTGAGCGAGAACCGGATGTCGTCGTCCTCGTCGTCGGTCTCCTCGTCCTCACGGTCGGCCGCGCGGTCGTCCTCGGTGCGGTCGTCGACGTCCTCGGTGAGCGGCTCGCCCACCTGCACGTCGGAGGCGAGCACGGGGTCGGTCGGGGCGAGCACGGCGCCGAGGAGCAGCGCGACGGCGGGCGCCAGCCCGGCGATCCACCACCCCAGGACGGCCACGCCGAGGATGGTCAGCGGCATCGTCGCCAGGAGCAGCCGCCACACGGGTGACCACGTGCGCCACGACCGCCACGACCGCAGGTCGAGGGTGCGCTCGATGGCCAGGCCCACGCCCATGAGGGAGACCAGCACGGTGAACTCCGTGACGTGCATGACCAGGTCGCGGTGGTCCTGCGGCTCGAGACTGATGGCGTCGGCGAGCGGCAGCAGCCCGATCGCCATGCCCACCGCCACGAGCACCATCGGCGGCGACAGCGCGATGCGCTGCGTCGCGTGCGGGAGCACGATCGCGACGAGGAGCGACAGGCCCAGCAGGACGTAGACAGCGGCCCCGGTCATGGCGTCCGGGACGGCTTGCCGTCGTAGGCCGCGGAGCTTCTCGTCGATCGCCTGCTCGTAGGCCGTGACGAGGCCGGCGATCGTCAGCGGCTTGAGGCGGTGCACGAACTCGCGCAGCTGCTCGGCCGTGCCGCCGCGCTCGCGGAACTGCGGCCACACCATGGTGCGGACGATCTCGGAGAGCTCGTGGGCCACCTGACGGCCGTGCTCGGCGTAGACGTCGGCGACCGCTGCAGCGGCCTCCGGCGAGATGCCCAGCCCCGACAGGCCGCCGGGCACGTCGACGTCGCGGTCGCCGGTGACCGGCGCCAGCAGCGAGAGGTGCAGGGCGATGTCGGAGGGGGTGGCCGTGTGGGGGATGCGCTCGACGTACTTCTCGATCGCGGACAGCGTGAAGCCGTGGCCCTGCAGCTCGCGCACCAGCTCGAGCCGCGCGACGTGGTCGGGACCGTAGTAGCCCGAGCGACCGCGGCGGACCGGCGGCGGGACCAGGCCGCGCGAGGCGTAGAAGCGCACGTTGCGCGCACTGACCCCGGTGCGTTCGGTCAGCTCGTCGAGCGTGAGCAGCTCGTCGGGCCGTACGTCGGGCTCCAGCTCGGTCTCCACCGACCCATCCTCTCCTCCGCCGTCCTGCGGTCGTCCGGCGGCAGGGTGACGCCGGACACACCTGTTGGACTGTGACAGTAATGGTGTCACAATCGCCCACATGGCAGAAGCATTCGTCTACGACCACATCCGCACACCTCGCGGCCGCGGCAAGGCCGTCGGTTCGCTCCACGAGGTGAAGCCGGTCGACCTGGTCGTCGGACTCCTCGACGAGCTCAAGACCCGCAACCCCGGCCTGGACCCGTCGCGTGTCGACGACGTGGTGCTCGGCGTGGTGACACCCATCGGCGACCAGGGCGGCGACATCGCCAAGACCGCCGCGCTCAAGGCCGGCTATCCCGAGACCGTGGCCGGCGTGCAGCTCAACCGCTTCTGCGCCTCGGGCCTCGAGGCCGTCAACCAGGCCGCGCAGCGCGTGCGGTCCGGGTTCGAGGACCTCATCGTCGCCGGTGGCGTCGAGTCGATGAGCCGCGTGCCGATGGGCAGCGACGGCGGCGCCTGGGCGATGGACCCGGCCACCGCACTGCAGACCGGCTTCGTGCCGCAGGGCATCGGTGCCGACCTCATCGCCACCATCGAGGGCTGGAGCCGTGAGGACGTGGACGCTTACGCCGCGGAGTCCCACCACCGCGCCGCCAAGGCCTGGGCCAACGGCTACTTCGACGGCGCCGTCATCCCGGTCAAGGACCTGAGCGGCGTGACCGTGCTCGACCGCGACGAGACGGTGCGCCCCGACACCTCCGTCGAGGGCCTCGCCGGGCTGAAGCCGTCGTTCGCCGGGATCGGCAAGGACGCCGGCTTCGACGACGTCGCGCTCGAGAAGTACCACTGGGTCGAGAGGATCGACCACGTCCACCACGCCGGCAACTCCTCCGGCATCGTCGACGGCGCGGCCGTGATGGCGATCGGCACGGAGGAGGTCGGCAGCGTGCTGGGCCTGACGCCGCGCGCCCGCATCATCTCCACCGCCGTCTCCGGCGCGGACCCGACGATCATGCTGACCGGTCCGGCTCCAGCGGCCCGCAAGGCGCTCGCGCGGGCCGGGCTCGAGGTCGAGGACATCGACCTCTTCGAGATCAACGAGGCCTTCGCCGCCGTGGCCATGCGATTCATGCGCGACCTCGGCATCAGCCACGACATCACCAACGTCAACGGCGGCGCGATCGCCATGGGCCACCCGCTCGGCGCCACAGGCGCGATGATCCTCGGCACCCTCGTCGACGAGCTGGCCCGCCGCGACCTCAAGCGCGGCCTCGCCACGCTCTGCGTCGGCGGCGGCATGGGCATCGCGACCATCGTCGAGCTCGTCTGAACCATCCCCCCGTTGGTCGAGGAGGTCGCGCAGCGACCGTCGCGAGACCACTCGACTGTGCCTGGTTTCGAGACGGGACTTCGTCCCTCCTCAACCAGCGAAGGAGACACACCATGACTGACACCGACACCCAGACCGCCGTCCGCTACGACCGCGACGCCGACGGCATCGTCACCCTGACCCTCGACGACCCGACGGCCAGCGCCAACACCATGAACGAGCTCTACCAGTCGTCCATGGAGGCGGCCGTCGAGCGCCTGTACGCCGAGCAGGACGACGTCACCGGCGTCGTGCTCACCAGCGCCAAGAAGACCTTCTTCGCCGGCGGCGACCTCAAGAGCATGGTCACCGCCACCCCCGACGACGCCGACGCGATCTTCGCGATGGGCGAGGCGGTGAAGGCCAGCCTGCGAAAGCTGGAGACGTTCCCGCGCCCGGTCGTCGCGGCCATCAACGGCGCCGCCCTCGGTGGCGGCCTGGAGATCGCGCTCGCGGCCAACCGCCGCATCGCGGTCGACGACCGGTCGGTCAAGATCGGCCTGCCCGAAGCCACGCTCGGCCTGCTGCCCGGCGGCGGCGGGGTCACCCGCGTCGTACGCATGCTGGGGCTGCAGTCGGCGCTGATGGACGTGCTCATGCCCGGCACCCAGTTCGACCCGCAGGGTGCGCTGGCCAAGGGACTCATCGACGAGGTGCTGCCGACGCGCGAGGAGCTCGTGCCCGCTGCCAAGGCGTGGATCCTGGCGCACAGCGACGACGATGAGGCTGCGAAGAACCCGTGGGACCGGGTCGGCTACAGGATGCCCGGCGGCACCCCGAAGACGCCCGCGCTCGCGCAGTTCCTCCCGGCGTTCCCGGCCCTGCTCCGCAAGCAGACCAAGGGTGCGGTCTACCCCGCGCCGCGCGCCATCATGAGCGCCGCGGTCGAGGGCGCGCAGGTCGACTTCGACACCGCATCACGGATCGAGAGCCGCTACTTCACCAACCTCGTGGTCAACCAGCAGGCCAAGAACATGATCCAGGCCTTCTTCTTCGACCTCCAGGCGATCAACTCCGGATCGCTGCGTCCGCAGGGCATCGAGCGCTGGCAGGCCACCAAGGTCGGCGTCCTCGGCGCCGGGATGATGGGCGCGGGCATCGCCTACTCCTGCGCCCGCGCCGGCATGCAGGTCGTGCTCAAGGACGTCTCGCTGGAGGCGGCCGAGAAGGGCAAGGCGTACACCGCCAGGCTCAACGCCAAGGGCATCGAGCGCGGCAAGCTCACCGAGGAGAAGGCGGCCGAGCTGCTCGGCCGGATCACCCCGACCGCGTCGCCGGAGGACCTCGCCGGCTGCGACCTCGTCATCGAGGCCGTCTTCGAGGACCCGACGCTCAAGGCCAAGGTGTTCGCGGAGGTGACGCCCCACGTCGACGCCGACGCGCTGCTGTGCTCCAACACCTCGACCCTGCCGATCACCGAGCTCGCCCAGGGCGTCGAGCGGCCGGCCGACTTCATCGGCCTGCACTTCTTCAGCCCCGTCGACAAGATGCCCCTCGTCGAGATCATCCGCGGCGCGGAGACCTCCGACGTGGCGCTGGCGAAGGCGTACGACGTCGTGCAGCAGATCCGCAAGACCCCGATCGTGGTCAACGACTCGCGCGGCTTCTACACGTCCCGCGTCATCGGCACGCAGATCAACGAAGGCCTCACCATGCTGGCCGAGGGCGTGCACCCGGTCTCGCTGGAGCGCGCGGCGACGTCGGCCGGCTTCCCGGTCGGACCGCTGCAGATCAGCGACGAGCTCAACATGGAGCTGATGGCCAAGATCCGCAAGGCCACCGCCGACGCGGCCGAGCGCGAGGGCATCGACCTCGGGCCCGACCCGGCCGGCGACGTCATCGCGACGATGATCCGCCTCGGCCGGCCCTCCCGGCTCGAGGGCGCCGGCTTCTACGACTACGACGACAACGGCCGGCGTACGACGCTGTGGCCGGGGCTCGCGGAGACGTTCCCCGTCGCGGAGCAGCAGGTGCCGATCCGTGACATCCGCGACCGGATGCTCTTCATCGAGGCCCTCGAGACTGCGAAGTGCTTCGAGGAGGGCGTCATCACCTCCGCGGCCGCGGCCAACATCGGCTCGATCATGGGCATCGGCTTCCCGGCGCTGACCGGCGGCGCCGCGCAGTTCATGACCGGCTGGCAGGCGCTCGACGAGACCGGCCACGGTGTCGGTCCGATCGGCCTGGACGCCTTCCTCGCCCGCGCGGACGAGCTGGCCGAGGCGTACGGCGAGCGGTTCCGGCCGACGCCCCGCCTCCGCGAGATGGCGGCGAAGGGCGAGTCCTTCCCCGCCTGAGCCGAGCTGACGCTTGTGCACGCACTGGGGTGCCGAGCTGACGCTTGTGCACGCACTGGGGGTGCTGAGCTGACGCTTGTGCACGCGAGCTGTGTGCACAAGCGTCAACTCGGGGTGCCTTCGGTGTGCACAAGCGTCAGCTCGGGGTGCCTTCGGTGTGCAGAAGCGTCAGCTCGTCACTCGCGGTCGACCACCTCGAGCGACTCCACCATCGCCTGGAGGGCCTCGACCTCCGGCGGCGGCGCGTCCTTCGTCCAGACGTACCAGATCAGCAGCGGTCCGAAGTCCGTCTCGACCACCCATGCGTGGTAGACGTTGCGCTGTCCGGTGACGAAGAACATCTCGCCGTTGCGAGCCGTCTCGAAGAGCAGGCTCCTGGGGCACGCCGGGGTCATGCCCGTGTCCTCGAAGCTGAGGTGGGTGGCGACGTGGCCGAACCGCTGGGTCCTCTCGGGCCCCTCGATCAGTTGCAGGCGGGGGATGGCGGTCAGTGCCCCGATCAGGGCGTCGGCGCCACGCCCCGTCATGTCGGTCGTTCCGCAGGCGGGTGAGGCGATCTTCCGCACCTCGAGGGCGAGCAGGCCGACCAACCAGTGGGTCTCGCCGAGCGCCTCGCTGTTGTCCTCCCCGGCGGGACCCAGTCCCTCGAAGCGGTTGGGGCCCTCCCACGCGTTCCACCGCGGCGGCACCTCCACGTGCACCACCGGTGCGGCCGGATCGGCGAAGGGCTGCATCGCGTAGGTCCCGGAGGGGAGGGTGACCATCCGCATCCACTGCGGGTAGGGCGTCACGCTGGGCGTCGTGGGGCTCGCCGTGCGTGACTCGGGCGGTTGCCCTCCGGCGGTGGCCAGGAGACCGGTGACGGCGATGACGCTGGCGGCGACCGCTCCCACCACGGCATGACGGCGGCGGCGCCGGGACCGCCCACGCTGCTCGATGACCTCGAACGCGGGAACGGGCGTACGCAGCTCCGCCTCCTCGCGGAACGCGTCCAGACGCTCAAGCATGGTCCACTCCTTCCGGGGCGTAGGTGAGCTGGGCAGCGAGCGCCTCGCGGCCGCGGCTGAGCCGCGACTTCACGGTGCCGCTCGGCACCCCGAGCTCGAAGGCGATCTGCTCGACCGGCAGGTCGGCCAGGTAGTGCAGGGCGATCACGTGCCGCTGGGCCTCGGGCAGGCTGCGCATCGCTGCGACGATCTCGAGGTGGTCCTCGAGCCCGGCCGGGTCGCGGGGCGGCAGCACGCGCTCCTGGGCGCGGCGGCCGTTGCGCAGCTTGCGCCAGCGGCTGCGGTGGGCGTTGACGGCGGTGGTGCGCAACCAGGCCTCGGGGTTGTCGACGGCCAGGAAGCGGCGCCCGCTAGCAGCAGCGCGGACGAACGCCTCCTGGACCAGGTCCTCGGCCTCGTCGAAGCTGCCGGTCACGCCGTAGAGCTGCACGACGAGCTTGCGATAGCTGGCGTCGAAGAGGTCACGCAGGGTGACACCGTCGAGCGGGTCCGGCGGCCGCCCGAAGCTGATGGCGTCTTCGTCCATGGTCGTCCTCCTGCATCGGATGACCACTCGACTCCCCAGCACA
Organism: uncultured Actinomycetota bacterium; assembly: GCA_963740115.1. Lineage (GTDB taxonomy): Bacteria > Actinomycetota > Actinomycetes > Propionibacteriales > Nocardioidaceae > Nocardioides. The sequence goes on along the minus strand of CAVUCQ010000001.1, from coordinate 429,306 downwards.
CCGCCGGGTTCCCTCGCGCGCACCGAATCCCCCATTGTGCTCCGGGGGGCCGGCTCCTCGGCGAGAATGACGAGGTGGTCCAGCCCTCCTCGCCCGCCGTCGTCGTACGCGACCTGCACGTCCGCTTCGGCGACGTCGAGGCCGTCTCGGGCGTCGACCTGAGCGCCGACAGCGGCCAGGCCACGGCCCTGCTCGGACGCAACGGGGCCGGCAAGTCGACCACGATGAAGGTGCTGGCCGGCGTGGTGCCGCCGACCTCCGGCGAGGTCGCCGTGGCCGGTCACGACGCCGCCACCGACGCGCTCGGCGTCAAGCGGGTCGTGGGCTACTGCCCCGACGTGGGCGGCCTGGTCCCGCGTGCGACACCGTGGGAGCACCTGCAGCTGAGCGCCCGGCTGCGGCGGATGGACCAGTGGGAGGAGCGTGGCCGCGACCTGCTGGAGCGCTTCGAGCTCGGCGACGTCGCCCACCGGGTCGTCGGTGGCTTCAGCCACGGCATGAGTCGCCGGCTCAGCGTCGTGCTCGCCGCGCTCCACGAGCCGGCGGTGCTCCTCCTCGACGAGCCCTTCGACGGTGTCGACCCGCTCGGCGTCGATGCCACCCTCGAGGTCGTGGCCGACGCGCGCGCCCGCGGCGCCTGCGTGCTGCTCTCCACCCACCTGCGCGACCTCGCTCTGGAGGCGTGCGGCACGGCCATCGTGCTGCGCGGCGGCAACCGGGTGGCCGCGATGCAGGCGGCCGACCTCACCGGCGAGGCCTACCGTGCCCTTCTCGACTGACCGCTCGACTGACCGCTCGACTGACCGTCCGACCGACGGCTGGGTCGACGCGGCACGCGACACCGCCCACCTGGTCGCCTTCCGCGCCCGGACCGTACGTCGGCGCGCTCCGGCCGTCACCGGGCTGGTCGTCGTCCTCCTCCTCACCGCGGCCTTCGCGCTGGGCCCGGCCGCCGTCGACCTGACCGCCGTCGAGTCCCCGGCACTGGTGCGGGCGATGGACACGTTGCAGGGCAACCTCGGCACCGCCTTCATCGCCTTCCTGCTGCTGGCGATGGGCGCAGCGATGGGCAGCGGCGGCGGACGCGAGCTCGCTGTCCCGGAGCGAGTCCGCGGTCTTCCCGATCTCACCGATCACCGAGCACCTCGGCGCCCTCGTGCTGGCGCCGCTCAACCTCGGCTGGCTGGTGCAGGTGTGGGGTCTGCTCGCCGTCACCGCCCTCGTCACGTCCCCCGACCGGCTCCTCGGCGCCCAGCTGGTCGTGCTCACCTGGGTGCTGGCCGCGACAGCGGTCGGGCACGCCGTCGGCTGGGCGGTCGAGGCGGTCCGGCGTGCTGCGAACGGCATCGTCATCGTCCGGATCGGCTCCGGTGTGGTGGTCGCGGTCCTCGCCGCCCTCCACCTGGCCGGCCTCCTCGTGCCTGTGGTCCGGGCGCTGCCCACCACCTGGTTGGCCGAGACGATGCAGACGTCGCAGTGGCCCCTGGCCGTCGTCCTGATGCTCGCCGCTGCCGCCGTGAGCGTGGCGCTGGGTGCACGCGCGGCGCGGTGGGCGCTCGGCCAGCCTCCTCGCGAGGAGCTGCGCGTCCAGTCCGGCGTGCACGAGGCCCGTCACGTGCCCGAGCCCCGGTGGGGCTCGCCGGACCGCGCGCTGCTCCGCCGCCTCGACCGCGGCTCCGTCTGGCGCTCGGTCGGCATGCGCCGTGGCCTCATGGTCCTGGGGCTCGGGCCCGGCCTGATCGCGCTCGTCGCGGGACTGGAGTGGAGCGCCGTCATGCTGCTCCCGGGTCTCACGGCGAGCGGCGCCGCGCTGCTCTTCGGTGTCAACGCCTGGTGCCTCGACGGCAAGGGCATGGTCTGGCGCGAGACGCTGCCGGTCTCCGCCGCCGACGTGTTCGACGTACGAGCCCTGGTCGTCGCCGAGTGCATGGCGGTCGTGTCCGGGGTGACCATCGTGCTCGCGCTGCTGCGCAACGGGTTGCCCCCGGTCGTGACGGGCATGAGCGTGGCGGTGTGCTGGCTGGTCGTCCTGGTCCAGGTGCTCGCGCTGGTGATGACCTGGTCGATCCGCTCGCCCTACTCCGTCGACCTCTCCTCGCCGCGCGCGACCCCGGCGCCGCACGGCGCGATGGCGGGGTACGCCGGCAAGCTGTCGCTGGTGACCACGCTGACCGGCATGCTCTTCAGCGGCGTCGCGGTCGTGCCGTGGGCGTGGGCGCCCCTCGTGGTGGCTGCGCCGTTCCTGGCCTGGTCGACCCGCAAGCTGGTCCGGGCCCGCCGGCGGTGGCTCACCGCCGACGTACGCGCACGCGTCGTGCTCACCGTCGCCGCCGTCTGAATCCGGTCACGAGTCCGGTCAGCGGGTGACCTGCGCCCGGGCCGACAGGGTGCGCCCGTCGAGCTCGGCGACCACCATCCCCCTGAGCTCGAGCAGCGACCGCGTCGCCGCCCGCTCGGCACCCCGGCGCCTCGGGCTCGCGGCAGCCACGGACGCGCGCAGTGCCGCTGCCTCCGCGTCGAACCACGCCCGGAGCTCGCCGAGCGTGGCGGCGGGGAGCGGGCCGACCTCGGCCACCTGGACGACGAGCTGGAACGCCGCCGTCGCGGTGCGACAGGTGGCACACGCGGCACCCACGGCCAGGGCCTGGTTGTTCGGCCGCGCACGCGTGCCGCTCCCGACCACCACGAGCTGCACCGACAGGGCCGTCGCCGAGCAGTCCCAGCAGTCCTGGGTCCAGGCCGAGGCGACGTTGTCGAGCCGCGCCGAACCGGGCGAGGCCACGTAGACCACCTGCAGGGTGGTGCTCTCCCCGTGGCACCCGTCGCAGGTCGTCGCGGTGGTGGCGACGGCGTCGGCCTTCACCGCGTTCCCTCGCGCCACCACCTCGGCGGAGGCGGAGTCGCTGTCGTCCCGACGCAGCGGTGTGGGGTGCGCGCTCGTGACCAGGTCGAGGTCCTGCGCCGCGGTGCGCCCCTGCCGTGGCGAGGCGTCGGCGGCCCCGGACAGCAGCAGTCCCGTCGTGGCGACGAGGACGGCGAGAGCCCGTGCGCTCATGGTCCCTCCGCGACGAAGTTGTCGGCCACGGCCGCCGCGATGTCGACGAGGCTGTCGCGGGTCCGGCGGTTGAGGGACGACATGTCGGTGAGCGCGCCGGGCTCGAGCGCGGGGTCCCAGGGCACCCTGACCACACGCGCGCAACGCTTCTCGAAGTGCCGGCGCATCCGCTCCGGCGGCTCCCCTCCGCGACGTTCGGCGTTGACCACCACGACCGTCCGCGCGACGAGGTCGTCGAAGCCGTGCTGGTCCATCCAGTCGAGGGTCAGCGCCCCGGCCCGTCCGCCGTCGAGCCCCGCACGCACCACGAGGACGACCTGGTCCGCCTCGGTGAGCAGTCCCTGGTTCGCGCTGTCGAGGATGCCGGTGCCGGTGTCGAGCAGGATGAGGTTGTAGAAGCGGTCGAGCAGCCCGATCAGGCGGTGGTAGTCGTCGCGGTCCAGCGCCATCCCGATGCGCGGGTCGTCGTCGGACGCCAGCACCTCGAGCCGCGACTCGGCGGCCTGGGAGGTGTAGCGGCGCAGCGCTGCGTACGTCGTGATCTGCTCGAGCTCGCGCAGCACGTCGGTCACGGTGCGGTCGTGCGGTGGTGCCACCCGGTGGGCGAGGTTGCCCGCGTCGGGATTGGCGTCCACCGCGATCACCCGGTCGCCCCGCAGCAGGGCGAACGTGCTGCCCAGTGCCAGCGTGATCGTGGTCTTGCCGACACCGCCCTTCCGGCTCATCACCACCACGCGCCGCGACCCGTCGATCGGCGTCCGCAGGCGCTGCTCGAGCTCGCGGCGTCGCTGCTCCGGAAGGCTCGGGCCCGGGTTGACCAGGTGGCCGCTGCCGCGGTAGACGGCGCTGCGCCAGCCCTGGCTGGGAACCGGGGCGGGGGTCGCGTACATCACCGCATCGGTGAAGTCGGAGGCCGAGACCACCGGCGGTGGGTCGGGGGCCACCGACTGCACGTACGACCCGGACGCGGCCGCGACGCGTGCCGACAGCAGGCGCGCGCGGACGGCCAGCGCCAGCGCCGTCACCATCCGCCAGATGGCCAGTGCCGCACCCAGGAGGGGAAGCAGCAGCAGGGCGATCGAGACGACCGCGAGGGCGAGCGCCGCCCAGTCGCGCCGCTCCCACGCGACGTCGAAGACCACCTGCTGGAGCCGGACGCCGTCGCGCCCGCGGGCGATGAACTCCGGCAGGTTCCAGAAGAACCAGACGAACGCCGCCGTGAGCAGCGGCACCACCACCAGCACCCAGCCGGTGACGAACCGGCGTGAGCGGGGGCGCAGCTCAGTGACGCGCGGGTCGGCGAGGTGTCCGGGCCGGAGGCTGCGCAGGACCGGGCCGACCCGGGCGAAGAGGTCCGGCACACCGGCGAGGTCGGAGAGGACGTAGTAGCCGTCGAACCGCACGACCGGGATGAGCTGCTGCAGCATCTGCAGCTGGAGCACGAGCGCGGTCAGGAGCAGCACCGCGCTCCCGGTGGCGAGGTGGCCCGCCGCCAGCGCCAGCACCGTCAGCACGTTGAAGTAGAGACCGCCCAGGTCCGTGCGCACGCGTCCGGAGCGACCGATCCGGTAGGAGTCGGTCACGTCGGTGTAGAACGCCGGGAAGACCAGGTAGAGCCCGAAGCCGATCTCACCGGGACGTGCGCCGCCGTAGCGGCACGCCGCTGCGTGACCCAGCTCGTGGACCACCGCGGCGAGCGTGAGCAGGGCGTAGATGAGCAGCGCGATCGTCGGGGTCGCGAACAGCTCGGTGACCGCCGCCCAGAACCCGCCCCCCGCCAGCAGGGCGACGTCCGCGACGACCAGCGCCGCGAGTGCGGCGAGCACGAGGGGGCCCCAGAACAGGGGTGCCAGGACGCCCGCCAGACGTTCGGTCAGGCGGGCCGGGATCAACGTTCCCTTGGCCGTGAGGGCGAGGAGCGGTCGCGCACGGACCGGTCGAGCAGGCTCGGGCGCCTCGTCGGGGAGGACGAGCCCCAGCGGCTCGAGCCGGGTGCTGACCAGGTGGGCGAGACCGTCCACGGTGAGCGTCCGGCCGTACGCCGCGCTCACGTCGTCGGCGACCTCGGCCGCCGGCCTCGGGGGATCGACGGCGCGCAGGACGAGGTGGAGCAGCTCGGACAGCTGCACCACCTGGTCGTCCTCGCGCCGCACCAGGAACGCCGGGTCGTTGAGGCCCGATCCCTGGATCGGCCCCAGGAACTCCAGGCCGCGCGCGCGTCGCCACCGCGGCTCGGTCCGCGGTGGCTCGGTGAGGTGCTCGGTAGTGGTCACGGTGATCGCTCTGGTGTGCTCTGGTGTGCGCTCTGGTGGGCTCTGGTGTGCTCTGGGGCGATCGGCCGGGGCCGATCGGTCTGGCAGGCGGCGGGTGCGCCAGAGCAACGCACCCGCCGCCCGGTCCGGGTCAGGGCATGTGCACCTGGGTGGAGGCGAGGTACTGCATCGCGAGTGCCTGGGCCTGGGAATTGATGGTTGCCGCGTTGATGGCGAGGGCGAGGTTCACGCCCACGACGTTGGTGACGTTGACGCACGCGAACTGGCAGCTCAAGGTCTCGCGACGAGGCAACGGTGTGGCCGTCTCGGCGTCGAGCTGGGCCATGGCGATCTCGGTTCGTCGGACCATGCTGGTTCACCTCCTCTCGTGCTGGTCGGGTCGTCGGGCGGTCGTCCTGCGTGGCCTCCCGGCATCGGGAGGCCACGCGAGGTCGTCAGCCCTGGTTGACGTAGATCGTCTGTACGGCGGCGCTGTTCGCGGCGGCGTAGATGGACGCTGCGTTGAGTGCCAGTGACGAGTTGCTCGCCATGACGTTCGCCCAGTTGTAGTTGCCGAAGGACAGCGTCTCCCGCGTCGGAAGAAGCTCGGTGCGCTCGGAGTCGAGCTCGATGAATGACAGTTCCCGCATGATGTTCACCCCCTTCCCACGATGCGGTCTTTCTGGTGGCCGCCATCCGACCGTCCGGTGCGTGACCGGAGCGTGACTCGTGCGTGACCACCGACCCACTAGCCGGAGCGGCTGCGAACCTCGACCCCAATCGTGGGGAAGTCCGCGCCGGCTCCACTCGGCCCGGGCGCGGCTCCGGCACAGTCGATGGGCAACAAGCGCCGTGGTTGCCGGAGCGTTCCTCCGGGCACACGGGAGCTCGGGGGGAGCGAACCATGCCGGAGTACAGCGGTGCCACCGCTGTTCGTCGCCTGCGCCTCCTCGGCGGATGGGGGCTCGTCGTGGACGGCGACCCGGTCATGCTGGGTGGTCGCGAGCAACGCCTCGTCGCGCTCCTCGCCCTGGCCGGGCAGCGGCCGAGGGCGCAGGTGGCGGGCATCCTCTGGCCCGAGAGCACCGACGCCCGCGCACTGGCGAGCCTCCGGCGTGCCGTCCTCCAGACCCAGCGGCGCAGCCCCGGTCTGCTGCGGGCGGACCGCACCAGCATCGCGCTGGCCCCCGACATCGTGAGCGACCTCGACCAGCTGCGGGCCGCGGTGGCCCAGACCGTGTCCCCGGACGCGGACACCGTGCCGGTCGCGGTCCTGGTGGGTGAGGAGCTTCTGCCCGGGTGGTACGACGAGTGGGTCGCGCCCGAGCGTGAGCGGCTGCAGCAGCAGCGCGTTCGCGCGCTCGAGCAGGTCGCCCGTCAGGCGATGGCCCGTGACGAGCACGCCGTCGCCATCGAGGCGGCGCACGCTGCCTCGGCGATCGAACCGCTGCTCGAGTCGGCGACCGAGCTCGCCATCCGCGCCTACGTGGCGCACGGCGACCGCGGTGGCGCCGTGCGCGAGCTGGATCGCTATCGCATGGTGGTGGAGGAGGAGCTGGGGTCTCTCCGTCGCCGGCGCTCGAGGCGCTCGTGGGTTCGGTCCCGGCTCACGTGGAACCCGGTCCCGCGCCTGTACCTGCTCCGAGTCCCGCTCGCGCTTCCGCTCCCGCAGTCCGGGAGACGGCTCCGCACAGGGTGCCCACGCGCGTTCCCCGGCAGCGCACCGCGCCGGTGCAGGAGGTCGTCGAGGTCGCGAAGCACACCGAGGTCGCGAAGGTCGCCGAGGTCGAGAAGGTCGCCGAGGTCGAGAAGGTCGCCGAGGTCGCCGAGCCGGAGCCGGGTCTGCCGTCGCCCGAGCCCGCCGCGATGTCCTGGCGAGGCGCCGCCCTTCGGCTCGCCGCCGGTGCCGCGTTGGTGCTGGCAGCCTCCGTCGCGGTGGCCGGCGTCGGTCCCGGGTCCGGCGACAGGACGAGGACGCCGAGCGGTGGAGGCGCAGGAGGCCCCGTCGCCGCCGCGGAGGTGCCGGGGAGCGAGCGGCACGTCGCCGTCCGGACCGTGAGGGCCGTCGACGGGGCGGCCGCCTTCGTCGTCAGGGCGACCCGCCTCCCGGCGCGCGTCCGGCTCGAGGTGGCAGGCCCCGAGGGACTCAACGTCGTGCGGAGCGTCGTGGTGCGAAGCCGCGACGGTCACCGGCTGGTCGTGGCCGGACTGGGAGCGGGCACCTACGAGTGGTCAGCGACCTCGCCGGCGGCGGACCCGGTCGCCGGAGAGGTGCGCGTGGCGGAGCAGACGACGCCGGTGGCGACCGCAGCCGACCAGGAGGGACGCGCCCCCACGGCGTCCGCGGACCCCACGCCCACCCCGGGTACGCAGCCCACCTCGACGCCTACCTCGACCCCCACATCGACGCCCACCCCGACGCCGACGCAGACCCCGACCACGACGCAGACGCCGACCCAGCAACCGAGCCCCCAGCCCCAGACCAGCCCGACGCAGGAACCCAGTCCGACGCAGCAACCCAGCCCGACGCACCAGCCGAGCCCGACGCACCAGCCCAGCCCACCCAACGAACCCACCGACCCCGGCACCACGGATCCGGACCCGGTGGGGTGAGGAGGAGTCGCCATGTCCCGCACCACCACCTCGCCCCGCAGGATCGCGGTTCCACGCCCCGCGCCACTGGCCACCCTCCTCGCCGCGGCAGCGCTCGTCGCCGCCGTCCTCGTGGCGGTGCCGCCGTCGGCCCCGGCCGCGGTCACGGACGACACCGCCGAGCGCTGGGCCGGCTATCGCATCCCGGGCACCGGCCTGGCCGCCGGGGGGTGGATCGGTGCCTACCGGGTGGGCGACACCCCGGTGTTCGTGGTCACGCCCGGACGCAGGCCCAACCGGGCCGGCTTCGAGACGGCGAGCACCACCGTCGACCTCGCCGGGAACAAGGGCGCCACCAGGCGCGAGACTGAGCGCGCGGCGTGGATCCTGTCCAAGTACGGCGGTCACAAGGACGCGGCGCAGGCGGCGGCCGTGGACGCGGCCGTCCTCCACCTGCTGGCCGGGCCGGCCTGGCAGCTCGGCGGAGCGCGCGGGGCCCGGCGCGTCAGGGCCAGCGGCGATCCCGCGACGGTGCGCCGGTTCGTACGCCTGATGCTGCGCCAGTCCCGCGCCAGCGCAGGCCCCTACCTCGCGAGCGTCACGGCCGAGGCGGCCGACGTCGGCGGCGTGACCTCCGTGACCGTCAGCGTGACCGACGGTGGCGGTGGACCGGTTTCGGGCCTGCCGGTCAGCGTGACCTCACCCGACGGCGGCCCCTCGACCCCCGCCGCCGGGCCCATCGAGGCGGTCACCGGGGACGACGGGCGAGCGCAGGTGCGCCTGGCCGCTCCCCTCGTCGGGTGGCGGACCGTGACCGCCGTGGTCGGGCAGGTTCCCGGGCACCTGCTGCGCGTACGCCGGCCCGACCGCAAGAGCCAGGCTGCGGTGGCGGAGGGCGGGGTGCGCCACACCCTGGTCGCCAGCGCGCTCGCTGCCGTCCGCGGCCCGCAGACCGTGTCCCTCGCCGCCGATCCGAGCCTGCTCGTGGTCGGCGCCTCGGCCAGGGTCGTCGCCACGATCAGCGGTGACGGCGCCCAGCGCACGGCCACGGCGTCGCTGCAGGGACCGTTCGCCTCGGCGGCCGCCGTGCACTGCTCCGGCGCAGCGGCGGGGCAGGTCTCGGCGTCGGTCACCGGCGACGGCGCCTACGCCCTGCCGTCGATCACTCCTTCAGGCGGTGGTTACTACGCGTGGCGGGTGGCGGTCGACGGGACTGCCACCAGCATCCCCGCGACCGCGTGCGGGGCGCCGGTGAAGGTGCGCGGCCGGTCAGCGGTGACGGTCTCGGCCGTGGGCACCGCCGCACCGTTCGACGTGCTCTCGGCGAAGGTCACCGTCTCGGGACTGCCGTTCGGCGGGCCGGTCGACGTCACCACCTCGCTCTACGGCCCCTACGCGACTGCGGGCGAAGCCTGCACGGGCAACCACCGCGACGTCACCCAACGCCGACCGGGCAACGGGACGTTCTCGTCCCTGAGCTTCCAGGTGGAGGAGACCGGTTGGTATGCGTGGCGCGCCTCGGTGCCCGAGGGCGACCTGTGGCTCGGGTCGACCTCCCCCTGCGGAGTTGTCGGGACGCTGACACAGGTGGTGCAGTAAGAGTCAGGCTTGACTGTTTGTTTGTACGACGGCAGTGTTGCGCTCATGACCTCACAGGCCCAGACGACGCGCGTGCCGCAGGCGGACCGGACCCGTGCCATGCGGGCCAGGCTGCTGGAGGCCACGGTCGAGCTCCTGGTGGAGCGCGGGTTCGCCGGCACCTCGACCACCCTCGTCTCGGAGCGGGCGGGCGTCAGCCGGGGCGCGCAGCTGCACCACTTCCCGACCAAGAACGACCTCGTCGTCGCGGCAGTCGAGCACCTCACCGAGCGCCGCGGCGCCGAGCTGGCCGAGGCCGTCGCGCAGCTGCCCGCAGGCAAGAGGCGTACGCGTGCGGTCGTCGAGATGCTCGGCGACCACTTCGCCTCCCCGGTCTTCGCGGCCGCGCTGGAGCTCTGGGTCGCGGCCCGCACGGACGAGGCCCTGCTGGCCGCCGTCGGTCCGCTCGAGCAGCGCGTCGGTCGGGAGGCGCACCGGCTGACGGTGGCCGCACTCGGCGCCGACGAGTCGCAGCGCGGGGTGCGCGAGCTCGTGCAGGCGACCCTCGACCTGGTCCGCGGCCTGGGCCTGGCCTCCACGATCTCCGACGACTCCGCACGCCGCCGCCGGATCCTCCGCGAGTGGGCCGACGTCCTCGAGAAGGAGCTCTCATGAGCGACGTGCTCATGCAGGTGCTGGCCGACCTCGCCGCCGAGGGCGACCGCCTCGACGCGCTGGTCGCCGACCTCGACGACGGTGGCTGGCACACGCTGACGCCGGCGCCCGGGTGGGACGTCGCCACGCAGGTCGCGCACCTCGCCTGGACCGACGAGGCTGCGCTCAAGGCGGCGACCGACAAGGCCGCGTGGGACGCCGTCGTGCTCGACGCGATCGCCGACCCGGCCGGCTTCGTCGACCAGCAGGCCCTCGCGATCGCGCAGGGGCCCGACCTCCTGACCCGATGGCGGCGATCCCGCACCGACCTGCACAGCGCCCTGGCCGCGCATCCCCAGGGCGAGAAGATGCCGTGGTTCGGCCCGCCGATGTCGGCGACCTCGATGGCGACGGCCCGCCTGATGGAGACCTGGGCGCACAGCCTCGACGTCCACGAAGCCCTGGGCGCGGCGGTCGAGGACACCGACCGGATCCGCCACATCGCCCACCTCGGCGTCCGCACCCGCAACTTCGCCTTCGGCGTCCACGGCCTCGACGCACCGACGGAGGAGTTCCGGATCGACCTCGTCGCGCCGTCCGAGGACGTCTGGAGCTGGGGCCCCGAGGACGCCGCCCAGACGCTGACCGGCAGTGCCGCCGACTTCTGCCGCCTCGTCACCCAGCGCGTGCACCGCGCCGACACCGACCTCGTCGCCCGCGGCGCCGACGTCGACCGGTGGCTCGACATCGCCCAGGCCTTCGCGGGACTGCCCGGCGAGGGACGGGCACCGCGATGAGCGCGAGACCGCCCATCCGGATCGGCAACTGCTCCGGGTTCTACGGCGACCGGCTCAGCGCGATGCGCGAGATGCTCGAGGGCGTCGACGGCGCTGGGCGCGGCCTCGACGTCCTCACCGGCGACTACCTCGCCGAGCTCACCATGCTCATCCTCGGCAAGGACCAGCTCAAGGACCCGAGCCTGGGCTACGCCCGCACGTTCGTGCGCCAGGTCGAGGACTGCCTCGGCCTGGCCCTGGAGCGCGGCGTGAAGATCGTCGCCAACGCCGGCGGCCTCAACCCCGCTGGGCTGGCCGACAAGCTGCGCGAGGTGGCGAAGGGGCTCGGGCTCGACCCGCAGGTGGCCCACGTCGAGGGCGACGACGTACGCCACCTGGCCCTCGGCGGCGCCCTCACCGCCAACGCCTACCTCGGCGGCTTCGGCATCGCCGCCGCGCTGGGAGCCGGTGCCGACATCGTCGTGACCGGCCGCGTCACCGACGCCTCCCTCGTCGTCGGTCCCGCGGTGGCGCACCACGGCTGGACGCCGACGTCGTACGACGCGCTGGCGGGCGCGGTCGTCGCTGGGCACGTCATCGAGTGCGGGACCCAGGCGACCGGCGGCAACTTCAGCGGCTTCCTCGACCTGCCGCGGCGCGACCTCCCCCTGGGCTTCCCGGTCGCGGAGGTCGCCGCCGGCGGGTCGAGCGTCATCACCAAGCACGCCGGCACCGGTGGTGCCGTCACGGTCGACACCGTCACGGCGCAGCTCGTCTACGAGATCCAGTCGACGCGCTACCTCGGTCCCGACGCCACCGTCCACCTCGAGTCGATCCGGCTCGAGCAGGTCGGCGAGGACCGGGTGGCGGTCACCGGCGTCGTCGGCCAGGCGCCGCCCGAGCGGCTCAAGGTGTGCGTCAACGAGCTCGGCGGCTGGCGCAACAGCGCGGAGTTCGTGCTGACCGGCCTCGACGTCCAGGCGAAGGCGCAGTGGCTGCGCGACCAGCTCGGTCCGCGCCTGACCGCTGCCGAGGTGACGTGGTCCGAGGTCGCGGCCCCCGCTCCGGACGCCGCCACCGAGGAGGCCGCCTCCACGCTGCTGCGCTGCACCGTCAAGGACACCTCGCCCGACCCGGTCGGCCGCGCCTTCACCGCTGCGGCGGTCGAGCTCGCGCTCGGCTCCTACCCCGGCTTCACGATGACGGCGCCCCCGGCACCGGCGTCGCCGTTCGGCGTCTACCGGACCGAGTACGTCGACCGGGCCGACGTCACCCACACGGTCGTGCACGCCGACGGCCGCCGCGAGGTCGTCGCCGACCCCACCACCTACGCTCCGCCCGACGACGCCCCCGGCGCCCGCCCCTCGCCGTACCCGTCCCCGCCGGACTCGCTCACCCGCCGCCTGCCGCTGGGCACCTTCGTCCACGCGCGCTCCGGCGACAAAGGCGGCGACGCCAACGTAGGCCTCTGGGTCGCGCACGACGGCGTCGAGCGGGCGACGTACGACGCCCGCGTGCAGTGGCTGTTCAAGATGCTCTCGCCGCGCGGCATCCCCGCGCTGCTGCCGGAGGCGGCCGACCTCGACGTCGACGTGTGGCTGTTGCCCCACCTCGGCGCCGTCAACCTCGTCGTGCACGGGCTGCTCGGCGACGGGGTGGCGGCCTCGACCCGCTTCGACCCGCAGGCCAAGGGGCTCGGCGAGTGGCTGCGATCGCGGCTGGTCTCGATCGAGGAGAGCCTCATATGACCGCGGAGCGCGAGGCCCTGCGCGCGACCGCCGCCGAGCTCGTGCTCCGCGAGGTCGCGCCGCACCTGCAGGCGTGGGAGGACGCGGGCGAGATCCCGCGGTCCCTGCACCGCACCGCCGGTGAGCTCGGCCTCATCGGGATCGGGTTCCCCGAGGAGGTCGGCGGATCCGGCGGCGACCTGCTCGACTCGATCGAGATGCAGGAGGCGATGTTCGAAGCGGGCGCCTCGAGCGGGCTGATGGCCGGCCTCTTCACCAGCGGGATCGCGCTGCCGCACATCGCGGCCAGTGGCGACGACGACCTGGTCGACCGCTTCGTCCGACCCACCCTGGCCGGCGAGCTGATCGGCTCGCTCGCCGTCACCGAGCCCGGTGGCGGGTCCGACGTCGCGGCGATCACGACCCGTGCGGAGCTCGTCGGCGACCACTACGTCGTCAACGGCGCCAAGACGTACATCACCTCCGGCGTCCGCGCGGACTTCGTCACCACCGCCGTCCGGACGGGCGGCCCCGGGCACGGCGGGATCTCGCTCCTCGTCATCGAGAAGGGCACGCCCGGCTTCACGGTCGACCGGTCGCTCGGCAAGATGGGCTGGCACTGCTCCGACACCGCCGAGCTGTCCTTCGTCGACGCGCGGGTGCCGGTCGCGAACCTCGTCGGCGAGGAGGGCACCGGGTTCGGCCAGATCGCCGACCAGTTCGTGGTCGAGCGGATCGCGCTGGCCGTGCACGGCTACGGCATCGCGGCCCGCTCCCTCGACCTCGCCGCGGCCTGGTGCCGCGAGCGGCAGACGTTCGGCCGCCCCCTGATCGGCAACCAGGTCGTCCAGCACACGCTGGTCGAGATGCGCCGCCAGGTCGAGGTCGCGCGGACCTACACGCGGTCCGTGGCAGCCCGGCACGTCGCCGGTGAGTTCGTCGTCGCCGAGGCGTGCCTGGCCAAGCAGACCGCGGTGGACTGTGCGGCGTACGTCTGCGACCGGGCCGTGCAGCTCTTCGGCGGCGCCGGCTACATGCACGGCACCGAGGTCGAGCGGCACTACCGCGACGCCCGGATCCTGCCGATCGGGGGCGGCGCCGACGAGGTGCTGCGCGACCTGACGGCCAAGCTGATGGGTTATGCGTCATGAGGGTTTCGAGGCTCGCTCAGCTCGCACCTCAACCACCGAGGAAGGGTTCACGATGATCAAGCTGCCGTCACTGGGGGACCAGGTCACGGTCCGGATGGACGCCCCGCCGGCCGAGGTCTGGGACCTCGTGAGCGACGTGACCCGGATCGGTGAGTTCAGCCCGGAGACGTTCGAGGCGAGGTGGACCCGTGGCTCGACCGGGCCCGAGGTGGGCGCGTACTTCAAGGGCCACGTGAAGCGCAACGGCGTCGGCCCGACCTACTGGAGCCTCTGCAAGGTCACCGCCTGCGAGCCCGAGCAGGTCTTCGAGTTCTCGGTCGGCAGCGACGCGATCACCGTCAACAACTGGGGCTACCGGCTCGAACCGACCGACGGCGGAACGCTGGTGACCGAGTACTTCCGGCTCGACCCCAACCTCCCCACCCGGCTCTACTGGCTCGTCCTCGGGCCGCTGCGTCGCCGTACGAACCGGCGCGGCATGCGCACGACGCTCGAGCGGATGAAGACGGTGGTGGAGGCATGAGCACCGCCGCGGAGCGACGCGAGGCGATGCTGGAGAAGCTCGCCGACCTCGATGCGCAGCACGCGGTCGCGGTGGCCGGCGGCGGGCAGAAGTACGTCGACCGCCACCACGCCCGCGGCAAGCTGACCGCCCGCGAGCGGATCGAGCTGCTCCTCGACCCGGGGTCGGCGTTCCTCGAGCTGTCGCCGCTCGCCGGCTGGGGCTCGGACTTCACCATCGGCGCCTCGCTCGTGACGGGGATCGGCGTGGTGGAGGGCGTGGAGTGCCTGGTCACGGCCAACGACCCGACCGTGAAGGGGGGCGCCTCGAACCCCTGGACGGTGAAGAAGGCGTTCCGTGCCTCGCAGATCGCCGAGGAGAACAACCTCCCGACGATCTCGCTGGTGGAGTCGGGCGGCGCCGACCTGCCGACGCAGAAGGAGATCTTCATCCCCGGCGGCAAGCTGTTCCGCGACCTGACCCGGTCGTCGGCACGCCGCCAGCCCACGATCGCGCTCGTCTTCGGCAACTCGACCGCCGGCGGGGCGTACGTCCCCGGCATGAGCGACTACACCGTGTTCGTCCGCGGCGGTGCGAAGGTCTTCCTCGGCGGTCCGCCGCTGGTGAAGATGGCGACCGGCGAGGAGTCCGACGACGAGTCGCTCGGCGGCGCGGAGATGCACGCCAAGGTGTCGGGCCTCGCCGACTACCTCGCCGAGGACGAGCACGACGCCATCCGGATCGGACGGCGGATCGTGGCGCGGCTGAACCGCCGCAGGCGCGACCTTCCTGTCCTTTCCAGCGGGTTCTCGACCGTTGCAACGGGCAGGAACCCGCGCGATCACCGGGTACCCGGTGATCGCAACAACCGCTTCGCCGAGCCCGACGCCGACCCCGACGGCCTCCTCGACCTCATCCCGACCGACCTCAAGGAGCCGTTCGACCCGCGTGAGGTCATCGTGCGGATCGTCGACGGCACCAGCGCGCACAACGGCCGGCCCTTCGACGAGTTCAAGCCGCTCTACGGCACCTCGCTCGTCACCGGCTGGGCCGAGCTGCACGGCCGCCCGATCGGGATCCTCGCCAACGCGCAGGGCGTGCTCTTCTCCGAGGAGGCGCAGAAGGCGACGCAGTTCATCCAGCTCGCCAACCAGACGGACACGCCGCTGCTGTTCCTGCACAACACGACCGGCTACATGGTCGGCAAGGACTACGAGCAGGGCGGGATCATCAAGCACGGCGCCCAGATGATCAACGCGGTCTCCAACAGCACCGTCCCCCACCTCAGCGTGATCATGGGCGCGTCCTACGGCGCCGGCAACTACGGCATGAACGGCCGCGCCTACGACCCCCGCTTCCTCTTCACCTGGCCGAGCGCGAAGTCGGCCGTCATGGGCCCCGCCCAGCTCGCCGGCGTCCTCAGCATCGTGGCGCGCGCCGCGGCCGAGGCGAAGGGACAGGCGTACGACGAGGAGGGCGACGCCGGCATGCGCGCGATGGTCGAGCAGATGGTGGAGGAGCAGTCGCTGCCCTACGCGCTGTCCGGGATGCTCTACGACGACGGCGTCATCGACCCGCGCGACACCCGCACCGTGCTCGCCATCTGCCTCAGCGTCATCGAGAACGCGCCGATCAAGGGCGCCGACGGATACGGGGTGTTCCGAACATGACTCACCCCACGACGTTCTTCGTTCCCCCGCTCCGCTCCTCCACGAACAACGCCGAGGGGACCCCGAGATGATCCGCAGACTGTTGGTCGCCAACCGCGGCGAGATCGCGCGCCGGGTCTTCGCGACCTGCCGTCGCCTCGGCATCGAGACCGTCGCCGTCCACTCCGACGCCGACGCCGGCCTGCCGTTCGTCGGCGAGGCCGACGTCGCCGTACGCCTGCCGGGAAGCGCCCCGGCCGACACCTACCTCCGCATCGACCTCATCGTCGACGCGGCTCGGAGGGCGGGGGCGGACGCGATCCACCCCGGCTACGGCTTCCTGTCCGAGAACGCCGACTTCGCGCGGGCGGTCGAGGCCGCCGGCCTGACCTGGCTCGGGCCGCCGCCGGATGCGATCGAGGCGATGGGCGACAAGGTGCGCGCCAAGGAGATCGCCGAGAAGGCCGGCGTCCCGGTGCTGTCGGCCCCACAGTTCCCGACCGACGCCGACCTTCCGCTGCTGGTGAAGGCGTCGGCAGGTGGTGGCGGACGCGGCATGCGGGTCGTGCGCACCCTCGACCGGCTCGACGCCGAGATCGAGGCAGCGCGGGCAGAAGCTGCGTCGGCGTTCGGCGACGGCACCGTCTTCGTCGAGCCCTACGTCGAGGCCGGGCGCCACGTGGAGGTCCAGGTCCTCGCCGACGCCGAGCGTGCGACTGCCTTCGGCACGCGCGACTGCTCGGTGCAGCGCCGCCACCAGAAGGTGGTCGAGGAGGCGCCGGCACCGGGTCTGCCCGACGCGACCGCGGCCGCCATGTGCGAGGCGGCCGAACGACTGGCGAGCGGGATCGGCTACCTCGGCGCCGGCACGGTCGAGTTCCTCTACGACCCCGCGACCGACCGGTTCTTCTTCCTCGAGATGAACACCCGCCTCCAGGTCGAGCACCCGGTCACCGAGCTCGTGGTCGGCCAGGACCTGGTCGCGGCACAGATCGCGGTCGCCGAGGGACGCTCGGTGAGCGCTCCCTGCCGACCGCGGGGCCACGCGATCGAGGTGCGCCTCTACGCCGAGGACGCGGCGTACGTCCCCCAGAGCGGTGAGCTGGTGACCTTCGACCTGCCGGCCGACGCCGAGTTCGGGCTCCTGACCGGCTCGGGCGTCCGTGTCGACAGCGGGTTCGCCTCGGGCGACGAGGTCTCCACGTTCTACGACGCCATGCTCGCCAAGGTGGTGGCGTGGGCGCCGACCCGCGAGGAGGCCGTGCGGATGCTCGTCGCCGCGCTGCGCCGGGCGCGCATCCACGGTGTCACCACCAACCGCGACCAGCTGATCGGGATCCTCGACGACCCGGTGTTCCTGGCCGCGGGGATGACCACGACGTGGCTCGAGGCTCGGCAGGTCGCGGAGGCAGCAACCCCCGACCGGGCCACGCTCGTCGCGGGGGCACTCATGGTCGCGGCCGACGACGCCGCCCGGCGTACGGTCCAGCAGGGCGTCCCGGCCGCTTGGCGCAACGTCGTCAGCCAGCCCCAGCGCACCACGTTCGAGGGCCACGACCCGGTCGAGTGGTGGGGCACCCGCGACGGCTTCGTCGTCGACGGCGTGACGGTGCTGGAGGCGACCCCGACCCTCGTGCGGCTCGAGGTCGACGGCGTCACCTCGGAGACGCGCGGACACATGTGGGTCCGGGAGCCCGGCGCCCCGCGTGACCTGTGGGTGGACGGGCCACTTCGGTCCGCGCTCCTGCGTGAGGTCCCCCGCTTCACGGACCCCGCCGACGCGGTGGCGAGCGGCTCGCTGCTCGCGCCGATGCCCGGCACGGTCGTCAAGGTCGTCGCCGAGGTGGGCGACGCGGTGGCGACGGGCGACGTCGTGCTCGTCATCGAGGCGATGAAGATGCAGCACACGGTGACCGCCCCGCACGACGGCACGGTCACCGAGATCACCATCCAGCCCGGTGCGCAGGTCGCCGCCGGGGAAGTCCTGGCAGTAGTGGAGGAACACGCATGACCACGTTCACCGAGTCCGAGGAGCGCCAGGAGCTGCGGCGCCAGGTGGCCAGGCTGGCGAAGGGCTACGGGCGCGAGTGGTTCGTGGAGCGGGCCCGCGCCGGTGAGAAGACGACCGAGCTGTGGCTGGAGATCGGCAAGGCCGGCTACCTCGGCATCAACATCCCCGAGCAGTACGGCGGCGGTGGCGGCGGCATCGGCGACGTCGCCGCCGTCTGCGAGGAGCTCGCCGCGCAGGGCTGCCCCCTGCTGATGATGGTCGTCAGCCCGGCGATCTGCGGCACCGTGATCGCGCGTTACGGCACCGAGGACCAGAAGCAACGCTGGCTTCCCGGCATCTGCGACGGCACGGCCACGATGGCGTTCGCGATCACCGAGCCGGACGCCGGCACCAACTCCCACAACATCACCACGACTGCCCGCCGGGACGGCGACGAGTGGGTGCTGAAGGGCCAGAAGATCTACATCTCGGGCGTCGACGAGGCCGAGAACGTCCTCGTCGTGGCGCGTGCCGAGGACGCCCGGACGGGCAAGCTGAAGCCCTGCCTGTTCGTGGTCCCGACCGACTCCGCCGGCCTCGAGTACACCGCCATCCCGATGGAGATCGTCAGCCCGGAGAAGCAGTTCCAGGTCTTCATCGACGACGTACGCCTCCCGGCCGACGCGCTCGTCGGCGACGAGGACGGCGGGCTGGTGCAGCTGTTCGCCGGCCTCAACCCCGAGCGGATCATGGCGGCGTCCTTCTCGACCGGCCTCGCCCGGCACGCGCTGGAGAAGGCGTCCGCCTACGCCAAGGAGCGCACCGTCTTCAAGGCCCCGATCGGCTCCCACCAGGCGATCGCCCACCCCCTCGCGATGGCGCACATCGAGACCGAGCTCGCCCGGCTGATGACCCAGAAGGCCTCGGCGCTCGTCGACTCCGGTGACGACATGGCGGCGGGTGAGGCGGCCAACATGGCGAAGTACGCCGCTGCCGAGGCGGCCGTCCACGCCGTCGACGCGGCCGTGCAGACCCACGGCGGCAACGGCATCACGCAGGAGTACGGCATGGCCGGGATGCTGGTCGCGGCCCGCGCCGGCCGGATCGCCCCGGTGAGCCGGGAGATGATCCTCAACTTCGTCGCGATGCACAGCCTGGGGCTGCCGAAGTCCTACTGACCGATATCTGAGGACGTGGTGGACGTGGGAACCCCCGGATCCCGTTCACCACGTCCTCAGATACCTGCTCAGCCGACCCCCAGCGGCGGGATGTTGGCGTTGCCGCGGAACACGTTGTCCGGGTCCCACGCCGTCTTGAGCATCCGCAGGCGCTCCCACTGCTGCGGGCTGTAGGCCTCCTGCACGCGGGTCTGGGCGTCGTCGCTCGTGAAGTTCACGTAGACGCCCCGGCTGTGCGGCGCGAGCGCGTCGAAGAAGCCGCGCACCCAGGCGCGGTGCCGGTCGGCGTCGCCGGCGTCCTCGGGCAGCCACGACGCGACGATGTTGATGTCGTGGCTGGCGTCGCGGTGCGGGAACGCGGTCGCGTCCTCGGGCACCCGGCTCATCGCACCGCCGAAGCTGAAGATGGGCACGGTCGACAGCGGACTGCTGATCGTCGCGAGGTGCTCGCAGATGGTGGCGATGACGTCGTCCGTGAGCGGCCCGAGGCGGTGCGACTTCCAGTAGTAGTGCCGGCCGTGCGGCACCGCCGGGTCGAGGAACTTCTGGTGCGCGACGTACGGCTTGGGAGCGACCGTGTCGAGCACCGGGGTGCCGAGCGCCCGCACCGGCGCCAGCACCCGCTCGCCGTCCTCCACCGGACCGGCGTACGTCGCCACGAGGCCGATGATCGGCTTGCCGTGCAGGTGCTCGGGGAAGAGCGGCAGGGCCGGGGCGAGCCGCAGGTTGGCCATCAGGCCGACCTCGTCGGGCGCGTCGGCCATGAAGTCGCGCAGGAACGCGAGCACCGTCGGCGCCTGGTCCGCAGGCCACGCGATCAGCCCCGCCAGGATCGTCGGGCCGAGGGGCTGGAGCTCGAACGTGAAGTCGGTGACGACGCCGAAGTTGCCGCCACCGCCGCGCAGGCCCCAGAAGAGGTCGGGGTTCTCGGTCTCCGACGCCCGCACGATGGAGCCGTCGGCGGTCACGACCTGGCACGACCGCAGGGCGTCGATCGCCAGGCCGGTCTTGCGCATCAGGTGGCCGATCCCGCCACCGAGGGTCAGTCCGGCGATGCCGGTGTGGCTGATGTAGCCGCTGGTCATGGCCAGCCCGAAGGCCTGGCTCTCCCGGTCGACGTGGGCGTTGAGCGCCCCACCCTGCGCCGACACGGTCCGGGCCACCGGGTCGACCACGGCGCCGCGCATGCCGGAGAGGTCGAGGACCACGCCGTCGTCGACGAGCGAGTGGCCGGCGATGCCGTGGCCGCCGCCGCGCACCGCGACGGGCAGGCCGCCGTCACGCGCCCAGCGCAGTGCGGCGGCCACGTCGCTCGCCCCCTGGCAGCGGGCGAGGAGGGCCGGACGGCGGTCGATCTCCCCGTTCCAGATGCGGCGCTGCTCGTCGTACGCCGGGTGGTCGCGGGTGATCAGCTCGCC
Source organism: uncultured Actinomycetota bacterium (assembly GCA_963740115.1). Taxonomy (GTDB): domain Bacteria; phylum Actinomycetota; class Actinomycetes; order Propionibacteriales; family Nocardioidaceae; genus Nocardioides. The sequence continues at coordinate 408,784 of CAVUCQ010000001.1, read as the reverse complement.
GACGAAGTCGCCGGCGAGGGCCTCGGTGGTGGGGATGTCGAGCACGGTCATGGTCTGTCTCCTCGTCAGTGGGTGGTGCCCGACCAGAGTCGGCCAGCCGAGGAGCGGCCCGCGAGTATCGATCCTGTACTGGTACAGAACCCATAGCGGTCCTACCGTCGGAGGATGGCAACCACCTACGGCCAGTTCTGTCCCGTCGCGATGGCCTCGGAGGTGCTCACCGAGAGGTGGACACCCCTGGTGGTCCGCGAGCTGCTCTGCGGCAGCACGCGTTTCAACGACCTCCGCCGCGGGGTCCCGCTGATGTCACCCGCCCTGCTGTCCAAGCGGCTCAAGACCCTCGAGCGCGTCGGCGTCGTCGACCACGTCGGTGGGGAGTATCGCCTCACCCCGGCGGGCAGGGAGCTGTGGCCGGTGATCGAGTCGATGGGCATCTGGGGACAGCGCTGGGCGCGGGGCGACGTGATCGCCAAGCAGTACGACGCCTCGCTGCTGATGTGGGACATCCACCGCAACGTCGACACGGACGCCCTGCCCGACCGCCGCGTGGTCGTGCACTTCCACCTCAAGGGGTCGAGCGACAAGAAGAGCCACTTCTGGCTCGTGCTGGAGTCGCCGACCGTGGACCTGTGCCTCACCGATCCCGGCCACGACGTCGACGTGGAGGTCGCCGGGCACGTCGAGACGATGATCGACTACTGGATGGGGCGGCGCGACCTGCTCGGTGCCGTCAAGGCCGGCGACCTCGCCGTCGCCGGTCCCCGCCCGCTCGTGCGCGCGCTGCCGACGTGGTTCACCCGCAGCGTCTTCGCTCCGGTGCCGTTGCCCGAGAAGGTCTGACTGTCCGAGCCTGGTGGCAGGCTGTACGGCGTGGCTCTCGCAGACCGACCGCTGGTGCCCGAGGAGTGGGTGCTGCGCATCGATGCCGTGCTCGGGGCGCTGCCGCGGTGCCGGCAGGAGTCGGCGTGGACCGGCACCCGCTGGCGGGTCGGCAGCGCGACCGTGGCCCACGTCTTCGGCGGCGAGGACCAGGCGTTCCGGGTCACCTTCCGCGGCGAGCCCGACGAGGTCGCCGCCTTCGAGCACATGGGCCACCCCTACTTCCGCGCGGGCTGGGGCGGCAACTACATCGGCATGGTGCTCGACGGCGACACCGACTGGGCCGAGCTCGCCGAGCTGCTGACCGACTCCTACTGCATCCAGGCGCCGCAGCGCCTCGCCGCCCAGGTGTCCCGACCGACGCCCTAGGCCTGCACCGTGCGGGTCAGCGCAGCGGCACGAACCGGTAGCGCCCGTGCTCGCTCACCACTGCACCCGGGTTGGTGACCCGCAGCATCGTGCCCGCCACCGGGATCACCAGCACCCCGTCGTCGGCGAGCTGGTCGACCAGCTCGTGCGGCAGGTCGTCGGGCTCGGCCGACACGAGGATCCGGTCGTACGGCGCTCCGTCGGGGTCGCCGAGCACACCCGGGGTGGCCTGCCGGATCGTCGCCCAGGAGCGGTCGGTGCGAGCGAGGTTGCGGGCACCGAAGGCGACCAGCTCGGCCTCGAGCTCGACCCCGAGCACCGAGCCGGTCGGGCCCACGAGGTGTGCCAGCAGGGCGGTCGTCCATCCCGAACCCGCGCCGACATCGAGGACGCGCTGCCCCACGCGTACGTCGAGCAGCCGCAGCATGTCGTCGACCGTGCGCGGCTGCGAGTTCGTCTGGCCGGCCGCGATGCTCAACGGACCGTCGTACGACGCGCGACGGCGCACCCCGCGCGGGAGGAAGTCCCGCCGCGGGGTGGCGTCGAAGGCCGCGTCGACCGGGTCCATCACCACGAGTAGAACATCAGAGCCAGTGGTTGTCGTGCTCGCGCATGAACGTGGCGTAGGCGTTCTCGTCGAGGTCGCCGATGCCCTGGGCCAGGCCCTCGAAGTAGGCCTCGCGCGGCGCGCCCGGGGCGAAGTGGAGCAGCATCTTCGCCGGGCCGTCCTGGTTGCGGAAGCCGTGGATGCCGCCGGCCGGGACGTGGGCGAAGTCGCCCGCGTGGCACCTGCGCCACTCCTCACCGTCGTAGATCGTGACGGTGCCCTCGAGGACGTAGAACGACTCGGTGATCGTCTTGTGGAAGTGCGCGCCGGGTCCGCTCTCCGGGCCGGCGAACTCCCACCGGTAGAGGCCGAACGTGCCGGACGTCTCCGTGCCCTGGGCGAGGTAGAACACCTTGTTGCCGTTGGGGTAGACGGTTGCCGGCTCGATCCCCGCCCGCACGACGTGGGCGGAGACCTCGCCGGTGTCGCCGTGGTAGATCTCCGGCGGATAGCTCATGCGGGCGCCGAGGTGGTGTCGTAGGCGTCCTGCACCTGCTCGGGGGTGGCGGCGTTGGGCTGGCTGATGCGCACGTGGTTGCCGAACGGGTCGCGCACTCCGAAGTCGGTGCCGTACGGCTGCTCGACCGGCTCCTGGGTGATCTCGACGCCGGCGTCGCGGAGGGAGGCGTACGTGGCGTGCACGTCGCTGCTCTGGAGGAACAGTCCGCCGAGCGCCCCCTTGGTGACGAGCTCGCGCACCTGCGCGGCGGTGGACTCGTCGTGCTGCGGACCCCCGACGAGCTCCAGCAGGAGGGAGGTGTTCTGGCCGGGGACGCCGACGGTGAGCCAGCGCATGAATCCGAGGTCGATGTCGTCGCGCACCTCGAACCCGAGGTGGGTCGTGTAGAAGTCGAGCGCCTCGTCCTGGTCGAGGACCGGCACGCTGCGGATGTGGAGGGAGGTGATGTGGTTGGTGGTCATGACGAGGACGCTAGCCAGCGTCGGGGTCCTTGCGCTTCTCCGAAACGGCTGTCTTGGAGGGGGCTGTCGTGGAGGGCGCTGTCCTGGCGAACGCCGTCGGGCCCTCCCGCGGCCGGGTCCACGCGGCGATGAAGCAGGACGGAACCGCGACCGGCGCGTGCTGGGCGCGGAACTCGGTCGGCGAGAGGCCGACGATGTTGCTGAACGTGCGGCTGAAGGTGCCGAGGCTGGCGAACCCGACGTCCCACGCGACATCGGTGATCGGCCGGTCGGTCTGCCGCAGCAGCGTCATCGCGCGCTCCACGCGGCGCCGCTGGAGGTAGCGGTGCGGGGTCTCGCCGTAGACCTCCTTGAACACCCGCCCGAACTGCGAGGCGGACAGGTGCGCGACCGCAGCCAGCGTCGGTACGTCCAGGGGCTCGGCGTAGCGCCGGTCCATCTCGTCGCGCGCACGCAGCATCCTGCGGTTGGCGTCCTCCTGAGGGGAGGGCTGCCGCTGCTGGACCATGGACCGAACCTAGCCAACCGGTGGGTCGGACGAGAACAGCGGCACGGCCCCGGGGGAGGGCCGTGCCGCTGCGTGTGGCGCGCCGTGGGACCGGGTGCTCGACGACTCCGTACTGCTCGGGGGGGAGGTACGGGTGCGAGGACGGCTCCGTGCGACGCGGCCGCGCCGGTTCAGGAACCGGACGTGGTGGAGCTCTTGCCGCCGCCCTTGACGGGCGCAGGCTTGTCGGTGGGCCTGCCCGTGGTGGGGGTGGGCTTGTCGGTCGGCGTCGGGAGGACGGACGGCTTGCCGGTCGGCTGGTCCGTCGGCTTGCCCGGCGTCGGCTTCGCGGTGGGGGTCGGCAGCTCCGACGGCTTGCCGGTCTCCTTCGGCTCGCCGATCAGCGCGACGCAGTAGGTCGCGATCTGCTCGGCGCCGCCGGCCTCGGTGGCGAGCGCGGTGAACGCCGCGCTGTCGAGGGACGCGCCGTGGGCGGAGTGGTCGGCGGCCTGGAACGCGGTGCAGAGGCCCGTGAAGCTGGGGGTCGGCAGGGTCGTCTCCGACTCGGTCTCCGTCGGCGTCTCGGTGGGCGTCTCGGCCGGGGTCTCGGTGGTGGTCTCGGTCGGCGTCTCGGTGGGCGTCTCGGTGGGCTTCGGCGTCTTGGCGACGGACTCGGTGGCCTGGTCGGACGCCTGTCCCGGCAGGGTCGGCAGGTGGGCCGAGTTGGCGAGGGCGAAGCCGCCCGAGGTGAGGGCGACGACCGCGCCGGTGGCGATCACGGCGCGGGCCGCGGCGCGGCTCCCGAGCTTGGAGGGGGACACGTAGTTGCTCCTGGTGGTCGGTGACGGAGTCAGACGAGCGGTGTGGAAGGCCGCCACCGTGGCGTCCTCGCGGCCCAGCTCACCGGGCCGCGCGGGTGCGCCGGCCGCGGCGAGGGCCGTGGCGAGGGCGCTGCTCGTCGCCGCCGGCTGGTCGAGCAGGCGCTCGGCGTCGCGGCGGGACAGGTGGTGGTCGTGGCTGCTCATCTCACTCCGTTCAGCGTTGCCGCCCTCACAGGTGTTACGGGTCCTCGGAAAGTTTCTTCGCCAGCTGCCTCAGCCCGCGGTGCGACGCGGCCCTCACCGCCCCCGGGCGCTTGCCGAGGATGCGCGCGGCGGTCGGCGCGTCGAACCCCAGCACGGTGCGCAGCATGATCGCCTCTGCCTGGTCGCGGGGGAGCGAGGCGATCAGCCGCAGTGCCGCCTGGGACTGCACCCGCCCCAGCGTGTCGGCCTCGACGTCGGCGGGGTCGGGCAGGTGGACGAGGTCCTCGACCGCCTGGTCGTCCACGGGTCGTCGGTTGCCGCGCCTCAGGTGGTCGATGGCCCGGTGCCGCCCGATCGTGGTGATCCAGCCGCGGAACCCGTCGGCGTCGCCGGTGAACCGGTCGAGGTCGCGGAACGCCTGGGCCCACGCCTCGCTGGCGACGTCGTCCGCGTCGCAGACGCCCACCAGGACCGCGAGGTAGCGCAGCAGTGGCGGCTGGACGGCCCGGTAGACGGTGCGGAAGTCGCCGTCGTCCCCTGCCAGCATGCCGGCGACGGCGGTGTCGAGGGGGTCGGGTCCGGGCACCCGCAGTTCTTACATCACGTGGGTCCGGGATCGTGCCCCCGGGCCGGGCGGAGCGGTCGTGTCGCGAGGCCTCAGCCGACCACTGCGACCCGACGCCGGGACGTCCCGGTCAGGTGGCCTGCGTGAGGTCGAAGAGCGCGATGGGTTCGGTGGTCGGCTCCGCCGAGCCGGTCTCGGGCTCCACGGTGATGCCGACGGCGATCGCATCGGCGGCGGGACCCTCGAGGACCACGGTCTGGTCGGCGTCGTCGGGCATCATCCCGGCGGGGACCATCTCCTCCTCGGGCGTCTGGAACCAGAGCTCGTACGCCTTGCCGTCGGGAGCCGAGACCATGTCCTCGGTGACGATGACGGCGCGGTCCTCGGCCTTGGAGCGGACCACGGTGGCCCGCCCGGACTCGCCCAGGTCGACGAAGACCTCCTCGGCGTCGGGAGCCTGCAGCACCTGCTCGGCCGCCGTCAGCCCGGCCGACTCGTCATCGGCCCAGGGCTGGGTCACCGCGGCGCCGATGCCGACGACGAGCGCGAGTGCAGCCGCGACCAGGAAGGGCATCCAGCGTCGCCGCCCGGCGGCGGTCTCGTCGGTGGACGGGGTGGCGCTGACGACCTCGGGAGGCAGCGGACGGACCTGGGAGATGCCGGCCAGCACCGAGTCGCGCAGCGACGCGGGCGGCGGCGTGGCGACGGTGTCGGCCAGCAGCGCCGCGGTCTCGCGCAGCTCGGCGACCTCGGCCCGGCAGTCCTCGCACTCGGCGAGGTGCCGCTCGAAGCGAGCCCGCTCCAGCTCGTCGAGAGCATCCAGCGCGTAGGCGCCCGTGAGCTTGTGCAGATCGCTCATGAGGCAACTCCCATCAGGTCTCGGAGGCGGATCAGGCCGTCGCGTATTCGGGTCTTGGCGGTCCCCAACGGGACGTCGAGCAGGGTGGCCACCTCGGTGTGGGTGTAGCCGCCGAAGTAGGTGAGCTCCACGGCCTGGCGCTGCACGTCGGTCAGCGTCGCGACCGCGTTGCGGACACGAGCCGACTCCAGCGAGGCGTGCGCTGCCTCGGACGTCTGGTCGTGGTCGACCGGGACGGTCTCCCGGTTCCACGTCTCGTCGCGGGTGGTGGCGGCCTCGACCGAACGGATCCGGTCGACGGCCTTGCGGTGGACGATGGTGAGCAGCCAGCCGGCCGCACTGCCCCGCTCCGCGTCGTACCTGGTGCTGGAGCGCCAGGCGTCGATGTAGGCCTCCTGCGTGACCTCCTCGGCGTGCGCCGGGTTGCGGACCACCCGCAGGGCCAGGCCGTACGCCCGGGCCGACGTCGCGTCGTAGAACTCGGCGAACGCCGCCTCGTCACCGAGGGACGCCCGGTGCAGCAGGTCGGACAGCCTCGCTGCGGCGTCGCCCCCGGACGGGACGCCCTGGGGCGCCCCGTCCGGTACGGGCCTCACGTGGTCCACGTCAGTCATCCTTGCTCAGTGCTCGTCGGACCGAGTCACATCTTCGGCATCATGACCGAGTCGATGACGTACACGGTGGCGTTGGCGGTCGGGACGTTGCCGCAGATGACGGCCGCGCCCTCGGCGGTGAACTCCTCACCGGAGCCCTCGACGGTGATCATGTCGCCGGCCAGGGTCTCGTGCTCGCCCGCGACGTCCTCGGGGGAGAGCTCGCCGGCCACCACGTGGTGGGTGAGCACCGTGGTCAGCGCCTTCTTGTCGGCCAGGAGGGCGTTGAGGTCCTTCGCCGGGATCTTGGCGAACGCGTCGTCGGTCGGCGCGAACACGGTGATGCCGTCGGAGGAGTTGAGGGTGTCGACGAGACCGGCCTCGGTCACGGCGGCGACCAGCGTCTTGAGGAGCGGGTTGTTCGACGCGGCGGTGGCGACCGGGTCGTCGGACATGCCCTCGACGGAGCCTTCGCCCTCGGTCGGGACCGCGGCGCAGCCGGGCCCGAACGGACCCTCGGCGGCCATCGGCTCCTCGGACTCCATGGGCTCCTCGGCGGGGGCCTCGGACGTGGACTCGGAGGTGGTGTCGTCGGCGGCGGCGCTGTCGGCGTCGCTCTCGCTGCCACAGGCAGCCAGGCCCATGGAAGCGGTCAGGGCGAGCGCGGCGAGGCCCAGGGTGCGGGTGCGGAGCAAGGTGTTCATGGAGTTGCCTTTCGTCGGAAGCATTCGGGTGGGGGCCGTTCCTGGCCCGCTTTCAGGAGGTGTTCGGAGCGGCTGGGTGACCGGATGGGTGGGTGCCGGAAAAGATCGCCGGACGGTGCGTGGCGCAGGTCCCGGAGGCTCAGGACCTGCGCCACACACCGCCCGACGGCAGCGCGTCCGGCGTCAGGAGACGTTGACCGAGATCTCCTGCAGCCCCGAGGAGCCCTCGGGGAACGGGGTCATCCGGACGTCGCTCTGGACGTCGCCGTCCTTGTTGGTCGCCCGGCACGCGATGAAGTGCTGGCCGGGGGTCGCGTCCCACTCGACGTACCACTGCCGCCAGTAGTCGTCGGTGACCTGCGGCCCGAGCGTCGCCGGCCTCCAGGCCTCGCCGTCGATGCGGACCTCGACCTTCTCGATCCCCACGTGCTGGGCCCAGGCGATGCCGCCCACGACGACCTTCCCGGCCGGGCTCTCGGACAGCGGCTTGGGGGTGTCGATCCGGCTGGACAGCTTGATGGGGGCGTCGATCGCCCAGTCCCGCTCGGTCCAGTAGGCCTGCTCGGCGTCGTACGTCGTCAGGGTCATCCTGGTGATCCACTTGCAGGCGCTGACGAAGCCGTAGAGGCCGGGCACCACCATCCGCGCCGGGAAGCCGTGCGTGCGGGGCAGCGGCTCGCCGTTCATGCCGATGGCGATCAGCGCGTCACGGCCGTCGAGCGCCACGTCGAGCGGCGTCGAGATGGTCATCCCGTCGACGTCGGTCGAGAGGATCTGGTCGGCCCGGGTCGCGTCGATGCCGGCCCTCGCGAGCACGTCGGCCAGCGGTACGCCGAGCCAGCGGGCGCTGCCGATGTAGGGGCCGCCCACCTCGTTGGACACGCACGTCAGGGTGATGTCGCGCTCGACGGTCCTCATCGCCGCGAGGTCGTCGAAGGTCAAGGTGACCTCCTGCTCGACGTCCCCGTCGATGGTCAGCGTCCACGAGTCGACGTCCACGGCGGGCACGGTGAGGCGGGTGTCGACGCGGTAGAAGTCCGCGGTGGGGGTGCGCAACGGGCTGATGCCGTCGTACGTCGCCTCCAGCCCCTGGGGGAAGGTGGGCGCGGGGTCGGTGGCGACCGGGAGGGCGATGTCGGTCCCGCCGAGGCGGTAGGACGTCACCCAGCGGCCGAGTGCACCCATCGACACGGCAGCCGCGGCGAGGCCGCCGGTTGCCAGCACGACCCCGCGCCGGCTCGGACCGTCGACCCCACGCGACGGACCGGTCTGCGCCCGGTCGTCGACGCGATGCAGCCACCACAGTGACGTGGCGCCGACCGCGGCGGCGACCAGAGCAGGAACGATGTCCAGCGGCCCGGAGCCCGGGCGCAGGACGGCGAGCAGGCCGGCGGTGCCGGCCAGCCCCACGATGATGAGCAGGCCCAAGGTCTCGCGACGTGCCGCCACCACGCCCGCGACGGCGGCGAGCAGCAGGACGACCACGACGACGGATCCCACGAGCACGGCCTTGTCGGCTGTGCCGAACTGCCGGATCGCCCACTCCTTGAGCGGCGTCGGCGTCAGGTCGATGACCGTCGAGCCCACCGCCAGCACCGGTGAGGCGGCCGGCACCGTGAGGGCGGCGACCAGGTGCGCGGCCGCCAGGCCGACGACCGTGGCGAGCACGCCGTAGACCGCGTGCCGGAGCGTGCGCCGCCGCGGATGCTCGTCAGGGGTCTGCATGCGCCGTGTTCGGAGCGCGGGCCCGTCCGGATGGGTCGAGCACTGCGGCAGGATGGCCCCATGACCGACCTCACCGCCGAGCTGGTCCACTACTCCGTCGCCGACGCCGTCGCGACGATCACGCTCGACAGCCCGGCCAACCGCAACGCCCTGAGCCGCCGTCTCGTCACCGCTCTCTACGGCCACCTCGAGCGGGCCGGTGCCGACGACGCCGTACGGGTGGTGCTGGTCGAGAGCTCCGGCCGGGTCTTCTGCTCCGGCGCCGACCTGTCCGAGGCGACCACGGAGGGCATGGAGGTGGGCGCGCGCCGGATCGTCGACCTGCAGCGACTGATCGTGACCCTCGACAAGCCGGTCGTCACCAAGAACCTCGGTGCGGTCCGAGCGGGCGGCATCGGCATCATCGCCGCGGCGGACATCGCGATCAGCGCAGAGGACGCCACCTTCGCGCTCACCGAGGTCAAGCTCGGGCTCGCCGCGGCGATCATCAGCCTCACCGTCCACCACCGGATGAACCCGCGGGCGGCCGCGCTCACCACCCTCGGCGGCGAGGTCTTCAGCGGCGCCGACGCGGCGGCGTACGGCCTGGTCACCCGGGCGGTGCCGGCCGACCGGCTCGACGATGAGGTGGCAGCCATGTGCGCCAGCCTGGCCACCGGTGCTGCCCAGGGACTGCGCGAGTCCAAGCGGATCCTCAACCGCGACCTCGTCGCCCGCATCGACGCGCTCGGCGCCGAGATGGCCTCCACAAGCGCCCGGTTGTTCGCCAGCGACGAGGCGCGCGAGGCGATGACGGCCTTCCTGTCGCGGAAGTAGCGTCGTCGGCCGGCGGCCCCAGCACCGGGAAGGCAGTTTCGTCCGGGCAGGTGCCGCGCCGAGCGTGGCCGACCGCGTACGGCTGCTGAACTGCCTGCATGGTGCTCCTGCCAGGGCGTCGCACCGCCACGGATTGTCGGTAAGTCGGCGAGGAGTGCCACCCGGCGCTAGGCTTGTCGGTCTGCCCGAGCAGGGTGGCAGTGGGTTCATCGGGGGATGAGGAGCAGGTGTGAGCGAGGAGCTCGAGGCGCGGGAGATCGCGGCGGAGCAGCAGTACGTCGACGAGGTCTACGTCCAGCTCGATGCGTCCACCCAGAACGCCAGGGCGCTGGCGGCGGAGGGGCACAGTCGCGGCAAGCTGGAGCACGAAGGCGGTCTCGTCGAGCGCGACGCCATGGTGTTCCAGGCTGCCAAACGCATTGCCCAGCTCGACGCAGCGCACGAGGGGCTGGTCTTCGGCCGCCTCGACCTCGACGCGTCGATCGACACGCTCCCGCGCTACATCGGCCGCATCGGTGTGCGCAACGCCGACCGCGACGTGCTGCTGATCGACTGGCGCGCGCCCGCCGCCGGGGTGTTCTACCAAGCCACCGCCGCGACCCCGCAGGGCGTCGTACGCCGCCGGGTGCTGCGCTCGCAGCACCGCACCGTCATCGGTGTCGAGGACGAGCTGCTCGACGACCAGGCCGAGACCGACCTCCCGATCGTCGGCGAGGGCGCGCTGATGGCGCAGCTCTCCCGTGCCCGCGACCGCTCGATGCACTCCATCGTCGCCACCATCCAGGCCGAACAGGACCAGGCGATCCGCGCGCCGGGCAAGGGCGTGGTCTCGATCTCCGGCGGTCCCGGCACCGGCAAGACCGTCGTCGCGCTGCACCGCGCGGCCTTCCTCCTCTACTCCGACCGCCGCCGCTACGAGGGCGGCGGCGTGCTCGTCGTCGGCCCGAGCGGCGTCTTCATGCGCTACATCGAGCGGGTGCTGCCGAGCCTCGGTGAGACGGCCGTGGCGCTGCGCTCGCTCGGCGAGGTCGTCGGCGGGATCCGTGCGACCCGCCACGACGAGCCGGCGGTCGCCGACATCAAGGGCGCGACCCGGATGGCCGAGCTGATGCGTCGTACGTCGCGCCAGCACGCACCGGGCGCCCCCACCAGCTTCCGGATCTACTGGCGTGACGAGACGATCGTCCTCGACCCGGGGCTGCTCGGCCGGTTGCGTCGACAGCTGATGTCGCAGGGCCGTCGCAACCGCCAGCTGCCCCGCGTGGCCCGGACGCTGCTCGACGCCATGTGGCGCCAGGTGCAGGGCGAGCGCGGTCGCGAGCGCGGACGGGAGGCCTTCGACGACGACATGCTGTCCCACGACGGCTTCGTCGAGTTCGCCACGCACTGGTGGCCGCCGCTCGACGCGCGCACCGTGTTCGGCTGGCTGCGGGACCCGGAGTTCCTGGCCCGCGTCGGCGAGGGCGTCGTCACCCGCGAGGAGCAGCTCCTGCTCGCCAAGTCGTGGCACGCCGGGGACCTCTCGATCGAGGACGTCCCGCTGCTCGACGAGCTGCGCTACGCCATCGGCGACGTCCCGCAGCGCACCGACGACGAGCGCGACCTCGACGAGACCGGGCTGCTCGAGGGCGGTGTCGATCTCCAGGAGCTCACCACCGTCTCGGAGCGCGACTACGCCCCGGGCGGGTTGGCGTGGTCGGCGCCCACCCACCGGATCGAGGACGACGGCTACGCCCACGTCCTGATCGACGAGGCCCAGGACCTGACCCCGATGCAGTGGCGGATGGTCGGGCGCCGCGGCCGCGCCGCGAGCTGGACCATCGTCGGCGACCCCGCGCAGTCGTCGTGGCCCGACGCCCCCGAGGCGGGTCGGGCCCGCGCGGAGGCGCTGGAGGGCAAGGAGCTCCACGAGTTCCACCTGTCCACCAACTACCGCAACTCCGCCGAGATCTACTCCTTCGCCGCCGACTACGCCCGCCGCGTGGGCCTCGACGCCGACCTGCCCGACGCCGTACGCCGCACCGGCGAGGAGCCGCAGGTGATCGGCCCGGTCGACGACCTCGAGGCGGCCGTGCGCGACGCCGTGGTCTCGACCGCCGAGTCGCGTGGAGGGCACCGTCGGCATCGTCGTCCCGGCCGCCCGCCGGTCCGAGGTCAACGCCTGGCTCGCATCGTGGCCCGAGCTCGCCGCGGACGCGGCCGGCGCGCGGGCAGCGGTGGACTCCAGCGTGACCCCGAGCGGCGAGGACCGGGTCGTCGTCCTCACCGGCTTGGACACCAAGGGTCTGGAGTTCGACGGCATCGTGGTGGTGCGTCCGCAGGAGATCGAGGACGAGTCGGTGACGGGCCGCTCGACCCTCTACGTCGTGCTGACCCGCGCGACGCAGCTCCTGACGACCGTCAGCTGAGGCTTCGCGACCCTCGCTTGGCGCGGCTGCGTAGCATCGCCGGACGCGGATCCGACACCACGAACGACCTTGGGGAGGCTGATGTCTCGGCTCGTGCGCCGGCAACTGGGAGGCAGGACGCGCTGGCGCGCAGCTGTGCTCACCGGCACGCTGCTGCTCCTCGCCACGGCGTGCATCAGCCCGGGCACGTGGCCCACGCAGCAGTCCGGCCACCGACGTGCGGCTCCGCCTTCGACGGCCCCGGCCACGACGGCCCCGCCCTCCACCGCTCCACCGACCGCGGCGCCTCCCACCCCCGCTCCGCCCGCGTGGGAGACACTCTTCGCCGACCACTTCGACGGCCCGGCCGGCACCTGGCCGGAGGGGTGGCACCACATGACCGGCTGGAACGCGGCCGCCGTCAACGGCTCCGGCCACCTCGAGGTGGGCCACGTCGCCCAGATCCGCTCGACGCACGGCTGGGTCCTGCCCGCGGGGACGCAGGTCCGCGTCTCGGCCAGCCTGGTGATGCCCGACACCGGCAGCAACTACGCCGCCCTGTGGGTCCAGCACCCCAACGCCGCCGACCCGCGCGAGATCGACGTCATCGAGAGCTACGGCCCGATGAAGCCGGCGGGTGCACAGCTCGGCTCGCACCTCTGCTACGACGAGACGCTCGACAACGCCGTCGACGAGTGCGGTGCCGCGGGTCTCTCCCCCGAGCTGTGGCCGGTGGGCCAGGCGTTCGCGGACGGTGCGAAGCCGTGGGAGTCCTTCTGGGAGTACCACGCGGAGTTCACGGTCGGCGGTGACCAGGTGCACTACGAGGCGAGGGACGGCTCGGGCAACCAGGCCTACACCGTGGACTCGACGCCGGATCCTCGCCGGGTGCCCGGCAACGCCGTCCCGTTCCACCTGCGGCTGTCCAACAAGGACGTCGAGCCGCAGTACGTGCTCCCGGGAGGCACTCGGCACAGCATGCTGGTCGACTGGGTGACGGTGCAGGTCAAGTACCCGACCGCCGCGAGCTGAGCTCGGGGTCCGGCACGACCTGCCGCCTGAGCCTCTCCGACCCGCGGCCACCGACCATCAGGTGGCCTAGACAGGCACTCCGGCAGGGGCGCTGCCGTGCCACTCTGGATGGTCCCGCAGTGGGGGTGATCGCGAGTGCTGCGGTCGAGTGGCGGGGGGCCCGGCATGGACGAGAGAAACCGCAGGCTCCGAGGACTTCTGGTGGTCGCTCTCCTGCTCTCCATGCTGGTCGGCCCAGCGGCACTCCGTGACGCCACGGCGTCGGTCCACCGGTCGGAGGCGGCTGCAACGGCGCGCGGCACGATCAGCCTGTCACCCTCGATAGCGGGGCCCGGTGACGTCGTCCGGGTGAGGAGCAAGGTCCCGGGAGGAGTCCGGCGGCCTGTGGTCCTGCAACGCGCTCGGGGAGACGGCTGGGTGGTCCTCGCCAGCAAGCGCAGCACGCGCGCAGGCCGCGCCCGCTTCCGGACGGACCTGCCGTCGCGCACGGGTCCTCGCACCTACCGCTACCGGGTCGTCGCCGCGAGGGTGCGTGACCAGGGGCTCGCGAAGGTGGTCACGCGCGCCCGGAAGGTGACTGTCCCGGCGCCACCCGAGGTGGCGACGACCTCGCTGCCCGACGCGGTCGCCGGGGAGGACTACGCCGTCACACTCGTGGCGGGGACACCCGCGCCCGGGACATGGTCTGCCGGCTGGCTGCCTGCCGGCCTCGGCCTGTCCAGCGGCGGTGTGCTGTCCGGTCGTCCGACCGTCGCAGGTGTCTTTGCCTTCTCGGTCACGTTGACCGATGACCACGGCCAGTCCGCGAGCCGCGTGCTGACCCTCTCCGTGCTCGCGGCCCGATGGCTCACCCTGGATCGAAGTCGTCTCGAGACGTGCGGTGTCAAGCTGGGCGGCTCGGCGTGGTGTTGGGGGTCGGGCGCCACGGGCAGTCTCGCGGACGGCTCCTCCGGACCCCGTGTGACCCCGATGCGGCTGCCGGGTGACGGCTGGGTGCAGGTCGACACCTCAGGTTCGGCGGCCTGCGGTGTGAAGCGTGACGGCAGCGGCTGGTGCTGGCAGATGGATGCGGGATCGCCCCCCTCCGCCGGCGCGGAGGCTGCAGGCAGCTTCCCGGTGGGGAGTGGGCGACCATCAAGGTGGAGCATGCCGAGCCGTTCTACGCCACCGCTTGCGGGATCCGGGTCGGCGGCTCTGCCTGGTGCTGGGGCGGGAACATGCACGGACAGGTCGGTGGCGGAACCACCCAGCCGTACATCGTGGACCCCGTTAGCTTCCCGGGGCGATGGTCCGCGGTCACGGTCGGGTACGGGTCCACCTGCGGGGTGCAGGTGGACGGCTCCGGGTGGTGCTGGGGATCGAACGCGCACGGCCAGCTGGGTGACGGCACCTTCACCAATCGTCCCGCGCCCGTGCGAGTGCCCGGTACGTGGACCTCCATCACGCCTGGTTTCCTGTCGCCGAGTGGGTCGGGAAGAGCTTTCCTACCCGCCGACCACGACGTGTGGCGTCCGCACCGACGGCACCGGATGGTGCTGGGGCGCGAATGCGCACGGCCAGGTCGGCGACGGGACCACCGACGATCGGGAGCTCGCCCCTCCCGCTTGGCTCCGGCTGGTTGTCACTGAGCAACCGGCAGCGCACCACGTGCGGGGTGAAGGCCAACGGGTCCGGGTGGTGCTGGGGCTACAACGACCGAGGACAGACAGGGACCGGTGGGACCGGGACCGTGCTGGCTCCGACGACGTTGGGAGCTGGCTCGTGGAGCTCGATCGTGCCTGGCTACACGTCGTGCGGGGTGGGCGGCGACGGCACCGGATGGTGCTGGGGAGTGAATGACCGGGGACAGATCGGCAATGGCACGTCCTTGGGCCGCGACGTGCCCCAGCGCGTCGACGGCTCGGACTGGAACGCGCTGCGCTCGGACTCCGGCACCACCTGCGGGCTCCGGGACGACGGCACGGCGTGGTGCTGGGGCTGGAATGGCTACGGCCAGGTCGGCGACGGGACGCTGAACGACAGGCTGACCCCTTACCGGCTGTCCTGAGGTCCGTCGGCCGTCACATGGCTGCTGACCGGCGCGACGCAGCTTCTGACGACCGTCAGTTGAGCTCGGGGTCCGGCACGACCGGTCCGGCCGCTGCCGTGGGCCGGCCCAGCCCCACGACGGCACCGAGGACGAGCAGGATCCCGACGACGGCAGCGGGGCCCAAGGTCTCTCCAAGCACCACCGCAGCGACCACGGCCGCGGTGACCGGCTCGACCAGGCTGGCGGTCACCGCCGTGCTCGGTGCGACCACCCGCAGCCCGGAGTAGAGCAGGACGTAGGCGAGCGCCATCGTCAGCGCTCCGAGGTAGACCAGCCAGGCGAGCGCGGCAGGGTCGGCCGTGACGCGCGGCCCGTCGACGAAGGCCAGGCACGGCAGCAGCACGGCCGCACCGACCAGCGTCATCCCGCTCGTGAGCACCAACGGCGACGTCGTCCGGCTGATGGAGCCACCGGCGACGGTCGTGATGGCGTACGTCGTCCCCGACGCGATCGCGAGCAGCACGCCCGCCACCGGGGCCGGGCCGCTCGAGGCCCCGCTGCCGGCCACGCTGACCAGCAGGAGGCCGGTCAGCGCCGCCACCAGGACGAGCAGCCGCCCGGCCGCGGGCGCCCGGCGGCTGCGCACGGACTCGGCCACGGTGAGCAGCACAGGCGCCAGGCCGAGGCTCACCACGGTCGAGACCGCGACACCGACCTGGGTGACGGACACGAAGTAGAACCCCTGGTAGGCCGCGGTCCCGACGCCGACCGCCAGCAGCTGGCGCGGTCGGGAGCGGGCGAGGGCGAGCAGCTCGCCTCCCCGCCGCAGGGCGAGGAGAGCGACCAGGAGGACGCCCGCGGCGATCGCCATCCGCCAGGCGCTGATCGTCACCGGCGACAGCGGCTCCTGCTCGCGGATCAGCTGCACCGCGAGACCGCCGGTGCCCCACAGGACGCTGGCCGCGGCCACCTCGACGAGCCCGCGTGCGTGGGAGCCACCGACGCCGGGAGAGGGTCTGGGCAGCACGTGCGGCTCCAGGCTCATGCTCCGGAGTCTGCCAGCCGCGACCCGGGACGACATCCGGGTTTCGCTACCCTCGTCTGCGTGCCAGCCCCCCGTGACACGTCCGCAGGACCCGGCAGCGACGCCGTGGTGGCTCTCGTGGGAGATCTCCCGGCGACCTCGCCTGCGCTGAGGGACTGGGAGCTCGCCGCCGGGAGCGCCGCCGTCCACGTCGTGCCCGACGGCCGGGACCTGGCGACGCTCGTGTCCGGCCTCGACGCCGACGCGCCCGTGGTCGTGGCAGAGGCTGACTCCACGCCCGGGCCGGACCTCGTCCGGTGGCTCCTCGCGGCCCTGGCGACGGTCGACGTGGTCGACGCGCGGGTGCTGCCGGTCGAGGTGACCCCCGGCCCTGAAGCAGATGTGGAGGAGGAGGTCGCGGCAGCGTCGGACCCCCGCCCGAGGGTCTCGGGCGTATGTGTCGCCGCCACGGCGACGACCATGTCAGCGCTCGTCGAGGTGCTCACCGGAGCCCGGGACGAGCGCAGCGGTGCGGCACTCGAGGCAGTCGCCGCGGGCCGGGAACTCTCGCTCACGACCGAGGTCCGCGCGACGATCGTCCGGCACCGCGCGAGCACCTTGGTGGGTGGCGCGCCTGGCGAGGCGCATCCGGTGGAGTGGCCGCCCCCGCCCCCGCACACGCATCCGGCACTCCTCGAGTCGACCCTCCTCCGCCGCACGCTCGACGCGGCGGGGGTCGAGTGGCGTGCTGCCGAGGAGGAGCAGGGGGACGCGCGCAACCGCCCGTTCCTGACGGTGGTCACCCGCACGCAGGGTCGCCGCGAACAGTGCCTGTCGGACGTGCTGGCGTGTCTCTCCGCCCAGACGCTGCGCGACTTCGAGTGGCTGGTCGCGTGCCACAACGCGACGCCTTCCGAGATGACGACCGTCCGGCGCGTGCTGTCGCAGGCAGCCCCCTGGCTCGCGGAGCGTACCCGGGTGATCGAGGTGGAGCGTCCGGGTCGGGCCGCGCCTCTCAACGACGCCTTTGGCTCCGCCGAGGGTCGCTACGTCGCCGTGCTCGACGACGACGACACGGTGCTGAGCAGCTGGGTCAGCATGTTCCGTGGCCTGGAGGACGGGCACGCCGGCCGGATCCTGCGCGCGGTGGCGCTGCGGCAGAGCGTCGCGGCACTCGATGTCGGCGGGGACCCGGTGGCGGTGAGCGTGGGCAACCCGCGACCCGAGTGGCCCGTGGAGTTCGACGTGCTGGCGCACCTGGTCCACAACCAGACGCCGTTCATGTCGGTGGCCATCCCGCGCGGCGCGTTCCACTCGCTGCGACTTCGGTTCGACGAGACCCTCGACACGACCGAGGACTGGGACTTCCTCGTCCGCGTCGCCGCCCTGCTGGGCGTGCGGTCCTCGAGTGAGGTCACGTCCGTCTACCGCTGGTGGCTCGAGGGCCAGACGTCGCGTGACCTCCACGACCAGCAGGCGTGGGACGAGTCGCGACGCCGGGTGCTCGAGGGCTTCGACGACCTCACCCTGACCATCAACGGTCGCGACGTGCACGCCCTGCGCTCGCGGCTCGAGGCGGTGGAGGCCGAGCTCGCCGAGCTCGCCCGGGAGCACCACGACGTAATCCTCACCCTCGACCGCACGGCGACCGAGCACCAGAAGACGGTCGACAACTGGCGCGCCAGCGAGGAGAAGGTGGCCGAGCTCAAGGACAAGCTCGCCACGGCGCGTGCGCGCTTCAAGCGTCGTCTCGAGCTGATCGAGCAGGTCGAGGACCTGATGCGGAGCACGGGCGCGGAGCCTCCCGAGACGTCCGTCTACGAGATGACTCCGCAAGAGCTCAGCGCACTGCTGCAGCGCCTCCAGGCGACCCCGGAGCCGCGGGCGCGCTTCGGCCGTCGATCGCGCTGAGCGTACGGCCCCGCGAGGGTCCGGTCAGCGGTCCGCCCTGTGTGCGGGTTCTCCCACCTCGGCCATGACCAATGCGGGCGTGTCCTCCGGTGTGAGCTCCCTCGAACGTCGCGGCGCCAGGTCGGAAGCCAGCATGACGATGACGAACCACCCCAGGGGGATCGTGCTCATCGGCTCGGTGACGCCGTAGAGCAGGAGGGCCAGGAGGCCCAGCAGGATCATGCGCGACACCTCCAGGCCCTCGGCCGTGGGTGCGACAGCCAGTCGGCGCAGCGACAGGCCGTGTGCGGCTGCCTGGAGGTAGGTTGTGGCGAACAGGGCGCTGCCGATGAGGCCCAGCTCGGGCAGGAGGTCGAAGAACGAGTTGTGGCCGTGCACCAGGAAGGTCCCTGCGCGCTCGACGATCTCGGTGTGGATCTCGTTGGCTGCGGTCGGGAACCAGGGGTGCGGCCAGACCACTCCCCAGCCCGCTCCGAACCAGCGGTCCCATCCGTGGACGGTCTGCCACGTCGCGGACCAGAACGGCGTCCGCCCGCTGAGGGTGGCGTCCTCGCCACTCGTGAGCAGGACCACGACGCCCGCGACGAGGATCACCAGCGGAGCGATGCGTCGCGTCCACCGCAGATTCCGTGCCGGGTTGCGCGTCCGGGCCACCGCCACGTCGCGCCATCCCATGGCTGCCGCTGCGCCACACAGCACCACTGCAGCCACGATCCCGGTGTCGGACTGCGAGAGGTACACGCCCCACAGGAGGACCGCGACACCGGTCGCCCACGCCGCTCGACCGCGCCAGGTGCGGGGCACGAAGCTCAACGCGAACGGCACGGCGAGGATGACGGTGTAGCTGAGGATGTTGCGATTCATGCCGACGCCGGCCGGGAACTCGCCGCTGGCGACCGACATCACCGAGCCGGGAATGCCGATCTCGAACGCCCACACCGAGGCGAGCACGTAGAGCACCGCACCGAGGAGCACGCCCTGGGCCAGCGTCCGCGCGTCGACTGTCGCGGTGATGGCGAGGGCCACGACCGCGACGGCCAGGTAGATCAGCGTGAAGTGCAGGGTGAAGATCGAGTTGTCGGACCACGCCACCGTCAGGAAGCCGAAGCCCAGAACCGCCACGACGCTCAACGGCGGCCTGAGCGGCCGTCGCAGGGGAGTCAGGAGAGTCGCTGCGAGGGTGACCGCGCAGGCGTTCCGCATGGAGTCGGCGAACGTCCAGAGCACGAGAGGGTTGGACAACCAGAAGAAGTCGAGGGCGATGACGATCGTCCACAGCGCTCCGGCGCGGCTGTCGAAGCTCACGTGGCCGGCGGAATCGGTTCCGGGCGTGGAGGGCCACGCGCGCCGGACAGCCGACGGAACGCTTCGAAGTGACGACATATCGCTCGATCTACTCGTGACGGTCAAGAAGGTGCGCCACATTGTCCACGGTCCGGGCCGTTGCACAGCATCGGCCGTCCGACGCCAGGGTCCGGCCCTCGGCCTGACGTCTCACCGCGGCCGCGCGGGGACGCCGACCACCGTGGTCCCGGCTTCGACGTCGCGAACGGCACAGGCGGCTCCGCCCATGATGCTGCCCTTGCCCACGCGCAGTCCGTTGAGCAGGGTGGCCGCCGCGCCGACGAGCACGTCGCTCTCGATCGTGCAGTCCCCGGATATGCACGTCAGCGGGTTGAGGCTGACGAACTCGCTCACCCGGGTGTCGTGCCCGATCGTGGCGTTGGCATTGACGTGCACGTGCCGACCGAGGGTGACGTTGGTGCTGATCCGCACCCCGGCGCACACGACGGTGCCGGCGCCCAGCTCCACCTGTGACCCGAGGGTCGCCGCGGGATGGACGAGGGTCGCGGCCGGGTGCCCCGCGGCGTCGAAGGCGTCCGCGATCCGCCGGCGCACCGCGGGCGAGCCGATGCCCACCGCGTAGGTGATCTCGGGGTCGGCGGTGGGCAGGAACTCCTGCGTCGGACCCAGGTGGCGGATCGAGCGCCGTTCCAGTCGTGCGAGGTTCTCCACGCCGATGGAGTCGTCCACCACTCCCACGACCTGCCACGGGGCAGAGCCTTCGCCCCGGTCGCGCGCGGCGGCGTTGGTCGCCTCGATCACGTCGAGGACCTCCCGCCCGAAGCCGCCGGCGCCGACCACGACAATCGGTGTGCTCATCGGGCAACTCTCGCACGGGCGGACGTCCACGCCGGAGCACGACCCAGGGCGGGCGCCCCCTATACTCACCGCGGTCACGAGAAGCGAAGGGGCCAGTGCGGGTGGATCGGAAGCGTGCGTTCGACCTCGTCCTGACCGTGCCCGTCCTCGTGGCCAGCCTGCCGGTCCAAGGGGTGGTGGCGCTGCTCGTCGCCCGCACGATGGGTCGCCCGGTGCTGTTCCGCCAGGAGCGCCCAGGCCTGCACGGGAAGCCGTTCGAGATGGTGAAGTTCCGCACCATGCTCCCGCTCGATCCCGTCAGCGGGACCGTCGACGACGCCGACCGGTTGACCCGACTGGGCAAGGTCCTGCGGGCGACGAGCCTCGACGAGCTGCCGTCCCTGTGGAACATCGTCCGGGGCGACATGTCGCTGGTGGGTCCGCGCCCACTCCTCATGCACTACCTCCCGCTCTACTCAGCGCAGCAGGCGCGGCGCCACGACGTACGCCCTGGCCTGACCGGGCTGGCCCAGGTGTCGGGCCGCAACGCGCTCACGTGGGAGCGCAAGTTCGAGCTCGACGTGGAGTACGTCGACCACCACACCCTCTGGGGCGACACCAAGATCCTCCTGGCCACCGTCGGCCGGGTGCTGAGGCGGGACGGGATCGCCGCCGAGGACTCAGCGACCATGCCCGAGTTCACCGGCTTGCCGTGACTGAGGCAGGTCGCCCCCTCATCCTGCAGGCGACCATGGTCAACTCGCTGCTGACCCTGGCGCCCCAGCTCCTTGCGCTCGTGACCCTCGACACGCGCGACTTCGGCAAGTTCTCCATCGTCTACCTCCTGTTCGCGTGGGGAGCCTCGCTCCAGATGTCCGTGGTGTGCGAGCCGGTCGGGCGCGAGCACAGGCGGGGAGGGAGCGGCGTCGTCGATCGCGACTACCGGGCCGTGGCGACCTACATCGCCCTGGGAGCCGGCCTGCTGGCAGCGGCCGTGTCGCAGGTGCTGTGGCACGAACCGAGCATCACCGCCGCGCTCGGCCTGGCCGCGGCCGCCGCGTGCTTCCGGGTCCCGGCACGCTATGCATCCCTCCTGCTGGGTGACTGGCGAAGTGCCCTTGCCGTGGATGCCGCGGCCTGCGTCCTGCTGGTGCTCGGCGGCGCTGCCGCCATCGGGTTGGGAGTGAGTGCGATCGAGGTGGTCGTCTGGTCGTGGGGAGCTGCCATGGCGGGGGCCTGCTCCATCGGGATCAGACCGGTCCTGCGCGGACCGGCGACTGTCCGGCGCTGGTTCCGGCGTCGCCGTCGAGACATCACCCCGCTGACCCTCGACTCCCTCGTCCAGGACGTCAGCTCCATCGGCGCGCCGTACGTCATCGCGCCGATCCTGGGGCTGGCCGACTTCGGCATCTATCGTGCGATCTCCAACGTCGCGGCGCCGGTGCGGCTGCTCATCGAGCCCCTGCGCCCCTCGTGGGCGCGGGTGCACCCGGTCGAGCTGCGCCACCAGCTCGTGCGCGCATCCTTGACGCTCGCCGTCCCGGCCGGGGTGGTGACAGCGCTGGCGCTGATGGCAATCCACCTCCTGCCGTGGAGCCTCGGCGTGCTCGACGACCTGCGCCCGTGGGCGGTGGAGGCAGGCGCCTTCGTGACCCTCAGCCTCATCGCGTTGATGTTCTACGCCGCGGCGCGGCTGCAGCTCGGCGGGCAGGCCCTGTGGCGCGGCCGGATCGTCCAGAGCAGCACGGCCATCGTGCTGCCCATCGGTGGGGCGCTGCTCGGCGGCCTCACCGGCGCGATCTGGGGCTACGTGGCTGCGACCGCCTTGGGCGCGATCGTGTGGACGGTGCTGACGCGGCCGCGCCCGGCTGCCGGCTAGCCCCGGAGCGCAGTCGCGCATTCGGGAGCGCGTCCGAAGGTCTATAAGGTTGGGCCAATGGGGATCCAAGCCTGGCTCGCACTCGTCGGCTGCATCATCGCGGGAGGTGCCGCGACGCTGTTATGGGCCCGACGGGCCGGTGTCGTCCACGCCGCGGCCGTCGGCCTGGCCGTGCAAGGGGTCCTGACCCTGGGCCTCTACCTCACCGTAGGCCTGTGGGCCCCCGACGCCGGAGCGTACGACGAGCTCGGCAGGCAGTTCGCGGCGTACTGGTCCGGCGGACCGTTGCCGGCTGAGGTCGGCGAGGGGAAGGAGGCCTTCCCGGTGATGCTCGGCGCGATCTACTTCGTGGTCGGGCCGGCGCCGGCCATCGGCCTGGTGCTGAACTGGGCCGCTCACGGACTCCTCGTGCCGGCGATGGCCTCCCTCGCCACGCGGCTGGACCTTCCGACCCGCACCACCGCATGGGCAGTGGCGCTCTTCCCGCCCGCACTCTTCTGGTCCGCGTTCCTCCTCCGGGAGACGGTCACCTGGTTGTTGATGACGCTGTTCCTGTACGCCCTCGCCGGCCTGGCCCGCCGCATCACCGTCCGCGACGTGGTGCTCATGGCGGCTGCACTGGCTGCCCTGCTGTGGTTCCGCGGCACCGCCGCGATCATCCTCGCCGGGGTCGGCATGGCGGTCCTCGTCCTCACAGCGAAGCGGTCGACGCTGCTGCCGCGTCTCGGCGTCGCGGCGCTCGCGCTGTTGGTCCTCTCGCCCAGGCTCGCCGGGCTGCTCGTCGGCTACACCAGCGTGAGCGAGATCGAGGCCAAGCGGTCCGACCTCAACAACGCCGACACCAGCTTCGGCGCCGCCCCGGCCGACCCCAACGGCGAGGTCGCCTCGAGCCTGTTCGACTCCGTCCTCCGGGTTGCCCTCGGTCCCTTGCCGTGGGAGTGGCCGGACCTCGGGATGCCTTTCGTGTTCGACGGCCTGCTGTGGCTCCTGGTCCTGGGCCTGGCGGCCCTGGGTTGGTGGCGTGCGCCCAACCGCAAGGAACTGCTGCTGGTGGTGCTGCCCGCACTGGCCCTCAGTGCTGCCTTGATGCTCACCAGTGGCAACTACGGGACCATGCAACGGCTGCGGGTGCAGACCTCCGTGCTGCTTCTACCCGTGGCCGCGGCAGGTTTCACGCTCGTGCTCGCCTGGACGCGGTCACGGGTCCCGGTGGTCGACCGCCTCGTCGATACGTCGTCGCGCAGCGGCACGTCCCGCTAGTCGCGGCGCAGGACGTACTCGAGCTCGTAGGCCGGCATCAGCCAGGTGAGGTGCTCCTCGTAGAACTCACGTGTCCACCGCGACGTGTTGACCCAGGAACCGAGCACCTTCTTGATGGCGTGGCGCACGTAGAACGGCCGCGACGACTTGAAGTGGTAGTGCGCCTCGACCAGCGTCAGCGGCACGGCGTCGTCGTACTGAGGGGTCTGCCGCCGCCACGGCACCGACCGCACCCAGTAGCTGAACGTGTAGAGGCCGAAGAACGTGCGGTGCGTGGGGTCGGAGTAGAAGTGCGGGTTGGAGAAGTGCGGGACCACCGCGCGGAACTCCCCGCCCGGCTCAAGCACCCGCGCCGCCTCGCGGACCAGGCCCTCCGCGTCGGGGATGTGCTCGAGGAAGTGCTCGGAGTGGATGGCGCGCACCGAGCCGTCGGGCAGCGAGCGCAGCACCTCGAGGGCGTCGCCGACGACGTCCACCCCGGGCAGGCCCAGCAGGTCGACCCCGACGGAGTCCGGCAACCGCTTGGTGCCACCGCAACCGAGCTCCAGGACGAGGGGTCGCCGGGCGAGGACGGCCGAGTCAGTCATGGGCGCACGTTATCGCGGTCCCGCTCCGGGGCGCTCAACCGCCTGCCCCTACAATCGTCTCGCCTTCACTTGTCCGGGAGGGTGTCGTCTGGCAAGGGATGTTGCGAGTGCATGTGCTGATCACGGGGGGCGCCGGCTTCATCGGTTCCAACCTCGCCGAGCTGGCCCTCGCCGCCGGTCACCGGGTGACGCGTCGTGGACGACCTCTCCACGGGCTTCGCCGACAACCTCGACGGGATGGACGTGACCTTCGTCGAGGACACCATCCTCGACCTCGCATCGCTGACCACGGCGATGGCAGGCGTCGACTCGGTCGTCCACCTCGCTGCCCTCGGCAGCGTGCCGCGCAGCATCAAGGACCCGTTCGCCACCCACGCCGCCAACGCCACCGGCACCCTCACCGTCCTGGAGGCGGCTCGCGCGGCAGGCGTGGGCCACGTGGTGGTCGGCGTCGTCGTCGAGCGTCTACGGACTCAACCCGGCGCTGCCCGAAGTCCGAGCGCGAGTGGGTTCGGCCCCTGAGCCCCTACGCCGTCACCAAGCTGGCCACCGAGCAGTACCCGCTCGCCTACCAGCAGTCCTACGGCATGGAGACCCTGGCGTTCCGCTTCTTCAACGTGTTCGGCCCGCGACAGCGCGCCGGTCACGTGTACGCCGCGGTCATCCCGACCTTCGTCGACGCGCTGCTGCGGGGCGAGCCGCTGTGGATCAACGGCGACGGCTCCAACTCGCGCGACTTCACCTACGTCGGCACCGTCTGCCGCGTGCTGCTCGACGCGTGCGAGCGCCGGGTCAGCCATCCCGAGCCCGTCAACCTGGCGTTCGGCACCAACACCACGCCTGCTCGAGCTCGTGTCGGCCATCGAGGCGGTGTCCGGGTCCTCGGCCGAGGTGAGGCACCGCGATCCTCGGGCCGGCGACGTCCCCCACTCCCAGGCCGACAACACCACGCTGCGCACCCTCTTCCCCGACGTGGCGCCGGTGGAGCTCGCCGACCGGGCTCCAGCACACGCTCGACTGGTTCAAGGAGAACTCGTGACCACCACGCTCGTCGTCGTCGGCCAGGGCTACGTCGGGCTGCCCGATGGCCCTGCGGGCCGCCGAGGCCGGGCTCACGGTCTACGGCCTCGACACCAACTCGGCCGACGGTCGAGGCGCTCAACGCCGGCCGCTCCCACATCGACGACGTCGTCCGACGACGACCTCGCGGCGCGGTCTCGCGGCAGGCTTCGCGGCGACCACCGACCCGGCCGTCGTCGCCGATGCCGACGTGGTCCTGGTGTGCGTCCCGACGCCGCTGGCCGAGGAGGGCGGCCCCGACCTCGGCGCGGTCCGCAAGGCGGCGGAGGCGATCGGCGCACACGTCACGGCCGGGCACCCTGGCGATCCTCGAGTCGACGACCTACCCCGGCACGACCGAGGAGGTCTTCGCCCCTCTGGTGGCGGCCGGCGGCCTGGAGGTCGGCACCGACGTGTTCGTCGCCTTCTCCCCCGAGCGGATCGACCCGGGCAACGAGACGTACGGCGTGCGCAACACGCCCAAGGTCGTCGGCGGCCTGACCGAGGAGTGCACGCGTCGGGCGGCCGAGTTCTACGGACGCTTCGTCGACACGGTCGTGCCGGCCAAGGGTGCGCGCGAGGCGGAGATGTCCAAGCTGATCGAGAACACCTTCCGCCACGTCAACATCGCCCTGGTCAACGAGATGCTGCGCTTCTCCCACGAGCTCGACATCGACCTCTGGAACGCCATCGACTGCGCGGAGACCAAGCCGTTCGGCTACATGGCGTTCCGCCCGGGTCCGGGCGTCGGCGGCCACTGCATCCCGGTCGACCCGTCCTACCTCAGCCACCGGGTCAAGGCCCAGCTCGGGTACTCGTTCCGGATGGTCGAGCTGGCCGAGGAGATCAACACGGCGGCCCCGCTCTACGTCGCCAACCGGCTGCGCGACCTGCTCAACGACCGCGGCCGCCCGGTCAAGGGATCGCGCGATCCTGCTCCTCGGCGTCACCTACAAGGCCAACATCTCCGACTGCCGGGAGAGCCCTGCCGACCCGCTTGGCCAAGCAGCTGCTCGCGTGGGGCGCCGACCTGGGCTACCACGACCCGTTCGTGCCGGTGTGGCACCCGCACGGCGTCGACGCACGGCTCGACGTCGGTGCCCGACCTCGAGAAGGCCGTGCGCGAGGCCGACGTCGTCGTGCTGCTGCAGACCCACGCCGACTACGACCTCGACGAGCTGGCCGACGCGTCGGCGGTGCTGCTCGACACCCGCGGTGTCGTCGCCGGCCACCCGCACGTCGAGGTGCTCTGAACCGAGCACCGTCCGATCCCTCGATCGCCACGAGGGACTCAGGCCGGGTCGGCTCCGATCGACCTGGTCGACGATGGCCCGCGCCACGTCGACGGGCTGGAAGTCCCTGACCACGCGGTCGCGGCTGGCCCGGCCCATCCGCTCGCGCAGCGCGGGATCGACGGCGAGCTGCTCGATCGCGCGGCCCATCGCCTCGCCGTCGTCGGGACCGACGAGCAGGCCGGTCACGCCGTCGACCACCGAGTCGACCGCCCCGGTGGCGGTCGTCGTCACGGCGGGCTTGCCCATGGCCGCCGCCTCGAGGACGACGTTGGGCATGCCCTCCCGCTTGGTGGGCAGCACGAGCAAGTCGCTCAGGGCGAGGTAGGGGCGTACGTCGTCGAGGTGGTCCAGCACGATCACGCGTACGCGGTCGCCGAGCTGCTCGAGGCGCTGCAGGTAGGTCTGCGAGTCCGGCTCGTCCTGGGCCCCGAGCACCAGCAGCTGCATGCGCTGCTCCCGCTCCGCGACCGTCGAGCAGGGCGCGGATCAGGGTGTCCGGCCCCTTGTCGGCGGTCAGCCGGCCGATGAAGGCGACCACCGGGACGTCCGGCTCGAGGCCGAGGCGTCGCGGCCAGCGCCGGGTCGCGGTGGCAGGGGAATGAAGTGGTCGGTGTCGACTCCGTGGCTGCTGCCGTGGTGGGGCACGACGACGTCGCGCCCGGCGTTGAGGCCGAGCCGCCGGTACTCGTGGGCCAGGGAGGGGGACACGGCCACCACCCGCTGGCTGCAGCGGCTGGCGAGCCGCTCGATCAGGGCCAGGATCCGGCGCTGCGTGACCGCTGGAACCCTCCAGGCGCAGGCCCTGGAGGAAGTAGGTGCGTTGCGGCACCCCGGTGATCCGAGCGGCCAGCATGCTCAGCAGGCCGGCCTTGGGAGTGCCGCCGAGGACGACGGCGGGGCGCAGCCGCAGTGAGCAGGACGATCCAGCGCACCAGGCCCACCAGGTCCTTGAGCGGTGACACGCCGCGGTGCATGGGGAGCTCGTGGACCGTGTGCGACAGCTCGGCGAGCAATGCGACCTGAGGTCCGGGAGACGTGACGACGTGCACCTCGTAGCCGCGCGTCGCGCAGCTCCTGGAGGATCTCCCGGTAGAAGATCGCGGCCGTGAGCGGGATCGTCGAGGAGACGACCGCACGAGGGGTGCTCCGCACTTCGGCGCGTCACGGTCAGCACCGCCGCGCGTCCACTCGTCCGACCAGGCGTCGAAGGAGTAGTGCGTCCTGCACGGCCGCGAGGGCCCGAGCGCCGCGCTGCGCGCGCGCCGTCGGCGGAGCTGTCGAGCGCCTCCGTCAGCGCGTCCACCCAGTCGTCGTGCGACGTCGCCGCCCAGCCCGAGAAGCGCTCCAGGGCCAGCTGGTTGGCACCGACCGGTGAGCCGACCATCGGCAGGCCGGTCGCGGCGTACTGCAGCAGCTTGTAGGCGCACTTGCCCCGGGCGAACGCGTCGTCGCGCAACGGTGCCAGAGCCACGTCGACGGTCGCGAGCTGGGCGGCGAACCCCGTCGGCGTCCAGGCGACCCGCTCCATGATGCCCTCCAGGCCGGGGATGTCGGCGTCGGAGGCAGCGCTGATCACCCGCACCCGGGCCCCGGTGCGGCGGTGGACCTCGTGCAGCGCGGGCGCGATGCCGGCGAGGTATGCCTCGGTGGAGCGTGACCCCAGCCAGCCGAGGACCGGCACGTCCGGCAGGTCGTACGACGCCACGAGGCGGTAGCGGGACGGGTCGACGACGGTGGGGATCAGCCGGACGTCGTGGCTGTGCCTCGATGCCCAGTCGGCCAGCACGGCGTTGCCGGCGACGACGACGTCGGCGGCTGCGGCGGCCCGCTCGGCCTTCTGGCGCTTGCCGAGGACGCGTCGCCACCCGACGCGGTCCTCGAAGAGGGCGTCGTCCAGGTCGTAGACACCTCGCCCGGCCGAGGCCAGCAGGCGCGACTCGACGGCTCCGGTGCCCCACGGACTCGCCTCGCGGGAGAGCAGCACGGTGCCCGTCAGGGGCGTACGGCTCAGGGACCGTACGCGACGCTCGGCCCCCGCGATCGCGGGCAGGTTCCGGGCGGCGGTCCCGAGCGAGTGCTCGCTCAGGCCGGCGTACTCGTGGCGGCGGGCGTCCAGGCCGAGGTGGTCGAGCCACTCGTAGACGCGCACGCGGGTGCTCGGGGCGTCGGGACCGTAGATGGACACGACCGAGAGGGGATCGCTCACCCGCCCTCCCTCCGCAACCACAGCTCCAGGACCAGCAGTGCGTAGACCAGGTAGGTGGTGTTCTTCTCGGGCCAGCGGGTGTGGTCGACCAGCTGTTGGACGGCCGTGGCGTCGACGTAGGAGTTGACGCGGGCGTCGGGAACGGTGAGCACGTCGCGCAAGAGCGGCTGCCAGTCCTCGGCCAGCCAGCGGTCGACGCGGGACCTCGAAGCCCTTCTTCTTGCCGCCGATCACCTCGTCGGAGAGCCGGCCGCGATAGCTGTCGCGCAAGAGGCCCTTGGCCCGGCCGCGGGGGAGCCGCACGTGGGCGGGCAGGGACCACACGTACTCCGCGACCCGGTGGTCGAGGAACGGTGAGCGGCCCTCCAGCGAGTGGGCCATGGTCGCCATGTCCATCTTGACCAGCAGGTCGGAGAGGAGGTTGAGGTCGATGTCCGTGGCGAGCTGCTGGTCGAGGGCCCCCAGCCGCTCGTCGCGGGTGCGTCGCACCCGCTCCTTGGTGTCGGTGACCGACCCGCCCCGCCACACCTCGCGCTTGTCCGCGTCGAGCAGCATGTCGGTCGACCACACGAGGTAGCGGTCCTCGTGGTCGAGGCCCAGCCCGCGCACGATCCGCTGGGCGAAGCCCAGCGCGCCTCGCCGCGGGGCGCCCGCGCGGCCGGCGAGACCGCGCTCTGCCAGGCCGAGGAGGCCGTCGGGGACGCCGGTGAGCCGTCCCGCGAGGTGGGCGGCGACGTGCCGGCGGTAGCCGCCGAACACCTCGTCGCCACCGTCGCCGTTGAGGACGACCGTGACGTGCTGCCGGGCCAGGCGGGACAGCGCCAGGCTCGGGATGGCGCTGGAGTCGGCGAACGGCTGGTCGTAGTGCTCGACCACCGTGTGCAGGCTCTCCAGCGGGTCGAACTCGAGAGGGAGCACCGTCGACCTGATGCCCAGCGCCTCAGCGGTGCGGCCCGCGACGTCCGACTCGTCGAGCCCGCTGCCGGTCGCCACGGTGAAGGAGTGCACGGTGTCGCCGAGGACCTGCGCGGCCTCGTAGGCGATGACCGAGCTGTCCACACCACCGCTCAGGAAGACCCCGAGCGGCACGTCGCTGCGCAGCCGGAGCCGCACCGCGTCGGCCATGAGCTCGCGGACCCGCTCGTGCGCGTCGTGGGCCGTCGCGTCCTGGCTGCCGAACCGCGGCCGCCACCAGCGGTGGCTCCGTACGCCCTGGGGGCCCACCACGACGTAGCTGCCCGGCTCCACGGCGTGCACGCCCTCGAAGATCGTGTCGGGCTGCGGGACGACGCCCAGTGAGAGGTAGTCGTAGATCCCCTGCTCGCGCACTGCCGGCGTGGTGCCCGACGCCGCGAGCACCGGTCGCAGGGCCTTGATCTCGCTGGCGAACACCAGGCCGTCGCCGACGCTCGCGTGGTAGAGCGGCTTCTTGCCGAACCGGTCGCGGGCGAGCAGCGCTTCACCGGTGCGCTCGTCGACGACGGCGAAGGCGAACATGCCCACGAGCTCGTCGAGCATGTCGGCCCCGTGCTCGAGGTACATCGCGAGCAGGACCTCGGTGTCGGAGCTGGTCGCGAACGTGTGGCCCGCACGCTCCAGCCCTTGCCGGAGCTCCTTGAAGTTGTAGATCTCGCCGTTGAAGACGACCGTGACCCGGTCCCGGGTCATCGGCTGGCGCCCGGCGGCCGGATCCATGACGGCCAGACGGGTCATCCCGATTCGTCCCTGCTCGGTGTCCATCCAGCCGGAATCGTCGGGGCCCCGGTGGGCGATGACCTCGAGAGCAGCGGGCACGGCGTCCCGCGACGACTGGGGCGCCCCCAGGGCGCCGACGATCCCGCACATCAGCGGGCCCTGCGCAGGAACTGCTCGATGGCCGCCACCACGCGGGCGAACTGCTCGTCGGACAGCGCCGACCCGCTCGGCAGGGAGAGGCCGGTGCGGAAGAGCCGCTCGCTGGTGCCGGTGGTGTAGGCGGGCAGGTGGGCGAAGACAGGCTGCAGGTGCATGGGCTTCCAGAGCGGACGCGACTCGATGTCGTGTCCCTCGAGGTGGATGCGGAGGTCGTCGGTCGTCCAGCCGGTCACCGCGCTGTCGACGAGGACCGAGGTGAGCCAGAAGTTGTCGTGGTCGTCCGGGTCGTCGACACCGTCCGGCCGCCCGAAGATCGTCACGCCGGCCACCTCGCCGAACACCTCGCCGTACTGACGGCGCCAGCGGCGGCGTCGCTCGATCATCTCCGGCAGCCGGGCCAGCTGGGCACGACCGAGACCGGCCAGCAGGTTGGACATCCGGTAGTTGTAGCCGACCTCCGTGTGCTCGTAGTGCGGTGCCGGCTGCCGGGCCTGGGTCGCGAGGTAGCGGATCCGCTGCGCGAAGTCGCCGTCGTCGGTGAGCAGGGCGCCGCCGCCGGACGTGGTCATGATCTTGTTGCCGTTGAACGACACGATCGAGCAGTCGCCCATGGACCCCGCGGGGCGCCCGTCCCGGGTCGCACCCAGCGACTCCGCGGCATCGACCACGAGCGGGATGTCGTGGGCGTGCCGCGACGGCCGCCAGTGCGGCGTGGTCGGCCACCTTGCCGATCAGGTCGACCGGCACGATGGCGCTGACGTCGGCGCCCTGCGCGAGCTGGTCCTTGACGGCGTGCTCGACCAGCTCGGGGTCGATGTTGCCGGACGGGTCGGCGTCGACGAGGACAGGAGTCGCGCCGCAGTAGGTGATCGCGTTGGTCGTGGCGGCGAAGGTCATCGTCGACGTCACCACCACCGAGTCGGGGCGCACGCCCATGGCGAGCAGACCCAGGTGCAGGGCACCGGTGCCCGAGGACAGCGCCACGGCGTGACCGCGCCCGGTGTAGGCCGCCAGGTCGGCCTCGAAGCCGTCGACCTCGGGCCCCAGCGGCGCGACCCACCCGGAGCGGATGGCCCGCACCAGGGCGTCCTCCTCGGCCTGTCCCACGTCGGGTGAGGACATGTAGATGCGGTCGGTCACCGGTGGCTCCGTACGTCCGCGAGCGCGTCGGGGGCCACCGGAGGAACAGCGACCGACCGGACCATCGGGTGCTTCGTCGGGGCCGGGTGCTCGACGTCGGAGAACAGGACCTCGTGCAGCTTCTCGCCCTCGCGGAGTCCGGTGAAGGTGATCTCGATGCGCTTCCCCGAGGTGGCGATCATCCGGCGGGCCACGTCGAGGATCTTGACGGGCGTGCCCATGTCGAGGACGAGCACGTCGCCGGGCAGCCCGATCGCACCGGCCTGCACGACGAGCTCGCACGCCTCCGGGATCGTCATGAAGAACCGGGTCACGTCCGGGTGGGTGACGGTGATCGGTCCCCCCTGGGCGATCTGCGTGGTGAACGTGTGCAGCATCGATCCGCGTGAGCCGAGGACGTTGCCGAAGCGCACGGAGATGTAGCGGTGGCCGGTGGTCTCGGCGTACCAGGCGGTGAGCTGCTCGGCGAGTCGCTTGGTGGAGCCGAGCACGCTGGTGGCGTCGGCCGCCTTGTCGGTGGAGATGTTGACGAAGTGCTCCACGCCGTGGCGGTGGGCGGCCTCGAGCACGTGGCGGGTGCCCTCGACGTTGGTCTTCCAGCCTTCGTCGGGGAAGCGCTCCAGCAACGGCAGGTGCTTGAGCGCGGCCGCGTGGAAGACGATCTCGGGGCGGTGGTGCGCGAAGACGGCGTCGAGTGCCTCGAGGTCACGGATGTCGTTGAGCACGGTGTCGTCACCGTCCAGCAGCCCGTGGCCGTGGAGGGACAGCTCGACGGCGTGGAGTGCCGACTCGTCCCGGTCCAGCAGGACGAGCTTGCTGGGGCCGAACCGGTTGCACCTGGCGAGCCAGCTCGGAGCCGATCGAGCCACCCGCGCCGGTGATCAGCACCCGGCGTCCGGAGAGGTAGTCGGCGATGTCGCCGAGGTCGGTGTCGATCGGGTGTCGGCCCAGCACGTCGGTGATGTCGACCTGGCGGATGCTGTCGAGCTCGACCCGTCCGCCGATCATCTCCGAGATGGGCGGCAGGGTCAGGAACTTGAGCCCGGCGCGGTCGACCTCGTCCTGCAGCCGGCCGACGAACTCACCCGACGCGGAGGTGATGGCCAGGATGACGGTGTTCGCCTCGAGCTCGTCCGCCGCGCGGACCAGGCTCTTCCGGTCCCCGACCACCGGGATGCCGTGGAGGCGCAGGTGCCTCTTGGCCGGGTTGTCGTCGATCAGGCCGACGACGACGTACTCGGGGTTGCGCTCCGCGCGGAGCAGCGTGACGAGCTGGTAGCCGGCGTCCCCGGCTCCGTAGACCAGGGCGCGCGTCATCCGCTCGCCACCCGGCGCCGCATGGCGGTCGCGGTGGGACCGGAACAACCAGCGTCCGGCGGCCGACAGCACGAGCGCGATCGGCGGCACCAGCACCGGGATGCTGCGCGGGAGCGTCGGGTCGAACAGCGTGAAGAGCAGCGCCGTGCTGAAGCCGACGACCGCGAACTGGCCCGCCAGGCCAGCGACCTCGTCGAAGGAGCCGACGCGGAACCGACCGCGGTAGAACTTGGTGAGGTAGCCGACGACCACCAGCAGCACCATCGAGATCACGAGGTAGCGCAGGATGGAGCGCCACTGGATGTCGTTGACGGCGAAGTCGAGCCGGACTCCGAGGACGACCGCCGTGGCCAACGCCCAGCACCCGGTGTCCCAGAGGGCGAGGGCTCCACGGCGTGCGAGCGGGTTCGTCAACAGCGCCCGCTGGGCAGGGACGTGCGCGTCAGCACCAGCTGGGCGGTCGCCGGGCGGCGTTCCCCGTGACCCGTCGGCAGCCATGAACGATCCTCCCCGTTGCGCGAACAGCCTCGCACTCTAGCGTCGGGCGGGTGGGGACCGAAAACCGTCGACACCCCGTTCACCGATCCGCCTGAGACGACCCGGGCTCGGTCGGCCGCCCAGCCGTAGGGTTGGCGACCATGACCGAGACCCCGTCCGTCCGAGACCTCCTGGAGCAGGTCCAGGGGTACGGCGCGTGGGCGGTCATCCGACGCAAGGCGGCACCCACCGCGGGACTGGTGGGCGGCACGCCCCACGAGGTCGCGTCGCTGCTCGACATCCCGCTCGAGACCGGTGCGCCGGCGCCGGGCCGCAGCGCCGACCGGCTGGTCGCGGTGCCGTTCCGTCAGGTGCGCGAGCGCGGGTTCGCGGCGGTCGACGACGGCACGCCGCTGACGGTCGTCGACATCGAGACCGAGCACGAGGTCGCGGTCGACGACCTGCTCGCCGCGCTGCCCGACGTTCCGGTCGAGTTCTCCGACCGCGGCGGCTTCTCCACGAGCGACGACGACTACGGCGACGTCGTGGAGGCGATCATCCGCGACGAGATCGGGCAGGGCGAAGGCGCCAACCTGGTGATCGGGCGGCACTACCGCGCCGTCGTCGCCGACTGGGACGCCACGAAGGCACTGACCGTCCTGCGGCGGCTGCTGGAGCGCGAGCGCGGGGCGTACTGGACGTTCTGCTTCTTCACGGGCGAGCGGTTCCTCATCGGGGCGAGCCCCGAGCGGCACGTCTCGGTGCGCTCCGGCGACGTGCGGATGAACCCGATCTCCGGGACGTTCCGGGTGCGTGCCGCCGACGACGAGACGCGGGAGGTCAAGGACCGGCTGCTCGACTTCCTCGCCGACGAGAAGGAGGTCTTCGAGCTCTTCATGGTCGTCGACGAGGAGCTGAAGATGATGTGCGACATCTGCCACGAGGGTGGCCAGGTGCTCGGGCCGTTCCTCAAGCCGATGACCCACCTCATCCACACCGAGTACCTCCTCGCCGGCCGCTCCGACCGCGACCACCGCGAGATCCTGCGCGACACCATGTACGCCGCGACGGTGACGGGGGCGCCGGTCGAGAACGCCTGCCGGCTGATCGCCGACTACGAGCCCGAGGGGCGCGGCTACTACGGCGCCGCCCTGGCCCTCTTCGGCCGGTCGCCGGACGGCACACCGACGATGGACAGCCCGATCCTCATCCGCACGGCGGACGTGTCAGCGACCGGCGAGCTCAAGGTGACCGCGGGCGCCACGCTCGTACGCGACTCCGACGCCGCCTACGAGGTCGCCGAGACGCGGGCGAAGGCCGGCGGGATCCTGAGCGCGTTCGGGCTCGTCCCGGCAGCCGTCTCCGACGGCACCGACATCGCCGACCTCGCGCGCGACGAGGACGTCCTGCTCGCGCTGGGTTCGCGCAACCAGCGCCTGTCCCGCTTCTGGCTCACCGACCAGGCCGGGGAGCCCGCCGACCCGGGACTTGCGGGGAGGACGGCCGTCATCCTGCACGGGGAGGACGACTTCGTGAACATGCTCGTGCACGTGCTCGGCGTGTTCGGCATGACGTCGCGAGTCGTACGGCACGAGGACTACGCGGCCGGTGCGTTCGACGGCGCCGACCTCGTGGTCGTCGGCCCCGGACCGGGCGACCCGCGCGAGGGCGACCACCCGAAGATCGCGGCGTTCCGGGCTGCGGTCGACGACCTGCTCGCCTCGGGCCAGCCGTTCCTCGCGGTGTGCCTCGGCCACCAGACCCTGTGCGATCGTCTCGGCTTCGACCTCGGCTACAAGGACGTCGTCTTCCAGGGCACCCAGTCGCCCGTGCGGCTCGACGGGCGCACCGAGCGGGTCGGCTTCTACAACACCTTCGTGGGTCGCGTCCCCGACGGCGGACTGCCGGACGGCGCTCTGCTCGATGGAGTGCGTGTCGAGGCCGACGAGGCGACCGGCGACATCCATGCGGTGGTCGGGCCGCACTTCCGCGGCATCCAGTTCCACGCCGAGTCGATCCTCACCGAGAACGGCTACGACCTGCTCCACGCCGCGGTGCTCGACCTCCTGTCCCCTGCTGCCACCTCCTGACTCCAGCCCCGGTATCTAGGGACGATCTGGTGGGTCATTCGGCACTCTGGCCGACCAGAGTGTCCCCAGATACCGGGCTGGGGAGGCCCCGCCGGACCAAAGTGCAGTCGCCAAGTGGACAATGAGCTCCGGCGTGGCGGGCAACCGATCGGCCGCGCCGGGCGTCACCCTTGGTGACCGACTGGACACGACGGGGGACACGTGCACCACTTCAGACGAGCCTGGGCAGGCGTGTGCCTGCTCGCGCTCATGGCCTGCGGGGCGACGGACGGGTCGACGCCGCGCGGTGACGCGCGACCACCCTCGTCGGCGGACCGGGCAACCTCCGTCGGTGAGCTGCAGCCGGCCGCGGCCCGAGCCGGACGGCCCAACATGGTCGTGGTGATGCTCGACGACTTCTCGATGGACCTTGTCCAGACGATGCGGTCGGTGCAGCGGATGCGCAGGGCCGGCGCCAGCTACCCCCACGCCTTCGTCACCGACTCGCTGTGCTGCGTGTCGCGCTCGAGCTTCTTCACCGGCCAGTACCCCCACCAGACCGGCGTCCTGACCAACACGTCCAACCGCGGGGTCTCGATGCTCGGCGGCTGGCCGGCGTACGACGTCGGCGGCAACCCCGAGCGTGCCTTCAACGTTCGGCTGCAGCAGGCCGGCTACACGACCGGGTTCGTCGGCAAGTTCCTCAACGAGTACGAGTGGGTGCCGGGCCAGGCGCTGCCGCCGGTCGTGCCCGGCTGGTCGACCTTCAACGCGGTCTTCGGCTCGGCGTACGACGGCTGGGACTTCGCCAGCACCTTCCTCGCGGACCAGCGGTTGCAGGTGCGCGAGCACGCGGCGCCGCCCGCGAGCGCCGGCGACGCCGAGAAGGACCGGGCCTACGCCGGCACCGTCATCGGCGACCTGGCGATGGACTTCCTGACCGAGGGAGAGGCCGCGGACGCGCCCTACTTCCTCGAGGTCTCCCTCTACGCGCCGCACAACCGGACCCAGCCCGAGGGCTACTACCCCGGTGACCCGCTGTTCCCGGCGATGTTCCGCGACCGAGCGGGGGAGCGTGGCTGCGGCCGGGTGGCGTGCGGCAAGCTGACGGTCGCCGACCTGCCCGGGTACGGCGACGACCGGGCCGACAACCGCCCCCGCACGGCGGGCGGCAAGCGCGCGCGGGCCTGGAACACCGGACCGACGATGCCCGCTGCGGTGGCCGTCCGCGACCTGCGCGACCGCGCCCGGATGGCCCAGTCGGCCGATCGGCTGATCACCAGGATCCTCCGTGCCGTGGGACCCGACACGTACGTCGTGCTGACCTCCGACAACGGCTTCCACCTCGGCCAGAACGGGTTGGGCCGCGGCAAGGGGACGCCGTACGACACCGACGTGCGGGTGCCGCTGCTGATCACCGGCCCGGGCGTCGTGCCGGGCGTCCGCAGGGAGGTCACCAGCAACATCGACCTCGCGCCGACGTTCGAGGAGCTGGCCGGGCTGCCGCCCGCGCCCTACCGCAGCGGCCTCTCGCTGGTGCCGACGCTGAACCAGCCCCGGCTGGCGCGGCAGTCGTACGCCTTCCTCGAGCACACCCAGCAGACGCTCACCGGCAAAGATCCCGATGCCGCCTTCGGCGGGTCGGAGCTCGACCGGATCCCGTCCTACACGGCCGTGCGCAGCCGTACGGCGCTGCTGGTGCGCCTCGACCTCGACCCGCGGCCGGGGAGGACGAGGTGGGGCTACGAGTACTACAGCTACCGGCGCCACGGCTACGAGAGGCGCAACGACGTGGCCGATCCGCGCAGGCGCGACGAGGTGGCGCTGCTGATGGCAAGGCTCGCCGCCTTCGACGGCTGCCGCGAGAAGGGCGAGGAACCGGTGTCGGCCACCTGCCGCACGGTGGCCCGGTAGCAATAGTCTCCCTGCGTGACGCCGGACGTGATCGTGGTCGACCACCACGACTCCTACACGTGGAACCTGGTGCACCTCGTCGCGCGGGTGACCGGCGTCCTGCCGCGGGTCGTGCAGCACGACGAGGTGTCCGCGGAGGAGGTGCTGCGGCACTCCCACGTCGTCCTGTCGCCGGGGCCTGGGCACCCGGCGTCGCGGGAGGACTTCTCGGTGGGCGCCGCCGTGCTGGCGGACGGCTCGCGTCCGGTGCTCGGCGTCTGCCTCGGCATGCAGGGGCTGGTGACGGCGTACGGCGGGACGGTGTCGCGGCTCCGACCGGCGCACGGGGAGGTCGCCGCGATCAGCCACGACGGGACCGGCGTCTTCGCGGGCGTGCCGCAGGGCTTCGCGGCGGTGCGCTACCACTCGCTCGGCGCCATCACCCTGGGCGACGACCTGGTCGCCACGGCGTGGAGCGAGGACGGCGTCGTGATGGGCGTGCGGCACCGGTCGCTGCCGTTGGAGGGCGTCCAGTTCCACCCCGAGTCGGTGCTGTCCGAGCACGGCGAGGCGCTCGTGAGGAACTTCCTCGCATGAACGACCCGGTGTCCTTCTTCCGCGACGTCGCGAGCACACACCGACGCTGCTTCTGGCTCGACGGCGGCGGTGCGCGCGAGTGGTCCGGTCGCCGCTCGATCATCGGCTGGCTCGAGGACGACGACGTCTCGCTGGCCTGGTCGGCATCGCGCCGCGAGGTGCGCTCGCACTCGGGTGGGACGTCGTCGGTCGTCGGCGACGACGTCTTCGAGGTGCTGGAGGAGCGGGTGCGGCCGGGGGAGCAGTGGTTCGGCTACCTCGGCTACGCCTCCCGCTCCGACCTCCCCGCCTCTCCCGACCCGGCCCTCCCCGACGCCGTGTGGATGCGGCCGCGCGCGGTGCGGGTGTTCGAGCACGCCGTGGCTCCGAATCCCGGGTCGAGGTCCCCGCACGAGCGGGGCGTCCGACCCGTCGAGGGGGCTGCCACGGCCTGCAGGAGGCAGACTCGCCCTCCGCGTCCGTACGCCGCCGCCTTCGCCGCCGTCCAGGAGCACCTCCACGCCGGCAACTCCTACGAGGTGAACCTGACCCACCGGCTCACCCGCGAGGCCGACCTCGACCCAGTGACCGCCTACCTCCGGCTGCGCGAGCTCAACCCCGCGCCCTACTCCGGCTTCCTGCAGCACGACGTCGACGACGCACGGGCATGGCTGCTGTCGAGCTCGCCGGAGAGGTACGCCCTCGTCACCGCCGACCGCCACCTGGAGACCAAGCCGATCAAGGGCACCACGCCGCGCGGCGTGACGCCGGAGGAGGACGAGCGACACCGCACGCGACTGGCGACGGACCCCAAGACACGGGCCGAGAACCTGATGATCGTCGACCTGCTGCGCAACGACCTCTCGATGGTCTGCGACGTCGGGTCCGTCGAGGTGCCGGGCCTGATGGAGGTGGAGTCCTACGCGTCGGTGCACCAGCTCGTCTCCACCGTCCGCGGCCGGCTCCGCGACGACGTCACCACGATCGCGGCGCTGCGCGCCCTGTTCCCGGCCGGCTCGATGACCGGGGCGCCCAAGCTGCGCACCATGCAGGTCATCGAGGAGGTCGAGTCGACGCCGCGCGGCGCGTACGCCGGTGCGTTCGGCTGGATCAGCGGCGACGGTCCGGCCGACCTCGGGGTGGTCATCCGCTCCCTGATGACCGACGGCGGCGGCACGTGGACCCTCGGCACCGGCGGCGGCATCACCGTGAAGTCCGACGTCGGCGAGGAGTGGGCCGAGTCGGAGTGGAAGGCCGAGCGGCTGCTGCGGGTCTTCGACTAGCGGTCGGCGGTGGCGGCCACGCCCGGCACCCACATCGAGAACCGCGCGCCGCCGCCGGGTGCCTCGGTGACCTCGACCCGCCCGCCGTGCCGGTCGACGACCTGCCGCACGATGGCCAGCCCGAGGCCCGACCCGGGCATCGCCCGCGACTCGTCGGAGCGGAAGAACCGCTCGAAGACGTGGGGCCGGTCTGCCTGGTCGACGCCCGTGCCCTCGTCGTCGACGACGAGCACGCCGTCGGCCAGCCGCACGGTGACGGTCCCGTCGGTGGGGCTCCACTTGGCGGCGTTGTCGAGCAGGTTGGTCACCGCCCGCTCGAGGCTGCTGGCGTCGCCGACGACCGGCCAGGGATCGGTGGTCACGTCGAAGGACACCCCGAGGGCGCGCCGCCGCACCCGCGTGACGGCGCGGTCGACGACGTCGGCCAGGTCGACCTCCGCGACCACGTGCGTCATCGGCTCGTCGCGCGCGAGCTCGACCAGGTCGCCCACCAGCGCGCTCAGCTCCTCGATCTGCCCACGCACGTCGTCGAGCAGCTCGAGGCGCGCCTCCGGCGGGAACGCCGAGTTGCCCTCGGCCTGGTGGAGCAGGTCGAGGTTGGTGCGCAGGGAGGTGAGGGGCGTACGCAGCTCGTGGCTCGCGTCGGCCACCAGACGTCGCTGCCGGTCCCGCGAGGCACCGAGCGCCAGCAGCATCTGGTTGAAGGCGCTCGCCAGCCGCGCGACCTCGTCATCGCCCTCGATCCGCAGCGGTGTCAGGTCCTCGGTGACGGCGATGCGCTCCACGGCGGACGTGAGGCGGCGTACGGGTCGCAGTCCGTTGCGGGCCACCAGCCAGCCCACCAGGAGCGCGGCGAGCACACCGAGCGCGCCGAAGACGAAGAGCACGCCGCCGAGCTTCTCCATGGTGCGGTCGTTGGCGCTGAGGGGCTGGGCCAGGACCAGCGCCTGCCCGCTGCCGGCCCGCACGGTGGCGACCCGGAACCGCTCGCCCTCCTCGGTGACGAGGGTGCGGACGACCGACTCGCGCTCGCCGGTGACGACGTCGTACTCGGGCCGGCCGAGCTCGAAGTGGGGGATGTCGGTGCCGCTGGCCTCCCCATCGGCGGTGACGAAGATGACCCGGACGTCGGCCGCGCCCAACATCCACGGCGGCCAGCCGCGGACGGTGAGCTTCGACAGGGTCGACACGGCGGTCGCCTTGTGCGCGCGGTTGAGCAGCGACTGGTCGAGCGAGCTCATCAGCTGCTGGCGCATCACGACGTAGCCCGTCAGCGCGAGGATGGCGATCGAGACGCCGAGCGCCAGCGTGGTGAGCACCGCCACCCGCGACGCCAGCGACCTGCGGTAGTGCCAGCGACGGTCCGGCCAGTCGGTCGCCGACGGTCTCATGATTCCTTCAGGACGTAGCCGACGCCCCGCACGGTCTGGATCAGCCGCGGCTCGCCCTCGGCCTCGGTCTTGCGGCGCAGGTAGCCGACGTAGACCTCGAGCGAGTTGGCGCTCGTCGGGAAGTCGTAGCCCCAGACCTCCTCGAGGATGAAGGAGCGGTCGAGCACGCGCCGCGGGCGGCGCAGGAACATCTCCAGCAGGGTGAACTCCGTGCGGGTCAGCTCGATGGGACGGCTGCCCCGCGACACGTCGCGGCTGGCGACGTCCATGCTGAGGTCGGCGAAGGTCAGCACCTCGCCGTCGGCGTCGTCGTCGGGCACGATCCGACGCAGGAGGGCGCGCAGCCGCGCGAGCAGCTCCTCCAGCGCGAACGGCTTGGTGAGGTAGTCGTCGGCCCCGGCGTCCAGCCCGGCGACCCGGTCGCCGACGGCGTCGCGCGCGGTGAGCACCAGGATCGGTACGTCGTTGCCCGCCGCCCGCAGCGCACGGGTCGTCTCGATGCCGTCGAGGCGCGGCATCATCACGTCGATCACCACGACGTCGGGGTGCTGGCTCCCGACCGCGACCAGTCCCTCGGCGCCGTCGGCCGCCAGCACCACGTCGTAGCCGTTGAACTCCAGCGAGCGGCGCAGCGAGTCGCGCACGGCACGGTCGTCGTCGACGACGAGCACGCGGGGCTTGGCGTCGGTCACCCGGCAAGGATGCCAGTTCCCCCTGAACGCAGGCTGAACGTCGCCGCCCGGCGCTGGCTACCCTCGACGGCATGGACCGCCGCCTCGCCCTCGTACGCCGTCCCTCTCCGCTGCTGGCCGACGGGCTGGTGACCCACATCGAGCGGAGCCCGGTCGACACCGGCCTGGCCCAGCGCCAGTGGCAGGCGTACGTCGACGCCCTCGTCGATCAGGGCTGGCAGGTCGTCGAGGCGCCACCCGCCGACGCGCACCCCGACGGGGTCTTCATCGAGGACCCGGTCTTCGTGCACCGCGACCTCGCCGTGCTGATGCGCAGCGGGGCCGAGGCGCGACGCGGGGAGACCGAGGGGCTGGCGGAGGTGCTGTCCGCCCAGGGCTACCGGATCGCCGCGCTGGAGGAGCCGGCCACCATGGACGGCGGCGACATCCTCACCCACGGCGACCAGGTCTGGGTCGGGGTGGGCGGACGCACCAACCAGGCAGGCGTCGACCAGCTGGCCGCGCTCCTCGACGAGCTCGGGGCGACGGTCACCGGGGTGCCGCTCACCAAGGTGCTGCACCTCAAGTCCGCGGTCACGGCCCTGCCGGACGGCACCGTCATCGGCTACGAGCCGCTGGTGGACGACCCGGGCACCTGGCCCACCTTCCTCGCCGTCCCGGAGGAGCCGGGGGCGCACGTCGTGCTCCTGGGTGACGACCGGGTGCTGATGTCGGCCGCGGCGCCGGAGACAGCCGCCCTGCTGTCCGAGCGCGGACTCGACGTGGTGACCGTCGACATCTCGGAGTTCGAGAGGCTCGAGGGCTGCGTGACCTGCCTGTCGGTGCGGCTGCGGGGATAGACCTGCCCGGCCGTCAGGCGTACGGCGCGGCGAGGCGCAGGTCGTCGACCAGACCGGCGAAGGCCTCGTCGTAGCCCTCGCGCCCCCGCAGCCGCAGCACCGCCGAGGGGTGCGTGGTCACCACGACGGGGCGACCGGGCCCGTCCAGGACTCGGCCGCGCGACTCGCCGATCTTCACCGTCCGCCCCAGCACGGCCCGCGCGGCCGTGGCGCCCATCGCGACCACCACCTCCGGTGTCACGGCCTCGAGCTCGGCCTCCAGCCACGGGTGGCAGGCGGTCAGGTGGCGCAGCTCCGGCTTCTCGTGGATCCGGCGCTTGCCGCGGTGCTGGAAGCGGAAGTGCTTGACCGCGTTGGTGAGGTAGGCGGCACCCCGGTCGATGCCGGCCTCGGCGAGCGCCTCGTCGAGCACCCGGCCGGCGGGTCCGACGAACGGCTCCCCCTGCCGGTCCTCCTGTTCGCCGGGCTGCTCCCCGACCAGGACGATGCGTGCCGACCTGTCGCCGGAGGAGAAGACCACCTGGGTCGCGTGCTCCCACAGCTCGCACCCCCGGCAGTCGTGCGCCGCGGACTCGAGGTCGGCCAGCTCGCGCGACTCCGGGACCCAGGGAGTGGCGTCCTGCGCGTCGCTCATCGGTCCACCATGCCCCGCAGCGGGCGGCGGCGGACCAGCCGGACGGGTGGGTCAGGCGTAGCGGGCGGCGACCGTGCCGGCGCGGGCGCCGTAGGTCCCGCCGAACATGCACGCGTGGACGAGCAGCGGGAACAGCTGGTGGATCCCGAGCCGGTCCTCCCAGCCCTCGACGAGCGGGTGCGCCTCGTCGTACGCCGCCATGGCTCGCGGCAGGTGGGTGAGGCCGAAGAGGTGCAGCATGGCGAGGTCGACCTCCCGGTGCCCGCCGTAGGCAGCCGGGTCGATGACGTGGATCGCGAGGTCCTGGCCCCACAGGCAGTTGCCGTTCCAGAGGTCGCCGTGCAGGCGGGCCGGAGGCTCGTCGGGGATCAGCTCGGTGAACCTGCCGACGACCTTCTCGACCGCGGCGGCGTCGGCGTCGGTGATGGCCCCGCGGTCGCGGGCGAGCTTGAGGTAGGGCAGCACCCGCCGGACGGCGTAGAACTCGGGCCAGGAGCCGGCCGTCTTGTTGGGCAGGGGCAGCGTGCCGATGAAGCCGTCGTGGTCGAGGCCCCAGCCGTCGGCACCCGCGGCGTGCGTGGCGGCGAGCTGCTGGCCGAAGGCGGTGGCCGCCTCGGGCGGTGTCTTCGAGCTCTGCTCGACCCAGGCCAGGACCAGGCAGTCGCTCGCCGCGCCCAGCACCTCCGGCACCGGCAGTCCTCCGTCGACCTCGGCGAGCCACCGGAGGCCGCTGGCCTCGGCCTCGAAGAAACCCGCGGGGGCGTGCGGCAGCGTCTTCATGAGCGCGGTCTGTCCGCTGGAGAGCCGCAGGCGCGTCGCGGTGGCGATGTCGCCGCCGGCGACCGGCGACGTCGCGACGACCGACGAGCCGAGCAGCTCCTCGGCGCGCCTGGCGACCAGCGGTTGACGAGCCATCAGGCCGGGTCCTCGAGCGCGGCGGGAAGCGCGGTCACGATCGCGTCGCTCGTGCGCTCGACCATCCCCAGCACCTCCTCGAACCCGTCCGGGCCACCGTAGTACGGGTCCGGCACCTCGCCACCCGGATCGACGGGATCGAAGGCGCGGAACAGCCGGATCCGGTCGGTGCCGCCGCCGACGTCGGCGAGGTTGGCCTCGTCCATCACCAGCACCAGGTCGTACGCCTCGGGCCAGGTGGCGTCGTACTGCCGGGCGCGGTGCCGGCTGGCGTCGTAGTCGGCGGCGGTGAGGGTCGCCGCGGCGCGGGAGTCCATCGGGTTGCCGACGTGCCAGCCGCCGGTCCCGGACGAGGCGACCTCGACCCGGTCGTCCAGCCCGGCGTCGGCCAGTCGGCGCTCGAGGACGACGTGGGCCATCGGCGACCGGCAGATGTTGCCCAGGCAGACGAGCGCGATCCGGTAGCGACCCGGGATCCGCGCCGGAGGAAGGGAGGTGGAGACGTGGGGCACCGGTCTCAGTCCCGGGCCGGCAGCGCGATCCGGACGCCCCAGCCGACGAGGGTCACGATGACCGCGCCGACGAGCGCGGACCAGAAGCCGTCGACGTGGAAGCCGAGGTCGAAGGCGTCGGCGACCCAGGCGGTGATCATCAGCGTCAGTGCGTTGATGACGAGCAGCAGGAGGCCGAGGGTCAGGATGATGAAGGGCAGCGAGAGCAGCTTGACCACGGGCTCCACGAAGGTCGAGACCAGCCCCAGGATCAGGGCCACGAGCAGCAACGGGAGGATCTTCTCCCGCAGCTCGGCCTGCCCGCTGGACGGGCCGTCGAACCAGATCCCCTCGAGCAGCAGGGCGGCGACGGCGAGTCCGGCGGCGTAGGTCAGCAACCACGTCACGAAGCGCATTCGCAGACCCTAGCCAAGGTCGCACCACCGGCTACCCTCGCCGACGTGCTGAGCACCCCACGCCGTTCTCCTCCTCCGCTGCGCTCC
Organism: uncultured Actinomycetota bacterium; assembly: GCA_963740115.1. Lineage (GTDB taxonomy): Bacteria > Actinomycetota > Actinomycetes > Propionibacteriales > Nocardioidaceae > Nocardioides. The sequence goes on along the minus strand of CAVUCQ010000001.1, from coordinate 364,349 downwards.
CCCGGACAACACCGCGGGGACCCCGCGTGAGGACCGGGGGCGCGGGGGTCATGGTCCTCGGCGCCCTCGTCGCCGGCGGGTCGTCGTCGTCCTGGCGCTCCTCACCCGCCGCCGACTCGGCACGACCTCCGCCGTGGCGGTGTCCGGGCTGCTCTGGTCGCTCGTCGCCATCGCCCTGGTGACGCTCGTGCCGACCCGCGCCGACATCGGCATCGTGCCCGCCGAGAGCCGCAGCGAGTCCTGCTCGTGGGACTACGGCGGCCCTTCGGGGGCGGCCTTCGAGGTGCTCGGCCTCGACCAGCGCACCCTCAACGTGCTGCTGTTCGTGCCCGCCGGGATGTTCCTCGTGCTGGCGGTCGGCCGCTGGTGGGCCGGGCTCCTGCTGGCCCCCATCGGCCTCGCGTGCCTCGCCGCCTACAGCCTCCTCATCGAGCTCGTCCAGCTCCAGCTGGCCAGGCTGGACCGGGCGTGCGACGTCACCGACATGGTCGACAACGTCGTCGGGGCCGGCATCGGGTTCGCCATCGGCCTCGTGCTGCTGCCGATCCTGAGGCCGTGGCGGGGCCGCGGCGCCGATCACTAGGGTCGGGGCTATGTCCACCGACTCACCCCAGCCCCGGCCCAACGTGCTCGCCATCCCCGCGTACGTCGCCGGCAAGCCACCCGTCGCCCGACCCGGGCTGACGTCCTACAAGCTGTCGTCCAACGAGAACCCGTACCCCCCGCTGCCCGGCGTGCTCGAGGCCGCCACCGCGGCGGCCGCGGAGATGAACCGCTACCCCGACATGGGCAGCACCGCCCTCTACGCGGCGCTGGGCGAGGCGATGGGCGTGCCGACCGACGACCTGGCGGCGGCGACCGGCTCGGTGGCCCTGATCTACCAGCTGGTCAACGCCTTCTGCGAGCCCGGCGACGAGGTCGTCTACGCGTGGCGCTCGTTCGAGGCGTACCCGATCGCCGTCACGGCCGGCGGCGCCCGGAGCGTCCAGGTGCCGGTGACCTCCGACGGCCGGCACGACCTCGACGCGATGGCGGCCGCGATCACCGACCGCACCCGGGTCGTCATCGTCTGCACGCCCAACAACCCGACGGGTCCGGCGGTCACGCAGTCCGACCTCGACGCCTTCATCGCCCGGGTGCCCCCGCACGTGGTCGTCGTCGTCGACGAGGCCTACCTCGAGTTCGTCCGGATGGACGACGCGATCGACGGCGTCGCCACCTACCGCCGCCACGACAACGTGGTGCTGACCCGCACCTTCTCCAAGGCCTACGGCCTGGCCGGCTTCCGCGTCGGGTACGCCGTCGCGCCCGCGCCGCTGGCCGCGGCACTGCGGGCGGTGTCGCTCCCCTTCGGCGTCAGCCACGTCGCGCAGGCCGCCGCGATCGCCTCGCTCGCGGCGCAGGGCGAGCTGTTCGCGCGGGTCGAGGACCTCGTCGCGCGCCGCGCCGACCTGCTCGCCCGCCTCCGCGACGTCGGCTGGGAGCTGCCCGACGCGCAGGGCAACTTCGTCTGGTTCCCGCTCGAGGAGCGGGCTCTCGACTTCGCTGCCGCGTGCGGGGAGGTGGGGATCTCCGTACGTCCCTTCGCCGGCGACGGCGTACGCGTCAGCATCGGCGAGGCCGAGGCCTTCGACCGCGTCGTCGAGGTCGCGGCCCGCTTCGCGCCCTGAGCCTCGCCCGCGCCGAGCGGTGCTCAGACACGCCGCTCGGCACAGGGGCGGGCGGCGTCGCGGGGGCCCGGTCCATCCGCCGGAACGACGGCACCCGGGTCGGCGCCATCGTGGTGACGAGGTAGGCGACGCCGGCGACCAGCAGGGCGGGCGAGATCCCCAGCCCGGCCACCAAGAGGCCGCCGAGCACGCCCCCGAGCGGCATCAGCGACCAGCAGATCGCGGTGTTGAGCGACGACACCCGGCCGAGCAACGGGGCGGGGATCCGCTCCATGATCACCGCGCCGAGGATCGGGTTGAGGAAGCCGGAGGCGACTCCGGCGACGACCGTGATCGCGAAGACCGCCCACAGCGGGGAGTCCAGCGCCATCACGACGTAGCGCGGTGCCCCGCAGACGAGGAACGCGATGACGTACGTCCGGAAGCGCGGCAGCGTCTCGCCCCACTTCGCCGCCACCAGGGCGCCGACGACCGACGAGCCGCCCATCACCGCGAAGAGCGCGCCGAGCACCGCCACCCCGGCGCCCGACTCCTTCGCCCACACCGGCGCCAGCACCGCGCTGTAGGCCTGGTCGATCAGGTTGGTCACCGCGACCATGGCGCAGATCGCGATCAGCACCGGCTCGGTGCGGAGGAAGTCCCAGCCCTGCCGCAGCTCCTGGGCGTACGACGTCGGGTCGGCGTCGACCTCGCCCGGGACCGGGCGTCCGAGCCCGGTGGTGGTGACGCCGAGGACCACGAACGAGACGAGGAAGCTGGCGGCGTCGACGTAGAGGGCGTTGGCGGCGCCGACCGAGGCGACCAGAAGCCCCGCGAGCGCGGCGCCGCCCATCGACGAGGTGCGCTCGACGGCGGACGCCAGCCCGGAGACCCGCTCGAGGGAGAAGCCGGCGACGCGGGCGATCTCGGGTCCCATGGCGGACTTCCCGGCGTCACCCGGTCCGCGCAGGGCGCCGGCGACGGCAACCACCACGAGGAGGACGGGGAAGGACAGGAGCCCCAGCCCGTGCAGGAACGGGATCGCTGCGACGACGAAGGCGGACAGGAAGTCGCAGACGAGGGTCACCCGTCGCGGTCCGACCCGGTCCAGCAGCGGACCTCCCAGTGCCTTGAAGACCACCAGCGGCGCGATCTCGGCGGCCGCCACCAGTCCGGTCTGGGTCGCCGACCCGGTGGTGGACAGCACGAACCACGGGATCGCGATCGTCGAGACGCGGGTGCCGACGAACGAGATCCCCTCGGCGACCAGAGCGCCGACCAGCGGGGTGCGCCGGGTCATGGCGCGTCCCACTGCTGGCCCGGGCGCGGGAAGGCGTTGAGGTTGACCACGAAGGGCGCGGCGTCGTCACTGTCGGAGTCCTCGGCCTGCTCGATCGTCCGGGCGAGCGCCTGGACGAGGGCCTCGGCCTGGGCGGGCGTCACCGACAGCTCCCAGTCGCTGAGCGTGCCGACCGTCCGCCACTGCTCGGGCAGGAAGGGCATCTCCGCGACCGCGGCGCGCATCCGGTCGGCGTACATCAGCGCCACCGTCGTCAGGTAGGCCTCGACGTCGCTGTCGACGACACCCTTCTCGCGGAAGTCCGTTCGCGTGCTGGAGTGCGCGGCCCGCCACCAGCGGTCGCGGGCGTTGCCGCGCTCGGTGTCCTCCTCGATGAAGCCGTGCTGGGCGAGCTGGCGCAGGTGGTAGGACGTCGCACCGGTGTTGAGGTCGAGGCGCTGCGCCAGGGTCGTGGCAGTGGCCGGTCCCTCGCCCCGCAGCAGGGTGAGCATGCGCAGCCGCACCGGGTGGCTGAGGGCCCGCAGGCCGGCGATGTCGGGCGTGATCGAGGAGGCCATGACGCCACCGTACGACTGCCAATGGTTGTTTGCAAAGAGTCCTTTGTCATCCGTTCGATACAGTTGAAACGTGAACGACCGCGGCAGCTACACGCAGAAGGGCCAGCCCTTCGAGCGCGACATGACCTACCTCCCCGACCGGATCCTCGCCGGCGCGTCCTCGGCGGATCCGCTCGACGACGCCTTCCCCAGCGGGTCGAAGGACAGTCCCCGCGACGTGACGCGATGGGACGTGGAGCCGGGCCGCTACCGGCTCGTCGCCGCCCGCGCCTGCCCGTGGGCCCACCGTTCGGTGATCGTCCGGTCCCTCCTGGGGCTCGAGGACGCGATCTCGTGGGGTGCTCCGGGGCCGACCCACGACGCCCGCAGCTGGACGTTCGACCTCGACGAGGACGGCCGTGACCCGGTGCTCGGCATCGAGCGGCTGCAGGAGGCCTACGTCGCGCGCGACCCGGACTACTCCCGCGGCATCACGGTGCCGGCGATCGTCGACGTCGAGTCCGGCAAGGTCGTCACCAACGACTTCCCGCAGATCACCCACGACCTCTTCTTCGAGTGGCGCGAGCACCAGCGTCCCGACGCCCCCGACCTGTGGCCGGCCGACCTCCGCGAGGAGATGGAGGCGGTCATGAAGCGCGTCTTCACCGAGGTCAACAACGGCGTCTACCGCTGCGGCTTCGCCGGGTCGCAGGAGGCCTACGAGGACGCCTACGACCGCCTCTGGACCGCGATGGACTGGCTGGAGGACCGCCTCGCCGATCGTCGCTACCTCATGGGCGAGCGGCTGACCGAGGCCGACGTCCGGCTCTTCACCACGCTCGTCCGGTTCGACGCCGCCTACCACGGCCACTTCAAGTGCAACCGCAACAAGCTCACCGAGATGCCCCACCTGTGGGCATACGCGCGCGACCTGTTCCAGACGCCCGGCTTCGGCGACGAGGTCGACTTCGACCAGATCAAGCGGCACTACTACGTCGTGCACACCGACATCAACCCGACCCAGATCGTTCCCGCCGGACCGGACCCGTCGGTCTGGCAGACGCCCCACGGGCGCGGCTGACCGGCGTCAGCCGACGGGAGCGGTCTCCGGCGGCGGCTGGTAGGGCGGCGGCGGCGTCCATGCCGGTCCCTGGCCGAAGCGGGCCAGCGCCGGTCCGTCGGCGGTCCAGCGCAGGCGTGCCAGGTAGAGCGCCCGGTGGCCGCGCCGGGCGACGTCGTCGTGCGAGGAGTACGACGACTCGCACGGGCCGTTGACCCCGTCGCAGACCCAACCGTGGACGAACAGCCGGTTCGGGGTCGTCGCGACGTAGTCGGCACCACCCGGCCCGCAGATCCCCGTGCTCGCCCGGTCGAGGAGCACGGTCTCGGTGGCTGACTCCCAGCCGCGCCGCACCGACGACGACCGGCGCCAGACCGTGCGATAGCCGCACCGTCCGTAGTCGCCGCGGCTGAGCAGCAGGTGGTGCCGGCCGCGGGCGTCCACCATCTCCGGGTTCTCCAGGATGCCGGGGTCGCGGAGCAGCTCGCGGCTGGCAGCTGCCGCGCGCAGTCCGCTCGCGGTGAGTCGGACCATGCGGATCGACGACGGCGTGCCCTGGGTGCGGTAGAGCAGGAACCGGCGGCCGTCGGGGGCGACGTAGGACGACGGGTCGATCACGCCACGTCGCGGCAGTCCCGGCTCACCGCGTACGACGTCGCTGGCCGGCGCGGTCGCCGCGCCCTCCGGACAGGTGACGGGTTGCGTGTGCAGCGGGGTGAACGGGGTGAGGAGGTCCGGGGACGTAGCGACCCCGATGCAGCGGTCCTGTGCCGTCGCGAGACCGGCCACCGGCACGGAGTAGTAGGCCAGCCAGGTGCCGTCGGCGGCCCTGACGACCTCGGGCGCCCACACGTCCCCGTTGTGGGCCCACGCAGGCCGCGAGTCGAGCAAGGGTGGGCCGGCCACCCAGCCGGCGTACTCCTGGGCGCTGCTGCTGGTGCCGCCGCGCCATCCCGTCCCGGCGGCGAACCAGCGGGTGCCGTCGTGCACGACGCTCGGGTCGGCCAGCGGCTGCTCCCAGAACAGCGGCCGGGGCGGCAAGGCCGACTCGTCGGCCGGTGCCGGAACCGGCGCGAGCACGGCCGCCACGAGGGCGCCCAGGACGAGCGCGCGTGCACCCCGGCGCACGGTGCGGATCGCTGCGGTCATCGCTCGACACACCCCTGTTCGTCCTGGCGAGGACTGCCTGACGGATGGGCGCAAGGGTACGTGGAACGGTCTGCGGAATTTGATACATCCTCAACCCGGGCAAGTGGAGGGAGGTTTCCTCAAGACCTCCTGCAGGTACCCCACGCCTTCGTCTCGGGGGGTCGTCAGCCCCCTTTCGTACCCCACAGTTGGTATTTGGCGCGGTCTCCCGGGGGGGAGGCCCTCCCCGAGCGCAGCCTCCAAGTGGCCGCTCGTCCGGGACCAGTGGGATCAACGCAAGGGGATGGAACATGTACGCACATCACAAGGCACCACCGACGACTGGGCGGCCCGGGGTGAGACGAGTCTTCGCACTCCTCCTCCTGCTGCCGACCCTTGCAGTGCTCGGAGCACAGGCGAGCCCCGCGGCCGCCAGCGAGGTGTGCTCCGGCACCCACCTGTCTCCGCCCGCGGGCGTGGACGACACCTCGTTCACCTACACCGCGCCCGAGGGCTACCTGATCACCGGCTGGTGCGTGAAGGCCGGCACGGAGGCGGAGTACCACGTCGTGTCGGGCGCTCCGGTCGCCTCGGTGACCATCGAGCACTCGACGGGCAAGGAGGTCAGCCACTTCTCCGTGACCCTCACGCCTGTCCCGCCCCCGGCCACTCCGACCGCTCCCACGCCATCGGACGTGTGCGAGCCGGCGACGGGTCCGACGAACGACCGCATCACGATCCCGACTGACGCCAACTTCACCTACACGGTGGACGGCACGGCTGTCGCGGCTGGTCCGTTCGTGGCCACTGGCACCACGCACACGGTGAAGGCCGTTGCCAAGGCCGGAGTGGTCGCCAAGGAGGGTGTCACGACCCAGTGGACCTTCACGTTCACCAAGGTCCTGTGTGTCACGCCGCCCCCTCCGCCGCCCCCGCCCGTCCCGGCCACCCCGGTTGCTGCCACGGCATCGGACGTGTGCGAGCCGGCGACGGGTCCGACGAACGACCGCATCACGATCCCGACTGACGCCAACTTCACCTACACGGTGGACGGCACGGCTGTCGCGGCTGGTCCGTTCGTGGCCACTGGCACCACGCACACGGTGAAGGCCGTTGCCAAGGCCGGAGTGGTCGCCAAGGAGGGTGTCACGACCCAGTGGACCTTCACGTTCACCAAGGTCCTGTGTGTCACGCCGCCCCCTCCGCCGCCGGTGACGCCGCCGGTGACGCCGCCGGTCACGCCGCCGGTCACCCCGCCGGTCACCCCGCCGGTGGTCGTGCCGCCTGTGGTGGCTCCGGAGGTGCTCCCCGAGGAGGCCTTCGGCAAGGCAGTGGGCGCGGTCAAGGCGAGCTGCCAGGGCACGGTCCGGGCCAAGCTCAACAACCGGTCCGGTGAGACGGTGGTCTACAAGCTCCGCGTGGGCAGCAAGGTCCACAAGATCGCGGTGAAGTCCACGACCCAGAAGAAGTTCGTCACCCACGGGGCGGCACGAGCCAAGGTGACGTTGAAGGTGGGCGCCACCAGGCTCGACCAGCTCCGGATCCCGGCGCTGTGCCAGGCGCCTGAGGCCCTGCCCGACACGGGCCTGCGAGCCATGAACAACTGATCGACGACTGATCACGACCCGGTGGCGTCGGGCGGCTGGAAACAGCTGCTCGGCGCCACCTTTGTGCTGTGCGGCCCCCCGCCACGGCCCCGAACGCTGGCCGGTCCCCGTGGACGGGTGCGTCCGGCGCGTGGTGGTGCTGGCACCACCTGGTCTGGTCCGTTGGCTCCCTATTCGGGCTGATCCCGGAAGGTTTGGTCAAGGCCACCTGCAGGTAGTCCTCCGCCTTGGGTGGGAGGGATGTGCGCGGCCCCGCCGGCGGTGAGTCTTCTCCTCGAGACATGCGCGCCGTGCGTCTTGGGGGCCCACGGCTGCCACGGTCGAGGCCCTCTCGAGGGCTGCGATCACTTGTGCACTTCCAGTGGGATCGACTCAGGGGACAGACATGCAACACGCACGCAAGACGACTCAGACCGCACGGCAGCGCCGGTTGGCCCGCGAGGCCGCCGCGGCGCACAGGGGACGCCGAGGCTTCGGGGGCATTCGCAAGCTCGTCGCCCTCCTCCTGTTGATCCCGACCCTGGTGCTTGTGACCACGTCGTCGGCAGGCGCCGCGGTGGTGGCAGGTTTCGAGATCGACGGCAACACGGCTGACGACGTGGTGGCGGGGGTGGACTGGGACACGCCCACCGGCAGCCACACCACCGATCCCACCGAGGGCGACGACGACAGCAACTTCACCGGCGGGTCCAAGGCGTTCCAGCACCCGACGGACTGGGTCGAGGGAACCGGGACGTCGACCGACCAGGGCGACATCTCCGACGTCTGGTCGCACTTCACCAGTGGATCCGAATCATGGGGGTTCCTCGGTTTCCGGCGCATCAAGGAGAGCGGGACCATGAGCTTCCTGGTGGAGTTCAACCAGAAGCCCAACCTGCCCGCGCAGCCCGGCGACTCGGTGCAGTTCCGTCCCAACCGGACGCTGAACGACCTGCTGCTGCGCTTCGAGCAGGACGGCAACGACTCCTTCGACCTCACCGCGGCCTACAAGTGGACGCAGTCGGCGTCCGGCGCCTTTGCGTCCGGCTGCTTCGCCGTGCCCGGCTACGCCACGCCATCGGCCTGGTGCCCCACCAGCATCGCCGGCTCCGGCTTCGCCGGCGCAACCAGTGCGGACGGGCTCTTCGCGGAGGCTGCCGTCAACCTCAGCTCCTTCGACAACATCGGCGACTGCCGAGGCGCGTTCGGCGTCATGAACGTCCGCTCCTTCGCCGGTGACTCCGAGAGCTCGTCGCTCCTGGACTTCATCGGGGGCGTCGGGATCAACGTCCCGCCGACGTGCGGACAGCTGGTCATCAACAAGTTGGACCAGTTCGGCACCGCCGTGGGCGGCGCGACGTTCAGGATCACGCCCAACCCGATTCCCGGAGTCACCGGCGCGGCGGCGGCCGAGCTCGTCGTCAAGGACGGCGCGGCCCCTGGCATCGACACCGTGGCTGACGGCACGGTCACGATCAGCCCGGCGAAGCCCGGGACCTACACGGTCGAGGAGACCGTCACGCCCGCCGGCTACAAGCCGGACACGACCGTCCACACCAACGTGGTGGTCGGCAACAGCGGGACCGCCGTCGCGACCGTGCAGTTCCTGAACAAGCTCTACTTCAACCCCCTGAGCATCTCCAACCAGGCGTCGGGCTCCTACGGCGTGGAGTACGACTGGCTGGTCCACAAGACGGTCGTGGGCCCGAACTCGAAGACCGTCGACGAGGGCCAGACCACGACGTTCCAGTACGAGGTGGAGCTCGAGGCACTTGCCGAGGGACCGCCCGCGGGCAAGGAGGTGCACGGCACTGCGACCGTCACCAATCCGAATCCCGCGACGCACCCCGACATGCGCGCCACGCTGAGCATCTCCGGCGACCTCGCGTGCCATTTCCTGCCGAGCAACGCCGCCATCGACGTCGACCCCGGCACCGCCGGTGTCCAGGTCGACGTCGGCGACGGCAGCACGACGTACGACTACACGTGCGACCCGGGTGCCGGTGCGCTCGTGGGTGGCACGACCACGGCCACGGTCAGCTGGGACCAGACGAAGTACCCGCAGGCCGCTGCTCACCCGGGCCAGGCCACGGCCCAGGCGACCTACGCGATCACGGTGCAACCGAAGATCGACGAGTACGCCTCAGTGATCGACACGTTCGGCAGCAACTCGGCCACGCCGATCGGCGCCGCCCAGTACAAGTGGTCCGACGTCTGGGGCTCGGCCAACCACCGGGTCGTCGTCGCGACCTACTCAAGCCCTGCCGTGGGTGGGACGGCCGGCTCGTGCACCGACTACACCAACGTGGCACGGGTGGACGAGAGCGACACCGACGACTTCGACACCTCCGACCAGACGGTCACGCTGTGCGTGGACCTCGACGACCTGGTGGTGACGAAGACCGCGGACCCGAAGTTCGCCCGTGACTACGACTGGTCGATCGAGAAGTCGATCAAGGGCGAGTCGTCGCAGACGGTCGACGAGGGCACGCCGGCCACGTTCGAGTACGACGTCGTCGTCACGCCCACCGGTGGCACGGACACCGAGTTCGTGGTCACGGGTGTGATCAAGGTGAACAACCCCAACCAGAAGACGATCACCGGGGTGTCGTTGAACGACTCCCTGCCGGGTGGCACCTGCACCATCGACAAGCCGGCCGGCACGCTGTCGGTCCCGACCGGGACCAGCTCGTTCCCGTACTCGTGCGTGATGTCGGACGCCACGGCGACGACGACGGGCACGAACACCGCCACAGCGACGTGGGACGCGCCTGCGTTCTACGGCACGAGCGGCTCGGCGTCGGGGCAGGCCTCGTTCGACTTCGCCCAGGCGACGGTGACCGAGACCGACGAGACGGCCACGGTGACTGACACCCAGGTCGACCTCAACGGCGAGGCTCCCGGCGACGTGGTGCTCAAGGCGTCCGACGGCGTCAAGACCTTCACCTACACCAAGGACTTCGACGGAGTCCCGGGTGCCTGCAAGACCTACGACAACACGGCCACCGTCGTCGCGACGGACTCCAAGGACTCCGACAGCGACACCGAGACCGTGGAGGTCTGTGTCGACCTGGACGACCTGGTGGTGTCGAAGACGGCGGACCCGACCTTGGCTCGTGACTACGACTGGTCGATCGAGAAGTCGGTCGAGGGTGATTCGTCGCAGACGGTGCGCGAGGGCACGCCGGCCACGTTCGAGTACGACGTGGTGGTGACGCCGTCGGCCGCGAAGGACTCCACCTTCGTGGTGACCGGTGTGGTCACGGTCGAGAACCCGAACGAGACGACCATCTCGGGTGTGTCGCTGGTCGACACGCTGCCGGGTGCGACGTGCACGATCGACAAGCCCGCTGGTCCGTTGACCATCGCCACGGGGACGTGGACGTTCGAGTACTTCTGCGAGCTGCCGAACGCGACGGCGAGCACGACGGGCACGAACACGGCGACCGCTACGTGGGACGCGGCGTCGTACCACGGCACGGACGGGTCGGCGTCGGGGACGAAGTCGTTCGACTTCGCCGACGCCGAGGTCGACACGACGGACGAGACCGCATCGGTGACCGACACCCAGATCGACCTCAACGACGAGGTCCCGGGTGGCGTGGTGCTCCACGCCGAGGACGGCGCGAAGACCTTCACCTACACCAAGGACTTCGACGGAGTCCCGGGTTCCTGCACGACCTACGACAACACGGCCACGGTCGTCGCGACGGACTCCAAGGTCTCCGACAGCGACACCGAGACCGTCGAGGTCTGCGTGGAGAGGCCGCTGGAGCTGGCGCCCACCGCAACGGCCGACCTGGTGCGTGACTACGCCTGGTCGATCACCAAGGTGGCCGACGCGACGCAGCGGACGGTCGACGGGTCCGGCAACGCGACCTTCACCTACACGGTGACGGCCAGGGCCGGTGCGGCGACGGACTCCGGGTGGAAGCTCCAGGGCTCGGTGACGATCGACAACCCCAACCAGTACGCCGACGGTGACATCACCGCCGACGTCGCGGCGGCGACCACCATGGGTGGTGGCTCGGTCTGCACCGTCGCCGGTGGGTCGGACGTCCTCATCGCCGAGGACAGCTCGAAGACCCTGCCGATCGCCTGCACGTTCAGCTCCAAGCCCGCGGGCTCCGGGACGCTGGGCGTGACGGCCACGTGGGACCCGGCGGGTGAGGCGGGCTCGACGTCGGTCACCGAGACCACGGATCCCATTTCCTTCGCGGTCCGCTCGGAGACCAACAAGACGGTTCAGGTGGTCGACGACAAGACCGTGGCCGGTCAGCGGGTCGTCCTCGACCCGTCCCTGACCTGGGCCTCGGGACTGGTGAAGACCTACACCTACTCGCTGGCGGTGGCCGGTGGAGCTGCTGGCGCCTGCCGGAGCCACACCAACACCGCCACGATCGACCAGCCGGTCGGCACGGACCCGACGGCCACCGCGGTCGTCCTGGCCTGCACCCCGGCTGCACCGCCGCCGCCTGAGGTCGCGCCCGAGCAGTCCTTCGGCAAGGCGGTGGGCTCGGTCAAGGCGAGCTGCCAGGGCACGGTCCGGGCCAAGCTCGCGAACCGGTCCGGGGAGACGGTCACCTACAAGCTCCGCGTGGGCCCGAAGGTGCACCGGATCGCGGTCAAGTCGCAGACGAGCAAGAAGTTCGTCACGAAGGGCAAGGCCCGGGCTCGGGTCACGTTGAAGGTCGGTTCCACCAGGCTCGACAAGCTGCGGATCCCGGCGTTGTGCGAGGCCCCCGAGGTCCTGCCCGACACCGGCCTGCGGGGCACGAGCAACTGACGGAGGCCTTCATCACAGGGCGGCGAGCTGCCGCCCGAACCTCCACCCCCAATGGAGGGGAGCCGGCACCGGTGGGTCACCCACGAGCCCATCGGTGCCGGCTCATCCATGCCCGCGCGTGTCTAGTCCGCATCAGATGGGTTGCCCGGCAGTCGTGGGACGACGCATTTGATGCGGACTACGGAGGCGGTCGACGGGGGTGGGGAAGGGGTTGTCGGATTGGTGCTGGCAGGCTCCGGCCGATACGTTGAGCACCACCATGTGGTCGGGGTCACACACGCCGACGACCACGCGTGCAAGCCGTCGGCGTCCGGCGATCCCGTGACTGCCGCTGCCTGATTGTGAGGAGAGTGCGTTGTCCGATCCTGTGAGTTTCGGCCCCGACCTTGCGGAGGTCTTCGGACCGTCCCAGTCCGACGGTGGCCCCGAGCTCGTCCAGCTGCTGACGCCCGAGGGTGAGCGCGTCCACCACCCCGAGTTCGACCACGACTTCTCGGCCGAGGAGCTCCGCGGCCTCTACCGCGACATGGTGCTGACCCGGCGCATCGACGTCGAGGCCACCGCCCTCCAGCGCCACGGCGAGCTCGGCATCTGGGCCCAGCTGCTCGGCCAGGAGGCCGCCCAGATCGGCGCCGGCCGCGCCCTGCGCCCGCAGGACTACGTGTTCCCGACCTACCGCGAGCACGGCGTCGCCTACTGCAAGGGCGTCGACCCGCTGCGACTGCTCGGCCTGTTCCGCGGCGTCGACCAGGGCGGTTGGGACCCCAACGAGAACAACTTCGGGCTCTACACGATCGTGATCGGCGCCCAGACGCTCCACGCCACCGGCTACGCCATGGGCATGCAGCGCGACGGGGTCGTCGGCACCGGTGACCCGGAGCGCGACTCGGCCGTGATCGCCCACTTCGGCGACGGCGCGTCCTCGCAGGGCGACGTCAACGAGGCCTTCATCTTCGCCGCCTCCTACAACGCCCCCGTCGTGTTCTTCTGCCAGAACAACCAGTGGGCGATCTCCGAGCCGATCGAGCGCCAGACCCGGATCCCGCTCTACCAGCGAGCGCTGGGGTTCGGCTTCCCGGGCATCCGCGTCGACGGCAACGACGTGCTGGCGACGTACGCCGTCACGAAGGCCGCGCTGCAGCGGGCGCGCGAGGGCAACGGCCCGTCCTTCGTCGAGGCCTACACCTACCGGATGGGCGCGCACACCACCACCGACGACCCGACGCGCTATCGCCTCAACGACGAGCTCGAGCACTGGAAGCTCAAGGACCCGATCGAGCGGCTCAAGGTCTACCTGCGCCGCAACGGCCTCGTCGACCAGGAGTTCTTCGACGCCCTCGACGCCGAGGCCAAGGAGCTGGGCCACCACCTCCGCGAGGGCTGCAAGGCGCTGCCCGACCCCAAGCCGCTGGACCAGTTCGGCTACGTCTTCACCGAGATGACCGAGGAGATCGCCGCCCAGCGCGACGGCTTCGCGGCCTACCTCGAGAGCTTCGAGGAGTCGCACGCATGAGCACGACACAGAAGATCACGCTGGCGAAGGGCCTCAACATGGGCCTGCGCAAGGCCATGGAGGCCGACGACAAGGTCCTGCTCATGGGTGAGGACGTCGGCAAGCTCGGCGGCGTCTTCCGCATCACCGACGGACTGCAGAAGGACTTCGGCGAGGACCGGGTCATCGACTCGCCGCTCGCCGAGTCCGGCATCGTCGGCACCGCGGTCGGCATGGCGCTGCGCGGCTACCGACCCGTGGTCGAGATCCAGTTCGACGGCTTCGTCTACCCGGCCTACGACCAGATCGTGTGCCAGGTCGCCAAGTACACCTACCGCTCGCAGGGCAAGGTGAAGATGCCGATCGTCATCCGCATCCCCTTCGGCGGCGGCATCGGTGCGGTCGAGCACCACTCGGAGAGCCCGGAGGCGCAGTTCGCGCACACGCCGGGCCTCAAGGTCGTGGCGTGCTCCAACCCGGTCGACGGCTACTGGATGATCCAGCAGGCCATCGCCCACGACGACCCGGTCATCTTCCTCGAGCCCAAGCGGCAGTACCACGCCGACAAGGCCGAGCTCGACGAGTCGGCCACCCCCGAGCCGCTGTTCACCTCGCGCGTCGTGCGCGCCGGCAGCGACGCGACGGTCCTGGCCTACGGCCCCACCGTGAAGACTGCGCTCAAGTGCGCCGAGGCCGCCGAGTCCGAGGGCCGCAGCCTCGAGGTCATCGACCTGCGCACCCTCTCGCCGCTCGACATGGCCCCGGTCTACGAGTCCGTACGCCGCACCGGCCGCTGCGTGATCACCCACGAGGCACACGTCAACCTCGGCATGGGCGCCGAGGTGGCGGCCCGGGTCACCGAGGAGTGCTTCTACTCCCTCGAGGCCCCGGTGCTCCGGGTGGGCGCGTTCGACATGCCCTACCCGCCGTCGCGGATCGAGGAGGAGTACCTCCCCGACCTCGACCGTGTCCTCGACGCCGTCGACCGCACCTTCGCGTACTGAGAGGTTCGTGATGTCTGAATTCCTGCTGCCCGACGTCGGTGAAGGCCTCACCGAGGCCGAGATCGTCGCCTGGAAGGTCAAGGTCGGCGACACGATCGAGATCAACGACGTGATCGTCGAGATCGAGACCGCCAAGTCGCTGGTCGAGCTGCCGTCCCCCTACGAGGGCACCGTCCTGGCGCTGCTCGTCGCCGAGGGCGAGACCGTGCCCGTCGGCACGCCGATCATCTCGATCGGGGCGGAGGGCGAGGCTCCGGCCACCGCTCCGCAGACCGAGTCCGACCCCTACCTCGGCATGGCCCAGAAGGCGGGCGCCGGGGACGGAGGGGCCGCTCCCGCCCAGGTCGACGCCGCCGACATCGACCTCTCCAACCCGGCCGCGTCCGGGTCGATGGAGGGTGCGTCCCTCGTGGGCCGGATCAAGGCCGACCGTGGGCCGATGCGCCGGGCCCGGCGTGGCTCGGCCTCGCCGAGCAGCGACGCCGGTGCGCAGACGCAGATGCAGGTCCAGGGGGCCTTCTCGCCCGGTGGCGCCCAGTCGCAGGACGTGCTGCCGGCCGACGAGCCGCCGGTGCCGGCCGTCGACCAGCGACCCGCTCCCGCCGCTGCCCCCGCAGAGGCGCTCATCCCCTCGTCGGCGCAGGCCGAGCCCAGCGACGTACGCGCACTGGCGAAGCCGCCCGTGCGCAAGCTCGCGAAGGACCTCGGCGTCGACCTGGCCACCCTGACCGGCTCCGGCCCGTCGGGATCGATCACGCGCGACGACGTCCAGGGTGCCGCCGGCGGCGCCGCGCAGGCGGCTCCGGTCGCCGCAGCTGTCGCCGCTCCCGCGGCCGCAGCGGCGACGCCCGGCGAGCGGGAGACCCGCGAGCCGATCAAGGGCGTGCGCAAGATGATGGCGACGGCGATGAGCCAGTCGGCCTTCACCAGTCCCCACGTCACCGAGTGGATCACCGTCGACGTGACGGCGGCCATGCAGCTCGTGGCCCGGCTGAAGAAGCGGCCGGAGTTCCGCGACGTCAAGGTCAGCCCGCTGCTCGTCCTGGCCCGCGCGGTCATCCTCGCGATCAAGCGCACCCCGGAGATCAACTCCTTCTGGGACGAGGCCGCGCAGGAGGTCGTCTACAAGCACTACGTCAACCTCGGCATCGCCGCGGCGACACCCCGCGGACTCGTGGTGCCCAACGTCAAGGACGCCGACGCCCTCTCGATGACCGAGCTGGCCGCGGCCCTGGGCGAGCTCACCGCCACCGCGCGCGACGGCAAGACGCAGCCGGCGGAGATGGCGGGCGGCACCTTCACGATCACCAACGTCGGGGTCTTCGGCGTCGACGCCGGCACGCCCATCATCAACCCGGGCGAGTCCGCGATCCTGTGCTTCGGCGCCATCAACAAGCGACCGTGGGTCGACGGGGCCGGCGAGATCGTGGTGCGCGACGTGACGACGCTGGCGCTGTCCTTCGACCACCGGCACATCGACGGCGAGAAGGGCTCGCGCTTCCTCGCCGACGTCGCCGGGATCCTCTCCGACCCCGGGACCGCGCTGCTCTTCTGATCTCCCGAGCGGTGCGTGAGGCGGGTTCCGCGAAAAGGGTTCAGCGGGCGTGCCAGGCGGCCAGGACCTCCGCCTCGCGCTCGGGCGTGAGCGCGGTGACCTCCGAGTCGAGGCAGCCGGGCGCGGTCTCCTCGACGGGTCGCAGCCGGAGCCCGGCCGCGACGGCGGGTCCGGGGTCGTGGGCCAGCATGCCGTCGTACTCCGGGCGCGGGAGCCACAGCGGCAGCGAGCCCTCACCCGCCCACGGAGCCACGCCCTGGGCCTCCAGGAAGTCGCTGTCGACCCAGGTCAGCCGCGGCTCGGCGTTGCCGACGCCGGCCGCCGTGGCGGCGAGCAGCTCGGCGAACGGCATCGGCGTGCCCACCGCGTCGAACGCCCCGGTCGTCCGCGAATCGGCGGCGTCGAGCAACCACGTCGCGAGGTCGCGTACGTCGATGACCTGGACGACGTCCTCGGGCCGGCCGGGCGCCAGCACCTCACCGCCGCGCGCCAGCCGCTGGGGCCAGTACGCGAACCGGCCCGTCGGGTCGCCCGGTCCGACGATGAGGCCGGGGCGGGCGATCATCGAGGAAGCCACCCCGTTCTGCACGACCTGCTCGCACGCCACCTTCATGCCGCCGTAGGCCTCGGGGTCGACGGCGAGGTCGACGTCCTCGGTGATCGGCTCGGCCAGTGGCTCCATCGCGGGCGACGCGTTGTCGGGGTAGACGCTGACCGTGGAGACGAAGACCCAGTGGGCGTCCGCGGTCGCCGCCACGGCGCGGCGTACGTGCGACGGGAGGCGCGTCACGTCGACGACGGCGTCCCACGTGCCGTGGGACAGGGCGTCGGGGGCCTCGTCGGCCCGGTCCCAGCGCAGGTGCTCGGCACCGTCCGGCACCGGCCCGGACTCGCCCCGACAGGCGCAGGTGACGTCCCACCCCCGGGACACGGCCTGTGTGGCCACCTCGCGGGAGAGGAACCGGGTGCCGCCGAGGACGAGGAGCTTCATGGCCCCACTCCACCGGTCGGCGGCCGGGGTCGACAAGATCGTTCGCTGTCAGCGCAACCCCGACGCCGCCCCTTTGTCAATGGGTGGGTTCCGCTGCCACAATGAAGGGTCTCGGATCGTGTGGAAGGAATGGCGCCAATGGCTCTCGACGCCGCCACCACGGCTTCCTCGGGCGAACCCAGCACCGCTGCCCTCCTCGCTCGTGCCCAGCAGGTCGCCGACCAGCTGCAGAGCGAGGCGCGGCAGGAGGCCGAGCGGCTGACCGCCGACCTCGCCGTCCTCCGCGAGGAGGCCCGGCAGCTGATGGCCGACGCCGAGCGCGACCGCGCCGAGGCCGGCCGGGCCCGCAAGCAGGCCGAGGACGTCCTGGCCGGGGCCTCGGAGGAGGCGGCCACCATCGTCGTCGACGCCAACGAGCAGGCGTCGCTGCTGATGAGCTCGGCCCAGGGTGCGCGCGACCAGCAGGTCGAGCAGGCGCGGCTCGAGGGCGACCAGCTGCGGACCGCGGCGCAGGACGAAGCCGTCGTGCTCCGCGCCGAGGCGATGGAGCTGCGCGACAGCGCCGCGGCCGAGAGGTCTGCCCTCATCCAAGCGGCCAGGGCCGAGGCGGACACCACCGTCACCGCCGCCCAGGAGACCGCGGCCCGGCTGGTGGAGGAGAGCCGCACCACCGGCCAGCACCACCTCGACTCCGCGACGGCGGAGGCCGAGTCGCTGCGGGCCAGTGCGTCCACCGAGTCCGCGCGGATGCGCGACGAGGCCGCGCTCCATGCCGACGAGCTGCGTCGCACCACCGCCGCCGAGGCCGAGCGCCTCCGCCAGGAGGCCGCCGACATCCTCGCCAGGGCCCGCGCCGAGAGCGAGGAGAAGCTGCAGCAGGCCGCCGAACAGACCGAGTGGGCGACCGCGACCGTCCGCTCCGTGCTCGACGGCGCCGCCCGCGAGGCCGATGCGATCCGCAAGGCCGGCCACGCCGACGTCGGCGCGCACACCAGCTCCGTACGCCGTCGCCTGCAGGCCGTCATCGCCGCGGTCGCCGCACGCGTGGCCGCCGAGCTGGACGCCGCTCAGCAGCGTGCCGACGACATCGCCCAGGTCGCGGCACTGGCCGCGGGCGAGATGGAGAGCGAGGCGCGCTCCATCCGTGAGCGGGCCGAGGCCGACGCAGCCCGCATCATCGCCGAGGCGACCGACGAGTCCGAGCGGGCCGTCGAACGGCTCGAGCGCCGGCGGTCCGAGGCCGAGTCGGGTGCCGCCAGCCTGCGTGCCCTGGTCGCCGAGGAGGTCACCCGCAGCCGCGCCGAGGCGGCCGAGGACCGGCGCCGGGCTCGCGAGGAGTCGCTCGCCCTCGTCGCCGACGGGCGCGCCGAGGCCGACCAGCTGCGCGAGGACGCTCGCCGGGCGCTCGAGCGGGCCCGCGCCGAGATTGCCCAGCTGCAGACGCAGCGCGACGGCATCGCCGCCGAGCTCGGCCAGCTCTCCGGCGTCATCGAGGCGCTCTCCGTCCCCGAACGCGGCGACCTCCCGACATCCCCCTCTGCCCCCACCTCCCCCACCCCCGACCAGGAGAACCCCGATGCCTGAAGAGATGTTCACGACGATCCGCCGCGGCTACGACCCCCACGAGGTCGAGCGGGCGTTCGCTCAGGCGCAGAGCGAGGCCGCCGAGCTGCGCTCGCGGCTCGAGGCGGCGGAAGCGGCCGCGGAGCAGGCGCGGGCCGAGGCCGCCACGTCGCGCGAGGCGCTGGTCTCCCGGGAGGCGCACGAGCCGGAGGCGCCGACGTACGAGCACCTCGGTGAGCGCGTCGGGCAGATCCTCTCCCTGGCGGAGGCGGAGGCGGCCGAGATCCGCGACCGCGTCGTCGGCGAGGTCGAGTCGCTCCGCAAGGAGGCCGAGGGCGAGGCGAGCGCGCTGCGTGCCGACGCCGACCGCTACGCCGAGGAGACCCGCCGCGACGCCGAGTCCGAAGGTGCCCGGCTGGTGGCCGACGCCCGCAAGGCCGCCGACTCCGAGCGCGACGCCGCGGAGCGCGATGCCTCGGCCCGGCGCGCCGAGGCCGAGGCCCTCTACGAGGACGCCCGCGCCAAGGCCGCCCAGTCCGCCGCCGACTTCGAGACCACCCTCGCCGAGCGCCGCCAGAAGGCCACCTCGGAGTTCCAGGCGCAGCAGGCGGCGACCCAGGCCGAGCTCGACGCCATGGCGGCCCGCAACCGCGACACCGAGGCGTCGCTGGAGCGCAGCCGCAGCGAGGCAGAGGCCCGCATCGCGCGGATGCTGTCCGACGCCGAGGATCGCTCGACGTCCATGGTGGCCGAGGCCCGCGCGACGGCCGACCGGGTGCGGGCCGAGTCGGAGCGGGAGCTCGCGGCCGCCGCGCAGCGTCGCGACAGCATCAACGCGCAGCTCTCCAACGTGCGGCAGATGCTCGCCACGCTCACCGGCACGGTGCCCGGAGTGGCACTGCCCGAGCTGGAGGCTGAAGCCGAGGAGCCCGAGACGGTCGAGGCGGCGGACGCCGATGTCGAGCCGGTCGCCGCCGAGGCCGAGGTCGACACGGACACCGAGCCGACCTCCGACGACGACTCGACGGAGCAGCCCGAGGAGCGGTGAGCAAGGAGGATTCGCGACCCCCGGAATCCTCCTCACGCACCGCCCAGAAGCGGGACCGAAGCCTCAGACGTAGCGGCGCGTACGGTCCTCGGGCGACCCCGGCCCGGCGACCGGTCGAGTCTCGCTGTCGACCGCATCGCGACCGGCGCTCGACCACGTGCGGTGCCTACTCGTCCGGCGCACCCTGCCGGAAACGAGGACCCAGTGCTGATCCAGCCCTATCGTCTCTCCATGGACTTCCACGTCCTCGGCCCACTTCGCGTGGTCACCAGTGGGGTAGAGGCCGAGATCAGGGGCGCGAAGGAGCGCATCCTGCTCTCCACCTCGTCGCGTACGCCGGCCAGGTCGTGCCGACCGCCGACCTCGCCCAGTCGCTGTGGGCGGAGAACCCACCGCGCAGCGCTGCCAAGTCCCTTCAGACATACGTGCTGCGCCTGCGGAACTCACTGGAACCCGACCGCGACGGAGACCCGCGCCTGCTCCTCACCGACGGAGCGGGATACCGGCTCGCCATCAGCGAGCGGGACACCGACGCCGGACGCTTCACCCAGCTGGCCGGCCTCGCGCGGCGCTCGCTCGACGGCAGCCGGGCCGATGCCGCGCTCGACGCCGCGGTCGATGCGCTGGCGCTCTGGCGCGGACCCGGCGTACTCCAGGCTGCGAGGAGACCGCCTTCGGGCAGGCAGAGGCCGCCGGCTCGAGGAGCTGCGCTCGCTGTCGAGGAGGTCCGCCTCGAGAGCGATGCTGGAGCTGGGGCAGGAGCGCGCAGCTGCGGCCCAGCTCGAGCGGGCGGTCAGCGAGCACCCGCTCCGCGAGCGGCTGTGGGAGATGCTCATGCTCGCCAACTACCGGTGCCGGGCAGCAAGGTCGCGGCCCTCGACGCCTACGACCGCGCTCGCGTCGCTCCTGGCCGACGAGCTCGGCGTCGATCCCGGTCCAGGGCTGCGCAGCCTGCACGCACGGGTGCTCGCCCAGGATCCCGAGCTCGAGCTCGCTCGCCCACGTGCCGATGTGCCCGCTGCGCTGCTGCTCACCGGCCACTCCCCGTCGTCGGTCGCGAGGTGGAGCTCGAGACGTTGCGGTCCGCCTGGCGAGCGTACGGCCGCGGGGTCGACCACCCGCGTCGTCGTCCGGGGCCCCAGCGGGGTCCAGGAGCCACGGCCCTGGCAGCCGCCCTTGCGCAGGAGGTCGCCGACGTCGGAGGTCCCGTGCTCCTCGAGGGCCAGGACCCACCGCCGCAGCCGCCGTGGCTGCGTGTCCTCGAGCGTCCCGAGGCGGAGCTCGAGCCGCACGCGATGCTGCTCGTGCTGACCCGTCCCGGCGCCAGTGTCCCCGACGACGCCACCGTGGTGGATCTTGCTCCCCTCCGCCGCCGCGGACGTACGCCGCCTCGTGGCCGGGTATGCCGCTCCCGCCGCGCTGGACGAGATGACCGAGGAGGTCCTCGCCTCGGGGCCGGCCTGGCCGGCGCACGTCCACGCTGTCGCCGCCCGCCTGGCCCGGGAAGTCGGCCGGTCGAGCGCCTCAAGGTCGGCTGTGGCGGTGGCAGGTGAGTCGAGCACGGTGCTGGCCACGGCGCGTGCCGATGTCAGCGCCAGCATCGTCGCGCTCGGCGACTCCGCCGAGCGACCAGCCGCGTCCCGCTCGGACGTCTGTCCCTGGCGCGGCCTCGCGTCGTACGAGGTCGAGGACGGCCCCGTGGTTCGCCGGACCGCGAGCACCTCGTCGCAGAGCTCCTCTCCCGCCTCGACCTCGACCCGCCTGCTCGCCATCGTCGGCACCTCCGGCTCCGGCAAGTCCTCCGTGGTTCGAGCAGGCGTCCTCGCGGCACTGGCGCCACGACGTGCTTCCCGGCAGCTCGTCCTGGCGGCAGGTGCTCATGCGGCCGGGCCGTCACCCGATGCGTGAGCTCGCGCGAGCGGCGTTCGGCAACGGGCGTGCGGAGATCGCTGACCTGCTCACCCAGCTGATCCGCGCGGAGGAGGAGGCGGTACGGACGCTGCTCGTCGTCGACCAGCTGGAGGAGGTGTGGACCGCGTGCGAGGACGCCGGCGAGCGCGCAGCGTTCCTCGACACGCTGGTCGAGCTGCTGTCCGATGATCGCTCGACCTCGGTCGTGCTCGCCGTGCGCGCCGACTACGTCGGCGAGGTCGCGGAGCACGCCGAGTCTGGCTGCGCTCGATGGCCGACGGCACCGTGCTCGTCGGCTCGCCCACCGGCGCCGAGATCGCGCGCGCCGTCACCACGCCGGCCGTCGCGTGCCGGGCTGTCGCTCGAGGAGGGGCTCGCCGAGACCATCGTCAGCGACGCCGGCGCCGAGCCGGGGCTTCTGCCGCTGCTGTCGGTCGCGATGACCCAGGTGTGGGAGCGGCGCGACGGGGGACTCCGCTGACCTATGCCGCCTACGTCGCGACCGGCGGGATGCAGCGGCGCCATCGCGCACGCTCGCCGAGGACGTGTGGGTACAGCTCGCACGAGCCGAGCAGGCCGCCGCGCGGCTCCTGCTCCTGCGGCTCGCCGGACCTGGTGAGGGTGCATCGGCGTCGTACGACGGCGCGTGCCGTTCGACGGAGGTCGATGGCCCTCGCCCAGCCCGGCCTGCGGCGGTCGCTCGAGCGGCTCGCTCGAGGCGCGGCTGGTCGTCGGTCGGGGACGGTCACGTCGAGGTCGCGCACGAGGCGCTCTTCCGCGAGTGGCCGCGGCTGCGCGGGTGGCTCGCCGACGATGCCGCCGGCCGCAACGATCCAGCGCACGGCTGGCGCTCGGCGCGCCTCGGAGTGGGACGCCGAAGGGCGGGAGCCGCACCGGCCTCTGGCGTGGCACCCGACTGCTGTCAGGTCTCGAGGTCGCGACGGCCCGGCCCGAGGAGCTCACCCACGTCGAGCAAGACTTCCTGCTCGCCGGCCGGGCGGCTGGTCGAGGCCGAGGAGCAGGCGGTACGAGGAGCGTGCCGACGCGACGTCCCGGCAGAACCGACGGCTCCGCTGGCTCCTCGTCGGCCTTGCCGGCTGCTGCCTCGTGCTCGCCCTGGTCGCCGGGTGGTGGCGCTCGCGGCGCGCGGCCAGGCACAGGATGCTGCCGGCGAAGCGGGGCAGTCGGCCCTGCGTGCGGACGCCAAGGCGCTCGCTGCGACGCCCTCAACGAGGAACGCCCCGCACTCGCCCTGCTGCAGGCGGTGGAGGCAACGAAGCTCGACGCAGGCCCGGAGACGTACGGCGCCCTGCTCACGATGCTCACCCGAACCCCCGAGCCGGTAACCCGTGTGCGCATCGAGAACCGGTTCCTGCGCATCGCGGCCTATGCCGACGGGTCGACCGTCTACCTGTCCGACAACGAGGAGCGCGCTGCGGGCCGTGGACGCCACGCCGCCGAGGTGCTCTGGGAGGTGCGCAGTCCGGAGGACGGCGCGCAGTGGGGCACGGCCGCCACGGACCCCGCCGGCCGTTGGGTGCAGCGCCGGTCCTCGGTGATCGCGATGGGACGGTGCTCGCGATCCTCGACGCCACGCAGCGGGCGGTCCTCCAGCGAGGTCACGGGTGCGGAGCTTCGACAGGTGGAGCCGGACACTCTCACAGTGGCTGGAGGAGGCGCCCTGGTGCTCGAGGACGACATCGCCCTGTCCACCGAGTCCCATCTCTTCCGTGGTCGACCCGGACGACGGGCGCGTCGTGCGCGCCCGCAGCGCTCCCACCGCACACTCCCTTTGCCCTGGGCTTCCCGGACGGACGTGTCGGTTATCAGGACGAGTCGGGCAGCACGGTCGTGGTCGACCTGCGCACCGGCAGACGCGAAGCGTCGTGACGGCACGGCGGTGGGTGTGTCCGACGACGGCCGGCGCATCGTCACCGCGACGACGACCTCGGACACGTCGCGGGGCTGAGACCTCCGAGCTGCAGCTCCGCGACGAGAGGTGGCGTCCGCTGTCGGATCCCGTGGCGGCTCCCGGGCTTCGTCAGAGTCGGCGTTGTTCATCGACGGCGGCCGAGAGCTGGCCGTGGCCGTGGACGAGTCGCTCCTGGTGTTCTACGTACGGTCCCGTGGCCTGCGACGCGCAGGTGCACGCCCACAGTGGTGCCCTGCTGCAGATGGTGGTCGCCGGGCCTGAGGCCGACATGATCTGGACGGCGGGGCGCGACGGCAACGCCGTGGCCCTCGACCTCCGCAGCGCCCAGGGCATCCTGCGGCGTCTGCCGCGCCAACGTGAAGGGCAACACCGCCGCCGCGGCCGTCGCGGTTGCCGTGGTCAGCAACTACTACGACACCCGAGCTCAACACCTTCAGCATCCTGGACCTCCGGACGGGTGAGGACAGGTTCGGTGAGCTCGCAACCTCTGGAGACCTGCGGTGCCAGCCGGCGCAGACCGCCATCACTCCCGACGGACGGTTCGCCCTCGTGGCCCTCGTCGAGTTCGGTGAGGACTTCGAGCTCGTCACCGAGCGTGGTCGCGTGCTCGTCATCGACACCTCGAGCGGCGCGCTCGGTGCGCACGATCGACACACCCGTGGGAGGCCATCAGGCCTCGCGGTCAGCCCTGACGGTGAGCGCGTGCTCGTCAATGGAGTCGGGTGGCTACGCGCTCGTTCGACGTGGCCAGTCGGGCGAGGCCGTCTGGCGGCGCGAGTCGCGAGGCTCGGCGCCAGCGTGGTCCTCCGGGCTTCCCTCTGGCCGGCTTCTCGCCGTGATGGCGAGTCGCCGGCCTTGTCCCGGGGCGAGAGCGTCGTGCGTGGTCGACCTCGGCAACGGCCGAGGAGCTGCGGAGCGCCGAGCTCGCCGAGCTCGCTCGTGCTCGGGCGTCTCGTGTTCGATGCCGACAGGGCGACACCCTCGTCGTCGGCTCGCCAGCGGGCGTCTCTACTTCCTCGACGCCGGCACGCTCGAGCCGGTCGCACCCGGACCGGGTGGTCACCGCCAGCTACGTGTTCGACGCTGCAGCTCAGTCCCGATGACGGCTCGCTCGTGGCCGTGATGGGCAGTCCGACGGGACGTCACCCTCTTCGACTCCGAGACGTGGAGCCCTACGGCAAGCCCGTGATCGACAAGCTCGGCTGGGGCTTCCTCGTCGTTCGAGGAGGACCGCCCTGCGCATCTACGGAGAGCTCGGGCGCCGACTACGAGATCGACATCGACCCCGCAGGCGTGGGTCGCAGGCCGCGCTGCCGGGTCGCCAACACCACGTTCACTGCCGCCGAGTCAGCGCTCATCCTGCCCGAGCGAGCCGGTTCGGCCCCCACCTGCGAGCTGAGTCACCTGCCAGCCGGCGTCGCCGACCCGCCGATACGCTGCACTGCGACCCGAAGCTCGCGACCGTGTGCGTCCGGAGCGCGACCAGAGCGCGACTGGGCGCGACCAGCACCGGCAGCCTCGGTGCACCGAGGCGGTCGACCTGAGGAGCTGAGGTGGAGGACGTCTTCACCCGCACCGCCGACTGGCTGTGGTCAGCGTCGCACCTCGGTGCTCGCCGTGAAGGCCTGGAAGCGCTCGACTCACCACTGACACCTCACCACCACATCAGGAGTGATTCATCATGTCCGCACGACTCGCCCGGCTTGCCGCCGTACTCACCTTCGCTCGTGGCAGCGACCGTAGTCCTCACCCTGACGGCAGCGGCTTAAGCTGCCGACAACGTCCGCGAATCGCTCTTCGTGGGCTCACCAGTCGACGATGATCGTCGCCGTGTGCGACGACGGCTCCGAGATCGGGCTCGGGCTTCGACCTCGTCCGCAACGTCCATATCTACTACCGACCGCGGCGGCGACGGTCGCTGCGCGAGGTCGCGCAACGTCAACTACACCGGCATCTTCGAGAACTTCGCCACCGGGGAGCGCTACAGCTTCCAGGGGCACCCGCATCATCACTCATGGACTTCGTCGGCGGTCGCGTTCATCAGCCGCGGGCAACTACCGCACCGTCGACCATGCCCGGCGCGGGGATCGTCCTCCATACCGTCGGGGATGTACGTCGAGGACCTCGACGTCGAGGGCCTCTTCCACCGCGCAGGCGGGCCCGACGTTCGACGAGTGGACCGAGGGCGGCGTCGAGGCGGTGCTGCTCGTTCTTCGGCCTCTCTAGCCGGAGGACCAGACCGGCCGCGTCGTGAGGGCCCGGGGTGAGCTCGCGAGCAGCGGGTCCCGCGGCCTCAGACGTAGCGGCGCGCACGGTCCTCGGGCGACCCCGGCCCGGCGGCCAGCAGCGCGCTGAGCTCGTGCTCGAGCACCGCTGCGACGCGGCGGCAGAACTCCTCCGGCTCGTCGGCGGCATCGGGCTTCTCCGCCACGATCCGGTCGACGACGCCGCTCCGGTGGAGGTCGATCGCCCGTACCTGCTGGGCGCGCGCCATCTCCGCGGCGTGGTCGAGGTCGCGGTGCACGATGGCCGAGGCGCCCTCGGGCGGCAGCGGCGAGAGCCAGGCGTGCTGGGCGGCGATGACCCGGTCGGCGGGCAGCAGGGCCAGCGCACCGCCGCCGTTGCCCTCGCCGAGCATCAGGCACAGCGTCGGGGCGTCGAGGGTGACGAGGTCGGCCAGCGACCGCGCGATCTCCCCGGCCAGCCCACCGTTCTCCGCGGCGGCCGACAGCGCGGCGCCCTGGGTGTCGATGACGGTCATGAGCGGCAGCCCGAGCTCGGACGCCAGCCGCATCCCGCGACGGGCCTCGCGCAGCGCCTCCGGGCCCAACGGATGGTCGGTCGTCTGCCCGCGCCGGTCCTGGCCGAGGAACACGCACGGCGCCTCCCCGAACCTGGCCAGCGCGATCAGCAGTCCCGGGTCCCGCTCGCCCTGCCCGGTGCCGTTGAGGGGTACGACGTCGCTCGCGCCGAACCGCAGCAGCCGGCGTACGCCCGGACGGTCCGGCCGCCGCGACCTGGTCACGCAGTCCCACGTGTCGACGTCGGGGACCGGCTCCTGGCCGGGGTCGGCGACCGGTGCGACGCCCTCCCGCGCGGCCATCAGGATCGACAGCGCACGGTCGAGGATGTCGGCGATCTCGTCGGGCGGCAGGACCGCGTCGATGATGCCGTGGGCGTAGAGGTTCTCCGAGGTCTGCACGTCGCTCGGGAACGGCCTGTCGTAGAGCGCCTCGTAGACCCGGGGACCGAGGAAGCCGACGAGGGCGCCCGGCTCGGCGACCGTCACGTGGCCGAGCGAGCCCCACGACGCCATCACCCCGCCCGTGGTGGGGTTGCGCAGGTAGACGAGGTACGGAAGCCCCGCCGTGCGGTGGGCGGCCACGGCCGCGGAGATCCGCACCATCTGCACGAAGGCAGGGGTGCCCTCCTGCATCCGCGTGCCGCCGCTGATGGGTGCGGCCACCAGCGGCAGCCCCTCGCGCGTGGCCCGCTCGATGCCCGCCACGATGCGATCGGCAGCGGCCCGGCCGATCGACCCGGCCAGGAAGCCGAACTCGCCCACCAGCACGCCGATGCGCCGACCGTGCAGCCGCGCCTCACCGGTCAGCACGGACTCGTCGACGCCCGACTTCTCGGCCGCGGCGGCCAGCTCGGCGGCGTACGCCTCGCTGACGCCGGCGCGCGAGGGGGCGGTGTCCCACGAGCTCCACGAGTCCTCGTCGAGGACGAGGGAGATGAGGTCGTGCGCGGAGAGGCGGGTCATGCGGGGTCCCCGGAGGTGCTCATGCCGCAGGCTAGCCCGTGGGTACGCCGGGAGGGGGTGTGGTCGGGCCCGAGATCCACGCGTCGAAGAAGGCCGACAGCTCCCGGCCGGTCTCCTCCTCCCAGTGGTCGAAGATCTGCCCGCGGGTGACCGAGGTGTTGTCGTGGTCGGTCAACCAGGACCGGGCGATCCGGTAGAACTCGTCCTCGCCGAGCTCGGAGCGCAGCTCGCTCCACATGAGCCCGGGCACGTAGTAGATGTTGGTGCTGCCGAACTGCTGGGGGTCGTAGTCGCCGGGCGGTCCGTACTCGTCGCGCAGGCTCTGGTCTGCGGCGCGCGCGTTGCGGAGGCTCTCGCGCAGCGGCCTGATGTCGTGCTCGTCCTCGTAGATCCACTGCATCAGCATCGTCATGCCCTCGTTGAGCCACACGTCGCGCCAGTCCGACGGCGAGACCTGGTCGCCGTACCACTGGTGGACCAGCTCGTGGGCGATGACCTGCGGGGACAGGACGTACTCGTTGTTGCCCAGCGTCACCATCGTCTGGGTCTCCATCGCGCTCATGGAGTCGGTGACGACGAGGCCGAGCGAGTCGAACGGGTACGGGCCGAGCTTGGTCTCGATCCAGTCCGTGGTCGCGGCCGCGGTCTGCAGGTTCTCCAGGCGCATCACCATGCCGCGCGGGTTCCAGTAGTCCACGCGCAGGCCGCGCTCGGTGGAGTTGCTGCTGTGGGCGTAGTCGCCGATCGCGAGCGTGACGAGGTACGACGACGCCGGCTCGGTGAGCTGCCACGAGGTGGTCGTGGTGTCGTCCTCGGTGGTCAGCCCGGTGAGGTGGCCGTTGGCGATGCCGGTCCACGGCGCCGGTGCGTGGACGGTGATCTCGTAGAGCGCCTTGTCGGAGGGCTGGTCGTTGACCGGGTACCAGGTGTAGGCGCCGAAGGGCTCCTGCATCGTCCACACCTCGCCGGTGTCGGTGACGGTGAAGCCGGTGCTCGAGAAGTCCTGGCGCGTCGTGGGAGCCGGTGCCGGCCGCGGGGTGCCGGCGTAGCCGACCACGAGCTCGTAGCGGCGGTCGGCGACGACCGGTGCCTGCACGACGAGGTCCTTGCCGCGGTGGACGGTGCGTACGGGCTCCCCGTCGAGGGTCACCTCGCCCACCCGCAGCGGGGCGCCGAGGTCGAGCTGGAACCGTGGTGCCCGGCGGGTCGCCCGGAAGGTCACGACCGCCTCGCCGGTGAGCCGCTCGGCCCGCGGGTCCCACGTCAGGTCGAGGTCGTAGAGGAGGGCGTCGACGCGCGGGTCGCCGACGTCGGGGTAGACGCTGTCCTCGACCGGCCTGGAGACCGCGAGGTCGAGGTCCTGCTCGACCGGCTCGGTCACCGGCGCGGCCGAGCTGGATGCGAGCGAGGTCTCCGCCGACTCGGGGGACGAGCTCGACGGGGCCGGGGTGGCGAGCGCGTCGGGCCGATCGTCATTGGACGAGCAACCGGCCAAGAGCGCGGCCGAGAGGACCGTGGAGAGGACGCCGGCGAGCGCTGCCCGCGTGGTCACCGATCGCCCCGCAGCAGCGGCCGAGCCAGCTTGCGGCCGTGGTGGATCTGCGCCTTGACCGTGCCGAGCGGGGCGTCGACCAGCGCGGCGATCTCGTCGTAGGGCAGGCCGTAGACGTCGCGCAGCAGCAGCGGCTCCACGAACTGCGGGTGGTCGCGCTCGATGGTCTCCATCGCCTCGAGCAGGTCGAGCCGGGTCCCGGCGATCACGCTGGTCGTGCGCGGGTCGGGGCGGTCGTGCGCGCCGTCCTCGAAGTCGGTGGGCGTGGCCAGGTTCTTGAGGCGCCGGTAGGTCGTCCGGGCGCTGTTGACCGCCACGATGTGCAGCCACGTGGTGAACCGGCCGCGACCGCCCCACGAGCCGATCCTGGTCGCGACGTTGAGCATCGCCTCCTGGCAGGCGTCCTCGGCGTCGCCGGAGTAGGGGAGGACGCCGCGGCAGATGTTCAGCACCCGCGGACGCACCTCGGCGAGCAGCAGCTCGAGGGCGTCCCGGTCGCCGTCGCGGGCGCGACTCGCCAGGTCGTCGATCTCGTCCGGCGCCAGCACGGCACCGTGGTCCCCCGAATTGCTCACACCTGCACGATAATGCCCGCGTGTCTGCTCCCTCTCGTCTCGGTCGTTACCCGGTGCGCCGCCGCATCGGGTCCGGGGCGTTCGCGACCGTCTGGCTCGCCTACGACGAGCACCTGGACTCACCGGTGGCGATCAAGGTCCTGGCCGACAACTGGACCGGTGACCTCCACATCCGGCAGCGGTTCCTCGAGGAGGGCCGTTTCCTCCGCAAGGTCGAGTCGCCGCACGTGGTCACGGTCTACGACGCGGGCGAGCTGGCCGACGACCGCCCCTACCTCGTCATGGCGTACGCCGACCAGGGCACGCTGGCCGACCGGCTCGAGCTCGCTCCCCTCGAGACCGGCCAGGCGCTGACCGTGATCACCCAGGTGGGCAGGGGCCTCGCCGCGCTGCACGACCGTGGTGTCCTCCACCGCGACGTCAAGCCGGCCAACGTGCTGTTCCGCACCGTCGAGAACGCGCGCGGCTCGCAGGTCGTGGCGATGGTCGGCGACCTCGGCCTGGGCAAGGCGATGGACATGTCGTCGCGCCTCACCATGGTCGGCGGCACCCCGACGTACGTCGCTCCCGAGCAGGCGCTCGGCGAGGGCCTGGACCCGCGGGCCGACCAGTTCTCGCTGGCCGCGCTGAGCTACTACCTCCTCGCGGGGCGCCAGCCCTACGACCACAAGAGCCTCGCCGCCGCCGAGGCCCCTGGCCCCCCGCCGCCGATGCGCATCGACAACCCCGAGGCCGAGGCCGTCGTGCTGAAGGGGCTCGCCCGGGACCGCGCCGCGCGCTTCGAGGACATCGAGTCCTTCACCACTGCGCTCGTCGACGCCCTCGGCGGTCAGGTCGAGGAGGCTCCGCAGGCCTGGATCCCGGCTGACCCCGACCTCACCCAGGCGGCGCCTCGGCCGCAGGTGACCGACCCGGCAGGAGGTCTGCCGTCGCTGCCCCCTGGGAGCCGCCGCCGGAGGTGGCCCTGGCTTGTCGCTGGGGTGCTGGCCCTGGCGGTGGGTGGCGGATCCGGCTGGGTCCTCGCACAGGCCGGGAGCTCCGACCGCATCCTCGACGACCGGACCGGCACCATCTCGGTGACCGTCCCGGAGGAGTGGGCCGCCCAGGTCGATCCGGAGCCGTGGACGCCGATCGAGGACCAGGGGGAGCAGCCGGCCCTGGCCTCGGGGAGCAAGCCCGGCTGGAACACCGACGCCGAGCCGGCCCCTGGTGTCTTCGTGGGCCTCATCCCGGGCGAGAAGCTCCCCACGCAGGTGCCGCAGCACGCGGCCTGTGAGCAGTCCTCGGGGCGCCCGATCCGCGACCAGCAGGACGGGGACGACTCGATGACGGTGATCTTCAGCGGGTGTCCGGGCGCCGACGTCATGGTCGAGCGCGTCATCCGGGTCAACGCCAGCCAGCTGCTGTGGGTCCAGGTGCGCAGCGAGGACCGGGCCACGGCCAACCGGGTCCTCGACTCGGTGACGACGTACGGCGTGTGAGCGCACGGTCCGCCGAGCCCGACACCCCCGACCGCGGGGCTCAGCCCATCCGGGTGCCGTCCGCGATCCGGTCCACGAGGGCCGACATGCCGTCCTTGTCGGCGGCCCGTCCCGACACCGCGATCTCGACCTGGGCGTTGTCGGACCCGGTCA
Source organism: uncultured Actinomycetota bacterium (assembly GCA_963740115.1). Taxonomy (GTDB): domain Bacteria; phylum Actinomycetota; class Actinomycetes; order Propionibacteriales; family Nocardioidaceae; genus Nocardioides. The sequence continues at coordinate 333,280 of CAVUCQ010000001.1, read as the reverse complement.
GGTCACGCCACGCCAGGAAGCCGTGGCGCAGGTGGTTGGACGTCACGTAGGTGTAGTGCAGGGTGTCGTCCGTCCGACCGACCACCTTGAAGTTGTCCTCGTCCTCGTCGAGCTCGGCGATGCGGTTGCCGAGGGTCCAGGTGATCGAGCGACGGTTGCTCAGCACCTGCTCGACGCGCAGGAGGTAGCCGAAGTCCGCGCCGTCGGGCGGGCGCCACTGCCACTCGTTGAGGGAGTTCGTGGAGAACGTCCAGCCCTCCGGGACGGGCAGCGACATCCGGAAGTCACCCGTGCCGACGCTCTGCCGCACGAGCGGGACCGACGCGTCGAGGGGTGGATGGGTCGGATCGGGCAAGAGCTCGGGGACAGGGTCGACCGGCAGGCTGGGCGACTGCGCCGCGACCGGCGCGGCCGCACCGTCGCTGGCCGAGCGCTCGGCCACCGCCAGGGACGCGCCGAAGCCGACGACGAGGCCCAGCACCAGCAGCCCCGCGATCGCCGCCGGTCCCCGCCACGTCACGGGGTGACCACCCCGCCGGAGGCACCGCGCATGCCGTCCGCCACCCGTTGGATCAGGTCACGTGCTCCTTCCACGTCGGTCTCGCGCCCGTGCACGACGATCTCGACGTCCGCCTGCCCGCTGTGGTCGAGGTCGAGCCAGTGCATGAAGCTGTGGCGGGCGTTGCCCTCGTTGCTGCGGTAGGTGTACTCCAGCGAGTCGGCCCCCCGGCCGACGATCTCGACGTCCTCCTGCTCCTTGTCGAGCCGCTCGACCCGGATGTCGATCGCGTCCTCGATGGTGATGTCCTGGCTGTTGATCTGCTCGATCCGCATCACGTACGTGTTGTTGGACGTGCCGGGCTTCTTCCACTTCCACTCGTTGGTGGCGTTGGCGTTGAGGCTCCAGCCGACCGGCGCCGGGAAGGTGATCTCGAACTTCCCGCTGCCCAGCGTCGCCGGGGCCATCTCGATGTCGGGCTGCAGCGGCGGGTCGTCGGGATCCTCCGCGAACGGCCGGGGCGCCTGCACCGGCATCGAGGGGCTCGCGGCCTCCACCGGCACCGCCCGACCCACGCCGAGGGTCGTGTCGCGTGCCTGCCCCGCCGCGGCGTAGCCGGTCCCGGTGCCGATCGCCAGGAGCGCGACCAGCACCGCAGGCCCCCGCCATTCCATGGGGCGACTGTAACCGGGGTCGTCGCTGGTCTGGTCCATCGACGGGCCGGGGGTGCGCGGGGGGCCCGGCCGGGAGGAGCATCGGCGGATGAGCAACCGGTGGGCGGTCCGCGCCGGCCGCGCCTTCGACGGCGAGAGGTTCCTGGCCGGCGGCGCGACCGTGGTGGTGGAAGGCGACCGCATCATCGGCGTCGAGCCGGCCGCGCACGCGCTGCCGGACGACGTACGCGTCACGGAGGTCGCCGGCACGCTCCTGCCGGGCCTCGTCGACTGCCACGTCCACCTCGTCGCCACCGGCGCGTTCCCCGGCGCCCCGGGGAGCCTCGAGTGGGCCGGCACGGCGGACGTCGCGGCCCTCGACGAGGTGATCACCGAGAACCTGCGGGCACAGGCGGTCGCCGGCGTGACGACCGTGCGCGACCTCGGCGACGTGGGCTTCCGCGTCCTGGCGCACCGTCACCGCCACGGCGAGGGGTTGCCGCGGGTCGTCGCGGCGGGCCCTCCCGTGACGACGCCGGGCGGTCACTGCCACTTCCTGGGCGGCGGGATCGACCCGGCCGACCCGCCGTCGCTGGAACGGGCGGTGGCCGACCGTGCGGAGCGCGGCGTCGACGTGGTGAAGGTGATGGCCAGCGGGGGCTTCCTGACGCCGGGCAGCGACCAGCTCGGCGCCCAGTTCGAGAGCGCGGTGCTGCGTCGCCTGGTGGACGCGGCCCACACCGCCGGGCTTCGGGTGGTGGCGCACACCCACTCGATCACGGGTGCGGAGGTCGCGCTCGACGCCGGCATCGACGGGCTCGAGCACTTCACCTGTCTGGCGGAGGGTGGGGCGCCCGCGCCTCCGGAGCTGCTGGAGCGGGTGGCCGCGGCGGGCGTCACCGTCGACCCCACGCTGGGCAACGACCCGTCCCGCTTCCCGCCGGTCTCGCAGATGCCACCCCACATCCTGGAGATGCTGGACCGGATCGGCATCAGCGACCGGGACGCCCACTTCGAGCACATGGCGCGCAACTCGCTGCGCCTGCGCGAGCACGGCATCCGCGTCGTCTCCGGGCTCGACGCGGGGGCGATGCCCGCCAAGCTGCACGGGCACCTGTGGCGCTCGGTGGCCGAGCTGGTGCGGGGCGGCTGGCCGGTCGGCGAGGCACTGGCCACAGCCACCTCGGTGGCGGCGGACGACTGCGGCGTCGACAGCGGCCGGCTGGCCGCGGGGCGCCTCGCCGACCTCCTGGTGGTCGACGGGGACGTGGCGTCGGACGTCGAGGCGCTCGGCCGCCCGTCGGCCGTGTGGGTGGGCGGGGTCCCGGTCGCGGGGTGAGCCTGACCACCTACGGTGACGACATGCTCATCCGCAACGTGCGCCTGGTGGCGCTCACCGACGCGGCGCCCGGGCCGGTCGACGTACGCGTCGACGACGGGCGTGTCGTCGAGGTGCGTGCAGACCTGGTGCAGGGCGGTGGCGAGTCGTCGTACGACGCGGGCGGGCGCTGGCTCATGCCCGGCCTGTGGGACCAGCACGTCCACCTCGGCCAGTGGACCCTGACGTCCGCGCGGCTCGACCTCGCGCCGGCCAGGTCGAGCGCCGAGGCCGTCGCCCTGGTCCGCGAGCGGCTCGAGGAGTGGCCGGACCTGCCCGTCATCGGCTGGGGGCACCGCCCGACCGCGTGGCCGGACAATCCCGCGGTCAGCGACCTCGACGCGATCGACACCGACCAGCCGATCGTGCTGATCGCCGGCGACGGCCACCACGGCTGGCTGAACACGACGGCCCTGCACATGCTCGCCCTGTCCACGCGCGACAGCGTGGTCAGCGAGGCCGAGTGGTTCATGGCCTACGGCCGGCTCGCCACGGTCGTCGGCACGGACGGCACCGGGCCCGACGCCTACCGCCGCTCCATGGAGGCCGCGGCCGCCCAGGGCGTGGTCGGGCTGGTCGACCTCGAGTTCAGCGGCGGTGTCGCGGACTGGGTGGCGCGGTGGGCCGGGGGTGCGAACCTCGTCCGCGTGCGGCACGCCTGCTACGCCGACGGCCTCGACGACGTCCTGGCCCGCGGCCTGCGGTCGGGCGACCCGCTGAGCGGCTCTCTGACCGGATGAGCGGGCGTCTGACGATGGGACCGCTCAAGATCATCAGCGACGGCTCGCTCAACACCCGCACCGCCTGGTGCTGCGAGCCCTACGCGGAGAAGGCGGTGCCCGGCGCCGAGGAGGGCCAGCCCAACCAGACCCCGGCCGAGCTGCGCGCCCTGCTCGCACGTGCCACCTCCGGCGGGCTCGACGTCGCCGTCCACGCCCTCGGCGACCGTGCGGTCGCCGAGGCGCTCGCCGCCTTCGAGGACACCGGCGCCCGCGGCGGCATCGAGCACGCGCAGCTCACGACGCGCGAGGACGTACGCCGCATGGCCGCCCTCGGCGTGCGCGCGAGCGTGCAGCCCGCCCACCTCCTCGACGACCGCGACGTCACCGAGCGGCTCTGGCCCGGCCGCGCCGAGCGCTGCTTCCCGCTGCGCTGGATGCTCGACGCCGGTGTCGAGGTGGTGCTGGGCTCGGACGCGCCGGTGTCGCCCCTCGACCCGTGGCTGGCCGTCGCCGCTGCCGTGCACCGCTCGGGCGACGACCGCGAGCCGTGGCACCCCGAGCAGTCGATCACCGCCCGGGAGGCGCTGGCGGCCTCGACCGACGGCTGGGGCACCGTCGCCGTCGGTCACCCGGCCGACCTGGTGCTGCTGGACGCTGATCCGCTCGCCGGGGACTCCGACCGTGACCACGCGCAACGCCTCCGCCGCTTCGCCGAGCAGGTGCTCGTCACCTGGGTCGCGGGCGAGACGGCGTACGAGCGCCCGTCATGAGCGGTGAGTGAGCAACCGAAGTGGACGTCGAAAAGGTTGCTGGCGCACCGCCCGACGGGCTGTCGCTCGGGCGGTGCCTGAGCCACCTTCGCGAGCTCCGCAACGTGGCTGGCGCACCGCCGCGCCGGAGCGACGGCGTCCTCAGGCCAGCGCCAGCGTCGCGTCGAGCAGGAACGCCGGGTCCTCCAGCCGGTCGCCGTAGACCTCGCGGAGCTGGCCGACGCGGTAGCGCACCGTCTGGGCGTGGACGAAGAGCTCCTCGGCCACGGCGTCGCGCCGACCGTGGTGGAGCAGCCAGCTGCGCAGCGTCTCGGTGAGCTTCTCGGCGGTCGACGGACGCAGGTCGGCGAGCGGTGCGAGCACGCGGGCGCGCAGGTCGGCGCGGGCGTCGCCGTCGGCGGCCAGGACGAGCGAGGCGAGGTGGTCGTCGGAGTCGACGAGCCCGTCGATCCCGAGCGCCGCGCACCGCAGCGCGCGCCGGTGCGAGCCGGCGACCTCGAGCCACGTCGTGCTCGGGCCGACCACCGCTTCGGTGCCCTGCAGCGCCCGCAGCAACGTACGCCGCGAGGTGGCCGACCCCGCGCTGGGCACCAGCAGCGAGGCGTGGCCCTCCGGGAGGCCGGGCACGTCGTCGGTGGACTGCAGGGTGTGCGGGTCGAGGGCGGTGAGGGCGTGGGAGACCTGCGACTCGGGGAGGACGACCGCGGTCAGGGCGCCCGGCGGGTCCCAGTCGGCCCGTTCGGCGGCGGCGTTGACCGCGTCGGCGGGGGCACCGGTCAGCAGGGCGCGGGCCAGGCGCTCGAGATTGCGCTGCCGGACCCGGCCGCTGCTCTCGAGCTCGTCGGTGTGCCCGGCCACCGAGGCCGCCGAGAGCTCGTCGATGTAGGCGAAGACCAGCTCGGCGAAGCGCGCGAGCTGGCCGGCGTCGACGCCGGCCCCGACGGCGACGTCGGCCATGTCGCGCCAGGAGGCACGGGCGCCGATCCGGTACGCCGCGAGCAGCGCCTCGACGGTGCGTCCGCTGCGCGCCTCGCCGCGGCCGAGCTGGTAGGCGCCCTCGATGGCCGGCGCCCTCGGGGCATCGGCGTCCTGTCGGGTCGCCAGCGTGAGGAACCCGCCGAGGGCGAGCTGCACCGCGTTGCGGATGACCTCGCCCATCCGGCCGCTCCAGGCGCCGGCATAGCTCGGCACCTCGTCGACGATGGTGAGGACGGCGCTGTCGGCGACCTCGGCCAGGCGCGTGCGCAGCGCCTCGGCGACGACCGGGTCGAGGCCGACGACGGTCTGCGCTTGTGTGGTGGAGCGCACACCGCGAGGTGCCATGGGGACTCCTGAGGTAGGTTTTGTTCGCAGCGAACAATAGTCTACCGACGATTCACGTGCGGAGGGCAGGAAGATCTGGCCGTCGTCAGCGACATTTGGTACATGAGCACGACTGTCGAGCCGCCCGTGCGCGGCGCCCGCCTCCGGGACCAGCTGGTCCGGGTCGCTGAGGCTGCCACCACGCCCTACCTGCCGTCCGACTTCATGGACCTCTTCGCCCCGCTGCGCTCCGGCGCCGACCTGCGCGGGCGGATCGAGTCGATCCACCCGGAGACCGCCGACGCCGCCACGATCGTGATCCGCCCCGGCGCGGACTGGGCCGGACACGTGCCGGGCCAGTACCTCCGCATCGGCATCGACGTCGACGGAGTACGCCAGTGGCGCGCGTACTCGCTGACCCACGGTCCGCGTCGCGACGGCCGGATCTCGATCACCGTGAAGGCCGTCCCGGACGGCCTGGTGAGCAACCACCTCGTCCACCGTGCCCAGCCCGGCACGATGGTCCACCTCGAGCAGGCGGCGGGCGAGTTCGTGCTGCCTCCGGAGGGCGGCAAGTTCCTGATGGTCACCGCCGGGTCGGGGATCACGCCCGTCATCGGCATGCTGCGCAACCTCTTCCCCAGCACCGACGACGGCGTGCTGCGGCCGGCCCGGAGCGCCGACCACGACATCGTGGTCGTGCACGTCGCTCCCAGCCACCCCCACTCGATCTTCATCCGCGACCTCGAGGCCCTCGACGCGGCGGGTGCCATCCGCCTGGTGGCGCGCTACGACGACGAGCACGGCGTCCTCGACATCGCCGACCTCGCCCACCTGGTGCCCGACCTGGCCGAGCGGTCGACGCTCGCCTGCGGTCCGGCCGGCCTGCTCGACGCGCTGGCCGCGCACCACGACGCCGCCGGACTCACCCTCACGACCGAGCAGTTCCGCACCGCCCGCGTGGAGCCCGGCGACGGCGGCACCGTGAGCTTCTCCTCCGGCACCACGCTCGACCTCGACGGCGCGACGCCGATCCTCGACGCAGCCGAGGCCGCCGGGGTGCTGATGCCCAGCGGGTGCCGGATGGGCATCTGCATGGGCTGCGTGATTCCGCTGCGCGAGGGCAGCGTCCGCGACCTGCGCAACGGCGCCATCACCACCGCGGTCCCCGGCGAGACGGGCGACATCAAGGTGCAGACCTGCATCAACGCCGCCGCCGGCCCGTGCCACATCGACCACTGACCCTGAGCCCGACCTCCCCCGACACCTCCAGGAGATCGACATGACCACGATCCAGAAGAAGGCCGGCATCCCCGGTCAGACCAACCCGATCGCCCACCTCACCGAGGCCGACATCGAGCAGATCGGCATCGAGCTCGACGCCATCCGCCAGGACGTCCTCGACTCCCGCGGCGCCGGCGACGCGGCCTACATCCGGCGCGTCATCGACACCCAGCGCAAGATCGAGCTCGGCTCGCGTGCGGTGCTGCTCTTCAGCGCCTTCCCGCCGGCGTGGGTGCTCGGCACCCTCGGCCTGAGCATCTCCAAGATCCTCGACAACATGGAGATCGGCCACAACATCCTCCACGGCCAGTGGGACTGGATGCGCGACCCCAAGATCCACTCCAGCACGTGGGAGTGGGACATGGCTTCACCTGCCGAGCAGTGGAAGCACAGCCACAACGAGGTGCACCACACCTACACCAACGTGATCGGCAAGGACAACGACCTCGGCTACGGCATCATGCGCGTCGACGAGGACCAGACCTGGACGCCGTCCCACCTCGGACAGCCGATCTGGTGCTTCATCAACGCCGTGTTCTTCGAGTACGGCATCGCCGCCTACGACCTCGAGCTCGGCGGCGTGATCGCGAAGAAGCAGACCAAGGACCCGGAGTTCCGCCGCCGCGCCAAGCAGGTGCTGCGCAAGATCCGCAAGCAGGCGACCAAGGACTACGTCGTCCACCCCGCGCTGTCGATCCCCACCGGCTCCTTCCTGCCGACCCTGGCCGCCAACGTCACCGCCAACATCGTGCGCAACCTCTGGTCCAACTCGGTCATCCTGTGCGGCCACTTCCCGGAGGGCGTCGAGACCTTCGAGAAGCGCTCGATCGAGGGCGAGACCAAGGGCGACTGGTACGTCCGCCAGATGCTCGGCAGCGCCAACATCTCGGGCTCGAAGTTCCTCCACCTGATGACCGGCAACCTGTCGCACCAGATCGAGCACCACCTCTTCCCGGACCTGCCGTCCAACCGCTACGCCGAGATCGCGCCCAAGGTGCAGGCGCTCTTCGACAAGTACGACCTCACCTACTGCGCGCGGCCGATGGTCCCGCAGGTCGCTTCCGCCTGGCACAAGGTCATCCGGCTGTCGCTGCCCAACGGCTGGCTCGCCACGACCAACGCGAAGAACGCCCCGCAGCAGCTCGCCGTCCTCTACAAGATGGCCACCGGCGACCGGCGTACGCGCCGCCTGCTGGGTCGCAAGCTGGAGAGCGAGTCCCGCGCGGCCGCGTGACTAGACCGCCAGGCGGTCCCAGAGGTCGACGGATGCCCCATGGGTCACATGCGTAGTTCTACTGATGTATCAGATCGACGCCTCTTGCATCCTAGGAATGGATGAGCACAATGGGACGCGGGGGGAACGCGATGAGCATGCACGTGATGGGGAGGGTCCGATGATCCGAGTCGGTTCACTGGACGACGTCGAGGCACAGGTCAGCGTCGAGCGGTCATGGCCGCTCCTGCCGCGACCGCGTGGATCCGCCGACAACGGCTCCACGGCGCAGCCGGCCGCCTGAACGGCGCCACGGCCCAGGATCAAGGCCTGACCCTCGTTGTGCGGGAGTCGGGCCGTTGGTCTGGACCGTCTTCCGAAGACTTCCCGAAGGCTTCTCCAAGTGCCCGTCCAGTGCGGCCGGGCGCTCCTAGCCTGTGCATCGAGCGGTCCGTGGGGGCCCGCCATGTGGGGCAGGAGGAACTGTCGATGAAGAGCCGAAGCAGCACCGAGACCGCGGACCTTTCCGGGCGGCTCAGGGACCTCGAGCACTTCACGGGCGCGTCGGTCGCCCGGAGCGGGCCCGAGGCCGAGGTGATCCCGATCAACGAGGCACCGGCGACGCACGTCCCGGTCCCACGTCGCTCGCGCGTCTTCCTGCGCAGCGGTGGGGGCCACGGAGTGTTCGCCGAGCTGACGCTCACGGCGCCGCGGCCCTCCCTGGACTGACCACCGGCTGGCCGCCGGCCGACGCCCGCACGCTCGCGCGCGGACGCGGCTCACCCGGGCCGTGCCGCTGCGCCTCCGCCGACGGGGCGGGTCGGCGACCTAGAGTGCCCCGGTGGTCTGGCTGGTGGGTGCGCTCCTGCTCGCCTGGATCGCGTGGGGGCCGGTCGTCCTCGTCGTGGCCGCCGCGGCCTGGTGCGTGCCCCGGATCCGCTGGTGGGTGCAGGACCGGGCGCACCTCGATCGTCGTGTCGTCGGCTGGCTGACGGGAGGCGTCGCCGCCCTGGTCGCCGCGGTCCTGGTCGTCCCCGACGGTTGGCTCCCGATCCCGCCCGCACCGGGCGTGTGGGCCGGACCGGCGTACGTCGGTCGGCCGGCGACGCCGCACCCGGTGGTCGTGGCCGAGGTCCCGCTGCACCCCCACCGCCAGACCGGCTCCTCGTCGACGCGGCCCGGGCCGCTCGGGCTGCAACCCGAGGTGGAGACGGCCTGGTACGGCCGCCAGCGCTGCGGCCACCTCGAGCTCACCTCGACCGAGCGCCTGGTCGCCCTCTGCACGGACCGGACCGGTCCGAGCCTGCGGCTCGTCGACCCCGACACCATGCGGCCGACGGCCACCCGAGACCTGCCGGACCGACCGGACGGCGCCGCGTGCACGGGCGAGGCCTTCTACCTCGACCCCACCGACCGGGCCGTGGTGGCGACGACCGACCGACGCGTGCTCGTCATCCCCACCGAGTCGACCACCGGCCGGCCCGGTCTCGCGACCGACACCACCTGGGACCTCAGGCCCTACGTGCCGTACGGCGACTGCCTCGTCGCGCTGGCCCCGGACTGGTCCGGACGGGTCTGGTGGGTCTCGCAGCAGGGACTGGTCGGCACGCTGCTGCCCGACTCCGGTCGGGTCCAAGTGCTCGACCTCGGTGCGGACGTCCGCCACGGGCTCGCCGTCGACGAGGCAGAGGGCGTGTACGCCGTCACGGACGCCGCGCTCCACCGACTCACGGCGGGCCCCGACGGCGCACCGCAGGTCACGTGGCGCACGGCGTACGACGGCACGAGCGGATCCGCGCCCGTCCTCGTCGACGGCGGGGTCGTGGCGATCACCGACAGCGCCGACGGCCGGACAGGCGTGCTGTTCCTGGCACGCGACGGAGGCCGGGTCATCTGCCGGCAACCGGTCTTCGACGAGGACGAGAGCGCCACCGACAGCCCGCTCGCCCCGCTGGGCAGCGGAGTCGTGGTCACCAACAACCACGGCTACGCCTCACCGCGCAGCACGCTGCTCGGATTCACCAGCAGCCACGGCATCGCCCGCATCGACCTGGTCGACGGCGCGTGCGTCGAGCGCTGGACCAGCGACGCGGTCTCCCCGGGGTCGGGCGTGACGGTGAGCCTGCCCAACGGACTGGTCTACGCGTGGACCAAGCGACCGTCCCTGGCCGGCGTGAGCGCGTGGTACCTCACCGGCCTCGACGCCGGGACCGGCCGCAGCATGTGGAGCGTCCGCACCGGCACCGGCCTGCACGCGGGCAGCGACCACTCCGAGATCGTCATCGGCCCGGAGGGCTCCGCCTGGCTCGGCACGCTGGCGGGACTGGTGCGGGTCCGGGATCGGACCTAGGGCCGGCTCAGGGCGTCACGGCCATGGCGGCGAGGACGCGCTCGCCGAGCGCGGTGTCGCCCGACACCTCGACGACCCCCGGCGCGGCCGGCCGACGGCCGCCGGCGAGCACGACAAAGGTCTCGCGGTCCATGGCCAGTGTCACCGTCGGGTCTCCGTCCTCCGGGGTGCCGGTGCGCCCACGACCGTCGTCACCCACCACTGCCGTGGCCGGACGGTGCCCCGCCACCTCGACGCGTACGACGCTGCCGACGGGTGCCTGCGCCCGCTTGCCGACGACGAACGGCAGGCTCTCCAGCAGGTAGTCGGTGGTGTGGAGCGCGGCTGCCGAGTCGAGGTTGCCCGGCATGTCGAGTGCGCGACGGACGTCCTGCTCGTGCATCCAGACGTCGAGCGGACGGTTGCGCAGCAGCAGGCCGGTGGTCCAGCCGATCGCACCGAAGACACCGGGGGCCGGGGCGGCCGGATCGGTGGGTGGGTCGGCGAGGAGCTGGGTGTGGCGTGCCGTGGTCGACTCGCGGATCTCGGTGATCAACGCGTCCGGCGACCGGTCGTGCCGGGCGACCACGCCCTGCTCGGTGAACCGGCCCATCATCCCGCGGGCGTGCGGGGGGTCGCCGACCTCGACGTCGTCGTGCTCCCGTCCGGCCAGGAGTGCCTCCAGGTGGGCGGTGTGGGCCGCCACGGCGCGGACGTCCCAGCCGGGCAGGTCGGTCGGCGTGGACCACTGGTCGTCACGAACGCGCTCGAGGACGTGGGTGAACGAGTCGACCGCCTCCCACCACACGGCGACGAGGGCGCTCAGTCGGTCCGCATCGGTCATGGGGGAGAGCGTAGGGCCACCCCGCCCTCCGGGTGATCCTGCTCGGCATCGCGCCCCTGGTGGCCCTACGCTGCCGGGGACGGCCGGACCCCGACGGCCGCGCACACGATCGACGAAGGAGTCGTCATGGGTATCGGAATCGGCATCTTGCTGCTCGTCATCGGCCTCATCCTCCTGTTCGCCATCAAGGAGTTCCCCGACTCCGTCCAGGAGGTCGTCGACCCCACCACCGTCGGCTGGATCCTGGTCATCGCTGGTGTGCTCGCCCTCGTGCTCGGCCTGGTGATGAACAACCAGCGCTCGCGGACCACGCACGTGGAGGACCGCCGCGAGATGTGAGGCCGGACCAGTGCGGACCGACCGCTACAGCCAGCCGCGGTCCTGCGCGATCCGGGCGGCCTCGCTGCGGGTCGTCGCGCCGGTCTTGCCGATCGCGGCCGACAGGTGGTTGCGCACGGTCCCCTCGGACAGGTGCACGCGGGCGGCGATGGTGGCCACCGGCGACCCGTCGAGGGCGTACGTCAGCAGCTCGCGCTCGCGGCCGGTGAGCGGGCTCGGGCCGTCGATCAGCGACTCCGCGGCGAGGTCCGGGTCGATCACCCGCAGCCCGGCGTGGACCCGGCGCACGGCGTCGGCGAGCTGGCGCGACGGCGTGTCCTTGACGACGAACCCCGACGCTCCCGCCTCGATCGCCCGCCGGACGTAGCCCGGTCGTCCGAACGTCGTCACGACCAGGGACCGCACGCCGGGCAGCTCGCGGCGTACGGCGGCCGCAGCGTCGATGCCGTTGAGTCCGGGCATCTCGATGTCGAGCAGGCACACCTCGGCGCCCGAGGCCCGGGCGGCCTCGACCACCTCGTCGCCGCGGCCCACCTGGGCGACGACCTCCAGGTCGGGCTCGAGGTCGAGCAGGGCGGCCAGGGCGCCGCGCACGAGCGCCTGGTCGTCGGCGAGCAGCAGCCTGATCACGGCAGCACCACCTCGACCCGGGTCCCGGGATCCGCGCCCCGCAGGGCGAGCTCTCCTCCGGCGCCGACGACTCGCTCGCGCATGCCTCGCAGGCCGTTGCCCTCGGGACCGGTGAGACCGGCTCCGTCATCGCTGACGGCGATCCCGCGCTCGCCCAGCTCGATGACCACGGCGTGCGCCCGGGCATGGCGTACGACGTTGGTGACCGACTCCCGGAGCACCCAGGCCAGCAGGGCGCGGTGGCGCGGGTCGGTGTCGGCCACGGAGCCGACGACCTCGGTGGTCACGCCCGCGTCGGCCAGCACGAGCGGCGCCGCGGCCAGCTCCGCCTCGAGGTTGCCGGCGCGCAGGCCGCCGACGGTCGCGCGCACCTCGGCCAGCGCCTGGCGGGCGGTGGCCTGGATGGACTCCAGCTCGACCTTCGCCCGCGCCGGGTCGACGTCGACCAGCCGCGCGGCGAGGTCGGCCTTGACCGAGAGCGCGGTGAGCGAGTGGCCGAGCACGTCGTGCACGTCGCGCGCGACCCGCTCGCGCTCGGCGACCACGGCGTACTGGTTCTGCGCCCGGTGGGCCATCTCCTCCCGCTCGCCGAAGATTCGCAGCATGACGCCGCCGAGCATGATCGGCCAGATCATCAGGAAGAAGTAGGTCGGGAAGCCGTCGATGCGCAGCAGGGACAGCAGCGGCGTCACCACCCAGAAGCCGACCGCCCACTTCCACGCCGGCGAGGGCAGCTCGAGCGCCGACAGGATGGCGAGGTAGGGGGTGTAGGCGATCGCCCCGATGCCGATGACCGGCACGGTGGCGAGTGCGAGGGCGACCATCACGGCGAGGAACAGCCAGACCCGGCTCCGGCTGTTGTAGGCCAGCACGTTGGCGACGGCGAACCCGAGGATGCACAGGAGGCTGAAGGCCTTCATGGGCACGGAGACGTCGGCCTCGAGGACCGCGGTGATCGGGTAGACGAGGAAGACCAGCCAGATCGCGGCGAACGCCCAGCCCCACTTCTCCCAGGGGTTCGTCGGCAGCGTGTCGGGGGTCATGTGCGTGCCCGGCTCCGGCGCACGCCCCACAGCGCGACGAGGGAGAAGATGACGGTCCACGCAAGCACGTTAGCGACCGGCAGCCACAGCGGGTCCTGGCCGCCGACCGGCAGCCACCCCTCGGTCAGCGGGAAGCGGGCCAGCGCGACGTAGCCGTAGAGCGGCGTGAGGCGCCCGATGTCGAGCATCAGCCCGTCCATCGGTGTGAAGACGTTGCCCAGGAAGGCCAGCACCACGATCATCCCGGAGGCGATGCCGGGGGCGTTCGGTCCGCGGAAGACCAGGCAGACGGCGAGGCCGTAGAGGGCGAAGAGCGCCGACCCGAGCCACACGAGGGCGGCGGCCAAGGCCCAGTCGGTCCAGTCGCCACGCGCGCCGGTGGCGGCGCCGATCGCGAAGATGAGGGTCACCGGCACCGCCGCCACTGCCATCGCGACGGCTGCCTTGGCCGCCACGAACCCGAGCGGCCGCATCGGGGTCAGCCCGAGCTGGCGACCCCAGCCCATCACCTGCTCGGTCGCCGCACTGCCCGCGACGCTGGTGGTCGCGGTGACGGCGCCGTAGGCGGCCATCGAGACCATGACGTACATCGCGACGTTGCCGCTGCCCACCGGGTCCTCCGAGCCGAGCCCGAAGACCAGGTACATGAAGGTCGGCAGGCCGACGACGAAGAACATGCCGATCCGGTCGCGCAGCTGGCGGCGCAGGTCGAGCCGGGCGTAGGCCGGCATGTCCGGCCGGGGCGCCGGTCGTACGTCCCCGCCGGGCGCGGTGCCGGCCTCCGGGCTCACCGCGGCGCTCATCGAGCGGCTCCGACCAGGTCGACCGGCTGCGGGGCCGGTTCGGCGGTCAGGGCGAGGAAGGCGGCCTCCAGGCTGGCGGCCGAGACGTCCACGTCGCCGACGCCGAGTGGCTCGAGGGCCGCGTGCACGCGCGCCAGCCAGCCGGCGTCGATGCCGTGAGCCGTGACGACGTCTGCCGGTGGCCGGAACGTGAGGGTGCGTCCGCCGTAGGCGGCTCGTACGTCCGTGGTGGCGGCGTCGTGCACGATCCGGCCGTGGTTCATCAGCACGGTGCGCTCGGCGAACTCGTCGGCCTCGGCGAGGTAGTGCGTGGCGAAGACGATGGTGCGCCCGAGGGCGGCGTCGGCCCGCATGGCGCGCCAGAACTCCTGCCGCGCGCCGACGTCCATGCCGGTGGTGGGCTCGTCGAGGACCACGAGGTCGGGGTCGGGGACCAGGGCCAGTGCGAACTTCAGCCGCTGCTGCTCGCCCCCGGAGCACGCCTCCACCCGGCGGCCGGCGATCTCGTCCAGCCCCGCCCGCTCGATCACCACCTCGACCCGGTCGGCCCGCCCGTGCAGGGCCGCGATCGCGCGCACCGTCTCCTCGACGGTGAAGTCGTTGAGCAGGCCGCCGGTCTGCATCACCGCGGACACGCGGCCCGCACGTACGGCCGCTGCCGGCTCAACGCCGTACACCTCGACGGTGCCCGCGTCGGGACGCGTCAGCCCCAGGAGCATGTCGACCGTCGTGGTCTTGCCCGCGCCGTTGGGGCCGAGGAAGGCGACGATCTCGCCGGGCTGGATGGTCAGGTCGACGTCGTCGACGGCGACGACCTGGGTGCCGTCGCTCTGGCGGAACTGCTTGCGCAGTCCGGTGGCGTGGATCGCTGGGGTGTTCATGGCTCCAGCCTCGCCGCGTCGGCCGCTCGCGCCCGGGTGGAGTTGTCACGAGCTCGTCGTGACACCTGTCATCGCGGCCGGGGCGCTGTCACCACGCACGAGCGGTGGCCCACCCACGTCCCGGGCTCGGGAACGTGGCTGGACCACCGCTCGGTGGATCAGGGCGTCAGAACGACGACTCGTCCATGTCCATCAGGTCGAGGTCGATCGCCTCGGCGATCGCGCGCTCCGCGCTGATCTTCGGCAGGTTGGTCTGCGCGAAGAACTGCGCGGCCATGACCTTGCCCTCGTAGAAGGCCTTGTCCTTGGCGGACACCTCGCCCGCGAGCTTCTGCAGGGCGATCTCGGCCTGGCGCAGCAGCAGCCAGCCGCACACCACGTCGCCGAGCACCATGAGCAGGCGGGAGGTGTTGAGCCCCACCTTGTAGATGTTGCGCAGCTCGTCCTGCGACGACATCAGGTCGGTGATCATGTGGCCGACGATCGCGTTGGCGTCGTCGAGGGCGGTGGCGAGCAGGGCCCGCTCGCCCTTGAGGCGACCGTTGCCGGCCTCGGAGGCGATGAACGACTCGATCTCCTTGACCAGGTGGCCGAGCGCGCGGCCCTGGTCCTTGACGATCTTGCGGAAGAAGAAGTCCTGGCCCTGGATCGCGGTGGTGCCCTCGTAGAGGGTGTCGATCTTGGCGTCGCGGACGTACTGCTCGATCGGGTACTCCTGCAGGAAGCCCGAGCCGCCGAAGGTCTGCAGCGACTCGGTGCCCAGGAGCACCCACGACCGCTCGGAGCCGTAGCCCTTCACGATCGGGAGCAGCAGGTCGTTGACCGCGGCAGCGAGGCGGGCCTCGTCGGAGCCGGCGGTGCCCGCGTGCTCGGCCACCATGACCTGGTCCTGCCACGTGGCGGTGTAGAGGACGAGCGCGCGCATCGCCTCGGCGAACGCCTTCTGCGTCATCAGCGAACGGCGTACGTCGGGGTGGTGCGTGATGGTCACCCGCGGTGCCGTCTTGTCGGCGGCCTGCGTGAGGTCGGCGCCCTGTACGCGCTCCTTGGCGTAGTCGAGCGCGTTGAGGTAGCCGGTGGAGAGGGTGGCGATCGCCTTGGTGCCGACCATCATCCGGGCGTTCTCGATGACCTGGAACATCTGCGCGATGCCGTCGTGGACCTCACCGAGCAGCCAGCCCCGGGCCGGCTCGCCGCCGCCGACCTGCGGGTCGCCGAAGGTGACCTCGCAGGTGTTGGAGACCTTGATGCCCATCTTGTGCTCGACGTTGGTCACGTAGACGCCGTTGCGCTCGCCGGTCAGCTCGCCGGTCTCCGGGTCGAAGTGGTGCTCCGGCATCCAGAAGAGCGAGAGGCCCTTGGTGCCCGGGCCGCCCGCGCCCTCGACGCCCTCGGGGCGCGCGAGCACGAGGTGCATGATGTTCTCGCTCATGTCGTGGGTGGCGCTGGTGATGAAGCGCTTGACGCCGGTGATGTTCCACGAGCCGTCCTCGTTGGGGACGGCCTTGGCGCGGCCGGCGCCCACGTCGGAGCCGGCGTCCGGCTCGGTGAGGACCATCGTGCAGCCCCACTGGCGGTCGACCATGAGCTGGGCGACGTGCTTGTCGCGCTCGTTGCCGTTGCGGTGGACGACGTTGGCGAAGGCGGGACCGGCCGCGTACATCCACACGGGCGCATTGGCGCCGAGGACCATCTCGCCGATCGCCCAGATCAACGACGAGGGGGCGGGCGTGCCGCCCATCTCCTCGAAGACCTGCAGTCGCCAGAACTCCGAGTCCATCCACGCCTGGTAGGAGGCCTTGAAGGACTCGGGCACCGGCGCCGTGTGGGTGGCCGGGTCGAAGACCGGCGGGTTGCGGTCACTGTCCTCGTAGGACGCGGCGAGGTCCTCGCGGGAGAGGCGCTCGACCTCGCGGAGGATCTCCCGGGCGCTCTCGCCGTCGATCTCGCCGAAGGGGCCGGTGCCGAGCACCTCGTCGCGGCCGAGCACCTCGAAGAGGTTGAACTCGATGTCGCGGAGGTTCGTCTTGTAGTGGCTCACAGCTTCCACCTGTTCCGTGTCGCGGTCTGAGGGCGAGGAGCGTGGGCTACTCACCGGTAACAAATCATGCCTCGCGCTCGCCCCGTGCGCAACACGAATGCCGGATGTCACCCGTCACAACCGCGACGCGCCGCTCGGCGCGCCCGGACTTGTCTATCAAGCCTTGTATGTCTAGCCTTTCACCTAACAAACCAAGTCACTCGACTTAGACCTGCTCAGAACTGAAAGGAGCCTGCGGATGCGCAAGCTCATCGTGCTCGGTGTCGTGGGCCTCGTCGCCCAGCTCATCGACGGATCCCTGGGCATGGCCTACGGAGTGACGTCCTCGACCCTGCTGCTCGCCGTCGGTGTGGCCCCCGCCGCCGCGTCCGCCGCGGTGCACTTCTCGGAGATCGGCACCTCGCTCGTCTCGGGGTTCTCCCACCACAAGCTCGGCAACGTCGACTGGCGCACCGTGTCGATCCTGGCGCTGCCCGGCTTCGTCGGCGCGTTCGCCGGAGCGACCCTGCTCTCCAACCTCGACGGTGCAATCGCCAAGCCGATCGTCGCCGTCATCCTGCTGGGCCTCGGCGTCTACGTCGTCTACCGGTTCCTGCGCCTCGGTGGCGCCCGCCCGACCTTCAAGCCGCGTCCCTCGGCCCGCTTCCTCGCCCCGATGGGCCTGGTCGCCGGTTGCCTCGACGCCGTCGGTGGCGGCGGCTGGGGTCCGGTCGGCACGACGTCGCTGCTGTCCAGCGGCCGCCTCGAGCCCCGCAAGGTCGTCGGCTCGATCGACACCTCGGAGTTCGTCGTCGCCGTCGGCGGCTCCCTCGGCTTCCTCTTCGGGCTCGGCGCCGCCAACATCAACTGGGGCTACGCCGGCGCGCTGCTCGCCGGCGGTGTCATCGCCGCGCCGATCGCGGCCTGGCTGGTCAAGCACCTCGCCGCCCGCGTCCTCGGCGTGGCTGCCGGTGGCCTGATCATCCTCACCAACTCCAAGACGCTCCTCGAGGCCGTCGGCGTCCCCGGTGTCGGCGTCGCCGTCACCGCCGCGGTGGTCTTCGTCCTGTGGATCTCCGGCATCGTCTGGGCCGTCAAGCAGGAGCGCATCTCCCGGGCTGCTGCCGCCGAGCGCGACCTCGAGCCGGCCACCGTCTGAGCGGTCCCCGCAGCACGGCGTACGCCGTCCCTTCCGCCACGCGCGGAGGTGGCGGCGTTCGCTCGTCGACGGCGCGTGGGCCAACCAGCACTGTCTCTGCCGACATATCTGACAAACTGGTCAAATGCGCGTCTCCGCCAAAGCCGACTATGCCCTGCGGGCCTTGATCGAGATCGCAGTGCGCACGGACGGCACGGCCGTCAGCGCCGAGCAGCTCGGCAAGGCCCAGGGGATCCCGCACGGGTTCCTCCAGGCCATCCTGGCGGACCTCCGCCGCGCGGACGTGGTGGTCTCCCAGCGCGGCCAGTCCGGCGGTTGGCGCTTCGCCCGCAAGCCCGACACCGTGACCGTCGCCGACGTGATCCGCGCGGTGGACGGGCCGCTGGTGTCCGTCTACGGCCTGCGTCCCGAGGCCGTGGAGTACGACGACTCGGCGCAGGTGCTCCAGCACGTGTGGATCGCCGCGCGGAGCTCGCTCCGGATGGTGTTCGAGCAGGTCTCCATCCAGGACCTGGCCGACGGGAAGCTGCCGCAGGGAGTCGCCGCCCTCACCGAGGACGACGACGCCTGGCAGCCGCACTGAGCCTCACGCGACCAGTCGCCGGTCGACCTGCTTGCGCCGCTTGCCGATCCGGTTCAGGCGCTTGTCGAGGCGGGCCTGCTCCTCCATGAGGGCGATCCTCGCGACCTGGGCCGCGAGCTGCTCGTCCGAGAGGCCGGAGGGCAGGACGTGGACACGTCCCTCCTTCACCAGCTCGGTCCAGGCCGCGGGCGGCGGGGCGGTGAAGCCGCTGGTGACGACCACGATCGTCTTGAAGCCGGCCAGGCCGTCCAGCGCCAGGGCGGCCTGCTCCGGGGTCGCGTCGAAGAAGGCCGGCATGCTGACGAAGCAGTCGGCCTTCGCCTTGTGGGCGCGGCGGCAGACCTTGGCCCACGCGCCCTCCACGTGCTTGCGCTTGAGCCCGGCCGCCCTGTGGGTCCGGCGGATCTCGATGCCGGCATGGGTGAAGGTCGTGTCGTCGGCATCCGGGACGGCGACGTGACCGAGCGCCAGGGCCTCGGCCATCGCCGGGACGGACACCGCATCGGGGCCGACGTGGAGCAGGAACAGTCTCTTGGCCATGGCGCGAGCATCCCCGGGCGGGGCGTCGCCCGTGTGAACGCAGGTCGTCCGGTTCGCCAACGCCGGCGCACCCTCTTTCGCGATCGAGTGGTCAGTCGACCCCAGACAGCCAGCTGACCAGAGGGCGGAGTGCCTGCCAGTCGGCGCGCACCCGGTCGACCAGCCCGACGTCGATCGCGTCGGACTCGAAGCCGTACGAGCGACCGACGAAGAGCTGCTTGTGGCGCAGGAGGTGGATCCGCGGGTGGTCGGCGTCCCACCCGCGAGGAGAGGTCTTGAGCTGCTCGCCCCCGACCTCGAACCCCTCCTTCTCGAGCCGCTTCAGCAGCCGGTCGAGCGCCTTGCCGGTCCGGTCGTCCGCCATGGCCTCCCGGATCGCTGCGAGGTGCGGGCCGCTCGCGTCGTAGAACCCGGCGCCGACGCGGGTGCCGCGGGCGGAGATCTCGACGTACCACCCGGTCGCCGGGCCCGCGGCCACGAACGCTCCCTGGTGGGTCTTGTAGGGGGTCTTGTCCTTGGCGAACCGGACGTCGCGGTAGGGGCGGAACACCTTGGGGGTCCCGAACTCCGGCTCGAGCGCGGCGGTCAGCGCCTTCATCGGTGCCTCGACGGCCTCCTTGTAGACGTCGCGGTGCGCCTCCCAGAACGACTTGGTGTTGTCCATCTCCAGGTCGTCGTAGAAGTCGAGCGCTGCGACGGGGAATCCGGTGAAGCTCACGCGGCCCGACGTTAGCCGACGGTCGTACGACGCTCAGGACGCGAGGTCGACGCCGGTCAGCCGACCGGGGCCCACACGAGCTCGTCGCCGGCCTCACCGAAGGAGGACAGCGTGAGGACGCCACCGCCGCACGCGGGCTCGGCCAGGAAGGCGTTGCCGGTGGAGCCGGACTCGTAGGCGATCTCGAGGGTGTGCTCCGGCGTCCAGCGCATCAGCCGGGCCGGCTCGTCCTCCCCCTGCGGGTCGCGGACGAAGAAGACCGAGTCGCCGCACGGGACGGCGCTCCCGGTGGTGCCCGGGCCCAGGTCGAAGTAGGTGCCGGCGGCCGAGGCGTGGAAGTGCGCCTCCTCCTGGCGCCGCGGCCTGGGCACCTCCGACCAGACTGCCCCGTCGGCGGTGGCCGCGACGTCCCAGGCCGCACAGTCACGGGGGCCGTCGACGGGCTGGGGTACGCCGCTCACGTCGAGCAGGTTGGCGGTGCGGCAGGCCACGGGACGGGCGTCGTCGAAGGTCATCATCCCGATGCCGTGCTCGCTGGCGGTCAGTCCCGACCACCCCGATCGCGCCGGCGCGCACCAGCCGTCCTCGCCGTTGCGGTCGGCGAGGGCATTGGTGGCGAGGCAGTAGGCGCCGTCGTCGCCGTAGGTGGGGTGGTAGAGGTCGCCGGCCGTGAGCGCCCACGAGCCGCCGCTCGCAGGGGGCGGACCGGCGAGGTCGTGCCGATCGCCCGACCCGAGGTCCACCACGACGACCTCGCTGGGCGCGGTCTCCGCCTTGTCCTGGCGGACGACGACCGCCCAGTCGGTGCTCATCAGCACCTCGGAGATCGTCCGACCGGACCCGGCCGCGATGCTGACGCTGTCGCCGTCCCGGGTGAGCTCGACGGAGCTGTTGTTCGTCGCGCCGAGCGCCTCCCACTCCGGTCCCTTCACGTAACGGGTGCCGGCCTCGACGCCGGTGTCCTGCCAGTCGAGCGGCGCGGGCGTGGGCTCCGCGACGGCGGGGGCGTCGATCGTGCCGCCTCCCGGCGCCTGGCTGGTCGGTGTTCCCGTGTCGTCGGTCGGCTCCGTGGTGCTGCTCGACGGCTCGCTGGTCCCAGGCGACGGGGTCGGGTCGTCGTCCGTCCGGCCGCACGCGGCGAGGACGACCAGCAGCGCCAGCGCGATCGGCGTACGGACCGGCACGTCAGACGCCGACGTTGTGCTGGAAGTGGTCGAGGTTGGCCCGGTAGGACTTGTAGGCGTTGCGCCACTGGACGCGGTCGATCGCCGGCTCGCTGGGGTCGAAGCGCGACTGGTCCCACGGCTCGAAGTAGCCGATCTGCCGGTTGCCGTCAGGGTTCTGGTCGAAGCCGCGCCCGACCTGGAAGTGCCCGCTCGCGTCGTCGTCGAGGTAGGGGTAGTACTGCTTGAGCAGCACCGGGTGCAGGACGACGGGCGCCCGGTAGTCGTGGATGTGGCGCATCATCAGGCGGTACCACTGCTTGAACGTGAAGTCGCTGATGTCCAGCACGATGTAGGGGCCGGCGCGGTCCGCGGCGTCGTAGCCGGTCTTGTTGTTGACCACGCGCACCATGTCGGTGATGGCGGTGCCGGCCGTGGTGGTGCCGAGGCGGCGGGCCCAGTAGGACTGGTTCTTCCGCTTCTCCTGGGAGCTCCAGCCGATCGCCTGCATGGTGGCCGGTCCACACCAGTAGGTCTGGTTCTGGGGCCGGGCCACCTTGCTGGTGAGGATCTTGGACCTCGCCGGGTAGGACTCGCCGAACCCGCCGCGGGACCGGACGTCCGCGATCTCCGGGTGGCGCGTCGCGAAGTCCTCGGGCAGCGGTACGCCCTGGATCTCGTGCCGCAGCATCCACACCTTGCCGACCGAGCGGGCGGCCATGGTCAGCTCCGCGCGCTCCGCCTCGCTGCGCGCGGTGGCGCTGCGTCGGCTGCTGCGGGCGATGATGCCGTCGGCGTCGAGGTCGCCCGTGCTCTCCCGGCCGAACGTGGGTCGGGACGCCATCCTGGCCGCGAGGGCCTCGCGGGTCTGGTTGGTCCAGCCGAAGCCGAGGCAGTAGCGCTGGCCGTCGAAGGTCGCGCACCGGACGGCGGCGCGCGCCTGTTCCGTACGCCCTTGCGCGCGGTCGAGGCTCGCACCTTCGGCGACGACGCGGTCGATCTCGGCCTGCATCGCGGACGTCACCTCGCCCAGTGCTGGTGCGCCCGGGGCGGGCGTGACCTCTCCCGTCGGCGTGAGCGCGTCCCGGTCGTCGGCGCCGTCCGGCAGGAGCGGGACCGTCGCCAGGGTCAGCGCCAGCGCCGCGGCGGCGATGCTGACGGGGTGGCGCCACAGTGGCCGGGACGCGTCGTCCTCGGCGATGGTCGTGGCGAGGCGAGGGGCGATGCGGGGAGCGAACAGGCGGCGCAGCGAAGGCATGGGGAAGGAACCTCGATCCGGAGATTGCGGTCGCCCCACTGTCCCCTCTGGTCCCATCTGGCGCAAGTTCCTCTTCCGTCACGGCAGCCGGCGGTCTAACCAGATCCGCCAGTCCTTTCGGTGCGCTTCCTGACCGTTGCAACGGGCGAGAACCGCGCGAATCACCGGGTACCCGGTGGTCGCGACATCGACGGGGGGCGCGAACGGTGCGTGAGGGGCATTCTGGCGGCGGGAGAGCCGCCTGGGGCACCGCTCGTACGACGATTGCTGTGGCGCGCTGCAAGATCTGGAGCGGATGACGAGATTCGAACTCGCGACATCGACGGTGAGCGGAGCGTCGCGCTCTGGTGCGCTGCAAGATCTGGAGCGGATGACGAGATTCGAACTCGCGACATCGACCTTGGGAAGGTCGCGCTCTACCAACTGAGCTACATCCGCAGTGCCGTCCGGGGACGGCGGGGGAATGCTACCTGAGGCTCGACAGGCTCGGTCGCTTCGGGGAGACGGTGTCGCCCGAGGACCGGCCCGTGACCCGGCGGTGCACCCACGGCACCAGGAACTCACGGGTCCACTGCGCGTTGGCGGCCCAGCGGTCACGGCGCCCCAGCAGCGGGGGCGGCTCGACCGCGACCGGCTCGAGCGCGTGCTCGACCCCGATCGCGTCGAGCACGGCCCGCGCGATGTGGGCGTGGCCGTGCGGGTTGAGGTGCATCCGGTCGGTGTCCATGACGCCGGAGATCTCGATGTCGCGCATCCGCCACATGTCGACCACCGTGGCGCCGTGCCGGTCGGCGATCTCGCGGACCCACTCGTTGAAGATCGCCATGCGGCCGCGCACGGGTCCGTAGATCCCCTTGCCGCCCGGGTCGAAGATCGTGAACATCACCACGCGGGCGCCGGTCGCCGACAGGCGGGCGACGGCGTCGTCGTACGTCCGGGCGAGCGCGTCGAGGTCGACCCGGGGGCGGAGCACGTCGTTGCCGCCGCCGTGGATCGTGATGAGGTCCGGCTCGAGGGCGACGGCCGCGTCGACCTGCTCGGCGACGATGGGGGCGAGCTTGCGGCCGCGGATGGCCAGGTTGGCGTAGCCGAAGTCGTCGGTCTCCTCAGCGAGCACCTCGGCGACCCGGTCGGCCCAGCCGCGCAGGCCGTTGGGCCGGGCGGGGTCGGGGTCGCCGACTCCCTCGGTGAACGAGTCGCCGAGGGCGACGTAGCGGTGGAAGGTCACCGATCCATTGTGGCGACCCGCTCCCCATGGCCGAAAACGGCGGCTAGGTTGGCGCCGTGCTGCTCTCCGATCGCGACATCGCCCACGAGATCGACCTCGGCCGGATCGCCCTCGATCCGTGGGACCCGCAGATGATGCAGCCGTCCAGCATCGACGTCCGCCTCGACCGGTTCTTCCGCGTCTTCGAGAACCACCGCTACCCCGACATCGACCCCATGACCGACCAGTCCGACCTGACCCGCGAGGTGGAG
The DNA here is from genome assembly GCA_963740115.1 of uncultured Actinomycetota bacterium. Taxonomy (GTDB): domain Bacteria; phylum Actinomycetota; class Actinomycetes; order Propionibacteriales; family Nocardioidaceae; genus Nocardioides. Next base: position 309,670 of record CAVUCQ010000001.1, on the reverse strand, counting down.
CCGGAGGGTGACGAGCCGTTCATCCTGCACCCGGGCGAGTTCGTGCTCGGGTCGACCTACGAGGTCATCACCCTCCCCGACGACGTCGCCGCACGCGTCGAGGGCAAGTCGTCCCTCGGCCGGCTCGGCCTGCTGACGCACGCGACCGCCGGCTTCGTCGACCCCGGCTTCTCCGGGCACGTGACCCTCGAGCTGGCCAACGTCGCGACCCTGCCGATCAAGCTCTACCCCGGCATGAAGATCGGGCAGTTCTGCTTCTTCCGGCTCTCCTCGCCCAGCGAGCACCCCTACGGCTCGGACAAGTACGGCTCGCGCTACCAGGGCCAGCGCGGCCCGACGCCGAGCCGCTCGTTCCAGAACTTCCACCGCACGCCGATCTGATCGGCCCCTCCGGAGCTCCGTCCGCAGTAGTCCGCTGCGGACGGCCGGTCGGCGCGCCCGAGACACCGGCCGATCGCAGCGGACTACCCCCGGACGGCCTACGGAGCGTCCACATCGCGGATTAGCGCACACCCGCTTTGCGTTAATCGGCCCGGCCGTGATTAGGGTGTCCTAAGTTAGGTCACCCTCACCACGTCCACGGAGTCCTTGATGAAGCGAACCCTCGCCGCGCCCCTGGCCGCGGCCTCCCTCCTCGTCGCCGCCCTCACCGGCTGCAGCACCGGCTCCACCAGCGCCGACACGGCCGCCGAGCCGACGGCCACGACCACCGCGGACGCCGATGCGTTTCCGGTGACCATCGAGCACGCCCTCGGTGAGACGACCATCGAGTCCGAGCCCTCCCGCGTGGCCACCCTCGGCTGGACCGACCACGACCACGCCCTCGCGCTGGGCGTGGTCCCGGTCGGCGCCACCAAGATCACGTGGGGCGGCAACGAGGCCGGGTCGACCGAGTGGTTCGACGCCGCGATCGAGGAGGCCGGCGCCGAGGCGCCCGTGCGCTACGACGACGCGGACGGCGCTCCGATCGACGAGATCGCCGAGCTCGCGCCCGACCTGATCCTCGCCACCAACTCCGGCGTCACCGAGGAGGAGTACGCCAAGCTCTCCAAGATCGCCCCGGTCGTGGCGTACCCCGAGAACCCGTGGACCACCAACTGGCAGACCTCGCTCGAGATGGTCGGCGAGGCGCTGGGCCGCACGGCTCTGGCCGAGGAGGTCCGGGCGGACACCGAGGACACCATCGAGCAGGCCAAGGCCGACAACCCCGAGCTCCAGGGCGCCGAGCTGATCTACGGATACCTCGCCGCCACCGACCTCTCCACCATCGGCATGTACGCCCCCGAGGACCCGCGCGTGTCGATCCTGCGTGACTTCGGCATGGTCGACGCCCCGGCGGTCGCCGAGGCGATCAAGCCCGGCGAGTTCTACGGCATGGTCTCGGCCGAGAAGGCCAGCGACCTCGAGTCGGACGTCTTCCTCACCTGGGTCGACAGCCCCGACAGTGTCGAGACGATCTCCAACGACAAGCTGCTCGGCAAGATCCCCGCGATCGCCGATGGCCACTGGTACGCCGAGACCGACAAGGCGAACGCCATGGCCTCCACCAACCCCACCCCGCTGTCGATCCCGGTGATCGTCAGCGACTTCCTGCCCAACGTCGTCGAGGCCATCACCGGAGCATGACCACTCTGGTCCCGAGCCGGGAGGACGTGACCGCGCCCCACGGGGGAGGCCCGGCACGTCGTCCCGCCCTGCCGGTCAGCGCCGCGATCGCCGTCGCGGTGCTGGCCGGTGCGGGGGTGCTCTCGCTGCTCGTCGGCGCCCGCGCCGTGCCGCTCGAGGCGGTCTGGGACCCCAGCCACCCGTTGCACCCGATCGTGCAGGTGCGCCTCGAGCGCACCGTCCTCGGCTTCGCGGTCGGCGCGGCCCTCGGCCTCGCGGGTGCCCTCATGCAGGGGCTGACCCGCAACCCGCTGGCCGACCCGGGCATCCTCGGCGTCAACGCCGGAGCGACCTTCGCGATGGTCATCGGCATGACGGCCCTCGGCCTCACCTCCATGGGCCAGTTCCTGCCGATGGCGTTCCTGGGGGCTGCCGCTGCAGCCGTCCTCGTCCATGCCATCGCCTCGCTCGGTCGGGACGGGGCCACGCCGATGAAGCTGGCGATCACGGGTGCCGCCCTCACGGCCGGCCTCGCCAGCTGGACCACCGGCCTGCTGCTGGCGGACCGCAAGACGATGGAGTCCTTCCGCTTCTGGCAGGTCGGCACCATCGGCGGTCGCGGGTTCGAGGTGCTCCTGACCGGCCTCCCGTTCCTCGTCGTCGGCGCGCTGCTCGCGCTGACCGGCGCCCGGCTGCTCAACACGCTCGCCCTGGGCGACGACCTGGCCCGCGGGCTGGGCCGACGTACGACGCGCGACCGGCTCGTCATCGCCCTGGCCATCGTGCTGCTGGCCGGCACCGCCACCGCCCTCGCCGGACCGATCGCCTTCGTCGGCCTGGTCGTGCCGCACGTCGTCCGCAGCCTCGTCGGTCCCGACTACGCGCGGGTCCTGCCGTTCTCGATGCTGGCCGGTGCTGCGCTGGTGGTCGTCGCCGACACCGTCGGCCGTGTCGTGCTGCCGCCCTCGGAGGTGCAGGTGGGCATCATGGCCGCCGTCGTCGGGGTGCCCGTCTTCCTCGCCCTCATCCGGCGCACCGGGAGGGCGTTGTGACCGTGACCATCGATCCGCCCGTGACGGCCCCACCCCCGACCCGCGACGCCGCCGACGTCGTACGCCGGGCCCGGCGGGCGCCGATCCGGCACCACCGCCGCCTCGTTTCGGGCCTCGTCCTCGTCGTGCTGGTCGCGTTCGCCGCGCGGGTTCTCCTGGGCGACTACACCGTCACCATCCCCGACTTCGTGCGCATCCTCGGCGGGGAGCAGATTCCCGGCGCCACCTACATCGTGATGGAGTCCAAGCTCCCGCGGGCCGTGCTCGCGGTGCTCGTCGGCATGGCCTTCGGCATCGGCGGAGCGATCTTCCAGACCACCCTGCGCAACCCGCTCGCCAGCCCCGACATCGTCGGCGTGAGCCTCGGCGCGAGTGCAGCGGCGGTGTCCGCGGTCGCGCTCGCCGGGTGGACCGGGTCGGCGGTCTCCCTGGCCGCGGTGGCCGGAGCCGTCGGAGTCGCCCTCCTGGTGCGGGCCGTCGCCGGGGACCACGGAGGCTTCCGGCTCGTCCTGGCCGGCATCGGCCTCGCCGCGGCCATGCAGTCGGTGATCCAGTACGTCTTCACCCGCGTCGACGAGTGGGACGTCCAGCTGGTGCTGCGCTGGCTCACCGGCAGCGTCAACGGCGTCGCCTGGCCGACCATCGGACTGCTCGCCGCGGTCCTCGCTGTGCTGCTGCCCGCCACGGCATGGGCCGCCCGCTCCCTGAAGGTCACCGAGCTCGGCGACGACACCGCCCGCGGGCTGGGGGTGGGGCGCGGCCGGACCGACCTGCTGATGCTGCTCGGCGTGCTGCTCGTCGCGGTCGGTGTTGCCGCGGCCGGTCCCGTCGCGTTCGTCGCCTTCCTGTCCGGGCCGATCGCGCGCGCCCTCAACGGCGGACGTACGACGCTGCTCGCCGCCGGGCTCGTCGGTGCGGTGATCGTGCTGGCCGGGGACTACGTCGGTGCCTACGCCTTCGCCGACCTCAACCTGCCCGTCGGCGTCGTCACCGGCGCCTTCGGCGCGCCGTTCCTGCTCTGGCTGCTCGCCCGCGGCCGCACCGGAAGGAGGGCGGCATGACCGCCACCGCCACAGATTCCACGACCGCCCGGCTGGAGGCGAGCGCCCTGACGCTCGGCTACACCGACACCGCCGTCGTACGCGACCTGGACCTGCAGGTCCCGCACGGCAAGGTCACCGTCATCGTCGGTGCCAACGCCTGCGGCAAGTCCACGCTCCTGCGGGGCCTGGCCCGGCTCCTGCGGCCCCGCTCGGGTGCAGTGCTGCTGGACGGCGAGGCCATCCACCGGCTCCCGACCAAGCAGGTCGCCCGCACCCTTGGCCTGCTGCCGCAGAACCCGATCGCCCCCGAGGGCGTCACCGGTCTGACCTCGTCGGCCGCGGCCGGCACCCGCACCACGGCGCGTTCGGACGATGGACGAGCGAGGACGAGCAGGCGGTGGCCGAGGCGCTCACCCTCACCGACACGATCGGCCTGGCCGACCGCGTGGTCGACGAGCTCTCCGGAGGCCAGCGCCAGCGTGTCTGGATCGCCATGGCGCTGGCCCAGGGCACCGACCTGCTGCTGCTCGACGAGCCGACGACCTACCTCGACGTCGCCCACCAGGTCGAGATGCTCGACCTGCTCGCCGAGCTCAACGTCCGGCGCGGCACCACCATCGTGATGGTGCTGCACGACCTCAACCTCTCGGCCCGCTACGCCGACCACCTGGTCGCGCTGCACACCGGCCGGATCGTGGCCGAGGGGACGCCGCGCGAGGTGGTCACCGAGGACGTCGTACGGACCGTCTTCGGCCTCGACAACCGCGTGATCGACGACCCCGTGTCGCACACCCCGCTCGTGATCCCCGTGGGCCGCCACGGGTGCCGCCAGGCCCCGACCGCCACCCAGGAGAACCGATGACCGTGACCGCTTCCGTCCTGCCCATGCTGCTCGCCGACGTCGAGGTCGTCTCCGTCGAGCGGTTGAGCCCGACGTTCGTCCGCGTCGGGCTCGGCGGGCCCGACCTGGCCGACTTCGGCGTCGACGGCGCACGCTACGACCAGCGGATCAAGCTGATCTTCCCCGATCCCGAGACCGGGGGGATGACCTCGACCGAGGGCGCCGACGAGTCCTGGCTGGCGACCTGGCTCGACCGCCCCGCGTCCGAGCGTGGCCACATGCGGACGTACACGATCCGCGACGTCCGCGGGACCGGCGAGGACACGACCTTCGTCGTCGACATGGTGCTCCACCTCGAGGGCGACCTCGTCGGACCGGGCTCGACGTGGGCCTCGAAGGCGGTCCCGGGCGACCGCCTCGTGGTGCTGGCGCCGCGCCGTGGCTACCCCTACGGCGGGATCGAGTTCACACCGGCGCCCGGCGCCGACCTGCTGCTGGTCGGTGACGAGACGGCGGTGCCGGCGATCTGCACGATCCTCGAGCAGCTGCCCGAGGACGCCCGCGGCAAGGTCTTCCTCGAGGTCCCGGTGGCGGCCGACGTGCAGGGCGTACGCGCTCCTGCCGGTGTCGACGTCGTCTGGCTGGCCCGCGAGGCCGCCGATCTCGGAGTGGGCCTGCACGACGCGGTGGTGGCCCACCTGGGGATCCCGGGGGCCACGGTCGACGTGGCCGCCGACGAGGTCGATCCGGACCTCTGGGAGACGCCGTTCTACTCCTCCTCGGGAGAGGAGGTGCCGGGCGACGTGGTCGGCGCCGGTGGCACGTACGCCTGGATCGCGGGGGAGTCGAAGGTGGTCACCGGGCTGCGCCGGCACCTGGTCAACGAGCTCGGCTTCGACCGCAGCCAGGTGGCGTTCATGGGGTACTGGCGCCGCGGCGTGGCCATGAAGTCCTGACCGGGTCCTGACCGCGGCGCCCCTCCGGGTGGTTCAGCGGTGCTTCTTGGGGGCGCGGGGGGAGTAGCGCACGCGCTCGGCGATGCGGTGACGTGCGATGAGCTCGATGTCGGTGAGCGATTCGTACATGGTCGTGCTCCTTTCGTGTGGGTCGTGCACGGGAGTGGCTTCAGCTCTGGTGGAGGGTGACGTCGCCCGAGGCCGTGGTGGCACGGACCTCGAGGAAGGGCTGGTCGGCGGCGGGCTCGCCGGTGGCGGGAAGGTCGGAGGAGAGCCGTCCGCTCGCGGTGCGGACGTCGGTCCACACCGGCGTACCGGCCACCACGCCGATCCGCACGTCGCCGCTCGCGGTCTTGGCGGTGACGCGGCCGGACGCTGCCTCGGCGATCACCAGGTCGCCCGACCCGGTGGTGAAGACCACCTCGCCGGCCAGCGTGCGCACCTGGACGTCGCCGGAGCCGGTCTTGATGGCCAGCTCACCGCGCGCGCCCTCGATGCGTACGTCGCCGCTGCCCGTCGTGACCAGGAGGTCGGAGTCGGCGCGGTTGACGCGGATGTCGCCCGAGCCGGACTTGATGCGTCCGTCCCCGGCGAGGTGCTCCGCGACGAGGTCACCGGAACCCGACTGCACGACGGTGGCGCCGTCGACGACGTCGAGGGAGACGTCGCCCGAGCCGGTCTCCACGTGGGTGTCGGCGAACCGGCCGTGGGTGGTGACGTCGCTGCTGCCGACCTTGGCCGCGAGGCCGCTCGCGACCGGCACCTCGACGACGATCTCGGCGCGCGGGTCCTTGCCGAAGATGCCGCCCGAGCGGGACGGGGCGATGATCGCGATCCGGCGCGGACCGTGGCCGTCGGCGAGGTCGCGGACGTCGTACTCCTCGGCCCGCTCGCCGGTGATGTGGACCGTGGTCTCGGTGGTGGCGGTGGCGGTGACGACGACGCGGCCGCGTCCGTTCTCGACGTAGAGGTCGATCGGCTCGGGGGTGTCGAAGGCGACGTCCAGCTGCTGGCTCATCGGTGTCTCCAGTCTCGTCTCGGGGTGTGTTCGTCCGACGGGCCGGCCGGTGCCGGTCCGCTGTGAGCGGTGGGTGTGGGTGGTGGCCGGTCGGACCGGCCGGTGCGTCAGGTCAGAGCCAGCCGGTCATCCGGCGGTTGTTGCCCTGCTTGCGGTTGGCGGCGAAGGGGTCGTAGCCGACGAACGGGATGCTGCTCAGGTCGATGTCGACGTTGATGGCGTGCTCGTTGGTCGCGTTGCGGACCAGGCCGACCATCCAGGTGTTGAGGCTCTGCCCGGCCGCGGCGGCCTTCTCCTCGGCCCTGGCCTTGACGGCCTCGGGGATCCGGAGGGTGATCCGGGCGAGGTCGCCGTCGTCCTCCTCGGGGACCGGCGGCGCCGGGGGCGGCGGAGGCGGCGCGGGCATCGCGGCCGGCGGGGCGATCTCGACGACGAAGTCGAGCTCGCGACCCACCAGACGGACGTCGACGCTGCCGTCGGGGAGCTCGGCGGTGATCTCGGCCGCGGCGTGGGAGATGGCCTCCATCAGCGCCAGGCGGGCGCTGGGGTCGAGGGCGTACGCCAACCGCTCGGCCGCCTGCTTGAGGTCGTCGCTGCCCGCCTCGGCCGCGGCGACGAGGTCGCGGCGGAGGGTGTCGACGTAGGGGGTGATGTCCATGTGCACCACCATGACATCACTGTGATGTCATGTCAAGCATCAAGTGACATCGAATGACGTCACCGCGCCGTCGAGCTGACGTCAACCTGCGTGCCGAGCTGACGCTTGTGCGCAGCGGGAAGGTGCCGAGTTGACGCTGTGCGCTTTGCGCAGGTGCTTGAGCGTGCACAAGCGACAGGTCGGCGGGTGCGGCGTGCACAGGATGTCGATCAGAGGTCGAACAAGGAGCCCGATTCGCTGATGTCGACGTCCGTACGCGGCGCGTGTCCGGGAGTGTCGGAGGAAGCGGGCTTCTCTTCCGCGGGCTTCTCCTCCGCCTTCTCGACGGTGTCCGCGTCGTCCGTTGCATCGTCGGAGTCCAGGATCGTGTCCGGATCCTCCACGGGCGCAGCCGGCTCCTCCACTGATGCGTCGGTCGAGCTCTCGACCGGGACCTCGGCCGCAGGCGCCTCAGGCGTTCCGTCGGGGTCGGCGAACAGCGCCGCACGGCTGAGGTCGGCCCCGCTCGGGGGAGCGCTGGCCGCCGGCTCCGGAGCGCTGGCCTCGGGCTCGGGCTCCGGGCTCGGCTCGGCCTCGGGCTCCGGGCTCGGCTCGGGCTCTGCAGCAGGTTCCGTTGTCGCGGACGCCATCTCCGGGGTGGCCTCCACCTCGGGAGCGGTGATGTCGAACAGCGAGCCCAGGTTGCCGAGGTCGAGGTCGGTGGCCGGGGTCGAAGCCGTCGCGCTCGTGGGCGGTGCGTCAGCCACCTTCTCGGGTGTCGGTTCGGTGGCTGGCTCACCGCTGGGCGCGGCGGCTGGCTCGGGCCCCGGAACCGCGGCTTCCGCCTCCGGCTCGTCGTCGGCGTCCAGGACCGTCTCGGGGTCCTCGGCCTGGGCGGCAGGCTCAGGCTCGGGAGCCGAAGCCACCGGCGCGGCCTCGGCGGTGGCCGAGGCCTCGAGGTCGAACAGCGAGCCGAGGCTCGACAGATCGGTTGCGGTGGTCGGGGTGGAGGTCGTACCGCTCGTGGCCGGGACGTGTGACGCACCGGTCGTCGGAGCGGCCGCTTCGTCGGACGTCACGGACTCCGGCTCTGGCTCCGCGGCGACAGGCTCTGCGGCAACGGGCTCAGCGGTGGCGGGCTTCGCGACGGCCGGCTTCGCGACGGCCGGCTCGGGGGCCGCGATGTCGAAGAGCGACCCGCCGCTGCCGAGGTCGGACGTGGGCGGTGCCTCAGCAACCTTCTCCGGCCCGGATTCGGTTGCTGGGCCACCGCTGGTCGGGGCCGCGGGCTCGTCCGGCGTACCCAGGTCGAAGAGGGACCCACCGGCTCCGAGCTCGGTCGTAGCGGGCTTCGCGGCGGCCGGCTCGGTGGCGGCAGGTGTCGGGGCCGCGTCCGGTCGCCCCAGCCTCCGGTCCTCGGCCACGGGCTCGGGCTCCGGCGAGGGGGCCGGCATGTCGAAGAGGGAGCCACCCGATGCCTGCGTGGCGGCGGGCTCGACCGCCGGAGCCTCTGGCGAGGGGGCCGGGGTGTCGAAGAGCGACGACCCGCCCGAGGCCTTGGCGGCCGGGCCGGCGTCGGCGGTCTCGGTGACGGTGTCGTCGGTGACGGTGACGTCACCGGCCTCCGGCTCGTCCTTGGTGGCCACGTCCGTGGCGACGGCCGCAGCGGCGGGAGCAGCAGCGGGGGACGAGCCGGGGGCGGCCCTGGTCGCCTGCTCGCCCTTGACCGAGGCGAGGAGCATCTGCGCGACGTCGAGGACCTCGACCTCCTCGCGGGCCTCACCGGCGGCCTGCTGGGCGGTCAGGCCGTCGGAGAGCATCACGCGGCAGAACGGGCAGCCGACCGCGATCTGGTCGGCACCGGTGCCGACGGCCTCCTTGGTGCGGTTGACATTGATCCGCTCGCCGAGGTTCTCCTCCATCCACATGCGCGCACCACCGGCGCCGCAGCAGAAGGACCGCTCGGAGTTGCGCTCCATCTCGACGACCTCGGCGCCGGGCAGCACCTGCAGCAGCTCGCGCGGCGGCGAGTACACCTCGTTGTGGCGGCCGAGGTAGCAGGGGTCGTGGTAGGTGATCGAGCGCTTCGCGGCACCCGCCCCGTCCTTGACCGGCGTCAGCCTGCCCTCGCGCACGAGCCGGTTGAGCAGCTGGGTGTGGTGGACGACCTCGAGCTCGATGCCGAAGTCCTTGTACTCGTTCTTGAGCGTGTTGAAGCAGTGGGCGCAGGTCGAGACGACCTTCTTGACCTTGTACTCCTGGAAGGTCTCGACGTTCTGCTGGGCCAGGCCCTGGAAGACGAACTCGTTGCCGGCGCGACGGGCCGGGTCACCGGTGCAGGTCTCGCCGTTGCCGAGCACGCCGAACGAGACGCCGGCCAGGTCGAGCAGCTCGGCGACGGCGCGGGTGGTCTTCTTGGCGCGGTCCTCGTACGCCCCCGCGCAGCCGACCCAGAACAGCCAGTCGACCGACTCGAGGGACTCCAGGTCCTCGCCGACGACCGGCACGTCGAAGTCGAGGCCCTTCGCCCAGTCCATCCGCGCGGTGCTGGACATGTTCCACGGGTTGCCCTTGTTCTCCAGGCCCTTGAAGAGCTGGTTGAGCTCGGCCGGGAAGTTCGACTCCACCAGGAGCTGGTAGCGCCGCATGTCCATGATGTGGTCGACGTGCTCGATGTCGACCGGGCACTGCTGGACGCAGGCGCCGCACGAGGTGCAGCTCCACAGCACGTCCTCGTCGATGACGAAGTCGCCGTCGGCCGGGTTGTAGAAGTAGTCGAGGACGTCGGTGCCGGCGCCGGCGCTCTCGCCCTTGGACCCGACGCCGACCAGCTGGCGCTCGGCGTGGGCCTCGTGGTCGGCCGAATTGGGGTCGGACTTGGCGTACGCGTGGTCGCGCAGCGCCGTGATCAGCAGCTTGGGCGACAGCGGCTTCTCGGTGTTCCAGGCCGGGCACTGCGACTGGCAGCGACCGCACTCGGTGCAGGTCGTGAAGTCGAGGATGCCCTTCCACGAGAAGTCCTCGACCTTGCCGGCGCCGAGGATCGAGTCCTCGTCGAGGTCGTCGAGGTCGTCGAGCGTGATCGCCTTGCCGTCCGACGTCAGCGGCTTCATCGCGCCGAGCGCGGTGCTGCCGTCGGCCTCCCGCTTGAACTAGATGTTGAACCACGCAGTGAAGCGGTGCCACGCGATGCCCATGGTGATGTTGCGGGCGATCACCATCAGCCAGATCATCGCCAGCGCGATCTTGAACGTCGCGATCAGCGTAGATCAGGTTCTCGAGCGACGTCACGGCTCGACGGGGTAGAGCAGGTCGCCGAGCCACGACGAGAACGGGTAGTGCGCGCGGCCTGACTCCTCGTCGAGCCGCCACTCCGCGGCACGGACGAACAGGATCGCCGAACCCTCGAGCAGCGCCAGCGCCTCGACGAAGTACGCCTGCCAGAAGTTCGACCCGAAGAACCGGCTCCTGCGGCCCTCGCTGCGCGGGTGGTGCGTCTGCCGGTAGACGATCAGGAAGACGATGCCGATCGTGCTCAGTGCGCCGATCACCTCGCATGAGCCACTCGAAGGGGTACCAGTGGCCGATGATCGGGCAGGCGAAGTCGGGCCTGAAGAGCTGGAAGTACGCCGCCAGCACGGCGGTGCTGAGGAGCAGGAACCCCATGTAGACGAACCAGTGCATGATGCCGACCCAGTGCCACTGGAGCATCCGGGTGTGGAGGAAGGTCTCCTTGAGCATCGTCGCGGTGCGACCTGCCGGGTTGTCGTTGCGGCCGGCCGCCGGCTGGCTCGCACGGATCACGCCCAGCATCCGTCGTACCGCCGGGACGAGCAGCGCGACGGCGGCGACGGTCAGGGCGAACGAGACGACGATCGCGAACAACTGCATGGAGAAGTGCTCCTCGGTAGGGGCGTACAGAGCCGGAGCATATGGCCGCCACACGAGCAGGCGGCAGGGCTCCCACGAGTGAGAAAGATCCTACCCGCAGGTAACTTGAACCGGGAGCGGCGGTGCGATCAGTTCACGATCGCGACGTTCTCGACCTCGATCTCGCGGGCGTCCTCGCGGTAGGTCGCGAGCCTGGACCTGACCTGGTCGAGCGCCTCGGTGAGCTTCGCGACCCCGTCCCGCAGCTTCTGCTGGTGCTCGCGGTGCGCCATGTGCGACTCGCTGGTCTCGTCCCAGCCGGGCGTGAGGTTCTCGACGGCCTCGAGCAGGTCGTCGACCTGCGTGGTGATGGCGGTGGTGGCGTCGGCCAGCGCGGTCTCCATCGATGACAGGGACCCCTGGTGCACGACCAGTCCGCGCTCGCTCATCGCGGACCACCGCCGAGGCGTTCGGCGAGCTGACCGGCTCGCTCGGCCTGCTCGACGTCGTTGGTGGCGTGCTCCTGGGCGAGGTACATCAGGCTCTGCGAGTAGCCCTCCAGGATCGGGCCGAGCGTCACCGCGACGTCGAACCAGGCGTTGACCGCCTCCCCGAAGCCGGCGGCGGCCTGGCCCTTGAAGCCCTGGCCCGCCTGGGTCTCGATGGTGGCACCGAGCTCGCGCAGGGTCTCCTGCAGCGGCCCCACCGCGTCGGCGGCCGCCTGGGCGGCTGCCTGCACCTCGGCGTAGACGAGTCCGACGGCCACGGCCGCCCCCTTTCGATCCGGTTGGTGGTGCCCTCCTACCCCGGCACGGGGGCCTTCACACACACCAGACTGCCCGACTTCGGGCGGTTTGAGCCACCCGCGTGCGGGGAAGTCAGATGCCATGGCGTCCTACGACTACGAAGTCGACCTCGAGAGCATGGGCAAGGCAGCCCAGGGCCTCAACGACACGCTGCAGCTGTTCAAGGACAAGGACGTCGACGACCTGGTGCCCTCCAAGGACGACGTCGGCAGCGACATCGTGTGGGACGCGCTCGACGAGTTCAAGGGCCGCTGGGAGGAGGGCGTCAACAACCTCTGCCAGGACGTCGAGGAGATGGCCGGGCGGCTCGGCAAGATCGCGATGAACTACTTCGAGACCGACAAGGCCGGCTACGACGCGATGCACGGGCTCATCGGCACCATCTCAGCGGTCAAGGTGCTGTGACATGCCGGACTTCGAGATCGAGGGCAACCCGGGAAACATCCGGTCGAAGGCGCTCACCATGGAGCAGAAGGGCCAGCTCTTCTACGACACCGGCGACGCGCTGTCGAAGATCGACGTCTCCGGGTGGACCGGCCGGGCCGCCGACGAGTTCCGGGAGGCGCACGACCTCGAGCCGGAGCGCTGGTACAAGTCCGGCAACGGCTTCAAGAAGGCCGCGGCCGGCCTGAGGACCTACGCCGGCGAGCTGGAGAGCGCCCAGTCACGGGCCGAGTGGGCGCGCGAGGAGTACGAGCGGGGGCAGCGCGAGTCTGAGAGCGCCCGCACCCAGTACGGCTCCTACATCGACCAGATGCGCTCCTACTGGAGCAGCGGCGGCACCGACCAGGCCCAGCCGTTCAACGACTGGGGCGCCCCGATCCAGCAGGACGCCCTCCAGGAGCTCGCCGCAGCCAGGGCCGACCTCGAGAACGCCGCCCACGTGTGTGCCGGTGAGGTCAGGGCGGGCTGCGCCGACGCCCCCGAGGAGCCCAACTGGCTCGAGTCCGGCCTCAAGTTCGTCGGCGGCATCTTCGAGGGGGCCGGCGAGGCGATCTGGGACCTGTTGACGATGGTGCCGTTCAGCCCGGTCAACATGGTGATCGACTCCTACAAGCTGGCCACGGGCGACATCACGCCCGAGGAGCTGATGAAGAAGTACGAGCTGTCGGCGGAGAACGCGTGGGACATGGCCCAGGGCATCTACACCGGGCTCACCACCGACCCGATCGGCTTCGGTCGCGAGCTCGGCAAGAGCCTGCTCGACTGGGACACCTGGGCCGACGACCCGGCTCGCGCCATCGGCCACCTCGTCCCCGACGCGCTCGCAGCCGTCGCCACGGCGGGTGCCGGGGCGCTCGCCACCCGCGGTGCCAAGGGCGGCATGGACGTCCTCGACGGGTTGTCGGACCTGTCCCGGCTCGACGACCTGGCCGACCTGCGCCACCTCGACGACTTCGACGACCTGTCGAGCCTCAACCGCTTCGACGGACCGCCGGGACGGATGTTCGAGTGGGACCCGGCCAGCGGCCACCGCAGCCTCGACGACCAGCTGCGCGACCCCTCCTACAGCCCGAGCAACCGCGACATCGTCGACGGCGACTACGACGTGCTGGGCGGTCGCAACAGCCCGGAGGAGTTCGTCGACGAGTTCCGCCGGCCCACCGGCGACCCCGACTTCCCCGAGGACTGGGACTGGGCCAACGCCGCGCCCAACGAGGGCCGCGTGCCCGGCACCGAACGACTGCTCGACCCCGGGGACCTGCCGGAGATCGACCGGATCGGCGGTGGGGGAGGCGAGTACTTCGGCCGCGACGGTGACGCCATGAGCCAACGCTCCCTCCCGCCCGACCGTCTCAACTTCGACCGCACCAGCTGGGACATCGACGCCGACCACCCGTCCATCCAGGACGGGTCGGTCCGGATCGAGGAGTCCGAGGTGGCTCCCGCCTTCGGCCAGGACGGCGGTGGCCTGCAGTACCGCTTCATGGAGGACGGTGAGGCCCTCAAGCAGTACCAGCTCGAGCAGCGTGGGATCATCGCCCCGATGGACGACCTGCGCGTGCACCCCCCGGCCGTCGACGCCCCGTCGCCGAGCGGCTTCGACGCCGGTGCCGCGGCCGCCGGTGCCGGCACCACCCACGGCCTGCAGTCGCTCGACCGGTTCCTCGTCGACTACGCCCTGCCCGAGGGCTCGCGATGACGGGGAGCGACGACCAGGAGCGGGCGGAGCGACTGCTCGACGAGCTGGCCGACGAGCTGGCGTCGCAGGGCCTCGTCGAGTTCGTCGACTTCTACATGCCGCACCGCGTGGTGGTCGGGCAGAGCCCGTTGCCGGCGAGCGAGGTCTACGGGATCCGCTACGACGCCGACGCACCGGGGTTCCGGGTCTACCACCGCGACATGGGCGTCAAGCGGATCCTCCTGGAGCGGGGCTCCTGGGACGAGGCGCGCGCCCTCTACATCGAGACGATCACGACGCTCTCCCCGTTCGGGAGGAAGAAGCCATGAGCACCCTCGAGGAGGTGCTCCGGCTGGCCGAGGCGCGCGGGGTGGACGTCGAGCAGCTCGTCGTGGGCAGCGCGGTGGACACGATCCCCCAGGCGCCGAGCCACCGCTGGATCCTCGTCCCGATGTCGGACGGCACCGTGACCCTGGGCGGCATGGACCGCGGTCGCTTCGCCGCCTATGGGAAGTTCCGCGACCCCGAGGTCGCGGCACAGGCCCTCGAGCAGGCGACCTCGAGCGACGCACGCGTGCTCGTGGACCGGCCCGAGAAGGCGCTCGTCGCGGCCACCCAGGCGCTCCTCGACCAGCTGCGGGCCACGATCGCCGAACGGGGCGAGCTCGCGCCCGGCGACGTGCCGGTCGGGGCCGTGCTCGACCACATCGGACCCGCGTCGGGCCACGTGCTCTACCTGTACGCCACGCCGTTCGAGCAGCGGTCCCTCCCACCGACCGACCTCAACCTCGACCGCAGGGGCTACGTCCTCGACGCCCCCCTGCCGGAGGCCTGCCGCGTCGAGCAGGTGGCGCCCTGGTTCGGCCAGCCCGGCGGCGGGCTCACGGTCGTGCTCGACCGGGTCATCGCCTACTACGTCGACCAGGGCGTGCTCGTGCCGTTCAGCGTCGGGGCGGACACCTCCGCGGCTCCGGAGGGCGACGCCTGACGGCTCGCCGGGCTCGGCAACGGTGACCGAAGGCTTCCCGTGGGTTGGTCGAAGACGGCTGACGGATCCGCGGGCGCGGCGTACCCTCCGAGGCACGAGGGGTACGTGGGGCTCGGATCGGCGAGGGGTGTGTGGGCATGCGCAAGTGGCTCGTGGTCGTGATGGCGCTGGCTGCCGTGATGGTGGCGGCGCCGGCGGGGGCGCGTCCGGTGGAGGGCGACGAACGCACGGCCACGGCAGCGCTCGGGCGGCTGTCGATCCCGGCGATCGGGGTGAACGCGGGCATCATCGCCGTCGGCGTGACGAGGTCCGGTCACCTCGCGATCGGCGGCAGCGTCCGTGACGTCTACCGCTGGCGCTCCGGCGTGCTTCCCGGCCAGCAGGGCAGCGCCGTCCTCGCCGGCCACACGTGGTCGAAGGGGCCGGGTGTCTTCGACAACCTCGGCAGACTGCGTCCCGGCAACCTCGTCGTCATCGGCAAGAACCGTTTCCAGGTGACGCGCGTACGACGCGTGACCGGGATGTCGACGCAGGAGGTGTCCCAGCTGTTCTCCGACCGCGGCAAGGCCCGCCTCGTGCTGATCACCTGCGGCGACCGCAACAACCTGACCGGTGTCTACCGCACCCGCATCATCGTCAACGCGAAGCTGCTGCCGCGCCGCTGACCCGTCGGGTCAGCCGGGTCGCGGTCGCGGTCACCGCTGCGGCGATCGTCGCGACGTCCTCGGAGGCGTCGCTGGGGAAGGTCACCGCCACCCCGGCCACCGGGTGCGCGTTGTGGTCGAGCACGGCCGCCGCGACGCTCTGCAGCCCGGGGGTGACCTCGCCGTCCTCGGTGGCGTGCCCGCGCTGCCGGGTCGCGGCGAGCACGGTGCGCAGCGCGCTCAGCGAGGCCGGGCCCTTGCCGTGCCGGTCGACGAACGCGTCGCGGTCGGGGTAGAGCGCGCGCACCTGGCTGGCCGGCAGCGCGGCCAGGACGGCCCGGCCCGACGCGGTGAGGTGCGCCGGCAGCCGTACCCCGACATCGGTGACCAGGGGCGGTCGACCGGGCGCGCGCTCCTCGATGACGTAGAGGACGTCGCGGCCGTGCAGGACCGCGAGGTGCGCGCCGTGCCCCGTCCGGTCGACGAGCTCGGCCAGGGGACGGCGGGCGAGCCGGGCGAGCGGCTCCTGGCGCGTGAAGCCGCTCCCCACCTCGAAGGCGGCGACACCGAGGCCGTAGCGGTGCTCGTCGGGCAGGTGCACGACGAAGCCCTCGTCGATCATCGTGTTGAGCAGGTGGTAGGCCGTGCTGCGCGGCAGGTCGCAGGCGCGCACGATGCGGTCGAGCGGGACCGGGTCCGCCTGCGTGGCCAGGAACCGCAGGACCCGCAACGTGCGGGTGGCGGCAGGGACCTGGCTCACGGGGCGGGTCGTGGCACGTCAGGCCTTGTCGGACTCGTCCTTGCGGGTGAACCACCCACCGCTGCCGCCCTCGGCTTCGAGCGGCTTGCCCGGCATCTCGTGCGTGCCGGGGTTGCGCTGCGGCAGCAGGGGGGCGTCGGGGTCCTGGGCGGTCTCGGTGGTGGGCTCGGTGGTGGGCTCGGTGGTGGGCTCGGTGCGGTGTCCTCCACCGGAGCAGCGTCGGGTGACGCGTCCGTGTCGGCCGGGCCGGCGGGCTGCTGGTCCACGGTGCCGCCGACCTGGGGCGCGTAGTCGTCGGCCTTGTGGTCGACCCGGGGGTCGAGCCGGTCGGCGGCCCTGATCTGGGCCTCGTGCTCGGCCTCGGCCTGCAGCGCGGCGACCCTGGCCTCCTCCGCCTCGGCCTGGGCGCGCTCGGCGGCAGCACGGGCCTCCTCCGCCTTCGCCTCTGCCTCCGCGGCGCGGTCCTGGACCGGTGGCAGCGTGGTCTGTGCCTGAGCGGCGGCATGCGTCCGCAGGTTGTCGGCGCGCGTGATGTTGGCCTGCTTGTTGTTGTGACGGAGCACGAGGGCCGCCGCGGCAGCGATGACGATGACGATGAGGATGAGAATGACGGGCACGTTCACGAGGCACCTCTCGTAGGACAGGGAGGTCCTCAGTCTGTCAGTGGGCGCGGCGATGTCCAGCGCCGCGCCCACTGACAGATGGTGCGGTACGGCTCAGGTGCGGTGCGTCCCCTCCGAGCCGTCGGTGCGGTGCGGGTCGTCGGCGTCGAGCGTCGTGGTGTCGCGGTCGTCTCTCACGCCGGCGCCCGGGGTGTAGTCGTCGGACGTCGTGTCGACGTGCGGGTCGATCTGGTCGGCGGTACGCAGCCGGTCCTCGTGCACCGCCTGCTGCTGCGTGGCGGCGACCTGCGCCTCCCGGGCCTGCTGCGCGGCGCGCTCGGCCTCGAGCCGCGACCGCTCGGCCTGGGCCTCCGCCTCCTTGGCGCGCACCTGCGTCTCGGGGAGCTCGCTGGCGTGCTGGTGGGCTTCCTGCCGCAGGCTCTCGGCATGCTCGTGCTGCTTCTTCTTGCGCTGCTGGGTCACCAGCCAGGCGGCGAGCGCCGCCACGACAAGGACGACGACCAGCACGATGATCCACTCGGTCGCTTCCATGGCGTTCCTCCTGCTCCGGCGACCTCGGACGGGTCGCCGGGACTCACCGTGCCACAAGCCGGAGGAGCGTGCGCTGTGGCTTCCTCCCTACGGGTGGGATGCTCAGCGCAGGGCCCGCATCACCTGCTCCGCCGTCGTGTGACCGAGGTGGTAGCCGTCGTCCATCGCGTCGCGGAAGTGCAGGCCACCCCAGATCCGGGCGTGGAGCGCGTCGTGCTCGAGAGCGGTCAGGGTGGCGTACGTGCGGTCCGCACGCCCGGTCGCGCGGAGCACGAGGGAGACGTCGTCACCGAGCGTCTGTCGCAGGACCTCGGCGAAGGGCGCCGTGGCGGAGGCATGGCCGCTCGTGTAGTCGGAGTAGGCAGGATTCGCGATGAGGGGCATCCAGCCCGCGTCCGCGGTGGTCGCGGGGTTGGAGTCGGTGTCGGCCTGCTGGATGGCCTGGAAGGGGCGCCAGAAGCCGAGGTCGTACTTCAGCCGCCAGGTCTCGATGACGGTCGTCGCGACGGCGGTGTCGATGCGGGCGAACATCCGGGTGAGCGGCACGAGGCCCAGTGGTTCAGCGTCGAGGTAGCGGCACAGGGCATCGCGGTACATGGGGATCGGGTTGTTGGCGAAGAACCGCGCGACCTCCGTCTGGTCGGCCGACCTGTCCGTGGAATTCAGGGATCCGAGGCGGCGGACCTCGAGCCAGTCGGCCGTGTACGCCGCACTGGTGAGGCCGTCCGTCCCGTCGAGCGCCACAGGTGCCACGTCGATGACCGGGTCGACGAAGCCGAGCCACGGCAGCGCCATCCCGGTCGCGGGCGGCTGCCACACGCCAGGCGCCGCCGGCTTGCTGTAGACGATGGAGGTGTCACCCCGACCGTCGCCGACCCTCGAGCTGACCATCGCTGCGGCCGCATCGGCCCCGATGTCCTCGCCGAGGTCGGCCTTGCGCCCGTCCGGCAGCCCGGCCAACGTCAGGGCCAGGTCCGCGTCAAGCCTCTGGGTTGCCGCTGGGAAGTAGGCCATCAGGACGTCGTGGGCGGCCCGTGCCACCGCCGCCGTGGCCGCGACACGTCCGTGCCGGTGCCCTTCCAACGTGGCGTCGTACACCGCCCGGGACGTGAACGAGAGGTAGAGCGCGCCCAGGGGCGGCGCGAGGCCGGCCTCGGTGTAGATGGTCCGGATGGCGACTCGCTGCCAGGCGACGGCGACGGCGGACGCCGTGAGGTGGTCCTCCGGAGGGTCGACCCGCTTCGCGCCGGCCGGGGCACTGCCCGCGGCCACGAGCAGGGGGGCGAGGAGGGTGCTGGCGGCGAGCGCCACGAGGGTACGTCGGGGTGAGCGCATGGGCGTGCCTGTCGATCGGAGACGGTGGTCATCCGAGTGAAGCGACACGTCGGTGCGTGGGCTATTCGCCTTCAGGCGTATTCGTCCGCCAGGTGCGCGGGGGCGACCTGTCCCAGCGGACCGCCGCCGAACGCGACCACGGCGGCCATCCGGCTGTGCACGCCCAGCTTGCGGTAGGTGTGCTCGAGGTGCTTGCGGACGGTGGCCACGGAGACGTAGAGGTCGGCCGCGATCTCGGAGTTGGAGCGGCCGGTGGCCACGAGCTGCAGCACGCGTCGCTCGGTGATGGTCAGCGAGGCCGGCAGCACGACCGTCTGGTGCGTGCGCATCAATCGCCGGAGCACAGGACTGATCATCCTGAGCATCGCGAGGTCGCGCTCGGAGAAGGCCCGTGTGTAGCGGTCCATCGCGAGCTGCACCACGTGGTCGGGTCCGCACCGGAAGCCGAGCGTGATCCCGTCGACGATCCCGAGGCGCCGCAGCACCTCCCGCTCGACGGGGTGGCGGCCCTGGTGCACCAACCCGAGCATCAGGGGACCGTCGCACACCTGGGGATCCGTGTCGGCCAGTGCGGTGGCAGGCAGCACCACGTGATCGAGGATGTAGCCCGTAGCGTCGGACAGACCGATCTCGAGAGCGTCGCACGGGATGAGACGGACGACGTCGGCCAGGACCGTCCCCGGGGGCAACGAGCCGGGGGTGGCTTCCAGGGACATCAGCCGGCGCAGGCTCTCCTGCTCCCGCTCGCTCAGCACGATGTCCGGCACGGCTCCTCCTCCCACCCGCTCTCGACGGTAGACCGGCGCGTGGGGGGCCGCATTCTGGTCCAGACCTAGCCGGGACCGACCGAACCTTCCCGGGGTCTGGGATCCGAGACAGCGGACGCGGCCGCGGGCTGTTCAGCGCGTCGGCCCGGGAGTTGGATGAGAGCCATGCAGACCATCCAGGTCGGGGTCGGCCCCGTCTCGTTCGAGGACCTCATCCGCGTCGCCCGCGACGGCGCACCGGTCGAGCTGAGTGCCGAGGCGCTCGGCGCGATCGACCACGCCCGCGGTGTCATCGAGGCGCTGGCGGCGGCCGAGACGCCGACCTACGGCGTCAGCACCGGCTTCGGAGCACTGGCCACCCGCCACATCCCGACCGAGATGCGCGCGCAGCTGCAGCGCTCCCTCGTCCGCTCCCACGCCGCCGGCTCCGGTCCCGAGGTGGAGCGCGAGGTGGTGCGCGCCCTCATGCTGCTGCGCCTGTCCACGCTCGCGACCGGTCGCACCGGCGTACGGCGTGAGACGGCGCAGCTGATCGCCGACCTGCTGTCCCACGGCATCACGCCCGTGGTGCGGGAGTACGGATCACTGGGCTGTTCCGGCGACCTAGCGCCCCTGTCGCACTGCGCGCTCGCGCTCATGGGCGAGGGCGAGGTCCGTGACGCGTCGGGGACGCTCGTGCCCGCTGCCGAGGCGCTCGCCGCGGCCGGTCTGGCGCCGGTGGAGCTCGTCGCCAAGGAGGGACTCGCCCTCATCAACGGCACCGACGGCATGCTCGGCATGCTGGTCATGGCGATCACCGACCTGCGGAGGCTGCTGCGCACCGCGGACGTCGCGGCGGCGATGAGCGTCGAGGGCCAGCTCGGCACCGACCGGGTGTTCTCCCCCGAGCTGCAGGCGATCCGCCCCCACCCCGGTCAGGCCCTCTCGGCCGCCAACCTCACAGCCCTGATGGCCGACTCCGCCGTCGTCGCCTCCCACCGGACCGGCGACTGCAACCGCGTCCAGGACGCGTACTCGCTGCGCTGCTCGCCGCAGGTGCACGGAGCCGCCCGCGACACCGTCGAGCATGCGGCCGTGGTCGCCGGCCGCGAGCTGGCCAGCGCGATCGACAATCCCGTGGTCCTGGGCCAGACGGTGGAGTCCAACGGCAACTTCCACGGCGCCCCGATCGGCTACGTCCTCGACTTCCTCGCGATCGTCGCCGCCGACGTGGCCTCGATCAGCGAGCGGCGCACGGACCGGTTCCTCGACAGGGCCCGCAGCCACGGCCTGCCGCCGTTCCTCGCCGACGACCCGGGCGTCGACAGCGGCCACATGATCGCCCAGTACACCCAGGCCGCGATCGTGTCCGAGCTCAAGCGGCTGGCCGTGCCCGCGTCGGTGGACTCGATCCCCTCCAGCGCCATGCAGGAGGACCACGTGTCGATGGGCTGGAACGCCGCGCGCAAGCTGCGCCGCAGTGTCGACGGACTCTCGCGCGTCGTCGCCGTCGAGGTGCTCACCGCGGCCCGTGCCCTCGACCTGCGCGCCCCGCTCACGCCGTCACCCGCCACGGCGGCCGTCGTGGCGCTGCTGCGCGGCGCCGGCATCGAGGGTCCCGGCCCCGACCGCCACCTCTCGCCCGAGATCGAGGCCGCCGTCGACCTCGTCCAGTCCGGCGCGGTGCTCGCCGCCGCCGAATCCGTGATCGGAGAGCTCCCATGAGCGACAACACAGACACCGGTCTCGTGACGGGCGCGAGCGCGCCCTCCTCGACCAACGACAGGCTGCCCATCCGTGCCGCTCGCGGCACCGAGCTGACCGCGAAGTCGTGGCAGACCGAGGCGCCGCTCCGGATGCTGATGAACAACCTCGACCCCGACAACGCCGAGAACCCGGCGGACCTCGTGGTCTACGGCGGCACCGGCAAGGCGGCCCGCAGCTGGCCGGCGTACGACGCCATCGTCCGCTCCCTGCGCGACCTCGAGGACGACGAGACGCTGCTCGTGCAGTCCGGCAAGCCGGTCGGCATCATGCGCACCCACACGTGGGCGCCGCGCGTCCTGATCGCCAACTCCAACCTGGTCGGCGACTGGGCCGACTGGGAGGAGTTCCGCCGGCTCGAGGACCTCGGCCTGACGATGTACGGCCAGATGACGGCCGGCTCGTGGATCTACATCGGCACGCAGGGCATCCTGCAGGGCACCTTCGAGACGTTCGCCGCGATCGCGGACAAGAAGTACGGCGGCACCCTCGCCGGCACCATCACCGTCACCGCCGGCCTCGGCGGCATGGGCGGCGCCCAGCCGCTGGCGGTGACCATGAACGACGGCGTCGCGATCTGCATCGAGTGCGACCAGCACCGCATCGACCGGCGGCTGGAGACCCGCTACCTCGACGTGCAGGCCCGCGACCTCGACCACGCGATCGAGCTGGCCCTCGAGGCCCGCGACGAGCGCCGCGGGCTGTCGATCGGCGTCCTCGGCAACGCAGCCGACCTGCTGCCCGAGCTGCTCGAGCGCCACCTCGACCGGGTCGGGAGGGGCGACGGTCCGCTCGTCGACATCGCCACCGACCAGACCTCGGCACACGACCCGCTGTTCTACCTCCCCGCCGGCACGTCCTACGACGACTGGGAGCGCGAGCGCACCGAGGACCCGCGCGGCTTCACCAAGCGCAGCCAGGAGTCCATGGCCCGCCACGTCCGCGCGATGGTGGAGCTCCAGGACGCCGGCGCCGAGGTGTTCGACTACGGCAACTCCATCCGTGACGAGGCCCGCAAGGGCGGCTACGACCGGGCCTTCGAGTTCCCCGGCTTCGTCCCGGCCTACATCCGGCCGCTGTTCTGCGAGGGCAAGGGCCCGTTCCGGTGGGCCGCGCTGTCCGGCGACCCCGCCGACATCCATGCCACCGACCGGGCCATCAAGGAGCTCTTCCCCGCCGACGAGAAGCCGGAGTACGCCCGCCTGCACAAGTGGCTCGACCTGGCGTCGGAGCGCGTGCAGTTCCAGGGGCTTCCGGCGCGGATCTGCTGGCTGGGCTACGGCGACCGTGCCCGAGCCGGCGCCAAGTTCAACGAGATGGTGGCCAGCGGCGAGCTGAAGGCGCCCATCGTGATCGGCCGCGACCACCTCGACTGCGGCTCGGTCGCGTCGCCCTACCGCGAGACGGAGGCCATGCTCGACGGCTCCGACGCCATCGCCGACTGGGCGATCCTGAACGCCCTCGTCAACACCGCCTCCGGCGCGACGTGGGTGTCGTTCCACCACGGCGGCGGTGTCGGCATCGGTCGCTCGCTCCACGCCGGCCAGGTCACGGTCGCCGACGGCACCGAGCTGGCCGCGGAGAAGATCGAGCGCGTGCTCACCAACGACCCCGGCATGGGCGTCATCCGCCACGTCGACGCCGGCTACGACCGCGCGATCGAGGTCGCCGAGGAGCGGGGCGTGAAGGTGCCGATGTCCGAGTAGGGGCAGGGGAGGTCGAGGACCGACGCGTCTCGACACCTCGGCCGCGAGGACCTCGGAAGTTACCGATGGGGAGGCGTTGACACCCGGAGCCGAGGCTGCGTGGGATGGAGCCTCATTTCGTCGCAGAACCTATCGGGAGGTTTTCGTGATCCGTCCGCGCCTGCTCGCAGCCGCCGCTGCTGCCGCCGTCCTGCCGCTCACCCTGGCCCTGCTACCGCCTGCCACGGCCGACCCGGTCATCGTCCCGGGTGGCCCCTGGCCGCAGGGGGAGGAGAACACCAACGCCATCCGCAGCTACGAACAGCTCTGGAGCACCCTGGAGTCGATCGAGGGCCGGGCGAAGGGCAGCTTCGACCTCAGCCCGGCACCGTTGACCTCCAACACCGGCCGGGAGATCCCGGTCGTGACGATCGGCGACGGTGACACCGACGTCATGTTCGTCGCCAACCAGCACGGCGACGAGTACATCGTCTCCAACGCCATGATCAGCGTCATCCGCGGGCTCGCCGGCGGCTCCGCACAGGCTGCGGCGATCCGAGACGCACTCACCGTCACGATCGTTCCGCGCGTCAACGTCGACGGGTTCGACGCCGACGTGACCGACCTGGCCGGCAACACGACGCCGTGGCGGCAGAACTTCGATACCTCCTGCCCGGCCTTCTGCGAGTTCTACCAGGCCGGTCGCGGCTACGACATCAACCGCTACCACTCCTACTCCGCGAGCGCCTACGACCACCCGTACCAGCCGGGGCCGGACACGAACAACCCGGTGCCCGAGGCGATCGCGATGCGGCTGCTGTGGGACGAGCGGCAACCGCGACTGGTCGTGGACTTCCACCACCAGGGGACCTACGTCGACGATGACGGCCGCATGATCACCGGCTCGGTGATGTGGCCGAACGCCGAGGAGGAGGCCGCGGCCCTGGGCATCAGCGAGGAGTTCGCCGGCGTCGTGACCGACTCCAAGAGGGTGGTCTCCGAGATGCTCGATGCCCTGGAGGGCAAGGGCTACGCCAACATCACGCGCTACCCGAGCACCCCGTTCCCCGGCATCGCCCGGAACGCCTACGGCCTGCTCGGCTCCGCCTCGGTGCTCTACGAGGCCCGTGGCGACATGGGCCAGGCGAGCAGCGGGATGATCGCGAAGCAGACCGAGGTGGCCGGCGTGGCGATCCTGCGCGCCGCGGCGGACGGATCGCTGTGGACCCGGGACACGGTGCCCGCGGACACCATCCGAGAGCGTGGGCCGTTCATCCCCGACCCGCACGAGTGACCGGCGCGCACCGAGGTCGCGCCGCCGGCGCGGCCTCGGT
Source organism: uncultured Actinomycetota bacterium (assembly GCA_963740115.1). Taxonomy (GTDB): domain Bacteria; phylum Actinomycetota; class Actinomycetes; order Propionibacteriales; family Nocardioidaceae; genus Nocardioides. The sequence goes on along the minus strand of CAVUCQ010000001.1, from coordinate 285,310 downwards.
GGCAGCTCCGGACACAGCCGGGCCCCGGACACCTGCTGGTGTCCGGGGCCCGTCGAGCTGTTGTCGTGCTGTGCCGCTACCAGACCCGGCGGGCGGAGCCGCCGATCGGAACGAAGTTGAGCACCAGGCCGACCACGATGAGGATCAGGCCGATGGTGGTCAGGATGCTCTGGGTCAGAAGAAGCCCGAGGATGAGCAGGATCAGTCCGAGGACAATCATGTGTTTTGCCTCCTTGTGAAGCAGCCCACTGTGGGCGGCCGGTCCACTCTGCCGATGCCGGCACCACATGGGAAATCGGATGCCTCCTAGGGGTGAGGCGACCCCGGCTCAGCCCGTGGGCGTCGGCTCGCCCGTGGCCGGGTCGGCGGACACCGCAGGGGCATCGGAGACCCCGTTGACGATCGGGGAGACGAGGCGCTCCACGACGAGGGCCAGCACGGCGATGACGCCGCACCCGGCGACCATCGAGACGACGTAGGCCGCGGACCAGCCGCGGTCGAGCACCAGCCCGGCGAAGACGGGGCCGGCGATGGCTCCGGCCTGGAAGGCGCCGGCGTTGACGGCGTTGTAGCGCCCGCGCAGGTGGTCGGGCGCCATGTCGTTGGTGATGGCAGGGACGGTCGGCTGGAGCATCGTCTCGCCGAGTGCGAAGATGCCGGCGAACGCCAGGACGCCGGCCGCAGCGACCGCGCTGGGGCCCAGCGCCGTCGCGCCGAGCACCAGCCAGGAGACGGCCCACACGCCCGCCATCACGATCATCACCCGCGTGCGGCGGCGGCCCGCGATGCGACGCAGCACCAGGAACTGCAGGCAGACGATGACGGCCGTGTTGACCGCGAACGAGAAGCCGATCACGCGGGTCGAGACCTCGCCCACCTCTCGCGCGAAGGCGGGAAAGCCGGCCTCCATCTGCGCGTAGCCCACGAAGACCGCGATGAAGGTGAGGGCTGTCATCCACAGCACGGCCGGCTTGCGCAGGATGGCGACGTAGGACCCCGCAGCGGCGTCGGCGTCGTCGGGCGCCTCGTGCACCCCGGAGATGTGGCGGAGCGGGCCGAGCAGGAGGGCGATCGGGACCAGCATGCTGGCGGCGTCGGCGAGGAAGATGACAGTGAACGTGCGGGGGTCGCCGACGTCGGCGTACATGCCACCGATCACGCCGCCGACACCGATCCCGAGGTTGACGAGGGCGAAGTTGACGCCGAAGTACTGCTGGCGCATGTCGCCCGTGGTGACCGCCGCGATGAGCGAGTTGAAGGCCGGCCACGCGACACCGAAGTTGATCCCGAGGAACACGAAGCCGAGGGCGGCCACGAGCGGCGTCGTCGCGAAGGCCAGGATCGTGCAGCCGACCATCTGCGACGTGGTCGCGACCAGCAGCATGCGGCGGGCCCCGATCCGGTCGGTCAGCGCACCGCCGGGTCCGGTCACGGCCAGGGCCACGACCGCGATGAAGGACATGAGCGCCCCGGACAGGTCCAGCGAGAACCCGCGCACCTCGTGGAGGTAGATGATCGTGAAGGGAAGGGTGAGGCCCCTGCCGAGGGTCTGGATCGCGACGGTCGAGAGCAACCATCGTCCCTCCCGGGACAGCTGGGACCAGAAGGTGCTCAGGGAGGCGGAGGAGCTCACGCCGACGATTGTCGTCGCATGCACCGACACCAGGCACGCGACTTTCGGACCTGCTACCGGCCCCGGGCGGTGATCGCGTCGTGGACCGAGAGCGTGCGGCGGGCCGACTCGACGTGCAGGCTCTCGACCATGCGACCGTTGTAGGTCACCACTCCGGCCCCCTGTCCGTCCTCCCAGGCCGCGACCAGCCCGCGGGCGTCCTCGACCGCCTGCTCGCTCGGCGCGAACGCGGCGTTGGCGCCCTCCACCTGCCCCGGGTGGATCAGCGTCTTGCCGTCGAACCCCATCTGGCGGCCCTGCTCGCACTCGGCGAGGAAGCCGTCGGTGTCCTTGACGTCGTTGTAGACCCCGTCGATCACGGCGATGCCCGCCGCCCGTCCCGCCAGCAGCGCGGTGTGCAGGCTGGGCAGGATCGGCGCCCGGCCGGGGACGTGCTCGGCGTACAGCTCCTTGACCAGGTCGTTGGTGCCGAGGACGAAGGCGCCGAGGCGCTCGGACGCCCGGGCGATGGCCAGGGCGTCCAGGATCGCGCCGGGGGTCTCCACCATCGCCCACAGGGCCGTGTGGTCGGGCGCGCCGGCCTTCTCCATGGCGGCGACGAGCTGCCGCACCTCGGCCGCGCTGCCGACCTTGGGCACGACGATCGCGGCCGGACCGGCCTGGCTGGCGGCGACCATGTCGTCGTCGTGCCACTGGGTGCCGATGCCGTTGACGCGGATGGTGACCGTACGCCGGCCGTAGTCGCCGCTGGCCGCCGCGACCGCCGCCGCCTCGCGCGCGGCCGGCTTGGCGTCGGGGGCGACGGCATCCTCCAGGTCGAGGATCAGACCGTCGCACGCGATGGTCCTGGCCTTCTCGAGCGCACGCTCGTTGGAGCTCGGCATGTAGAGGACGGAGCGGAGGGGCGTGAAGTCGGTCATCTCAGGCCTCCGGGCCACGCTGGTCGGGGATCGCGTCGTACCGCGCCTTGAGCTCGGGGTCGATGGCGGCGAGCTCCTCGGCGAGCGCGACCATCACCTGGCACTGCTTGACCGAGGCGTCGTCCTCCATCTTGCCGTCGATCATGACCGCGCCCGTGCCGTCACCCATCGCCGCGATCACGCGGCGGGCGTGGGTCACGTCCTCGACGCTGGGGGAGAAGACCTTGTTGGCGATCGTGATCTGCACCGGGTGCAGCGACCACGCGCCGACGCAGCCGAGGAGGAACGCGTTGCGGAACTGGTCCTCGCACGCGACGGTGTCCAAGATGTCCCCGAACGGCCCGTAGTAGGGGTAGATCCCGTGCATGGCGCAGGCGTCGACCATGCGCGCGATCGTGTAGTGCCACAGGTCCTGCTGGTAGGTCGTCCGCTCGGCGTCGTACTGCGTCTCGCCGTCGACCTTGGGCGCGTCCTGCCGGACGAGGTAGCCGGGGTGGCCGCCGCCGACGCGGGTCGTCTTCATCCGGCGGTCGGCGGCGAGGTCGGCGGGTCCGAGGGAGAGGCCCTGCATGCGCGGGCTGGCGGCGCAGATCTCCTCGATGTTGGCCACGCCGCGGGCGGTCTCGAGGATCGCGTGGACGAGGATCGGGCGGGTGAGGCCGGCCTTCGCCTCGAGCTGGGCGAGGAGCCGGTCGACGTAGTGGATGTCCTCGGCGCCCTGGACCTTCGGCACCATGACCACGTCGAGCTTGTGCCCGATCTCCGGCACCAGCGTGGTCAGGTCGTCGAGCACCCACGGGCTGTCGAGGGAGTTGATCCGAGTCCAGAGCTGGGTGGGCCCGAAATCTGTCGACCTCGCGATGTCGACGAGGCCCTGGCGCGACTTCTCCTTGTTCTCCGCCTTGACCGCGTCCTCGAGGTTGCCGAGGAGCACGTCGACGGTGCCGACCATGGCGGGCACCTTGGCCGCCATCTTCTCGTTGCCGGGATCGAAGAAGTGGATCGCCCGGCTCGGTCGGGCCGGGATGTCGCGCAGCGGCGCGGGCGCTCCGACGGCGAGCGGGGCGAAGAAGTCCTTGGCAGGGCGCATGCGCGCGAACTTATCGCGCGCCGGCCGCGCGCGCGTATGGCGCAGGTCTCAGCCGAACTCGCCCGCGGCGTCGCTGAAGTAGCCGAGCTGGGTGAGCACGCCGTCGTCGACCCACGCATCGATGATCCCGAGGTTCTCCACGATCATCCCGGCACGCAGGTGGAGACGCTGGAACTCCTCGCTGGCCGCCATCGTGGCCAGCCCCTGGGCCGAGCCCTTGATCAGGAAGAACCCCTGGAGGTCACCCCCATGGGGGTTGAGCAGGACGGGCTCGAAGCTGTCGATCGAGCCGTCCGCCACGCGTTCGCCGTAGTAGGTCGCGGCGTCGTTGAACACGTCGAGGGAGCGCTTCTCCCGCCCGCGCACCGGTTGGCCCCACCCGACGAACAATGCTGCTTCGGACATCTGAACCACCTCGTCCCTTCGAGGGTCTGCGTCATCCACCACGCTAGTCACGAAGTCGCCTCGACGTCATCGCCCAATCGTGGGAATCGAGTCTCGGGCCTCCATCCTGCGCCGGTCCCCGACCCGCCCCGGGACGAGCGGGAAGGCCAGCGAGCCGGCACCGACCCACCACGCCATCGCGTCGTAGGTCAGTCGCCCGGCGAGGACGGACGGGGTCGGCGTCGGAGAGGCGGCAGGCCTCGGCCAGGTCCGGGGCATCGGCGGGGCGGGCGACGCGGTGGCGTCGGCTCGGTGGCGTCGGCTCGGTGGCGATGACGCGGTGGCGTCGGCTCGGTGGCGATGACGCGGTGGCGTCGGCTCGGTGGCGATCACCGGGTACCCGGTGATTCCCGAGGTTCTCGACCGTTGCAACGGGCAGGAACCCGACGAAAAGGGCTGGAACCTCGGGCTCAGCGTCCGAAGAGCCTGCGCCAGCCCCGGCGTGGTCGGGCGTCTGGCTCGTCCGCCTCCCGCTTCGCCCGGGCCGCCCGCTGCGCCTCGATGCGAGCCGTACGCCGCTCGCGCCACGCCTCGACCTCGGCGTCGACGTCGCGCTGCTGGGTGATCACCGGAGGGCCGGACGGGCCGACGGGCGGGGTGTAGATCGCCTTGCGGACGCGGGCGTTGAACTCCTCGACCTCGCGGCGCACCTCCGACTCGACGTTGATCGCGTCGAGCCGCGCGTCGAGCTCGGCGTCCTCCTTGCGGAGCGCCAGGGCCGGGGGCAGGATCGCGATGTTCTCGCGCTCGATGAGCTTCTTCACCCACCAGTCCGGGTCGTGCTCGACGCCGAGGTCCTCGATCGGCTTCCCCGTGCCGGGCAGGTCGTCGAACTCCCCGCGCTCCATCGCCTGGCGCACCTGCAGGTCGACCCAGGTCGCCTGCTGGGCGATGCGCGCCGCGGCCGCCGACCGTCCGGTGCGGTCGTCGCGCTCCTGCGCGCGGTGCGGACGTCGGGGTCGGTCCTGGTCGTCTCGCTCGGCCATGCGTCCAGCCTAGGCGCGTCAGGGGGATGGCTGAAGGGTCGCTGCGAAGGCACACTGGACGGATGGTCCGGACCGAGCCGATCGACAAGTGGGTCCGCGGTCGTGTCGACGGCCGGGTGGTGGTGGAGTCGCGCGAGCCGCTGCTGGTGTGGCAAGGACCCTTCCCGCCGGTCTACGCGTTCCGCCTCGACGAGGTCGCCGACGGCGTGCTCCAGCCGGCCGAGGCGCCGACGGCGGGCGGGTTCTCGTTCTTCGCCCCGCAGCTCCCGGTGACGCAGTGGTACGACGTCACGTCGGGCGGGCACGTCGAACGCTGCGCCGCCTGGACCCTCGACGACGACGCGCTCCGTGACCGGGTCGTGCTCACGTGGGAGCCGGGACGGCTCGAGTGGACGGAGGAGGACGAGGCGGTGACCGGCCATCCCCGCGACCCGCACAAGCGCGTCGAGGCGCTGCCGAGCTCGCGCCACGTCGAGGTGGTCGTGGGCGGCACGACGGTGGCCAGCAGCGATCGTCCGGTGCTGCTGTTCGAGACGGACCTCCCGACGCGCTACTACCTGCCTCGCGAGGACGTACGGCTGGACCTGCTCGAGGCCACGGACAACACCTCGGTGTGCCCCTACAAGGGCCGGGCCGACGGCTACTGGACGTGGTCCGGCCCGCCGGCCGTCGCCAACGTGGCGTGGTCCTACTCCGCACCGGCGCCCGCGGTCGGGGCGATCCGGGACCGGGTGGCGTTCTACAACGAGCTGGTCGACCTGACCGTCGACGGCGTGCTGCAGGAGCGCCCCCGCTCGCCGTTCAGCGAGCCGGAGCAGCGCCCCGGGGCCGAGGCCTGACCCACCTCAGAGGGGCAGCGCGTCGTCGATGACCTCCGCCGCGTCGGAGAACGCGTGCTTCGGGGCGGCGAGCAGGACCAGCGCGGCGAGGAAGGCGGCGCCGGCGCAGACCGCCCAGACCGTCAGGTAGCCGCTCAGCGGGGCCACCTTCTCGGCGGTCGCGTCCAGCGAGCCGGTCGCGGTCAGCGCGATCGCGAAGACGGCGGAGGCGATCGCACCCCCGACGGTCTTGGTGCCGTTGGTCATGCCGGTCGCGATGCCGGTGCGCTCCGGGGGAGCGGCGGCGGCCGCGGCCGCCGGGAGGGCTGCGACGAGGGCGCCCGAGCCGAGACCGGCGATCGCCATGTTGATCAGCGCCTGCCAGGTGTGGTCGTGGAACGGCAGCCACAGCAGGTAGCCCACGCCGACCAGCACGCACGCGACGACCAGCGCACGACGTACGCCGCCGAGCAGGCGGGTGGTCAGCGGCAGGGTGAAGGCGCCGATGGCGAGCGTGACGACGTAGAGCCCGATCAGGGTCGAGATGAAGGCGGGGTCGGCGCCGAGACCGTAGCCGCGCTCGGCCGGGTCGGCCTGCGCGTAGGTCGACAGCGGGATCTGCCCGGCCAGCACGGGGATGCCGAAGAGGAAGGCGGTCACCTGCACCGGCCACTGCGCCGGGGTGGAGAGCAGGCGTACGTCGACGATCGGCTCGGGGTGCTGCTGCTCGAACCGCCAGAAGGCGGCGAAGACGACGAGGGCGACGATGATCGTCAGCCAGCCGCTCACCGAACCCGGGCCGTCGAGCCGGAGCCACACCAGACCGCCCATCAGCACGCTGAGGGCGACGGTGATGAGCCCCAGGCCCGTCCAGTCGATGCCGCCGCCGCTGTCCTCCCCGGGCGCCTGCTCGATCCCGAACAGGATCACGAAGAAGACGGCGGTCACGACGAGCGCGGGAATCGCGAGCAGGACGTTCATGTCCAGGGACTCGACGAGGATGCCGCTGGTCACCGCTCCGACGATGACGGCCAGCTCGAGCGAGCCGACCAGGATCGCGGCGCCGCGACGGGTGAGCAGCTCCTGCCGGCCCGAGTCGCGGGTGCGGCGGTGGACGATCGCGATCTCCAGCGGCAGCCACACGACGTAGGCGCCCTGGATCGCCCACCCGATGAGGAACGTCGAGAAGCCGGGGGCGAAGGCGAGCCACCACGAGCCGAGCGCGGTGACGGCGGTCGAGATGAGCAGCACCCGCTTGTGGCCGATGAGGTCGCCGAGCCGCGCGAGGAGCGGGATGCACAGCGCGCTGACGATCAGCTGCGCCGCCTCGAACCAGTTGATGTCGCCCTCGCTGATCGAGAGGTGCTCGGCGATCTGCGGGTAGATCGGCGTGTAGTAGCCCTGCAGGATGCCGCTGGCGAACTCGACCAGGACGAGGAACCCGACGATCGCGGCGAGTCCCTTCACGGCCGTGTGGGAGGCAGGCGCGGAGGTGGGTGATCCGGTGCATCGATGCGGGCAGCCTCTCGATCAGCAGCTGGTACCAGCGTGCGCCGTCGAGCAGGTCGGCGACGCCGATGTGCTCGTCGTAGGAGTGGATGGCCTGGCGCTGCGCCTTGGTCATCCGGAAGGGGGCGAAGCGGTAGACGTGCTCGCTGATCGCGGTGAAGTGGCGCGAGTCCGTGGCGGCCATCATCACGTAGGGCGTCGCGACGGCCTCGGGGAAGACCTCGCCGATGCAGTCCTCGAGCAGCTCGAAGGCCTCGTCCATGGGCGAGACGGGCGAGGGCTCGCCCGACTCGACCACGTCGATGCGGATCGAGTCGTCGTCGACCGCCCTGCGGACGTGCTCGACGACACCCGCGACGGTGTCGCCGACCATGATCCGGATGTTGAGCCCCACCTTGGCGGTCGAGGCGATCACGTTGAGGGCCGGCGATCCGCTGAGGGTCGTCGCCGCGACCGTCGTACGCGTCATGGCGGCGGCCTCGGGGCCGGCGAGGAGCAGCGCCCGGGTGACCACCGGTGCGAGCCGGTCGGCGCGCCCCAGCAGCGGCGTGAGCACGGGGCGCAGCCGCGCCGGGACGTGGGGTGCGAGACGCCGCACCAGCTCGAGGGTGGGGGCGGGCGCGGACGCAGGGAACGGCGACTTCTCGATCCGCAGGATCGCGCGGGCGATGCGGGCGGTGGGACCGTTCCTGGCCGGGGTCGAGGCGTGGCCACCGCGCCCCTCCGCGACCAGCTCGAGCGAGGTGGTCCCCTTCTCCGTGACGCCGATGACCCCGAGGGGAGCCGCGACACCCGGGAAGGCTCCACCGGCGATGGCGCCTCCCTCATCGAGCACCAGCCACGGAGTGACACCCCGGTCGCGGAGGATGCCGACCGCCTCGACGGCGGCGGTGCCGCTGACCTCCTCGTCGCAGCCGAAGGACAGCCAGACGTCCTGCGCGGGTGTGTGCCCGGCCTCGAGCAGCGACTCGACGGCCTCGCAGATCCCGGCCACGCACCCCTTGTCGTCGAGGGTGCCGCGGCCCCAGATCGCCGGACCGACGGGGGAGTCGTGCACCTCGCCGCCGAAGGGCTCGTGCTGCCACGGCGCCTGCGCGTCGACCGGTACGACGTCGAGGTGGGCCATGAGCACGGCGGGCCGCTCGTCGCTCGTCCCCGCCCAGCGGAACAGCAGGCCGTGGGTGCCGACACGGGTGAGGTCGAGCCGCTCGTGCAGCAGCGGGAAGTGGCGCGCCAGCTCGGCCAGCAGGAGGTCGAAGGCGTCGCGGTCGACCCGCGCCGGGTCACGGTCGGAGACGGTCGGGATGCGGACGAGGGCCTGCAGGGCACCCACGACTCGTGCGGTCATGGGGTGACCGTAGTGCCCCATCGACCGCGGTGGACGAGATCGCTGCGCCGCTCGCGTCGCGCCGGTGACCCGGCCGCGCCGGCGTCGGCGACCCGGTGGCCGACCGTGATCGCGCCGATCGGCATGTGGTCCGCGGGGACGCCGAACGCGACCCGGAAGCCGTCGACGTGCTCGGCCGGGATGCCGAAGAAGCAGGCGCCGAGCCCCTCGTCCACGGCCGTCTGGAGCACCAGCAGGGCGGCCATGCCGGTGTCGACGTACCAGTAGGGCACCGGCCACCGGCCCTCGTCCCGGTCGGTCCAGCCCTTGTCGGGCTCGGCGTAGCGGTCGAGGTAGGCGTCCTTGCACGCCAGCGGGACGATGACCACCGGTGCCGTGCGCATCCCGTCGAGCCAGGCGTTGTGGGTGGCGGGGTCGGCCCCTGTCGACTCCCAGAACAGCGTGAGGTCCGCCGGGGTGTCGAGCACCAGGAACGCCCACCCCTGGCTGAAGCCGGCGGTGGGTGCACGCTGGGCGTGCTCGAGCATCCGGTCGACGACCGCCGGGTCCACGGGGTCGGCGGCATAGCGGCGCACCATCCGGCGCCGGCGTACGACGTCACGGAACTCCATGCCTCCAGCCTCCCATCCTCCGCGGTCGTCTGGGATCCGAGACGACTTGCCGGGCCCGTCCGTTGACCCGCGTCGAGGATCCCGGTGGACTGCAGGCATGTCCCCGACCGACTTCGAGCAGATGTGGCGAGACCTGGCGCCGGTCGGCCGTTCGGCCTCGTCCGGCGGCTACTTCCGTCAGCCCTGGTCCTCGGCGGAGATCGAGCTGAGGCAGTGGTTCGCCGCCGAGTGCGCGGCCCGCGGCCTCGAGGTCGAGACCGACGGCATCGGCAACCAGGTCGCGTGGTGGACGCCTGCCGCGGCGTCCGGCCGGCCGGGAGAAGGCGGCGTGCTCACCGGCTCCCACCTCGACTCGGTCCTCGACGGTGGTGCGTACGACGGCCCGCTGGGCGTGGCGTCCGCGATGGCCGCGATCGACGTCCTGCGCGAGCGCGGCTTCGAGCCGTCCCGCCCGATCGGCGTCTCGGTGTTCGTGGAGGAGGAGGGCTCGCGCTTCGGCCGGGCCTGCCTCGGCTCGCGGCTGGTCGCCGGGGCCACGACGTGGGGCGAGGCCCGCGAGCTGCGCGACAGGGACGGGATCCCCCTCGCCGACGCGGTGTCCGCGGCGGGCCTGGACCCCTCGGCGGGGTTGCTCTCGCTGGACGGGGTCGCGACCTTCGTCGAGCTCCACGTCGAGCAGGGCCGCGACCTGGTCGACCGCGGCCTCGCCGTCGGGCTGGCCAGCGAGATCTGGCCGCACGGCCGCTGGCGGTTCGACTTCGCGGGGCAGGCCAACCACGCCGGCACCACGCGCATGGAGGACCGGCACGACCCGATGCTCACCTATGCGATGACCGCCCTGGCGGCCAACAAGCGCGCCCGCCTGGCCGGCGAGCGGGCCACCTTCGGGCGGATCTCGGTCGAGCCCAACGGCACCAACGCGGTCCCCTCCCACGTGACCGCGTGGCTGGACGCGCGCGCGTCCTCCGACGACTCCCTCACCGCCATGGTCGCCGACATCTCCCGCCAGGCCGCCGAGCGGGCCGGTCGGGACGGCACCGCACTGGTCGTGACGCCCGAGTCGGTGTCGGGATCGGTGGCCTTCGACCCCGACCTCGCCGGGCGGCTCGCACGGCTCGGCGACTGGCCGGTCATCGCGACCCAGGCCGGACACGACGCCGGGATCCTGTCCGCTGCTGGTATCCCCACGGCCATGGTCTTCGTGCGCAACCCCACCGGTGTCTCGCACTCTCCCGACGAGCACGCCGAGATGGCCGACTGCCTCGCCGGGGTCGAGGCCCTCGCCGACGTGCTGGCCGAGCTGACCGGGTCGCCGGCGTGACGGCGTACCTGCTGGAGCGGGCATGGTTGGGCGACCGCTTCCACGACGACGTGCTCGTCGAGGTGGAGGACGGCCGGTTCACGTCGGTCATGCCCGGCTCCGACCCGCCCCGCGCGATCCCCGTGCGCGGCCTCGTCGTGCCGGGCCTGGCCGACACGCACAGCCACGCCTTCCACCGCGCGCTGCGCGGTCGCACGCAGCGCGAGCGGGGGACGTTCTGGACCTGGCGCGACCAGATGTACGCCGTCGCCGCCCGCCTCGACCCCGACACCTACCTCGCGCTCGCGAGCGCGACCTTCCGCGAGATGGCCGCGGCCGGGATCACCTGCGTCGGCGAGTTCCACTACGTCCACCGCCGGCCGGACGGCTCGACCTACGACGACCCCAACGAGATGGGCCTCGTGCTGGCCGAGGCGGCCCGTCGGGCCGGGATCCGCATCACGTTGCTCGACACCCTCTACCTCTCCTCCGGCTTCGGCGTCGCCCCACAGGGAGCGCAGGTGCGCTACGTCGACGGCTCCGTCGGGGAGTGGGCGACGCGTGTCGAGGCACTCGACGGCGGGGCGCACGCCCTGACCGGCGCGGCGGTCCACTCGGTCCGGGCCGTGCCGGCGTCCGAGCTCGACGGGGTCGCTTCGTGGCTCGGTGAGCGCCCCTTCCACGTGCACGTGTCCGAGCAGGTGGCCGAGAACCGGGCCTGCGTCGAGGCGTACGGCGTCACGCCCGCTCGCCTGCTCGCCGACCACGGCCTGGTGCGGCCCACGACGACCCTGGTCCACGCCACCCACCTCACCGACGACGACATCGCGCTGATCGGAGGAGCCGGGGCGTTCGCGGCCTTCTGCCCGACCACCGAGCGCGACCTCGGCGACGGCATCGGTCCGTCGCGGCGGCTCCACGACGCAGGGGCCAGGCTCACGCTGGGCAGCGACAGCCACGCCGTGATCGACCTGTTCGAGGAGATGCGCGCCGTCGAGCTCGACGAACGGCTGGCCACCCAGCAGCGCGGACACTGGAGCGCAGCGGAGCTGCTCACCGCGGCGACCACCGACGGCCACGCCTCGCTCGGCTGGGACGATGCCGGGGCGATCGCGGTGGGCCAGCGCGCGGACCTCGTCGTCGTGGACCCCGCGAGCCCCAGGACCGCCGGAGCCGGCCGCGACGAGGGCACCGTCGTCTTCGCGGCCTGCGCCGAGGACGTCCAGCGGGTGATGGTCGACGGCGGGTGGGTCGTGGAGGAGGGGCAGCGCTACGACATCGGCCTCGAGCTGGAGGCCGCGATCACCCGCGTCTGGGGGGACGACCGATGAGCACGACCCTGATCACCGGCATCGGCGAGCTGGTCACCAACGACCCAGCCCGCGCCGAGGAGGGCGGTCTCCTCGGCCTCGTCGCCGACGCGGCGGTCGTGGTGGACGGCGGCCGGATCGCCTGGGTGGGCGCCGCTGCCGACGCACCCGCCGCCGACGCGTACGTCGATGCCGGTGGCCGCGCCGTGATCCCCGGGTTCGTCGACTCCCACAGCCACCTCGTCTTCGCGGGCGACCGGTCAGCGGAGTTCGAGGCCCGGATGACCGGCGAGCCCTACACCGCCGGGGGCATCCGCTCCACCGTCGCCCGGACGCGCGCCGCGACCGACGAGCAGCTGCTCTCCCACGTCGCCCGGCTCGTCGCCGAGATGCGCGCCCAGGGCACCACCACCGTCGAGATCAAGAGCGGCTACGGGTTGTCGGTGCACGACGAGGCCCGCAGCCTCGCGGTGGCGGCCCAGTTCACCGACGAGACCACGTTCCTCGGTGCCCACGTCGTCCCCGCCGGCACCACCCCCGAGGACTACGTCGACCTCGTCACCGGCCCCATGCTCGCGGCTGCCGCACCGCACGCCCGGTGGATCGACGTGTTCTGCGAGGACGGCGCCTTCGACGTCGACCAGGCGCGCACCATCCTGGCCGCCGGCACCGACAGCGGCCTGCGCGGACGGCTCCACGCCAACCAGCTGACGTACGGCGGCGGCGTGCGGCTGGCTTGCGAGCTCGGCCTGGTCGCGGTCGACCACTGCACCTTCCTGTCCGACGACGACGTCTCAGCGCTGTCGGGCTCGGGCACGATCGCGACCCTGCTGCCGGGCGTGGAGTTCTCCACCCGCCAGCCCTATCCCGACGCGCGGCGGCTCCTCGACGCCGGCGTCCGGGTCGCGCTCGCGAGCGACTGCAACCCCGGCTCCTGCTTCACCTCCTCGATGGCGCTGTGCATCGCGTTGGCGGTCCGTGAGATGCGGATGAGCCCCGCCGAGGCCCTGCACGCCGCGACGGCCATGGGCGCTGCGGCCCTCGACCGCGACGACGTCGGGGTGGTGGCTCCGGGCAAGGTCGCCGACCTGGTCCTCCTCGACGCGCCGTCGTACGTCCACCTCGCCTACCGCCCCGGCGTACCCCTCGTCGCGGGGGTCTGGCAGGGCGGCCGCCCGGTCGTCGGCGCCACGCCGTGACCCTTCCGGGGTAGTCCGCTGCGAACGGCCGGTCTCCCGGCCGTGCGGACCGGCTCTCCGCAGCGGACTACCGGACTCAGGTGGCCGCCGCTGCTACCTCAGACGGCAGTCGTACGCCCCGCGCGCCCCGTCTGAGGTAGCAGCCCGGGCACAGATAGGGCACCTGCCCGATGTACCGCCCTACCTCACGGACGGAATCTCTACTCACGGTCCACAAGGGCCGTGGAGCAGAGGAGAAGGACATGTTCAACACCGACAGCTTCCTGGGTGCCGAGATCGCCTACCGGCAGGACAAGATCCGCAAGGACTACGGCGTCCGTCGCTGGACCCGCGTCCGCGCCGACCAGACCCAGAAGTGACCCGCACCGCGATCGACCCGCCGATGTCGGAGCGGCACGACACAATGTCGTCCGTGCCGGCCCTGCGGACCACCGATCTCATCGGACGCGATGCCGAGCTGGAGCAACTCACCGCCCAGCTCGGCATTCGCACGTCCGGAGCCGACCGGACGGTGCGCGCGATGCTCGTCGCCGGCGACGCGGGAGTCGGCAAGACCCGGGTGTTGATGGCCCTGCGCGACATCGCCCTCGATGCCGGCTGGCAGGTCGTCGCCGGCCACTGCCTCGACCTCGCCGACAGCTCCCTGCCCTACCTCCCCTTCTCCGAGGTGCTCGGCCGCATGATGGCCGACGAGCCCGACGTCGCCGCGCGCGTCCTCGAGCAGCACCCCACGCTCGCCCGCCTCCAGCCGGGCCGGCGCATCCGCAGCAGCGAGACCGCGTCGGGCGACCAGGCCCTCGACCGCGGCAACGTCTACGACGCCTTCGGCGACCTCCTCTCCGCCGTCGCCGCGCAGGCGCCGCTCCTCGTGATCGTCGAGGACGCCCACTGGGCCGACGAGTCCACGCGCGACATGCTCAGCTTCCTGTTCTCCCGCCCGGTCCCGGGCGTCTCGCTGGTCGTCTCCTACCGCGCCGACGACCTCCACCGCCGACACCCGCTCCGCCGCCAGGTCGCGGAGTGGATGCGGCTGCGCGGCATCGACCGGCTCCAGCTCGAGCCGCTCGCCGACGACGACGTACGCACCCTCGTGAAGGCGCTGCACCCCTCGACCATGTCCGAGGCGGAGTACGCCTCCATCATCGACCGCGCCGAGGGCAACCCGTTCTTCATCGAGGAGCTCGTCGGTGCGGCGTGGTCCGGGCAGGTGCCGGGCGAGCTCGCCGACGTCCTGCTCGTCCACCTCGACCGGCTAGACGAGACCACCCGCAAGGTGGTCCGCATCGTCTCCGTGGCCGGTCGTCAGGTCAGCCACGGGCTCCTCGCCGCGGTCTCCGACCTCGACGCCACCGAGCTCGAGGCGGCCCTCCGCAACGCCGTCGAGTCACACGTCCTCGTCGCCTCGCGCGGCGGCACCTACGCCTTCCGGCACGCGCTGCTCGGCGAGGCCGTCTACGACGACCTGCTGCCCGGCGAGCGCATGCGCCTCCACGCCGACTTCGTCGCCGCGTTGGGGGAGGGCCGCGCCGTCGGCACCGCGGCCGAGCTCGCGCAGCACGCCCGTCGCGCCGACGACCGTCCGGTCGCCATTCGCGCCTCGATCGAGGCGGGCGAGGAGGCGATGGCCGTGGGTGGCCCGTCGGAGGCCGCGACCCACTTCCTCGACGCGCTCGAGCTCGTCGACACCGCCCGGGTGCCGGTGACCGGCGTGGACGTCCAGGCCCTGGCCCGGCGCTGCGCCGAGGCGCTGGTCGCCTCCGGCCGGGTGCCCAAGGCGGTCAAGGTGCTGCGGGCCCGCCTCGCGACGCTCCCCACCGAGGGAGCCGAGATCGAGCGGGGGCAGCTGCTGACGGCGCTCGCCTCGGCGCTGCTGCTGACCGACACCACCGAGTCGCCGCGTAAGACCGCGGCCGAGGCGGTCGAGCTGCTGCGCGGCGCCCCGCCCAAGCTGTTGGCCCGCGCGCTGCTCGTGCACGCACAGAGCCTCGGCGGCTGGCACGCCGACGAGGCCCGGGCCATCGCCGTGCAGGCGCTCGAGCTCGCCGAGCGCAACGACCTCACCAGCCTGGCCGTCGAGCTGCACGCCACGGTCGCCGGCCTCGACCCCGACGGCAGCTCCAGCCCCAGCGCGGGCTGGCGCGCGGCGGCCGAGCGTGCCCGCCGGGCCGGGCTCATCGAGCCCGAGCTGCGCGCGCTCTACCTGCTCGGCCGGCTGCACCACGACGAGGGCGACCTCGACCGCGCGGTCGAGGTCTACCGCGAGGTGATCGCGCGCAGCGAGGTCGGCGGCCTGACGTGGTCGCCCTACCCCGCCGAGTCGCGGCTCCTGCTCGCCGTCGCGCTCACCCACCAGGGGCGGCTCGACGAGGCGTGGGAGCTGCTCGACGTCAGCGGCCAGAACCCGCCGATGGTCTTCGAGTGGCTCTACTTCGCGCACCAGATGCTCATCTGCATCGGCATCCGCGGCGACGAGCACGGCAAGGCGCTCGACCGGCTCCGTGACTACTGGAGCACCGACGGCCTGACCGCGATCTCGGCCGCCAGCGCCGAGCTGATGCGTGCGGCCGCCCGTGGCGACGCGGCCGGCGCCGTCGCGGTCTACGACGAGGTGGTCGCCACCGTCGTGCCGCTGTGGCACGACTGGTTCCAGGCCCGGCTGCGCCTCGCCACCCTGGTGGTGGGCGCCTTCGCCAACGCGGCGGCGCACCAGTCCGCCGACGAGCGGGACGCAGCCCGCGCCGACGTCGACCGGATGATGTCCGACGGCGGTCGGGTCATCGACTTCTACGCCCCCTACGACGGCAGCCACGGTCCCGAGTACCGCATGTGGGTCGCGCGCCGCAGCGCCGAGCACCTCCGCTGGCGCTGGCTCGCCCAGGTCGACCCCCCGACCAGCGACGAGCTGGTCGCCGCGTGGCGGGCGGCCGAGGAGGCGGCGGTCGCCTACGGCAGCGTGCCCGAGGTGGCGCAGGCCCGCGTCCGCCTCGCGGGCGTGCTCCGCGCGGCGGGCGACGCCCAGGGTGCCCGCGAGGTCGGCGACCTCGCCCGGGAGGCGGCGCACGCCATGCGCTCCACCGCCATGCTCGCCGAGCTCATCGCCGCCGGGTCCGCCCCGGCTCCGGCGACAGCGGCCGAGGCGGCCGTGCTGACCCCCCGCGAGGCGGAGATCCTCGCGCTCGTGGCGGAAGGGCGCAGCAACGGCGAGATCGGCAAGCAGCTCTTCATCAGCACCAAGACCGTCTCGGTGCACGTCTCCAACATCCTGGCCAAGCTCGACGCCGCCTCCCGCACCGAGGCGGCCGCGGTCGCGCGGCGCCGCGGCCTGCTGTGAGCACCGTCCCGGCGTCGTTCCCATCGGCCTGCTCGTGGTCATGTGTAGTCCGCTGCGAAAAGCCGGTCGCACGGGCCCATCAGGCGGTCAATCGCAGCGGACTATCGCGCTGGCGTCGCCGGCGCGCGCCTCGCGGCCCGCTGACGTGAATAAACCTGATGACCAGTCGTTGACACCCGTCGGTCAGACTGCTCCCCATGCCTGACCTCGCTGACTTCCGGTGCTCCTACGCCAGCGTCGAGGACGACGAACCCATCGCCGGCACCGCGCCGGAGGACGCCGAGATCCTCCTGGTGGAGAGCCCGGGGCCGTGGGGCCGCGACGCGGTCACCGACAACCGGCTGCCCGAGGTCGTCCGCGAGCACCTGGGCCGCCTCGACCTCAAGGTCTTCCTGCTGCGCCGGTACGACGGCAGCGCCGGGCCGGGCACGCGGGTCTTCCTGGCGCGCGCCACCGAGGACGGCTACGACGTGCGCGGCACGGTGCTCGACCGACCCGAGGACCTCCTCGACGTCGACCTCCCCGGCATGCCGGCGTACGACGGCCCGCTGTGGCTGGTCTGCACCAACGGCAAGCGCGACCGGTGCTGTGCCGAGCTGGGACGACCGATCGCCGGGCTGCTCAGCCGGGAGTGGCCGGAGGGCACGTGGGAGACGACGCACCTGGGTGGGCACCGCTTCTCCGGCACCCTGCTCGCGCTGCCCAGCGGGCTCACGCTCGGTCGCCTGGACACCTCCACCGCCCTCGCCGCGTGCCGGGCCGTCGAGCGCGGCGAGGTCCCGGTCGAGTGGGCGCGGGGTCGGGCCGGTCGCCCCGGCGTCGAGCAGGTGCGGGAGCTCCACGTGCTGGCGGGCGGCGGTCCCGACGACGAGGTCGTGGCGACGGCCGGGCCGTCGCGGAGGCAGTCCTGCGGCGACGCCAAGGTCAAGGGCACGACGCGCTACACGATCAGCACCCACTGAGCGGCCACGGCGCTCACGGACGAGGCCTTCCCCCGCCCCGAGGGGTGTGGGACGTTGGGTGACGCCGGAACCAGACTGGCGGTGCGCCGACGGACTTCCCGCCGGGCCCTGAGTAGGAGGATCCATGACGACGACTCCTGACAACCCGCTGAACGACGACGAGATGAGCACCGAGGGCACCGACCCCACGGGCGTCGCCGCCGGTCCGGGCACCGACGCCGACGGCACCGACGCCGACTCCAGCGACGGGGACTCGACCGACGCGTCGGACGGTGACTCCAGCGACGCCGACGGCACCGACGGTGGCTCCACCGACGCCGACGGCACGGACGGGTCCGCGCTCTGAGCGCACTCGACCGACTCACCGGTGACGCCCAGACCTTCGTGGAGAAGGTCTGGGCGTCGTCGGTCCACGTCCACCGCACCGATCCCGGGCTGGGAGCGAGCATCCTCTCGCTCGCCGACGTCGACCACCTGCTGACCGAGACCGCCATCCGTACGCCCGCCGTGCGCGTCGCGCGCGACGGCTCGGTGCTGCCGGAGTCGACCTTCACCCGCGGCGGCAGCCTGGCCGGCAAGCCGCTGACCGGGCTGGTCGACCCGGTGAAGCTGATGCGCCTGCACGACGAGGGCGCCACCATCGTGCTGCAGGGCCTCCAGCGCTACTGGAGCCCCGTCGCGGAGCTGGTCGCCGGCCTCGAGCTCGAGCTGGGCCACCCGTGCCAGGCCAACGCCTACCTGACCCCGCCCGGCGCGCGGGGCTTCGCGGTGCACTCCGACTCCCACGACGTCTTCGTGCTGCAGACCCACGGCACCAAGCTGTGGGAGATCCACGGCGAGGGCGGCCCCGGCGAGCTCCTCCTCGAGCCCGGCGTCGTCGCCTACCTGCCGACCGGCACGCCCCACGCTGCCCGAGCGCAGGAGGCCGTGTCGCTGCACCTCACCATCGGCATCAACCAGATCACCTGGCGACAGCTCGTCTCGAGGCTCGTGGGCGCGGCGCTCGAGGACGTCGCCGACGACCACGTCCCGGCCGGCTACCTCAGCGACCCCGATCGGTTGGCCGATGGGCTCGGTGAGCACCTGGCCGCCGTGGCGGATGCCGTACGACGCCTCGACGCCCCCGCGGCGGCACAGGACCAGGTCGTCCGATTCCTCAGCGAGCGCCCGCCGCGGATGGCCGGCGCGCTGCTCGACCGCGAGGCGCTGGCCCGAGGACTGGCCGACGACACCCTGCTGCGGCGGAGGCCCGGCCACCCGTGCGAGGTCGTGGCGACGCCGGGCGACGACGTCGTGCGGGTGCTGATCGGCGACCGCGTGCTCCGGGTCCCCGCCCGCATCCGGGCTGCGGTCGACGTGGTCGCAGCCCGGGCCGAGCTGACCCCGGCCGACCTGCCCCTCGATCCCGCGAGCGCGCTCGTGCTGTGCCGACGGCTGGTGCGGGAGGGCCTGCTCGAGGTCGTGCGATGACACCGTTCCGGTGCGCCGCCGCCAGCGATGCCCGGGAGGACGACCTCGCGGGCACCGCCTCGACCGTGCGCAGCTTCCTCCTCGTCGAGCACGCCGGCTCGTGGGGCGTCGACGCGCTGCGCGACGCACGACTGCCCGACGGCCTGGGCGACCACCTGGCGCGCGACGGCCGCCGCGCGGGCGTACGGGTCCTGCTGGTCCGGCGCCCCGGCCGGACGGCCGAAGGTGGTCGGCTGCGTGTCTTCGCGTCCTACGCGGCCGGCGCCGACTCCTGGCTCGAGACCGCCTGGCTCGACGACGTCGACGACGTCCGCGGGATCGACCTCCAGGCCCTGGGCTCCGGTCGATCACCGGGCCTGGAGCCACAGGAGGGCCCGATCGTCGCGGTGTGCACGCACGGCCGGCACGACGCCTGCTGTGCCGAGCGCGGCAGGCCGGTCGCCCTGGCGCTCGCCGCGAGCCGGCACGCCGAGGCCGTGTGGGAGTGCTCGCACATCGGGGGCGACCGGTTCGCGGGCAACGTGCTGGTCCTGCCGCGCGGCCTCTACTACGGCCGCGTCGACGAGGACACGGCGCTCCACGTCGCCGACGCCGCAGCGGACGGGCGGGTGGCGCTGGACCACCTCCGGGGTCGCTCGGACCTGTCGATGCCCGTCCAGGCTGCCGAGATCGGGGTGCGGCGTCGGCTCGGGCTGTCCCGGGTGGACGACGTGCGTCCGACCGCGGCCCGCACGGTCGGCGACCTGACCTCGGTCACCCTCGAGGCCGGCGGGCGCAGCGTCACCGTCGACGTACGGCGGGTTCTCGACCCCGGCCAGCGGCTCACGTGCGGTGCTCTGCGGGACAACCCGGTGCCCCGCTTCGAGGTCGTGACGGACTCCTGAAAACCACGTGCCGCTCGCTCCCGGCGGGTGGACACTGAGTTCTCGTGACCTGGACCGAGCGCTTCCGCGCGATGCGCATGGACGCCTCGCCGCTGCGGGAGTCCCGCGACTTCCGGCTGCTCTTCACCGCCGGCAGCGTGTTCTACCTCGGGAGCATGGTCGCCTACGTCGCGGTCCCGTTCGCGATCTACGACCTCACCGGCTCCAACCTGCTGGTCGGCCTCGTCGGGCTCGTCGAGCTCGGACCGCTCATCGTCTTCGGGCTCTACGGCGGCGCGCTGGCCGACCACGTCGACCGCCGACGGTTGCTGGTGACCACCGGGAGCGCGCAGGTCGTGCTGATGGCTGCGTTCGCGTGGAACGCGTTCTCCGACGAGCCGCGGGTGTGGGTGATCTTCGTGCTCGCCGCGCTCTACGCCGCGGCCAGCTCGATGCAGCGCCCCTCGCGCGAGGCCCTCGAGCCGCGCACCGTGCGGCACGACCAGATCGCCGCGGCGAGCGCCCTCAGCAGCTTCGCCATGCAGCTCGGCGTGCTGCTCGGGCCCCTCTTCGGCGGCCTCCTCATCGCCTACGCCGACGTCGGGTGGTGCTTCGTCGTCGGCATGGCCGGCTACGCCGTCGCCACGCTCCTCTTCGCGGCGATGCGGCCCTACCCCCACGACGGCGAGACGACCCCGCCCAGCCTGCGCGGCATCCAGGAGGGACTGACGTACGCCGTGGGGCGGCGCGACCTGCTCGGCACCTACGTCGTCGACATCGCGGCGATGATGCTCGCCATGCCGGTGGTGCTCTTCCCCGCCCTGGCGCACGAGGTCTTCGAACGACCCGAGCTGCTCGGCCTCCTCTACTCCGCCGAGACCGTGGGTGCGATCGTCGCCACCGCGCTGAGCGGCTGGGTGGGCCGCGTGCACCACCACGGCCGGGCGATCGTGGTCGCGGCCTGCCTCTACGGCGCGTTCATCGCGATGGCCGGGCTGATGCCGTCCTTCGGGCTGGCCTGTGCCTTCCTGGCGCTGGCCGGGGCCGCCGACATGGTGTCCGGCGTCTTCCGTGCCACGGTGTGGAACCAGACGATCCCCGACACCATGCGGGGGCGGCTGGCCGGCATCGAGATGCTGTCCTACTCGGTCGGCCCGATGATCGGGGAGACGCGGGCCGGCTTCGTGGCCGATGCGTGGACCGTCAGGGGTGCGATCGTCAGCGGGGGCGCGGCGTGCGTGGGCGGGGTGATCGTCACCGCCGTCGTGCTGCGCGACTTCTGGTCCTACGACTCGCGCACCGACCCGTACGCCGTCGCGGAGCGCGAGCGTCGTACGGGCGCCGCGCGGCCGACGTCCTAGCCGAGCCGGTCGCGGAGGTCGGTGGGAGGCTGCGAGGTGGTCTGCTCGGCCACCAGCCGCGGCGTGCCGTTCTCGGCGTCCCGGAGGTCGCGGGCCGCCCGGCTGGCCTGCGCCTGCTCCCGGTCGGCGACCGCGTCGGCCTCGCGGGCGTCGATGCGGGCCTCGACGAGGTCGCGGTGGATGGCCGCCACCTTGGTGGCCTGGGCCTGGATCTCCTCGGGCGGCCGCTCCGCGAGGACCATCTCCTCCAGGTCCCCGAGGGCGCCCTGCTCACGCCGCCTGAGCCCGTCGACGGTGCGTTGGGCCGCGTCGGCGAGGTCGTCGGCCCGGACGGCCTCCATCGCCTCCTCGGCCGCCTCGCGGCCGAGCTCGCCGAACGTCACCTGGTGGGCGCCGGCCGGCACGAGCGTCTGGCGGTCCTTGTCGGGGTGGACCCCGGCGTGGTCGGCGAGCGCCTTGACGAGCTCACGCAGTGCTCGCCCGCCGGGCGTCCCGCAGCTCGATCTTGAGGTCGAAGCACTCCTGGTAGGCCTTCCAGTCACGCTCCCACGCGTCGACCTCCTTCTGCGGCGCGTCGCCGGCGATCGTCTCCACCGGGGGCCAGATGCGGTGGTCGCGGATCTCGAGGCCCAGGGCCGCGGCGTGGGCGCGCAGCTGCTCGAGGCCCTCGCGGTGGCGGCGCAGGACGTCGGAGTAGGCGTTGATCGCCCGCCCCAGACCGCGCAGGTTGTCGCGCACCGTCACCGACTCCTCGTGGCGACGCTCGGCCCGGGCCCGCAGCGCGTCGGCGGCCTCGCCGGCGAAGACGTCCTCGGAGAGGGTCGCGGTGCGCTCGAAGCCGTCGGCCGCCAGCTCGACCTTGGCGGCGAGCCGACGCACCGAGTCGCCGTAGGAGTCGACCTCGTCGGGCTCGAGCCAGTGGTAGCGGCAGCCGATGGGGTCGCCGAACTGCAGCTGGTCCTGCTGCACCTCGACCCGGTCGACCACGACCCTCGTCACCGCGGGTCCACCTGGTCCAGCTGGGCGGCGACCTGGGCGGCCTGGCCGACCATCACGTCGAGCTCGTCGAAGTCGATGATCGAGTCGTCGATGGCCGCCGCGATGGTGCGGCACTTCCGGCTGATCTGCTCGGCGTCGCCCATGAGGCTGCGCACGCCCTCGACCACCAGGTCGCGCCACGGGAAGTCGTCGGAGGGGTGGTCGACGTCGCCCAGCGCGGACCGCAGGTCCTCACGGGCGGAGTCCAGGTCCTCCTTGGCGCTGCGCAGCGCCCGCTGGTTGATCGCGATCGGCCTCATGGGCCTCTTCTGCCCCGATGGACGGCGTCGAAACCCGAAGTCGTGAAATGGTGAACTACGCGCCCACTGCGCGGCGCGAACGCATCAGACGTGCCCGCTGAGCTGGGCCAGCCGCAGCTCCAGCCGGCCGAGCAGGTCGGCGCACGCCTTCTCCGGCATGGCGGACTTCTTGCCACCGCCCTGCGCGCACACCGGAAGCACGTCGATCGAGAGCTTGGCGCCGCCGGCCAGCGCGCGCAGCTCGTCGAGCTTGTCGCCGAAGGGCGAGCCGCTGCCGGGGGAGTAGTAGTGGACGGCCGCATCGATGTCGTCGGCGAACAGGTCTGCCTTCGTGACCGCCACCACCAGCCAGGTGTGCCGCTCGCGACGCACTGCCATGCTGGCGATGCGGTGCGCGGTGATCGCCCAGTCCTCCAGCTCGGCGGCGAGCTGCTCCTCGCGCGTGGCGAGGGCCGAGCCGCTCGTGCCGCCCGTACGACGGGGGGTGGCGTAGCCGTTGGCGACCACGTGCAGCACCCCGTCGACGGGCTCGTCGTGGAACACCTCGTCCAGCGCGCCGAGGCGGGTGGCGGCGTTCTCGCCCGGCACGACGCGGAACCGGTAGCCGCGCAGCTTCGTGTTGCGGCGCGTACGGCGCTCCATGACGGCGGAGCCCACGTCCGCCCCTCCCTCGGCGCTCGCGCGCCGGGACAGCCGGTCGGCCAGCCGGGTCTTGCCCACGCCCGTCATCCCGGTGACCGCGACCGTGGGGTAGCGCTGTCGCAGGAGCCGCGAGGCGCGCTCCGGCGCCTGTGAAAGGGCGGCGATGGCTCCTCCGGCGATCGTCGTGCCGATGGCCGCCCTGCCGTGTCGCAACGGTGACTGCATGGGTCCATCCTGACGGACGGGTGTGCGGCCGGCCCGGACCACCTTCTCCGGGGCGGGGCCGCTGGTTGGCCATGCGACCGGCTGTCTTGGACAATGGCGAGACCCCGTCCACCGTTCGAGAGGCCTCCATGGACACCGAGAACCGTCCCGTCCTGACCGGGCTCATCGCCCTGGTCGGGGTCGCCGTGGCCATCGGCCTCCTGGGCGGGCTCGCCATCATGATCGGGGTCAACGCGACCGGTATCGGTGGGACGACCACAGCCAGCGAGGACAGCGGCACACCCTCGACCTTCGAGCTGCCCCAGCCGAGCGACACCGGCAGCTCGGCGCCGGCCCCCGACCCCGTGGAGCCCAGCCCCGGCACCGAGTCCACGACCGAGGCCCCTGCCGAGGGCATCTCCCTGTCCGCCACCCAGCAGTCGGTCAGCCCGATGCAGCAGATCGACCTCACCGGCACCTACCAGGGCGGTGAGGGCGCGATCCTGCAGGTGCAGCGCCTCGAGAACGGCGCGTGGTCGGACTTCCCGGTGACCATGTCGGTGTCGGGCGGCACCTTCGCGACCTACGTCCAGACCAGCCGCACCGGCCCCAACAAGTTCCGCGTCGTCGACACCGACACCCAGGTGACGTCCAACGAGGTCACGGTGACGGTCGGCTAGGACCCGCCTGCCCGGGCGGCGGCCAGGGCCCGCGCCCGGTCCACCCTGCCGGTCCAGTAGCCCACCCAGCCGGCGCCGGCCAGCCCGAGCACCCCGACGACGAGGCACGCGGTCGTCAGCGGCGCCACGGCCGCCACCGCGCCGACCAGCAGCGGTCCGCCGGTGTTGCCGATGTCGCCGCACAGGCGCCAGGCGCCGAGGAACTGCGACCTGCCCTCGCTCGGTGCCGCGTCCGCCCCGAGCGTCATCACGATGCCCGACCCGAGGCCGTTGCCGCAGGCGATGAGGGCCATGACCAGCGCCACGGACGCCGCCGACGTGGCGAGCGGGAGCAGGAGGCAGGCCACCGCCATGGAGAGGACGACCGGGACCGCCACGACCATCCGACCGCGGGTGTCCATCAGCCAGCCGCCCGGCCACATGAAGGCGACGTCGAGGGCGGCCGCGCCGGCGAAGATCAGCGAGGTCGTCGAGGCGGAGAGACCGAGGTGGTCGGCCCACAGCGGCAACAGGCTGAGCCGCAGCGACCGGCTCATGCCGAGGATCACGACGGCGGTGCCGAGGGTGGCCAGCACCTTGCGGTGGGAGGCGATGACCGTCCACACGGCCAGGTGGCCGGACGCCTTGGCCGCGGCCCGCTTCTCCTCGCCGAGGTCCGGCATCAGCCCGGCGAGCAGGGACGCGCTGACCGACATCGCGGCGCTGAGCCAGAAGACGCTGGTCAGGTCGGTGAGGCTGATCAGCCCGGCACCGATGAGCGGTCCGACGAGCACGCCGATGCGGTAGGAGCCACCCAGCAGTGACATCGCCCGCGCCCGGTGCGTGGCCGGGACCACGTCGATCATGAACCCCTGGCGAGCGATCAGGAACACCGTCCAGCACACGCCGCTGAGGAGCACGCCGACCGCGAGGGCCGCCACCGAGTCGGTGAGGGCGACGAGCGCCATCGCCGCGGCGTCCGCGAATCCTGCGCCGACCAGGGCGCGTCGTTCGCCGATCCGGGCGACCAGGGCACCGGCGGGAAGGCTCGCGAGGAGCATGCCCACGCCGGTCAGCGCCACGACCACGGCGGCGGTGCTGACGTCGGCGCCGAGGTCGCGTGCCCGCAGCGCCAGCACAGGCATGATCGCGCCGTGCCCGATCGCGGAGACGATCGAGGGGCCGTAGGCCACGAGCCAGATGTCGCGGAACCGGAACTCGGTCCCGGTCTGCGTCTCGATCCCCGTCACGCGTCCCACGCTACGGTCCCGGTGCGACGTCTCCGGTACCGGTGCAGCGCCTGCAGGGATGTCGGTGGAGGTTGTCACACCGCGCCCGTAGGCTCAGCTGCCGTGGCCCACGACACCGACACCCAGCCCACCTCCGCCCCCGCGAGCACCGACTCGCTCCCCCTCCCCGGTGGCGGCGACTGGCTCGCCTGGGTCGGTGAGCGGTGCGAGGGCGAGCTCGCCGAGGCGGTGCGCCAGGTGGAGCAGGTGAAGTCGGGGTCCACCGATCCCCACGAGGTGCTCGCCGCGTGGAACCGTGCCGAGACCGCCCTCGCCAACGCCGAGGCGGTGGCGCTGTGGTCGGAGGTGCACCCCGACGCCGGGGTGCGTGATCGCGCCGACGAGCTGAGCCAGCAGGTGCAGAAGTACGTCACGGAGCTGGGGCAGGACCGCGACCTGTTCGCCGTCTTCGACGCGCTCGACGCCGGTCCCGGTGCGGGTCTCGACGACGACGCCCGCCGGGTGCTCGAGCACACGCTGCGCGACTTCCGTCGCACCGGCGTCGACCGCGACGACGCGACCCGCGACCGGCTGCGTGAGCTCAGCGAGCGCTCGGTGACGCTCTCCCAGGACTTCGGTCGCACGATCCGCGACGACGTCCGCTCGATCCGGGTCGCACCCGAGCGGCTGGCCGGGCTCCCCGACGACTACCGCGAGCTGCACCCCGCCGGCGACGACGGCCTGGTCACGATCACCACGGACTATCCCGACCTCGTCCCGTTCATGACGTTCGGCGCCGACGCCGACGCCCGTCGCGAGCTGGCGCTCGCTCAGAACAACGTCGCCTGGCCCGCCAACGACCAGGTCCTGCAGGACCTGTTCGCCGTGCGTCGGGAGACCGCGGACCTGCTCGGCTACGCGTCCTGGCCCGACTACGACGCCGAGGTCAAGATGATCGGCTCCGGTGCGGCGATCGCGGAGTTCATCGAGCGGATCAGCGAGGCGGCGACCGAGCGCGCCGGGCAGGAGGTCGCCGTGCTCCTCGAGCGCAAGCGCGCCGACGACCCGACCGCCGACGTCGTGACGACCTACGACTCGCGCTACTACGCCGAGCTCGTGCGCCGCGAGCAGTACGACGTCGACGGCCAGGTCGTCCGCACGTACTTCGCCTTCGAGTCGGTCCGCCAGGGGCTCCTCGACGTGACCGGCCGGCTCTTCGGCCTCGAGTGGACGCCGGTGCCGCACGCGGACGCCGGCACCTGGCACGACGACGTGGCGAGCTACGACGTGGGGCTCGAGGGCCGTCGCATCGGCCGGATCCACCTCGACCTCCACCCCCGGGAGGGCAAGTTCAAGCACGCCGCCCAGTTCGACATGGTCAAGGGCGTCGCGGGCGAGCAGCTGCCCGAGGGCGTGCTGGTGTGCAACTTCAGCCGTGGCCTGATGGAGCACGACGAGGTGGTGACGCTGTTCCACGAGTTCGGCCACCTCGTCCACCACGTCCTGGGCGGTCAGGGCGGCTGGGTCAGGTTCTCCGGCGTCGCCACCGAGTGGGACTTCGTCGAGGCGCCCAGCCAGATGCTGGAGGAATGGGCGTGGGACGCCGACGTGCTCGCGACCTTCGCGCGCAACGAGGACGGCGAGACGATCCCGGCCGAGCTCGTGGCGGCCATGCGCCGCGCCGACCACTTCGGCAAGGGCCTCTACGCCGTGCAGCAGATGTCCTACGCCGCCCGGTCCTACTACTTCCACGCCGGGGCGCACGACGACCTGACGGCCTACGGCGACGAGCTCCAGCGTCGCTACTCGGTCTACCCACCGCTCGAGGGCGCTCACATGCACTGCGCCTTCGGCCACCTCGACGGCTACTCGTCGGGCTACTACACCTACATGTGGTCGCTCGTGATCGCCAAGGACCTCTTCTCCGCCTTCGACGGCGACGACCTGTTCGCAGCCGACGTGGCCACCGCCTACCGCGACAAGGTGCTGGCGATGGGTGGGCGCAAGGATGCCGCCGACCTCGTGGCCGACTTCCTGGGCCGGCCCTACTCCTTCGACGCCTGGGCGGCGTGGTTGGCGGAGTAGGGCCGACCCGGGAGCTCAGGAGACGTTCAGCGCCGTGTCGTCGACCACGAAGCTGGTCTGGAGCGACGAGTCCTCGTTCATGGTGAAGCGGATGGTGACCGTCCGGCCCCGGTAGGCCGCCAGGCTGTGCGAGAACTGCGTGTACGTCGCGTTGGTGCCGACGTTGGTGAAGGTGCGGAGCGTGGTGGCCGTCGAGCCGTCCACGACCTGCACCCGCATCGAGTCGTACGCCGTCGAGCCGCTCTCGGCGGTGTCCGTCCGGATCCAGTACGACAGCGTCGCCGCGGTCGCCGTGGACGGGATGGTCACCGACTGGTTGATCGTCTCGGTGCTGGTGGTGCCGTTGCCGCCGAGCCAGAGCTTCCAGGAGCCGCTGCGAGCCGGGCGACCGGTGCTGCTCGTGATCGGACCGGAGGTGCCGGTCCACACCGTGGCGCCGGACTCGAAGCCCGCGTTGCCCAGGAGCTGCGTCGTGGTGCCGCCCCCACCGACCGTGAACGTGAACTGCGCGGACCCGGTGGCACCGGCGGTGCCGCGCGGTCGCGGCGTGCGGTGAGGTGCCGGCGGGGGGGGGAGGGCGGGGGGGGGGGGGGGGGGCCCGTTTTGTGGCCCGGGGGGGGGAGCGGGAGAGAGCCGGGGCCCCCACCTGTGCACGTCGGTTCTCCGGCCTGCACGGGCACGTTGACGGCGTCCCACGCCAGCTTGACCGCGTTGAACTCGGTGCAGCTGGTGGGGTGGAGGGTCTTGGCCGCCTGGAGCGTCCAGGTCCGGTAGGCCTGGTAGCCACTCGCGGTGGTCTTGAGCAGCATCGCGTTGTAGAAGATCTTGCCGGCCTTCTGGATGCCGATGCCGGTGACCGCCGTGCTGTCGCAGCGCGAGGTGCCGCCGTTGGCCAGCAGCCAGAACCAGTGGTCGCCCGGGCCGGCCGCCGCGTGCACCTGGGTGGTGTCGATGGCGGTGGTGTAGCAGACCGGGTGGCCCTCGGCGGCCGGGTTGGTCATGTTGCGGATCTCGCCGCTGCCGACCAGGTTGGCCTCCTCGCCGATGAGGTAGTCGGGCGTGTCGTAGGGCGAGGGCTGGTTGTCGTAGTGCTCGGTCAGCGTGCCCAGCACGTCACCGACGAACTCCTGCGTCCCGCGGCGCGAGATGCCGCTCGGGGTGTAGTCGTCGATGCCGTGACCCATCTCGTGGCCGGCGACGTCGAGGGTGGAGACCCAGTTGCCGCTCGGGTTCTTGCCGAACTGCACCTCGTTGCGACCGCCGCAGTCAGCCTGTCCGTGGCAGTAGAAGGCGTTCTGGTCGTTGAGCCCCACGTGGATCGGCCAGGAGGTGCCGTCGCCCTTGAAGGAGTTGCGGCCGAGCCAGCGTCTTCAGCATCGCGTCCTGCTGCTGGACGGAGTACAGGGCGTCGACGCAGCCGGTCTCGATCGAGGTGTTGCCCTGGCCCCACACGTCGTCCTGTCCCGAGAGCACCGGCACCGTCCGCGAGGTGCCGTTGGCCTGGCCGCAGGTGAGCCCGGGGACCGTGGTGTCGCTCATCGTGTACGTGGAGCCGGACTGGGCGGTGCGCAGGGAGAGCGGGTCGGGGCCGTTGTGGAAGCCGTCGCCGGTCCCGTGGGCCAGCGTGACCGTGTAGTCGAGCACCTTGCCCGTGATCGCGTCGACGTAGACGTCCTCGCCGGCGTGGATCCCGTCCTGCTCGCCGGACACCGGGACGCGGTAGGCCAGGCGCGGTCGGCCGAGCGCGTAGACGAGCTTCTCCGGTGCGCCGACCCGTTCGATCTCGTCGAAGCGGGTGCCGGCGGCCCGCTCGGCGGCCGCGAGGCTGACGCGGGGCTCGAGCGAACCGAGCTCGATCACCTTGCGCTGCGCGACGGACGTGGTGACGACCTTGCCGGCGGCGTCCGTCATCACGACGAAGTCGCCGCCGAAGACCTCGAGGCCTCGGTGGGTGCGCTCGTAGGCGACGGACCAGGTGCCGTTGGCGCCCGGGAGGGACGCGACCGGCACGATCCGGTCGCCCGGCGCGCGCCGGAGCTGGGTGCGGTGGCCCTCGACCCAGGAGAAGGCCGCGGCGCGGGCTTCACCGCGAGGGTTGCTCGCGGCCGGGTGGGGGGCGGTGGGGGCGGCGGATGCCGAGGTGACGGCAGGTGCCATGAGGGACGCTGCGACCGCGGTCGCAGCGAGTCCGGCCAGGGCGGCCAAACGACTTCTCTTCACTGGGGTTTCCAATCATGAGTTCGGGCCCGGTGGGCCCGAGGGAGGATTGGGTGGTGCTGACCAGTGCACAAGTTCGCAATCGGGGCTCAGGGCGTCAATGGCGCCAGAACTGCAGGTTGATGCAACGCGAGAACCTGCATGCGCGACCTCCTCGGACCGGGTGGAGCGCACTCGTCGCCGACGGCCCGCGAATCCGTTGCCGAAGCGCGATCAGCGTGTGAGAACCGCCGGTCGCGCCGGTCCGACGGCTGCGATTCGGTCGGCCACGGCGTCGCCGAACGTGCGGTGTCCGGCCTCGGTGAGGTGGAGCCGGTCGTCGAGGTAGGCGAGGTCGAGGTCGCTCGTGCGCACGTACGGAACGCCGTACGCCTCGCTCAGGGACTCGAGCAGCGCGTCGACGCGGGGCACCGAGAGCGAGCGGGACGGGGCGTCAGCCGGACCGACGACGACGACGTCGTGCCCGGCCAGGTCGGCCATGAGGTCGCGGAAACCGCGCTCGATCGCGGCTGCGGGCTGGTCGTGGTCGTTGAGGCCGCCTTCGACGACCACCAGGGTGGGACGTACGCCGAGCGCGGTCGGGGCACGGTCGTGGAACGAGACCCGACCGCACCCGCTGGCCGCCGCGCTGAAACCGGAGCCGGAGAAGCCCGCGACGTGGACCTCTCCCGGCAGGCGTGCGGCCCACGAGCTGCGCAGGTCGTCCTGCCCGAGGCCGACCGACCAGGAGTCACCGATCACCAGGACGGGCGAGCCCGCGCCGGTGACGATCGCCGTGCGCTCGCGGGCGTCGAGCCGGTGCTGCTGGCAGCGGGTCAGGTCGGCGCCCGCGCGGTCGGCGACGTAGAACGCCATCAGCGCAGCCAGCAGCAGGACGACGGCAGCGGCGCCGCCGACCCGGTGCAGGTCCCCCCGATGAAGCACGGGCACAGTCTGCGCTCCGGTGCCTGCACGTCGCAGTCGAACGCCGCCGATACCCCACGATTGAGGGAAGGTCCGCACGCCGGAAATCGGCAGGCGGCGCGGGCGCCGTCGGCCCTAGGGTGGCGGCCGTGACCCCCGACGAGCTCCTCACCGCCTACGACGACCAGCTGCGCACCGAGGCCGAGATGGCGCGTGCGCTCGACGTGGTGCGTGAGGGTCCGTTGCTCTGTGCGGTGTTCGACCACGGCGGTTTCGTCTCCTACCGCGACCTCGGCGGGATCGAGGGCACAGCCCTCGACGACCTCATCGAGCGGACCGTCGCCCACTACCGCGACGACACGGAGGTCGCGTCGTTCGAGTGGAAGTCGCGTGGCCACGACCTCCCCGCCGACCTGGGGGAGCGCCTCGTCGCTCACGGCCTGGTCGCGGAACCGACGGAGACAGTGATGATCGGCGAGGCGACGCTGCTGGCGGTCGAGGTGCCCCTGGCGGACACGCCGGAGGGCCCCGTCGTCGTACGCCGCATCGGAGAGGGCGACGACGTGGTCGGCGACGTGACCCGCATGCTGGCCGCGCAGGAGTCGGTCTTCGGCACCGGACGCGGTCCGTCGGTCGCGTCGTCGCTGGCGGAGCTGGAGAGCGGTGCGTCCGAGTTCTGGATCGCCGAGGTCGGGGATCGCGTCGTGTGCGGTGGACGGCTGACCCCGGTGCCCGGCACCGCGTTCGCCGGCATCTGGGGCGGCTCGACCCTGCCGGCCTTCCGCGGTCGCGGCATCTACCGTGCGCTCGTCGCCGCCCGGGCCCGCTCGGCCGTCGAGCGCGGCATCAGCCTCATCCACTCCGACTGCACCGACATGTCGCGTCCCATCCTCGAGCGCTCCGGCCTCCGGGCCGTGACGACCACGACGCCCTACGTCTGGACCCGCTGACCTGACGCGTGTGCACGCGCGAAGGGTGCCGAGCTGACGCTTGTGCACGCGCGAAGGGTGCCGAGCTGACGCTTGTGCACGCGGGGACGGTGCTGAGCTGACGCTTGTGCACGGATGTGGCGTGCACAAGCGACAGGTGGGCGGTGCTGGGGTGTGCACAAGCGTCAACTGGGCGGTGCTGGGGTGTGCACAAGCGTCAGCTCGGCGGTGCTGCGGTGTGCACAAGCGTCAGGTGAGCGGCTGGTAGTCGATCTCGAGGAAGTCGGCCACCTCGGGCACCCAGCGGTCGGCCACGAACGCCGTGTGGACGGGGTGCTGGTTGTAGCCGTCGTACGCCGCCTGGTCGGCGAACTCCATCGAGAAGCCGAAGGCGAAGTCGTTCTTGGGGCTGGTCTGCCGCAGCTGCTCGAACGCCTCGACGCCCGGGATCCCGGCGAGGGCGCGGGCGGCGGCGAGGAAGTCCTGCTCCTCTGCCGAGCCGGGGGCGTGGTGGAGCCGGAAGGCGACGGTGTGGCGGATCATGCGCCCAAATCTAGGGGTCGGTCCTGCGGACGGGAGAAACATTCCGTTCGTTCCGGGAACAACCCGCGGTCTCGTGCGTTGAAGCCTGTGATGAGAGTTGAGCCAGATCGACTCAACTGTTTTGCCACTCCGGACGCCACGCGTCAGGATGGTGGACATCGGCGGGTGCTCCGGCACCCGCAACCCACGACGTCGCCCCCGGACACCCCGGGGCACAGCAGGAGGTAGAGACACATGGTACGAGCGGTCGGCATCGACCTGGGCACGACGAACTCCGTCGTCGCCGTCCTCGAAGGTGGCGAACCCACCGTCATCGCCAACGCCGAAGGCGCCCGGACCACTCCGTCCGTCGTGGCCTTCACCAAGTCCGGCGAGGTCCTCGTCGGCGAGGTCGCCAAGCGACAGGCGGTCACCAACGTCGACCGCACCATCCGGTCCGTGAAGCGCCACATGGGCGAGGACTGGAAGGTCGACATCGACGACAAGACCTTCACCCCCCAGCAGATCAGCGCGTTCGTGCTGCAGAAGCTCAAGCGCGACGCGGAGGCCTACCTCGGCGAGCCCGTGACGGACGCCGTCATCACCGTGCCGGCGTACTTCTCCGATGCGCAGCGCCAGGCGACCAAGGAGGCCGGCGAGATCGCGGGCCTCAACGTCAGCCGCATCGTCAACGAGCCCACCGCGGCGGCGCTGGCGTACGGCCTCGACAAGGGCGAGGACCAGACCATCCTCGTCTTCGACCTCGGTGGCGGCACGTTCGACGTGTCCCTCCTCGAGATCGGCGAGGGTGTCGTCGAGGTGAAGGCGACCTCCGGTGACAACCACCTCGGTGGCGACGACTGGGACAACCGCGTCGTCGAGTGGATGGTCAAGAAGTTCAAGGACGGCAACGGCGTCGACCTCGGTGCCGACAAGATCGCCAAGCAGCGCCTCCAGGAGGCCGCGGAGAAGGCGAAGATCGAGCTGTCCTCGAGCTCCGAGACCACGATCCACCTGCCCTACATCACGCACGGCGAGGGCGGCCCGCTGCACTTCGAGGAGAAGCTGACCCGCAGCGAGTTCCAGAAGCTGACCAACGACCTGCTCGAGCGCACCCGCGCTCCGTTCCAGTCGGTCCTCAAGGACGGCGGCGTCGCGGTCGCCAACATCGACCACGTCGTGATGGTCGGCGGCTCGACCCGCATGCCCGCGGTGACCAACCTCGTCAAGGAGCTGCTCGGCGGCAAGGAGCCCAACAAGGGCGTCAACCCCGACGAGGTCGTCGCCGTCGGCGCCGCGCTCCAGGCCGGCGTCCTCAAGGGCGAGGTCAAGGACGTCCTGCTCCTCGACGTCACCCCGCTCTCCCTCGGCATCGAGACCAAGGGCGGCGTGATGACCACCCTCATCGAGCGCAACACCACGATCCCGACCAAGCGGTCGGAGATCTTCACCACCGCCGACGACAACCAGCCGTCGGTGGAGATCAAGGTCGCGCAGGGCGAGCGCCAGATGTGGTCGCAGAACCAGCCGCTCGGCAACTTCGAGCTGACCGGCCTGCCGCCGGCCCCCCGCGGAGTGCCGAAGATCGAGGTCACCTTCGACATCGACGCCAACGGCATCGTCCACGTCGCCGCCAAGGACCAGGCGTCCGGTCGCGAGCAGTCGATGACCATCTCCGGTGGCTCGGCGCTCAGCAAGGACGAGATCGACCGCATGGTGAAGGAGGCGGAGCAGTACGCCGAGGAGGACGCCAGGCGTCGCGAGTCGGTCGAGGCCCGCAACCAGGGCGACCAGCTCGTCTACACGACCGAGAAGTTCCTGGCCGACAACGAGGACAAGCTCCCCGACGACGTCAAGACCGAGGTCCGCTCCGACGTCGACGCGCTGAAGGAGACCCTCGCCAAGGAGGAGGCCTCCGCCGAGGAGATCACCGCCGCGGTCACCAAGCTGGGCGAGTCCAGCCAGAAGATGGGTGCCGCGATGTACGCCGCCGCCGAGGCCGAGCAGGCCGCCGCGGGTGGTGCCAGCGGCGCCACGGGTGAGGCCGACGACGACGTCGTCGACGCCGAGATCGTCGACGAGCCCGCCGAGGGTGGCGAGGAGTCGACCGACACCGAGGGTGAGTCCAGGTGACCGATCGCCCCGCCGAGCCCACCCCGGGCACCGAGGCGAGCGACCTGCCGGAGGGGGAGCCCAGCGTGGCTCCCTCTCCGGAGGGCACGCCTCCCGGTGGCTTCGGTGACGCGGCAGGCGAGATGTCCGACGCGACCGAGGTGGAGGTCCAGGTCGAGGGCGACGCCGTGGCCGGCGACGACACCGGCACGCCCGAGGAGGACGACGAGCAGTTCTCGATGAGGAACGCGATCGCCGACCTGACCAACGACCTGCAGCGGCTCCAGGCCGAGTACGCCAACTACCGCAAGCGCGTCGACCGCGACCGCCAGCTGGTGGCCGAGAGCGCCGCCTACAAGGCGCTCACCCCGGTCATCGAGGTGCTCGACACGATCGACCGCGCCAAGGAGCACGGCGAGCTCGATGGCGGGTTCAAGGCCGTCGCCGACCAGCTCGAACGAGTCGTGGCGGCCGCCGGGCTGGTCCGCTTCGGCGAGCCGGGTGACGCCTTCGACCCGACGATGCACGAGGCGCTGAGCCACCTCGGCACCGACCCGGAGGTCGAGGTGACCACCGTCAAGCACGTCGCCAAGGGCGGCTACCGCCTCGGCGAGCGTGTGGTCCGCGCGGCCCAGGTGCTGGTCGTCGACCCCGCCGAGGCCTGAGGCCGACGACCCGGCCGATGAGGGAAGGGAGGTTCATCCATGGCTGACAACAACGAGGGTTTCCGCAACGACTGGGCGACCAAGGACTTCTACCAGGTCCTCGGGCTCGCCCAGGACGCGAGCGCGGCCGACATCAAGAAGGCCTACCGCAAGCTCGCCCGGGAGAACCATCCCGACTCCAACCCCGGCGACGACGCCAAGCACGAGAAGTTCAAGGCGGTCGCGGAGGCGTACGACGTCGTCGGGGACGAGGCCAAGCGCGCCAAGTACGACGAGTTCCGCTCGCTGCAGGCCCACGGGGGCTTCGGCCCCGGCATGGGCGGCGGGGGATTCGGCGGAGGTGGCTTCAACCTCGACGACCTGCTCCGCGACCGGGGCGGCTCCGGCGGGCTCGGCGACATGTTCGGTGACCTCTTCGGCGGCGGCCAGCGCCCCCGGACCCAGCAGGCCCGCCCGCGGCGCGGTGCCGACGTCGAGACCTCGGCCACCATCGGCTTCACCGACGCGCTCGACGGCGTCACCGTCTCGCTGCGGCTGACGTCCGACGCTGCGTGCGCCACCTGCCAGGGCACCGGCGGCAAGCCCGGCACCCGGCCACACATCTGCCCCGAGTGCGAGGGAGCCGGCTTCGTCGTGTCCGGCACGGGCGGCGCGTTCTCGATCAACGAGACCTGCCCTGCCTGCGGCGGGCGACAGCTCGTCTACGACGAGGCGTGCCCGACCTGCCACGGCAGCGGACGGGGCACGTCCGCGCGGTCGATCCAGGCCCGCATCCCCGCCGGCGTCAAGGACGGCGCGAAGATCCGGCTCAAGGGCAAGGGTGCGCCGGGGGAGAACGGTGGTCCCCACGGTGACCTGTTCGTCACGGTGAAGGTGACGCCCCACCGCGTGTTCGGGCGCAAGGGCGACAACCTCACGATCGACGTACCCGTCTCCTTCGACGAGGCCGCCCTCGGTGCCGAGGTGAAGATCCCGACGCTGGGCGGCGCCCCCGTCACCCTGAAGCTGCCCCCCGGGACCCCCAACGGGCGGACGTTCCGGGTGCGCGGCAAGGGAGCCACCAAGCGTGACGGCTCCAAGGGCGACCTGCTCGCCACCGTCCAGGTCCACGTGCCCGCCACGCTCGACACGACCGCGCGCGAGGCCCTCGAGGCCTACCGCGCGGCCTCGGCCGGCACGCCGCTGCGCAACGGGCTCTTCGCACCATGACCACCCCCTTCGGGTCGCCCGCGCCCGATGCAGCCGTCTACGTGATCAGCGTCGCGGCGGAGCTGACCGGACTGCACCCGCAGACGCTGCGGGCCTACGAGCGGATGGGGCTGATCGCGCCCGGACGCACGGGCGGTGGCGGTCGCCGCTACTCCCACCGCGACCTGGAGCGGCTGCGCCAGATCGCCGACCTGACCAGCGCCGGCATCGGCATCGAGGGGGTGCGCCGCATCATGGCGCTCGAGCTCCAGGTCGACGCGCTGCGCGCGCGCAACGAGGAGCTGGTCGCCGAGCTCGACGCCGTACGACGTGGGCTGGCCGCGCGCGTCGCGCAGGGCCAGTCCCAGGCGCCGACCAACAAGCTGCCGGTGCTCCACCAGGCGGCGGGCCAGTCGATGGTCGTCTGGCGCCGGGAGGCTGACCGTGCCTCGTCTGGACCGAGCCGTCGCCGACATCGCGGCCACGCCCGAGGAGGTCTACGCCGCCTTCGTCGACCCGCAGGCCCTGGGCGCGTGGCTGCCGCCGGACGGCATGCGTGGCGAGCTCTCCGAGGCTCAGCTGCACGAGGGCGGCGGCTTCACCATGACGCTCCACTACGCGCAGCCCCCGGACGGTGGTGGCAAGACGACGTCCGACACCGACGTGTCGCACGTCGCGATCGACGAGCTCGTCCCGGCCGAGCGGGTGGTGTGGGGCGTGGAGTTCGACTCCGACGACCCGGCCAACGCGGGGCGGATGAGGATGACCTGGACCTTCACACCTCGTGGGGGCACGACGCGGGTCGCGATCGACGCGACCGACGTGCCACCCGGCATCGACGCAGACGCCCACCAGCAGGGTCTCGAGGCGTCGCTGGCACAGCTGGCGGCCTACCTCTCGCCCGAGGCGTGAGG
Source organism: uncultured Actinomycetota bacterium (assembly GCA_963740115.1). Lineage (GTDB taxonomy): Bacteria > Actinomycetota > Actinomycetes > Propionibacteriales > Nocardioidaceae > Nocardioides. The sequence goes on along the minus strand of CAVUCQ010000001.1, from coordinate 248,588 downwards.
CGCGGCGCGCGCGCCCGCCTGACGGCGATGTCGGCGCGGCCACGTAGGTTGGAGGCGTGAGCGAGCGATGAGCAAGATGGACAACCTGCGCGCGATGCGCGAGGCCAAGTACGCCGACGCGCAGAAGCGCGCCGCTGCAGCCCCCCCGAAGTCGGGCGCGAAGGCCCCCGTCGCGCCGCAGGCACCCGCCACGCCAGCGGCTGCTCCCACTGCTTCCGCGGAAGCGGACACGTCGACGGCTGCGGACACCGAGGAGCTCTGCGGCCACCGCAACATGAGTGGTCGCACCTGCACCCGCGAGCGCGGCCACGCCGCGAAGAGCCACCGCTACTCCTGACGAGCGGAGTCCGGTCAGCCGGGCCAGTGCCGGGGCCGCGCCAGCGCCGCCGGCAGCCGGGTCGTCGCGTCGCCGCTGGCGCTGTTGACCTGCGGCTGGGTCAGGAAGATCGCGGTCGACAGGTCGGCGCCCCGGACGTCCGCGTCCCGCAGGTCGGCGCCGAGCAGGTCGGCGTCGCGGAGGTCGGTGCCCCGGAGGTCGGCGCGGATCAGGCTCGCACCCCGCAGCGACGACCCGCGCTGGTCACCGGACAGCCGGCGACCCGCAAGGTCCGCGCGGCTCCGGTCGGCGGCGGGCCACCCCCGGCGTACGCGCGTGCTGGCCCCGGCGAGCAGCTGCCCCACCCGCTCGTGGAGCGCGTCGAGGTCGAGCGTCAGCAGCGCCTCGGGGTCAGTGGTGGTCAGCTCCTCGACGTCCGCCCGGGCTGCGGCCGCCTCCGGGTCGGGTGAGCGGCGGGCGACCTCCGAGAGGTGCACGAGCATCTCGTGCAGCTGGCGCATGACCGACAGGACGGCGCCCATCTCCGCGAGGTTGTGCTGCTCGCGCCAGGAGACTCCGGAGTAGGTGACCTGGGAGACCTGCTGGCCGGCGCCGAAGCACTCGAAGGTGGTGCAGCCGGGCCAGCCGTCCTCACGCAGCGAGGAGTGGATCCCGCAGCGGTCGTCGGCGAGGAGGTGGTGGCACGGGGTGCCACCGGGCTTGTCGACCCCGAAGCCCGAGACCGCCGAGAAGGGGAGCAGCACGCAGCACAGCCCGAAGCAGCTCGAGCAGTCGGAGACCAGGGCAGGTGGCGCCACCCGAGGATCGTTTCACGCGGGCGGTGGGACCGCAGCCTTCAGGCGTACCAGCCGTGCTGGAGCGCGAAGGCGTTGACCACGGTCAGGATGAAGAAGAGGACCGCGATCACTCGGTTGTCGGAGATGAGCTTCGCCATACAACAACTGTGCCCTGCTGTCCCGAGAATGGAACGGCTGGCAGGGTAAAACTTCCAGAGAAAACATGGACATGCGCAGAGTTGAGGGGAATCGACTCAACTTCTGGCGCGTTGCACCGGACGGGACCAGAGTGGGCCCCACACATGAGTCTCGTGACACCCGGGAGGACCTGAGTTGAGCCAGTTCGGTGCTGAGAAGTTCACCACCCGCAGCCGCGAGGTCGTCGAGGCTGCCCAGCTCGCCGCCACCACCGGCGGCAACACCCACACCGAGCCTGTCCACCTGCTCGTGGCGCTGCTCCGGCAGGAGGACGGCAGCACCCGCAGCCTGGTGGCGAAGGCGGGCGTCGACCCCGCGCAGCTGCTCGCGCGCGCCGAGTCCGTCCAGCAGTCGCTGCCGCGTGCCAGCGGATCCACGGTCCAGCAGCCCAGCGCGTCCGCGGCGCTGACCCGCGTGCTGGCCTCCGCGATCGACCTGGCCGGCTCGATGAAGGACGACTACGTCGCCACGGACCACCTCCTCGTGGCCACCGCGACCGTCGAGTCGCCGGCCCAGAAGGTGCTCACCGACGCGGGCCTGACCGCGGCCGGTCTGCGCGAGGCGATCACCGCCGTCCGCGGCAACCGCCGCGTGACCAGCGAGAGCGCCGAGGCGTCCTACGAGTCGTTGGAGAAGTTCTCCGTGGACCTCACCCAGGCCGCGGAGGAGGGGCGCCTCGACCCGGTCATCGGGCGTGACGCCGAGATCCGCCGCGTGATCCAGGTGCTCTCGCGGCGCACCAAGAACAACCCGGTGCTGATCGGCGAGCCGGGCGTCGGCAAGACCGCCGTGGTCGAGGGGCTCGCCCAGCGGGTGGTCGCCGGCGACGTCCCCGACTCCCTGAAGGGTCGCCGCGTCCTCGCGCTCGACCTCGCCGCGATGGTGGCCGGCGCGAAGTACCGCGGCGAGTTCGAGGAGCGGCTCAAGGCCGTGCTCGAGGAGATCAAGGACGCCGGCGGCCAGGTCATCACCTTCATCGACGAGCTGCACACCGTCGTCGGCGCCGGTGCCGGCGGTGACTCCGCCATGGACGCCGGCAACATGCTCAAGCCGATGCTCGCCCGCGGCGAGCTGCACATGATCGGCGCCACCACGCTCGACGAGTACCGCGAGCGGATCGAGAAGGATCCCGCGCTGGAGCGGCGGTTCCAGCAGGTCTTCGTCGGTGAGCCCAGCGTCGAGGACACCATCCAGATCCTCCGCGGCATCCAGGAGAAGTACGAGGCGCACCACGGCGTACGCATCACCGACGCCGCGCTGGTCGCAGCCGCCACCTTGTCCGACCGCTACATCACCGGCCGCCAGCTGCCCGACAAGGCCATCGACCTCATCGACGAGGCGTCGTCGCGGCTGCGGATGGAGCACGAGTCCTCCCCGGAGGAGATCGACCAGCTCCGCCGCCAGGTCGAACGCCTCAAGATGGAGGAGTTCGCTCTGGCCAAGGAGTCCGACGCCGCGTCGGTCGAGCGGCTCGAGGCGCTGCGCCAGGACCTCGCCGACAAGGAGGAGGAGCTGCGCGGGCTGGAGTCTCGGTGGGAGCGGGAACGCGACCAGCTCCAGGGGGAGGGCGAGCTGCGCCGGGCCCTCGACCAGCTCAAGGTCGAGGAGGAGAAGTACCTCCGTGAGGGCAACCTCGAGGCCGCCTCGAAGATCCGCTACGAGTCCATCCCCAACCTCGAGCTGCAGATCGAGGAGATCGAGAAGGCCGAGCAGGCCGACCTCGAGCCCTTGGTCGGCGAGGAGGTGGGCGCCGAGCAGATCGCCGACGTCGTCGAGGCGTGGACCGGCATCCCCACCGGCAAGATGCTGCAGGGGGAGACCGCCAAGCTCCTCGAGATGGAGTCGGTCATCGGCGCGCGACTGATCGGCCAGCGCGAGGCCGTCACCGCGGTCAGTGACGCCGTACGCCGCTCGCGCGCCGGCATCTCCGACCCCAACCGGCCGACCGGGTCGTTCCTCTTCCTCGGGCCGACCGGGACGGGCAAGACCGAGCTGGCCAAGGCGCTGGCGGACTTCCTGTTCGACGACGAGCGGGCGATCGTCCGCATCGACATGAGCGAGTACAGCGAGAAGCACTCCGTCTCCCGGCTCGTGGGCGCCCCACCCGGCTACGTCGGCTACGACGAGGGCGGCCAGCTGACCGAGGCGGTGCGTCGTCGGCCCTACAGCGTGGTGCTGCTCGACGAGGTCGAGAAGGCGCACCCCGAGGTCTTCGACATCCTGCTGCAGGTGCTCGACGACGGGCGCCTCACCGACGGCCAGGGCCGCACGGTCGACTTCCGCAACACGCTGCTGATCCTCACCTCCAACCTCGGCTCCAACTTCCTGGTCGACCCGATCATGGAGCCGGAGGTGAAGAAGGAGTCCGTGATGGGCGTGGTGCGTGCCCACTTCAAGCCCGAGTTCCTCAACCGGCTCGACGAGGTCGTCATGTTCGACGCGCTGTCGATGGAGGACCTCAAGCACATCGTCGACCTGCAGCTGGCGCTGCTCGAGCAGCGGCTGGCGGGCCGGCGGATCACCATCTCGGTGACCGACGCGGCGCGGGCGTGGCTGGCCGAGACCGGCTACGACCCGGCCTACGGCGCCCGTCCGCTGCGGCGGCTGATCCAGAGCGCGATCGGTGACCCGCTGGCCAGGCTGCTCATCGCGGGCGAGGTGGCCGACGGTGGCGCGGTGACGGTCGACGCGGGCGAGGGCGGACTGGTCCTCACGACGTGAGCCCGCTACGGGATGCTGGTCGGGTGACCGAGCCCGCGACCGAGCCCGTACGCCGTCCGTGGTGGCGGCTGTCGGACACCCCGGTACCCGGGGGCGTGCCCGAGCTGGCGCGCGCCCTGCTGTGGGCGGAGCTGGCGATCGTGCTGCTCCTGTCCCTGGGGCGCTCGGCCGTGTACTCGGTCGTCAGCATCCTCTCGGCCCTGACGGCCCCCGGCGCGCTCTCCTCACAGGCGGCCAACCTCAACAACTCGCTCGCCCCGGACCGGCCGTGGCTCGACCTGACCTACCAGCTGCTGCGCATCATCTTCGCGCTCGTGCCGGTCGCGCTGGCGGCGTACCTGCTGGTGCGCTCGGGCACCCGCGTGCGGGACGTCTGGGCGCGCGGCGGGCGCTGGGCGACGTGGGGCGACCTGGGCCGCGGAGCGTGGCTGGCGCTCGGCGTCGGCACGGTCGGGGTCGTGTTCTACCTCGCGACCTTCGCGCTGGGCACCAACCTGACGGTCGTCGCGCAGTCGCTGCCGGGGGAGTGGTGGCGGGTGCCGGTGCTGGTCCTCGCGGCGGCGGAGAACGCCGTCCTCGAGGAGCTGGTGGTGCTCGGCTTCGTCCAGGTGCGCCTGCGCCAGCTGGGGTTCGGCGACTCCGCGGCGATCGGCCTCGCCGCTCTGCTGCGCGGCAGCTACCACCTCTACCAGGGGCTCGGCGGGTTCGTCGGCAACCTCGCGATGGGGCTGCTCTTCGGCTGGCTCTACCGTCGCTGGGGCCGGGTCGGGCCGTTCGTCGTGGCGCACACGCTGCTCGACGTGGGTGCGTTCGTGGGCTACGCCCTGCTGGCCGACCGCGTCAGCTGGCTCCCCACCCTCTGACCTGTCGCTTGTGCACGCGGTTCGGGTGCCGACCTGTCGCTTGTGCACGCGGGCGGGGTGCCGACCTGTCGCTTGTGCACCACCGATTCGTGCACAAGCGTCAGCTCGGCGGGTGCGCGACGTGCACGAGCGTCAGCTCGGCGGGTGCGCGACGTGCACAAGCGTCAGCTCGGCTCACTCGCCGATCTCGACCTCTTCGGTCTCGATCGCGTGCGCGTCCTCGCGGGACCGCCGGTCCAGCCAGCCGCCGCCCCACAGTGCCACGAGCACGAGGACCGGCTGGAAGAACAGCCGGACGAGGCGGGCACGGTCGGTGTCGAGGCCGAAGGCGTCCGTGCCCTCGACGTACTGCGCGACGTTGCCGGGGAAGATCGCCACGAAGAAGGCGGCGAGCAGCGCGCCGATGGTGCGGCGGTGCTGCGGCAGCGCGGCGTACGCGGCGCCGAGGCCGATCTCCACGACACCCGAGGCGACCACCGTCAGGTCCTCGTCGACCGGGAACCAGCTCGGCACCTGCGCCTGGAACTCGTGGCGCTGGCTGGTCAGGTGCAGCACGCCCGCACCCACCATGGCTGAGCCGAGCAGGACGCGCGCGATCGTCTGGGCCTTCATCCCGCCACCCTAGGACGGTGCGGACGGGTCGAGGGAAGGCAGGAGCACGCCGGGGTTCATCAGGCCGTCGGGGTCGAGCGCCTGCTTGACCGCCCGCATGAGGTCCACCTCGACGTCCGACTTGTACGCCGCCGCTGCCGCCGCCTTGGTGCGACCGAGGCCGTGCTCGGCGCTGATCGAGCCGTTGGCGGCGGCGACCGCGTCGTAGATCGCCGTCGAGAGGTCGGCCGCCGCGCTCCGCAGACCCTCGTCGTCGGTGCGCCCGTCGACCAGGGGAGCGCTGAGGTTGTAGTGGAGGTTGCCGTCGCCGACGTGGCCGTACGTCACCGGCCGTACCCCCGGCAGTCGCTCGTCCATGATCGGCGCGACCTCCGCGACCCAGTCCGCGAGCCCCGCGATCGGCAGCGTGACGTCGTGCTTGAGGGTGGCCCCCTCCACCTTCTGCGCCTCGGAGATGCCCTCGCGCAGCGCCCAGAGGGCGGAGCGCTGGGCGGGGCTGCCGGCGATCGCGGCGTCGGAGGCGAGACCGGCCTCGACCGCCTCACCGAGCAGGGCCTCGAGGGCGTCGTCCAGGCCGCCGTCGGACTCGGCGCCGGCGAGCTCGACGAGGACGTACCAGTCGCTGGACTCGGCGAGCGGGTCGCTCGCCCCGGGCAGGTGGGCCAGGACGAGGTCGAGTGCCTGACGGTTGGCGATCTCGAACGTGGCGAGATGGGCGCCCGCGTGCTGTTGAGCCAGGCCCAGCAGGGCCACCGCGGCACCGACGTCACGGACCGCCACCCAGGCGGTCGCGTGGCGTGGGGTGGGCGGGAACAGGCGCAGCACCGCGCCGGTGATCACACCGAGCGTCCCCTCGGAGCCGACGAAGACCTGCGTGAGGTCGTAGCCGGTGTTGTCCTTGCGCAGTGCCCGGAGCCCGTCCCAGACGCGGCCGTCCGCCAGGACCACCTCGAGCCCGAGCACGAGCTCGCGGGTCATGCCGTAGCGGAGCACCGCGGTGCCTCCGGCGTTGGTGGCCAGGTTGCCGCCGATGGTGCAGCTCCCCCTCCGAGCCGAGGGACATCGGGAACAACCGGCCCGCCTGCGCCGCGGCGGCCTGGACGTCGGCGAGCACCACACCGGCGTCGACCGTGATGGTCCCGGCCACCGGATCGACCTCCCGGATCGCCCGCATCCGCACCAGCGACAGCACCACCTGGCTGCCGGACGCGTCGGGCACCCCACCGCCGACCAACCCGGTGTTGCCACCCTGGGGCACGATCGTCACGCCGGCCTGTCGACAGGCGGTCACCACGGCCGCGACCTCCGCGGTCGAGCCGGGCCTGACCACCGCCAGTGCCGTGCCCTCGTGCGCACCGGTCCAGTCGACGACGTGGGCCGCGACGTCGGCGGCTCCGGTCAGCACGTGGGCGTCGCCGACGGCGGTACGCAGGCGGTCGAGCAGGTCGGTCACGGGTTCTCCTTCGAGGGATGTGCTCAGCCGAGCACGACGGCCACGAGCAGCGCCACCGGCAGCGAGGCCAACGTCGTGATGAGGATGGTCTCGCGGCTCACATCCTCGCCCACGCGGTAGCGGGTGGCGTGCAGGAAGATGTTCTGCGCGGTGGGCAGCGCCGCGGTGATGACGACACCGAGCAGGACGCGCCCCTCCAGCCCGAGGCCGACGCCGACGGCCCACGCGACCACCGGCATGACGGCCAGCTTGAGCACGCTGGCGAGCAGCACCTCGCCGTTGTGGCCGGCCCGGCCGAGCGGAGGACTCAACCTCAGCGCGGCGCCGTACGACATGAGCATCAGCGGGATGGCGGCGCCCGCCATCATCTCGAGCGGGGACTCGACGACCGGCGGCAGCTCCCAGCCGGTGAGGGCCAGCACCACGCCGACGACGGCGGAGATGGTCAGCGGGTTGGTGACCAGCCGGCGGAGGGCGGCGGCGACTCCCTCGCCGCGGCCGGTGAGCCGGTCGAGCACGATCAGCGCGATCGGCTGGACGAGCATCATCTGCACGAGCAGGGTCGGCACGACGACGGTGATGTCGCCGACGACGTAGGCCGCCATGGCGATGCCGAGGTTGCCGGCGTTGACGTAGGACGACGACAGCGCGCCGATCAGCAGCGGTCCGGTGGAGAGCCTCCAGCGCAGGCGCGCCAGCACGACGTACGCCGCGAAGCACGCGGCCAGCGACACCGTCGAGGCGACGAGGTTGTCGGCGGCGGCGTCGAGGCGCACCTGGCTGATCGTGACGACCATCAGTGCCGGGGAGGCGACGAAGAACGCGATCTCGCCGAGGGTGCGCTGCGAGCCCCGGTCGAGGATCCCGGCGTGGGCCAGTCCTGCTCCGGCCGCGATGACCACCAGGATCGTGGCGAAGCCGATCAGCAGGTCCATGGGTCCTCCTTCCCGGCGGTGGGCATCGTGCGATGTCGACGTCGTGTTGGACGCGTCGTCGCGACCCCGGCAAGGATGGCGTGGTGACCTCTGAGAGCCAGCACCCGGTCCGTGTCGTCCAGCTCGGGGGCCTCATGCCCTTCGTGCGCGAGTGGCTCGCCGAGCGGTACGCCGCGCCGGACCTCGCCGACCTCGCCGACCCGGCGGGCGTCGAGGTGGGGGTCGTGGGCGGCGGCGCGAAGGTGGGCGCGGCCGAGATGGACGCGCTGCCGGACCTGCGGGCGATCGCCAACTTCGGCGTCGGCTACGACAACGTCGACGTCACGGAGGCGACCCGTCGGGGCATCGTCGTGTCCAACACCCCCGACGTGCTGACCGACGCCGTGGCCGACCTGGCGGTCGCGCTGGTCGTCGACGTGCTTCGCCGCATCAGCGCGGGAGACCGGTTCGTGCGCAGCGGCGCCTGGGGTCGTGGCGAGAAGATGCCGCTGAGTCGTGACGTGCGCGGTGCGGTCGTCGGCGTGCTCGGGCTCGGCCGGATCGGGACGGCGGCGGCGGAGCGGCTCGAGGTCTTCGGCGCCGAGATCCACTACCACTCGCGCAGCCCCAAGGACGTGGCCTGGACCTACCACCCGAGCGCTGTCGAGCTGGCCGCGGCGAGCGACGTGCTCGTCGTGCTGACCCCGGGAGGTGCTGGCACGGAGCGGCTCGTGGACGCGGCCGTCCTCGACGCGCTCGGGCCCGACGGCTACCTGGTCAACGTCGCCCGCGGCTCGGTCGTGGACGAGGACGCGCTGGTGGCCGCACTGGAGGCGGGCCGGATCGCCGGAGCCGGGCTCGACGTCTTCGCCGACGAGCCGCACGTCCCCGAGGCGCTGCTCGGGCGCGACGACGTGGTGCTGCTGCCCCATGTGGGCAGCGCGACCATCGAGACCCGCGAGGCGATGGGTCGCCTGGTGCTCGACAACGTGGACGCGTTCCTCGAGCGCGGCGAGCTGGTCACGCCGGTCGGTTGAGCTCACCGGTCCCTCAGCCGGGCATGGTCGGGGGAGAGGTCGGCCAGTGTCGGAGCGCCGAGCATGGCCATGGCGCGGCGCATCTCGTCGGTCAGCAGGTCGAGCACGTGGGTGACGCCCCGCTGGCCGCCGACCATCAGGCCGTAGAGGTAGGCCCGGCCGACCATCACCCCCGTCGCGCCCAGTGCCACGGCTGCCACGACGTCGCCGCCGCTGCGCACACCGGAGTCGACGTACACCTCGGCGCGCCCGCGCACCGCGTCGACCACCGAGGGGAGCAGCTCGAACGGCACGGGCGCGCGGTCGAGCTGGCGACCGCCGTGGTTGGAGAGCACGATGGCGTCCGCGCCGGCGTCGACCGCCGTGACCGCGTCGACCACTGACTGCACACCCTTGACCACGACGGGGCCGCCCCACTCCTCCCGCAGCCAGGTGATGTCTGCGGGTCGGATGGCCTGCTCGCGCAGCTCGTTGGACATGCCCCAGCGGGCGTACGTCGAGCCCTCGGGGAAGGTGGCGAACCGGAGCGGTTCGGTCGTGAGGATGTCCGCGACCCAGCCCGGGTGCCGCGCCATGCCCGCCAGGGTGCGCGCGGTGAGCTGCGGCGGGATCGCGAAGCCGTTCTGCTTGTCCTTGCGCTTCATCCCGGTGACGGTCGTGTCGATGGTGAGGACCAGCGCCTCGTAGCCCCGGTCCCGTGCCTCCTCGAGGTGGGCGCGACTGACGGCGCGGTCCTTCATCAGGTAGAGCTGGAACCAGTTGCGCCCGGCCGGAGCGGATCGTTCGACGTCGGTGATCGAGGTCGTGGCGTAGGTCGACAGGGTGTAGGGCAGACCCGCCTGCGCGGCGGCCGCCGCCACCGCCCGCTCTCCCGTGTGGTGCGAGAGCCGGGTGTAGCCGGTCGGCGCCAGCACGATGGGGGCGGCCGCGGGGCGGCCCAGGAGCCTGGTGCCCAAGGTCGGTTCCGCGACCTGGCCGAACGCGGTCGGCCGCAGCTCGACCCGGTCGAACGCCTCCCGGTTGCGACGCATGGCCACCTCGCCGTCGGACCCGCCATCGACGTAGTCCCACACCGCGCCCGGCACCCGTCGGCGAGCCAGGCGCTCGACGTCATCCACCGACAGGCAGCGCGCGAGGCGGCGTCCGACAGCGTCCCGCGGGATGGGTCGTGGCTGCAGGAAGGGCTCGAGATCCTGCCAGCGAGGGACCTGTCGACGGCTCCGGACCTCTGTCATGACGTCTCCTCCCGAGGGCTTGACGAACTTGTCGAATGAGTTGCACACTCATCATACAAGTTGGTGACGACCCGAGGAACCCCCATGACGCAGACCGCCACACCGCCCACAGCCACGAGCACCACCGCCGACCGCATCCGCAGCGTCACGCTGTCGCACGTGGTCCTCCCGCTGGACAACCCCGTGAGCGACGCCAAGGTGCTCACCGGCCGGCAGAAGCCGTTGACCGAGACCGTGCTGCTCTTCGTCGAGCTGACCACGGAGCAGGGGCTGGAGGGCATGGGCTTCAGCTACTCCAAGCGGGCGGGCGGCAAGGCGCAGTACGCCCACCTCAAGGAGGTCGTCGACGTCGCCGTCGGCCAGGACCCCAACGACATCGCGAAGATCTACGAGTCGCTGATGTGGGCCGGCGCCTCGGTCGGGCGTTCGGGCGTCGCCACCCAGGCCGTCGCGGCCCTCGACGTCGCCCTCTACGACCTCAAGGCGAAGCGGGCCGGCCTGCCGCTGGCCAAGCTGCTCGGTGCCCACCGCGACTCCTGCCGGGTCTACAACACCTCCGGCGGTTTCCTCCAGGCATCGGTCGAGGAGATCAAGGAGAAGGCCACCGCCTCGCTGGAGTCGGGCATCGGCGGCATCAAGATCAAGGTCGGGCAACCCGACTGGGCCGAGGACCTGCGCCGCGTCGCCGCGCTGCGCGAGCACCTGGGCGACGGGCCGTTCATGGTCGATGCCAACCAGCAGTGGGACCGCGCCCGCGCCCGCCGGATGTGCCGCGAGCTCGAGCGGTTCGACCTCGTCTGGATCGAGGAGCCCCTCGACGCCTGGGACGCCGTGGGCCACGCCGACCTCTCCCGCACCTTCGACACCCCGATCGCCACCGGCGAGATGCTGACGTCGGTCCCCGAGCACATGGCCCTGGTCGACGCGGGCTACCGCGGCATCGTCCAGCCGGATGCGCCGCGCATCGGCGGCATCACGCCGTTCCTCCGCTTCGCCACCATCGCCGCGCACCACGGGCTCGCCCTCGCCCCCCACTACGCCATGGAGATCCACCTGCACCTGGCCGCGACGTACCCGACCGAGCCGTGGGTGGAGCACTTCGAGTGGCTCAACCCCCTGTTCGAGGAGCGCATCGACATCCGCGACGGCCGCATCTTCGTGCCGGACCGCCCGGGCCTCGGCTTCACCCTGACCGAGAAGATGCGCTCGCTGACCGTGGAGACCGCTACGTTCTCGGCGTGAGCGACGCATGACCACCACCCTCGCCCAGCGTGTGGTCGCCGGCCTCAAGGACAAGATCCTCGCCGGCGACCTCGCCCCGGGCTCCAAGCTGCCCTCCGAGTCCGAGCTGGTCGAGGAGTACGCCGTCTCCCGCACGGTGGTGCGCGAGGCAGTGACCCGGCTGCGGGCCGAGGGGCTGGTGGAGACCCAGCAGGGCCGCGGCTCCTTCGTGCTCGCGGTCCCGGAGGCGTCGTCGTTCAGCATGGAGGCCTCGGCCATCCGCACCCACGCGGACGTCATGGCGATGCTCGACTTCAGGATCGGCGTGGAGAGCGAGGCGGCCGCCCTCGCGGCGACGCACCACACCGGCGCGGACGTCGCCGCGATCGAGGAGGCGTTGTCCGGCTTCACCCGCGCCGGGCACGAGGGGGCGGTCGAGGCCGACTTCGCCTTCCACCTCGCGATCGCCCGCGCGACGGCCAACCGGTTCTACGTCGACCTGCTCGGCTCGCTCGGGCCGATGATGATCATGCTGCCGCGCACCCGGCTCGGCGAGGCGTACTCCATGACCGACGCCACCCACGTCGAGCGGGTGCAGCGCGAGCACGACAACGTCGCTGCCGCCGTCCTCGCCGGAGACGCCGACACCGCCCGCGCGGCGATGCGGCTGCACCTGGGCAACACCCGTCGCCGCGTCACCTGACCCGTGTGCACGCGGTGCCGAGCTGACGCTTGTGCACGCGGTTGAGGTGCCGAGCTGACCCGTGTGCACGCGGTGCCGAGCTGGCGCTTGTGCACGCGGTGGAGGTACCGAGCTGACGCTTGTGCACGCGGTGGAGGTGCCGAGCTGAGGCTTGTGCACGCAGGTGAGGTGCCGAGCTGACGCTTGTGCGCAGGGCTCAGCCGGGTGACCGGCGGGCCTTCTTGCCGCGGGCGATCTCGGTGCCGAGGGCGTCGAGCCTGCTGTCCCAGAACGCTCGGAACTGCTCGACCCAGGCGTCGACCTCCTGCAGACCCGACGGGTCGACGGAGTAGAGCCGGCGGGTGCCCTCTGCTCGCACGACCGCGAAGCCGTTGTCACGCAGCACCCTCAGGTGCTGGCTCACGGCCGGCTGGCTGATGCCGAACTCGTCCCGCACGCGTGCGGCCACGTCGCCCGCGCTCGTCTCGCCGCCGACGAGCAGCTCGAGGATGCGGCGGCGCACCGGGTCGCCGAGGACGTCGAAGGCGTGCACGATCAGGCCGGCGGCTCGGCGCCGGTGTAGAACGCTGCGGTGCGCGCGGCGGCTGCGCGGGAGGCGACCGGATCGCCGCTCACGGAGGCGTCGGCCTCGCCCCACTGGGTCGCCGCGCCGCTCATGAACGCCTGGCCGTCGGCCGACGCGCCCCAGCTCTCGACCTCCTCGTGAGGGATCGACGTACCGGTCGCGAGGTGCTCGGCGAGTCCCATGAGTCCGAGCTCCCAGCCGACGCCGACCGCGCCCGGGCCGTACGTCGGCCAGTGCTCGTTGCCGGACACGTCGGCCGCATGTCGGACGGTCAGCGTCGCGCCGTCGGCCGAGTCCTCGAGGTGTACGTCGACCCAGGAGGTGTCGCCGCCGAACTCCCAGGTGATCGCCAGGTGTCGCGGCTCGTCGCAGGCCAGGACCTCCCCGCCGGCGTTGCCCTCGACCTGGAACCGGCCGCCGAGTCGCAGGTCGCCGGACACCGGGGCGAACCACCGGGGAATCCGCTCAGGGTCGGTCACGGCCCGCCAGAGGTCGTCGACATCGGTGGGATAGGTGCGGGAGGCGACCACGACCTTGACGGGCGTGTCCTCGTGGGTGCTGTCCTCGACGGCGCGCGTCGTGGCGCCCAGGTGCTTGGCTACATCGAACATGCGAGCACAGTTTCATGCCGCGCTAATATAAGTCAAGAATGAATCAACTGCGTACATGTGCACAAGCGTCAGCTCGGCGGGTCCGCCGTGTGCACAAGCGTCAGCTCGGCGGGTCCCGCGTGTGCACAAGCGTCAGCTCGGCGGGTCCGCGTGCTACAAGCGTCAGCTCGGCGGATCCGCCGTGTGCACAAGCGTCAGCTCACCAGCGCGCGGTGTTCGGGGTGAAGTCCGGCTGGATCGAGCGCATGTAGACGGTGTCCTCGCGCCGGCGTACGCCGCACCCGAGGTACTGCTCGTGCAGCGCGCCGAGGGCGTCGCGGTCGAGCTCGACGCCGAGTCCCGGGCCGGTCGGCACCGCGACGGACCCGGCCTCGAACGACAGCACGCCGGGGGCGATCACGTCCTCGGTCTTCCACGGGTAGTGGGTGTCGCAGGCGTAGGTGAGGTTGGGCGTCGCGGCGGCCAGGTGCACCATCGCGGCGAGCGAGACGCCGAGGTGGGAGTTGCTGTGCATCGACAGCCCCAGGCCCCAGACCTCCGTGATCCCAGCCAGCAGGGCCGACTTCCGGAGCCCGCCCCACAGGTGGTGGTCGGACAGCACGACCTGGACCGCGTCCTGTGCGATCGCGGGCGGCAGGTGCTCCATCGCGATGACGCACATGTTGGTGGCGAGGGGTACGTCGGTGCGCGCGGAGACCGCGGCCATGCCCTCGATGCCCGGGGTCGGGTCCTCGAGGTACTCCACGACGCCGGCCAGCCGGTCGGCCACCTCGACGGAGGTGTCGACGGTCCACGCGCCGTTGGGGTCGAGCCGCAGCGGCAGGTCGGGGAAGGCGTCGCGCAGCGCCTCGATCGCGGCGCACTCCTCGGCGGGCGGGAGGACGCCGCCCTTGAGCTTGAGCGAGCCGAAGCCCCAGCCGTCGACCATCCGGTGGGCCTGCACGACGACCTGGTCGGGGGTCAGCGCTTCGCCCCAGGCGTCGTCGGCGTGGCCGGGGTGCCCGGCCCACTTGTAGAAGAGGTAGCCGCTGAACGGCACCCGCTCGCGGACCGCGCCGCCCAGCAGGTCGCTGACCGGCACCCCGGCCTCGCGCCCCTGGAGGTCGAGGCAGGCCACCTCGAAGGGAGAGTGGACGGTGTCGACGGCCGAGCTGACGTCGAGCATCCCGCCGAAGGAGGCGCCGGCCCCGCCGGTCTCGCGGCCGAGCACCTCGGTGACGATGCGGCGCAGGCCGTTGAGGTCGTGTGGGTCGTGACCGGGAAGGGCGGCGGCGACCGCGTCGAGCCGGCCGAGGTGGGCCTCGTCGGCGTACGTCTCACCCAGGCCCAGCAGTCCGGTGTCGGTGTGCAGCTCGACGATCGCGCGCAGGGCGTAGGGCTGGTGGACGCCGACGACGTTGAGCAGCGGGGGGTCGCCGAACGCGACCGGCGTGACGACGACCCGGGAGATCCGGCTGCGGCTCACGCGCGGCTCACTGGGCCGGCTTCACGGCGAGGATCGGCGCGTCGAGCTCGAGCAGCAGCCGCTGGGCGTCGCTTCCCATGACCAGCTTGCCGACCGGTGAGCGGCGGCGTACGCCGATGACGACCATCCGAGCGGACGTGCGCTCGACGACCTTGCGGAAGGTCTCCACCAGGTCGTCGCCGTGGTCGGCGTGGTCGACGGTCGCGGTGACGCCCGCCTCCCGCGCGCGGGCGACCAGGTCCGCCGCCGCGGTCTCGTCGATCAGGTCGCCGTCGACGGTGCTGCGGCGCCGCGGGCTGTTCAGGATCACCACGTCGTCGGCGTGGGCGGCGGCCTCGGCCAGGCCGGCGTCGAGCGCGGCATCACCGACGGGGGTGGGCACGTAGCCGATCACGATGGTCATGGTCGTCTCCTTCAGAGGTGGCGGTCGCCGTGGTCGACGCGGGTGTCGTCAGCGGAGTCGTCGGCGGTGTGCGGCGCGGGGCGGCCCCGGTGGCGCGCGGCCTGGAGGATCGGGAACAGGGCGGCGACCAGGAAGAGCACCAGGATCGTGCCCGAGATCGGACGGGTGAAGAAGCCGGTGGGGTCGCCGTCGAAGATCAGCAGGGCCCGGCGCACGTTGTTCTCGAGGAGCGCCCCGAGGACGAACGCCAGCACCATCGGGCCGGGCTCGAAGCCGACCTTCTTCATCAGGTAGCCCACGATGCCGAAGGCGATCATCACGAAGATGTCGAAGGTCGAGTTGTTGATCGTGTAGACACCCAGGATCGTGATCAGCGCCGTGATCGGGGCCAGGATCGCCGGCCGCACGCGCAGGATGCGCACGAAGATCCCGACCAGCGGCAGGCTCAGGATGAGCAGCAGCACGTTGCCGATGTACATCGAGTTCACGACGCCCCAGAAGAGGTCGGGTCGCTCCTCGAGCAGCTGGGGGCCGGGCGTGATGCCGAGGACGAGCAGGGCCGCGAACAGCATCGCCATCGAGGCGTTGGCGGGGATGCCGAGGGTGAGCAGCGGGATGAACGACGAGGTGGCGGCCGCGTTGTTGGCGCTCTCCGGCGCCGCGACGCCCTCGATGGCGCCACGGCCGAAGCGCTCGGGCGTCTTCGAGATGCGCTTCTCGGTGGCGTACGCCGCGAGCGAGGCCATCACGGCACCACCGCCGGGCAGGACGCCGAGGAAGAAGCCGATGATCGACCCGCGCCCGATGGCGGGGCTGGCCTGCTTGAGCTCCTTGCGGGACGGCCAGATGTTGTTGACGGCCGCGGGCACGTGCGCCTTGCCGTGGCGCTCCTCCAGGTTGTAGAGGATCTCGGCGACGCCGAAGAGGCCCATGGCGACGACGACGAAGTCGAGGCCGTCGGCGAGCTGCATGCTCTCGAAGCTGAACCGCTGGGCGTTGCTGAAGCTGTCCCGTCCCACGGTGGCGAAGAGCAGGCCGATCGAGGCGGCGATCAGCGCCTTGACGGGATGGCCGCTGCCGATCGTGGCGATGAGCAGCACGCCGAGGAGGGCCAGGGCGGCGTACTCGGCCGGACCGAAGTCGAGCGCCCACGACGCGACCAGTGGGGCGCTGAGGCTGAGCAGGATGATCGAGAAGGTGGCGCCGACGAAGGAACCGATGGCGGCGACACCCAGGGCGGTGCCGGCCTTGCCCTGCTTGGCGAGTGCGAAGCCGTCGAAGACGGTGACCACCGAGGATGCCTCGCCCGGCAGGCGGAGCAGCACCGAGGTGATGGTGCCGCCGTACTGGGCGCCGTAGTAGATGCCGGCGAGCATGATGACGGCGGCGACCGGGTCGACGGTGACGACGATGGGCAGCAGGATCGCCATGGTGGCGGCCGGGCCCAGGCCGGGCAGCACGCCGATGAGCATGCCGATGAGCACGCCGATGAGGCAGTAGAGCAGGTTCTCGGGCTGGCTGACGACGGCGAAGCCGTCGAGGAATGCGTCCATCGAGGTCGCCTCTCAGAGCAGGTGCGGCAGCGGGATGCCGAGGCCGTAGAGGAACAGGGCGTAGAAGGCCGCCACGGTGCCCACCGACACGGCGATGGTGGAACGCCACGACTCCCCGCCGAGGAACCGCAGCCAGACGATGCTGAGCAGCAGGGCCGGGATCTCGAACCCGATCACCGGGAGCAGGAAGGCGAACCCGACGAAGGTGATGAGGCCGACCAGCGGCAGGATGCTCGAGCGGCTGAACTGCTCGCTGTCGGTCAGCCGGCGACCGATGACCAGCAGCACGACCGACAGCACGATGATGAGCGTCGAGACGATGAACGGCCACAGGCCCGGGCCGGGTCGCCGCAGCGACCCGAGCCCGTAGCCGTAGGCGAGGACCGCGCCGAGGACGCCGATGGCGAGCGTGACGAGCGCAGCCACGACCTGGTAGGCAGGTCCGCCCGCGGGCGGGCGCTGCTCCTCCAGCTCGTGGGCCACCTCGGCCTCGAGCTCGGCCAGGATGTCCCCCCGGCTGCCGCTGGTGCGGCTGTGCTCGTCGCTCATGTCGGCTCCTCGGTCGTGGTCAGGATGTGGCGTCGGCCGTCACTCGGCCAGGTTGATGTCGTACTGCTCGACGAGGTCGGCGTAGCGCTGCTTGTCAGTCTCCAGTGCCTCCACGACCTCGTCACCGGGGATCTCCATCGGGGTCAGGCTGTTCGCCTCGTTGAAGGCCTGGTAGTCCTCGGTCTCGAACGTCGCCTGCATGCCCTCCCAGATGGTGTCCTTGACGTCCTGGGGAGTGCCCTTCGGCGTGGTCATGAAGCGGTACTGGTAGACCTCGACGTCGACGCCCTGCTCCGTGGCGGTGGGCACGTCGGGGAGGGAGTCGACGCGCTCGGGGGCGTAGACCGAGAGGGCGGTCAGCTTGCCGCTCTCGATGTTCTCGCGTGCCTCTCCGATCTGCAGGCAGGCGGTGTCCACCTGGTTGCCGAGGAGCGCGGTCAGTGCCGGTGCACCACCGTCGAAGGGCACGGCCTCGGAGTCGATGTCGGCGGTCGAGTAGGTGAGCGCGCAGGAGAGCTGCGAGCCGGTGCCCACGCCGGTGGTGCCGTACGTGACCTTCTTGCCGGCGCCCTTGAGGTCGTCGATGGTCGCCCAGCCGTTGTCGGCGTTGGTCACCAGGACGTAGTCGTCGCGGGAGACGCCGCCGACGACGTCGAAGTCGTCGATGTTGGTGACCTCGCCCTCGGCCACGGCCAGCGGCGTGATGGCGAAGAGGGAGGCGTTCTGGATGGCGATGATGTTGCCGTCGGGCTCGGCCTGCTCGACCTCGGCCGCCGCGAGCGCGCCGTTGGAGCCGGACCGGTTGATCACGGAGAAGGTCTCGCCCAGCTCGTTGGTCAGGCCGGTGGCGACCTGGCGGGAGATCAGGTCGCTCGAGCCGCCGGGGTCGGCGCCGACGTACATCTCGACCGAGCCGGAGGGGTACTCGCCGCCGTCGTCGCCGCCGGTGCTGGTCTCGACTCCGCCGCAGGCGGACAGGGCGAGTGCCGCGCCGGTCGCGACGGCCGCGAGGCTGAGGGTCTGCTTGCGCATCGTGTGCTCCTTGGTGCTGGCTCGGAACAGCCATCGAAGGTGGTGTGACCACCGACACTAGGTTTGCACCACGATGCCGGTCCAAGCCCGATTCGGCATGGACTGATCCATCTGGGGCATCGTAACCTCGGCAGGTGATCACCCTCGACCAGGTCCGCTCCTTCGTCGCGGTCGCCGAGGAGCTCCACTTCGGGCGGGCCGCCGAGCGGCTCCGGATGACCCAGCCGCCCCTGTCCCGGCAGATCCAGAAGCTGGAGAAGTCGGTCGGGGTGCGCCTGCTCGAGCGCGACAACCGCCGGGTCGAGCTGACCGGGGCTGGAGCCGCCTTCCTCGACGAGGCCTATCGGCTGCTGAACCTGGTCGAGGGTGCGGGCGACCTGGCGCGGCGCGTGGACGCGGGAGCCGCGGGAGTCGTACGCCTCGGCTTCACCGCCGTCTCGGCGATCTCCATCCTCGGGCCGCTGCTGCGCCGGCTCACCGCAGAGCTGCCCGACGTCGAGGTGGTGCTCTCCGAACGGGTGACCGGCGCGCAGGTCGACGGGATCCGGCGGGGCGAGCTCGACGTCGGGCTGGCCCGCCCGCCCTTCGACACCGGCCTGCTGCGCTCGCGCGTGGTGCTCCGCGAGCCCCTGATGGCGGTGGTGCCCGACCGGCACCCGCTGGCGGCGGTCGGGCGCCCGCTGAAGCCGGAGGACTTCGACGGCGAGGCGGTGATCGGCTACAACCCCCACCAGTCGCGCTACTTCCACGAGCTCTCGGTCCGCTTCTTCGCCAACGCGCACCCTCGCGTCGACCAGCGCGTGCACCAGGTGCTGACGGCGATGCTGCTGGTGTCGGCCGAGCGCGGCGTGACGCTCGCCCCGGCCTCGGCCGCGTCGCTGCACGTCGACGGCGTGGTGTTCAAGGAGCTCTCCCACCACGGTGGCGACACCCGCCTCGACGCCGACCCGGACCGGCCGGTCGAGCTCCACGCCATCTGGTCGCGCGAGGCGGTCACCCCCGTCGTACGACGGGTGCTGGACGTCGTCACGGCGCGCGAGGGCGGCTGAGCGTCCGATGCGCCGAGTGCCTCGAACTGGTTCCGCTTCGCCCCCTCATCTGTGACAGTGGACGGCGGCGCACCGACTCGGGAGGAAGGGGGCGCGGTGCCGAGACCAGTGACAGAGGGTGCCGACGTCGCCCCGTGGGCCGATGACCAGACCCGGCAGCACCTCCAGGTGCTCGTGGAGAGCGTCGCCACGCTGGCCGGCTTCGAGCAGTCGGCGATCACGCTGCGGCGCGACGGTGCGTTCGAGGTCTTCGTGGCAGCCGGGGTCACCGACGAGTTCGTCGGCACGCTGATCCCCTCGCACGCCATCGAGGGAGAGCTCGCCATCGCGGACGAGTGGGGCGTGTGGCGGTTCGTCCCGCACGACCGCGCCAGCGCCGAGTCCCTGGCCTACAGCCACATCCCCGACGTCACCCCCCTCGACGGCGAGGATGCCTGGCACCCCCTCGACCTGCTCGCCGCGCCGCTCCACGACGACGACGGCCAGCTGCGCGGGCTGCTGTCCGTCGACAGCCCCCGCAACGGCCGGCTCCCGGGTCCCGAGCAGCTGGCCGTGCTCACCGAGTACGCCGGTGTGGCGCGCACCCTGGTCCTGCTCGCGCTGGAGCGCGAGACCCTGGCCGAGCGGGTGCGGATGGCCGACGAGGCCCGCGAGATCGTGCGCCGGGCCCTCGGCGAGCCGTCCCTCGAGCTGGTGCTGGAGGCGTGCCGCGCTGCGGTCACCTCGTGCTTCGGTGCGGTCGGCATGTGGCTGACCGCGTTCAGCAGCGACGGCGGCACGTCCACGACGTCGTACTCGCTCGGCAACCACACGGATCTCCCGTTCGCCGACATCGACGCCGTGGTGATCGGGCTGGCCCACCGCTACTGGGCCGACCAGTACGTCGCGCACTTCTCGCACCGGCGGTCCGACCATCCGGGACTGCCGCGCGCGGATGCCGACCGGCTGCTGGCGTTCCTCGACCGGATCGGCATCGGCTCGGTCCTGTTCGTCCCCCTCGGCGCGGGACCGGAGTGCCTGGGATTCCTCGTCCTGACCCGCGTCAGCGACAGCCCGGCCTGGACCGCGACCGAGCGCGAGGCGGCGCTCGACATCGGCCGCGACCTCGGTCGGGCCGTGGCCAACGCGCGGCAGCTCGAGCGCGAGCGCGCGGTCGCCGACCGCCTGCGCCGGCTCGACAGCTATCGGATGGAGATGGTCCACACGCTGGGCCACGAGCTGCGTACGCCGCTGTTCTCGATGACCGCCAACCTCGAGCTGCTCGATGTCGACGCGCTCGGTGCCGAGGACCGTCGGTCCGTGGCCGCCGCCAACCGGGGCGCCGCCCGCATGCAGGCGGTGATCGAGGACCTGTTGACGATGGCGGAGGTGGCGGACCCCAGCCGCGAGTTCGTCCCCGAACCCGTCGACCTGCGGCGGGTGCTGCTCGAGGTGGCGGAGGAGTGCCACTACGCGGCCGCGTCGAAGCTCCAGGTGTGCGACATCGAGACCCCCGACGCCCCCGTCCTCGTCGCCGGCCGCTCCGACGAGCTGCACCGCATGCTCGCCAACCTGGCGAGCAACGCCATCAAGTACTCCGGTCAGGGCAAGCGCATCGGCGTACGCCTGACGCAGGCGGAGAGGCTGGTGCAGGTGTCCTTCGCCGACGCCGGCATCGGCATATCCGAGGAGGACCAGGGGCAGCTGTTCCGTGAGTTCTTCCGCTCCACCAACCCCGACGCCCTCGCCCGCCCCGGCACGGGCCTGGGCCTGGCGATCGTCGAGCGCATCGTCCAGCGCCACTCGGGCCACGTGGAGCTGACCTCCGAGCTCGGCACGGGCACGACCGTCACCGTCACCCTGCCTGCCCACGACCCGGACGACGACCGTGCCGACGGCGTCAGCCCGGACCGAGCCGCAGCGTCATGAAGGTGCTGTGGGGGTCGTCGACGTACGACCCGAACGGCCCGCACGGCACGAACCCGGCCCCGGCGTAGAGGGAGCGCGCCGCGGCGAAGAACGCCATGCTCCCGGTCTCGAGGGAGACCTGCTCCACACCCCGCGACGACGCGTCGTGCAGCGCGTGCGCGAGGAGCGCGGACGCCACGCCGCGACCGCGGGCGCGGGGTTCGGTCCGCATGCTCTTGAGCTCCTCGTGGCCCTCGCCGAGCGCCGCCAGCGCCGCCGTACCGATGATGCCGTCGTCGTCCGTGGCCACCCACACCCGGACCAGCGGCGAGTCGAGCGCCGACAGGTCCAGGGCGTGCCTGCTCTCCGGCGGCGCGGTCGGTTCCAGGTCGTCGAGGTGGGCCTGCAGGAAGGCGGCCAGCCGTGGGTCCGCGAAGTCGGCGCGGGAGATCGTCGGGATCACCCGCCCATGATGTCGCTCGCGGACTCGCGTTGGCCCACGCGGTCCGGGGTACTGCCTGTGTCCAGCACCTCGAGGCCAGGAGGCACCCCCATGTCCAACGACGCGATCGTCCTTCTCAAGGACGACCACAAGCAGATCCGCAAGGTCTTCCGCGACTTCCAGTCCGCTGGCGACGACGCGACCGATCGCAAGGGCAAGCTGGTCGACACGATGATCGAGCTGCTGACGCAGCACACCTACATCGAGAACGAGGTCATGTACCCGCGGGTGCGCGAGCTCCTTCCCGACCTCGAGGACGACGTGCTGGAGTCCTACGAGGAGCACCATGTCGCCGACGTCCTGGTCATGGAGCTCGCCGGGATGAAGCCCACGGACGAGCGGTTCGACGCCAAGACGACGGTCCTCATCGAGAACGTCACGCACCACATGGACGAGGAGGAGCAGGAGTGGTTCCCCCAGGTCCGGGAGGGGCTGGGCCGGAAGACGCTGCAGGAGATCGGTGAGGAGCTGATCGCCGCGAAGAAGAAGGCGCCGACGAAGCCCTCCCAACCGGGTGCGCTCAAGAAGACGGTCGACGCGGTGCTGGACTGACCGAGGACGACCCATGAGCGACGACGGACAGGCCCAGCAGACTCGGCAGGACCCCACCGAGCTGCACCAGCAGCCCGACACCGAGGGGGAGCAGCTGCCGCGGCCCGGGGACGAAGACTCCGTCACCGGGCGGATGGAGGAGGAGCCCCTCGCCGGCGTCCAGCTACATCACCGGTGAGGTCATCGCCGTGACCGGAGGCCAACCCGTCACGATGTGACGCTGCCCCCGACCCGGGCGTACCCCTCGCGGTAGCTCGGGTACCGCGCCGCCCAGCCGGTCGACCGGAGCCGGGCGTTGGAGAGCCGCTTGCCGTGGCCCCGTGCCGGGTCGGCCGGCGGTGGAGCGGGCGCGTCGAGGCGGGCCGCCAGGAAGGCCGCCACGTCGCCGAGCTGGGCCGGCTCGTCGTCGGTGCCGACGTAGAGCGTCTCGGGGAGGGTGGCCATCCCGAGCAGGTGCACGACCGCGGCGGCCGCGTCCTCGCGGTGGATGCGGTTGGTCCACCGGTGCGGGTCGTCGACCCGGCCCTCGCGGACGGTGTCGAGCAGCCGCGTGCTGCTGCCGCCGTAGAGGCCGGAGAGGCGGAGGACGGTGCCGTGGGGGAGCCGCTCGTGGAACGCCTCCTCGGCGGCGAGCAGCATCCGACCCGGCCCGTCGGCAGGCGCGGCCGGAGTCGTCTCGTCCTCCAGCGGAGGCCGGTCGCGGCTGCCGTGCACGGCGGTCGAGGAGACCAGCACGGCGCGCTCGGGTGCAACGTCCAGGGCGTCGAGCGCCCGCGCCATCCCGTCGACGTACGTCGCCCGGTAGGCCGCTTCGGTCCGCGGCCGCGCAGTGAGGGCGACCACGACGAGTCGTGGGCGCAGGCCGACCAGGTCGGGCGCCTCGAGCGTCAGGTCGACGGAGCGTCCGCGGAGCGGCGGCGGGACGCGGTCGGCGTTGCGTCGAAGCGCCAGCACGTCGTGCCCCCGGTCGACCAGCCGGAGCCCGACCGTGGCACCGAGGTCGCCACAACCGACCAGCAGGACGTCAGGATCCACGCGGGCACCGTACGCCCCCCGCCGGGTCTAGGGTCGACCCGTGGCTCGCACTCTCCAGGCCGACTACCTCGTGGTCGGGGCCGGCGCCTTCGGCATGGGCTTCACGGACGCGCTCACGCAGCACTCGGACGCCCGGGTCGTCCTGGTCGACCGGCGACACGGCCCCGGCGGGCACTGGCTGGAGGCCTATCCCTTCGTCCGCCTGCACCAGTCGTCGTGCTTCTACGGCGTCGCCTCGACGCTCCTGGGCGGCGGGGCGCTGCAGACGAGCGGACCCGAGGCGGGACTGCAGGAGCGAGCCTCGCAGCCCGAGATCACGGCCTACTACGCGGAGGTCCTCGACCGCATGGTCGACTCAGGCCGCGTCGAGCTCATGTCGCACAGCGAGTTCGACGGCCACCGCACGGTGACCTCGTCGACCACGGGCGAGCGGTTCGAGGTCCCCGAGTCCTGCCGCATCGTCAACGCCCACTACCTCGCTCCCAGCATCCCGGCGGAGGTGCCGCCGCCCTTCGCCGTCGGCGACGGTGCGTGCGTCCTGCCCGTCAACGACCTCGCCCGGCTGGAGGAGGCGCCGAGCCAGCTCGTGGTCGTCGGGTCCGGCAAGACCGCGACCGACGCGATCGTCTGGCTGCTCGCCCACGGCACCGATCCCGGCGCGATCTGCTGGGTGCGCCCCCGCGACCCCTGGATGCTGGACCGGGCCCGGGTGCAGCCCGACCCCGCGGTCTTCCTCGGGCTGGCCGCCGACATCATGAGGTCCGTGGCGTCGTCGTCCTCGATCGACGACGCGTTCCTCAGGATGGAGGACGCCGGGGCGGTGATGCGCATCGACCGCTCGCTCACGCCCACCATGGCCAAGACCCCGACGCTTGCCCAGTGGGAGCTCGACGAGCTGCGGACCGTCGAGGACGTCGTACGCCTCGGGCACGTGAGGTCGGTCAGCCGCGGTCGCCTCGACCTCGCCGACGGATCGGTCCGCATCGCCGACGACGCGCTGGTGGTGCACTGTGCCGCCGACGGCCTGAAGACCCCGCCGATCGTGCCGATCTGGCAGCCCTCCGAGATCACGATCCAGCCGGTCCGGGCGGGCTTTCCCTGCCTCGGCGCCGCGCTGGTGGGCTACGTCGAGGCAACCCGCGGCGACGACGCCGAGAAGAACCGCGTCTGCAGGCCGTCCACCTATGGCAACTCCGTGCAGCAGTGGGCGTCGATGAACCTGCTCGGCACCCGCAACGCGCAGGCGTTCTCAGCGGAGCCGGACATCAAGGAGTGGGTCGACGGCCTCGCGCTCAACCCGACCCGTGTCCCGGCGGGACACCCCGGATCGGCCGCCCTCGACGAGGCGCGGGGGACGCTGGCGGAGTACACGGCTCCGGCGCTGGCCAAGCTGGCGGCGTACAGCTGAGCGGTCGGGAACGGCGGGCACCATTCCCCGGCAGCATCACCGGATACAAAATCGGGCTTGGACAGGCATCGTCACGTCTTCCTAGGTTGGTGAGCACCGCCACACCACGACCGCCACGACCCGAAGGACGCAGCGTGACGAAGTACAGCCCCACCGAGCTCGTCGAGACCCTGGGGAGCGGCCTCCTGTCGTTCCCCGTGACCCACTTCGACGCCGACCTGCAGTTCGACGAGCCCGCCTACCGCGCGCACCTCGAGTGGCTCAGCGGCTACCCGGTCGCCGGGCTGTTCGCCGCGGGCGGCACCGGCGAGGGCTTCTCGCTGAGCGCCGACGAGACCGACCGCGTCGTGCGCGCGGCGATCGCCGGTGCGGGTGGCAAGGTCCCGGTGCTGGCTCCCGCGACCGGCTCGACCGTCAACGCCATCGCGCAGGTCAGGGCCGCCGAGGACGCGGGCGCCGACGGCATCCTGCTGATGCCGCCCTACCTCACCGAGGCCGGTCAGCGCGGCCTGGTCGAGCACATCAGCGCCGTGTGCGCCGCCACCAGCCTCGGCGTCATCTACTACTCGCGCGCCAACGCGGTGCTCGGCACCGATGCCCTCGAGCAGGCCTGCCGGCGCAACGACAACCTCGTCGGCTTCAAGGACGGCGTCGGCTCGATCGAGCAGATGACCCGCACCTACGCCCAGCTCGGTGACCGCCTCGTCTACGTCGGCGGTCTTCCCACCGCGGAGATGTTCGCGCTGCCCCTGCTCCAGCTCGGGGTGACGACCTACAGCTCGGCGATCTTCAACTTCGTGCCGCAGTTCGCGCTCGACTTCTACGACGCCGTACGCCGCCAGGACCAGGCAGCCGTCTACGCGATGCTCAACGACTTCGTCATCCCCTACACCAAGATCCGCGACCGCGAGTCCGGCTACGCGGTGTCGATCGTCAAGGCCGGACTGACCGCGGTCGGCCGCCCCGCCGGGCCGGTGCGCCCGCCGCTGTCCGACCTCACCGACGCCGAGCTCGACGAGCTCCGCACCCTCGTGGACAAGGTGGCAGGCTCGAAGGCCTGATCCACCACCAGCACCGCAGGAACACCCGAGAGGACCCCATGACCGACCAGGCCACGTCCGTCGCAGCCACCTCGATCGTCGCCGGCGCCGACTCCGAGCGGCCCGACGTCGCCGCCGCCACCGCGGCCGCCGCCGAGGCGTTCGGCGCCTACCGCGCCACCAGCCCCGAGGAGCGCGCTGCCTTCCTCGAGGCGGTCGCCGCCGAGATCGAGGCCGACAAGGACGCGATCATCCCCGAGGCCGTCCGCGAGAGCGGCCTGCCCGAGGGCCGGATCACCGGCGAGGTGGGGCGTACGACGGGCCAGCTGCGCATGTTCGCGGGCGTGGTCCGGCAAGGCGACCACCTCGGTGTCCGCATCGACCCCGCGATGCCCGACCGCGCACCCCTGCCGCGCGCCGACATCCGCCAGCGGATGGTGCCGCTCGGCCCCGTCGCCGTCTTCGGCGCGAGCAACTTCCCGCTCGCCTTCTCCACTGCGGGTGGCGACACCGCCTCGGCCCTCGCCGCCGGCTGCCCCGTCGTGGTCAAGGGCCATCCCGCCCACCCCGTCACCGGCACGCTCGTGGCCCGCGCGATCACCCGCGCGGTCAAGCGGTCCGGCCTGCCCGCCGGCACCTTCTCCTTCGTGCTGGGCGGCATCGAGACCGGCCAGGAGCTGGTCCGCGACCCGCGCATCACCGCCGTCGGATTCACGGGCTCCCGCGGCGGCGGGCTCGCCCTCGTCCAGGCCGCTGCCGCGCGCGAGGTGCCGATCCCGGTCTACGCCGAGATGTCCTCGATCAACCCCGTCGTGGTCCTGCCCGGCGCGCTGGAGGGAGACGTCGACGCGCTCGCCACCGCGTACGTCGGCAGCCTCACGCTGGGCGCCGGCCAGTTCTGCACCAACCCCGGCCTGCTGTTCCTGCCGTCGGGCGAGCGGGGTGACGCGTTCCTCCGCGCCGCCGGCGAGGCCGTCAGCGCCGCGTCCGGGCAGCCGATGCTCACCCCGGGCATCGCCGAGGCCTACGCCAGCGGCAGCGCCAGCCTGAAGGGCACCGAGGGCGTCCGGCTCGTCGGGCAGGGCAACGCCGCCGGCGACCACGCGCCGGCGCCGGCCCTCTACGAGGCGCCCGTCGAGCTGCTCGCCCTCGACGACAGCACCGTGACCGACGAGGTGTTCGGCGCCTCGGGCGTCGTCGTCCGCTTCGACGACGTGGCCGACCTGCTGCCGCGGCTCGAGGGCCTCGAGGGCCAGCTCACCGCGACCGTCCACGCCACCGACGCCGACCACGACGACGCGGCCGCGCTCCTGCCGGTGCTCGAGCTCAAGGCCGGCCGGATCCTCTTCAACGGCTGGCCGACCGGGGTCGAGGTCGGCCACGCGATGGTGCACGGCGGCCCCTTCCCGGCCACCTCCGACTCCCGCAGCACCAGCGTCGGCAGCCTCGCGATCGAACGGTTCCAGCGCCCGGTCGCCTACCAGGACGTGCCGTCCGCGCTGCTGCCCGAGGCCGTCCGCGACGACAACCCCTGGGGCCTGCTCCGACGCCTCGACGGGACCCTCGAACGATGACGGTGACCATCGCGGCGGTCGAGGTCGTCCCCGTCGCCGGCCACGACTCCATGCTGCTCAACCTGAGCGGCGCCCACGGCCCGTTCTTCACCCGCAACATCGCCATCGTGACCGACTCCGAGGGCCGCACCGGCCTGGGGGAGGTGCCGGGCGGGGAGGCGATCAAGGCCACCATCGAGGACGCCGCCGCGGTCCTGGTGGGCCAGCCGGTCGCCGGGTTCCGCTCGCTCCTGCGCGAGGTCGGTGCCCGCTTCGCCGACCGCGACGCCGGCGGGCGCGGGTTGCAGACCTTCGACCTCCGCACCACCATCCACGCGGTCACCGCGCTCGAGTCGGCGCTGCTCGACCTGTCCGGCCAGGCGCTCGGCGTGCCGGTCGCGGAGCTGCTGGGAGACGGCCAGCAGCGCAGCAGCGTGCCGATGCTGGGCTACCTCTTCTACGTCGGCGACCCCGACCGCACCGACCTCCCCTACCTGCGCTCGTCCGCCGAGCCGGGCGGTGCCGACGACTGGGAGAAGGTCCGGCGCGAGGAGGCCATGACGCCCGAGGCGGTCGTACGCCTCGCCGAGGCCGCGCAGGCCCGCTACGGGTTCTCCGACTTCAAGCTCAAGGGCGGCGTGCTGCCCGGCGAGGACGAGGTCGCCGCCGTCACGGCGCTGCACGAGCGCTTTCCCGACGCGCGCATCACCCTCGACCCCAACGGTGGCTGGCTGCTCGACGACGCGGTGCGCCTGCTGAAGGGCAAGGACGACGTCCTGGCCTACGCCGAGGATCCGTGCGGCGCCGAGGGCGGCTACTCGGGGCGCGAGGTGATGGCGCAGTTCAAGCGCCGCACCGGCCTGCGTACGGCCACCAACATGGTCGCCACCGACTGGCGGCAGATGGCCGACGCGGTCCGCACCAACGCCGTCGACATCCCGCTCGCCGACCCCCACTTCTGGACGATGGCCGGCTCGGTCCGCGTCGCCCAGCTGTGCCACGACTTCGGCCTGACCTGGGGCTCGCACTCCAACAACCACTTCGACGTCTCGCTGGCGATGTTCACCCACGTCGGCGCCGCGGCTCCCGGGGAGATCACCGCCCTCGACACCCACTGGATCTGGCAGGACGGGCAGGGCCTGACGACCGAGCCGCTGCAGATCCGCGGCGGAGCCATCGAGGTGCCCGACCGCCCCGGCCTCGGCGTCACGCTCGACCGCGACCGGCTGGCCGAGGCGCACGAGCTCTACCTCGAGCACGGCCTCGGCGCCCGCGACGACGCGATCGCCATGCAGCACCTCGTGCCGGGATGGAGCTTCGACCCGAAGCGTCCCTGCCTGGTGCGCTGACGCGCCCGCAGCGCCTCGTCTGCGCGACTGGTCCCCATTCGGTCGAGGGGGACACATGGACCGCGCAGGCGAGGGCACTGGACGCGCATGGCGCGACGAAGTGACACCACCCAGGACCAGACCGACAGCGACGACACCGACCGCAAGGAGGCGCCCGCACCGGACGCCCCCGGCAAGCCGGACTCGCCGGACGACCTGAAGAAGCCGACCTGGGGCTACGCGCTGCGCAAGACCGTCCGGGAGTTCTTCGACGACCAGTGCACCGACCTGGCGGCGGCCCTGACCTACTACGGCATCCTGGCGCTGTTCCCGGCCGCGATCGCGCTGCTGTCACTCGTGGGCCTCGTCGGCCAGGAGCGGCAGACCGTCGACACCCTCCTGGACGTCCTGCGCGACCTCGGGGCGTCCTCGGCCGCGGACACCCTCGAGCCGACGCTGGAGCAGCTCGCCGAGCAACCAGAGTGCCGGCCTCGGGCTGGTCCTCGGCCTGGTGACCGCCCTGTGGTCGGCGTCCGGCTACGTCGGTGCGTTCGGGCGCGGCATGAACCGCATCTACGAGGTCGACGAGGGCCGCCCCATCTGGAAGCTGCGCCCCGTCATGCTGCTCGTCACCGTGGTGACGGTCGCCCTCGTCGCCCTCGTCGCACTGGGGCTGGTCCTCACCGGTCCCGCAGCCGAGGCGGTCGGCAACGCGGTCGGGCTCGGCTCGGCGGCGGTCACGGTGTGGAACATCGCGAAGTGGCCCGTGCTCCTCGCGGTCGTCGTGATGATCGTGGCGCTCCTCTACTACGCCACCCCCAACGTCCGGCAGCCCAAGTTCCGCTGGATCAGCGTGGGGGCGTTCGTGGCGATCGTCGTGTGGGCGCTGGCATCGGCCGCATTCGGCTTCTACGTCGCCAACTTCTCCAGCTACGACGAGACGTACGGCTCGCTGGCCGGGGTCATCGCCTTCCTGCTGTGGCTCTGGATCACCAACCTCGCACTGCTCTTCGGCGCCGAGCTCGATGCCGAGCTCGAGCGCGGACGGCAGCTGCAGGCCGGCATCGCGGCCGAGGAGGAGCTCCAGCTGCCGCCGCGCGACACCCGCAAGTCCGACAAGGCGGCCGCCAAGGAGCGGGACGACATCGAGCGCGGCCGCCGGCTGCGTACGTCGAAGCACCGGTCCTGACCCGCGGCCCACGTGTCAGCGGGCGACGCTCGCCAGGAACTCGTCGACCTCGCTGGTCGTCGGCGCGGACGTGGGTCCGCGCCGGGTCACCTTGATCGCCGCCGCCGCGTTGGCGCGCCGGCACCCCTCGACCCAGGGCGTGCCGGCCGCCACCTCGGCGAGCAGCGCACCGGTGTGCGTGTCGCCGGCGCCGTTGGTGTCGACGGGCGTCTGTGGGAAGCCGGGGACGTACGTCGTCTCGCCGGCCACGTGCACCGCGCACCCCTCCGGCCCGTCGCGCACGACGGCGACGGCCTCGCCCCGCAGCAGCGGAGCGATGGCGGCGGTGAGGTCGGGCGAGGTCGGTCGGTGGCTGCTGACCGACCTCGCGCAGCAGGTCCTCGGCCTCCTCGGCGTTGCTCGACCAGACGTCGGTCACCTCGAGCATCGCGGCACGTACGTCCTCCGGCAGGCCCGCGAAGGCCGCCCCCGGGTCGAGCACGACGACCACGTCGGGGTGGAGCGTCGGCAGCCAGGCCAGGAGGGGCTCGCGCGTGCTGTCGAGGGCCAGCGAGAAGCCGGTGACGCACACCAGGTCGCCGGGGCGCGGGTCGGACGTGGCCAGCGAGTCGACGCTGATCCGGCGCTCGGCGCCCAGGGTCGTGACGAAGGTGCGCTCGGCGCTCGGCTCGACCATCACCACGCAGATGCCGGTGTCGACGTCGGCCACCGGGGGAGCCGAGGCGCCGATGCCCTCGGCCGCCAGCGCTGCCCGGACGAGGTCGCCGTGCGGGCCGGTGCCGTGAGCACCTGCGTGGACGCACTCGGCACCGAAGCGCGCCGCCGCCACCAGCACGGTCACGGCGCCACCGGCATAGTCGGTCGCCGAGGACGCCATCACGTTCTGCCCTCGAGCCGGCAGGTCGGGCACCTCGACGACGACGTCGACCAGGGCCTGGCCGGTGTGGATGACCCGGCTCACGGCGTGCCTTCGCCGGCCAGGACCTCGTCGGTGGTGGCCAGGGTGATCTGCGGCGGGTAGAGCGCCATCACGTCCATCGCCGCCCGGTGGTGGTCCGGGGTCGACCCGGCGCAGGCGTCGGTCACGACCGTGATCGTCGCTCCGGCGTCCGCGGCGGCGAGGGCGGTGGAGATCACGCAGCAGTCCGTGGAGACGCCGGCCAGGACCAGGTGCGGTGTCGGGCCGGTGACTGCCCGGAGCTCGCTGCCCCACTTGCCGAAGGTCGGCAGCGAGACGACGTGGCGGCCGAGGTCGGACACCTGCGGCACCAGGTCGAGCAGCGGGTCGTCCTCCGGGACGTCGGCGAACGGCCACGCCTCCAGGTAGGTCGCCCAGCTGCCCCGCGGCTCGGCGGAGGGCACCCAGCGCGTGACCACGGTGCGCTGACCAGCGGCGGCGGCGAGGCGTCGTACGGGATCCACGATCGCGGGGAACATCGGGGAGCCCCACTGGCTCGACGGGTCGGCGAAGATCCGCTGCGGGTCGATGACGACCAGCCAGGCGTCGGCGTGCATGCGGCCAGCCTGTCAGAGCCCCGCGACATACCTGAGGACGTGGTGGTCGGAAAGCAGGCCGCCATCCGTTCACCACGTCCTCAGATATCGAGACGTCAGCGGCCACCGGTCCCCCGACCGGCAGCCGCTGACGTGCCCGAGGCGGGCAGGGAGCTACTTCACCTCGGCCCGCAGGACCGCGCGCAGGCCGATGGCCAGCGGGATCCACAGCCACACGAGCGTCGTGACGCCGAGCTGCTGCCAGTACTCCGTCGTCATGCTGCTGTCGAACAGCCGGGTGGTGGCGTAGTTGACGTCGACCCACGGCTGCAGGTCGCGGAACCACTCCTGGAAGGCGGCGAGCGCTCCGAGTGCGGCGGGCAGGACCAGGGAGTAGACGAAGTACCCGACGATGGCGGCGGCGGAGCTGCGCATCAGGACACCCAGGGTGAAGCCGATGAGCATGCCCAGCACGTTGGCCAGGACGATCTGCGCGAACTCCTGGACCGTGACGTTCCAGACCGGGTCGAGGCCGGTGATCGCCGAGCCGATCAGGTTGCCGACGGCACCGACGGCCAGCGCGAGGAACATCGAGGCGACACCGATGGCGAGGGTGACGAGCATCTTGGCGGTGATCACCCGACCCCGCCAGGGGACGAGGGTGTACGTCGTCAGGCCGGTGCGCTGGCTGTACTCACTGGTGACCGACAGCAGCCCGATGATGGGCAGGATCACCGACAGCGGGAAGCCGATCGCGCTGGAGAACGTCTCCTGGTCGATCGAGGAATCCGGCGCCCACAGGATCACCGCGGCGGTCGCGAGGACGGCCACGATGCCGACGCTCGCCATCAGCCAGAAGCCCGCACGGGTGTCGAACATCTTGCGGAGCTCGACCTTGGCGAGGCGTGTCATCGGGATGGGGCGTACGGCGCGGGTCGCGGCCGGCGCAGCCGGGGCGACGACGGGAGGGGTCTGGGTGGCGGTGGTCATGCTGCTGCTCCTTCACGGGCGGTCTCGGCGGTGAGCTCGAGGAACATCTCCTCCAGGCCGGCGCCGTCGGCGGCGCGCAGCTCACGCAGGACGATGCCGGCACGGTGTGCCACCTCGCCCACGAGCTGGGGATCGGCGTCGGCGCGCAGGCCGCCGTCGATGGGTGAGGTGACGACGGACGCCTCGTGCAGGGCGCGGGCGAGCCGGTCGACGTCGACAGTGCGTACGAGGGTGCCGGCCGCGGCCAGCAGCTCGGACTTGCTGCCCTGGGCCACGATCCTGCCCTGGCCGATGACGACGAGGTCGTCGGCGATGACCTCGATCTCGTGGAGCAGGTGGGAGGACAGCAGCACGGTGCCGCCGTCGTTGGCGAAGCCCCGGAGCAGGTCGCGCATCCAGCGGATGCCCGCCGGGTCGAGGCCGTTGGCCGGCTCGTCGAGGATCAGCACCTGCGGGTCGCCGATGAGGGCGGTCGCGATGCCGAGGCGCTGGCGCATGCCGAGGGAGTAGTTGCGCACGCGGCGCTCCGCCTCGCTCTCGGTGAGGCCCACGCGGGCGAGGGTCTCGGTGACCCGCGTCCTCGGCAGGCCCATGGTCTGCGCGGCGATCGTGAGGATCTCGCGCCCCGTGCGCCCGGCGTGCTGCGCGGAGGCGTCCAGCAGGACGCCGACCTCGAGGCCGGGGTTGACGAGCTCGCGGTAGTCGCGGCCGGTGATGGTGACGCGGCCGGAGCTGGGGCGGGTGAGGCCGACCATGATGCGCATGGTGGTCGACTTGCCGGCACCGTTGGGACCGAGGAAGCCGGTCACGCGACCGGTGGCGGCCGTGAAGGACACGTTGTCGACGGCCGTGAAGCGGCCGTACTGCTTGGTGAGGGACTCGACGCTGATCATGGGTCAACCCTCGCGTCCCTGCCGGGGCGCGCACATCGGGGACAGCTCCCCGCCGGTCCCTGAGAGCGACCCTGAGAAACCCCTCACCACCAAGATGTGGCTGGGTTGGGAGGACCTTGCGAGGATGGTGGGGTGAGCCAGCCCACCCAGCAGCGTCCGCCCCAGGTCACCATGGCGTCGGGCATCGTCATGTTCGCCTCCTTCATCGTGCTGGTCACCGCCTGGGAGCAGGTCGTCACCCTCGGCTCGCTGGAGACGCAGGAGTCGATCAGGGACTTCCTCGCCGAGGCGCCGTTCTCCTCGCTCGGCCTCGACGCCGAAAGTGCCTCCCGCCTGGTGCGCATCGCCTGCCTGGTCGCGGCCGCGACCGCCTGCGCCACCGCGATCCTGGGCTGGTACGTCCGCAAGCCCGATCGCTCGGCCCGGCTCGGGCTGACCATCTTCGCCGTCCCCGTCTTCGTCAGCGGGCTCGCCGCCGGCGGGCTGGCAGGGTCCTTCGTCGCCGCGGGCACCGCGATGCTGTGGCTGGCGCCGGCTCGTGAGTGGTTCGCCACCGGGAGGTGGACACCGCCCTCGCCGGCCCAGGACAAGGAGCCGCGACGGTCCATCTCGTCGGGCGCCACGCGCGGTGATCAGGCAGGTCGCCCGGACCAGCCGCCCGCCCCGCCGACGGTGCCCCCGCCCGCGACCCGACCGTTCGGTGAGCACCGACCCCTCGGCGAGCACGCCCCGCTCGGCACGCAGCCGGCGAGGGCGTCCGAACCTCCGCCTCCGCCGTGGCAGCACCACCAGCTGGTGCACCACCGGCCCGCCGCCGTCGTCGCGGCCTTCGTCATCACCGTCGTGACGGCGGGTGGCCTGCTGGCGATGTCCCTGCTCTGGCTGGCGATCGCGGGGCTGTCGCCGGACTTCCTCATGACCGTGCTGGAGCAGCAGCAGCCGCAGCTCATCGACGAGGGCCTGACCCTCGACGAGGTGCGCAGCACCGTCTACGCCTACGCCGGTGCCTTCGTGGTGTGGTGCGTGATCGCCCTGGTGCTGGCCGGTTTCGTGATGGCCCGGCGTGACTGGGCCCGCCGCGGACTGATGGCCACGGCGGCCTTCAGCGCCGCCGGCTGCCTCTTCTTCGTGTTCACCCTGCCGCTCGTGCTGGTCCCGGCCGCAGCCGCCGTCGCGACCGTCGTGTGCCTGCGCAGGATCGAGGTCCGGCGCTGGTTCTCCCTCGAGCCGCACTGACGCGCACCACCCTCGTCATGATGAGATGAAGACATGAGTGAGCAGGAGCCCGGACCCACCCACAGCCCCTACGGCCAGTCGGACCCCTACGGCTCGAACCCGTACGGCCAGGTCAACCCCTACGGCCAGCAGCCGTCCTACGGGATGCAGCCGTCGGCCGGTGACCGCCGTCCCGGCACGGTGACCGCGGCGGCCTGGATCACGATCGTGTGCTCCGCCCTCACCGCGCTGATCTTCGGTTTCACCGCGCTGGCGCTGCTCGTCGCCCGCGACCAGGTGATCGCCGAGATGGAGAGGGTGCCGGAGTTCAGGGACGCCAACATCGACGCAGACGCTGCCGTCGGCGTGCTGGTGGCCGTCATGGTGGGACTGGTGATCTGGGCGGTCGCCGCGATCGTCCTGGCCGTCCTGGTCCTGCGACGCTCCAACGTCGCCCGGATCCTGCTCGTGATCTCGTGCGCCGTCACGGCGCTGTTCTCGCTCCTCAGCATCACCAGTGGCGTGTCCATCGTGCTCCTCCTCGCCTCGGGGGCCGCGATCGTCCTGCTGTTCACCGGCGGTGCCAACGACTGGTTCAAGCGCCTGCCGTCACAGACCGGCGGCGGCTACCCCGGCGCACCGACGGGCTATCCGGCCGCCGGTCCGTACGGCGGTCCCTACGGCCAGCAGCCGCCGGCCTCGGACAACCCGTACGGCCAGCAGCCTCCGGCGTCGGACAACCCGTACGGCCAGCAGCCGCCCGGCCGAGGGCGGGACCGACTACCCCCCGCGCGACTACCCGAACCGCTGAGTGGCCGTCAGCGCACGAGGTCGGCGGCGGCGAGCCGTCGTAGGCCCTCGCGGATGACGTCGGGCTCCTTGCAGAACGCCCACCGCACCAGCTGGCGCCCGGCCTCGCGGTCGTCGTAGAACCCCTGCGTGGGGATCGCGACCACCCCGGCGCGCTCGGGCAGCGCCAGACAGAACTCGCGCCCGTCGGCCCAGCCCAGGTGGGAGATGTCGGTGGTGGCGAAGTAGGTGCCCTCCGGAAGGCGCGGAGCCAAGCCGGCCGCGGTCAAGCCCTCGCACAGCAGGTCGCGGCGGGACTGCAGGTCGCGCGCGAGGGCCTGCGGCCAGTCGGGCTCGTGGTCGAGCGCGTGCGCGACGGCGGGCTGGAGCGGGGAGCCCGAGGTGAAGGTGAGCCACTGCTTGGCCGCCAGCACCGCCTGCACCAGCGGTGCGGGGCCGGTGGCCCAGCCGACCTTCCAGCCCGTGAAGGACCAGGACTTGCCGGCACTGGACAGCGTGAGCGTCCGCTCCCACATGCCGGGCAGCGTGGCGATGGGCACGTGGCCCTCGGTGGACCTGGCGTCGTCGAAGACGAGGTGCTCGTAGACCTCGTCGGTCACGACGATCGCGTCGTGCTCGATCGCGAGGTCCGCCACCACCTGCAGCTCCTCGCGGGTGAGGACCGTGCCGGTCGGGTTGTGCGGGGTGTTGAGCAGGATCAGCCTGGTGTCGTCGCTGACGATCGAGCGCAGCTCGTCGAGGTCGGGTCGGAAGTCCGGCGCCCGCAGCGTGACGGGTCGTCGTCGGGCCCCGCAGATGTCGAGCACGGCGACGTAGGAGTCGTAGTAGGGCTCCAGCACCACCACCTCGTCACCCGGGTCGACCAGCCCGAGGAGGGCCGCGGCGACGGCCTCGGTGCAGCCGGTGGTGACCACGACCTCATGATCGGGATCGACGTCGAGGCCGTAGTGGCGCTGCTGGTGGCGCGAGATCGCGGCCCGCAGGGCGGGGATGCCGATGCCCGGCGCGTACTGGTTGGCGCCGTGCTCCAGCGCGGCCTCGGCCGCCGCGATCACCGATGGCGGGCCGTCGACGTCCGGGAAGCCCTGGCCCAGGTTGATCGCCCGGGTCCGCACCGCGAGCGCCGACATCTCGCTGAACACGGTGGGCGGGATGTGGGCCAGACGGCGGGACAACCGTGCGTCGGTCATGGCGACGAAGATAGCGAGTCCGCGCGATCACGGTGCCGCGGACCGGGTCAGGACGGGCTGGCCAGCCAGGGCTCCCGCAGGTCGAAGTAGGACGTCTCGCCGACGGTGAGCGATTCGACCTCGGCCATCGCCTCGCGGATCGACTCCGGCGGCTCCTTCTGCTCAGCGGCCCGAGCCTCGGCCTCGCTGGTGAAGTAGATCGCCATCGTCCAGCCGTCGCCGTCGTGGGTGGTGCTGAGGCTGCCCAACACGTCGGGGCGGTAGGTCTGCCACTCCGGATCGTCGTCGTTCATCAGCTCACGGGCCCGGTCGGCGTCACTGGTGCGGCCCTGCATCACCTGCACGAACCCGGCCGAGTCGAGGTCGCCGTGGTCGTCGACGTCGACGGTGGTGCTGTCGTGGAAGACCGGCGGGCTGGTGAAGAGGGCCTCCATCTGCGCCCACCACTCACCTTGCTCCGGCCGGTCGCTGTTGCGCCGTGCGGCCTCCTCGGAGTCGAACCTCGCGAGGGCGACGAGAGTGCCGTCGTCCGTGACGCCTCCCGTGCTGCCCAGCCAGCCATCGGCTCCCGGCGCGAGCTCGGCCAACCACCGGTCGAGCAACGCCTTGACCTCTACGGGATCGGAGACCGGTCCCTGGAACACCTGCACGAACATGCGCGCCTCCTCTGGATCTGGGTCCTGCCTCCGCTCGACGCTACGCCTCACCACGGAGCACCGCACCCCGGTCCGGTCCAGTTCCCCGGCCGGTCCTTTGGCAGGATCCACCCATGACCACCGACGCCTCCCTCGCCGCCGACATCGACGCCACCTGCCGCCTGACGGGGGAGTTCACGCTCCGCTCCGGGCAGGTCGCGGACACCTACTTCGACAAGTACCTCTTCGAGGCGCAGCCGGCCCTGCTCGACCGCGTCGCCGCGCAGATGGTCGACCTGCTGCCGGAGGACACCGAGCTGCTGGGCGGGCTCGAGCTCGGCGGCATCCCGATCGCGACGATGGTGAGCTCCCGCACCGGTCTCCCGGCCCTGTTCGTCCGCAAGCAGGCCAAGGAGTACGGCACCGCCAAGCTCGCCGAGGGGCCGGACGTGTCCGGGCGGAGGGTCACCATCATCGAGGACGTGATCACCACCGGTGGCGCGGTGCGCGACGCGACCAACGCCCTGCGGGCGCTGGGCGCGACCGTCGAGGTCGTCGTCTGTGCGATCGACCGGTCGCCCGAGGGCGACGACCCGCTGGCCGACGTCGGCCTGGAGGTCAGGTCGGTGCTCACGCGCGCCCAGCTGGACGCCGTACGCGGCTGAGTCAGTCGACGTCGCGGCCGGTGATGTCGCGGTCCGGGCCGCCGTCGTGCGTCCCGATCTCCGCCCCGGGCGCGTGCGTCCGCTTGTGGCGCCACCACTCGATCGCGACCGGGACGATCGAGAACGCGAGGATGACGATGATCAGCTTGTCGATGCTCTCGCCCAGGTGGGGGAACGCGTCGCCGAGGAAGTAGCCGAGCAGGCAGATCGAGGAGACCCACAGCACGGCGCCGACCAGGCTCCAGAGGAAGAAGCGGCGCCGGTCCATGCGGGTCACACCGGCGACCACGGTGATGTAGGTGCGTACGAACGGGACGAAGCGGCCGATGACCAGCGCCTTGTTGCCGTGCTTGTCGAAGAACGCGGTGGTCTGGTCGAAGTACTTCCGCTTGATGATGCGGCCGTCGCGCTCGTAGAGCGGTGGTCCCAGCTTGTGCCCGATCTCGTAGCCGACGACGTTGCCGAGGAAGGCGGCCGCCGTGAGCGCTGCCATCGCGATCAGCAGCTCGACGAAGGGCGGTCCCGGGAAGAGGTCCAGCTGTCCGGTCGCGATGAAGAGTCCCAGCGCGAAGAGCAGCGTGTCCCCCGGGAGGATGGGGAAGAACAGCCCGCACTCGACGAAGATGATGACGAGGCTGATCCAGAAGAGCTCGGCGCCGAACCGGTCGAGGAGCCAGTTGGGATCCATCCAGTCGATGCCGAGCAGCAGCGGGACGAATCCTGCCTGGATCCCATCGAGTGCGCTCACGCGCGCCACCCTAACCAGCGGTCCCTACTCTTCTCGCATGCGCGAGGAGGAGCGGGCACCCTACGACCCGATGCCGCACGGTCCGCCGGAGGTGGGGGTGGGACCGTGGGAGGGGCCGTGGCCCGAGGGCCAGCACTGGGACGCCGACCTCCTCAGGGCCGGCGACCGCCGCAACGTGGTCGACCGCTACCGCTACTGGACGATGGAGGCGATCGTCGCCGACCTGGACACGAGGCGGCACGGCTTCCACGTCGCGATCGAGAACTGGCAGCACGACTTCAACATCGGCACGATCGTGCGTACGGCCAACGCCTTCCTCGCTGCCGAGGTCCACATCGTCGGCAACCGGCGCTGGAACCGCCGTGGCGCGATGGTCACCGACCGCTACCAGCACGTCCGGCACCACCCGGACGCGGCTGCCCTGGCGTCGTACCTCCACGGGATCCCCGCGCAGGCGGGCGGGCCGGTGCGGCTGCTGGGCATCGACAACCTGCCCGGTTCGCTGCACCTGGAGACGATGGACCTGCCGCGCGCGGTCTGCTTCCTGTTCGGGCAGGAGGGCCCGGGCCTCTCGCCGTCCGCCCGCGAGGTCTGTGACGGCACGTTCTCGATCGCGCAGTTCGGCTCGACCCGCTCGATCAACGCCAGCTCGGCGGCGGCGATCGCGATGCACACCTGGGTGCGGACGTACGCCGACCTCACCGCCGAGGATGCCTGGCGGGGCTGACCGGTCGGACGAACACGAACGGGTCCGGGATGTCCCCACAACACCCCGGACCCGGCCGCGGCTTCACGCGCCACGGGCGTCAACCTAACCCTGACATCCGCGAGACGCCATACCCGTGGGGGTGCACCGGTTGCCACGATCCGGCCGTGGGAAGGCGACCGGCGAGTAGCCCACTAGGGTGGCGACGACTGCTGGACCCGTGCTCGAGGAGACCTCCCATGCCCATCGCCACCCCCGAGAAGTACGCCGAGATGCTGGACGCCGCGAAGTCGAAGTCCTTCGCCTACCCGGCCATCAACGTGTCCTCCTCCCAGACCCTCAACGCAGCCCTGAAGGGCTTCGCGGACGCCGGCTCCGACGGGATCATCCAGGTCTCCACCGGTGGTGCGGAGTACCTCTCCGGCCCGTCCGTGAAGGACATGGTGACCGGCTCGGTCGCGTTCGCCGCCTACGCCGCCGAGGTCGCGAAGAACTACCCGGTCAACGTCGCCCTGCACACCGACCACTGCCCCCAGGGCAAGCTCGACGGCTTCGTCCGGCCGCTGCTCGACATCTCCGCGGAGCGGGTCGCCCGCGGAGAGGCGCCGCTGTTCCAGTCGCACATGTGGGACGGGTCGGCCGTGCCGCTGGAGGAGAACCTCCAGATCGCCGAGGAGCTGCTCGCCAAGTGCGCCGCCGCCCACATCATCCTGGAGATCGAGGTCGGTGTCGTCGGCGGCGAGGAGGACGGCGTCGACAACGAGATCAACGACCAGCTCTACACGACCCCCGAGGACGCCGTCGCCACCGTCAAGGCGCTCGGCGCCGGTGACCGCGGCCGCTACCTGACCGCGCTGACCTTCGGCAACGTGCACGGTGTCTACAAGCCCGGCAACGTCACGCTGCGCCCGGAGATCCTCAAGCTGGCGCAGGAGGCGGCCGCCGCCGAGCTCGGCCTCGGCAGTGATGCACGACCCTTCGACCTGGTCTTCCACGGCGGCTCCGGCTCGACCGCGCAGGAGATCAGCGACGCCGTCGACTTCGGCGTGGTGAAGATGAACGTCGACACCGACACCCAGTACGCCTTCACCCGCCCCGTGGCCGCGCACATGCTCGCCAACTACGACGGCGTGCTGAAGGTCGACGGCGAGGTCGGCAACAAGAAGCTCTACGACCCCCGCGCCTGGGGCAAGGCCGCCGAGGCCGGCATGGCCGAGCGCATCGTCGAGGCGTGCCAGAACCTCCGCTCGGCGGGCACGTCGCTCGGCGGCTGATCCGCCACTGCACGACAACGACGGCGGCGGGCCGGCCCTCGCGGGGCGGGCCTGTCGCCGTCGTCGTCCCCCACGTCCTCCGCCCCTGGTCGGAGGGTGGCGAGGAGCGGGACGTCCTGCTGGCGCTCACCGACATGGACAGGTCAGTCCCATTCCTCGCCGAGGTGAGGATGAGCCATCGGGGTCCGGGACGGCCGTTCGAGACACGAGATTAGCGTCCCGACGCCCGACTGCCAACGGCCTACGCAGCGGTTCGCGGGAGGAGTAGAGTCCGCCGGACCCGGGGGCGTCCCCCATCTCCCTGGGAGGTGAGCTGCGATGGCGCCAGGTGACGAAGCCGGACCTCCTCGTGAGGCCGCCGCCACCAGCCCTGAAGGCGCTCGATCCCTTCGCGTCGCGGTGCCCGGTGACGCCCGGGCGGCGGAGTTCACGGCGGACCTCCAGCAGCTCTGCAGGGCGGGCGTCGCGGGCCTGCCGGTGGACGGCGCCGTGGTGCACCTGTTTCCCGGCCGCGTCACCGCGGGTGTCGCCGCCGCCTCCGCGCCTTCGTGGCGACGCGTCGGCGAGCTGGTCGACACGCTGGGGGAGGCGCCGTGCGTCGACGCAGCCCGGATGCTTCGGCCGATCATGGTCCCCGACCTCGAGCTGGCGCGGCACCGCTGGCCGGCGTACGCAGAGGCGCTGGCGCCCCACGACGTGGCGGCGATCTTCTCGCTGCCGCTCCAGGTCGGCGCCGTCAGCTTCGGTGTGCTGGACCTGTACGCCACGACGCCCGTCGAGCTGGGACCGTCGGACCTCGCCCTCGCGATGGCGATCGCTCAGGTCGCCACCTCCGTCCTGCTGACCGGGCTCCGCGGCTCGAACGCTCCCGGCGACCCCTACCACCCCCTCGCCGAGCACGTCGCCGACCTGGTGGCGGACCTCGACACCTCGCTGGACCGCGCGGTGGTCCACCAGGCGCAGGGGATGGTGATGGTGCTCCTCCACGTCAGCCTGGACGAGGCGCTGCTGCGCATGCGCGCGCGGGCGTTCGCGCTCGACCGGACCCTGGCCGAGCTGGCGCACGGCATCGTGTCGGGCGTGGTGGATCCGAGGCGATGGGGCGATGGTGCGCCGTGAGGTCCACGAAGGCCACCACCACTGGACGGGAGCCAGGATGATCACCTCGGACCGGTTGGCGCACGTGTTCGTGGAGGTTGCCAGCAGCCTGGTCGACGACTTCGACGTCGCCGCCTTCCTCCACCTGGTCGCCGCACGCACGGCCGAGGTCACGGGATGCTCCCAGGCGGGACTGGTGCTGGCCGACGAGGAAGGGCGGCTGCACCACGTCGGCTCGTCCGACCACAGCGTGATGCTGCTCGAGCTGGCGCAGGTCCAGGGCCAGCAGGGTCCGAGCCGTGACTGCTTCCTGACGGGGGCGGCCGTCGTCGTCACCGACCTGACGGCGGGGGGCCAGCGGTGGCCGCAGTTCGCACCGCAGGCCCTGTGCGCAGGTTTCCGGTCGGTGCACGCCTTTCCGATGCGGCTCCGCGACCGGGTGATCGGGGCCCTCGACGTCTTCGGCCACGAGCCGGAAGGTCTCGGTGCCGAGGTCGTCGCAGTGGTGCAGGCGCTGGCCGACGTGGCCACCATCGCCCTCGTCCAGGATCAGGCGATCGCCCGCGCCGACCTGCTCAACGAGCAGCTGCAGGCTGCCCTCGACAGCCGGATCGTCGTCGAGCAGGCCAAGGGCGCGATTGCCGCCTCCCTGGGCGTCGACGTCGCCGAGGCCTTCGAGCGGATGCGGCGAGAGGCGCGGTCGGCCAGGGTCCCCCTCACCGACTACGCCCAGGAGCTCCTCCGGCATCCCGCGCGGATCGGTGAGCTGGCCCCCGACGCGTGAACAGGACCCGCCCTCCCGGTGGGGAGGGCGGGCCCTGGCGGTCGTACGACGTCAGCGCGCAGCTGCGTTCCCCGGGATGTCGTCCGGGTCGCCGTAGGGGTCCGCGTGCGTGTCGTGCGCGGCGAGGTCCTTCTGCACGCGGGGGTCGTCCGCGTCGGCGAAGTAGTCGAACGCGATCGTCTCGTCCTTGCCGTTGGAGACCTTCATCGCGTTGCAGATCGCGCTGAGCACCACGGCGACGGCCACGTTGAGCACGAACGCCGTGACCGCGATGTAGCCCATCTGCTCGATGCCGGGGATGAGGGCGGTGGAGCCGCCGAAGTGCTTGCCGGTCACCGGGTTGACGACCTGGTAGGCCTCGTAGGTGCCGTAGGCCATCCCGGCCGCCCAGCCCGCGAGCAGGCCGTAGCGGTGGAACCACCGGGTGAACAGGCTGAACACCACGGCAGGGAACGTCTGCATGATCCAGATGCCGCCGAGGAGCTGGAAGTTGATCGCGTTCTGCTTGTCCAGGGTCAGCACGAACACCAGCGCGAACGCCTTGACGACCAGCGACATCAGCTTGGAGACCTTCGCCTCCTGGGCCGGGGTGGCGCTCTTGTTGATCCACTCCTTGTAGATGTTGCGGCTGAAGGTGTTGGCCGCGGCGATCGACATGATGGCCGCCGGCACGAGCGCGCCGATCGCGATCGCCGCGAACGCCACGCCCGCGAACCACGACGGGAACATGTCCTCGAACAGCTGCGGGATCACGAGCTGGGCGTTGGGCTCGCCGTCTAGGCCGATGGGCTGGGTGCCCGCCGCGATGGCGACCCACCCGAGCAGGGCCAGCAGGCCGAGCACGAAGGAGTACGCCGGCAGGATCGCGGCGTTGCGCCGGACCGTGTTGCGCGAGTTGGACGACAGCGACGCGGTCACGGAGTGCGGGTACATGAACAGCGCCATCGCCGAGCCGAGCGCCAGGGTGGCGTAGGCCCAGAACGCCGCCGAGCCCGGGATGAACGAGGAGGTGGGCTTGAGGCCGGCCTCCACGGCCGCGGCGTTGTTGGCGTCCATCTTGTCTTCTGCGGCCCCGAAGATGGCTTCCCAGCCGCCCACCTGGCCCGGCAGGTAGACGATGGCGACGATGATCACCAGGTAGATCAGGATGTCCTTGACGAACGCGATGACCGCGGGCGCCCGCAGGCCGCTGGAGTAGGTGTAGGCCGCCAGCAGTGCGAAGGCGATGAGGAGGGGCGCGTCCTTGGCGAGGATGTTGTCGCCGCCGCCGAGCCCGGCGACCTCGAGCACCGCCTGGATGCCCACGAGCTGGAGGGCGATGTAGGGCATCGTGGCGACGAAGCCGGTGACCGCCACGGCGAGCGACAGCCCGCGGTCGTCGTACCTGCCACGGACGAAGTCGGCCGTGGTGACGTAGCCGTGGCGGTGGCTCACCGACCACAGCCGGGCCATGAAGATGAAGATGATCGGGTAGAGGATGATCGTGTAGGGGACGGCGAAGAAGCCGGCCACCGCACCGGTCGCGAACATCGCCGCGGGCACAGCGACGAACGTGTACGCCGTGTAGAGGTCGCCGCCCAGCAGGAACCACGTGATCCACGTGCCGAACTTGCGACCGCCGAGGCCCCACTCGTCGAGCGTCTCCATCGAGTCGGCGCGCATGAACCTGCTGGCCATGAACCCGGCGACGGTGACCAGGCCGAACAGCGCGATCAGCACCGCGAGGGCGACGCCGTTGACGCCGTCGGTGTCGGCGGCCAGCACGGTGAGCTGGGGAGTCACCTGTCGTCACCCACCTTGTG
Source organism: uncultured Actinomycetota bacterium (assembly GCA_963740115.1). Classification (GTDB taxonomy): domain Bacteria; phylum Actinomycetota; class Actinomycetes; order Propionibacteriales; family Nocardioidaceae; genus Nocardioides. The sequence goes on along the minus strand of CAVUCQ010000001.1, from coordinate 204,493 downwards.
GGTGGTGAGGCCGCGTGCGGACAGCGTCAACCGGTAGGCGGCGTAGGTCAGCCCCGAGCAGATGAACACCCAGAGGAACTGGTACCAGAAGAAGAAGGGAAAGCCGAGGAGCTCCGGCTCGACCTTGGCGTAGTGAGGCACCCAGAGGAGCACGACGATCGGGATCGCGAGCAGGACGCCCGCGAGGACCATCTTGCCCTTGTCGGTCGGGGGGACGCCCTGTTCAGGGCGCGACTGTGGCGGGTTCCCGGAATTCATGCGCGCGACCCTACGCGGGCTGTGACGGGCGTCACGGACCCCCGAAGGGCGGGGTCGCGGCCAGCGGTAGGTCTCGCGCGACGAGCGGTCAGGCCAGCAGCTCGTCCGCCGCGGTCGCGCTCGAGTCGCGCAGGAACGTGGAGCACCGCTCCCACTCCGCCGTCTCGCCGATCGCTCGCGCGGCGAGCGCCAGGAGGGCGAGTGAGCGCAGGAAGCCGCGGTTGGGCTCGTGCTCCCACGGCACCGGGCCGTGGCCCTTCCAGCCGTTGCGGCGCAGCTGGTCGAGCGAGCGGTGGTAGCCGACCCGGGCGTAGGCGTAGACCGTCACGTCGTCGGCACCGGCCTCCTGTGCCTGACCGGCGAGCGCCGCCCACGCGGCCGGCGACTCCGGGTGGCGTCGTACGACGGCGGCCGGGGACTCGCCGCCGGCGAGCTCGGCGTCGGCGGGGTCCACCGGCAGGTGGGTGGGCGGGGGACCGGCCATCAGGTCGAGGTGTGACATGGCGTCAGCCTAGGCGCCGAGCAGCTTGCGCACCTTCGCCGGCCCGAGCGCCAGCACCAGGGTGGGCAGTCGCGGGCCGCGGTCGGCGGAGACCAGGAGGTTGTAGAGCAGGCGGAAGAAGTCCTTCTGGTCGGCCTTCACCTGGTCGGTCGGGGCGTCGTCGAAGCCGAGGCCGCGCGCGACCTTGGGCACGCCGTAGACCACCGACGTCACTGCGTCGAGGTCCGCCTCGTCCGGCAGGCGGTCGAGGAAGATCCGCAGCCACAGCTCCTCGTCCTCGGTGAGGGAGCCGAGGCGCTCGGTGTCCGGCGTCTCCCGCACGGTCGTGCGCTGGGCCGCCGGCAACGAGGCCGTCCAGGCCATCGCCCGGCCCAGGCGGGGCTGGAGGTCGTCGACGCTGTCGTGCTCGAAGCCGAGGTTCGCGATGACCGAGCTGATCAGCTCGCTCGACCCGGCGGTCACGTCCGCGACCGACGACAGCGTGCGGAACGGTACGACGACGCGCGAGGTCGGCAGCGGACCTGAGGCGACACCGGAGGCGCGCTCCCACGCGAGGACGGCACCGTCGCGCTTCGCGGGGTCGGCGGCCTTGCGGCCGAGCGCGTCCCACTCGTCGTAGAGGCGCACGACCTCGGGCCCGAAGTCGACGGTGAAGGTCTGCTTGGGCGCCCGGCGGACGTAGAGCCAGCGCAGGATCGGGGCCTCGAGCATCTCGAGCGCGTCGGAGGCGGTGGGCACGCCACCGGCGGACGACGACATCTTCTGCACGCCGGCGAAGCCGACGAAGCCGTAGCCGAACCACGCCGGGCGGGGCATGTCGAAGAAGGTCTCGACGAGCTCGTGGCCGACCGTGAACGACGAGCCGGGGGTGGCGTGGTCGGAGCCGGCGGCCTCGAAGTCGACGTGGTAGTGCGCCCATCGCATGGGCCAGTCGACCTTCCAGACCAGCTTGCCCTCGTCCTGGGTCGCCAGATTGGTGACGCCGGAGAACGCGCACACGTCGCACGTGTAGGCGAGGTCGGTCGACGCGTCGTCGTACGACGTCAGGGTGACCGTGTCGCGGCCGCAGTCGCGGCAGAAGGGCTTGAACGGGAAGCGGGCGAGCTCGGTCGCACCGGTCTCCTCGTCCGCGGCGACGGAGTCGGCCAGGGCCGCCGCCTCCTGCGACTCCAGCTCGCTCCCGGGCTCCGCGGCGGTGACCGGCTTCCTGGTGCGGTACTTCGCGAGCACGGCGTCGATCTCGTGCCGGGCGCGCACGGCGAGCAGGACGTCGTCGCGGTAGGTGCCGTTGCGGTAGAGCTCGGTCTGGGAGATCTCCTCCATCTCGACGCCGAGGTCGGCGAGCGCCTGCTGCAGGGGCGCCTTGAAGTGGGTGGCCCAGGAGTCGTGGCAGTCCCACGGGTCAGGCACGGCGGTGAGCGGACGCCCGATGTGCTCCGACCACTCCGCCGGGACGCCGGCCGGCACCTTGCGGAAGCGGTCGTAGTCGTCCCAGACGTGCAGGTGGCGCACCTCGAGCCCGCGCCGGCGCAGCTCGTCGGCGACGAAGTGCGTGGTGAGGAACTCGCGGAGGTTGCCGAGGTGGACCGGCCCCGAGGGCGAGGCGCCCGAGGAGACCGTGACGGGCTTGCCCTCGCCCGCGTGACGTACGGCGTCGTCCGCCGCCCGCGTCACCCAGTCGACCGGATCGCCGTGCTGTCCACCTCGTGCCATGCGGCAAGGCTATCGGGGGACGCGGTCGGGCCCGGTGCCGGTGGGAGCGCGCGGACGGGTCGGCCGCATGTCGGCGCCGGAGCCGTCCCCCGGCGGCTCCGACGCCATCCGCTCGGACTGTGCTTGCGCACGAACGAACGCGGTCACCCCCGTGCCGCGTGGCTGTCCCGAGCAGTCGGCAGCATTGTGCCAGCGTCAACGCCTGGACGGGTGGCTCCAAGTGGCCGCTGGCACTAAGATGCCAGCGAGGGGGACAGATGCCGGAGATCAGCGTGGTTGCAGCCTTGGGGTTGCCCACCCAGATGGAGCCGGTCTACCGCCGGATCCTGCCGGGCTCAGGCCAGTCAGTCGACCAGGTGGCAGCCAGCCTGCTCCTCTCCCCCGAGCGACTCCTCGACCAGCTGGCGCCGCTGCTGGCGCTGGAGGTCGTGACGGTCGAGGACGGGGTCCTGCATGTCCTGGACCCGGCCACCGCGACGAGCCGTGCGCTGGCCGCCCAAGCCGCCGAGCTGAGGGTCGCGGCGGGGGAGCTGGCCCGCATCGCGGAGGTGTTGCCCGTGTTGTCGGAGCGCCGCCCCGCCGGTACCGGCAACGACGAGCTGATCGACGGGGACGTGTCCACCACTGCTGACGTCCCGGGGTTGATCGCCCAGTGGATCCGGGAGAAGCGCGGTGACGTCTGCTTCCTCCGCCCTGACCAGTGGCGATTCCCGAGCGAGTCCGAGATGGCGGTGGCGGTGGGCAACGCTGTGCGCGAGGGCCGTCGCGTCCGGGCCATCTATCCCGCGCGCGCGATGTCGGAGGCATCACAGGTGCTACGGATGCGCGCCGAGATCGGCGAGGACATCCGGGTCGTGCCGAGCGTCCTGACGCGGCTGGTCATCGTCGGTTCCCGGCGCGCCATCGTGCCCGAGCCGCTGGGCACGGGGTCCGACCTCCGCGTGGTGGTCCGGCAGGCGTCCCTGGTCGGCATGCTGCAGGCGTACTTCGACGCGCTCTGGGAGGCGGCGAGCCGGGTCGACCCGAGGGGCGACCGACTGGCCGAGGGTGACCACCGCCGCCTCCTGCTGGCCGAGCTGGCCGACGGCGTCAAGGACGAGCAGATCGCCCGAAACCTCGACGTCAGCCTGCGCACCGTACGTCGACGGGTCGCGGCTCTGATGTCGGAGCTGGGCGTCGACACCCGCTTCCAGGCGGGCGTCGAGGCGGTGCGGCGCGGTTGGCTGTGACTGCCGACCCGCTCGGTGGGGGCTGCCTCAGGGCAGGATCATGGAGTACGCCGCCGGCTCGAGCCGCCAGCTCCGGCTCCGCTCCGGCCCGGAGATCTCCCCGTCGGCGGACAGCCAGAACGAGTCGCCGCTGACCTTGACCGAGCGGCCGCGCAGCGTGACGACGTCGTCGCGCTCGTCGTGCTCGCCCTTGCGGAGCCGGTTGGCGTAGCCGAACTTGGCCATCGGCGAGATCGCCCGACTGATCATCACGTCGAGCACGCCGTCCTCGGTGTCCGCGTCCGGGTTGAGCTCGGTGCCGCCGCCGACGTTGCTGCCGTTGCCGATGGCCACCATCAGGACGGGACGGTTGACGTCGTTGACCACAGTGCCGTCGATCTCGACCCGCAGGCGCCAGCTGGGCGGGTGGAAGGCGGACAGCAGGGCACCGATGGGGTAGCCCAGCTTGCCGAGGTTGACCTTCCCGACGCCGACGGCGCCCAGCCTGCCCTTCCACTTGTGGCCCTTGCGGCTGGCCTGGGCGCCCACGCCCACGTGGACGTTATTGACGACGATGTTGCCGACCTCGTCGACGAGCAGGTCGACCGGACGGGCCTCACCGGTCAGCACGAGGCGCGCGGCGTCCTCGATCTCCAGCGGGATGCCGTTGCCGCGGGCGAAGTCGTTGCCGGTGCCCATCGGCAGCAGCGCGAGGGTCGTCCCGGCCAGCTCGTGGCGCTTGTAGAGGGCGGTGACCACCGCGTGCATGCTGCCGTCGCCGCCGGCCACCACCACGGTGCGTCCGCCCGCGCGGTGCAGCACGCCGTCGAGCTCGCCCGGGTTGGAGGTCTTGGCGACCTCGACCGACGCCTCCTCGCGGAGCACGGCGAGCGCCTCGGCCAGCCGCTCCTCGTCGGACGTGCCGGCCTCGGCGTTGGTGATCACGAGCAAGGAGCGCACGGCCGGACACTAGCCCACTCCCGGCCTCCGCATCCCACGGCGGTGGACGCGGGCACCGCGATCCACCGCCGCCGTGCGGTAGCGTGGCTCCGCAAGAGCCCCGGTGCCTTGTGCCGGGGCTGTTTCCATGGGCACAGTCCACATCTGTTGCCATGACTAGGAGGGCTGAGATGCCCGCGATCGTCGTGCTCGGCGCCCAGTGGGGCGACGAGGGCAAAGGCAAGGCCACCGACCTGTTGGCCACCACGGACCCGATCGACTTCGTGGTCCGCACCAGCGGCGGGCACAACGCCGGCCACACCATCGTCGTCAACGGCGAGAAGTACGCCACCCACCTGCTGCCCAGCGGCATCCTGACGCCCGGCGCCACCTCGGTGATCGCCAACGGCGTCGTGGTCTCGCCGGAGGCGCTGTTCCGGGAGCTCGACGGCCTCGTCGCCCGCGGGGTCGAGGTGGCCGACCTCAAGGTCAGTGCCAACGCGCACGTGATCGCGAGCTACCACGCCACCATCGACAAGGTCACCGAGCGCTTCCTCGGCAAGAACCAGATCGGCACGACCGGCCGCGGCATCGGCCCGGCGTACGCCGACAAGATCAACCGCGTCGGCGTACGCATCGCCGACCTCTTCGACGAGAAGATCCTGCGCGAGAAGATCGACGCCGCGCTCGACGTGCGCAACCACCTGCTCACCAAGGTCTACAACCGCCGCGCGATCGAGGTCGACGCCGTCGTCGAGGAGCTGCTGGCCTACGCCGAGCGGCTGCGGCCCATGGTGTGCGACACCTCGCTGCTGCTCAACCAGGCGCTCGACGCGGGCCAGACCGTGCTCTTCGAGGGCGCCCAGGCCACCATGCTCGACGTCGACCACGGCACCTATCCGTTCGTCACGTCCTCCAACCCGGTGGCCGGAGGAGTCTGCGTCGGGGCGGGCATCGGCCCCACCCGCATCGACCGGGTGATCGGCGTCATCAAGGCGTACACGACCCGCGTGGGGTCGGGGCCGTTCCCCACCGAGCTCTTCGACGAGGACGGCGTGCAGCTCCAGCAGCTCGGTGGCGAGATCGGCGTCTCCACCGGGCGCACGCGCCGCTGCGGCTGGTACGACGCGGTGGTCGCGCGCTACGCGAGCCGGGTCAACGGGCTCACCGAGTTCTTCCTGACCAAGCTCGACATCCTCGACAGCTGGGACCGGATCCCGGTGTGCGTCGCCTACGAGGTCGACGGCCGGCGGGTCGACGAGATGCCGATGACCCAGACCGAGTTCCACCACGCGAAGCCGGTCTACGAGTACTTCGACGGCTGGCGCAGCGACATCTCCGGCTGTCGTTCCTTCGACGAGCTGCCCAAGAACGCCCAGGTCTACGTGCAGGCCCTCGAGGAGATCTCCGGCGCGAGGATCTGGGGGGTCGGCGTCGGCCCCGGGCGCGAGCAGACGGTGGTCGTCCACCCGTGAAGGTCCTCGTCGTCGGCACCGGTGGGCGCGAGCACGCGCTCGCCCTGGCCCTGTCCCGCGACCCCGCGGTGTCCGAGGTGCACGCGGCCCCCGGCAATCCCGGCATCGGCGCGGTGGCCACGCTCCACGACGTGGATCCGATGGACGGAGCGGCCATCGCGTCCGTGGCGACCGCGGTCGGTGCGGACCTCGTGGTGGTCGGGCCCGAGGCGCCGCTCGTCGCGGGGGTGGCCGACGCGGTGCGCGAGGCCGGGGTCGCCTGCTTCGGGCCGTCCCGGTCGGCCGCCCGCCTCGAGGGCTCCAAGGCCTTCTCCAAGGAGGTCATGGCGACCGCCGGGGTGCCCACTGCCGGCTCGCGCACCTGCGTGACGGCCGCCGAGGTGGCCGCTGCGCTCGACGCGTTCGGTGCGCCGTACGTCGTCAAGGACGACGCGCTGGCCGCCGGCAAGGGGGTCGTCGTGACCCGCGACCGCGACGAGGCGCTGGCCCACGCGGCCGGCTGCGAGCGGGTCGTCGTCGAGCAGTTCCTCGACGGCCCGGAGTTCTCCCTGTTCGTGGTGTGTGACGGCCGGCAGGGTCGACCGCTGCTTCCCGCGCAGGACTTCAAGCGGATCTTCGACGGTGGCCGCGGTCCCAACACCGGCGGCATGGGCTCCTACTCACCGCTGGCCTGGCTCCCCGACGGCACGGTCGACGCCGTCATGGAGCAGGTGGTGGCACCGACCCTCGCCGAGATGCGACGGCTGGGGGCGCCCTTCGTCGGCTGCCTCTACGTCGGGCTGGCCCTCACCCGGTCCGGCCCGCAGGTCATCGAGTTCAACGTCCGCTTCGGCGACCCGGACATCCAGCCGGTGCTGGCGCTGCTCGAGTCCCCGCTGGGGGTCCTGCTGCTCGCGGCCGCGGAGGGTGACCTCTCGACCGTGCCACCGCCGGTCTTCGCCGACGGCGCGGCCGTCTCGGTCGTCATGGCCAGTGCGGGCTACCCCGAGGGCGCCAGCACCGGGGACGTGGTGGTCGGCACCGAGACGCTCGCGGTCGAGGACGACGTGGACGTGATCCATGCCGGCACCGCACGCACCGACGCTGGTCTGGTCACCGCAGGAGGGCGGGTGCTCGCCGTGCGTGCCCTCGGCGCGGACGTGGCGGACGCCCGCGCGAAGGCGTACGAGGGTGTCGCCACGATCAGCTTCCCGGGCGCCCAGTGGCGCCGCGACATCGCCGCCGAGCCGCTCGGCGTGGTCGAGGGCGCGGCGGCGCTGGACTGATCCGTCGGTCCGCTCTCAACTGGACGGTTGGTTGATAGGTTCCGGCCATGGCACCACGCGACGCGGAGGCGACCCGGCGACGCCTGCTCGAGGCTGCCGCCGCCGAGTTCGCCGAGCTCGGCATCTCGGGTGCGCGCGTGGACCGGATCGCCACCGCGGCCCGCACCAACAAGGCGCAGATCTACCACTACTTCGGCAGCAAGGACGGGCTCTTCGCGGCCGTGCTCGCCACGCTCCTGCACGAGATCCCCGAGTCCGACCCGTTCGACGCCGGCGACCTGGGCGAGACGGCCGGCCGCATCTTCGACGACTTCGAGGACCGCCCCGACCTGGCCCGGCTGGCCACCTGGTACCGGCTGGAGCGCTCGCAGGGCGACCCGCCCGACGCCGCCATCGTCGAGGCCAACGGCCGCAAGGTCGCCGCGATCCGCGCGGCCCAGCGCGACGGCCGCGTCACCGACGCCTTCCCGGCCGACGTCCTGCTCGGCCTGCTGATCAGCGTGGCCACGACGTGGGCGTCGCTGCCGCCGGAGTACACCCCCTCGGCCCGCAACAACACCCGGCCCAGGCGTCGGGCGGCCGTGGTGGAGGCGGCCCGACGCCTCGCCGCACCGGTCCCGACCTCCGGATGAAACACTGTGGGCCGTGAGCGTCCCCAACGTCCTGGCCACCCGCTATGCCGGCGCCGACCTCGCGGCGATCTGGTCGCCCGAGCACAAGATCGTCCTCGAGCGGCAGCTGTGGATCGCCGTGTTGAAGGCCCAGCGCGACCTCGGCATCGACGTGCCGGACGGTGTCGTCGAGGCGTACGAGTCGGTGGTCCAGCAGGTCGACCTCGACTCGATCTCGGCCCGCGAACGGATCACCCGCCACGACGTGAAGGCACGCATCGAGGAGTTCTCGGCTCTCGCCGGCCATGAGCACATCCACAAGGGGATGACCTCTCGGGACCTCACCGAGAACGTCGAGCAGCTGCAGGTGCGCCGCTCCCTCGAGGTCGTGCGCGACCGCGCCGTCGCCGCGCTGGTGCGACTCGGCCGGCTGGCAGCGGAGCACGAGCTGACCGTGATGGCGGGCCGTTCGCACAACGTCGCCGCCCAGGCGACCACCCTGGGCAAGCGGTTCGCGACCGTCGCCGACGAGATGCTCATCTCGGTGCAGCGGATCGAGGAGCTCCTTGCCCGCTATCCGCTGCGCGGGATCAAGGGCCCGATGGGCACCGCCCAGGACATGCTCGACCTGCTCGACGGCGATGCCGACAAGCTCGACGACCTCGAGCAGCGCGTGGCGGCCCACCTCGGCTTCGACCAGGTGCTGGCCAGCGTCGGCCAGGTCTACCCGCGCTCGCTCGACTTCGACGTCGTCGCGGCGCTGGTGCAGCTCGTCAGCGGCCCGTCCAACCTGGCGACCACGGTCCGGCTGATGGCCGGCCACGAGCTGGTCACGGAGGGCTTCAAGGAGGGCCAGGTCGGCTCGTCGGCGATGCCCCACAAGATGAACACCCGCTCCTGCGAGCGGGTCAACGGCCTGGCGGTGATCATCCGCGGACACCTCTCGATGGTCAGCGAGCTCGCGGGCGACCAGTGGAACGAGGGGGACGTCTCCTGCTCGGTCGTGCGCCGGGTCGCGCTTCCCGACGCCTTCTTCGCCACCGACGGCCTCTTCCAGACCTTCCTCACCGTGCTCGACGAGTTCGGTGCCTTCCCGGCGGTCATCCAGCGCGAGCTGGACCGCTACCTCCCGTTCCTCACCACCACCAAGGTGCTGATGACCGCGGTGCGCAACGGGGTGGGCCGCGAGGCCGCGCACGAGGCGATCAAGGAGGCGGCCGTCGGCACCGCGCTCGCGATGCGTGCCGGCCAGGCCGACAACGACGTCTTCGCCAAGCTCGCCGCCGACGAGCGACTGGGGCTGACCCGCGACCAGATCGACGCGCTCGTCGCCGACCCGATCGAGTTCACCGGCGCCGCCGTGTCGCAGACCCGCGCGGTCGTCGCGCGCATCGAGGCGCTGGCGGCCCGCCACCCCGACGCGGCGGCGTACGTCCCGGGCGCCATCCTCTGACCTCCCGCCCCGACGCGGCGGCGTACGTCCCGGTAGCCATCTTGTGACCTGCCCGGGCCCGGACCTTCCAGTCCTTTCGGTGCGCTTCTCGACCGTTGCAACGGGCAGGAAGCACGCCGATCACCGGGTACCCGGTGATCGCGACCAAGGCCACCAAGGCCACCACGGCCACCCACCAGCCAGCAGCGCCAGCGATCAGTCGCCGAGCCGCCAGGACCGTACGGCGGCCGCGAGCGCGACGAGCAGCACCGCCAGCGCGGTCAGGAGGGCCGAGCGCGCCGCCACGGGCGCGGAGGCGACCGTCCCGACCGCCATGTAGACGGTCATCAACAGGGCGGCGCCCAACGCCGACCCGATCCGCTGGCCGGTCTGCAGCGCGCCGCCGGCGGCACCGCCCATCCTCGGCGGCACCTCGGCGAGGGTGAGGGTGAAGTTGGGGGAGATCACCCCGCCACCGCCGATCCCGGCGAGGAACATCGCCGGGGCCAACGTCCACCACAGGGTGTCGGAGGGCGAGGTGACCAGCCACGCCGCGAGCGCCGTGCCGGTGATCATGACCGACAGCGCGACCACGGTGACCTTGCGACCGATCCGACCCACGAGCCTGCCGGCCAGCGGCGACGTCGACGCGGCTCCGACCGCGAACGGCGTCATCAGCAGCGCCGCCTGGAGGGGCGAGAAGCCCTCGCCCTCCTGCAGGTGCACCGACAGGACCAGGAAGATGCCGGTGAAGCCGGTGAAGTAGAGGGTGCCGACCAGCAGGCCGTTGGCGTAGCCCGGCAGCCCGCGCAGCAGCGAGACGTCGAGCAGCGGCGGCCGGCCGCGACCCACCGTCCGCACCTCCCAGCGCACGAACGCCCAGGCCAGCAGCGGGAACGCCAGGAGGATCAGCAGCGGCGGCCCGACCCCGGCCTCGAGGCTGATGAGCGGATAGAGCACCGACAGCACGGCGAGGCCGAGCAGCAGGGCGCCGGGGAGGTCGACGCGCGGATCGCGCTCGACCTCGGAGTCGGAGTGGGTCCCGGCGTCGTTGTCGGGCACGAGCCGCCGGATGAGCACGAGGGCGACCAGCCCGATCGGCACGTTGATCAGGAAGAGCGAGCGCCAGCCGTCCTCCTCGCCCAGCAACCCGATGAGCGCCCCACCGATCAGGGGACCGGTGGCGGAGGCGACCGCCACGGTGAAGCCGAACATCCCGAAGGCCCGACCCCGCTCCTCGCCGCGGAACAGCTGCTGGATCAGGCCGGAGTTCTGGGGCGTCAGCAGTCCGGCGCTGGCGCCCTGTGCCAGCCGGGCGAGGACGATTGCGCCGGCGTTGGGCGCCAGGCCGACGGCGGCGCTGGAGGCGATGAAGCCGATCAGCCCGATGGTCATCATCCGGCGACGACCGTGCGCGTCGCCGAGGCGACCTCCGGCGACCAGCGTCATGCCGAAGGCGAGGGCGTACCCCGAGACCACCCACTGGATCGTGGCGGCGCTCGTGTCGAGCCCGGCCCGGATCGAGGGGACGGCGACGTTGACGATGGTGACGTCGAGCAGCGACATGAAGCCGACGACGAGCGAGACCGCCAGGACGCGCCAGCGCCGCGGGTCGGGGACGTACGCCGACTCCGTCCGCGCGGCGTCGGTCTCCTCGCTCTGGGTCATCCGCGCCAGCCTCTCACCCGGTGCCACGAACGGAGCATGATGGAGGCGTGAAGGCGATCCAGGCACGCGTGAGCGGGCGGGTCCAGGGGGTCTCGTTCCGCTGGTACGCCCAGGAGCAGGCCCGCGCCCTCGGGGTGCGCGGGTGGGTGCGCAACGAGCCGGACGGCTCGGTCCTGCTGCACGCGGAGGGTGACGATGCCGCGGTCGACGCCCTCGTCGAGTGGTGTCGCCGGGGGCCGTCGTCGGCCAGGGTGAGCGACGTCGCGGTGCGCGACGATGCGCCGTCCGGTGCGACGTCGTTCGAGATCGGCTACTGAAGCAGCCCCTGGCGGCGGGCCGTCGCGGCAGCCTCGGTCCGGTTGGCGGCCCCCAGCTTGGCGATGATGTGGGAGACGTGGACGCTCGCCGTCTTGGGTGACATGAACAGGGTGGCCGCGATCTCCGCGTTGGTCCTGCCCTCGGCGAGCAGGGACAGCACCTCGGCCTCGCGGGCGGTCAGCACGTCCGTCGTACGCCGCTCGCGTGAGGCGAGCGCGAACCGCTCCGCCACGTTGTCGGCTCGCGCCAGCATCGGACCTGCGCCGAGGTGGGTGGCGATCTCACGGCCGGCAGCCAGGTGCGCGCCGCGCCTCCTCGCGATCCCCGTGGGCGGCGTGCGCCTCGGCCAGCGACAGGTGGGTGGTCGCCGTGTCGGGCACGTGCCCGATCCGCTCCCACCCCGCCAGCGCGGCCTCGAGGGCGGGCCGTGGGTCGCGGCCGTGGAAGCGGTCGAGCTGGGCGGCGAGGTCGAGCGGCCACACCTCGCCGAGCCCGCCGTACCGGCGGCATCGCTCGACCGCGGCACCGATCTCTGCCATGTGGGCCGCGGCGTCCCCGGCTGGTGCGCCCGGGTTCCGCACGGCGTCGTCCGCCTCCATGCGGGCGGCGTCCCGGAGCATGCACCAGAGGTAGTCGTCGCCCACCATCAGCGTCGGGTCGGCCCACAGCGCCCGGTAGGCGGCACGGGCGGCGGGCAGGTCGCCGTCGGCAGCGTCGGCAGCAGCGACGACGTGGCGCACCATGACCGGGTGCGCGCCACCGGGAATCGGCTCCTCGACCAGTGATCGCCACCTGCGGACGTCGGCCGTCCCGCGCTGTGCGAGGTCGAGGAGGTCACGGCGCACGTTGCTGGTGCGGACGTCGTCCTCCCACCATGGGGCAGACCCGTCGAGCAGCTGCCGGGCTCGGTCCCAGTCCCCGGTGCAGGTGAGACTGAAGGTGTGGTTCTCGACGAGGTGCTCCCAGAGGGCCAGGGACAGCTCGGGGTGCCGCAGCCGCGCCAGCGCCGCCTCGCCCACCCGCTGCGCTTCGCGGTGCTCCCCGCACACGGTCCGGCACCACATGAGGTTCCCGTCCAGGAACAGCACGAAGTCCCCCGGCAGGTCGCGGAGGCCGGCGAGCTCGGTCTCCAGGTAGGCGGCCGCACCCTGCGGGTCCCCCCTGAACAGGCGGGAGTGTGAGCGCAGGGTCACGACCTCCATCCGGCCCCGCGGCGAGGCCAGCTCGCCGGCGATCTCCGCCGCCAGGTCGATTCCCGCCGCGGATCGCTCGTCATCCCCGGGCAGCCTGGTGGCGAAGCTGAGCGCGTGGACGGCGAAGAGGTCCCTGGGACCGGTGAAGAGGTCGAAGCCGTCGAAGAGGTCCACCGCCATCGCGCGGAACCGGCGGTCGAGGTCGCCCTTCGCCTCCGACGTGATCGCTCGCGTCACCGCGAGCACGGCACGGTCCGAGTCCTGCATCAGGTGCTCGGGAACGGCGTCCAGGACGCTGCCGAAGTCCGCCATCGCGGCGGGCTGCGCCGACATCACGGCCTCTGCGACGGCCTCACGGAGGGTGAGGCCCGTGACGGCTTCGGGGTCCTCGAGCGCCGCCCACGCCCGGAGCACGCGCGACCAGAGCCGTGCCTCCAGGCGCGGGTCGGCGATGCGATCGGCCGAGGGCATCGCCGCGATCGCCGCCTCGGCCGACCGCCGTACGTCGCGCGCGTGGTGCCAGTGCTCGGCGATCGAGAGGGCGGCCGGGTCGGCGGCCAGCACGCCCGGGTTGTCCTGGAGCACCTCGGCCCACCGGCGGTGCCACGCGCGCCGAGCGCCGGGACCCAGGGCGCGGTCGGTCGCCTCGCGCAGCAGCGCGTGCCGGAAGCCCACGGCGTCCGCCTCGACGTCGCTCACCAGGATCCCGGCGCGGGTGGCCTCCACCAGCGCGGCGTCCAGCTCCTCCGGAGTGGAGTCGAGGACCTGCTCGACCAGGCTGATCCGCAGGTGCCCGTCGCCCACGGCGGCGGCGTCGACGAGCCGCCGCGCCTCGGCCGACAAGCCGGCCAGCCGGCCCGAGGCCACCGCCGACACGGTGCTCAGCTCGGGCCGGCCGGCCGCGGCGGCCAGCTCCTCCACCACGAAGGGCACACCGTCGCTCAGCGTCTCGATCCGCGACGCGAGCGCAGCCGAGGGCCCCGACCCGAGCAGCGCTCTCAGCTGCCGGCGGACCTCGTCGGGAGTGAGTCGGCTCAAGGACAGCACGGTCGTGTCGGGCAACCGCGCGAGCCCGGCGACGTAGGACGTGAGAGTGGCTTCCTGCTCCGAGGTGCGCTCATGGTCGTCCGTGCGCACGGTCGCCACGACGACCAGCCCGCCACGGATGGTCCGCACGGCCAGGTTGACCAGGTCCCGGGTGGCCGTGTCGGCCCAGTGCAGGTCCTCGACCACCCAGACGAGCAGCCGCTCGGAGCAGAGGCGCTGGAGGAGGTCGACGAACGCCGAGAGGACCTGTACCCGCTCGACGTGGCCCGCCGGGACCGACCCCGGGAGCAGCGGCGCGAGAGCCGCGCGCTCGACCGGGTCCAGCACGTCCGGTCCGCACTGGCGCACGAGGTCCCGGAGGGTGTCGGCGAGCACTCCGAAGGGAATCTCGCCCGTCGCCATGTCGGCACCGTGGCCGGTGACGACCAGCGCGTCGACGGGCTCGGCCAGCGCCTCGGCGACGAGTCGTGTCTTGCCGATCCCCGCTTCGCCGGTCACCAGGACGCATCGGGGATCACCTGCGCGGGCGCTCACGAGCGCGTCGCGCAGGGCCGCGACGTCCTCGTCCCGGCCGATGAGCCGTGCGGGTGCCACGAGTGGATCGTGGCACGCCGCGACGCCTGCGGCGAGGGCGTGGCCATCGAGAGCCCTGCTCACTGCGCCGCGGCGACACCGAACCAGCGGCGCCGGCGCGGGATCCTGATGGTGCCGGCCGCCGGAGACGCGGGTTGCGGCTCGACCCGGGTGCTGGTCGTACGGAACGCGCGGGCCAGGCGGCGCGCCTCGGCGGCGGCCAGTGCGTCCGTGCGGTTGCTGGCGGCGATCTTCTCGATGGAGTAGCTGGTGATCATGGTGGGCTCCTCGGGTGGTGGTGCGGACATGACCGAGGTTGCTGCTGAGGAGCCCTGCTGCGGATCGGGAGTTCGCCTTATCTTTCCGCGACCCACCGCCTTAGGCGTTCGCCTCACAAACTCGACCGATCTAGTCGACTATGGTGGTCGCATGGCCCTCACCACCGCAGCCCCGCCCACGTACGACGACGTCGAGGTCGTGGTGCCCGCCCCCGGCCCCGGCGCGGGCAACTGGGCGGGTGCAGCGAGTGCGGTCATGGTCGACGGTGTCGTCTGGCTCACCTGGCGGGTGCGCCGCCCCCTCACTGACGGACGCGGCGTGTCCGTCGTGGTGGCCCGTTCGGCCGACGGCGTCGCCTTCGACCCCGTCGCCGAGGTGTCCCGCGAGTCCTTTGGCGCCGAGTCGTTCGAGCGCCCGGTGCTGGTCCCGCTCCGCGAAGGCGGCTGGCGGCTCTACCTGTCGTGCGCGACCCCGGGGTCCAAGCACTGGTGGGTGGACAGCCTGACGGCCGACACCGTCGGGTCCCTCCCGGAGGGCGTACGTCACCGGGTGCACGAGGGCGACCGCCACACGGGCGTCAAGGACCCCGTGATCACGGTGGGCGAGGACGGCTACGAGATGTGGCTGTGCTGCCACCCACTGGACGAGCCCGGCCACGAGGACCGGATGACGACGCGCAGGTTGACCAGTGCGGACGGCCTGGCGTGGGAGGACCACGGTGAGGTCCTCGCCGGTCGTCCCGGCCACTGGGACGCCCGCGGGGCGCGCGTCACCGCCGTCCTGCAAGACGGCACCGTCCTCTACGACGGCCGGCCCGATGCGGAGTCCAACTGGTTCGAGACCACCGGTGTCGCGGTGTGGGACGGCACCACGCTGACGCCCAGCGCCCGGCCCCCGATCGCCTCGCCGCACGCCGACGGCGCGTTCCGCTACGCAGCCGCGGTCCCGCTGCCGGACGGTCGGGTCCGCTACTACATCGAGGCCGCGCGCCCCGATGGCGCGCACGACCTGGTCACCTGCGTGCGCTGATCGACGTCACCGTCGCGGATCGCTGCGCGTAGGAGCCACGGCTCTCGGGTGAGAGCCAGTCGTCGAAGTCCTGCCCGGTGAGGTCACCGAGGAGCGAGATGTCCTCGGCGTACGACTCCAGCAGCCGCTGGCGCCGGGTCGCGTCGAGCCGGGGACGGTGCTGCTCGCCGCCGTCGGTGAGCAGGCCGATCGTCACCGGGTGCACCCGGCGCCAGACCTGCGGTGGGGCGAACTGCCCGAGCCGTGCGCCTCCGCGCACCACCGGCCCGAGCAGTCGCGGTCGCCAACCCGGTGCGACGAAGCTGCGCGAGTTGTCCCGGGGGATCGAGTCGACGAGTCCCTCGCGGATGCCGAGGAAGCGGCTGACCCGGTCGACGGTCTCGCGTGGCTCGTCCACGAGGTCGCGGTAGCGGATGACCAGGATCCGCGCGGGATCGACGTAGCGGTGCAGGTGCTCCAGCTGCTCGCCGTAGCGACCGAGCTCGCGGTAGCGCCAGAACGGCGCCCACCCCGCGCTCACCCGCTCGGCCTCGCGGCCGAACGCCGTCACGAAGTCCGACTCCGGTTCGAGCCCGTCCGACCACAGGTGCATCCAGTTGCTGTAGGCGCGGTCGACGGGGTCGCGGACGACCGCGACCAGCCGCACGCGGGGCAGGTCCTCGGCAATCCGTCGGTGCGCGCCCCGGCTCCAGAGGTAGAACGGTGTGCTCTCGCCGCGCACCTGGTGGTCCGCGGCCGGCTCGAAGAGCGGGAAGTACTGGTCGGCCCGCCAGATCCACTCCTGCTGCGAGTGCCTGTCGCCCGGGCCGCACCAGGCCGGAGGAGGTGCGCCGTCGCAGAGCCAGTACTTCGGCTCCTTGGGGTTCGAGACGAAGACGTCCGGGTGCTGCGCGAGGGCGGCGTGCAGTGCGGTGGTGCCGGCCTTGGGCGCGCCGATCACCAGGAAGTCGGGACGTGCGGCTCGGGTCATGGCTCTCTCCGGAGGCAGGTGGCGCTTAGTGCACTATGTCACTAGACAATAACGCTCGGTGGCCGCGCGGACCAGCACGACGTGGCCGGGATCTCGTCGTCGTCGGCTTCGCCTGCCGCGGTGCCGCGCCGGACAATCGGCCCCATGACAGCCCCCGTCACCGTGTCCGTCACGCGCCACGTCGACCCCTCCCGGTCCAGCGAGATGCTCGCCTGGGTGCAGGCGGGCACCTCGCTGGCGGAGAAGTTCGACGGCTTCCTGGGATCGGGGTGGGTGCGACCCAGCGAGGACTCGGCCGACTGGCACATGCTCTACCGGTTCGCGGACGCCGACTCGCTCGCCGCGTGGGAGGCCTCCCCGCAGCGCGAGTGGTGGCTCGAGGCCGCGCAGGGCAGTGTCGAGGAGAAGCGCCGCGAACGGCGTACGGGCATCGAGGGGTGGTTCGACGAGCCGTCGACGGTCGAGTCGCTCAGCGCCGCACCTGTCCCGCCGCCGCGCTGGAAGCAGATGGTCGTGATCTTCATGGTCTTCCTGCCGCTCAGCCTCGCGGCGAACTGGATCGCCTCGCAGACGATCTCCGGCTGGCCCCTCGTGGCGCGCGTGGTGCTCGTGACCACGGTGATGACGCCACTCATGACGTACGTGTTCCTGCCGTGGGTCACGCGGCGGATGTCGTGGTGGCTCCACCGCTGACGTCCCCTAGGCTCGTGCCGTGGCCGACCTGAGCATCCCCACCGCCCCGGCGATCGACGGCACCACCCACGTCCACTCGGGCAAGGTGCGCGACCTCTACCGGATCGACGCCGGCGAGCACGAGGGTCGGCTGCTGATGGTCGCCAGCGACCGCATCTCCGCCTACGACCACGTCCTCGACTCCACCATCCCCGACAAGGGCGAGATCCTCACGCGGATGTCGCTGTGGTGGTTCGACCGGCTGTCCGGGCTCGTCGGCAACCACGTCGTGTCCACCGACGTCCCGGCGGCCGTCGCCGGGCGGGCGGTGATCTGCGAGCGCCTGGACATGTTCCCGGTCGAGTGCGTGGCGCGCGGCTACCTCACCGGCTCCGGCCTGCTCGACTACCACCGCACCGGCGAGGTCTGCGGGATCCCGCTGCCCGCCGGGCTCCAGGACGGGAGCCGGCTGCCGGAGCCGATCTTCACCCCGGCGACCAAGGCCGACCTCGGCGACCACGACGAGAACGTCGCCTACGAGGCGGTGTGCGAGGCGGTCGGCGACGACGCCGCCGCCGAGCTGCGGATGCTGACGATGGAGGTCTACGACCGGGCGCACGCGCTGGCCCGGGAGCGCGGCATCCTGCTCGCCGACACCAAGCTGGAGTTCGGCCGGCGTCTCAGCGCGGACGGGGCTGGCACGACGATCCTCGCCGACGAGGTCCTCACCCCCGACTCGAGTCGCTTCTGGCCGGCCGAGGGATGGCAGCCGGGCCGCGCCCAGGCGTCGTACGACAAGCAGATCGTGCGCGACTGGCTGACCGGCGAGTCCGGCTGGGACCGTACGTCGGGCGAGGCACCTCCGCCGCTGCCCGAAGCCGTCGTCGAGCGCACCCGCACGCGCTACGTCGAGGCGTTCGAGCTTCTCACCGGGGAGTCGTTCTGAGCGCGCGCCGGATCTCGGCGAACGTCGAGATGGCGGTGCCGGCGGAGGTCGCGTTCCGCTACCTCTGCGATCCGCGCAACCGGCCCGAGTGGCAGTCGTCCCTCCGGTCGGTCGAGGTCCCGGCGGACGAGGAGCCGCACCTCGGTCAGACGTGGCGCGAGACCACGTCGGTCGGCGTCCGCCCCCACCTGGAGACCACCGAGCTCGTGCCGTTCAAGGTGTGGGCGGAGCAGGGGCACTGGCGTGGGGTCAGCGCCAGCCTCGCGCTCCACTTCACCGACGTCGTCGGCGGATGCCGGGTGCGCGCGGACGGAGAGGTGAGTGGTCGCGGTGCCTGGGCCGTGCCCGCCGCGGCCGCCGGGCTGCTGGCCTCGCAGGCCATCGCCGCCGACCTCCGCAAGGCCGGCCGGATCCTGGCGGAACGGCAGGGCGACGGTCGTGCCGACGGGTGACGCGCGTCACGACCGCTGAGTAGGTTGGCGTCATGCCGAACCTCTCCTCGCTGCTCGAAGGCTCCGCCCAGGCCCACCCGGACCGTACGGCGGTCGTGCTGGGCGAGACCCGACTGACCTACGCACAGGTGAACGCCGCGGCCAGCCAGGTGGCCAACCTGCTGGTCTCCCGCGGGATCGAGCCGGGGGACAAGGTGGCGCTGAGCTGCCCGAACCTGCCGTACTTCCCGATCGTCTACTACGGCATCCTCAAGGCCGGCGCGACCGTCGTACCGCTCAACGTCCTGCTCAAGGGCCGCGAGGTGGCCTACCACCTCGACGACTCGGACGCGAAGGCGTACTTCTGCTTCCAGGGCACGCCCGAGCTGCCGATCGGTGCCGAGGGCCACGCAGGGTTCCAGCAGACCGACGGCTGCGAGCACTTCTTCGTGATCACCGCCGACCCGGCCGCGGAGTCGCCCGTCGAGGGCGCCGAGACCCTGGGCCAGGCGCTCAAGGGGCAGGCGCCCGTCTTCGAGACCCGCGAGGTCGACGCCGACGACACCGCGGTCATCCTCTACACCTCCGGCACCACCGGGCAGCCCAAGGGCGCCGAGCTGATGCACCGCAACATGATCTCCAACGCGCTGGCCAGCGACGCGCTCTTCGACGCGGACGCGGACCGGCCCGACACGCTGCTCTGCGTGCTGCCGCTCTTCCACTCCTTCGGCCAGACGGTGATCATGAACGCCGGCTTCGCCTTCGGCGGCACCGTCGTGCTGCTGCCGCGCTTCGAGGCGGGTCCGGCGCTGGCGCTGATGGACCAGGAGGACGTCACCTTCTTCGCCGGTGTCCCGACCATGTACTGGGGCCTGCTGGGTGCGCTGGACGACTCGGGTGTCGACGTGCAGAAGCTCGCCTCGACGATGCGGGTGGCGGCAGCCGGCGGCTCCGCGCTGCCGGTGGAGGTGCACAAGGAGTTCGAGCGCCGCTTCGGCGTCACGATCCTGGAGGGCTACGGCCTGTCCGAGACCTCCCCGGTCGCCAGCTTCTCCGTCTGGGGCGAGCCCGCGCGGGTGGGGTCGATCGGCAAGCCGATCCCGGGCGTCGAGATGAAGCTGATCAGCCCCGAGCCGGACGTCCGGGAGGACCTGGCGGACGGCACGGACGTGGTCGGCGAGATCGCGATCAAGGGCCCCAACATCATGAAGGGCTACTACGGCCGGCCCGACGCCACCGCGGACGCCATCGTCGACGGCTGGTTCCGCTCGGGCGACCTCGGGCGCAAGGACGCCGACGGCTGGTACTACATCGTCGACCGGTCGAAGGACATGATCATCCGCGGCGGCTACAACGTCTATCCGCGCGAGATCGAGGAGGTCCTGCTCACGCACCCCGACGTCTCGCTGGCGGCCGTGATCGGCGTGCCCCACGACAGCCACGGCGAGGAGATCAAGGCGGTCGTCATCCGCAACGACGGCGCCACCGTCACGGAGGACGAGCTGGTGGCCTGGAGCAAGGAGCAGATGGCGGGCTACAAGTACCCGCGCATCGTCCAGTTCGTGGACGCCCTGCCGATGACCGCGACCGGCAAGATCCTCAAGCGCGAGCTGAGCTGATGCGAGCCCTCCTCGTCGCGCTCGGCGCGATCATGGTGCTGGTCGGCGCCGTCTGGACCTTCCAGGGCCTGGGCTACCTCGAGGGCAGCCCGATGACCGACCAGAGCATCTGGGCGATCCTCGGTCCCGTCGTCGCCGGCCTCGGCGTCGCGCTTGTCGTGGTGGCTGCGCGCCGCCGGGAGTGACGAGCTGACGCTTGTGCGCACGCAGCACGTGCCGACCTGACGCTTGTGCACACGCAGCACGTGCCGACCTGACGCTTGTGCACGTGCACAAGCGTCAGGTGGAGCCGCTGACGGCGTGCACAAGCGTCAGCTCGGCCCGATCCCCAGCCGTTCCTGGAGCGCGATCGCGTCGAACGGGGCGTGGACCTTGACGTCGTTGTCGAAGTAGACGAGTACGTCGAGGCCCGCGGCGTCCCAGGCGCGCACCTTCTCCGCCCAGCGGTCGAGGGCGACGTCGCCGTAGCCGCTCGTGTACAGCTCCTCGTCGCCGTGCAGGCGCACGTAGACCAGGTCGCTGGTGACCTCGTCGAACATCGGCCAGGTGCCCGCGGAGTCCGCCACGACCATGCCGATGTCGTGCGCGCGCAGCAGCTCGCAGAACTCGGGCGTGCGGAAGGACCGGTGCCGCACCTCCAGCACGTGGCGCAGCGGCGCGTCGACCGGAGTGGTCGTCTCGGCCGGCTCCTTGAGCTTGCTGGCGTCGTGGTGCGCGGCCGCGTGCGCCGCCGCGTCCGTCGTACGCCGTGGCAGGAGGTCGAAGAACGCCGCCAGCCGGTCGGGGTGGAAGCCCAGGTTGGGCGGCAGCTGCCAGAGCATCGGCCCGAGCTTCGGCCCGAGGGACAGCACCCCGGACGCCAGGAAGGTGCCCAGCGGCGCCTCGACGTCCGTCAGCTTCTTCATGTGGGTGAGGAAGCGCGGTCCCTTCACGGCGAAGAGGAAGTCCTGGGGCACCGCTTCGGCCCACGCCCGCCAGCTCGAGGGGCGCTGCAGGGAGTAGAAGGAGCCGTTGACCTCGATCGTGGTGAGGCGCTGGGCGGCGTGCTCGAGCTCGCGCCGCTGCGGCAGGCCCGCGGGGGTAGAAGACGCCGCGCCACCCGGCGTACCGCCAGCCGGAGATGCCGACCCGGATCATGGGCCCTCCTCGAGGCACAGGGGAAGCTCGGCCGCCCACCACGCGTACCCGGTCACCGTCCGCACATGCGCGCCCGGCTCGGAGCGGGCGGCCGGGCCTCACTAGAATCGGGCTCACCCACCCCACCCCTGTCCCCAGGAGCACTCCGTGGCCCGAGTCGTCGTCGACGTCATGCCCAAGCCAGAGATCCTCGACCCCCAGGGCAAGGCGGTGCTCGGTGCGCTGCCCCGTCTCGGCTTCACGGGCGTCACCGACGTCCGCCAGGGCAAGAGGTTCGAGCTCGAGGTCGACGGCGAGATCACCGACGAGGTGCTCGCCGAGATCGACAAGATGGCGGAGGGGCTGCTCTCCAACCCGGTGATCGAGGACTACGAGGTCCATGTCGAGGAGCACTCCGTGGCCGAGATCGCCCAGGGACGACCCTCGTGAAGGTCGGCGTCGTCACCTTCCCCGGCTCCCTCGACGACGTCGACGCGCGTCGCGCGGTGACGATCGGCGGCAACGAGGCCGTGGCGCTGTGGCACGGTGACGACGACCTCAAGGGCGTCGACGCCGTCGTGCTGCCGGGCGGCTTCTCCTACGGCGACTACCTCCGCTGCGGTGCCATCTCGCGCTTCGCGCCGGTCATGGCCTCGGTCGTCGAGGCCGCAGGTCGGGGGATGCCGGTCCTCGGCATCTGCAACGGCTTCCAGATCCTGTGCGAGTCGCACCTCCTGCCGGGCGCGCTGATCCGCAACGACCACCGCAAGTTCGTGTGCCGCGACCAGCGGCTGCGCATCGAGCGCGTCGACACCCCGTGGACCTCGGCCTACCCCGAGGGCGCGGAGGTCACCATCGTGCTGAAGAACGGCGAGGGCGGCTTCGTCGCGGATGGGCCCACGCTCGACCGGCTCGAGGGCGAGGGTCTGGTCGTGGCGCGCTACCTCGACGACAACCCCAACGGCTCGCTGCGCGACATCGCCGGCATCTCCAACGAGCGCGGCAACGTGGTGGGCCTGATGCCGCACCCGGAGCACGCCGTGGAGGACCTCACTGGCCCGGGCACCGACGGCCTCGGCTTCTTCACCTCCCTCGTCGAGAAGGCCTTCGCATGAGCTCCCGCGTCCTCTACCGCCGCGTCGCCGTCGCCGAGGCGATCACCTGGGCGCTGCTGCTGACCGGGATGTTCCTCAAGTACGTCACCGAGACCACCGAGCTCGGCGTGCAGGTCTTCGGGATGGTGCACGGCGTCGTGTTCATCGCCTACTGCCTGGCGACCGTGCTGCTCTCGGTCGACCAGAGGTGGCCGCTCAGCCGGCTCGTCCTGGGCCTCCTCGCTGCGGTCCCGCCGTTCGTGACGGTGCCGTTCGAGCGGTACGCCGAGCGCTCCGGGCTGCTGGGTGACGACTGGCGGCTGCGCTCCGAGGCACCGCGCGGCGCGGTCGAGCGGCTCACCGCGTGGCTCGTGCGCCGTCCCGCCCAGGGCGCGCTCGTGGGTGTGGTCGCCGTCGCCGGCCTGACCGGCGTGGCCCTGCTCGTCGGCCCGCCGGCCTGACCCGTGCTGACTGGGCTCAGCGGCCCTGCTGCAGCTTGTTCCACGTCTGGCGCGTCGCGACGCCGGACACTGCGATCCTGAGCCGCGCCTGGTAGGTCCGCAGCGCGGCCTCGGTCTTGGCGTCGAGGACACCGGTGGCCCGGAACCGCCCGGCGCCGGCCGCGTTGAGCGCTCGCTGCAGGCGGTGGACCGACTCGTCGACCGACCCCCGCTTGACCGTCGTACGCGCTCCGGCCGAGAGCAGCGCCGTCCAGTGCCGCTTCTCGAACGTGTCGGTGGGGGTGAACTTGCGGGAGGCCTGCCAGGCCCGGGCGGCGGCGATCGTGGCGGCGTCGTACGTCCCGCTGAGCGGCCCGGAGTAGGTGCCCTGCTCGGTCAGCAGGCACTGCAGCACCTTGACGCGCGTCGCCTGCGCGGCGGACGGGGACAGCGTCGGGTACTTCCAGTAGCCGAGGCGGGTGCCGGGGCACCGCCCCTCCGGTACGGCGACGGAGCCGGCACCGAGGTCGATGAAGTTGCTGTCGATGTTGATCGTGACGCCACCCCACGTCTCGTTGTGGCCGCCGAGGTACTGCTTCATCCGGCCACCGGGACGCCAGCCGTCCTCGGGGATGTAGGTCGTCGAGGTGTTGGCCGCGCCGTCCCAGCGCGCGATCCAGATCCGGTCCGGCAGCGCGAACTGGCCGGGGCGCTGGGTGCGGGCGTCGTCGAGCATCTTGATGCCGGAGCTGGCGCTGGAGTAGAAGCCGGCGACGTAGCCGTGCGCCTTGATCCGGGTCACCCAGTGGGAGACGAAGACCAGCGCGGACTCGCGGCAGTGGGTGTTGCCGAGGTCGAAGCCCTCGAGGTCGTACCAGATCGTGCTGCCCGCACCGATGCCGTACGCCGTCGCGTCCGCCGCGTTCTTGTCGGCCTCGGCGGCTCCCTGGGCGGCCGCCTTGGCGTAGCCGCCGGTGGGCGTCGCGGAGATCTTGAAGTCGTCCTGGTAGCGCGGGAAGCGCGGCTGGCACGACGCCTGCGGGCCGAGGGCGATGGGCAGCAACCGCCACCCGCGGGCGACCTGCGTGGCGACCCACGTAGGACTCAGGTTGGGCTGGGAGCGGCACGCACGCGAGTCGCCGGAGATGTAGATGCCGACGGCCGAGAAGGGCGACTTCTTCCACCACGTGTCCATCGCGGACTGGGTCGGCGCGAGGCACTGGTCGAAGCCGTAGCCGGTGAAGTCGCCGGGAGTCGCCAGGGCGATCTGCCGCTGCGACGCGAGGCGTGGTGCGGTGCCCTGCGCGTCCGCGGTGGCCGGAGCCGAGCCGAGCGTCGGCGCGACGACGAGCAGCGCCAGGGCGGCGAGGAGCAGACGGGCGGGACGGGTCGGGTGAGGGCGACGCATGGTGGCTCCAGCAGGGCGGGGAAGGTGCGGTGACGGCGAGGCGAGGAGCCAGCGAACCACACCAGTCACACGTGTAACAGGGCTTCGCCGGAACTACCGCGGCGTAGTTCTCCCGTCAGGAGTCGCTGGTGGGCACCTCGTCGAGGATGAAGTTGCCCTTGGCCTCTTCGGACTCGATGAGCTCCTCGAACGCCAGTGCGATGTCGTCCTGGTGCTCCTCGAACATCTTCGTGAGGTGCCCCTGGAGGAGGACGCCGTTGGGCGACTCGCCCGAGAACACCTGCTCCCAGCTGTCCTCGCCCGCCTTGATCCTGCCGACGAGCGTCTGCATGTCCTCGCCCAGCTCTCCCGACTCGGCCTGCTCCTCCAGCGCCGACCTCTCCTCGTCGGTGAGCAGCGGTCGTGCGTCGAGCTGGTCGACCGTCGCCCTGAGGTCGGCCAGGCTGGCTGTCAGGTCCTCACGGGCCTCGGCGATGGACGCCAGGATCTCGGCCTGGCTGCGGACCTCGCTCATGTCGTGGCGGGAACGGGTGCCGTGGGTGCCACCGGGGCCGGCGTGGACACCGGAGCCACGTCGCCGTCGAAGAAGTTCTTCACGGACTGGATGAACGACTTCACCTGCTCGAGGACGTTGATCAGCTTCATGAGGGCCCGGTAGGCCTGCATGACGGCCTGGAAGGCCTGGAAGACGGCTTGCACGACGCGGGCCCAGCCGACGCCGGGGATGCTCATGGTGGCGAGGGCCGAGGAGACGGTCTGCACGGCCGACTTCACGCACTGCACGACCGACAGGGCGGTCTGCCAGGCGTCGCGGCAGACCTGGACGATGTTCTGGCCCATCTGCACCAGCTGGCCGGCCTGCATCTCGAGCGAGCCCACCCACGTGCCGATCTGCCCGATCGCGGCGTCGGAGGCGCCGCCCTGCCAGCTCTTCGAGACGGTCTGCCCCCCACTCCGCAGGTTGGCGGCCACGCCTGTCATGGAGCCGCCGAGGCTGCCGAAGGACGAGCCCTGCGCCGAGGCGCTCACGACGTCGCCCCCGATCTTCTCGGCGAGCTCGGCGCGGATGTCGAAGCCAGTGAGCATCCGCACCAGGTCGCACACGGTGTCGTAGGGGAACCCGAAGCTGATCTGGGGCAGGCTGGTCTCGGTCGGTCCTGCCCGGCGGATCGTGGTGTCGGCGACGTCCCAGAAGCTGCTCGACCCGTCGCGCCCGTCGACGCCGGTGGCGTTGTGGCGGCGCACGACGTGGTCCTCGGTGAGGGTGAAGTCGCGGGCCGTGGCCCGCAACGCCTCGGCGTGGTCGCGCATCCCGGTGCCGTTGTCCTCGAGCGACCGGTGCACGGAGGGCAACAAGGAGCTGTAGGCGCCCATCATCGTCTCGAGGATCGGGCCGAAGTCGGTCTGGACGAGATGGTTGCCGCCGTTGCGGGCGATGCCGGAGAGGTCGTCGCTGGCACGTTGGACCTGGGCGGCCCAGGCGTCGAGCTCCGAGAGGTCGACGGTCATCACGGCGGTCATCGCGGCTCCTGGGGACGTGCCTCGGGCAAGGGGTGTGCTGGCAGACCTTCCCCGATCTGCTGCGAGCGAAACCGGCGACCCCACGACTGTTCGCCCACAGGTGCGGGGCGCGGGTGTTTGGGCCACCGCGTCGGGGGTATCCCGCTGGGGTGAGCGGAAGCGTGAAGCGTTCCTTGATGCAGGTCGAGCCGGCCAGGCTGGTCGAGCTCGCCGCGTCGTCGGAGGGTGTCCTGGCCGCCATGGCGCAGGACTGGGCCAGCGCCCTCGAGGACCTGTCCGGAGCCTGCCGCGCGCTGGGCGACGCCAAGGGTGCGCTCAACGTGTCGTCGTCCTACGCCGACTCCCTCGCCGACGCCGCCGAGGTCGTCAGCGCCCTGGTCGAGGCTCTCGACCTGGGGGTCACCGGGCTCGTCGAGGCCGCCCACGACGCCGTACGCGCCGACGACACGGTGGCTGCCGAGCTCGCCCGGGCCGCCCACCAGGTCGGCGACGATGGCGACGGCTTCGGGCGCCTGCCGGGGCACGGGGGACGCTGACGGTGCCGGCCAACCCGTGGGAGCTGCGCGCCGACGTCCGTCCGCTGGAGGTCGCGGCGCAGCGCTGGAGCGAGATCGGCGCGCTGATGGCGCGCCGCGGCGACGAGCTCGTCGACGCCGCTCGCCGCGCCACCGAGGGATGGGACGCGGCCGCCGCCGAGGGCTACGAGCACCACCGGCGCCAGGTCCTGGCCAACATCGACCGGTTCACCAGCCTGGCCGACCAGATCTCGGGATCGCTCCGGGCGATCAGCGCGATCATGACCTCCTCCCAGAAGGAGCTCGACCAGGCGTGGACCCGCGTCGCGATGGTTCCCCACGACGTGGTGGGGGAGTCGCGCCACCTGGTGTTCCGTCCCGAGGAGGACGAGCAGCGCAGCACTGTCACCCGCGGACAGGCCGAGACGGAGGAGGTCCGGGCGCGGCTGGCGCTGGCGCTCGACCAGGAGAGCGCCCGGCTCAGGAACGCGCGGGCGGAGCTCGTCATGGTCCGCACCGACCTCGCGACCCTCGCCGGCGGCACCTTCGCCCGCGGGCTGGCGTTGGGTGAGGACGAGTCCGGCGTGGGCACGGTCCCCGCGGCGTCCACCTCGGTGCCGGGGGCGGCCCAGTCCGGCGTGGCCGGGGTGTCAGGTGTGTCCGGGCTCCCGCCGATCGCGCCCCTCTCGGTCTCGATGCCCGACCTGGCCGGCATCTCGCCGCCGGCCTGGCACCCTTCGTCGCCACCGCCGCCGGCGGCCTCACCGGACGGAGTGGCGCGAGGCCCACGACCAGTGGTGTGCCGCCCGTGGGAGGCGTGGGCGCCGGGGCCATGGGCGTACGGGCCGGGACGATGTCGCGCGGCATGGCCAGCGGCCGCTCGGGGCCCCACCGGTCGGCGGCCCCCACGCTCACCGGTGCCGCGGACGACGAGGCTGCGCGCGCGGCCCGCGACAAGGAGGCCGCCACGCAGGCGGAGAAGGAGGCCAAGCGGGCCGCCCTCGCCGAGAAGCGGGCCCAACGGGCCGTCCGCAAGGCCGAGCGGGAGGCCGAGGAGCACGAGCGGGAGGCCGCCCGGGAGCCGGTGGACCTGACGGAGCCGGTCGCCGAGACCGCCGGGGAGGACGAGGCACCGCGCCGGTAGATTGGCGTCGTGCCCGACACGAGCGCTCCGCAGTCCCCCTCCCTCAACAGCCCAGCCCTGACCACGTCCGGCACCACGGGCACCCTCGACACGGTGGCCCAGGCGTCGACGGACGCCGAGCGTGAGCAGCCCTGGGCCGACCTGGGCCTGAAGGCCGACGAGTACGCCCGGATCCGCGAGATCCTCGGCCGGCGACCCACCAGCTCGGAGCTGGCGATGTACTCGGTGATGTGGAGCGAGCACTGCTCCTACAAGTCGACCAAGGTGCACCTCAAGCAGTTCGGCGAGATCCCGCAGGAGACGCCGGTCGGCAAGATGCTCGCCGGCATCGGTGAGAACGCCGGTGTCCTCGACATCGGCCAGGGCTACGCCGTGACGTTCAAGGTCGAGAGCCACAACCACCCGTCGTTCGTCGAGCCCTACCAGGGTGCGGCCACCGGGGTCGGCGGCATCGTCCGCGACATCCTCGCCATGGGAGCCCGACCGGTCGCGGTGATGGACCCCCTGCGGTTCGGTCCGCTCGACGCTCCCGACACCGCGCGGGTGCTGCCCGGGATCGTGGCGGGCGTCGGCGGCTACGGCAACTGCCTCGGCCTGCCCAACATCGGCGGCGAGGCCGTCTTCGACGAGACGTACGCCGGCAACCCGCTGGTCAACGCGCTGTGCGTGGGCGTCCTCCGCCACGAGGACCTCCACCTCGCCAAGGCCTCCGGCGCCGGCAACCAGGTCGTGCTCTACGGCGCCCGCACCGGCGGCGACGGCATCGGCGGTGTCTCGGTGCTCGCGAGCGAGACGTTCGACGAGGGTGGCCCGGCCAAGCGGCCCAGCGTCCAGGTGGGCGACCCCTTCATGGAGAAGCTGCTCATCGAGTGCACGCTCGAGCTCTTCGCCGCCGGCGTGATCGCCGGCATCCAGGACCTCGGCGGTGCGGGGCTCTCGTGCGCCACGTCCGAGCTGGCGTCCGCCGGCGACGGCGGCATGCACGTCGAGCTCGACCGCGTGCCGCTGCGCGACTCCACGCTCGCTCCCGAGGAGATCCTCATGAGCGAGTCACAGGAGCGGATGATGGCGGTCGTCGAGCCCGGCGACGTCGACGCCTTCATGGCGATCTGCGAGAAGTGGGACGTCGAGGCCGTCGTCATCGGCGAGGTGACCGACACCGGCCGCCTGCACATCGACTGGCACGGCGAGCGCGTGGTCGACGTGCCCCCGCGGTCCGTGGCGCACGACGGCCCCACCTACCACCGCCCCCTCGCCCGTCCCGACTGGCAGGACGACCTGCAGGCCGACCGCGCCGAGCTGCTGGACCGCCCGTCGGCGGGCGCCGACCTGCGCGACACGCTCCTGCGCCTGGTCGCCAGCCCCAACCTGTGCGACAAGTCGTGGATCACCGACCAGTACGACCGCTACGTGCAGGGCAACACCGTCCTGTCGCAGCCGGCCGACTCCGGGATGGTGCGCGTCGACGCCGAGACCCAGCTCGGTGTGTCGGTCTCCACCGACTGCAACGGCCGCTACGCCCTGCTCGACCCCTACATCGGGGCACAGCTCGCCCTCGCCGAGTCCTTCCGCAACGTCGCCACGGGCGGCGCCCGTCCGCTGGCCGTCTCCGACTGCCTCAACTTCGGCTCGCCGGAGGACCCGGCGGTGATGTGGCAGTTCGCCGAGGCGTGCCGCGGGCTCAAGGACGCCTGTCTCGAGCTCGGCATCCCGGTCACCGGCGGCAACGTCAGCCTCTACAACCAGACCGGCGAGACGGCCATCCTGCCGACGCCGGTCGTCGCGGTCCTCGGCGTCATCGAGGACGTCACCCGTCGTACGCCGACCGGCTTCGGCGCCGAGGGCGAGCAGGTCTTCCTGCTGGGCGAGACCCGCGAGGAGCTCTCCGGCTCCGAGTGGGCCCACGTCGTGCACGGCCACCTCGGCGGCCTGCCGCCCCGGCTCGACCTCGCGGCCGAGCAGGCGCTGGCCTCGGTGCTGCAGGACGCCGCCCGTGACGGCGTCGTCACCAGCGCGCACGACCTGTCCGACGGAGGCCTGGCCCAGGCGCTGGCGGAGTCGACCTTCCACGGCGACATCGGCGTCTCGGTGTCTCTCGCCGAGGTCGCCGAGGGTGACGCCTTCGTGGCGCTGTTCGCCGAGTCGACGGCCCGCGCGCTGGTCACGGCGACCGACGAGTCGGCCGACGCCCTGGTCGCGCTGGCCCGGCAGCACGGCGTACCGATCACGCCGATCGGGCACACCGGTGGTGGATCGCTCGTCGTGGAGGACGTGTTCGAGCTGCCGGTGGCCGAGGCCAAGGAGGCGTGGCGCGCCACGCTCCCCTCGGTCCTCGGCTCCTGACGCACCCGCTCGGGGGAGGCCCTAGCTCGACCGGCGCATCGCGCGTACGCCCACCAGCAGGCCGACGGCCGCGACGACGACCGCACCCGCCACACCCTGCGCGATGACCTCGGCCGGGTAGGTGCCGGCGAAGAGGGCGCGGGTCGCGTCGACGATGTACGTCATCGGGTTGAGCGCCGAGACGACCTCGAGCCAGCGCGGTGCCCCCTCCATCGGCAGCAGGACCCCGGCCGTGAGCAGGGTCGGGAAGAGCAGGGTCTGCTGCACCGTCCAGAACATCCAGTCCTGGCCCTTCGAGGCCAGCGCCAGGGCGAACGACAGCGCCCCGATGCCGACGCTGAAGACCGCGAGCAGCAGCGACGCGGCGAGCACGCCGCCGAGGTGCAGGTCGAAGCTGAACGGCGTCACGACGGCGACGATGATCGCCACCTGCATGAGCATCGGCACGACCTCCTTGAGCGCGCGGCCCACCAGGAGGGCGGGCCGGCCGAGCGGGGAGACCAGCTGGCGCTCGTGCGACCCGGACTGCATCTCCTCCATCAGGTTGGCGCCGGTGAACGACGCGCCCATCAGCGCGGTCATCGCCACGATGCCCGGCACGAACCACTGCAGCGCCGACCCGTTCGCCAGGTCCGGCAGGAGCGGCGCGAAGAGGCCGAGGAAGACCAGCGGCTGGATCATCGCGAAGACGACGGCCAGGGGCTCGCGCCACACCGGCTTGAGCTCGCGGTTCATCACGTTGACGGTGTCGGAGACAAAGTTGCTCATGCTGCGACCTCGCTCTCGGTCTTGAAGGAGTTGTCGGACCCGGGGACGTCACCGGGGAGGACGGCCTGCTGCGTCTCGCGCAGGCTGCGGCCGGTGAGGTCGAGGAAGACGTCGTCGAGGGTCGGCCGCGACACCTCGACCCGCGCCGGTGGCGCCCCGTCGGCGGTGAGGTCGGCCAGCAGCTCCGCGACCATCGTGGAGCCGTCGCGCACCCGCAGCGACACCGCGTCGCCGTCCACGTCGACCCGCGACTCGGGCACCCGCTCCAGGCGGGTGGCCGCGCGGGCGGCCTCCTCGTGGGTGACGAACCCCAGCCGGAGGAGGTCGCCGAGCCCGCTCTTCAGCCGAGCGGCGGTGTCGTCGGCGATGACGCGACCGTGGTCGACGACGACCACGCGTTGGGCGAGGGCGTCGGCCTCCTCGAGGTAGTGGGTGGTCAGCACGACGGTGCTGCCGCTCTCGGCGTGCAGCCGGCGCACGAGCTCCTGGAGGTTGACCCGGTTCTGCGGGTCGAGCCCGGTCGAGGGCTCGTCGAGGAACAGCACCCGCGGCAGGTGCACGAGCCCCATCGCGATGTCGAGCCGGCGCCGCTGACCGCCGGAGAGCGAGGAGACCTTGCGGTCGGCGACCTCGGCGAGGTCGAGGTCCTCGACCAGCTGGTCCGCCCGGCGGTGCGCGTCGGCCCGCGAGAGGCCGTACGCCCTGCCCTGGCTGACCAGCTCGTCGCGACCGAGCTGCCGCAGTCCCGCGCCGTTGCCCTGTCCGACGAAGCCGATGGCGAGGCGTACGTCCCGCTGGCCCGTGACGACGTCGTGCCCGGCGACGCTCGCCGAGCCGGAGGTGGGTGGGATCAACGTGGTGAGCATGCGGAGCGTCGTCGACTTCCCGGCGCCGTTGGGCCCCAGGAAGGCGACCAGCTCGCCCTGCCCGATCTCGAGGTCGAGGCCCTGGACGGCTTCGACGGTCTGCTTGCGCGAGGTGAAGTGGCGGGTCAGGCCACGGGTCACGATCGCCGGTCCGGAGTGGTGGTGGTAGGTCATGGGAACGACGCTATGAGGCCATGCGGTCAGTTCCTGACCGCTTTCGGACCTAATCTGGTCGCATGAGCACGAGCGAGCGGATGCTGCGGCTGCTGTCCCTGCTCCAGACCCACCGCTACTGGCCGGGCCCGGAGCTCTCCGAGCGGCTGGAGGTGAGCCCGCGGACGCTGCGTCGTGACGTGGACCGGCTGCGGGAGCTGGGCTACACCGTCGACGCCGTGCGCGGCGCCGCCGGTGGCTACCAGCTGCGCGCGGGTGGATCGCTCCCGCCGCTGCTCCTGGAGGACGAGGAGGCGGTGGCGATCGCCGTCGGCCTGCGGACGGCCGCCGCCGGCGCGGTCGCGGGGATGGACGACTGGTCGGTGCAGGCGCTGTCGAAGGTGCTCTCCCTGATGCCGCCACGGCTGCGTCGCCAGATGGACGCGGTCGCCTCGCAGACCGAGTCGCCCGGGCCGTGGGAAGGCGCACCGGTCTTCGACGCCGCGGTGCTCACCACCCTGGCGCAGGCCTGCCGCGACAGCGAGCTGCTGCGCTTCGACTACACCGCGCGCGAGGCCGAGGTGACCCACCGCCGGGTCGAGCCGCTGCGCCTCGTCTCGCTCGGTCGCCGCTGGTACCTCGTCGCCTGGGACCGCGACCGGATGGACTGGCGCAGCTTCCGCCTCGACCGGATCTCCGAGCCGGAGCCCACCGGTCAGCGGTTCCGTGCGCGCGACCTGCCCGCCGAGGACGCGCTCGCCTTCGTCCGCCAGGGCATCCGCCGCATGCCGCAGCGCTACGCCGTACGCGTCCGGGTGGCGATGCCGGCCGACACGCTCGCCGAACAGGTCGGCCGCTGGGGCACGGTGACGCCGGACGGGGAGGCCTGCGTGCTGGAGATGAACGTCGACGACCTCGACTGGCCGGTCATGGTGCTCGCCGGCTCCGGAGCGCCCTTCGTCGTCGAGTCGCCGCCCGAGCTCGCCGCGCGGGTCGCCGAGGTGGGGGATCGGTTCTCCCGGGCCGGCTGAGCCACGCCCTAGGCTCCGTGCCATGGCGCTCCCGCGGCCGGACCGGCGCACCCTCCTCGCGGGGATCGGCGCCGTCTGGCTGGCCGGGTGCGGCAGCCCGAGCACCCCGGACCAGGAGGACGACGACGTGGACGACCGCATCAGCTACGGCGCGGACCCCAGCCAGTGGGTCGACGTCCGCGAGCCCGCCGGGGCGAGCCGCGGACTGGTCGTGGTCATCCACGGCGGCTTCTGGAAGGCGGAGTACGGCGCCGACCTGGGCGTGCCGCTGGCCGAGGACCTCGTCGGCCGGGGGTGGACCTCCGCCAACGTGGAGTACCGCCGCGTCGGCAACGGTGGCGGCTTCCCCGAGACCCTCGACGACATCCACCACGCGCTCGGCGTCCTGGCCGGCATGACGACCGGACCCGTCGTCACCCTCGGCCACTCGGCCGGCGGGCACCTGGCCACGTGGGCGGCAGCCCGGGGCCGGTTCGAGCGCTGGGCCGGCGGGGTCGAGGTCACCCACGTCGTCAGCCAGGCCGGGGTCGTCGACCTCCGGTCCACCGTCGAGCAGCACCTCGGCGGCGACGCCGCGCTGGCGTTCCTGGGCGACGCCGACGCGGCGACGTACGAGCAGGCGGACCCGCTGACGCAGGTGCCGCTCGACGTGCCGGCCTGGCTGGTCCACGCCCGAGACGACGACACCGTCCCCTTCGCGCAGGCGACCACCTACGTCGACGCCGCCACGGCGGCCGGCGCCGACGCCACCCTCGTCGAGGTCACCGGGGGCCACTTCGGCGTGATCGACCCGACCGCCGACGCCTGGGCCGCGTGCGTGGCCGTGCTCGACTCGATCGCCTGACCCCTCCCGGATGGTCCGCATCAATCCGCTGGTGAACCGCGCCCGGGAGGAAGCATTCTGATGCGGACTACCCATGGAGCCGACGGGACGCGCGCCGACTAGCCTCGGAGGGTGCCCGCCCGACTGAAGAAGCTCGCCCCGGCCGACCTCGCGGACGCCGACACCCGGGCACTCGTGAAGCACTACCTCGCGGTCCTCGAGGAGCGCGCCCCCGGCCGCTCCGTCGAGGTCCGGGTGCCTCCCTACGCCGCGGTCCAGGTGGTGCCAGGGGTGCGGCACACGCGCGGCACCCCGCCGGCGGTCATCGAGACGGACGCAGAGACCTGGCTCGCGCTCGCCACCGGTCGTACGTCGTGGCACCAGGCCGTCCACGACGGTGCCGTCCGCGCGAGCGGTGAGCGCACCGACCTCTCGCCCTACCTCCCGCTCGACCTGCCGTCGCAGGACGGATGAAGGTCGCCGTCTCCGTCTGAGATCGCTCGTCGGAGGGGATGCCCCCTCACCCGACCATCGGGTACGAAGGACCATGGCGACTCTCACCGATGACCAGGTCCAGCAGCTCGACCTCTGGTTCCGTGCGGCCAACTACCTCTCCGTCGGGCAGATCTACCTGCTCGACAACCCGCTGCTCGAGCGCCCGCTCGAGCGTGAGGACATCAAGCCGCGGCTGCTCGGCCACTGGGGCACCACGCCCGGGCTCAACCTGGTCTGGACCCACCTCAACCGCCTGATCCGCGACCGCGACGTCAACGCGATCGTCCTGTGCGGTCCGGGGCACGGCGGGCCGGCCGCGGTCGCGAACGCGTGGCTCGAGGGCACCTACTCCGAGGTCTATCCCGCGATCTCCCGCGACGGGGACGGGATGGGACGACTGTTCCGGCAGTTCTCCTTCCCCGGCGGCATCCCCAGCCACGTCGCGCCGGAGACGCCCGGCTCGATCCACGAGGGGGGCGAGCTCGGCTACGTCCTCTCCCACGCCTACGGCGCGGCGATGGACAACCCCGACCTCGTCGTGGCGGCGGTCGTCGGCGACGGCGAGTTCGAGACCGGTCCGCTGGCGGCGAGCTGGCACGCCAACAAGTTCGTGGACCCGGTCCACGACGGTGCGGTGCTGCCGATCCTCAGCCTCAACGGGTGGAAGATCGCCAACCCGACGATCCCGGCGCGCATCCCGCGGGACGAGCTCGAGAGCCTGCTGCGCGGCTACGGCCACCACGTCCTGACGGTCGAGGGCGACGATCCCGCCGACGTCCACCGCCAGATGGCTGCGGCGGTCGACGAGGCACACGAACAGATCCGTGAGATCTGGCGGGCGGCGCGGGAGGACGGCGACGTCGAACGGCGCCCCTGGCCGATGATCCTGCTCGTCACCCCCAAGGGCTGGACCGGTCCGGCCGAGGTGGACGGCAAGCCGGTGGAGGGCACGTGGCGCGCGCACCAGGTGCCGTTGGCCGCCACCCGCGAGAACGACGAGCACCGGGCCCAGCTCGAGGAGTGGTTGCGCTCCTACGTCCCCGAGGAGCTCTTCGACGACGACGGCCGCCCGACGTCCGCCGTACGCGAGCAGTCGCCCGAGGGTGTCCGTCGGATGAGCGCCAACCCGCACGCCAACGGCGGCGTGCTCAAGAAGCCGCTGCGGCTGCGCGACTGGCGCAGCACGGCGGTGGAGGTGGAGGCGCCGGGGGCGTCGATCCACGAGCCGACGCGGGTGCTCGGCCGGTATCTCGTCGACGTCGTGCGCGACAACGACACCACCTTCCGGATCTTCGGTCCCGACGAGACCGCCTCCAACCGCCTCGACGCGGTGTACGAGGTCACCGACAAGGTCTGGGCGGGTGGGCTCACCGACCTCGACGAGCACCTGGCCCGGTCGGGTCGGGTCGTCGAGATCCTGTCCGAGCACACCTGCCAGGGCTGGCTCGAGGGCTACCTGCTGACCGGCCGGCACGGCCTCTTCAGCTGCTACGAGGCGTTCATCCACATCGTCGACTCGATGCTCAACCAGCACGCCAAGTGGCTCAAGACCACCCGGGAGATCGAGTGGCGCCCTCCCGTCGCCAGCCTCAACTACCTGCTGAGCTCGCACGTGTGGCGCCAGGACCACAACGGCTTCTCCCACCAGGACCCGGGCTTCATCGACCACGTCGTCAACAAGAAGGCCGAGGTGGTGCGGGTCTACCTGCCGCCGGACGCCAACACGCTGCTGTCGACGATGGCCCACTGCCTCCAGTCCGAGCACTACGTCAACGTGGTGGTCTCCGGCAAGCAGCCGAGCTTCGACTGGCTCGACGCCGAGCAGGCCGACCTGCACTGCGCGCGCGGGCTGGGCATCTGGGACTGGGCGTCCAACGACGACGGCGACCCGGACGTCGTGGTGGCGGCCGCGGGTGACGTACCCACGCTCGAGGCTCTCGCCGCCGTCTCGCTGCTCCGCGAGCACCTGCCCGAGCTGCGGGTGCGGTTCGTGAACGTCGTCGACCTGATGCGGCTGCAGGACGAGCGCGAGCACCCCCACGGCCTGTCCGGCCGCGCCTTCGACACCGTCTTCACCACCGACAAGCCGGTGATCTTCGCCTACCACGGCTATCCGTGGCTGATCCACCGGCTCACCTACCGCCGCAGCAACCACGACAACATCCACGTGCGCGGCTACAAGGAGGAAGGCACCACCACCACGCCGTTCGACATGGTGATGATGAACGACACCGACCGGTTCCACCTGGTCATGGACGTCATCGACCGGGTGCCGAGCTCGGGTCGCGTGCCGCCGAGGTGCGGCAGCTGATGGTGGACACCCGGCGCCGGGCGCGCGAGTGGACCCGCAGCCACGGCGACGACCTTCCCGAGGTCCGCGACTGGCGCTGGGACGCCTCCGCCGATCCCGACACCGGCGACTCGCCCTCGACGACGGCAGATCCCGACACGGCCGCGGACAACCTCTAGGTGCGCGGCCGCGCGAGCAGGGACGCGAGCGGCCGCGGCACGGGCTAGCCTCCGCCCATGCACGTGAACTCGCTGGGCTTCCGCACCGACCTGGCCCTCCTGACCGCATCGGGCAGCCTCGTCGAGGACCGGGGCACCCACCTGGTGGTGCGCTCGCCGGACAACCCGTCCTACTTCTGGGGCAACTTCATCCTGCTGGCGCGCCCACCCGTGGCCGGCGGCGAGCGCGAGGTCGTGGGCGCCTTCCACACCGAGTTCCCGCATGCCGACCACGTCAGCATCGGCATCGACACCGCGGACATGACCGACGGGTCGCGCTCGGCCTTCGAGGCCGCCGGGCTGACCGTCGACGTCGCCACGGTGCTGACGGCTTCCTCCCTCCAGCCGCCGCGCCCGGTCGAGGCCGAGGTCCGCGCGCTCACCGGCGACGAGGACTGGGAGGCGCGGGCCCGGCTGAGCCAGCAGCTCTACCCGCAGACCTCCGAGGAGGCGTTCATGACCTTCGCGCGGGAGAAGAACACCCAGGAGCGGCGCCTCGTCGACGCCGGACGCGGGCAGCGCTTCGGCGCCTTCGTCGACGGCCGGCTGGTCTCGACGGCCGCGATCTTCGTGACCGAGGAGGGCGTCGCCCGCTTCCAGAGCGTCGAGACGCACCCGGAGCACCGCCGCCAGGGACTGGCCGCGGCGGTCACCCACGGCGCCGGCCAGCACGGCCTCGACCACCTCGGCGTACGCACGCTCGTGATCGTCGCCGACACCGACGGCGAGGCCATCGGGCTCTACCGCCGTCTCGGCTTCGCCGACTCCGAGCGCCAGCTGATGATGGAGAAGCGCAGCGGCGAGTGGGCCGCGATGGACCAGACCTGAGGGCGTCCTAGGGTGAGGCCATGACTGTCGACATCACCGCCCGTCTCGCCGAGGTCATGCCCGGCATCCGCCGCGACCTCGAGGACCTGGTCCGCATCCAGTCCGTGTCCGCCGACCCCGCCCGCGCCGGAGAGGTGGAGCGCAGCGCCGAGGCCACCCGCGACCTGTTCGCCGCCGAGGGGTTCGAGGCCGAGATCGTCCGCGCCTTCGACGGAGCGCCGCCTGCCGTGATCGCGAAGAAGGCCGGGCCCGAGGGTGCCCCGACGGTGCTGCTCTACGCCCACCACGACGTGCAGCCGGAGAACGACCACGCCGACTGGGACTCCCCGCCGTGGGAGCCCACCGAGCGGGGCGACCGGCTGTACGGCCGCGGCGCCGCCGACGACAAGGCGGGCATCGCCGCCCACCTCGGTGCGGTGCGGATCTTCGGCGACGACCTCCCGGTCAACCTGGTGATGTTCATCGAGGGCGAGGAGGAGGTCGGCTCCGACACGCTCGTCGAGCTGCTCAACGCCCACAAGGACCGTCTCGAGGCCGACGTCATCGTCATCGCCGACTCCGGCAACTGGGACATCGGCGAGCCGGCCCTGACCACGAGCCTGCGCGGCCTCGTGCGGATGGACGTGGAGGTCCGCACCCTGACCCACGCCGTCCACAGCGGCATGTGGGGCGGCCTCGTGCCCGACTCGATCATGACGCTGAGCCGGGTCATCGCGAGCCTCAACGACGACGCCGGCAACGTCGCCGTCGAGGGCCTCGTCTCCGGCCCCGCGGCCGACGTGGAGTACCCCGAGGACCGCCTGCGGGCCGAGTCGGGTGCCGCTCCGGGCATCGAGTGGATCGGCGACGGCAGCGTGGTCGAGCGCCTCTGGACCAAGCCCTCGATCAGCATCACCGGTCTCGACGCGCCCAAGGTCGACGGTGCCTCCAACACCCTGGTCCCCGCCGCGCGGTGCCGCATCAGCATGCGCATCGCGCCGGGCGACACGACCGCCAACGCCGTCCAGTGCCTGCAGGCGCACCTCGACAAGCACACCCCCTGGGGCGCCACCCTCACCGCGAAGGTGGTCGACACCGGCGAGGCGACGCAGATCGACGCCAGCGGTCCGGCGTACGACGCCGCCCGGGCCGCCTTCGCCGAGGCGTGGGACGGCACGGAGCCCGTCGACATGGGCGTGGGCGGCTCGATCCCGTTCATCGCGGAGTTCCTGGAGGCGTTCCCCCGGGCGAGCGTCCTGGTCACCGGCGTGGAGGACCCCGACACGCGCGCCCACGGCGCCAACGAGGGGTTGCACCTCGCGGAGTTCGAGAAGGTCGTCAAGGCCGAGGCGCTGCTCCTGCGCAACCTGGGCGAGCTCGCCCGGGGGTGACGGGGCGCGGCGGACCGCGGGGTACCGGCCGGTAGCGTGGCGGGATGGCGACCTTCCGTGCTCGTGACCGCTCCTCGGCGGTGCTCCGCTCGCCGCGCGGCGAGGTGTGGGCGGCGCTGACCGACCCCGACCTGATCGCCAGGATCACCCCCTACGTCACCTCCATCACCGTCGACGGCGACCGGTGGCTGTGGCGGATGGGCACGATCCCCGTGCTGGGAGTCTCGGTGGCGCCACGCTTCACCGAGGTCATGGAGCTCGAGCCGCAGGACCGGATCGCCTTCCACCACGACCCGGCACGTCCGGACGAGATGACGGCCGTCGAGGGCACCTACCTGCTGGCCGACCACGCCGGCGGTGGGACCGAGGTCAGCATCGACCTGGCGATCGCCTGCAACCTGCCACTGCCCGGGCTGGCGCGGCCGGCGGTCGAGCGCGTGATGGCGACCGTCGTCAAGCACATGGGCGCGGTCTTCTCGCGCAACCTCCTCAAGCACCTCGGCGAGGCGTAGGGCATGCGCGTCCTCGTCCTCGGCGCGACCGGCTACGTCGGCTCGCGGCTCGTCCCCCACCTGCTCGAGCACGGCCACGAGGTGCTCGCGGCCTCGTCGTCGCCACCAGATCCCCAACGGTTCGGCTGGGACGACCGCGTCGACGCGATCCGCTGCGACGTGACCGACGAGTCCGCCGTCGCCGCGGCTCTCGACGACGTCGACGCGGTGGTCTACCTCGTCCACTCGCTCGACCGCACCGACTTCTCCGCCCGCGACCGACGGGGAGCCGAGGTCGTCGCGGCTGCGATGGCCGACAGCGACGTGCGCCGCCTGGTCTACCTGTCCGGGCTCGTGCCCGACGTGCCCGAGGACGAGCTCTCGGCACACATCGCCTCGCGCCTGGAGGTCGAGCGCGTCCTGCTGGGAGCCGTCGAGGGAGCCGTGGCCCTGAGGGCGGGCGTCGTGCTCGGCGCCGGCTCCACCTCGTTCGAGATCATCCGTCAGATCGCCACCCTGTTCGTCGTGCAGCCGGTGCCGACCTGGATGCGCAGCTCGGTGCAGCCGGTGGCGGTCTCCGACGTCCTCCGCGCGATCGAGGAGGCGCTGGAGGACGACGCGATGCACGGGGCCGTCGATGTCGGCGGGCCGGACGTCGTCGCCTACCCCGACCTGATGCGGGCCTGCTCGCGGGGTGCGGGGCTCAGCCGGTTGCGCGTGCCGGCCTTCGTCGCGCCGTCGGTCCTGGTCGGACTGGCGACCGCGCTGGTGACGACGGCGCCCTTCAACACCGTCACGGCGCTCATCGAGTCGCTGCGCCACGACATGGTCTGCCGCCCCGACGCCACGTGGGTGCCGCGCACCGGCGGCCCGCTCCTGGGGGTCGAGGAGGCCGTACGCCGCGCCAGCGACCCGCGATCCGGAGGCGCCGAGGCACCGCTGCCGTCCGACGCCCAGTGGACCCGGCGCAGCCCGCTGTGGGACGCGCTGCCGCTCCCGGCCACCACCCGGGCCGCCGCGCGGCTCACCCTCCACCGCACCCGCTCCCTGATCCCCGACACCTGAGACGCCGTCGGCCGTGGACGGCGGTTGAGGAACAGGGCCTCCGCGCCCGTAGACTCCGGACCGTGCCTCAGCCGATGAGCAAGCGGACGGGCGGCGACGG
This sequence comes from uncultured Actinomycetota bacterium, assembly GCA_963740115.1. Classification (GTDB taxonomy): domain Bacteria; phylum Actinomycetota; class Actinomycetes; order Propionibacteriales; family Nocardioidaceae; genus Nocardioides. Next base: position 164,266 of record CAVUCQ010000001.1, on the reverse strand, counting down.
CCGTCTGACCATGGCGATCGACCCCCAGGACCAGGGCCCGCAGGACGCGTGCGGCGTCTTCGGCGTCTGGGCTCCGGGGGAGGACGTCGCCAAGCTGACCTACTTCGGGCTGTACGCGCTCCAGCACCGCGGCCAGGAGTCCGCGGGCATCGCGGTCAGCAACGGCCGCCAGATCCTCGTCTACAAGGACATGGGGCTGGTGTCCCAGGTCTTCGACGAGTCGACGCTCGAGTCGCTCAAGGGCCACCTGGCCATCGGTCACTCGCGCTACTCCACGACCGGCGCCAGCACGTGGCAGAACGCCCAGCCCACGTTCCGTCCCACCGTCGACGGCTCCATCGCGCTCGGCCACAACGGCAACCTGATCAACACCCACGAGCTCGCCCAGATGGTGCTGGACCTGCCCGACCCCGACGGCGAGCTGCCGCTGCACACCCGCGACGTCCAGACCTCGACCAACGACACGGGACTGGTGACCGCCCTGCTGGCGCACCACCCCGACACGTCGTTGGAGCAGCGCGCGCTCGAGGTGCTCCCGCAGCTGCGCGGCGCCTTCTGCTTCGTCTGGATGAACGAGGGCACCCTCTACGCCGCCCGCGACCCCCAGGGCATCCGGCCCCTGGTGCTCGGTCGGCTCGACCGCGGCTGGGTGGTCGCCAGCGAGGACGCCGCGCTCGCGACGATCGGCGCGAGCGTGGTCCGGGAGGTCGAGCCCGGCGAGATGATCGTCATCGACGAGAACGGGCTGCGCTCGCACAGGTTCGCCGAGCCCGAGCCCAAGGGCTGCGTGTTCGAGTACGTCTACCTCGCCCGTCCCGACGCCACGATCGCCGGGCGCAACGTCCACGAGGCGCGCGTCGAGATGGGCCGGCGGCTGGCCCGCGAGTTCCCCGTCGACGCCGACCTCGTGATGCCGGTGCCCGAGTCGGGCACGCCCGCGGCGTCCGGCTACGCCGCGGAGTCCGGCATCCCGTTCGGGCAGGGCTTCGTCAAGAACGCCTACGTCGGACGTACGTTCATCCAGCCCAGCCAGACACTGCGCCAGCTCGGCATCCGGCTCAAGCTCAACGCGCTCGAGCACATGATCCGCGGCAAGCGGGTCGTGGTGGTCGACGACTCGATCGTCCGCGGCAACACCCAGCGCGCCCAGGTGCGCATGCTCCGCGAGGCAGGCGCGCTCGAAGTCCACGTGCGCATCTCGAGCCCGCCGGTGAAGTGGCCGTGCTTCTACGGCATCGACTTCGCCACCCGCGCCGAGCTGATCGCCAACGGCCTCACACCCGAGGAGATCGCGGCGAGCGTCGGCGCCGACAGCCTCGGCTACATCTCGCTCGAGGGCATGATCGAGGCGACCGGCCGGACGGCCGACAGCCTGTGCCAGGCCTGCTTCACCGGCCAGTACCCGGTCGAGCTGCCCGACGAGAGCCTGCTCGGCAAGCACCTGCTCGAGGCGACGCTGCAGTCGCCCACCATGGGCCGGGCGCTGCCGGTCCTCAACAATCCCTGACCAGCATCCGGCGATCCTTCCGCGGCCCGAGGAGACACGTGACCGAGCAGCAACGCAGTGCCCACGCCGACAGCGCTGATGCCGGGGCGGGGGCCTACGCCGCTGCCGGCGTGTCGATCGAGGCGGCCGACCGCGCCATCGACCTGATGAAGGGGTGGGTCGAGAAGGCCCGCCGCCCCGAGATGATCGGCGGGCTGGGCGGCTTCGCCGGGCTCTTCGACGCCTCGGCGCTCACCCGCTACGAGCGTCCGCTGCTGGCGACCTCCACCGACGGCGTCGGCACCAAGGTCGCCATCGCACAGCTGATGGACGTCCACGACACCATCGGGTTCGACCTGGTGGGCATGGTCGTCGACGACCTCGTCGTGTGCGGCGCCGAGCCGCTGTTCATGACCGACTACATCGCCTGCGGGCGGGTCGTCCCCGAGCGCATCGCGGCCATCGTCAAGGGCATCGCCGAGGCGTGCGTCGTGGCCGGTTGCGCGCTCATCGGCGGCGAGACCGCCGAGCACCCCGGCCTCCTCGACCCCGACGACTACGACGTCGCCGGCGCCACCACCGGTGTGGTGGAGGCCAGCAAGCTGCTCGGTCCCGGGCGGGTCCGGCCCGGCGACGTGGTCATCGCGATGGAGGCCAGCGGCCTGCACTCCAACGGCTACTCGCTCGTGCGCCACGTGCTGCTGGCTCCGACCGACCAGGGCGGAGCCGGCTGGACCGTCGACCGCCACGTCGACGAGCTCGGCCGGACACTGGGGGAGGAGCTGCTCGAGCCGACCCGCATCTACGCCAAGGCCTGCCTCGACCTCGCCGACCGCACCGAGACCCACGCCATGTCGCACGTGACCGGGGGCGGTCTCGCCGCCAACCTGGAGCGGGTGCTCCCGGAGGAGCTGTCGGTGCGCATCGACCGCTCGACCTGGACGCCGCAACCCGTCTTCGACGTCGTACGCCGGGTGGGCGGTGTGTCGCAGGCCGACCTCGAGGCCACCCTCAACTGCGGCGTCGGGATGGTGTCGCTCACGGCACCCGAGTCGGTCGACACGGCCATCGCCGTCCTGGCCGGGCACGGCATCAGGGCGTGGGTCGCCGGCGAGGCCGTCACCGACGCCGAGCACGGCGGCCGGGTGCGGCTGGAGGGCCAGCACCCCGGCTGGTGAGTCGAAATTCGCTGACAGCGGACGAAAAGCCGGGGCTTGGTGTGCGGGAACAGCCAACGCTCAGGTAGCGTTGACCCCACGATATGTGACCGATCAGACCGGGCGCGTCGGGGCTTGCCCTCGACAGCCCCGGCCAAGTGTGCGAGGGGGTCGACCCTATGGGGCGCGGCCGAGCGAAGGCGAAGCAGACCAAGGTCGCACGCGACCTGAAGTACCGGACTCACGAGACGGACTTCGGCGCGTTGGCGAAGGAGCTGCACGGCGAAGAGCATCACCCGGCGACGAGTGATGTCGAGCCGGACGACGACGAGTGGGCGGACTATGCCGACCCCCGTCGTCGCGCAGACTGACTGATCGCACTCCTCCCTCAGCCACCGGCTGAGCGGCGGTACGAGCGCGCCCGCACGCCGGGCTGACGCTTGTGCACGCAGCGACGGTGCCGAGCTGACGCGTGTGCACGCCGCGATGGTGCCGAGCTGACGCTTGTGCACGTCGTCAGCAGGTGCTGCGTGCGCACAAGCGTCAGCTCGGCGGGTGCTGCGTGTGCACAAGCGTCAGCTCGGCGGGTGCTGCGTGCGCACAAGCGTCAGCTCAGCGGAGGTGGATCCCGCGGAGTCGGCCGACCTCGCGCATGCGGCGCTCCGCCAGGCGGTCGGCGGCGGCCGCCGGGGTGACACCGTCGGACTGCGCCAGCTCGAACACCCGGCGGGTGGTCTCGAAGATGCCGGTGGCACGCTGCTGCGCGCGGTCGAACGAGAAGCCCTCGAGCTCGTCGGCGACCTGGATGAGGCCACCGGAGTTGACGCAGTAGTCGGGTGCGTAGAGCACGCCGCGCTCCTCCAGCTGCTTCTCGATGCCGGCGTGGGAGAGCTGGTTGTTGGCCGCGCCGCACACGATCTTGGCGCTCAGCACCTCGAGCACCTCGTCGGTGATCGCGCCGCCCATCGCGCAGGGGGCGTAGACGTCGAGCGCGCCGGCGACCAGCTCCTCGGTCGAGCCGGCGACCTGCACCTGCGGGTGGGCCGAGCGGACGGCCTCGACGGAGGGGGCGTACACGTCGGTGACGACCACCGTCGCGCCGTCCTCGACGAGGTGGCGCACGAGGTGGCGACCGACCTTGCCGACACCGGCCACGCCGACGGTGCGACCGGCGAGCGTGGGCTCGCCCCACACCTGCTCGGCGGCGGCGCGCATGCCCTGGAAGACGCCGTACGCCGTCAGCACGGAGCTGTCGCCCGCGCCGCCGTGCGCGACCGTGCGGCCGGTGACGAAGTCGCACTCGCGGGCGATGTGGTCCATGTCCTCGGAGTACGTGCCGACGTCGCACGCGGTGTAGTAGCGGCCGTTGAGCGACTGGACGAAGCGGCCGTAGGCACGCAGCAGGGCCTCGGTCTTCAGCTCGGCCGGGTCGCCGATGATGACGGCCTTGCCGCCGCCGAGGTCGAGTCCGGCCAGCGCCGCCTTGTAGGACATGCCGCGGGAGAGGTTGAGCACGTCGACGATCGCGTCGTCGGTGCTGGCGTAGGGGTAGAACCGCGTCCCGCCGAGGCCCGGGCCCAGTGCCGTGGAGTGGATCGCGACGATGGCCTTGAGGCCGCTCGCCCGGTCGTTGCAGAACACGACCTGCTCATGGTCGGCGCCGAGCTCGAAGACGTCGACTCCGGGACTGGATGCTGCGGACATGCTGTGGGTCCTTTTCTGGTGGGCGCGGCCGCGGGGTGTGCGGACCTGGTCAGCGGTCGAGGGGTGGTGACCGCCGTCACGCCCAGCGTATCGCCGCGCGATCACCCGGACCGCATCACCACCAGGTCGCCGTGGGTGCCGTAGCCGAGGAGCTGCTCGTCGACCGCGCGGCCGTTGAAGGTCGCCATCCACCACGTCCCGTCGACGTGCGCGACCGACGGCCACGGCAGGTTCGTCGGGTAGGGCGCGTCGAGCAGGCCGATCTCGGCCAGCTCGAGGTCGAAGACCGGGAAGCGAGCCCGCTGCCCGCGCTGCGAGTCGCGCCCGTCGCTGGCGAGCACCACCATCCGGCCGTCCACCTCGACCAGGGTGGTGCCCTCGGTCGCCCGCCGGTCGGTGGCCGCGCCCCGCAGCCGCAGGTCGTCGAGCGTGGGACCGCCCGCGAGCGCCGGGTGGAAGTCGAAGAAGCGGCGGGCGCTCACGAAGCCCACCAGCCACTCCCCGGCACGGCGGACGAGGTGCGGGTCCCAGGTCGCGATGGAGCCGAGGCCGTCGGTGGGCAGGGGCAGCTCGCGCGTGTCGAGGACGTGGGTGCCGTTCAGCAGGTCGGCCGCGCTCTCGGCGAGGGTGACCCGCAACCCCGCAGGCGTACGTCGTGCCGCGCGGGTGGCCGGTGTCTCGAAGTCGCCCCACGTGCTGGTCGCCACCAGCCACGCCTCTCCGGTGCGGACCAGGTGGGTGGCGTGGTCACCGAAGACGCCCGGGCGGTCCGGGCGGCGGAAGAAGAGGTCGGCCGAGTGGGTCACCTCGACGCTCGTCGGGTCGAACCGCCACACGCTCGTGTGGGCGGTGTCGAAGAAGCCGGGTCCGGCCGAGGTGGCGGTCAGCCAGAGGGCGTCGCCGTCGCGCAGCGGGCGCCCGTCCTCCTCGGTGACGAACCGGACGTCGCGCAGTCCCAGCTGCCCGAAGCCGCCGGCGACACCGCCCTGGGCCGGGAGCTCGACCCGGAGCCGGGCGAGCGCCGCCTCGTCGTGGACGTCGAGGGTGTCGCGGAGGTCGTGACGAGCGCGGGCGACCCACGCGTCCTCCTCGCGGGTCCACGCCGTCAGGTGGGATCCCGTGAGGGTGAGGCCGAGCTCGGTCGGGTCGACGGCGCGGTGGAACCTGCGGCTCCGCGCCGTGCGGGTCGTGTCGCCGCCGGTGAGGACGAGGGAGACCGAGCCGTCGTCGAGCGTGGCGGCCAGGCGGTGGCCGGCCAGGTGCAGCGCCAGCTGTGACGCTTCGCCAACGGGTGTGGTCGCAGCGACGTACGGCGCAGGCGCGGACAGCGGCAGGACCCCGCCGGACGTGCCGTCCACCCACACCGAGCCGGGTGCGACGAGATCGGTCGGACGCAGTCGTCGCACGACGTCGAGGCGGGGGAGCACGGCCCCATCCTCCTGCGCAGCCGCGCCGGACACGCAGAAGGGCCCCGGTCGGGACGTGACCGGGGCCCTTCTGTGCTTGTGGGCAGGGGCGGGGTCGAACCGCCGACCTATCACTTTTCAGGCGATCGCTCGTACCAACTGAGCTACCTGCCCAAGCGGGGACGAGAATACATGAGCGCCGAGGGGACGGGGAATCGGCTCGACTCAGTGACGAGGCGGTGCGTGGGCCGGCAGCTCGAGCCAGAACGACGATCCGACGCCGGGTGTCGACTCGCCCCGGACCGCCCCGCCGTCGCGCTCGGCGATGGTCCGGGAGATCGACAAGCCCAGGCCGGTGCCCTTGGTCGCAGGGCCTGCGAACCGGACGAACGGATCGAACACGCGGGCCAGCTGGTCGGCGTCCAGTCCCGGTCCGTCGTCGCGGACGATGATGCGCACCATCGGCTGCCCGCTCTCGCCGAGCAGGGGCTCGGCGGAGATGTGGACGTTCCCTCCGTCGGGGTGGTGGTGGGCGATGGCGTTGCCGAGGAGGTTCGTCAGCACCTGGCGTACGCCTGCCGCGTGCGCCCACGCGGTCGTCGCCTCGTCGACTGCCACGTGCACCTCGACGTGGGCGGTCTGGGCGGGCGTGCGGTGCCAGTGCACGACGTCCGCGATCGCGTCGGCGAGCCGGATGTCCTGGCGCTGGTCGTCCCCGGCCATGGTGCGACCCGCGCCGAGGAGGCTGTCGACGATCGCGAGGACCTGTTCGCACGCGCGCAGGACCACCGGCCCGTCGCGGAGCATGCCGGCGGACACCACCTCCGCCGGCGCGTGCTCGGCGTCGTCCAGGAGGCCCTCGGTGTAGCCCAGGATCGCCGAGATGGGTGTTCGCAGCTCGTGGCCCACAGCACCGTAGAACGCCTGGTAGGCCAGCTGTGCCTCAGCGCCGAGCTCGAGCGCCTCGGCAAGGGCACGCCGCGAGTGCTCGAGCGTGAGCCGCGAGACGATGGCGGCATTGAGGAGCTTGAAGTCCTGGACGAGCTCATCGGGCCACGGGCCGGCCTCGGTGCTCGCCGCGGACATGCTCCCGAACACCTCGCCGCGGGAGATGTACACCGAGGCGGCCACGCTGGAGATCCCGACCCGGATCAGCTCGGAGCGATCCTGCGCTGCCTCTGCCGGAAGAAGGTCTCGGTCCGCGACGACCGCCACCCCGTCGGTGCGCGCGAACTGGGAGAGCCACGGCATGCTCAGGGCCGCTTCGGGCCCTGCGCCCGGCGGTGGAAGCACGGTGGCCGTCGAGCCGGGGCGGGTCCACTCGCGGATCCAGGCTCGACCACCGAGCCGCGCCCAGCCTGCGGTGTCGTCGGGGGTGAAGCTGGTCAGTGCCGAGACGACCACCTCCACGCGGGGGCTGGTCAGGAGGTGGTCCGCCGCCCGGCGGATCGCGTCATCGACGCTGATCCCTCCTTCGAGGATCATGCCGGCGAGGACGGCCCCACCGGGCGTGACGGAACCTCCCGCGGACGTCTCCTGCAAGGCGGCTCGCTGGTTCACGGGGACGTCTCCCCCCTGGGGGCGACGCTGAACCGGCACGGCGACGGCGCGATGCCACGACTCTGGTCGATCCCCACGGGCTCGCTCAACCAGATGTCCCGCTCACCCGCCCACCGCGCCAGGTCCACGAGGACCGCCATGCCGAGGGTGCGACCCGGGCACGCGTGCGGTCCGGCGCCGAAGGGCAGCCAGGCGCCGGGGCGCTGGACTTCGGTGCGCCATCGGTCAGGGTCGAACCGGAACAGGTCGCCGGGCTCGCCGGGCACCAGGTGCGCGAGCCGACCCAGGAGGAGCGGGCTGACCAGCACGACGGCGCCCTGCAGCACCCGCTGTCCGTCGAGGTCCACGTCGCAGGTCGTGATCCGGGCCGTGATCCACGTGGGAGGGGTGAGGCGCAGCGTCTCCCAGACCGCGTGCACCGGGTCGACGGTCGTGTCCGGGTGGTCGGCGATCCAGGCCAGCAACCACGCGCCGGCGGCGATCGGGACCTGGATCCCAGCGGCCAGCATGGTCGCCACCTGTCCCGGGGACCCCTCGAGGCCAGGTGTCGCGGTCAGTGCGTCCTCCAGCGCGAACCGGGACTCGCGCTCCGTGCGGCGCACCCGGCTCCACCGCCGGGGCGGACGACGAGCAGCGATCACCGGGGCGAGCGCGTCGATCCAGTCGAGCACGAGGTCGGCGACGACGCTGCACTGCGTGTCATCCGCCTCGGTGAGCACCGCCGCGGTGGTGGACAAGGCCACGGGTCGGCGGAGCAGCACCATGGCGTCGTACGGCTCGCCGGCGTCGTCACGGTCGTGGTGGGCGAGCGCGATCTCCCACTCCCGGCCGAACGTGGCGACCCCGTGGGCCACCTGCGCCGGAGTCAGCGGCGCGAACGTCAGGTGACCCGAGCGGGTCTCGCCGCGACTCGCGGAGAGGTCACTGCCGCGGCTGATGTCCCCCGGGAAGTCAAATATGGTCAAGTCGGTGAGCACCTGACGCGCCAGTGCTGCGGTCGTGACCAACCATGGCCCCGCTGATCCGAGGGCCACGACGCCGCCCCGCGGAGCCGTGAGGACAGCGCCGAGCCGGCCACCGGCCGACTCGACGCTGTCCACGTGCGTCACTGGAGGTGACTCACTTGCCATGGATCACCCGACGGGTCAGCGGCCGGAGCCGGGGCGCCAGCAGTAGACGCCGTACAGCTGCTCGGCGGCACGCTTGGACCGGAAGGTGGTGCGGATGCGGTTCATCATGGTGTTCTCCAGGGGTTGGGTTGGTTGCCCGCCAGGGCAGGCGAGCAGGGTGACGCCGTCCGGAGACCTGCAACCGAGTGGTGCTTTCAGGGTTCGGTTTTCAGGACTCGATGTCGTGCAGTGTCTCCGCTATGAGATCAGTCAATTGCTGAATGCGCAGCGGCTTCTGCATCACAGTTTCGACACCGAGCTCCTGCAGGACGGCCCGGTGCTCGCCGGCCCAGGCGCTGATCACGACGATCCGCATGGCCGGCGCGACGTCGGGATGGGCCCGCAGCCAGCGCACGACCTCCACGCCACCCATGCGCGGCATGGTGAGGTCGAGGAGCATCACGTCGAAGGAGTGGTCCTGCAGGACCTCGACGGCCGCCTGGCCGTCCTCCGCGGTCGAGACGAGGTGCCCGGCGCGCTCCACGAGCCGGCAGAAGACGTCGCGGATGTCCTCGTTGTCGTCGACGACGAGAAAGCGCAACTGCCGAGCACCGCTCACGAGGCAAGGCTAGTCAATGTTGGTGTCACGTGCTGGCAAGTCTCAGCCAACTTTCGACCAACCTTCGGTTCGTCCGCCTCGCGTGGCCCGTCGGCCGGCGTCCGGGTTGGGAACCTCGCCGCGGCTGGCTCTATGCTGGGCGACGCTCGAGCGGGCTCGTCCTGCGCGAGCGGGCCCCCATCGTCTAGCGGCCCAGGACCCCGCCCTTTCACGGCGGTAGCGCCGGTTCGAATCCGGTTGGGGGTACGAGCCGGACCGAGGTCGACGCCGATTGGTGGCAGCCGTTGACCATGGGTTAGAGTTCCCCCGCTCCGCAAGGAAGCACCTGGCCCCGTAGCGCAGTTGGTTAGCGCGCCGCCCTGTCACGGCGGAGGCCGCGGGTTCGAGTCCCGTCGGGGTCGCCAATGCATGCCGATCAGGGTGAGCCACCAGGCTCACCCTGATCTGTATTTCCCGGCGCTCCCTAGGCTGGTCCCATGCCGATCGACCTCGACCCCGCAGCGTTCGACGCCATGGTCGATCGAGCCCTCGACGGCCTTCCCGACGACCTGGCCCGCCTCGTCGACAACGTGGTGGTGCTGGTCGAGCCGGAGGCGCCGGCCGACGACCCCGACCTGCTGGGTCTCTACGACGGGCTCGCGCTGACCGAGCGCCCGGCTAACCACGCCGGGATGCTGCCGGACCGGATCCTGCTCTTCCGCGGCCCGCTGCTCGACATGGCCGACACGGAGGAGGACCTCGAGGAGGAGGTGCGGATCACGGTCGTCCACGAGGTGGCCCACCACTTCGGGCTCGACGACGACCGCCTCCACGAGCTCGGCTGGGGCTGACCGGGCGAGGCTCACCCCCAGCCGCTGCCGAGCACCCATCCAACCGTGCACGCGCCCACTGCCAGCGCCGTCGTCGCCAGCACGTACGCCGTCGCGACCCGCGCCGGTCGCTCGACCGACTGCACGGCGAAGGCCGAGAACGACGTGAAGGCCCCGCAGAAGCCGCTGCCGAGCAGTGCCCACGCGTGGTCGTCGAGCGACATCGCGGCGAAGACCCCGAAGAGTCCCGAGCCGACGGTGTTGACCAGCAGCATCCCGGAGGGGAACGCGCCGTCGAGCGACCGTCCGACGACGTAGCGCAGCGGAGCGCCCACCATCGCACCGAGGGCGACGAGCAGCGCCGTCATGCGGGGTCCCCGCGGAAAGAACGTCGTGGGGTGCTCACCCGAGTGCCCCGTCCGGCTCGGGACGGTGCGCGACGCGCTGCCCGAGCGACGCGGCGAGGAGCCCGGCAGCGAGCGTGGCCCCGAGGTAGAGCCCGGCGAGGCCGAGGTGGCCCTCGTCGGCCAGGTCGCGGACCTGGCCCGCCCATGCCGAGACCGTGGTGAAGCCACCGAGGACACCCGGCCCGAGGGCGACCGCGAGCGCCCGCGACCGGCGTACGACGGCGAGGGCCGGCAGCACCCCCAGCACGAACGCCCCCACGACGTTGATCGCCAGCGTCGGCCAGGGGAAGAGCGTGCCCGGTGCGGCGGTCTCGACGCCGAGGCGGAGCACCGCGCCGAGGGCACCACCGCCGGCCACCAGCAGCAGGTCCCAGCGGTGCAGAGCGCGCGAGCTCACCCGGCCTGGCTGGTGGACGAGTCGCCCGGGCGCCTCGGCCACGGTCGCGCGGACGCGCCCTTGAGCTGCTCGATCAGCTCGCCGAGGAGCCAGTTGTGGAACGTGCGCTGGGGTGGGGTGCGGGCCATCGACAGCAGCCGCTCGGCCCGGCAGAACGCGTCGGCCACGTCGAACATCTCGATCATCGTCACGAAGATCGGCGCTGCCTCCGGCATCATCGGGAACGTCAGGTCCACGCGCGGGTGGCCGTTGCTCGCCGCCTCCCGGATCTGTTTGCGGTAGGTGTCGGGGAACTGGCGCTCGAAGCTGGCGAACATCGAGGTGAGGTCGCCGGCGAGGGGATAGTCCGACTGGTGCGAGAGCGACAGCAGGCGCAGCTCGCGGCGCAGCTCGTGGTACTGCTGGCTGAGGGAGAGGTAGAGCGGCACGTCGAGGCCGAGGAGCTGGATCTCCAGGGCCGCCTCGCTCGTGGGCTCGGGGTCGGCCCGGTCCTGCTGGTCGATGACCCACTCCACAGAGCCTTCGTCGGTCATCTGCTGTGCGGGCTCGAACCAGACGATCTTGCTGTCGTGCTCGATCGTCGCGCCCCACGCGACAGCGCACTGGGCGACCATCGACAGGCCGCGCCCGAACGTGAGCAGCAGCTCGAGGTCGTCGGTCGGCACCGAGACGGGCGGGACGGGAGGGTTGGTCGACCCGTCGACCACCTCGATGCGCGGGTGGCTGGCGGTGCCGCGCACCCGCACCTTGAAGGGGGCGGTGGCGTGCAGGATCGCGTTGGCGACGAGCTCGGAGACCCCCAGCTCGGCGCACTCGACGAGGTCCGCCCGGTCGAGCCGCAGGCAGATGTCGCTGACCCATCGGCGGGCATCGGCCGCAGCGCGCGGCGACGACGCGAGGATCAACTCGGAGCTCAGCGGCACTGGGACTCGTTTCAACGGGTGGCGGGCAGTCCAGTGGGCGAGGACTACCCCGTGCGAAGGCCGTTCAAACCTCGACAGCCACCATAGTTTCCCGGGACTCTGGGTAGAGGGTGTGAGCGACGAGACGCCACCGGCGTTTCGCCTCCCGGCGGGGACGGGAGGACAATGGAACGAGACGGCACCCCACAGAGATCGCACCTACACCCTAGGAGCTTCCATGACCCCCACGCAGGCACCCCGCCACAAGGTGGTCGTGATCGGGTCCGGCTTCGGAGGGCTGTTCGGCACCAAGGCGTTGCGTCGCGCCGACGTGGACGTGACCGTGATCGCCAAGACCACCCACCACCTCTTCCAGCCGCTGCTCTACCAGGTCGCGACGGGCATCCTGTCCGAGGGTGAGATCGCCCCGCCGACCCGCGAGATCCTCAGCAGCCAGGACAACGCCAACGTCATCCTCGGCGAGGTCACCGGCATCGACCTCGAGGCCCGGACGGTCACGTCGAAGGTCCTCGGTCGAGAGACGGTGACGTCGTACGACTCGCTGCTGGTCGCGGCGGGTGCGAGCCAGTCCTACTTCGGCAACGACCACTTCGCCGAGTTCGCCCCCGGCATGAAGAGCATCGACGACGCGCTCGAGCTGCGCGGCCGGATCTTCGGCGCCTTCGAGATGGCCGAGCTCGGCGCCACCCGCGGTGACGACGTCGACCACCTGCTGACGTTCGTCGTGGTCGGCGCCGGACCGACCGGCGTGGAGATGGCCGGCCAGATCGCCGAGCTCGCGCACCGCACCCTCAACAAGGACTTCCGCGCCATCAACACCCGCAACGCGCGGATCGTGCTGATCGACGCGGCCGGTCAGGTGCTGCCCCCGTTCGGGGCCAAGCTGGGCGACAAGACCAAGTCGGAGCTGGAGAAGCTCGGCGTCGAGGTCATGCTCGGCGCCATGGTCACCGACGTCGACGAGCGTGGCCTCGAGGTGAAGTTCAAGGACGGCACCGTCGAGCGGATCAACTCCGTCGCGAAGATCTGGGCGGCCGGGGTGCAGGCCAACCCGCTGGGCAAGACGCTGTCGGAGCAGACCGGCGCACCGCTGGACCGCGCGGGCCGGATCTCGGTCAACCCCGACCTCACGCTCCCGGGCCACCCCGAGGTCTTCGTGGTCGGCGACATGATCTCCCTCGACAACCTCCCCGGTGTCGCACAGGTCGCGATCCAGGGCGCGAAGTACGCCGCCAAGGAGATCAGCAACCGGCTCGAGGGCAAGCAGCCGCAGGAGCCGTTCAAGTACTTCGACAAGGGCTCGATGGCGATCATCAGCCGGTTCCGCGCCGTGGCCATGGTCGGCAAGCTCCGGCTCACCGGTGTCGTCGCCTGGCTGATGTGGCTGGCGGTCCACCTGGTCTACCTGACCGGCTTCAAGAACCGCGTCTCGGCACTGATGCGCTGGGCCGTCACCTTCATCAGCAACGACCGGTCGGAGCGCACCACGACCGAGCAGCAGATCTTCGCCCGGGCCGCGCTGGCCCGGTTGCGTGGTGGTGCCGCCGACCTCGTCTCCGATCCCGGCATCTACGACGCCACGCGGGCGATGATGGAGGAGACGCGTCGCCAGGAGCTGGAGGCCGCGGCCGCCCGGGAGGCCGAGCTGACCGACTCCGGTGCGCGTGGCGTGCCGGCCGACCGCGTCGGCGGCGCCTGAGCCGATCCACCCGACGGCGCTCACCGCGGCCCGGGTGGCTGCCCGCCGGAGCGCTCGCTGACCCTCGGCCACAGGTTGCCTCCTCGGGGTTGTGTCCTGGCGGGTGGCCGGGGCAAGGTCGGAGGACATCGATGGAGGAGGCATACGGTGCCGGAGCTCATGGTCGACGTGATCACGTCGCTGGACGGCTTCGCGTCGGCGGAGGGCTGGCCCGGCCTGTGGGGGATGGGCGGCCCCGAGTACTTCGCGTGGCTCGAGGAGGACGCCGGGGCGGACTCGTACACCGCCTTGATGGGCGCCACCACCTACCGGCTGTTCGCAGGCTTCGTGGACTCCGGTGAGGAGGACATGACCGGACTCACCGCCCTCGACAAGGTCGTGTTCTCCTCCACGCTGGAGGAACCGCTGGCCTGGGCCAACACGCGCCTCGTCCGCGGCGACGCGGCGGAGGAGGTGAGCGCGATGAAGCAGGACGGCGACACGTCGCTGCGCACCATCGGGAGCCTCAGCCTGTGCCGGTCGCTGCTGGGCGCCGGTCTGGTGGACCGGTTCCGGGTGGTCGTGTTCCCGGTGGTCAACGGAGCGACCGGGCGCGAGCACTTCTACACCGGTTGGCCCGACGTCGTCCTGGAGCCGGTCGACCACCGCACCCTCGACGGCCGGCTGCAGATGATGGAGTACGTGCCGAGGATCGTGGACGGTCCCCCGGACCCGACGGCGGGGTCGTAAGGCCCTCGGCAGCTCAGCTGTCGCTCGGTGCCAAGGGTCCGTTCGTGTGGCGTGCCACCGCGAGCGGCGACCCACGGGTGGACCTCCTGGCCTTCGCCTCGCCCACGAGCTCCCGTGCGACCAGGCGGAGCTTGATGTTGCGGTGCGAGGAAGCGCGGACGAGGAAGGCGAAGGCTCGGTCCTCGCTCATCTCGTAGCGCTCCATCAGGATGCCGATCGCCTGCCCGATGGATCGACCGCTCTGCAACCCTTGGGTGAGGGTCTCCCGCTCCTGGGCGTGCCCGAGCGCGATCGCTGCGTGGGTGGCGAACAGCTGGGCGAGTGCTCGAGCGTCCTCGCTCACGTGCTCGTGGACCGTGGAGTAGAAGTTGATGCTTCCCAAGGTGCCGACATCGAGGTAGAGCTTCACCGCCAGCTGGGAGCGGATGCCTGCCTCGAGCGCGCGCGGCACGTAGCGGGGCCAGCGCTGCTCGTGCGCCAGGCTCGACACGCACATCTCGTCGTCGCCCTGCAGAGCGCACACGCACGGACCCTCGTGGAGGGCGTACTGGATGGCGTCGAGGCCCGCGACCAGGTCGCCCGTGAAGGCCCGGGTCGCGATGTCTGCCTTCTTCTCGATGGTCGCGATCCCCACCTGGTCGAAGCCCGGCACGGAGTTGCAGGCGACCTCGACGATGGTCTGCAGGGTGTCGTCCAGGCTCCGGGGCTTGTTCAGGGTCCGAGCGGCTTCGGCGATCGACTGGGCAAAGTCGGATGCTGCGAGCATGAGGCTCTTTCGCGTGCACTGGGAACGAGGCACACAGAGAGGCGCTCTTCACGAGACCTGCAGACCAACGGAAGGCTCGAAGGTGAGGCTCCGTACGTTCGATTGTACTCCCTGGCCGTGGAGCGAACAGCCCGATGCCGACGCCGGGTCCTCGTCCAGAGGTCGTGCAACGCCCCCAAGGGCTCGAACCAGGTGCCTGTTTCCGGGTCACGTGACCGACAATTGCGGAGTGGCGACTCATTCAGCGGGAAGGGGCGGGGCACGATGAGCCGCTTTGCCGTTGCTGCGCCGCATGACCTTGCGGTTCGAGCTGCTGCGCGTGTCGCGGACGGAGGCGGGAACGTCGTCGACGCTGTGGTCGCTGCGGCTGCCGCGTTGACTGTGGTGTACCCGCATCAGTGCTCGCTGGGCGGTGACCTGTTCGCGATCCTGCGGTTCCCAGATGGCACGGTCCGCAGCGTCAACTCGAGCGGAATGTATGGCACGAGGCCCGTTGCCCGTCTGGACCGGATGCCCGTTGCCGGCCCGCTGACCGTGACGGTGCCGGGCACGGTCGCAGGGTGGCAGTGGCTCCTCGATCAGGGCGGCGGACATGTTCCGCTGGAGCAGGTTCTGCGACCGGCGATCGAGCTCGCCGAGGTGGGAGCGCCGGTCGGTGCCGGCCTGGCCCACGCCATGGCGGATGCGCGCCGGACTTCCGCCCTCGATGCGGGGCTCCGAGCGCTGCTCGTCCGAAGCGACGGGACCTCGCTGGGCGTTGGTGACACGTTGCGTCAGCCCAGGCTGGCCGCGACGCTGCGCGACCTCGCCGACCGTGGCTTGAAGGACTTCTACCAAGGACTGGTCGGCGACCGGATCGCGGTCGCGTTCGACAGGCTCGGGATACCTGTCAGCCCGCACGACCTGGCTGACCACGAGGTCGTTGTCGAGAGCCCCCTCGCGGTCACCGCTGCGGGCTGTCGGGTGATGACGTCACCGCCGAACTCCCAGGGGTATCTCCTCCTGACCTCGCTCCTTGCACTCGATGAGTACTCCCGGCGGCGTCTGTCGGTGGATGACCGAGCACTGGTCGACCTGTTCGCGTTCGGGGGCCGGCGGCGTGAGCAGGAGCTGGCTGATCCGCGCTCGATGACGGTCGATGTCGAGCACCTCCTGACGCCCGAGGCGATCTCGCGCGACGTCGACGACCTCGTGGAGGGCCTCTCGCGATCGCGGACACCCACGTCGACGCCCACGGTGAGGGCGAGCGGGGACACGGTCGCGGTCACCGCTGTCGCCGCTGACGGAACGGCCGTCTCGCTCATCCAGTCGCTCTTCCAGTCGTTCGGTTCGCGACTGCGTGATCCCGACACCGGCATCGTGTTCCACAACAGGGGTTCGTTCTTCTCCGTCGACCCGACCTCGCCGAACGCCCTGGCGCCCGGCAAGCGTCCAGCCCACACACTGATGCCGGTCGTCGTCGAGCATCCCAGCGGCGCGGTGTCGGCGTTCGGAGCCATGGGTGGTCGAGCACAGCCGCAGATCCACGCGCAGCTGCTTCGCCACGTCCTCGGCGGAGCCGATCCCGCGGAGGCGGTGTCGGCCCCTCGTTACCTGGTGGGCCGCTTCAACCGGGACACGGACTCGGTCGTTGCCGAGTCCGACCTGCCTCCGGAACGGCTGGCCGCGGTCCGGCGGTCCGGCCTCCAGGTGCGGGTCACCCCTCCGCACGATGACAGATTGGGGCACGCCATGATCTGCATGCTCGGTCCGGACGGGCGCCTCACCGCAGGGGCGGACCCACGCAGCGACGGAGGCGGCCTGACGCGCGCCTGATCGCTCGAGTTCAGAACGCTCACCTACGCAGGTCGCGCCGGCCGCGTCCACCGCGTCGATCCCCGCCGCCGACACGCCTTCGCCCTGCGAGGCATACCCGGGGCGAGTGGTCTGGTCCAGTTATCAACAACTGGGCAACACGACGGCAAACGCGCGTGGCTGAACGGACACAAGCGATCCGTTCGCCCTCGTGGAATCTCCTGCCGATCCAGTGTGCGGCATACGCATCGTGCCGCGATGCCTCACAAACTTCGGGAGAAGACATGCGCACATACCAAAAACTGGGGGGAGCCGTTCTCGCAGTCACCGTGGGCATGACGTCCACCATGCTCGTTGCCGGCCCGGCTCAAGCCGCGAAGCCGACCCGCATCAAGGGCGTCGTTACCACCGCGGAGGGCGTCCCCCTCGCCGGCATCGTCGTGACGACCCTGGCCGACCCCACCGGCACAGGCCAGTGGGTCCCCATGGACGACGCGGTCACTGGCGCTCGACGGGAAGTACAACGTCGGCAAGCTCGATGACGGCGTGTACCGCGTGCGGTTCGACGACCCCACGGGCGCCTTCGCGACGGAGTTCTACAACGACGCCGCCCGTGTCGAGTCCGCGACACCGGTGGACCTGACGAGCGGCGGCATGCCGACGCTGGCAACGGTGAACCTCGAGAGTGCCGCCCACCTCGTCGGCACTGTCACGGGTAGCGATGGCAAGGGCGTTGCCAGTGCCGAGGTGACGGCATACGTGGTCCAGGGTTCCGCGTGGACGTCCTTCAGGACGATCGTGGCCGGGTCCGACGGCACCTACGACGTCGGTGGCCTGCCCGCGGGCGAGTACACGCTCGGGTTCCGCGATCCTGTCTCCGGCGTGACCGAGTACTGGAACGACCACATGGCGATCATTGCCGCAGACGCGGTGACGGTACCGAGCGCGGACCGCTACGACGTGCAGCTGGCCACGCCGATCCCCACCGTGGACCCGACGCCCACGCCGACGCCCGACCCGACGCCGACGCCCGACCCGACGCCGACGCCGACGGTGACTCCGACTCCCGCGCCCACCGTGGCGCCGACGGTCACCGTCGCCCCCAGCGTCACGGTTCCAGCGGCCGCTGCGGTGACCGTGGTGAAGAAGCCGCGGATCAAGGGAGCGCTCAAGGTCGGCCAGCGTCTGCGAGTCACCAAGGGCACCTGGAACCCCACCTCGGTCACGCGCAAGATCCAGTGGCTGGCGAACGGCAAGAAGATCAAGCACGCGACCAAGAACCGCCTGCGCCTCACCAGCAAGCTCCGCGGCAAGAAGATCTCCGTGCGCGTCGTCGCTACGGCTACCGGACGCACGCCCGTCACCGTGAGGGCGCGCCGGACCCTGAAGGTCACCGGCTGAGGTCGCCCCCGCCGTCCCTTTCCTCGCGGGAAGGGACGGCGGTGGTGATCCCGGACATTCCTCCCGCGCGCCGTGCTGACTCGGGCGAACCGCGCGAAGCAGCTGTCACTCATCACCCGAAGACGTGTCACGCCTCAACCGAAGGCCGAACGTCACCCATCATGCGAAGCAATACAGCGGTTTCGTAGGCCTCCAGGGGCTCGAACCCTGAACCAACGGATTAAAAGTCCGCTGCTCTACCCATTGAGCTAGAGGCCCGGGGCGTGGGGACAGCGTCCGCGACGTGCGGACTCCCCGCGCCTTGCCGGGATCATCTCAGAGAGAGCCCGTGCGCCGGTGGGTGGATCGGGCGGTCAGGCCTTGACCGCGAGCACCGGGCGCGGCGCGTCGAGGAGGATCTGCTGCTCGGTGCTCCCGAGGATCAGCTTGCCGACCTGGGTGCGGTGCCTGATCCCGAGGACGAGGAGCTCGACGTCGGGCTGCGCGGCCGCGCTCAGGAAGTCGTCGACGGGCGACCCACCCTCGCGGCTCTCCGGCACAGTGCGGAACGAGATGCCGGCGCCCGAGGCGGCACCCGAGGCCAAGGCCTCCACGTCCTCCGCAGCGGCCCCGTCGAGCGGGACGTTGTGCACGATCAGGTCCGTGCGGTGCAGGGCGGCCTGGCGGGCTCCGGCCCTGACGGCCTCGGCGCCTTCGGGGGTGGACTTGTAGAACACGAGGACGCTCACAGGGGCTCTCCAGTTCAGGAACGGGCGGGGTGCGAGGTCACGACGGTAACGAACCTCGGCTCTGACCGGTGGAGCCCGGGCACCCACCGGGGTGTGGCTGGTCCCCGTCGCCGGGAGGTACGACGGGAGGAGTCGATCTCGGAGGTCCCTATGGCACTGCGCACTCTCGTCGGTCCCACCGCACTCGCCCTGGTGCTCAGCACCGTCGCCTCGCCGCCGGCGGCATCCGCCGGCCCGGCCGAGAGTCGGGTGCCCGAGCGGGGCGCCAAGAGCACGTGGACGGAAGCCGACAAGGCCGGCTTCGGCACGTCCCGCACCCGGGGGAGCAACGTGTGGTTCACCCTCCAGGGCGGCCGCGTGAGCGAGGTGTTCTACCCCGACCTCTCGACGCCGAGCACCCGCAGCCTCGAGCTGGTGGTGACCGACGGGCGAACCTTCACCGACCGCGAGTCCGCGGACGTGCAGGTCGTCACCACCCGCCCCGACGAGCGGAGCCTGCGCTTCCAGCAGGTCGGGACGGCGACGTCCGGGAAGTACCGGCTGACCAAGACGTACGTCACCGACCCGCGCCGCGACGCCCTCGTGGTGCGCGTACGGCTCGAGTCGCTCGACGGTGGGACCTACCGGCTGTACGCCCTGC
The DNA here is from genome assembly GCA_963740115.1 of uncultured Actinomycetota bacterium. Taxonomy (GTDB): domain Bacteria; phylum Actinomycetota; class Actinomycetes; order Propionibacteriales; family Nocardioidaceae; genus Nocardioides. The sequence continues at coordinate 144,932 of CAVUCQ010000001.1, read as the reverse complement.
ACGACCCCGCGCTGGCCAACTCCGGGATGGACGACCGCGGAAGGACTGCAGGCGACGCGCTCGTGGCGTCCGACGCGAAGGAGGCCGTCGCGTCCGCGCTGGTGTCGAGCCCCCGCTTCGGAGCGACGTCCAACGGACTGCTCGGACGTGACGACGGCTGGACCGACCTCGAGGGCGACCACCGGCTCGACGACGGTCGCCGCTCGCGCGGCCCGGGCAACCTCGTGCAGACCGGTCGGGTCTCGCGCGTGACGGGGCTGCCCGGTCACCAGCGGGCGACGCTGGTCCTCGGCTTCGGCGGCACCGCCGCCGAGGCCCGCCAGGTCGCCGGCCGGTCGGCCGAGGTCTCCGCGGCGGCGACGGCACGCCGCTACGACCGCGGGTGGCACCGCTACGTCCGTTCCCTGAAGCGGGTCCCGGAGAGCGCAGCCGCCGTGCGCCGCCAGTACCTCGCCTCGGCGCTCGTGCTCGCCGCCGCCGAGGACAAGCTCAATCCCGGCGCGCTCGTGGCGTCCCCGTCGGCACCGTGGGTGTGGGGTGACGAGGTCAAGGACCTGTCCTCGCCGTCCGGCGCCTACCACCTGGTGTGGTCACGCGACTCCTACCAGTTCGGCACCGCGCTCTGGGCGATGGGCGACAAGGCGGCCGCCCGGCGGTCGGTGGACTGGCTCTTCGACGTGCAGCAGAAGCCCGACGGGTCCTTCCCGCAGAACTCCGACGTCGAGGGCACGCCGGTGTGGTCCGAGCTGCAGCTCGACGAGGTCGCCCTCCCGATCGCGCTCGCCCACCTCGTCGGACGCGACGGACCGAGGACCTATCGCGGGGTGAAGAAGGCAGCGAACTTCCTCGCGCGGTTCCGCGACGAGGAGACCGGCCGGCGCGCACCGTTCTCGCCCCAGGAGCGGTGGGAGAACCAGTCGGGCTACTCGCCCAACTCCATCGCCACCCAGGTCGCCGGCCTGGTCTGCGCCGCGGACATCGCCCGCAAGAACGGTGACCGGCGCTCGGCACGGCGGTGGCTGGAGCTGGCCGACCGGTGGCAGTCCAAGGTCAAGGACTGGACCCGCACCACCACCGGCCCGCTGAGCACCGCCCCCTACTTCCTGCGACTGACCAAGGACGGCGAGCCCGACAAGGGCACCGAGTACGGCATCGGTGACGGCGGTCCGTCGGCGGTCGACCAGCGGCGGGTCGTCGACCCGAGCTTCCTCGACCTCGTGCGCCTCGGCCTCGAGGAGGCGGACGACCCCGACATCGTCTCGACGCTCGCGGTGGTCGACCAGGAGCTGCGGGTCGAGACCCCCAACGGGCCGTTCTGGCACCGCTTCAGCTTCGACGGCTACGGCGAGACGCGCGACGGCGGGCAGTGGGAGATCACCGACGACGACACCGGCACCACCCTGGGTCGCGCGTGGCCGCTCCTCACCGGCGAGCGCGGCGAGTACGCCGTCACGGCCGGGCAGGACGCCTCGATCCATCTCGCCGCCATGGCCGCCGCCGCGGGCACGAGCGACATGATCTCCGAGCAGGTCTGGGACGGCCGCGCGCCCACGGGCGAGGCCTGCTGTCCCGCGGGCGAGGGCACCCGCGCCGCGACGCCGCTGACGTGGTCGCACGCCGGGCTGGTGCGGCTGGCCTGGACGATGGAGCGCGGCACGCCCGTCGACCAGCAGGACGTGGTGCGACGGCGCTACCTGCGCTGACGGAGCCGGTCGTGCGCCCGCCTACCGTGGGGCCATGACCGGCAACCCGATCGCGAGGACGCTGGTGGAGATCTGCCTGGAGGACGTCGGGGGAGCACGCGTGGCCGCCGCGGCCGGCGCCGACGCCGTCGAGGTGTGTGCCGGTCTCACGCAGGGCGGCACGACCCCCACCGTGGGCTTCGTCCTGCACTGCGCCGAGCAGGCCCCGGACCTGGACGTCCGGGTGCTGGTGCGCGCCCGCGCCGGCGACTTCGTGCACTCGCGTCAGGAGGTGGCGGTGATGGAGGCCGACATCGCAGCCGTCCGGGCCGCGGTCCCGACGTCGGTGCGGCTCGGGTTCGTCATCGGCACCCTCAGCGCCGACGGCAGCATCGACGCGGACGCCGTACGCCGTCTCGTGGCGGCCTGCGACGACGCACCGGTCAGCTTCCACAAGGCCTTCGACTCGGTGCCCGACCGGGTCACGGCACTCGCGCTGCTGGCCGACCTCGGCATCACCCGGGTGCTCACCTCCGGGGGCGGCGGCCCGGCGGTCGACCACCTGCCGGAGCTGGCCGAGCTGGTGCGGCGAGGTGGCGACGACGTACGGATCGCGGTGGGCGGCGGCGTCCGGCCCGACAACGTCGCCCGCGTCGTGGCGGAGACGGGTGCGCGGGAGGTGCACCTGCGTGCCGTGGGTCGGGTGCCGTCCCTCGGAGCCGCCTGGTCGGTCGGCTACGACGACGGGACGAGCAGTGTGACCAGCGCAGCGGTGGTCGCCGACGTCGTGGCAGCGCTGCGTCGGTGAGTCGTCATCCGGGCGTCGTGTCGCCCGGGAACAGCTCGGCCGCCGCGAGCGGGTCGACAGCGGACACGTCGTCCAGCGGGAACGTCGGGCGCCGGATCCGGCGGTGGCCGAGCCGGGCGAGGTCCTGGTCGACGCCGCCGGGGGTGAGCGCGAGCATCCAGTCGGCGGCCATGTCGAACAGCTCGGGCTCGAGGTAGCCGATCTTCACGACCACGATGTCGGCCCGGCGGGGATCGAGGCCGAGCCGGGTGAAGTCGGCCTCGAGGTGGTAGGGCCGCCGGCGCCGGGTGAGGATCACGTCGACGGCGGGCGTCCGGACCACGACCTCCAGGTTGTCCTCGGTCGGCACCACGGCGACCACCTCGCCCGCCACCTCCACCGGTGGTGCGTGGCGGGCGTCCTTCCGCGCGCCGACGGTGAGGCGCACGGTCGCTCCCACGCCTGCCTCGGCGGCCGCGAGGGCGCCGGCCGCGTCCGGGATCGAGGCGTAGATCGCGCGCCTGCCGCTCGCCGCCAGCGGCTCGCTGGCCAGCAGCCGGGCGAGGGTCCACGTCACGTCGCCGGCCCCGCCGGCGGTGGGGTTGTCGCCCGAGTCGGACACGAAGTAGGGCGTCCTCGGGGCCGCGATCGCCTCGGCGAGCACCTCGTCGAGGGTGCCGGTCGGCGCCACGAAGCCGAACTCCTCCCGGCGGTCCCACACCTCACGCGCCAGCGCGCCCGCCTCGGCCCACGCCAGCTCCGCGTCGTCGCCGACGACCATCACGACCGCGCAGTTGCGCGGCTCGTCGGCCCATGGGTACCCGATCCAGATCCCGGCATCGAGGATCCCGTCCATCGCCTCGATCTCGGGCACCCGGGCGTAGAGGCTCGCGGCGGGCTCCAGCCGGGTGCTGGTCATCTCGCCGGGCAGCAGGATGGGCACCGGCACCCACGCCTTCGCCGGCCGGCGCCGTCCGACCGGCAGGGCGAGCCGGTCGAGCAGGTTGCGCGCCGCGCGCTCCTTGGTCTCCTGCCAGTCCACGTGGGGTGCCGTGCGGTACGTCGTCAGCAGGTCGACGGTCTCCGCCAGCGTCCGCGAGACGTTGCCGTGCAGGTCCATGCCGCTGCTGATGAGGCAGTCCGGACCCACCACCGCGCGTACGGCCACGGCCAGGTCGCCCTCCATGTCGTCGAGGCCCACCACGCTCGCCGCGCCATGGATGTCCAGCACCACCCCGTCGAGCGGCGCCTCGGCGACGGCCGCGACGAGCCCGGCCAGGATCTCGGCCTTCAGCAGCGCGTAGTCGTCGGCGGGGATGGCGCCGCCCGCGATGGTGCGGGCCTGCAGCACGCCGACCCACTCCGCGCGGTCGGCCAGGGACCCTCCTGGCCGCCAGAAGTCCCACGCCTCGAGGACCGCGCGACCCCGGCGGGGCGCGAGCATCGCGGCCGTCGTGAGGGCCGGCGAGAAGGTCGAGGCCTCGAGGCTGATGCCGCAGACGGCCACGCGAGGAAGGGCGGAGCGGGTCACCCGACGATGGTCGCAGGCCCCCCCGGAGGCCGCCGAACACCCTGCTCGACGGCCCGTTGCCCAACTGTTCACCAGCAGGTGGCCCTCGGGCGGTGACGTGGGGCGATTTGTTGGTAAGGTGGGTGGTGCAACAGGTGCAAGTTCCAGCAGGTCGACGCCCGCGGAGTTTGTGATCCAACGGCGTTTCTTCTTCGGGCCCTCCAGCTTGTGAGTCGGGACGACGTGTCACCGCACTTGATGCGGAGTCGTCGCAGTGATGGCTTCTCGTTCCGATAACAGGAGTACCGAGCACATGGCTCAAGGCACCGTGAAGTGGTTCAACGCCGAGAAGGGTTTCGGCTTCATTGCGCAGGAGGACGGCGGCGACGACGTCTTCGTGCACTACTCGGCCATCCAGTCCAACGGCTACAAGTCGCTGGACGAGAACCAGAAGGTCGAGTTCGACGTCACCCAGGGGCCCAAGGGCCCGCAGGCGGAGAACGTTCGTCCGCTCTGATCTGCTGAACCTGGACCTGTTCGTCCAGATCTGATCAAGTACTCCGGCCCCATCCCCTATTCGGGGGTGGGGCCGGATGCTGTTTCAAGCCAGACTAGTGACACGAAAGGGTCATTTCCCCGGCAGCAAGTGTCGGGGAGACTTGGTCCTGACGCCTACAGTCGAATGATCCACAATCATCAGGGAGGGTGACGTGCACGACCAGTTCGACGTGACCCTCGAGGACGGTGACCTCCTGGGCGAGGTGGAGCTCACCACGACCCTGATCATCGCCGCGAGCGAGTCCGAGGACCACCTGTCCCAGGAGGAGATCGACAAGCTGCTGGGGGTCACCCCGCGCAAGCCGCAGGACTGAGCCTGCCGGTCCAGCCCTCAGCAGGTCGCGAAGAGCACCGGGCCGCTGGTCAGGTCCGACAGCACGTACTCCCCGTCCGCCGGCTGCAGGTCGAGCACGATCTCCCGTCCCTCCGAGCCGGCGTCCTCGACCGAGAACCGGTCGTCGAAGTCGCCGCCCTGCCCGGGAGCCGGACCGGTCGCCAGCTGGGCTCGCGCATCGGCGTCGTCCGGCGCGTCGTCGGAGTCCTCCACCTGCATCACCACCCGCACGTCGCCACCCGCGGCGAGGCCCATCGCGAACCCGGTGAGCGGGTGGACGCCGCCGGCCGTCGCCACCAGCTGGTCGGCCTCGGCCCGCGCGTCGTCGTCGGCCTGGGACATCGCCAGCCGTTCGCAGGCGTAGGGGCCGTCGTACACCGCCGCCGCCAGCGGCTCGTCCAGGCCCGACGCCACGTCGGCCAGGTGGTCCGCGGCGTCGGCGTCCCCGTCGACCACCTCCACGACCTGCTCGAGGTAGGGCGCCTGGTCGGAGGTGAGGACCACCCGCTGGTCGGCCAGCAGGACGACGTGCTGGAGCTCGGGGGTGAGCCCGGGTCCGACGCCGGCGAGCACGTCGGCTCCGCCCACCCAGACCCCGTCCGGCTCCTCGGGCTCGGTCCAGCCCAGCGAGGCCAGGCGGTCGGCGAGCTCGCCGAAGGACACGCGGTCGTCGACGCCGAGGATCTCGACCGCACCGTCCGTCGACTGGGCGAGCGCCTCCCAGCTGACGGTGGCGGGGGAGAAGCCGAGCTCCTCCTGCATCACCGCGGCCGACGTGCCGAGGGCGGACATCGCGGACAGGTCGCGGGTGAACGCGTCGGCCATGAAGGCGTCGACCGCCTCGGCCGTGGAGCCGCTGTCGAGGTCGGCGCCGAGCTCGCGGCGTACGCCCTCCCAATCGGTCCACGCCACCCTGCTGGTCCCGGCCGGCGCCATCGACAGCGCCTGCGCCAACGCCGTCTCCGGCGTGAGCACGCGCCAGGCGACCAGCCCGGCGACGGCCACCCCGAGCACGGCCACGAGGGCGACGACGGCGCGACGCGACACGGACAGGCTCCTCGCGGATCGGTGGTGGGTGTGAGACTACTTCCATGGAGCTCCGCGACGTGCGCGCTGCTGGCGCCGTGGTGACACGCAAGGGCGGCGAGGTGCTGCTCGTGCACCGGCCCAAGTACGACGACTGGTCGTTCCCGAAGGGCAAGCTCGACCCGGGTGAGCACGCGGTCACCGCAGCGGTCCGCGAGGTGGCCGAGGAGACCGGGCTCGACGTGTGCCTGGGGCCTGCCCTCACGTCGCAGCGCTACCGGATGTCCACCGGCCGCTGGAAGTCGGTCGACTACTGGACCGCCCGGGTGGTCGGCAGCGACGACGTCAGCAGCTACCACGCCAACGACGAGATCGACGCCGTCGAGTGGGTGGCATGGTCGGCCGCTGCTGGTCGCCTGACCTATGCCTACGACCGTGACACCCTCGCGGAAGCGCGGCCGCTGCGGCGCCGGACACGCGCGCTGGTGGTGCTCCGCCACGCCAAGGCGCGCTCCAAGGACGCGTGGCGAGGCGATGACCGCGAGCGCCCGCTGGTGCAGCTGGGACAGGCCCAGGCCCAGCAGCTCGTGCCGTTGCTCGCCGCCTTCGGTGTCACCTCGGCGCACACGTCGTCCAGCCTGCGGTGCGTGCAGACGGTGCGGCCGTACGCCGACACCACTGGCTGGCCGACCAAGCTCTACGACGAGCTGAGCGAGGAGGGCGCCACCACCGCCGGTGTCGTCGACATCGTCGACACGCTCCTCGAGTCCGGAGAGTGCACGGTCCTGTGCGGCCACCGTCCCGTGCTGCCGACGGTTTTCGACGCGCTGCAGGTGCCGGAAGTCAAGCTGGAGACGGGCGCGATGCTGGTGGTGCACCACCGCAAGGGCCGCGTCGTCGCCACCCAGCTCGTCGAGCCCTGACCGCGCCTTGTAGGGCCGGATGGCTGCTCCGTCAAGGTCATCGGGCCAAGTTCATGTGATCGCCGTCTCACGCCCGGATTCCTGACGACAACCGGCCCGGTCGAGTTCACCGCCCGTTCACCGACGGCGCCGCGCTCGTTCTCCTGACCTCCCTACCTTCGCTGATGTCAGCACTCATCAGACTTCAGGAGTTACGAAGTGAAGATCACTTCCCACCGCTGGGCCGTGGCGTCCGGCGCGGCCGTCCTGGCCCTCACCCTGGCTGCTTGCGGCGGCGGCGACGCCGGCGCGAGCACCGACGGCGACTCCGCCTCGGGCGGCGTCAGCGGCAGCGTGGCCGTCGACGGCTCGTCCACCGTCTACCCCATGAGCGTCGCCGCCCAGGAGCTGCTCAACGAGGAGAACCCCGACATCCAGGTCACCGTCGGCGAGGCCGGCACCGGTGGTGGGTTCGAGGTGTTCTGCCAGGGCCAGACGGACATCTCCGACGCCTCCCGTCCGATCGAGGAGGACGAGGTCGCGGCGTGCGAGGAGGGCGGTGTGGAGTACACCGAGCTCCAGGTCGCCACCGACGCGCTGACCGTGGCGGTCCACCCGGACCTCGCCGTCGACTGCCTGACGGTCGACCAGCTCGTCGACCTGGTCGGTCCGAAGTCGACCGCGAAGAGCTGGAGCGACATCGACCCGAGCTTCCCCGACCAGGAGATCTCCTTCTTCTTCCCGGGCACCGACTCCGGCACCTACGACTACATGGCCGCCGACGTCGTCGGTGACGAGTCCGAGACGCTGCGCGACGACGTCGAGTCCTCGGAGGACGACAACGTCCTGGTCCAGGGTGTCGCCGGCACCGAGGGTGCGGTCGGCTTCTTCGGCTACACCTACTACGAGGAGAACCAGGACACGCTCAAGGCGCTGGCGATCGACAGCGGCAGCGGCTGCGTCGAGCCCTCGGCCGAGACCGCCCAGGCCGGCGAGTACACGCCCGCTCGCGCGTCCGCTCTTCATCTACGTCAACAACGCCGAGTACGCCGACAACGAGGCCGTGAAGGCCTACACGGACTTCTACATCGAGAACCTCGCCGACATCGCGGAGATCGGGCAGTTCATCCCGCTCAGCGACGAGCTCTACTCGGAGACGCAGTCCACCCTCGAGTCCCTCGGCTCCTGAAGTCGGGCCCGATCCCTGACATGAGCAACAACGCCATCGCCGGACCGGCAGGCCCGTCCTCCAGGACGGGCCTGCCGGCCGCGATCGACCTCTCCGCGAAGTCCCGTCCGGGCGAGCGAGCCATCACCGCCGTCCTGCAGCTCTCGGCGTACGCCTCGATCGCCATCACGTTCGGCATCATCGCCGCCCTCATCCGGCCCGTCATCGACTTCTTCCGCGACGTCCCGTTCGGCGACTTCTTCGCCTTCGACGGCACCTTCGCCGTGCTGCCGCTGGTCACCGCGACGCTGATGGTCACGGTCATCGCCCTGTTGGTGGCGGTGCCGCTCGGCCTGGGAGCTGCGCTCTACCTGTCCGAGTACGCCTCACGGCGAGCGCGCAAGATCCTCAAGCCGACGGTGGAGCTGCTCGCGGGCGTGCCGTCGGTGGTCTACGGGTTCTTCGCCCTCACCTTCGTCACGCCCACCCTCCTGCAGAAGGTCCTAGACGTCGAGGTGGGCTTCACCAACGCGCTGGCCGCCGGGCTGGTGCTCGGCGTCATGATCATCCCGACGATCGCCTCGCTGGCCGAGGACGCCTTCTCCGCGGTTCCGCAGGCAATGCGACAGGGATCGCTGGCGATGGGTGCCAACCGCATGCAGACCAGCCTGCGCGTGGTGTTCCCGGCCGCCCTGTCGGGAGTCTCCGCCGCGGTGGTGCTGGGCATGTCCCGCGCCATCGGCGAGACGATGATCGTGACGCTCGCGGCCGGTGCGCTGAAGAAGGCCAGCCTCGACCCGCGCGAAGGCATGCAGACGATGACCGGCTTCATGGCGACGACGGCGGGGGGCGAGAACCCGGTCGGCTCGATCGAGTACAACAACCTCTTCGCCGTCGGCATGCTGCTCTTCGTCATCACCTTGGTCCTGAACCTCCTCAGCATCAGGTTCGTACGACGCTTCAGGCAGGTCTACTGATGAGCATCGCAACGACGACCGCTCGCCAGGTCACGCGCGACGTGGCCACGGGACGGAGCAAGGACAAGGCTCCGGTCTCGCTGGTCTTCCTCCTCCTCCTCTGGTTCTCCATGTTCTTCGGGGTGCTGGTCCTGGTCGCGCTCATCGTCAACACGGCGATCGACGGCTCCACCCGGTTCGACAGCGAGCTGCTCACCAACTACGCCTCGATCGTGCGGCCGGAGACGTCCGGCTTCCGCGCCGGCATCCTCGGCAGCCTGTTTCTGATGATCTTCACCGCCGCGATGGCAGTCCCGCTGGGCATCGCGGCGGCGCTCTACCTCGAGGAGTTCGCCGACCCCAGCACGCGCTGGCACCGCTTCGTCGAGGTGAACCTGCAGAACCTCGCCGCCGTCCCGGCCATCGTCTACGGCCTCCTCGCCGTCGCGATCATGGCCCTGATCGGTTTCCAGGAGACCGGCATCGTGCTGGGTGGTGCCCTGGCCCTTGCCCTCCTGATCCTGCCGGTCATCATCATCACGACCCGTGAGGCCGTCCGGGCGGTGCCGCGTGACATTCGCGAAGGCTCTCTGGCGCTCGGGGCGACGGTGTGGCAGACGACGTGGCGACAGACCCTCCCGTCGGCGGTCCCCGGCATCGCCACCGGCACCATCCTGGGGATCTCCCGGGCCATCGGCGAGGCCGCACCGCTCGTCATCGTGGGTCTCGCGGGGTCGGTCCTCTTCGACCCCACGGGCGTGATGAGCCGCATCACCGCGCTGCCGATGCAGATCTACTCGCTGACCTCCAACTCCCGCGAGGACCTCCAGCAGGCTGCGTCCGCAGCCATCATCGTGCTGCTCGTGATGGTCCTCGGGCTCAACGCCCTGGCCATCTTCATCCGCAACAAGTTCCAGCGATCATGGTGAGAGAGACAACCGACATGGCTACAGCCACTTCCACTGATACCTTCCCGCAGATGGGCTCCCTCGGAGACGTGCACGTCAACGCCGAACGCCGCCTGCCGGACTCTCCGCTCAACCCGGTGATGGAGACGCGCGACCTCAACGTCTTCTACGGCGACTTCCACGCCGTGCACGACGTGAACCTCTCCTACGGCCGCCACGAGATCACCGCGATGATCGGGCCTTCGGGGTGCGGCAAGTCCACGGTGCTGCGCTGCCTCAACCGGATGAACGACCTCGTGACGGGCGCCCGCGTCGAGGGCGAGGTGCTCTACCACGGCCAGGACATCTACGAGAAGCGCGTCGACCCCATCGCCGTACGCACCCAGATCGGCATGGTCTTCCAGAAGCCCAACCCGTTCCCCAAGTCGATCTACGACAACATCGCCTACGGCCCCCGCGTCACGGGCATGAAGGTCGACGACATGGACGCCCTGGTCGAGGAGGCGCTGCGCGGCGCGGCGCTGTGGGACGAGGTGAAGGACAAGCTCAAGCAGTCGGCGTACGGCCTGTCCGGGGGTCAGCAGCAGCGCCTGTGCATCGCCCGTACGATCGCCACCAAGCCCGAGGTGATCCTGATGGACGAGCCGTGCTCGGCGCTCGACCCGATCGCGACCGCGCGCGTCGAGGACCTGATGCTCGAGCTGCGCAACGCGTACACGATCATCGTCGTGACCCACAACATGCAGCAGGCGGCACGCGTGTCCGACCGGACGGCCTTCTTCACCGCCCGTCCCGACGAGACCACGGGCAACCGGACCGGCCTCCTCGTCGAGTACGACCGCACCTCGACGATCTTCTCCAACCCCAGCGACAAGCGGACCGAGGACTACATCTCGGGTCGCTTCGGCTGAGCCGGGGGTTCCGCCGCCCGCTCCCTTCGCCCGTCATGGTGGCTGCCCAGTCGGGGTAGCTCGGGACGTTCTGGTCGGCTGATCGGGGGTTTCGCCGACCAGAACGTCCCTAGATACCCCGGCGTCGAGGTCGCCCACGGCGCGCCTGATCGGCCACGAGCGTCCACAGCGGGGCGGACGCCCGACGTCGGCTGGGAGGGTGTGGAAGACCCGACCCCGACCGCGTCGGATCGATGCACTCTCTCGGGATGAGCGATGACAGTTGGACGTGCGGGGCATGGCCGCGCGCGGGATGGGGGCCCCGCGAGGGACTCGAACCGGGGCTGGTGTGGCCGGCGAGGCGGAAGCGCCGAGGATGGCCCCACGCCTTGGCAGACCCGATCAGGTTCACACCTTCCGGTCGGCAGCAGCCTGTGGGTTCCGTCGTACGTCGAGCGGACGCCGGACCAACGCATCGTCGAAGCTGCCGCACAGCTCCCGGCGCACGGCGGCGTGACCGGATGGGCGTCCCTGCGCTGGCACGGGGCGACCTGGTTCGACGGCACCGACCGGGGCGCGGCTACAGCGACCGGTCACGCTCGGCTGGGTTCGCGGCACTCGAAGCGACCGAATCTGGCGGTCCTGGTCAGCCAGGAACTCGTGCCGCCCAGCGAGCTGCGCCGCTGGCGGGGCATCAGGGTGACCACTCCCTTGTGGAGCGTCGCCTTCGAGATGCGCAAGGCCGAGAGCGACGTGGACGCCGTCATGGCGTTCGACATGGCGGCCTACGCCGATCTCGTGTCGATGGCGGAGTTGGCGGCCTTCGTCGACCGGGCCCTCTGGATCAGGCAGGGCGTCCAACGCGTACGCGACCTCCTGCCGCTGCTTGACGAGAACGCATGGTCCCCGATGGAGTCGGTGATGCGACACATCTGGCAGGTGGGCGGGTTCCCGAGGGCCCTGACCAACCACCCCGTCCACGACCGTGCGGGCCGGTTCGTCGGCACGCCGGACCTGCTCGACGTCGATGCCGGCGTCTTCGGCTTGTACGACGGCGGGTTGCACCTCGCCGGCCAGGTCAGGCATGCGGATGTGGTCAAGGACGCGGCGTATCGCGCTCTGGGCCTGGAAGGCGTGCGGATGATGGCGGGGGACCTGAGTGATCCCGGTCCCTTCCTGGAACGGCTCCGGCAGGCCTACGCGCGTGCCGGACGCCGACCGGCGGAGGAGCGGGGCTGTGGTCGCTGGAGCCGCCCGTCTGGTGGGTGCCCACGTTCACCGTGGCGCAGCGGCGCGCGCTGTCCGCCGTTCGACCGGGCGAGGTTGCTCGCTCACCGCTCTGCGTCCTGAGCGACGCCTGAGGTGCCCGATCTCGGGGTATCTAGGGACGTTCCGGTAGGTGAGATCGCGTGATGAGCGACCACAACGTCCCCAGTCCAAAGAGGATCTGGTCGAGCCCCGGGACCGGGAGGGCGGGTCCGTCAGGGGAGGAAGATATGGGCGACCCAGTAGCAGACGGCGGCGACGAAGGCGGCCGCCGGGAAGGTGAGCACCCAGGCGATCAGGATCGACCGCGCGACGCCCCACCGGACGGCCGAGAGGCGCTTCGTCGCGCCCACGCCCATCACGGCGGAGGTGATGGTGTGGGTGGTCGAGATCGGCGCCTCGAACACGTAGGCCGTGGAGTAGAGCACGCCCGACGCCACCGACTCGGCGGCGAAGCCGCGCGCGGGGTCGAGGTGGATGATGCGGCGACCCAGGGTGCGCATGATGCGCCACCCGCCCGACCACGTGCCGAGCGAGATCGCCGCCGCCGACACGAAGATGACCCACAGCGGCAGGTCGTCGCCCGCGGAGACGTAGCCGCCGGTGAGCAGCGCCAGGAAGATCACGCCCATCGTCTTCTGCGCGTCCTGGAGGCCGTGCCCCAGCGCCATCGCCGCCGCGGAGAAGGTCTGGGCGAGCTTGAAGCCACGGTTGGCGCGGCCGGGATTGGCGCGGCGGAACATCCACATGATCCCGACCATCGCCGCGAAACCGAGGCTGAAGGCGACGACCGGCGAGATCAGCATGGGGAGGACGACCTTGTCGACCACCACGTCCCAGTTGGCAGTCGCGCCCGCCGCGAGCGCGGAGCCGACGAGGCCGCCGATCAGGGCCTGGGAGGACGACGACGGCAGTCCGAGGTACCACGTGATCAGGTTCCACGTGATGGCGCCGAGCAGGCCGCACATGACGATGACGAGGCCGTGGCTCCCGCTGCCCGGGTCGATGACCTCGGAGACGGTCTGGGCGACCTTCTGGCCGAGGAAGGCGCCGACGAAGTTCATGACCGCCGCCATGGCCAGGGCCACGCGCGGCTTGAGGGCGCCCGTCGACACGGACGTCGCGATCGCGTTGGCCGCGTCGTGGAACCCGTTGGTGTAGTCGAACACCAGGGCGACGACGACGACCGCGATGATGATCCCGATCTCCATCAGGGTCAGGACTCCTTGACGGCGATCTGCTCCACGATGTTGGCGACCTTCTCGAACGCGTCGATCGCCCCCTCGAGGGACTCGACGATGTCCTTCAGCTTGAGGACCTCGAGGGCCTCGAACTCCCCGCTGAAGAGGTTGGCCAGGATGCGGCGGTAGGACTTGTCGCCGGTGTTCTCGAGGCGGTTGACCTCGATCCAGTACTCGTCGAGCGAGCCCATCGACTCCAGCGACGGCATCGCGGCAGCGGTGAGCTCCGCGCACCGCTGGAGCACCTCGACCTGCTGGGTGGTCTCCGGCGGGAGCCAGGTCACCTCGTAGAGCAGGACCAGGTCGACGGCCTCGTCCATCATGTCCATCACGTCGTCGAGCGCCGAGGCGAGGGAGTAGATGTCCTCGCGGTCGAACGGGGTCACGAACGTGCTGTTGACCCGTCGGATGATGGAGTGCGTCGTCTCGTCGGCGGCGTGCTCGGCCTCGCGCATGCGCTGGGCGATCTCGGCCTTGGAGTTGTCCGCGGACAGCATCTCGCTGAGGAGCTGTGCTCCGACGACGAGGTGGTTGGCGGCTTCGCTGAACAGGTCGTAGAACGAGCTGTCGACAGGGCGGAACTTCAAACGCACGGTGAACTCCGAACGGGGGGCGGATGAACCGGGATCATGCTAGGGGGTCATTCGCCGAACGACGCAACCGCGAGGCCCGTTTCGGGGCTCGGTGTGACGCCCGCCGCAGGCGTGGCTCAGCGGCGGCGGCGCCGCTGCTGCCGGACCAGCTCGTCGTGCAGGTGCCGCGCGCCGGAGTGAAGGTGCCACGCGCCCTCCGAGTCGAGGTCCCAGGCGGTGGTGTCCGCGTCGAGGGCGAGGTCGAGGAGGGCATGCACCTCGTCGATGACGTGCTCGTCGCGCAGGCGTACGAGCACCTCGACGCGGCGGTCCAGGTTGCGGTGCATCATGTCGGCCGATCCGATCCACGCCGCCGGCTCGCCGCCGTTGTCGAACCAGAAGATCCTGCTGTGCTCCAGGAAGCGGCCCAGGATGGAGCGGACCCGCACCGTCTCGGACAGACCAGGTACGCCGGGGCGCAGCGCGCAGATCCCACGGATCAGCAGCTCGACGCGCACACCTGCCTGCGAGGCGATGTAGAGGGCGTCGATCACCGCCTCGTCGACCACCGAGTTGGCCTTGATCCGGATGCCGGAGCTGCGGCCGGCCTCGTGGTGGGCGATCTCCTGGTGGATCTGGGCGATCAACCCGTCGCGGACGTTGTCGGGTGCGACCAGCAGGTGGTCGTACGTCGTGTTGCGGCTGATCCCCGACAGGTTGTTGAAGAGGAGGGCGACGTCGTCGCCGACCTCGGGGTCGGCGGTCAGGAGGCCGAAGTCCTCGTAGAGCCGGGCCGTCTTGGGGTTGTAGTTGCCGGTGCCGAGGTGGACGTAGCGCCGGATGCCGTCGGGCTCGTCGCGCACCACCATCGAGAGCTTGCAGTGGGTCTTGAGGCCGACGAGGCCGTAGACGACGTGGCAGCCGGCGTGCTCGAGCTTGCGGGCCCACCGGATGTTGGCCTGCTCGTCGAACCGCGCCTTGATCTCGACGATCACCAGCACCTGCTTGCCGGCCTGGGCGGCGTCGATGAGCGCCTCGATGATCGGGCTGTCGCCGGAGGTGCGGTAGAGGGTCTGCTTGATCGCGAGCACGTGCGGGTCGGCGGCGGCCTGCTCGAGGAAGCGCTGCACCGAGGTGGCGAAGGAGTCGTAGGGGTGGTGCAGCAACACGTCATGCCGCGCCACCGAGTCGAAGATGTCGACGGGCGAGGCCGACTCGACCTCCGCCAGGCTCGGGTGCGTCGAGGGCAGGAACCCGGCGTACTTGAGGTCGTCGCGCGGCAGGTCGGCGATGGAGTGCAGGCCGGTGAGGTCGAGCGGGCCGGGGAGCGACACCACCTCGTTGCGGCCGACGCCGAGCTCGGAGACCAGCAGGTCGAGGACCTTGGGGTCGATCGACTCCTCCACCTCGAGGCGTACGGGCGCTCCGAACCGGCGCCGGAGGAGCTCCTTCTCGAGCGCCTTCAGCAGGTTCTCCGCGTCGTCCTCCTCGACCTCGAGGTCCTCGTTGCGGGTGACCCGGAAGGTGTGCGCGCCGAGCACCTCCATGCCGGGGAACAGCTTCTTGAGGTGCTCGCCGATGACGTCCTCGATCGGGACGAAGCGCTGGTTGCCGAGGCCGACGAAGCGGCCGAAGGTCGGGGGCACCTTGACCCGCGCGAAGTGCTCCGTGCCGGTCTTGGGGTGGCGGACCACGACGGCCAGGTTGAGGGACAGCCCGGAGATGTAGGGGAACGGGTGGGCCGGGTCGACCGCCAGCGGCGTCAGCACCGGGAAGATGCGGTCCTTGAAGAGCTTCTTGCAGACCTTCTGCTCGTCGCGGTCGAGGTCCGACCAGCGGACGATCTCGATGCCCTGGCTGCCGAGCTCGGGCAGCAGGTCGGCCAGTGCGCGGGCGTGCCGCTCCATCAGGTCGCGGCAGCCGATCCACAGCTGCTCCAGCTGCTCGCGCGGCATCAGCCCGCTGGCGGCGCGTACGGCGACCCCGGCCGCGATGCGGCGCTTGAGGCCGGCCACGCGGACCATGAAGAACTCGTCGAGGTTGCTGGCGAAGATGGCCAGGAAGCGGGCCCGCTCGAGGAGCGGGAGCCGCGGGTCCTCGGCCATCTCGAGGACACGCTGGTTGAACCGCACCCAGGAGATCTCCCGGTCGATGAAGCGGTCCTCGAACTTCTCCACGGCCTCGATCTGCGCGGCGTCGGGCGCGTACGGCGGCTCGACGTCGAAGGTGTCGGTGGGGTGCCCGAACGGCAGGCTGGTGGGACCCTCCTCCACCGAGGGGGACACAGCGCTGGTCAAGGTGGCCGGGTCGGACATGCTGCCAGTGTGGCACCGCCGGGTGAACTCCGGGATGACGTCCCGCGGGAGGCGGATCAGTAGACGAGCGCCTGTACGCCCTCGCCCAGGACCTGCTCCGCGAAAACCGCCGCGCCGGCGATCCTCACGCCCTCGCGCAGGTCTCCCTCCACGAGGCCGCGGCGGGCCGCGCACTGCGAGCAGACCGTCACCGAGCCGGTGGTCAGGACGGCCGCCATCAGCTGGTCGAGGGGAGTGGCGAGGTCGAGGTCGAACTCCTCGGCGCGGCCCGGCACGCCGAACCACGCGGCGTCGCCGGTGAGCCACAACGACACGTCCGCCCCGGAGGCGGCGGCCGCGGCAGCGACGGTGAATCCTTGGTTGCAGCGCTCCGCGTCCTCTGCCCCGCAGGTGACCTTGACGACCAGTGATCGAGCCATGGCTGAACACTAGAGTGGAGTCCATGCCCTTCGAGCTGCCGGACAACCTGCACCCCAACTGCGGCCCCGTCGCATGGCTCCTCGGCACGTGGCGCGGCAACGGCCACGGGACGTACCCGACGATCGAGTCGTACCAGTTCGGCCAGGAGCTGATCTTCACCCACGACGGCCGCCCGTTCTTCCACTACATGTCCCGCTCCTGGATCGTGGACGAGGACGGCGGGTTCGTCCGCGACGCGGCGATGGAGACCGGCTTCCTGCGCTGCCCCGAGCCCGGCAAGGTCGAGTTCCTCCTGTCGCACAACATCGGCTTCTCGGAGATCTGGTACGGCGCGGCCGATGGCGGCAAGCTCGAGATGCACACCGCCGGCGTCTCCTTCACCGAGACCGCCAAGGAGGTCACCGCCGGGTCGCGGATGTACGGCAACGTGGACGGCGACCTCCTCTACGCCTACGACATGGCTGCGGTGGGGCAGGAGCTCCAGCCCCACACGTGGGCCCGCCTGCAACGCGCATGAGCGTCGACCTCCCATGAGCGACGACCTCGCCGACCGGCTGCGCGAGCAGGGACTGCGGCTGACCCCGCAGCGCCGGCTGATCCTCCGGGCGGTCGAGGAGCTGGGCCACGCCACGCCCGACGAGGTGCTCGCCCACGTCCGCAGCCAGGTCAGCTCGGTCAACGCCTCCACGGTCTACCGCACGCTCGAGGTGCTCGAGGAGCTCGGGCTGGTGCGCCACACGCACCTCAGCGATCGGGCACCGACCTACCACTCGACGACCGAGCACGAGCACGTGCACGTCGTCTGCCGCCGCTGCAACGCCGTACGCTCCTACGACCCCTCGCTCGTCGAGCCGCTGGTGGCGGCATTGGAGCGCGACGGCTTCAAGGTCGACGTGGGACACCTCGCGATCTTCGGGGAGTGCACCGACTGCGGGTCGTCGGAACCACCGGGTACCAGGTGATTCGTCGGGTTATCGACCGTTGCAACGGTCGATAACCCGCGGACCACCGGGTACCCGGTGATCCCAACACGGTTGCAAGGACTCTTTCGAAAGAGTACTTTCCATCCATGACCGCGTACCGCCGCCTGCGTGACCCGCGGGCCCTGACAGCCGTGGCCCATCCCGTGCGGATGGGGATCCTCGAGCTGCTGACGCTCGAAGGGCCGCTGACCGCGACGCAGCTCGCCGCCCGGCTCGGCGAGACCCCGGCCAACTGCTCGTGGCACCTGCGCAAGCTCGCGGAGCACGACTTCATCGAGGAGGCCGACGGTGGCTCCGGTCGGCAGCGTCCCTGGCGGATGAGCCGCATCGGGCTGAGCTGGGGCACCGAGGACGACACCGGACCCGAGGAGCGACGCGCCGGTGAGGCGCTGGCCAGGGCCATGATGGAACGCTGGGTCGACCGCTTCCTCGACTCCTCGGCCCGGCTGGCCGAGACCGAGCCCGAGTGGCGGGCGGCCGGCGAGCTCACCCAGACGATGGGCTGGCTGACCCTCGAGGAGCTGCGCGAGGTCAACGACCGGGTGGCCGCGCTCATCCGGGCCTACGAGGACCGCCTCGTCGACCCGGACGCACGCCCTGCGGGGTCGCGACTGGTCGAGATGGTCGCCTGGGGCGCTGCCGTCGAGGTGACCCGATGAAGGCCGCCTTCGCCCAGCCGGGCTTCACCCGGCTCTTCGCCGGCCTGTCGACCTCGATGCTCGGCGACTCGATCATGCTGCTCGTCCTCAGCATCTGGGTGAAGACGCTGACCGGCTCGAGCGCGATGGCCGGCTTCACGTTCTTCTTCATGTGCCTGCCCGCGATCTTCGCGCCGCTGGCCGGCGCCTGGCTCGACCGCGTACGCCGCAAGCCGCTGCTGGTGTGGGGCAACATCGGCTCCGCGGTCGCCGTGATGCCGCTCCTGCTGGTCCGCGACGCCGGCGACGTGTGGATCATCTGGACCGTCGCCATGTTCTACGGCGTCAGCTTCGTGGTGCTGCCCGCCGGCCTCAACGGGCTGCTCAAGGAGCTCATGCCCGACGACCTGCTGGTCGAGGCCAACTCCAGCCTCCAGACGATCAAGGAGTCCTACCGGCTCTTCGGCCCGCTGCTGGGCGCCGCCCTGTTCGCCTGGACCGGCGGGTGGCTGGTCGCGCTGGTCGACGTCGCGACGTTCCTGATCGCCGCCGCGGTCATCGCCTCCATCCAGGTCGAGGAGGAGACGCCCGAGCACGAGGACGGCTCGTTCTGGATGCAGCTCACCGGGGGAGTGCGTCACCTCGTCGGCGACCGGATCCTCGGCCACATGCTCGTCGGCTTCGGCATCACGATGCTGGTGCTCGGCTTCTGCGAGTCCGCGATCTTCGCCCTCACCGACCACTTCGGAAAGCCTGCGACCTTCGTCAGCGTCCTGGTGTCGGCGCAGGGGATCGGCGCGGTCGTGGGAGGACTGTCCTCGCCCCGCGTCGTACGCCGCCTCGGCGAGGTGGGTGCCGGGGTGCTCGGGCTCGTGCTGCTGGGCACCAGCGCGATCGCGATGGCCGTCTCGCCATCGGTGGGCTGGGTGCTGGCCAGCATCACGATCTTCGGGGTGTCGCTCCCGATCCTGGTCGTGGCCTACATGACGCTCCTGCAGCGGCGTACGCCCCAGCGGCTGATGGCGCGAGTGTCCGTCGCCGCGGAGGTCGTGATGTCGGTGCCGAGCGCGGCGTCCCTGGCCCTCGGTGCGCTGCTCGTCACGATCGTCGACTGGCGCATCATCTTCGTCGTCATCGGGGTCTTCACCCTCGCCGGCGCGGGGCACGTTGCGTTCTGGCTGCGCGACGTGCTGCGCTCGCCCGCCGCGGTGGACATCGTGTCCGACCCCGTTCCCGGACCCGAGCCCACCCCGCTCGACCCGGGGTCCACCGTGGCGCCGACCTAGACTGACCGCATGCAGTCCCCCCTCCTCGCCCTGCCCGGCGCCGTCGCCGGCGACGGCATCGACGCGCCCGTCGCGGCTCACTACGGCTCCTTCAACACCGAGCAGCGCACCCTGGCCTCGGGTGAGGGCTTCGTCGACCTGTCCCACCGCGACGTCCTGCGGATCTCCGGGCCGGACCGGCTGTCGTGGCTGCACAACCTCACCACCCAGTACTTCGAAGGACTGGCTCCCGGCACCTGGACGCAGGCGCTGGTGCTGAGCCCCCAGGGCCACGTCGAGCACGCCTTCGCCGGCGTCGACGACGGCGAGGCCTTCACCGCGCACACCGAGCCGGGCGCCGGGGCGGCGCTGGTGGAGTGGTTGGAGCGGATGAAGTTCATGACGCGCGTCGAGGTCTCGCTCGTCGACGACCTCGCCGTCATGTGGCGTCCCGGTGAGGACGGCGGCCGCTACGACCTCGTGCCCCGCGACCGGCTCGAGGCGTACGCCGACGCGGCGGGTCCGGCGTGCGGCCTGTGGGCCTTCGAGGCGCTGCGGATCGAGCGCGGCGAACCCCGCTTCGGTCTCGACACCGACCACCGCACCATTCCCAACGAGGTCGGCTGGATCGGGCCGGCGGTGCACCTCGACAAGGGCTGCTACCGCGGCCAGGAGACGGTCGCGCGGGTCCACACGTTGGGCCGGCCGCCGCGGCGCCTGGTCCTGCTGCACCTCGACGGCTCGGAGAACCGCCTCCCGCCGGCCGGCTCGCCGGTCTCCCACGACGGCCGCGACGTCGGCTTCGTCGGCTCGAGCGCCCGCCACCACGAGCTCGGCCCCATCGCGCTGGCCCTCGTCAAGCGCAACGTTCCGGTCGACGCGACGCTGACGGTGGACGAGATGCCGGCCGCGCAGGACGTCATCGTGGACCCCGAGGTCGGGCTCCACGTCCGGCCGCTGCGCTGACCTCGACCCGCGGTATCTAGGGACGTTCCGGTAGCCGGCCGATGCCGGCCCCGGAACTGGACGACGCACGCGCGAGATCGCGTCCTCAGGTATCGGCGGTGCGCCGGCGGTACTGCACGTGCGTGTCGGACTCCGCGTGCTCGAACCCGAGGCGTGAGTAGACCGCCACGGCGGGGGCGTTGTCGGACTCGACGTAGAGCAGCACCTCGTCGACGCCGAGCCCGGCCAGGTGGTGCAGGCCGGCGAGGGTGAGGATGCGACCGAGCCCGCGGCCCTGGGCTCCGGGCGCGACGCCGACGACGTACACCTCGCCGTGCCGGGCGTCGTGCTGCTTGGTCCAGTGGAAGCCGAGCATCCCCGACGCGTCCTCGGCCACGAGCAGGCCGGCCGGGTCGAACCACGGCTCCGCCATCCGGCGGGCCAGGTTGTCCTCGTCCATCGCACCCTGCTCGGGGTGGTGGGCGAACGCGGCGGCGTTGACCGCGACGACCGCCGCGGCGTCGGTCTCGCGGTAGGACCGGATCTCCACGCCCGGCGGTGCCTCGAGCGCCGGCAGCGGAAGGGCGGCGTCGCGACGCATGACCCACAGGTCGCGCACCCGGTCCCACCCGTGCACCGCGGCGAGCCGGGCGGCGGCGGGGTGGTTGCCGTGCGACCACGCCGTGAGCGGATCGGCGTACGACGTCGTGCTCAGCAGCAGGGCGGTCCCGATGCCCTGCCTCCGATGGTCGGGGTGCACCGCCAGGCTGAGGTCGCCGTCGTGCAGCAGCGCGAAGCCCTCGCGCTCGACGACGACGGCTGCAGCCCCGTCCGCCAGTGCGATCCGGGCGGCCTCGTCCACCGGGGAGGCGCCATCGGCGGCCTCGGACGCGGCGGCGATCCGGCTGACCTCGGCGAGCGTGTCCACGCGCCGACCCTAGCCGTGGCGCTCAGGCGTCGGTCCGGGACTTCGCCTTGCTGGGTCGGTCGTCGGCGTCCTTCTCGCGGGTGGGCACGACGAACCGGTAGCCGACGTTGCGGACCGTGCCGATGTGGTGCTCGTGCTCGGTGCCGAGCTTGGCGCGCAGGCGGCGTACGTGCACGTCGACCGTGCGGGTGCCGCCGAAGTAGTCGTAGCCCCAGACCTCCTGGAGCAGCTGCTCGCGGCTGAAGACACGGCCGGGGTGCTGGGCGAGGTACTTGAGGAGCTCGAACTCCTTGTAGGTCAGGTCGAGCGGCCGTCCGCCGATGCGGGCCGTGTAGGTGGCGTCGTCGACGACGACCTCGCCGCGGTGGATCACGTGGGCGGTCGGGTCGTCGGGGGCGGTGGCGGTGGTGCGGCCGATGGCGAGCCGGATGCGGGCGTCGAGCTCCGCGGGACCGCAGGTGTGGAGCACCACGTCGTCCATGCCCCAGTCGTGCGCGACCACGGCGAGCCCGCCCTCGGTGACCACGAGCAGGACCGGCGCCTCGGCACCGGTGGTGCGGATCAGGCGGCAGAGGTCGCGGGCCGCCGCAAGGTCCTGCCGACCGTCGACCAGCACGAGGTCCGCCTCGGGAGCGTCGAGCAGGGCACTGCCCTGGGCTGGGACGATCTTGACGGTGTGGGACAGCAGCGCCAGGCCGGGCAGCACCTCGGCGGAGGACTGCAAGGCGCTCGTGAGCAGCAGCAGTGCACTGATGGCCGGACCTCCTCGTGTGCCGGGGATGAGGAAGGATATCCCGCATGAGTGCCGTGCCCGGGCGTGATCAGAGTCGTGAGACGGTCCTCGTCCGCTACTGGGCCGGGGCGCGAGCGGCCGCGGGCACGGCCGAGGACACCTTCGACGTCGACGGTGAGCTCTCCCTCAGCGAGCTCGTGGCGCGGGTGCTCGAGCGGCACCCGGACGAGCGGATGGCCCGGACGGTGGCGGTCTGCTCGGTGCTCGTGGGTGATCGGCCGGTCCGGTCGCAGGACCCCGACACGGTGGTCATCGTGCCCGGCTCGGTCGTCGAGCTGCTGCCTCCCTTCGCCGGCGGCTGAGCCCAGCGATACCGGCGCGCCGGGAGTCGCGTCGTACGCCTCCCCGTCGGGCGCGGGTGCCCTAGGCTGCGCCGGCAGGCAAACGGGGATGCCTAACGGGGGATGCCCAATTGCTGCGATCCGATGAGGTTCACAGTGAGAGGAAACGCAATGGGAAGCACGTACACGCGTCGTTCGCGTCGTGCGCTGGCAGCCGCCGCCATGCTGGGCATGGTGGGCGGAAGCCTGGCGACGATGAGCACGGCCCATGCCGCTGTCATGGTCAGCGGCAGCACGATCGACTCGGCCGGCAACTACGTCGAGGGCTCGATCTCGGTCTACACGGCGGCCGGCGCCTACGTCGACAACTACTACGCCGACAGCGGGGCCTTCGACATCCCGCTGGAGGACGGCACCTACAAGCTGCGGTTCTTCCCCACCTCGGAGTACGCGCCGGAGTGGTACCGCGACAAGGCCGACCAGGCCACTGCCGACGTCGTGACGGTCGCCGGCGCCGCGCAGACGCTGGCGCCCTGGACCATCGAGCGCAGCCCGAGCGTGACGGGCATCGTCCGCACGGCCGACGGTCGCGCCGTCCGCAACGGTCTCGTGCAGGCGTACGACGCGGTGAGCGGCACCCAGCTGTCCAGCGACTCGACCGACCGCTCCGGAGCCTTCCGCATCGGCACCACCGCCGCCTCGGTCAAGCTCCAGTTCCGCGGCAACGACCCGGCCACCGGTGACCTCCTCGCCACCGAGTGGTTCAACGACAAGGCGTCGGTGGACACCGCGGACGCGGTCGTACCCACCGCTGCCGGCGCCGACGTCGGCGTCGTCACGCTGGCTCCGGGCGGCTCCATCGCCGGCCGGATCACCAACGAGTTCGGATCGCCGATCCACCGCGCCGAGGCCTGCTCCGACGGCGACTGCGACTACACCGACGCCAACGGCTACTACCTCATCGAGGGCGTCAACACCGGCCAGCAGCAGGTCAGCTTCTACGACCCGATCGACGAGTACGTCGGTGAGTACTACGACAACGTGCCGTTCGGTGCCGGCGCGGTCCCGACCCCGGTCGCGGTCGCGCCCGGCCAGGCCGTGGTCAACATCGACGCCGCGCTCGCCGCCAAGCCGGCCGTCGCGCCGAACGGTGTGGACGTCAGCGGCACGGTCCGTGACGAGCTGGGTGCCCTGGGCATCGGCTACGAGGTCGAGCTGTACGACACCCCGGCCGACCCGCGCGACGCCAAGGTGGTGGGCACCACCTACAGCAACCGTGTCGGCAAGTACCAGTTCTCCCAGCTCGACCGCATCGGCGGCGAGACCGAGTTCAAGATCGTCGTCCGCGGCGACGGTCCCCGCGAGGACGGCGACTTCGCGCACCGCACCATCTGGTCGGGCGACAAGCTGGGCTACGAGACCGCGGTCGCGATCACGGCGGCCCCGCGCGTGCTGGACTTCACCCAGCCCGTCGCGGGTGGCGTGAGCGGTGCGGTCACGAGCGAGGCCGGCGGCGTCCCGGAGTTCCCCTCCGTCGCCTTCCGCGACTCGGCCAACGACTACGCGGGCTACGCCCAGGACATCGGGCTCGACGGCACCTACGACGAGCGCTCGCTGTGGGCCGGCACGTACACCGTTCAGTTCTCCGCCGACGACCACGTCTCGGAGTGGTGGAAGGACGCCCTTCCGGAGGACGCCACCACGATCACGGTGAAGCCCGGCCAGGTCGTGACCGGCATCTCCGCCGCCCTGACCAAGGACGTCAAGGCGGTCGATCGCCCGGAGGTCACGGGTGACGCGTGGGTCGGCAAGACCATCCGTCTGGACGAGGGTCGCTGGAACACCGAGGCGAGCTCGAAGTTCACCTACGAGTGGCTCGTCGGCTCAACGGTCATCGCCACCGGCCCGTCGCTCAAGCTCGCCAAGTCGCACCTCGGCAAGAAGATCACCGGTCGCGTGACCAACGACGCCGGGTTCGCCCAGGGTCAGGCGATCACCAAGACGACCGCCAAGGTCGGCTACCAGCCGAAGCTCAAGGCCAAGGTCAACGGCAAGAAGATCACCCTCACCCTCAAGGCCAAGCCGCTGAAGGCCAAGAAGGTCAACGCCACCGTCGTCGTCTACGAGAAGGTAGGCATGAAGGCCAACGGCGAGGCGAAGCTCAAGAAGCTCGGCAAGGGCAAGGTCAAGAAGGGCACGGGCGTCGTCAAGCTCACGAAGGCGCTCGGCAAGGGCAAGCACAAGCTCGTGTTCCGCCTCAACGGCAAGGGCAAGGTCGGGTCGGGCGACCTGATGCAGAAGGTCAAGATGAAGCGCTGATCGAGCGCTGATGCACGACGACGGGCCCCGGGAAGCGCATTCCCGGGGCCCGTCGGTCCCCCCGCCGGGGTCTCAGGCCTCGATGGCCTGGCGCGAGTCGCTGTCGGTGCGCAGCTCGATCTTGCGCGGCTTCGCCTTCTCCGCGACCGGGACCACCAGGCGCAGGACGCCGTCGCTGTAGGACGCGTCGATGTGCTCCAGGTCGAGGTTGTCGCCGAGCACCAGCTGGCGGCTGAAGGCGCCGCGCGGACGCTCCGAGGCCAGCATCTGCCAGTCGCCGTTGCTCTGCGCGACGCGCTCGGCGCGGATCGTCAGGACGTTGCGCTCGACGTCGAGGTCGACCGAGTCGGCGCTGACGCCGGGGAGGTCGAACTCGAGGACGAAGCGGTCACCCTCGCGCCACGCGTCCATCGGCATGACGACGGGGCGGTTGGTCGTGCCCATGAGCTGCTGCGTGAGCCGGTCGAGCTCACGGAACGGGTCCGCGTTGCGGATCAGCATGGTGTCTACCTCCTGGTTCTGGGATCGGGTGAGGCCCTGCGCAAGTGCCTCTGGATGTGTAACAACGGGTATAGGTTTCTTATATTCCAAGCGTCAGGCAGAATCAAGTCGGAACGGAGAATTTCCTGGGAGGTGGTCATGGCGCGACGCGACGTGGGGGTCTTCGCGATCTCGGTCGCCGCGGAGATGACCTCGCTGCAGATCCAGAACCTGCGCGTCTACGAGCGTCGGGGACTGGTGGACCCCGACCGCACGGCCGGGGGCACCCGGCTCTACAGCGAGGACGACGTCGATCGTCTGCACCGGATCCGTGAGCTCCTCGCCGACGGGCTCAACCTCGCCGGGATCGCGGCCGTGCTGCGCCTCGAGGCGGAGAACGAGGCGCTGCGCGCGCAGGTCTCCCGGCTGCGGTCGACCTGACGGGAACACACGCCCACCGGTCGGGCGTTGGGGACTGCATGACCACCGGAGCCTGGATCGCCGTCGCCGCTGTCGCGCTGGCGCTGCTCCTCGGGTCGTGGCGGCTCGCGACCGACGGGCGCTTCCGCGGCACCCACGTCGTACGTCGTCCCGCGGGCGCGGCCGGAGTCGACGAGCCCGCGCCCGTCGCGCGACCCCTCGGCGCCGAGCTGGTCGCCACTGTCGGCGGGTCCCTGGGGGAGCGGGCCACGCTGCTGCAGTTCTCGAGCGCCTTCTGTGCGCCCTGCCGTGCCACTCGTCGGGTGCTCGCGGAGGTCACCGGCCTGGTCGGCGGAGTGGCGCACGTCGAGATCGACGCCGAGCACCACCTGGAGGCGACCCGGGCCTTCGGCGTGCTCCGCACCCCGACCACCGTGGTGCTCGACCCGGCCGGCGCGGAGGTGACCCGGGCGACCGGGGCTCCCACCCGCGACCAGGTCCTGATCGCCCTGGCTCGCGTCCCGTCTCAACATACGGATGTAGAGACCACATCATGAGACACCGGACGGCTGGGCGTCGTCGACCGCCTACTGTCGTCGTCATGTCCTCGACCATGCTCACCAAGCGCCGCGCAGTGGACCACTGCCGCGTGCGCTCGGCGCTGTGTCGAATGTCCTGACGGGCCCGCCAGCCCTCGGTTGAACCGCGTCCGGACATGCCCGGACGTTCGCTGGCGGCCCGCGCGCTGGGAGGTCTCCCGGCGCGCCCGGCCCTGCGCCGCGCCGACCCCCTTCAGGAGAGACATGTCCACGACCGCTTCACCCCGCACGAGGCCCGACCTCGGTGGCCGCACCCACGAGGGCATCGACCCGCGAGGACCCCGATTCACCGCCGCGCTGACCTCGGTCGTCCTGGTGGCCGTCCTCCTGCTGCCGTCGCCCGCCGGTGCCGTGCTGCTCGCCGCCCAGGCTGCGCTGTTCGCCGTCGGGGCGGTCCGCGGGGTGCAGCACACGCCGTACGCCTGGCTGTTCCGCACCGTCGTCCGGCCGCGCCTGGCCCCGCCGAGCGACTGGGAGGACCCGGCGCCGCCGCGGTTCGCCCAGGGCGTGGGCCTCGCCTTCGCGGTCGTCGGCCTGGTCGCATTCCTGGCCGGGGCCACCGTCGTCGGCCAGGTGGCGGTCGGTGCCGCGCTCGTCGCCGCCCTCCTCAACGCCGTCTTCGCCTTCTGCCTGGGATGCGAGGTCTACCTGCTCGTCCGCCGCGCGACCGCCTGACCAGGTCGCGTGACAGCGCCAGGGCGCCTTCCTCGACCAACGAATTTGAACCGACTGTTCACCACCACCAAGGAGCACACACCATGAGCCGCGAGAACTCGCTCGTCACCGCCCAGTGGGTCGAGGACAACCTCGACACCGACGGCGTCGTCCTCATCGAGGTCGACGAGGACACCACCGCCTACGACAAGGGCCACATCCGGGGTGCCATCAAGCTCGACTGGACCACCGACCTGCAGGACCAGGTCCGCCGCGACTTCGTCAGCAAGGCCCAGTTCGAGGCGCTGCTCTCCGAGCGTGGCGTGTCCAACGACGACACGGTCGTCCTCTACGGCGGCAACAACAACTGGTTCGCCGCCTACGCCTACTGGTACTTCAAGCTCTACGGCCACCAGGACGTCAAGCTGCTCGACGGCGGCCGCAAGAAGTGGGAGCTCGACTCCCGCGAGCTGACCACCGAGCTGCCCACGCGCGCGAAGACCTCCTACACCGCGAGCGAGCAGGACACCTCGATCCGGGCGTTCCGCGACGAGGTCGTCGCCGCGATCGGCACCCAGAACCTGGTCGACGTGCGCAGCCCCGACGAGTACGCCGGGCGCCTCCTCGCTCCGGCCCACCTCCCGCAGGAGCAGGCCCAGCGCGCCGGCCACGTGCCGACGTCGGTCAACGTGCCGTGGAGCAAGAACGCCAACGACGACGGGACCTTCAAGTCGGAGGAGGAGCTGACCGCGCTCTACGACGAGGTCGGGTTCGACACCGACAAGGACACCATCGCGCTGTGCCGCATCGGCGAGCGCTCGTCGCTGACCTGGTTCGTGCTGACCGAGCTGCTCGGCCGCAAGAACGTCAAGAACTACGACGGCTCGTGGACCGAGTACGGCTCCCTCGTCGGCGTACCGGTCGCACTCGGCGACGAGCCCGGCAAGGCGGACGCCTGATGTGCGGCGCGAAGGAGGGCGGCCTGTCCCTCGATGGCGTCAACGTCGCCAAGGAGGCCGTGATCCAGGGCCAGGTGCTGCGCGGCGGATCCGGTGAGCACGGCGAGCCCGTGTCCAACGCCTACGTGCGCCTGCTCGACCGGACCGGCGAGTTCACCGCCGAGGTCCCCACCTCGGCGACCGGACACTTCCGGTTCTTCGCCGGCGACGGCGAGTGGACGCTGCGCACCCTGGCGCCGAAGGCCCAGCCGGTCGACACGCGAGTCGTGGCCGCCACCGGCTCCGTGGCCGAGGTGCAGGTGCTCGTCACGGCCTGATCGAGCCGATCGGACCAGACCGCCCCGTGCCCCGCACGGGGCGGTTTGTCCATTTTCGTCACAGTTCTCCCCGGAACCTCCCGCGACGGGAGGACGGCTCCTACCGTGGAAGCCTGTCGGGGGCGGGAGGGGGAGAGGTGAGGTCTCGGATCGGAGCACCGGACACCGGTGACCTGTGGCGCCTGACGATGGAGCACTCGCCGGTGGGCATGGCCCTCGTCTCGCCCGAGGGGGACATCCTCACCGCGAACCTCGCGCTGTGCGACATGCTGGGCTACGACCCGGACGTGCTGACGACCATGACGTCCCGCGACGTCACCCACCCCGACGACCGTGCCACCGACCGGCGGCTCGTCGGCCGGGCGCTCGCCGGCGAGACCAGCTCCTACCGCGTGACCAAGCGCTACGTCCGAGCCGACGGAAGCGTCCTGGTCGGTGACGTCTCCGTGGCGCTGCTGCGCGACGTCGACGGCTCGCCGCTGCACTTCATCTCCCAGGTCGCGGACCTCACCGAGCGCCAGGCGTTCGTCGAGCGCCTCGACGCCGCTGACGAGGCCGCCTTCGACATGCAGCGCAAGGCCGAGGCGCTGTTCGAGAGCGTGTCGGTCGGGCTGCTGCTCGTTGACGCCGAGGGCAACTACACGGCCTACAACCGCCGTCAGCGTGAGCTCCTCGAGATCGCCTTCCCGGAGGGCCACCTCGGTCACGCGGGGCAGAGCGGCTTCGTCTACGACGCCGACGAGGCGCGACCCCTGCGGCACGACGAGGTCCCGTGTGCCCGGGCCGCCGCGGGTCACGAGTTCGACGACCTGCTGATCTGGATCGGGGAGGACCCGGCGTCGCGTCGGGCGATCTCCGTGTCGGCCCGCGGGGTCCGCGACCGCATCGGAGTCCTCACCGGGGCGGTGCTGGCCTACAACGACGTCACCGAGCTGATCCGGGCGGTCAAGGTGAAGGACGAGTTCGTCTCCTCGGTGTCCCACGAGCTGCGCACCCCGCTCGCCTCCGCCCTGGCCCACCTCGAGCTGCTCGACGAGTCGGCCGACGTCAGCAGCGAGGTGCACGAGCAGATCAGCGCCGCGCGCCGCAACGCCCTGCGCCTGTCGCACCTGGTCGCCGACCTCTTGTTCGCCGCCAGAGCGGGCTCCGGCTCCCCGGTGATCGCCCCCTACAAGGTCGACCTGGTCACCGTGGTGTCCGAGGCGCTCGCCGCGGCCGAGCTGCAGGCCGCGGGATCCGGCGTGGACCTCGCCCCGCACTTGCCCGACACGCTGGTGGTGATGGCCGACGGCCTGCGGCTGCGACAGGTGCTCGACAACCTCGTCGGCAACGCACTCGCGTACACGCCGAGCGGAGGCCACGTCGACGTCACCCTCGAAGAGGCGGATGGCCGGGTGGTCCTGACGGTCTCCGACGACGGCGAGGGCATCGACGAGGCTGAGGTGCCCGACGTCTTCGCGCCCTTCGTGAGGGGCGCCAACGCCCGTCGGCGCCAGGTGCCGGGCACCGGCCTGGGCCTGAGCATCGTGCGGACGATCGTCGAGGCCCACGGCGGCGAGGTGACGATGGAGAGCCGTCCCGGAATGGGCACCGCGGTGCGCGTCTTCCTGCCACGCTGACCCCCGTACGCGCGAGGACCCCCCGCGGGAGGCGGGGGGTCCGGGCGCGTACCGGGTGGGGTCCGGTGCAGTTCTCGCGATGTTGGGGGACCTCGCGAGCAGTCCATCTGGCTCCAGCCGAAGCATTTGCCAACGGGACTTGCCCAAGTTTGCCAAAGAGGAACACACTCGGCACCTGTTTTGACATCATTTCTCAGGCAGCACGCTCGGGATGCCTGCGCACCACCCACATCAGCACCCAACCCCTGGAGACATCATGAGCAGCAAGGCCACCCGCGTCCTCGTCGCGACCATCGCCCTCGTCAGCCTGGCCGGCTTTGCGGCGCCCGCCGACGCGGCACAGGTCAAGGAGCAGCGCACCGTGTGGTGCTGCTGACACTTCTGCTCGGCGCGTCGGGTCAGCGGCGGGCAGGCGTGGCGGACGCCGCGCGTGCCCGCAACCCGGTGGAGACCGCCGCGCGCCGGTAGGCGTCGAGAGCGGCCTCCGAGAGCCCCACGCCCTCGAGCAGGTCGGCGAGGTCGAACCACAGCTGTGCGGCGCCCTGGTCGGCGCCGATGGCGGAGAGCCGGTGCACGGCCTTCTGGTAGGAGAGCGCGGCCAGGTCCGGGTCGCCGTCCGCGGCCAACGTACGGCCCTCGAGGGTCAGCGCCTCGGCCTCGGCCAGGGGTGCGTGCCCGTCGGCAGTGGTCTGGACCTGTGCGATCAGGTCACGGCTGGCGACGAGGTCGCCCGCCATGAACGACACCTTGGCCAGCCCGAGCAGGGTCCACGCCCGGTCGACCGGGGTGGCGCTGCTCCACTCCATCTCGGCCGCGGCCTGCTCGAGGTTGTGACGCGCCTCGTCAAGCTCCGGCGGGTCGAGCTCGAGCTGCAGCCTCCCGACCTCGGTGCGCAGGCGGGCGAGGTTGCGGGCGTCCTGACCCTCGCCGAGCAGCGCCAAGGCGCGCTCCGCCAGCGGAACTGCGGCCGCGACGTCGCCCCGCCTGGCCTGCATCGCGCTCGCGTTCCAGTAGGCCGAGGCTCGCGCCTGGGACGACCCGAGCGACTCGGCCCGGGCGATGGCCTTGCGGCACAGACGTACGGCGTGCGCGGTGTCGCCGCGCTCGAAGTGGGCGGCGGCCACGGTGACCGCGAGCTGGACGGCTTCGTCGCACACGTCGAGCCCGGCCGCCTCGACCTGGGTCATCACGCGCTGGCCGCACTCGATGGCGCGACCCAGGTCGCCGGTCTCGCGGTAGATGCGGCTCAGCGCGATCCCGGCCTTGATCCGGGTGAGCCCGTCGGTCCGCTCCTGCTCGATCAGCGACTCGAGCTCGAGGACGGCGTCGTCCTCGCGGTTGGTCGCCTCGAGGGCGCGCGCGTGCAGGAGGCGGGCGCGCTCGCGCATGCCGTCCAGGTGGGCGGTGGCGGGGTGCTCGAGAGCCTGTTGCAGGTGTCGCTCGGCGTCGTCGGGCTGGCCGGACTCGAGCGAGAGCTCGGCATAGTCGAGCGCGAGGCGGATCTCGTCGACCTCGCGGGGCTCGGCCTGGCCGAGCAGGAGCTCGACGGAGACATCGAGCCTCGATGCGAGGGACTCCAGCGCGACAGCGGTGGGCCGTCGGTGCCCGCCCTCGATGCGGGAGAGGTAGGCGACCGACATGATGTCGCGCGCCACCTCGCCCTGCGTGAGGTCACGAGCCTGGCGTGCCGACCGCAGCCTGCGCCCCAACGCCTCGCGGTCGGTCTGGGCAAGCAGCTCCGCCTGACGCACGTTCATCCGGCCATTGTCATCCACGTTTGACCGTCAAGGGTCAGATTGAGGCAACTGTCCACCCAATTCGGGGCACACAGTGGTGAAATTCAGGTTGTCGGCACTACTTCTTGGCGCCGGCCTTGCGCCGGCCTTGCGTGCTTTCCACGTACGAGTCGACGCCGTAGCCGTAGTGCCCGTAGTTGCCGGCGCCGACGGTCTTCTTCGACACCCGGTTGAGGATGATGCCGAGCGGCCGGGCGTTGACCGTACGCAGGTGGCTGAGCGCGCTGCCCAGCTCGGTGTCGAGGGTGCGGCCGGCGGACACGACGATCAGTGCGCCGTCAGCGGCGGTGGCGACGACGGCCGCGTCGGTCACGGGAAGCAGCGGCGGGGCGTCGATGATGACCATGCCTTCGGCGGAGAGGTCCTTGATGACGCCGCGCATCGCCTGGGAGCCGAGGATCTCACTGGGGTTGGGCGGTCGCGTCCCGGAGGTCAGCACTGTCAGTCCGTCGATGGTGGGGTGCGGCTGCACCGCATCGTCGAGGGCCAGGCGTCCCGTGAGCACGTCCGTGAGGCCGACCGTGTCGTCGATCCCCAGGACGGGCGCGATGTTGGGCCGGCGGAGGTCGGCGTCCACGAGGGTCACCGGCTGCCCCGACGCCGCGATGGCGGCGGCCAGGTTGGCCGCCACGGTGGACTTCCCGTCGCCCTGCTTGGGGCTGGTGACGACGATCGCGCGCGGCGGGTTGTCGACGTCCATGAAGGAGAGGTTGGTGCGCAGTCGACGTACACCCTCAGCGGCCAGGGCGGCGTTGCCGGTCGTCGTGCCGACGAACACGCCGCTCACCTTGCCGACGTCGGGGACCGAGCCGACGACGGCGACGCCGGTGTCGCGCTCCACGTCCTCGCCGGAGCGGATCCGGCGGTCGAGCAGGGAGCGGACCACGGCGTAGCCGAGGCCCAGCAGGCCGCCCAGCACGGCGCCGAGCAGCACGTTGCGCTCGACCTGCGGCGAGACCGGGCTGGTGGGCAGCTGCGCGGACTCCGACACCTCGATCCGCATGCCCTGGCTGCCGGGCTCGGGGGACTCGACGTCCTTGACCCGCTCGGCGAGCGCGCCGACCCAGGCGTCAGCGAGCCGCTGGGCATCCTCCGGAGTACCTGCGCGAGCGGTGATCGAGATGACGACGGTCTCGGGGGTCTGCGCGGCGTCGATGTTGCCGACCAGCGCTTCGGGGGTCGTGTCGAGACCGAGGTCGTCGATGACGATGGAGGCGGTCTCGCGGTCCTTCGCCAGGACGACGTAGGAGGCCGCGCGCGACTTGGACAGGACGTCGTTGAGGTTGTCGAGGCCGGCGTCGCCACCGGAGCCCGACGTCACGAAGCCAGAGGAGCTGGCGGCGTACACCTTCGGCTGCGCGCTGCTCCAGCCGAAGGCTGCCAGCGCCGCCAGCAGCACGAATGCGGTGACGGCGATCCAGTGGTTGCGCAGGATGCGCAGGTAGTCGGCGAGTTCCATGGCCCCGTGATTCTTTGAGTGAACGGCTGGGTGATGCCGCCGAGGGTGAAGTCTAGGCGGGGCACTGCGACCCGGCGGCGAACGGTAAAGGTCCGCGGACGCCCCGACCCGAAGCGGAAGATCGCCCTTCTGTCGGCGAGCAAGTGACGGAAGAAGCGCGCCGCGAGCGCCGGTCTAGTCCGGTTTTCCTCGTCGTCCCCACGTTCCCCTGCGGAAATGGAACCTTTGGGTAACAAGGCCGGGTGCCTGGGCTCCCCCGGGTTCTACTCATCTCGGTGAAGCGCCCGTGGGGGTGCGCAGATGGTGATGGGGCCATCGGAGCCAGTCAGCTGCACCATCCAAAAACGTCCTTGGGGGACACTCGTGAGTTCCAAGCCTGCCCTGACCCGCCCGCTCGAGCGAGTCGCATCGCGTCGCAACGTCATCCGCAGCGCGGCCTGGACCACGGCGGCCGTCACGGTCGTCGTAGCGACGCCCAACATCGCGGCGGCCTCGACGCCCGGGGCGGGTTGTACGGTCATCGGGACCCGGAACGGGACGAACTTCTTCGTCCGCGTCACCTGCACCACCGGCTCGGTCACGTCGGTCCAGATCGGTTCCGTGGTCGCTACCTTCAACGGCGTCGCGTACCAGGCAAAGCTGACCGGAAGCGCGGCGGCCCTTCAGACAGTCACGATCGTGACCACCCAGGGTTCCTTCACGCGGCCGGTGACCTTCACGGTCACTTCTGGATCCCTTTCCTGAGGTCGCTTGATCCGCGCGGATTGCCGGGCGCTGGCGACATCGGACGTCAGCCGGGCAGTCGCGTTCCCAGCCTCGTCACCACACCTGCACCCCGGCGCCACACGGCCCGGGGTGCAGCCACGTATGCGTGCGGCGAAGGCTCGCCCGCCAGGAGCCACGGCGGGAACAAGGAGAAGCCCAGCTGCCGCAGCAGGTCGGCGGGTGCGGCCTCGGTGCGGCGCAGCGTACGGACGCTGGTCGCCAGCGTCTTTCCGGGTCTGAACGCTGATTCGTGGGTGGCGGGGGTGCCCGCCTGGAGTGCGACCACGTCGTCATGGACCGCCCCGGCACTGGCGATGGCCCCGCGCACGACAGCTGCTGGTGCACCGTGGGGGACTCCGAACATCCGAGCCGCCAGACCGAGGGTCAGCAGCTGGTCGCTGCGCAGCGGACGGTCGGCGCCCTCCCAGGTGCGGGGCTCAGAGGCGAGACGGTGCACGTCCAGCATGCTGCGCAGCCACCGCCACTGGTCCTTCGCGGCATGACCGGCGGAGTGTGCCAGCGCATCGAACGGTGCGAGGGTCGGCACGGGACGCCCCGCGACCCCCAGCTCCACGCTCCGCTCCCACAGGCGCTCGAACGACGGAAAGCTGCTGCGTGCCGGAGCCAGGTGCCAGTGCAGGTCCACCGAGCTCCGACTGCCGTGCAGTGACACCTCGTGCCCTGTCCGGACCAGATGTCGCCATCCCCAGCTGTCTCCGGGGGCCGGGTAGGACTCGTCGTGCACCCACCCGGCTGATGTGAGCGCCTGGTGCGCTCGCGCGAGGTCGGCGGGGGCCACGAGGAGGTCGAGGTCGCCGGCACCTCGAGCCGTGAGGTCGTCGTACGCCTGGACGGCGAGCGAGACTCCCTTCACCGCGAGCGCGCGGACGCCGGCACGCTCGAGCGACGTCAGGGCTACGGCGAGGTCGCTCGCGAGCACCTCGGTGGCTGAGGCGCTCTGCGCCGCCGCGGCGCGGATGAATGCTGCCGTTCCAGAGGGGAGGACCAGCCGATCGACGTGGAGGTCGAGGAACGGCACGACGTGGTGCTGGTGTGCCGCTGCGACGAACGCCGCTCTCGTCAGTCCGGGCGGGGCCGGCCAGACTCCGTCGTCACCAGACACGATGTGGCGGAGTGCGGAGCGCAGGGCGTCCACGGCCTCGACACCTGTGCGCAGATCTACAGTGGTCGGGGGGTTCTCGAGCACCAGTACGCCGTGCGCGGCGAGGTCGTGGACCTGGGCCAGCGTGAGGTCGGCCGCCGTCTCGGGAGGCTCGGGCGGTCCGAACTCGGCCTCGACGTTCGCCGTGATCCACTCCAGGTTGACGGCACCGTCCTCGGGCACAGCACGGAGGATCGACGTCGCCAGCGCGGAGAGCACCAGGACCTGCTCGTCGACCATCACGGCCGCCCGGTCGGCGGAGACGTAGACGTCCTGCAGGGTTCCGCGAGCGACCTTCACCCGTCGATCTCCAGCAGCTCCTCGAGGACGGCCTGCAGCGTGGCCGCCTCGCGATAGGTGACGTGGTGCGCCCCGCCGGCCAGGCCGACGACCTCCGCCAGGCGGTGGAGGGGCCGATCCAGGCTGGGGAGGTAGGACGTCTGCGCAGCGATGGCTGCGATGGCGTCGACCTCGTCCATCCGGGTCACGACCGGAGGGCCGTCGTGATGGGGTTCCCTCTCGATCACGAGCAGTGCGGCCAAGTGGCATTCCCGATCGGTGGTCAGCAGGCCGAGCTGACTGGGGGAGTGCTGAGCCTTGAACGGCCCGTCCTCGATGATCGACAGCGGCTTGCGGTAGGGCAGCACGACCCCGGCCCTGGTGATCGCGGACGTCTCGTCGCTGAGGTAGGCGAACCTCGTGCCCAAGGCACGCGCGGCAGTCGTCTTCCCGGTCCCGGACGGGGCCACGAGCACCGCGGTCGCTCCGGTGTCCGGGTCGGCGAGCGCTGCGGCATGCAGCATGACGAGCTCGCCCTGGTGGGCCGCGATCGCCCGCTGGGTCACCGACGGGGACAACAGGTGCAGCATCTCGGCCAGGTCGCGGCCGTGCACGTCGTGGCCCGGGTTGAGTCCCACCGTCAGCGGTGGGACCCGGGTGTCCCCCTCACCTGCGACCGGTCCATCGGTCAGGGCGTCCTTCCATGCCCGCCGCACGGCGGACGACGACTTCTCGTCCTCGGGCTGGCACACGACGCGTACACCCAGCGCACTGACCTCGAGCGGGGCCGGGCCGGGAGAGTGCATGGCGCGAAGCCTAGGCGAGATGCCTCATCTCGGTCGCCTCTCGGACGGGCGGGCTCAGCGGTGGGAGCTCCCGGGGCAGCCACAGCGCGAGTCGCCTGTGATGGCGGTCCGGTCGATGACCTCGGAGCAACGGTGGCGTGCCGCTGACCGGACGAGATGACGCACGGCGTGCACCGGCTCCTCGCTGTGGCCGCAGTCGGGACACCGAAGGCGGAGTTGGGAGCGGCGTCGGATCAGCACAAGGGCATCTCACCAAGCGACGTGCGCGGCACGGGTGGTCCCGCGTCGGCTTTCCCCACCCTTGGGGAGGTGAAACTCCCTCTGCGAGGGAGTGGTGCGGCACAGAGCGTCCAACACACGGCCACAGTTCGTTGAAAGTGCCATCAATGGTGACACGCGCACCTAGCGTTCACACGTCGGTCGGGGTTGGTCGACCGGAGTTCGGGATCCATGGGGGATTTCGGGATCGCTAGTCATCCGTGGGGGATGCATGTCGTTGCTCAGTCACGCACGCGGGCCAATGCCCGACGCGATCGTGCCGAACCTTTCACCGCTTCCGCGCGTCGTCGACGCCCGGTCCGCACAGCTTGAGATCGACGCGGCCACCTGGCGGCGCGGATACGCCCGCGGCCTCCTCATCGGCGACTTCGTCGTCCTCATGCTCGCCCTGGGCACCGCCCAGGTGGTGCGGTTCGGCCCTCACGTCGAGCCACAGGTCGGCGGACTGCGCGTCCCCTACGCGGCTCTGGGCGTCGTGCTGGTGGCGCTCTGGTGGGTCTCGCTGCAGGTGCACCAGGCCCGTAGCCAGCACATCGTCGGGCACGGGGCCGAGGAGTATCGCCGCGTCTTCGTCGCAACCTTCCGCGTCTTCGCGGTCCTGGCGATGCTCTCCCTGGCCTGTCAAGATCGATGCCTCGCGCATCTATCTGGCGACCGCCTTCCCGCTCGGCCTGGCCGGTCTCCTGGCCGTGCGCAAGCTCGCCCGTGTGCGGCCTGCACCGTGCCCGGGCCCACGGTCAGGCCATGGCCAAGGTGCTCGTCGTGGGCGGCGAGCGCTCGGCCGGCCAGCTCGCCCGCTGGTTCGCCAAGCACTCCACCGCCGGCTACGCCGTGTGCGGCGTGTGGGTCCCGGACGAGGCCGTTCCGCTGTCGCCGATCCTCGCCGACACCAACCGCCACGTGCCGGTCATGTCGTCGAGCGTCGACTTCGCCGAAGCGCTGCGCGTGTCGGGAGCCAGCACCGTGGTCGTCACCGACACCGAGCACCTGGGCCACGAGTCGTTGCGCGACCTGACCTGGCAGCTCGAGGGCACGGGCATCGAGCTGGTCCTCTCCCCCAACGTCCTCGACGTCTCGTCCTCGCGGCTGCACCTCCAGACGTCTCCGGCATGCCGATGCTTCACCTCAGCGAGCCTCAGTACGCCGGCGCGGACCGCGTCTGGAAGACGCTCTTCGACGTGATCGGCGCAGCGGCGATGCTGGTCCTGCTCGCGCCCGTCCTGCTGGCCACTGCCATCGCCATCAAGCTGGACAGCGCTGGGCCCGTGTTCTACCGCCAGCAGCGGGTCGGCCGGCACCGGAGACCTTCCGCATGACCAAGTTCCGGTCGATGGGCGTCGACGCCGAGCTCGTCTCGGTGCACTCCGGAGTCTCAACGAGTCCGACGCCGTCCTGTTCAAGATGCGCGACGACCCGCGCGTCACGCGGGTCGGACGCTTCATCCGTCGCTACTCGATCGACGAGCTGCCTCAGCTGCTCGACGTGCTGCGTGGCGACATGAGCCTCGTCGGGCCGCGACCCCCGCTCGCCTCGCGAGGTGGAGCAGTACTCGCGCCAGATGCGCCGGCGGATGTACGTCCGGCCCGGGATGACCGGTCTGTGGCAGGTGTCCGGCCGCAGCGACCTCTCGTTCGACGAGGCCGAGCGCCTCGACCTCGCCTACGTGGACAACTGGTCCATCACCGGCGATCTCATGATCATGCTGCGCACCGTGCGCGCCGTCACTCGGGGACAAGGGGCCTACTGATGACCAGTTCGACTGATCCTTGAGGCGTGGCGGGGGAGACCAAGACCATGCACGTCGCCATGATCGGCACGCGTGGTGTGCCGGCTGCCTACGGTGGGTTCGAGACGGCCGTGGAGGAGGTGGGTCGGCGGCTCGTGGAGCGCGGACACCGCGTCACGGTCTACTGCCGCAACGCCGACACGTCGATCAAGCAGCACCTCGGCATGGACCTCGTCCACCTGCCGGCAGTCAAGAAGCGCTCGCTCGAGACGCTCAGCCACACGGGCCTCTCCGTGCTGCACGCGATCAAGGACAGGCCCGACGCGGCGATCCTCTTCAACGCGGGCAACGCTCCGTTCATCGGCTGGCTCAAGGCCGCCGGGATTCCCGCCGCCGTGCACATGGACGGCCTGGAGTGGAAGCGCGCGAAGTGGGCCGGCCTGGGCGCGAAGTACTACAAGCGCGCAGAGCGCGTCGCCGCCCGGTCGGGTCTCGCCCTCATCGCTGATGCCCAGGGCATCGCCGACTACCTCAAGGCGGAGTACGGCCGCGACAGCCACCTCATCGCGTACGGGGCTCCCATCCTCGACCCGGGCTCGGACCGGCTGGGGAGCTCGACCTGGAGAAGGGCCAGTACCACCTGGTCGTGGCTCGCATGGAGCCCGAGAACCACGTCGACGTCATCGTCGAGGGATACGCCGGTTCGGGCTCGGACCTGCCGCTCGTGGTCGTGGGAACGGCACCGTACGGCGACGAGTACATGGCGCAGGTGCGCGAGGCGGCGGGTCATTCCGACACGCGCTTCCTCGGCGGGGTGTGGGACCAGGACCTGCTCAACCAGCTGTACGCCGGTTGCCGCAGCTACCTCCACGGCCACTCCGTCGGCGGCACGAACCCGTCGCTGCTCCGCGCCATGGGTTGTGCTGCCCCCGTCACCGCGTTCGACGTCGACTTCAACACCGAGGTCACCGCGGGTCACGCGCGCTTCTTCGCCTCGGCTGAGGACGTCTCGATCGCGATCAAGTCAGACGACTCAGATCCGGAAGGTTGCTTCAGGCGCGGTCTCGCGGCTCAGAATCACGCCCGCGACGCCTACTGTTGGGATCGCGTGGCCTCTGAGTACGAAGCACTTGCGCGGCGTGTGGGGTCCGCGAAGGACTAAGTACTCCCGCTCCAGACGAGGGGCTTCTCACAGGCGGGACGGTTCAGACGCCCTGGCATGGCGAGACTGAAGGGCGTGTTGCTTGGGCCGGCGCCCAGGCGAACAGATCGATTAGGGCAGGTGCGACTTGGGCGCGAACAAGCATGAGGGCTTCATGGCCGTGCACTCATCGGACGACTTCTACGGGGCCGACCGGATGCTGCAGTACGTGCTGCGAGCTGCACAACGCGTGAATACTTCCGTCACGGTCGTGCTGCCGGCGGACCTGCCGGCGAAGGAAGACGGGCTCGGCTCCCAGCTCTCATTGGTAGGCGAGTACCGGGTGATTCGGACTGACGTACCGGTTTTGCGTCGCGCAAGCAGTCCCTTCGGGCTCATGCGGCTGGCGTGGCGACTTCTGCAGTGGGTGCGCATCCTGCGGCGCGAGAGCCCGCGAACGGTCTTCCTGGCGACCAGTGCGGTCTTGCCTCTGGTCCTCGCCTGCCGAGCCGCAGGAGTGCCCAATGTCATCCTTCACAAGCAAGAGCTGTGGCGTGGCGGGGCCGAGTCACGGGCGCTGTCGCTGCTGGCCGCGTGGTGCGACAAGATCGTCTGCATCTCCTCACCGGTGAAGGAGGAGCTTCCGGGCTCCTTGGCTGCGCGCGCGGAGGTTGTCCTGAATTGCGTGCCAGCCCCGGAGCGGGAGCTGCCCTTGCCGGACGGCCCAGGCCTGCGGTTCTTGGTGGCAAGCCGGTGGAACTCGTGGAAGGGTCACGCGACCCTCCTCGCCGCCTGGGAGATGCTGGGGCCGACGGATCATCATCTGACCGTGCTGGGTGGACCGCCCCTGTCTGGGCAGGTGACTGATGTCCCCTCGCTGGTGAGTGCCCTCAGTCATCCCCAGTCGGTGTCGATCGTCGGTGAGGTGCCGTCCATCGAGCGATGGATCGAGGGAGCGCACGTCGTGCTCGTACCCTCGGACTTGCCGGAGCCATTCGGCTTGGTTGCGGCGGAAGCACTCGTGAGAGGTCGGCCCGTAGTGGCGAGCCGCGCCGGTGGGCTGGCAGACATTGTGCAAGACGGGGTGAACGGATGGACATTCCCGCCCGGCGACGCAGATGCGCTCGGGCAGGTCCTGTCCGAGCTGACCGAGACTGACGTCCGGCGCTCGTCGTCTCTCTCCCGGGCATCGGCCACGTTGTACGAGCCGGAGACCTACATCGACCAGATGACCAGGCTGCTCAGATGACGGCCCCAACGGTCCAGGCAGTCAACGTTCCCCAAAGGGTGACCAGCCCTTTGGTCGCCAAAGTGGTGCTGTTGTCCTTCGGCCTGCACCTGCCCGGGCTCGGACTCGTCACTGTCGGCGGTCTGTTGGGCGTGGTGTCGCTGCCGTTCTTGTGGAAACCAGCGCAGCGCATCCTCGACACCAAGAGCGTCAGGAGACTCGTCTTCGCTGCGATGGCTGCCGTGCTGAGCGGCTGGTTGCTTCGCTTGGTGGTCCTGCCGACGACCGGTACGTCTTCGCCGGTATCGGAGGCGCTTCAGATCAGTCTCTGGGTGGTCGCGTTCCCGGCCATGTTCGTGCTTGGCGGGTTGGCGCTGACGTCGGTCGGCCCTCGGAGCGGCCTGCTATGGCTGGTGACGGGGATGCTCGCAGGCAACTCGCTCTACTACGGCTTCGCCAGTGGGAACCCGTGGAAGTACACGCTGTCGTTTCCTGTGGGTCTCTTGGTATTCGCGATCGTGGGCTCGCTGAAGCCGCGAAGCAGGCTGTTGCCCCTCGCGGCTGGAGTGATCTTGGCGGCGATCTCGTTCTCGTTCGACAGCCGCAGCGCCGGAACGGCAGCCCTCCTTGCGGGAGTCGCGTCCGTCGTCCAGCCCAAGCGCCAGGGCGGGGGCAAGGCGGCGGTTGTCAGTGTGGCCCTTGTTTCGGCGCTCACCGCCTTCCTTGTTTCGCAAGCGATGGTGGCTGGATACTTCGGCACGTCGATCCAGCGAACGATCGCCGAGCAGACAGCGAACGGACAGCGGAACCTGATCCTCGGCGGAAGGACCGAGACGAATGCAAGTGCCCTGCTCGCCCAGGAGCATCCTCTTGGTTACGGCATGGCTGTCGTGCCAGCGCCCGCTTTGCAGCAAGCGGCCATGAACAACGCCCTAGCGCAAGGTGGAAACAACACGACGGGCTACTTCCAAACGTCCATCTTCGCTGAGCGCGTAGACCTTCACTCGATGGCGACTGACTTGTGGTTCCACGCTGGTCTTGGCGGCGTTGTTCTCGCGCTTGTCGTCGTCCTCACGCTGCTGAGCGGCTTGCTTCGACAATCCGGCAGCTTGATGCGGCCACCACGTTCGCCTGTGTCAGCGCGCTCTGGGCACTGATGTTCGGGCCGATGCTGAACCTCGACCAAGTGGGGTGCGCGCTGGCCCTCGTCGCCGCGCGCGGCGCCGTGATGGCCAGCAAGTCATCCGGTGGCGTCGAGTGATGGGCGTCCGTCGGCTTGCGCTGGCATTGGCCGCCCAGGGCGTCTCGTCCGTGGCCAATCTCATGATTGCGATTGCTGCTGCTCGCCTGCTTGGCCCGACCGACTTCGGTCGGTTCACCTTCTTCTTCACGGTGATGCTGTTCGTGGTGGCTATGCAGACTGTGTGCGTAGGGGACTCGATGACGGTCCTCGATCGACGCGAACCGTCGATAGCCCGGGGACTAGCCCAGGTGCAAGGTACCTTCATGCTGCTCGGTAGCGTTCTGGCCGCGGCAGTCGCCGGAGTCACCGTTTCGGCCTCTGGTGTAGAGATCGCCGCCCTGGCCCTTCTTGTCGCGGCGTGGCAGGCCGAGGAGTACACGCGCAGAGCGCTGATGGCAAACCGTGCCTACGGTCGCCAGGTGCTCGCTGACCTCACGTACTTCGGCGCCACTGGGATCAGCATGGTCGCCGCGGACCGGGTAGGCCACAGCGTTCTTTCAATCCTCATCGCGATGTCCGTCGGGGCGACGTGCGCATTCGCCGTTGGTCAAGCCCTGTTGCCAGCGGAGGACCGACTGATGTGGCCACGCCTCCGATCCTGGTCAGGCACCCGAACGGTCCTCGCATATGGGAGTTGGAGGGCCGGGCAGGCCGGCACGGGATACGTGAGCCAGCTCGGAGTGCGTTACGGCGTGATCGCCTTGGCCTCTGCCGCTGCCCTTGGAAATCTCGAGGCCGCCCGTCTCGCAATAGCGCCGGTCTTCACGGCGCTGGCCGCCAGCACCAACGTCCTCTTGCCCTCCTTCGCCGCCATTCGCGGCGAAGGCCGGGCCGTGTTCAAAAGGACGCTCTTGCGGTACACATTGCTGCTGAGCGCGGCGACCTTGGTGGTTGCCGCAGTATTGCTGCCGTTCCACGGCCGTCTGGTGTCGCTCCTCGCAGGGCCCGAGTTCGACGCGAACCTCGGTGCGAGCCTTTCCTGGTTGGTCTTGGCTCTGGTCTTGGCCGTGACGGGACCAGTCAGCACCGCGGCCACGGTCGCGATTCCGAGCTTCGAGGTCTTCCGTTGGCGAACCATCGGAAGCGCCGTCGGCCTCGCCTGTGCACTGCTTCTCGTGGCAACGGTCGGTGCAGGGTGGGCGCCCCTTGGGCTCGCTGTCGCGTTGCTGGTGTCGACCCCGCCGCTGGCTCTGCGTGCACTTCGATCCCAGGTGTGGTTGACGAAGGTTACGGGAATCGAGCATCGGTCTAGGGTCGGGAGTTTCGAAAAATGAGGAGGAATCAGCACGTGGGTCGGCGAGACCAGGGTGCCTACGTCGTGTTGGCGGGACCGGACGGCACCGGCAAGTCGACCCTTGCCGAAGGACTCTTGCGCTTGGACAAGAGGTTGCATCACCGACACTGGCGGCCCGGACTTGTCCCCTCGCTCAAGAAGCTTCGGGGAGGAGCGACGGACGAGGGAATCAACAGTCAGCCGCACGCGAGGACGCCAGACTCTTCGGTAAAGGCGACCATTCGGACGGTGTACTACTGGACTGACTTCGTCTTGGGCTACTGGCTGCTGATCCGCCCCAGAACCCGACGAGGCGACGTCTTCTTGCTTGAGCGGGGCTGGGAGGACGTCACCATCGATCCGCATCGCTACGGATTGATTGGTGCAGGCCTGGCGCGATGGTTGATGCGACTGGCTCCACGCCCCGACCTCACTATCGTTCTCGACGTCGATCCGGCAGTCGCGCATCAGCGCAAACCGGAGATCACTGTCCGCGAGGTGGAGCGACAACTGAATGACTGGGCCGCTAGCAGGTGGGCGCGAACTGTCAGAACCATCGACTCCGGGCAGGATCCGGACGAGGTTCTGCACGATGCGCGCGCATTGATCCGCTCAAAGGCGGGCTCGTGAGGGCGCTGATCTCTGCCTACGCGTGTGAGCCGGGCAAGGGATCCGAACCAGGCGTGGGATGGAACTGGGTGGTGCAGGCGGCGTCCGTGTGCGACGAGGTCACAGTGGTGACCCGGGCCAACAATCGGGACGCCATCGAGTCCGGTGGAGCACCCGCCAACGTGCGGTTCATCTACTTGGAGCTGTCGGATCGGCTCCTGTCCCTCAAGCGAGGTGCACGCCGTGCGCGCCTCTACTACGTGATGTGGCAGCGAGCCGTGGCTGGCGAGATTGAGCGACTGCAACGAGAGTCTCCGCACGACGTGGTTCACCACTTGACGTGGGCTTCGATCTCCCTACCGATCGGGAGCTGCGCGCACGAACGGTGCCCCGCTCGTCGTGGGACCCGTAGGTGGCGGCGTAGGAGGCAGTTGGCGGCAGTGGCGAAGCCTTGGCGCTCGCGGTGGGGTCTACGAGGTCGCCCGAGCCGGACTTCAACGACTGGGCTCAACCAACCCGCGGCGGCGTCGCGTCTGGAGACAGGCGTCGGTCATCCTCGTGCAGAACCGGGAGACGGCCGCCCGATTGCCTTCGGACGTGAGGCCGCGGACGATCGTCGCACCCAACGCCGGCGTGGAGGACGCCGAGATCCTCTCCCGGACGAGGGATGCGATGGACGACGGGACGATACGAGCCGTCTTCGCTGGTCGCCTCATCGCCTGGAAGGGTCTCATGACGGCGATCGAGGCACTTGCCACCAAGCCTGGGGCAAGAATCTCGCTGGATGTGTATGGCGAGGGCCCGGAGCGGGCGAGGGCCGAACGGGCGGCGAGCAAGCTTGGGGTGACATCTTCAGTTCGCTTCCACGGGGCCGTAAGCCGTGCCGAAGTGTTGGCCGCCATGGATCGCGCCGATGTCCTGCTGTTCCCGACTCAGCACGACGAGGGCCCGCTGGTCGTCATCGAGGCCATGGGACGAGGCCTTCGACCTGTAGTACTGGATCGTGGGGGGCCGTCAGTGTCCATTGGCAACGCTGGCCTCGCGGTACCTGTTCAACCAACGTCGTCCCTCCCGGAACGACTGGCCCTGGCATGTGGCGAGGCTGCCTGCATGAGCCCGGACATGGCTTTCCGGCGCGCGCAGGAGTTCGCTTGGCCCAACAAGCGTGGGGTTCTTGAGCGTGCGTACCGCGCGGCGTTGGATGGCCGGGTTCACCTGTGAGCGGCACAAGCCAACCGGCCTGGGTGGTCCTGCCGCCGACGACCCGCCTCGCGTTCTTCACGTCGGCACGAAGGGCGATGCTCGCGGGCCTCAGGATGCATCGAGGACGCGGCATCAAGGGTGCGGTGACGCGTGCCGCAATCTTGCTGGGCGCGTTGGTCGGTCCGCGCGTCATCCAGTCAG
This sequence comes from uncultured Actinomycetota bacterium, assembly GCA_963740115.1. Taxonomy (GTDB): domain Bacteria; phylum Actinomycetota; class Actinomycetes; order Propionibacteriales; family Nocardioidaceae; genus Nocardioides. The sequence goes on along the minus strand of CAVUCQ010000001.1, from coordinate 100,027 downwards.
TCACGAGGTCGCCGTCCAACCTGCTGGTCGACTTGGAAGCGGGTCTGACCTTGGTGCACGAGCACTTCGGCGTCGGGGTAGATGTGGTGGCCGGAATGGGCGCACCGGGCATGCAGCGGAAGATCACCATGATGGTGCTCGATCAGAGGAGCTCGGCCGCAATTGGATTCGTGAAGATCAGCACGCTCTCGGCAGTTGAGTCCCCGCAACTCGTAGCGCGAGAAGCCCACACCCTGCAGTGCTTGGCGGGCGCCGAGTCCCAGAGACTTGGTCCTCTCCTGATCGCTTCCGCGAACGACGAGCAGCGGTCCGCGCTGGTGACTCAGGCCGTCCAAGGCGCACCGCTCGCCTCCAATTCCTCACTGACCGAGGACATCGCTGACCTCTTGAGGACACTCGCCACTGTCCGTGCATGGCAACATCCGCAGGCTCGCACGGGCGTCGACACGAACCATTGCCTCAGCCACGGTGATTTCACGCCATGGAACATGATCAAGACTCCTGAGGGCCGATTGGTCCTCGTGGACTGGGAGTTTGCCGCCATGCGCCCGGCGGGGTGGGACCTCGTTCACTTCGAGGTGCAGCGCCGCGGCTACTTCGGCGGCCAACGTCCGAGCCGGGAGGCACTGGGCTTGATCGAGGTCCTCAGAGAGGCGATTCCGCGTGTCTATCCGAGTGCATCCTGCGCTGATCAATTGATATCTCACTACTGCAGCACGACCATCAACACCGGCTTCGCCTCTACTCCTCGAAGCCAGGAAGCTTCGGCGTCTTGTCCTCAACCACCTCCCGGAAGATGGCTGAATGCGCCTGTCCGTTCTTACCCCGTCCTACAACTACGACCGGTACCTGCGCGACTGCCTGAGCAGCGTGGCGGGCCAAGGCAATGACGTCGAGCACGTCGTCGTGGACGATGAGTCGACAGATGGAAGCTGGGACACCTTGGGTGCGTGGTCCGGCCGGCTGGTTCTGTCGCAGCACGCTAATCGGGGTCTCGCCGCGACGTTGAACGAGGCGTTGGATCGAGCGACCGGTGAGTGGATCGGCTGGCTGAACGCCGACGACTTCTACCTTCCCTGGACTCGCGAATGCCTCGAAACGGTGGCCGCGCGCAACCCCGACGCGGCGCTGATCTTCGGCGATTCCGTGTTCGTCGATGAGCACAGCCGTTTTACTCGGCTGGCGCCCGAGCACTCCCACTCGGACGCGATCTTGCGACAATACGGCCCTTACATCGCGCCGCCGGCGATGTTCGTCCGAAGAAGTGTGCTCGAAGGCTTCCGCTTCGACACCGAAACGATCAAGCTCATGGACTGGGATCTCTACTTGGCCGTTCGGGGCCGAGGCGGGAGGTTCTGCTACATCCCCAGGACCCTGGGCGCGTTCCGACGTCATTCGGAGCAGCAGTCGAACCGAATCACCCCGCGCGCCGAGACGGAACGAATCCGCCGAAGGTACGACCTGCCGCTGGGCGAGCGGCAAGAGCGATGGGCCTTGCGTCAAGGGAAGGTTCGGCACGCGTTCGGGAAGCTGACGCAAGGGTCCTACTGGCGCCAGCGGCGTGCATCCGAATGGTTGGGTGAGGACCTCCGTTGGTGGCAGGACAAGGAAACCCGCATCAGGGTCGAGGAGTTCGGACGCGTGATCGGATGAAGGCCCAGCCTGGCTTGCGTGTGGTGATGCCAGTTCACAACGCCGCAGCGTTCGTAGAGGAAGCATTGCGCTCGGCACTTGAGGACCTCGGCGATCTGGGAGAGATCGTCGTCATCGATGACGGCTCGACAGACGGTACGGGCGACATCTGCAGGGCGATGGCGGATCGAGACGAGCGTGTCACCGTGATCAGGCATGACCACAGTGCGGGAGTGTCTCGAGCCCTGAACGCCGGCGTCACGGCGCCCAACTGTCCAGAATTCGTCGCCGTCGCCGAGCATGATGATGTGGTGCTGCCCGGAAGATTCGCGGCGCAGCTCGCGGTACTGGCGAGGGATGCGCGACTGGGCGCTGTTTCCAGCGAAGGCGCTTACGTGGGGCCTTCCGGCCGGAGATTCGGGCGTGTCAGCGCCGGGCCACGAGACCGCGATGAGTACGAACGGATGAGGTCTTCTGGACAGGAGATCCTGATCCCCCACCCATGCGTCATGTATCGACGCAAAGCGCTTGTCGACGCGGGGCTCTACGATCCTCAATTCGATGGTGCACAGGACCTGGAGCTCATGAACCGCATGGTGTACGAGCACGGCTGGGAGTTGCGATGCCTGCCGACAAAACACGTCCTCTATCGACTCCACGACAGCGCAACCAGTTTTGCTGGACTCACTCGGCAGCGGATGATCACGCGGTACGTGAGGCATCGCAACCGGATGTGCCTGGCGGGACGTGAGTCCGAGTCATTCTCCGAGTGGTGCCATTCGCACTCAGTCGGAACCAGGACGCGGCTCCGTTGGTATCGCCATGACAAGGGTGCCTTGAACTTTCGGCGCGCGGGCCTCGCATGGTTGGAGCGAGACTACGCACGATTCGTGATGCGGATCGTGGTCGCCAGCGTGTTGCACCCCCAGTGGGTGTGGCAGAAGATCGCCAAGCTCGCGGGTCGCTAGCAAGCCGTCTCCGCACCTCGAAAGGAAGTCCGCATGATCACCTTGGGTGAGACGCTCCACGCTCTTCTCTCGGGAATGGCGCTGAGAGGTGAACGCGCAGCGGTGCTCCGCAACTACGAGCTCCTACCCGAGGACAATGCTGGAAACGACGTCGACCTGATTGTCACCGCATTCGACCTCAACGCCGTGATAGGTGACCTGCATGCTCTTCCTGGCGTTCGGGTCACCTCCGTCGTGGCCAGGTCCTACGTCACACACATCTTCGTCGACGGCGTCGCGTGGTCCGATCGCCGACGAATCCAACTGGATCTCATCACAGCGTTGGGCTGGAAGGGGCTGACCTACCTCACAGGGGAGGAAGCCACGCCAAGGTCCATTCCTGTTCGCCCTGAACTCCCTTGGCTCTGCCGGGTGGACGACGTGGATGAAGCCATCGCCATGCTCATGGCCAACGTCATCGTCGCCGGGCAGATGAAGCAGCGTTACGAGGGCAAGGTCAAGGAAGTGTTCGCCCAGTCTCCAGAGGTAGCAGTTGAGCGCATCGGGAGGTGGGCGGGCGAAGCGGTCGCTCGTGAGATAGTGCGCGGGGCGTCCGCCGGCGACTGGCGTGGTCTCGAATCCGCTGTCGGCCGTTATCGGCGCTCGATTGCGGCCCGAGCGCTGACGCGGCCGAACGAAAGCCTCAGTCAGGTCTCCTCGTACTACTGGGCCGAAATGTCTCTCCGCATGGATCGAGATCGCGAACTTGCGGTCTGGCACCCGGGCCTAGACGCCGCGCAGGTCCGAGACCTCTACGACGGCCTCACCAAGGAGTCGTCGTCGTGGACCGAGACAGGCGTCGCGACAAGCTTCGCACCTCACGCTTCCAACGCCTGCGGGTGATCACGGGATCGAAATCTCGCCCGCACGGTGCCGTGGACGCTCGATCAGGGGCGGCAGAAGGTGTAGCGGCGGCCTTGGAGGATCGTGCACTCCGCCGCCACCTGCGCCGTCCGCCTGGCTGAACCGCCGATCATCCGTCGACCGCGGCGTGTCCTTTCGCGAAGAACGCGTCGTGCTCGAACGGATCTACCCTCGAACTCGCTCAGCTTACCGCTGTTGATCATGCCCGCACCGACGGTGACCCCAGTGGCCTCGTCGATCAGGATGAACGATCCCGTCGTCCGGTTCTTGGAGTAGGGGTCGCACAGCAGCGGCACCGTGGTGCGCAGCTGGACGCGACCGATCTCGTTGAGCCCGAGCTCGCCGGCCTCCTGGTCGCGGTGCAGCGAGTTGACGTCGAGGCGGTACTGGATGTCCTTGACCATCGCGCGACCCGTGCGGGTGGTGTGCTTGATGGAGAGCTTCTGGCGCGGACGCAGCGGCTCGTTGGTCATCCAGCAGACCATGGCGTCGATGTCCTGGCTGGGCTTCGGCGCGTTCTTGGGCCGGGCGATCATGTCGCCGCGGGAGACGTCCACGTCGTCGTCCAGGTGGACGGTCACCGACATGGGCGGGAAGGCCTCGGCGATCTCGGTGTCGAAGAGCTCGACGCGCGAGATGGTCGACGTCATGCCGCTGGGAAGTACGACGACCTCGTCGCCCTTCTTCAGCACACCGCCCGCGACCTGGCCGGCGTAGCCACGGAAGTCGTGGTACTGGTCGGACTTCGGACGGATGACGTACTGCACCGGGAAGCGCGTGTCGACGAGGTCGCGGTCGGAGGCGACGTGCACGTGCTCGAGGTGGTGCATGAGTGTCGGGCCGGAGTACCAGGGGGTGTTCTCGGACCGGTTGACCACGTTGTCGCCCTGCAGCGCCGAGATCGGGATGACCTCGAGGTCGGGGATGTTGAGCTTGGTCGCGAAGGTCGTGAACTCCTTGTGGATCTTCTCGTAGACCTCCTCCGACCAGTCGACGAGGTCCATCTTGTTGATCGCCAGCACGAGGTGCGGGACCCGCAGCAGCGAGAGCAGCACGGCGTGACGGCGCGACTGCTCGGTGAGGCCCTGGCGGGCGTCGACGAGGACGAGGCCCAGGTCGGCGGTCGAGGCGCCGGTCACCATGTTGCGGGTGTACTGGATGTGGCCCGGGGTGTCGGCGATGATGAACTTGCGGGTCGGCGTCGCGAAGTAGCGGTAGGCCACGTCGATGGTGATGCCCTGCTCGCGCTCCGAGCGCAGGCCGTCGGTCAGCAGCGCCAGGTCGGTGTAGTCGTAGCCCTTGGACTGGCTGGTCGACTCGACCGCCTCGAGCTGGTCCTCGAAGATCGACTTCGAGTCGAGGAGCAGGCGCCCGATGAGGGTCGACTTGCCGTCGTCCACCGAGCCGGCGGTCGCGAACCTGAGCAGGTCCATCTCGTCGGGGTTGTGGGACTCGGTGCTGGCCATCAGAAGTAGCCTTCCTTCTTGCGGTCTTCCATGGCGGCCTCGGAGAACCGGTCGTCTCCACGAGTGGCGCCGCGCTCGGTGACGCGGGCGATGGCGATCTCGTCGATGATCGCCTTGGTGTCGGTGGCGACGGACTCGACGCAGCCGGTCTGGGTGCGGTCACCGACCGTGCGGAAGCGCACCATCTTGGTCTCCGTGGTCTCACTGCCCTTGGGCTGGATCTCCGGGCCGACCGACAGCAGCATGCCGTCGCGCTCGACGACCTCGCGCTTGTGGGCGAAGTAGATGGAGGGGATCTCGATCTGCTCGCGGTGGATGTAGTGCCAGATGTCGAGCTCGGTCCAGTTGGACAGCGGGAAGATCCGCATGTGCTCGCCGGCGTGGATGCGGCCGTTGTAGAGGCTCCACAGCTCGGGGCGCTGCATCTTGGGGTCCCACTGGCCGAAGTCGTCGCGGTGGGAGTAGACGCGCTCCTTGGCGCGGGCCTTCTCCTCGTCGCGGCGGCCACCACCGAAGGCGGCCGTGAAGCCGTTCTCCTCGATGGCGTTGAGCAGGGCACCGATCTGCTGGCGGTTGCGGCTCGTCTTGCCGTCGTCGACCACGTGGCCGGCGGCGATCGCGTCCTCGACGGAGGCGATGATCATGCGCGCGCCGAGCCGCTCGACCCACGAGTCGCGGGTGGTGAGCACCTCGTCGAAGTCGAGGCCGGTGTCGACCTGGAGCAGCGGGAACGGCAGCTTGGCGGGGAAGAACGCCTTCTCCGCCAGGCGGAGCATGACGATGGAGTCCTTGCCACCGGAGAACATCAGGACCGGCTTCTCGAACTCGGCGGCGACCTCACGGAAGATGTGGATCGACTCTGCCTCGAGCTGGTCCAGCTGACTCAGCTGGTAGTCGACGTGGGTGTTGGTCATGGCGCAGCAGGGGCCTCTCTAGGGACAGCAGCGATCATCGTAGCGACAGCGCTGCTGTCGGAGAATTCGCGCTCACGGGTCGGGTCGGCCAGACTCGGCCGGATGAGCCGCAACCCCCGACTCGCACCCCGCCTACGCCCGCGCCAGCGCCCGATCCTCGGCCTGGCTGCCGGCGTGCTGGCCGTGTCCTTCGTCACGGCCGGGTGCTCCTCGTCCTCCTCGGACGCCAGCCCCCCGTCGTACGCGGCGAGCGACGCGGTCGAGGCGCGGGTGCTGCCGCAGCTCGCGGCCACCGGTGAGGACCTCGAGGCCGCCGACGACGCGGCCTGGGTCGTCGAGGCGGCCGTCGCCGACGTCGAGGAAGGCACGACCGTCACCCTTGTCGGAAAGTCGGATGACGGCTGGGACACGCTGGACGAGGCTGAGACCGACGACGAGGGCCGGGTGAGCCTGGCCACCCGAGAGTCGGGAGACCTGCACGTCGTGGTCGGCGAGGGCGACGACGCGGTGGGCGCGGAGGTCTCGACCGGTGCGGCCCCGACGGCGAGCTTCACCGACGACTTCGACGAGGACTCGGTCGACGAGCCGGGCGGCGTGTGGGGCACCCGCGACCAGGGCCACATCGGCGTACGCACCTGCTCGCGCGCCGACGCCACCGGTGCCGAGGTCGCCGACGGGGTGCTCGTGCTCAGCGTGCTGGACGACCCGGACGAGGGTGAGTGCCAGCTCCCCGACCGGCGCAAGGAGTTCCCGTTCCGCCTCAACGGCCACGTCGGCACGGAGGGCACGTACGCCTTCACCTACGGCTTCGCTGCGGCGCGGATCAAGACGCAGTCGGCGCGCGGCCAGCACTCGGCCTTCTGGATGCAGGCAGTGGGCGGCCAGTCGGCCGGTGGCGCGAAGAAGGGTGGCGCCGAGATCGACGTCATGGAGTACTTCGGCGACGACCACCCCGAGGGCGGCCTGACGAGCTTCACCTACTGGCTCGACGAGGACGGCAAGAAGCAGACGGCGGGCGGCTGGGTGCCCGACCTCGACCAGTACGGCGAGGGGTGGGCCGACCAGTTCCACGTCTTCTCCGTCGAGTGGACGCCCGACGAGTACGTCTTCCGCATCGACGGGCAGGTCACCCACCGCCTCGAGGGCGAGACGTCGGGGCGCGAGGAGTTCCTGATCCTGAGCCTGCTCTCCTCCGACTACGAGCTGCCTCGCTTCAACGGCGAGCTGCCCGAGCAGATGGAGGTCGACTGGGCGCGGGTCTGGGAGACCGGCCCGTCGGCAGGCTGAGGCCGCGGTCCTTCCCGGATCCAGGTCAGGGTCGCGGCGAGAGTTCCAGCACTCCCACGCCCACCAGGTCGTCGACGTGCTTGTCGACGAGGGCGACCGGGTCTCCCGAGTCGGGCGAGCCGAACTCCGAGACCAGGGCCTCGGTCAGCTGCTCGACCGTCGCTGCGTCGTCGCCCAGGAGGGTGACGATGCGCGTGGCCATGGGAGAGAGGGCGACGACGTGCTCGTCGACCATCACGCACCCGACGCCGTCCTCCAGGTAGAGGTCGGTGAAGGCCCGCCGAGCGACGTGCTCGCGGCCGTCCGGCGAGGCGGTGGACCCACCGGTAGCTCCGCCAGGGTGGGCTCGGGTTCGGGCGCCTCGGGGAGCGGGTGGGGCGCGGGCGCGTCCTCGTTGAGCAACCGCTGGGTGATGCCGACGAGGTCGTCCGCCTCGCGGTAGGCCACCCGCCGGACCCCGCCCACGGTGTGCACCAGGTCGGCCAGGAGGTGCAGGGGCCGGTCGAGGGACGCGAGGAACGACGTGTGCCCGGCCAGGAAGGCGAGGGCTTCCTCGATCGGCATCTCCGTGACCACCGGAGGCATGAAGCCCTCCTCCTGACGATCGAGCAGGAAGACGGCCGCCGGTCGCAGGACCGCCGGTGGGCGCTGGACGCCGAGCTCGGCCGGCGAGACCTGCTCCTTGCGGGAGCGGGCCTCGTCGACCCACAGCGACATGGGTTTCGGGTACGGCAGCACCCCGAACGACCGGGTGAGGGCCACTGTCTCGTCCGTGACGTAGGCGAAGTAGCGCGTCAGGGCCCGCGCCACCGTCGACTTCCCGGATCCCGGCGGCCCGGCGAGGATCACGCACCGTCCGGTGACCGGGTGGGTCACCGCCGCGGCGCGCAGCATCAGCAGCTCGCCCGCGGAGGCCTCGATCGCGTGCATCGTCACGGCCGAGGTCACGCGTTCGCTCACCGCGAGCAGGTCGTCGCCGGCGACCGCGCCGGCTGCCTCCGCGTCCCGCACGGCGGCCGGGTCGTCGTCGAGGAACGCCGGGACCGCCCTGCCGTCGCACGACCCGGGCCCGGTCTCGGACTCGGTCGCACCACACCACGACCAGGCCTCGAGCAGGTGCTCACGGAGCTCGCCTGCTCGCGAGCCGTCGATGTGGATGTCCACCGCGACGCCGAAGGCGGCGAGAGCGACGACGTACCTAGGCCGAGAGGGGTCAGTCACCCGGGCGAGTCTAGGTCTGCGCGTCCGCGTCGCTCTCACCCAGTGGGGGACGAGTCGATCACCAGGGTGATCGGCCCGTCGTTGGTGCTCGCCACCTGCATGTCCGCGCCGAAGCGGCCCCGCTCGACGTGCGCGCCCAGCCGCTCGAGCTCGGCACACACCGCGTCGTACGCCGGCTCGCTCACCGGTCCCGGTGCGGCCGCCTGCCACGTCGGGCGGCGGCCCTTGCGCGCGTCGCCGTAGAGCGTGAACTGGCTGACGACGAGCACCGGCGCGCCGACGTCGCTCGCGCTCCGCTCGTCGCGCAACAGGCGAAGGTCCCAGACCTTCCGGGCCGTCCAGGCCACCTCGGCGGGCCCGTCGTCGTGGGTGACGCCGAGGTAGACGAGCAGGCCGGGTCCGTCGATCCGGCCGACGACCTCGCCGTCGACCGAGACGCTGGCGGAGAGGACCCGCTGGATGACCGCACGCATGGTGCAAGGATGCCGCCATGCTCAACCAGAACCAGGCCGCACTGCTCATCACGGTCGCACCCACCGGCGCCGAGACCGCCAAGGCCGACTGCCCGCAGCTCCCCACCACGCCGGAGGAGATCGCCCGCACCGCGGCCGAGTGCGAGGCAGCCGGTGCGGCGATGATCCACCTCCACGTGCGCGACGGGGAGCACGCCCCCACGCTCGACCAGTCCCTGCTGCGCGAGTGGGTCGACGCCGTCCGGTCGAGCTCCTCGCTCGTGGTGCAGCTCTCGACCGGCGGCTCGGTGCACGACCCCCTCGACGAGCGGCTGAAGGTGCTGGACGCCGAGCCCGACTCGTGCAGCCTCACGATGGGCACGACCAACTTCGGCGACGACGTCTTCCTCAACCCGTGGCCCTTCGTCAAGGACCTCTACCAGCTGGCCCTGGAGCGCGGCGTCGCTCCCGAGTTCGAGCTGTTCGACCTCGGTCAGGTGCACGCGCTGGGTCGGCTGATCAAGGAGTACGGCGTCCCGGCCGGCGGCAAGGTGCACGTCGACTTCGTGATGGGGGTGCCCGGCGGGATGCCCGGCACCGCCCCGGCGCTGGTCGCCGGCGTGGCCGCGCTGCCGCCGGAGGTGACGTCGTGGTCGGCCACCGGGATCGGCCGCTCGACGCTCTCGGTCGCGATGGCCTCGCTGTCCATGGGCGGCCACCTGCGGGTGGGCATGGAGGACGTGCTCACGATCAGCCGCGGCGTGCCTGTCGAGTCCAACACCCAGCTCGTCACGCGTGCGGTCGACCTCGGCCGGCTCGCGCAGCGCGTGCCGATGACCCCCGCGCAGTGCCGGGAGCTGCTCGGCCTGGGCTGACCTGCGAGGTCAGGTCGGCAGCGGGAGTGGGACCCGGTGCACGGCGAGGTGGTCGTGGTTGGTGATCCACAGCGATCCCGGCACGGCCGCGACGCTCCCGCTGCCGGGAGGCAGCTCGATGAGGTGCGTGACGCGGCGGGTGCCGGGGTCGATCCGCAGCACGGAGGAGTCCGTCCGGAGCCAGACCGCGCCGGCGCCCACGGTCAGGTCCCCGCCGCCGATCGGCACGCCGGTCACGGGGATCGTCTCGGCATCGCCGGACGCTGCGTCGACCCGGGTGACGGAGCCGTCGCCCTGGTTCATCACCCACGCCGCACCGAAGCCGAGGTCGAAGAAGCGCGGGTCGGGGCCGGTGGCGGTGCTGCTCCACGTGCCGTCCGCCAGGGAGTAGCGCTCGATCGTGCTGCGGCTCGTCGGCACCCACAGCGAACCCGAGTCCGCGCGGACGGCCACGGCTCCCTCGGGAGCCTCGATCTCGTCCACGACGCTGTCGCCCCGGACCACCGCGATCCGGGGCGCGCTCGGCTCGACCAGGACGTACGCCGTGTCGCCCTCGGCGCCGACCACGCCCTCCACCAGCGGACTGGCCGGCAGCCTGACCCGGGCACGTACGGCCCCGGTGGTGGCGTCGAGGCGGAAGAGGACCGACGGGTTGAGGCTCGGGACCACGACGTCGGTGCGCGTCGCCTCGAGGGCCTGCACGACGTCGCCCGGGATCGGCGTCCGTGCCGTGATGTCTCCGGAGGGGCCGTCGTAGCGGACCATGCCAGGACGCACGCCGGACACCCAGACGCCTGACCCTGCGCCCACGGCGAAGTCGGCGAACGGCCGCGCGGGAATGGTCCGGCCGTCGACCTCCTCGAGGGTGAGCGCGTCGGGGAGGTCTCCCGCCGGGAGGTGCTCGGGCTCGGGCTCGGTCGCGGGCTCGGTCGACGCCTCGCTGTCCGGTGGTGAGGGCGAGGTCTCGGCAGGGCCCGGACCGTCGTCCGCGCACCCGACCACGAAGACCGTCAGGAGGACGGTCCCGGTCAGGGCGGCGACGCGGTTCACGTCTCCTGATGATCCTCGCGGCGCCGCGAATCGCAACCGGGCTGGGAGGTGGGCCAGTCCACCTCGGCAGGCGTCAGCCCCGGTCGACCTTCTTCATGCCCACGAACCCGGGTTGGTAGTCGGGGTCCTCGAGCTCGGCGATCGTCGGGGAGCCGAACATCGGCAGGCCTTGCCGCTTGCGCAGGAACCCCCACACGATCGGCAGCACGAAGAGCACCGCCAGGCCGACGCCCGCGATGAGCATCGGGTGGGTCTCCTCCTTGCCGAGGGGAGCCCAGCCGGCCTTGTCGAGGAGGGCGACGCCGCTCATGGTCAGCACGACGACGATGCCGCGCCGGATGAAGGACTGCGGGACGCGCGGGGCGATGGCTGAGCCGATGAGGGTGCCGGGGACCGAGCCGATCACGAGCGGGATGAGGATGCCCCAGTCGAGCCCGTGCAGCGCGATGTTGGAGATGGCCGCGGCCATCACGAGCGGGACCGCCTGCACGAGGTCGGTGCCGACGAGCTTCACCGCGGACAGGCCGGGGTAGAGCATCAGCAGCGCGATCATGATGACCGAGCCGGACCCGACGCTGGTGATGCCGACGAGCAGGCCGCCGAGGGCACCGACGAGGATCGTCGCGACCGGTCGGATCGCGGGGTTCTCGTCGGGGTGCTCGCCGCCGCGCACGCGCAGCAGGTTGAGGTAGAGGCGCAGGGCGTACGTCGCCGCCGCCAGCAGCAGCGCGAAGCCGATGCAGAGCTTGAGTGCGTCGTCGATGTCCTCGGGATCGACCACCCACGCCACGAGGTACGGACCGAGCAGCGCCATCGGGATCGACCCGATCATCAGCCACTTGGCCAGATGCATGTTGGGCGAGCCCTCGCGCTTGTGCACGATCGCGCCGCCGGTCTTGTAGACGGCTGCAGCGGTGAGGTCGGCGGTGACGACCGTGGCCGCCTCGCCGACGCCGAGGAAGATCAGCGCGGGCGTCATGAGCGCGCCGCCGCCCATGCCGGTCAGCCCGACGACGATGCCGACGAGGAATCCGGCCGCGAGGATCGAGAGCGCGGTCAGGGTGAGGAGGTCATCCATGGGAGCTCCCTGCCGCCAGTCGCGGGACGATCACAGCCAACATTCGCGACATTGTGTCGGCTGCCGTCGCGGCTGCCGATTCCCCGCGCCGGTAGGGGTCGGCGATGTCGTGCTCGGGGCGGGCCGCCGTACGCCGGGCGCCCGCCGCGGCGACCAGCTCGCGTCCGTGCAGGTCCGGGTGCTCGCCGATCATGGCGGCGAACTGCCCCACGGTGAAGACCTTGCGGAAGTGCTGGGGGAACTCCTCGAGGATGAAGGCCCGGTGCGTCGCCTCCGCGGTCAGCACCAGGTCGGCCTCCTGCAGGATCGCGGGGGTCAGCCGCCGGCTCGCGAACTCGGCGGCCGAACCGCTCGTCATCGTGGACACCATCTCAGGGTTCATCGGGTGGGCGTCGAAGCCGTGGGTCCCGGCACTGGAGAACTCCACCTCGGCGCCCTCGCCCGCCAGCGCGCGTGCGGTCACCTCGAGGAAGGGCGATCGGCAGATGTTGGCGGTGCACACGAACACCACGCGCAGCGGCGCGCTCATGCGCGCCCCGCCAGGTGGAGGTAGCCCGCCTTGTCGAGCGCCACGAGGACGTCGTCGAGGGCATCGGGGATCGAGCGGCCGGTGGTGTCGACGCGGACCGCGGGGTCGTCGGGCTCCTCGTAGGGCGAGGAGATGCCGGTGAACTCCGGGATCTCGCCGGCTCGTGCCTTGGCGTAGAGGCCCTTGCGGTCGCGCCGCTCGCACTCCTCCAGCGGGGTGGCGACGTGGACCAGGAAGAAGGCGCCGCCGGCGGCCTCGACCATCTCCCGCACCTGCTCGCGCGTCTCCGCGAACGGCGCGATCGGCGAGCAGACCGCGACCCCGCCGTGGCGGGCGATCTCGGCAGCGACCCAGCCGATGCGCCGGATGTTGGTCTCGCGGTCGGCCTTGGAGAAGGTGAGGCCGGCGGAGAGGTGGCGGCGGACGACGTCGCCGTCGAGGCTCGTCACCGATCGGCCACCCTGCTCGAGCAGGAGGTCCATCAGCGCGCGGGCGAGGGTCGACTTGCCACTGCCGGACAGGCCGGTGAAGAACAGCACCAGCCCCTGCTCCTCCGGCGTCGGCCGGTCCTCCGCGACGATGGCGGCGACGGCGCTGGGGTAGCGGGTGTCGAGGCCCGTCGCCGACGCGTCCGCCAGGGCGTGCACGGGGTCGGGGCCGGCGTAGGTGGCCACCACCCGCGCGCCGAGCTCGTGGTCGAGGTCCGCGTCGCCGTGGGAGGGGAGCGGCACGGCGACCACCTGCGCGTCGTCGAGCAGGTCGGCCGCGGCGAGCGTGGCCCGGACCAGCGCCACGGGCGAGAGCGTGGACGTGCCGGTGCCCATCAGGGCCACCAGGACGACGCGTCCCAGGCCGCGGAGCTCGTCGAGCTCCGACTCGGTCAGCGCGTCGACGACGGGGACGAACGTCGCGCCGGCGTGCTGCTCGCGCGTCTGGGCGGGAGTGAGGTGCAGCCGGCGGAAGGGGCCGTACTGCGCGTGGGCGAGCGGGTGCAGCGTCCCGTCGGCCGAGACGCGCGCGAGGGGGAGCCCCTCGGGGTCGACCAGCTCCGCCTCCTCGGCACCCTCGGGCAGGGTCAGCGTCACCGCGCTGCCGGGCTCGTTGAAGCGGGCCAGGGGGGCGTAGGCGCCGGAGACGAGGAGCTCCAGGTCGTCGAGCTCGGTCGGCGTCGGGCAGTGCTGGATCACCCGCGCATCCTCTCACCCCGCGGCCAGTAGCCTGCCCGCATGCCAGCCGCCACGTCCCGCTCCGGACTGCCCGTCGTCGCCGAGATCGTCCGATCGGGATTCGTCGAGGGCCACCACTACGGCTCGGTGGTCGCGCTGGCCGCCGACGGCTCGGTCGACTGGTCGGTGGGCGAGGTCGCGGTGCCGGTGCTGCCGCGTTCGAGCAACAAGCCGGTGCAGGCGCTGGCGATGGTCGAGCTGGGCCTGGACCTGCCGCCCGACCTGCTGGCGCTGGCCTGCGCCTCCCACTCCGGGGAGCCGTTCCACGTCGAGGGCGTACGCCGCACGCTCGCCGCCGCGGGACTCGACGAGTCGGCCCTGCAGACGCCGCCGGACTACCCGCTGGACGACGACGCCCGCGAGGCGGTCATCCGCGCGGGTGGTGCCCGCACCGCGATCCTGATGAACTGCTCGGGCAAGCACGCGGCCATGCTGGCGACCTGCGTGCATCGGGGCTGGGACACCGCCACCTACCTCGATCCCGGGCACCCGCTGCAGGTCGCCATCGGCGAGACCTTTGCGCGGCTCACCGGCGAGCCGGTCACGACCGTCGCCGTCGACGGCTGCGGTGCGCCGCTGCTGTCCACCTCGCTGACCGGCCTGGCCCGCGCCTTCTCGTCGCTGGCGATCGCGACCGACGGACCGGCGCACCGGGTGGCCGAGGCGATCCGGCAGCATCCCGAGTTCGTCAGCGGCACCACGCGTGACGAGCTGGCGCTGCACCGCGCGCTCCCGGGCCTGATCGGCAAGGCCGGCGCCGAGTCCTGCTACGCCGTGGCACTGCCCGACGGCCGCGCGTGGGCGCTCAAGACCGACGACGGTGCGGCGCGCGTACGCCCGGTGCTGATGGCTGCCGCGCTGCGGCGATCGGGAGTGCTCGACGAGGCGGGCGTGGATGCGGCCGCGGTGGACTCAACCGGGCAGCTGGTCCTGCTGGGCGGGGGCAAGCCGGTCGGGGAGATCCGCGCGGTCCTCTGACGGCCCGCGTCCCGCACCGGAGCCCATGACGAGCGCGCCGAGGACGGCTCCCACGAGGGCGCCCAGCGTGTTGGCCACGACGTCGGCGTGGGTGGCGGTCCGGTCGTCGAGGGCCACCGCCTGCACCACCTCGACGAGGAGCGACACGATGAAGCCGCCGGTCGCCCAGTCGCGCCACGTGGGTCGCGGCCACAGCATGCTCCCGATCAGGGTGACCGGCACGAACGCCACGACGTTGAGCCCGGCCTCCACCCTGCCGGTGGCTGCGAGAGCGGACGGCACGCCGATCGTGTCCGCGGCCGAAGCCACCGCGTCGATCAGTCGGTCGGCCAGGTCGTTGGACGGCGCCAGGAGCATCACGGCCAGCAGGACCACCCACAGGGCCAGGGCCACGCCCAGGGCCGTGCGGGCGGCGAGCCGGAGCGTGCGGACGGTCATGGGCCGATCCTAGACGGCCCACTCGCACGTCTGTGCGACAACGCTGTTAGCGCCGATAACCCGGTGGAATGGGACTTTGTGAGTGGTGTCACCCTGTCTGAGTTTGCGTTCCGCTAACTGTGTTAGCACACTGGAGGCATGGCCAAGGACAAGAGCGACAAGACCGCGAAGTCGGTCGTCGACTCCCTGGGGGACTACCTCAAGGAGCAGCGTCTCGCGGCTCGGCTCTCGCTGCGCCAGCTGGCCGACCAGGTCGGGGTGAGCAACCCCTACCTCAGCCAGATCGAGCGCGGCCTCCGCAAGCCGTCCGCCGAGGTGCTCAACCAGCTGGCCCGCGCCCTGCGGATCTCGGCGGAGCAGCTCTACGTGCGCGCCGGGATCGTCCACCCGGACCCGAGCCAGATCAGCTCGGTCGAGCTCGCCGTCCTCGCGGACGCCGGCCTCACCGAGCGCCAGAAGCAGTCGCTGCTCGACGTCTACGCGTCGTTCCTCGCGCTCAACGAGCGCGACACCAGCCCACAGGCATGACCACACCCCACCAGAAGGAGAAGGACATGGCCACCGCCAAGTTCGACATCAAGACCGAAGCGCTCAAGCCCGTCCTCGCGAGCGTCGGGGTCACCGACCTCGCCGTCGAGGTCGTGCGTGAGGCCGTCGCCGACGTGCAGAAGCGGTTCACGGCCGTGCAGAAGGACGTCACCGCCCGCGTGGCCGACGTCCAGAAGAGCGACGCCAAGGCCGTCCGCGCCGCCGTCGAGGCCCGCGTCGCCGAGCTGCAGGCCGAGGCCAAGGCGTACCCCGCCAAGGTCTCCACGCTGGTCGACGAGAACGTCGCGGCCGCCGACGCGCTCTACGCCGACCTGGTCAAGCGCGGCGAGTCCCTCGTGACCCGCATCCGCCGCCAGGAGTCCACCACCGCGACCGTGAAGTCCGCCCGGACCACCGTCGCCAAGGCCCGTACCACGGCGACCCAGGCCAAGAAGGCGGCCGACGCCAACGTCGCCGCCGCCGACAAGACCGCCGCCACCAAGGTCGCGCCCGCGCCGAAGCCGACCGCCAAGAAGGCCACCCAGAAGGCTGCCGGCAAGAAGGCTGCCGCCACGACCGCGCGCAAGACCGCGGCCAAGAAGACCGCCACCGCCCAGAGCAGCGCCAAGGCCACCACCACCGCTGCCGCGAAGACCGCGTCGACCGCGGTCAAGGCTGTTGCCGACGCCGCCGAGAAGGTCGGCGACTGAAGAGCCCTCGAGGCTGAGGCAGACCAGCTGACACTGTTCTGAGACGAACCCAGGACCCCCGTCCCTCGGACGGGGGTCCTGCTCGTCTGCGCCCATTACTCTGGTGCTGTGAACATCTACGCGTTCCAGAGCTCCCTCATGCTGGTGGTGCTCGTGGTGCTGCTCGCGGTCAAGGGTTTCGCCTTCGTCAACGCGCTGACCTACTCCGCCGAGGCCTACAACGCGGCGGGCAAGCTCACCAAGCAGGCGTGGTGCGCGATCACCGGCCTGAGCTTCGCGGCCCAGCTGATCCTGATCGGCTCCTCGCCCCTCGGGATCATCCATCTGGTCCTGACGATCGCCTCGCTCGTCTACCTCGCCGACGTGCGTCCGGCGCTGCGCGAGGTCACCTCGCGCCGCTGACCCGGTGTCGGATCATGGTGTCGTGACGGTCGCTGCGCGACCTCCTCAACCAGCGGGTGAGCCGGTCGGTCAGGCCAGGTAGCGGTCGAGCGCGGTCAGGGCGTCCTCCGGCTCGAAGCCGGTGGCCCTGATCTTCTCCAGCGACAGCGCCGAGTGGAGCGGGCGCGGCGCGAACGGCTTGTCCTGCGCCAGCACCCCTTCGGCGTACGCCGACGTGCTGGTGCCGGACACGTCGTCGGCGCTGCGCCCGGACCGCTCGAAGACCGCCTGCGCGATCTCGCGCCACGACATCGCCGGACCGCCGTTGGAGACGTTGTAGGTGCCGTGGGCGGCGCCGGACTCGAAGAGGTGGCGCGTCGCGCGCACCAGCTCGCCGGTGAAGGTGAGCCGCCCGACCTGGTCGTCGACCACGCTCGGGGACACGCCCTTCTCCGCCAGCGCCCGCATCGTGCGGACGAAGTTGTGGCCGTCACCGATGACCCAGGACGTACGGAGCAGGTAGTGGCGCGGGGCCAGGCCGACGGCGAGGTCCCCCGCCGCCTTGGACTGCGCGTAGACGCCGAGCGGCGACAGCGGCTCGTCCTCGGTGTGGCCGGGGTCGAGCGGGGCGGTGCCGTCGAAGACGTAGTCGGAGGAGTAGTGCACCAGCGTGAAGCCGTGCCGGCGTGCGAGGTCGGCGAGGGTCGCGGGGCCGGTGGCGTTGGCCGCCCACGCGGCGACCCGTCCCTCCGGGGTCTCCGCGGCGTCGACAGCGGTGTAGGCCGCCGCGTTGATCACGACGGCGTACTCGTGCCACGGCCATGCGGCGACCGCGGCCGAGTCGCCCAGGTCGAGGACGGAGACGCCCTCACCGGGGAACAGGTCGACGCGGTCGGCGTCGGGGTGGGCGGCGTGCAGGGCACGGCCGAGCTGGCCGAGGGCGCCGACGATGAGCGTCTTCTTGGGCTTCATCGGCACGACGTCGCCGAGA
Source organism: uncultured Actinomycetota bacterium (assembly GCA_963740115.1). Taxonomy (GTDB): domain Bacteria; phylum Actinomycetota; class Actinomycetes; order Propionibacteriales; family Nocardioidaceae; genus Nocardioides. The sequence goes on along the minus strand of CAVUCQ010000001.1, from coordinate 82,400 downwards.
CGGGGCTGGTTCTGGTCCTTCTCGCTGATGATCGCCTCGGCGAGCGGGATGGGCCAGTCGATCGCCACGGTCGGGTCGTCGAGCGCCAGGGCTGGGTAGGTGACACCGGCCCGCCAGTGCTCGTTGACGAGGTAGGTGTAGGCGGTCGCGTCCTCCAGCACCTGGTAGCTGTTGCCGACGCCGCGCGGCACGAAGACGGCGACCGAGGTGTCCACCTCGAGGGTGAAGGTCACCCCGAACGTGTCGCCCTCGCGCATGTCGACCCACGCCCCGAAGATCCGCCCGGTGGCCAGCGAGATGAACTTGTCCCACGGCTCGGTGTGGATGCCGCGGGTGACGCCGCGGTCGCCGTTGAACGAGACGTTGTTCTGCACCGGGCCGAAGTCGGGGAGGCCGATCGCGAGCATCTTCTCGCGCTGCCAGTTCTCCTTGAAGAACCCGCGGTCGTCGACGCGGCGGTCGAGGCGGACGACCACCAGGCCCGGGATGGCCGTCGTTTCCAGTCGAGGCAGTGTCTCGAGGGAGGGCAGGCTCACTGGCCCTTCTCCGCGTACTTCGCCTCGGTCGCGTCCTTGTGCGGGCGCCACCAGTCCTCGTGCTGCTGGTACCACTCGATGGTGTTGGCCAGGCCGGACTCGAAGTCCTGGAACTGCGGCGACCAGCCGAGCTCCTGGCGCAGCTTGCCCGACTCGATGGCGTAGCGCAGGTCGTGCCCGGCCCGGTCGGTGACGTGGTCGAAGGCGTCGGCGGGCTGGCCCATCAGGGTGAGGATCAGGCGCACCACCTCGAGGTTGTTCTTCTCACCGTCGGCGCCGATCAGGTACGTCTCGCCGATGCGGCCCTTCTCCAGGATCGTCAGCACGGCCGAGGAGTGGTCGTCGGCGTGGATCCAGTCGCGCACGTTCTCGCCCGAGCCGTAGAGCTTCGGGCGGATGCCGTCGATGACGTTGGTGATCTGGCGCGGGATGAACTTCTCGATGTGTTGCCAGGGGCCGTAGTTGTTGGAGCAGTTGGACACCGTGGCGCGCACGCCGAAGCTGCGCACCCAGGCGCGGACCAGGTGGTCGGAGCCGGCCTTGGAGGCGGAGTAGGGGGAGGACGGGTTGTAGGGCGTGTCCTCGGTGAAGCGCTTGGGGTCGTCGAGCTCGAGGTCGCCGTAGACCTCGTCGGTCGAGACGTGGTGCAGCCGCTTGTCGTACCTGCGCACCGCCTCGAGGATCGTGTAGGTCCCGAGGATGTTGGTCCTGATGAACGGGCTGGGGTCGTGGAGCGAGTTGTCGTTGTGGGACTCGGCCGCGTAGTGCACGACGGCGTCGTGCGCCGCGACGAGCGGGTCGACCACCTCGGCATCGGCGATGTCACCGACGACCAGCTGCACCCGGTCCTCGGGAAGACCCGCCAGCGACTCCTTCGATGCGGCGTAGGTGAGCTTGTCGAGCACCGTGACCCGCAGGTCGGTGTGCTCGACGATGTGGTGCACGAAGTTCGACCCGATGAACCCCGCGCCCCCGGTCACAAGAAGGCGTTCCATGCCGCGGAGTCTAGGGGCGGGCGACGATCTCGAAGACCTCGGAGGTCTCCAGTGCGTCGCTGCGGTACGTCGCGACCTGAGGGCTCGCGGCCTCCCAACCCTCGGGCAGGCCGTCCACGGTGAAGTCGCGCGGGAAGCGGACGCGTACGTCGACCGCCTGTGGGTCGACCATCGCCTGGGGGTCGATGGCCAGCCCGTAGCGGAGGGTGCCGTCGTCGGCCAGCGTCGCCGCGGACGGGACGTCGTACTCGACCACCAGCTCGTGGCGCTCCTGCGGCGCGAACCCGATCGAGTGGCGCTGGAAGGTCCGGCCGTAGAAGTTGCCGCGCTGGATGGGGAACGGCTCCCCGTCGAGGGTCCCGCCGGTGAACGCGGCGCCCTCGGGGAGCATCGTCAGGACGCTGAGGTCGGCCCAGCGGGTGAAGTAGCCCTTGCGGGGGTCGGGCTCCGCCTGGACGTAGGGCGGGGAGTCGTTGTGGATCTCCACCGCCAGCCGCACGTGGGCGCTGCCGTCCGGCCGGACGGTCACCTCGGACCGGAGTGCGCGGCGCTGCCAGTAGTCGGTCTTGCTCGGGACACGGTTCTGGGCGAAGACGCCGAGGTAGTCGCGGTCGCCCGGAGCCAGGGCACCGGCGAGGCCGAGCTCGGCGAAGGAGGCCTGCTCGTCGGGGTTGCGCAGGTACACCGCGAAGCGCCTCTCGGCGGCCGCGCGGGCCAGCACCCTCCCGGTCTCGACCGGGTCGCTGCTCGACAGGAGCCGTTGGGAGAAGACCGGCGCCAGGGCCCGGTTGACCGCCTTGCGCTGGGCCGGATCCGGGTAGACGTCGTAGCTGCCGACGAGCTTGTCGACCAGGGTGTCCGCGGTCAGCGTCCCGAGGGTCGGCAGCTCGAGCGGGCCGGTCAGCGCGATGAGGTCGGCGAGGGCCACGACGTCGATGACCGCGACACCCGACAGGCGCCGGCCGCGCAGGCTCCGCCAGGCGTTGGCGAGCTCGTTGCCGCTCACGCTCCAGTCCGGCGCCATCGTCGACGTGACCACCCTGAGGCGACCGCGGTGGAACGGGTTGCCCTTGACCTTCTTCCAGTAGATCGGTTGACCGGTCCCCTGGGCGGTGCTGGTGTCGACGGGCTCGTCCATCGTCAGCCGGCCGCGGTCGAAGTTCATCGTGACGAAGGTCAGCGGGGTCCCGCCCGAGTAGCGCAGCTCGGCGGGGTTGAGCACGGCGACGAGGTACTGCCGGTCGGCGTCGGCGCCCAGGATGCGCGGCAGGTCGTCCAGCAGGGGCTGGACCGTCGCCAGGCCGTCGGTCAGCGGTGCCAGCTGGTCGAGGGCCGCGTCGCGGGCCTCGCCGAGCCGGGAGCCGACGAGGGGTCGCTCGTCGGCGACGCCGTCCAGCTCGCCGCGAGCCCGGTCGAGCATGGTCGAGACGGCGGCGAGCTGCTCGGTCACGTCCGCCAGGGTGTCGAGGTCGACGCTGCCGTTGTTCAGCAGCGTCGAGTCCTCTCCGCGGACCTCCGGCAGCAGTGCCACGCCCGCCTCGGCGACGGCAGTCAGCTCGTCCAGGGCGTTGCCCAGTCGGCGTACGTCGGACACGGTGCCGCCGAGGACGGGGACGACGCTCCAGATGTCGCCTCCGATGCCCTGCATCGCGTCCTGCACCTGGTCGGCATGGCGACGCGCGCTCTGCACGCTGGACTCCGCCGCGCCGATGTCGCCGGCCTCGAGCGAGTCCTTCGCGGCCTCGAGGTCGGTCCGGACGGACGCGGCGTGGGCGGGCGCCTTGAGGAACGGGATCGCCAGCAGGGCCAGCCCCACGACGAGGAGGGCGAGCACGCCGACCACCGTCGCCGGCCTGACCAGCCGTCGCGAGGACGTACGACGGCGGGACGGCATGGGCGCCATGGTGCCAAAGGGTGGCGAACCGCGTGGCATCTTCGGTGCCCCTAGGGTGGCCCCCATGCGCGGAATCATCCTGGCCGGGGGCACTGGCTCGCGGTTGCACCCGATCACCCAGGGCATCAGCAAGCAGCTCGTGCCGGTCTACGACAAGCCGATGATCTACTACCCGCTGTCCACGTTGATGCTGGCCGGCATCCGCGACGTGCTCATCATCACCACGCCCCACGAGGCCGACGGGTTCCACCGGCTGCTCGGCGACGGCTCGCAGTTCGGCATCGACATCACCTTCGCCGTGCAGCCCAGTCCCGACGGGCTCGCGCAGGCGTTCATCATCGGCGCCGACCACATCGGCGGCGAGCGCTCGGCCCTGGTGCTGGGTGACAACATCTTCTACGGCTCGGGCCTGGGCCAGCAGCTGCTGCGCTTCGCGAACCTCGACGGTGCCGCGGTCTTCGGCTACCACGTCGCCGACCCGCGGGCGTACGGCGTGGTGGAGTTCGACGACGAGGGCCGCGCCCTGTCGCTGGAGGAGAAGCCCGAGCACCCCAAGAGCGACTTCGCCGTGCCGGGGCTCTACTTCTACGACAACGACGTGCTGCAGTACGCCGCCGAGCTGAAGCCGTCGGCGCGCGGCGAGCTCGAGATCACCGACCTCAACCGCCGCTACCTCGAGGAGGGCCGCCTGCACGTCGAGGTGCTGCCGCGCGGCACGGCCTGGCTCGACACCGGCACGTTCGACTCCCTCAACGACGCCTCCAACTTCGTCCGCACGATCGAGGGCCGGCAGGGCTTCAAGGTCGGGGCGCCCGAGGAGGTCGCCTGGCGGATGGGCTTCCTCACCGACGACGAGCTCGTCGCGCGCGCCGAGCCGCTGCGCAAGAGCGGCTACGGCGAGTACCTCATCGGGCTGCTGAAGCACGGCTGAGGCTGCCTTGCCTCGTCCGAACCACCGGGTACCCGGTGGTTCGCGAGGTTATCGACCGTTGCAACGGTCGATAACCCGACGAAAAGGACAGGAACCTCAGCCGAGGTCGGCGGCGACCATCCGGGCCACGATCTCCTCGAACGCCACCGTGGGCTCCCAGCCCAGCACCGCCCGTGCCCGCGACGCGTCGCCCACCAGCTCCGTGGGGTCGACCGGGCGGAAGAACGCGGCGTCCTGGCGGACCAGCGGCTCCCAGTCGCCCACGCCGGCCGCGGCGAACGCGGCGGCGACGAAGTCGCGCACGGAGTGCGCGCGGCCCGTCGCGACGACGTAGTCGGCCGGCTCGTCGGCCCTGGCGGCGCGCACCATCGCGTCGACGTAGTCGGGAGCCCAGCCCCAGTCGCGGCGGGCGTCGATGTTGCCCAGCACGAGCTCGTCGGCCTCGCCGCGGGCGATGGCGGCGACCGTCGAGGTGATCTTGCGCGTCACGAACCGCTCGGGGCGGCGCGGCGACTCGTGGTTGTAGAGGACGAGGCTCGACACGTGCAGGTCGCGCTGCCGGAAGACGCCGGCGGAGAGGTGCGCGAAGGCCTTCGCGGCGCCGTACGGGTTGACCGGGGCCACCCGCGTGGCCTCGGTCTGCGGCGACTCGGCAGGCTCGCCGAAGATCTCGGCGCTGGCGGCCTGCACGAAGCGCACGCCGCCGACCAGCCGCGCCGACTCCATCAGGGCGACGGCGGCCTGCCCGTTGACGTGGGCGGTGCGGTCGGGCTCGTCCCAGGACTGGGCGACCGAGCTGACCGCGGCGAGGTTGTAGACCTCCTGCGGAGCGACCTCGCGCACGAGGCGCCGGGTCGCCTCGACGTCCGCGACGTCGCCGACGTGCAGCACCACCTCGTCCGGGCAGTGGACCGGGTCGCCGTCCACCTCGAGCACCAGGGCGTGGACCTCCAGGCCGTCGGCGAGGAGACGCTCGGCGAGGTAGGAGCCGTCCTGTCCGCCGACACCGGTGATGAACGCGCGAGCGCTCACCAGCCCTCCTTGGCGGCCACGATGTCGGCGTCCACCATCAGCTTCACCAGGTCGGGGAACGAGACCGTGGGAGTCCACCCGAGCCTGTCGCGCGCCTTGCTGGCGTCGCCGACCAGGAGGTCGACCTCGGCCGGACGCATGAAGCGCGGGTCCTGCGTGACGTGGGGCGTCCAGTCGTCGATGCCGACGTGCGCGAAGGCGACGTCGAGGAAGTCGCGGATGGAGTGGGTCTGGCCGGTGGCGATGACGTAGTCGTCGGCCTCGTCCTGCTGGAGCATCCGCCACATCGCCTCGACGTAGTCGCCGGCGTAGCCCCAGTCGCGCTGCGCGTCGAGGTTGCCCAGCGCCAGCGAGTCCTGCTGCCCGAGGTGGATCCGGGCGACCGCCTGGCTGATCTTGCGGGTCACGAACTCCGGTCCGCGACGCGGCGACTCATGGTTGAACAGGATGCCCGAGGAGGCGTGCATGCCGTAGGACTCGCGGTAGTTGATCGTCATGTAGTGGCCGTAGACCTTGCTGACGCCGTAGGGGGAGCGTGGCCACAGCAGCGTCCGCTCCGTCTGCGGCACCGCCTGCGCCTTGCCGAACATCTCCGAGCTCGACGCCTGGTAGAACCGCACGCTGTCGATCGCGTCGCCGGCGTGGAGGCGTACGGCCTCGAGCATGTTGAGCACGCCAGTGCCGGTGACCTCGGAGGTGACGAAGGCGTTCTCCCACGAGTAGGCCACGAACGAGATGGCACCCAGGTTGTAGACCTCGTCGGGGTCGCAGTCGCGCAGCGCGCGCATCAGGCTCGACAGGTCGGTGAGGTCGCCGTTGTGCAGGGTGACGTCGGGGACGAGGTCCTCGACCAGCTGTCGGCGGGGGTTGTTCTGACCGCGGATGAGGCCGTGGACGTCGTACCCCTTCTCGATCAGCAGCTCGGCGAGGTAGAGGCCGTCCTGTCCTGTGATGCCGGTGATGAGCGCGGTGGGCATGGGCGTCAGTCTGTCAGGAGGCGAGAACGTAGGCTCTCGCGTCATGAAGATCCTCGTCAGCGGCGGCGCCGGCTACATCGGCTCGCACACCGTCATCCAGCTCGTGGCGGCCGGCCACGACGTCGTCATCGTCGACAACTTCAGCAACGCCCACCCGACGGTGCTCGGCCGGATGGAGTCGCTGACCGGCAAGCCGATCCCGCTGCACTCGTTCGACCTCACCGATCTCGACAAGACCGAGCACCTGTTCGCGTCGGAGGACTTCGACGGGGTCATCCACTTCGCGGGCTACAAGGCCGTCGGCGAGAGCGTCGAGAAGCCGCTCGACTACTACGAGAACAACCTGGGCTCCACCTTCTCCCTGGTGCGGGCGATGCAGCGCTACGACGTGGACAAGCTGGTGTTCTCCTCCAGTGCCACCGTCTACGGCGAGGAGCAGGCCGCCGCCACCGAGGACCGCCGCACCTACGCCACCAACCCCTACGGCTGGACGAAGGTGATGCAGGAGCAGATCCTGCGCGACGTCGCCGTCGCCGCGCCGCGGATGCGGTTCGCGCTGCTGCGCTACTTCAACCCGGTGGGTGCGCACCCCTCCGGCACCATCGGGGAGGACCCCTCCGGCATCCCCAACAACCTGGTGCCGTTCATCGCGCAGGTGGCCGTCGGCAAGCGCGACCGGCTGAAGATCTTCGGCGACGACTACGACACCGTCGACGGCACCGGCGTCCGCGACTACATCCACGTCGAGGACCTCGCCGCGGGCCACATCGCCGCTCTGGAGGCGCTGGAGGACACCGACATCGCCGTGCACACCTGGAACCTCGGCACCGGCCGGGGCACCAGCGTGCTCGAGATGGTGCGCGCCTTCGAGAAGGCGGTCGGTCGGCCGATCCCCTACGAGATCGTCCCGCGGCGCGCGGGCGACATCGCGACCTCGTACGCCGATCCGTCCAAGGCCAACGCCGAGCTCGGCTGGAGCACGAAGAAGACCGTCGACGACATGTGCGCCGACGTCTGGCGCTGGCAGTCGCAGAACCCGGAGGGCTTCGCGGGCTGATCCCGGGTAGTCCAGCGGCGTACGGCGGCAGTCAGCGGACCTCGAGCTCCGCCAGCCCGCGGAGCACCACGCGGAGGTGGGCGACCTCGTGGGTGCGGACCAGGTGGGTGCCGCCGAGGGCGGCGAACACGCCGTAGAAGCCCTCGGCCTTGCGGAACTCGTCGCCGAACAGGTCATAGCTGTGCGGCACGGCGTTGCACACCGGTACGCCGAGCGGCCGGAGGCGGAAGCCCTGCGCCAGCACGCGGGCCTGGTGGCGCGCGCGGGTGGATGGGTCGACGAGGTTGCCGTAGTAGAAGCCCATGCCCGGATCGATGACGACGCTGCGCACGCCGAGCGAGCGAGCGTGGGTGATCCGCGGGGCGAAGTGGTCGAGCAGCACCGGGACGGGGTCGGCGTCGACGGGCACGTCGGCGATCTCGCGGACGTTGGCGGTCTCGCCGAAGCAGAGCACCACGGCGGCGTCGTACTCCGCGGCGAGCGCGAGCATCTCGTCCTCGTGCCGGCGGCCGGTCATGTTGAGGATGCGGGCGCCGGCGTCGAGGCACGCCCGGACCACGGCCGGCTCGTAGGTCTCCACGGAGACGACCGCCTCCGCGGCGAGGCCCTTCACGGCGGGCACGAGCGTGGCGATCTGGTCGTCGGCGGGCACGCGGGCCGCGCGGGCGTTGCTCGACTCGGCACCCAGGTCGATGACCCCGGCGCCCTGGGCCGCTTGGATCCGGCCCATCCGTACGGCGTCGTCGGGACTCGTCGCGACGCTCTCGCGGTAGGTCGAGTCGCGCGACAGGTTGACGCACCCCATGAGGGTCACCGGGCCGTCGCCGATGACGACCGAGCCGTGCGGACCTTCGAGCACGACTGGTGCCACCGGGGTCGCCCATGCGTCGCCGTGCGCGTTCTGCAGGGCGGCCAGGTCGGCGAGGGTGATCACGGTGCAACAGTAGGCGCGTGAGCGAACCCCTCGAGCTGCAGCGCCTGGCCGACCTCTCCGACGACGCGCTGTCCCGGGCGTACGCCCCGATGAGCGAGCCGTGGCTGCGGGTCAACTTCGTCAGCACCGTCGACGGTGCCGCGCAGGGCCCCGACGGCAGGAGCAAGAGCATCAACAACGCGGCCGACAAGCGGGTCTTCGACGCGCTGCGCTCCCGCGCCGACTGCCTGGTGGTGGGTGCGGGGACCTTGCGCGCCGAGGGGTACGACGTACCGCGCCTGCCGCTCGTGGTCGTGAGCCGCTCGGCCGACGTGCCGCCCACGCTGCGCGGCGCACCGCGCGGCCGCATCCTGATGGCGACCGTCGCATCGGCCGACGGGCTGGACGCGTCGCGCGAGGCGCTCGGCGCGGAGAACGTGCTGGTGCTGGGCGACGACGAGATCGACCTGGTCGAGCTCAAGGCGACCCTGGCCGGCCGCGGCTGGACCGAGCAGCTCTGCGAGGGCGGACCGTCATTGTTCGCCGACCTGCTGGCCGCGGGCGTCGTCGACGAGCTGTGCTGGACCGTCGTGCCCATGCTGACGGGCGGCGACGCCGTACGGATCGCCGCCGGGGCGGAGGTCGAGGTCGCGCTGCGTCCCGCCCTGCTGCTGGAGCAGGACGGGACGCTGCTGGGTCGCTGGTTGGTGGAGCAGACCGGTCAGGGAGCCGGGTAGTCCACCACGTAGCTCGGCACGCCGGGCGCGGTGCTGTCGACCCGGGCGCCCGTGTCGTTGACGACGTGCTCGATGCTGCCGGCGTCGAGGTTGACGGTCAGGACGTGGTGCAGCCGCACCCCGGCCCGCTCCGGCACCTCGAAGCCGCGGGCTGTGGTGATGGTGGGATCGTTGCGGTTGAACACGTAGACCCCGCCGCCGAAGAGCTGGTGACGGCGTACGTCGTCCCCGATCTTGAAGCCCGCCCAGCCGAGCGTGCCGTCGGGTCGGGTCCAGTCGGCCTGTGAGGGCGGGTCGTAGGGCAGCTCGTTCTGGTAGAGCACGACGTGCCCGTCCTCGCCGTTCCAGACGGTGTTGTGCTCCTGGTAGTGCTCGACGAACAGACCGGTGGCGCTGACGCGGTCGCCGTCGACGACCAGCCCGACGCGACCGGTGTTGGTGTTCCAGCGGTCGGTGTCGCCGCTGGCGCCGGCGGTGAAGCCCTCGATGCCGTGGTCGGCCCGCCACACCCAGGCGTGGTCGACGAGCACGTCGTCCGCGTCGATCCGCAGCGACACGTCGGCCCGGCCGATGTGGGGACCGCCGACGCGGATGTAGACGTCGTTCAGGGTCGTGGTCGGCGTGGTGCGCGGGGACGTCCGGCGGTGGTCGGCGGACGCGCCGCCGCCCTGGCCGATGTGCACCAGCGTGCGGGACAGCTCGGAGCCAGCGTCGACCGTGACGCCCGCGAGGACGACGCCCTCGGCCTGGTGGCGTACGACGAGGGGCGTGGCGCCGTCGACGGCGGTCAGCGTCGCCTGGCCCATGCCCAGCACCACGGTGTCGTCGCGGCGGACCACCAGGCTGCGGTCGACGTCGTACACGCCGGGGGTGAGGAGCAGGTTCTTGCCGCGCGACAGGGCAGCGGCCAGCTGGCTGGCTGACTGGTCGGGGCTCGCGACGTGGAAGGAGGACAGCGGGAGGTCGCGGCCGGCGGTGGTGCCGGAGGTCCAGCTGAGGCCGCGGGAGTCGGTGCGCGCATCCGGGACCCGGACCTGCCAGGCGCCGTCGGCACCGACGTGGAGGAAGGGCTTCTCGCGGCTGACGGGCGTGCGCTCGAGCGTGGTGTAGGGCTCGGTCGGGAAGTTCGCCTCCGAAGGCGCGCCGACCGTGCCGGCGAAGACCTGGTTCCACACGCCGTTCGACCAGGCGCCGACCTCGCTGTTGCGCGTGAGCCACTGCTGCTGCGAGCCGTTGATGACGGTGCCGGCGCGGGAGTCGGCGAGGTAGCCACCGCTGGCGTACTGCGGCCCGGCAGTGCAGTAGTCCATCAGCGAGAGGTTGCCGCCACGGATGTCCACGCGCCGCAGCGACGAAGCCTGGGAGGTCGCCCAGAAGTTCGCGGAGGCGCGGCACCCGTCCTGGCCGGTGCCGTTGACGTCGATGGTGAGGTTGGACAGCGAGCGCCAGAAGTTGTTGAGGGCGACGCAGTAGGGCTGCGTCGGGCCGTCGGTCAGGCAGCGGTTGTAGACCTCGACCTTGCCGTTGATGACCACGTCGGAGGGCGACGCCCCGAGACCCGCGACCTCGGTGTAGTAACCCACCTTGATCTGCAGCGGCTCGGCGGCGGTGCCGTACGTGCCCGGCAGGAACAGCAGGCTCCAACGCCGGTCGCCCATCTCGTTGTCGACCTGCTGCTGCCAGATCTGGTCGGCCCGCGCGCGGATCGCGGCGACGGGCATCGACGGGTCGAAGACCACGACCTGGTCGCCGAGGTCGGGTGCGGCGACGGCGGGGGCGGCCGCCGGCGGCGGAGTCGCGGTCGCGGTCGGCGCGAGCGGGGCGAGGCCGACGACGGCCAGCGCGAGGGCCGTCAGAGCGGCACGGAGGGGCGTACGAGGACGTGGCATGGGGACCCTTCCCGAGGTGTGAGAGCGCTTCCACCCGGGAGCCTGCCACCTCAGGTGTGACCTGCGCCACACCTCGTCCGCCGCGACTTATCCCTCGAGCGCGTCGAGGAGCGTCTTGGAGAAGGCCGGGACGTCGTCGGGCTTGCGGCTGGTGATCAGGTTGCCGTCGACGACGACCTCCTCGTCGACCCAGTCGCCGCCGCCGTTGCGTACGTCGGTCTGCAGGCTCGGCCAGCTCGTCAGCCGCTTGCCCTCGACCCGGCCGGCCTCGACCAGCGTCCACGGGGCGTGGCAGATCGCAGCGACCGGCTTGCCGGAGTCGACGAAGTCACGGACGAAGGCGACGGCCGTCTCGTCCATGCGGAGCGCGTCGGGGTTGGCGACGCCGCCGGGCAGGACGAGCGCGTCGTAGTCGGCGACCGACACGTCGCGCACCCGCCGGTCGACGCGCTGGGTGGTGGACTTGTCGAGGTGGTTGAAGAGCTGGACCTCGCCCTCGTCGAGCGACAGGAGCTCGGCGGTGTGGCCCGCGTCGACCATGGCCTTCCACGGCTCGGTCAGCTCGACCTCCTCGACACCCTCGGGAGCGGTCAGGAATGCGATGCGCTTGGACATGCCTCCACGTTTGCTCGCCCGGTGGCGGCGGACAACACTCGGAGGGGTGAGGGCGGCGTCTCGTCCAGCGGGCGGGGACGCGTTGCCCGGAGGCGTTCGCTAGCGTCGTCGCGGTGAGCGCCCCCGACCTGACCTCCCTGACCATCGCCGTCCTGGGCGGCACCGGGCCGCAGGGGCGGGGGCTGGCTCGCCGCTTCGCCGCCGCCGGACTCGACGTGGTGCTCGGCTCGCGGAGCGCTGACCGCGCGGCCGAGGCCGCCGCGGCGCTGGGGGTGCGGGGTACGTCGAACGCCGAGGCCGCGGCCGCCGGCGACGTCGTACTGGTGGTGGTGCCGTGGGACGGGCACGCCGAGCTGCTGGCCTCCCTGGTCGCGGAGCTGGCCGGGAAGATCGTCGTCGACTGCGTGAACCCGCTCGGCTTCGACAAGCAGGGCGCCTACGCGCTGCCGGTCGAGGAGGGCTCGGCCACGCAGCAGGCGGCCGCGATCCTCACGGGCTCCCGCGTCGTCGGGGCCTTCCACAACGTCAGCGCCGTGCTGCTCGAGGACCCCGAGGTCGAACGCGTCGAGACCGACGTCCTCGTGCTCGGCGACGACCGCGAGGCGACCGACCTCGTCCAGGCACTGGCCGACGTGGTGCCCGGCATGCGAGGCATCTACGGCGGCCGGCTGCGCAACGCCCACCAGGTCGAGGCCTTCACCGCCAACCTGATCTCGGTCAACCGGCGCTACAAGGCCCACGCCGGGGTGCGCGTCACCGACGTGTGAGGGCGTGGTCCGTCGTGGTGGTCCTGCTGCAGCGATCACCGGGTACCCGGTGATCGGCCGGGTTATCGACCGTTGCAACGGTCGATAACCCGCAGGAAAGGACTGGAACCTAGGCACCGCGCGGCCGGCGGGACTCCAGCAGCTTCCGTACGCGGCGCGCGAGCAGGTCGGGCGCGGCCAGGTCGGCCCAGGTGATCCGGATGCAGACCCAACCCGTCAGCTGGCAGATCAGCTCCTCGCGCCGCTTCTCACGTACGAGGTAGTCCTCGAGGCTCTCACCCTCACGACGGTGCTTCCAGTACTTCTCCTTGCCGTCGAACTCCACGAACACGCCGTGGTCCTCCCACAGGAAGTCGACCCGCCCGACCAACCGGCCGTGCTCGTCGTACACCTCGACCTGCGGAGTCGGGCGGGGAAGGTGCTGTCGCCAGCAGAAGTAGTGGAACCGCGTCTCGCCTGCCGACTCCAGCCGAGGGTCACAGAGCCGGAGCACCAGGTCGGTCGTGAGGCTGTGTGGCCAGTAGCGGGCGCTCTCGGCCCAGCCGGAGAACTCCTCGATGGTCGTGGCGCCCGCGTGCAGGAGACCGTTGACGACCACCAGGCTTCGCTCGACGTCGGCGATGGTGGTGATCTCGACGCACGTGCGAGCAGCGATCGAGATGGGGATCCCGTTGTGGACCTCGACGTCCTCCGACGGCAGGTCCCCGCAGTGTTGGATCCAATCACCGCGCCGACGGCCGGCCTTGCCGTCCTGGCGCGTCGTGTGCACGACGTCGAGCGGGAGGTCCCAGACCGGGGCGCTCCGCTCGACGGCAGCGGACACGTGCGTCGCGGTCGTACTCGGATGAGCTGTGAGCATCACTCCGCGGGTGAGCAGGCGGTGTCGATCTGCGCGGCTCAGCGATCGCCACTTCTCGCCCTCGACGTACTGGCCGCGCCGAATGCGGACCAACGCGCCCGAGGCCACGAGGGCGTTGACGTGCCGGTCCGATAGCCCGTCGGCGAGCAAGGTGGCGCGGCACGTGACGGCGCCGGTGAGGTCGACGACTTCGCGAGGTTTGAGCACCTCGGGAGCGTTGCCGTTCGGGAGGGCATCGAATCCTTCTGATCTCCCCCTGTGGACAAGCCGCGACCGGGTCCTCCGTCAGTCCTTTCGGTGCGCTTATCGACCGTTGCAACGGGCGGGAAGCACACGAATCACCGGGTACCCGGTGATCGCAACCGACGAGCGGGCAGCCGAGCGTCCTCAGCCGATCCCGCCCGCGTTGTCCTTGGCGAGCGAGCGCGAGATGACCATCCGCTGGATCTGGTTGGTGCCCTCGAAGATCTGCATGACCTTCGCCTCGCGCATGTAGCGCTCGACGGGGAAGTCGCGGGTGTAGCCGTAGCCCCCGAGGACCTGGACGGCGTCGGTGGTGACCTTCATGGCGTTGTCGGTGGCCACGAGCTTGGCGATCGAGGCCTCGCGGGAGAACGGCAGGCCGGCGTCCTTGAGGCGGGCGGCGTGGAGCATGGTGGCGCGCGCGGCCACGACGGCCGCCTCCATGTCGGCCAGCACGAAGGCCAGGCCCTGGTGGTCGATGATCTTCTTGCCGAAGGTCTCCCGCTCGCGGGCGTAGGCCACCGCGGAGTCGAGGGCTCCCTGGGCCAGGCCCACGGCCACGGCGGCGATGCCGAGGCGACCCGAGTCGAGACCGGCCAGGGCGATGCGCAGGCCCTCGCCCTCCGCGCCCAGCCGTCGGGAGGCGTCGACGCGCACCGAGTCGAACCGCATGGTGGCGGTCGCGGAGCCGGTCAGGCCCATCTTGCGCTCCGGCGGGTCGGCCGAGAGGCCCTCGGTGTCGGCCGGGACGAGGAAGCAGGAGATGCCTGCCCCACGAGAAGCACCAGCGTCGTCGGACGTACGCGCCATCACCTTGTAGAAGTCGGCGTGGCCGCCGTGCGTGGTCCACGCCTTCGCGCCGTTGAGGACGTAGGAGTCGCCGTCGCGGCGCGCGGTCGTACGCATCGCGGCGGGGTCGGAGCCGGCGTGCGCCTCGGAGAGGCAGTAGGCGCCGAGCAGCTCACCCCCCAGCATGTCGGGGAGCCACTCGGCGCGCTGCTCGTCGGTGCCGAAGTAGGCCAGCCCGAAGCAGGACAGGGCGTGCACGGAGACCCCCACGCCGACCGACGACCAGACAGACCCGATCTCCTCGAGCACCTGGAGGTAGACCTCGTAGGGCTGGTCGCCGCCGCCGAGCTCCTCGGGGTAGGGCAGCGACAGCAGGCCGGCCCGGCCGAGGAGGGTGAAGACGTCGCGGGGGAAGGTCTCGGTGGCCTCCGCCTCTGCCGACCGGGGCGCGAGCTCCTTGGTCGCGATCTCGCGCGTCAGGGCGAGCAGGTCGCGGGCCTCGTCGGTGGGCAGCTGGCGGCGAGCGGTCATGCGGCGCACGTTACCGCCGTAGTCCGCACGTCATCCGCCGGGTAGTCCCTTGGGGCCACCCGTGCATGAACGGGCCACGGCCCGCCCGGGCGAGCCCTACCCTGCGCGCGTGGGCACTGGGTGGCTGCCGTGGTCGGCAGCGTCGTTGGCGAGCGGTGCCGTCCTCCTCGTGCTCGCCGCCCTCGCCATGCCGCCGACCTCGGAGGTCGGCCAGGTCGTCCAGGCGATCGAGCAGCAGGACGCGGCCTGGCTGATGGCGTCGGCGTCCTTCTTCCTCGCCTCCGTCGCGCTCACCATGGGCCTGCCCGCGATCCTGTTCCTCGTGCCGACGCGCAACCAGGTCGCCGCCATGGTCGGTGTGGTGATCTGGTCGGTCGGCACCATCGGTACGTCGGCGCTGGCGGCGTTCCTCATCCTCTTCCGCGCCACGGTGCGGGTCGTGTCCATCTCGCCCGAGGACGTCGAGGACCTGGGCCGTGACCAGGTGCTGGGCCTGAGCCTGCTGTTCGTCGTCGTCGCCTTCTACCTCGGCGAGCTCGTGGTGGGTGTCGTCCTGCTGCGCGCCTCGGTCGTGCCTCGCTGGATCCCGGGCCTGCTGATCGTGCACGTCGCGCTCGCGCCGTTCGAGGACGCGCTGCCGGCGCAGCTGCAGGGCTTCCCGACGATCGTGCTGGGCGTCGCCCTGATGGGCGTGGCCGTCAAGGCCAACGAGGTGTGGGCCGGGACCCGGACGCCGTCCCTGCTCTGACCCGGCTAGTGGCGCGGGTGCGCCCAGCGGTAGAGGGCGATCAGCCCGGGCAGGAAGAGCACCAGCATCACGACGCCGAAGACGTGGTCGCCGAGGTCGGACCCGAAGAGCAGCAGCATCGTGCCGATGAAGACGAACGGGAACGTGACGAACCCGACCACCCAGAAGACCGCGCGGGCGGCGAGACCACGCTGCACCTGAGGGGTCCAGGGCACCGCCGAATGAGGCCCGGTCAGGCCGGCCAGCACGTCTTCGAGGTCACCGTGGGTGCGCGCGGCCAGGGCGCGCGAGGTGCGCTCGTCGAGCTCGGTGGAGGTGAGCCGGCCCTCGCCGAAGGCGCCGCTGAGCAGCTCGCACACCCGTTCGCGCTCGGCGTCGGAGGCCAGGCGCGCGTCGCGCTGGGCCTCGACGCGCGCTCGGGCGGCGTACCAACGGCGTACGGCGTCGTCCCCTGTGCGCGGTGCGGCATCGCCGGGCAACGTCATGCGGACAAGGCTAGGCGGTGGTCGCGGGTCCCCGCGGAAGAATGGGCAGGGGAATGGGCGGGAATGGTCGCGGCGGCGGCGGGGTTGGCCCCGTGATGACCTCCGCCAGTGACACCAGCGTCGACGTCGAGGCCCCGGACGACTCCCGGCGGGTGTCGCTCCTGCTGGGCCTCCTCTTCGGCCTGGCCGGCATGGGCTCCTCGAGCGCGGCGGTCACCCTGCCCCTCCTGGGCCCCGACCTGGGCGTCGGTGCGGGGCTCGCCACCTGGACGATCAGTCTCTACGCCCTCATGCTCGCCGTCACGACCGCGCTCTACGGCCGGGTCTCCGACCTGGTCGGGGTCCGGGCGCCCCTGCTGGCGGGGTTGGTCCTGATGTCGGTGGGGGCCCTCGTCGCCGCGATCTCTCCCTCGTTCGAGGTGCTGCTGGGCGCCCGCGTGATCCAGGGCGCGGGGGCGGCCGCGGTCCCGACCCTGGGCGTGGCCGTGCTGTCGGCGCGCTACTCCGGAGCGATCCGCGGCCTGGCCTTCGGTCGCCTCGCCGGCACAGCGGCGGCGGTCAGCTGCCTCGGTCCCCTCATCGGCGGACTGGTCGAGTCGGCCCTGGGCTGGCGCGCCGTGATGGCGCTGCCGATCGTGGGTGCGCTCGTCGTGCCGTTCCTGTGGCGCGCGCTCTCGACCGACGGCAGCGGCGCCCGGCTGGACATCGTCGGCGCGGTCCTCGTCGCCCTCACCGCGTCCGGCATGGTGCTGCTGGTCCAGTCGCCCTCGGCCGGGCTCCTCGTCGCCGCCGTCGGCGCCGTCCTGCTGGTGCTGGGGGTGCCCGCGGTGCGCGCGAGCGTACGCCGGCGCCCCGACGGCTTCCTGCCGGTCGAGGTGATCCGCAACTCCGTCGTGGTTCGCAGTGCGGTGGCCGCGTCGGCCGTGCCCGCCGCGTGGTTCGCGCTCCTCATCGCCCTTCCCGCGGTGCTGCTCTCGCACGGGTGGGAGGCGTGGCAGGTCGGGCTGGCCATGGTGCCGAGCGCGGTGGTGGCGCTCTTCGTGCCCCAGGTCGCCGGGCCGACGCTGATCAGGCTCGGGGCCGGGCGGGCGCTGGCGTTGGCGGGGCTGGTCGCCTCGGTCGCCCAGCTGATCGCCGCCGCGGGCGCCGAGCTGACCAGCGCGCCGATCCTCGTGGTGGCCATCGTGCTGGTCACCTTCGCCTTCGGCCTGGGCCAACCGGCCCTGAGCGCCGTGGTCGGTGACGCCGTGTCGCCCGAGGTGCGCGGGGTCGCCCTCGGCGTGGCCACGCTGCTCTTCCTCATCGGCGGCAGCGTCGGCTCGGCCGTGGTCGCGGGGCTCAGCGGCCCGCTGGGCATGCCGGCCGCGCTGCTGGTGCTGGCAGTGCTGCCGCTGCTGGGCCTGCTGGTGCTGGCCCCGACGCTACGGTCCGCTCGCGCCTGACGCCAGTACGTGTGACGATCCGGCCGTTCGAGCGTCCGGATCGTCACACGTCGCGACCTACTTGTTGGCCTTGCGGGCCTGCGACGCCGTCTTGGCGCGGGCGTTGGCGTCGAGCACGACCTTGCGGATGCGCACCGTGTCGCGGGTGACCTCGACGCACTCGTCCTCGCGGCAGAACTCCAGGCACTGCTCGAGGGAGAGCCGCTTCGGCGGGATCAGCTTCTCGAAGTTGTCGGAGGTGGCGGACCGGATGTTGGTCTGCTGCTTCTCCTTGGTGATGTTGACGTCCATGTCGTCGGCGCGGGAGTTCTCGCCGACGATCATGCCCTCGTAGACCTCGGTCGTCGGCTCGACGAACAGCGTGCCGCGCTCCTGCAGCGACGTCATGGCGTACGCCGTCGCCGCGCCGGCGCGGTCGGCCACCAGCGAGCCGGAGTTGCGGGAGCGGATCTCGCCCGCCCAGGGGTGGTACCCCTCGGAGATGTGGTGGGCGATGCCGGTGCCGCGGGTCTCGGTGAGGAAGTCGGTGCGGAAGCCGATCAGGCCTCGCGCGGGGACGACGAAGTCCATCCGGACCCAGCCGGTGCCGTGGTTGGTCATGCCCTCCATGCGGCCCTTGCGGGCGGCGAGGAGCTCGGTGATCGTGCCGAGGTACTCCTCGGGCGCGTCGATCGTCAGGCGCTCGAACGGCTCGTGGACCTTGCCGTTGACCTCGCGGGTGACCACCTGCGGCTTGCCGACGGTGAGCTCGAAGCCCTCACGCCTCATCTGCTCGACGAGGATCGCCAGGGCCAGCTCGCCGCGGCCCTGGACCTCCCAGGCGTCCGGACGCTCGGTCGGCAGGACCCGCAGCGACACGTTGCCGACGAGCTCGGCGTCGAGACGGTCCTTGACCAGGCGGGCGGTGACCTTGGCGCCCTTGACCTTGCCGACCAGCGGCGAGGTGTTGGTGCCGATGGTCATCGAGATGGCCGGCTCGTCGACGTGGATCAGCGGCAGCGCGACCGGGTTGTCGGCGTCGGCGAGGGTCTCGCCGATCGTGATCTCGGGGATGCCGGCGATGGCGACGATGTCACCGGGTCCGGCGCTCTGCCCGGGCTGGCGCTCGAGGCCCTCGGTGACCAGCAGCTCGGTGATCCGGACGTTCTTGACCGCGCCGTCGCGCTTCATCCACGCGACCGTCTGGCCCTTGTTGAGCGTGCCCTCGTGGACGCGCACCAGCGCGAGGCGGCCGAGGAACGGCGAGGCGTCGAGGTTGGTGACGTGCGCCTGCAGCGGTGCGCCCTCGGTGTAGACCGGGGCCGGGATGGTCTCCAGGATCGTCTTGAACAGCGGCTCGAGGTCCGACCCCTCGGGCATGGTGCCGTTCTCGGGCTGCTTGAGCGAGGCGATGCCGGCCTTGCCCGAGGCGTAGACGACCGGGAAGTCCAGCGCGTCCTGGCTGTGGGAGTCGTCGAGCAGGTCCATGAAGAGCTCGTAGGACTCGTCGACGACCTCGGTGATGCGGGCGTCGCTGCGGTCGGTCTTGTTGACGACCAGGATCACCGGCATGTCGGCGTTGAGCGCCTTGCGCAGCACGAAGCGGGTCTGGGGGAGCGGTCCCTCGGACGCGTCGACGAGCAGGACGATGCCGTCGACCATGGAGAGCCCGCGCTCGACCTCGCCACCGAAGTCGGCGTGGCCGGGGGTGTCGATGATGTTGATGACCATCGGCTCGCCGCCGCCCGCCGGACCGGCGTAGTGCACGGCCGTGTTCTTCGCGAGGATGGTGATGCCCTTCTCGCGCTCGAGGTCGCCGGAGTCCATGACCCGGTCGGCAACACTCTCGGCCTGGTGCGCGGTGAAGGCACCGGCCTGGCGCAGCATCGCGTCGACGAGCGTGGTCTTGCCGTGGTCGACGTGGGCGACGATCGCGACGTTGCGCAGGTCGGAGCGGGACTGGGGGGACATGCAGGAGCCTTCCAGGCGGGGACGAACGAGCGGCCGGGACGGCCGGGCGCGGCCAGCAGGCCGCAGCGCCCAGAAGTCTAGTGCGCGCCGGTCGTATCGAGGATTCCACGAGCAGCCCTCCAGCGGTCACCACGGAGGGCTACCGAGTGTCGGAGCCGCGCGGTAGACCTGTCCCATGACCTCTCGGGACACCCACTCGCACGGCACTCCTCCGCGGTGCACCTTCATCCCACCCTGGCTCGTCGAGCGCGTCGACGGGCCGGAGCAGGTCGCACGCGACGAGGCGTTGCGGGCGGGGCGCGGTGCCGCGGCTCGCTCCGCCCGCACCACGACTGCCGAGGCCGTCGCCGCCCCGGCCTGGACGGTGCACGACGCCGGGTCGACGACGCGGCTGCCCGGGGCGCCGGTCCGGTCGGCGGGCGAGCCCGACACCGGCGACGTCGCGGTCGACGAGGCGGCCACCGGCATCGAGGCGACCCTGGCGATGTTCGCCGAGGCGCTGGGCCGCGACTCCCACGACGACGCGGGAGCGCCGGTCAGCCTGACCGTCCACTACGGCTCCGCCTACAACAACGCGTTCTGGGACGGCACCCAGCTGGTCTTCGGCGACGGCGACGGCCGGGTGTTCGAGCGCTTCACCAAGCCGGTGGACGTGCTGGCCCACGAGTTCACCCACGCGGTCGTCGAGCACACGGCCGACCTGACCTACTACGGCCAGTCCGGGGCGCTCAACGAGTCGGTCGCCGACGTGTTCGCGTCCTGCCTCAAGCAGCGGCTCCTGGGCCAGTCGGCCGACGAGGGCGACTGGCTGATCGGGGAGGGCATCTTCACGCCGTCGGTCCAGGCCCGGGCGCTGCGTGACATGGCGGCACCCGGCACGGCGTACGACGATCCCGGGCTCGGCGCCGACCCGCAGGTCGGGCACATGGACGACTACGTCAAGACCACCGCCGACAACGGCGGCGTCCACCTCAACTCCGGCATCCCCAACAAGGCGTTCCACCTCGCCGCGGTCGCGATCGGCGGCCGCGCGATCGAGGGCGCCGGCCGGATCTGGTACGACGCCCTGGTCGGCGGTGACGTCGCGAACAACTCCGACTTCGCGGTGTTCGCGGCAGCCACCGTCGCGGCGGCCGGCGAGCACGCCGACGTCGTACGGCAGGCGTGGGCGCAGGTCGGGGTCGAGCCGGCGGCCGCTGCGGGCGGTGTGCCGGTGCCCGAGCCCGTCGGGGCCGGGCGGCTGCGGGTCGAGCGCAGCGGTGGGTTCGCCGGTCTCACCGAGTCGGCCGAGGTCGACCTCGACGACCCGGCACTGCCGGACCTGCGCGGGCTGGTGGCGGATGCGGGGCTGTCCGACGCCGACGCCCCGGACGACCAGGCGCCCCGGCCCGACATGTACGTCTACACCTTCACGGTCGACGACCGCGATCCCGTCTGCGTGCCCGAGCACCGGCTGAGCGCCGGCCAGGCCGAGCTCGCGCGGCAGGTCCTGCAGGCCGGGTCGGTCGGGGCCTGAGGACCGGCGATGCGGCTGACCGTCGTGCAGGGCGACATCACCACCCAGGAGGTGGACGCGGTCGTCAACGCCGCCAACCGCCGGATGCGCGGCGGCCTCGGCGTCGACGGCGCCATCCATGCCGCCGGTGGTCCCGAGGTGCTCGCGGACTGCAGGCGGCGCTTCCCCGACGGCCTGGCCACCGGTGCGGCGGGGTGGACCACCGCGGGCCGACTCCCCGCGCGCTGGGTGATCCACGTGGTGGGGCCCAACTACGCGGCCGGCGAGCGCGACCGCGCCCTGCTCACCTCCTGCTACGCCAACGCCCTCGCCGTCGCCGACGAGCTCGGCGCCCGGACGGTGGCGTTCCCCCTGGTGAGCGCCGGCGTCTACGCCTGGCCGCGCGACGATGCGATCAGGGCCGCCGTCGAGACGCTGCGCACCACCCCGACTTCGGTGGAGGAGGCCCGGATCGTGGCCTTCGGCGGGCAGGCGTACGACGAGCTCCGCGCCGCGGTGGACGCCTGACGACGAGCCGAGGCCGACGTTGTGAGGGAAACCTTGACAATTTTCGCTGGCGCTCTACTCAGGCGCACTGGAGCGGGGTTAGGTTGAGGAAGTCGACGCAGGTCGTTTTGGGAACCGTCCCGGTTCGAGGGCGGTCGCGCGAAGTCACCCTCGCAGCGTGCACTCGGCCCGCTGCCCATTCTCAGGGGAACTGCCCATGTCTCACTTCTCGTTCGCGCGCTCGCGCGGTGGCATCGTCCTGGCTGCTGCGGCAGTCCTTGCCGTGGGCGCCGGTTCGGGTGCTGTCGCCGGCGCCATGATCACCGGCAAGGACATCAAGGACCACTCCATCAAGGCCAAGGACCTCGATGCTGGCTCGGTCACGACCAACAAGGTCAAGAACGGCACGCTCAAGCTCAAGGACCTCAGCTCGGAGGTCACCGGCAAGCTCGGCGCCCCGGGTCCCGCGGGCGCCCAGGGCCCCCAGGGCCCCCAGGGCCCGAGCGGGACGGCGACCTACGCCGGTCCCAACTGGAGCATCGTCGACCGCAACGTCATCGGCAACGGCGACTCCTACCTGCGTTCCGGTCCGACCGTCGGCACCGCCGTCAAACCCCCCATGGGCGTCGGCAGCCTCGGCATCCGCACCGGCTCGGCCACCGACAAGGCCGCCTTCGGCAACCAGGTCGACTTCGCGGGCAAGACGCTTGCCTCGGTCACGTCGGTGAGCTTCTGGGAGTTCACCACGGGCGAGAACCGCGCCGCATCGCCCGACAACCTGGCGAGTGTGGCGATGGAGATCAACCCCAACAACGGTGCCCAGACGTTCAGCACCCTCAACTACGTCCCGCACAACCTGCCCGCCAACCAGTGGACCAAGGTCACCGCTGACACCCAGGACTGGTGGCTGAGCGGTGCGGCCGGCACGGCCACCGGCTGCAACCAGACCACCTACTGCACGCTGGCCGCGGTCAAGGCGGCGCTTCCCAGCGCCACCCTCTACACCGTGCAGGTCGGCAAGGGCCGCGACTACGCCTTCTCCGGCGCTGTCGACGCTCTCCAGATCGGCTCGACGACCTACGACTTCGAGCCCTTCGGCGTGATCGAGAAGACGTCCTGATCCACGCCTGACGCATGACCCGCTCGGCCCCGCAGCGCTCCGGCGCGGCGGGGCCGAGTGCATCTCCCTCCCTGCGGGTGTCCGCGCGGCCGACGGGTGGCACGTAGGTTCACCGCATGCCCCGACTGCGGCGTACGTTCCCCGACCAGCCGGGCTGGACCCGACGCCGTGCCGGCAAGGGCTTCGTCTACCTCGACCAGGACGGCAACCGGCTCGGGCCCGACGAGGTCCAGCGGTGCAAGGACCTGGTCATCCCGCCGGCGTGGAAGGACGTGTGGATCACTCCCCACGCCAACGGCCACCTCCAGGCGGTCGGCACCGACGACGCCGGACGGCGGCAGTACCTCTACCACCCGCAGTGGCGCACCAGTCGCGACGCCGCGAAGTTCGACCGGATCCTCGGGTTCGGCAAGGCGCTGTCGAAGGCGCGCGAGCGGGTGCTGACCGACATCGGCGTCGAGGGGATGTCGCAGGAGCGGGCGTGCGCCGTCGCCGTACGACTGCTCGACCTCGGCTACTTCCGTATCGGCAACGACGTCTACACCGACACCAACGGCTCCTTCGGCCTGACCACGCTGCGCAAGGAGCACGTCTCGCGCCAGGGCCAGGTCCTGCGGTTCCGCTTCATCGGCAAGTCGGGCATCGAGCACAGCATCGACATCGACGACCGGGCAGCGATCGAGGCGCTCGACGTGATGCGGCGCCGGCGCGGGGGCGGTGACGAGCTGCTGGCCTGGAAGGACGGGCGGACGTGGCGGAGCCTGTCGTCGAGCGAGGTCAACGACTACATCCGCACCTGCATGGGCATCGAGGCGACCGCCAAGGACTTCCGCACCTGGCACGCGACGGTGATCGCGGCGGCCGCGCTCGCCGAGACCGAGGAGCCGGGCAGGACCAAGGCCTCGCGCAAGCGCGCGGTGTCGAGTGCCATGAAGGAGGTCTCGGAGTTCCTGGGCAACACGCCCACCCTCGCGCGGTCGGCGTACGTCGATCCGCGGGTGGTGGAGGCCTACGAGCGGGGCCGGACCATCAAGGTGCGGGCGACGTACGAGACCGTCGACGCGCGCCAGGCCGCGCTCGAGCGGGCCGTGCTCAAGCTGCTGAACGCCGCGTGAGGTCTGCTCGGGGAGCTCAGAGGTTCTCGACCACGTGGTCGATCGCGGTGGTGAGCGTCTCGACGTCGGCCGGGTCGATCGCCGGGTACATCGCGATCCGCAGCTGGTTGCGTCCGAGCTTGCGGTAGGGCTCGGTGTCCACCACGCCGTTGGCGCGCAGGACCGCGGCGATCCGCGCGGCGTCGATCGACTCGTCGAAGTCGATCGTTCCGATGACGAGCGAGCGGTCGGCCGGCTCCGCGACGTAGGGGGTCGTGTAGGACGTCCGCTCGGCCCAGCCGTAGAGCGCGTCCGAGGAGGCGGTGGTCCGCTCGACCATCGCCTTCAGGCCGCCCTGTGCGTTCATCCAGTCCAGCTGCTCGGCCATCAGGAAGAGCGTGGCGACCGACGGGGTGTTGTAGGTCTGGTTCTTGGCCGAGTTGTCGATCGCGGTCGGCAGGTCGAAGAACGGCGGGACGTAGCGGTCGCTCGCGGCGATCTCCTCGGCCCGGGCCAGCGCGCGCGGCGACATCAGGGCGATCCACAGGCCACCGTCGGAGGCGAAGCACTTCTGCGGCGCGAAGTAGTAGACGTCCGCCTCGTGCAGGTCGACGGGCAGGCCGCCCGCGCCCGAGGTCGCGTCGACCAGCACGAGGGCGTCGTCGGCCACCCCCGCGGGGCGGAGCACGGGTGCCATGACCGCGGTCGAGGTCTCGTTGTGCGCCCAGGCGTAGGCGTCGACGCCGTCCTCGGCCACCGCCTCGGGTCGCGAGCCGGGGTCGCTGGCGATCACGGTCGGCTCGGCGAGCCACGGCGCCTTCTTGGCCGACGTGGCGAACTTGGAGGAGAACTCGCCGAAGGACAGGTGCTGGCTCTTCTCCCGGATCAGTCCGAAGCAGGCGATGTCCCAGAAGGCGGTGGCGCCGCCGTTGCCGAGGACGACCTCGTAGCCCTCGGGCAGGTCGAAGAGCGCGGCCAGTCCCTCGCGGACCCGGCCCACGGTCCTCTTCACCGGCGCCTGCCGGTGGGACGTGCCCATCAGCCGGTCGCCGGTGGCGGCGAGGGCGTCGAGGTGGCTCGTCTGGATCTTGGACGGACCCGCACCGAAGCGGCCGTCGGCCGGCAGGAGCTCGGCGGGGATCTGCAGGGCGTCGGTCATGGAGGAACCTCGCTGGGATGGCGGAACGGTGGTCCTGACGACGCTGTCAGACGGGTCCTATCCTGTCATCCGCAGACGCACGACTCACGACGGGGACAGAGCATGGACACCATGGTGGACGGCGTGGTCATCGAGCGGAGGGCGATCACCCACCCCGACGCGCAGGCGCTGATCGAAGCGGTGCAGGCCGAGTACGTCGCGCGCTACGGCGGGCAGGACGAGTCGCCGGTCGACCCGGCCGACTTCGAGGACCCGTTGGGCCAGTTCTTCGTCGCCTACCTCGGCGGCGCGCCGGTGGCCACCGGCGCCTGGCGTCGCAGCTCGGTCAGGGCGCTCGGCGCCGAGGTGACCGCGGAGATCAAGCGGATGTACGTCGTCCCCGCCGCCCAGCGCCGCGGCGTGGCCCGCCGGATGCTGGCACACCTCGAGACGACGGCCGCCGCGGAGGGCATCGAGGCCCTCGTCCTGGAGACCGGGATGAAGCAGCCCGAGGCCATCGCGCTCTACACCTCGTCCGGCTACGAGCCGATCCCCGGCTTCGGCTACTACTGCGGCTCGGACCTGAGCCGCTGCTTCGGCCGCCGGATCCTGCCCGCCGGCTGAGGTCCGCGCCGTAGGCTTGGGCCCGTGGACCGCGGACTGATGCTCAACGACGGCGACTGCGGCTTCTGCATGCGCACCGCGGCACTGGTGCCGCGCCTCGGCGTCGACGTCGACAGCGCCACCGTGCAGACCGTCGACCTCGCAGCGCTGGGCGTCGACCCCGACCGTGCGCTGGTGGAGATGCCCTACGTGCACCCGGACGGTCGCGTCGACTACGGCCACCGGGCCTTCGCCGCGATCCTCGGGACCGGCCCGATGCCGTGGCGGGTGGTCGGCCGCGCGATGACGACGCGGCCGGTCGACCCGGTCGCCCGGCGCGTCTACCACTGGGTCGCCGCCAACCGGTCGCGGCTGCCCGGCGGCACGCCCGCCTGCTCCCTCGACGCGCGCTGAACCGCCTCCGCCGGCCGACAGCGAACTACAGCACTGGTGTTCGCTCAATCCCCGGACGGTCACTGATGCAGCCACCTACGGTCACTGAGCCACGAGTGATCCGAGGGGAAGGTGGGGCGTACGGATGCGCACGTTCACGCACGTCGTCGCGCTGCTGTCGACGTCCCTCGCGGTGGTGCTGGCCGGCACGAACGTGGCCTCCGCCGAGGATCGCCGCGGCACCGTCACGCCCTCGGCGCCCTACCTGGTGCCGGTCGAGCCCTATGCCGGCTACCAGCCGCAGACCACGTGCCTGCGTACGCCCAAGCCCGGCGTGCTGATGCTGGCCGACTGGCTCGTCGCCCGCGGCGGGGGCTACGGGACCATCAGCCGGTCCTGCTCCGGCTCGAGCACCAGCGAGCACAAGGAGTCCCGCGCCTTCGACTGGATCCTCGACGCGCGCGACGAGGCCGACCAGGCGCTCGCGGCGGCCCTGCTCGACGAGATCCTCGCCCCGGACGACATGGGCGAACCGCACGCGCTGGCCCGCCGCCTGGGGATCATGTACGTCATCTGGGACGACCGGACGTACGCGTCGTACGACGGGTTCGAGCCCAAGCGCTACCTCAGCTCGGGCTGCCGCACCCGCCGGTCGTGCTCGCCGACGCTGCGGCACCGCGACCACATGCACATCTCGCTCACCCGCAAGGGCGCGCGGGGCAAGACCTCGTGGTACCTCGCCCAGCCCGCACCCGTCGTCGTGGGCTGACGCTCAGGCGCCCCACGCCTCGTTCCAGCCCTCCACGTCCCCGGCGGGGCGGGTGGTGGGTCCGGCATAGACCGCGGAGGGCCGGATGAGGCGCCCGGTGGTCTTCTGCTCGAGGATGTGGGCCGACCAGCCGCCGGTGCGGGCGCAGGTGAACATCGCGGTGAACATGTGCGGCGGCACCTGCGCGAAGTCGAGGACGATGGCCGCCCAGAACTCGACGTTGGTCTCGAGCACGCGGTCGGGACGGCGTGCCCGGAGCTCCTCGAGCGCGGCCTTCTCCAGTGCCACGGCCACCTCGTAGCGCGGCGCGTCGAGCTCCTTGGCGGTGCGACGCAGCACGCGGGCGCGGGGGTCCTCGGCGCGGTAGACGCGGTGGCCGAAGCCCATCAGCCGCTCGCCGTTGTCGAGGAGCTCCTTGACGTAGCCGCTCGCGTCGTCGCGCTTCTCGACCTCCTCGATCATCCCGAGGACGCGGGAGGGGGCACCACCGTGGAGGGGCCCGGACATGGCGCCGATGGCGCCGGAGAACGCGGCCGCCACGTCGGCGCCGGTGGAGGTGATGACCCGGGCCGTGAAGGTCGAGGCGTTCATGCCGTGCTCGGCCGCCGACGACCAGTAGGCGTCGATCGCGTGGGCGTGCTGGGGATCGGCCTCGCCGCGCCAGCGGATCAGGAACCGCTCGGCCAGGGTGCGTCCCGGCGTCGACCTCGGTCTGGGTCACGACGGGCTTGCCGAGACCGCGCGCGGACTGGGCGGCGTACGACAGCACCATCACCGCCACGCGGGACAGGTCGAGGCGGGCCTGGTCGTCGGAGATGTCGTAGGTCTGGCCCATGCCGAGCATGGGTGCGAGCATCGCGACCGCCGCCTGCACGTCGGCGCGCACGTCACCGGTGTGGATCGAGATGTTGTACGGCTCGGCCGGCGGCAGGCCGGGGCTGTAGGTGCCGTCGACCAGGAGGCCCCAGACGTTCTCGAACGGCACGCGGCCGACGAGCTCCTCGATGTCCACGCCGCGGTAGCGCAGCGCGGAGCCTTCCTTGTCGGGCTCGGCGATCTGGGTCTCGAACGCCACGACGCCCTCGAGGCCGTGCTGGATCTCGGTCATGCCACTCCTCAGTGATCGGGAGCCCCGGAGGACAGCACGGGACGGCTCATTGTGCACGACCGCCCGGGGCTACCCTCGGCGACATGGACCTCACCGGACTGCGCGAGGAGTACGCCCGGGGAGGCCTCGACCTCCCCGACCTGGCCGACGACCCGATCGACATGTTCGAGCGGTGGATGGCGGACGCGCTCGCCGCCGGTGTCCACGAGCCCAACGCGATGGTGCTCGCGACCGCGACCCCGCAGGGGCGGCCATCGAGTCGCATGGTGCTGCTCAAGGGAGTGGGACAGGACGGGTTCGTCTTCTTCACCAACCAGGCCTCGCGCAAGGGCGAGGAGCTCGCGGCCAACCCGCAGTGCGCGCTGCTGTTCCCGTGGCACCCCCTCGAGCGCCAGGTCCGCGTCGACGGGGTCGCCGAGGTGCTCGACCGGGCGCGGGTGGACGCCTACTTCCAGGTCCGCCCGCGCCGCGCGCGCCTGGGCGCCTGGGCCTCCGCCCAGTCGCGCCCGGTCGCCTCGCGCGACGCGCTCGCCGAGGCGTACGCCGCGATGGAGGAGCGCTTCGGCGACGGCGAGGTGCCGGTGCCGCCGGAGTGGGGCGGCTACCGGGTGGTGCCCGAGGCCGTGGAGTTCTGGCAGGGGCGCCCGGGCCGGATGCACGACCGGCTGGTCTACCGGCGCGAGGGCGCCGGGTGGGTCATCCAGCGACTGGCTCCGTAGGGCGAGCCCCACGGCCGCGACCCGGTAGGCCGAGCACGAGCGCGCCCACGACCAGCAGCGCCCCCGCGACCAGCAGCCACCACGGGAGCGCCGCGGGGATGCCGAGGAACGTCGTGATGCCGAGGATCCGCGCCATGCCCCACGGCAGCAGCGCGAGCTGGTCGTTCCAGACCGTCAGTGCGTCCTCGAGACCGACCACGACGAGCAGGCTGCCCAACGCGAGCAGGACCGCGCCGCACGTCCCGACGACCACGGCGACCGCGCGTCGCCGCCCGCTCCAGGAGCCGAGCGACCAGACCAGGCAGGCCAGCACCCAGCCGACGAGCACCACGGACAGGACGACGTACGCCGAGCGCACGCCGGGCTCGGTCCAGAACGCGAACCAGTAGCCACCCGGTCCCCGCACGGCGAGCACCGCCAGCAGCACCACCGAGCGCAGCACGACGGCGCCGCCGACAGCGGTGGCGACGTGCCACGACCGGGTGCGGACCGTGGCGACGGCGACGACCGCCGCGAGGACGACCCAGCCCAGCCCGACGAGGAGCAGGTGGCTCGGCGCGAGGAACCAGGTCAGCACGAGCCGGCTCCACACCACCGCCGCCACCGGGATCGCCACCACGAGCCAGGGGTTGACCGGGCCGGGATCGCGCCAGGGCGAGAGGGTCGTTCGCACCATTGCGCGGCCGGTGCGGGTCAGGCCGAGGGCCAGCAGACAGCGCGAGCAGGCCGCCCCTCGCCAGCCAGGCCATCGGCTCGTCGCGCGCGGCCCGCTCCTCGCCGAGCCGGGCGGCGGTGAGGTTGTAGGCCGGCAGCGCCAGGTCGTCGGCGTACGTCGCCTCGTGCTCGGCGGCCGCGGCGTCGAACCTCTCCCGCGCCGCCTTCCACACCTCGCGCCCCTCGCCCGTGTCGAGCCATTCCGCGTGCCGCAGCACCATCTCGCGGTAGGCGCCGAGCAGCGCGTGCAGGTCGACCTGGTAGTCGAGCGAGGCGAGCAGCTGCTCGCGCAGGACCGGGTCGCGGTAGGTGGCGGCGTCGGTGCCGGCGACCAGGTCGCGCATCGCGGTCGCGACGTCGATCGCGTGCTGGCCGTCGTCGATCGCGTCGGTGACGCCGTCCGGTCCCGAGTCGCGCGCGACGGCGTAGAGGACGTCGAGGACCGCGCTGTCGCCGGTGAGGATGTCCCACTCGAAGAGCAGCATCTGCGGCGGCGGTTCCAGGCCGAGCGCGAACGCCCGGACCTCCGCGAACTGCTCGACGTACTGCCCGTGGGTCACCGCCTCGCGCGACCACGCGAGGGCCTGGGTGACGGCCGCGACCGTGTCCGGGTCGGTGGACAGCCAGCGCCGCACCCAGTCGGCGGTCGCCTCCGCCGGATCGGAGTCGGGGTCGCGGGCCAGCCGCGCGGCGACGTCGGTGTTGAGGTCGTAGAGCTGCCAGAAGCCGGAGGTCAGCAGGAGGGACAGGGGGCCGGCGCGCCACGGACCGCCGTCCTGCGTCCAGGTCCAGACGCCCTCGACGTGCGGGTTGGCCGCGACGAACCTCTGCAGGGCGAGCTGGTGGAGCACGCCGAGGTCGTTGGGCACGGCCCCGAACGACTCGAACTCCCGGCGGCTCTGCATCTCGATGATCCGCCGCTGGGAGCCCTGCTCGAGGGTGTCGTTGAGCGGGAGCCAGGAGTAGAAGTCGCCCAGGCTGTACTTGGTGGACACCACGAGGCGCGGCGAGTCGACACCCGCCAGCACCTCGTCGTACGACTCGGGGTTGGTGTGCATGTCGCCCACCGCGCCGACCCCGACGCTCCACGTCCGGAAGACCACGTCCTTGTCCGCGCGCTCGGCCTGCGACGTGAAGGCGTCGAGCATCGCGCGCACCGCGGGTGCGGTCGTCACCGAGATCTCGGAGTAGTAGTCGAGGCCGGGGGTGTTGTAGATCGATCCGCCCTCGCCGATGCGCAGCACCACCCCGGACAGCTGCGGCAGCTCGGTGTAGATCTCGTCGAGCGCCGCCTCGTAGACGTCCCACAGCTCCGGGTCGGTGGGGTCGAGGTCGTGCTCGGCGGCGAGGTGGCGCTCGAGCGGCGTGCTGAGCACGAGCATGTCGGTGCGCAGGTAGACGTCGAGCCCGAGGTCGTCGAGCTCCTGCCAGATCGGGCCAAAGGCGTCGCGGACAGCCTCCGCCCGGGCGACGTAGCCGGGGTCGTCGGCATAGACCTCCGGCACCGCGTCGAAGGTGACGTACTCCAGGAAGCCGGGGACGGTGACCGCGTTGTAGCCCTGGGCGAGGACGTGGTGGGCGAAGTCGAGGACGCTGCGCCGCGCCGCGGCCAGCGCGGCCTGGTCGATGTAGGGCGCCTCGGGCAGGAAGACGTCCTCGAACGCACGGGAGGTGTGGGAGTAGTCCGCGCCGCCGCGCCACTGCTCCGGGTCGGGATCCACCCCGGCGGCACCCAGGTCGACCATCCGGAAGGGCAGGCGCGAGGTGACCCGCTCGTCGAGGCGCTCGGCGAGCGACCGGTGCGCCCACGCCGCCTGGGCCAGGTCGTAGACGCCGCGCACCGCCCCGGTCTCGCTGTCGGCGCTGATGCGGAGCCGCTCCGGGGTGCCGGTGAGCCGGTAGGAGTCGTCGTCACGGTCGCCGTCGCCGTGGCGTACGACCAGCGCCGCCGTCCCTGCGGTGTCGCCCGCCGTCGCGTCCGCCAGCTCGTCGATCGCGGCCTGCATCCGTACGCCGTCGGGGGCGTCGACGCTGGTGATGCGCGGGGGAGCAACCGGCTCGCGCGGAGGGGCGGGGCGCAGCCGCTCGACCGGGACGTCCTTGGACTCCACCCGGATGCCCAGGGCGCTGGAGATGCCGGCGGCGACCAGCCCGCCGAGCAGGCCGAGGACGAGGAGGGTCGCGGCGACCTGGAGCGTCCGCCGCGTGTGCACGGGCGCACTGTAGTGACCCGGGTCGGCGCTTCGCGCATCGTTGCGATCACCGGGTACCCGGTGATCGGCGAGGTTCTCGGCCGTTGCAACGGTCGATAACCCGACGAAAGGGACTGGAAGGTACGAAAGTCGGTTGTGAGTGAGCGCTCACTCACTTAGGATCCGACGAGTGACCCCTCGCGCGCGCCCCATGACCCCCGAGGACCGGCGCGAGGCGCTGGTCCTCGCCACGATCCCGCTGCTCCACGAGCACGGGCGCACCGTGACGACCAAGCAGATCGCCGACGCGGCCGGCGTCGCGGAGGGCACGATCTTCCGGGTCTTCGACTCCAAGGACGACCTGGTGACCGCCGCCGTGGAGAAGGCCCTCGACATGGAGCCGTTCTTCGCCGACCTCGAGGCGATCGACCTCGACCAGGACCTGCGCGCCCGGCTGACCGACCTCTGCACCCGCCTGCAGGACCGCTTCCGGGGCATCTTCCTGCTGATGAGCGCGATGGGCATGGTCGGTCCGCCCAAGGCGCACCGGCACATGGAGGAGGGGCGCCGCCGCGCGGAGAAGATCATGGTCGCCGTGGTGGAGGCCGACGCCGACCGGCTCACCTGCACGCCCGTGCAGCTCGTCCACATGCTCCGGATGCTCACGTTCTCCGGCACCCACCCCCACATCAGCGACGGGCACATCCTCACGCCCGAACAGATCGTCGGAACGCTGCTCGACGGCGTGCTGAAGAACAAGGACTCCTGAATGCTGCTGCGACTCGTCCGCACCTACCTCAAGCCGTACGCCGCACCGCTCGCCGCCGTGGTGGCGCTGCAGTTCGTCGGCACCATGGCGGCGCTCTACCTGCCCACGCTCAACGCCGACATCATCGACAACGGCGTGGTCACCGGCGACACCGCCTACATCGTGCGCCACGGCGGCGCTGATGCTCGTCGTCTCGCTGGTGCAGATCCTGTGCTCGATCGTGGCGGTGTGGTTCTCCTCGCGCAACGCGATGGGCTTCGGCCGCGACCTGCGGGCCTCGATCTTCCAGCGGGTCGGCACCTTCTCCGCCCGCGAGGTGCAGCAGTTCGGCGCGCCCTCGCTGATCACGCGCGAGACCAACGACGTGCAGCAGGTGCAGATGCTGGTGCTGATGGGCGGCACCTTGCTGGTGGCCGCCCCGATCATGATGGTCGGGGGCATCATCATGGCGGCCCGCGAGGACGTCGGCCTGTCGTGGCTGGTGCTGGCCGTGGTGCCGGTGCTGGGCATCTCGATCGGCCTGCTCGTGCGCCAGATGGTGCCGAGCTTCCGGCTGATGCAGGAGCGGATCGACGAGGTCAACCGCCTGCTGCGCGAGCAGATCACCGGCGTCCGCGTCGTACGCGCCTTCGTCCGCGAGCAGCACGAGACCGAGCGCTTCCGCGACGCCAACGAGCAGCTCACCGCCGTCGCGATCCGGGCCGGCCGCTGGCAGGCCGCGATGTTCCCGACCGTCATGGTCGTCGCCAACGTCGCGACCGTCGGGGTGCTGTGGTTCGGCGGCCACCGGGTCGAGAGCGGCAACATGGAGGTCGGTGCCCTGACCGCCTACATCTCCTACCTCATGCAGATCGTCATGTCGGTGATGATGGCGATGTTCATGCTCATGATGGTCCCGCGCGCGACGGTCTGCGCCGACCGGATCACCGAGGTGCTCGACACCGAGTCGTCGGTGGTCCCGCCGACCGACCCGGTCACCGACCTGCCCGACCGGCTGACCCTCGAGCTCGACGCCGTCACGTTCGCCTACCCCGGGGCCGACCAGCCCGTGCTGCGCGACGTGGCGCTGACCGCGGGCCCGGGGGAGACGGTGGCCATCGTCGGCTCGACCGGGGCCGGCAAGTCGACCCTGGTGAACCTCGTGCCCCGGCTCTTCGACGCGACCGGCGGAGCCGTCCGCATCGGCGGCGTCGACGTACGCGACCTGGCGCTCGACACGCTGTGGTCGCGCCTGGGCCTGGTCCCGCAGAAGGCGTTCCTCTTCCGGGGCACCGTCGCCGACAACCTCCGCTACGGCAAGCCCGACGCCACCGACGAGGAGATGTGGGCGGCGCTGGAGATCGCCCAGGCGCGGGACTTCGTCGAGGCGATGCCCGACGGCCTCCAGGCCGAGGTCGCGCAGGGCGGCTCGAGCCTCAGCGGCGGCCAACGCCAACGCATGGCGATCGCGCGCGCGGTGATCCGCCGTCCCGACATCTACCTCTTCGACGACTCCTTCTCCGCGCTCGACCTCACCACCGACGCCCGGCTGCGCGCCGCGCTGAGACCGGTGACCCGGGACGCGACGGTGGTGATCGTGGCGCAGCGCGTCGCGACCATCCGCCACGCGGACCGCATCGTGGTGATGGAGGACGGAGCGGTGGTCGGCACCGGCACCCACGACGAGCTCCTCGAGACCTGCTCGACCTATCGCGAGATCGTCGGGTCCCAGCTCGCCGCGGAGGAGGTGGCATGAGCACCAGTCCGACCACCCAGGAGGCGCCCGCCCAGCCCGGCCAGCTGAAGGAGACCGAACGCGTCCAGTCCGGACCGGGCCCCGGGCGCGGACCGATGGGCGGCGGCATGATCGGCCAGAAGGCCGACACGTTCTGGCCCTCGCTCAAGCGGCTGCTCGCCCGGCTGTACCCCGACCGCGTCAAGGCGTACGCCGTGCTGGTGCTGACGGTGCTCAGCGTCGTGGCCACCGCGGTCGGGCCCTGGATCCTGGGCCGCGCCACCGACCTCATCTTCGCGGGCGTCATCGGCCAGGACGTGCTCGCCACCGGTGCGACCCAGGAGCAGGCGATCGAGGCCCTGCGCGCGCAGGGAGACACCACTCAGGCCGACATGCTCGCGTCGATGGACCTGACCGATGGGGTCGACTTCGCCGCCGTCGCCGACGTGCTGGTCCTCGTGCTCGTGGTCTACGTCGCCGCGTCGCTGCTGGCGTGGCTGGGCGGCTACCTGCTCAACGACGTCGTCCAGGGCACCGTGCTGCGGATGCGCTCGGAGGTCGAGGACAAGGTCCACCGCCTGCCGCTGGGCTACTTCGACAAGCAGCCGCGCGGCGAGCTGCTCAGCCGGGTCACCAACGACATCGACAACATCAGCCAGACGCTGCAGCAGACGATGAGCCAGATGCTCAACTCGCTGCTCACGGTGTTCGCGGTGCTGGCGATGATGTTCTGGATCTCGCCCCTGCTGGCACTGGTCGCCGTGGTCTCCGTGCCGATCGCGATGTTCGTCACCGGCGCGGTCATGAAGCGGTCGCAGGGGATGTTCATCGAGCAGTGGCGCCGCACCGGCGCCCTCAACGCCCACATCGAGGAGACCTTCTCCGGCCACTCGATCGTCAAGGTCTTCGGCCGCCAGGCGGAGTCCGAGCGGGTGTTCGCCGAGCAGAACGACGAGCTCTACGAGGCGTCGTACGGCGCCCAGTTCGTGAGCGGGCTGATCATGCCGATCATGATGTTCGTCGGCAACCTCAACTACGTCGTCATCGCGGTGTTCGGCGGCCTCCGGGTCGCCAGCGGCACCATGTCGCTCGGTGACGTGCAGGCCTTCATCCAGTACTCCCGCCAGTTCACCCAGCCCCTCACCCAGGTCGCCTCGATGCTCAACCTGCTCCAGTCCGGGGTCGCGTCGGCCGAGCGCGTCTTCGAGCTGCTCGACGCCCCGGAGGAGCCGGTCGACGGGCAGGGGCGTCTCGCTGCGGTGCAGAACGCCCACGGGGAGGTCCGCTTCGAGGACGTCTCGTTCTCCTACGACTCCGAGCGGCCGCTGATCTCCGGGCTGTCGCTGGTCGCCGAGCCGGGCAGCACCGTCGCCATCGTCGGCCCGACCGGCGCCGGCAAGACCACGATGGTCAACCTGGTGATGCGCTTCTACGACCTCCAGTCGGGCCGGATCCTGATCGACGGGGTCGACATCACCTCGATCCCGCGGGGCGTCCTGCGCGGCCGGATCGGGATGGTCCTGCAGGACACCTGGCTCTTCGCCGGCACGATCCGCGACAACATCGCCTACGGCCGCCCCGACGCCACGGAGGAGCAGATCCTCGAGGCGGCGCGGGCCACGTTCGTGGACCGCTTCGTGCACTCACTGCCCGACGGCTACGACACGGTCATCGACGAGGACGGCTCCAACCTGTCGGCCGGTGAGCGCCAGCTGGTGACCATCGCCCGGGCGTTCCTGTCCGACCCGGCGCTGCTGATCCTCGACGAGGCGACCTCGTCGGTCGACACGCGCACCGAGCTGCTGCTGCAGCAGGCGATGGCCGCGCTGCGCTCGGACCGTACGTCGTTCGTGATCGCCCACCGGCTGTCCACGATCCGCGACGCCCACCTGATCCTGGTGATGGAGGACGGCTCGATCGTGGAGCAGGGCACCCACGAGCAGCTCCTCGAGACCGGTGGTGCCTACGCCCGTCTCTACCGCTCGCAGTTCGACGCACCGGTCGAGGAGGCCGCGGTATCTCGCGGCGGTTAATCCATTGAGCCGCTCCCACCCGCGACGTACGGTGGTCCCACACGGAAAGGAGGTGATCCGAAGAATGAGTTCTTTTCGGATGAGTGAGGTGGCTGCTCGCTAGCAGCCCCGGTACGCCGACAGCTGCCGGCGAAACCACAGCAGTCACCCGACCCGCAGGCCCCCGGTGTCATCCCCCGGGGCCCCTCTCTGAGGGGCAGCAGGCCTGCGGGTCGCTGCATTTCCACGTGTGGTCGAGGTCTCGTGCCGGCCGGCTTGGCATCCGGTCGCTGGCGTCATATAGTTGTAGTCAACAACTATTGCGCTACGCAACCACGATCGAAGGACCGCAGTGACCCAGGCACCCACCATCACGGCCGAGCAGAGCGGGGAGATGACGCACCGCCAGGTGCTCGAAGCGCTCAGCGGCCTCCTCCTCGCGATGTTCGTCGCGATGCTCTCCAGCACGATCGTCAGCAATGCGCTGCCGACCATCGTCGACGACCTGCAGGGCAGCCAGACCGGTTACACCTGGGTCGTCGTCGCGACCATGCTCGCGATGACCGCCACCACCCCGATCTGGGGCAAGTTCGCCGACCTCTTCGACAAGAAGATGCTCGTGCAGTCGGCCCTCGTGATCTTCTCGGTCGGCTCGCTGATCGCCGGCTTCGCGCCGTCGATGGAGGTCCTGATCGGCGCCCGCGTCGTCCAGGGCCTCGGCGTCGGTGGGCTCACCGCGCTCGTCCAGGTGGTCATCGCCACGATGGTCTCCCCGCGCGAGCGCGGCCGCTACAGCGGCTACATCGGCGCGGTCTTCGCCCTCGCCACGGTCAGCGGCCCCCTCGTCGGTGGCGTCCTGGTGGACACCGTCGGCTGGCGCTGGTGCTTCTTCGCCGGCCTCCCGGTCGCCGCGCTCGCCTTCGTGGTGCTGCAGAAGACGCTGCGCCTGCCGGTGGTCAAGCGCGAGGTCTCCATCGACTACCTCGGCGCCTTCCTTCTCGTCGGCGGCGTCTCGATCCTCCTCATCTGGGTGTCGCTCGGTGGCCAGAACTTCGACTGGGTCTCCTGGACCAGCGCCCTGCTCGTCGTCGCCTCGGTGGCCGTCATCGCTGCGGCCATCCACGTGGAGGCCCACGTCGCCAAGGACCCGGTCATCCCGCTGCGCCTCTTCAAGGACCGCACCCTCACCCTGGCCACCGTCGCGTCCGTGCTGATCGGTGTCGCCATGTTCGGCTCCACGGTCTACCTGAGCCTCTACTTCCAGCGCGCCAAGGACATGAGCCCCACCGAGGCCGGCCTGATGTCGATCTGCATGGTCGGCGGCCTCCTCGTCTCGAGCATCCTCAGCGGCCGCATCATCACCGCCACCGGGCTCTGGAAGCGCTGGCTCGTCGGCGGCATGGTCGCCGTCATCGCCGGCATCGGCCTGCTCTCCACCATCGACGCCGGCACCCCGCTCTGGCGCACCGGCCTCTTCATGGCGGTCCTGGGCCTGGGCCTGGGCGCCACCATGCAGAACCTCGTGCTGGCCGTGCAGAACACCATCGCGCTCTCCGACATGGGCGCCGGATCGTCGGTCGTCGCGTTCTTCCGCTCGCTCGGTGGCTCGGTCGGCATCGCTGCCCTCGGCGCCGTGCTCGCGCACCAGGTGGCGGATGCGGTCGAGAAGGGCCTGAGCGCCCTGCTGGCCGCGCACCCCGAGCTGGCCTCCGCGGTCGCCCACGACACCGGCGGCATCCCCGACGTGTCCGGCATGCCGGCGCCGGTCCGGGCCGTCTTCGAGAGCGCCTTCGGCGACGCGACGGGTCACATCTTCCTCGTGGCGCTCCCGTTCGCGATCGGCGCGCTGATCGCGGTGCTCTTCATCAAGGAAGTGCCCCTGCGCACGTCGGTGAAGCGCGATGATGAGCTCATGGCCGAAGGATCGCTGGACGCGTGAGCACCCCGACATGAGCACCAGGAACGACGACCTGCGGCGCATCGAGACAGAGGTCGGCGCCCTGATCCGCCGGGTCAAGCGGGTGATGGCGGAGCGGGCACTGCAGGTCCACCCCGACCTCCACCCGATGACCTACTTCATCCTCAGCCACCTGGCCACCACCGGCCCGATGCGCGGGGCCGACCTCGCCGAGGCCTTCGGCATGGACAAGGGCGGGGTCAGCCGGCAGGTGCAGACCCTCGTCGATCTGGGCCTGGTCGAGCGGAAGCCCGATCCGGAGGACCGGCGGGCCATCATGCTCGACGCCACCGACGAGGGCCGCGCGCGGCTCGAGGCCATGCGCCGCAGCCGCAGCGACCGCTTCGACCAGAGGCTCGCGGACTGGACCGACGCCGAGCTCTCCGCCTTCGCGGCCCAGCTGGCGGCGTACAACTCCGCCCTCTCCGACGACTGAGACGCCCTCGGTCGTACGTCAGCGCAGCCAGGCAGCCGTGTCGGCCGGGAGCTTGCCGTCGACCGGTCCGCTCGCCAGCAGCACCTCACCCTCGGGCAGCTCGACGGCCGCGTCGCCGCAGTTGAGCACGACGGTCAGCGGCCCTCGCCGGAAGGCCAGCACGTCGGCGCCGAGGTCGAGCATCTCCACCTCGTCACCGGCCGACCACGCGAACCCGCGGCGGATCCGCAGGGCCTCGCGGTAGAAGGACAGCGTGGAGTCCGGGTCGGCGGCCTGGGCGGCCGCGGTGAGCGGCGCCCAGTCCGCCGGCTGCGGGATCCACGGCTGCGTGGAGCCGGGTCCGAAGTCGTACGGCGGGCTGTCGCCGGCCCACGGCATCGGCACCCGGCAGCCGTCGCGACCCACCTCGCCGGTGCGGAGGTAGGACGGGTCCTGACGGTCCTCCGGGGCGACGTCGACCTGCTCGAGACCGAGCTCCTCGCCCTGGTAGAGGTAGCTCGAGCCGGGCAGCGCGAGCATCGTCAGGGTCGCGGCGCGACCGCGGGCCAGGCCCTGGGCGCCGCCGCCGTAGCGGGTGACGTGGCGTACGACGTCGTGGTTGCTGAGCACCCACGTCGGCGAGGCGCCGACCGGCTGCGCGGCCTCGAGCGTGCTGGTGACGACGTCGGAGAACGCCTCCGCCGACCAGTCGGCGAGCAGCCAGGCGAAGTTGAACGCCTGGTCGAGCTCGTCGGGCCGGACGAACGCGACGGTCGACTCGGGCGTCTGGGTCCAGGCCTCGGCCACGGCCATCTTGTCCGGACCGGCCTCGTTGAGGAGCTTGTGCCAGGAGCGGTAGACGTCGTGCACCTCGGGCTGGTCCCACATCGGCTCGTCCTTGAGGTCGCGCGAGACCATCGAGTGGTCGGTGTTGACCTGGCCGGAGCTCGCCGTGGCGCCCTCGGCGAGCACCTGGTCGCGCAGCGTCTCCTCCTTGAAGAGGCCGTGCGCGACGTCGACCCGGAAGCCGTCGACGCCGCGGTCGAGCCAGAACCGCAGGACGCCCTCGAACATCGCCGGCACCTCCGGGTTGCGCCAGTCGAGGTCGGGCTGGGTGGAGTCGAAGAGGTGGAGGTACCACTGACCCTCCCGGTCCGGACCGTCGTCGACCTGCGTCCACGCCGGGCCCCCGAAGACCGAGCTCCAGTTGTTGGGCGGGCCGTCGGGGCTGTCGCGGAAGATGTAGCGCGCCCGCTCGGGGCTGCCGGGTCCGGCCGCCAGGGCCGCCTTGAACCACTCGTGCTCGCTCGACGTGTGGTTGGGGACGAGGTCGACCACGACGCGGAGGTCGAGCTCGTGGGCGCGGGCGATCAGCGCGTCGGCATCGGCCAGTGAGCCGAACAGCGGGTCCACGTCGCAGTAGTCGGCGACGTCGTAGCCGTGGTCGTGCTGCGGCGAGGTGTAGAACGGCGTGATCCACAGCGCGTCCACTCCCAGGTCGGCGAGGTGCGGCAGGCGCGCGGTGATGCCGGGCAGGTCGCCGATGCCGTCGCCGTCGCTGTCGGCGAAGCTGCGGACGTAGACCTGGTAGACGACGGCGTGCCGCCACCACTGCGTGCTTGGATCGTTCAAACCGGGCATGCGCGCCATCCTCTCAAAGGCGCCCACGGGCGGGTCAACTCCCGCCGCCCGGTGTCCGACCACCGAACAGCTGCGCGTCGACGGCGATCCACACGTGCTCGGCGGTGGCGACCACGCGCCCGTCGGAGTCGTAGAGCGTGGCGGCGGTGAAGGTCTTGCGGGCGTCGCGACCGCGCCCCTCGCCGACGACGACGTGGGGCTCGCCGATCACGGGCAGCGTGTCGATGCGCGCGGTCATCCGCCCCAGCACCATCAGCCGCTCGGTCAGGTCGCCGGCCCACCCGCCGACGCAGTCGAGTGACGCCCAGGTCGAGGCGACCGAGACGCGCGGCACGTCGTCGACGTAGACGTGCCAGTCCTCGTGCAGGCTCGCGTGCGGCGTCCAGGTGGCCGCGACCAGCTCGCCGTCCGGCCCCTCGCCCGTCCGGCCGGGGAAGATGCGCAGGCCGTCGCCCTCCTCCCGCTCGGTGCCGCAGGAGAAGCAGGACGGGAACGGGTGGAAGTCGTGGCCCGGGTAGGTCGGCTCCGCGGCGGCCGCGACCTCGGGCCCGACCGGGGCGACCTCGACCAGATCACGCTCGACGCGCTGCGCCGTGGCGATGACTGCGCCACCGAAGCCGGCGGTGAGCACGCCGTCCGCCTCGTCCACCTGCAGCGGCGTGTCGAGGGGCGGGGGCTGGCGGAGCGACACCTCGATCGCGGGCCAGCCGTCGCACCGGTTGTCGGGTGAGTCGGTGTCGTCCAGGGCCGCGAGGGCGCCGGCCGTCCAGCCGCCGTTGCCGCTGTCGGGAGGTCCGCAGAAGCGTCGCGGCACGATCAGTTCGCTCACCGCCATCACTGTGCCACGGGTGGCGGGGCCGTGGCAGTCGGTGATGGGACACAATGACCAACGTGAGCGACCTGATCGACACCACCGAGATGTATCTCCGCACGATCTACGAACTCGTGGAGGAAGACATCGTCCCGCTGCGTGCGCGCATCGCCGAGCGCCTGCACCAGTCCGGCCCCACCGTGTCGCAGACCGTCGCGCGGATGGAGCGCGACGGGCTGCTGACCGTGGAGGGCGACCGCCACCTCGAGCTCACCGAGGAGGGCCAGCTCCTCGCCACCCGCGTGATGCGCAAGCACCGCCTCGCCGAGCGGCTGCTCACCGACGTCATCGGCCTCGACTGGGAGCTCGTGCACGCGGAGGCCTGCCGCTGGGAGCACGTCATGTCGGAGACCGTCGAGCGCCGGCTGCTCG
This sequence comes from uncultured Actinomycetota bacterium, assembly GCA_963740115.1. GTDB lineage: Bacteria > Actinomycetota > Actinomycetes > Propionibacteriales > Nocardioidaceae > Nocardioides. Next base: position 41,407 of record CAVUCQ010000001.1, on the reverse strand, counting down.
AGCTGCTCGACCACCCCACGGAGTCGCCGTACGGCAACCCGATCCCCGGTCTCGACGAGCTCGGCGACGTGGGCGGCGAGGACTTCATGGACAACGTCGAGCCGCTGTCGGCCGCCGCGGTCCCGGAGGACCAGATGGTCCACGTCAAGCGGATCTCCGAGGAGATGCAGAAGGACGAGGAGCTGATGGCGCTGCTGCGCCGCGTCGGCGCCCTGCCGGGCAAGACCGTCACCATCGCCCGGACCGAGGAGGGCATCCTCATCGGCTCCGGCGGGGAGACCGCCGAGCTGGTGGTCGAGGCCGCCGAGCACATCTTCGTCCGTCGCTGAGGGCCCCGGGTCGACGTCCACGTGCGGGGACGTCGTCACTGCGAGGCCGCTGCCACCCCCTCCCGGTGACGGACCCGCCCCCCAAGTGCGGTCAGGAACTCGCTGCACCCGACCTCGAGCTTGTACGCCGCCAGCTCGTCGCCGCGGGTCGCACCGCGGTTGACGATGACGACCGGCGTGCCTCCGGCGGCCGCCCGCTTCACGAACCGCAGGCCGCTCATCACGGTCAGCGACGACCCCGCGACCAGCAGGGCGCCCTCGGTGCCCAGCGCCTCGACCGCGGCGTAGCACCGCGCGACCCGGTCGGGCGGCACGTTCTCCCCGAAGAACACCACGTCGGGCTTGAGCGGTCCGCCGCACTGGCAGGCGGGCACCACGAAGTCGTACGTGTCGTCGAGGTCGACGTCGCCGTCGGGTCGCGACGCCACCCACCCGTGGCGCTCGAGCCAGTCGGGGTTGAGCCCGTCGAGCAGCCGCTCGAGCGCCGCCCGCGAGGAGGTGGCGCGGCAGGACAGGCAGATCACGTCGCCGACCCGTCCGTGCAGCGCGACCAGCCGGCGCGAGCCGGCCGCCTCGTGCAGGCCGTCGACGTTCTGGGTGATCAGCAGGTCGGGGTCGAGCGCCGCGAGGGCGCGGTGCCCGTCGTTGGGAACCGCGTGCCCCATCCGCTGCCAGCCCAGGTGCGACCGGGCCCAGTAGCGCTGCTGGGCCTCGACGCTGCCGACGAACTCCTGGTAGGTCATCGGCGTCCGGGCCCGCGAGCCCGGACCCCGGTAGTCAGGGATGCCGGAGTCGGTGGACAGCCCGGCGCCGGTCAGCACGACCAGGGGTCGGGTGGCGAGCAGGTCGAGGGCGGCGTCGACCGACGTGGCCGCGACCCCGCTCGCCGGGCTGAGGGTCACGCGCCGTACCGCACCTGCGCGCGGGCGCGGGCCTTCTGCGCCTCCACCTCGCGGTTCTTCGGGGGAGCGGTGGTGACCAGGTCGTCGAGCAGGTGCTCGGTGATGTGGGCGATCTCCTTGACCGCGGCGTAGAACACCTCCTCGTTGGCCTGCGAGGGCTTGGTCGTGCCGGCCACCTTGCGGACGTACTGCAGGGCAGCGGCGGTGACCTCGTCGCGGGACGCCGGGGGCTCGAAGTTGTTCAGCGGTCGGATGTTGCGGCACATGCCCCGAGCGTACGACGGAGGGCGGGGTGGTCACAGGGCGAAGAAGGAGACGTCCTCGCCGGTCACCAGCGCGACCTTGCCGGACTCGAGGGGCACGAGGCGTACGTCGGCGACGTCGCTGCCGTGCTCGACCTCGACCATCCGGTCGGTCATCGAGCCGTCTGCGAGCGAGAGCACGGAGACCCAGCCGGTGGTGCCGGTCCAGCCCTGGCTGACCACGGTGAGCGCGATCCGCTGCTCGGGCAGCCAGGTGAACTGGCGCGGGTCGGTGCCGGCCCCGGCCAGGCTGTTCCTCGGGTAGCGCACGACGTCGAGCTGGCGTGGGTTGGTGAGGTCGGTGACGTCGAAGAGGGCGGCCTGCGCGCCGCGGGTCATCCCGGTCGGCGAGGCGTCCTGGCCCATCCCGATGAGCCGGTGCTCGCCGAGCGGGTGGAGGTACTCCGAGAATCCCGGGATCTTCAGCTCGCCCAGCAGCCGCGGGGCGGACGGGTCGGTCAGGTCGATGGCGTAGAGGGGGTCGGTCTGCCGGAAGGTCACCACGATCGCGAGCTCGTCGAACCACCGCACCGACTTGATCTGCTCGTCGATGCCGAGGTCGTCGACGCGACCGGCCTCCACCAGGTCGGCGCCCTCCTCGCGCAGCGTGATCACGGAGTTGAAGTTGCCCGTCTCGCTGCTCGGCCCGACCGCGACGCGCAGCGAGTCGCCGACCGCGTCCATCGACCAGCGGTCGGCGATGGCGCCCTCGACCGAGCCGGAGGCGACGTAGGTGGCGTCCATCCCGTCGAGCGCGAACGCGAAGATCGGGGTGGTCCCGCTCGACTGGGGAAATGCGAGGCGTCGGCAGTCGAAGCAGTCGTCCCAGCCCCAGTCCGACCCGCTGGCCGCGAGGTAGAACCGGTCGGTCGAGAAGTACGACGTGTCGGAGTCGGTCGCGACCGCGGTGGACGTCCCGCTCGTCGGCGCGGCCGGGTCGAAGGCCAGCACCGTGGTCGTGCCCAGCGCGATCTCGTCGTCGTCGGGCACCGCGACGTCCTCGCAGTCGACCACCGGTTCGCCGTCGACGCTCGGCAGCCAGTCCGCGAGCGTGGTGTCGCGGACCAGCGCCCGGTTGCGCAGCCGCGAGCGGATCTCGCCGAACGTGCCGTCCGGGTAGGAGAAGTCGAGCTCGGGCAGGCCGTTCTGGACGACCACGCGCACCACGTCGCCGTGGAGCCGGACCGCGGACGCCCGGCCCTGGATGGTCGTGGTGTCGACGATGCTCGGCGAGGTCGGGTCGGCCAGGTCCACGGTCGTGATGGTCGCGGACCGGCCGTCGTCCGACGACCCCAGCACGACCGCCCGGCCGTCGACGAAGACCAGCTCGCCGCCCGGGTCCCCGACCCAGCCGTTCCCGCGGGCGTCGTCGAGCCGGGTCGAGGAGAGCAGCGCGGGGGCGTCGCCGGAGACGTCGTACGCCAGGAGCTCGCCGTCGCGCATCCGCAGGAGCAGGGAGCCGGCGACCTTGACGACGTCGGACTCGTCGACGCCGACCTCCTGCACGTTGGTGCCCGACTCGTTGCTCGTCGTCCGCGTCGTCTGCGCCATCGACCGCTCGCTGCCGGCGGACGCCGCGGCCGGCCGGCCCGCGTCCTCGGCCTGGGCGTCGAACATGACGATCCCGCCGCCACCCCAGCCGTAGGGGCCGACCTGCTCGAGCGCCCGGTCGACGTAGGAGTCGAGCAGGGCGTCGCAGCTCTCCGCGACGCTCAGGTCGGCGTTCGCCAGGGCGATCGGCGGGCTCGAGGGCGGGACGTCGTCCGGCTCGCTGCCGAGCGCGTAGCCCACGCCGACCGCGGCGGCCAGGCTGGTGGCGGCGGCGACGCTGGTGGTGATCCTGCGCATGCTCATGCTCGGTGGGACGAGGCGGCGGGGGCCGCGGTTCCACGTGGCACGATGGCGTGATGAGCGACGACCGTGCCTTCGACATCGTGTTGTTCGGCGCCACCGGGTTCACCGGCGGCCTCACCGCCGACTACCTCGCCGCCCACGCACCGGCCGGTCTGCGGTGGGCGGTCGCCGGTCGCAACGCCGACAAGCTCGAGGCCGTACGCCGCCGGCTGGGCGTCGACGTGGAGGTGCTGGTCGCCGATGCGACCGACCCGGCGGCCCTGGCCGACGTGGCGCGACAGGCGCGGGTGGTCGTCACGACGATCGGCCCCTACCTCGAGCACGGCGGGCCGCTGGTGGCCGCCTGCGCCGAGGCCGGAACCGACTACCTCGACCTCACGGGCGAGCCCGAGTTCGTCGACCAGACCTACCTCGCCCACCACCAGACAGCCGTCCGCACCGGTGCACGGCTGGTGCACGCCTGCGGCTTCGACTCGATCCCGCACGACCTCGGCGCCTACTTCACCGTCCAGCAGCTGCCCGCCGACGAGCCGATCACCCTGCGCGGCGTGGTCCGCTCCGCCGGCATGTTCTCCGGCGGCACCTTCCACTCGGCGATCAACCAGTTCGCGCGCGCCAAGGAGATGCGGAAGACGTACGCCGCCCGCCGGCGCGCCGAGGCCCGGCCCGAGGGCCGGTCGTCCCGCGCGGTCAGCGGCAAGCCGCACCGGGACCCGGTGCTCGGCTACTGGCTGCTCCCGCTGCCGACCATCGACCCGATGATCGTCGCGCGCAGCGGTGCCGCGCTCGCGGCGTACGGGCCGAAGTTCCGCTACTCGCACTGGGCCGGCACCAAGACCCTGCGCTACGCAGCGGGCGGCGCCATTGGCGTCGGGCTGCTCACGGTGGCCGCGCAGGTCAAGCCCCTGCGCGAGCTCCTGCTCGGCAAGGTCCCGCAGGGGTCGGGACCCGACCAGGCCAAGCGCGAGAAGTCGTGGTTCACCGTCGACTTCGTCGGCGAGGCCGGTGGCCAGACCGTCCGGACGCGCGTCTCCGGCGGCGACCCGGGCTACACCGAGACCGCGAAGATGCTCTCCGAGGCGGCGCTCTGCCTGGCCTTCGACGACAACCCGGACACCTCCGGCCAGGTCACGCCCGCCCAGGCGATGGGAGACGCGCTGCTCCCGCGGCTGCAGAAGGCCGGGATCCGGTTCGAGAACCGCTGACCGCCACAGGACCCGAGCGTCAGGCTCCGACGGCCTCCGGGGCCCCGAGCAGCTGGGCGACACGGCTCACCAGCTCGGACAGCGCGAACGGCTTGTCGAGGACGTCATCCGCGCCGGCTGCGCGACAGGCGTCCACGTGCTCCGGTCCCGAGAGTCCGCTCGTCACCAGGATCCCGCCGCGGTATCCGCCGGCTCGCATCTGCGCAGTGGCGACCGTTCCATCCATGTCGGGAAGACCTCGATCGACCATCACGACGTCGATGGGTCGTGACAGCGCGGTGTGGACGGCCTTCGCACCCGACTCCGCGACCACCACGTCGAACCCACCTCGGCGCAAGGCGAGCTCCATGACCTGGATGAGGTCAGGCTCGTCTTCCACGAGCAGCACGGTCCGAGGCACACCCCAACAGTACAATTACGATCCACAGCACGTACACAAAATGGTGAGATGAACTCCGTTGTGGCGACGCGCCCTCGTGCGCGTCGGCACCAGCGCGGTCCCCCACGCGCTCGAACCGTCCTCCAGCGCACCGCGACCTACCCGGAGAGTCATGTTGGCCAGCATCCCTTCGAGCATCCGATCTGTGCCTACGATGGCGAGCCGATGAGCGGCTGTCTGGTGCGTGCTGCGCGACAAGTGAGGACATGGTGAACCAGCCGGACATCGAGGCTGTGTTCGTGGAGGCTCTGCAGAACATCGCCGAGGGCGTGACTGACCTGCTGGGCTTCGAGGTCGCAGCCATCAGCATCGCCCGCGACGACCACACCCTGGAGATGGTCGTGGTCGCCGGCAGCGCGGAGGCGCGGGAGCAGCTGCTGGGGCACCGCACGCCGATCAGCCAGATCGAGCGCGAGCTCGCCACCGCCGAGGAGTGGGGCGACCTCCGGTTCGTGCCGCACGAGCGGATGAGCATCGAGGTCGAGGAGCTCGGGTGGGTGCCGGACCTCGAACCCTCCGACGACCCCGACGCCTGGCACCCGCTCGACCTGCTCCTGGCGCCCATCCACGACGAGCACCAACGGCTTCGGGGACTGCTGTCGGTGGACCTCCCGCACGACCGTCGGCGACCGGGCGCCGCCCAGCGCGAGCAGCTGCAGCGCTACGCCCGGCAGACCCGGCGAAGCGTGCTGACTGCCGTGGAGAGGGCGCAGTTCGCCGAGCACGTCCGGTTGGCGGAGGCTGCGCGCAAGATCGTGCGAGAGGTCAGCTCGGAGCTGTCGATCAGCCGGATCGTCGAGATCTGCCAGCCCGCGGTCACCGCCGGCTTCAACGCCGTCGGCATGTGGCTCCAGACCTTCGACGCCGCCGGCGGGGGCGCCGACGCGGTCTACGGCGCCACCGAGGGTGACATCGTCGTCCCGGACGAGTTCAAGATGGTGGGTCGCGAAGCAGCCCGGGTGCTGTGGGCCCGCCAGGAGGTCGCGGTGATCACCCTCGGCTCCGTGCCGGAGATCCCGGGCCTGGTCCTGGACGAGGGCCAGCTGCAGCGGCTCCACGACTTCATGGAGGTGACGCTCGAGGCGTCGTCGATGCTCTTCGTCCCGATCGGCGCCGGACCCGAGTGCCTGGGCAACGTGGCGTTGACACGGCGCGGGCCGAGCACCGACTGGAGTCCGGTGGAGCGGCAGACCGCCCTCGAGATCGGCCACGACCTGGGGCGTGCCCTCGTCAACGCGCGGACCTTCGAGCGCGAGCGGCACCTGCTGGAGGAGCTGCAGGAGCTGGCCGGCTACAAGAGCCGGCTCATCGCCACGATCTCCCACGAGCTGAAGAACCCGTTGACCTCGATCCTCGGTCACCTCGACCTGATCGGGTTGGAGCCCGACCTGACCAGCACGATGACCGAGTCGACCACGGCCATAGGACGAGCGGCCGAGCGGATGCGCAGCATCGTCGATGACCTCCTCCTGCTCGCTCAGGTGGCTGATCCCAACACCGTGCTCGACCCCGCGCCGGTGGACCTCGCCGCCATTGTCGACGAGGTGCTCGACCTGCTGCGCGTGACGGTCGACCAGAAGAACCAACGTGTCGTCGTGGAGGTGCCCGCAGCACCGGTGTACGCCTGGGGCGAGGCGCAGGAGCTGTTCCAGGTGTGTGCCAACCTCATCAGCAACGCCGTGAAGTACACCCCCGCCGACGGGACGATCACCGTCTCGCTGGCCCGCACCGCCGATGACGTCGAGCTCGTCGTGGCCGACACAGGAATCGGCATCTCCGCCGCGGACCAGCACCGGTTGTTCGACGAGTTCTTCCGCTCCACCAATCCCGCGGCGAAGGCCACGCCAGGGACCGGGCTGGGACTCAGCATCGTCCACCGCATCATCGAGCGGCACCATGGCCGGATCGCCGTCGCCTCCGACCTCGGCGCCGGGACGACCGTCACCGTCACCCTGCCGCCGGCACCTGAGCAAGCCGCGGGACCGCCTCCGGCTGGCGTACCCACCAGGACGTGACCATCGAGTCCGTGTCCATCGAGGCCGGCGCCCACCAGCCTGGTGACCTACCTCCCCGAACCGGGCACCCCGAGCCACGACGCGTCGGTCGGGGACGTCATACGGACGGTGCCATCCCTTGCCCCACCCGTATGACGTTGCGCGCGTCCGAGATGCCGAGGTCCGCGTGGTTGGTCCTCGGCTGCGGCCGAGGAGCGACGACCATTGCCACCGGCAAGCACCCGGCCTAGGGTCGGTGGAGGCGTCCTGGACCGACCTCTCGGGGAGGAAAGCCGGACGTGGCCGGCGCCACGGTGCCGACCGTCACGACAGGAGGTCGTCCCTTGAGGAAGTCATTCGTCGCAGCCGCTGCGGTCGTCCTGATCGCCGGCCTGGGGGCCGTCTCGACGGCTACCGCGGACCCGCCGCACAACCCGGGCGGGCCGTGCATCCAGCCGGACCAGAACGTCAGCCTGTCGAGCGTCGCCGGCTACGCAGACGTTGTCCAGGCGCTGGACCGGATCGAGCGGACCAGCAAGGGTCTCGTGAGCGTTTCGTCCGCCGGCACGTCCGGTGAGGGTCGCGAGCTGCTGTACGCCACGGTCGGAGACGGGCCGACCACGTTCTGGCTGCACGCTCGCATCCACGGCAACGAGCTGCACAGCACCGAGGCCGTGCTTCAGATCCTCGACCACCTGGCCAGCGGCGACCCCCGGGCACGGCTGATCCGTGAGCAGCTCACGGTCATCGTCATCCCGATGTACAACCCGGACGGCGCTGAGGCGAACATCCGGCAGAGCACCACGCCCAACCGGATCGACCTCAACCGGGACTGGGAGAACTTCGTGCAGCCGGAGTCGGTGGCGTTCTGGAAGCTGTGGCGCAAGACCGCACCAGAGCTCGCGCTCGACCTGCACCACATGGGCGAGGCCCCGGTCGTCAACGGCACCAACGACCTGAATCAGTTCCAGATCGGTGCCCGGTCGATCGCCCCGTCCCGGATGACGGCCGAGCAGTGGCTGACCAACCGCCAGATGGCGATGGTGAGCGTCGACGCCCTCGACAGGTACGGCCTCGCCAACATCGCGCACTACCCCCTCATCGACATCACCAACGCTGCGCTGAGCCGCATGCTGATGGGCGGCACCGCACCCGCGGGAGAGACGCCGGTCACCCAGTCGCTCACGAAGGGCGCGATCTTCTACGAGGTCCGGTCGGTGGGCCAGAAGAGCAACGGCCAGCTCGAGCGGCTCTTCACGATCCCGACGATGGCGGTGCTCACCGCCGCCGCGGACGGCACGCTCGGGTCGTACGACGTCTCCGGGTACGACGCCCTGCCGTTCGCGACCCAGGGTCCGTGCGGGGAGTGACCTGAGCTGCAGTCGGTCGAGCGGTGCAACGGACAACCTGTCGCCGCACCGCTCGGCCGACCAAGCGCGTAAACGACTGCTCGAACGAATGATGCGAGCGTGACTGGTGCCCCAGGCAAGAGTCGAACTTGCGACCTTTCGCTTAGGAGGCGGCTGCTCTATCCACTGAGCTACTGGGGCGTTGCCGGATCACCCGCAGGTTCATCGGCGGAGAGCATCCTGCCACGACCTCGTACCACGGCCAGCACCCGCGGGCGGCCGTGGGCACGTCTCGGAGGTGTCGCGACGAGGGAAATGTTGCTCGGGTCGAGTAAGTTCAGTCCCGGTCAGTCAGCCCCAGTCCCGTCGAAGGTGAGCCCGTGTCGGACGAGTCGCGCCCGGAGCCTCCCGGCGGCGCGCCCAAACGCAAGGGCAAGGTGGCCAAGAAGCACACCGTCGGTCGGGTCATCCTGATCAGTGCCGTGGTGCTCGCGCTCATCACCGGCCTGGGTGTCGTCTACTTCGTGCGGCACCTCAACGGCAACATCACCGGCATCTCGCTCGCCGAGCTCGGTGAGGACCGTCCCGAGAAGGTCTACAACGGCAACGGCGAGGCGCTCAACATCCTGGTCATGGGTGACGACTCCCGCGACTGCGAAGGGTGCGACATCGACAAGGAGGGCGGCGGTGGCTCCGACACCACCATCCTCGTGCACCTCTCCGCCGACCGGGAGCGGGCGTACGCCGTCTCCATCCCACGCGACTCGATCGTCGACCGTCCCGAGTGCGAGAACAGCGACGCCGACACCGAGGTGATGTGGAACGCCGCCTACGCGGTGGGCGGACCCGTCTGCACCGTGGCCCAGGTCGAGGCCAACACCGGCATCTACGTCGACCACTTCGTCGTGGTCGACTTCAACGGCTTCGGCGACATGGTCGACGCCGTCGGTGGCGTGCCGGTCTGCGTGCCCGAGGACATCGTCGACAAGCCCCGCAGCATCTTCGTCCCCAAGGGGGACCCGTCGGTGCTCAGCGGTGACCAGGCGCTCGACTACGTCCGGGCCCGCTACGTCGGCGAGCTCGCGCAGCAGAACGACATCTCGCGGATCCGCAGGCAGCAGACCTTCATCGCCGCGCTCGTGCGCGAGGTGAAGTCGGCCGGCACGCTCACGCGCCTCGACAAGGTGGTCAACTTCCTCGACGCCGCGACCAAGTCGCTGACGACCGACACGGAGCTGGACTCGGTGACGCGCATCGGCAAGATCGCGATGCAGCTGCAGAGCATCGGCCTGGACAAGGTCAAGTTCGTGACCCTGCCGACGGAGTACTACCCGACGGACAGCGAGTTCTCCGGCAAGGTCTTCTGGACGCCGGAAGCCGACCGCATCTGGGAGCTGATCAACGAGGACAAGGAGCTGCCGGCCGACCTCATCGGCAAGAGCTCGATCAGCGCCGAGCCGCCGAAGACCTCCTCGGAGAACGAGACCCCGACCGAGACGCCCGACGCGAGCGAGACGCCCGACGCGAGCGAGTCGCCCACGAGACCGCGTCGCCGTCCGAGACCGCCTCGCCGAGCGAGACCGCAACCCCCGACGCCACGGCGACCACGGAGCCGGAGCCCGTCCCGGGAGTCTGCGCGTGAGCACCGAGCCGGAGCAGGAGCGCGAGCCGGAGTGGAAGCGGCGGCAACGCCTGGCCGCGGCCTTCGGCGAGGGCGTACCGGAGCAGACGAGCGACGACCGCGACCCTCGCGAGGACAAGGGCGGCAAGGGCGACGACTGGTACCGCGAGCAGGTACCGCCGCACCACGGCTGATCGTTCTTGCGCGATCGTGGCACGAGCGGTGCGTGAAGAACCGATCAGACGGCGCCGCCGCGCGCGCGGATCGCGTCACGGATCTCCTCGAGGAGGGCGATGTCGGCCGGCGTGCCCTCTTCCGAGGAGGGGAAGAAGCGCTCCTTGGCCTTCGTGTAGGGCACCACGACGAAGAAGTAGACGACCGTGCCCATGATGAGGAACGAGATGACCGCGTTGAGGAAGGCGCCGAAGCTCTGCTCCTCGGTCGAGAAGTACTCCGACGCGGAGTCCGGCATCAGGCCGGTCAGCCATGCGGTGAAGGTGGTCACGACGGCCGCGAAGGCGAGCGCCATGATCAGGCCGGTGGCGATCTCGATGAGATTGCCCTTGAGGATGAATGCCTTGAAGCCACCCATGGTGTGTCTCCTCTGGTGGGGCCCCGAGCGGAGCCGTGGATGAGTGAACGCACGTCACGCTAGTGGTCCCACGACACCGTCAGGAACTGCGACAACGCCGCACTCGTGATCTCGACGGCGTCAGCCGCGGTGGCGCCCACCACGACGAGCGCGCCCCCCGAGCCGCCCACCGGCCCATCGGGCACCCCGGTCGGGGTGGCGAGGACGGTGACGTCGTGGGCCACGACGGTGGAGCTGCCGGTGCCGGGATCGGTCGCCACCAGGTCGATCTCGTCACCCACCCGGAGCAACGAGGCCATGCCGGCATCGGGCAGCCGGACGGGCAGGATCGTCTCGCCGGCCTGCGCCAGCGCCAGGCCCGGGCCGACCACGCGTACGTCGGTCAGCACCTCGCCGCGGCCGATGGGCGCCGCCAGCACCCGGCCGAGCGCGGCCGTGGCCGCGCCGGACGGCGCGAGGTCGGTCGGGAACGCGCGCACGACCACGTCGTCGTCGGTGAGCCGGGTGCCCGACGGCAGGTCACGCGCCGCGACCAGCACGTCGACCGTCTCCGCCGGTGGGGGTGCGAGCGTCCGCAGCGCCACCAACGTGCCCGCCGCGGCCAGTGCCGCCGCGATCAGCCGGCGTCGGCGCCGCAGCTGGTGGCGTACGGCGCGCAGCCGGCGCCGCGTCGGTGGGAGTCCCGGGAGCATCCTCCGACGCTAGGTCGAACCCGCCGGCCGCCGCTCGCCTCCTCCACAGGGCAGGCGATGGCTGTCAGTCCGAGGAGGACGAGCTGGACGACGAGGAGGACGAGCTGCTCGACGAGCCGGACGAGGTCGACGCGCCGGCCGCGGCCGGGCTGCCCGAGGACGTCGACGACGAGGAGTCCGACGACGAGGAGTCCGACGACCCGGAGGACGAGCCGGAGGTCGCCGGCGTCGAGGACGAGCTCGCGCGGCTGTCGGTGCGGTAGAAGCCGGAGCCCTTGAAGACCACGCCGACGGCGTTGAACAGCTTGCGCAGCTTGCCCTCGCACTGGGGGCAGACGGTCAGCGCGTCCTCGCTGAAGCTCTGGAACTGCTCGAAGGCGTGGCCGCACTCGGTGCAGGCGTACTGGTAGGTCGGCATGTGTGGCAATCCTCTGGAGAAGCTGGCCTCGGTGGTGCTGGAACGGCCCTCGCAGGACCGGCGCGACGCGCTGGCACTCTGGCCCTTCGACTGCCAATGGTACGGCACAATGGGCGACGCGATGAGCGACCAGGCACCCACCTCCCCACCCACTCCCGCGCCCGACCCCACCGCCCCGCCCCGGACCAGCCGGTGGCAGGCCTTCAAGCAAGCACCGCGCGCGGTCCGCTGGACCGCATGGACCGCGGTCGGGATCGTGGTGGTACTGCTCCTGCTGGCTGCCGCGGTCGTGGGCGTCGTACGCCGTCCGCTGCCGCAGACCGACGGCGAGGTGGAGGTGCCGGGCCTGTCGGCCTCCGTCGAGGTCGTCCGCGACGGCTCCGGGATCCCGCAGGTCTACGCCGACACCGACGCCGACCTGATGCGCGCCCAGGGCTACGTCCACGCGCAGGAGCGGTTCTTCGAGATGGACTTCCGGCGGCACATGACCGCCGGCCGGCTCTCGGAGATCTTCGGCGAGGACACCCTCGAGACCGACCGGTTCATCCGCACGATGGGATGGCGCCGGGTCGCGGAGGAGGAGTGGGCGCTGCTGGAGCCGGCGACTCGCGACGCACTGACGGCCTACGCCGAGGGCGTCAACGCCTACATCGGCGACCGCGAGCCGTCGGAGCTCGCGGCCGAGTACGCCATCCTCGGGCTGACCGGGCTCGACTACACGCCTGAGGAGTGGGAGCCGGTCGACTCGCTGGCCTGGCTCAAGGCGATGGCGTGGGACCTGCGCGGCAACATGGACGCCGAGGTCGACCGCGTCCTGCTCTCGCTCGACCACACCGACGACGAGATCGCTGCACTGTGGCCGGAATACCCCTACGCCGACCACCCGCCGATCGTCTCCGGCGGCGGGGTCGTCGACGGGGTCTTCGAGCAGAACGCGACGGGCAACGCCACCCGCAACCCGCGCCGGCCGGCGTACCCCGACGAGGTCGTGGCGGCGCTGGAGCAGGTGCAGGACCGGCTCGCGGGGATGCCCGAGCTGGTCGGCAAGGGTCGCGGCATCGGCAGCAACTCGTGGGTGGTGGACGGTGAGCACAGCGCCACCGGCAAGCCGCTCCTGGCCAACGACCCGCACCTCGGCATCAGCCAGCCGGGCATCTGGATGCAGATGGGCCTGCACTGCCGCGAGATCGACGCCGACTGCACCCTCGACGCCTCGGGCTTCACCTTCTCCGGCGTCCCCGGCGTGATCATCGGCCACAACGCCGACATCGCGTGGGGCTTCACCAACCTCGGACCCGACGTCACCGACCTGTTCCTCGAGCAGACCGAGGGCGACGACCGCTACGTCCGCGACGGCGAGTCGGAGCCGCTGGAGGTCCGCACCGAGACCATCGAGGTGCGCGGCGCCGACGACGTCGAGCTCCGGGTCCGTGAGACCGTGCACGGACCGCTGATCAGCGACGTGTCCTCGGAGTTCGCGACGGTGGGGGCCAACGCACCCACCGACGAGCCCGGCGAGCGGGGCAGCGGGTACGCCGTCGCGCTGGCGTGGACGGCGCTCGACCCCGCGCCGACCGCCGACGCGATCCTCAACCTCAACCGGGCGTCGGACTGGGACGAGTTCCGCGAGGCTGCCGCCGACTTCACGGTGCCGGCGCAGAACATGGTGTACGCCGACCGCGAGGGCCACATCGGCTACCAGTCGCCCGGCCGGATCCCGATCCGTCGCGCCGGCAACGACGGCACGATGCCGGTCGAGGGCTGGATCAGCGCCAACGACTGGACGGGCGACTACATCCCCTTCGACGGCCTGCCGAGCGTGCTCGACCCCGAGGAGGGCTTCATCGTCACGGCCAACCAGGCGGTCGTCGACGAGGACTACCCCTACCTGCTGACCAAGGACTGGGACTACGGCTACCGCTCGACCCGTCTCCTCGAGGCGCTCACCGCCGAGGGCGAGCTGTCGGTCCAGGAGATGGCGAGCCTCCAGCTCGACTCGACCAACCCGATGGCCGAGGCGCTGGTGCCCTACCTCCTCGACATCGGTGACCTCCCCTCGCCCTACTACCGCAACGCGCAGAACCTCCTCCGCGACTGGGACCTCACCCAACCGGCCGACAGTGCACCGGCCGCCTACTTCAACGTCGTCTGGCGCACGCTGCTCGAGCTGACGTTCCACGACGAGCTGCGCCAGCGGACCTGGCCCGACGGCGGCGACCGGTGGTTCCGCGTGGTCAGCGGGATGCTCACCGAGCCCGCCGGCCCCTGGTGGGACGACGCGGAGACCGACGAGGTGGAGACCCGCGACGACATCCTGCGCCGGGCGATGATCGAGGCCCGCGACGAGCTCACTCGTCGCCAGGCGCGCGACCCCCGCCGCTGGACGTGGGGTCACATCCACACGATGAACCTGCACAGCTCCAGCCTCGGCGAGTCCGGCATCGGCCCGGTCGAGCGGCTCTTCAACCGAGACGGCTGGCAGGTCGGCGGCGGGTCCGCCATCGTCGACGCGAGCTCCTGGAACGCCGTCGAGGGCTACGAGGTCACCGCCGCGCCGTCGATGCGGATGGTGGTCTCGCTCGCCGACTGGGACGACTCCCGCTGGATCAACCTCACCGGCGTCTCCGGACACCCGGTGTCCTCGCACTACTCCGACCAGACCGAGCTCTTCGTCGCCGGCGAGACCCTGCCCTGGGCCTACAGCCGCGGCGCGGTGGAGGCGGCGGCCGACGACCGGCTGGTGCTCACGCCTGCCAGCTCCGACTGAACCACCGGGTACCCGGTGGTTCGACGTGTATCGCGTTCAGCAGACGCCACCACCCGCCCCCCGTCAGCGCGAAGCCGACACGCACGTCGTGGGGATCCGTCGGCACGGCCAGCCCCACCTCGTCGTCGTAGAGCACCACGGCCACGGGCGTCCCGGCCGCCACCCGCGCCAGCGCACGGTCGTAGGACCCGCCGCCGCGTCCGAGGCGGTCGCCGGACGGGGATGCGGCCAGGCCCGGCACGAGCACCACGTCGGCAGTTCGCACCGCATCGACGCCCAGTCGCGCTCCGGCGGGCTCGAGGAGGCCGCGAACTGCCTTCCTGATGCTGGTCGGTCCCGTGTAGACGGCCCAGTCGAGGTCGTTGTCGGGACGCAGCACCGGCACGACGACCCGCTTGCCCGCGTCCAGCAGGGCGTCGAGCAGCAGCCCGGTCCCCGGCTCGCTGCCGACCGAGACGTAGGCGGCGACGGTCGCCGCGCGGCGCACGGGTTCCCAGGCCAGCGCGACCCGCGCGACCGACTCCCCGAACTCCGCGCCGGCGTCGAGGGGACGGCGCCGACGGGCCGCGAGCACCTGGTCGCGCAGGGCGGTCTTGGCGACCTCGTTGCCGGCCGACTTGTCCCCGCCCACTGACGCGTCCACGGACTCAGCCTACGATCGACAGCATGGCTAGCAAGGGCAGTGCGCACGGTCTCGACCTCGCGCGGGCGAAGATGCGGGACGCGGGCGTCGACGAGGTCGCGATCGACACGTTCGCGCACTACTACCGGCTCCTCGAGCACGGCGAGACCGGCATGATCGCCGAGGGCACCATCGAGCCGCTCGACATGGAGGCGCTGGCCGACGTCGACGTCCCCGACGACGTCGCCGCCGAGGCGATCCGCCGCACCGCGGTGATCAAGCTCAACGGCGGCCTCGGCACGTCGATGGGCATGGACCGCGCCAAGTCGCTGCTCTGCGTGCGCCGCGGGCTCAGCTTCCTCGACATCATCGCCCGGCAGGTGCTCCACCTCCGCAAGGAGTACGACGCCACGCTGCCGCTGCTGTTCATGAACTCCTTCCGCACCTCGGCCGACACGATGGAGGCGCTGGCCCGCTACCAGGACCTCCCGGTCGACGGTCTCCCGCTCGAGTTCCTGCAGAACAAGGAGCCCAAGCTGCTCGCCGCCGACCTGATGCCGGCCGCCTACCCCAAGGCGCCCGACCTGGAGTGGTGTCCGCCCGGCCACGGCGACATCTACACCGCCCTGAGGGGGACGGGACTGCTCGCCCGCCTTCTCGACGCCGGCTACCGCTACGCCTTCGTCTCCAACTCCGACAACCTCGGGGCGGTGCCGGACGCCCGCGTCGCGGGCTGGTTCGCCCAGAGCGGTGCCCCGTTCGCCATCGAGGCCGTCCGGCGTACGCCGTCGGACCGCAAGGGCGGGCACTTCGCGCGCCGCAAGGCCGACGGCCGGATCGTGCTGCGCGAGTCGGCGCAGACCCTCGACGCGGACAAGGAGGCGCTGGCCGACCTCGACCGCCACCAGTTCACCTCGACCAACAACCTCTGGTTCGACCTCCAGGCGATGGTCGACGCGCTCGATGCCCGCGGCGGCATCCTCGGCCTCCCGCTGATCCGCAACGTCAAGCACCTCGATCCCGCCGACCCGTCCACCCCCGAGGTGATCCAGATCGAGACCGCCATGGGCGCGGCGATCGAGGTGTTCGAGGGCGCGCGGACGATCGAGGTCGGCCGCGACCGGTTCGTGCCGGTGAAGACCACCGACGACCTGCTGGTGCTGCGCTCCGACGTCTACGACCTGCGCAAGGACTTCGTGCTCGACCAGGCGGGGGACGACGTGCCGTACGTCTCGCTCGACGGCGAGTTCTACAAGCTGGTCGGCGACTTCGACAAGCGCTTCCCCGACGGAGCGCCGTCGCTGCGCGAGGCCGACTCGTTCACCGTCGAGGGCGACTGGACCTTCGGCCACGGCGTACGCGTGGTGGGCGACGTCGCCCTCAACGCCAGCGCCGCCAAGCGGGTCGAGGGTGGCGCCGTCCTGGGCGAGCAGGACGCCGATGGCTGATCTCCTCCCGGGCCTGCTTCCTGTGGCCGACTACGTCGAGCGGATCCTCGCCACGGTCTCCCCGCTGCACGCGTTCCAGCAGCCGCTGATGGAGGCACTCGGCCTCGCCCTGGCCGAGGACGTGGTGGCACCGATCTCGCTGCCGAGCTTCGACAACTCCGCGATGGACGGCTACGCCGTGGTCGCCGACGACGTCGCCGGCGCGACCGAGGACTCCCCGGTCACGCTCCCGGTCGTCGGTGAGATCGGCGCCGGGCAGTCGTCGATCCTGGCGCTGTCGCCCGGGTCCGCGGTCAAGATCATGACCGGGGCCCCGGTCCCCGCCGGAGCCACCACCGTCGTGCCCTACGAGTGGACCGACCGTGGAGTGGCGCGGGTGCGCATCGACCGCGCCGCCGCGCCCGGCCAGCACATCCGTCCGACCGGTGACGACATCACCGAGGGCGACATGCTGCTCGAGGAGGGCACCGTCCTCGGTGCCCGGCACCTCGGCATGCTGGCGGCGGTCGGCCGGGCCACCGTCCGGACGCGGCCGCGACCGCGGGTGGTGGTCATCTCGACCGGCTCCGAGCTCCGCGACCCCGGCACGCCCCTGGGCAGGGACTCGATCTACGACGGCAACTCCTTCCTCCTCGCCGCCGCCGCCCGCGCCGCCGGCGCGATCGCCTACCGGGTCGGCATCGTCCCCGACGAGTCGCACGCCTTCACCGAGGCGCTGAGCGACCAGCTGGTGCGCGCCGACCTCGTCGTGACGAGCGGGGGAGTCAGCGAGGGCGACTTCGACGTCGTCAAGGAGTCGCTGTCCCACCACGGCACCATGTGGTTCGGCGGCGTCGGCATGCAGCCCGGCAAGCCGCAGGGCTTCGGCACCGTCGGCGAGGACGACACCCCCGTCTTCACCCTGCCGGGCAACCCGGTCTCCTCCTACGTCTCCTTCGAGATGTTCGTGCTCCCCGCGATCCGCCGGATGATGGGCAAGCTGCCCTACGTGCGGCCCACCTCGCGCGCCCGCCTCACGCACGGCATCTCGTCACCGCCGGGCAAGGTCCAGCTGGTCCGAGGCCTGCACGAGACCGACCGCGGCGGCACCTTCGTGTCCCCGGTCGGCGGCCACGGCTCACACCTGATCGGCGACCTCGCGACCGCCAACTGCCTGATCGAGGTGCCGGCCGACGTCACCGCGATCCAGGCCGGCGAGATGGTCGCGATCCGCCGGCTCGACGAGGAGTTCTGATGGTGCCCCCCTCCTCGAGCGGCTCGGACCGGCTGACCCACGTCGACGAGACCGGCGCCGCCCGGATGGTCGACGTGGGCGACAAGCCCGTGACCGCGCGTACGGCGTCGGCGACCGGCCGCGTGCTCGTGAGCCGCACGGTGATCGACCTGCTCCGCGGCGAGGGCGTGCCCAAGGGCGACGCGCTCGCAGTGGCCCGGATCGCCGGGATCATGGGCGCGAAGCAGACGCCGTCGCTGATCCCGCTGTGCCACCCGCTGTCGATCTCCGGGGTGAGTGTCGACCTCGCGGTCACCGACGACTCCGTGGACATCACCGCGACGGTCCGCACCACCGACCGCACCGGCGTCGAGATGGAAGCGCTCACCGCGGTGTCGGTGGCCGCGCTCACCGTCGTCGACATGGTCAAGGCCGTCGACAAGGCAGCCGTCATCACCGACATCCGCGTCGAGTCCAAGACCGGCGGGCGGTCGGGCGAGTGGACACGATGAGGCAGTGGTCGCGATGAGCTTGCGTGCTGCCGTCGTGGTCGCGTCCAACCGCGCCGCCGCCGGCGTCTACGCCGACGAGACGGGTCCACTGATCTGCGACTGGTTGCGCGAGCAGGGCTTCGACTGCACCGAGCCCGACGTCGTCCCCGACGGCGACCCGGTGCGCCGCGCGATCGCCGATGCGGTCGCCGCGGGCGCCCGCGTCGTGCTCACCACCGGCGGGACCGGGCTCACGCCCACCGACCGGACACCGGAGGCCACGGCGGCGCTGCTCGACCGCGAGGTCCCCGGCGTCGCCGAGGCGATCCGGGCCGCCGGGGTCGCGAAGGGCGTCCCGACCGCGATGCTCTCGCGCGGGATCGCGGGCCTCGTCGGCGACTGCCTGGTGATCAACCTGCCCGGTTCGCGTGGGGGCGTGAAGGACGGGCTGGGCGTCCTCCAGCCCGTCCTGCAGCACGCCGCCGAGCAAGTGGCAGGGAGCGACCACTGAACGCCGCCCCCGGCTGGCCGGCCCGACTCGAGTCGCACGGGGTCGTGGTCCGGTCGCTGCACAGGTCCGACGCCGAGGAGTGGCAGGCCGTGCGCGCGCGCAACCACGAGTGGCTGAGGCCCTGGGACGCGACCGTCCCGCCCGGGGCCGGGCCCCGACCGACGTCCTACAAGGCGGTCGTCCGCTCCTTGCTGCAGCAGGCCAAGCAGGGCCTGAGCCTGCCCTTCGTCATCGAGGTGGGCGGCCGGTTCGTCGGCCAGGTCACGGTGAGCAACATCGCCCGAGGCTCCGCGCAGGCCGCATCGATCGGCTACTGGGTGGCCGCCGACGTGGCCGGCCGCGGCGTCGCGCCGCGGGCCGTCGCGATGGTCATCGACCACTGCCTGGGGCCGGTCGGCCTGCACCGCGTCGAGATCTGCGTTCGTCCGGAGAACACCAACTCGCTGCGGGTGGTGGAGAAGCTCGGTCTCGAGCAGGTCGGCTACGCACCGCGCTTCCTGCACATCGACGGGGCGTGGCGCGACCACCGGATCTTCGCCGTGACGGTGGAGGAGTGCCCGGGCGGCATGGTGGCGCGCCTCGCGACACACCAGTCACACCAGTAGTTCTGCGACACACCACTTGACATCCGTCCCGGTCATGCTCCGCGCTCCTACGCTGCGGACGTGGACCTGAGCGCTCTCATCTTCGTCGCCCTTGCCGTGGCGTGGGCCGTCTACCTGATCCCCAAGGCCCTCAAGCACCACGACGAGGTCGTCCGAAGCCGCTCGGTCGAGAAGTTCTCGCACACGATGCGGGTGCTCGCCCGCCGAGAGCCGGTCGACCGCCGCAGCGCCCGCCTCGTCGTGGCGCCGATCCGCGCCGCCCTGCGGCCGCCCGTCGAGACCAAGGCCCACGTCGCTCCGGAGCCCGTCCCGGCTCCCGGCGCGCCCCTTCGTACGCCGTCGCAACAGGCCCCGCTCCGTGCCACCGAGCGCACCTCCGCCCGTCGCGCGGCCAGGCGCCGCCGCAACGTGCTGGCGCTGATCGTCGCCGCCAACGCCGTCGTCATCGGGCTCGCCGCGACCTCCGTGCTCGTGTGGCCCTGGGTGGCCACGCCGGCCGGGCTGCTCGTCGCGTGGCTGGTGGCCTGCCGACTCTCGGTGCGCGCCGAGCGCCGGCAGCGCCCGTCCCGCGCGGCGATCGAGATCGGCTTCCCGCCGCTGGTCGAGGAGGAGCTCGACGACGTCGAGCTCACCGGCGAGATGCCCCTCACCCCGCCATCGCCGCGCGTCCCGGGCTCGCCCGCGGTCCCGGTGGAGAGCCCGGCCACGGAGGCTCCCGCTTTCGTCACCGGCGAGGTCGCGGTCGCCGGCGGCTGGGACATGGTGCCCACCACGCTTCCGACCTACGTCAGCAAGCCGGCCGCCCAGCGCCGTACGGTCTCGACGATCGACCTCGACTCCACCGGCGTCTGGTCGAGCGGTCACCACGACGGCGACTCCGCACTCGCCCGTTCGGCCGAGCAGTCCGCCAAGGACGCCCGCGAGGACGCCGAGAAGCGTCGCGCCAGCGGCGCCTGACACCGTCCGGACCGTTGCCGGGGCGATTGGGCGGCCCCTGTCGGGCTCGTGTATCTTGGCGTCGCGCCGTGAGGCGCACGGGGCTGTGGCGCAGTTGGTAGCGCGTCTCGTTCGCAATGAGAAGGTCAGGGGTTCGAATCCCCTCAGCTCCACCAAAACCGCTGGTCAGGGCAGGTGTCCGGGATCCTCACTCAGGAGGACCGGATGCCTCCTCGGCACAAACTCGACACCGTCCTGTCCCTGTCCGAGCTGGCCGCCCGCCTGGGCGTCACCGTCCAGACGATCTACGACCTGCGTAGTCAGGGCCGTGGCCCGCGCGGATTCCGCGTCGGCCGCGAGCGACGCTTTCGGGTCAGCGAGATCGACGCCTGGCTCGCGCGGATGGAGGAGGCCGACGCCGCCCGGCACCCACAGGTGGCTCGACCATGAGCGGTGGGCGGCCGCGCACCGCGATCGGCAGCCCCGACGGCACCTTGTTGGGGCTGCCGGCAGCGGTCGGGGAAGAGGAGAACCTCGCAACGGTCGATAGCGATTCCGACGTGGCGTAGGGCATTCGCGGCGCAATGACGCACGTTGCACGTGCGTGAGTCCCCGCTCACCCGATCCGGGCGAGGTGTCTCTGGTGAGGCCGACTGAGACTTCGAGTCATGACCACGTCACCTCGTGAGGCCAGTGCCGCGATCTGTGACCAGCAGGCTGCGCTGCTGGACACTTTGCCGTTCTCCGACACCCGCGACCTCGATGATGTGAGTCGCGGCTTGGTCGGGCGTCGTCAGCCGAACGCCGTGACTGCTGACGACGGGCGCGTGGTCTGGGACAACGACACCTATGACTTCATCGTGGGCGATGCTCCGGAGACGGTGAACCCGAGTCTGTGGCGACAGTCCACGCTGGTCGCCACGGATGGGCTGTTCCAGGTGGTGCCGGGGCTGTACCAGGTGCGTGGGATGGATCTGTCGAACATCAGCTTCGTCGAAGGCGAGACTGGTGTGATCGTGATCGATCCGCTGATCTCGACCGAGACCGCCGCGGCCGCGCTGGCGCTCTACCGCGAGCACCGTGGAGACCGACCCGTCACCGGCGTGATCTACACCCACTGCCATGTCGACCACTTCGGTGGCGTCAAGGGCGTCACTACCCAGGAGGACGTCGACGCCGGCCGGGTACCCGTGCTCGCACCCGAGGGGTTCGTCGAGCACGCGGTCGCGGAGAACGTCTACGCCGGAACCGCAATGGGACGGCGCGCGGGCTACATGTACGGCGCTGCGCTGCCGCGCAGTCCCCAGGGGGCGATCGGTGCCGGTCTCGGGCAGACCACCTCGACCGGCACGGTGACCTTGATCCCGCCCACTCTTGAGATCACGACCACGGGGCAGGAGGAGGTGGTGGACGGGGTGCGCATGGTGTTCCAGATGGCGCCGAACACCGAGGCGCCGGCGGAGATGCTCTTCTACTTCCCCGACCTCAAGGCACTGTGCGCCGCAGAGGACGCGACCCACACCCTGCACAACCTCCTCACCCTGCGCGGCGCGCTGGTCCGTGACCCGCACGTGTGGTCGAAGTACCTGACCGAGACCGTGGACCTCTTCGGCGGCGAGGTCGAGGTCGTCTTCGCCTCCCACCACTGGCCAACGTGGGGCCGCGAGCAGGTGCTCGAGTTCCTGACGATCCAGCGCGACCTCTACGCCTACCTCCACGACCAGACCCTGCGGATGCTCAACAAGGGTCTCATCGGTTCGGAGATCGCCGAGCAGATCACCCTCCCACCGGCACTCGAGGACGCCTGGTCCACGCGCGGCTACTACGGATCCGTGAGCCACAACGTGAAGGCGATCTACCAGCGCTATCTCGGCTGGTACGACGGCAACCCCGCCCACCTGTGGGAGCACACCCCGGTCGAGAGGGCCAAGCGGTACGTCCATCTCGGCGGCGGCGCAGACGCCGTGGTCGACAACGGCCGATCGGCCTTCGAGTCCGGTGACTATCGCTGGGCAGCGGAGGTCCTCAGCCACGTGGTCTTCGCCCAGCCCGACCACACCGCAGCACGAGAGCTGCTCGCCGATACCTTCGAACAGCTCGGCTACGGCTCCGAGAACGGCACGTGGCGCAACTTCTACCTCTCCGGTGCCTACGAGCTGCGCAACGGCCAGTTCGGCACCCCCACAGTCACTGCATCACCCGACATGGTCGCCCAACTCAGCCCCGACATGCTCTTCGACGCACTCGCCATCCAGGTCAACGGCCCCGCCGCCTGGGACGAGAAGCTCACGATCGACATCGTCCTCACCGACGCCGACGAGCGCTACCGACTACGCCTCGCCAACGGCGCCCTCACCTACACCTCGGCCCCACAGGCCGGCGATGCCGACGTCACACTCACGACCACGCGACGGAACCTGCCCGCCCTCGCGCTCGGCACGCCGTCACCCGAGCGGCTCGCCGAAGCCGGCATCGAGGTCGACGGACACGCATCCGTGCTCGGACGACTGACCGCTGTACTCGATCCCGGCGACCCCGACTTCGCCATCGTCACCCCCTGACTCGACCACGTGCAAGCGCGATGCCCCGCCGTCACTGTCGCAGCATCCCGTTGCACCCGAGTGCGCCATGGTTGATGCGTCCAGGTCGCCGCCGAGGGCCGCGTTGGAGCGGCCGTCACGATTGACTCCCTACTTTGGACGCGTCATCGCGAGGTGCCCGAAGACGACCATCCTGTCATCGGTGTGGAACAGCTCAGCGCAGGTGATCAGGGTGATTAGCCGCCGCGCGGGACCGGGCTGGACACCGTCCGGATCGGGATTGACCGGCCGAGGGTCTAGCACCCAGTCCGCGGTGGAATCGACGACGAGGTCGTTGGGGTCGGTGTCGAGCTGGTAGGTGTGGACCGCATCTCGTGTCTCGACGAGGATCGCGTCGCCCGGGCGCAGGAAGGCATCTCTCGGAGCGGTTCGCCTCGGGTGATCCGGTGTGCGGCAACGACGAAGTTGCCCACCTCGCCGGCTTTCGCGGAGTCGCCCACGTGGCCGAACCCGCGGGAGAGTTGCTCTTCTCCGACCCCCTGGAGGACGGGCATGACGTAGTCGTTCCCGAAGCGAGGGATCCTGACGAGAAGGTCCGCCTCCTTGGTGGCCGAGGGATCGGAGCTGCCCGCGGATCCCGGTTGCGTGTCCCACTCGTGCTGAACGCGCTCGACGAGGGCGGCCTGGCGACGTTCGCTGACGATCGTGGTCCCGACCAACTGCCATCCCAGGTACACCACCAGCACCGTCCCAGCCACCATGAGGAGACTGCCCGGCCAGAGCAGCAGGCCGCCTCGTCGGCGAAGTGCACTCCGGACGGCGCGCTCGAGCACCGCACCCATGAGGTCAGTCACGGCCGGGCCGGTTCATGCGGATGCCCAGCAGCAGGATGATCGATCCAAGGACCAGGCAGCCCAGCGCCAGCACGAGCAGCCCCGAGCTGAACGGAGGTGGGCGCGTGCCCTCAGCAGTTTCGGACCGCCGGCGCTGGTTCCGGCTCGACCACCTCGAGCTGATAGTGCGCGCGGACGTGGCCCGTCGCCTGCGGAGAGTGTCGCGCTGATCCAGGCGGGGCTCGCCTCCCGTGGGGATCAGGGACGGAAGGCGAAACCCCTACGCACGATCCTCCAGAGGGGGCTGCGGACCGGCGTTCATCCACTGTACGAGTCCGCTGGTCGCATGAATATCCGTGGCACTGGGCACGTACAGGGATGGTCGGTGATGCGTGGGGATGAACCACCGCCGGCCGGGCCCCAGGATTCAATCAGGGACGGGTCCTGGGGCCGCCACACGGCTCACGAGGCCGTCGTCGTCGGTGAAGTCACCGGACGGGCGTAGGTGGTCCTCGCGGATCCATTTGAGGTACTGCATCCCGACGCCGGCGTAGTAGTTCGCATGCCCCACCACTCGCCGGTCTCGTCGTCGAACGCCCAGGCGCGCAGCAGGCCCTGATGCTCGCCGGCACGCTCGTGGCCGGCCGGAAGGGTGACGGTGACGTCGCGCTGGTCCCAGCCGTGGAACACCTGTGTCATGCGCCTCGCCATGCCGTCAGTGTGCGGGTGAGGTCGGACAGGAACGAAAGGCCCCTGTGGCTCCTGTGGAGAGCGACGGACGCCAGCAGCCCCTTGCTATGACCAGTTAGCAGAGGGCCACATGACGTGGGCACGTTCGCCGATTGGCGCGAGATCGGACCAGGAGTCCGCTTTCGGGGCCCTGACTGCGCGTGAGCGCCGCGTCATCCGGTAGGCGGCGCGGGATCATGGGTATGCGTGGTCCTCGCCGGGTGGGTTTGGCCAGGACCGCCCGACGACGAGCACCAGCGGTTGCCTCCGCCGTCGGCAACCGCTGGTGCCGTTCTCGAGGAGCGCGATCGCGAGTGGTGGGCCGAGCAGGACGCCGCCGAAGACTGAGCGGCCAGCCAAGAGTGAGCGGGAGCGCGCCGACTTGGTTGGGCTCGCCTACCCGGTGGGGGGCGGGCAGGCGAGCCCCTACGCGTGATCCTTCATGGGGGCACGGATCGCCGCGCCGGACGAATATAGGGGCTGCGCCTCGTCGTGTCGTCACTAATCCCGGCGACGTTGTGGGCCGGAGCCATCGTCTCGACTACAAGCGGCGGGTGGCCTCCCCATGTGGCTCTCGGCGCACGTTGGTGGGGTCGAGATAAGCCAGCAGCAGAAGGAGGATGGCAATGCCAGCCAGAACTCCGAGCACCGCGAATAGGCCAGTGCTGAGATCGTTCATCATCCAGACGGAAGTCATCGCCGCCTGCTTCAGGACCAGGTGGTCCTGCGACACTGGGAACGCGTGAGGTAGTCCGGTAGTGGACGGCGCCGGAGCCGCGCGTAAGGCAAACGGGCCGCTCAGGTGCAGACCCGGATGTCCGTCAGGCGGCGCAACGACGTGAGTCTGGGACTGACTGCCCGAGCGGAGAGCCGAGGAATCCCTACCGAGCAGGACGACTTCTTCCGGAATCGTTGCGAGGGCATTGGGGTTGGCACCGCGCCCCAGTGGCGCGGCGCTCGCTTGACTCGCCTTCGGACCCCGCCGAAGCGACTCGCGTGCGGGCGACTCGCGGCGCCGTGGCCGGCGGAGAGGTCCCAACCCGATCCTTGCCTCTGCGAGGCGTGACGCCTGCCAACCGGCTCCCGGCTGAGGGTGGAGGGGCATGCGGCGCGTAGGCGGCACACTGTTCCAAATACCCCACGTGGGGCTTGCACCGGCCACGTGACCAGGAGTTGAGTCGTTGGTATTCGGAGCAATCGCTTTCGTCAGATGCAACGTGGAGGTCACTATGCTCCGCAAGCACGTCCGTCCATCAATCGTTGTGCTGTGGACCGCCGCTCTGGTTCTCGGCTGGTCGCCAACCGCGCACGCCGACCAGGTCTTCCACACCACCCAGTACCCGCTGTCGTCCGTGGCCGACGAATCGGTCCACGGGTGGGTGATTGATGTCCATACGCAAGGCCCCAGGATCTACGCGCAGGAGCGGTATCTACTGCGTGACGTGAATCCGGGACAGTCCTATGTGATGAACCTGTACGCCTACAGCGACCCCAATTGCAGTGACCTTGTGGTTCCCGTGCCCGGGACAGCGACAATGACGGCCAACGCGTCCGGCAACGCTCACGGCGCCACGACATTTGTTCCCGCTGCGGTGGAGGGCCTGCCTCGAACTACTTACTACCTGCGCTGGCAGGTCACGGACGGTACCGGCGCTGTCGTGTACCAGACGGCGTGCGTGGCCGTGGCGCTCGACTGAACGCGGGTTGCCCGCCAGGCACCACCCTCAACGCGAGCCTCTGACGCCGTGGACGCATAGACCCCTCGGGTCGTTAAGTCGTCTCAGGACGCAGATGGGTGAGTTGTCCTCTTTTGGAGCCGAAGACGGTGACACGCCGGTCCAAGAGCGGCGTCGTAGGCACGAGGGCCTGGCGCGGCGGACGCGCATGGGAGTGCGTCATAGTGGGCGCTGTGGGGCGGGCATGCTGGGCCGCAGGCTGACTCATTTCTCGTGCGTGCGGGGTCCGGCCTAGCGATTTGTATCCGATGGCGAGCGCCATCGTTTCCTACTTGCGCAGATACCAGCGTCCCCCGAGCCATGTGCTCGGGTAGGCGATGAGCACCAGCGCGACAGCGAACCATGCCGGGAGCACATTCGCTGTCGCCGGTATCGTGGCCACGGCGATGTTGGAGATTACCGCGACCGCTGTGGCGATGATCGCCAGGAGGTGAACATGGCGTGCGGGGCGGTTCGGCGCTACTGCGGCGGTCACGTAACCACCAAGCACGCCGAATGCCATCCGATAGCAAAGCGCGAGGATGTTCATCCAAAGCACATCGAATCCGTCCGCTTGCTGCTGGGCGACAGTGGGGAATACCCCGGTGCTCTCGAGCAGGATGTCAACGCTCCTTGACAAGATGAGGGGGAGGACGAACCCTGCGGCAACTGCCAGAGTGCTGCGTCGGAGTTGCTTGCCTCCCGAACCGGCCGGGGCATTCCCGTCCTCCACCTCGAACTCCATGTCAGTCAGGCGGCCGGTCACGAGTGCCAGGCGGGGTCGCGGCCATACATGCCAAGGATCTTGTGTTGCAGGGGTGCGTCGGCGGCAACCTGTACCTGAGGGCCGAAGACCACCAGCCCGGGGCGGAAGGCGCCAGGAACGCGGAACTGCTCGGGAATGGCCTGGGCGATCGGCCACAGCAGCTGTAGGTCCTCGGCTTGGATCGTGTCGTCCTGGCCGGTTGCCCGGGCCAGGTCCCACCCGTGCACGACCAGGTCTACGCTCAGTGCGGCGTCGACGTGCTCGGCGAAGGTCAGCGTTCCCGTTGGGGTGTCGCACGCGGTCCCCGCAACTGCCGGGTCGTCCAGAGCGTGCTGCAGCCGGGCCCGCGCGGAGGTGAAGGCGTCGATCGGACCGGCCGCGGCCGAGGACTCCGGACCTAGGGAGCGGCCCAGTGGCGCAAGCATGGCGGCATGCATGCCGACAACGTGGTCAACGACGTCGCGGGCGGTCCAGTCCTGGCATGGGGACTGCGATGCCCACGCGTCGGAGCCCACCCCCAAGATCAGTTCCTCGAAGCGTGCCGCGCGGCGCCGGTAGCGGCCGGCGATATTGTCCCGGCCCACATCGCTGGGGCCCACATCGCTGGGGCCCACATCGCTGGGGCCCACATCGCTGGGGCCCACATCGCTGGCGCCCACATCGCTGGCGCCCACATCGCTGGCGCCCACATCGCTGGCGCCCACATGGCGCTGACCGGCGACAGGGCGGGCGGCATCGTCGGGTTCGGCCCGGACCAAGTCGTCCAGCCGTTCGAACGCTTCCTCCAGGCCGTCGCGGCCGATTGATCCCAGGGCCCGGTCACGGGCGGCGGCGGAGGTGAACTCGATGATCCGGGTGACCGTGGTGACGCCGTCGCGCTCGGCGAACATCGTGGTGGTAGGTGTCTCACCGTCGGTCCAGTCGTCGTCCCACCGCTCGGACGTGGCTAGCCGGGTCGGGGCGTCAACGGCCTGGTATGTGCCCCGCAGCGCCATGTCCGCCCGATTCGGGCGTTGCAGGACGAACAGGAACCGGCCCCCTGCCCGGAGGTCCATCTCGCAGGTGGTCAGTTGCCAGCCCCGGGGCCCGTACCACTGTCGCAGCAGCTCGGGTTGGGTCCATGCGTCGAACACCAGCTGTCGCGGTGCGGCGAATGTGCGGGTGATCACCAGATTCCGGGCCTGGCGCGGCTCGATGATCAGGTCGCCGGTGGTCCTCATCGCTGCCCTCCCGGGCCGTCGGCTTCCGGGTCGGCCGGGTGCAGATCGGCCAGCAGCATGTCGAGTCGCTGGTAGCTCTCGGTCCAGAACTGCCGGTAGCCGTCCAGCCATTCGGTGGCGCCGCGCAGCGCGTCGGCCTCGAGCCGGCAGGGGCGACGTTGTGCGTCACGGCGGCGGGTGATCAGGCCGGCGCGTTCCAAGACCTTCAAGTGCTTGGATATCGCCGGCTGGCTCAGCGGGAACGGCTCGGCCAGTTCCAGCACCGTGGCGTCGCTCCTCGACAGGCGAGCCAGGATCGCCCGGCGGGTGGGGTCGGCCAGGGCGGAGAAGGCCAAGTCGAGCCGACGGTCGGGCCTTGCCAGTACATCACCACTTGGTTCCATAACCATATAGTAATCTATCGGCTGGTTTGGGCGCAACCGTGTTCCGGACCGGTACCGGAAGGCTCGAGCGGCACACAGCTCGGGGTGACCGGCCCTGCCGGTCACTCTGGATGCGGGAAGGCGACAGTTCGTACCGATAGGGCTGCAGCCCGTGGTCCTGCAGGGCAACGGGATCTTCGAGGTCGAGGAATACCAGCAGCTGACCTTCCCGCAACGTCTCAGAAGTAGTCGCGGATGTGGATCGGCCGGGGCGCGAAGACCCGGTCGAGCGCGGCCTCGGTCTCAGGCGTGCCGTCGGAGAGGCGCCCGGCCATCCGCAGGTTGGCGCAGGTCTGGGCGCCGGCCCACGCCAGCGCGAGCCCGCCGGGCGTGAGGACGGGACCGTCTGCCGCCGTGGTCGGCGTGCACGTCGCCTTCCCCTGATCGATGACCAGCTGCCAGCTCCCGTTGGTCGTCCCGACGTGGTCGCCGGCCACGGTGAACGACACGTCGCCGTCCACCGGCCAGTCGCGGGCCGCGAAGGCGCCCGGGACGTCGTGGACCCGCAGCATGTAGGGCTCGCGTGCCTTGACCGTCCAGTGCGCCGACGGGAGCGCCAGCCGGGCGACGTCATGACCCGACGTGCACACCCGCACCTGGCCGACCACGCTGCCGAACGACCCGAGCACGCTCCACAGGGCCCGGTAGGCGCCGCCGCTCAGTGCGAGCAGGTCGGAGACCTCGAGGCTCGAGGAGTCGCCGGACCCCTGGCCGCGCTGCCAGCTCGCGAAACCGACGACGTCGCCCGCTTCGTCGATCGCGAGCGTGACCCCGGTGAACGCGTCGATGAACGTATTCGCGTCGGCGGGGAACGACGGCCCGCGACGCGTCAGTGGCCCGTTCTGGGCGGCCGCCCAGGTGTCGTAGACCTCGCGGACCGCGTCGAAGTCGGCAGGCGTGGCCCGACGGGTGCGCACGCCGGCCGGAGGACGGATCCGGGCCAGGGTTGCCGAGGGGACCTCCACCTCGTCGTAGGAGGAGAGCAGCTCGTAGCCGAACTTGCGGTAGATCCCGGGGGCGGTGCAGAAGAGTGTCGACACCGCCTCGCCGCGCTCCCGGAGGCCGTGTTCGAGCACCACCCGGAAGAGCTCGTCGAGGAGCTTCTCGCCCCGCCGCTCGGCCGTTACCGCGACGCCGGCGATCCCGCCGGTTGGGACGGCACTGCCGCCGAACCACGAGTGGTACTCGCGGGTCACCACCCGCGCCACCAGCTGGTCGCCATCGAAGGTGCCGAACGCGTGATAACCGGGCCGCGGGAAGCTCTCCGGCGAGGGTGGGGTCGCTCCCGGCGGAAGGTCGCCGAACGCCTCGCGGATGAGCGCCATCGACTGCTCGAAGTCGTCCCGGGTCAGGCGGCGGGTGATCAGGGGCATGGCCGCAGCCTAGGAGGCGTCGCCGTCATGTCCTCGCCGGTGCTCGTGATGAGTGTGCTGCTCCACACTGGCACCGAAGCAGTCGCGTTTGGAGACCGCCTCTGGGCGCTGCCCTACTCCGCGCTCTGACCTGAGCCAGACGGCGCAGCTGCAAACCAGCGCTCCCACTCGCCGACCTCAGCGCCCACGCCAGGTGTGGACCTTTCCCGGAAGCGTTCGCTGGGGCGCCGCGACCTCAAGCGGCGTGTCGAGGAGATCCCCCGCGAGGTCAAGGCAGGTGAGGCCGTGGCCAAGGCGATCGCGGGGGGCTCGGGCTGAGCCGGACATCGTGCACGAGCCCACAACGCGACCATTCCCAATCGCCGCGGATCGGCGCATCCTGAAGCCATGTCGGACGCTGCGGCACCGAAGAGCATGGCCGCCCCGTTGGGTGCGTTCGCCGCGGGAGCGGTGGTCGCGGTCCTTCTGGGTGTGTTCGGCAGGACCCACGACCCCACCCTGAGCGGGACGACCACCCTCGGCTTCCGCACCGTGATCGAGATGAAGGTCGTCCTCTCGAGCGTGATCGGTGTCCTGGTCCTGCTCCAACTCCTCGGCGCCCTCTGGATGTACGGCGTGGTCGGCGGCCATGCACCCTCCTGGCTCGGCACGGCCCACCGGATCTCCGGAGCCGTCGCCCTCCTCCTCTCGGTCTTCGTCGGCTACAGCTGCCTCTGGGCCCTCGGCCTGGAGAGCGGCGAAGAGGTTCCGGCGCGCGCGGTCGTGCACGGCGTGCTGGGATGTGCAGTCTTCGGCGCCGTGGTGGTCAAGGTGGTCGCCGTGCGGTCCCGGCGTGCGCCCGGGTGGTTCCTGCCCGTGGCCGGTGGCCTGCTCTTCGCGCTCCTCATGGTCGTCGTGCTGACCTCGGCGGCGTGGTACGTCGGCGCCAACGGCTGGCCGAGCCGGAGCGGCTACTGACGCAAAGCGGCTGTCTGGCCGGCCATCCGCAGAGCCGCCTCAGCACGAGTGCAACGCTCTTTGCCGGTGTCATCCTGAGACGCGGCGAGCACGCCCGTTGAGCCGAACTCAGCGGATCGAAGCGCTCCGTCTTCTCGCCGCAACTGTCTCCGGTGGTCGCGTCGGGATGGTGGGAGAGAGGGCGGGCTGGTGATGTCCGATCAGAGGTGGTGAGCGTTGCTTCTCGTTGCACGCCTCGCGGTCATGTGGCTTCGACTTCGAACCATGGAAGAGGTGGTCACCAGTGAGCACGGCGGCACACGCACCGGCGGGCCGGGACCGGGCTAGGCAAACGGACACCGCTCCAGAAGTGACCGCACGGCGGTTGTCGAGCGGAATCTGGCTCGGCCTCGCGATAACAGTGCAACCACGGGCGCCCCAGCGATCTGTCGCCCGTACTCACTCCGAGGCTGCCAGCGATGGCGGGACCTACCGCTGCGTCGGTGCCTCGGCTTCTGAGATGATCGCGGCCAAGAGGTCACCCAGATCAGGCGGTGCAACCCACGTCCTGAGGTGATGTCCTCAGGGGCTGTTGAACAGGCCCGTGCCGGACGGGAAAGCCGACCGAGAGGAACGGCAGTGGCTGCGGAAGCGACCTCTCGTCTCGTTGCCCTCTCGCGCACGATGCCCGGGCTGGCGATGCTGCGGTCGTACCGGCCGGCCCTGTTCGGCAAGGATCTGGTCGCCGGTCTCGTGCTCACCACGCTGCTGGTCCCGCAAGGGATGGCGTACGCCGAGCTGGCGGGCCTGCCGGCCATCACCGGTCTGTACACGACCATCCTCGCGTTGATCGGTTACGCGCTGTTCGGCCCGTCCCGGGTGCTCGTTCTCGGCCCGGACTCATCGCTCGGCCCGATGATTGCTGCGATCGTCGTCCCGCTCGTAGCAGCTGAGGGAGATGTGGAGGCCGCCGTCGCCTACGCCTCCGTGCTCGCTCTCATGGTGGGTGCGATAACCGTGCTCGCCGGCGTGTTCAACCTCGGCTTCATCGCCGACCTTCTCTCGAAGCCCACCCAGATCGGGTACATGAACGGCCTCGCGCTCACGATCCTCGTCAGCCAACTACCCAAGCTGTGCGGGTTCTCCGTCGATGCGGACGGCCTGATCGGTGAGGCGGTCGCGTTCGCTGAGGCGGTCAGTGACGGAGAGACCGTCGGAGCCTCGCTGGCGGTCGGAGCAGCATGCCTGGTCTTGATCCTGGGACTTCAGCGCCTGTGGCCGCTCTTCCCGGCCGTGCTCGCCGCCGTCGTCCTCGCGATCGCTGCCGTTGCCGCGTTCGATCTCGCGGACCGAGGTGTCGACCTGGTCGGAGAGCTCCCCTCAGGTTTCCCACCACTCACGCTTCCGACGGTACCGATCGGCGACCTGGGACTTCTGTTCGCCGGCGCGTTGGGCATCTCACTGGTCTCCCTCACCGACACCATCTCGACCGCATCCGTGTTCGCCGACAAGACCGGGGAGGAAATCGACGGAAACCGCGAGATGATCGGCGTCGGCGCGGCCAGCATCGCCGCGGGGTGTTTCCAAGGGTTCCCTGTCAGCACCAGTGGATCGCGGACCGCGGTCGCGTTCCAGAGCGGCGCCCGAACCCAGGTCACCGGCCTGGTCGGAGCGGCGGCGATCGTCGCCGTGCTCGTCGCCGCGCCCGGACTGCTCCGCAACCTTCCGCAGCCAGCGCTCGCAGCCGTCGTCATCGCGGCCTCGCTGTCCCTCGCGGACATCGCCGGACTGCGTCGGCTCCGGCGCCAGCGCCGCTCCGACTTCGTCCTCGCCCTCGTCGCATTCCTCAGCGTCGCCCTCCTGGGGGTGTTGTACGGCATCGCTGCGGCCGTTGGCATGTCGATCCTCAACGTGTTCCGCCGCGTCTGGTGGCCTCACCAGGCGATCCTCGGCCGCTCAGGTGATGTCCGGGGCTACCACGACACTGCCTACCGTCAGACCACCGAGCACCTGCCCGGTCTCGCGATCTACCGATTCGACGCACCGCTGCTGTTCGCGAACGCACGCACGTTCCGCAACCAGGTGCGCCGTCTCGCAGCCATCGAGCCCCGGCCTGTGTGGATCATCGTCGCGGCGGAACCGATCACCGACGTCGACACCACCGCAGCAGACATGCTCGCCGACCTCGACGCCGACCTCGATGGGGCCGGGACGCGACTGGTCTTCGCGGAGCTGAAGGAGGCCGTGCAGGCCAAGGTCCGAAGCTACGGGCTTGCGACTCTGAGCGACGACCGCTTCTACCCGACCATCCGAACCGCGGTCGAGGCCTACGCGGCCGCGCACGAAGTCACCTGGGTGTCCGGCCCCAGCCCGTACCAGTTGGACTGACCGACCTTGCGGGCAGTGTCTGCGAGCCCCGAGCACGCTTGGCGCCCGTCGTGGATGGAGTCGCCCCGGATGGTGACAATTGGCCATCCCACGGTCACTCCAAGGCGCGGTAATCGGTGCTATCCGAGTCCGCTGATGGCGTACGTCACACGGGGGCGCTTGACGAGCAGGGCTCGATGCTGCCGGTCATGGCTTCCTGGACAAGTTACGCGGTTCGGACGGCTGTGTCCGGGTGACCATGGGTGAACGGCCCCGGCCTACAACCCCCAGCAGCCCTGAGCGGTCACTTCCTACCGTTTAGCGGCGCCGGACAAATCGCGACGATGCTCTTGACCTTCACCCTCGTGACCACTTAGTTTGGCGGTCCATCAAACTAACTTGTGACGAGGATCACTCGTCCACACGGTAGTTCGTCAGGACGACGAGGGACACATGTCGCAGGCACGAGAGAGCGGACCGGGTGTCGGGTCCGGCGGCTCCGACCAGAGCACTGTGCGCCGCGCCAACCTCGCTCTGGTGCTGCGCAGCCTGCGCGACAGCGGCCCGAGGTCGCGGGCTCGTCTGGCCGCGGATCTCGGGCTCAACAAGGCGACGGTGTCCAGCCTCGTAGCCGAGCTGACCGACCGCGGGCTGGTCCGCGACGGCAGCGCCGAGCGGGGCGCCGTGGGCCGTCCCGGCACGATCGTCGAGATCAACGGAGCGGGAGCGTACGGCGTCGGTGCCGAGATCAACGTCCACCACGTCACCACCCTGGCCGTGGACCTCGCCGGGGCGACGGTCAGCGAGCGCCGCACGTCCGTCGACACCAGGGGCCTGCGTCCCGGCCAGGTGGTCGACCGCCTGGTGGAGCTCCTCGACGGCACCCTGGCCGACGTCGCCGAACGGGGCGCCGTCCCGGTGTCGGTCGTCGCCGGGGTCGCAGGCCTGGTCGACCACGACACCGGCACCGTCTCGGTCGCACCCAACCTGGGATGGAAGGGCGTGCAGCTCGCGAGCCTGTTGCGCACCAAGCTGGGGGACCCCACGTACCTCGTCGCCGTGGCCAACGAGGCCAACCTCGCCGCCGTCGCGGAGGCCACGCCCGGAGATCCCGACCGTCGCGACATCCTCGTCATCCACGGCGAAGTCGGCATCGGAGGCGGCATCGTCGCCGATGGCCGTCCCTACCAGGGCCGGCTCGGCTTCGCTGGCGAGTTCGGGCACATGGTCGTGGAACGCGGTGGTCGCAGGTGCGGATGTGGTCGCGTGGGCTGCTGGGAGACCGTCATCGGTCTCAGCAGGCTGATCGAGATGGCCGCCGACGAGGGCGACCTGCTGTACTCGCCGGACCTGGACCTGGAGACGAAGGTCGCGGAGATCAACCGCCGTGCGGCAGCCGGTGACGAGCGCACGCTCGCCGCGCTGCACGAGGTCGGGCGTTGGGTCGGCATCGGCGCCGCCGCCCTCACAAACGCCCTGAACCCGGGCATGATCGTCCTGTCCGGCTACCTCGGCGAGGTGGGCGAGTGGATCCATGACGACGTCGAGTCCGAGGTCGCCGGCGGCGTGCTCGCCCCGGATGCCGGTGGCACACGCATCGGGCTTTCGACGCTCGGGTTCTCGGCCGCCGTTCGCGGCGCTGCCGCCGTGGCCATCGAGCACATCTACGACGACCCGACCCTGGCGCCCCGCGCGACCGATTCCCTGGAGGCGATGTCATGACCGACACCCCGACCACCCCCTCCCACACGGGCCAGCCGCTGCTCACGATGCGCGGCATCGTCAAGCGCTTCCCCGGTGTCCTCGCCCTCGGCGGCGTCGAGCTCGACGTCCGGCCCGGCGAGGTGCACTGCCTGCTCGGCCAGAACGGGGCCGGGAAGTCGACGCTCATCAAGGTGTTGTCCGCCAGCTACCAGCCGGACGAGGGGGAGATCCACTGGGACGGGCAGCCGGTGACGCTGTCCACCCCGCAGGCCGCCATGGACCTCGGCATCTCCACCATCTACCAGGAGCTCGACCTGGTCCCGGACCTCAGCGTCGCCGAGAACATCTTCCTCGGTCACGAGATCAGCCGGGCCGGCTTCAGCCAGGGAAGCGAGACCAACCGACGCACCCGGGAGCTGCTCGCCCGCCTCGGTCACCCCGAGATCTCTCCCACCCGTTCGGTGGGCCGCCTGTCGCCCGCCGCGCAGCAGATCGTCAGCATGGCGCGCGCCCTGTCACATGACACCCGGCTGCTCATCCTCGACGAGCCGTCCGCGGTGCTCGACCAGGGCGAGGTCAACAACCTCTTCCGGGTCATCCGCGACCTCACCGCCGAGGGCGTCGCCGTCGTCTACATCTCCCACCGACTCGAGGAGATCCGCCAGATCGGCGACCGCATCACGGTCCTCAAGGACGGCAGCACCGTCGCCTCGGGGTTGTCAGCGGCAGACACGTCGACCGCAGACCTCATCAAGCTGATGACCGGGCGCTCGATCGAGTACGTCTTCCCGCCCCGCGGCGACGCGGCTCCCACGACAGGCGAGCCCGTCCTCGAGGTCATCGGCCTCGAGCTGCCCGGCGTCTTCTCCGGAGTCGACCTCAGCGTCCACGCGGGAGAGATCGTCGGCCTGGCCGGGCTCGTCGGCGCGGGCCGCTCCGAGATCCTCGAGACCCTCTACGGCGCCCGCCGTCCGTCGGCAGGCACCGTGCGCGTCCTGGGCCGCGAGCTGCGCCGCGGCTCGGTGCCCGATGCCGTCAAGGCCGGCGTCGGCCTCGCTCCGGAGGAGCGCAAGAGCCAGGGCCTGCTGCTCGACCAGGCGATCTACCGCAACATCACCATCTCGACGCTCGGCCGCTTCGCGCGCCTGGGCTTCCTCGACAGCCGGGACGAGCGGCGTCGTGCGCTCACCGTCACGGAGTCCCTGGACGTGCGTCCCGCAGGGGTCGACAGCCTCGTGCGGCTGCTCTCGGGCGGCAACCAGCAGAAGGTCGTCCTGTCGCGCTGGCTGCTCCGGGAGTGCCGGGTGCTCCTGCTCGACGAGCCGACGCGCGGCGTCGACGTCGGCGCCCGCGCCGAGATCTACGCCGTCGTCAGATCGCTGGCCGACTCCGGTGTGGCCGTCGTCGTCGTGTCGAGCGAGGTCGAAGAGGTGCTCGGGCTCGCGGACCGGGTGTTGGTGGTCCGCGAGGGCCGCGTCGTGCACGAGGGGCCCGCGAGTGAGATCGACGAGTCCCGCGTCCTGGATCTGGTCATGGAAGGAAACGCCGCATGAGCGAGCACAGCACGAGCCCCGGAACCGACAAGGAGCCCGACCTGGGCGCCGTCGAGAACACGGTGGCCCCCTCGAGCGACACCGTCCGCGTGGAGCACGCGGCTTCCGAGACCGAGGGCGCCCCGCGCGGCGCCGGTCTCATGAGTGGCTCGTTCGGTCGCAATCTCGGCCTGCTCGTCGCGCTCTTCGTGATCTGCCTCGTCGGCGTCATCACCACCGGTGACCGCTTCGCCAGCGTCGACAACGTGGTCACGATTCTGCGATTCGCCTCGATCGTCGGGGTGGTCAGCATCGGGATGACCTTCGTGATCACCGGCGGAGGCATCGACCTGTCCGTCGGCGCGATCGTGGCGCTCGCGTCGGTGTGGGCGACCACGTTCGCCACCCAGACGATGGCGGAGGACACCCACTGGTTGGTCATGGTCTTCGCGGCGCTCGCGGTCGGCGGGGCGTGCGGCCTGATCAACGGGGTGCTGATCGCCTACGGCAACATCGTCCCGTTCATCATGACGCTCGCCATGCTGGCCTCCGCCCGCGGTCTGGCGGAGATCATCTCCGAGCGCAAGACGCAGATCGTGCGCGTCGAGGGGTTCAAGGACTTCTGGTCCGCCGACATCCTCGGGCTCCCGCTGCTCGTGGTGATCTTCGCGCTGGTCTCGGTGGGCGGCTGGGTGCTGCTCAACCGCACGACCTTCGGCCGCCGCACCCTCGCCGTCGGCGGCAACCCCGAGGCGGCCCGCCTGGCCGGCATCAACGTCAAGCGCCACACGGTCCTGCTCTACGTCCTTGTCGGGCTCTGCTGCGGGCTCGCCGCCCTCATGTTCATCGGGCGCACCTCGACCGGCAGCTCGACGCACGGCACGCTCCTGGAGCTCGACGCGATCGCCGCCGTGGTCATCGGCGGCACGCTTCTCACCGGCGGGCGCGGCACCATCGTCGGCACCGTCATCGGCGTGCTGATCTTCAGCACGCTCAGCAACGTCTTCGTCCTCAACAACCAGGACAGCTCGACGCAGGCCGTCGCCAAGGGCGTGATCATCGTCGTCGCCGTGCTGCTCCAGCAGCGCCTGGCCCGGCGCTCGACCTCGACCTAGCCGTCCTGCGACCCCCGACTCGGAACCCGCACCACCCGTAGCACCGCACCACAGCCGAACCGCACCACCGCACCCAACCAGACACAAGGAGCACACCCCATGCGACTGCGCACCACTCACCAACGGCAGCAGAGCCGCCGCTTCCCCGGCCTCGTGGTCGGCGCGGTCGCCGTCCTGGCCCTCACCGCCTGCACCGGCAGCGCCGAGGACGCGGCCGACGACGAAGACTCCGGTGGCGGACACCACCGCCGTCGCGGCGGAGGGCAGCAACGACGAGGAGGGTGACACCGTCACCATCGGCTTCTCGGCACCCGCCGCCGACCACGGCTGGATGGCGGCCATCACCAAGAACGTCCGCGACCTCGCCGAGGAGTACCCCGACATCGACCTGCAGGTCGCCGAGGGCACCAACGACGTCAACCTGCAGATCAGCCAGGTGGAGACCTTCATCAACGACGGCGTCGACGCCATCGTGCTGCTGCCCTTCGACGGCGCGGCGATGACGCCGGTGGCCCTCCAGGCGATGGAGGCCGGCATCACCGGTCATCAACGTCGACCGTGAGTTCGACGACCCCAACGCCGCCCGCGTCACCGTGCTCGGCGACAACTACGGCATGGGTGTCTCCGCCGGGGCCTACATCTGCGAGCAGGCCGGCGGAGACGAGGACGTCATCGTCGCCGAGATCGCCGGCATCGACTCGCTGCCGCTGACCCAGGACCGCAGCCAGGGCTTCGAGGACGCGCTGTCCGAGTGCGGCCTCGACGTCGACGCCCGCCAGGCGGCCGAGTTCACCGTCGAGAGCGGCGAGGAGGTCGCGTCCAACCTGCTGCAGGCCGAGCCGAAGATCGACTACCTGTGGAACCACGACGACGACCAGGGCGTCGGTGTCCTGGCCGCCATCGAGAACGCCGGTCGCGACGAGTTCGTGATGATCGGCGGCGCCGGTTCCGCCAACGCCATGCGGGAGATCCAGGACGACAGCGGCGTCCTCAAGGCGACGGTCATCTACCCGTCGACGCAGGGTGCCGACGGCGTCAAGCTGGCCCGACTGGTCGTCCAGGGGAAGGCCATGACCGACCTGGTCGAGGTCGAGGTCCCGCGGATGGTGCAGCTCTACGCACCGGTCGTGACCGCGGACAACGTCGACCAGTACATCGACTCCGCCTTCGAGTCCTGAGTCACGTCCCACCGGACGACGACTGAACCATTGGCGGCGGCTCCCCGCCCGGGAGCCGCCGCCACCTCACCGACATCGCGGGTCGGCAGGTGCCGCGTGCCCGCACACGCTCGAACGACTCACTACAGGAGGTCCGATGACCACCCAACCGGACGCCGCCGACGCCGACCTGTCCGTCGGGATGGTGGGCTACGCCTTCATGGGCGCCGCCCACTCCCAGGCGTGGCGCAACGCCCCCAGGTTCTTCGACCTGCCGCTGCGCCCCCGGATGGCGGCACTCGCCGGTCGCGACGCCGCCCGGGTCGCCGACGCCGCGACTCGGCTCGGGTGGGAGTCGACCGAGACGTCGTGGGAGTCCCTCATCGCCCGCGACGACATCGACCTCATCGACGTCTGCACGCCCGGGCGACACCCACGCCGAGATCGCCATCGCGGCGCTCGAGGCCGGCAAGCACGTGCTCTGCGAGAAGCCCCTGGCCAACACGGTCGAGGAGGCCGAGGCGATGGTGCGGGCCGCCGAGAAGGCCGCGGCGCAGGGCGTACGGTCCATGGTCGGCTTCACCTACCGGCGCGTGCCCGGCGATCGCACTGGCCCGCCAGCTCGTCGCAGAGGGTCGGCTCGGGACCCTGCACCACGTGCGGGCGCAGTACCTCCAGGACTGGATCGTCGACCCGCAGGCGCCGATGTCGTGGCGACTCGACAAGAGCAAGGCAGGCTCCGGCGCGCTCGGCGACATCGGCGCGCACATCATCGACCTGGCCCAGTTCATCACCGGCGACAGCATCGAGCGGGTCACCGGCCGGCTGCGCACTTTCGTCGACGAGCGCCCGCTGCCCAGCGAGCACGCCGGGCTCTCGGGGACGGCCGGCACGCGGCACGCGGCACGGTCACCGTCGACGACGCCGCGACCTTCCTCGCCGAGTTCCGCGGGGGAGCGCATGGGGGTCTTCGAGGCGACCCGGTTCGCCAACGGACGCAAGAACGCCATCCGGATCGAGATCAACGGATCGGCCGGGAGCCTCGCCTTCGACTTCGAGGACATGAACCTCCTCCACTTCTTCGACGGCACCGAGGACGCCGGCACCGCCGGCTTCCGCCGGATCCTCGTCACCGAGGCGCAGCACCCCTACGTCGGAGCGTGGTGGCCGCCCGGCCACCTCATCGGCTACGAGCACGGCTTCACCCACCAGGTCGTCGACCTGGTCAACGACATCGCCGCTGGCGCCGACCCGACCCCGTCCTTCGCCGACGGCCTTCGGGTGCAGCGCGTCCTGGCCGCCGTCGAGACCAGTTCCGACACCAACGCCTGGCAGGAGATCCACCGCATGACCGACTACAGCCCGACTCGCGACGACAAGTTCTCCTTCGGTCTGTGGACCGTGGGCTGGCAGGGAGTCGACGTGTTCGGACCGGCGTCCCGCCCGCTGCTCGACCCTGTGGAGGCGACGTACCAGCTCGCCGAGATCGGGGCCTCCGCGGTCACGTTCCACGACGACGACCTGCTGCCCGACGAGGGCCAGCGAGACGCCACCCTGGAGCGCTTCGAGAAGGCGCTGGCCGATACCGGGCTCGCCGTCGAGATGGTGACCACCAACCTGTTCAGTCACCCGGTCTTCAAGGAAGGCGGGCTCACCGCCAACAACCGGCAGGTGCGTCGCTACGCGCTGGCCAAGGCGCTGCGCAACGTCGACCTGGCCGCCTCGCTGGGGGCCAGGACGTTCGTCCTGTGGGGCGGGCGGGAGGGCGCCGAGCACGGCGCCAGCAAGGACGTCCAGGCCGCGCTCGACCGCTACGCCGAGTCGCTCAACCTGCTGTGCGCCTACGTCAAGGACCAGGGCTACGACATGCGGTTCGCCCTCGAGCCCAAGCCCAACGAGCCCCGGGGCGACATCCTGTTGCCGACCATCGGGCACGCGCTCGCGCTGATCTCCGAGCTCGACGACCCGGCGATGGTCGGCCTCAACCCCGAGGTGGGTCACGAGGAGATGGCGGGACTCAACTTCGCCCAGGGCATCAGCCAGGCCCTGTGGCACGACAAGCTGTTCCACGTCGACCTCAACGGCCAGCACGGACCCCGCTTCGACCAGGACCTGAGGTTCGGCGCAGGCAACCTGCGCGGCGCCTTCTGGACCGTCGACGCCCTCCTCGGGGGCGGAACGACCAACGCCTACGACGGCTACATCCACTTCGACTACAAGCCGCCGCGGGCCGAGGCCATCGACGGCGTGTGGGACTCCGCGAAGTCGTGCATGCGCAACTACCTCATCCTCCGTGAGCGGGTGCAGGCCTTCCGGGCCGATCCCGAGGTGGCCGCCGCGCTCGCCGCCGCCGAGGTGGAGACCCTGAGGACCCCGACTCTCGCCGAGGGGGAGTCGCTCGCCGACCTCCGCGCGGCGACGTACGACGTGGAGGGCCTGGCCCAGCGCAGCGTCGGCATGGAAGCCCTCGACCAGCTCGCCATGGAGCACCTGCTCGGCGCCCGCTGACCACCGGCAGCGACTGCCGACCGACCCCCACCCACCGCAACCGACAGCACCGCACATCGCAGCACCAGGACACGCCGCACCACGCACCACAGAGGGCCGCGCTCTCAGGGACTTGGCGCGCACGCTGAGGTCTCAGCTCCAGCGCCGGATCGGAGAGAGAGGAGAAGGTCCGCAGATGGGAGGTCCGGCCGGTGAGGGAC